>OZ257142.1:0-4152500 GCA_965279035.1 Bacteroidia bacterium | reverse complement strand
TAGAAGTTTTTGAAAATCGAAAACGCCATATTCAAACTCGTCAGTTAAATGATTTTCTATTGCCTTTAATTGAGGATATGGCTCCTCCTGCTGTTAAGGGTAAATACCTGAAAGTGAAGTATGTTACACAATTGAAAATGCACTACCCAGCATTTGTATTTTTCTGTAATCTTCCTCAGTATTTTAAAGAACCATATAAACGCTTCCTAGAAAATAAGCTAAGAGAGAAATATAATTTTAAAGGAGTTCCGATTACAATCTTCTTTCGAGGTAAATAATATTTTTCATTTAAAGAATCTACTATTCCAGTTGTCAGAACTGAAATCAGTATGAGTTACTAATCCCCAACAAAGAGCCAAGGTTGAGAATACTCCTGCAAACAATACTAATAAGGGTATTTGTATAAGGATGCTTTTGAAAATATTGGACGTATCGAAATATCCTACTAATGAAGAAATTGTTACCACTGTTGAGCCGAAAATTAACGAACTAACAACCATACTTCTAAAATCCCGATAAGGGAATTTAATTATTGGGATATACCAAGGTAATTCTTTACCCCATTGACATATTAGCTCATATCGCCCATCTTCGGTTAAAGCAAAAAGCAATGGAGCAGCATAAGGATCTTTCACAAAAAAGAAAGATACTGATGCCAAAATGAAATACTGATTTTCTCTTTCATTATGAATATGATCGTGCTTTTTAATAAGCGAAACAACCTCGTATGGCACTTCACCTGAATAGAGCTTGATGGGTAGAAATCGCAATCGATACCGAACGCAAATGGATCGAATCTGGTCTTCGCGATAATATTGATGGATTGAACTCTCTTTAAATCGAGCATTCTTACCCGATGAAAAGCTGGAGCCAAAACCAAATAATTGTAAGGTTTCTAAATCGCGTCTTTCTGAAAATGACAATACATGCTGAACTTCTTTAAACAGTTCAGTTAATGCAGCATCGTTCTCTGGAACTTCGTGTTCTACCATGATACATACAACGTTTAGTCTTTCTCGTTGTTCTTTTTCTCTCCAACAAAATGGTGATTACTATCCTTAAACAACACATTAAACGTAGTCATACTACCATATATTCTAGTAATATATTGCTGTAAATCAACCTTATCAGCATCGCTCAGCTTCGTGTTTGCATTGATTTGTTGTTCCATCACTCGTAATCGATCTCTTACCATCACAATCTTGTGAAAGAAGGTCTCAATAGGAACTTCCTTAGGCTTTAAATTACTATCTGCTGGTTGGAAAATCAAAGTGCCTCCTTGCCATTTTTCAGCTAAAGGCGCTGTATGTTGAATGTCGCTATATTCGTTTAGTAAACGTCTTAACGTACGCTCCATTTGCGACATGGAAAACTCCTCTTCTTCTGATTGAGTTTCAACGACAGGTTCAAAAAGTTCTAAGTCTTCGGTACGTTTAGAAATATCCATGTTTCCACGATTAGGAAAGTGAATGGTATAAAAGGTAGTATCGACTTTTACGATTGTTCCTTTTCCATAAATTGGATGTTTGACAAGCATGCCGGCGCGAGCAGTAGTTTCCATGAACTGAAGAGGTTGATTTAGGGTGAAAAAAAAGCCCCGGTGGTAGACCGGGGCTCGAAAATACGACAGAATAATTATGCTTTAGCAGCAACTTTTTTGCTAGCAGTTTTTTTAGCTGGAGCCTTAGCTGCAACTTTTTTAGCAGCTGCTTTGGGAGTTTCCTTCTTTGCAACAGCAGCTTTTGGTGCTGCTTTAGAACCAATTCCAAAGCCTTTTTTGAACGCTTCTACATAATCGAGTTTCTCCCATGGGAACAACTCCACTTTAACTTTCAATTCGTTCTTCTTGCCTTTGTTGAACACTTTAGTAACCGTTTGTGGTTCGCGGCCCATGTGTCCATAAGCGGCAGTTTCGCTATAGATTGGAGTACGTAATTTGAAACGTTGTTCAATAGCGTAAGGACGCATATCTACCAATTTAGCTACGATTTGAGCGATTTGACCATCGTGCTTATCAACTTTTGCAGTTCCATAAGTATTTACATACAAACCAACTGGTTCAGCAACACCAATAGCGTAGGCAACTTGAACAAGTACTTCATCGGCAACACCTGCAGCTACTAAGTTTTTTGCAATGTGGCGAGTCGCATAAGCAGCTGAACGGTCAACTTTTGAAGGATCTTTTCCTGAGAATGCACCACCACCGTGAGCTCCTTTACCACCGTAAGTATCTACGATGATTTTACGACCTGTAAGACCTGTATCTCCGTGTGGACCACCGATTACGAACTTACCAGTAGGATTGATGTGGTAAACAATTTTATTGTTAAACAATGCTTGAACACGTTTAGGCAATTTCTTAAGAATACGTGGAATCAAGATATTGATTACGTCTTTCTTAATTTGCTCTAGCATTTTCTTTTCAGCATCGAAATCATCATGCTGAGTTGAAATAACGATTGCATCGATACGAATAGGCTCATTGTTATCATTGTATTCAATGGTAACTTGAGATTTTGCATCTGGACGCAAATACTTCATTTGTTTGTTTTCGCGACGGAGATCAGCTAATTCGCGAAGAAGCAAATGAGCCAATTCCAATGGAAGCGGCATATAGTTGTCGGTTTCGCGGCTTGCATAACCGAACATCATTCCTTGGTCACCAGCACCTTGTTTCCAAGGATCTTTTTTCTCAACTCCTTGGTTGATATCAGCTGATTGTTCGTGAATTGCAGAGAAAATTCCGCATGAATTTGCCTCGAACATGTATTCCGATTTCGTATACCCAATTTTGCGAATTACCTCACGGGCAATTTCCTGTACATCAAGGTATGCTTCGGATTTAACCTCTCCAGCAAGTACAACCTGACCTGTAGTTACAAGTGTTTCGCAGGCTACTTTAGAAGATGGGTCGAATGCTAGAAAATGATCAATCAGTGCGTCAGAAATCTGATCGGCAACTTTGTCCGGATGTCCTTCGGACACTGATTCGGAAGTAAAAAGATATGGCATCTATCGTGTGTTTTAAATGATGAAGCGGGCGCAAAAATAGAGATTGCTAGGGACTTAACAAATCAGAAAGGTGTGATTGTGCGTGAATTCAGAATTAATTCTCGTTTTTTCGTGTTAATTCCTGAAAAACCTCCTCTAAACTTTGTTCGTGACGATTAATTGTGAGTACGGTGAGCTGTTTTTCTACTGCAAATCGGAATATCTCCGGACGAATATCTTCGCTTCCTTCGACGAACAATTCCCAGTGTTGTTCAGTTAATTTATCAACTCGTTTTACCCCTGAAATACTGGAGAGAACACCGCGTGAAATTTCTTTATCGAATTCTACATGAATGCTATATCCTCGACCGCGATTACCTAATTCTCCTGCTTTACCGTCGGCCACTAATTTGCCTTTGTTGATAATGATCACTCGGTCGCAAACAGCTTCTACTTCTTGCATGATGTGGGTAGAAAACATGAGGGTTTTTTCTTTCCCTATGTTACGGATGAGTTCACGGATATCGGCTAATTGATTGGGATCGAGACCGCTTGTTGGTTCGTCGAGAATGAGCACTTTAGGATCATGAATAAGTGCTTGAGCCAAGCCAACACGTTGACGATATCCTTTTGATAATGCGCCAATTTTTTTGTGTTGTTCGTTACTCAATCCGGTAAGTCCAAGCATTTCGGTGATGCGTTTGTCTTTGTTTGACAAATGGTGCAAACCAGCAATAAATCCTAGGTATTCGCGCACATACATATCGAGATACAAGGGATTATGCTCAGGCAGATAACCTACGTTTCGACGCACTTCCATGCTTTGAGATTGGATGTCGAAGCCACACACTTTTACTTCGCCCGATGAAGGTGGAATAAAGGTGGTGATGATTTTCATCATAGTAGATTTTCCGGCGCCGTTAGGACCCAAAAAGCCAAGGATTTCACCCGGGTTGACTTCGAATGAAATTGTATCGAGTGCTTTTTGTTCGCCGTAAAGCTTGGTAACTGAAGAAACCTGAATGCTCACTTGAATTGAATTGAAATGCAAATTAAGGTAAAAGCACGGGATTGCTGAAAAACAGTTTTAAGGCTTTTTCGGAGAAGAATGATTTCATGCTAAACGTATCTAGCGCAAGGGATTGCAGCCATTACCGCTTTGTAACCGAAAGGTACAAAGTAGTAAAGGCGTAAAGCCCGGTTCATGCGCCCAAAGTTTAATCCTGATAATACACTCGTTTAACTCGTTCGGAAACACCCGTCAATACTTCGTAAGGAATCGTTTCGAGCCAGTGAGCTAATTGAATAATGTCGTCTGCATGTTCGAAAATAACGACTGAGTCGCCTTCTTGCGCTTCGGGAATGTGTGTAATGTCGATCATGCACATGTCCATGCAGATATTGCCAATGGTGAACGCCTGCTTCCCACGAACACGCAACGATGCTCTGCCATTACCCAGTTTCCGGAGAAAGCCATCGGCATAACCAATGGGCAAGGTGGCAATTCGAGCTGGTTGATTTACTTGTCCTTTACGGCTGTATCCTACCGATTCGCCCGCTTTGACTTCCCGAATTTGAGAAATACTTGTGCTGAGTTTGCTAACCGCTTCGAGGTATTGCTGTTCTTCTACATCGCCAATTCCATAAAGTCCGATTCCCAAGCGAACCATATCAAATTGGGCTTGTGGATAATGTGAAATGCCGGATGAATTGAGCACATGTCGAAGGAATGGTTTTCCTATGCCTTGTTGAAGTGCATCTGTAAATCGAATAAAGCGACTGATTTGATCTTGTGTGAACGCTTCGTGCTGTGCTTCACCACTTGCTGCTAGGTGCGTAAATGCCGCTGCCGTTTCGAGTTGTGGAATTTTATTCAAACGACGAATTAATTCGGGAATATCGGTTTCCTCGAATCCGAGTCGGTGCATGCCTGTATCGAATTTGATGTGAATCCGAATGGCTTGTCCGTCGAAACCGTTTCGCGCAAGAACCGCATGAGAAAAAAGTTCGAGCATTCGAAAACTATATATCTCAGGCTCGAGGCGATTTTCAATCATGGAAATAAAGCTGTCGACTTCGGGACTGAGCACCAAAATTGGGAGTGCAATTCCAGCATTTCGGAGCTCGATTCCTTCATCCGCATAAGCCACAGCGAGGTAATCAACACCATTGAATTGCAATACATTTGCTACTTCGAAACTGCCACTTCCATAAGAAAATGCTTTGACCATCGCCATGGTTTTAACCCCTGGGCGCATTTTGGAGCGGAAGAAATTTAAGTTGTTGACCATCGCAGAAAGTTTGATTTCTAGGACGGTTTCATGTGTTTTTTGTTGGAGTGCTGAAGCAATGCGTTCGAATCCAAAAATGCGCGCTCCTTTGAGCAGAATACATTCATTATGAAATCCGATTGAACCAAGCTGTGCAAGTAATGCTTCGGTGGTAGGAAAGAATAATTTTTCGCCTGAAAAAAGTGGTGCGAATTGGAGCATTTGTTCACCCACTCCAATGAATCGAGTTACTTCTTTTCGTTTGATTAATTCAGCAACATTTGAGTACAACTCTTCGAGCGATTTTCCATATTCGAGAATGTCGGATAAAATGAGCGTTCGCTTTTGGTGTTGTTGCTGTTGTTCCATTGCCTCAAGAGCAATACGAAGCGAATCAAGATCAGCGCTCCACGTATCGTTGATGAGTGTGCACTGATGAATGCCTTTTCGAAACTCGAGTCGCATTTCGACCGGATGCAACTGGCTGATTTTCGCTTTTATTTTATCGATGGATAGGCCAAGATGCAGCAACATAAGTGCAGTATGCATAGCATTTTCGACCGATGCAGCATCTACAAACGGAAGTGAAAGTGTGAATTCAGAATTCTTCCAAACAAGTTGAATTTGTTTTCCTGCGCCTTTGATTTGTTCATCGACAATTCGAAGGTCGGCGGAAGGATTTTTACCCCAAGTGAGGCAATTTATTTTCTGATTTCGGGCTTCTTCAACAATGAGTGAATGATCGGCACAACACACCAAGGTTTTTACTTGGCTGAAGAGTTTCATTTTCTCTTGGATATGAACCTGAACAGAAGGGAAGTTTTCGGCGTGCGCTTGTCCGATATTGGTAAAAATACCCAGTGTAGGTTGAATGATTTCTTGAAGGGAAACCATTTCGGAAGGAGTTGAAATTCCTGCCTCGATAATGGCTAGCTGATCGGATGAGGAAATTTGCCATACCGAAAGTGGAACACCAATTTGGGAGTTAAAACTTTTAGGTGAACGAACCACTTGGAATTCGTCTTTTAGCGATTCGTAAAGCCATTCTTTCACGATGGTTTTACCATTGCTTCCCGTGATAGCTAGAACCGGAATTTCGAATTGTTTCCGGTGATGTGCAGCCAATTTTTGGAGGGCGATGCGAGTATCAGGAACAAGAATGAAGTTTGCCTGTGAGCGAAATACTTCTTCGGGTTTTTCTTGTACTAGAAAGTTGCAAACGCCTTGTCGGATGAGGTTTGCGATGTATCGATGACCGTTATTTCGGGAAGTAACGAGCGCAACAAATAAGCTAGCTGCCGGATTATTAATGCGGCGGCTATCGTATAGAATTTCGTGAATAGTACTTGTCGCGGCATTGGAGAGCAAAGTTTCTTTTCCCAACCATCCTGCGAGTGTTTGGATGGAATACGAATTCATGATTTACGAGCCTGAGAACCGGTGTACGGAAGTGGATTGCGTTCATAAAAGCAATCACGGCAAAGTGGCTGATAGGAATCTGTTTCGCCTAATAATACAAGGCTTTCGTTGGTATTATCAAAACGATGTGAGTGATTAGCTAGGTTGCCACACACCATACAGATTGCGTGAACTTTGGTCACATATTCGGCTGTTGCAAGAAGTGCTGGAATTGGTCCGAAGGGAAATCCTCGGAAATCCATATCCAATCCGGCAACGATTACCCGGATGCCCATATTGGCAAGTTCGTTACAGACATTGACAAGTTCGGAATCGAAAAATTGAGCTTCATCGATGCCAATAACATCTACTTCTCCTGAAAGAAGTAATATACTTTGAGATGATTCAACGGGTGTTGAACGTATCGAATTGGAGTCGTGAGAGACCACATCGGCTTCGTGGTAACGTACGTCTACCGCGGGTTTGAATATCTCAACGCGTTGTTTTGCAAAGGTTGCACGACGAAGTCGACGGATGAGTTCTTCGGTTTTTCCCGAAAACATGGAACCGCAGATTACTTCAATAGAACCGCGACGTTTGGTGGAGTGTAAAGTGTTTTCAAGAAACATGGAAGCAACCGATATGTTTTTACGTATTTTTACCCGGTGGATTGATTCCACAAAACTAAGTAAAAGACATTCGATTCATTACTATTGGGTAAACCCTTATGGACGCCAACCGCATACACGACGATATAACCCATCTGCTTTTCAAGGTGGAAGAGCAGTATAGCCGTATTCTTCAGTACAAAGATTCGATTCCGTTGATGGAAGTTGACCTCGCATTAAAAGATGTTAGGGATTTATACGAATCACTTCTTGATCTCCGAACACTTGCTGAACATCAGCGAAGAAAATCCCCTTCGGATTCGATTTCTTCAAAAAATTCTGTCGTTAATGAAGACGTTGTTAAGAAAGAAGAAACTCCAAAACCTGTAATTACGCCCGAAGACAAATCAACTAGTTTGTTAGTTGAAGAACCTGCTATAACTAAAATCGAAGAAGAGCCAGTTGTTGTTGATTTGATTTCTGAGAATGAAGTTATAGAGGAGGTTAGTAAAGAAGAAGAAAAGGTTCCTGAAGAGAAAGTGGAAGAAATTTCACCCATTGTGTGGCAAAAAACGTTTAATGGAACTCCAGTAGTAGAAGAAACGCCCAAGCAGGCAATTCAAGAATCACCTGCAGCAGTGATAACTCCCAAGGTTGATTTACTTCAAGAACGTCAGAAAGATTTTGTTCCAACGGTTAGGAAGATAGAATTTAAGCCTGAGCCCGCTGCCTCAGAACCTAAAAAGGAAAGTATTTTTGAGAAAGCAGCATCACTTTACGATAAAATTGCAAAGCCTACTGAGAAGACAGTAGCCAATCAGGCAAATCGTCAACCTGTTTCCAATATCAAATCATCCATTGGAATCAATGAGAAGTTTGCCTACTTGAAAGATTTATTTAAGAACAACGTGAATGAGTATAACGAAGCCTTAGATAAATTAAATAATTTCGAAAATTATAGCGATGCAGAAGACTTCTTTCAGGAGTTGAAAGCAAAATACAATTGGGATTCAGAAGGTAAATCATTTCAAGGATTGGCCGATTTGCTGAATCGTCGCTATTTGCACAATATCTAAAATGGGGAAACTCATCCTGGTGCCAACACCATTGGGCAATCTGGAAGACATTACCTTAAGGTCGATACGATTGCTCAAAGAGGCGGATGTTGTTCTAGCTGAAGACACACGCACATCAGGGAATTTACTTCGTTTGTTGGATATTTCGAGGCCATTGCGACCATTTCATCAACACAATGAGCATCACGTTCTCAGTTCTACGATTCGTTTAATTGAAGATAGTAATTCTGTTGTTTTAATTTCTGATGCTGGAACACCCGGAATTTCTGACCCTGGTTTTTTACTAGTTCGAGCGTGTATAGAAGCTGGTATTGACGTTGAATGTTTGCCTGGCCCAACAGCATTAATTCCTTCCTTGGTTATTTCAGGATTGCCTGCAGACCGCTTTTGTTTTGAAGGATTTTTGCCACATAAGAAAGGTCGTCAAACAAAAATAAAACGATTAGCAAGCGAAGAGCGAACAATCATTTTGTATGAATCACCATTTCGATTAGTAAAGACATTACGCCAGCTTGCTGAGTATTGTGGAGCTGAACGAAAAGCTGCAGTGATTCGTGAATTGACTAAGATTTATGAAGAATGCAAGCGAGGAACGTTGATAGAACTTGCAGATTATTATGAGCAACGCAGTCCAAAAGGTGAAATTGTAATTGTGGTTGGAGGTTCAGGTTCGAGTCAATTAATTGGGATAGAAGAAGAGGAAGAAGAACCTATTTCAACAGGTCGCGAAAAAAGGAAGAAGCAATAGAAAAAGGCGATAAATGAAACGCCGGCTTGAGTCGTTAAAGTATCTTCAGTAAGCATTGATATTACTGCAATGCAGAAGAATAAAACAAGAGGAGTATAGATTGGGCGAGACTGCTTGAAAACAGGTAGAAAGAAACACATTAGAAAAAGTAATAATCCCGGAATTCCAAGTGCAACAGCAATGTATAAGTAATGATTATGGCTAGTCATCCACCATGAAGGATCGAGCCAACTTGCATTTCGTTGATATTCTTGTTTGAAACTATCGGAAACATCGCCAGTACCAACACCTTTCAATAAGTTTTGATCAATGATTCGGAATGAATTTTTCCAGAATTCAAGTTTCATAACCACTGTATGACCTGCAGGATTTGATTCACCTCGCCGATTATAATCTAGTTCCCATAGCAATTGGTAAAAACGCATTCGGATTCCCCATAATCCAGTATAATGCACATTGGCAACACCTTTTTCTATATATCGAACTTCTAAGTCAGAAAGGGCATTGACTCCATCTTGATCTTTCTTTAAGCCTTTTGAATTTAAAAATCTGAGAAGAGTTATGTAGGTTTGATTTCCTTTTCCATCGGAACTATCTATTGAAAGTCTGCTTCTTTTTTCCCAGGCATTTCGTAATTCTTTATCACATACAAAGCTGAAAACATAATTTCCGTTTTCGAGAATTGAAAAATCGTGTGTATATATATTTCCTCGAATTGTTTTTGTTGGAGCAGTGCTAGAATAAATACTTGAGGGAGTGCTATATTCCTTCCATACAGTTAGGCCTTGCCAAATCGTAATTAGAAAGAAAATAAATGGAATTGAAAAAAGTAGGATTGCTTTTTTATGAGAATATTTTTTCCAAATAGTTATGCCTCCCCAAAAGAGAGAAATGAATAGTAAAATACCAATTCCCGTAAGTGATTGAAGAATGAATAGAAAAGTTGTTAGCCAAATAAGGATGAAAATTAAAAGTAAACGTTCAACCTGTTTGAGAGGAATTTTTCGGCTGCTGAGCATCCACACACCAATTAAAATAGAAAGCACAATTAAGAGTGCAAATCGAATGTGAGAAATGAATACGGAAATATTTCTAATATCGGAAAGTTCTCCGTTAAGCCAGAGAGGAAGTCCCCAAATAATACAAGCGATCGAAGCAAGAAAAACGGAAACAATTGACAGCTTTAGAAGAAGCTCATACCATGTTTTCTTTAATGGTTGAGAAGATGCAAGTACGAAAGGAAAAATAAGAAAGGGTAAGTTGATACGTATGAGTTTGAGTCCATCATTCCAGTTATTAGTCCAGATTAATCCTGGTAAAAGCATGAGGAAAATTCCACAAAGTAGCCAAGCTGATTTGTTGGATTTGAAACGATTCAGTTTTTCTTTGTAGTGTCCTTCTAGAATCCAATTTCCTCCAATGAAAAATTGCGAAAGGCTCATTAACAATAGGGAAAACGGCAAACCTGCAACCATTAATAGCAGGCCGATGAAATGGAGATAAGGATGAAGAAAACGTAGCTGTTTAGGAAGCATTCGCCGAGATAACGTAAGAGCGAAGATGAGTGTATAAATGTGTAAAAAAATATCGAATGGATGCTATTTTCATTCGATAATAAGGCTGTTTAAAAATGTAATCCACCCCGAGTCACTATTCATACTTGGAACAAGAACAAGTTCTTCTCCACCATGTTCTTTAAAAAGTTCGTTGTATTCAACGCCAACTTCATGTATTGTTTCAAGGCAGTCGGCTGTAAAAGAAGGAGAGAATACTAGGATTCTTTTTTTACCTTCTTTCGCTAAACGGATGATGGTATGATCGGTATAAGGCGTTAACCAAGGATCTTTTCCTAGTCGAGATTGAAAATTGATATAGGTTTTTTCTGATGGGAATCCAGCAGCTAGGCAAACCGCACGTGCATTTGAGAAACATTGGGCACGATAACAAACATGATTAGATTCGTTAATTGCAGGGCATTCTTTTGGTCCATCTTGACATGTTCCACCGCATTCTGTTTTTCGAATATGTCTCCATGGGACACCATGAAACGTAAACATAAACGCATCAAAACTTCCATCATTCATTGCTTTGCCTTTTTCAGCCCATAAGCGAATGTATTCGGGATGATTGTAATAGGAGGAAATAGCATGAATTTCGGGCATTACTTCCCAAGAAGCAATAGTTTCGAATGCGAGTTGAAGTGAAGATCCTGTACTTGAAGAGGCAAACTGTGGGTAAAGAGGTAATAAAATCAATTTGCCAACTTTAGCTTTTCGAAAGCGTTCCAATGCCTCTTTCATAGGAGGTTGTTGATAACGCATACCGAGTTCTACAATAAAATCGTTTCCGAGTTTAGCTTGAAGTTCCTTTTTAACTTCGTTGCCATAAATAAGTAAAGGAGATCCCTTATCAGTCCATATTTCCTTATACAGCTTAGCGGATTTTGGGGCTCTGAAATTGGCAATAATCCCATTCACCAAAATTTGACGAAGCACATAAGGCACATCAATTACACGTGCATCCATGAGAAATTCACGAAGGTATTTCCGAACATCAGATGTTGAAGGACTATCAGGAGTGCCTAGTTGAAGTATTAAAACGCCTGTCTTTAAAGGATTCATTTAAAAAAATAATTCAGAAAATTATTTGACAAATGTAGCCAATGGAATGGCTTAATTTCTCAGATTGAGTAATGTTAGTTATTAAATAAAATGAAGATTGTTTTTAGTTTTTATTTAGAAACACAATTAGGTAGAAATTAATGAATTGTAATGTCCAGTTTCTGTGAAAATAAGATTTGTAATTTAGATTAATTGAGTTGGTATGAGGATTTAAATTGAGTTGAATGACAAATAAATTAATTGATTTATTTTCACATTTAATAGTTAATTATTTATTAAAGCAATTAAGGGTATCATAAGACTACTATGTTTATTATATAATAGAAAATGATACTAACTAATTTAATTAAATAACTTAAAAAGGTTGAAGAATAAATGGTCTTTCAAGTTAAGAGTTCGAAAATGAATTTAGTTTTTATTTTCAACTATATTTTGATGACAAGCTTAATATTCAGTTTTTAGGATTATACTTGAGAAGGTCGACAGAACATTCAAACGAATAGAAAATTCCATTAACTTTACATAAATAGCATTTAAAAATGAAAAAGGTTTTAATTGTTGAGGACGAATTGATATTACGTAATAATATGGAGGAAATCATATCCCTTCATGGATTTGAGGTGAAGAGTGCTGAAAATGGAGAAACTGGTTTACTATTAGCACGGCATTTTCTTCCAGATATAATTTTGTGTGATATTAAAATGCCTCGTTATGATGGATTTTGGTTATTAGAGCAAATTAGAAATGAGAATGGATTACAATCAGTTCCATTCATTTTTGTTTCTGCAAAAGTAGATCGACGTGATGTTCGAGAAGGCATGGAGCTCGGTGCAGATGATTATATTACAAAGCCATTTACGAGTAACGAATTAATTCAGGCAATTAATTCACGACTAGATCGATTGAAAGTATTGAGGCAGAATAGTGAAAACAATGAAAATTTGCCAATTGTAAGTATCCCAGACCAAAAAGAAATTGATAAAGTGTTGGAAATGATTGGACGTTTAACTCCATCTGAAGCAAGAATATTGAAACGTATTGCTCAAAATAATTCCTCTCTTGATATTGCCCAGGAGTTTTTTATTAGTACAAAAACAGTAGAAAATCATCGTTCCAATATCACCAATAAACTCGGATTAAAAGGGCATTTATCTTTATTACGTTTTTGCTTGAATAATCAAAAAATAATTTTGGAACATTAAAAAGGTCATTTTATTAATTAATAATACTTAGATGACAAACATTTTGAAAAATAACTAATTCAGTGAAAGTAGTTCTAATTGATGATGATGGTATTACAAATATGTTAAATACTTATTTCCTTGAGGAACATTTTCGTGGACTTGAGATATTGTCATATAATGATGCTGCTAATGCATTATTTGAATTATGAAAAATGCAAAATAAACCTGATGTTATTTTTTTAGATATAAATATGCCTGATATGGATGGATGGGGATTTTTAAAATTATATTCTATCGATATTCATGATAATAATAATAAGCCATTAATATATATTCTTTCTTCATCTGTTGATCCTAATGATAAAAGTCTAGCATC
Organism: Bacteroidia bacterium; assembly: GCA_965279035.1. Lineage (GTDB taxonomy): Bacteria > Bacteroidota > Bacteroidia > M30B66 > M30B66 > CALQRR01. The sequence continues at coordinate 4,139,228 of OZ257142.1, read as the reverse complement.
TATTTCAGGATTAGTTTCAGGATTTATTTCAAGACCATTTGATATGGATAAATTAAATTTTTTGAAATTATTAATCAATTAATATAGCGTATAGTTTATTTCTATGTGTAAGAATTATTGAGCTATATAACCATATGCTATTCAATAGATTGCAACTAAAAGAGTAGTTAATTATTCTTTGTAAGTTAAGTATTCCATTTAGGAATTCTAATCAATCACCTTTGTTTAGTTTGCCAGTCCAAAACTACCGGAAATGGAACTTGAAACGATTTGGTTAATTGATGATGATCCGATGAATAATGTGTTTAACAGTTATCTTATTCAAGAACACTTTCCAGATGTTCGAATAGAATGCTTTTTATATGCTGGAGATGCATTAAAGGAACTTGCAAAATTTCCTAAAACTAGGAAATTACCCGATTTAATTTTTTTGGATATCACCATGCCAATAATCAATGGCTGGGAATTTCTAAGCTTATGTCAAGAACGATTTCCTGGAATAAAGTACAGGAGTAGAATTTATATGTTGTCATCTTCTGAAAATATAAAAGATAAAATCAAAGCAGAAGAACATCCTTTGGTCTCTGGGTTTTTGAATAAACCGTTACAGAATTTGTATTTACTCGAGCTAATTAAAGAGCATCAAATGGCTCATCGATCTTGAATACTTATGTCGGTTTCATATAAGGATTCAAGATTAATTTAAAAAAAACACTTTCGCAAAATCAACTGCTTGTCCATGTATTTTAACGCGATTTATTTTTTATAATAAATCACTAATCCGACAATAAAAACACAAAAGGAATTCTACTTATTGGAGAGGGAAATTGGTATATAAAATCCGATCCCAATTTCTTAATGATTTCATAAAATATAGGTGTTGCCCCCCTGTTGCACTTAATAATTAATAGTCACCTTTGTGCCATTAGGTTAAGTTATCACGTAATTCTATTTCTATAAAACAGTTGATTCCTGAGCAGTTTCAATTGATGAATTAGAGCAGTTGCCATTCTGAATGGGTTAGGAGCGCAACTGGTATTTATGTGAACTATTTACCCGGAGGCACTTCAGCACAGGTGTCTCCGGGTTTTTTTATATAAAAAAACCGCCATTTCTATTTTAGAAATGACGGTTCTAAGAAAGCATTAATGCTTATTTATCGTCCTTTACTTCTTCGAAATCTACATCTGTCACTTCAGCATTTTGACTTTGGTTTTCTGCTTGTGGTTCAGATGCATTATCAGCTCCTTGACTTGCTTTATACATATCTTCTGAAGCAGCAGACCATGCATTGTTAAGCACTTCAAGCGAAGAATCAATTGCAGCTAAATCGCGAGTTTGATGAGCTGCTTTCAGATTTGTTAGAGCAGATTCAATAGCACCTTTTTTCTCCGCAGGTATTTTATCACCATATTCTTTCAGTTGCTTTTCTGTTTGGAAAATCAAGGTGTCAGCTTGGTTGATTTTTTCTGCTTCTTCTTTTGCTTTGCGATCAGTTTCTGCATTTGCTTCAGCTTCAGCTTTCATTTTCTTAATGTCATCATCACTCAAGCCCGAAGAAGCTTCAATACGGATTTTTTGTTCTTTACCAGTTGCTTTGTCTTTTGCTGCAACATGAAGTATTCCATTGGCATCTATATCGAAAGTCACTTCAACTTGTGGAATGCCACGAGGTGCTGGCGGAATACCATCCAAATGGAATCGACCGATTGTGCGATTTTGTGCCGCCATTGGACGTTCTCCTTGAAGAATGTGAATTTCAACGGATGGTTGATTATCGCTAGCTGTTGAGAACACTTCTGATTTTTTGGTTGGAATTGTAGTATTTGACTCAATAAGCCGTGTCATTACTCCGCCCATCGTTTCGATTCCAAGAGATAGAGGTGTTACATCTAACAATAGAACATCTTTCACTTCTCCTGTTAATACACCACCCTGAATTGCAGCTCCAATGGCAACCACTTCATCTGGATTTACTCCTTTGTTTGGAGCTTTTCCAAAGAATTTTTCTACTGCAGCTTGGATTGCTGGAATACGCGTTGATCCACCAACTAGGATGATTTCATCAATATCACTTGTACTGTAATTGGCATTTTTCAATGCTGTTTTACAAGGTTCAATTGTACGACGAATTAAATCATCAGCTAATTGTTCAAATTTAGCACGTGTTAGAGTGCGAACAAGGTGTTTAGGTCCTGTTGCTGTTGCTGTTACATAAGGAAGATTGATTTCTGTGCTTGCAGAACTAGAAAGTTCTACTTTGGCTTTTTCTGCTGCTTCTTTCAAGCGTTGCAATGCCATTGCATCTTTACGTAAATCAAGTCCCTCACCTTCGGTAGAAGAAAATTCTTCTGCTAACCAATCGATAATTTTCTGATCGAAATCGTCTCCTCCAAGATGTGTATCACCATCGGTTGATTTTACTTCGAAAACACCATCTCCTAAGTCAAGAACAGAAACGTCATGTGTTCCTCCTCCGCAGTCGAAAACGACAATTTTCATGTCGGCATTTTTCTTATCTAAACCATAAGCAAGAGCAGCTGCAGTAGGTTCGTTGATAATACGCATGACTTTCAATCCTGCGATTTCGCCAGCTTCTTTTGTAGCTTGACGTTGAGCGTCGTTGAAATAAGCAGGTACGGTAATTACAGCTTCAGTTACATCAGTACCCAAATAATCTTGAGCAGTTTGCTTCATTTTTTGAAGCACCATTGCGGAGATTTCTTGAGGAGTATACGTGCGATCATCTATTTGAACGCGTGGGGTGTTGTTATCTCCTTTAACTACTTTGTATGGTACACGTCCTGCCTCGGTTTGAACTTCCGAAAAGCTGTTGCCCATAAAACGTTTAATTGAAGAGATGGTTTTTGTTGGATTTGTGATGGCTTGACGTTTAGCAGGATCTCCTACTTTACGCTCTCCATTGTCGAGGAATGCTACAATGGAAGGTGTTGTGCGTTTGCCTTCGCTGTTTTGAATAACAACTGGCTCATTGCCTTCCATCACGGCTACGCAGGAGTTAGTTGTTCCCAAGTCAATGCCTATGATCTTTCCCATTGTTTTATTTTTTTGTTCGGTTAATTTTCAGTGTGCTCGCCGGTTTTCAATGTCTATGCCACCCAAAAAAGACACCCTGTGCTTGTCAGTTTTGACAGTACAGGGTGTGAGTCCTTCCGATTCTGGCAGCAAACCAGGTGACATTTAGTCAGAATTAGCGAGGCTGCCAGTTGATGCCTTCTGTTTGGGGATTTCCACGAAGTGAATCGACCGTAAAATCGTTCAAATAAAGTGTGCGGATTAGTGCAACCCGCGAAGAAAAGATACCAAGTCCATTTGTAATGTTGCTAAACTGTGGTCTTTCTTGAGCAATTGTATTTGAAGGTTGATTTACATTGAGGTAGGTTGTTAAATCTTCTGCAGCAACATTTATTTGAAATTGAAGACTATCTGCAATTCTAACCATTGGGCTTTCGATGCTTGCTGCAGGTATTGAAGAGGCTAATGTTTGGTAAATGGTAGAATTGGCAATATTCATCGACATTTCTTTTCCTCCTTCAGTTAGATCGGTAGTGATTCGTCCTAAATTAATCTCAACTATTTTAGAAACGATATCTGTTGGATTTAATTCGCTGAATTCACGGTACTTAAAACGAAGAAACAATTCATACATTTTTCCGTTTTCGGCTGTTTTCCACTTAATAGTAGTCGTGTTTTGAGGATAAATATTTATTTCAGGAATATTCGCATTGGGAGAAGATAGAATCAAGTTTTTAACTAAAACAGATTCGGAAGTTACCGTGTTGCCAGATGAATTGTTCTTTACAGTTAAACGAAATGAAGCATTCGGATTTATTTTTTGAGTTGAACTGGTAGAAAATTTATAGAGAATTTGCGAAGGAGCTGAGAAAATGCCAGGATCTTTTGCAATGTCGAATTCCGGTTCGCAAATAAATGTTCTGCTCACAATTCCATTGAGCATTTCTTCAACTTTGACTTCTAATAATTCAGGTTTATAATATAAAGAATCGAATTGAGAGGCAAATTCCAATGCATCTCCTTCGCCCAAGAAAGCTTTACTTATGCGAATGTAATGAGTGGTTTCGTCTTTATTCAGCAAACCGAAAACAACAGTTACATCTTTCCAAGGAGCATTTATCTTAAGGTCGTTTGAACAAGAACTTATAATGAGTGTAATAAGACTCAGCGCAAAAACAATGATTTTATTCATACGGGCAAAAGTAGGAATTTCATCACAGGGAGTAAATGACTAATATTGCCCTTTATCGGATAAAAAACTATGTCGGTTCAAAAAGAGATTAAACGCGTTACTACCAAGACACTGCAGGAAATGAAGAATAAGGGAGAGAAAATCTCCATGTTGACTGCATATGATTTTTCAATGGCTGGAATGGTGGATGAGGCTGGAATAGATGTCATTTTGGTTGGAGATTCGGCTTCGAATGTGATGGCTGGTCATGAAACAACGTTACCCATTACGCTTGATCAGATGATTTATCACGCTTCATCAGTAATTCGTGGGACTTCGCGTGCTTTGGTGGTTGTGGATTTGCCTTTTGGATCGTATCAGGGAAATTCGAAAGAAGCATTGACTTCGGCCATTCGTGTGATGAAGGAAACAGGAGCGCATGCTATCAAATTAGAAGGCGGCGAAGAAGTTGTGGAATCAGTAAAGCGGATTTTGAGTGCAGGTGTTCCTGTGATGGGACATTTGGGATTGACTCCTCAATCGATCTATAAATTTGGAACCTATGTGGTTCGTGCCAAGGAAGAAGAAGAAGCACAAAAACTGATTCATGATGCGCATTTGTTGCAGGAAGCAGGATGTTTTGCTATTGTGATTGAAAAAGTTCCAGCCAATTTAGCTACACGTGTTGCAAAAGAAGTTGCAATTCCTATTATTGGTATTGGTGCTGGTGGAGGAGTAGACGGACAGGTTTTGGTATTACACGATATGTTGGGAATCAACACCGAGTTTAAACCACGTTTTTTACGCACCTATCTCAATTTGCATGAACAAATTGTTGCTGCCATTGGGAATTATGTGAAAGATGTGAAATCGAGCGATTTTCCCAATGGATCCGAATCTTATTAATAGCTCCGGAATCCCCGGAAGCTCCGACAACTCCAGCATTTCCGGTAATTTCGGCAGCCCCGGACTTAAGTCCGGGGGAACTATATTGTTTGAGGATAATCATCTGATAGCTGTAAATAAACAAGCAGGAGAGATTGTGCAAGGCGATAAAACGGGAGATATTCCATTGAGTGAAAAGGTTGCCGAATATTTACGGGTGAAGTATCAAAAACCAGGAGATGCATTTATAGGTGTGATTCATCGCATTGATCGTCCAGTGAGCGGAGTGGTATTGATGGCTCGAACAAGCAAGGCATTATCGCGAATGAATGAGCAGTTTCGATTGCGAACGATTAAGAAAACATATTGGGCATTAGTTGAAGGGAAAGTGGAGCAGGAAGAAGGAACACTCGTTCATTATTTAAGTAAAAATGAAGAGAAGAATACTTCGAGAGCATTGAAAGAGCCTCGAGATGGGTATTTACGCTGCGAATTGAGTTTTAAAGTAATTCGTGTGTTGGATAGATACACCTTATTGGAGGTAGAGCCATTAACTGGAAGACATCATCAAATTCGGGTGCAATTATCGGCGATGGGATGGCCTATAAAGGGTGATGTAAAATATGGAGCACGACGAGGAAACCCGGATCGGAGTATTTGTTTGCATGCGCGGATGTTACGATTTGAGCATCCGGTTAAAAAGGACCCGATTGAAATAACGGCAGCTTTACCGGGCACCGAAGCCTGGATAGGATTGAAAGATTGAAGATTAAAGGTGAGCACCAGGGATGGTAGCGGCAGCCCGCCGCGTATGCCTTCGCTAAAGCTATGGCATACAGCAAGGACTATAGCGAACAGCCCGCCCGGGTGCCATAAAAAAAGCGCTACTCTTTGCAGAACAGCGCTTGATATCTTGAAGAATAAGAAAATCAGTATTCGTCTTCGTTGAAGAAGAAGTCGTCTTTTGTCGGGTAATCCGGCCAGATTTCTTCAATACTTTCATACACTTCGCCTTCGTCCTCAATCTCTTGCAGGTTCTCGATAACCTCTAGAGGAGCTCCCGAACGAATGCCGAAATCGATTAGTTCGTCCTTAGTAGCAGGCCAAGGTGCGTCTTCAAGGTAAGAGGCAAGTTCTAGTGTCCAGTACATTTCCTTGGTATTTGTGTGAATTAATTAATAAGTGAACAGAAGTTTTCGGCTTAGTGCGTCAACTTTCCGCAAAAATAGAAATAAGAAGATAGCTTTATCGAAAGTGGTGATATTTTACATCCTTGGTTTCCAGGGAGTTTCGATTGCGTTGAAATCAGAACTGATTTTACGAGACAATACGAAGAGGTAATCGGATAAACGGTTGATGTATTGAATGACACTATCTTCGACATGACTGTGTTCTGCAAGATGAACAATTAAGCGTTCGGCGCGACGACAAACACAGCGAGCAATGTGACAAATAGAAACAGCGGGATGTCCACCGGGAAGAACAAAACTGCGCATTTCGGGAAGTTCTTCGTTCATGTGATCGATGGCATTTTCGAGAAACAGAATGTCGTCGGGACTGATATCGGGAATTTTAGCTTTGCTTTTTTCGGGATCAGAAGCTAGATGGGAGCCAAGTGTGAAAATTCGGTCTTGGATTTCGAAAAGTTGGCTGGTGCTGATATCGCTTAGACCTTGATCGCGAAGTAGCCCGATATGAGAATTTAGTTCGTCGAGAGTGCCGTATGCTTCAATTCGGAGGTGATGTTTTGGGACGCGAGTTCCACCGAGGAGAGATGTTTGTCCGGAATCGCCGGTTCGTGTATAAATTTTCATGTTCCCCGAACGTATTATTAAGGTTGAATGTTCATGCTTTTTGATAAACCCGGATGTTTTCGTTTATGTAATCATTTTCAATAATACCATCGCGAAGGCGGATGATACGGTGAGCATGAAGCGCGATGTCTTCTTCGTGTGTTACAATAATGATGGTGTTGCCTTGATTGTGGATATCGTGAAGCAAGCCCATAATTTCGATGGAAGTTTTGGTATCAAGATTCCCTGTTGGTTCATCGGCAAGAAGAATGGACGGTGAATTAACGAGTGCTCTTGCAATGGCTACACGTTGACGCTGACCTCCTGAAAGCTCGTTCGGTTTGTGCATGATACGATCGCTGAGACCAACTTGATCGAGGGCTTTGCGTGCTTTACTTTCACGATCGACCTTATTTTCTCCTGCATAAATGAGCGGAAGAATCACATTGTCGAGTGCTGTTGAGCGGGGCAGCAGGTTAAACGTTTGAAAGATAAAGCCAATTTCTTTGTTTCGAATGTCGGCTAGTTCGTTATCGCTAAGTTTGGAAACGACTTGGCCGTTGAGTTCATATTCTCCCGAGGTAGGTGTATCGAGACAGCCAATGATGTTCATGAGCGTTGATTTTCCTGATCCAGAAGGGCCCATGAGGGCAACATATTCGCCCCGATTGATGTTGAGGTCGATAGAGCGAAGGACTTGGATAATTTCAGATCCTAGTTTGAAATTCCGGATAATTTTCCGGAGGCTAATAACATTTTCAGTAGTATTCATGGGGCATCAAACCTACGTTTTTCCTCAAGACGGACAAATGGTGAAGGGATTCAAACACGAAGAATAAAATGTTCTTTTACTTGTGTATTGCGAAAGAACAATATACCAAACTTTTGAAGATCGATACTCACATGAATATCATCTCGAGTGATGAGCGTTTTCCATGCAGTCATCATTTCTTTACTCCAACGAATATCGTCAACAATTATTACTGATTCGTTGTGAAGATAGGGCAGGAGTTGATTGAAATATCGGAGAGTCGCTTCGTAGGTATGATTCCCATCAAGATAAAGGAGATCAATTTTTTGAAGTTTGGGAAGCAAAGAAGGTAGAACTTCTTCGAAAAGGCCATCATGAACAACAACATTTCTAGCTTTTCCTTCGGCGATAGTTTGTCGGGCGATGTTTGCTATTGATGTTTGACCTTCAATTGTATGTACTTGAGCATTATTCGCTTTTGCAAGATAGAGCGCTGAGATACCGAGCGAAGTGCCTAATTCAAGGATAATGGAAGGTTTGAAATAATCGGTTAAAGCAAATAACAATTGACCTTGCCAAGGCGGTAGCAAGCTATTTTTCGCAATCGATTTAATATATTTTTTAGAAGTAGCTTTCTTAGAACCAGCTCCTGGATCGAGGTCGGAAATGACTTGATTGGATTTTAACAAACGTGCTCTAATTTTCTCGATGGGAGCAAATGCATAAAACTGTTTGTGAGCGAGAATTATTTCGGTGTATAAAGAAAAAACGAAGGGCGAATGAACCCTGTTTAGACCTTTTGCGAGAATGAAATAGGAAATATAATAAGCAATGCGAGCCAACATGTGCGTCAAATGTAAATTGATTCAGCTATTATGTAGATTTCAAACAAAAAATATGGATGATATTTTGAAATTATCGGTAGAAATAAATTACGTATAAATGTATATTATGTAGTAGTTTGGAGGATTATTAGTAATTTGATTGCGTAAGAATTTTGAATTCAAACATTGCGTACCGATAGAACTTAAAGCACATTTGTATCATCAATAATCTGAATCACATGAAAAAGCTATTGTTTACTCTCAGTTTGGTTTTGTTCGCATTCGTTTCGAAGGCACAAGTTCCGTCGGATGATTTATTCATTTATGGTTTTGTTACTAACCCTAATGCAACATTTCCAATTGCAAACTGGCCTATTACCATTACTGGTATGGGGCAAACATATACTGTAGTTACGAATAATGATGGCTATTATTCGTTTAACGTTCCAAGTGGAAGTTTAAGCGGACCAAATCAGTTGTTTATAGTAGAAACAGCTAATTGCGATACTACTTATTTAACCGATACCGTATCAAATAACCAAGGAACAATTGATTCAGCATTGGTGAACTTTGAGATTTGTACTATTCCTACTGGAGAATGTAATGCTCAATATGTAGCTTATATAGATCCAACTGTAACGAATCATGTGATTTTTCAAAGTCAGAGTACTTCTGGGACTTTACCTTTAACGTATATGTGGGTTATCAATGGGACAGTTGTATCGACCTTAGAGAATTTTGATTTTACCTTTCCAACGAACGATGGAATGGAAGTTTGTTTAACAATTACTTCTGCAAGTGGTTGTACAGATTCCTACTGCAGTTTTGTAACTCCTGGCGCGAATGGAACCTGTCTACCATTTTTCACCATTGTTCCAAATTCAACGAATTCTTCAAGTTATTCTTTTGTCAATACAACCACAACTTCGGCTCCTGTACAATCTTATTATTGGTATTTTGGTGATGGTGTAAATAGTTCTGAAGCCAATCCAACGCATATTTATACTCAAACAGGTAATTATTCTGTGTGCTTACAGGTAACAACAGCTGATTGTCAAAACACGATATGTCAGACTATTAATGTGGTAGCAGATACCAGTACATGCCATGCCGCATTTTCATACTCAACCGAAATCAGTAATCCCACTCAGGTTTATTTCCAGAATCAAAGTTCTGGAGCGGCATTATCGAGCATATGGTCAATAAATGGAAATGTTTTTTCAGATCAAACATTCCCAAATTTTACATTCCCTGGGGCTGGAGTATATGAAGTGTGTTTGCATGTAGTCTCGGGAACAATGGATCCGATAGGTTGCGAGGATACTTATTGTCAAGCCATTGTAATTACTAATGACACAACAAATGCAGGCTGTTCAGCTTCATATAATTATACCTGTCAAGCTGGGAATTTGCAAATGGTATTGTTTGACGCAGGTTTATCTGTTATAGAGGGAAATAATCCTACATACTTTTGGGATTTTGGTGATAATAGCATTGGATCTGAATCAAGTCTTTATCATACGTATGCCGTTCCTGGAATTTATCAAGTGTGTTTAACCGTTCATTCTGATCAATGTGAAAACACGTTTTGCGCATATGTATATGCTGGTAATCAAGATACAACACAATGTAATTCTTCATTCCAGTCGGTTTATGTAGGTGATGTTCCTAATCCACAGAATTATCCATATCAATTCAATTCAGCATACAGTGGTCCTGTTGATGGTTTAAATCATTATTGGATAGTAAGCAATGGACTTGTTTCAGACAATTACCATCCAGTATTTAGCTTTACTCCAGGCACATATTCTATTTGCCATATTGTAAGTGCTACGAATGGAACATGCAGTGATACAACCTGTATGGAACTTGTTGTGCCGACGGATTCTTTGCCAACCTGTGAAGCCTATTTTGGTGCTGAGATTTCGAATACCTCAGCAATGCAAATCAATTTCACTAATATGAGTAGTACGTTTAACGCACAATTCACTTGGGATTTTGGTGATGGGAATACTGCTACAACATTGAATGCTGAACACGTTTATGCAGAATATGGTGTGTATACTGTTACACTCACAATGACTAGCAGTAATGGTTGTTCTGATTCTTATACTGGCACTATTAGTTTAGACACTACTAACTACTTATATGACATAGGAGGTTATATATACGCAGGAGCTAATTTGGCTGATCACGCAAAAGCAAAACTATACAGCATTGATCCAATTTCTTTTGCAGCAGAGTTAATTGCAACGGTTGATGCTGATTCAGGTTTCTATGTTTTCCCTGCTTTACCAATTGGAACATACTTAGTAAAAGCTGGATTGACAGATGCTTCTCAATATTATAGTCAATACACACCTACGTATTTTGGTGAACAGTATTACTGGTTTAATGCTGAGCAAATTGTCAATAATGTTAACGGGTATTCTTACACTATTTCATTAATCTACGGTGAAAATCCAGGCGGAAATGGAACAGTAGGAGGAAGTATTGATGATGGTCCATTCCGCATATTCAACCCTGAGTATTCATCAGCACAATCGCCAGTAACAGGAGCTCAAGTGGTAATAACCAATCTGTCAGACATTCCTCAACGTTGGATTGCATCAGATAATTCTGGAAACTTTGAAATCACAAACTTAGCTTTTGGAACATATCGTTTGATGGCTGATCAGCCTGGAATGACTTGCGTTCCTGTTGAATTCACAATTTCAGAAGAAACTCCTGGTGTGAACATCGCACTCGTTATGGGAGAAGACATTACCGGAATTGTAAGCCCAGTTTCTTCGGTACTTCGAGGTGATGTTTATCCGAATCCTTCTAATACAATTGCTAATCTTCTAGTTGAGTTGCCTGCTGCTGGAAAACTCTCTTATTCACTAACCTCCATCACTGGTCAGATGGTTTGGTCTGGTGCAGAGTCTTCTACTGCAGGATTACGCCTGATTCAAGTACCTGTTTCAGGTTTCGCAAAAGGACTATATATGTTGAATGTTTACGGTCAAAACGGTCAACTATTGGGCGTTCGTAAATTGAGTATCGCACATTAATTCCGATTGCATATTTTGGTTGTTCTCCGAAGCTGGATTCTGCATGGATCCAGCTTCGGTTTTTTTATTTCATTCGGTTTAATCAAACTTTATCTTTGGCAGCGATGAAAACTACTATGCGACTTCTGTTGCTTGCTTTGCTGTCGGGAATTTTATTAAGCATCTCTTGGCCAGTAATTGGAATTTCTCCTATTATATTTATTGCTTTAGTTCCATTATTAAGCATCGAAGAAACACTTCTTCAAACTCGTGGTTCGTATAATAATTTGAAGCTTTTCGGGTATGCCTATTTGAGTTTCCTGATTTGGAATTTAGGTGATACTTGGTGGGTGAAAAATGCTTCGTTCGAAGGTGCATTGCTCGCTTTCTTTGCCAATTCGGCATTGATGGCTGGGACTTTTACATTCTTTCATGTTGCTCGGAAGAAAATCCCTTCTGGAAATTCTATTTATTATCTACCCGTTTTTTGGCTAGCCTTTGAGTTTATTCATCATCTCTGGGATCTTTCTTGGCCCTGGCTCACTTTCGGAAATGTATTTGCCGAATCAACCCAAATCATTCAATGGTACGAATTCACAGGTACTTCAGGAGGTTCGCTTTGGATTTTACTCATTAACTGTGGCATTTTTGTACTACTTCGTAAACGAATTCAAGAAAAAGAACCGAATTTAAAACCCGGCATTCGAACGGTTCTTCTTGGACTATTAATTCCCTCATTGATATCCTTGGGAATGTATTTTTATCGTTCCGAAGATCGTGGTGAAATTGCACATATTGCCATCGTTCAACCCAATGTTGATCCATATAACGAGAAGTTCGATGTTCGTTCAATTGAGAATCAAACAGCCAAAATTCTTCGACTTGCCGCTCAAGTAACTGATTCCTCAACTGATTGGTTAATTTGTCCAGAAACCGCTTTGGTTGGTTCGATGGAGGAAAGTAGTTTGAGGCAACAACCGCGAATTCGTCTTTTCGAAAGCTTGACAGAACCATTTCCCCGTTTGAATATCTTGATAGGTGCAGAAACTCATGCATTGTTTACACCAGATGAACGAACGGTTACCGCACGTAAAGCACGTGGAGGAGAGGTTTATTACGACTCATACAATACGGCTTTGCTCATTAATGCACGTGGAGTGAGAACTTATCACAAATCGAAATTGGTTCCGGGTGTTGAGCAGATGCCATTTCCTTGGTTATTAAAATACCTTGATTCCTATGCGATCGATTTAGGTGGAACAACAGGAACACTTGGCAGTCAAGATGAACGCAGCGTTTTTTCAGGAATCAATGCAAATCAAAAAGTAGCTCCTTCGGTGTGTTATGAATCTGTGTATGGTGATTTTATGTCGACCTACGTAGCAAATGGAGCAAATTTCATTGCCATTATTACCAATGATGGTTGGTGGGGCGATACTCCAGGATACAAGCAGCATTTAGCTTATGCGCGATTGCGTGCTATAGAAACCCGCAGGAGCATAGTTCGTTCGGCCAATACGGGCGTAAGTTGTTTCATTAATCAACGTGGAGATATAATTCAAGCTCAAGCGTATTGGAAAGAGGCAGCTATAAAAGGAGACATTCACTTGAATAACGAACGAACACTGTTTTCTTATACTGGAGATTTGTTTGGTAAAGCAGCTTGTTTTCTTTCTCTTTGGTTTATTTGTTGGCCTTTTATTGTTCGTATAAAAGGGCGCAAAAAGCGTTGATTGTATTCTGCTTTCGTACTTTTGTCGGCCCAATACCCTGATATTTCCATGGATTCATTTGATGTTGCTATAATTGGCTCCGGTCCCGGAGGTTACGTTGCTGCTATTCGTTGTGCTCAACTTGGAATGAAAACCGCTTTGATCGAATGGTATTCAACCCTTGGTGGTACTTGCTTAAATGTTGGATGCATTCCTTCTAAAGCCATGCTCGATTCCTCAGAGCATTTTTACAATGCTGGTCATACTTTCGCCGAACACGGAATTCAGCTTTCTAATTTGAAAGCAGATTTGGGGCAGATGGTGAAACGGAAAAACGAAGTCGTTGCACAAACCGTTGCTGGGATTGACTTTCTGATGAAGAAAAATAAGATAACGGTGCTGAATGGACATGGATCTTTAGTGAATTCTACAACAGTCCGAATTGAAAAAGAGGATAAAACTCATACTGACATTCAAGTAAAAAATATCATCCTAGCTACAGGTTCAAAACCATCTTCTGTTCCGGGAGTTACGATTGATAAAAAACGCATCATTACTTCTACCGAAGCGCTTAATTTAAAAGAGATTCCGAAGCATTTAATTATCATTGGTGGTGGAGTTATCGGAATGGAGATGGGTTCGGTGTATGCTCGTTTAGGTGCTGAGGTTTCTGTGGTAGAATATACCGATTCTATTTGTGGTGCATTTGATGGCACGATGCGTAAAGAGCTTCAAAAAGTATTGAGCAAACTTGGATTTAAGTTTTACTTGCAGCATAAAGTTACTTCTGCAGAAACAAAAGGGAAATCGGTTGTTGTAACTGCCGAAGCCTTGAAAGATGGAGCTAAGCTCGAACTCAAAGGTGATTATGTTTTAGTTTCAACTGGCAGAAGACCATATACTGATTCTTTAGGATTAGAAAATGCAGGATTGACCTTAGATGAAAAAGGACGAATTCCTGTGAATGAACAGTGCCAAACTTCGGTATCGAATATTTATGCGATTGGAGATGTGGTTCGCGGAGCGATGTTGGCTCACAAGGCAGAAGAAGAAGGAACATTTGTAGCTGAATGGATTGCCGGACAAAAGCCACATATCAATCATTTGTTGATTCCCAATGTGGTTTATACTTGGCCAGAAGTTGCCAGTGTTGGTTATACAGAAGAGCAATTGAAAGCCGATAAACGTGCCTACAAAGTGGGTACTTTTCCTTTTAAAGCATCTGGAAGAGCACGTGCCAGTATGGATACCGATGGATTAGTAAAAATGCTAGCCGATGCCAATACGGATGAAATTTTAGGAGTTCATATCATTGGTCCACGCGCAGCGGATATGATTGCCGAAGCAGTTGTTGCCATGGAGTTCCGTGCTTCGGCCGAAGACATAGCTCGTATTAGTCACGCACACCCAACATTTACTGAAGCAATTCGAGAGGCTGCATTAGCGGCAACTGGAAACCGAGCGATTCACATTTAAGTATAAAAAAAGGGAGATTTGTTCTCCCTTTTTTTTCGAATTTTTCAATCCTTGATGATACGTTTGCTGATTGATTTTCCATTTTCGCTCACCTGAAGGAAATACAATCCATGAGGGAAATCGGATAAATCAATTCGGATTGGCTTTTGAGCATCAACCTTTAATCCATCTTTCACTAGCAATATTCTACCTTGAAGGTCGCGCAATTCAATGATTGGATTGGAATAATTATCTGGATCTAAATGAATATCAACCGTTGAAATAACTGGATTTGGGCTCAATACAACTTCCGAATCCCAAAGGGTTGGCATATTAACAACTTCGATGTTCGAATACATGAATTTTCCATCGAAATCGACTTGACGAAGACGATAGTAAGAAACTCCCGAATGAGGAGATGTATCTAAGCTACGGTAGTTCAATGTGGTATTGCTGTTTCCAGCTGCCGATAAACGAGCAACTTCTTTAAAATTAACAGCATCATTACAGGATTCAACACTAAAATAATCACTGTTGCTTTCGGAAACGGTTGTCCAATCGAGCACAACATCACCGTTAATTGGATTGGCTCCAAAGTGAACCAAATTCACAGGAAGAGGATTTTGGCTTGAACTAGAACTCAAGGTGAATGGGCTAAAACTAGAAATCGATCCACTGGAAGTGATTGTTCCAGCACTTGTATTTCCTGTTGTTCCGCCGTTTCCATGATCTTTCCACATGGTTCCATTCCAACGAGCAACTAGTAAATCACCTAAAGACGTTACGCCGCAGCTTGGTGCATTCCAACTCATCACTACAGAAACACTAGAAGATCCGCCAGTACGATTCAAAATCCAATATTCGCAATGGCTTAGATGGTCGATGCTTGGGTCTTTGGATGCATGCGAATAACTTCCATCCGAATCGGCCATGTGAAATTCTGCTGTAAAGTGATCACCAGTGCTTGCTGGAGCAGAAATTCCAATTTGACGATAATATCCACTTTTTCCTATAGGAAAGGTGAATGCATCATTCCCTAATTTACGGACAGGTCCAGCAACATAACTGCTATTTGAAACGCCAGAAACGCTAGAATTATCTGCTAGAGTGATCAGATTTGTTGAACTACTCACAATATTGCCGGAAGTTAACGTCAAGTTATTGGTCACTAAAATGGGAACATTGAGCGTAACGTTATTCGAGCTTTTATTGATTGTTAGATTAAAGAACTCTGGCAACTTAGCAACATCACCGTCAATCGATTGAGCGCCGGTTCCATTGAGAGTAACTCTTCCACCATTGCTAGCAAAAACAATCGCTGTATTGGAGCTAAGGGTGGAGATATTTTTCTTGAAGTATGAGGTTACGTTATACGCTGGAAAGAGAGTGAAGGCAGTTGTTTGAAGGAATGTTACATTTTCATTGAACGTATCGGACGATGAGCCAGCTAGGATGAATGAACCGGTTCCTGAATTGGAGATACTTGTTGTTCCATTAAATGTGTTTCCACCATTAGAAAGGTTAAAGCCGTTACCTGTTTTAGTGATGGTTGCATTACTGTTGAATGTTGTTCCATCGAGGTAGATGTTATCGCAGGTAAAGGTTGAGTTTCCGTTAAATGTAGTTCCTTCAGAAAGATACAATTCAACGCCGCTACCAAAGCTTGTTAAGGATTGAGAAGTTGAACCTGATTGAGTAAAATAAGCCAAACGTAAATCACCTGAAGTAAATCCTGAACCACCAATACTGATTGTTTTACTGCTCGAAAGAGTTGAGGTTCCTGCATTTTGTCCAAAACGAATTCCTGATGCAGAACCTATACTATTCAATTCGATGTTTCCATGAAATTCGTTTCCAGTAGAACCGTAAGCAAGATTTATCACATCTGAACCAGAGTTCTCGATAGTTAGATTTCCGTTGAATATATCCGGATCTGTATTTCCTAAAAGCATTTCACCATCGCTCGTATTGACAAGTGTTGCTGTTGATGCGAAGGTATTTCCACCATTACTTGCATCCGAAGAACTTCCATTTTTTGTTAGGAAAGCCGTTCCATTGAATGTGCAACCATTTAGAAATAAACGTGGACTTGTGAAAGTAGCGTTTCCATTAAAAACAGTCCCTGTTTCTAATATCAGGCTGCAAGTTCCGCTAAAAGTCGTCATACTTTGAGCCGTACTACCCGTTTGTGTTAATCCACGAATTGCTAAATCACCGGCAGAAAACCCAGAACCACCAATCGTGATTGTTTTAGTATTGGCGAGCGAAGAAGTTCCTCCACTTTGACCGAATTTCACACCCAAACTTGAACCTGTTGAGTTGACGATGATGTTTCCATTGAATACAGTTGAAGCAGCAGCATGTGCAATTTGAATCAGAGAGCTACCGGTACTACTAAACGTTACATTTCCAGAAAAGACATCAGGATTGGTTCCTCCGAGGTTAAGTCGACCAGAGCCACTATTGACAATTGTTGTAGTTGATGAAAATGTGTTTCCACCATTCCCTGTATTATCGGTAGCACCACCTTTTGTTAAACTGGCTGTACTTGCGAAGGTTGTTCCACTTAGGAAAAGTTGAGGGAATTCAAACGTAACAGCACCATTGAATGTAGTACCGGTTTCGAGATAGAGCGCTGCAGTTCCACTAGTAACAGAAAAGCTTTGAGCGGTTGATCCAGTTTGAGTAAATCCTCTAAGTCGTAAGCTTCCAGCAGAAAATCCTGAACCACCAATTGTGATTGTTTTTCCTGATGAAAGTGTTGTTGTTCCTCCTGATTGTCCAAAACGAACACCTTTACTTGAGCCTGTTGAATTTACTTGAACATTGTCGGTAAGAGTAGTTCCTGAAGCAACATGTGCTACATATAAAGTTCCGCTTCCGCTATTGCTGAATGTTGCGGTCGAATTGAAGCTATCTGGATTTGAAACACCTAATATATAATCTCCGCTTCCAGTTTCTATGATTGAAGTGGCAGCATTAAACGTATTCCCACCTAAACTTTGATTATTTCCTGAACCTGTTTTGGTAATGGAAGTAGCTGCTTGGTATGTTGATCCATTTAAATACACTTGAGGTGATACAAAGGTGACTGCTCCATTGAATGTACATCCAGATTCTAGATATAAAGCCGCCGTTCCTGTTAGTGTTAATGATTGAGCCGTAGATCCGGATTGTGTTAATCCTTTAATGCGAAGGTCTCCTACAGAGAAGCCGCTTCCTCCAATTCCAAGCACTTGACCACTACTCAATGTTGACGTTCCTCCATTTTGCCCTAATCGTATTCCTAAACTTGTACCTGTAGAATTGAAATTCAAGCCACCTTGAAATGCATTTCCTGTTGCAGTGTAGGCAACTTGAATAAGTCCCGTGCTGCTTGTACTGAATGTTGTTGAAGAAGTATAGGTATCAGCTGAAACGTTCGATAGGATTACGTTTCCAGATCCAGTATTACTTAAACTGAACGTGGAGTTGAACGTATTTCCACCATTACTTGTGTTATCAGTTGCGCTTGTTCGGGTGATAGAAACTGCATTATTAAATGTTCCACCATTAAAATACACATTGTCCATTGTTCCAGTAATTCCACAACTAAGCGATGTTCCTGAAAATGTTGAGACCGATCCTGCTACAAAAGCAATGTTACCATTCGATATGCTACCACCATTAAATGCAGCTGTTCCATAAAGAACCAACGTGAACGCCGATAAATCAAGCGTGCCGGAAGTCATTGTAAAATTGTTCAATCCGGAAATTTCTTCGAATACAGGATTGTGTGTTTGGTTGCTGATTGTAACATCATCACCAATATCAGGAATACCAGCAGGTGTCCAATTATTTGGTTCGCCCCATTGCGTATCAACGGAACCATTCCACACATAACTGGTGGCGTTCAAAGAGACTGTCAACACACTCATCAACACTGGCAGTATAAACTGCAGGGTTTTCAATCTCAAAAAATATCCGTCTCGTTTCATAAGAATTCAGAATAATTACTCTAAAGTCTTACTACTTTAATAGGGTGGATGTTGCAGGCTATAGTCGGCTAAGAGGCGGCCTACTTACTGTTGCAAGAAAAAAATGTAATTTTAGAAATTTGACAAAATAGATATATTCAAATTGCTGTTATTCATGTAGTTAGAAGATTGTGGTAGAGCAAATCTCCTTGTAAGATTCAACGAAATATTCTCTTTCGTTCTTAAAAACTACAGCAGCTATGATATCCTTTCAATGTGGTGGGAGTTAATACTTATGCCTGAGAATCAACCCATTTACCATGATCCTTAATGAGTTGAATGAGCTCATCAACGGCATGTTCAGCTGGAACATTTCGTTTGACCACATCTTTTCCTTTATAGAGTGTAATCTTACCAATGCCAGTTCCTACATAACCAAAGTCGGCATCGGCCATTTCACCCGGTCCGTTTACGATACAACCCATAATTCCAATCTTTAAACCTTTGAGGTGGTCGGTTCTTTTACGGATTTTAGCAGTTGTTTCTTGAAGATCGAATAGCGTTCTACCGCAGGATGGGCAAGAGATATATTCGGTGCGGGAAATTCGAACACGAGCAGCCTGTAGAATTCCAAATGCTGTTTGATTAACTTCACGCAAACTAGGTTGGTCATGCTCGGCACTTAGCCAAATTCCATCACCTAAACCATCAATGAGTAATCCTCCTAAATCGCTTGCAGCATTGATTTGAAAATCTGAAATCTCGCTTTGCGGATAGCTTCGTTGAAAAATAACGGGAGTTTTGATATTCTGCTGAATCAATTCAACCATAATTCTACGCAATTCGGGCATTGCATGCGCATTGGTTGTCGAAGCAATTAAAACAGCAGAAGGCTCATTCCTAAGTTTTTCAATGAAATCTGGTGTTAAGTCATTCAAGCATGCTTTAACGAATTTCTTTTGAGAAACAGGTAGAGAGTTTTTTATAAATGAGGCTGCATTGAGAAGCGGAAAATGATTGAAGCGTCCTGTTTCCCAAACATCTTCATCGCTTATAATACCAAGTGTTCCAGGAACTTCAAACGATGGGATTTGATTTCCGGTATAGATATAATCGCAAGCGAGATCACTCAAATTCCATTTATCGAGTAGAACCGAATAAGCATAACCTGCACGAAATAAAACAGCTGGATTCTCTAAAGTGATTTTACTAAAATCCATGATCACTCGGGGTACGTTTTCACCTCCGATATTTTCATTTTCGATACTTATTTTTCGAGAATAATTAAATGGATCAATGGGATAATTGTCGATTGCTGGAATTGTAGGATTGCTTTTTCTGTTCGTATATCGATTTGCAAGTGCGCGCGCAACTGGGATTTCAAATTCAGGTTCTTCGGTTAGGGAAACACGAATCGTATCACCTAATCCATCTTCGAGCAAAGTCCCAATTCCAACTGCCGATTTGATGCGTCCATCTTCCCCTTCACCGGCTTCGGTCACACCCAAATGCAAGGGATAATTCATTCCTTTTTCCTTCATCTGTTGAACCAATAAACGGTAGGCTTGAACCATTACCTGTGTATTGGACGATTTCATGGAAAGCACCAGATTGTAATAATTATTCTCTTCGGCAATCTGTATAAATTCCATCGCCGATTCTACCATTCCGAGTGGACTATCACCATATCGGCTCATAATACGATCGGAAAGAGAACCGTGATTGGTCCCTATTCGCATTGCTGTTCCGTATTCTTTGCAGATTTTAACGAGTGGAGTAAAGCGTTCTCTGATACGATCGAGTTCAGCTTCGTAGGAGATATCTGTGTAGTCAATATGCTCAAACTTTTTCTTATCGGCATAGTTACCAGGATTCACCCGAACTTTTTCTACAATTCGTGCGGCCAATTCAGCAGCGTTCGGTGTGAAATGAATATCGGCAACGAGTGGAGTGGTGTATCCTTTAGCACGAAGTTCACGACGAATATTTTCAAGGTTTTGAGCTTCTTTTATACTAGGAGCTGTGATGCGCACGAGTTCACATCCGGCTTCAATCATTCGAATACTTTGAGCAACAGTTGCTGCTGTATCGAGCGTATCGGTTGTGGTCATCGATTGCAAGCGAATGGGATTATCGCCCCCAAGGGCAAGATCGCCAATCATGACAACACGTGTTTTGAAACGCTTATATTCAGTTAGGCTATTGCAATACAAAGAGGTTTCGGAAACCGTATTCATCTTCCTAGTTTTTTGGCAAAAGTACTCGAACTATACTTCGACCTCAACAAGGAAATTCAGGAAATGTTCTTGATTAATCTGCAATACGCACAATTCGTTGTGTGATTATATTTCCGTCGGAAAGTTTCATTTCCAAAATATAAATCCCGGCAGGTACAAGTTTAAAATCTACTTTACCTGAATTATTGAGTTGTTGATTCAGTATAGTCCTTCCGCTCAACTCACGAACAACAATACTTTCGGGCATTTTAGCTTGACCAATTGTTTGGATTGAAAGTTCATCCTTCATTGGATTCGGAATCAAATACGCAGAAGCCAATTGATTTTTTCCATTCTCAACACCATTGATAGTATTTACATAGACGTTAAAACGGATTGAATCTTCTGCCTGAATTGGTTGTCCTACAAATGAAGGCCAGATAACAACAGTATTTCCTCCTTCAAGAAAATATTGAGGAGTGATATCAATTACTATGTTGAAAGATCTTTCTTGTTGTGGTGCAAAAAACTGTATGGCAGAGAATCCTCCGAGAGGGGCAATAGTTCCGGTTGTTTCATTGAGAAAATTCAGCTTCATGTTTCCAAGAATGCTGATGGAATCGCTTGAATTTCGAATGTTGAAGTTTACATCCGAAATTGAATTTTGATTCACCGTATCAGGCATGAAGAAATTTCCAATACTTACTGATTGAGAAAATCCAAGATTCAGGAACGTTAAGCTATACAGCAAGAAAAAACTCAGTTTGATGTTGAAACTGAATCTTTTAAAAACCGAATTTTTTTCTGGATGAGGAAGCAACATGCGCATGACCAGTTTATATATTCAAATGTACTTTAATCTATAAGAGAATAATGGTTAAACTTGCATTATTCTTACCTGTCCAGATTGTAAATTTCTATGGATATATTATTTCAAATCGTTGAAGGTCTTAGTAAAGAAGAGATTCGTTTCTTTAAAATATTTGCACACCGTCAGGATGCTGGGATTGATCGCAAGGACATTGCTTTGTTAGATCACATTCGAAAAAATTCCGATATCAAAGGTGAGGCGAAGATTGTTCAGAAGCTATATGGTAATGGGGATAAAAATGC
This sequence comes from Bacteroidia bacterium, assembly GCA_965279035.1. GTDB lineage: Bacteria > Bacteroidota > Bacteroidia > M30B66 > M30B66 > CALQRR01. The sequence goes on along the minus strand of OZ257142.1, from coordinate 4,117,284 downwards.
CTACTACCGACTGAAGAATCGTTTATTGGAGGATTTGAACAAGTCATTGGTTATACAGCATTATGCCGATGAAGAGATCTTATTGATCCTGCATCATTTGGCTATTGTACGCATTTTTTCTAGTAAGAATCAACATCAGGTTGCATTTAATTATCTAAAGAAAACAGAGCAAAAGGCTCAGAAAATTGAAAATCATGAATTGTTGGATATTATTTATGGAGAATTTATTCAACTCTCTCATGCCTTATTAGTTATCAATCCTGAGATATACATAGCACGACGAAAAGAAAATAATTTAGCATTAGCTCGCTTGCGTCAAATGGATGATGTATTGGCGGTGGTTTCTTATCGACTTAAAGTATCTCAGAATTTCGGAGAGCAGGAAAATACCTTGAAACAAATGCTTGAATCGGTTACAGAGCAATTTGTTGGAGAACAATCAATTTTAAGCTCTTCCCGATTTCGAATTAAACTTTACAGTTTAGTAAGTCAACAATTACTTCAACGCAAAGACTATCAACGCTTAGAAGAATATCTTCTTCAAACTTGGAAGGAGTTTTCTGATAATCAGATTTTCAATAAAAACACGCATGATACGAAGCTTCAATTGCTTACTTATATAGCTAATACCTTATTTAAAAATGGGAAAATTCAAGATTCACTGAGCTATGCAGAACGATTGCGTTTAGCGATGGAGGAATTCAATCAGCTACTTTTTGATAAATACGAGATCTTCTATTACAATGCTTTGGTAAATAATTACAGTACTTCTGACGTACCAAAGGCAATTGAATTATTACTAGAGATGCAAAAGCGACCGAATTTGAGCAAGATGCCTTTTTACGAATTGTTCATCTATTTGAATTTGGCAACAAGCTATTTTGATTTGAAGAATTACAATCTAGCAATCAAGAACCTCAATAAGTTATATCATATCGACAGCTATAAAAAGGCAGACAGTTCCTTACGATTAAAGATTGCCATTGCTGAATTAATTATTCGATATGAAATTGGTGATCTCGACTTTTGGAAATACCGATACGAGCAAGTGTTAAGAGAATATCGCGAAGAATTTAAGCGACCTTCTGTTCAACGAGAGAAGGATTTGATTCAATTGATGGATCGTGCGGCAGATGAAATTGGAGGATTGAAAAATAAAGCGATACTGATGAAGGCGGATACTTTACTCAAGCAATTGCAGGAAAGTACAACTGAAGATGAGGTAATACACTACCATCGTTGGTTAAAAGAAAAGGTACATGGAAACTAACCTTGTTTATTTTGATCATAATGCAACAACACCTGTTGATCCAGAGGTGATTGAAACGATGTTGCCCTATTTTCAAAGTGCTTATGGTAATGCATCGAGTTCGGCGCATGCGTTTGGATGGATTGCTTCCGAGGCTGTTCAAATTGCACGCGAACAGGTAGCTTCCTTGATTGGTTCCGAAACCAATGAGATAATTTTCACCTCAGGCGCTACCGAATCGCTTAATCAAGCAATACAAAGCATTGCACTGAATTATCAATCCAAAGGGAAGCATTTAATCTCTTTTCAAACAGAGCATAAAGCGGTATTGGAACCACTCACTTACCTCGAAAGTTTAGGTTGGGAAGTTGAGATTTTGACAGTGAAACCAAACGGACAAACAGATCTGGATTGTGTAAAAAAGGCAATTCGTAATGATACTGTTTTGATTGCTGCAATGCTTGCAAATAATGAAACAGGAGTGATTTGGCCTATGCGAGAAATTTCGGAATTGGCAAGAGAGAAAGGTGCATTTGTACTTTGTGATGCCACTCAAGGGTGTGGGAAAATTCCGGTGAATGTGAATGATTTAGGAGTTGATTTATTGAGTCTCTCAGCGCATAAATTTTACGGACCGAAAGGGGTAGGTGCATTCTATGTTCGTAGGAAAAATCCACGAGTGACAATGCTACCACTTATACGTGGTGGTGGACATGAACGAGGTTTACGTTCTGGAACGTTGAATGTACCAGGAATTGTAGGAATGGGCAAAGCAGCTGAACTTGCTCAGCGTGATTTAGTAAAGAATGAATTATCAATTAGCCGACTTCGTGATTTATTAGAATTCGAAATAAAATCACAAACAGGGGCGCAGATTGTATGCGAAGATCAATGGAGATTGCCGAATACGAGTTTGTTTCGAATACCCGAAATAAAGTCATCGGCAATCATATCAGGTTTACCAAGCTTTGCCTTTTCAACCGGATCGGCCTGTTCCTCTGCTTTACCTGAGCCTTCTCATGTGTTGAGATCACTCGGGTATTCAGAAAAACAGGCTTACGAAACGGTTAGGTTGTCTTTAGGGAAATACAATCAGGAATCGGAAATCCTAGGTTTTGTTAAACAGCTAAAGGAATCGATTCTCTGAAACTACATTACTTTGGCAAGCCAGAGGATTTGCTCGCTGCGAAGTTCGTTGAATAATTTTTCGAAAATAGCAACACCTTCTTGATGTTCTGGATGTACTTCAGAACGACGATGATCAGAAGCTGTAGGATTTTTAGCAATCTCAGCTGCTAATTCTGATTCATGTTTACGGATATCGTGAAAAAGCTGATCAAGATTGGATGTTTGAATAATCAATTGATTTTGGAAATGTTCTACCATCGCCATTACTTCTTGAGCTGTGTTTTTAGAAGCAATTTCTGAAATACGATTTTGCATGATTTTAATTTCATCCCGATAAAAGTCAAGACGATTTAACCATTCGCGGTGTTCAAGATGTTGTTCAGTAATAAGTGCTGTTTTCATAATCGGGTCAGATTGGTTAGTGCAAAGTTGACCTTAAAAATGGATCTGAACTATGACCTTCATCAGTGAAGCGACTGATTTTTCTCAGCTAAGCAAAAAGAATCGATAAAGCAGCCAAGCAGCTATTCCTAAAAAGATAATTCCTGAAATCCGGTGAAAGAGTGTAATTGCGGTAGGAGTAAGGAAACGCTTTAGTTTTCGCGCCATATATATTTTCCCAAGATCGATGAGGAAATAGGAAATTAAAGTGCTGGAAAAGAAGGCAATAATCAGATTCATGTTGCCTTTGTATCCGCCAGCAACTGCCGGAACTGCTCCAAACCAAATTAAAAAGACAGAAGGATTTAAAAAGTTAATTCCCAATCCTTTGAAAAACAGTCCAGTGTGATTTAGTTTCGAAACTGATTTGATGTCAGGAACTTCGGCAGGGCTAGTTTCTTTCTTCGGGTTGAGAATCAACACTAAGCCAAAGATTACTAGTATCAAGGCTCCGATCATCGTTGACCAAAATTGGATCAATGGGCTAGAGAAGTCGACATTCACACCCATGGCGAAGATGATCAACATCGCAGCAGCAATGATGATGAAATCGCTTAATAAAACTCCCGCATCAAAAATCAGTGATTCTTTCCAGCCTTTATCAATACTAGTTTGGATAAGCATGAAGAATACTGGACCAAACGAAAAGCTGAGTCCCAATCCCATGATAAATCCATTCCAGATTACGCTATCCATTTACTTTGTCAACTTGAATGAACGCTTCCCATTCGGCTAGTTGTTCTTTTTTCAAAACCCGAGGAAATTTATTCTGTCCGCCTTCTTTGCCTAATACTCGCATCCAATCATAAAAAGTACTCACGGGCAAAGCTTCCAAATGCATTTCTTTCAAAGCAGATCGGCGTTCAACAATGTAGTCGTCGTTGAGGGCTTTTAATTCTTCATCTAGTTTTTCACGAAAAGCGAGTGTATCTACTTTATCGTCGGTTCCAATAAACCATTTATGACGGAATCCTGTTTCATCAATTTCGCCAGCTACACAAAATTCGGGAATACTGATTCCAAAATGATCGGCAGCTTTCATAATAGCGTGATTCATATTGTCGACGCTCAAGTGTTCGCCGCAAATGCTGAGATAATGTTTTGTACGACCGGTGATGATAATTTCTGAATTCTCAAGATTGGTAAATCGGATGGTGTCACCAATCATGTATCTCCAAGCGCCGGCACAGGTAGAAATGAGTAATGCATAATCAACACCTTCTTTCACATGATCTAAAGTGAGCACTTCTGCACCCTCAACGGGCATTCCATCGTGAGTGAAGTTGGATTCGTTGAAAGGGATGAATTCGAAAAAGATTCCATTATTCAGCACCAATTCCATGGCACCTTGAACATCATTTCCTTGATATGCTAAGAATCCTTCAGAAGCTAGATAGGTTTCAATGTAGATGAGTGGATGAGCCATCAATTTCTCAAACCCTTTTTTATAGGGTTCGAAGAAAACGCCTCCATGCACATATATGCGAAGGTTTGGCCAAATGTCGTGTATGGTTTTGAGGTGATAGTGTTCGATGATGCGTTCCATCACAATCTGAATCCAAGCAGGAACGCCCACAACAATTCCAATGTCCCAATCTTTTGCAGCTAAAACTATTTCTTCCAATTTGGCTTCCCAATCGCGCTCTTTAGCAATACGTTTTCCTGGTTTATAATGTGCTTGAAACCAAAATGGAATTTGTGTTCCGTTGATTCCACTTAAATCACCTTCGTAATAGCTCGATTTCCATTGCAAGTCGGTAGAACCGCCAAGCATAAAAATTCCTTTTTCAAAAAGTTCTGGCGGAAGATCATAATAGGCCAAGGAAAGAATTTGTCGAACACTTGTTCTACGCATGCTTCGTATCATGGCTTGAGTAACCGGAATCTTCTTGCTTGGAGCACCCGATGTGCCTGAACTCAAAGCGAAATACTGAACTTTTCCAGGCCAAGCAACATCTTCTTCACCTTCCAATGAACGATGCCACCAAGTATCATGAATCGTTTCATAATGAAACAAAGGCACATTTTTACTGAAAACTGCGTATGGATTTTCTGAACGAAGAATCTCATCAAAACCATAAGCACGCCCAAGCGCAGTATTCTGAGCTTTCTTGATTAGTTTCAGGAATGTTTTTTCCTGTTTCTTTTCTGGACTTTGGCGGCGGCGTACTCTGCGAAGTGTTTTTTGCAGAGTAAGTGCCCTTTTGATTGCGATTCCTACTAATGCCATGTTCAATATTCTACTTAGCTCATACGGAGCATGATCAGTTCTTTTTCTGTGAGAAAACGAAATTTCCCACGTGGAAGGTCTTTTTTCGTCAAACCTGCGAAATATGTACGATCTAACTTCACAACTGCGTAACCGAGGTGTTCAAAAATACGACGTACAATTCTGTTTTTACCTGAATGAATTGCAATACCAATTTCCGATTTTTCAGTTCCTTCGCCAACATACGCAATTTCATCCACTTCAGCTAAACCATCTTCTAAAGTCAAACCGTCGAGAATGCGTTTCATATCTACCGCTTTTAAGTTTTTATCCAAACTTACGTGATAGATTTTTTTTACCTGATAACTAGGATGTGTCAGCTTTTTAGCTAGTTCACCATCATTGGTCATTAAGAGCAAACCCGTTGTGGTTCTATCGAGACGTCCAACCGGATACAATCGCTCTTTACATGCATTTTTCACTAATTCCATCACCGTTTTCCGTCCTTCAGGATCGCTCGAAGTCGTGATGGTGTCTTTGGGTTTATTGAGTAATAGATAGCGCTTGGTTTCTTTGCTTAGTGTTTCATCACCGTATTGAATCTTATCATCTGGACTCACGCGAGTTCCCAATTCAGTAACTACTTTCCCGTTCACTTTAATAGCTCCGCTTTTGATCATGTCATCAGCTTCACGGCGGGAACAAATTCCAGCATTGGAGATGTATTTATTCAAGCGGATTTTTCCATCAGTTTCTTCTAAGGTTGGAACATGCGCTTTCTTAACACGGTATGGTGTTGGGCGTTTTCCTTTTAAGAATTCAGGTCGTTCCATGGGTTCGGACCAATCTTGATCTGATTTCCCTCTTGGGCGCGGAGCTGGACGATCGCCAAATTTTTTTTCGAAAGGCTTATCTCCAAATCGTTTCGGACGATCACCCTCTTTAGCAAATTTATCATCACGTCTTGGTGGACGATCGCCGAATTTTTTATCATCGTTACGCTTCGGACGATCAAAGTCTTTTTTCTCGAAAGGCTTATCATCGTATCGTTTTGGATCTTTATCGTCCTTCGAAAATTTATCATCTCGACGCGGTGGACGATCTCCAAACTTTTTCTCGAATGGTTTATCATCGTAGCGTTTCGGACGATCAGAATCTTTCTTGTCGAATGGCTTGTCGTCGTAACGTTTAGGTCTATCGGTGTCTTTCGAGAATTTATCATCCCGACGAGGCGGACGATCTCCGAATTTCTTGTCGGATGGTTTGTCGTCGTAACGTTTTGGGCGATCGAAATCTTTTTTGCCGAATGGTTTGTCATCACGACGAGGCGGACGATCATCGAATTTCTTGTCAGATGGTTTGTCGTCGTACCGTTTTGGACGATCGCTGTTAGAATAGCTGTCTTTGTCTTTACGAGGAATCATCCCATCACGCTTTTTAGGCGCTGGACGATCACTTCCCCATTCGGCTTTATCGCCACGTTTTTCGCTTTCTTTTATAAACGATTTAATTGGACGATCGCCAGAAGTTTCCGGTTTGAATGTAACGGGCGGACGGTTTCCACGCGGTTCGCGTTTGACCATTCCTTCACGTTTTTTTCCAGGAATCAGTTTGGCAAATGCATCAACACCGTAATCTTCTTTGGAAGGCTTAGGTGCCGAAGTTCGTTCCGGTTTTTCCGATTCAAAAGAAACTTTTGAAGCACGAGGTTTTCTGATTGGTGCATCCGAATCAGTTTTGGGAGCTCGGGTAGCGCTTTTCCTGGGAGCTTTCTCAGCAGCAGGTTCGTCTTTTTTTACCCGTGTGCGCCGCTCCCGCGGGGCTTCTTCGAGTTCTGATTTTTTGAGTCGTTTCGGACGCGTTGAACCAACTTCGGGTTCTGATGCGTTCTCTGCCGGTTTCTTGGCCATAGGGATTACTTGAATCTGCAAAAGTAGCCCATTTTCACCTATTATTAGTCAAATGGACTGAATGCCCAAGGAATGTGATGGATACTGTGCTGATTTTCAGTGCCTGTAACGGCAATCACATCGAATCGAGTTTCGAGATCGCTGTTTTTTTCACGGATATAAACATCAGCTGCATTGACAAGATTCCGTTGTTTTCGAAGACTAATTGCGTCTTCAGGAGATCCATAATTATTGTTTGTGCGCATTTTCACTTCCACAATCACCAGAAATGAATCTTTGATTGCAATGATGTCGATTTCTTCAAAACGGTTACGCCAGTTGCGTTCGAGAATTGTAAATCCGTTTTCGATAAGAAAATCTGCCGCGAGATTTTCTCCGAGTTTTCCTAAGTCGTTGTGTGCTGCCATTGGGTTCGAATGTTTAATGAAACACCGGAACCGGAACTAGACGAAGGTAATATAATGTGCTGATTTGCTAATATGCTGATGTGCTATTTTGATTTCCTTGAACTTGTGCCGTGCGCTGAGCTTGTCGAAGTGTGCGGATTTTCTAATTAGTTAGTGTGCTGATTATCCCGTTAGCTTTTGGGAGATGTGTTCTCTTCGACAAGTTCAGGGAGCGAGTGCCGCCCACTGAGCTAAGGTAGAAGCGGGATTTTTTCAAATGTTCTTAATGAATACTCATCGCTGACCAAAACATCAAAACAGCTAAAACAACAGTAAAAAGGGCTAAGTTGATCAGATAAATTCCAAAAGATTTAAAGAAGGATTTAATCCAAGATTCGGAATACATTTTTTTATGTGCGATAAAGAAATAGACGGGGAAAGAAAGTAAAATGGAACATTTAACAAAGAAATTCAATGTTTCAAAAAAGCTTGAGCTTAAAATGTATTCTGATAAATTAAAAATTTGCGTCAGTGCTACATACAATAGCAGAAACGAAAAATAATGCAGAGTAAAAATGGCATGATCGAAATACATCCATCCTTTTTTCCGATGAAATAGCATAAGAACCATTGCAAATAAAGGCATGTAAGCAAAAAGAGCTTTGGGAAAATTCGAACTAAATGCTTCTTTAAATTTCTCGCCCAATTCAAAAGCTGAGTATTTCTGCATGTGTAAAAAACGCTTATTCATCCAATATTCAAGATCTGAATCACCCATATAATAGGGGTCATATTTCATTAAGGAATCTAATTGCTCAAGTGATTTGAAGTTATTAGGAATGACCAAACTCATCCCATCGCTATTGTTTCTAAATGAAAATGTATTGTGTATTCGTGCATCTTCAGCTAAAGAAGTTTGAGAGATTTCTTTCTCTTCGCTCGCTTCATATTCAGGCAAAATATGAGGCAATAGAAACGTTACGAAACTGATGAAAATATACAGCCGAACGGGAGGTACATAACTCATTCTTCGGCCTGATAAAAATTCACGTGTTAAGTATGCAGGACGAAAAAATAAATACTTCATCGTCTTCCAAAATTTCCCCTCGTAATGTGTGATGTCCTCGAAAAAATGCATCAACAAATGCCGAAATGTTTGTCGGCTTTCGGTGTTTTCTTGTCCGCAGTAGCTGCAAAAACGATGGCTTACCGTTTCACCACAATTCTGACAAATAGGATCTTTCCGTAAGGAATGTTTTGATGACATGTGTCGAAAATACTCGGAATTATAGAATAGAGCAAGTTAATGTTTGATGTAAAGCTTCAAACAGATCAGTTCGATTGAATTCTCTTTGCAATCCAGCTATCTTTGCAGCCTCAAATTCCTTTACACTTGAATGCTCCTAAACGCTACACTGTAACTGCCGCGCTTCCGTATGCCAACGGACCGGTTCACATTGGTCACCTTGCCGGCTGCTATATTCCTGCCGATACCTACGTTCGCTTTTTGCGTTTAATGGGGAAAGATGTCCTTTTTATTTGTGGTAGCGATGAGCACGGTGTTCCAATCACTTTAAAGGCGCGTGATTTAGGAATTACTCCTCAGGATGTGGTAGATAAATACCACAAAATCATGGGTGATGCTTTTGCCGATTTGGGTATCTCATTCGATATCTATTCTCGCACTTCAGCACCTATTCATCACGAAACAGCACAGGAGTTTTTCCTCAACCTTTACCACAAAGGGGAATTTACTGAACAAGTAACGGAGCAGTTTTTCGACGAACAAGAACAGACTTTTTTGGCCGATCGCTATATCATTGGAACATGTCCCAATTGCGCCAATGAAAATGCATACGGTGATCAGTGCGAGAAATGTGGGAAATCTTTAAGTCCTTCCGATTTAATTAATCCGCGTTCGAAACTGAGCGGAAATGCACCGGTCAAGAAATCCACCAAACATTGGTTTTTGCCTTTGGATAAATACCAAGACGACTGGATTAACGACTGGATGCTCACTCAAAAAGACAAATGGAAATCGAATGTGTACGGACAATGCAAATCCTGGCTCGATCAAGGATTGCAACCTCGTGCGATCACTCGTGACTTGGACTGGGGTGTAAAAGTACCACTCGAAGGCGAAGAAGGAAAAGTGTTGTATGTATGGTTTGATGCGCCTATTGGGTATATTTCTGCATCGCGTGAATGGTCCGAGAAAACGGGGAAAGATTGGAAACCTTACTGGCAAGATGAACATTCACAATTGGTGCATTTTATTGGGAAAGACAATATCGTATTCCATTGCATCATCTTCCCGACAATTCTAAAAGCACATGGAGATTACATTTTACCTGATCAAGTTCCAGCGAATGAATTCTTAAATCTTGAGGGAGAAAAAATTTCTACATCCCGCAATTGGGCTGTTTGGTTGCATGAATATTTGCAGGATTTTCCGGGCCGTCGTGATGAATTACGTTATGTGCTCACATCCATTGCACCTGAAACAAAAGACTCAGATTTCTCCTGGAAAGATTTTCAAACCCGTGTTAATTCCGAATTAGCTGATATTCTCGGAAACTTCGTTAATCGGGTGATGGTCTTAACGCATAAATATTTCGAAGGAAAAGTTCCTACAACAGAGTTTAATCCAACAGCTGAAGTAGAAGAAGCAGCAACACGCATTTTTGAACGCGTTCCGGAATTGATGCTGGGTTATGAGTTTCGTGCTGGATTAATCGAAACCATTGGATTAGCACGTGCCGGAAATAAATACCTCGCGGATGCTCAACCTTGGAAACTCAATCTCGAAACAGACCGTGAAGAAGTAGAAAAAATCATTGCTTACAGTTTGGATATTGTAAGTCGTTTGTCTGTAGCATTATCGCCGTACTTACCCGATACCAGTGCTCGTTTGCGTAAGATGTTGAATTTACCAGCTACGTTTGAATGGAACGATTTGCTGATTAGTCATCTTCCAAAAGGCCATGCGATTGGACTTCCTGAAATCCTTTTCAAGAAAATTGAAGATGCCGAAGTTGAGCTCCAACTGCAAAAACTCGAAGCATCAAAAGCAGCTCGTCCACAACCAGTAAAAGCACATTCGCCCATGAAGCCAGCAATTAGCTATGACGATTTTATGAAAATGGACATCCGAGTTGGAACCATTCTCGAAGCCGTAAAAGTTCCTAAAGCCGATAAACTATTGCAGTTATTGGTCGATACGGGTGTAGATAAACGTACTGTCGTTTCGGGCATTGCAGAGCATTTTGCACCGGAAGCGATTATTGGTCAACAGGTAAGTCTGCTACTCAATTTAGAACCACGTAAAATCAAAGGCATCGAAAGTCAGGGAATGATTTTGATGGCCGAGGATGCCGATGGTAAATTGAAGTTTGTTCAACCGGGTGAAGTAGTAAATCCTGGAGCGGAGATTCGTTGAAATAAATTACGAATTAATTATGCCTAAATACTAAAATGAATTGGAGAGTTATTTTTTTCAATGTCGTTTTTAGAAGTTGTTTTTTTTGGATTTACTCATGTAAATTAAATGAGAACATACTTCATATTATCCCAAAAAATTCGGCACAAAAAAAGGGAAACCACACCTGGAATCCCTTCTAAAAACATTACTCCGAATTTTCTAAATCAATAGAAAATTAGTTTAACGAATTTTATTTGCTGATCTGAGTACCATCTTCTTTAAACGACAAACTTTTCTTATCAACGCCCATTTTCAAAGTCAATTCATACAAACTTCCTTCAACAGCACTTTCTGTTTTATTGGCTTCTTCTGTCATCCAACCAGTGTATTTAGTGCGAATCGTTTCTTTAACAGCGCTAGGAAGATTTGAAACTTTCACATCCGATTCTGTTTGAATCCAAATGCCTTTTTCGGAGAATTTTGCTTCCATTTTATAACCGTCCGATACAAACTCGGCTTCCCAAACTGAAGCTTTTTCTTGATCCCAACTAATTTTCGTAGCATTAGGATACATCTTATCAAAGGCTTTCTGTACGTCGTTTGGCGGAGTTCCAGCTATCGATTGAGTAAAAGCCATTACTATCACTACGAGTGTTAAAACAATTTTCTTCATCGGTATTTAATTAATTAGATTAATGATGAAGCAAATGACAGCTTAATTCCTCGAATATATATTTTACAATTCTATCCCTTATTTACATCAATCACATATTCCATAAAAATTCATTTTATTTGGGCACATCCCTCTTCCTTCGTCATCGGGTCAGGCTTTCGGGGCGCAGGAGCTTCCCTCAATCCTTTGTGCGAAATTCAATTACGAATGATCAATTAGGAATTTTCAATTACGAATTACGAATTATTAAAAAGAGAGTGCAATAACTGGTTTTCGTATAACAATACATGTTTTGTAATAAAATGAATTTCGTAATTTTTTATCATATCAAAATACGCTTTTAGCTATTTAGGAATATTTAAAAAAATCACAAATTGAATCGTTACTATGAATATATCGAAGCATGAAGAATTTATTTTACATTCGATGTATCTATATTCGAAATGAATGTAGTTTCAATTGCCGAATTATCTAATAAGTTCTAAAAATGAAAAAGCACTTACTTACTTTATTTCTATTTAGCTACTTTGCTTCATTTTCACAACAAATGAATGGATTGTATCAAGCCAATTTCAACAAAATAAACGATCAACTGCTCATTTCAAAATCGCATAATAATCAACTAAACGAAAAACAATTCAATACGTGTGAACCGTTTAATAATGGTACAAAACATCATTTAACTTCTTCAAGCAGAACCTTAGTTCCAATTTGGGATAGCTTGCATTATTGGAATATTGATGTCAACCATGTTGATTGGATTTTAAAAGGAAGAAGCATCGATTTTATATATGATTCTAATAACAGATTAATTAGCTCAACACGACAAAGTACGGATGGATTAACTTGGGCAAATAGTTATAAACTTACCTATACGTATGATGAAAATGGAAATACAATAAATCAAACAGTCATTATGTGGACTGGAAACTCTTTTGAAAATAATTCAAAGGTAAATTGGACATATGATTTAAATAATAACCTGATTTCAGAAACCAATCAAAATTGGACCAATAGCACATGGACAAATACTGGCTTTAGAACAATCAATACATACGATGCCAATAACAATAATACAATTTCACTTCAACAAAATTGGGATGGTAGTAATTGGGTAGATGCTTCTCAAACGCTATATAGTTATAACGCTAGCAACGAAAACAATACTACAGTTGTTCAAACATATAATGGCACTGCTTGGGAAAATTATTATCAGTTAAACAATTCCTTCGATTCCAATCATAATTTAATTTATCAAGAAACTCAGTTTTGGTCTGGTTCTGATTGGTCACCTGTTTCCAATCGTGTGAGTTCTACGTATGACGCGAACAACAATTTAATTTATTATCATGGAGAAACAGGAGGTCCTGATAATTGGGTAGATCTCGATGAAGGCAATTTGTATTATGATTTAAATAATGATCTAATTAATAACTATGTAAAGTATAATTGGGACGGAAGTAATTGGGGTAATTACAACCAACTTTGCAATAGTTACGATCAAAATTTTATTCAACTAGCACATTCATTTAAATGGGGAAGTGCAAGTCAATGGGATGGAGGAGACAGCACAAGATATTATTTCCATACAGTTGATGATGTTGGGTTTTCGAACAAAATTGAAGACCAAGAACCTTTTGGTGTTTTTCCAAATCCCTCCAATGGAATATATAAGCTATGGAGTAAAAATCAAATGAATTCAATAGAAATATTTAGTCTAAGGGGGGAGCGTGCATACATGAATAACAATGTTAAAAACACATCTTCTGTTGAAGTTGATTTAACAGCATATTCAGATGGAATTTATCTAGTTAAAATCGAAATTGATAATACGGTTCATTGTATCAAAATATCAAAAAACTGAGAGTTTTTTTTTCTTCATTCATTCTGTTAATTCAGCAATGAAATGAATGCAATTAATAACATTGTGATTCAACCATTCATTGCCGAACAGCAGTTTCGTTATGAAGGATTTGAGTATTTCCTTCCATAAAAATGAACGCTATTTTAGTGTCATTTAGAATCGATCCTTTTCCTGTCCACTGTCCTAAGTTCGGCTTATTTTCTGTGCTAAGCCATATCTGAGGAAAGCCATGTCTGATTTGAGCAACCATCGATTCACCTGTGTTTCCAATGTTATTCACTAAAAGATAAGTGCCTTGTAAATGCACAATACTAAATACAAACGAATTATATGTTGTATCATGAGTTAGAGTATTGACATTAAATCCAGTTGCATCGTATATACCAACAAATTGTTCAGATCTATATGTGCAACTATGATCATCTACATTAGCTTCATAATTTACATTCTCAGCATTATCATCCATACAGCCTTCTATTTTGCAAGAGAAAGCAAGATTTAAAAGGATAAAAACAACTATGAAGAGAAGTATTCTAAAATGCATTGATAATAAATAGAAATTACTTTTTGAAAATTCTACTTCAAATAGCAAACTTCCTATTGCTTCACGGCTACTTCGTTGAAGAAATAATGATGGAAACTTTCGGTAAATTGTAAATTAATGGTTGACCCCGAAATTGCCCCAGATCCACTCCATGTTTCAACCACATTTTTATCCTGCGATGGAATAGTAAGTTGATTGTTTTTAATAGTAGCCGTAATCACATTACTGGTATTTCCCAAATTCGAAATAGAAACATTGGTTTCTCCCGTGTGAGTAATGATAATCTGATAATTTTGAACCGTTGTATCGCCAAACGATTGATCCACCTTCGTTCCAGTAACATTGTATGTACCGGCAAAATTTTTAGCCTGAAACGTACAACTACCATCATCATAATCGGCTTCTTTATCAAAATTAGTTGCATCTACATTAATACATCCATCTCTTTTACAAGAGACTAAAGAAATAAGCGCCATCATACAAGCACTAAAAAGCATCTTTTTCATATAACTGTTTATGTATTTGTAAGCAATTTAATAGAAAACCTTTACCCATTCTTTTTATCTTTCTAAAAAGGCAAAAAAAATCCCGGAAACAAAAGCTCCCGGGATTTCTATCTATCGGATTTATTAATTCTTAATCACTTTCACTTCGCTTACAAAACCAGCGCTTTCAAAACGAATTAAGTAAATTCCATCTGCCTCTTCATTCAAATAAATCGGCACCAAATTATTTCTTTCTGGTATTACAATTTGTTTAACCAACTGACCAGTCATACTGTAAATACTTGCTTTCGATTCTCCTTCAATACCGTTTAATCGAAGTGTATAAGCACCTTGTCCCGGATTTGGATAAACTTCGATAGCAGCTACATCCGAAATTTCCGTTCCATCAGCACTGATGCGGCATGCTAGTTTAGTCACTGTAAATGACCGAGCAGCAGAAATTCCACATGCATTACTTGCTTTTACCGAAACAGCACCTACTGTCGCACCAAAGTTTACTAAAATGCTACTAGTGCCTTGTCCACTGGCAATGCTCGCTCCTGCAGGAACTGTCCAAGTATACGTCAATCCTGCAATGGCAACTGTACTATATGCAACGCCTTGTTGATTCGAACAAACAGTAGAAGATCCAGTTATCAAGCCTGGCGTTGCCGGAAGTTTACTTACAGCTAATGTTTTTGCTGTTCCTGCTCCACATGCATTAACTGCAGCAACTGTTACATTTCCCGTATTAAAAGCTGCAGATGTACTCATAGTCATGGAAGTTCCATTATTTGTTACTAAAGTACATCCTGCTGGAACTGTCCAATTGTAAGATGTTGCATTGGCAACGGCTGCAATGGTATAGGTAAATGTTCCTGCTCCACAAATATTATTGATTGGACCTGTAATCGTTCCTGGAGTTGCAGGAGTTGAGGTAACTGTTAAGGTTTTAGCAGTAGAACTTCCGCATGCATTCACCGAAACAACCGAAATAACTCCACTGGTATAAGCCGAAGGTGTAATATTCACGCTTGTTGTTCCTTGACCACTATTGATTGACCAGCCCAAAGGCAAAGTCCAAGTATAGGAAGTTGCTCCTGCTACAGCAACGATACTGTAGGTATATGAACCACCGCTACATACTGTATTGGCAGGACCCGTAATTGTTCCAGGAACAGCTGGTACCGAACGAACTGTAATTGTTCTGACAGTACTTGTTCCACATGCCGAAGATGCGGCAACCGAAACAGCTGCACTTACATAAGATGCAGGCGCTGTCAAACTAATGCTGTTTGTTCCTTGACCACTATTGATTGTCCAACCAGCTGGAACTGTCCAAACATACGATGTTGCTCCAGTAACTGCTGGACAAGAATAGGTTCCTGTTGTTCCACCACAAACTCCATTGATTGCACCAGCTATGGAAGCAGGAGTTCCTGGTTTGCTATATAATGCAAGCGTTTTTGCGGCACTTGTTCCAATACAGTTTGATGCCGTTATGCTTACACTTCCTGTTGTGAAAGCAGCTCCAAAACTCAGCGAGGCACTTGTTGTTCCTTGTCCACTAACTACTGTTGCATTAGCAGGAGCAGTCCATGTATAGCTCGTTGTATTCGCCACAGGAGCAATGCTGAAAGTGCGGGTTGTTCCCGGACAAGCTTCGATGTTTGAACCTGAAATTGTTCCCGGAGTTACAGGTTTAACAGTGTAAACTAACAAATTGCGACAAAGCTGTGCACTTGATGAGCAAGCATTCGAAGCAGTTACACAAATGTTTCCTGCGGCTTGAGTAGCCGAGAAGTTTACAGTTATGCTCGAAGTTCCTTGTCCACTAACCAAGGTTGAACCAGCAGGGACCGTCCATGTATATGTTGTAGCGCCAGCTAATGCATCCACACTAAAGACAACACCTGCTTGGCTTTTACACACACCGGCTGGACCGTTAATGGCAGTAATTGATCCTATAGAAGTTCCGTTTTCGTCGATAGTACCATTACAATTATCATCGATACCATTTCCGCAAATTTCAGAAGCCGCTGGATTTACAGAGGCATTATTATCATTACAATCGCTTGAGTTGGAAGTGTATCCCGAAGGTGCACTTGAGTTGAAGCTATTGATGCTACTTGCAGCGTTTCCGTATGTATCATTATCAACATCGGCATAATACGTAAAGCTCACACAACCTTCATTCAAAGTACCATTGCAATTTTCATCAATGCTATTACCACAAATTTCGGCGGCTTCTGGATTAATTGCAGCATTTGAATCATTACAATCACCAGTGTGATTTACATATCCAACAGGTGGAGTCGATTGATAAACTTGAATGGTAGTCGTAGTTCCATACCCATCATTATCAGAATCTAAATAATACGTGTAAAGGGTACAGCCTTCGTCAACCGAACCATTGCAATTGTCATCAATATTATTCCCGCAAATTTCTGTTTTACCAGGATTTACATTTTCATTAGTATCATTGCAATCGCCACTAACTGTTGAATATCCATTGGGAGCAGTTGAGCTACAAATGGAAGCCGTTGTTGATGATCCAAATCCATCGCCATCGGCATCTACAAAATAGGTTTGTGAGAAATGAACACTGGCATCACCATCATTACAATCTCCTACAACAGAAGAATAACCAAGAGGTGCAGTTGAACTACATAATAATACTGGAATGAAAGCCGCAAATCCATCATGATCCGCATCGATGTAATAGGTAATGGCTTCATGAATTCCAGCATCAGCATCATTGCAATCGCCACTAACAGTTGAATACCCATTCGGAGCAGTTGAGCTACAAATAGAAGCTGTGGTTGAAGAACCAAATCCATCTCCATCGGCATCTACATAATAGGTTTGTGAGAAATGAACACTGGCATCACCATCATTACAATCGCCTACAATAGAAGAATAACCAAGCGGAGCTGTTGAGCTACAAAGCAAAACAGGAATGAAAGCTGCATATCCATCATGATCCGAATCAATATAGTATGTAATTGCTTCATGAATTCCAGAATCAGCATCATTACAATCGCCACTAACAGTTGAATACCCATTTGGTGCTGTAGAGCTACACAAAGAAGCCGTTGTTGAAGAACCAAATCCATCGCCATCGGCATCTACATAATAGGTTTGAGCTGAATGAACACTTGCATCATTATCATTACAATCACCAGCAACCGCAACATACCCATTTGGTTGAGAGCAAGCTAAAGTGCTAGAAGCTGAATTTCCATAAGTATCACCATCAACATCGGCATACCAAGTTGTGGCATTTGTTACCGATACAGTTGCATTTGCACTTCCACTACATCCTTGAGCATTGCTCACAGTTACATTATAATTTCCTGCAGTAGAAGTAGTAATGGAAGAAGTTGTTGCTCCAGTTGACCACAAAAACGAAGTTCCTCCTGTTGCCGTTAAAGTCACACTTCCAGTTGAACAAATGTTTAAAGAACCACTTGGTGTAATACCTGCAGTTAAACCAGTTCCTATTGAAATAGCAAGCGGACTAGAAGTTACCGGACCGCAATCAGGACTTGGCGTGATGGTTTGTGGAAAGGTGATTGACCAGTTATTGATTGTTCCCACATCGGAAGCGGCATTATCTGTAACACGCAATTTCCATGTTCCATTAGGATTGATTGATCCAGCTCCTAGCGTTGCAAAACTAAAACGGTTGGTTGTTGCCGAGCAATTGGTAAACGTGGTAGCCCAAGGTTTATATGTACCAGTATAAGGAGATCCCGTTGCAGGAATTTGTGCTGATCCAGCATCGCTAAAAACGGTATTGGTAAAATTATCACCACTACTACCAACAACATTCGCTAAACCTAAAACATCTCCATTAGGTGATTCTAACCAAACTTTCAAATCACCATCCCAAGTATGAGTAATGTTAATCTTCACAGAAATACCTGCTGGATTCATCACGGTTGGTAATCCACTTGCAACGATAGAACTAGTAGCTCCCGGACAGGAATTATCAGGAATACTTGTCGCTGTGCTATTAGTCAGTGTAGTAGCCGGTCCAATAGTACTCGAAATTCGTGCGGCATAATTTCCAGAAACACTAGCTGTGTAGGTCGATTGTGTTGCACCTGGAATATCAACTCCATTTTTTGTCCATTGAATCGCATAGCCAGAACTTGCATTGGCTGTTAATACAATGGGTTGACAAGAATTCGTTGTTGGTGCCGAAACACTCACACTTGCCGATGAAACACTAATAACAACAGGGTTTGAAGTATAGGTTGTTCCACATACTACCGTGCTAACAGAATACGAACCAGCTCCTGTTGCTGTATAGCTTCCCGTTGTTGCACCAGCAATGGCGTTCCCATTCAATTTCCATTGGTAATTTGAAAGTGTTCCTGTATTCAAGGTCAATGAGCCGCCTTGACAAAAACTAGTTGAACCCGAATAGCTTATCGTAGGATTCACTGCTAAAGTATTGCTTCCAACACCTACTGCATACCAAGCTGCGGTCGTAGCGATCAATTCGGGCGAACAAGCACCATATAAATCAGTAGCTGCTTGAATCGAATATGTTCTTGCATCAGCATATTGAGAACCTGAAGTTAAATAGGTTGTTAAACTCCGGTAAGCAATGGCTGCGGCTTTGTCGATCCCAATTCCGCTTACGCTGAATGCGTTCCCAATATCATTCGTTCCTGATCCACCCATCGACAATAAATAAAACCAGTAATTCTGTACACCACTGTTTGTATGAACTCCACCATAATCGGCAGTTCCAGTTGCCCAATAAGTTCCTAAATAGGTATCAGGTTGACTAAATGCATTCGGATTGCTCATGCTACGAAATGCAGCACCGATGTCTTCTCCAATCAACCAATCGGCTAAACTTGGTGTTGCGTAAAATTCAATAGCTGTTCCGAAAATGTCGCTGAAACTTTCATTTAACGCTCCACTTTGATTTGAATAGGTGAGATTGGCCGTTTTTTCTGTTAAGCCATGTGTGATTTCATGTCCAGCTATATCCATCGATGTTAATGGATTATAAGTCGCATCTCCATCACCATAGGTCATACGCGTTCCATCCCAATAAGCATTCACATAATTGGTACTGTAATGCACATAGTTGATCAACTTAAACCCCGCATTATCAATACTATTTCGATTGAATTTACTAAAATAAAAATCGTAGGTTTTTTCTGCTCCAAAATGAGCATCGGTAGCATATTGATCTTTGTTAGCATTCACGTTATTCCAAACATTATCCGAATCTGTAAAATCAACGGCCGATGTATAAGTTATACCTTTTTGAAGGTTGTATGTTTCAATACCTAAACCGCGCGATGTTTCTCTCAAGCGATAAGTAGTTCCAGTATAATCTGTTTTGATCGATTGTGTTCCAGCATAGGCAGTAACAGCCGAACCGGTAACCTCTGTTTCGTGAATTCTATTTTCAGATAAAATCACTTTGTTATCCGTCGCGCGAACATATACATACTGGCGCGAAACCGGCTCTTGCGCATAAATATCAAAGCGACAAGCCAAGCTAAATTCATTCTTTCCAGAATTCACATAAAATAATTCTGCCTTTGGGAAAAAGGTAGCATTCGGATCGTTTTGCTCTTTTTTAATAAATGCTTCTTCTTCGGGTAATTGCCATTTGTAGGTTTTCGCTCCTACATAACTCATTGCAATCTCACGCGCCAATTCCCTATCAATCTGAACAGGAATTTTTCCCGGTAAATTCTCTGTAAAGGTTTCTCCATTAAAACTAATTACACGACCATCTTTCGCATGTACAATCAACATGCTTGCATGAACAGGAATGCCATTTAAATATTCCACATAACGTGAATGCGTAAAACCCATTTGGTCTTTATCGGTTTGCAATTCCTTCCACGAAATTTCTCGGCTAAACGAGTAGGTAGCGTTGAGGTAATTGAAAAATTCTGAAAGTGCGGGTCCAGCATTTTCTTCAAATTTCTGGAATGCCGGAATCGAAGAAGCGGTCGACATACGAACTTCAGAAACTCCTTTAGGAAAGGCATTTTGGCCAATCAAACTGCTCGACAAGAGCAATGTTAGAATCTGAGTAAAAAAGAACAGAGTAGTTTTTTTAATCATGGTTGAGATTTTGGATTTTCGAAAATACGAAAATTGATCTTTCAGAAAACACATCTTATAAACAGCTCAATGCCAGCATTGACGGAAGTTTCTTGAAAATAGAATAAAAATGAAGCTGCGATTTAAAACAAATTCAGTTCAAGAATTTTTAATAATTGGGCACATCCCAAATAAAAAAATCGATGATCAGAAATGCTCACCGAGTTTTTTATTTGCGTCAGGCTTTCGGTTCGTGGGAACTCACCTCAATCCTTTGTGCGGCGTTTTATTCACTGACAATCTTCTTCGTATAACAGCCTTTTTCACTAATCAATCTCAAAAAGAACATCCCTTTTAACCCTTCCATTTTAAGCTTGAATTGATAGTTCTTTGTTCCTACTGGAATTTGTTCAACTCGAATCAATTTGCCACTTAAATCTATCAGTTCAATAGTTCGAAGTTTTTCTTGAGCATTTCGAAAATCAATGTTCATTTCATCCGAAAATGGATTGGGAAACACATCAATTCCATGATCATCTAAGGTTGTTGTTATCAGTGGTGTTTCTGGAATTCCTAAAAACTCTTTTCGCGCAATAACAATCATGCTCGATTTATTAATCGTTATAAAATTTCCTGTAGCATCCAATTGATTCGTATTCGTATCTGCAGGATGCTGAATCGACATAAATAAAAAGCGTTTGTCTGGAGTAAACGTGATGCCTGTTGGCTCAGCTCCAATAGGCACTTGGCCAAATATCGAAACAAGCGGATTTACTTGTGTGTGTCCTGCTTTTACTACCCAAATAAAGTTTCTCCCGCCATCTTGTAACACCCATAAATTCCCTTCATCATCAAAAGCTAAATTGTCATTGCCAATACTCCAATTCTCAGTAATTGGAGTGCCGTTAATATCAATATCATAACTACGTCCACCAACAAACGTTTCAAATCCACTTACCGAATTTCCATTGTCGGTAAAACGATAAATTCTCCCATGAGCTTTGGACGTAAAATAAATCATCCCATCGGGACCAATTTCCACATCTTCAATACCATTAAAAATAGTTGCAGCTAGTTGGCTTGCCAACAAATACGTTGAATTTCTCTCAGTAATACTTCCATTTGGAACTAGCATCCAAACTCCAGTCGCACTTTGAGGATTTCCCGAATTCAATGGACTATCCATTTTCAACACATAAAGCAAACCTTGGGATAGATTTTCAGCTTCGTTCGCTATGAATTTGTATAAACAGCCTGTAGTATCATCTTCGCCAAAATAAACTGTTCTACTATCGGCATAAGAAACAGCGGCATTTTCGTGCCTCATTCTTCCCATTGGCCATAGTTTCTGTTGTCCGTTACCATAATCTTTCACTTGTCTCAACAGGGGATCTATTTCAACAAACCAGCCTACATCATCATATCCATCGAGGTTTGTATCTCCAATTATTTTCATTTCTTCACCAATCAAGACCGTTCCCCAAGGAGTTAATCCACCGGAACAATTGCGTTGTGTTTTTACTACAGCAGAAAAATCAATTGGACTTGAATTCAAAACTTCCCACAACTGAGTAGTTGGCGAATAGTTCACATCCATAATGGTAACAGCAGCAACAGGAGTCGTTTCATGATTTAATGATATTTTTCCATTTCTGCTGCTTCCATCTGTTGCAACATATCCTGTAAAATCGAAATTATCAGGAAAGACACCTCCATTGGTATACGGAGCACCTTTTTGAACAATTACCTGAAAAGCATGACTATCGGGTAACCTAAAATTAGTAGTTTGATTTGTTGGAAAAATAGAGCTAAAACACGCTATCTGAAAACAAGTAGTATTACAATTCCAATCAGAAGGAATTCCAGTTCCGGCCCAAGCATTCCCACTTAAATCGCTAATAACGCCACTCGGAATCTCGATACGAAGATTGGATTCCGAAAGAATACCTGTTAATGTAAATCGAACATTAGCAACATCTACTATCACTTCAGGTGCATTGATGTCTATTTGTTGAATGAGCACAGAGTTTTGAAAAACCGATATTGTTCCAGCAACTTTTAAAACAGGTTCATCAAATGTGATTTGAAATGGAAAATCAGGATTGCTCAGTAAACCATTATTTTCTGGATTGTATGCAATCATTTGCGGAGGAATCAAGTCTTGTAAAACTTGAGCTTCCAAAAAATCCAAACAATGAAAAAGAAAAAGAAAGAAGAATAGTTTTTTCATAACCTCGTGATGGAAGGAAATAGAATGCAAATCAAGGATTTAAAATCGACATTTTAGCAATTTCAATTTGAATAGAAATTTTTAAAAGGCTGAAATTCAGATTTATTAAATCTTCATTCCGCATTAAACCAATTCTATAAAATAATCTCGGTATGTCCGCTTTCTTAAAATAAATGCCGAAGAAAATATAGTCCAATACAACCCTTGCTAAAAAATATTCGTCATCCTTTTTTGATTGCACAATTTCACACCCATAAACCATCCAACATGAAACACAATTTCGCACTTTTAAAAAGGGCAACACTCATTATTGCACTTGCATTTTCGGCTCTTTTCGGAACTATTAACGCTCAAGTTATTTCTACCCAAGGATTCGAAAACCAACAATTTCTTCCAACTGGTTGGACGGGAATATCAACCTATAATTTCTGGACACGCAAGTCAAGTAACTTTACATTTCCAACTTGTTCGCCGCATACAGGAACAGCAACGGCTCGTTTCAACAGCCACACAGCACCAGCCGATACAACACAAACCATAGTTTCTCCAGCAATTGATTACTCAAGCCGTGGTTCAGCTGATGCTCCATTTAGTTTTTGGATTTATCGCGATGCGGCATTGGCAACGAATTACGATAGTTTGCAAATTCTTTTCAATACAACACCTTCATTGAGCGGTGCTATTGCATTAGGAACAATTGCTCGTTCATCCCTTATCGCAATTCCCGATACACATTCGGTTAGCGGTTGGTACGAATACACATTTCTAGCACCACAAGGATATACTTCTTCTACCAATTATTTTCTTCTAAAAGGTTACAGTACACAAGGAAACAGCATGTACATCGACGATGTTAGCTGGACTTCTTTCCCCAATCAATGCGATGGAACTCAAAGTGCAGGAACACTCAGCTCGGTTCTATCGACTATTTGTAATGGTGGCGGAACAACAACACTGAGCCTTAGTGGTCAAACAACTGGTTTTGATGGATTATCACTACAGTGGCAATCTACCAATGACACAACTGGAGCATGGATGGATGTTGGAACAGGTGCAACAACATTCAACACAGGAAACATTAGCCAAACCACTTACTACCGTGTTGTTGCTGGTTGTTCATTTTCATCCAATGCTGATACTTCGTCTTTAAAAACCATTGTTGTTAGTTCTAATCCAACACCAGTTTTGGCTACAACACCACAAACGGCAAGCTATTGTTCTGGAGCTACAGAGCCAACATCCATCACCGTTTCGGGAGCAGATTCCTATGTTTGGAGTCCAGCTACAGGATTAAATACTACAAGTGGAGAAACGGTTTTAGCCTCACCAACAGTAAGTACACCGTACACAATAGTAGGGACTGATGCCTTAGGTTGTCAAGGATCTTTAACAATCAATGTGACAGTTGGTACAGCTCCAAATTTTACAATGAGCGCAACACCATCAACTGTTTGCCTTGGCGATAGCACACGTATTAGAGCTAGTGTTCAAGGAGGCGGGCCAGGAGGAGGAAATACTTACCTATGGGCAAGTGGACAAACAACGAGTAGTTTTTACGATCATCCTCAAATAAACACTACCTATTATTGTACAGTTACAAATAATGCAGGATGTTCTAAAACCGATAGTATTACAGCGACCGTAGTTCCACAAATGGTTTCGGGATTTGATTTTGTTGCGAATGGAACTACCTATTTATTCAATAATACTTCCGTCGGCGATACAGCATCTCTATGGATTTTTGGTGATGGAAACGGAAGCTTTAATCGTAATCCTATTTATACATTCAGCGATACAGGAGCAACTTCGGTTCAGTTAATTTCTTATGGACCTTGTGGTACAGATACAACCACACAGTTTATTACTGTTTTACTTCCTGATGGAATTGCTACAATTGATGGGCAATCAATGATCGTAATGCCTAACCCAACTCATGATTTATTGAGTATTTCTTTTCCAGCAAATGCAGATAAATGCACGCTTACACTTTTCAGTACTGTAGGGCAAGTTGTGAGTCGAAATACTTTAAATACACAAGTTGGTCGTAAATTCAGCCAACAAATCGATTTAAGTCAATTTCCAACGGGAATATATTTATTGAAAATAGAATCGGGCAATCAGGCATTTATTCGCCGAATTGTAAAAGAGTAGTGGTTTAGGTTAAATGCAAAAGGCCTCGTAGAAGTTTCTGCGGGGCCTTTTTTGTGGCTCCGTTGGGAATCGAACCCAAATCTAGAGTTTAGGAAACTCCTATTCTATCCATTGAACTACGGTGCCTATTTACCTTTCAGATTTCCATGAAAGGCGGGCAAAGATAACCAAGGTTTTGATTAAGCAGATTCTAACTCAAAGGAGAATGATGTTCCTTTACCTAATTCCGATTGAATTTTTAATTCAGATCCATGTTTTTGCAAAAAGTCTCTTACTAGTTGAAGCCCTAGTCCATGACCTTTTTCTTTGTTAGTTCCATAGCTGGAATGAATATCTCCGTTCCTTAATTTTTCAATCAATTCTGGAGTCATTCCTATACCAGAATCACTTATTGTAATTCTCCATTTTTTACCTGAAGGTTCTACCAATACATTGATATTCCCTCCATTGGGAGTGAATTTTATTGAATTCGAGATGAGATTCCGAAACATTCCTTCCAACATGTCTTTATCAGCATTTATTCCTCCTTTTTCAGGAATCGAGTAGTTGATTTGAATGTCTTTTTCCCCACCGTGGGTCAATGTATTTTCTTTAATTATCTTTTCAATTTCAGAGATTTCTATTGGTTTTGGATTGAAGTTAATCTGATCTGTTTGGCTACGCGACCAGAGCAATAAATTATCAATTAAATTCAAAGTCGATTTTGATCGTTTTCTTAATTCCTCACCCAATCTCTTTTTACCTTCTGGTGGGAAATCATCTGATAAAATTGCTTCAATTCCAGAGTCAATAATAATAAGCGGACTTCTCAAATCATGTGATAAAATAGAGAGCATTTTCTCTCTTGTTTGAATGTTAGCTGCTAGAAAATCATTGTTCTTATTAAGGTCGGAGCTTTTCTCTATAAGAATATGTTGAATTGAATTATTAAGTTGTAATAGAAAAATAACTTCTAAAATGGTAACACTGATCGCACCAGAAATGTTAATCGTCCTTAATGTATCAATTGATTCATGTGGGAAACGAGAATAATAATCGAAAAGAGGTTTGCAATTGTATAGAATGATTGCTAAAATAAAAACTAAAGAGGCTAAAACATATCCAAGTTTTCTATCTTTTCCTTGAAAAACAATGAGTGTACTTAATAATACGGGTAAATATAAAGTGAGGCATAGCGAGTTTGGTGGTTGAAAAAAGAATTGAATTCCTATTATTATTGAAACATGAAATAAGTTCCAAATCTTAGAAAATTCAGTTCTATTGTATTTAAATAACCAATAAGAGAATGCTAAAGAAGGCAGTAATGTAGAGCTAATTAATGCTTGAGTAAAATTGCTGTTTAGCAAGTCAAACGATACATATCCAATAGTTATCACGCTAACAACTGCAAGAATCATAGCATGCAATTGATTTCCCTTTTGAACCAATAAATTATTGGATTCTTCAGAAAAATTGGGTGATTTATTCAACGAAGAAAATGCCCCTTTTAAACTATTGGAAGCCATTAAATTTTTTATTATAAGGTGTTTTGATGATTGATAAATTAATTGGGCTTGTAAAATAGACCTTACAAATCAAATAGCCTTTTCTGCTTTTCAATTTATTAAATCCTTCAACTTGTATATAGTATAGAATGACTACATAAAACAGGATATCTCAAAATGGGAATCACTACTATTCCTCCGTTTTATAGAAGAATGCAATTTTTTTCAAATGATTTTCTCAATTAAACCAACCAGCGTTTGAGCATACCAAATAAATCAGCTTCGGTAAATGGTTTGCCCAAATGAGCATTCATTCCTGATTCTAAACATTTCTCAATATCTTCTTTGTATACATTCGCAGTCAATCCAATAATTGGCAAATTCATACCCATAGCCCTCATTGCAGCAGTGCTTTCATATCCATTCATTACTGGCATTTGTACGTCCATCAGCACTAAATCAAAATCGCTTTCTTTAATTTTTTCAACACCTTGCTGACCATCATCGGCAGTCATTACCTCTAATCCAAAATTCTCTAAAATCGTACTTGCTAATAATTGATTTATTTTATTATCCTCAACCAATAAAATACTGTATTTCTCAGTAAATCGAAATGTTTGTGCTTGAGGAGCTACAGGAGCTGATTTTGAATGATCATCCGATTTTTCGGCTTTTACCTTGAATCTAAATTTAAATGTAGCCCCAGGTGTTTCTGTTGCAAATGGTTTGTTTAATGCAGGACTACTTAACTCTATTGAGCCTTTCATTAATCTCAATAATTGTTTAACGATAGAAAGTCCTAAGCCACTTCCTCCATATTTACGCGTAAATGAACCATCGGCTTGAGTGAAACTTTCAAAAATTAAACTCTGCTTTTCTTTTGCAACACCAATTCCAGTGTCGGTTACTTCTCCCGATATATAAAAGAAATCTTCCGTTCCTCTTGGATCTGTTTCTGCCTCAAAACTAATCGACACACCTCCCGTTTCGGTGAATTTGAGTGAATTAGAAACGAGGTTAATTACGAGTTGTTTTATTCGAGTTGGATCTCCTTGAATATTTTCAGGAATCCGTGTATCAAAACTCATCATGAATTGCAAACCTTTTTCATTCGCTCTGTATTGATACGGAATGAGTGTTTGTTTAATGGTTTCGATAAAATTAAATCGAATGTTTTCTATCGTTAGTTTTCCTTGCTCAATTTTGTTTAAGTCTAAGATATCACTCAATAAATTCAAGAGCGTATCACCCGAAGAACGAATAAGTTCTAAGTATTTCGTGTCTTCAACATTTTTATTATTCCGAATTAATAAATCGGTAAAACCTAAAATTCCATTGAGTGGCGTTCGAATTTCATGGCTCATGTTCGCAAGAAATCCAGATTTAGATCTACTTGCTTTTTCGGCTGCTTCTTTAGCTGCTTTAGCTTCTTCGGTTGCTTTTTCGAGTTCAGCTGTACGTTGACGAACTTTTTCCTCAAGTAATTGATTTCGATTATTGATGCTTCGTGTTCTTAATCTGAACCCAACATAAAGAACTCCCGTTCCTAAAATAACTCCAATCAAAACAAACCACCATGTACGCCAAAAAGGACGAGCTATGATGAGTGTTACTGTTGTTCCTTTTTCATTCCACAGACCATCGCTATTCGAACTTTTAACATGGAAAATATATTCGCCCGGATCGAGATTAGAATAGGAAGCAAATCGACGAGATCCGCAATAAATCCAATCTTCATCAAATCCATCAAGCTTGTATGCAAACTGATTTTTATCGCTTAAAGCATAACTCAAGGATGAAAATTCAAACGTGAAGAAGTTCTGATTATACTCAAGTTTTACTTGTTCTCCCGATAAAATAAAAGGCTTATTTAGAACTTTAAATCCAGTAATAACAGTAGGAGGGATGTAATTATTCTCAATGATGCTATCAGGATAAAACAAATTAAAACCAGCTATTCCTCCAAAAATTAATTCACCTTCTCTCGAATGTAAAGCAGCGCCAATGCTGAATTCATTACTTTGAAGACCATCCAAGGCATCGTAGTTTCGGAAAGTCTTTGATTTCGTGTCGAATTTCACCAAACCGGTATTGGTGCTCATCCATAAATTTCCTTTTGCATCTTCGAGGATGCTGTAAATCATATCATCGGGCAAGCCGCTTTGCGCAGTATAATTGATGAATTTCCCTGTTTTACGATCCATTCTATTCAATCCACCACCAAATGTACCTACCCAGAAAAATCCAAATTGATCTTCATGAAGCGATATCACTGAATTGTGCGAAAGGCTTAATGAATCATTGGGGTTATTACGGAATGGTTTGAATTTATTGGTTTTTCGATCAAATTCACTTAAACCACCACCCAAGGTTCCAACCCAAAATTTCCCATAGCGATCTTCTAAAATGGAATACACACTATTTGTTATCTGGTTTTCAGAAACAGTTGGATCTGGACGGAATAAAGTAAAAGATCCAGAATCGGGATCAAATTGAACCAAGCCTTTTCTTATACCAGCCCATAAAACACCATTACGAGTTTCTGTTAATGTGTGGATTTCATTATTTAAACTATTGGGATTAAATCGATCGTATCGGTAAACTTTCACTTTAGAAGTTCTAGGATCGAATAAATTCAAGCCATTTACAGTACCAATCCAGAAGCGACCTTTTTGATCAATAAGCATTGATTTAATTTCATTACTTACTAATTCACCTTTTTCAGAAGGTTCCATTTGATAAGTTTGAAAACTGCGACTCAAACGATCAAAACGATTTAACCCATCTCGAGTTCCAATCCAAATTGATCCATCACTACTTTCGACAAAACAATTGATGGCATTACTCGATAAACTTTGCGACTCATTTGGGTTTTTTTGAAACTTCCTGAAACGACCGCTTAGTTTACTATAGATGTTAATTCCTTCGGCAGTAATGATAGAGATCACACCAGCACGATCGCGGTACAAACGGTGAACATCATTATTCAATAAACTCGTTGGATTATCAGGGTTGTTTTGAATCAATTGCATCTCTCCTGAAACAGGATTTAGAATATTAATTCCTTCGGAAGTAGCAATCCAAATATTCCCTCCGTCTTCTTCGGTTAAATCGTTAACCGTATTATTGCTTAATGACTTTGGATTTTTAGCATCATGCTGATAATTGAGCATTTTGCCACTTCTTCGATCGAGTTGAATCAGTCCACCACCAAATGTTCCAAACCAAATAAGTCCTTTACTATCTTCTAAAATACTTGAAACATTTGCCCATTGTTGATCTCCAGCAGTTGGCTCTAAGCTTTGAAAGGAAGTGAAACGTGCATTTTCTGGTTCAAGTTTATTGATTCCTCGACGCGTTCCTATCCATAAATCTCCATTTCGATCGCGAGTAATAACATTGATATAATTACTTGAAATGCTACTTGCGTTTCGGGAAGAATACTGGTAAACCGAAAATTCACCACTCAATTTATTAAAACGATTTACACCACCTCCAAAAGTTCCAATCCACAAATTGCCAGTAGGATCTTCTTCAATTGCCCGAACGTCATTATTAGATAAGGTTTTAAAGTTCCGAGGATCATGCTTATAGCGAGTAAAGGATAAGCTAATTGGATCGATGCGAGTTAAACCTCCCCAAGTTCCAACCCAGAGAACACCACTTTTATCAGCATAAATACAATTAACATTGTTGTGTGTGAGGCTATTTGTATTGTGTGCATCATGCCGATATTCAGTCACCGAATAACCATCAAAGCGATACAAACCATTGTTAGTTCCAAACCACAGATACCCATCACGATCCTGAGTTAGGCATGTGATATTCCGTTGGTAAAGCCACTTCTGACTAGGAACTCTTTCAAAAGTTAATTGCTGTGTTTGAGCCTGAGATGCCGGAGCAAGAATCAGGAGGAGAAGCAATTGAAATATGAGGTATGCTGATAATTTCTTCATGGAGATAGGACTGCAAGTTAGAAAGATTGCAATTTCTCAGTCAACCTTTTATTCATTCGTACTTACATGTATATCAGCCCTCAGAGAAGATTAATGAGATATTTTAGAAATCGTTTACAATAAACTAAATCACATCTCGTTTTTATCTCGATTCTTAAAACAGCCTATGCATAAACTTTTTACATCGAAAGACATTATCCGCTTCGCTTACAATGAAATGCAACCAGAGGAAGCGGCCGATTTTAGTGCAGAATTAGTTGATTGTCCCGAAATGAGTGAAGAGCTTGAAATGATTCAATTCACACAATCACTTCTTGATGATTCAGTAGAACAACCTCAGGCTGGTGTTATTCAATCAATATTATCCTATTCTGCAGCTTTGCAAATCACTAAAATACCTTCCAGAAATATGTCGCTGGAAGTGGTGTTCAATTAGTTTGGTTTCATTTCAGTGAATCCCGGTTGGTTAAGTCCTGCCGGGATTTTTGTTTTTTTGCTGTATGACTCAACCCGAACGCTTTCAATATGTCATTGATTATTTTTCCGAACATCGCCCACAAGCAGAGACGGAACTTGTATATGGAAATCCCTATGAATTGCTTGTTGCGGTAATACTTTCGGCTCAGTGTACCGATAAACGGGTGAATCTCACAACACCTAAGTTTTTTGAACGCTATCCGGATGCTGAAACACTGGCTGAATCATCATCAGATGAAGTTTTTTCTTACATACGATCTATTTCCTATCCCAATAACAAAGCGAAACATCTAGTAGGCATGGCAAAAATGCTTTCTGGAGAATTTAAAAATCAAGTTCCTTCGGATGTCAACGAACTCGTGAAACTCCCCGGTGTTGGGCGAAAAACAGCCAATGTGATAGCATCAGTCGTGTTTAATTTGCCTGCAATGGCCGTAGATACCCATGTTTTTAGGGTCTCGGCTCGATTAGGTTTGACAAAAGGGGCGAAAAATCCGACTCAAGCTGAAAAGCAATTAGTAAGCTATTTACCCGATGCTATCATTCCCAAAGCACATCATTGGCTTATTCTGCATGGCCGTTATATCTGTTTGGCGCGAAATCCGAAATGCACCGAATGTGGTTTAACTTCGATTTGCATATTTTTTAAAAAGAATCAAAAATCGGTATTGTTAAAGCCGATCGCTGAAAAAACGCTAAACAAAAAAAGGAAAAGCCTGTTTAATCCTCCCAAATAAGAAAACGTATATGACATCATTAAAAGTAGGAGATATAGCTCCCGCAATTCAAGCAAATGACCAACATGGAAATTCAGTTTCTCTGAATGATTATAAAGGGAAAAAAGTCATTCTTTATTTTTATCCCAAAGATGATACTCCAGGCTGCACTGCCGAAGCATGTAACTTAAGAGATAATTACGATTCACTCCTTTCTCAAGGTTTTGATGTGATTGGTGTTAGTCCTGATGATGGAAAAAAACACCTGAAGTTCATCGAAAAATACAATTTACCATTTCGTTTGATTGCCGATACCGATAAAAAAGTTGCGGAAGCATATGGTGTTTGGGGACTGAAAAAATTCATGGGAAAAGAGTACATGGGAGTGAATCGAACAACGTTTGTCATAGAAGCTGACGGAACTCTTGGCAAAGTGATCGATAAAGTTGATACAAAAAATCACGCATCTCAAATTCTTTAAAGCCTTGATATAATAGGGATTGGAGAGTTTTTCAACAGCATTGCTCATAACATTTGAGGAAATATTTTAAAAAAATGCAGGAGCGCGTCTCTCTTTTGACGTATTTTGTGGCAAACTAACCGTCAAATCAGTTCACATGAGCAAAGACATTCAATCTGATAAACTAAAAGCCTTACAGGTAATCATTGATAAAATTGATAAAACCTACGGGAAAGGCACTATAATGAAGATGGGAGATTCTCCTATCGAAGCCATGGAAGTCATCCATACAGGTTCAATTTCCTTGGATCTTGCATTAGGTGTTCAAGGTTTCCCTAAAGGAAGAATCATTGAGATTTACGGTCCGGAATCTTCCGGTAAAACAACACTTGCAATCCACGCTATTGCTCAATCTCAGAAAGCTGGAGGAATAGCTGCTATCATCGATGCGGAACATGCATTTGATCGTTATTATGCAGAGAAATTGGGTGTGGATGTAGAGAATCTTTTAATCTCTCAACCAGATAATGGTGAGCAAGCATTGGAAATTGCCGACAACCTTATTCGTTCGGGTGCTATTGATATTATTGTGATTGACTCCGTTGCTGCTCTTACTCCTAAAAGCGAAATCGAGGGGGAAATGGGAGATTCCAAAATGGGACTTCAAGCCCGTTTGATGTCACAAGCTCTTCGGAAATTGACTGCAAACATCTCTCGTACTGGTAGTACTTGCATCTTTATCAATCAGTTACGTGAAAAGATTGGTGTTATGTTCGGGAATCCTGAAACAACAACAGGTGGTAATGCCTTGAAGTTTTATGCATCCATCCGACTAGATATCCGTCGAATTGGTCAGATTAAAGACGGAGAAGCTGTCGTTGGAAATCGTACCCGCGTTAAAGTTGTAAAGAATAAGGTGGCTCCACCATTCCGTACGGCTGAATTCGACATCATATATGGAGAAGGAATTTCTCGTGTTGGTGAAGTGATCGATTTGGGTGTTGACAACAACATCATTAAGAAAAGTGGTTCTTGGTTTAGCTATGAAGACACTAAATTAGGTCAAGGGCGTGATGCCGTTAAAACCATTTTAGGTGATAATCCTGAATTGATGGAAGAAATTGAAAGCCGTATCCGCGAAGCTATTGCGGGTCCAGTTGCAGTTTAGTTCAATTTGAATCTCTTTAAAACCCGTTAGTTCGAAGCTAACGGGTTTTTTTATGAGATCATCTTAAAAATGTTCCTTCTTTAAGGCGGTTCTTTCTGTTTCTTTGTGTCATGAAGTCACGCATATTACTTCCAATCTTTTTAGTTTTTATTTCGATCATTTCCCTGTCATCCTGTGGAGGTGGAGCAACAACCGACTTATCTACTCCTGCGGGTATAGAAGCTGCTTTGGCAAAAGATTCAAGCAATCCAGAAGCACTTCACGCTCGAGCTCGCATATACATCACACGCAATCGTCCGGATTCTGCTTTAGTCGATATGAGAAAAGCGATTCTGCGCGATTCCTCTGTTTCTGCATACTTTGTTACGTTGGGTGATATTTACTTGATGATAAATCAGACGCGATACACGCGACAAGCACTCGAAAAAGCCATTCGACTCGATAAAAACAACAAAGACGCTCATATGAAATTGGCAGAACTGTTTCTCTATGTAGAAATGCGCCAAGAAGCGATCAACGAAATAAATGAAGTTTTAAAACTCGAAATAAACAATCCCAAAGCATATTACCTCAAAGGAGTTATTTATAAAGAATCGGGCGATACGAGTTTAGCAGTTTCTAGTTTTATGACCACCATTGAACAAGATCCAAAAAATGTGTTGGCATTTGAACAAATTGGACTCATTTACGCGAGTGCAGGGAATCCAAGGGCTATTGATTATTACCAATCTGCTCTTCGTTTGGATCCTAAAAACTCATTAACACGCTATAATCTTGGAATGTTCTACCAAGAATCCGAGCAAATAGATAAAGCCATGGAAACCTATCAAGAGTTGATTACGATTGATAAATCTTTTGCAAATGGCTATTACAATATGGGATTCATATTATTTGAATTTAAAAAGGACTATAAACAAGCACTTCCTTTGTTTGAAAAAGCAGCAAACGCCAATGGGAACTATCCTGCAGCTGTATATATGCAAGCAGTTTGCAATGAAAAATTAGGGAAAAAAGAAGCCGCTATTTCAGATTTCCGTAAAACTTTAACATTAGATCCTCGCTATGAAGATGCACGTTCGGGACTATTACGTTTAGGTGTAAAGCCTTAAGATAACATAAAGAGAATTTTCATTTTCCCTGTTTTTTTTCCAGAAATGCCTTCCTGAGCTGTCTATCTTTGCAGCATGGTTTTCCTTACCCTACCCATTATTGCCATTACTGCTGTAGTATCCATTATTGCATTTAATAAAACAGAGTTGATGGCTCGCTATCAGTTCAATGCATATATGATCAACCACCGCAATCAGTGGTATCGGTTTATTACTCATGCATTTTTACATGCCGATTGGATGCATTTGATTGTCAATATGCTTGTCCTTTATTCATTTGGACAATTTGTAGAAAACAACCTAGCATTTCATTTTGGAGAACTAGCGCCTTTGATTTATCTACTACTTTATTTTGGAGCAATCATCATTTCTTCCATTAGCACTTACCGCAAACACAAAGAAGATCATTGGTACAATGCAGTTGGTGCATCAGGTGCAGTTTCGGCAGTGATGTTTTCAAGTATTGTTTTTGGACCGTTTATGAAAATTTACCTGTATGGTATTTTGCCTTTGCCTGCTATTTTGTGGGCTGCGATTTACGTTGGATATAGCATGTATATGGGAAATAGAGCAAACGACAACATAAATCATGACGCACATTTATGGGGAGGATTTTATGGATTGTTGTTCACACTTATTTTGAGTCCTGATATAGCGCGTAATTTTATTAGTCAGATAGCAGAATTTTTTCAACGATGAACAAAGCCGTTTTTTTAGATCGCGATGGAGTCGTTAACAAAGAACTTGGCGACTATATTCTTCGATACGAAGAGTTTGAAGTTCTTCCTGAGCTTATTCCTTTTTTATACGAAGTGAAACGTTTGGGTTACAAGGTTATCATCATTACAAACCAAGCCGGAATTGCTAAAGGGCTTTATGATCATCGGCTTGTAGATGCCTGTCATGCTTTTTTGAAAGAAGAATTAGAAGGGCATGGACTTGCTATCGATGAAATATATTATTGTCCGCATCATCCTGATTTTGGAGAATGTTTGTGTCGTAAACCCAAAAGCTTGCTTCTCGAAAAAGCAATTGCTCGATTTGAACTCGATCCAGAAAAATGTCTCATGATTGGAGATAAGCAACGAGATGTTGATGCCGCTCATGGTGCTGGAGTAAGAGGCTTTTTAGTACCTCCCAATCCTACATTAGAACAATTACTAGAATGCCTAGAATCATGAATAAACTGATTTGTTTTAACGGTACTTTTTTACCCGAAAATGAATGGAAAATGGGTTCGTCAAATCGAAGCTTTCGATATGGTGATGGCATTTTCGAAAGTATTCGTATGCAAGCTGGCCAACTATTTTTTGTTGACGATCACTTTGAACGAATGGTGAGTGGAATGTACACGCTGGGTTTAGATACTACCTTCTTAAATCCAATTCAGTTGTGTAACGAGATGCTTGAACTTTGTTCGCGCATGGAATTAACAAGTGCTCGAATCCGCATCGCATTATTCCGAAATGAAGGAGGAAATTATCGACCATCAACCGATTTATGTAGTTATATCATTTCGGCAGATCCATTAGAAAATCCTATATATACGATCAATGAAAAAGGACTTCGTTTGGGTTTGTATTCCGAAATCAGAAAACCTGTCAATAGTTTGTCGGGCATAAAATCTTCCAATGCACTTTTATATGTATTGGCTGCTCGTTACGCGCGCGACAATGGTTGGGATGATTCCATTTTGTTGAATGAATATGGTAGAATTTGTGAAGCAACTTCTTCGAATTTATTTTTAATTCTGCCCGATAAAAGGATACTTACACCGCCTGTTGCAGAAGGAATTCTTCCTGGCATCATGCGAAAAAACCTGATTCGTTGGTTTCGTGAAAACAACTATCAGGTAGAGGAGGCAATTTTATTAACAGAGGATTTTTATATTGCAGAAGAAGTATTTCTATGTAATACAATTCAAGGAATTCGTTGGGTAATTGGATTCAGGGAAAGACGATATTTTAGTGCGTTTTCACGAAGTGTAGTCGAAGCGTTGAATTCGCGCGTTGCTGTTTGAAATTAATTCAATGTTGGATCTTCGGGGTAATTTGACCAGATAGCCATTTCACTATGACTTTGTTTCAACAACTCGCTCCAAAGTGATTCGGGACGCATATTGAGTAAAGTTTTAGGTCGTTCAAAAACTAACCACGAATCTTCTTCCATTTCAAAATCAAGTTGGCCTGTTTCCCAACCAGAATATCCAGCGAAAAAGCGAACCTGATCCGGTTGAATCATGCCAAGGGCAGCCATGTTTTTTAGTTTTTCATAACTACCACCATAATGAATTCCATCACCAATTTCAAAAGCACTATCGATCAAATGTGGGATAGTATGGATAAAGAATAGCGAGTTGCTTTCTACAGGTCCTCCAAAATAAACAGGACTTTCAAATTCGGGAAATTCACTAATGAGTTCGTGTATTTGATAGCCAACAGGTTTATTTAAGATAAAACCCATTGAACCTTTTTCTGAGTTTTCGGCCAATAAAATAACCGCTCTTTTAAAGAAGGAATCATGCAGAAAAGGCTCTGAGAGCAGAATTCTGCCTTTATCAGGAGGGAGCAGATTCATTTTCATGGGATTGATTTTATAGGATGAAACGATGATGAAGAATAAAAGTTACTGAATGCCCCTTCAACATTCGGGAACATATTATGTTGCTTGTCAGAAAATATCCGTTTTTTGAATGGGATTAGATTAGATGATATCGATCAGTTTCCATTTAGGACAAAATCATCAAATTCGCAGAAATAATAGGATTCGTATGCAAGACCGGATTAAAGAACTTCGAAAAGAATACATCAAAGAAGCCTTAGATGAGTCGAAAACGGCCATTAACCCAATAGATCAATTTCGAAATTGGTTTAATGAAGCACTTGATGTAAAATTGATTGAACCCAACGCCATGATGGTTGCAACGGTAAACGAATCAGGTAGACCATCGGCCAGAATCGTCTTATTAAAAGACATCACGGATGATGGAATTACATTTTATACGAATTATGAAAGTCGTAAAGGGGTAGAAATACAGGTGCATGAATACGGATGTGCCACATTTTTCTGGCCCGAGCTTGAGCGGCAAATTCGATTTGAAGGAAAATTATCAAAGGTTCCAGCCAAGACTTCCGATGAATATTTCGCAATTCGACCACGTGGTAGTCAGATTGGTGCATGGGCATCTCCACAGAGTAAACGTATTTTATCTCGTGATGAATTGGAAGAAAACGAACGGAAATTTATTCAGCAATTTGAAGGGATCGAAGTTCCTCGTCCACCACATTGGGGAGGTTATCAATTGGAGCCAGATTATGTAGAATTTTGGCAAGGGCGACAAAATCGGATGCATGATCGAATATGCTATTCAGTTAAGAACCACATCTGGGAACGATTCAGAATTGCACCTTGATTTAACGTGCAGAAGAGAAAAGTCCTTGTGAAATTCCTGTAAAAACACAGAGTTTCAAGAGTAAACGAGCACCAACATTGGCATCCCATTCATCATCACCTGGAGCAACTTCATTTAGGTCAAACCCAATGATTTTCTTTCCACTTTTTGATAGCTCGCTTAGTAAATAGATTGCTTGATGATATTCTAAACCTCCGGCAACTGGAGTTCCTGTATTAGGACATAATTTAGGATCAAGTCCATCAATATCAAAACTAACATAAACATAGTGTGGAAGTTGAGCAATGATTTCGGTGACTTGTTCTTTCCATGTAATTCCTTGATAGGCGTTGAATTTTAATTGATCATCAAAATACGTTTTGACTTTGTCTTTGTGATTTTGCATGACATGAATTTCTTCTTCACAGAAATCACGAATACCCACTTGAACAAGTTTTTTTACTTGTGGAATTTTTAGAGCATTATACATGATAGATGCATGCGAGTATGTAAAGCCTTCGTATGCGATTCGTAAATCCATGTGAGCATCAATTTGAAGGATACCAAATTCAGGATGTTTTTGAGCAAGTGCCTGCATAAAACCTAAAGGAGTACTATGATCGCCACCTAGAAGTCCAACGATTTTACCTGAATCAAGTAAATCAGAAGTAATGGACTTCACCTTAGCATTCATTTGTTCGCAAGCAGAGCTGATAATTGAGAGTAATTCATCACCATGTTCTTGTGATGTACCATTGGCAAGAGAATCAATGTGAATTTCTGCACGATCGCGTAATACAGCACTTTCCTCTTTTATAGAATCATCTTCTTCTAATAGAAATATTCCCGATTTCCACGCTTCAGGAGCATCGGGATCGTATAAATCAACTTGTAAACTGGCATTCAAAATGGCTTCTGGACCTTGCGCAGTTCCGCCCATATAGCTCACAGTAACCTCCCAAGGGACTGGAACGATGACAATATCAGATTCTTCAAGATTGAATGGTAAACCAAACAAGTTACTACCTATTTGGCCTGGACCATTTGGATTGAACTGGGCAATTTTTTCTGCTTTAGTCATGGAAGTGGGAAATGCACAAAAATAAAAAACCCTCCACGGGGGAGGGTTTTAAAAAGCGTTTAGGAATGAATTATTTTACTTTCCCAGAAAGCTCGCTACCAGCTTTGAATTTCACCACTTTTTTAGCGGAGATTTTGAT
Source organism: Bacteroidia bacterium (assembly GCA_965279035.1). GTDB lineage: Bacteria > Bacteroidota > Bacteroidia > M30B66 > M30B66 > CALQRR01. The sequence goes on along the minus strand of OZ257142.1, from coordinate 4,078,525 downwards.
TTCTTTTCCAGTTTGTGGGTTACGGCCTTTACGAGCTGCACGTGAAGAAACTGAGAAAGAACCGAATCCAACTAGAGCAACACGGTCACCTTTTTTAAGAGCACCTGTTGTAGCTGTAATAAATGCATCTAATGCTTTTTTTGCATCTACTTTAGAAAGTTCTGCGTTTGATGCGATTGCATCGATAAGTTCTGCTTTGTTCATGATGTTTTGGTTTTGAGGGTTTTACAAATATTTTTTTGTTCTCTTAAAGCAAATTTATTGGAATTTCATTCCCAACCAATAGGCAAACCCCTGAAACCCTTGATTTTGTTGATAAATGCAGTGTTTTGTTAATAACTCCGCCCTGAAACAGCCTGTTTACGCGGGTTTGTGTAATATTTATGTAAGAAAACGCTGATTTTTAATTCATTCCAAGGCAATATTTCCTGCTTTTCGAAAGCCTTTTAGGAACTCTGAAGCTGAAATTCGTCGTTTTCCAGCTACTTGAAGCTCTAAAATCTCCAACCAAGCGTCTTCGCAACGTACATATATAGTAGAATCAGATCGAATATAAACCGAACCAGAGGGGTGATTTTCTAATGTTAAATCAGAAACAAGCGTTCTGAAAAGTTTTATCGCAACCCTTTCTTCCCCATTTAATAAAGTACAATGTGCTCCAGGAAATGGACTTAATCCTCGAATGTGATTATGCACTTCTATTGCTGAGCGATTAAATAGAATTTGACAAAAGGCAGAAGAAAGTTTGGGTGCTTCATGAATTTTGAGCTGAGAGATACTTTGTTGTTCTATCAATTGAACCGAATCGGTATCAATGAGATTGAGCGTCTTTGTCATTAGTTTCGCTCCAATCATCATCATCCGATCATGAAGTTCGCCCGCTGTTTCATTCGGGCCAATGGAAAGTTTTTCTTGTAAAGCAATCGCACCTTGATCAATCGCATGCACTAATTTGAAGGTGCTAAGTCCAGTTTCATGTTCACCTTGGATGATTGCGTGATTTATAGGAGCAGCTCCTCGATAATTTGGCAAAAGCGATGCATGTAGATTCCAAGTGCCTAGTCGAGGCATGTTCCATACAATTTCAGGGAGCATTCTAAAAGCAACTACTACTTGAAGATCTGCTTTGTACGAACGCAATTCTTCTATAAATAAAGAATCTTTGAGTTTCTCAGGCTGCAAAACTGGAATGGAATGGCGCAATGCACATTCTTTCACAGGTGAAGACTTCATTTGCAAACCTCTACCTGCAGGTCGGTCTGGGGCTGTAACAACGGCAACAACTTGATAGCCAGCCTGAAGTATAGCCTCCATTGTTGGGACTGCAAAATCGGGTGTCCCAAGAAAAATGATACGCATGTTATTTTTGGGGGACTTTGGTTAATTGTTTTCCTGATACCAATGCTTTCAGTTCTTGACCTATTCCAATAAAACTTCGAAAGTTTAGTGGGAATTCAAGCAAGACATGTAAAAAGCTTATCAAGAATAACCATTTCAAGCCAACCATATAATTGTATGCATAGAGCGATACAGAAATTGCCCAAACAGCTAATACAATATAGAGTGTCTTTTTAGGGACTTTATGCCATTGAATGACTGATGTTTTGGAAAACCAATTTAAGTAGTGGTAAGTATAAGCAAATGCAATAAAACGCATCACAATGTAGCCTGAATGTGAAAAGAAAATTACTTGCGAATTCTCTCCCAATGTCTGTCTGCTAAATTCTTGTAAATCATCAAATCCAAAGAAATTTATCAGTTGACGGTTTAATTCAACAAATCCAACAATACTTTCTTGAATTTTATTGATCGGAACAAGTGAATTATAATCAAGTGGAAATAAAAAGAAACTGAGAGTACAACCGACAAATACAAGCAAGGATAAAAATCCAATTTTACTTTTATTCTTTAAAGCACCATACAGAATAAAAAGTCCTGTGAAGCAATAAACATGAATGATTGTAGGAAGGTAGACCGCAAAAAAGAGTTCAAAAAAATTGTATTTATTAAATAGGATTGTAGAAAATAAAATGAGTACACCGCATATGATCTTCAAAGTATTGTCTTTAATGAGCACCATGACAAAAGCCATTAAAAATGCGAGATAAACCAAGCCAGTAGCTAAGTCACTTAAGGCATCATTTAAACCGAGAAAGCCAAGAGTAATTAATACACTTAGGATTCCTAGAAATAAATAATCGTATTTCCCCGTAGTGTAATATCCCTTTTTATGTAGCCAACCAATCTCAGTCAGATAATGAAGTGGACCAAGCACGGCATAGGAGAAAAGGAATAATTCAAAGGGTAAAATAAAAGCGAGAACGCATGATATCAACATTAATCCAATGTTGGCAGCATCTATTTTTTCTACAGAAGTAAGTGTTGTCATGGAAGCACGAAGTTAGTAGAAAGCAGCTTTTAGTTTTACTCAGCGACATAAAATTGAAAATCCCGGTTAGCAAAGCTACCGGGATCTCCGTTTCCCAAAATCAAACTAACCTATATTATGCAGTTACAGGTTCTTGGTTAAGGCCATTCTGAGAGAATGTAGGCAAAGACGCCATCTTCTCAATCAGATCAGCAATCCGGTTCGAATAACCGGTTTCATTGTCGTACCATCCAACCACTTTCACAGTTTGTCCCATCACCATAGTGAGGCCAGAGTCAATGATACATGAATGAGGATTTCCAACGATATCTGCTGAAACAATTGGGTCTTCTGTGTATTCCAGAATTCCTTTCATTCCATTTTCAGCAGCATTTTTAAATACAGCATTGATTTCGGCAACGCTGGCTTCTCTTTTCAATTTTACTGTCAAATCGGTCATTGAACCTGCTGGTACAGGAACACGCATAGCCAAACCATCTAACTTACCTTTTAAATGTGGAAGAATTAAAGCGATGGCTTTTGCTGCACCTGTGCTTGTAGGTATAATCGACAAAGCAGCCGAACGTGAGCGACGTAAATCACTGTGTGGAGCATCTACCAAACGTTGATCGCCAGTGTATGCATGAATAGTAGTAAGTAATCCGGCTTCAACACCAAAGGCATCATCTAATACTTTCACCATCGGAGCTGCACAATTGGTTGTGCACGAAGCATTCGAAAGAATAGATTCATTTTTTGAAAGAATATGATCATTCACTCCCAATACAATGGTTTCAACATCTCCTTTAGCCGGCGCAGAAATAATAACGCGCTTTGCTCCGGCTGTTAAATGTTTTCCTGCAGATTCTTTATCAAGGAAAAACCCAGTCGATTCAATAACAACATCCACATTTAATTCTTTCCAAGGAAGATTTGCAGGATCTTTTTCAGCAAATACCTTCATCGAATGACCACCTGCTTCAATGGTATTTTCATTTACAGTTAATGCAACGGGAAGTCTACCATGTACTGAATCATATTTTAATAAATGAGCCAGTGTATGAACGTTCGTTAAGTCGTTGATGGCAACAACTTCAATATTCGATTTATTAAGGATAGCGCGAAAACTGATACGTCCTATTCGTCCGAATCCGTTTATTGCTACTCTGATTTTACTCATGATGGATGGTTTTAAATCTTAATTGAGTGTCAAATGTACACTTTGAAAATTAAGTATGCAAATAATTAAGCGTTTTGCTTGTTAAATTTTTATTAACAAAGCCAGTTCATTTGGAATTATATCAACGGAATCCTCTTTTATTCTTCTTTTGTTAATTGAGAAGATTTAGAATAAATGCTTTTCGGCATGATAAGAAGATCGAACCAAAGGACCACTTTCTACATACCGAAATCCTTTATTCAATGCATATTCTTTATAGAAAGCAAATTGTTCAGGTGTGATAAATTCTGCAACGGGCAAGTGTTTCGGAGTAGGTTGAAGGTATTGGCCAAGCGTGAGAATATCGACTTGGTTTGCTGCCAATTCATCAATTGTTTCTAACACTTCATTTTCAGTTTCACCCAAACCAAGCATAACACCCGATTTCGTTTTGCAGCCCCCTTTTTTCAAGCGAAGAAGGACTTCTAAACTTCGATCAAATTGAGCTTGAATGCGCACTTGACGTGTTAATCGTCGGACGGTTTCTAAATTATGAGAAACAATCTCAGGGCGAACATCGATGATGCGTTGAAGGTTTTCCCATTTTCCCATAAAATCAGGAATGAGTGTTTCTAAAGTTGTTCCAGGACTTGCTTTGCGAATGGCTTCAATGGTTTCTGCCCAAATAATAGATCCTCCATCTTTTAAATCATCCCGATCGACCGAGGTGATAACGGCATGTTTCACGCCCATTAATTTTACAGAACTAGCTACACGAGCAGGTTCTTGCCAATCGACCGCGCTAGGCATTCCAGTAGCAACAGCACAAAATCCACAGGAACGGGTGCAAATATTCCCCAGAATCATGAAGGTTGCTGTACCAGCTCCCCAGCATTCACCCATGTTAGGGCAATTTCCACTTTCGCAAATGGTGTGAAGTTTATGCTCATCAACCAACTTACGCACCTGAGCATATTCAGGACCTGTAGGAAGTTTAACTCGAAGCCAATCGGGTTTCTTTTTCCGCTTTAATAAAGGTTCGATATCATTTTGCTCACTCATCGTAATTCCATTGTTTTCCGATTAGCAACCGGATAAAAAAGGTGAAAAAGAAATTGCTGTTTTTATTGAAAGCCATGATAGGAATCGGCTTAGCAAAGGCATCCACTGTAAACCCTGTTTCAACCATTCTAAGTCGATCTTGTTCACGACCGAACTCAAAATTGAGTAAAAAACTTCCGTAAAGTCCGGGATGAATTTTAGATTCTCCAAAACCTTTAAAGTAGGATGCTCTGCCCGAAATATTATCTGGAAAATGCTTGTCGGGATTGTATCGTTCGATTGATTCGGTTACTCCATTTTGATCATCAAACTTAAAAACACTGAGGTAAATAGGTTTGGCAATTCCCCATGAAATCCCACCATATATACCATAGGAAACATCGACACCTCCTCTATCACCACGTTGATTAATCGATTTCTGTTTTCCAATTCCAGTTCTTAGGATAAGCAATGAATTTAGCTTTCCATAAATAAAACCACCATTATTATCGCTAAACTGATTCACCTGTTTGGTTTCTTTCGGGTGTTTCATGGTGACTAATGAAAAATCAGCAAGAAGAAAACTGTATCCTGTTAAGTGTTTACCTCTTCGGTAATTTATTCCTAAACCATTACTGTGAAGTGTTAAGCCTGAATGCCGAACTTTGGAATAAAGAATCCCAGTTTCATCAACAGAAGCAACAACTTGAGCAGTTATTTTAGAGTTAATTCCAAGAATCACAAGCATCCAAACAAGCCACATTCTTGAAAAGAACGCGGGTATGCAAAGTGAAAAACGGTATGTTTGGAGCATTAAGCAAAGATACAACAGATTCAATTTAACCATCGATATACCATGCCGACTATTCATTCACGCTATTTGGGAGATCTTCGAACAGAACAAACACACGTTTCTTCCGGATCAGTCTTGATTACAGATGCTCCACTCGACAATCAAGGTAAAGGTGAATCTTTCTCACCAACCGATTCGGTATGTGCGGCTTTGTCAGCTTGTATGTTTACTATTATGGGCATTGCGGCTAGAACGCATCAGATTCCATTTTCAGGAATTGAAGCAGATGTTGATAAATTCATGGCGGCATCACCACGTAAAATTTCCAAAATCGCCATTCGGATTTATGGATTTGATTCTACATTAAATGAGCATCAACGCACATTATTAGAACGAGCAGCCAGAACTTGTCCTGTTGCTTTAAGTCTTCATCCTGATATTGAACAGGAAATCACATTTGACTTTGGAATCTAAAGCGTTTCAATCATTTCTGCCTCAATCGCAGAATGGGAAGCGTGAGAAACAACTTTGCCTTTTTGAATGAAAAGCAATTGAGGGGATTCGTGTTCAATGCCGAAACGGTTTGCTATTTCGTTGCTCAATGAACGGAACGCAATAAGATCAAGGTAATAAACAGGAATATTTTTAGTACCTACATTCCAAACGCGCTCTAAACGATTTTTGACCATTGAACTAATTGAACAGCGCGTACTATGTTTGAAAATGGCAACAGCATCAACTCCTTCGGTAAAGGAAAGTTGAACAAGTTCGTCTAACTGTCGCTCTGTTGCCAGAGGGATCCAGTTTAGCATTTTACTATGAATGTTTTGTTGCAGATTGCTCTGTGTTTTTGCCGTATGCAGGACAGTCAACATGTTTTCTTGATCTGCAAGACATCATCAAGGTAGTTCCTAGAAAAAGGACGGCAATTAAAACAACTTTCGGTCGGTTCATCTCTCTTTTATTCAGCGCAAAAATAAGCAATTAACTTTAAGCGCCCGACTTTTTGTGTTGGTTGTTCGATTTACTGTATGCAGGACAGTCAACATGCGACTTACAGCCTATGGACATCAATAGAATCAATGCAGAACCAAGGACGAATATTTTTTTTGTAGACAGCATATTTTTTTTAAAAGGTCAATTTTATCCCGAAAAGGATATTTCTCAACGATACGGGATGAAAATCGAAAGGTTATGAACAGCAAACGTTGAGGATATTCGAATCCGTATGTTTGCAGGAAAGAAATCACATGGAAAGTTTGGTTATCCAGCCGAAAATTGAGCAAAGCTGGAAAGAAGCACTTGGCGACGAATTTCAAAAGCCTTATTTCGCTTTATTGAAAGAGTTTCTTATTAAAGAACGTGCTGAAGCGACCATCTATCCTCCAGGAGGACAAATATTTGCCGCTTTTAATCATATCCCATTTGATAAAGTGAAAGTAGTGATCATGGGGCAAGATCCGTATCATGGTCCCGGACAGGCCAATGGAATGTGCTTCTCTGTTAGTCCTGAAGTAAAAATACCACCTTCATTGGTCAATATTTTTAAAGAAATTCGGCAGGATTTGCAGTCAGAAGTTGGTCGCGAAGGTGATTTAACACGTTGGGCAAATCAAGGAGTTTTGCTTCTCAATGCTACATTAACTGTTCGTGCTGCATCTCCCGCTTCTCATCAAGGAAAAGGCTGGGAACAATTTACCGATCAAGTCATTCGTTTGCTTTCTGAAAAACGAAAAGGTCTTGTGTTTCTTTTATGGGGAAGGCCAGCTCAACTCAAAGAAAAACTCATCGATACAAACAAACATTTTGTACTAAAAGCCGCTCATCCATCGCCTTTATCAGCGTATAATGGATTTTTTGGTTGTCGTCATTTTAGTTATACCAATAAGATTTTGCTCGATCAAGGACTAACACCAATCGATTGGAGCCTTCCTTAACATGCTCATCCGGATTTTTCTTTTATCCTTTATTTCATTAAGTACTTATGCGCAATCGTATCGCCTAATCGCAACCGATCTGCATGAAAATAAACCATTTCATCCAAGTCCAAAATCCTCCTTTTCTTCACCAGAATTAAGACAAAAAGCAGTGAATGATCTCGTTCTATCATTGCAAGAAGAAGGGTTTTTAACTGCCGGTGTAGATCGTATTGAACATAAAATCGATTCAATTGCAAAGACAGATTCCTTGCATGTTTTTATTTATCGAGGAGAAGCCTATCGATGGTCGCGCTTGCATTCGATCAACGTGGATGAAGGAGCGTTAAGCAACAGTGGATTCAGAGAAAAGATATATCGAAATCGTCCCTTTCGTTACAATCAAACGCGACGGATGATGCGAAAAATCATCACCTATTACGAAAATAATGGGTATCCATTTGTCAGCTTGAGGTTTGATAGTTTGAAAACCAACTCACCCATGATCGAAGCTGGTTTGCGCGTCGAAAAGGGTGAACTATTTCATATTGATAGTGTGACCATCCGTGGAACCGCTCGAATAACATCACGTTATCTCTATAACTACATCGGAATTCGTCCGGGCGATGTTTATAATGAGGCTGTCATGAGGCAGATATCCATACGTTTAAAAGAACTGCCCTTTTTAACTGAAACGCGTCCAGCCGATGTGTTTTTGTTAGAGAATTCAACACTTGTTCGTTTGTATTTGAACGATCGAAAAGCTAGTAGTTTCAATGGTATTGTAGGTATTTTGCCTAATACTTCTAATAATGGAAAGCTATTACTTACCGGTGAAGTCAACCTCAAACTCAAAAATAGTTTGGGACGTGGCGAATTGATTGATGCCGAATGGCGGCGATTGCAACAAGGAACCCAAAGCTTGAATATCAAACTCGGCTGGCCTTTTTTATTCAATACACGCATTGGTGTTGAAGGTGCTTTTGGTTTGTATAAGCGCGATACCAGTTTTATCAATGTTCAGCAAAATATCGGTTTGCAATACCTCATGAAAGGAACCGATTACCTCAAAGCTTTTTTTGAAAACAGAAGTTCTAATTTGCTTTCCACACGTGGACTTGAGAATATTTTAACGCTTCCCGATTATGCCGATATTCACGCCAATTTGTATGGAATTGAAGTCAATCTCACTCGACTCGATTATCGCTTAAATCCACGAAAAGGGTATCGATTGATTGCAAGATTTGGGACAGGAACACGTACAATTCAAAAAAATCCAGCGCTTAAACAGGAATTATACGACAAGCTCACATTGCGTTCGGTGCAATACAATGGACATGTTGATGCTGACTTTTTCATACCCATTCGTAATCGTTCCACTTTTAATATTGGAGTTTTGGCGAGTGTGATTAATGGAGCCAATGTATTCGAAAATGAGCTTTCGCGTATTGGTGGAAATAATACTTTACGTGGCTTTAACGAGGAATCCATTTTTGCTTCGGCGTATTCGATTTTGAATTTGGAATACCGATATTTGTTGGAAGAAAATTCCTTTCTTTTTGCATTTTGGAATGGTGCTTATTATGAGAACAAAGCCGTTAACCGCGATGTTGTAGATCGTCCATTTGGATTTGGGGCAGGCATGAGTTTCGAAACCAAAGCGGGTATTTTCTCCATTTCCTATGCATTAGGTAAACAATTCGATAATCCCATTGCATTCAAATCGGCTAAAGTGCATTTCGGGATAACAAGCTTATTTTAAATTGGGCTTGCCCTTTTTAAATACACGCGTAGAAAGAAGCATTTCGTTAAGGGCCGTGTTTTCGGCTTATTCCGATAATTATCGGAACCTCGCTTTTTACCTTCGCTAAAGCTGCGGCAAACGCTGTGGGCTAACCGCCTCAACCACTCGCGCAGAAAAAGCGTTTTTACACAAGAAAACCCCGAAAAGTAATTTGTAACGTATTGAAAATATGCGTATTAATCTCGCGTACACGCGGGGCCGACCACTAACCACCCACCAACTTAAAGTTAAGGAATCCTATTGAGGTAAGTCGTATAGTAAACGTTTATAAACGGCTGTTTTTGAACAATATAGTTGATAAGTTTTTCCAGATGATTCAATTGTCCTGAGATGCGTGAGCGGTTGTAGTGGAAAGCCCGGAGTTTATGCCATCGCCTTAGCGAAGGCATAAACGAGGTTCCGATAATTATCGGAATGTAACGAAAAACGCTACCGAAGGACACGCCCAAAAACACCAATACTTAAATTGATAAATCTAGAATTCCGGTAATAGAATCGTGTAATTTGCAGCTACTTAATATTCCACATGGAGGTTGTTTTTTTACTTGCTGGCTTGGCTGTAGGATCTTTGATTGTTTTTCTGTGGGCGAAGTCGCAATTAGCTCAAAGTCAGCAGACTAATTTGCAAGAGTCTATTAAAACACAATCGGATTTAGCATCGGCACAACAGCTATTGATTAGTAAAGAGGAAGAATTGCTCCGCATTCGAAAAGATGCTGATTCTATACGAGAGCAATTCATGCAATCGAGTGCTCAAGCGGTGCAATGGAAAAGTAGTCACGATTCGTTAAAAGAACGAATGGACGAGCAAAAGCAAGAGGTGGAGCAATTACGCGAACGCTTCAACTTGGAGTTTCGCAACATTGCCAACGAGTTGCTCGAAGACAAATCCAAACGTTTTACAGAAACCAACAAAGAAAATATCGATCTCATCTTGAAACCGCTCAAAGAAAAAATTGCCGAATTCGAAAAGACGGTCGATACCACGCATAAAGCTTCCTTACAAGATTTTTCAGCATTGCGCGAGCAGATTGGAAGTTTGAAAGAACTTAACCAGCAAATGAGTAAAGACGCGATAAACCTCACCAAAGCGCTGAAAGGCGAAACCAAAACCCAAGGAAATTGGGGTGAGTTTATTTTGGAATCGGTTTTAGAAAAGTCTGGTCTAACGAAAGGACGGGAATATGTGGTGCAAGAAAGTCATAATGATGAGGAAGGACGACGCTTTCAGCCCGATGTGATTATCCGTTTGCCTGAAGGAAAATCGATCGTAATTGATTCGAAAGTTTCTTTGGTTGGTTACGAGAAAATGGTGAGTGCCGAAGAGGAAACTCAGCGACACATTGCCGAGAAAGAGCATTTGGCTTCGCTTCGGGCACATATTAAAGGCTTGTCGGAAAAGAACTACCAACAATTGCATTCCTTGAAAAGTCTCGATTTTGTTTTGCTTTTTGTGCCTATTGAACCCGCATTTGCTGCAGCAGTGCAATTAGATCCCGCATTATTTAATGAAGCATTCGACAAAAACATTGTCGTTGTGAGCCCAACAACTTTGTTAGCTACGTTGCGCACCATTGCTAGTATTTGGCGACAAGAATACCAAAATCAGAATGCACAGGAAATTGCCGATCAGGGTGGTAAATTATACGACAAGTTTGTCGCATTTAGTGAAGATTTGATCAAACTGGGAAATCAAATGGACACGGCGAAAAAGACCTATGAAGAGTCGATGAAGAAACTCACTGATGGAAGTGGTAATCTAATTACGCGCGTCGAGAAATTGAAGAAATTGGGAGCACGTTCATCGAAGGGTTTACCAAGTGCATTGCTTAATCGTGCTGATCCGGATGGGGAAGAAGAGTAGCATTTTACTATTGGTAATCCTGACAGGCTGTTCAGTACTAAAAAATCCGTTTGTTCAAAACCGGTATGTCAACTACCGATTTCCATTACCAAGTCCAGCAATGGAAATGCAATACTGGTCTTTTTCGCAAGATAGTGTTGCCATCCGCTTACGCTTTTTAAGTTCCGAATTGGGTTTGATGCCCGATGCTGCTGGACTTGAGCCACGCCGGCGTTTACTCATTCGTGCTACATTTTATCCAGAATTTAAAAAGAAAAAGCCCGTTTGGAGTCCCCCACTGGTTTTAGAATCGGGCATTGCAGATACATCAACGTTTTTAGGAGCAGAGTTGCATTTGCCTATGATGCAAGGCACAGAAGGACTTTTGGTCATTGATGTTCGCGATTTACAGAAGAATCGTTCCCATATTCTGTATCAAAATTTGAGTCGATTAGAAGTTGGTTCAGCACTTGATTTTCATGTGATAGAAAAGGGAAATCCAAGCATACATCCTTGGTTGAAACAGGGCGTTCCGTGTTCTATTAGCTACATAAATTCATCAGAAGATCAATTTATTATAGAACATTATTCAGCAGAATTTCCTTTGCCAGCACCACCATTTGCTGTTTCGAGTGAGCAGAAACCTTTTCCTTCTCCCTTTTTGAAAGAAAAAATTAGCAAAGATGATTTGCTCGAATTCCGGTTTGAAAAGCTTGAATTTTTGAAAATATGCAGTGAAAAGTATCCGCAATCGGGCATTGGACTGATCGTAGTTGGAAAGAACTTTCCTAGTTTGAGTAGTGATGCGGAGCGATTTAGAAGCTTGGTGTATTTGATGCAAAAAGAGGAAATCAAGCAAAATTCAGGCGTAGAAGATTTTCATTTGTGGAAGCTTCTTGGTCACGATCGGGTTCATTCAGAAGCAGTTGAAAAAGCTTGGCTGGAGCGAATTCGACAAGCAAACTTTCTTTTCACAACGTATACTTCAGGTTGGAGAACCGACCGGGGGATGATTTATACGATCTTTGGCCCTCCTTCTAGCGTATTTAACAATGGTCGAGCAGAAGAATGGAATTACACACCTCAATCGAGTTTAGTTCCACTCAATTTTCGGTTCGAACGCAGTAGCAATGCTTTTTCACAAGATGATTACCGTCTTGAACGAAGAGCTAGTTATGCCACAGTTTGGTATAAAGCTGTTGAAAGCTGGAGGAATGGAAATGCATTTAGCTATGAATAAACCTTTTCACCATAAGCCTGCACAAGACTCTTCGGAAATGATTTTCGGAATGTTTCCCGTGTTGGAGGCGCTCCGAAGTTCGGCCGATGTCGATAAAGTGATCATGCAAACGGGATTACGTTCTCCTCAATTGCATGAGTTACGTGAATTGTTGGATGAGTTGGAAATTCCGCTTCAGTTGGTGCCACGCGAAAAGCTCGATCGCATGACACGCGCTAATCATCAAGGTGTGATTGGATTTATTTCTCCTGTTACGTTTCAGCCCATCGAAGAAGTACTTCAACGCGTTTATGAGTCTGGGCGTGATCCATTTTTACTCATTCTCGATCGGGTAACCGATGTGCGAAATTTTGGTGCAATTTGTCGAACTGCCGAATGTGCTGGAATTGATGCCGTAATCATTCCTTCTCGCGGAAGTGCGCGTGTGGGTGGAGATGCAATGAAAACCTCTGCTGGCGCGTTGATGAATTTACCTGTTTGTCGTTCTACTAACTTAAAAGACACGCTCGACTACCTCAAAAATTCAGGTATTCGTTTGGTTGGATGTACAGAGAAAACCGAAAGTCCACTTTACGCAACCAAACTCGAAGGGCCATTGGGAATTATTATGGGGTCAGAAGAAGATGGAATCAGCCCTGAATACCTCAAACGTTGTGATGAACGAGTAAAGATTCCCATGTTTGGAAAAACAGGTTCACTCAATGTTTCAGTGGCAACTGCACTCGTGGTTTATGAGGTAGTTCGTCAACGAATTGGTCAGAATGAAGATTGATTTCATTTGAAGATGAAAGCTGCTAATATTTAGTAACTTCACCTCTTCAACCATTTTTACAAAATCTATCGCCATGAAAACGCTTCTTTTTTGGCTTTTCAACTTGGGTTTTTTGGCCGCATTGATAGGGCAATGTCCATTTAATCCAACCATTACGCCTTCAAGTTTGCAACTTTGTCCGAATAGCTCCGACACCTTATGGACCGAGCCGGCAACATCGTATCAATGGTATCGTGGAGGAAATCCGGTTGCTAATTCGAACCATCCCTATTTGGTTGTTAATTCGGCAACGGATGCAGGTCAGAGTTTCATTGTTGCTTCTACAATTAATGGCTGCACCGAAGCATCTCCAAGCGCAAGTGTTAGTTTGTATAACGCTCCATCAATTGCTTTATCGGTTGGTGAAAATCTTCCTCTTACAGGTTGTGAAGGAGAACCACGTCAGTTAATCGTAAATGATCCGTATAACGTGAATATTCGCTGGTTTCGGAATGGAGTTCAACTTAGCGGACAAACCAACGACACACTTTCATTAAGTCAATCGGGTTCATACACAGTGATTGCTTATACGGATCAATGTCCTTTGTTTAGTCAAACGAGTGCAGCTACAGTATTTAATTTTACTGCTTCTCAAACTCCCGTTATACAGTTTAATACTGGAACATTGGTTTTAAGTACTAGCACAACAGCCGGTTCGTATCAATGGTTTTTAGATGGAAATCCCATTGCGAATGCAACAGGTTCGAGTTATTTGCCTCAAGCGAATGGACAAATTACTGTTGAAGCTATTTTTTCTACAGCCTGTTCTCGTTTTTCTGCACCTTATGATTACACCGCATTTGTTCAGGAATGCACGCAAGATCCTATTGTAATTCCTGGAGATTTGGTGCTTTGTCCGAATAGTTCAGATACACTTTTTACTCAAGCGGCCGATTCGTATCAATGGTATCGCGAAGGTGTAGCATTAAGCGGCGCGACCGATTCTTTTTTAGTAGTTGATGCATTTTCTGCAGCCGGCGCGCAATACAGCGTTGAAACAACTGTAAATGGTTGTGCCGAAATGTCTCCTTCGGTTTTGGTGGATGGTTGGGTTTTCTTACCCATTTTCGTGATTTCGGAATTTCCAAATGGAGAAACATTGTGCGAAGGCGATATGGTTATTTTAACAGTTGGTAGTCCATTTACGAATTCCATTTCTTGGTTTAAGAATGGATCTTTGATCGAAGGTCAATCTGGAAGTTCGTATACCGTCACAGCCAATGGAACATACACAGTTACAGCTTATACTGCTACCTGTCCCAATTATAGTGAAACGAGTTTGCCTTTGGATTACACATTTGGAATTGCACCTGTTCCGAATATCAACTTTTTCTCAGTCAGCAATAGTCTAGGAACCAATGCCAATGCGGTTTCTTATGTTTGGAATTTGGATGGCAATCCCATTGCTGGCGCGACAAATCAAATTTATAATTTGGGAGAAATAGGTGGTTCATATACGCTCACTTGCACGTATGCGAATGGATGTTCCAATACATCACTTCCTTACGTGTATGATCCAACAGGCATTTCTAGTGTAAAAACATTAGCATTAGATATTGGTCCTAATCCAGCAACAAGCGAATTTTTTGTTGAGTTACCTGATGATGGAACACTTGAAATTTGGAATGCTGCGGGCTCGCTAAAGGGTTCGTTCAAATTGCAAAAAGGCAAGCATATTTTAAGCAGTGAACAACGTGCAGCGGGTATTTATTTGCTTAAGTTTTATTCGAATAAATCAGTCTGGACTGCCCGTTTGCAATTAACGGGTTTATAGCATTGCTCCCTCATTTTTGATTTTAACTATTGTGATAGCTAGTTGATTATTTTGCGACAAATCGTATAAACTGTCGCTGAATTGCCTTATTGATTTTATTAGTATTGTGTAGGATAGGCATAGCTGATTATTTATTAGTTAGATTTATTCTTTTGAAAATGGTGTTTTATAAAATATATACTTTATGCAGAAACATTTATCTGTTTATTTAATTGGAGTTTTTTTTCTGTTTTTATCCTTTACAACCTATGGCCAAACCTATATCATGGGAGCAACAGGAACTACAATTACAGATTGTGGTGGCACCATTGAAAATCCTGGTGGTTATGGTTCATATGCTAATGGATTGAATGTAACACAAACCATTTGTTCAGGGAATGGGCAATGTATTCAATTATCATTTGGTGCATTTGAAACCGAATCATGCTGTGATCCTTTAGTAATTTATGATGGGAATAGCACCTTAGCTGCGGTTCTAGGTACTTATGCAGGAACAACTAGTCCGGGCGTTGTAACATCAACAGGTGCTTCTGGTGGTTGTATTACTCTTTCATTTGTTTCAGATGGTTCTGTAACTTACACAGGTTTCAATGCTAACATTTCATGCATATCATGTCCAATAGCCATAACGTTGGGTCAAGGCGGATCAATGATATCTGGATGCAGTGGAATTTTAATGGATGCAGGTGGTCCTGGTAATTATTCAAACAATGAGGACATCACTCAAACATTTTGTTCGGATGTAGTTGGACAATGTGTTTCTCTTACGTTTACTAGTTTCAATACGGAAGCTGACGCAGATCTTCTAACAATTTATGATGGACCAAATACAAGCTCTGGTTTAATAGGAGTGTTTTCAGGTACAACAATTCCAGCTCCGTTATCTACTTCTACAAATTCTGGAGGTTGCATGACTCTTCAATTTACTTCAAATGGATCTGATACTCATACCGGATTTCAAGCGAATGTTGCCTGTGGAGTTTGTCAAACTCCTAATATAATACTTGGTGTTGGAGGAGATACAATCACCACGTGTGGTGGAACTTTTGTTGATCCTGGAGTTTTAGGTAATTATGATAATAATCAAAGCGTTACACAAACAATTTGTTCGGGAACTCCTGGGCAATGTGTTTCACTCAATTTTTCAAGTTTCAATACGGAAGCAACATTCGATCGACTTTCAGTATACGATGGACCCAATACTGGGGCTGATTTATTAGGTGTTTTTTCAGGAACTTCAGTTCCTCTTCCTGTTGCTAGTTCCACTAATTCAGGAGGATGTTTAACTTTAGTATTTACTACAAATGGATCTGTTACGTCCTCTGGATTTTCAGCTACATTATCATGCGGAACTTGTCATGATCCATTAATTTTACCTACTGGATTTTGCGATGAAGCTCTACCATTTTGTACAGATGTAGCTGGGGGAATTACCTTTTCAGCATCAACAGGAACACAATCAGAATTTGGGGGAGGTATTAGTTGCCTAGGTTCTACTCCAAATCCAGCTTGGTATTTTATAAAGGTTCAGAATACAGGACCAATTGACTTACAAATCAATTCTGGTTTTGATGTAGATTATATTTGCTGGGGACCTTTTAGTCAAACGCAATGGGATAGTGGAGTTTGTTCTTTTGTATTAGATCCTGTTTGGGCAGCAGATGCTACTAACGTAATTGATTGCAGCTATTCAGGTTCTGCAACTGAAAATTGTAATCTTTCCAATGCTCAATCGGGAGAGTATTATATGCTCCTCATTTCAAATTTCTCCAATCAAGCTACATTAATAAACATTCAACAAAACGGGGGCACCGGTACAACGGATTGTAGTTCAATCTGTGATCACACGGTAAATACATTCGTTTCTGAATGCGATTCCACCAACAATTCATTTTCAATAAATAGCACACTTTATATACCTCATCCGCCCCTATCTGGAAATGTGGAAATTATCAATTCTTCAGGAGGAATCTTGAATTTCGAAGCTCCATTTCCTGATTCATTAAATTTTAGTTTTAATCAACTTGCTTCCGATGGACAACAACATACCATTGTAGTGTCTTTCTCGGATCAACCTTATTGCTCGAATTCCTTTGAATATACTGCTCCTTTAGCATGTAATTCTTGCGCTGTTTCTGCATCCTTGATCGATTCAGTTACTTGCACAGGGCATCCATTTCAATTGCAAGCTTCTGAAATAATCAGTGCAGAATATTCTTGGACGGGCCCAAATGGGTTTACATCTACCGAACAAAATCCGATTTTGCAGGATGCTCAATTATCCATGAGCGGAGTGTATCATTTGGACGTTTTTAATCCAGTGGATAGCTGTCACAGTATAGCTTCTGTAAATGTTTTTATTCATCAATTTCCTGATGATGTTACGATAATTGGAAATGTACTTGCATGTGCTGGGGATACGTTGGTTTTGGATGTGACACAGTATCCGGGAGCTGAATATACTTGGTATCAATCTGGCAATTTCTATAACACTAGTTCTTCCTTGGAATTTATACCAATATCAATTCAGGATCAAGGAAATTATAGCTGCAGTATTAATATTTCAGGTTGCATTAATACATCTATTGAAGAAGCAGTAATCGTTAATCCTTCTCCAGTAATTCCAACTTTATTTTTTGATCCATTGTCTAATTCTTTACATGCATTTCAAGCAAGTGGAAATTATCAATGGTTTTTTAGTGATGGGTTTTTTGGTGATGAACTAATTCCTGGACAAACATTCGATACACTCAAACTTCAATTTCCAGGGTATTATAAAGTCGTTGTGACCAATGAGTTTGGTTGTTCGAAATCTTCTCAAAATTACTTTTTTGATCCAACTGGAATCCCTGAATTATCCATTGCTAGATTAGCATTACAGCCCAACCCAGCAAGCGATTTCATTCAAGTTTCAGTTCCAGAATCAGGTGTTTTAAATGTGTTCGATTTAGCTGGGAAATTGATTAAAGAAAAGATAGTACAATCAGGAATTCACTTTATTTATGTTGATGATTTAGCTGAGGGAATTTATCTTTTTCAGTTCCGATCAAATTCGGGTTTGCTAATAGCAAAGGTAATTGTAGAGCATAATTAATTCATTAAAATATGAAAAGGCTTATCCTATTATTATTTGTTATTTTAACTAATCCAACGCTAGTAAACGCACAGTATACGGTGGATACAAGCCTAACAGTAAATCAATATGTAGAAAAATTATTAGGTCCGGGAATCGCATTTAGTAATGCTCAACTATTAGGCGATAGGCAAGCAATTGGGTATTTTACAGACTCAAGTGGGCAATTAGGAATAAACAGTGGATTAATTCTTAGTACCGGAAAAGCAGCGGTTTCAGATGATACAATAGTTGGTTTTGCAAGCGAATTTATTAATCAAGGCTTAGTTGATATACCCGAATTAGCAGCCTATGTTCCAAATTGTAGTGTTTATGGAAATACGTATGATGGAATTATATTACAATTCGATTTCATTCCGCAAAACGATAGTATTTCACTTAAATTCATTTATGAATCAGAAGAATACAACGATTTCGTATGTTCCTCGACTAATGATGCTTTAGCAATTATTATTTCTGGACCAGGTATTAGTGGCGAACAAAATATAGCAGTAGTTCCAGGAACAAACGATCCGATTACAATCAGTACGATCAATAATGGTTCTACAGGTATTTATGGTAGTACTATAAATGATCAATGTATTCTAACAAATGCTCAGTATTTTAATTCAAATCCTCCTACAAATATTGTTTATGACGGTTCAACAATTGTTTTAGTTGCTAAAAAAGCGGTGATTCCTTGTCAAACCTACACACTTAGAATCATGATTGCAGATGGTTGTGATAGCGGTTATGATTCTGCCGTTTTTCTTGCGGCTCAGAGTCAACCTTCTCAAGGGCCTATAATCGTCTCTCGTCTTGATTTGCATACGCCTTCAGCATACGAAGATTGCACTACCTTAGATCTAACATTTTCAAAACCCGATTCTGTAATAGGAGAATATATTTTTCATTATTCAATAAGTGGTTCTGCTAGCAATGGAATAGATTATACTTTTTTACCCGATTCATTGATAATTCCGTCTGGACAAGATTCGACGAACTTATCACTAAGTATTTATCAAGACAACCAAACAGAAGGGATTGAAACACTCATTTTTACATATCCTTCTTTTTGTGGTGAAATCGTTTCTGAATTTCAACTAGATGATCAACCAATTTTAGAATTAGCTTCAAGTTCAGTTCATGCTATTTGTTCGGGACAAGGGCCAATTAATTTGTATGTAGAAGTTATACAAGGTATTCCACCATTTACATACGCCTGGTTAAATAATGAAAGCACGTATTCTGGCATTTCGGTTAGTCCAGTTGATACAACACTTTATCGCATTTATGTATCTGACCAATGTGGTTCAGCTGATTCGGTCGAATTTGTAGTGAATACATTTCCACAACCAGATCCAATTATTTTGCATTTTGATACACTAACTTCCACTCTCAGTTTTGATGTGCCCGAAGGAATGTACATAGGTTATTGGGTGATAGATTCTTTATTTCAACAGGTAATTCAACCACAATTAACATTAACAGAAGCAGGCAGCTATGCTGTTTATATTGATTACACAAATGGCTGCTATTTATTTTCAGATACAATTCAATTTATTCCTTCTGGTTTTGAAGTATTAGAACAAATTCCTTTTAAGCTATATCCAAACCCAGTGAATGATCAAATCTCAATTAAACTTAAAGAAGAAGGAATGCTTGAAATTTATGATTTAGCTGGTAGATTAATTCGTATTCAACATTTGCAACAAGGAATGCAAACGATCTCAGTTACAGAAATTCCCCAAGGAATGTATTTGTTGCGAATTCAAAGCGCATCAGGAAAGGGTGCTGCCAAAATATTCATCACACACTAACCACATAACATCATATACGCTCCTGCAGGATCTTGTATGAGGCAATAGAATTTGCCATCGTCGCCCATTTTGCGTTTGTCTCCTAAGACTTTTCCTCCCAAACGTGTAACCGCTTCAAGGCTTTTGTCGAGATTTTCCACATTCACATACATGAGCCATTGTGGCGGTATGTCTTTATTGCTGCCGCGTGCATAACAAATACCTGCAATGGGATCTTCTCCCTCTTCGGGCGACATTACATAATCGTTATATCCACCCATGTCGAAGCTTTGGCGTTCCCAGCCTGCTACTTTTTCGTAAAACTCGCTGACTTTCGCGGCATCGTCAACGGTGAGATCGTGCCAGAGGATGTTGTTTTGCATAGGGTGGAGGTGTAAGGTCCCCGGATTGAAATCCGGGGGTGCTAGTTGAATGATTGTGATCGTTGCCGGTAGCCCCGGATTTCAATCCGGGGATGCAAGATAATCGAATTAAGATTCCTCGTCGTAGGTTGGAATCCCCGGATTGAAATCCGGGGGTGCTTGAAGAATGATTGTGTTAGTTGCCAGTAGCTCTGGATTTCAATCCGGGGTTAACATGCGACGGGATGATGCATGATTATTCCGAACCCCGCGTGAGCGATTGCAGCGACACCCCGCATCGCCTGCCGTAGCTAAAAGCGAAGGCTGGCGATGTGGAGTATAGCGGAAAGCGCGACCTTGAGTGCGAAGGCATTTGCGTGAAGGCAAAAAGGGCACGCCCAAATGCATCACACGTTGAAAATCTTTCCTGGATTGAGAATGCCTTTTGGGTCGAATACGTTTTTGATTCCACGCATGAGTTCTAATTGAACTTCCGAAAAAGCGATGGGCATGTAAGGTTGTTGAACCAAGCCAATTCCATGTTCGCCGCTCAATGTTCCACCAAGAGAAACTACTAAAGTGAAAATTTCACGAATTCCTTTAGTTACGTCTTCTTTCCATTGGGCCTCGCTCATATCGCCTTTGATGATGTTGACGTGCAAATTTCCATCGCCGGCATGTCCGTAACACACCGATTTGAAGCCGTATTTCGCCCCGATTTCTTTTACTCCTGAAAGCAAAACAGGCAATTCGGCGCGTGGGACAACAGTATCTTCTTCTTTATAGGTGGAATTCGATTTCACCGCTTCGGCAACACTGCGGCGGAGTTTCCAGAGATCGGTTTTTTGAGCTTCTGATTCAGCAAACAATATTTCCATGCAGTGATGCGCTTCGAGCACCGGCACAATGCGTTCAATGTCTTTGAGGATTGTTTCTTCATCGTTACCATCTACCTCGATGAGCAAATGCGCTTGTTCTTCATCTCCAATTTGGATGTTGATGTCGGTGCGGAAATGCAAGGTCCAATCGATGGCATCGCGTTCCATAAATTCCAAGGCCGATGGAATAATGCCTTCTCGGAAGATGGCCGAAACCGCAGCACATGCATCTAAAGGTGAACGAAATGGTGCTAACAAAACCTTATTCATGCGCGGATAGGGTAGGAGTTTGAACACTACTTTGGTAATCACGCCCAGTGTTCCTTCGCTGCCCACCATCAATTGCGTGAGGTTGTAACCAGTGGAGTTTTTAAGGACTTTAGCGCCCGTATGAATAATTTCTCCGGAAGCTAACACTACTTCTAAATCAAGCACATAATCGCGCGTTACGCCATATTTCACCGCACGTGGTCCACCCGAGCAATGGGCTAAATTACCTCCAATAAAACAGGTTCCACGGCTGGATGGATCGGGTGGATAAAACAAACCTTTTTCAATTACTGCTTCCTGGAAAACTTGTGTAATAACGCCCGGTTCGACTGTTGCCTGAAGGTTGCGTTCATCTATTTCGAGTATGCGGTTAAAACGACTCATCGACAACACCACACCACCATGAATTGGAAGAGCTCCACCACTAAGTCCTGTTCCACCACCTCGAGTCGTTACCGGAATTCCTCGGCTATTACAGTGTTTTAGAATCTGACTGATTTGCTCCGGTGTTTCGGGTCGAAGCACTACTTCGGGTAAGTAGCGCAAATCTTCGGTTTCGTCGTGCGAATGAGTTTGCAGGTTTTCCGGGTCGAACAGCACGAATTCCTTACCAAGAACTTCGCTGAAAAAGGTTAAATCGGCAGTTTGTATAGTTGACTTTGACATTGGTCAAGAGGTTAAGCAATCGTCATTTCAAAGGTGGGAATAATACCCAAACCGGGCTGATTAGAAAGTTTGGCCATGCCGTTTTGCAGTTCTAATCCGGAAGCTAGATCTCCAACTAACAAGAGCGGTCCATCCATATCCACAAAATCGAGTTGAGGTAAAAAGTGGGCAATGGCGGAAGTCCCAATACTCGATTCATTCATGTTGCCCATCATGACTTTTAAACCCAATTTTCGAGCGGTTTTAATCATGCGTAAGGAAGGTGAAATTCCTCCGCATTTGGTGAGTTTGATGTTAATACCATGAAATCCTTCTGCGCAATTTTCTACATCTTTTTCGTGTACACAGCTTTCATCGGCTATAAGAGGAATGCTGGAATGAGCTTTTAGTTGTGGCATTAAGTGTCGCTCTGCTTTTGAAAGAGGCTGCTCAATGAGTTCAATTCCAAAGCTTCTTAATTGTTCGATTTTTTCAATTGCTTCCTGTAAAGTCCAACCTCCATTTACATCTATTCTTAAAGGAACGGAAGTATGAGATCGTAATGCCTCAATGATTTCAATGTCCTTTTCGCTTCCCAATTTCACTTTGTAAATAGGCCAAGGATGCTCGTCCATTTTGCGCAACATCACAGTAATTTCATCTATTCCAAGGGTGTAATCACTCAAGGGAAGGTTTTTCCATTCTGTACTCCAGAGTTGATATAATGGTTTTTGTTGCTTTTTTCCATACAAGTCCCAAGCAGCCATATCAAGCGCACAGACTAGGAAAGAGTTTTCTGGGAACAGGGAAAATGCAAATGCCCCAAATGCTTCAGGATGTTGAAAGTCGAAGTTTTCTAATTCGTTCAATCGATCGTTTAAATCAGCAATCATTTTATCTACAGAAATGTTGTAGTAAAGGATTGCCGGAGCTTCTCCAAATCCTTTCAAACCTTGATGTTCGATGCATACAACCAAGCTGGGCTGATGCGTTTTAGTTCTTCCTCCCGAAATGGAAAACGGGTATTGAAAAGGGATCTCGAAATTCCTGTAGCTGATTTTCATGTATTGGATTCAAAAGTATTCGAAACCTGCTGTCGGTATTCTATTTCTGTAAGGAGTTGTCCATACCCGAATGTGAATGATTCTTCTAATAACACCGATTTTACCTGTAAGCATGTGTGTTCGGTTTGATTCTGTTACTTTTACGGTCTTAAAAAAAATACCTATGCGTAAATTGCTGATTCTCTTAGCTGTAGTAATGCATGCTGGCCTATTTGCTCAGCCTCTGAAAGATCTTTCCCTTCAAGAAATTTGGGCAAGTCCAATGTTTAGACCTTCCATGGTTATGGGCGTTTCACCGATGCAGGACGGACAACATTATAGCACACTAAAAATTGATGAATCAGGCGTTAGTATTGAGAAGTACGCTTATTCAACCGGCTTGAAAGTAGGAGATATTTATTCACCAGCGAGCATCACACTTCCCGGAAATAAAACCATTCAATTTGATTCTTACACGTTTAGCAAGGATGAGAAAAAACTTTTAGTACCAACGGAGTCGGAGCCAATTTATCGCTATTCGAGCCGAAGTGCTTTTGTTGTAATTGATTTAGAAAAGAAAACTGCCAATTACCTGAGTACGGGCAAACAGCAATACGCTGATTTTTCACCCGATGGGAAAAACGTTGCTTTTGTGCGCGACAATAATTTGTTTGTTAAGGACTTAAGTTCAGGTAAAGAAACAGCTGTGACAAAAGATGGTAAGCAAAATGAAATCATCAATGGTGCTACCGATTGGGTGTATGAAGAAGAATTTGCCCTAAGTCAAGGCTTTTTCTGGTCACCTGATGGATCTAAAATCGCCTATTTACGGTTCGATGAACACGAAGTGAAAGAATATAACATGCAAACCTATGGTAGTTTATATCCAGGTTTGTACACATTCAAATATCCAAAAGCAGGTGAAGACAATTCTTTAGTGAATGTTTTTGTGTATTCCTTGGCTGGAAACAGTTCGGTGAAAATGCTAACTGGAGATGATAAAAATCAATACATTCCACGTGTACAGTGGACTTCGAATGGTTCTGAATTATGTGTTACACGCATGAATCGTCATCAAAACCACCTAGAACTTTTATTAGCCAATCCAGCTTCCGGTAGTATTCGTACTTTATTGGAAGAGAAGTCTGAAACCTATATTGACATTCACGATAATCTTCGCTTTTTGGCTGATGGAAAGCGTTTTATCTGGTCATCTGAATTAGGAGGATTTAACCATTTGTATCTCTATGGAATGGATGGAAAGAAGATTAACGCATTGAGCAGTGGCAACTTCGATATCACGGAGTTTTATGGTATCAATGAAAAAACAGGCACGTTGTATTTTCAAGCGGCAGCTCCAACGCCTATGGATAGAAGCCTGTTTACGGTGAAACTTACCGGTAAAGGCCAAAAGAATTTATTGCCAGTAAACGGACATCAGAATCCTGAGTTTAGCAGTAACTTCAGCTATTTCGTGTTGAATCAGAGTAGTGCAAATGCACCGGCTGATTACAGTTTATATTCTGGAGAAGGAAAGTTAATTCGATCTTTGGAAACGAATAAGGTGTTGCGTGATAAGCTTGCTACTTATCGTTTATCTAAAAAGGAATTTTTCAGTTTTACAACGAGCACTGGTAATGCCTTGAATGGTTGGATGATTAAGCCTTCCAACTTCGATGCAAGTAAAAAATATCCGGTTTTCATGACAGTTTATGGTGGTCCAGGACACAACACCGTGGAGAATCAATGGGAAGGTTCTAACTACATGTGGTATCAATATTTGGCACAAAAAGGCTACATCGTAGTTTCGGTGGATAATCGAGGTACAGGAAATAGGGGAGAAGCGTTTAAGAAATCGACCTATAAGCAATTGGGAAAGCTCGAAACGGAAGATCAAATTGAAGCTGCAAAATACATGGCTGCTCAGTCGTATGTAGATGCTTCTCGTATTGGAATTCAAGGCTGGAGTTATGGTGGATATATGAGTTCTTTATGTATTACCAAGGGAGCAGATGTATTCAAAATGGCTATTGCAGTTGCTCCGGTAACGAACTGGCGTTTTTACGATTCCATTTACACAGAGCGTTTCATGCAAACACCTGAGGAAAATGAATCAGGATATGACGATAATTCTCCAATTAATCATGTGGCACGCTTGAAAGGCAAGTATTTATTGATACATGGAACGGGTGATGATAATGTTCATTTCCAAAATTCGGTTGAAATGGTAACCGCCTTGGTGAAAGCCAATAAGCAGTTTGATTTATTTTTCTACCCAGATAAAAATCATGGAATTTATGGTGGCAATACTCGTTTGCATTTATACACTAAAATGACGGATTATCTTCTCGAAAACCTTTGATACATCTGCTAATAAGGTGTTAGTCAACATACATGCTTTTCGAATTGATATTTTGATATATTTGTATTCCCAACACAAACCCTGTGAAACACACGTTGCTTTTTCTTGCCCTGTTTGCCGGAAGTGCATTATTTGCTCAGCAAATTTCTAGCACAAACCCTACATTGGATTCTCGTGCATCCCGTTATTATTCTGCAGAACAGATCTCTCAAATGGATGCTTTGAAGATTGCTCAATTGAATTTCATCTTTCGGAATTCTTGGGTTGTGAATACAATGAAACCTTGCCCTGATTGTCCTGCTATTGATATCAACAGTTTTGATGTCAATCAATACATTAGAGAAGCAAAAACGCGTAAGCGCGTGTATTTAACAGTGCCGGGAAATCCGATTGATATTTTATCCTATCAAGAATTGGATATAGAATTAGAACGGATTAAAAACGAAATGAATACTAATTCATCACAAAACTGACCATGAAAAATTTCAGTTATATAGGATGCTTGTTGCTTCTAATGCTCTGTTGGGGTGTTAAAACAAACGCCCAAACATACATTATGGGCGCTACAGGAACAACCATTACTGATTGTGGTGGAACACTTGAAAATCCAGGTGGGTTTGGAGCTTATACCAATGGTTTAAATACAACTCAAACGATTTGTTCTGGTACGGGACAATGTGTACAACTTTCATTTGGTGCATTTGAAACTGAATCTTGTTGTGATCCATTAACAATTTATGACGGAAACAGCACACTAGCTGCAGTTTTAGGAACTTATGCAGGAACAACTAGTCCGGGCGTTGTAACATCAACAGGAGCTTCTGGTGGTTGTATTACTCTTTCATTTGTTTCAGATGGTTCAGTAACATACACAGGTTTCAATGCTGCAATATCTTGCGTTACATGTCCACCTGCAATTACTTTAGGTCAAGGTGGAGCTTCCATTTCTGGTTGCAGTGGAATTTTAATGGATGCAGGTGGTCCAGGTAATTATTCAGACAATGAATCCATTACTCAAACATTTTGTTCGGATGTTGTTGGTCAATGTGTTTCACTTACGTTTACAAGTTTCAATACAGAAGCTGATGCTGATCTTCTAACAATTTATGATGGACCTAACACAAGCTCTGGTTTAATAGGAGTGTTTTCAGGTACATCCATTCCAGCTCCGGTGTCTACTTCAACAAATTCTGGAGGTTGCATGACTCTTCAGTTTACTTCCAATGGATCTGTTAATAGTACTGGCTTTCAAGCGAATGTTGCATGTGGAGTTTGTCAAACTCCTAATATGATACTTGGTGTTGGAGGAAATACAATCACCACGTGTGGTGGAACTCTTGTTGATCCTGGAGCTTTAGGTAATTATGGTAATAATCAAAGTGTTACACAAACAATTTGTTCGGGAACTCCTGGTCAATGTGTTGCACTCAACTTTACAAGTTTCAATACAGAAGCAACGTTCGATCGACTATCTGTATATGATGGGCCCAATACTGGAGCTGATTTATTAGGTGTTTTTTCTGGATTTTCAGTTCCACTACCTGTTGCCAGTTCTACCAATTCTGGAGGATGTTTGACTTTAGTATTTACTTCTAACGGATCTGTAACTTCCACTGGATTTTCGGCAACATTATCCTGCGGAACTTGTCAGGCACCTGTAATTTTACCTACTGGATTTTGCGATGACGCACAACCATTTTGTACAGATGTAGCTGGGGGTATTACCTTTCCTGCAGCTACAGGAACACAATCAGAATTTGGAGGAGGTATTAGTTGCCTAGGTTCTACTCCAAATCCAGCTTGGTATTTTATGAAGGTTCAGAATACAGGACCAATTGACTTACAAATCACTTCAGGTTTTGATGTCGACTTTATTTGTTGGGGACCGTTTTCTCAAACACAATGGACCAATGGTGTTTGTACTCAAGTATTAGATCCTGTATGGGCAGCAAATGCTACTAACGTAATTGATTGTAGCTACTCTGCTTCAGCTACTGAAAATTGTTCAATTGCGAATGCTCAAGCTGGAGAATATTATGTTTTACTTCTTACAAATTTTTCGAATCTAGCAACGAATATTAATTTTCAACAAAATGGAGGAACAGGCTCAACCGACTGTAGTATTTTTTGTAGTGTAGATGCTACACCAGCTCCAACTGTTTGTGATCCAACAACCAATACTTATATTTTAGCCGGTACAATCAATTTTACAAATCCACCTTCTACTGGTTCATTAACAATTACAAATTCATCTGGTGGATTCCTCAGTTTTAATGCACCATTTGCGACTTCCGTAAATTACAATTTCACCAATCTATCATCAAACGGAAATGCGGAACAATTAACTGTCGTATTTTCTGATGATAATACCTGCGCAGCGATTGGAAATTATAATGCACCAGCTTCTTGTTCTCAGTGCCCTGTTCAGGCGGGAGTATCTGGTCCTGCATGCGAAGGACAAAATGTTTCTTTAACAGCAAGTAATGTTGATAATGGTCAATATACTTGGATTGGCCCTAATGGATTTGCATCAAACCTTCAAAACCCGGTACTGACTAATGTAACGCCTGCTATGGCTGGAGTTTATCAGGTAACTGCGCTTAATCCAATTAATAACTGTTCAAGTATCAGTTCGGTGAATGTGTTTGTTTTTGCGACACCTGCAACTCCGACTCTTTCCAATAGCGGCCCTGTTTGCGAAGGAACACCCTTGAACTTTACAAGTAACAACTATGCTGGAGGTACTTTCAGCTGGTCTGGTCCCAATTCATTTACATCTTCCTTGCAAAATCCATCAATTGCAGCTGCTGCCAATGCCGCAAATGGAAATTATTCTTGTATTGTAAGTGTAAACTCCTGTCCAAGTTTACCTGGTTCAACTACAGCTGTTATCAATCCATATCCAACTACACCTGTTCCAACGAATAATGGTCCATTATGCGATGGCGATAATCTTCAATTGAATGTTCCAGCTATTGCTGGAGCAACTTATGAATGGAAGAATCCAATTGGAACGGTTATATCTTCCAATCAAAATGCAACAGTGAATGCCGTTACATCTTCTATGTCAGGTGTGTATACATTACGTGTTCAGGTTAATGGATGTTGGAGTTTAGCTGGTTCAACTACAGTCAATATTTATCCAATTCCAACAACTCCAGTTTTAATTTCGAATTCACCTGTATGTGAAAATACAACCCTAACTATTACAGGGCCTGCACCGCTTCCAATTGTAGGAACAACCTATGCTTGGACTGGTCCTGGAAGTTTTAGTGCAGCAACTCAAAATATTTCAATTACCAATGCTCAATTAACTGATGCTGGACAATATTCACTTGTAATTACAGAGCATGGTTGTTCTTCGGCAATTGGTTCTATCACTCCAGTAGTTATTGCATTACCTGTTTCAAATGCTGGATCTGATTTGATTGTTTGTTCACTTGAACCTGCTGCAATTGGAGCTCCTCCAGTTGCAGGTTATACTTATTCTTGGTCCCCTATAGGAGGTTTAGATTTTTCAACAATTTCTAACCCTACAGCTACTATTTCAAACATGTCTGGTCAACCAACCGATTACACATACATAGTGACTACTACCGACCAGATTTGTTCAACAAAAGACACAGTTGTTATCACAGTCAATCCTCAACCAATTGCCTCATTTATAGCTCCAAATCCTGCATGTTTTGAAGGGAATTCGTTTAATTTTGATGCAGATGGATATTATTCAGCCAATGCAACTTTTGCATGGGAATTTGGTCCTTGGGCAAATAATGCAACTTCAACATTAGAAAGTCCTCAAGACATTATTTATAACTCAACTGGTTTACAAATTGTTCGTTTAACCATTACCGACCGCGGTTGTGAAAGTAATTTGTATCAGGCTCCAGTAATGGTTTATAAAATGCCTGTTGCCAATTTCATTTCTGACTTTTTTGTTGGTTGCGATCCTAAAGTGATCAATTTTACCAATCTAAGTGAATCAGATGATCCAATTAAGACACGAGTTTGGTCATTTGGAAATGGACGAGGTGCAGAAATAGATAATCCAACGGTTCTCTATAATGATCCAGGAGTTTATGATGTTTCTTTAACTATTACTTCCGAGAAAGGTTGTTCAAATACTTATCTTATCAATGAAATGATTCGTATTTATCCAACTCCTAATGCCGATTTTGCTCTTAATCCTGAAATCGTATACATAACCAAACCAGAAATGGATTTCATTGATCTTTCTCAAGGTGGTGATGAAGTTTTTTACGTTGTTGATGATACTGCTTATATATACCAAGCCGACACACGATACACTTTCCCTGATTCTGGAATTTATGATATTCGTCAAGTAGTTACTACAACATTTGGTTGTCGCGATTCATTAACGAAACAAGCCATAGTTGAACTTGGATATAAAGTATATGTTCCAACTGCTTTCACACCAAACAACGATGGTTACAATGATTTCTTCCGTGTTTATGGTGAAGATGTAACTGAATTCCAAATGCTTATTTACAATCGTTGGGGTCAATTGTTATATTCTTCGTACGATATGGAAAATGGTTGGGATGGAAGAACCTTGCTAAAAGACAATGTTTGTGATGGTGGAGTTTACATTTATAAAATTGATGCAACTCAACGAAGTGGCATAAAGACCAATTACGAAGGAACTGTTGTACTGCTTCGATAAATATCTTGTTTAACTATAATAAAAACCCCCGTAGAGTTATTCTTTACGGGGGTTTTTCATTGTATTTTCTTTAAGGAAAGTCTTTAAGAAATATGCATTCTGGTTTGTTTTTATAAAATGCAATTCAACTATTTTCTAATGGAAAAACTAATTTTTTATTAAACGACTAATAAATTGTTTTTCGCCATTTTGATAAGAAACTAGATATAGTCCAACCGGAAAATCTTGAATTGATAATTGAATATTTTCCTCAATTCCAGTGAGACGTTTTTCTATTATTAGTGCACCTGAAGTAGTATATACTCGAATCACACCATTAGCATTTATAGAATTAGTTTTTATTGTAAATAAACCATTCGATGGATTGGGGAATAATGCAATACCCTCATTTTCCAATTGGATTTGTTCTGATTCAAATTCCTCTGAAGAATCAGCAAGCTTTGCAGATGTTGAGCATGTTTGTCCAACAACACCATCCAAGTCGAACCCATTCGCCGTGCTGCTACTAAACGATGCTGAATTTGAAACATCTGTAATTTTAATGAATCTAAATGCATACTGCCCCGTAGTTGTCAAAAGTCCGGAAGATGCTGGAATACTTAATTGTCCATCGCTACAAATAGTTCCAATTGTTACCCACGAAGTTCCATTGAGCGAAGTATATATTTTGGCTTGTTCTGGATTGGAAGCACAACTTGGACTTCCTGTACTTGTTTCTGCAATTTGAATTTCTCCACCAGTTGCTCGTTTAAAAACAAGTCTGTCCATTTCCAAAGTAATAGAACCTCCGAATCCTAGACTCACATAATTTACTGGGGCTCCTGCCAAGTCACTTAGTTGAGGTGCTCCTAAAGCACGTGATGGATCACTGTATGAAAGAGCAACAGCACTTCCATTTTTATTCAATCCTTGAGTAAAGCTAATTACTGCTGCCCCATATATTGAACTTCCGGAAGAAGGAGCTGTAGATCTAGCTGAAAGGCCTTTTAATCCATCAAGGTCGAAGCCATCTTGACCTGCAGTTGCTATCGTATTAAAGTTAGTGGTTATATCTTTTAATTTCACAAATCTAGCCCATGGTAAATAAGCTGGTAAGCTAATGAGGATTGGATTAGGACCTTGCTCACAGAAATCACCTATAAGTATATAATTGCAGTTGTCTTGAGAAACCCAAACCCTTACCATATCGGGATTTAGTCCAGAACATGCTGAGATTGCGCCGAAAGATGTTTCATGAATTTGAAGGTCCTCGCCAGCTATATTATTGAATCCATTTCCCATTCTAACAATAACTTCTCCTCCAAATCCCATCGAGTAAAAGTTATATGATGCTATTGGTGTAGCAGCATCAGAAGCTTGAGGAACTCCAAGTGCTCTTGAAGTAATTCGTTTGCTTGCCGAAAAATCATCCGTTGTTGGATTTAAACCACAACAAGATGTATATCCATCTGTTCCTGTATTTGTAACAGTAATTTGGTCAACATATACTTGTGCTACAAGATTAGATGTTCCTATTATCAATAAAATTGAAAAGGTGAAATAAAGTAAAGTGCATTTCATGATTAGGTTTTTAATTGTTGGGTAAGCTCAAAACAGTATGATAAATCTAATGAAAAATCACCATTTTGGAATTGCTACATTTTGTAAATCAACCTTTAATGAATAAAAACAACTTTCAGAAACTATTCGTTTTTTGTTAATGATCATTGTTTGACTCCATTAATTTTATTGAACTAGCAGTATTATATAGAATTCAAATAGTATTCAATTACAATTGAAATATCATTTGCAATTGAAATAGCTAAAATGACTATTCGGCATTGAGTTTATATAAATAAAAGCACATGTGTTTCATAGTGGAGTTTTCAATCTATCAATAAAAAACCCCATAAAATTGAATTTATGAGGCTTTTTATTATTATGAATTAATAGATTAAATCAACACATTCCCATCCATGATTTCAGGAATTGGAATGTTCATCAAGGTTAAAATCGTAGGTGCAATATCAGCCAGTTTACCATCTTTAATTTCCTTGTTATCGGGATCAATTAAGATACATGGAACCGGATTGGTTGTATGAGCTGTATTGGGTGATCCATCGTTATTTTCTACAAAATCGGCATTGCCATGATCAGCAATAATAATGACCGAATAATGATAATCGTGGAGGCAACTTAATACATCACCTAAACATGAATCTACTGTTTCGACTGCTTTTATGATGGCTGAATAAACACCTGTGTGACCAACCATATCAGCATTGGCAAAATTGAGACAGATAAAATCAGGTTGATTGGTTTCCACATCAGCAATGATGGCATCACGAATTCCTGGTGCACTCATTTCGGGTTGCAAATCGTAGGTAGCCACTTTGGGAGAAGGAATCATAATTCTAGATTCTCCTTGGAAAGCAGATTCTCTTCCACCAGAAAAGAAAAATGTGACATGCGGATATTTCTCTGTCTCAGCAATTCGCAATTGCGTTTTATTCGCCTTGGAAATGACTTCTCCCAGGGTATTCGACAAATCATCTTTATGGAAAATAACTTGAATTCCATTGTATGATTCATCGTAATTAGTCATTGTAACATAATGCAATGGAAGTGTGCTCATACCCGCTTCTGGCATATTCGTTTGAGTTAACACTTCCGTGATTTCACGACAACGATCGGTTCGGTAATTAAAACTAATCACTACATCACCTGGTTGAATTGTACACTTTTCACCTTGCAATATGATCGGTTTAATAAACTCATCTGTTTCACCTGAATCGTATCGATTGTTCAATGTTTGAAGCAAGTCGCTGGATTGTTCGGCAGTACCATGAACCAACATATCGTAAGCGATTTTCACTCTATCCCAACGTTTATCACGATCCATGGCATAATACCTTCCTACAATTGTTGCCAACTTACCGTGAGTCCCTTCTAATTTATTTTCAAGCGTTTTCAAGAATCCAAAACCACTTTTAGGATCCGTATCTCTTCCGTCGGTAAAGGCATGAACGTAAAATCTTTTTACTCCGCTTTTCTCTGCCAATGCGATGAGGTGATGAAGGTGTTTATCGGAAGAATGAATACAGCCATCCGACACTAAACCGAAGAAGTGAAGTGTTTTATTATCTTCTCGAGCAATACGAAAGGATTCAATTAAAACAGGATTTTGATCAATCGCTTTTTCTTCGATTGCTTTATTAATTCGAACCAACTCTTGAAAAACAACTCGACCAGCACCAATATTCAAGTGTCCAACCTCCGAATTCCCCATTTGTCCTTCAGGTAATCCAACGTTTAGTCCATCGGTGCGCAGTTTAGACCAAGGATTTGTTCGGTATAATCGGCTCATAACGGGCGTTGAAGCATTCGCAATTGCATCCGAATGAGTCCCATTTCCTAAACCCCAACCATCTAAAATTAGCAAGGCAACTTTTTTCTCAATCATTAGATTCGACTATTTTAAATCGGAGTTCAAAAATACTCCCTTTTGGTGTGTTATGAAGAACGGAAATTGAACCCTTTTGTTGATTTACTAAGTATTTCACAATATAAAGTCCTAGACCGGTTCCTTTGCTTTGTCGCGTTTCTTCATTTCCAGAACGGAAGAATTTTTCAAAAACCCGTTCCCTTTCATCTTCTTTAATTCCAATTCCTTCGTCCGATATTCTTAAGATAATTTGATCAAATTGAGTCCTTAATTCAATAGCTATTTTTGGACTTAAGCCTCCATACTTTAAGCTGTTTTCTGTTATATTCAATAAGATAGAATGTAAGGCGAGCGAATCGGCTTTTATCTGAACGTTTTCCTCTCTTTGACCTTCAATATTGATTTCATTTTTCTCTTCAAACTCATGAATGAAGTTCTCAATAAACTCTGTGAGATTGATTGTTTCCTGTTGAATTTTTAGGACTCGATTATCGATTTGTGCAGCGAGTAAAATATTCTCAACCAACAGATCGAGTCTATTTGTGTCCTGAATGGCTTTCTTTACTAGATCAAGTTGTTTTGATCGATCAAGATCTCTTTTCTCGAGCGTTTGAAGGTAAAGTTTAACAGATGCAATGGGTGATTTTAATTCATGGGTGACTGAGAGCAAGAAGTTTTTTTGTAAACGAGCAACTCTATTTTCTCTACGAAAGGATTTCCTAGTTTGCAACATACCAAGAAGTAATAGAAGGAGAAATACTAATCCTTCTCCAAAAATCATTCGTTGTTTCTGGCTGAGCTTCGATTTTAGTTGAATTATGCTGCCTGCATCTTTTTGAATAAGCCCTGTAAGACTGGCTTTTAAATCGAAAATTTGATTGTTGAGGTGAAAAAGCAAGTAATACCACCAACAGAATTGAAAAACAACATATAAAACCAGAACATAAAATATGAGAAGTGATCTTGGAGTTTTATTCAAATTCAGGTCTACATTCATTCTATGTTGGTTCAGAATTGTTCCTTATTTCCAAGAGGGCACAAACTTTTTCTGATAATCTGCCCAGGAAGTTGTTAGGTAAATTCCTTCGGCGAAGAAGCGCAAAACGGGCTCAATTTGATCAGGAGTTTGATATCCTGGTAAAGGGCTTAACAAATTAAATCGTTCATCTAAGAATACAAAAGTGGGATAGGAAAGTTTACCTTGGAGCAATTCAACGGCAAGTTCGTGTGTACCGTTTCGGCCATATTGAGGATTGAGTTTATACGTTGTATCCCCAACGGCTATTGGACCTTCTTTCTCTGTATTGAATTTGACTGCATAGAAATGTTGATTCATGTATTTTATCACTTCGGGATGTGAAAATGTATTTGCATCCATGCGTTTACACCAGCCACACCAATCGGTATACATATCAATGAATATTTTCTTCGGTGCCATTTGACGTTTTGCCATGGCTTCAGTAAAACTCATCCAATGAATGCTTTCTGTTTGAGCAGGAAGCAAATTGGGAAGGAAGAAAAGAATGAATAGTAGTGTCCTCATACAATCAATTGAAGAGTTAAAAGTACATTGGAAAAAGGTCGAAACGAAGGATTTGAATAAAATAAAAATGCCGACAAACAGATGTAAGCCGGCATTCTTGAAGGTCTAATTCCTTATTATTTCACTGTACCCATCAATTTCTTAACGAGAGGTGAAATCACAATTAATAACACTCCACAAATAACAGCATAGATAGCCAGTTGTTGGTATCCTCCTGTGTACGATGTTAACTTCTCAAGTGCTGTTGCATTTTCTCCAGGTGCTGTCATTCCGGCACCTAATAAACCTGCTACATATTGTCCATAAGCACTTGCTAAGAACCACATTCCCATCATCACACCTTGAAGTGGTTGAGGTGATAGTTTGGTCATGATTGACAAGCCAATTGGAGATAAGCAAAGTTCACCAAATGTGATGATGAAATAAGCGAGCGTAAATACTTCAAGAGATGTTTTTCCATCACTACCAGCAAAGAAGCGTGTTGCATAAAAGACAAAGAATGCAAGCCCGAGGAACAGAAAGCCTAGTCCAAATTTTACAACGGTATTGGGTTCTTTCCCTCTTTTGCTTAAGCCAACCCAAAGTAGTCCAACAAGGGCCGCAAAAGCAATGACGAAGAATGAATTGGCCGAATTGTTAATTCCATTCGGATCGACTTTGAATCCGAAAAGTTCACCATGTAAATTGTTGGTCGCGAAGATGTTTAAAGATCCACCGCTTTGTTCGAAGAATGCCCAAAATAGGATAGAGAAAATGATGAAAATTAAAGCAGCAAAGAGCTTTTTACGTTCTTCAACACTGTATTTCGACATTTCATAAAACAAATAAATCAAGGTACAAGGACCAATGGTGTACATGAAATAATCGGTGTATTCGGTTTTTGCAACCATAACCATGATAAGCGGTATCACCAGTAATGATCCAATGTATGTTGCATATTCGAACCATTTTTTACCCGATTGTTTGATCGGACTTAATCCAATTGGTCCAAGGCTTTTTTGGGTAAATAGGAAGGTGAGCAAGCTGATCGTCATCACAATTGCAGCTAAACCGAAAGCAAGGTTCCAGGAATAGGTTTTCGCGATGGTAACGCAAGCATATCCTCCCAAAAGTGCTCCGATATTGATTCCAGCATAAAAGAGCGAGAATCCGGCATCCCTTCGACTATCGTTGGAATGGTATAATGCACCTACCATAGTGGAGATATTCGGCTTGAAGAATCCTGTTCCAACTATGGTAAAGCTAATTCCAACAAAGAATAAGTGTTGTGGATCGAAGGCCAAAATGAGACTTCCAGTAATCATGAGTAATCCACCCCAGAAAAGCGATTTGCGGAATCCTAATATTTTATCTGCAAACAAACCTCCTATAAAGGTGAAAGCATATACGAAAGCTTGGGTTGCACCATATTGGAGATTGGCAACATCTTCGGCCATACCTAATCCCACAATCTTATCGATCATGAATACCGTAAGCATTCCGCGCATTCCATAGAAACAGAAACGTTCCCACATTTCGGAAAAAAACAGATACCAAAGCTGTTTAGGATACTGTCCTTTGAAATTTCGGATGGCAGCTAGTTCGGCATTTTCAGGCCCTTCTTTCGGCAATTGAATTTCGTTCTCGTCGAGTAATGTACTCATCGTTTATTGAATTTAAATTTTTTGGGTTGGGATGAAAATAGACTAAAACAAATTCTTCTCGCGCATTACACGGTTAAGCCAGCGAAGTAAAATAAACATCACAACGGCAGCACACATTACTAAGAAGAAATTGGTTAAGAAGAAGTTGGATTTATCATCATACTTCTCCCATAATCCCGACATCACACCCGAAAGTTTATTTCCGACTGAAGTAGAAAGGAAAAATCCTCCCATCATGAGTGCCGTGATTCTCGGAGGAGAAAGTTTCGACACAAGGGAAAGTCCCATAGGTGATAAACAAAGTTCACCAATAGTGATAACTCCATACGTTGCGATTAACCAAAAACTAGATGCTTTATCAGCTCCGATATCGGTTGTTTTAACAGCAGCAACCATAACAAGTGCTGAAAGTGCTGTTATTACAAGTCCGATTGCAATTTTTGTTGGAGTAGATGGTTCTCGTTTCTTGTTTCTTAATAATCCCCAAAAACCAACTACAATAGGAGTTAATAACACCACCCAAAAGGGGTTGATAGATTGGTAAAGTTCTGCTGAAAAGAGTTTTAGGTTTTGTCCGTTTGGTGGTATTTGTGAAACAGGAAGGTTTGCAAAATACTTACGTGAATGTTCTTCCAGAGCAATAGTTTCAGCAACTTTCTTCACTCCAGCCATGTCTTTTAATTTGGAGAGTGAATCTTTTTGAACAACTAAACTATCGATATAAGTTTTGAAACGCGCTTCTTCAAAATCAACGGCATCGGAGTGAACAACAAGCTGAGCCATTCCAACTTTATCGGCAGCTGTTCCAACAGAAGCAGGCATTTCGCGATTTGTGTATTGTTCAGCCCAAACAGTTAGTGCATCTCCATTTTGGTGAAATACTGCCCAGAAAATTACGATACATGCATAAACGGCAAGTAAGGCTCCTATTGGTCCTTTGTCATCTTTATTGGCTTTGACAAACAAGTAAATGAAGAATGAAATTACAGGTAGACAACCAAACAGGAATGCATCGTTTGTGTCGGTTCCAAAAATATTACCTGGAATTAAGTAGCCTAATACACCAAAGATGAACATGGGTAATAGAACGGTAGCTAAGATTTTACCAGTTGATAAATCTCCTTCATGAAGAGGTTTAATAACATCGGCTTCTTTGATGTGCTTTGTTCCAGAAAAGAAAATGACCAAACCGATGAGCATTCCAACACCGGCTGCAGCAAATGCATAGCCCCAACCGTAATTGATTCGCATAAAAGCAGCTACGAAATTGCAGATAAATGCTCCAACGTTAATACCCATATAAAAGATGTTGAACCCAGCATCTTTATTTATTCGATATTGATCGTTGTTATATAAGTTTCCTACTAAAGTGGAGATGTTTGGCTTAAAGAACCCATTTCCAACAATGATTAATAACAAGGAAACATAAAACATGGTGATACCGGGTAATGCCAAGCCAATGTATCCAGCAGCCATCATCAATCCTCCAATGAGAATTGATCTTCGATAACCTAAGATCCTATCTGCAAGTAATCCTCCAAGAAATGGAGTTAGGTAAACGAGTCCTATATACGTACCATAAACATCTGATTTTTGTGCGGGTGAAAATCCCATTCCACCATTTGCTGCGCTATCGAGCATGTAAAGGGAGAAGATCCCCAGCATTAAATAATAACCAAATCGTTCCCACATCTCTGTGAAAAAGAGGAAGTAAAGTCCGGTAGGATGTTTAGCGGTTTTGCTCATAGATTATCGGGTTAATTTTGCTAAAGTAATATAATAGTCTACAAAACAAGAGCATCAACGAATGTATCAAGCGAAGCATATTCGATTAAATTTGCCTTCGCTTATGCATGATCATTCAATAAAACGGATTATTCCAAGCATTTACACCAGCGATGGACAATTTGCTTTAACGGAATCAAGCCATATTCTTAGCTACACTGAAGCATTAGAGCTTGCTCTCAAATATGAATCAGAGGGGGCTGATGAGTTGGTAATTATGGATGTAACAACAGTCACTGAACGCCGTCGAAATCTCCCACGTTTTTTAAAGGATCTTTCTAAAACAATGAAAATTCCTTTTGTTTTTGGAGGTGGAGTTCATACAATTAACGATGTTGAAGACATGCTTAAGACAGGCATTCAACGGATTTATGTTAATTCGGCAGCAGTTCGTAATCCAGAATTAATTAATAAAATAACCAAAACGCATGGAAGCAATTCTTTGCTTGTAGCAATTGATACACGATTGACTTTTGGTCATTGGAAAGTATACTTAAACGGAGGAAAATCAAGAACCGAAATTGACTTATTGAATTGGATTGAGATGTGTCAATTACGTGGAGCAGGAGAATTATTAATTTCTACCGTAGCTCGAGGATATACTGATCATACTATTATTAATGCAGTTTTGAAATCGGTAACAGCAGGTTCAAGAGTACCTGTTTTAGCTTCTGTAGGAGTACAGAAGAAAGAAGATTTCGCTGAATTATTTACTGAAACGGGTATTGATGGAATTGTATCTGCCCACTTTTTCCTCAAAGAAGAAGAAACAGTGAAAGATTTAAAAGCATTTCTCAGAGAAGCATCCATCATTCCTCCGATTCAGAGTAATGATGGATTTTATGATGATCTAGAAGAAACAGATTAACGTAATACGGTTACTTCTCCTTTGTAGGTATAATCTAAACCGTAGCGATCCTTCACTTTAATTGCATAGATATACAAACCACCTGGGACAATCGTATTGTTAAGTAAGGTTCTTCCATCCCAGCCATTTTCAATGTCATAGGAAGAATAAATCATTTGTCCCCAACGGTTAAATATATTGATGGAGAAATCGCGTACATCTTCACCATAAACTCTGAATCGATCATTTTTCCCATCATCGTTAGGAGTAAAAGCAGTTGGGATAAATACTTTAAATCCTAAATCGATTCGTACATTCATTTGAGAAGTATCGGTACAACCAAATTCATTATTTAGCACTTGAGTAATTACATAAGAGCCTGTATCTGCATATGTATAATGTGTGTTGAACTCAGCGATTGTATCTCCATTTCCCATCAAATACATACATTCTGTTGCCATAGTTGAAAGGTCGGAGATTTCAACTTCAGGATCAAAAATCGTAGTTACAGTTGGGCTCACATTGAATTGTGATGTTGGTGAAGGATGAACTTGAACTGCAGATGAAATAGTATACGTATTACTACATCCATTTATACCAGTAACTTGAAGTGAAACCTGATAATTTCCACTAGTGCTATAAAGTACAGTTGGGCTTTCTTCAATTGAATTATTTCCATTACCAAACAACCACTGATTAGTAAAAGGATCTCCTTCGTTTTCGGATAGATTTTCAAATTGAACGAGACTAGGACTACATGTTTCAATTTTATCGCTAGCAAAGTTTGCCACTGGCATTTTCAACACATTGACTGGTGCGATGTACGTATTACTTGGACATCCTAAATCAATTACAACTAGTCGAACTAAATGGATTCCTGTAGCTTCAAAATGAACATCCTGCGGACTTCTTTCTAACGATGAATCGGGTGTTGCCCAAGGACCAAAATCCCAAACATAACGAGGATCTGTAGAATTGAATATGCCGTCGGCTTGAAAATCGAAAGAGTTATTTTCGAAACAAGTAGGATTGGGAGCAACAAATGAAGCAACAGGTTGAGGTATAATTTCAGCATCAACTGTACTTTGGTTTTGACAACCATCGGCAGTAACTGTCAAAGTGAATGTATGTTGTTGAATAGGTCCACCAATACTTCCAAGTTGAAGAGTTGGGTTAGAAATAGTGCTAAAGTTTAAACCTTCAACTGGGCTCCAAGAATAGCTGTAACCTGCAACTGGAGCGGCTCCAAGTTGACCGGGTTGCATAGAGCAAATTTGAATAGGTAGTCCAGCATCAGCAACAGGAATAGGATTGATGATTATATTGCTTTGGTTGGTTGCTGTTGTACAAGCTCCAATAACTAAGTAAACTGAATAAAGCCCTTCGTTAGCTTCTACTGTTACTGGTATTTGATTGCTTCTATTATTTGCACTAAAGCCATTTGGTCCCGACCAGAAATAATTTGCATTGTTCACTGCTGGAGTGCTAAAATCCAAATTACTGCCTTCGCATACAGGAGAATTAGTTGTTATTGCAGGAATAAAACTAGCATCAATCACATCCACTTGAAGAGGAGTTGGCGGACTTGTACAATTGTTAATTGTGATAGACAAAGCATAAATACCGGCATTCACAGCTGTCATAGTAGGACGAGAGGCCGATTGTGTAACTGCACTCCAAGCTTGTGGTCCAGACCATAAATAAGAATCAGCAACAGAAGTAGTAGTTAAATCCAATGAAAATCCTGCACAAACAGGAGAATTAGATGAAGCAGGAGGAGCATCGGGAGTGTCGTTTACAACTACTTGAATGGCACTTCCAGCTGTAGCAACACAACCATTGAGTTCGGCTGTTGCTGCGTACAATCCACCATCTGCCATAGTTGATTGTGCTATTGAAGGTGCTGATCCAACTGCTGCAAAAGAATTCGGACCTGTCCAAGTAACAACCGAATTTGCAGGAACTACATTTGCCGTTAGGTTTAACGCATTTCCTTCGCATGCTGGTGAATTTGAACCAAGCACTGGAACAGTAGGTCTAGGTTTTACAAGTGCATCAATCAATGCTGGTTGACTATCACATCCATTGAGTGTTGCATACACTTGATATTGGCCTGAGTTTGCAATCGTTGTGTTGGGGATATTGACAGTTGTGGTTTGAGCATAATAGCTATTTGGACCAGTCCAAACTAAGGTAGCACCAGCCGTTGTCGTTGATGCATTCAGTAAGAGTTGCTCACCTTCACAAATGGCGTTTACAGGTAGTCCAATAACAGGAACAATTGGAGTTGTTCCTACAGGAACAGTAATAGCAACGGATGAAGATGTTCCGCAAAAATCGGTGGCTGTAAGGGTGTAAGTTGTTGTTGCTAAAGGATTAACGCTGATAGAAGTACCTGTACCTAAACCACCCGACCATGAATAGGTGAATGGAGGAACGCCACCTGTTGCAGAACCCGAAACAGTTACAGGACCTTGACCACCGCATAGGGAAGGAGCCGGATCGGGAGTAACAACAACTGCCGGTTTTTCGGTGATGTAAACGATGGTAGAAATTGTACCACAAATAGTTTGGTAATTCAATTCGATTGTCTCTGTTCCTTCAACAATACCGTCTTCAATTGCGGTAATAGCAAGTTGAACAGAAGTTTGACCAGCAGGAATTGTGATTGATGATGGAACTGGATTGTAGTCAACACCACTGGTTGCAGTTCCGGTTAAAGTGAATGGGAAAACATAATCAAATGGATCTGCATTTTGACGAGAGAAAATCAATGTTGCAGGTGCGCATCCTTCGAACGTAGTTGAATCGCCATTTAAAGTTGTTTGTGAAATGGCTACTGGTGCAGCACCAAAACTATTGGCTTCAAGGAATACAGCAGAATCATAACCACTATCACATCCATCAGCAAGGATTAATCGTAAGGTGTATGTTTGGCAAGGAATAACATCTGCTACAGCAGTCATTACATCCGTATATCCATCATAAACAATATTATTTGGTGGACTTGAATTATAGTATTGAGAATTTGTTGTGATACATGGATCATTGGTGATACTTCCAAATGTACCAACTGTACCATTGTTGATTGTGTTAATTGTAATTGGATCTCCTGATCCGGGAACTAAAGCTAAGTTTTGTTCTCCAACGATACCAGGACCAGAAATTAGAAATGCAAAAGCATCATTAAATTGAGAACATACAAAATCAGCATATTCTTCTGAGGCAAATATGTATCGAAATGAAACCGGTGTCGATTGAGGTACAAAATCGAATTGAAGAATCAAACCATCATTCGTAACACCTAAGCAACCTGGAACATTGGGTGCTAATTCAGGAATATTCGTTAAGCCATATGTGTTAAAGCCTCCTGCAAAACTAGATGAAACATCATCTGAACTCGCAGCTAATCCAGTGGAAAGAATAACTCCGCTACTGAAACCTAAAGAACCATTCGCTCCTGTAAAAGAACCAATAGCCTGCCCATCTCCTTGGTACTGTATGTTTCCAAAAGAAACACCTAAGCCTACAAGGTTATTGATGTATTGAACTGGAGTTAAGGTTGTATCAACTGCATATTGAGCCTTCCCTTTCATAGAGAAGCCAATAGTGAGTAAAAGCAGGATAAATAGATGTTTGCCGGTTGAGTGTAGCGGTAGTTTCATAGGCAGAATTGGCAGTCCTTCAAAAGTAAGCATTAATTTTACAGCTTTAATAGCTATAGCAATAAAAAAAGAGGATGATTCAATTCGATGAGCAAGATGGTTTTTTTGTATTTGAAAATGCTGATGGACAAGGAATTGTTGCTTATGAATGTGTAAGTCCTATTGAAGAAAAAATAAGTGTAGCTACACGAAAACACCAAGATAAAGCCGACTTAACTCGACTCGTTAAACGTGTTTTGGGAAATCAGTTTGAATGGAAGAGTGATGAATATGGAAAGCCCTGGCCCTCAGATGGAAAAGGACATATTTCCTTAAGTCATTCCAGAAGCCATGTTGCTTTTTCCTTTCATCCCCATACGAATCAAGGAATTGATGTGGAAGAAATTCGTCCTCAATTAAACCAAGTAGCCAATCGTATTCTTCATTC
The DNA here is from genome assembly GCA_965279035.1 of Bacteroidia bacterium. Lineage (GTDB taxonomy): Bacteria > Bacteroidota > Bacteroidia > M30B66 > M30B66 > CALQRR01. Next base: position 4,035,287 of record OZ257142.1, on the reverse strand, counting down.
TAGCGAATTGGAAATGCTCCATAATTCTACCGAAAAACAAGACTTATTACAAAATTTTTGGGGAGCGAAAGAAGCCATGTATAAGGCTTATGGGAAGAAAAATCTTATTTTTTCAACACAACTCATCATATCTTCCATCAATCCGAAAAATGCACATTCATTTAACGGAAAATTACTCTTGGAAAATGAAGTTTGGGAGTTCGAACTTGCTCAAATCCGACCAGATGAGAATTGTTATCTCGTCTTTGTTAAAGACTTGAAAGTTATCTCACTAAAGTAACTCGAGCATCGATTCTTCGTGGAGGTAAATCTTTGTTGTCGCGAACATAAACAACAACGGCATACACATCCATTTGCGATACTTCGCGTTCCTTTTCATTGAATTTCTTTCCATTCCAACCAACATCAATATCATTCGATTCGAATACAAGTTCTCCCCAGCGGGTGTAAATTTCCATTCTGAAATCCTCGATATTTAAACCGTAGCATTTGAAAACCTCATTCGTACCATTTGCATCCGGTGTAAATGCATTGGGAATATAGAAGGTCATGATTGGCTCCACTTTCAATTGATAAACTGCCACATCTTCGCATCCCCATTGGTTGATAACTCGTTGTGATAAGGTATAATCACCAGGCGTATAGTAGTTATGACTGAAATTTCGATCATACATCGTTTCTCCATCACCCGTTGTATACGTCCAACTTATCGCTCCTGAAGATTCATCGATGATATTCGCCAAGGGATGTTCGGTAGATAAAATTTCAGGATTTACACGGAAACCGGCATGCGGTTCAGGATACACATTAATCATCGACTGCACTGAATATTCACTCGAGCAGCCATTCTCAGTTACAACGGTAAGATTCACAGTATAAGCTCCCGATGTTTCGTAGGAATGATTAGGAGTAAATCCATTCAACTCAAAACCATCACCCATATTCCAGGTGTATGTTGGATTCCCAAAATCGGAGGAAAGGTTTGTGAATGTAGCGCTTAAAGGAGGACAACCTTCCAAATTAGTTCCAGTAAAATTGGCAACTGGCATGGCGTATATCTCAATGGAATCGGTATAAACTGGACTATTACATCCCCAATCGCTCATCGAAACGGTAATGACATGTACTCCAGATGTTAAGAAACTAATGTCTTGTGGATTGGTTAGGTTGGATGTTGTAGGATTCGCAAACTGTCCAAAATTCCAGGTGAAATTGGCTGAAGAAGTGAAATTTCCAGCCAAGTTGAAGTCAAAGCTATTATCCTGAATACATTGTCCATCGGGCGATTGCCAGTAAATTTGAGGCAAAGGTCGAACAAGCACCATCACCGTATCTAAATCGACACAATTGCCCAACGTTGTCGTTAGAATGTATTGATTGGCTTGCATCACATTGCTAAAATTTTCGAGAACTACCGAGGGATTTCCAGAACTTGGATTATCTAATCCTGTTGCAGGTGACCAAGAATACGCGTACCCATTCACTGGAAGAATTCCAATCTGAGAAGTATCACCCGGACAAAGTATCAAATCGTTCCCAGCATCGGCAGTTGGAGTAGGAGCAACGTTTAAGATTACTTCACTTGGGTCGGATTCGCATCCACGTTGATTGACAGTAAGCGTAATGGTTTTATCGCCCGTTGTTGACCAAGTTATTTGATATGGACCAGCACCTGAGCCACTGATAATGGTTCCTCCGTTAAAATCCCAATTGAAATTGGCATCTGGCAAAGCAATTCCTGTGAAAGTTACAACAGTCGCATATCCTTGACAAGTAAGCGGATTCGCGGTGAAGTCGGAAGTTGGATATGGAATCACATTGACAATAGCTGGAGTTGAAGGCGATGGACATCCATTATCGACCACACTCAACGAAATATGTTTCACTCCGGGCGTATTCCAATACACTTCGAAAGGACCTTGTCCGGAGCCGGAAAGTATGATTCCACCATCAAAACTCCAATTGTAGTTTCCTAGTGTAGAAGCAGTTCCAGTATATGTAATGGTTGAAGTTGATCCAACACACACTTGATCATCCACAACAAAAGGAGAATTTGGAAGTGGATTTACTTGAACTTGATTGGTAACTTCCGGAGCAGGACAGCCAAACTGACTTAAATTCAGTGTGATATCATGCATTCCTGCACTTGTCCAAGTGATCTCGAACGGTCCATTACCAGCGCCCGATTGAACGGTTCCATCTCCAAAATCCCAAACAAAATTGGCATTCGAAAGTGCATTGCCTGTATATGAAACGATAGATGGTTCACCTATACACACCGGCGATGTTGCTGAAAAGCTATTCGTAGGAATGGGATTTACCATCACGATATTGCTTTCTTCATACGAAGTACAGCCATTTTCCTGAACGGTAAGTCGAACGGTTTTTGGTCCAGGCGTATCCCAATACACTTGAATAGGGCCGGGACCGCTTCCTGAAACGATTACTCCATTATCAAAATCCCAATTAAAGAATGATCCGGGAGATGCATTTCCAGAATACACAATATTCGTTGTACTCATTGCACAAACAGGCGATGCTGCTGTGAAATATCCTGTAGGAAGAGGAAGAACGTTTACTTGTTGCGTTGTTGGAGGAGATACGCATCCATTTTCTTGAACTGCAACGGTAATGGTTTTAATTCCAGGTGTTCCCCATTGAATTTCGTAAGGACCTTGTCCACCGCCTGAAAGCACACTTCCTCCATTGAAATTCCAGGTGTATTGTGCTCCCGGATTTCCCGAACCTGTGTACACAATGGTTGAACTTTCGTTTAAACAAATGGGCGTTTCGGCAGTGAAAACAGAGCTTGGCGTTGGATTTACAACGACAGGAATAACTAGCGGTTGAGAAGGACAACCTTGAGGTGATGTAACGCTTAAGGTGATTGGTTTTGTTCCTGGAACTGTCCAATACACTTCATAAGGACCAGCACCAAGGCCACTCAATATTTGTCCATTGCTGAAATCCCAAGTAAAGGTTGTTCCTTGTCCAAGTGAACCTGTATAGGCTATTGTAGAGCCTTCGCCCACACATACCGGCGATTCAACAGTAAAAGGGGCAGCCGGAATGGCATTCACTACTACTGGTTGAGTATAAGGTGCAGACGTACAGCCGTTTCGTGTTACTGTCAATGAAACTGTGTAGGTTCCAGCATTAGGCCAAGAAACAGTATAAGGCCCTTGTCCAGTACCTGAAATAACCGTTGCGGTTCCAAAATCCCAGTTATAGGTAGCGCTACTATTTGCACTTCCTGAATAAGTTACAGTTGTTGGTTGTCCAGCACAAACCGGTGATGCAACATTGAAATTGGCTGTAGGAATGCTGTTTACAACTACTTGATGCGTTGTAATATCGCTTGTACAACCTGCTTCGGTGATGGAAAGAAATATGTCTTTAGTTCCTGAATTGTTCCAAGAAACTTCATACGGACCAACACCAGCGCCACTTTGTGTTATTCCTCCTGCGAAATTCCAATTGTATGTAGCAGTTGATGAAGCCGATCCTAAATATTGAATGGTTGATGGATCACCTACGCAAACGGGAGTTTCTGCTGTGAAATCGGATGTTGGTGTTGGAAGTACATTCACAAATACTTCATTTCCCGGTGATGTACATCCATTTTCTGTAACCGTAACGGTCACTCCATAAACGCCTACCGAATCCCAACGGATTTCAAATGGACCACGTCGTCCACCTGTGATAATTACACCTCCGGGAAATCCCCAACCGTAACCACCACCATCGGTACCTGTTCCAGTATAAGTAACTGTTGCAGTTTGTCCTGAACAGACAATCGGATCGACTACAAAATCTGCCGTTGGAGTAGGATTGACGAGCACTTGCGTAGTAACAACATTACTGCTACAACCATTAGCGATCACTTGCAATGAGATGGTTTTAATGCCTGACGAATCCCAAGTAATTTGATACGGACCTTGACTAGAACCACTCGAAACTCCCGATGGATTATCGAAATCCCAAATATAGGTTGCTGATGGCGATGCCGTTCCAGTATACGTTACGGGAACTTGAACTCCACTACAAACAAAAGGTGGAGCACTGATCGAAGCAGTAGGAATAGTTGCAATATCAACCACTGGTTGAGCTTGTCCGGAAGTGCCACAAAAATCGGTTGCTGTAACAGTATATACCGTTGTGGAAGCCGGATTGACACTGATGGATGAAGTTGTTTCACCAGTATTCCAGCTATAAGTATAAGGTGGAATTCCCCCACTTGCAGTTGCATTGAGCGTTACAGGACCAAGTCCATTGCAAATTGAAACGTTAGGAACAAAGACGGTAACAGGTGGTTTTTCATTCAGAAAGATGACTTCGGGAATGGTGCCACAGGGTGTATTGGCATTGATGATAATGGTTTCACTTCCTTCGGTAATACCATCGGCAATACCGCTAATGGTAAGTGATACAGAAGATTGTCCTGCTGGAATGGTGATCGTGCCTGGAAGTGCTACGTAATCTGTTCCAGATGTTGCTGTTCCAGTAACTCCATACGTAATGGTAAGCGGAGTTGGATCAGCATTGGGGCGACTGAACGTTACCGTTGCATCGGTACAGCCTTCATATACTGTGGAATCGCTGAAGAAGGTAGAAACAGAAACAGTATACGTTGCGGAGTTGAATGAATTTTCTTCGAGGAATACGGCTGAATCGAAAATATCATCAGCACCATCGGCAATCATTAATTTGATGTGATAGGTCTGACAAGGAATAACAGTTCTTTGGGCAGTTAGTACCGTTGTAAAGCCATCGTACTGAACCGTATTTTGGTTATTGCCTACAAAATAGGATGAGTTTCCAAGGATACACGGGGAATTGGTAATGCTACCAAGCGATCCAACGGTTCCGTTATTAATGGTATTGATTGTTACCGGAGTCGTTGTTGAAGGAACTACGGCAAGATTTTCTGATCCAGTAATTCCAGGACCTGTGATATAGAATGCGAAGGCATCGTTGAATTCGGAACACACATATTCATTGTATTCTTCTGAAGCAAACACATAACGGAAACTGATGAAATTGCTTTGGGGAATAAAATCGAATTCCAAAATAGCACCGTCGTAAGTAGTAGAATTCGCTAAGACTTCGAGTTCGGGAATATTGGGTCCATTATTACTGAATGTTGCTCCACCATTGTTGTTCGGTCCGGGAGCTACGTTAATGTGACCAGATGTAATAATTACTCCACTTGGTAATCCAATATTCGAACTAACTCCGTTAAATGTTCCTGCCGCTACTGGCTTTCCTGTGTAGGATGCATTACTAAACGTTACTCCTGAACCAATGATGTTATTGACAAGCGCATTGGCCGAAACAGATCCACTACCCGTTGTGACAAGCTGAGACCATGCAGTCTCTGCTCCGCATACAAGCAGCAGTAAAACCCAAATGATAGTTCGCCATTGTCTCATAATCGACCGGATTGTTCAGCGTAGTTTTCGTTTCATAATTGGTTTTGGGTGAAGGGTTGAATTGTTCACACTATTTGCCATTACAAAGTAAATTCGTCTCAATCCCACGACTGGCGTGCAATACACGCAATGCTGACAGGTGTAAGAAATAATCTTGATTTCGAAATGGGAGAAAATGGAAATGGCTCGAAAGCCTTATTCAGTCGAAGAATGATTCGTATGTGCTCGAATATTCAACAGGAAAAATCATGTAAGTCGAAAGAGCTTATTGGCATTCGTCTACAGGGTTACAGAAATATCTTTCTTCGGAGAAAAAAAGTTTGGAGAGTTCTCAAGCAGAAGAAGCAAAATCTGAATTGTATATTTGAGCAATGATTCAATCGGGTACCCAACTTCAATCAATTCATCAGATTCGTTCAACAGGTCGACCTATGTTGGCTGTTTTGATTGATCCAGGAAAAATGCAAGGTTCTGCGTTGGATGAACTGCTCCGGATTGCAGCTCGTTGTGCAGTCGATTTTTTCTTTGTCGGGGGAAGTACTAGTCGCCCAGATGCTTTTGCACAAACAGTTTCTCAGCTCAAAAAATCACAAGAAAAACCGGTGATTCTTTTTCCTGGGAATGAGCTTCAGATTTCGGCAGAAGCCGATGCTTTGTTGCTTTTATCGCTGATTTCAGGGCGTAATCCAGAATTGTTGATTGGAAAACATGTAGCAGCAGCTCCAGCTTTGTTGCGCAGTGGATTGGAAATTATTCCTACAGGTTACATGTTGGTTGAAAGTGGGAAGATTACATCGGTTGCTTATATGAGTCACACGATGCCATTACCTAGAGACAAAAGCGATATCGCAGTAGCAACAGCATTAGCCGGACAATTTTTAGGAATGAAGATGATCTATCTTGAAGCGGGCAGTGGAGCCGAAATTCCTGTTCCTGTGGAGATGATTCGGGCAGTTCGATCACAGTTAAACATTCCGTTAATTGTAGGCGGTGGAATTACGACAGAAGAGAAATTACGAAATGCAATTCGTGCCGGAGCTGATTTGGTAGTAGTAGGAAATGTATTGGAAAAGAATCCTTCTTTATTGCTGCAATTGAGCGATTGTATGCTTGAGCATACGAGTCGTGTTTCCTGAAAGATTTTTTCTGAAATGTGTGATTGTATTTCTCAGCGCGGGATTTTCATACCTTTGCCGCCGTTAAAATCAGTATATGGCTACTACACAAGACGTTTCGGTTGGTACTTTTATTCGCTACAATGGTGAATTATGCGTAATCATTGAATGGCAACATCGTACACCGGGAAACCTACGTGCATTTTACCAAGCAAAAATGCGCAACATTAAAAATGGTAAACTGGCCGAAAACCGATATCGTTCAGGAGAAGAAATTGAAGTGGTTCGTGTTGAAATGCGCCCGCTTCAATACTTATATAAAGAAGGAAACAACTTCGTTTGTATGGAAAATGATACCTACGAACAAGTGTATATCGAAGAGATTCTTTTTGGTGATAGCGCCAAATTCATGAAAGAAAACATGGAAGTGAATGTGGCTTTCGAAGGGGACAGTGTGATTTATGCTGAAGCACCTCGTTCGGTTGAATTGGAAGTTACGTACACAGAGCCTGGCGTAAAAGGCGATACTGCAACCAAAACCTTAAAGCCAGCAACGCTCGAAACAGGAGCAACGATCAACATTCCACTTTTCATCAACATTGGAGAAAAAATCAAAGTAGATACCCGCACCGGCGAATACATGGAACGCGTGAAGTAATTCATGCTTCAACCTATAAAATCAAAAGCCCTAGAAATCCTCTAGGGCTTTTCTTTTATCGATTCGTTCCTCATTTCTCAGATTGAAAACGTATCCAATTTCTAAAATCAAGTGCTGCTCATTCAACGATTTTGATTGAATTTGATTTTAGCATTCTCGCTCAAATTCCTCCTATCTTCGGTCCCGATTTTCCACTATGGCTCTCTATTTTCATGGCAATGCGCCACTTAAGTTTCAACATCAGTATTTAGTCACACGCGACTACATCATTCCCTATTTGGAGAAGAATGGTGGCTGGAAAGAGAACATGGTTGTACTAGAAATTGGCTGTGGCGAAGGGGGAGTTTTAAAAGCATTTACCGAAAAAGGCTGTCGTTGCACAGGAATGGATTTGTCTACTTCTAAGATAGAAAACGGCAAAGCGCTTCAAGAAGAAGATATTGCATCGGGGAAACTTCAATTATTCTCAGCCGATATTTATGATCAATCGACCATGGATGCTTTTCGTGGAAAGTTTGATTTGATCATCCTCAAAGACACCATCGAACACATTCCCGATCAGGAAAAAGTCATGGCTCAATTGCCAGTCTATTTGAAAGAAGGAGGGAAATTATTCTTCGCCTTTCCACCGTGGAGAATGCCTTTTGGCGGACATCAGCAAACATCGACTACTAAAAAAGGTCAAATGCCGTGGATGCACCTTTTACCTCGGTCGATGTACGAGCGCTTTTTACGAAAAGTAGGTGAACCACAAGCTACAATCGATTCGCTGTTAGAAATTTACGATACCCGTATTTCCATCAACCGTTTTGAATACATCCTCAAAAAAACGGGATATACCATCCATCATCGTCGATTGTATCTCATCAATCCCATCTACCGTTTTAAATTTAAATGGACTCCACGTCCGCAGTTTGCACCTATTACTTGGATTCCTTGGTTTCGAGATTTTGTGAGTACTACGGCGTATTATATTCTAGAACGCTAGCCCCCTTCGACAGGCTCAGGGGGCGAGTCGCACCCATCAATATCCTAGAATTCCCCACCACCGCCCCCTTCGACAGGCTCAGGCGACGAGTCGCACCCATCAATATCCTAGAATTCCCCACCACCGCCCCCTGAGCTTGTCGAAGGGGAAGGGGAAGGGGAAGGATTTTTCAAACGCAGCCAAATCGAGTCGAGCCTTGGATTCGAATCTTTTTCGGGATGTTCGTCGACTAATTTTTTCAAGGCATCTAGTCGAGAATCGGGAAGAGGATGTGTGCTTAGGAATTCGGGAAATTCGGAGCTGCTGCTTTCTTTTTTCAACTTTTCCAAAAGGCTTATCATGCCTTGGGGATTGATGTGATTTTTCACCAAAAGCTGCAATCCTTCGCGGTCGGCTTCGAGCTCTAAGTCGCGCGAGTAGGCGAGTTGTTGCAATTGCTGTCCTTGTTGTGCAAACAGGTTGAGTGTAGAAGAAGCATCGCCCAAAACCAATTGAAGCATCAAAACGCCCGATGCATTTCTAAAAAGACTTCGTGTTGAATGATGGCGTAATACATGGGTTCTTTCGTGGGCAAGCAAGCCAGCAAGTTCTTGCCAATTTTCCATGCGATTGATAATACCCGAATACACCACAATCGGTCCACCCGGCAAGGCATAGGCATTCACGATATCGGCATCTACCACCGTGTAATCACTGGGGAAATCCTTTCCCAAATCGAGTTGGCTGGCAAAATCGTTTAGCAGTTTGGTTTTAGAGCTATCAATCCGTTCAGTTGAGAGGTAACTGGCTTTGAGTTCTTTGCCTAATGCAATTTCCTGATCCTTGGGAAAATGAATCGCCGCTTGATCAGCTAACCAAGGAAGCAATAGGAAATACGCCAATAGCAGAATTCCAATAAAGCTGCTTCCAACAATGAGCAAAATCCATAAACCACGACCTTTCCAGCGATCAGCAATACTTACTTTCTCGTTAAAACTTCCTAAGAAATGACGAAGTGTTCCTTGAATATTGGGTGCTTCGAGCAAAAGTGATCCACCTTGAAAACTTACTAATGCGCGATTCTTTCCGGGATAACTTACTTCGATAATATCAGAGACGCGCAGTTCTTTTAGTTTAGAACCCGATTGAAATCGGAGAAGTTGAGGTTTAATCTCTACTTCAACCAGTGTTTCATTTAATCCTTCCTGGAAATAGCGTCCTTGCATTAAAACCAACGTCTACGCATAAAGATAAACAGGATAGTCGCACTCAAAGTGAGCGAAATTCCTAAAATCCAGGCAAAGGCCGATCCCGATGTTTGTCCGGGAATAATCACATTCATCCCAAAAAAGCTTGAAATCAAGGTCGGTACATATAGCACAATCGTAATCAGCGTCAGGGTTTTGATGATTTTATTCATGTTGTTATTGATGATACTGGCATAAGCCGAAGTCATCTGCAACAAGATGTTATTGGCAATGTTGGTCATCTCAATGGCCTGTTGGAATTCGGTCACAACATCCTGAAACAACTCTTCATCTTCTTCATAAGTGCGTAACAACTGCAATCGATTCAAACGCGCCATCATCAACTCGTTCGACTTCAAAGCCGTGGTGTAGTAGATGAGTACTTTCTGATATTTCAACAAATCGAAAATATCCTGATTCCGCATGCTGAGCTGCAAATCGTCCTCAATTTGGTCGACTGTTTTGTTGATTTCGCGGAGGTGAGCTAGAAATTTCGTAGCCGTTTTGAGAAGAATCAAAAGCAAAAAGCGATAATGTTTCTGCGTTTGGAGATTCTTCACCCGGTTATTCTCAAACTCATTCACAATCACATTATCTTCCTTGGTAATGGTGATAAAGTAATCGTTGTTTTGAATCACACCCATGGGGATGGTTACAAAGGGAGCTTCGTCTTTCTTACCTTGAAAATGCGGGATTTTTATCAAGGTAAAAAGCACATCCTCGTCGCGTTCGGCGCGGGCTTTTTCGTCAATATCTAAAGGGTCGAGGTGGTATTCTTCAGCCCAAGGAAATTCCTTGATAAGCCAAGCGAGCTCTTCGTCACTCGGGTCTACAACGTTTACCCAGCAACCGGGCTCCGGCTTCTGAATTTCTTCCAGTCTGCGGTTTGCGGTTTTGAAGATCGTAATCATCGTCCATGGCAGCGGGTTAAGGCCGGTATTTTTGAATACTCAAAGCGCGGCAAAAATAGGCTTTTTATTGAAAGAACGAATGGGAGGGTGAAAGAGACTTTGTTGATTTTCTTGGATATTGTATACCAAACTAATGGTGACCTCAGCCCCGCTCTAATCTAGCATGTGTGAATAGTAGCCTCGGACTGAAGTCCGAGGGTGCGGATGGTAGAAATTAGCAATGTGCTTGAGTGTTCGTATAACGAATCTAGCATGTGTGAACTGTAGCCTCGGACTTCAGTCCGAGGGTGTTAGAGATTAGCTATTTGATTTAGTTTACGTAGAACAAGCATTTTGGTGAAAATGAAATTCAAATAACTAGTTGAATTAATCCAGCAGTTTTTCTCGTAAAACGTATATCGTACAGCGAAGCGATCGTAAATCGACTCTATAAATCCTTCGTCTTAATCAACCTCCAAGAGGCGAGAATAAACAGGATTGGGTAAATGATGGCGGCGATATTTACGCCTTGGGGTGTTGTTTGTTTGCCAAAACTCACCGATTCGAAACTGATGGGAGAGGAGATGAATTCGTCGAGGCTGTTGAGGGGGAAATACGGATAGAAATCACTGAGCCAAGCTCGACCAATAATCGGTTCTACAATCCAGTAAAGGGCGATGAAAATTAAAATGGATAGTGCCGAGCGACGAACCAATAGACTGATTAATATGGCGGCAGTCATCAAGCCAAAACACACCCACATGGCTCGGAGCAAATAGCCCATTTCGCTGAAAATGTCACCCGAATTGGCGCCACCACCTTTGATAAAACCGAAAATAAGGCCGCTCAGTAATGCCACCAAACCGGCACCAATGCTAATGACTCCAGCTAATAGCAATTTACTTTTTAAAATCTCTTCGCGTGAAAGTCCATCGATAATGTGTTGTCTTAATGTGCGAAAGGAAAATTCATTCGAAACGAGATTGATCATGAGTAGCCCAAGCACCGGGGCAAACCAGCTCGATACATAGGCAATATAATACCACACATTCGGAAACTTATATACGACACTGAGGTCGAGTAAACCAATGTGAATGATTTTATCAAATCCATAATACACCGAAAAAATCAACAGGACATAAAATCCGGTGAACACGTAAAAGGTGCGGTAGCTGGCTAGTTTCAGCCATTCGATTTGGAGTAGCCTTTTCATTTCTGCACCAATTTTAAGAATTCACTTTCTAAATCCGATTTCACCAATACCAGGTGATTCAACAGGATTCCTTTCTCTTGCAATTGTTTGTTCACTGTAGCAGCATCAAGCGATTCGGCTAAATCGGCAATCAAGAAACCATTGCGTTCCTGAACATTACTTATTCCCTCAAACGTTTGGATTGCGTTTCGAAGTGCGGCTAAATTTTCGGTACCCAACTCAATGCGTTTGCTATCTGTAAGCAATTGTTCTACGCGACCGCTGCTAATGACATTTCCTTTTTTGAGGATAACCACATCTGTACACACTTTTTCTACTTCATTGAGCAAATGGCTCGCGAGTACGATGGTTTTTCCATTGGCTTTTTGGCGAAGAATTAACTGACGTATCTCGTTAATTCCCTGTGGATCGAGGCCGTTTGTTGGTTCATCGAGCACGAGAATTTCTGGATCACTCAACATAGCACCTGCAATGGCGAGACGTTGTTTCATCCCAAGCGAAAAAGTTTTGAACGCATCGTTCTTCCGATCAAACAATTCCACTTCCTTTAATACCACATCAATTCGTGAAAGCTCGCAGCCTTTTATTTTTGCAACAATCTCGAGGTTCTTCCACGCGCTTAAGTATGGATAGAAATTGGGCGTTTCGATTAAGGCTCCAATGCGTTTACGGGCAGATGAAAAATCTTCATTCCCAAACCAGCTAAAACTCCCTTGGTCGGCGAGCAATATTCCAGTTAAACATCCGAGCAGCGTGGTTTTTCCGCTTCCGTTGGGTCCGAGTAATCCGAACACCTGTCCTTTTTCTACACGAAAACTCACCCCGTTCACAGCGGTGTTTTTTCCGTACCGCTTAAGCAGTGAATCGACTTCGAGTAAGGTCATTTAATAGGAGATGAGATCAAGTAATTGTTGTTCGAATCGTCCTTTAGGCAAGAAATTCTGTTCGAGTACCGAAGAAAATGGAACAGGAGTATCGAGACTTGCCGAACGAACAACAGGCGCATCAAGATACTCAAAACATTTTTCACTGATACGTGCGGCGATTTCTCCACCAATTCCTCCGGTGAGACAGTCTTCATGGAGGATAATGACACGTCCCGTTTTCTTTACTGAAGCTAAAATTGCTTCTTCATCGAAAGGTAACAAGGTGCGCAAATCGAGTAAGTCGGCGTTTATTTCTGGGTGCTTATTTAACACATCCAAAGCCCAATGAACTCCAAAACCATAGGTGATGATAGAAACATCTTTTCCTTCACGGAGCAGATTGGCTTTTCCAATTTCGATGGTGAAATAGTCGTCGTACACCGGTTCTGAAATACTACGATATAGTGCCTTGTGCTCAAAGAACATGACAGGATTCGGATCTTCAAACGAAGCCAGCAACAAGCCTTTGGCATCATTTGGAAATGCCGGATAAACGACTTTCAAGCCGGGCGTATGGGTAAACCAAGCTTCATTGCTTTGACTATGAAAGGGTCCAGCCGCAACACCAGCACCGGTTGGCATACGAACGACTACATCGGCATGTTGTCCCCAGCGGTAATGGCTTTTTGCAAGATTATTCACGATTTGATTAAAGCCTTCCGTAACGAAATCGGCAAACTGCATTTCCATCATGGCTTTCATGCCGTTAATTGAAAGACCGAGGCTACTTCCTACGATGGCTGCTTCACATAGAGGTGTATTGCGCACGCGGTCTTTTCCAAAACGTTCTACAAATCCTTCGGTGATTTTGAAAACACCACCATACTCGGCAATATCCTGTCCCATTAGGACGAGATTCGGGTGTTTCTCCATAGCCAGCGCTAATCCGTCTGAGATGGCGTCAATCAAACGTTTGTCGGTTTTCGACTCAGATGCAGGCGCATGAGATTGACTCAAGAATGGTGCATACACATCGGATAATTCGTAGGCGGTGTCGGGAGTAATTTCGGGTTCAGCAAAAGTGATGGCAACTCCTTCTTCGATTGTTTTTTTGAACTCAGCACGAATGATAGCAAGGGTTTCATCTGTTAGCACTCCTTCTTGTAAAAGCCAGGCTTCGTAATTCACCACAGGATCTTTCTTGCCCCAGAGTTCGAATAATTCCTGAGGAACATACTTGGTTCCGGAGGCTTCTTCGTGTCCACGCATGCGAAAGGTCATACATTCGAGTAACCAAGGACGAGGATTTTTCTGAATGTCGGTGCGGATTTCCTGAACGGCATCATACACATCGAGCACATTGTTGCCATCTACTTGTCGAGCAGGAATGCCATAACCTGGACCTTTTTCGGTAAAAGAGTTAAAGCGGAACTGTTCGTTGCTAGGCGTGGAAAGTCCGTATCCGTTATTTTCGATGATAAAGATTACTGGTAAATCCCACACGGCAGCAACGTTCACTGATTCATGAAAATCGCCTTGACTGGCTCCACCATCGCCTGTAAAGACTGCAGTGACGTTTTTCTCTTTGCGGAGTTTGTGTGCGAGCGCGATTCCGTCGGCTAGTCCAAGTTGAGGTCCGAGGTGGGAAATCATTCCAACTACTTTATGAGGAGCTGATCCAAAATGGAAAGAGCGTTCGCGACCTTTGGAGTATCCGTTGAATTTACCTTGCCATTGGGTGAAAAGTTGGTGGAAAGGCATACCCCGACCGGTGAAGATGGCGAGGTTTCGGTGCATGGGAAGAATGTATTCTTCTTTGTCCATGGCTACTACTGTTCCTACAGAGATGGCTTCTTGTCCGATACCAGAGAACCATTTGGAAATTTTTCCTTGACGGAGGAGGTTGAGCATTTTTTCCTCGATCATTCGAGGATAAACCAGCTCTCTATATATATGAAGTAGAAGTTCGTCGCTTTTGCCGTTGCGCTTGAAGCTTAATTGCATGAATTCGTGATTTGGGCTGCGAAATTAGGGCAAATTCCTAACTTTGACTCATGCAAACGGTCTTGGTTTTTGTGATTGTTGGCTTCGCGGCGATATGGTTAGGGAGGAAATTAGTTGTTTCACTTCGTCCAGCGAAGAAAGATAAGGGTTGCGATTCCTGTCATTAAATATGTATAAAACAAAAAATCCCGCACAAGGCGGGATTTTTCTTCAGTTCTTAAGTACTGATTAGTGTGCAGCAGGAGCAGCAGCAGGAGCAGCAGCAGAAGTGTCTTTTGCTGTAGTGTCATTTGCAGCTTGTGCAGCAGCAGCAGCGTCAGCTTCAGCTTTAGCGATAGAATCAGCTTTAGCAGCAGCAGCAATTGAGTCAGCTTTAGCTTTTTCAGCTTCAGCATTGTTTCCACCGCAAGAAGCGAAAAGGGCTACACCTACAGTAAGGATGGCGAAAGTTACTTTTTTCATGTTGTTGTTTGTTTTTATTTTGATTGATTCAGCGAGACAAAATTAAAAAAAATAAAAAACCAACAAGCAAAATCAAAAAAAATGTTAATCCCTTGCTCTGATTGGTTAAAATGACTGTTTTTGCAAAAAAAGCAGGTTTAGGAGCATGTATTAAGAGGTCAAAATCGGCGTATTCGGGTATTTATAAATTTTGGTGTTTTGATATTTCATGTATTTTTGCCCCCAAACCTATAAACAGCAGACATGAAAAAATTTCAAATGAATCTTGCCAAAAACATCCGTTTTTTCGGACTTGCCCTTTTAGCTACAACAATGACATTGACTTACAGTGGATGTAAAAAAGATGGTTGTACAAATGTAGATGCGAATAATTATGATGAGAAAGCAGATACTGATGATGGAACTTGTACTTATGACAGTGAGAAATTCATTGGGGTTTATACAACGACTTCACCTTGTGTAACTGGTTCAACTTGGAATACAACAGTATCTACGTCATCATCAAGTAAGAAAAAAGTAGTAGTAACAAATATTGGAGGTTTAGGAGCAAGTGCTTCTCTTACAGCTGATATTGAAGGAAGCACAATCAAAATCAATACTCAGAATGTAACAGATTCTGATGGTGATTCTTGGTCAGTTTCTTCAACAACAGGAACTCTTTCAGGTACTACAATTAACTTAACTGTTACCTATACTTTCGGTACAAACACGTTGACTTGCAGCGAAACTTGGAACAAGCAATAAGCTTTTCTTAAATTATAAAAAGGCTGTCCATTTGGGCAGCCTTTTTTTTTGGAGAATACTGATTCATTTCAGAATTGAAATATCAAGCTCATATTGATTGTTGATAGAATTTTGAACTAGGATAATTAATTAGGCTGAATAAATAGGAGTAATCCAATCAATTGACAATTCTAGTATAATCTTGTTTTGGGGTTTTATAGGGTAAAAAAAAACCTCCTCAGAAATGAGAAGGTTTCATATAGATTAAGTTGAATGGGATTATTTCCCTTTCATTGCGTCTTTCATAGACTTCGCTCCACCAGTTGTACCGCTTTTTTCTTCTTTTTTAACGGCATCTTTCATGTTCTGAGGGTTGCTAGATCCATTTTTAGTTGCATCCTTCATGTTTTTAGGATCTTCTTTTTTAGGTTCATCTTTCTTCGTTGTTGTACCTTTAGAAGAATGACCACCTTTTGTTGGTGTTGCAGCAGCAGCTTCAGCAGCAGCCATTGCATCAGCATTAGCGATTGAATCAAGACGTGCTTGTTCTTTCATAGCTGAATCGATTGAATCCTGACGTGCTTTTTCAACTGCAGCGATAGAATCCTTTGAAGCTTGTTCTTTTTTAGCCAGTTCTTCTGCGCTTGGACCGCAAGCAGTCATGGTTGCAAGAGCAACTGCAGAAAAAATGAAAAGCATTTTTTTCATGGTTTATAGGTTTTTGAATATTCGAGGGCAAAAATAGTAATTCTGTGAATGGGAAAATGAAAATTGCATTAGAAAGGAAATTATGTTCTTATGTAATGAGTTATACTTTTTTCTAGTAATTGAGTAAACTCGAATTCCTTAAAGAATATTAGTACTTTTAATCATATTGTATTTCCATGAAACGAATTATTGCTCAATCAATTTTCTTTGTATCACTTTTAACTATCGGAATCTTACTTCCTTTTAGTGGCTGTGATCCTGATCCGGGACTTCCACTTACAGATTCAACAGCGACAAATGATTCAATTTCCTATAATTACATATACAATACATATATGATTGATTCTTGGCAATGTATCTTGACTGGAGTTTCAGATTCTTCATACCAATTGAATATAGCTCAGGATTCTACAAATTCTAATCAGGTTATAATTTCAAATTTTGCAAACACAGAAAACCAATTGGTTGGAGTTATCGATAGTATTATTTCTAATGATTCAATAACGATTACCATTCATCCCCAATTTGTATTTATACCTAATTCCACTTCGCCTTCAATTATAGATTCTATCAGATTTTGGGGGCACATTAATATTTTTCCTGACTCAATCATATTTGTTCACCATTTTGATATTGGAAATGATCAATTTGATTCATGTATTTCAGATGGTCATCCTCAATGAGCTATTTTCCTTCTATTCATACCATCGAATCGATCTTTGCGCTTAATTTGCCGATCTGATTTTTGCTCATGAAATTTTTCGGCTTTCTACTTTTCACTCTTTGTATTGCCTTTACTTCCTGCGACCGCGACGGCTGCACCGATCCCAATGCGAACAATTACAAAGATAAATACACCAACGACGATGGCTCTTGTCGCTACGATTCCGATCCTTTTGCCGGCCGTTGGGAAGCACACGATTCTATTTTAGCATTTGGAGTTTATACTGCCGATGAAGTTCGTACCATCGATATTCGTGTTCAAACAGTGAATCATGCCAAGGTGAAATTCTTTTGGCGCAATGCCGATGGAACCTATTCCGACACGCTTGAGGCGAATTCTAAACCGAATACCCTCTCCATTCCTGAGCAATCTTTTGGTGATTCTTTAACAATCAGTGGAAATTTCACGGTATCTAGTTTAAGTGGAATTAAATGCGAATACATCATTTTCAACGACAATGTCAGTATTGGTCGTCGAGGTATTGCCACGAAGATTCAATAATTATCCAAGCTTAATTCTTAAATAATTCAAGGCTGATAAAGATGCCATGGTGATGTTGCGCCCTCGATTTCGGCTAAATTGAAATTTTTTAGCTTCTCTAAAATCAGGTCCTGCAATCGCAATCCATACGCATCCTACCGGATTTCCTTCCTCATCATCATCTGGTCCAGCAACTCCTGTTACTGCTATGGCATAATCTGTCTTGAACTTCTTTTGAGCACCATCAACCATTTCGATGGCAGTTGCTTCACTTACAACACCAGCCTGTTTAATGGTTTCAGGATTTACACCCAGAACACTCACTTTTAATTCTTTGCTATACGTTATAGCGCCACCTTCGAAAACATCCGATGCTCCGGGAATGCTCGTAATCAAATGCGCAATATTTCCTCCGGTGCAACTTTCGGCCACAGAAAGTCTTTTTCCCAATTCACGCAATCGATTAATTAGATTGCCTTCGAGCGTTTCTTCTCCTTCACCATAAATATATTTTCCAGCAATGGCATACAACTTCTCAGCTTGCTCATTGATTTCATTCCCTAATTTTTCCTCATCTGCTCCGCTAGCACTGATGCGAAGTCGAACCATTCCGGCACTCGGTAAATACGCCAATTTCAAATGAGCAGGGAGATTTTCTTCCCAATTCTCAATCATATCCGACAACATACTTTCCCCAATTCCTTGAGTTAAAATAGTACGATGTAAAATCACCGGAGTTTGAAAACGCGCTTTGATTCGAGGTAAAACTTGATGCTCCATCATCGCCTTCATCTCATAAGGCACACCCGGCATCGACATATAACACACGCCATCTTTTTCGAACCACATGCCCGGCGCCGTTCCATTATAGTTCACCACTAATTCGCAACGCTCTGGAATCTCAGCCTGCTTGCGGTTTGTTGGCGTTACTTCTCGTCCGAAACTGCGAAAAATCCGCTCCACCTGATCGTATTGTTCCTGACTAAAAACCAATCCACCACCAAAATACTCGCACATCGTGGCTTTGGTAATATCATCTTTGGTCGGACCTAATCCACCGGTGATCAAAACCACATTTGCTCGTTGAGATGCTTCTTTCAGAGCAGCTAAAATATGTTCTCGATCGTCCGAAACAGAAGTGATTTGTTTCACCTTCACGCCAATTAAATTGAGCTCCTGTGCCATCCAAGCTGAATTCGTATCGACTATTTGTCCAATCAATATTTCGTCGCCAATGGTTATTAATTCTGCCAGCATGACCTAAAATTGTGTGATAAAAATACTACAGTACAAGCAGTTGAAAACGCTCAAAATTGGATTTTAATACTGAGTTTCTGACAGAGATAACCTTAAGACTTTAAGCTCCTCAAGACTCTTTATTTTGAACACGAATAGCAAACTAGTTTACTATTTATACTTTTGCTTTATGCTACATCCTCAAATGAAATTCCTTCTTTATATGCTTCTTTTCGTTGTTCAAGCAACAAAAGCACAGGACATAATTTTTTTGAAATCAGGTGAAGAAATAATGGCGAAAGTCATTGCGATAAACCCAACTGATATTCAATACAAAAAGCACAATGATAAAGATGGTCCACTCTACACGCGGTATAAATCTGAAGTTTTTATGATTAAATATGCGAATGGGACTAAGGATGTTTTTACTCAAGCTAATAATTTGGTGGAACCTTCAAAGCAGATCATCGATGCTAATCATCGAGAATTAAAAGCAGGTACTCAGATCAATGTAATGCTTGTAAATGAATTGAATTCAAAACTTGTTTCGCTTGGACAAACGATAGAATTTCAAGTTGTAAATGATGTAGTGATTGACCAAAAAACAGTCGTGTTAGGAGGACAAAAAATCCAAGGTATTATTGTCAATTCTGAAAAAGCACGAGGTTTAGGACAGGAAGGAAAGCTTGATATTCAAATCAACCAAGTACTTGGAGTAGATGGACAAACAATTCCATTAACTGGGATTTTATCTAAAGAAGGTGAAAATCGGACTAATGAGGCAGTTATAATTGGAGCTTTGATTTTTTGGCCAGTTCTTTTGATGAAAGGCAAGGACGCAATTTTACCTGCTGGCAGCAGATTTATTGCAACAATAAGTCAAACTGTAATTGTCAGTGTAAATTGATTCTATGACTGATAGAGTTCAACAAGTAATTACAATTAATTTATTAGTGTATTAGTTGATAGCAGTGTTGAATGGCGGCTTTGCAATCATTCATTATTTCCAAAACGACTTCAGCAGCAGGTTTTATTTCTCGAATGAGGCTGCTTACTTGTCCAATCTCGAGTTCACCCTCTTCCATTTCACCTTCGAACATTCCCTTTTTTGCTCTTCCGCGACCGAGCATTTCGATTAAGGTTTCTTTCGATGCACCTTGAGCTTCTGCCTGTTGGATGTTTTGGGCAAAGGAATTCTTCAACAAGCGAACTGGTGTTAATGTTTTTAGAGAAAGTTGGGTATCGCCTTCGGCAGATGAAATGACACGTTGCTTAAACGCCTCATGTCCCGACGATTCGGGTGTAGCCACAAAGCGACTTCCAATCTGCACCGCTTCGGCACCTAAAGCCAAACAAGCCGCCATTTGTGCACCATTTCCAATTCCTCCTGCAGCAATGAGTGGAATTTTAACCGCCTGGCGGATGAGTGGAATCAACACTAAAGTGGTAGTTTCTTCACGACCATTATGTCCGCCTGCTTCGAAGCCTTCTGCCACAATCGCATCTACTCCAGCAGCTTCACATTTAAGTGCAAATTTGGTATTCGCAATCACGTGAACTACCGTCATACCGCGCTCTTTAAGCCAAGAAGTCCAGGTAGCAGGATTTCCAGCGGAAGTAAAAACGATCTTCACACCCGTTTCTACCAGAATATTCATGTGCTCCTCAATGTTGGGGTAGAGTAGTGGAATATTCACCCCGAAAGGCTTATCGGTAGCAGCTTGGCATTTCTTAATTTGCTCACGTAAAACATCCGGATACATCGAACCTGCACCAATAATTCCCAATCCACCTGCATTACTCACCGCCGAAGCCAGTTCCCATCCACTGCACCAAATCATTCCGGCTTGAATAATAGGATATTGAATTCCAAAAAGTTGGGTGATGCGATTGTTCATGGGAGGAAGTTAAAGTGCAAATGTAGCAAGCTCGGACTTCAGTCGTAGCATTCATACCACAATCTCACATTCTCTAGCTAGCAAGCTCGAGTATAGATGCTAGTAGATTGCAAAAGGCAAATGGCTCTTCTGGAATTTTATGCTAGAAGAGTCTCCGGACTGAAGTCCGGAGGTGCTGGGGGGATGGATGCAACAGATGGGTAATATGCTTGGATTGGGGGACAAAAAAATCTTATCAGACTGAAGTCCGGAGGTGCTGGGAGGATGGATGTAACAGATGGGTAATATGCTTGGATTGGGGGACAAAAAAATCACTCCGGACTGAAGTCCGGAGATGCTGGGGGATGGATGCTGCAGATGTGTAAAAAGCTAGTATTGGGTTATTAAAAAATCATTCGGTGTTGTCTGCTTCAAAACACTATTTTTGCCCTCGTTTGAACCACACAGCATGAAAAAAGACAAGGTAATTTTTGAATTGATCGATGAGGAACTTCATCGCCAAACGGTAGGAATAGAGCTGATTGCATCCGAGAATTATGTGAGTAATCAGGTGATGAAAGCAGCTGGTTCGGTGTTAACGAACAAGTATGCCGAAGGACTTCCGGGCAAGCGGTATTATGGTGGTTGTGAATGGGTAGATGAAATTGAAAATATCGCGATCAATCGTCTGAAAACCTTGTTTAATGCTACATGGGCAAACGTACAGCCGCATTCGGGAGCGCAGGCTAATGCAGCTGTCATGTTAGCTTGCTTGAATCCGGGTGATAAAATTTTAGGCTTTGATCTAAGTCATGGCGGACATTTAACGCATGGCTCACCGGTGAATTTCTCAGGTAAATTATATCAGCCTTCATTCTATGGTGTTGAGCGCGAAACCGGTTTGATTGATTGGGATAAAGTGGAGAAAACGGCCAAAAAAGAAAAACCTAAAATGATTATTTGCGGAGCTTCTGCTTATAGTCGTGATTGGGATTATGTCCGTTTGCGTGCTATTGCAGATTCTGTTGGAGCTTTATTGTTAGCCGATATTTCACATCCATCCGGACTCATCGCTAAAGGCTTATTAAACGATCCACTTCCACATTGCCATATTGTGACTTCAACCACGCATAAAACCCTTCGTGGACCGCGTGGAGGAGTGATTATGATGGGACAAGATTTCGAAAATCCATTTGGTTTGAAAACGCCGAAAGGTGAATTACGGATGATGTCGGCATTGCTTGATTCTGGTGTATTTCCGGGAACTCAAGGTGGACCTTTGGAGCATATCATTGCAGCTAAAGCGGTTGCATTTGGTGAAGCATTGACAGATGATTACATGGATTATATTTTACGTGTGCAGAAAAATGCACAGGTGATGGCAAAAGCACTCGTGAAAAAAGGCTATAATATAATTTCTGGAGGAACGGATAATCACCTGATGTTGATTGATATGCGCTCGAAGAATGTGACAGGAAAAGAAGCTGAAATTGCCTTAGGAAAAGCCGATATCACCGTGAATAAAAACATGGTTCCATTTGATGATAAATCACCTTTTGTGACTTCTGGAATTCGTGTGGGAACAGCTGCAATCACTACACGAGGAATTACCGAAAAGGAAATTCCGCAGATTGTAAATTGGATTGATGAAGCCATTGTGAATCATACGGATGATAAAAAACTAGCATCGATTGGAAAGAAAGTGAATAAGTTGATGGGAGATTATCCTCTATTTGCCTAATAAAAAAGCTGATTTCAATTAAAAAATCTATCCTATATGATACGCGCTAACGATCCTAATTTACGTTCATGGGTTCCAGTTCCTGAAAATTCCGATTTCCCAATACAGAATCTTCCTTTGGGTGTTATCTGTATTAACGAGCATCATCATGTGGCAACGCGCATTGGCGATCATGTGCTCGATTTAGCGGTGTTGAATAAAAGTGGATTGCTAGGAGTGGATTTCGTTCAACAGATTTTCGAACAAGATTCTATCAATGCCTGCATTGCATTAGGGAAAGACTTGATGCGTGATTTGCGTAATCGTATTTCTCGTTTGCTCGATGATAAACACAACGACTTACGTAAAGACGTTGACTTGCGCGAATCCTGTTTGTTACCTATTTCTCAGGTGGAAGTATGCATGCCATTGAAAGTGGGTAATTACACCGATTTCTATTCAAGCATCGAACATGCAACCAATGTTGGAAGCATGTTTCGTGATCCTGCGAATGCACTCTTACCTAATTGGAAACACATTCCAATCGGATATCACGGTCGCGCTTCTTCTATCATTTTAAGCGGCACACCGGTGAAACGTCCGAAAGGACAAACCAAAGCAGCCGATCAGGATTCTCCATCATTTGGTCCAACGCAACAGCTCGATTTTGAATTGGAGATGGCTTTTGTTACTTGTCGCTCGAATCCACTCGGAACTCCAGTTAATATTAGCGAAGCCGAAGATTATATTTATGGAATGGTGCTCTTCAACGATTGGAGTGCACGCGATATGCAAAGCTGGGAATATGTGCCACTCGGGCCGTTTTTAGCTAAGAGTTTTGCTTCGAGTGTAAGTGCTTGGGTTGTGAGTCTGGATGCCTTGGAACCTTTCCGAGTAGAAGGCCCCGTTCAAGATCCGAAACCATTGCCCTACTTGCAGTTCAAGGGTTCTCATAATTACGATATCGAGTTGGAAGTGTTATTGGAAACACAACGTTTCAATGCTGCACGTATAGTGCATTCCAATTTCAAATACATGTACTGGAATATGGTACAACAACTCACCCATCAGGCATCCAATGGTTGCAATATTCAAGTTGGTGATTTGTATGCTTCCGGTACGATTAGCGGACCCATTCGCGATAGTTTTGGTTCTATGTTAGAACTCACATGGCGCGGAACAGAACCGCTCAAACTGCCCAATAATACCGAGCGTAAATTCATTCAAGATCACGATACAGTGATTATGAAAGCCTATGCGAAAAACGAACAAGTACGTATTGGCTTTGGGGAAGTAATAACCACGATTTTACCTGCATCATAACAGGAATTTATATTCTTCTTGAAAATCGGTTTTCGGTTTCAGGAATCAAGCAACACATTCAATTCAATGAAACTCGCTACCAAACTCATTCACGCCGGACAAGCGCCCGATCCAAGTACTGGTGCCATCATGACGCCCATTTACCAAACTTCTACCTACGTGCAAGAAGCTCCGGCAACACACAAAGGCTATGAGTATGCGCGTTCACAGAATCCTACACGTAAGGCGCTGGAAGATTGTTTGGCTGCTATAGAAAATGCGGCATTTGGCTTAAGTTTCGGCAGTGGTGTAGCAGCAACTGATACAGTGATGAAGTTGTTGCTTCCGGGTGATGAAGTGATTGCTGCCGACGATATGTATGGTGGAACGTATCGTTTGTTTACTAAGATTTACGAGCCAATGGGAATCCGATTTCACTTTGTGAACATGGGAAATCCTGAGAATATTCGTCCGCTTATTAATGATAAAACACGCTTGGTTTGGACCGAAACTCCTACCAATCCGCTGATGAGCATTACTGATATTGCAGCTGTTGCAGCGATATTGAAAGGAAAAAATATCCTCTTAACAGTTGACAATACCTTCGCAACACCTTGGCTACAGAATCCATTGGATCTAGGAGCTGATATCGTTTTGCATTCGGGTACAAAATACCTTGGAGGACATAGTGATTTAATTCATGGTTGCTTGATGATGAACGATCCGGCATTACGCGAGAAACTCTATTTTATTCAGAAAAGCTGCGGCGCGGTTCCCGGACCGATGGATTGTTTTCTAGTATTGCGAGGCTTGAAAACACTGCACGTTCGTATGAAAGCACATTGCGAAAACGGGCGCATCATAGCCAATCATTTGCGCAATCATCCGAAAGTTGGCAAAGTGTATTGGCCAGGATTTGAAGATCATCCGAATCATGCTATTGCTAAAAAGCAAATGCGCGATTTTGGTGGAATGATGAGTTTTACGTTGAAGGATGAATCGGGAGAAGCTGCTCGTCGGTTCTTGACGAACACCAATTTATTTGCATTAGCAGAAAGTTTGGGTGGTGTGGAATCTTTGGTCAATCATCCCTCATCCATGACGCATGCTTCGATTCCAAAAGCTGAGCGCGATCGCATTGGAGTAGTGGAAGGATTGATTCGACTTTCGGTAGGAATTGAGGACGTTGAAGATCTGTTAGCTGATATAGATGTCGCTTTAGCTAAGGTGTGAAACAGGCAATCATCACCGGCACTTCGCGTGGATTAGGAAAAGCACTAGCTGAAGAACTTTTGCAAGAAGGCTGGAATGTGGTTGGGATTTCACGCACGCATTCAATCGAACATTCAAATTATACTTCGGTGATTGCTGATTTATCGAAAGCTGGAATTGCTGTTACTGTAGATTTACATGTTGATGATTCGGCGGAAGAATTTCTGTTAATTAATAATGCAGCAACACTCGGTGAGATAGGTTATTTGGGTGAAGTTTCCAATGAAGGCTTAGAGTCAGGATTGATTTTGAATGTGATTGCATCAAGTGTCATCTTAAATCGATTTATCTCCCAAACGGAAGGAAGAAAACGAACGGTTCTTTCCATAAGTAGTGGTGCATCACAAGAAGCCTATGATGGCTGGAGTATGTATTGTGGCAGTAAAGCAGCTATGGATATGGTCATTGAATCATGTATCCTTGAACGCGAAATCCGCAATGATTTTCAAACACGCTTGTATTCCATTGCTCCTGGTGTGATAGATACTAAAATGCAGGAAGAAATTCGATCAAGTAAGCCGAAGCAGTTTTCGAAACAGGAACGTTTTATCGAACTAAAAGAGAACAAGATTTTATCTTCTGCAGATGAAGTTGCAAAAACAATTATTTCGCTTTTCGTCAATCAGCAATCATTCAAAAATGGATGGTATGATGTGCGAAAATTAGCATAGTCAAACCACCTTTTCTTTTATTCAAATAGTTTCGCAATTGTTTTCATTGTTAGAAACATCTTGCCACTATCTGGAATTAAAATAAAGCCATACTTATTGTAAAAATTCATTGCTTCCTTGTCAATTGGATCGACAATCACAGCCATTGATCCAATAGTTCGAATGGAAGCATCAAACGACCTCTTCAAGGCATCAAGCAATAGCATCTCTCCTAAGCCTTTTCCAAATTCATTTTTATCTACAGCTAATCTACCTAACAAGGTAACTGGCAAATCTGTATATGATTCTGGAAGTTTTTTAATGATTTTCAAAGGGAGAAGCTCTCGTTGAATACTCGCACTTGAAAGAGTATAATATCCTTTAACTAAATTATTTTCATCAACAATAACAAAACAAGCTGAAATTCTTCTTTTAACATCTTGACTTGCTTGTTTACGTATATATCCATTCAATAAATCCTTTGTGCAATCGAAATACTCTTTTATGTGTGATGGGTTTAAAACATGCGTTAAATAAGAATTATCCATTTAATTTTTTAATTAATTTTTTATACTTAGTTGCAGCTAATTGTAAAGTAGTATTGGGTTCAATGTCCTTTGTTATAGCATCAAAAAATAATTCTTGATCTCTCTTTGTTTCCAATAGTGTATTGTGTCTTTCAATGATTAATGTTGATTTCTCCAATAGAACGTTTATAACATAATCTGTTAAGTTCCTGAAACCGCCTATTTGTGCAGCATATTCAAAAAGCTCTTTCTGTTCTTTGGGAAGACGCGTATCGAATCTTGCTTTATCTGATGTTTTCATATGTAATTGTGATGAGCTCCCAATCGTGTTTATTTGTAAATGTACGGATATATTACGTACAATCCAATGATACGATCTTTTTTTGCTATGGTTACTTTAATCTATTCTCTTAGTATTGTAAATCAATCCACACTATTTCTCTTAAACAGAAATCAAAGGTTTTTACTTTGGAATAAACAGCTTTTTCGATTTAAATTACTTTATTCTTGATAAGCTTGTGAATCAAAGATTATTGTAAATATGGCTTCATTCAATATTCATAAATTAACCAACTGAATACATGAGAATGATTCCTAAATCAATAGCATTTGTCAATGTAGTTTTCACCTGCTTGGTTATTTCTGTTTGGATAATTGAAATAGTTCAAGGTGTTTCACGAAGTACTTGGTTGCCTCAATTATTTTTAATTATTCGCTCTTTCATTCTTGCAATACCATCTATTTTTCAACTAACATTTTCATCTGAAAAAGTCAATAAAAGCTACCTTTCTATTGTATATTGGTTTGTATTAATACTCGTATTTATTCCAGTGTTTTGGATAGGAATAAAACGAATGGCTGAATTTAATTTCCTAATTGGATTGATTTTAATTCTTCCAATCTGCACCATTTTCTATTTGAAAAAAAGTAAGCATCAACAGCTTTGGAAGAATGAGCAGTTTCGATTTAATTTTTACGCTATTGTCGCTCAGAGTTCCCTTCTATTTCTGAACGTTTATTTATAGAAAATTCCTGTCAAGGGTGTGGAATTATCCAGCTTCTGGAAATAGTATAGGCCGAAAAATAACCCATCGCCCCACCAGTAATATTACTAGTTGGATTTGCAGGTGAAGCCACTGATGGTCCTGCACCGCCTAGAATTCCATTGAGTGTATTATAATATTCATAAACGCCTTTATCAATTCCCCAAAGCTCAACGAAAATGGTATCTCCAGGATGAGGCTTTCCACCACCTCCAAAAAGTGGCTGGTCAATATCTTGTCCATCGAAAAATAAATCACGATCAATTTGGATGTCTTTACTCAATGTATCTCCCAAACGAAAACGATAGCGATAATAGTTTTCAATTCCAGCAGGATCGGTAAAATGTACATGAGTAACTAAAGAAGTATCGAAGAAAAACGACTGCTTTTCTAAACTCAACGAATCAATCTCCACTTTGCTATTCATGACGCTGGTTGAGGAATACGTAGTCCCATCAACAGTAACGACCAAGCGATATTCATGTCCTGGAATTCCTTTGAGTTGAGGATTCGCGTAGATTCCAGTTTGAATTTCTGGAAGCGCGAACTCGCTTCCATTATCGAAGAGACTTACTGAAGCACCTGATACGAGTTTCGGATCATTGCTTTCGCTGTAGTTTACTACTCGAGAGAGTCGCACGCTGCATGATCCGGAATCATCAGTAATTCCACCTTCAATCACTAAGCGGGCATCACTATCACGTAAAGGCAAATCAATCACTTTTTCACAACTGCTTAATGCAAGAATGAGAAGTAAAAATGCATTGATATATTTAGCTAAATGGATCATTTGAAATGAAAATTATAGGTGATTGAAGGAACCATGCGAAATAATGAGAGTTTTACAGCTTCGGTGGTTCCGGGATTTGTTTCGCTATCGCGGAAGCTAATTGTGTAAGCGTTTCGCCGTGCGTAAGCATTGTAAATACTGAAGTTCCAATTCGATTCGTATGTGTCGGTACTTTTACGGTACCAAGTCAAGCCTAAATCGAGTCGGTGATAAGCAGGCATTCGGTAACCGTTTCGTTCAGTATAGTAGTTCACGGTTTGTCCATCCACCTGATATTTACCACTTGGGAAGGTCACCGCATTTCCGGTATAATACACCCAGTTAGCTGATAAGGAGAATTTTTTATTCAAGGCATACATCGCCACAATGGAAATATCGTGAGTGCGATCTTGTCGAGCAGCAAAGTATTTCCCATCATTAATCTCATCAAATTTCCGTTCGGTACGAGAAAGAGTATAACCAACCCAACCAGTGAATTTGCCTAATTTTTTTCGGATTAATAATTCAAGTCCGTAAGCTCTTCCAACACCATAAACGAGTTCACCTTCAACCTGTTGATTAAACGTTAACTCAGCACCATTGCGATAATCAATTTGATTCTGCATCCATTTGTAATACGTTTCTGCAGAAAATTCAAACATATTCTCTTTGAAATTCCGGAAATAACCAACTGAATATTGATCACATAATTCCGGTTTCACGTTATTGGAACTTGGAACCCAGATATCTGTTGGATTTCCAGAGGTTGTGTTCGACAATAAATGCAAATTCTGCACAGTACGCGCATAGGCTCCTTTGATGCTTTGTTTTTCGTCGATGTGGTAATTAGCACTTAGTCGGGGTTCTGCATTCAGGTAACTTTTAACGAGTTCTCCTTTTTTAGCATAACGTTCGGTAGCAATATATCCTTCTTTGGTATAGGTGTAAATTGTTCCAGGGCCGAGATAACTGAATTCGCTCATCCGCAATCCATAGCTGATGGTTATTAATCCATTGACTTTCCACTCATCACTTCCATATACCGCGTTTTCCCATGCATAGCGATTTTCGTTTGAAATCACATTACTAAAAGCTCCGGTAGCATCAATTTTTCCGGGTAAAAAGGTGTGGTAAATACTATTCCAACCGAATTTAATTGTGTGACGATTATTTGCAAAATACTGGTAGTCTTGTTTGAGGTTGATATCGCGTATGGTGGATGAAATATTGACTTCATCTTCACCTGCGGTAAGAGAAATTTGATAATCGTAATTGCTATAAATAGCTGAAGTATTGGAGAATAATTTATCCGAAAACAAGTGATTCCATCGAGCAGTAGCGGTTGTATTTCCCCAACTAAACTTAAACACATCGGAGAATCCAAAATTATCACGTCCAAAATATCCACTTACATAAATGCGGTTTTTATCGTTGATTTTATAATTGAATTTCGCATTCAGATCGTAGAAATAAAGTTTTGATTTTCGAAGGTCTTCCTTATTTGAAAGCTTGAGGAACATATCGGCATAGGTTCTTCTCCCTGAAACAATCAAGGAACTACGATCTTTTATCACTGGAGCTTCGATGGTTAAACGCGAAGAAATCAACCCAACACCACCTAATGCGTTGAATCGTTTTTGATTTCCATCGTTCATTTTCACATCGAGCACAGAAGAAACTCTACCACCAAATTCAGCTGGCATGGCACTTTTGTAAAGTGTTACATCTTTGATCGCATCAGAATTAAACACCGAAAAAAATCCGAGTAAGTGCGAAGCATTGTACACAGGAGCTTCGTCCAAAAGAATCAAGTTTTGATCAGCAGCACCACCGCGAACGTAAAATCCGGCATTTCCTTCACCAGCGCCTTTCACACCGGGTAATAATTGCAATGTTTTGAGAACATCTTGCTCGCCAAATAATACGGGAATCGTTTTTATTTCACGGGGTGATAGTTTTTCCACACCCATTTGCACGCGAGTTAGGTTTTCATCGGGCCTTTCCCCTTTTATTTCAACTTCTTTTATCTCTCTACCAACTTGTTCGAGTGCAATATTTCGATACAAATTTTTATCGACCAAGGTGATTGATTCGTTTCGCGATGTATAACCGATATAACTGAAAACGAGCGTATAGGATCCCGGTTTGAGTTGCAAAGAATAATATCCATAGCTATTGGCTGCAACGCCTGTACCGGGTAATTCTTTCACCGTGACCAGCGCACCAACAAGCTGTTCGCCCGATTTGATATCGGTTAAAGTGCCACTGATACTGAGATTCTGAGCTTGAAGAGTTCTACTTGCCCAAGAGAAAATGAGCAGTAAAAAGAGTATTCGAAAAGGTTGGGGCATTGGGTATATTTTGCGAATGCGAAGATGCACGCTTGTATTGAATTAAAACAAGAAGATTTATTTAAACAGACAAATGTTTGGTTGAACAGGAAAAAAAACAGATTGGGATGGGATAACGAAAAGAAGCTTCGTTCATTATATACTGCATTAGAATTATCATTATGAATAGAATTGTGCAGGTTTGAGATTGATAATTGAGTAGATAGTTACAAGCTGCCTAATTTTTTTCGTTCTTCGTGCCAACAAGCAATTCAGGTGAAAAAGCATATCAGCATTCTCGGTTCTACAGGTTCTATTGGTACACAGGCGCTCGATGTAGTTCGAGCAAATCCGGATGTTTTCGAAATTGATTGTTTGACTGCACAATCGAATGCGAGTTTGCTGATAGCACAGGCTGTGGAATTTCTTCCCGGAACGGTAGTAATTGGGAATGAAGAAAAATACGATGAAGTAAAATCGGGTTTAGAGAATTATCCGGTGAAGGTGTATTGTGGCGAAGATGCGATTACTCAAATGATGGAACAGGAGAGCACGCAAATCGTTTTAACAGCTTGTGTGGGTTATGCTGGACTTCGACCAACCTTAGCGGCAATTAAAGCAGGAAAACACATCGCATTGGCGAATAAGGAAACCTTGGTTGTTGCTGGAGAATTGGTCACTTCCTTAGCAAAGCAACACGGAGTGAATATTTATCCAGTTGATTCGGAGCATTCGGCTATTTTTCAATGCTTGGCTGGAGAATGGGAGGATCCGATAGAGAAGATTTATCTAACTGCATCTGGTGGTCCATTTCGTGGAAAAGACCGGAAATTTTTGGCCACTGCAACAAAAGCTCAAGCCTTAAAACATCCCAATTGGGACATGGGTGCTAAAATCACCATCGATTCGGCAAGTTTGATGAATAAAGGATTGGAAGTCATTGAGGCTCGATGGTTATTTAATCTAAAGCCTGAGCAAATAGATGTGATTGTTCATCCGCAGTCGATTATTCATAGTATCGTTCAGTTTCAAGATGGTTCGATGAAAGCACAAATGGGACTTCCAGATATGAAGCTGCCCATTCAATATGCTTTGGGATATCCGAAACGTTTGAAGAGTGATTTTCCCCGATTTAATTTTCTGAATTATCCTGCTTTAACTTTTGAGCAAGTGGATCGATCTACATTTCGCAATTTGGATTTGGCCTATGAAGCCTTGAAAAAAGGAGGTACGATGCCTTGTATTTTAAATGCAGCGAATGAAATAGCTGTTGCTGCTTTTTTGCAAGATAAAATTGGATTTTTGGCGATGAGTGATTTGCTCGAACATTGTATGCAAACGCTTACCTGGACAGCAAAACCAACGTATGAGGAATATGTGAAAACGGATTCAGAAACACGTAGAATTGCTTCCTTGTTTTTGAAATAATTAATTCGTCCAAACAGTTTCAATATACTGAGAGGAAGAACTAAAATCGACACCGTTTATTTGAGTATTTCCTGTAATTCCGCCTAATGTACCAAGCGAATTACATTGTTCATCTAAAACGATTGATTGCATATCAGCTCCGCAGTTTCCAGGATCGAGTACATACACTGTTGAATTCTGAAAAGTATATTTCCTTGCGGATGCTCCATTTTGACAAGCCATTTGGGTAAAGTCGGATATTTTATTACTCAAACAAGTAGGTGGTCCGGTAATGACTTCGTTTTTATGGCAGGAAACGAGCAGGGAACTTAGTGAAATTGTAAAAAGTAAGATGCGCATAATCAGCTTTTTGAGTAGTGCATGAATAACGTTCAAATTATTTTTCAGATTGTGTTATGACTAAATTAAAAATTATTGTCATACAAGCATATCCATTTTTATTAGGATGAACACCATCATGAGAATATTCGAATTTCATGCAGCCTTTCTCATCTCGCAAAGCTGAATGATAATCGATATAAACCCCATTATTTATTTGTGCAAAATGTTGAATCCATGTATTTAATTCTATGATTTTTTCACATGGATTACTATTTGGTTTCCAAGGATAACTACAGGCGGGAAGAACAGATCCATAAAGAACTTGAATTCCATTATCTAGAGCCATCTCAGCCATTCTTTGGATATTGTTTTGAGTCATTTCCAAGGTCATTACGCCGGTATTTCCAGCAATGTCGTTGGTGCCAGCTAAAATGTGGACAGATTTAGGTTTTAATTGAATGACGTCTTGTTCGAATCGCCCCAAAATTTGTGGTGTTGTTTGACCACGAATACCTCGATTTATGTAGTTCGAATTCTCGAAAAATTCTGGATATTCCATAGACCAAAATTCGGTAATAGAATCACCTATAAATACGATTCTATTTGCAGAAATTTCGCTTTGAATTAATAAGCGATTTTCATCTTTATACCTTGCGAGATAGGAGAAGTCTGACATGAAATTGTGGGGGATTTCTTAATGGAATTAATTAGATAATTCGAGCAACCATTTAAAAACGTTTAAGTGTTGAATTCCGCTTCTGTTTTGTGTAAATGAATCTGTTGATAGTAAATATTTTGGATAATTATCTTTAATCTTTTCAAGTGCGCTAAATTCTCTATCAGCTGTTTGGTTATCGGTTATTTGCCATGCAACTTGGTAGTATTCAATATTTCCAACTGAATTTTTACAAACAAAATCAATTTCATTATTACGTGTAGTTCCTGTCCAAATTTTATAACCTCTTCGAATGAGCTCTAAACAAACAATATTTTCTAATATATGTCCTTTATCAGCTTTCGATTCACGTCCGACCAAAACATTTAATAATCCTACATCTACCAAATAATATTTCTCTTGAGTTGCTAATTGTTTTCTACCTTTTAAATCGAAACGATTTACTTTGTAAAATACAAAACTTCCAACTAAATAATCAATGTATTTCTCTACAGTTGAATGGTGAATATTTTTCCCGTCAATTATTAATGTTTTTGAAATATTACTAGGTGAAAGCTGACTTCCAATTGTTGAAGCTATAAACTTCGTAATATTTGCAAATGCACGCTTATCATTTATTTGATGACGTTGAGTTATATCTTTTTCAATGATAGTAGAATAAATTGCTTCTAAATACTCATATATTTTATCAAAGCCTCCATCTCTAAGTTCTATTCCTTTTGGTAATGATGTTTCATTTACATATTCGAAAAACAAAGCTTCATAATTCAGATAAGTAATCTTTATATCAATATTGCGTGCGATTAAGTACTCTTTGAATGAAAAAGGTAAGATTGAAATTTCGATAAATCGTCCACTTAATAATGTAGCTAATTCACTGCTCAATAAGTAGGCATTTGATCCTGTTATGTATACATCCGTATTTTCGGAAGCAAATAGTCCATCCACTAATTTTTCAAAATGTGGAATATTTTGTACCTCATCTAAAATAATATAATTAATACCACACCCGTCCAAGACGTTTTAAAATAGGGTAAAAAAATAGAGTTGGTCCGGATTAAATCCGGTATGTTTGAGTTACGACACAAAAACATAAACCAACTCCGGCATGAAGATCACATTATTTGCTCAGATATTCCAAAAAATTAAGCGAGATTCTTTCAATAAACTAGTAGAAAAGTTTGAGTCCAATAAACATTGTAAAGGCAATGATGCTTGGTCTCACTTTGTGACAATGGTTTTTTGCCAGTTTTCCAAGTCTAATAGCTTAAATGACGTTTGCAATGGAATGCGATCAGCAACAGGCGATTTAAATCATCTGGGAGTGTCAAAAGCCATGAGGCGATCATCGTTGGCATATAATAACCAACATCGCAACTGGGAGCTGTTTCAAGCGATGTATTTTAACTTGTATGAGCAGTTTGAATCAACCTTAAAAACAAGCCGAAAGCTGCTTCCCAAACGTAAAATCTATCTGCTCGATTCAACCACGATTGACCTTTGTCTTAAAGTGTTCGACTGGGCACTATTTCGAAAGAAGAAGGGAGCTATAAAACTTCACACAGTCCTTGACTTTGACGGCTGTATGCCCGTTTTTGCTGATTTGAGTGATGGCAAAAAGCACGATGTAAATGCAGCACATGATATTGAATTTCCCACAGGAAGCATTGTTGTAGCTGATAGAGGATATGTCGATTTTAACTGGATGAGAAAATTAGATGAACAAGGAGTATTCTTTGTTATTCGAGGAAAAGAAAACATTCAGTTTGAACTTTATGAGCGAACTAAGAGCCCAACCGATGAAGCAAATCCAGACTTGCAATACGACTGGAAAGGCTTTTTGAGTTTACCTCAATCAAAAGAAAAATACCCGCAAAAGCTCCGAATGGTTCAGATCTGGGATGAAGAACAACAGATATATCTTGAACTTCTTACAAACAATTTTTCTTGGACAGCATCGACCATTTCAGAACTATATAAACGTAGATGGAGCATCGAATCGTTCTTCAAGGAGATCAAAACACACCTGAAAATCAAGTCTTTCATAGGAACCAGCATGAATGCTGTTCTGATACAGATTTGGACAGCACTAATCACCATACTGCTTTTAAAGACACTTCAAAAGGAAGCAAAACACTCTTGGCACCTCTCAAATTTGGTGTCCTTTATTCGATTAAATCTCTTTGTGAAAATTGACCTCAAAAAATGGCTTGATAAACCCTTTTTAGATGATGACGAAATTGATAAACTGGAATTACAAATGTCCCTTTTTTAAATTATAGAGGGTTTAATTTTCAAAAGAGCGTTCTTTGATGAGTAATCTCGCATCAAATCAGGATTGTATTTTCGTTATACAAACGTCTTGGACGGGTGTGAATTAATACGGTCAATTTGGAGCTTTCTCTTTATTTCAAAATAAATTACATCCCAGGTTTTGTTCAAATAGTTTTCGGGAAGTTCAAAATTGTAAAATTGGATTTGCCTCTTCCCAATCCCTTGCCGTTTTAATTCATCTATATACAATTCTAATAAAGTACTTTTCCCTGAACGTCTTAGTCCACTTACAACTTTTATTAAGTCTTTGTCCTTGTATGACAATAGCTTACTAATATAATTCTTACGATCGGTGAAGCTTTTCATAACCCAAAAGTAGGGAATTGAATTATCAAAACATGCAGTATGTGCAAGTTTTGATAATTCATTGATTCATTATTCCTTTAAATATTAATACTATAAAAAAAATTATACACGAATTTATCGATTTATGTAGTTCGAATTCTTGAAAAATTCAGGATATTCTAAAGACCAAAATTCAGTAATGGAATCAC
The DNA here is from genome assembly GCA_965279035.1 of Bacteroidia bacterium. Taxonomy (GTDB): domain Bacteria; phylum Bacteroidota; class Bacteroidia; order M30B66; family M30B66; genus CALQRR01. Next base: position 3,999,819 of record OZ257142.1, on the reverse strand, counting down.
CTAAAAATACAATTCTATTTGCAGAAATTTCACTCTCAATAAATAAACGGTTTTCTACTTTATAACGGTCGATATAAGAGAAATCGGACATTTATTTTTATTTTTTATGTTTATCTTATTAATAGTTTATTTCATTAATATCTTGTTTAATTCTGCAATATATTTTATGAATATTTCGGGTGATTTTATTTGTTCGTTTTTATAGGAAGAAAAAATTTCAGGATAAGGAGATAAAATCTGCTCAACAACATTCGAATCTAGACTATTTATTTGATCCTTTTCAATATCATACACATAATAAAAACGCGCATTGGTGTATGATTTTCCATGTGAAACCCATCCACCAGCGGGTTGATACAATCCAGCTTTTCGTAATTGACTTTGTAATATTCTTGAACCCGGCAATGCTGCATACAAACAAAGGAATCGTCCTTGAGTAAGTGCAAGTGTATACTCTTTACCAATGCCGATTTTTAATCCATTAATGAAGAGTGAATCATGACGGACTATGGCTGTTAATTCTCGCTTTATTTGCCTTTTACTAAAATACACAGGATCACATTGAATGAAATAATCATTTCCACCATTTCTTTTTATTTCTGAATCCGAATTTCGGGTAATAGTGAAAGGATATATTCCCGAAAGCGTTTTAGTGTTTAACATTTTTACATTCGAATATACACCTTCAGGAAATGGGTTTTGTCCTGCTACAAAGCATGTTATTCCAATCATTAAATTTAAAATGAGAATACTTTTCATACTGCTCAAATGAATTCAATAAATATCCAAGAGAATATTGAAAAATCAAATGAGCTAAATCATGTTATTTAAGCGGACTTAATAAATCAAGTAGGTTTTTCTTATCTAAACCTTTCAATAAACCATTTTCTGTTTGAATTAATTCAGCTATCAATTGCTGCTTACTTTCTTGTAACAGTCGAATTTTATCTTCAATTGTATCCGGACAAATTAATCTCACAGCAACAACTCGGTTCTTTTGTCCTATACGATGAGCTCGGTCAATGGCTTGGTTTTCTACTGCTGGATTCCACCATGGATCCACTAAATATACATAATCGGCTTCGGTGAGATTGAGTCCAGTTCCACCTGCTTTCAGACTTATGAGAAATACGCGTACTTCTTCGTTTTCTTTGAAAGAGGAAACTAATTGTTTTCTATTCCGTGATTTTCCACTTAAGAATTCGTGTGGAATTTGTCGCTTGTTTAATTCCTGTTGAATTAATTCCAACATGCCAACAAATTGCGAGAAAACTAAAATTTTGTGATCCGGTGCATGTTGTTCAATATGCTCCATTAATACTTCAATTTTAGCAGAGGCTTTGCTGAAATAATTCTTTTCATTCAACAAAGATGGAGCATTGCATATTTGACGTAAACGGGTAAGTCCGCGCAATACATACATGCTATTTCGATTGATTTCATCGGATTGTTTATTCGCAATAAAATCGCGTAATTCTTTGGTATATGCATCATAAATACGACGTTGCTCATCACCCATTTCGCAATACACCAGCATTTCTGTGCGTTGAGGTAATTCGCGTGCTACCTGATTTTTAGTACGACGTAAAATAAATGGTCGAACTATTCTACTTAATTCCTTCGCCCGATCACTGTCTTTAAATGTATCAATGGGAATAGAAAAGAGCAATTTAAATTGTTGTTTTGTTCCTAATAATCCTGGGCAAGCAAATGAAATTTGTCCGAATAAATCGAAGGTGTTATTTTCAAGAGGCGTTCCTGTTAAGACAATTCGTTGTCGCGCTTTAATTTGACAAACTGCATGATATCGTAATGTTTCAGGGTTTTTAATTGCTTGTGATTCATCCAAAATAGCTACATGAAATTGAAAATTCTTAAATGCTGATATTTCCGATTGCAACACACCATACGAAGTAATAATCACATCTGCATTTGACCAATCAATTTGATTCGTACTTCGATTTAATCCGTATACACTATGAATAGAAAGTGAAGGGGCGAAACGTTGAAATTCTTCTTGCCAATTAAAAATGAGAGTAGCAGGTACAACAATTAAATGTGTTCCAATTTCTTTCTTTTCTTTTAAATGCAGAATATAAGCTATGATTTGAATTGTTTTACCCAAACCCATATCATCGGCTAAGCAGCCACCAATGCCAAATTGATGAAGGAAATTTAGCCAATTCAATCCTACTTTTTGATATGCACGTAATGGAGTATTTAAGCCTGTTGGAATTTCAATTTCTTCTATTTTATTAAAATGCTGAAAACGATTCTTAAATTCAGTTAATTGCAATTGAGTGTTTACATCAAACAGATTCCAATCATACACCTCCATTACTTCTTGAATGCGGATTCGTGGAGTTTTTAATAATTCAGATGCAACAATTCCTGAATTAAAATACCGTGTAAATCGATCGAGCCATTCATGAGGTAAAATCCCTTGTGTACCATCATCTAATTGCACATATCTGCTTTTATTTCTCACAGCAGTCATGAGTTGTTTCATTTTAGCACGTTGCTTTCCAAAGCGAACATCTAAAGAAGTTTCAAACCAATCGAGCCCACTCTTCACTTGCACATTTACTTTCGCTTTGTGCATATTGAGAGATTGCTTACTCAACTCTGAAAAGCCTAAAACGCGAATATTCTTATTCGTTAAACTTTCTATGAAATCGGGAAACCAATCCTCATCTAAAAATGCAGATTTATGAATGCATAATTTACCAGTTGAGATTTGTTCATTTAATTCAGGAATGAGTAAGAGCAGAGCTGCTAATAATTTATTTTCTGCCTCATCATCACGAATAATTGTAATAGCATTTCCTTTTTCATCATACGCATAAATCTGTTTCTGAGATAATACAGGCACTTCCACTGGTCCATAACGCATCGCAGGAATCAATTGAACCTCATTATCTACCTGACTTAAATACAACAAACTTTCAGGTGATTCATTTAATCCACTTTCTACTTTTTGCTCTTCAGTAGCCGGTTGAAGATGTGCATAGCTTATGCGAATTTTCTCTTCTAATGGAGATAAAGTATTTAACCGAAATTCCTCAAATGTGGTCGATGGAATTAAGACTTGAAAACGTTTTTGTCGAAAGAATTCCAATAAACGTATAATCTGCCTATCGGAATTGAAATACAATGTATTATCGAGACGGAGAAAATATCCATATACATTTCGCAATTGATCAAAAGGAATCATTCGACCATTTAGTTCGAGCTCCCCTTGAATTCGAAATAAGGTATTTCGTTGATCTACCATCAAATGAACATGGGAATCAATTTCTTGAAGTTGAACTACTTCATACGCTGAAATCGAGCTTGCATCATTTGAATCAGCAGGAAGTAGGTAAGTCATCAATTTCAAAGGATTGCGAAAAATGGCTTTCATTGCCTCAAGATCACTATCATTTCGATCTTCTTCATATAGATTAGCAAAACGTGCTAATGCAGTGAAAAATCGAAGTTCATCAGGCTGATTATATTTCCAAATAACTTCAAAAGGATTAAGCGTTTGGATGGGCTTTTTGAGTTTGCCTTCACGTGTTCTACTTGCCTTACAAAGCTCAATACAGAGATGATCATAAAAACGGTGTTTCCGGAAAACAAGAATGAATTCGTATTGCTCTTTCTCCTCATTTGCTATCGATTTCTGACCAATCAATAAGTGTTCATTGATCTTTTTTTGAATTTGGGAATCCAATAAAAGAAGTTCTTTTTGAGCAGGAACGATTTGCGTTTTCCCTTGTTCATATTCGAATTGAAAGTAAATTGAAGGATCTTCTTCTTGCCCTAAACCAACCTGAATTGCAAAATCACTTAATTGTTTTTTACGAATTGATGGATCAAAGAAAACACGAATCTCCGGTCGATTCATCAAATTAAATAATACCTGAGCTTGATGAAGACAGAGGGACTTTTTTATATGTCCACAGCTACATTGTAGAAATATTCCCTCTTCACGTTGTTCCACCTGAACAGAGGCGCTATCTCGCATGTTTTTCACTCGATCAAAACGCGCAAAATCCACCTGAATTTCTTGTGGCTGTATGTCGTAAAAACCACGCGCATCACTAGCAACCATTTCGCTAGATACTGATAGAATCAATTGTGTATTGAGGTCGCTGATTGCTTTCCCTACAATCCAAATTTCACTTGGATTCGTATGGATTTGTACTTGAATTTTCTCCATGATTTGAGGTCAACAATATCCGTTGTTTTCAGTTGAAATTCTCAAATGTTCATGGATTATTATTCTTCTAATAAATCACGAAAATGAACTTTATTATCTAAATACCATCTTCCTTCAATTTCAATTATATTTTCAAATACAATTTGGTATGGATGTAAGTTACTTTGAAAGCTAATTTCCAATCGATTTATTTCTAAGGAATCCGTTTCAGAATTAGCCCTTGGTGACTTTTTAAGTTTAGAATAAATACTATCTAATTGTATTTTATCCCATTGTATTTCTTTAGCTATTGAAGTTGTTTGAAAAGAAATCAATTTATCCTGAAGTTCTTGAATTAAATCTGGATATTTATTTTTCAATAGTTTGATTAAGTCCTCATTTACATCTAAATCGTGAGTTTTGCTGTATTGAATTAATTGTTCAACTGAAGGGAAGTATTTTTTAAGCTTAGAAAGACTATCATTTTTATAACAGTCAAATACAATTTTCCCCAATGCTTCGGGATTAGATTGTGCATTTATTTTTATTACACAGAAACTATTAAATGCGAATAGAATAAGTATGAGGCTTTTCATAGTGTACGAATATCTAACATTATTTCATTGTTCTAAACGTCAAGTTTATTCTTGGACTATTCACCTTTTTAGTTAATGGTAATCGATGTTGCCAATGGGTTTGTGTTTCATCCTTCATCAGTAAGAGGCTTCCTTTTTCTAATCGAATTTCCACTTTGATACCAAGAATTTTATGTTTGAAAGAAAATTTTCGTTCTGCCCCAAAACTAAAGGATGCAATTCCAGCTTGTTTATTTAATGTTGGCTCATCGTCGCTATGCCAAGCCATTCCTTCCTCTCCAGTATGATATAAATTAAGCAGACAGGAATTAAATTCACATCCGCATATTAATTCTGCTTTTTGTTTTAATTCAAGAAGAGTATTTGTCCAAGGAAGAGCAGTTCTTTTTAATCCTGAATATGCATATTCATAAGCTTTATCACCATACCACGCTACTTTTCGTTTGGTGATATAATGTTTACCATAGATAAATGCTTCATCATTTTTCCATTCTATTCCTTTGAGTAATTCTTCGTATAGGAAATGAGATTCTTCAAGACTGAATATTTTACCAAAATAAAGTACACAGCCATCTTGTGGGAGAATATTCTCTTTTGAAATTTCAAATTCGAAAGGAAGTAAATAGGAATTCATTTGAATTTTACAAAGCACATTTAAAATTGTTCAGATAGGTTTGCTTTTGCAGCTTCCCAACCTAGGATTGCCGTTTTACGATCCGTTCCCCACATATACCCTCCCGTATTTCCTGTACTTTGAATTACCCGGTGACATGGAATCAAAAAGGCAATTGGATTACTTCCTATTGCAGTACCAACTGCTCTTGCGGCATTTGGGTTTTGAATGTTTTCGGCAATTTGTCCATATGTACTTAATTTACCAGAAGGAATTTTCAATAGTGCTTCCCATACTTTGAGTTGAAATTCACTTGCTTGAATGTGCAATTTAATTTCTGGTAATAAGTCAATATTATTTTGAAATATGGCAGCAACTTGTGAATGAATAGGAGAATACAAATTCTCAAAATTAGCTTTTGGATATCGCTTTTTTATCTCATCTATACTGCTTGCTTCGTCATCTACAAATGTAATAGCACAAATTCCTTTACTTGTAGAAGCAACGAGTATTTTACCAAATAAACTTTCTTCGAACGAATAATAAATACTTAAATTCTCTCCTCCATTTTTATATTCACCGGGTGTCATGCTTTCTATTTTGACAAATAAATCATGCAATCGTCCAGTGCCAGAAAGTCCAGTTTCGAAAGCTGTTTCAAATATTGAATGAGTCGATTCTTGTAGGATTTTCTTGGCGTATTCGAGACGAGTAAATTGAATGAATTGTTTTGGACTTACGCCTGCCCATTCGGTAAATAAACGTTGAAAATGAAAAGGACTCAAACTCACATGATTGGCCAATTCTTCTAGGCTTGGTGGAGATTTAAAATTTGCTCTTAGAAAGTGTATGGCTTTTTCAATGCGAGCATAGTCGCTACTTAATTGGATTTCACTCTTTTTTGACATAGCACAAAAATGCGCATTTCGAGGATTAATTTCGACCCGAAACTTGCTAATTTTTAGATAAATCGTTATGTAATTATTTTGTCTTTTTTATTTTAATAGTGCTAGGTTTTGTTGAATAATGGATTGGATTTTATCACGCTTGTTCTCAATGTCATCCATGGAGGTAAAATAGCTCATTCTGCGCTGTTTGTAATCTCCTTCTAGTATCGGATGAATAATTTGTTCAATCACGCTACTATGAAATATCAAGTGTACCTTATCGGTCATTCGGTGATTAAACGTGAGGATATCATGCTTGCCAACATAATAACTAGGAGCATTCCATTTAATTCGTTCTTGAATTTCTGGAGAAGCTTCTTTAATAATAGTGCGAAGAAGCTCAATCTCTAATTTCATGGGATGATTTAATAATTCCATGTAATCAGCAACAATTTCACTTTCTAATTTGGGAATCTTATTCAAGGTTTTATTTAACTCGTTAAAGGGATAGAATTAGTTTATTATTTTGTACAATTCCTTTCTCAGATTTAATTCGGATAAAATACATTCCAGATCGAAATTCAGAAGTATTTAATTTTATTTCTTGAAGATTTTCATTGGAGATTTTCTTAATTGTTTTACCCTGAATATCAATAATTTCAATAAGATTAACACCTTCAATTCCTCTGTTATCAATCGTAATGAATCCATTACTTGGATTGGGATAGATGATTGAATGTGGAATTGGATCAGTTTGTTTTAATCCTGTATTTGTTTCTACATATGTTTTAAAAACCATATCAAATCCCGTTGCATACGATCCAGATGGATCAACTAAATACATTTCTCCTGTAGTATAAGTTCTTGGATTCTGCACCTGAACACCATATGGATCAGGTAATCCACCATTTAATATGGGTTTTAAATGAAAGGTATAATTCAATCCAGCTGTTATTGGAACTGAAACATCAAATGGGAAAAAGAAATTCCCATCACCACTTATCAAAACGGTATCTTCAGAAAGGATTGTTCCTGCTGTTCCAATGCCTTCATACACGCGAAAAATTCCGGTTCCATTCATGAAATTAAATAAGCCTACTTCAATCTTACAAAGTATTCCTGTATTTCCAGCTTGAAAACTTTGCCACTCACTGTATCCATCTAAATTCCGTGCACTAGTGCCACCGTTATAATTTAATTGCGATTGATCTATGCTTGTGCATTGCGAAATTCCAACATGATAACTCAAAAAAAATAAAATAAGAGTTAGAGATTTTCTAATTTCAGTTTTCATGTCAATCACTTATTTACTTGTTGAAACTTCAAAAATTCCATTCAATAAATCCTCACAAATAGTTCTGTTCTCTTCAATTATTTTTTGAGATGAATAGGTGATGAATTGAACAGTTCCATTTGCATTGGAATAGTAGTAACCATAATATGAAAATTTAATTCCTTTAACAGTTCCATCCATTTGAAGTAATAATATTTTCAAGCCATTTACCATGCGATATTCTTCTTTGGTTACATGCAAATCAGGAGCTACTCCTTTTCCATTCGAAAGTGCAATATCTTTGAGAGTTTCTAAAGGAATTTCTATTGTTTCCGTTATAATCATTCCATAGATATCCAAATCTTTTGCATGAAGTTCATATTCGGCCGACTCATTGTTTGTCGCTTTTTTGAAGGTCCATACTTTTGAATCCATCCAAAATCCAATATTAAAGCGACTACTTTTTAATAAAAAACTTGCTTTTGGACTTTTCTTAAAAGTACTTGGATTTAATTTTATCTCTTCCGAGATCGTGGGTGGAGTATTTTCATATTTCCAAGTACCATCCTCAAAAAGAATGACTTCCTCTCCAGTTTCCGTAACCGCTTTTTTTTGTGCGTCTATCGAATTAAATAAAAGAAGAAAAAAAAGGGCAAAAAATGATTGTTTCATGGATTGGTTTCAATTTTAGACAAAGATAGAAAAGGGAATTCAGCCTATTTAATTTCTTTCTTTCCCAAAACCGAATACACCATGGGGATCTTATTATCCATTTTCTCTATTCGGAATTTACCAGGTTCAAATTCAATTGTATTTTGGAAACAATTATAGGGGGAATAATCAAACTCATCAAGCGATTGAATGAGTATTCCATGCCTTATTAATCCATTCAAAACTTCCGAAATTCCGTGATTCCAACATACATAATTTTGATGTATTTCTGCTTGCTTATCAGCATAAGTTCCCGTTTCTGTTTCGATTATTTCACCCGAATTCAAATACGTATAAGCAACTTGTTCGAACGCATCATCAAACATCCAAACTACTGGATGAAATTCTACAAACACAAATCGACCTTCCGGCTTTAGAAAGTGACTTATAATTCCAGCCCATTTATTCAGATCAGGTAACCATCCAATCGTCCCATAGCTTGTAAATACAAGGTCGAATGATTCGTCTAAATGATTTGGCAAATCGTATAAATCGCAACAAATAAAACGCGCATTTAATCCTAATTCGGAATTTAATGCTTGAGCAGCATAAATCGCTTTATCCGATAAATCAACTCCAGTAACCTGAGCTCCCATTCGTGCTAAAGACAAACTATCTTGTCCAAAATGACATTGCAAATGCAGAATTTTCAATCCACTTACATCTCCCAATAAGGCTAATTCTATAGATTTAAGAGAAGAGTTTCCTTGTTTAAAACCTACTACATCATAAAACTCCGATTTCAAATGCGCTTCGAGTCGGTTGTTCCAAGAATTTCTGTTAACATCAATGTAATTTAAATGGCTCATGGTGAAAGTGATTCGGAAAGACCAAGAATACTGTAAATAATTAATTTAAGTAGTAGGAGTTCTTCGAATCGCATAAATTAATTCATCCAGATATTCCCCCTTTTTGAAAATATTCTTCTCAATTCGGGCTTCAAGCTTAAAACCAGACTTTTCTAAAACGCGTTGCGATGCTTTATTAGTTCCAAACGGACGAGCATAAATACGGTTTATATCAAACGTATTAAATGCGTGTTCAACCATCTTTTTTACCGCTTGTGACATAATTCCTTTTCCCCAAAAAGGTTCTGCGAGCCAATACCCTAATTCAGCATTTTTTCGCATTATATCACTTTGTAAATGGATACCAATTCCTCCAACAGCTTCTTCTTCAACTTCTATAGCCATTAAGCAAATGGAACCTCCCTTTTGAGCCATTGTAATAAATGCACGTCCGCTGTCCTCGGTATATGGACTAGGAAAAGCATCTGTCATGTTTGCCGCTATTTTCGGATTATTTGCATACTTAACAAGACTTGCTAAATCACTCAATTCCCACGATCGGAGTTTTAAATCCATTGCATAAATTTTAAATCTGAATTCCTTTTTGTTTCATTTGCTCCAACAACTTTTCTGGTATCGGTCTACATGCACAATTTTTAGCATGCTCTAGATGCCATTTAACACGCTCCTCAAATCGAGCATTGACAGGCATTTTATTCGCCAAATGCCACTCTTTGTTTAATTTGGAAATTGCTTTTTTCATACTATAAATTTAATTAATAATCCTCGAATTGAATTCCGTTATTACAAACCAATTTCAATCATATCGTTAATTAATCATCCCAGTGAATCCTTTCTAATCTAACGAATCACACTTATTTTAACAATCATTTATCCCCGGATTGAATCCGAAGCTACTATCACATTAAACAATCAGCACACTTCGACAAGCTCAGCGCTCGGTATTTACACGCTCCCTGATCTTGTCGATGGGAGCACACCAGCACACCAATTTTTCCTTACTTTTACGCCCTCAACTCCGAACATTCTTAATGGATACCCTTATTCTTGCTGCTCAACTAATCCTGAGTTTATCTATTCTTATCATCCTTCACGAAATGGGTCACTTCTTTCCGGCACGCTGGTTCAACACCCGTGTGGAGAAGTTTTACCTCTTTTTCGATTGGGGATTTTCGCTCTTTAAAGTCAAAACCAAAAAGATTGACGAAAACGGCGTTGATCAAGGGACCGAATATGGAATTGGATGGCTGCCACTTGGTGGTTATGTGAAGATTTCTGGAATGATCGATGAGTCGATGGACAAAGAGCAACTCGCTCAACCTGCTCAACCATGGGAATTTCGCTCTAAACCAGCTTGGCAACGTCTCATCATCATGATTGGTGGTGTTACCGTAAACCTCATTTTGGGAATGGTCATCTATTCGATGATTCTTTTTGTTTGGGGGAAAGAATATCTGCCTGTAGCAAATGCCAAATATGGAATTGTTGTAGGTGATAAAATTGTTTCCGATTTAGGATTCCAAAATGGAGATAAAATTCTCGGTGTAAATGGAAAAATGCCAGAGGATTTTCGAGAACTCAATCTTGGAATTTTATTGAATGAACCAAGCCTTGTTCAGATAGACCGAAATGGCGAAAAATTGGAAGTGAAAATTCCCGAAGGCTTTGCCGAACGTGTCATGTCGCTCGAAGAAACGACGCTTTTCATGCCAGCTGTTCCTGCCATTGTCGATTCAATTATGGCCGATTCTCCTGCCGAAAAAGGAGGATTGAAAAAAGGTGATACCATTGTTGGTTTCAATGCCGAAAAAGTTGTTTTCTTCGGTGAATTAAGTAAGCTTCTTTCCGCCAATAAAGGCAAAGACGTAAGCATCAAAATTAAACGTGGAGCAGACACACTTGCTCTTAAAACCAAAATTGGTGACGATGGGAAACTAGGTTTCTACAACATCGATCCCAAGAAATTACTCAGTTTTAAAACACAAACATTTGGCTTCTTCGAATCATTCCCAGCTGGGATTTCCGAAGGAAGTCAAACACTTGTCAATTACGTTAAACAGTTCAAACTCGTCTTCACCAAAGAAGGTTCTCAAAAAGTAGGAGGCTTTGGCGCCATTGCTTCTCAATTCGATAAAGGCTGGGACTGGCACCGCTTCTGGAACATCACCGCTTTCCTTTCCATCGCGCTCGCATTCATGAATATCCTTCCCATTCCAGCACTCGACGGTGGACACGTGTTATTCTTGCTCTACGAAATCATCACCGGACGTAAACCAAGCGAAAAATTCTTGGAACGTGCGCAAATGGTGGGAATGATTTTGCTACTTAGCTTACTCGTTTTTGCCAATGGTAACGACATCTACAAATGGATCAAAGGGCTCATGAAATAAAAGGCTTATTGAATGCCTTTCCCTTTATTCCTAAGCACGAAACCAGCCGCTTAGTGTTACGGGAATTGCGGGCAGATACACGAAGTTTTTTAGCTTTAAAAGCACCTGCACGACAAGCAAGAGCATTCATGAATATCCGCAACGATGCCGAATGGTTGCAAGAGAAAATGAAAGCCAAACAAGGATTGCAGAGTTATAGTACCAATATTTGCTGGTTTCAAATTTTCGATAAAGAAACAGAATTAGGAATCGGTAGTTGCGGGTATCATAATTGGAATTTCATGCATCGGCGCGCCGAAATTGGCTATTCACTCATTGATGATGTTTGGAAACGACGTGGCTTTATGACCGAAGCGCTTCAATTTGCTATCAACTTTGGTTTCAATCAACTCTATTTGCATCGTATCGAAGCCTGCATTGGTCCTTGGAATGAAGCGTCTATCGCGCTAATCAATAAGTTCGGTTTCCAAAAAGAAGGACTTCTACGTCAGCATTATGTCAAAAATGGCATTGCCGAAGATTCAGTCCTTTATTCCCTGCTCCAACCCGATTACCAAGGCTTAAACGAATAGGGCAGTATCCGGGCTTTCGCTGCAAGTCCTCACTGTATGCCTTCGCTGAAGCTATGGCATACGCTGCGGGCTTTTCGCTCTATCCCTACTGCTTTTAGGACGCACGAAGCCGGCGTCATAACGTAAATCCCCAAACTACCTCCAGCACACCCGGACTTAAGTCCGGGCATGCCACAGCACAAACAAGCATAACGTAAAGCTTCAACTCTTTACAGCACCCCCGGAATCAGTACGGGGCTGCCGGAGCACCAACAAGCATAACGTAAAGCTTCAACCAACTCCAGCACCCCCGGACTTCAGTCCGGGGGTAAACAAAAAAAGCCATTCGAGAAATCGAATGGCTTCAAAATTTTTTTAAAAATAGCTTAACGCATCTCCCAAGTAATTTGGGTATTGTCCCAAAAAAGGCTCACTTTTCCATTCCCAGTTTCATCCGAGCTAATCTCAAATTTCAAACGCTCGTTGAATTCAGCAGACTTTGTTGGCTTCACTTTAAAACGCAGGGCGTCTTTACTATCATCGTACTTATAAGCGCCCCACTGATCAGGAACGGTATTGAATATTATCGTCCATTCTGTTTCGCCTGGAATGGTAAATAAGGCATATTTTCCTGCACGTAAAAAGCTGCCACCCACTTTGCAGTCGCGGCTAATTTCAACGGTTGTAGCTTCATTTGCACCTGTTCTCCACACTTTTCCATAAGGCACCAAATCACCAAAAATAGTCCGAGATTTTACACCCGGAGAACTATAATTTATAGTCACTTTTAAATCACCGATGGTAGCTTCAGCACTGCGCGGCGGACTTGGACGATCGTCCTTTTTAGCAGCCGTCATTTCAGTTTTTTCGGTCTTAGGTTGAGCCAATGCAGTTGTGCTCATCACTGTTCCACAGAAAAGAAAAGCACCCAATAAATGGGGCAAGGTATAGCGAATCATAGAATTTATTTAGCGTATGAGAGATTCAAAGATAAGGTTTTTGCAGATTCATTCTTGTTCTATTCAAAACATCAAAAAACTTCTGCCATCATACATCGCACACTGCCGCCACCAATTCGCTCTATGCTCGGAATTTCGATAGGAAGCAACAAAGCAAATTGTTGTAAAAAAGCAATTTCACTGGCTTCGAGCGAGGAAAGCGCCGTGTTTGAAAGCACTAGAAGTGTTTCATCAGCCGAGTTTTTCAACTCCAACATATTCCCTGCAAAGGCATTTACCTGCGCTCTACTGATTAACAATACCGGACGATTTCCTTCGAATAACGAATCTAAAACAGCATTCCGTTGGCTTTCGGGGATGCATTCTGCGCATACTATCGAAAAGCGAGTACCTATTGTCAATAGTACGTTTGTGTGATAATATGGAATTCCATGTTCATCCAAGGCATCAAAAACGAATGGGCGATAACCTAACAATTGAGCAAGGTTCAATACCAATTCCTCATTCGTTCTTTCAGATTTACTCGCATACACCACTTTTCGTATATGATCAAAAACTAAACTGCCAGTTCCTTCTAAAAACTTTCCCTGCTTTTCGGCATCGCTTAGGTCGCTTAATTGATGCTGTGGTAATTTTTCTTGGATGTGTTTAATTAATGCTTTATTTCTTTCTAATCGCCTGTTTTCGGCAAGCATCGGATAAAGAACTAGGTGCTTTTCAGGATGGATTCCTAAGCAATTATTGGGGAAAATAGCATCCGGACAAACCACATCAGGATTATCGTTTTCAACCCAAACATCGACTCCCTCAGAACGTAGAATTTCAACCATCGCATCAAATTCTTCTAGGGCTTTTGCTTGTGAATCGTTACCTTCAGATGGATGTTGAAAAACATTACTGGCAGCAGTTTCTGAGTTGAAACCGAAATTCGCAGGACGAATCATCAATACCTTAGAACTGCTCTGCGCCCTCATTTTGCAGGAATCAATTTCAGGGATTTTCCTTGAGCTTGTTTTTCAATCATTGCTCGATCCATCAACTGATCCCGAAATCCGTTTTTGTTGTATAGTTCAAACTGATCGTCGTAATGATCAGCCATAAAATACCCCGATTGTCCGGTTGGTAATACACTCAAGCTATGATCAGGATCTGCAAAGTCGATAATTCGCCGCATGGCAGGACCAAACTTCGCTGGATAATATCCTGTTGAATCGATATTGAATCCAATATTATTGATTACTTCATTCCCTCCATTGACGCTTTCTGGACCAACGTTAAAGAAGATATTGAACGGCTTTTTGCGACCGATAGGATGCACATGTTCAATTGTATGTGCTCGGCTCCATTTCCATTTCGTTTGATCTTTCCCATAAATCGAAATGAGGTCATCAATGGTTTTATGCCAAGCCTGTTGAATAATATGATGACGTTTTTCGATCGGCTTACTTAATAAATTATCCCACCAAATAGAATCCGGATTTTTCAAAAGCACCGGATAGGAAGTCTTCATGAAATGGGAGTTCATGTAGGATTTAAACAATGTAGAACCGATTTTACTAGAGACGGATATTTTGAGAATATTATAAATCCAACGGTAGTAAATTAACACACCCGAAGATTCCAAACCATGTCCGCCTTCCCAACTTGCCAATCGGTTTGCTTCTTCCGATTTTATTGCAACAGGTTCAATAGTTTCGAGTACATGCAATAGCTCTTTTGCAATTCGATTGTAGGTATCGCTCGTGCCATCGGTCATCATTTTACGCATCATCTCTACATCCCACCCTTTTTTACTACTCAACATACTATCAATTCGACGTGCTCTGTTATCGGGCACATAATATCCAGGATAATAGCCACCAGCAGTGCTATCGGGTTGGTTGTTTGCCGAATAAACATACCCCGATTCAGGATCTTCTGATTGCGGATTCTGACTGAAATCAAACCAACCGAGCGGTTCATCATTCCCCGAAGCACCATCAAAAAAGCGTTTACTAAACAATCCCGGCCTATGTTTTACCAATTTCGCAGATGCCCACCAAGCAATATGTCCGTCTTTATCTCCATACATCACATTTAAACCGGGAGCATCAATTTTAGCAGCACCGGCACGCGCTTCATCAATCGATCGGGCATGATTTATTTCATAAACAGCTTCTAGCGAACGTGCAGGAAATTTCAAATAAGACCACCATACCGAAACCGCTTGGTTGTACACTGGAAAATTTTCAAAAACCTGCTCAATGAGAGGGCCGTGAGGCGATTCAGCCACTTGCAAGTTCACATCTGCCGAATCTTTCACATGAATCACTTCGGTGAAAAATTTCAATGGAACCGGAGCATTGTTAAACTGCACATTATTGCCTTCGCGTTGTTCTATGTAAAAATCTACATCGTCGTTTTCGAACATCGTTAAACCATTACCACAAAAGTCGCTGTGACCAGTTAATGCAAAGGGAAAACCTGCGAGATGGTTTCCGTAAAAATGAAAACCAGGATATTCGAGATGTGCTTCATACCAAATGGCTGGTTGAGCATAACCCATGTGCGTATCGTTGCACAAAAGTGTTTTATTGTTTTTGGTGTTTTTAGGAGCTAATACCCAACTATTCGAACCAATCCAGGGAGAAACAGGATAGCTTTCCAATATATGATCGATGTTCATGCTGAGTTGCTCCGCATTCGCCATTACACGTGGATGAACAGGTATGGTTAATCCGCCTTTAGGCCAACCTTTCTCCAATTCATTCATGTATTTATCACCCACTTTGCGGTACATGCCTTCCATAAGTGGATCAATACGAAATCCTTCGGCAAAGCCAAAAGCCATATAGCCTGTAATCAAAAAAACGTCGTTTAGGGTGAAGGGTTCTTTTTCAATTCCTAGAATAGAAAATTCAATCGGTGTACTCCCATTTTCGATGTACTGATTTATTCCTGAAATATATGCCTGCGTGCTTTTTTGAACATTTTCGGGTGCTCGTTTCAAGTATTCATCCACCGACCATTTAGCATGTCTGTTTAAACCCAACGTGCGGAAAAATCGATCGGTCTTAACAAGAGAATTTCCGAGTACTTCAGCAAGTCGTCCGGAAGCCAATCGACGAATCATTTCGATTTGGAACAAGCGGTCTTGAGCAACCACATAGCCAAGAGCGAAATACGCATCCTGCTCATTTTTAGCATAAATGTGAGGCACACCAAAATTGTCGTAAAATATTTCGGTTTCTTGTTGAAGTCCTTTCAGATTGACTTCCCCGCTATACTGAGGTTTTAAAGAATGAAGCCAAAACCAAGTGCCTCCAACAGCAATAATCAACAATAGTCCTAATCCGAGAAGAATCTTCTTGAGCATTTTACAGCAATTTGTGCGGGAATTTACGAAATGTTCGACGCGACATTAGTCAACAGCCAAAGAATCGAGTTGACTATTCATCACCATCGAGTATACTTCACCTAAACTATTGATACTATAATTCACCGTATTGGATAATACAATGATGGAATTTTGATCACTTACGTTTCGCATAAAAAACGTCCGAAAACCTCGCCACCAGCCGCTATGGTAAACAATAAGTTTGTCGGGATTTGTGCGATTAATTCTCCAGCCGAAACCATAATTCCTCCAACCTTTTAATTCGGGACTACCCGGTTTGAATGCTTCACTAAGTGTGCTTTGCTTTACTAGTTTATCACTGTATAAGGCTTGATCCCAAAGGAAAAGATCATCAACGGTTGAGAATACATTTTTATCACCTGTAATTCCGTTAAAGCAATCATTGGGAGCTTTCCAACGACCATTGCGTTCGTATCCACACACATTTCCAGGAAGATTTTCATTATCACATTTCGAATACACCAAAGTATGATTCATTCCCAAAGGCTTGAAAATAGCCAGTTGCATAAATTGGCTAAAACTCACTCCGCTAATTTTTTCTACAATGGCTGCAAGAATCGCATAACCCGTATTACTGTATGCATGGTGCGAACCTGTAGAAAAGTAAGGATCAGGTTTGTGTTTAGCAAACAAACGCATCATATCTTGATTCGAAATGGGTTTGTTTTTATCTGTCCATAACGTATCAATAAACCATCGATAATCGGGCAATCCAGCACGATGTGTTAAAAGCTGACGGATGGTTACTTTCTCATAAGGAAAATCAGGATAGAAGCGTGTTACCTTATCGTCGTAATTTAAATAGCCACGTTCTTTGAGCATCATAATGGCCATAGAAGTGAATTGCTTGGAAACGGAAGCTAGTTGAAACTGACTGTTTAGTTGCAAACTATCGTGCTTTTGCAAATCGGCATAACCAAAGGCCTTTTTATAAATGACATGATTCTTTTCTGAAATAAGAACTACACCATTAAAACCATAGGTATTTCGCAGCTTTTGGAATATTTCTTCCAGCTTATGAGCACTTCGTTTCGATTTAATTTGATAGAACAAATGTTCCACCTGATCCGAAATCTTTCCCTCACACCGTTTTGCACGTGCAGCCTCTCCCCAAAAAGGAAAAAGGAGCAAGATTGCCAAGAGTAGATTTTTAACGGTCATGTTCAGGGTGGTATACAAAACTACCACATCCGGAAGTCTTTACCATCAATCTTCTCAAAGAACTTTTACAGTTGGAAATGTTAACAAACGAATAGCGAATTACTACAAATACAATTCTCTAACAAAAGCATCCTCGGACTTAAGTCCGAGGCTACGAATGATAAAAGGTAGATTTAGTAAATCCTAATCACATACTTTGCAATCTGCCAATCTCTAATATCTGCACCCTCGGACCTAAGTCCGAGGCTACAATTCAATGCTGCCAGATTTAGTAAATCCCTATACATTCTCTGCAATCTGCTAATTTCAAACAATAGCACCCTCGGACTTAAGTCCGAGGCAATGAATGACGAATGCTAGATTTAGTTGAATCAAATTATAAGCGATTCAAACTATCAAAAAAAAGCCTCGGATATTTTCCGAGGCTTTTTTTTGATTAATTCTTCACTAATCTTCCTATTGCATTTCGGCCATTTTTATCCTGTATTCGCAAGATGTAAACACCGTTGCTCAGATCATTTAATTGGATGGCAAAAAGTTGAGCATGATTGCCTATAGAAGGCTGAACACTTCGAACAACACGTCCAGTTGCATCAATTAATTCCCAAGCACCATTCCAATTGCTGCCTTCTGGAACATTCACCCAAGCCATGTCTTTTGCTGGATTTGGCATAATGGTTAGATGAGAACGCATTGGTAATGTGCTCATACCCACTGAAGTTTCGAAACATGATCCATAAATTTCGGTCACTGTTTTTTCTCCATTCTTGTTAGGAATATCCTGAATGTTTGAAATACAAATCGCTGTATCGGTAACTTGATCAAAATAGATACGGCAAATGGCATTCGCTGTTGGTGAGCGGTGCAATAAACTATCGCCATTGTAAAGTCCAAATACTTCACTACGTGAAACATTTTTACCTAACAACATTGGCATATCAATATCGCTTGTTAAAGCAACTACATCGGTCATATGAATACCACTCACTCGAAACTGCCAAGCCATTATATCAGCACGTGGCGACATTAATTCAACATCCAAATAATTACTATTAAAATTCACCTGAGTAATGGCAACTCCAGTTGTATCAGAAGGGTTGATGACATCGCGTGGGAAATAACAATGCGACATACCAGCACCAGTTCCAGCCGAATTCAAACACCATTGTTCAAGTGCAGCATCGTAAACAGTTAATGCATTGTTGCTGTTAAGGTCATAACATGGCATTGCAGCAGCATTATCTTGTTCAAACAAATTGAAATACCCAGCCATATCTTGAGCATTCACAATTTGATCTTCTACAGTATTACCAAACATGGCTGAACCACCACAATCGTTGTTGCAATCGGCAATAGACATACCACCCGGAATGCCAGCACAATCAACAAATGGAGTACATTCTGGCAAGAGTGTAAACGAAGGAACATTGTTCGCATCGCGTGTAATGTGAATACACACCTGCAATGCATTGTTCATGTAATTAATTTCGTGACGACCCAAAGCATCAGCTCGGTGTTGCGAATTGATAATAACAGCTAAGCGGTAATCGCCTTCAGGAACATCAGTAATATCAATCCACTGACATTGTGTTCCAGCACCATACTCATCATAACAACCTGCCGAAATTCCCATGTTGGAACAGTTATACTGACCAAATCCACATAAATCCATCACGCAGAAACCGTTTTTATGTCCAGCAGGGATGATATTATTGTCGGCATCATATAATCTGTAATCACCATACCCTTCGTAATGCGCGTGTCCGTGGCAATTAGTAGTATTAAATTGTCCAGGCTGTGAAGAAGGAGTTCCAATATAATAATCGGTTGTTCCGACATTATTGATTTTTGATGAAAATTGAATTACATAGCGTAATCCGTATCCTGTAACACAGTCTTCAGAAATATCGCAACCAGAAGTTGTATGTGTGCCTAAGTAGAGAGAAGTTACGAAACGAACCGAATCGAAAGCTAAGTCAGGACCTTCGCAACCTGGGTTTGGATAATATATACATGAGCCATCATCTTCTGTTGCTAAAGGATTGTAATTACATGAACTAATGTCGGTGCAACCTGTGATTGGTCCTTGGTAATTAAAAGAGAAATTGATTGGATCGGTACAACCATTGGCCACATCTCCAACACGTATAATGTAGGTATGACCTGCAACCATAATCACATTCACAGTTGATTGTGTTCCGCAAGTAGCCACATCATCATTAAATGCATAAGAACCCATTGGTCCATCAGTTACGCCTACGATTGGACAATTTTCAAAAACCCAAAGAGCGGTATTACACGTGTTAGTTCCGCAAGTATTGAGTGTGTAAATTCCAGAAACACCGGGTGTATATGAGTACCATGTATCTTCAAATTGAGTAACCCAATTTCCTGTATTGATTGGGAACGGTTGACTACAAGTAGAACCTTGCGGGCAAGCTACTTCATGAATAGCTTCAAATCCAAATGAGCTACCTGTGGCCACTTGTGTACCATTGATGTAAATCCAATATCCACCCGGTGAATAAATACCATCACCATACGAATCGTGAATGAGTACTTGAACACAGGAATTATCCGGAACACAAAGCGTATCACTATTGGTTGTTCCAGTAGCAACAACATTTCCTGCATTTAAAACTTCCCAAGAAGTTTCAGTTGGATAGTTATCGGGGATGATTTTAACAATGACTTCGGTGAAGCCTGTTTGACAATTTTGAGAGAAAATTGGAAAGCTGCAAAGCAGGAAAAGAAACGTAGCGATGTTCCTCATAAGTATGGGTATTTTTTTTCAAACCTAAGAAAATTTTTGGAAGCAAAAGAAGATAAAAATAGAATTCTGCCCTACTCAATTGCTTCAATTGGAATAGTATGGCGTATTTTTAAGGTACGTTTCTGAACGAATACGAACATTGTCGCGGATGTTAAACCAAAACAAATTGTAGTCGGCCACGTGATAATTTTCAATGTGAATAAACATTCGTCCGGGAACATGAGGTTTTTCAATCCATAAAATTCCCTTGTTCGATTGAGCCCCATTAATTCGCCTTTTTACCTTGTTGAATTTCCATGTTATTCCACCACTATTTTTATTTCTCGAAACATAGGTTGAATCGGTTGTCCAGCATAGTGGATTTACACACTTTCCGCGATTGAATCCTGCACTTTCGTAATTAAGCGGGTAAAATCCTTTTTGATAGGTTGCCCAGGTGATGTAACAACCTGTTTGGTCTGGACTATCGCAAATCGGGAGTTGAGTAAAATAGTCGCTGGGAACGGGCATGCCAATGACGTACGCTGCAATGAGTTTTTTTGCAAGTGCTTTTCCTTCTATAAATTCTCGAATGAGCAAACCCGCATGACGTGTTCCTTGACTATGTCCAGCAATAAAAAACGGTCGCCCATTATTGAAATGTTCGAGGTAATAAAGAAAGGCTGTTTTGGTGTCTTCATAAGCAAGAGCTAAGGCTGCTTCACCACTTTTGGTATCAGTAGTAAAGAACGAACTGATATGAGCTTGACGATAGCGAGGCGCATACACACGACACGAACCATTAAATACGCTAGCTTGATTGAGAATTGTGCTACCATCCACTTTGGCATTCATAGTAGCGTCGTTCACTTCAGCATTCCAAGGATAGGGTTTTCCTTCACCCGATTCGAGATATAGTGTAGGATGTAGAAAAAATACATCAACCTTCGCCTCAGCTTGTCCATCTTTTACACTGCGATTTGGAACGCTATCCGCCATATCTTTTTTTGTAGGTAATGCGGCCCAATGATCCGGATTGCTATAATCTGGAGCAGGCGGAATGGCGCAATCTGCAAATGACTTGGCTACGATGGGTGGTGTATATTTTCCGGTGTAAGGACGATTGCAGGAAATAATGCAGGAAATGAAAAGCAAGAAAATAGGAAGGCGAAGCATGATGCAAAGATACCGATCGTTTGAGAGATATTGGACTTGCTTTAAACAGGAAAATCATAATTTACAATGACAACAATGGATGATTTATTTTAGCTCCCAATTATGAAATTACATTTCATGCAAAAATCGTTTTTGATTATCTGCCTTGTCTTGTTCAGTCATTTAGTCAAAGCTCAATATTGTATTCCAACCAGCGATGATGGAACGGTGAATGGTGATTATATCGCATCCATTTCTTTGGGAACGCTTACGAATACAAGTGGTGCAACAGGTTTCCCTTTTTATTCGGATTATACTTCATTAACAGCTCCAGATTTAGCCATTGATGGTTCTTATTCTATATCGATAACTACTGGAACCGTAGTCAATGATCGCTATGCAGCTTGGATCGATTGGAATAATGATCAGGATTTTGACGATGATCAGGAATTATTAGGGGAAGTTTTATGTACCTCAGAAGCACAAGTTTTAACAATTGCATTTCAAGTTCCCATTGGAATATCTACGGGAGCTAAACGAATGCGTGTGCGATGTGCCTATCAAGGATTGAATATGGAACCTTGTGGAAATTATATTTGGAGTGAAACTGAAGATTATTCCGTCACAATTATTCCTGAATTAAGTGGTTTTTGCACACCAATATATGCAGGAGGAAGTTTGCAAGGTGATTACATTAAATCAGTGGTTTTGCTTAATATGAGTAATGTTACAGGACCATCAACATCTCCCTTTTATGATTATTTTACTTCATCCAATGTGCCCGAATTAACTCCCGGAATTAATTACGTGGTCAATGTTCAAAATGGCTTAAATGATTACAATCGATTTGCTGTTTGGATAGATTGGAATAATGATGCTGATTTTTTAGATGTGAATGAGAACTTGGGTGAATTTGGCTCTAGCAATGGGTTTGACATTATTCAGTTTCCATTTACTGTTCCATTAAATGCTAGTTCAGGAATGCATCGGATGCGTGTTAGAAGTGCATTTAATACCGTTGGAATTAATCCGTGTATTGGATATTCATTTGGAGAAACCGAAGACTACGATGTGCGTGTGGTTAGTTCTATGCCATCGTCTTGTAATCCAACGCATACTAATTCAAACGGTCATTTTATTTCGGATGTATCAATCGGATATACATTCAATCCATCAGGAGAATTATTAAGTCCATTTTATCAATATTATTCCAATTTACTTCCTGCTATTTTATATGCAGGCAATTCGAATACTTTATCCATTACTAGTGGCTATACAAACACGTCAAATTATGCGGCATGGATTGATTTTAATCGCGATGGTGATTTTAATGATTCGGGTGAAAAATTGGGAGAATATTCATCTACTTCCTATTTGCAGCATCATTTAGGATTTGTTATTCCCGCAAATGCACCTGCTGGAGCTGCACGTATGCGAGTGCGTTGTACTTCTTCTCCATTACCACTTCAAGCCTGTGGAAATTATGCAGATGGAGAAACAGAAGATTATAATGTAACAATCGTTTCTAATTCGGGAAGCACTTGTTTGCCTGCAAGTACCTATGGTAATTCGGATGGCGATATCATAGAAAGCGTAATTGGCGGTACCATAAATAATCTCAATTCAGGAATTGTTGGAACAGTTACTTATCATGATTATCCCAATCAAGTTTTGATAACTTCTCCTAATGCCAATGTAGATTTTCAGATTGTTTCTGGAACTCGAATAAGTGCCGATCAAGGAACATTCTATGCGATTTGGGTAGATTGGAATAACAACAATCAATTCGAATTAAATGAGAAAATAGGGGAGCAGGAAGCGAATGCCGGTGTTCCAAATGAAACATTGCATTTCACTTTAAATGTTCCAATAAATCAAGCATCTGGCGTGTACCGAATTCGAGTTCGATCTGCATTTGGACTTGGCTTGAATGGTAGTAATATGAACCCATGTACGGTGTATTCATTTGGTGAAACTCAGGATTATCGTGTGAAGATTGTTGCCAATTTGAATTACTGTACCACACTTCATTCAAATGCTTGTTCAAGTTCGGTTTATTTGGATGCTGTTCGAATGTATCAATCGACCTTACTAAACGATCCAAGTGGATGCAATGGGATTACAGGAAATGCTTATACACTCTGGCCTGCATCAGGAACTACCACTACACAAGTTATTAGAAATTACACGTATAATTTTGCAGCTAGAACCAATGTTTCTGCTCGCATAGCCGTTTGGACCGACTGGGATCAAAATGGACAATTTACAGTATCCGAATATGTTGAAATTTCAGCTGCTTCAATACCTAATCAGCCGGTATTTAATTATTTATCAGTACCAGTCAATGCTTTATTGGGTATAACGCGAATGCGTGTAAGGTGCGTTCCTGTAGCATTGTCGATGGGTGCTGCTGATGCATGTGCGCTATTTAATGCTGGAGAAACAGAAGATTATTGGATCACTGTTACAAATCAATTAGGACTTCCGCCTCAACCGAATTTTACATTTGATGTAACGGGAAACTCGGTTGATTTCTTTGATTTTAGTGGCAATATGCCTGATTTCTGGTTTTGGCAATTTCAAGATGCAAATCCACCGAGTTCTATTTCACAGGATGTGCAAAGTGTTACGATGTTAAGTCCGGGTTGTCATGATGTAACCTTAACGGCTTATAACGATTATGGCTACACCACACTTACAAAACCTTGTGCGATTAGCATTCCTCAATCAGAAGGATGTGCCGAATTATTTATTTCAGAATATGTAGATGGTTCGGAAAATGAAAATGCAATTGAGCTATTTAATCCAACTTCATCAATTATTGATTTATCGAATTATTCGCTTGAATTATTTTTAAATGGTTCAAACACGGTTTCCTATTCTCAAGTGCTTTCAGGCAGTATTGCATCGCATCAAGTAATTGTTATCAAACATCCATTGGCTAATTCACCTAGTATTAATTCTGTTGCAACTCTATCAAGTTTGGTTGTTTCATTTAATGGAAATGATGCCCTTGCTCTGAAACATCAAGAAACAATCATTGATTTAATTGGAATAATTGGAAATAATCCTGGTAGCAATTGGACTTTCAATGGAACCAATACAGCCTCACACACGCTCATCCGCAGTCAATCATCCGATCGAGCTAATACCGATTGGAATCAATCATCCTCACAATGGAACGTTTTGCCTGTAGATGATTTATCTAATCTTGGGCAACATGTTTCGGTTTGTGGCAATTCTATTTCAGAATTCCCTCATGCAGCTTTTAGTATTTCAAATCCTGCAATTTGTACCGGCGGATGTATCAGTTTTACAGACACTTCAACTGGTAATCCAATTACTTGGAATTGGTCATTTCCGGGTGCTTTCACCGCATCATCTACTATCCAAAATCCAATAAATATTTGTTATCCAACATCAGGCATTTATCCTGTTCAATTAATAGTGAGTAATCCAAATGGTAGCGATACACTTCTCTTAAATGATACAATAACTGTTTATGCATTACCCGAAACTCCAAGCATTGTGTTAAACGGAAATCAGCTCGAAGCTATTTCAGGAACTTCACCTGTTTTCTACCAATGGTATTTCAATGGTTCAACCATTTCAGGAAGTAATAATGCTCTAATAAATCCAACTGTTACAGGCGATTACTCGGTTTTGATTACTGATACGAATGGGTGCCAATCGAATTCTACAGCATTTAATTACACAGTTCTTGGAATATCCGATTTAACGACTGATTTTAGTTTGTATCCGAATCCAACAAATGATATTATTCGGATAGAATCTACGAGTAATCAATTGGCGCATTTGAATCTCTTAACAATACAGGGACAGGTTCTTCAACGTATTGTCCTTCCTGCTACTTCAGCTATTTCTATGTCATTTGAGAATCTTACTTCTGGAGTATATATTCTTCGAATTCAATCAGCAGGTTGGGTGATGAATAAACGGGTTATTAAAAACTAGAAATAAATTAATTCACAAGAATTTTTTGGTGAATTATACTGCCATTTTTATCCTGTGCTTGAATGATATAAATGCCTGAAATTAATTCATTCGATAAATAGGTGTTTATTCCATTCGTATGTAGTGGATATTCTTTTCCTTGGTTGTCGAATAAGCGGATTTGCTGTATAGTTGAGGTAGAAGAGAAATTCAATTGATTGTTTGTTTTGCTGAATTGAATACTAAAATGCGAGTCGTTAATTAATTTATTTCCTAAGCTACAATCGGCAGTGGTGAGGTATTTACTTTTTTCTGGTGGATGAATAGTCCAACCATAATTCGAATTGTTTAGAATATCATTTCCTAAAGTTGTTAGATTAGCGAAAATCCCGTCGCTGCTCATTTGTCGTTCGGGACAACCATCGCGATCCCAGCACCAAATTAACCAGCCCATTTGAAGGGAATTGCAGCTATTAATTACAGCTGAATAATTCAGTGCATATTGACATAGTTCGGTATCATCTTGAGAATTGGCAACTTCTCCTGCAATCAGTGGAATATTGGCATTACACACATTGGCTAAACGCTGATATATTATGCTGGAGTCGTTGTTTGTTTGGGCATACCAATACGTATGTGTGCTGAAAATTAAGTTGTGTTCTGGATCGGCATTTATCAAATTTGCTGCTGTAGAGGCGGTGACAAATGCATCTGAAGAACCACCGCAATCAGGTGCATCAATCAGTAATGGGAATTTAAACTCCGGATGCGCTCGTAAGTTGGAGATAATAGTCGAATAGGTGCTGAAATAGCTGCTTAGCGCTTGATTTGGATTGCTGCCCCAATTATAATACAAGCTTTCGTTGGAGATATTTACAATAACGCTTTCTTTATTACGATCGAGTAGATTCATTACTTCGGGTTGTTCCCACCAAGCTAAACCTGTGATTAGAGCTGCAGCATCGTTCGTGCAGGTGAAATCGTGCAGTTCTACTATGGCTATCATTCCAAGTTGAGTACAGCGCGTAATAGCTGAATCTAATGCATCTAAATTCGCATATACTGGAGCTGCATTATTGTTTGTGTACCACACCATACGGACGGCATTGGCGCCGGTTTGAGCAATTTGATCGAGTCTTAATTCATCGGCTAAATATCCCCAATTGTAAGGAGCATAATTCACTCCTTTTATCAGAAGTGTATCACCGCAGGAACCAAGAATATGTCGGCCTGAGGTGTGAATATAATTGCCTTGAGCGTATATCTTTAGTAATGCAAATAGGCAAAAGAAAATACTTATACTTTTTTTCATATGGGAAATGTATTTAATTATTTGGAATTTTTATAACGAATCTAAAATCCCTGTAAATTAATTTAAAGGTTTAAAAATTAATAATCGGAAAAAATGAATAAGAATTCACATAGTATTAACAGAATTAATCGTTTCATTATTTATTATTTTTTTGTTGAAGATTTTACAATTCAATAAGAATGAAATGGATTTCAATTTAATTCACGAAACCGGATTTTTCATTCATTGTTTCTTTTGTGTTAAGCTTTTTTCATTCGATATTTTTCAGCAAAACAGTGGTATCTTTACAGTAAATTATTAAGTTATGAACCAATCATTTATTACTCGAATTTTGATTTTAACTATTAGTCTTTTCTTCAGTCAGTTTGCCCAAGCGAATGATGTTTCTTTTAAAAATAGTGGTCGGAAAGACACGCTCGAATTTACTGCTGAAGATGCAATTCGGTATGCGAAATTCATCAACTTTTTGCGTTTTCGGGAAGATTGGACTGCCACTCGAACTCCCAATGGTGACGCATGGGTAGTGACAGCAGAGCGGGATTATTTGAGCAAGAAAATTATTCGATCTACAGGCACAGAAAATCAGTATTTAGATAAGAAAAAAGGGGCAATGGTTCGTCGGAAACGCATGATGACGATCAATGCCCGAAGTGGAAAAATATCCGGAAAAATGACTAAAGTGGAGATTCGACGTAACGAAACTGAAGCGACAAAATAGATTGTGTTTAGCAAATAACTCGACAATAAAGTTCGAATTTTAAATCCCAAATTTAGTTTATTCGAAAGTTTGGTTTAACGCAAGCTGCATTATAGTGCAGTTCTAAAGTATAAACGAAATGTCCTCAATAACTCCAGCATCTTAGAATCGTTTTATAGTATAAACGAAATGTCACCAATAACTCCAGCAACTTAGTATCGTTTTATAGTATAAACGAAATGTCCCAAATTCCTTCAGCAACCTTAGATTTCAATCCAAGGATAAGTTAGGTTGTTTTTTTTCTCTTTCTGCATCAAAGTACTGTTTTAGAGAATGAACGAAAAGTCGAGAATAGCAACAGCATCCTTGGATTTAAATCCAAGGCATAACAGCTACCAGCAAAAATTTCTAATTGCACATGATATGATTTAATCCCCGGAATGAATTCCGGGGTTGCATGTGGACAACAAACTAGCACACCAGTTTTATAGGAATGTCCCAAATTCCTTCAGCAACCTTGGATTTCAATCCGAGGAATGACAGCTACCAGCAAAAATTTCCAATTACACATAATTGATCTAAATTTCACGTAAGCGCCAAGGATAGAGGTGAGTTCCCACGAACCGATAGCCTGCCCGGGCGCCCAAAAAATTAGAATTCTTGAGTACAAATCAAACATTTTCAAATAACTAGCAAATCATCCATTAGCACACCATCACACTAGCAAATCAGCACATCAATTCCCTATCTTCGTCGCATGAACATCAACCCACACGACGATAAGCGTCTTTTCTTGTTGGACGCATTTGCCTTGATTTACCGCGCTTATTTTGCCTTTAGCCGGAATCCACTGATGAATTCAAAAGGCATGAATGTGAGTGCTGCATCGGGTTTTACCAATACGCTGGTGGAACTCATGCTGAAGGAAAGGCCTACGCATATTGCAGTAGTATTTGATTCGGCTGCGGAGACCAATCGTGCCGTGGAGCACAGCTTTTACAAGGCACACCGCGAGGCGATGCCCGAAGATATTCAGAGCAATTTACCTTGGATTAAAGAGATAATTCGTGCATTTAATATTCCGATGCTCGAATTGGCTGGTTATGAAGCCGATGACATTATTGGAACCATTGCTAAAGTAAAGGCGCGCGAAGGACATGTGGTGTATATGGTTACGCCTGATAAGGATTATGGACAGCTGGTTGAGCCCAATATTTACATGTACAAACCGGCTCGTATGGGCAACGATATTGAGATTTTAGGTGTGCCAGAGATTTGTGCAAAATGGGAGATTGATGATCCATTGAAAGTGATTGATATTTTGGGCATGTGGGGAGATGCTTCGGATAATATTCCAGGAATTCCAGGTATTGGTGAAAAGACCGCCAAGAAGCTCATTCAGCAATATGGCTCGATGGAAAATATGATTGCCCATTCGCATGAATTGAAGGGGAAAATGAAAGAAAATGTGGAAGCATTTGTCG
Organism: Bacteroidia bacterium; assembly: GCA_965279035.1. Classification (GTDB taxonomy): domain Bacteria; phylum Bacteroidota; class Bacteroidia; order M30B66; family M30B66; genus CALQRR01. The sequence goes on along the minus strand of OZ257142.1, from coordinate 3,970,935 downwards.
ACCAGGCACATATTTCGAAAATGCTTGCTACCATAATTTTGGATGTTCCGATTGAAGTGAGCGATGATGATTTATTGATTTCTGAACCGGATCGGGAGAAATTAGCAGCCTTATTTACCGAGCTCGAATTCCGCAGTATGGGGCGTCGTATTTTGGGTGCTGATTTTAGCGTGAATCAACAGATTGCGCCCGAAGTGAAGAAGAGTATTCCTGCTGCACCTAAGCCATCGAACGGACAAATTTCTATGTTCGGTGAGGAAAATAATCCTGAGGAAGATCATCCAGAACCGACTGAAAAAGGGAAAAATATTAGCAATACTCCACATACGTATTTCCGTGTAGAAAGTGAGGAGGAATTAAAGAATCTGGCGGATTTACTCGGACAACAAACAGAGTTTTGTTTTGATACGGAAACTTCATCGCTCGATTATTTTAGTTTAGAATTAGTAGGACTTTCTTTTAGTGTGAAAGAAGGCGAAGCGTATTATGTTCCAACACCTTCGGATAAAAGTGAAGTAGCTCGAATTCTCAGTTATTTTAAGCCTTTGCTCGAAAGTAAAAGCATCCTAAAAATTGGACAAAACGTAAAATTCGATTTACTCGTATTGCGTCAATTTGGGGTGGAAGTTTCTTTGCCTGTTTATGATACCATGTTGGCGCATTACCTCGTGGAGCCCGACATGAAACACGGTATGGATTATTTGAGCGAAACCTATTTGGGATATACGCCTGTTTCCATTACTGAACTCATTGGGAAACGCGGCAAAAACCAAGGAACAATGCGCGATGTTCCGGTGGAGCAAGTGGTAGAATATGCTGCTGAGGATGCGGATATCACCTTGCAATTAAAGCAGGTGATTCAACCTATGGTGGAGAAGAGAGAAGTGGTGGATGTATTGCAAAAAATTGAATTGCCTTTAATTCCTGTTTTAGCCGATATGGAATATGAAGGTGTAAAAGTGGATGAAGCATTTTTGGCGAATTATTCCGAAGAATTACAAAGCGATTTAATTCTCCTTCGAGATTCGATATGGGAAATGGCTGGACAAGAATTCAACATTGATTCTCCGAAACAATTGGGTGAAATTCTTTTCGATAAATTGAAATTACCGAGTGTTGAAAAAACAAAAACGGGTCAGTATGCTACTGGGGAAGAAATTCTCAGCAAACTCGAAAAGGAATATCCGATTGCTGCGAAATTGCTCGATTACCGAGAAATTACCAAGCTAAAATCGACCTATGTTGATTCGTTACCTAATTTGATTAATCCTGTTACAGGGCGTATTCACACCACGTTTAATCAAACCATTGCTTCTACCGGTCGACTCAGTTCGGTAAATCCCAATCTTCAAAATATTCCAATCCGAACTGATCGCGGACAACAGGTACGAAAAGCCTTTATAGCACGCGATGCGGATCACGTTTTGGTTTCTGCGGATTATAGTCAGATTGAATTACGTTTAGTAGCTGAAATTGCGAAAGAAGAAGCCATGTTAGATGCGTTTACTAAAGGCATCGATATTCATCAAGCAACGGCTGCACGTGTTTATGGTGTGGCTTTAGAGGATGTAACACGTGAAATGCGGAGCAAGGCGAAAATGGTGAATTTTGGAATTATTTATTCTATATCCGCATTTGGACTTTCGCAACGATTGGGAGTTCCACGAAAAGAAGCGGCTGAATTAATTGAGAATTATTTTGCACAATATCCGGGAATTAAAGGATACATGAACAGTACGCTAGAATTCGCTCGTGCCAATGGATACGTGAAAACAATGATGGGGCGTCGCAGGTATTTAAAAGATATTAATTCGCGTAATTTCACCATTCGTGGATTTGCCGAACGGGAAGCAATTAATTCACCTGTACAAGGTTCTGCTGCCGATTTAATTAAAATGGCGATGATTGGCATTCACCAAGAATTAAAAGAGAAAAATTTACGCTCTAAAATGACGCTTCAAGTGCATGATGAATTGGTATTTGATGCGCATAAAGAGGAACTCGAAATTTTAAAACCAATTATTTTGCATCACATGCGTACCGCCTTTAAAACCACCGTTCCTATTGAAGTTGAAATTGGCACTGGAATGAATTGGTTGGAGGCGCATTGATAAATTTAATAAGTAGATCGATATTAAAGATTTGTTTATTTGACAATCAATGATAAGTTTAATTGAAATTAATTTTATTGATTTGAAGTTTATGCGTTTTTCTCGTGTTCAAGAATTGCTAGCATATCAATATAATTTGTTGGTAGATATTTGGTAGCAATTGCCCAAAGAATTTCGTAATCAATTCCAAAGTATTCATGTGAAATTCTGTTTCGTAAACGATACATTTCATCCCAAGGAATTTGTTTATAGTTTTCTTTGATGTGATTGGGTATATTCTTAGATGCTTCACCAATAATTTCAAAATTTCGAATCACAGCATCTACTGTTTTGTAATCCCATTTAAACTCCTGGAAATTTAATTCACCAATATATTCTTTTACCCTTTGCATGGATAAAACAATGTCTTCTAAATAAAGAATTGGATCGCGTTCAGACGGTTTCAAATGTACCGGAGTTGATTCAGGATAGACATTTTTATTCGATCTTTTAAAGCATCAGCTGTTACTAAATCGACTGGCAACTCGAATGTATTTTCTAAGAATTTTTCAAGTGTGAAAAATTCCCAACCAATTGGTTCAGAAAATTCTACCAACAAGTCAATATCACTTTTCTCAGTTTGAATTCCCTTTGCGTATGAACCAAAATAAGCAATTCTACTTACATGAAATTTAGATGCAAGCAAAGGTTTGATTTCCTGAAGCTTTAACTCAATTTCTGCTTTCGTTTTCATACTACGAATATACATTCATTCTCTTTTATATCAAAGTTAAAGTCCTATTCGAACTCACTATTCTTTACTTTCTTTTTTTTGTCGGACTAAACTTTATGTCTTGTTTATAAGTGATTTAAATACATTTTTACCTGAAATGGTGCTTTTATTTGACTAGTTAAACTTATCTAATATTTAATTCCTATATTTAGATATCGTCCCAGCCTTGTTTTATATCTATTTTCTGGTAAAATTTCCAATCATTTCTTCAGCATTTAATCTGAATAAATAATTGATTTGAACTGCCATCAAATGGGTAGCACGCATGCAATCTTTCACCAAAATCTACCCCATGATGAAGTATTTCTACGCATGTCTTTTTTTATTCCTTAGCCAGGTATCGTTATTCGCTCAACAGAATTCCGAAAACACTCCACCACCACGTTGTTTTACCGATGAATATTTACGTGCGAAACGGGAATCTGATCCATCGTTTAAAATGCGTGAAGCTATTCAGAATAGTATCATACAACAGCAAGCGCGACCAGCCAATGACCGCTCTGTATTGACCATTCCTGTGGTCGTGCATGTGATTTATCTTCCAGGACAAGATCCTTTCCAGCTGTTTTATATCCATGTCTTGAATGGAATAGACCATTTAAATGCTGCTTTTTCAAATTCTGGAACTTATTATAATCCTCTAGGAGTGAATACCGACATTCAATTCTGTTTAGCTAGAACTGGTCCTTTGGGAGAATTGACCGATGGAATTACCTTTACCGAGTCGGAGCTATCAAACGTCACCATCGAAACGCAAGATGCTGATCTGAAAAATCTCATTCGTTGGGATCCAAATAAATACCTTAATATTTGGTTGGTGAACGAAATTACCTCTGCTTCTATGGGCAGTGGAGTAGCAGGTTATGCCAATTTCCCTTCTTCTCAAGGACAACCTGAAGATGGTATCGTAAATGAAATCGGATTTTTTGGTACATCTCCCGATAACTCCAAAGTACACATTCACGAAGCAGGACATTATCTTGGTTTATATCACACGTTTGAAGGTGGTTGCGCCAACTCTAATTGTCAGACCGATGGAGATCGTGTTTGCGATACTCCGCCCGATAATTCAACGGCTGCAATAGCGTGTTTTAATACTACCAATACCTGTACTACGGATGATGATGATTTAAGTGTGAATAATCCTTTTCGTCCAGTAGCAAATGGTGGTTTAGGTGATCAGCCTGATATGTTTAGTAATTACATGGATTATGGCTATCAAGTATGTCAATTCCATTTTACTAGTGGGCAATCAGATCGCATGAATGCAGCATTAACAACAGCTCGTTCCATACTACTTGAATCAAATGGATGTGCTAGTCCGTGTATGCTTGCTCCAATTAATCTCAATATCACATCATTTAATAATTCCTTTGTAAATGGAATGGTTGGCCTTTTTGGTTTAGAAGATTTTACTAATGCCACAACCTATGAATGGACCGTAAATGATACACTTATAAGTTCTACGGAGCAATTGTATTATCAATTTAATTCTCCGGGTGTTTACACAATAAAAGTCACTGGATTTAATGGAGATCCCAATTGTACCACATCTAAAAGTCAAGTGATCATAGTTGGATGTTCATCTCAAGCTGCTATGCAGTTTTCCGAAGGACCTTATAATCCTGGTGACACTATTAATGCTGCTAGTTTGCCATCAAATTCACTCACGTATGCTTGGTATTTAGATGGTAATCTCGTAGGAAATTCCAACACTTGGAATCAACAATTTAATTCAGTTGGTGGACATTCTTTGTATCTAGTCACAAGCAACGAAACGTGCAGTGATACTTCTACCACTAAATTCTTCCAAATTGGTAATTGTGATTTATCGGGTGCAACTAGTAATTGGATTTTCGTCAATAACGCCATTCGTTTCGAAAATAATACGGCTGTTTTCTTGCCACAATACAGTCCAATAAACGACGTCAGTACTGAAGTTACTTCCTCAATTTCGGATGCAGATGGGAATTTGCTTCTTTTTTCGGATGGACAAAAAGTGTGGAATCGCAATTATGCTATCATGCCTAATGGTTCAGGTTTGATGGGAAATCCTTCTGCAAGTCAGTGTGTGTTGATTGTTCCGCATCCAGGTAATCCAAATCAGTTTTATGTGTTGACGAACGATGATTTTGAACACAGTCTCGCTAATGGATTACGTTATAGTATTGTAGATATGACGCTTAATGGTGGATTGGGTGATGTAATTCCTGCAAGCAAAAACACACTTTTATTATTAGGTGGAAGTGAAAAATTAGCTGCTACGTGGCATGCAAACGGTCACGATGTGTGGATTGGAACCTGCTTGTATAATAGCAATACCTATCTCGCCTTTTTAATTGATCAAGATGGACTGCATGCAGAACCTGTTGTTTCAGTTATTGGGACAGAAAATCGTCCGGGATTTGGGATAATTGCCTGTCTCGGAAATATGCGTTTTTCCCATGATGGAAATCGTATGGCAACCTATGTAGTAGGTGATAAAATTGTAATTGCTGATTTCGACAATGAATCAGGTCAATTCAGCAATGCGTTGGAACTTCCTTTAAATGAAAATGGTTCAAATCAACCATTCGGAATTGAGTTTTCACTTGATAATTCAAAACTCTATGTGGGACAATGGCAAGGTGGACAATTACGTCAGTTTGATTTGAGTTCCACTACCGAAACAGAAGTATTTTATTCTGCTTATGTAGTTGATATTTCACAATATGGAAGCTATGGACAATTAGTCTTGGGAGCTGATGGGAGAATTTATGTGTATCAGTTTAACGGCCCACAAATCGATTACATCGCTAATCCGAATGAATATGGTATTGCTTGTAATTATCAGCAATCGAATTTTCTTGTTAGTTTTAGTAGTACTCCAGGGGCAAGTTTCCCAAATATGCTTGCTGGTTATTTAAATGCGCATAATCCAGCCATTGCGGGACCTAAAAATATTTGCCAAGGTGGAAATTCCTATTTATACGGAATATCTCTCGCTTCAGCTGAAGATTCAACTGTTTGGACACATACTGGCCCCGGTATTTTTAATGCTCAGAATGGAAGTACAAATGCAACGCTAACCAGTGGGGCAAATCCAGGCACCGATGTGCTCATGGTTACTGTTTATGGTCGATGTGGAATTACGCATGACACCTTGCTTGTTCAAACAAATGCGCCTGAGCCATTTTCTTTACCAGCTACATCTTATTTATGCGATACGCTTACATTATATGCTGGTGAAGGCTTTCTATCCTACGAATGGAATAATAGTTCCAATGCCGATTCATTAAACGTTACCTCAACAGGTTTGTATTGGGTAAAAGTAAAAGGAGCATCGGGATGTATTTTGAGCGATACCACACAAGTATCACCTTTTCCAGCCCTTCCGGTAGTTAGTTTAGGTCCCGATAAATATTTATGCAATGAGCAAATAATAGTGCTCACTACAACCAACGTATTTTCGGAATACGAATGGTCTAATGGTTCTGAAAACAGTACGCTAACAGTCTATCTACCCGGCACCTATTGGGTTAGGGCGAGTGATGGTTGTCAAATGAATACCGATACTGTTTTAGTCATTGCAACTTCCAATACCAATGATTTAAATTTGAATTATAATGGTTCCGATCGGGTGTGTTCTAGTGCCCTGCCATTTGTTTTATTAGCAGAATCAGGCTATCAAGCGTATGATTGGTCAACCGGCGCAAGCGGTCAAAGTCTCCCTATTACTACCACCGGACAATATGCCCTTACCGCCACCGATGAATTAGGTTGCAATTTACGCGACACGCTTTGGGTAGATGTATGTACTGGAATAAATGAATTTCAAAAACCGGGATTTATCGTATTTCCCAACCCAGCTAACGACCGATTAATTATCACTTCTAGCGGAAAAATGAATACAGAAATCATTCGATTATTTTCTTCTTCAGGGGCATTAGTTTATTCGTCAAATTGGAATGGAAAACAAGTCGAAATTCCGGTGTCGAACTTTGCAGATGGATTGTATTTAGTGCAATTGGGTGAGGAAAGTAGGAAGGTGATGATTGGACATTGACATAAATAAAAGGGATTTATTTGCACCTATAGAAATAATTAATTAAAAACTCCGTCATTTTGTACGGAGTTTTTTAATCTAGAAAAACTTTGAAATAACCCTGAAGTTTAAATCTGAAATTTGCAAATAGGGAAAGAAATGGATAGAAATTTCTATATAATACAGTTTCTTATAATTTTGGAAAGATTTAATAAAACAGAATTCGTATTTCAATTAATTTCTGTGCCCTAGGTTAAAAGCTATCTCATGCAAATTCAAACATCTTCGAGTTTTAAGAAAATGACTACCAAGGCAATTTTTTCAATTGTCTTATTCATGTTAGTCTATATTTTATTATTGGCTTTAGCCATTGGGTTAACAATTTTTTGTGGAGTTGCAGGCATTGCATTAATTGTATTTAAGCCAATGGTTATTACAATCGGATTAGGTTTAGGCATTGCTAGTCTTGGCTTTTTTATTCTCATATTCCTTTTTAAATTTTTGTTTAAAAAACATAAAATAGATCGAAGTCACTTAGTCGAAATTACTCAAAGTCAAGAACCTCGCTTGTTTCAATTTATCAATGAAATTGTTCAAGAAGTAGGCACTGATTTCCCGAAAAAGATTTATTTGTCGAGCGATGTAAATGCCAGTGTTTTCTACGATTCCAGCTTTTGGAGTATGTTTTTTCCAATCCGTAAAAATCTGCAAATTGGAATCGGACTCGTAAATACCATTTCAGAACAGGAATTTAAAGCCATTATGGCTCACGAATTTGGCCATTTCTCACAACGAACAATGAAAGTGGGAAGCTTTGTTTACAATGTAAATCAGGTAATTTATAACATGCTCTATGACAATGAATCATTTCAGGAAATGATAGATCGATGGGCAAATATTAGCGGATATTTCTCTTTGTTTGTCAATATAGCAGTTGGAATTATTTCTGGTATTCAATCAGTTTTAAGGAAAATGTATGAATTGGTTAATATTAGTTATATGGCACTTTCTCGTGAAATGGAATTCCATGCCGATGAAGTTGCGGCCAATGTTGCAGGCTATCTTCCTCTTAAAGAATCATTATTACGAATGGATTTATCCGACCACTCCTATTCTTCCGTTATTAATTACTATACAAATAGAGTTGCTGATGGAATTACAACTAAGAATATCTTTCAAAATCAACGGTATGTGTTGAATTATTTAGCACAATTAAATAACTATTCTTTTAAAAATGAATTACCACTATTAAGCAATCAAGATTTAAGCAAATACAATAAATCGAAACTCAATATTAAAGACCAATGGGCTTCACATCCTAGTACTATTGAACGCATAACAGCTTTAGAAAAACTTAATATTGTCAAACCATACAGCAATTCTAATCTTGCTATTTCATTATTTGATCATGTTCAAAAATGGGAAGAATTATTTACTGAGAAATTATTTTCAACTATTGTTTATGAAAATAAAATACAAGATTTAACCCCAGAATCTTTTAAATCTGATTTTTCGAAATTGATTGCTAGTAATAGTTTTCCTGCTATTTATAATGAGTATTTCGACAATAAAAATCTTACCCTATTTGATGTAGATGAGATTGTATTAAATAATGACTTATCAAATCTTGAAACCTTATTTAGTAGAGAAAAAGTGGATTTAATTTATGAGTTAATAGCACTCGAAAATGATAAAATAACAATAACGAATATTAATAGTGGCGAATATCCTGTAAAGACCTTTGATTATGATGGAAAGAAATATAAATCCCAAGAGGCTGTTTCTCTATTAATTCTTATTGAAAAAGAAATTGAATCTCGAAAAGAATTAATTAAACAGAATGACATTCAAATCTATCAATTCTTCATGTTTCAAGCCTCAAAACAGGGAAAAGAGGGATCATTAAAAGAAAAATACCGCACGTTTTTTCTCTTAGATAAAGCATTTGATAATCGAATGGAGTTTTATACGAAAATATCCAATGCAAGTAATTTCATTCGAGAAACTACAACGTTTGACATTATTGAATTAAATCTAAAAGACCTAGCTATTATGGAAATAGAATTCAAAAATGACATTCGTTCACTTTTAAATCTTGAAATATTAAAAGGTGAACTTCCTGATGCTATGTTCCAAAATTACACAAGCTATGTATCTAGTGATTTAACTTATTTCAGTGGTAAAAGATACAGGGAGGATAATCTCAATATTCTATTTACTGCCATGAATGATTATAATTTTTTAGTCTACCGTCATTTTTTCTTAACCAAAATGGATTTATTAACTTATCAATCCGATTTAATTAATTCATTGAACTAAATACATTCATCCTTTTCTTAGTTTTAAATTACTATCAAATTTTTTGAACCATCTAATTCATCACACACTTTAAATTATATCTTTGATTTAGCTCACCGATTCAATCATTCTAACCCAAGTTTATGCGTTCACTCTTACTCGCTCTCTTCCTTAGCATCTTTTTTCTTCCCCTTTGGGCCGACGAAGTTCCCCAAGATGCTGCACGTGCTATTGCTGCTAATTTTTACCGAATTCAGCAAGGTCAAGCTCCCGATTTTCTCACACTCGTTCAAGCCGATGAATACGATGATCGAGCTGTGTTTTATATTTATCAGATTAATGCTTCCGATGGATTCGTTATCGTCTCAGGTGATGATCAAGTATATCCCATCCTTGGCTATTCCTTAAAAGGACAGTATGTGGTTGATGATCAAGCTCCGCAAGTAACTACTTGGCTCGAAAAATACCACAACGAAATTGTCTACATCATTAACGAAGATGCTCCTGCAACATCCCAAATTTCTACTGCTTGGACAAAATTCCGCAATGCTGAAACACCTTCCAATGTATTGAGAAATACTGTTGGTCCTTTGCTTCAAGTTGGTTGGGATCAAGCACCTAATTACAATGCGCAATGTCCATTCAATACCCAATACAACGATCGGACGGTTACTGGATGTGTAGCAACTGCCATGGCAATGGTGATGAAATACTGGTCCTATCCTGCACAAGGAAGTGGTTTTCATTCCTACGATACACAAGCCTATGGAACCTTATCGGCTAATTTTGGAAGTGCAACATACAATTGGGCAGCTATGCCAAATCAAATTTCATCAGCCAACGCCGAAATTGCTCAGCTCATGTACCATTGCGGTGTAAGTGTTGAAATGACTTATGGTGTTGGGCAAACTGGAGGAAGTAGCGCTTATGTTGTAGCTGCAGCATCACCCGTTCAACATTGTGCTGAATATGCTTACAAAACGTATTTCGGATATGATGCAAGTACTTTGGTAGGAGTGATGCGTCAAACACAAACCGATCAACAATGGATCGCCATGATGAAAGCCGAACTCGATGCCGGTCGCGTAATGCAATATGCCGGAATTGGTAGCGGTGGTGGTCATACTTGGGTTTGCGATGGCTACGACGATAACAACTTTTTCCACATGAATTGGGGATGGAGCAATCAAAACAATGGCTTCTTCAATTTAGATGCGCTAAACCCTACGTCTTTAGGAACGGGTGGGGGAGATGGTGGATTCAACTCCAACCAACAAGTGATTAAAGGTATCAAACCACCTGGCGGAACAACACCTCCAGCTCCTGCTGCTTTATCGATCACTTCGGGCATCAGTCTCAATCCAGGATTTCAGCTCGATTTTAATTCTGCTTTTGATGTATATGCAACAGTAAGCAATACAGGTTCAACAAGCCTTACTGCCGATTTTGCTGCTGCTGTAGTAACAACCGATGGCTATTTAGTCGATTTTGTTCAAACATTCACCAACCAAACCATTGCAGCTGGTACCAGTGTGAACGCAACATTTAGCACCACGGGAATACTTGCCACTCCTGGCGATTATTTGGTTGCTATCGTATTCAAACAAGGTTCAGGAAACTGGCAATTGATTGATGCTGGAACAGGTGCCTACAATCCAGTCCCAGTAACTATTCTAGGACCTTATAACTACATTCAATTGTATTCCAATATGACGCTAAGTCCAACTCAATTCGTAAGTGGACAAGCAGCTTCAGTGAATGTAAATTTGATTAACGAAGGCTTAAACGACTGGCTAGGCACTTATGCATGTGCATTATATGATCTCGAAGGGACGTATGTAACAACCATAGGTACATTAAATGAAACGCAAGGTTTACCTTATGGATATTCTTATTTGTCGCCATATTTAACGTTTTCTACAGCGAATTTGAATGTAAATCCAGGAACCTATATTTTGGCTATGATGGGTGAAGAATCAGGATCAGGTCAATATTATTTATTAGGTGGTTCGTATTTTACCAATCCAATAACCATTACGGTTGTCGCACCACCTTTGAGTCCTGATCAATACGAAAACAATGATGCTGCTGGATCACCTTATGTGTTCACACCTACTTTTAGTGGCTCCAATTCTTCGGTACTGACTACAGGTTCTAACTTTCACTTGGGTTCTGACATAGATTATTACGGGGTGAGTTTTCCTTCCGGATTCAATTATGTAATCACTCCACGCATCCATGATTCTTACAATTCTGGCAATGGTAATACGTATACAGTTGATGCGGTGTTTTCGTATGATGATGGTTCGGGTTCGTCACCTGCAATTGATGATATTGCTCCCGAAGCCATTTTATTGAACAATGGTGGAAATGTACTGTTTAAGGTTTCTCCTTATTTTACAGGAAACACAGGTTCTTATTTACTCGATATCCAAGTTTCGCGATCGATTTTAGGTATTGATGAAGCAAAAGAATCGAACTTGAAAGTGTATCCAAATCCAGCAAAAGATTATCTATGGATCAGCAATTCTGCTGGTTTGGAAAATGGTCGGATTGACTTGATGAATGAATTAGGACAAGTGGTAAAATCGGAGAAAGTAACAGGCAAGCCTAATCAATTTCAGCTTCATACAAATGGATTAGACGCTGGAATTTATATGTTGCGTTACATGAATGAAAAACAAACATTCACACGAACTATTTCCATTCAGAAATAAGTACTATGCGGGGAATACTAAGCTTGGTTTTTGTTTTCATGGGCGGAATTTCTGCTTGGATGAATCCTGAAAAACAGATTTCGTATTCCCCTTTTTTAATTCCCGGTCCGAACGCTATTGTCTATCAATTAAACGGTCCTTGGGAAACACTCGTTCCGGTCACTTTATCGACCGATGGAAACCAAATTGTTGCCTATCCTTCACCTGCCGATGTAAAAACGATGCTTCTTCCTCAAAAGCTTCGCAAAGGCTGGTGGCTTGATGTTCGTGGAATTTCAGCCAATACTGCTTTTCTCGATTATACATTAGAGGAATATGCAAATCTCAAAGAAGTTCCTTCGTTAACAGTTTTGTTACAACACATTAAAACGAAGAAACCTTTTAAAAATCTATATTATTGTGGTGTATATGATCCAAGCAACAATTCGATTGCTCATATCAATAAACGCATCCGATCGAATCATGTTAAACAATGCAGCTGCATTCTCAAATAACTATGACTAAAAAATTACACTTACTCGTTCTATTTTGCTTTTGCATTTTCGTCTCGAATGCCCAAAAAGCCGATTGGAAAACGTTTATCCCTCAATTGAAGGATAGCTGTAAACTAAGTACATCCGATTTCGAAAATGTTCGAGTAAGCAGTCATTACCAGTCAAAAAATGGAACAATGCAAGTTATCTGGTTGCGCCAGTATGTGGATGAAATGCCGGTGTTTGGAGCTGATATGCAAGTGACCATTGATAAAAATGGAAAGCTGTTTAGCACACAATGTCATTTTATAAAAGATGTCCGCTCTCGTGTTCCCAATAGCGCTTCTTCATTAACAATGGAAAATGCAGCAAGTAAAGCACTTCAATCGAAAGGAATTGAAAAGGAAATTCGTTTTACCGATATAAAAGAAATAAAAGTCAATTATTGGAAAGCCAAACAAGCCGGTGTTAAAGGATTCATCTATATCGAACGACTTTATTTTCCTAGTAAAGATGCTCAGCTTTTCGATTGTTTCACATTCCGTTTCACGCCAGTAAATTCTGATGCTCAATGGCAAATTCGCATCGATGCTGCTACTGGAAATATTCTCGAATCACATAATCACACACTGAGTTGTCAATTTGATGCTCCACATTTTCCTTCAGGTGCAAAACCTATCTCCAATAAAAATTTAGAAACTGTAGATCAATTGCAATCGGATGGATCACAATACCGAGTGTTTCCGTATCCTTTAGAAAGTCCGCTCAATGGACCGCGCGTATTACTTACAAATCCTTCCGATCTTATAGCATCTCCATACGGCTGGCACGATCTCGATGGTATTGATGGAGCAGATGATACACGTACAATTGGAAATAATGTCAATGCATACGATGATCAAAACAACGACGATCTCCCTGATGATTATGTGGATGGAGGGGCACTTCTCAGTTTCGATTTCCCCTTCACAACTGCTCCGAACAGCAATCCTCTTGGAAACCGAAGTGCATCTATTACTAATTTATTTTACGATAATAACCGTTTGCATGATGTGCTTTGGCATTATGGTTTTGATGAAACAAGTGGAAATTTCCAAAACGATAATTACACCAATGTCGACGGTAGTTTAGATCCTGTGAATGCCGAAGCTTTTGATGGCAGCGGAACGAACAACGCCAATTTCGGAACTCCTCCCGATGGGGAATCACCTCGCATGCAAATGTATCTTTGGGGAAATAATTTAGGTTCTTATTTAACTGTCAATTCGCCTTCTTCTATCGCAGGAGTTTATGTTTCGGCTGTTTCAACTTTCGGAGCTCAATCCACACCAATACCCATTACTGGTCAACTTGTTTTAATGAACGATGGGGAAATAAATCCTACCGAAGGTTGTGGTTCATCAATCGATGATTTAACAGGGAAGATTGTTCTAATTGATCGTGGTAATTGTTATTTTGCTGATAAAGTATTTAATGCCGAATTGATGGGTGCAATTGCCGTTATTGTTGCAAATAACGAAACTGGAACTCCTTTTAGCATGGGTGGCGGAGATCCAGGTATTAGCATTCCTTCTTTAATGATTTCTCAAGAAGACGGTAATACTATTCGAGCTGCATTAACAGGAAATTTAAACGTAACAATCAATATTAATTCCGATATGAATTTCTTCGACTCCAGTTTTGATAATGGAGTTGTTGCTCATGAATATGGACATGGTGTTTCAAACCGTTTAACTGGTGGACCGCTCAATGTCGATTGTTTGTACAATGCCGAACAAGCTGGCGAGGGTTGGAGCGATTTCTTTGCACTCATCATGACTGCAACTCCCGATAATACAGCCAATGCGCCTAGAGCTGTAGGGAATTATGTGCAAGGTACTGATGTTAATGGACCTGGAATTCGCGTCTATCCCTATTCTCGCGATATGAATATAAATCCTCTGACATACAACGAAATTGTCAATCTCGATGAAGCGCATGGATTAGGCACAATCTGGTGTACTATCTTATGGGATTTATATTGGAATATGATTGATGTGTATGGCTACGATCAAGACCTAATTAATGGCACAGGGGGAAACAACAAAACCATTCAATTAGTAATGGATGGTATGCGACTTCAAGTATGTTCTCCCGGATTTGTAGATTCTCGTGATGCCATTTTACAAGCCGATGAACTCAACTATGCAGGAGCAAATAAGTGCTTAATATGGAACACCTTTGCCCGTCGTGGATTAGGATATAGCGCCGATCAAGGTAGCTCCGAAGATGTGTACGATGGATTAGCAGCTTTTGACACACCTCCATTTTGCTCAAGTACCGATTTTGCCAACTTTACTGCTAGTCAAATTACAGTATGTGCCGGTAGTACTATTACTTATTCCGATATCACACAACCCATTTCCGACAGTGTTTCATGGGATTTTGCGGGTGGTTTGCCCTCTGTTTCTAACAACGGTGTTGTTGATGTTACCTATTTCTATCCAGGAACTTACACAACCACCTTTACTAGCAATACTAGCTTAGGCACCGACGATCGCACACAAACCATTACGGTTGTACCTTCATTGTCATTAACTGCTAATGTGGGCAACGCTTCCCTCAATGCCGACAATGGTTTTATATTCATTACAATGTTTGGTGGTCTCGAACCGTATCATACTTCTTGGGACGAAATTGTAGGCTTAAACGACTTAACTGTAAACTACCTCGCACCGGGCACCTACCATGTTACTATTACAGATGCAGCAGGTTGTTCACTCGACACGAATTTTACTGTTCAACGTCCAGAAGCTATTGCAGAACTTAGTTCCAATCTATTTCAAATTTCACCCAATCCATTTCACGATCAACTGAGCATTCGATTTATAAATGCAACTTCTCAAACGCAAGTTTACCTATTTGATCTAAGCGGTCGCATGCTACTTCATCAACAAGTCATTCCTACTGTAAACCAGCAAATTCAAATTCCTACATCCAATTTGGCATCAGGAACATACTTGCTTAAAGTGGAAACTGAAGGTAAAATTTCTTCTACCCAACGTATTGTAAAGCAATAGTATTTAGTGTTTCAGATAACGAATCAACAAGACCACTAAAGCAAACAGAAACATAAAAATACTAATCCGGTTCATTCCATTCATAAACCGAACATTGGCATTTACCTTCTTTTCGTTCGGACGAAATAAGGTTCGAATATCCAAGTAATAGAGAATCTTTTTTAAAAACATCGGCTCGAGCTGAAAGTCAAAGCTACGACAGAATTTTATTTTTATTGTTTGGGCATGCCACTATGTGGCCGCGCTTTCCATTCCATTCCGATAGCTATCGGAACCTCACGTATGCCTTCGCCAAGGCTATGGCATACATTGCGGGTTTTCCATTGCAATCGCTCATGCTCTATATCTAGTTGAATTTACTTGCACTTCATCCAGCACCCCCGGATTGAAATCCGGGGCTACTGGCAAGAGGGATGCAAATTGGAATCAAAACTTAAATCTCTATATCCGGAACTTCACAACCAGCACCCCCGGATTTCAATCCGGGCCCTGGGGCAGGGCTAGGGCTAGCGGTATGCTGCATAATAAATTATTAAAAAACATTTTGTTTTTTAATAATTTATTATGATACCTTTGTGATATCAAATTAATATCAATGAAAGAAAAATCTATTTCACCAAATTCAGGAGGCTTCGCTCTCATTCTTGCACTTGTGCTCATTGCAGTTGGTGTTTGGAGTATCGTAGCTCAGATGTATGTTATTGCTCCTTTTGCTTTTGTAGCAGCACTTTTAACCTTAATTGGATTATCAACTGTCAACCCGAACGAATCGGTTGTTGCTGTTTTGTTTGGATCATACAAAGGCACATTAAAAGAAAATGGATTTTTTTGGATGAATCCATTTTATGTAAAACGTAAAATATCACTTCGTGCACGAAACAACGAAAGTCAACCAATCAAAGTCAACGATAAGCTGGGTAATCCGATCATGATTGGGATTGTGTTGGTATGGCGAGTTGAAGACACATTCAAAGCTGCTTTCGAAGTCGATAATTACGAGCTCTTTGTGAAAATCCAAAGCGAATCAGCTATCCGAAAACTAGCTGGAATTTATCCCTATGATAGTTTCGATGATGATCACAAAGAAATCTCACTTCGTTCGGGTGGTGACGAAATTAACCACCAACTTGAACGCGAACTCACCGAGCGACTGCACATGGCGGGCATCTCTGTTATCGAAGCGCGTATTAGCAACTTAGCCTATTCACAAGAAATTGCCGGAGCTATGTTACAGCGTCAGCAAGCAACAGCCATTGTTGCAGCTCGTACACGTATTGTAGAAGGTGCCGTCGGTATGGTTGAATTGGCATTGGAACATTTATCAAAACGGCAAATTGTAGAACTCGACGACGAACGCAAAGCCGCCATGGTAAGTAATCTCCTCGTTGTACTCTGCTCCGATCGTGCTGTTTCACCAGTCGTAAATACTGGTACGTTGAATCATTAAAACCCGATTTACGATATACGACCGCTTCGCCTGCCTCCAGCAGCCAAACTATCAGACTTACGATCGACACCATTTCGTAAATCGTATATCGTACATCGAACATCGTTCCCCATGCCTCATTTTCAAGAACGTCAATATTTACGAAGTAATCCAATCGCTTGGGTGGCAGTATTAGTGATGATCATTTCGATTGTGATTATCCTATTGTCATCAGCAGGAGAGCCTGTTGTAGATAGATTGTACTCTATAATTTTCGTTGCCTTTTTTGAAGGTATATTTCTCCTTTTGCTAATTCTTGCTCGACTTGATACAGATATAGATGCAACTCGAATTCGATTTCGCTGGTTTCCTTTTCAAATGAAATTTAAAGAAATACAATGGGATGAAATTGAATCGGCCGAAGTGCGCAAATACAAAGCATTGTTCGAATATGGAGGATGGGGAATTAAAGGTTGGACTTCCAAAAACAGAGCGTATAATGTGGATGGCAACATCGGCATTCAGTTCTATCTGAAAAACGGTCAAAAAGTTCTAATAGGAACCAAACAGCGTGAATCGGTAGAAGCGTTTTTATACGACCTAAACATTCCTAAACCAGCTCATGGCTAAGAAAAAACCATTTGTCCTCCGTCTCGACGAAGACATGCTCCGCGATGTGGAGAAATGGGCTGCTGATGAATTTCGCAGTACCAATGGGCAATTGGAATGGATTATCCGCGATGCTCTTGTTAAAGCAAAACGTTTACGTAAACCTACCGAAATTTCTGATGATAAAAGCCAAGCTACCGGAACTGAAGCGTGAACTAGAAAGTTTACCACAACCCGAATTGGTCCGGCTGTGTTTGCGTATTGCCAAGCATAAAACCGAAAACAAAGAACTACTCGATTACCTGCTTTGGTCGGCAAGTGATCCTTTGCTTTACGCTCAAGATTTTAAAGCAGATATTCTTCTTCCTTTCGAAACACCTTTCGTAAATGCCTATTCCTTCACTAAAAGCATTCGAAAATCCCTTCGACTCATTTCCAAATACCTCCGTTTTACTGGTTCACGTCAGGGTGAATGTGAACTTTTACTTGCATTAGTTGAGTACTATCACACGAACTACCGACGTGAATTTCGGACTGCTGCTTTATCTAGAATCATGTTTCGGTGTTTGAAAAAAGCGTCAACAAACATCTCCAAATTACATGAGGATATTCAAGCCGATTATACAAGCCTTTACAACGATTTACGTCTTCAATCCATCACCCGATTAGGATCTGAATATGATTCACTTTAATAGACCTATCTCTGAAACAGTTTCCCCAACACGATGGGAAATGACCGGAAAGCACTTGTATAGTTTGTATATCAACCAAGAAAAATTAATTGACTTACAACTCAACACTTGGTTCACACAAGCTCAAGTAAGTCATCTGGGAAAAACCTACACACTTCGTCGCAAGGGCTTTTCAGGCATGAATATGCAATTAAGAGATGAAGTCGGTCAGCTACTTTTAGAAGTGAAAGGAGGCAGCTTTTGGAAATCGAGCCGTCAAATATTCTGCGGCAAAGGCACTTTCGAGTTAACTTGGAAAATGCGTCCTCATCAAACTTGGCTGGTTCAGCAATACGGTCAAGAAATCATATCCTATCAAATCGTTCGAACCTTAAAAAGTGTAAGCCTTACAATACAGGATAAGCAATCAAAAGAGAAAGATCGTTGGATGTTTCATGCCTTGCTTTTTTTTACTGCTAAGGCTTTTCAATATGTGAAAAAAGCAAAATCTTAAAAAGAAGCTATAATCCAACCGCTTCAACAGTCAATCAAGCAAAAGCCTTCGCACTAGTTCATCTTATCGGTTTTATCAGCACGCTTCGACAAGCTCAGTGCGCAGCATCAGCCAAGCTGATAAGTTCATCGAACGATATCATTCACGCTCCCTGAGCTTGTCGAAGGGAGCACATCTCACGATAACTATCGAGATAACCAGCACATGAGCACATTTCCAAATTAGCACACCAGCACATCAACACACCAGCACATCATTTTTTCAATCCTTCAATCATCTTCCCTAAAATAGCGCGTGTTTCGGGTGCCCACCATTGTTTGAGTGTTGGCTCAAATGAAGTCTTAAAATCGGATGTCAGTTTTTGTAGAATGGCATTTCGGAAATTCAATTTGCTCTGTGCCCAAACGGCAGTGCTTAGTTGAAGATATTTTTCAAGCTGCTTCAAGCCTTGAGTTTCCACATCTTCTAGCGGACAAATTTCATTAACCAATTGTATAGATCGTGCTTCTTCAGGAGTATGAAGTTTTCCTTCTAATAAGCTTTGATACGCTCTTCCACGACCTAAAACAAAACTGTATAAATGATAAATCGTTTCAGGAACTACAATTCCCAAAGGGATTTCATTCAAACCGATCCGGTATTTTCCTTCGGCCATCACCCGGTAATCACAACCTAAGGCTAAAATACATCCACCAGCCGGACAATGCCCAGTAATGGCAGCTACCAACGGTTTTGGAAATGAAACCAAGCGACGTATGAGTCGATCAAACACTTTCCAAAAATCAATGATTTCACTTTCGTTGTAATGATAGAGCTCAATCACATCCAATCCTGCCGAAAAAAATTCGCCATGTCCAGTTAATAATACTCCGCGAACTTGCTCATTGGCTTTCATCTCGAGCAAAGTGTCTAAAAGTTCATTGGCCATTGTTGCATTAATGGCATTGGCTTTTCCACGATTTAAGCGAATAATAGCAATGGAATTTCGAATCTCTGTGTGTATTGTTTCCATAAAAAAAATGTTTGGTAAATTAGTTCTTTGAGGCTATTGTCATGATAATCAGTATAAATTGTTAATAACTGAATTCTTAACTATTGCCAGATTCTAAAAGTCCTATTAAATTTGTTTTAGTTAAACACAGAATTCTTTGTTTAATAGTTTCATTTTCAGGCAACTTAAAACAATGCCCATGTCACTTACACAGGATCAACAAATCGAATTAGAACGTTTGAATGAGGTTTTTCGTCGATTCGATGCACAGATGAATGCCACAGATGTTCAGGCAGATGAGTTAGTTCATCAATTTATGATGGAAGATTTTCCTCTCGTAAATCCTGATAAGATTCAAATGCAAAAGCTGGCTGATATGCGTCGTAATATCCTTGGAAAGCGAACAGATTCTCCAATACAACAAGTTAATTCAAGTGGTGATATTCAATTAAG
Organism: Bacteroidia bacterium; assembly: GCA_965279035.1. GTDB lineage: Bacteria > Bacteroidota > Bacteroidia > M30B66 > M30B66 > CALQRR01. The sequence goes on along the minus strand of OZ257142.1, from coordinate 3,950,817 downwards.
TTTCGAATAAATCCATTCAACTTCTTTTCAAATCCGAAAGACATCCTCTTCCGGATTTTTTTTTGTCCTTTAGTCCTATGATTATTCCTCGCTTTTATCTGCTCATTTTACTTTTTCTATCTACTTCAGCAATCGCTCAGAATCAGGAAGATTCCCTCTTTATTCGAAAGATCTTTGATCAGGCTCTAACTGGAAGCAAATGCTATGAAGTACTTGAACATTTGTGTACGAAAGTTCCATCTCGTTTAAGTGGTTCTCCAGGTGCAGCTCAAGCTGTTGATTATATGCTTAGTGTGATGAAAGAAGAGCAATTCGATGCTGCATTTTTGCAAAAAATGATGGTTCCTCATTGGGTTCGAGGTACAGCTAGTACAGTTACTATCAAACAAAAAGGAGCAGCCCCTAAAAATTTGAATTCTTGTGCTTTGGGCGGTAGTGTAGGAGGGAAGGCAAATGCCACTGTGGTTGAAGTTAAAAAATTCGAAGAACTTGATCAACTCGGTGAAGCGGGTATTAAAGGAAAAATTGTCTTTTTCTCTCGTCCTATGGAACCTCGACACATCCATACATTCGAAGCGTATGGTGGTTGTGTAGATCAACGATGGGCAGGACCGTCTAAAGCGGCAAAATATGGTGCTGTAGCAACATTAGTACGAAGTGTTTCCTTACGGGAAGATGAATTTCCTCATACAGGAGCAATGGGTTATGACAGCTTGTATCCTAAAATTCCAGCATTAGCAATAAGTACGGTTGACGCAAGCTGGTTAAGCAATGCACTCAAGAAGAATCCAGCATTACGAGTAGAATTAATTAGCAATGCTCAAATGTTACCTGATACGATTTCTCATAACGTCATTGGAGAATTGAAAGGTTCGCTTCCGAATGCTTCTTATCTCATTAGCGGTGGTCACCTCGATGCTTGGGACAATGGGCAAGGAGCGCATGACGATGGAGCTGGATGTGTTCAGAGTTATGAAGCTCTGCGCATTTTACACCAAATAGGCTATCAACCTCGACATAATCTACGAGCTGTACTTTTTATGAATGAAGAAAATGGTCTTCGTGGAGGAAAACGATACGCAGCCTTAGCCGATTCTTTAAAAGAGAAACATCTATACGCGATAGAATCCGATAGAGGTGGATTTACTCCGAGAGGATTTGCAGTTGACAGTGATGATCCACTTATTGTTGCCAAAATAGCTGCTTACAAAAGCCTTTTAGAGCTTTATGGTTTGCACGATTTCAAAAAAGGTGGCGGTGGTTCTGATATTGGACCATTGAAAAAACAAGGGACTATTTGTCTTGGATACATTCCCGATTCACAACGCTATTTTGATATTCACCATGCAGCTTCCGATACGTTCGACAAAGTGAACAAACGTGAACTAGAATTAGGTGCTGCTTCGATTGCAGCCTTGCTTTATCTATTAGATAAATATTCAGAATAGGGCAAAAAATAACCCCCGACGAACCATCACAAACGTCGGGGGCTGGGTATTAGGGGATTCGCTGTAGGAGAAGGATTCGAACCTCCACGAGGCAGTTAGCCAATGTTCAACTTCTGCAAGCAGAAGGGAGTGGTCAACCCATTAAACATCGTTTATCCTGTAATTCCTCACCCTCGAGACAAGAGGGTTTGTCTGCCGTTTCAACACCCTACAATAAAAGAACTTATTACTGCAAACATAGAAACGAGAAGGATACGATGCAAATAATTCAGTAAATATTTTATAATTATGTCAAAATGATAAACAAATGACCAGTACTATGAATATGTAATAATTTACTAATCGAAAATATCAACGAAAATAGTATTTCATAAAAAATGCCGCCCTTTTTGGGGGCAGCATCTTCATTGATGAATTGATTTTTAAGTAATCAAGAATTTTTATTCAATTACTAAAGTAGAACTCCAGTTTTCACTTCGTAGAAAATACAGTCCTGATGGACTATTTAAGTCAATTGTTTGAGAGCTATTGTTCCTGCATACAAAGCTTTTTACGAGTTTTCCTGTACAATCGAAAAGCTGAAAGTGAGCCCCATGTTGATTTCCTGAAACAGAAATTTGAACAATTCCAGCACTTGGGTTTGGAAAGCAACGAATACCATCAGTTGATTTATTATGAGCAATTCCTAAAGCAAGAACTTCAAATTCAGCCGATATAGCGCTATTACAACCATCCCCTGAAATAACCTTTACCGAATAGAGTCCTGGTCCAGTTGGTGTTAAAACTTGATCAATTACCCCATCGATCAATGTTCCATTTAAATACCATTCATACGAAGAACCATCAATGGTTGCTTCGAGATCTAAATCTACATTGACAAAAATTGAAGGTGTTTGGGGAATTGGATTGAATTGAAGATCTACCGAAACACTCGATGAATTGCCACATCCATTAGAGTATACTACAGAATAAGTTCCCGTTTGGCTTGCTTGAATCGAGTTACCAGTCAAAGCTCCAGGTTGCCAAGTAGCTTGTTCTATTCCCGAAATATTTGAGGCATTGAGTCCGATTGTTTGTCCTTCACATGCTTGTGTTACATCACCATCTGTAGTTATCACAGGTGTTGATGGCAAAGGATTTACAATAACACTTACCGGGTTGGATGTACTTGTTCCGCATACATTCGTTAACGAATATGTATAAGTATTTGCTGAACTAACAGTAATGCTGTTGGTGGATTGTCCGCCTGGTTGCCATGTTACACCCGAGCCAGTTGCAGTTAATGTAGTGCTTTGTCCTTCGCAAAGTGTTGAGCCTTGAGATCCAACAACAATATCCGAAACAACCGGAGCACTTGCTACCGAAGTGAGAACTACACTCGCTGTTTGAACACAAGCACCTGTCGTATTTGTTAGAAGATACGTTCCACTTCCACTTGCAACTACCGAATTTTGAGACCCAACAGAAACTCCATCCAATTTCCAATCGTTGCCACCTGAGATGTTGGAACTTAATGTTACTGGACTTGATTGACAATATGTTGTTGATCCACTATTAGAAATCGCCAATGTAGCAGGTGCTTCAGGTATGACCAAGTTTGAACTATAAATCATATCACCAGCACTTGTATTACTACTATTGGTTGCATTCATGGCTGCGTAAAAAGTGATAGTTCCAGTTCCGGAAGCTGGAGCAGTCCACTGAAATGTCCATGTTCTGCTATTGGTACCAGTTTGAGTTGTTCCTGCGCTGGTGTGGGTGATGTATTTTCCACTTCCGTTTATTTGCATACCAGTTCCAGCGATGAGAGTTCCGGCAAGAGTAGCATTCGGTTTTTGTGGTGATGCACTGAATCCAAATTTGGTTCTTCCTGGTGATGTTACAAAAACAGTAACGGAATAGGTTTGTCCGGGAGTATAGCCACAAGCAGGAACTGTAGATGTTACCCAGCCAGTTTGTGCTGTAGTTCCACCACTATGACAGCTTCCTCCAGCCGAACAGGTTCTACCAGAAAATTCATTGGGTGAACCAGTATAACCAGCAGCAGCGCCACTTCCATTAGAATGTGCAGATTGAGATGGCCAAAATGCAACAGCCATGCATATCATGGCACTGAGAATAAAGAGTATTTTTCTTTTCATGGGTCAGGGATTTCGGCATGAAAGTAGAAAAATCTTCTCACATTTACTTATTCTCGGTGCTTACTATCAATCAAAATAGTTACAGGACCATCATTTATCAAGGAAACCTGCATATCAGCTCCAAATACTCCGGTCTTTACCGGTCGACTTAATTCCTGACTCAATTGAGCACAAAACATCTCATACAATTTGGTTGCATATTCTGGACGAGCAGCGCGAATAAACGAAGGTCGATTTCCTTTTTTAGTGCTACCATACAAGGTAAATTGGCTAATCACTAAAATTTCCCCAAAAATATCGGCTACGCTTTTATTCATCAGCCCTTTGTCGTCGCTAAAAATGCGCATGTTCACAATCTTAGCTGCTAGCCAAACTAAATCTTCTACTGCATCTGTTTCTTCAATCCCAACAAGCAATACTAATCCCTGTCGGATTTTACTGTAAACGGAATCGTCAATGCTGACGGAAGCGCTCGATACACGCTGGACAACAACTCTCATACTTAGTCCCAGGATTCTTTACTTAATTCTTCAGAATGGAGCAGACCAAGATACGAACTGTATCGAATTGCTGAAAAATCACCATGTTCGGCAGCTTCTTTTACTGCACATCCTGGTTCATTTTCATGCATGCAGTTACTGAAGCGACAATGTTCAGCTAAGCGTCGAATTTCAGGGAAATAGTCACCAATCTCTTCTTTCTTCATATCCACAATCCCAAATTCTTTCACTCCTGGAGTATCAATAATCCAAGAATTTTCCCACAATTCGAATAGTTCGGCAAAGGTAGTCGTGTGTTTTCCTTTGCTATGAGCAGCTGAAATATCTCCTGTTTTTAATTGAAGTCCAGGTTTTAAGGAATTGATTAAGGTTGATTTTCCAACACCAGAATGACCAATAAACAAATTGATTTTATCATCCATTTGTAATTTCAAGGCATCCAATTGAAATCCATTGAGAGCAGAAACAAGGATTACTTCATAGCCTGCTTGATTATAGATGTCTTGCAATTCAGCCAATTTATCTATATCAGCATCGCTTGAATACGTATCACATTTATTTACAACAATGGAAACTGGAATATGATACGCTTCACAATTAATGAGCATACGATCGATAAAACCTAAGGAAGTACGAGGAGAACTGATAGTAACTATAATAAACGCTTTCCCCACATTGGCAGCTAAAATATGAGCCTCTTTACTCAAATTGATTGAACGTCGGATGATGTAGTTTTCTCTAGGTTCAATCTCTGTAATCACAAAATAATCACCACCAAGTGATGCTTCAACAACAACACGATCGCCTACTGCTATTGGGTTTGTTGTTCTAATTCCTTTCATCCGAAACGAACCTTTTACTTTGCACTCGCGCACATTTCCATCATCGGTCTTTACCGTGCAGAAACTTCCTGTAGAACGAATGACGAGGCCTTTCATTGATGTGCTGATTAGATGATGTGCTGGTGTTCCTGATAGTTATCGGGAGATGTGCTCCCTTCGACAGGCTCAGGGAGCGTGAATGATATCGGATCTTATCAGCTTGGCTGATGCTGCGCGCTGAGCTTGTCGAAGCGGGCAATTTGAATTCAGCATTTTAATATGCATTCATTTTCAAAACAGGGGTTTGGAAACGGGCGGAGTGCCATGATAAGGCTTCAAGTATTCTGGTTCGAAATAGGCAAGATCGGCAAAGCTGCCCAGTTGATACGATTCAAGGGCAGATTGAACCATATCTTCGGCTGAAAGTTCAATGTTGTTATAATACCCGAAATTCGGATGTTGATCCATCAACTCAACACACTTAAACGCCCCATCACCAAAGAAACTCACAGCCTGCTCGTTTAATTCTGGGATACTTTCTGTGCCTTTTATTATAAGTGGATGATCGGAGCGTAACGTATGCAAATCGGCAGAATATATTGCAGTGTACACTTCCATTCTGCGGGCATCTATCATAGGACAAAGCAAGGTGTCTATTTCTGGAAATCGACGTTTGAAACCGGCAGCTAAGGTAAATAGGGTAGAAGTGGAGATGAGCGGAATCGACAAAGAATAACAAATTCCCTTTGCTGCAGAAACTCCAATACGCAATCCTGTGTATGATCCTGGTCCTGCCGAAACTGCTACTGCCGACAAATCCTGTTGTTTCCAAGCAGCATCTTCCATCACTTCCCGAATCAACTTGAATAGATTCTCTGCATGTTTATATCCTTCACTTATTGAACGAACAGAAATCAATTTTCCATCTTCAGCAATGGATACAGAACAAGCTGTTGTTGCTGTTTCAATATGTAGAATTCGAATTCCACTCACACTTATTTCTCTTTTCGTTGATTCAATTTATCTGCACTAGTCTTTTCTACCGCTGTGCCCTCTTTTAACACTTTCGAAATTGCTGAATATGGACCTGAAACTACCTCTTGTCCTTCTTTTAATCCACTTAAAATCTGAATGTAATTATTGTCCTGAATGCCTGATTTTACTTCAACAGGTTTCACTTTCCCATTTTCTAACACAAAAACAATCTCCTTCACTTCTTCTTCAGCTGTCGTTTTTTCTTTCTCTTCGGTCTTCGGCTTTGACTCTTCTTCATCATTTAAAGGAGCTTCTCCTTCTCTATTACCTTCACTTTTGGTTTGAAGTTCTTTCAAGGTACGCACTGTTACCGACATGATCGGAACCGTTAAAACATTCACTTCCGAATGCGTTCTCACATCAACAGTTGCAGACATGCCTGGGCGGAAAGGTGATAAATAGGGATGAGCCGTATCAACCAAATCGGCATAGGACTCGCGTAGAATGCGAATCTTAACAGTGAAGTTGGTTACTTGATCTGCACTGTTTACTGCTACCGAAGAGTTATTTGAAGAATTCGATATTTCGGTAACGATTCCCTTGAATTTACGATCGGCGTATGCATCCACATCCACGTCACTTGTATCGTTCAAATGAATACGAACAATATCATTTTCATTCACATCAACGCGCACTTCCATTTCATTGAGGTTGGCAATACGAAGTAGTTCTGTTCCGCTCATTTGAGCTGTTCCAACAACGCGTTCGCCCAATTCAACATTCAGCTTCGAAACTGTTCCATCGGTTGGAGCATAAATGCGTGTGCGTGATAGATTGTCGTTTGCCTCTTTCAAACTGGCTTCGGCACTACGAACACTAAAGTCAGAGCCAATTACCGTTTGTCGAGCAGCTTCCATATCGGCTTTTGCTCCTTCATATTGTGCTTTTGCTGCATCAAATTCTGCATCCGAAATCGCCTTTTGATCATACAATTTTTTACTACGATTAAAGCTTGTTTCGATATTGATAAACGTAGCTTTTACCTGATTTTCACGTGCTCGTGAATTCGCAAGATTCGCCTTGGCTTGGCTTACTGTTGCAGCAATACGATCAGCAACTGCTTTAATCATATCGGGATTAATCGTAAGTAAATGATCGCCCTTTTGCACCTTTTGTCCTTCAATCACTTTCATCTCCACAATCTCCCCCGAAACATCGGCACTAATCTTCACTTCAACTTCGGGTTGAATTTTCCCATTGGCAGAAACGGTCTCTACAATGGTGCGTTTTTGAACGGTTTCAACACTTACTTCTAAAGCAGTTGGTTTTCCAATCCATCCGGCTTTCTTGGCAGCAATTCCTACTACAATAAATACGAACAGTACACTGAGAATGATCCAAGTTCTTTTTTTCATGTTTCTTAAAATACGATGGGTTTGCCTTGATAAAAATCGAGCACTTTTACCCTTAAAATAAATTCATAACGTGCTTGAGCAAGATTACTTTTAGCACTCAACAACTGATTTTTTGATGTATTAAATTCCAAGGCATTCACCATTCCAACATCGTAACGCTGTTGAATATAGCTGAAAGCTTCTTGCAATGCATTCACCGATTTCTGCGTTGCTTGATAACGTTCATACGAAGAACGTGCATCGAACCAAGCTGTTTGAATATCACGGCGCAATTGATTTTTTGTAATCTGGTGTTGAAGTCGCGCATTTTCAACCGCAATTTTTTGTTGTGAAACTTGCGTTCTTGTTCTCAATCCATTAAAAATGGGAACATTCAACGAGAAGCCTACTGTACGGTTAAAATTCTGATTCAACTGATTGTGAAAAGGAGTTTTCTCATACGTTGGAACTTCCACATCAATAATGATCGGTTGTCCTTGAAATGTCCCCAGATTCTGTTGTTGAATAGTGCTTCCAATAGCTGTTCTAGAAAGTTCAGAATACCCAGTTCCAATTCCACCAAACAAACTCAAGCTTGGATAATATCCACCTCGTGCCGCTCTTAAGCCTCGTTCTGCACTTTTCAATTGATACTCTGCACCCAAAATTCCCGGTTGACGCTCAGCAGCAGTTGTAAATAAATCACGCGCATTATACGGTGGAAGCTCAATGGGCATTTTATCAAAGTCAGGCTTCACAATATCAAATTCATCAGCCGATTCAAGCGATAGTAATTGAGCTAAAGTGAGTTTAGCTAAATCGAGACGATTGCGTGCTGTTACAACATTCAATTCTTCATTTGCCAATTGTGCTTCCGCTTGAAGAAAATCTCCTTTGGCTGTTCTTCCAGCTTCGTACAAAAGTTTTCCTCTTTCCGATTGTTCTCTTGTAAGTCGAAGTTGATTGTCGGCAATGGTCAATAATTCATCTGCTAGGATAATCTGCAAAAAAGCATTCGTCACCTGAAGCGATATATTATTCTTTAATTGGTCATTATTATAGCGCGCTGCAATTACTGAAAGCTGATTTGCTAAAATCGTTTGAGTATTCGATAATCCACTGATCAAATTCACGTTGCTGCTCAAGCTGAAATTTTGAGAAAGCACTCGGTTAGTTGCAAACACATTGGTAAAGGGGTCAATCCTTCTACCGAAGTTATACGTATGATTTGCAGAACCATTTAATGTAGGAAGCGCACCTGCTTTGGTTTGTAGCAAGGTGTTTTCGGCTTGATTAACGCTCAAATTATTTTGAGCAATCTGTAAATTATTAGCTATCGCATACTCAATGCATTCCTGCAAGGACCAACGTTTTACAGTTTGAGCTTGCACTGTTAGCGACAAAACAAACAGACAAAAACAAATGGAGAGGTATCTTTTCATAGAAAGGCTCAAAGGTATGTTTTTGACAAAGAAAGATGATGTCAAAATCTTTCAAAATGATACGGGTTCAATCCGATCTGAATTCCATTTCTAGCTGCTCCGAATCACTATCTTCGCGCAATTATGTCGGCACTATCTGTTATTCACCTCAAACCGGGAAAAGAACGTTCCCTTCAACGATTTCATCCTTGGGTTTTTTCTGGCGCAATTGCCCGAACCGAAGGCGATCTTCAAGATGGCGATACCGTTCGCGTTAAAGATCAACGAGGCGAAGTGCTTGGTGTTGGGCATTATCAAAAAGGTTCAATTACCGTTCGGATATTATTTTTTGGAGATATTCTCATCGATCAAGATTTTTGGAACGAAGCGTTTGAACGCTGCTATGCTCATCGTCGTCGGATTGGATTTCCTTCTCAAGCCACCAATATTTTCCGTTTGGTTCATGCCGAAGGCGATAATATGCCCGGGCTCATAGTCGATGTTTACGGATCAACAGCTGTTGTTCAATGTCATTCGCACGGAATGTATGCATCACGTAAAATGATTGCTCAGGCGATTGTTTCTCAAAGCAACGGACTCATCAAAGCAGTTTACGATAAATCATCCGAAACACTCGGGAAAGATGGAGCCAATGCGTATTTATTGGGCGAGGCAATTCAAGAAGAGTATGTCGAAAATGGACATCGTTTTCACATTGATTTTATCACTGGACAAAAAACGGGTTTCTTCATCGATCAACGCGATAACCGTGAGTTAGTTGGACGTTATTCCAAAGACAAAACGGTACTCAATACCTTTTGCTATACCGGTGGATTTTCGGTGTATGCATTAGCAGAAGGTGCAACTCGCGTTGATTCGGTTGATAGTTCGAAAAAAGCCATTGAGCTAACCAAAGAAAATATTGAATTAAACGGCTTCTCCGAAGAAAAACATCAAGCCATTGTTGCTGATGTGCTCGAATGGTTAAAATCGAACAAGGCCGAATACGATGTCATTGTGCTCGATCCACCAGCATTTGCCAAACATCAAGATGCTCGTCACCGTGCTGTTCAAGCATACAAACGCATCAATAAAATGGCGATGGAGCAAATTGGTCCAGATGGTTTGTTATTTACATTTTCTTGCTCCCAAGTAGTTGATCGGGAATTGTTCCGCAATACTGTTACAGCAGCTGCCATTGAAGCCGGACGCGAAGTAGTGATTTTACATCAACTCACTCAACCTGCCGATCATCCAGTAAGTATCTATCATCCCGAAGGCGAATACCTGAAAGGATTGGTTGTTTTGGTTCGATAATTTGATTCATGTCATTGCCTAAAACATCTTCCTACGGCCATATCATGCGGCTTGCAACACCCATCATCATAGGTGGAATTGCATCGAACGTTATTTTAGCCACGGATGCTTTTTTTATGGCAAGAGTGGATGAAGTTTCGCTCGCAGCCGTTGGACTAGCGGGACTCTTTTATACAACGATTTACATTTTAGGACTTGGATTTTCAACCGGTGTTCAAATACTCATTGCACGTCGTCACGGAGAAAAAAAATACCATGCGATCGGCGATATTTTCGACAACAGTTTGATCTTCCTTGTTGGAATGGCCTTGTTTCTATGGCTAGGAATGGAATTTCTAGGACCACCCATATTAAAGAGTCTAGTAAAATCACCAGCTGTTTATGAAGCTTCGGTCAAGTATTTAGATAATCGAGCTTGGGGGATCACGTTTGCCATGATTAATTTGGCGTATCGTGCTTTCTTTATTGGTGTTTCAAGCACAGGCGTAATTATTTGGAGCACAATTGTCATGGCAATTTCCAATGTCATTCTCAATTACGCGCTCATTTTTGGGGCTTGGGGTTTTCCTTCATTAGGAATTGCCGGATCAGCAATCGCTTCTTCACTATCAGAAATTATTGGCCTAATATGGTTCGCTACGCATGCTTATATTGGGAAATACCATCAAACCTATCATCTTTTTAAATCGTGGAAATGGCAACCCGAGGTGATGAGAAGCATTTCTTCCATTGCTTCACCAGTGATGTTTCAGAATTTTATTTCCCATGCTGGATGGTTTCTTTTCTTCATCATAATTGAACAAAGTGGAGAAAGAGCCTTAGCAATTTCTGTCATTATTCGAATCATTTATATGTTTGAAATGGTTCCTTTCTGGGGATTAAGTTCTGCTTCAAACACGATGGTTTCGTTTACCATTGGCGAAGGCCGATATCAGGATGTATTGCCTTTACTCAAACGCATTACATGGCTTTCACTGCTTCTGGTTGCTCCTTTTGTATTGGTTAATTTACTCATTCCAGAAATGGTTCTTGGTTTAGCCGTTGAAAACAAAGACGCCACAGGATTAATTAGCCAAAGTATTCCAACCCTATTTGTAATAACTGCTTCCTTATTGCTGTTTGGCCCAGCCATGACTTGGTATAGTGGAGTAACTGGATCGGGTAACACAAAAACATCTTTGTTAATCGAAACCATAACAATTGCTTCGTATTTACTCTTAGCCTGGTTTTTAGGAATTCAGTTAAAAGCAGATGTATTTGTTATTTGGTTTACTGAACCATACTATTTCTTTGCTTTATGGATTGTTTCCTGGTTATACATGCGAAAAGGCACATGGAAAAGCAAAGTCGTTTAATTACATAATGGTTCTTATTTCAAAAAATATAACATTTGTTCATCACGATTGTGTCAATTTCATAACCTCGACTTAACTTTCGGGATTCATAACAGGAATAATTTCGCAACCGAAACGTAACACTGACTTATGAGTGCAGAGAAAATAAAAATCTTGCTTGTAGATGATGAACCGGATATTCTGGAATTCATTAGCTACAATTTGACAAAAGAAGGATTTGATGTATTCACGAGTGGGAATGGGAAAGATGCGATACGATTGGCTCAACAAGAAAGACCACAGTTGATTATTTTGGATGTGATGATGCCCGATTTGGATGGTATTGAAACCTGTCGCGTCATTCGTGAAATTCCAGAATTAAAGGATGTGCTTATTGCTTTCTTGACAGCGCGTAACGAAGATTATTCTCAGATTGCTGGATTTGATGCAGGTGCTGATGATTATATCAATAAGCCAATCAAGCCACGTGTTTTAGTTTCAAGGGTGAAAGCACTATTGCGTAGAAAAGGTAACAATCAGGAAGAGGAAGTATTGGATGTGAATGGGTTTATGATTGATCGGGAGAAATACTTGATTGTGAAAGACAATGTTCAAATCAATCTTCCAAAAAAAGAGTTTGAGTTGATAGCATTATTAGCTTCTCGACCTGGGAAAGTCTTTACCAGAGAAGATATTTTAAAAAATGTGTGGGGAGATGATGTAGTTGTAGGTGATCGTACAATTGATGTTCATATCCGAAAACTTCGAGAAAAACTTGGAGATACATACATTCGTACCATTAAAGGAGTAGGATACAAATTTGAATTCTAAAGCAATCCCCAAACTCACCTTTGCACAACGGCTAAATACTTCAACGCCGCGTAGTTTATCGCTTTACCTCGCATTCTGGTTTTCGGTTTGTGTGGGATTTTTAGTGAGTATTTCGGAGTACCTTTTCCATAAACACTATACGGTTTGGGTGCCTATCGTGGTGAGTACGGTAACGTTTATCCTTTCATTTTTCCTCTTTCAATTTGCTGTTGAACGATTCATCTACCGGAAAATCAAACTCATTTATAAGAATATCCATCAATTAAAACTGAAAAAGGGACAAAAGCCCAAATCAGTTGATTTAAATACCGACATCATAGCCGCCGTGAATAAAGACGTTGAAGCTTGGGCTAAAGACCAAAAAGAGGAAATCGAATACCTCAAAAATCTCGAAAATTACCGCCGCGAATTTCTTGGCAATGTGAGTCACGAATTAAAAACTCCCATCTTCAACATTCAGGGTTATATTATGACCTTGCTCGAAGGTGGATTAGAAGACCCTTCCATCAATCGAACCTATCTCGAACGTGCTGAGAAAAGTGTGGAGCGCATGGTCAATATTGTAGAAGATTTGGAAATCATTACCCAATTCGAATCAGGACAACTCATCTTACACAAAGAGAAATTTGATATCGTAGAATTAGCGCGTGATACCATGTCGAGTATTCAATACAGTGCTGAAAAAAGTAACGTAAAGCTTGTATTTAAAGAAGTATACGACAAACCGATTTATGTGAAGGCTGATCGAGAAAGTGTACAAAAAGTATTGAGTAATTTATTGGTTAATTCAATTAAGTATAGCAAGCAAATCGGGGAAACCAAGCTCTCGTTTTACGATATGGATGAGAATATTCTGGTTGAGGTTACCGACAACGGAATTGGTGTCTCACAAGAACATATCCCGCGTTTATTCGAACGCTTTTATCGGGTAGATCGAAGTCGCTCTCGAGATATTGGAGGAACAGGATTGGGATTATCAATCGTGAAGCATATTATTGAAGCGCACAACCAAACCATTAATGTTCGAAGTACTCTTGGAATTGGAACAACGTTCGGTTTTACTTTATCGAAAGCGCGCTGATTTTCACTTGAACTTACACTGTGATTTTAGTAAGAATTTGCTCAATCTTATAGATTATGCGAGCAATTCATGTGGAGAAGGCCTCTAATGCATGATTTCTTACACATCTGCTGTGGAAATTGAATTTTCTGTCAGTAACTCTGTAGGAGAAAAACCGTTAGGATTTTTGCTGTTAAAGCTATGCACATCCTATTGTTCACAGTTTCCTTTTGCAGTAGTTAACAATTTCTTTTTCAATAATAATTTTAAGAAAAAAAACGCATGAAAAACGTTACTCTTATCGCAGCGGCATTTGCTTCTGTTTCGTTAGGCTTAAATGCTCAAACGATTAATTCTAATTGGACTCCATCGCCAGGTCTATCGCAAGTTTACCACGTTGTAAGTTTAAGTGGTGCCTTAAGTGTAGGTGCTTCAGGTTCAGGACAAAGTTGGAATTTTGCCTCTTTGGTATCTGATTCATCTTATACCGAAACTACAGTTCCAGCAGCAGGAGCAATAGGAAGTTCTAATTTCCCTACAGCTTCCTATGCAGTTGAATCTACAGATGGTTCTACAAATGTAGCAGCGTATTTTAAAGTGGATGCTAATACATGGCAAATGATTGGTGGATTTGCTCATGCTACTGATGGAGATGTTCTTTTAAACTATACAGATGCAATGGACATTTTGCATTTCCCTGCAAGTTTAAATTCAACATTTACTGATGACTATGCAATGGCTGTAACTGCAGGAACATCTGGATTTACACGTACAGGAACAAATGTAGCTTTGATTGATGGTTCAGGATCTTTAACTACTCCAGCAGGAACTTTCAGCAATGTTCTACGTCAAAAATCAATTCAAAACTATACAGACGATTTCGGAATTCCACTTCCTCCACCGGCTGGACAAGGAACAACTACTGTTTACACTTGGGTTTCAACAGATCATCCAGGATATAATTTGATGACACTAACAATTGATGCTACTTCAACTTCAAGCGATACAACAGTAACGTACGTAAATCCAAATGAAGTTGGATTTGCTGAAGTAGCTGCTTCTCAACACTTAAACATCACTCCAAATCCAGCTAACGAACTAATGACTGTAAACTTTGCTTCTGGTGAAGAACTTACTGGCGTTGAAGTATTGGATTTAAGTGGTCGTGTTGTTGCCAAAGAATCAATCATTGGTAAAATGAACATTGCCGTAGTATCAACTTCGAATTTGAATAACGGAATGTATATTCTACGTGCTATGAATAACAAAGGAGCTTCTGTAACAACTAAAGTATTTGTTGCTCACTAAGTTTCTCTAATACTATCTGAAAAGCCAGTTCTTTCATTAGGACTGGCTTTTTTCGTTTCAGTTATTGATGTTTGTGAAAACAAAAACGCCCGCCTCTATAAAAGAAGCAGGCGTTTAATTTATAAATCCAATGGATTAAGAAAGCTGTGCCGAAGCACGTTTTCTAGTATTTTCATCCAAATGAATCTTCCGAATTCGAAGAGCAGTTGGAGTGATTTCTACATACTCATCTTTCTGAATGTATTCCATCGCTTCTTCTAGCGAAAATTTGATTGCAGGTGCAATGCGCATTTTATCATCAGAACCCGAAGCACGCATGTTCGTTAACTTTTTCTCCTGTGTGATATTGACAACCATATCACCCGCTTTATTCTGCTCACCGATAATCATTCCTGTATACACATCTTCACCTGGATCAACGAAGAAATATCCGCGATCTTGAAGCTTATCAATCGAATACGCAATGGATTTACCCGGATCTTTTGCGATCATTACTCCATTGGTACGTTGAGGAATATCCCCTTTCCAAGGTTCATAATCTTTAAAACGATGCGCCACAATGGCTTCTCCTGCCGATGCCGTTAATAAGTGATTACGCAAACCGATAATTCCACGAGCAGGAATCTCAAACTCCAAATGTTGCATGTCGCCTTTCGGTTCCATCACGCGAAGTTCTCCTTTACGCTGACTTACAAGTTCAATCACTTTTCCAGAATATTCTTCAGGAACGTCGATTGTCAACACTTCAACTGGCTCATGTTTCACATCATCAACTTCTTTGATGATCACTTGAGGTTGTCCAACTTGTAACTCGTATCCTTCGCGACGCATGGTTTCGATGAGGATAGACAAGTGAAGAATTCCTCGTCCATAAACCAAAAATGAATCTGCCGAATTAGTTGGTTGAACGCGAAGGGCTAGGTTTTTCTCCAGCTCTTTTTCCAAACGTTCTTTCAAGTGGCGTGATGTCACAAACTTTCCGTCTTTCCCATAGAATGGCGAATTGTTGATGGTAAACAACATGCTCATGGTTGGCTCATCCACATCAATAGGAACAAGTCCTTCTGGGTTTTCAAAATCGGCAATGGTGTCACCAATTTCAAAACCTTCAATTCCAGTAAGAGCACAAATATCACCGGCTACAACCGAAGGCACTTTGGCTTTACCTAAACCTTCGAACGTATATAATTCACGAATACGTGTTTTAACTACAGAACCATCGCGTTTAACAAGGCTCACTGGCATGTTTTCTTTCAATTCACCACGAAGTAAACGACCAACGCAGATTCTACCGATGTAGGTCGAAAAATCCAAGGAAGTAATCATCATCTGAGGTGTTCCTGCAGGTTGTAATGGCGCAGGAATTTCAGAAACAATCGTATCGAGTAGGTACTCAAATCCATCCGTTGGATTTTTATAATCCGGACCCATCCAGCCCATTTTTGAAGAACCAAAAACCGTTTTGAATTCCAACTGTTCTTCAGTCGCATCCAGGTTAAAGAATAATTCAAAAACCGCATCATGAACCTCATCCGGGCGACAATTGGGTTTGTCTACCTTATTTATGATTACAATGGGTTTCAAACCAAGAGCTAATGCTTTTTGAAGTACGAAACGTGTTTGTGGCATCGGTCCTTCAAAGGCATCAACCAAAAGCAAAACGCCATCGGCCATATTCAATACACGCTCTACCTCACCGCCAAAGTCGGCGTGGCCAGGTGTGTCAATAATGTTGATTTTTACGTCTTTGTATCGAACTGAAACGTTCTTAGAAAGAATAGTAATCCCGCGCTCCCGCTCTAAATCGTTGTTATCAAGAATCAAATCTCCAAACTGTTGATTATCTCTAAACAGTTTAGTTTGATGAAGGATTTTGTCAACCAGTGTTGTTTTACCGTGGTCAACGTGGGCAATAATGGCAATATTCCGTATTTGCTGCATGTCAGGTTTTTGGCGGCGCAAAAGTAGTCATTTTTACTGACTTTAGCAGCATACATATATAGGCAATTCATGAAAAATTGATGGGCTTCATGTATTGATAATGCTCAGGTAATAAAATGAAGCCGAATCTAGTCCTGCTGGGTGCTTCCGGAATCTCTTCTGCGTTTTTTTTGGAAGAACTCTCCCAGGATTCCTGCACATTCTTGTTCGAGAATACCCTGAATGACCTCGGTTGAAGGATGTAAAATCTTCGCAGAAAGCGCCGAAACTCCTCGTTTTAAATCAGAAGCTCCAAATACTATTTTACCTAACTGAGTCCAAAAAGCGGCACCGCTGCACATAACACAGGGTTCAAGCGTTACATACAAGGTACATTCGTTGAGGTATTTGTTATTTAGGAAATCAGATGCACTTGTAAATGCTTGCATTTCGGCATGCGCAGTAAAATCCTTCAATTGCTCGGTACGATTAAAAGCTCGAGCGATGATTCGATTGTTCCAAACAATCACACAGCCAATTGGAACTTCGTCTGCATCAAAAGCTTTTTGGGCTTCACGTAATGCTTCCCGCATGTAAAATTCGTCAGTCAAAACAGATAGTATTTAAGCTACAAGGATTGATTCCCATTCAGGATGACGTTCAACGTAAGTCCTTAAATACGCACAATACAATTTGGCTGAAATACCATTGTTTTTTAAACGCGTAAACACTTTCGTAGCTAATTGAGATGCAATGCCTTTTCCTTCAAAATGCTCTGGAATCGAAGTGTGAAGTAGATATACAACACCGTCTTTGATGCGATAGGTAATCAATGCTTTTTCGCCGTCTTCCAAATGAAATTCAAATTGTTGTTCAGCTACATTATCTATAAGTGTGTATTCCATATGCTTTTTTGGTGAAGATAGGAATTGAAATAAAAAAGGCCCACTTAAATTAATTGAGTGAGCCTTTTCATTTTAAATCGTTTGTTTATTCAGCAAGTACGATCACTTTGTTATTTTGAACTTCAACAACACCGCCGTTAATTTCAAAAACATGCTTCACAGATGCTTTATCCGTCACTTTAATTTTACCCTTTTTCAAGGCAGATATTAATGGAGCGTGTTTGTCCAAAATCCCGAATGAACCATCAATCCCCGGAAGGATTAATGAAGTCACATCAGCTTCGTACAATTTTTTATCAGGTGATATAATCTCTAGATGCATGTGCGATTGGATTAATTAGCCGATTCAGCCAATAGTTTTTTACCTTTTTCGATGGCTTCTTCAATGGTACCAACTAAGTTGAATGCAGCTTCAGGATATTCATCCACTTCTCCATCCATAATCATGTTGAAACCTTTGATGGTGTCTTCGATTTGTACGAAACGACCTTCCAAACCTGTAAACTGAGTTGCTACGAAGAATGGTTGAGAAAGGAAACGTTGAACACGACGTGCACGACTTACCGTTAATTTATCTTCTTCAGAAAGCTCATCCATACCTAAGATGGCGATGATATCTTGAAGTTCTTTATAACGTTGAAGCGTTTCTTTTACACGTTGAGCAGTATCATAATGTGCATCACCTACAACGTCGCGAGAAAGGATACGTGACGTTGAATCGAGTGGATCCACCGCTGGGTAAATACCTAACTCAGAAATTTTACGGTTCAATACAGTAGTAGCATCCAAGTGGGCAAAGGTTGTTGCCGGTGCCGGATCCGTCAAGTCATCTGCAGGAACGTATACCGCCTGAACGGAAGTAATAGAGCCACGTTTTGTTGAAGTGATTCGTTCTTGCATTTGTCCCATTTCAGTTGCCAATGTTGGTTGGTAACCTACAGCAGACGGCATACGACCTAAAAGTGCCGATACTTCAGAACCTGCTTGTGTGAAACGGAAGATGTTATCGATGAAGAAAAGGATATCACGTCCACCTGATTGCTCATCCCCATCACGGAAATATTCCGCCATAGTTAATCCCGAAAGCGCCACACGAGCACGTGCTCCTGGAGGCTCGTTCATTTGTCCGAACACCAAGGTTGCTTTTGATTCTTCTAAGGCTTTCATATCTACTTTAGAAAGATCCCATCCGCCTTCTTCCATCGAATGCTTGAATTCTTTCCCGTAGTTGATTACATCTGATTCGATGAACTCACGCAATAAGTCATTTCCTTCACGAGTACGTTCACCAACTCCAGCAAATACAGATAAACCTCCGTAGTTCTTCGCGATGTTGTTGATCAACTCTTGAATCAATACCGTTTTACCTACTCCGGCACCACCGAAAAGACCGATTTTACCACCTTTTGAATAAGGCTCAATCAAGTCGATAACTTTAATACCGGTAAATAGAATTTCTTTAGAAGTAGAAAGATCCTCAAAACGAGGTGGTTCACGGTGAATGGAATAACCGTTTTTATGGTCAGTTGCTCCAATACCATCGATTGCTTCTCCAACTACGTTGAACAAACGACCTTTTACTTGATCACCGATAGGCATTGTAATCGGTTGTCCTGTTGCTGTAACCACCATTCCACGGCTTAAACCGTCGGTTGCATCCATGGAAATTGCACGAATGGTATCTTCACCAATATGCTGCTGACATTCCATGATCAGCTTTTGTCCATCTGCACGTGTTACTTCAAGTGCATCAAGGATATTAGGTAGTTTGTTGCTTTGTGTATCAAAGCTAACATCGATCACCGGACCGATGACCTGTACGATTTTGCCAGTACTTAGGGCCATAAGGAGTTTTTTAATTGAATCAGGTAACCCTGAAATCCGGCGCGAAATTAATCGAAAAAGTTGGCGTAAAACAGTAATTAGTAAAAAATGTACAGGAAAATTTAGCCGAATAGCAAACATTCTCAGAATCAAAATTTTGCAAATTCAATTTCATAGTTTCATCTCAAACTTAATGAGGTTGGATTCTCATTATTTTTCCTTTAGGTTTGTCACCTGTGCAAGTATATTACGAACTTCAAGATTTTCCAGTCCTATCATTTCCTGTTGTTACTACAGGCACTTTTGATGGTGTGCATTTAGGCCACCAAACGATTATTCATCGGCTACACACTTTGTGTACTAATTATCAAGGTCAATCGGTTGTTATTACGTTCCATCCTCATCCACGCTTAATACTTCAACCCGAAAACAACAATCTTCAAGTTCTTAGCACGCTTTCCGAAAAAATTGCACGCTTAAGCCAACTTGGGATTGATCATTTACTGGTGATTCCTTTTAATAAGGAATTTGCAGAATGGAGTTCGGAAGAGTTTATCCGTAGAATTTTAGTTGAAACGGTGAGAACTAAGAAGTTGGTAATTGGGTATGATCATCATTTTGGAAAAAATAGAACAGGATCATTCGAGCATTTGAAAAAATTCGGACCCTTATATGGATTTGATGTAGAAGAAATTCCTGCACAAGACATTGATCAAGTAGCTGTTAGTTCTACTAAAATTCGTGAGGCACTTCGAAAAGGAGATATCCAAACCGCGAATAGATTTTTAGGATATCCTTATCCCTTTAGTGGAAAAGTAGTTAAGGGAAAACAATTAGGGCGAACAATTGGTTTTCCTACTGCCAATATTCAACTTGAAAATGATTATAAATTAATTCCAGCCAATGGAGTATATGCTGTAACAGTTTCTGTTGGAACTGGTATATATCATGGAATGATGAATATCGGGGTTCGTCCAACAGTTTCAACTAATAATCAGCGAAGTATTGAGGTACATTTGATTGATTTTGAAGGTAATTTATATGAACAGGAAATTAAAATCAGAATATCTGCACGTATTCGAGATGAGATACGTTTCAATGGGGTAGAAGAACTCCGAACACAATTAGAACTCGATAAGAAAGAAGCCCTGAAGTATCTTTCCGTATGAACAAGCTTATTTATTTTTTCACGTTTCTCCTTTTCATTTCTTCAGTCGATATAATGGCTCAGCCAGATTATGTAATTGAAGGAAAAGTGTATACGAGTATTTCTGAAGCGCTACTTCATCCTGATTCTGTTCAAATTTTGAGGTTGAAACGAAAGCGGTATACTCAAATTCCACCGGAAGTTTATCTCTTTAAAAATCTTCGAGAGTTGGATTTGACTTCCAATAAAATCAAGCGAATTCCAACAGATATTGGGAAACTGAAAAATCTTGAAATTTTACGATTAGCTCGTAATCAAATTGATGTTGTTGGGAAAGAAATTGGGAGTCTTCAAAAACTCCGTTACCTAGATCTTGGGAAAAACCAAATTGTAGTTCTTCCATTTGAAATTGGAGATTTAACAGAACTAGAATTTCTTCAAGTATGGGGAAATGAAATTACGATGCTTCCCGAGAGTATCGAAAAACTGACTAAGCTCAAATACCTCGATATGAGGGCTATTCTCCTTACGGAATCAGAGAAAGAAAGTGTTTTCGAGCAATTACCTCACACCGAAGTTTTTATTTCTCCAGGGTGTAATTGCGGGAAATAAATTAAGCAGCCTTTAGATGGTTAAGTTTCAGCTTGTCGAATTTCGCTTTCGCGTATTTCAAGGTAACTGTATACTTTTTTACACTTGGATCTGATGGTAATTCAAACATCAAATCGGTCATAATGCCTTCGCAGATCGATCTCAATCCACGGGCTCCCAATTTAAATTCGTTTGCTCTTTCTACTATGAAATCGAGCACATTTTCATCGAAATCTATGTCCACATGATCAATGCTAAACAGCTTTTTGTATTGTTTGATCAATGCGTTTTTAGGTTCGGTGAGAATTCGTTTTAAAGCTTCTGGATCGAGAGGATCAAGGTGACTTAATACAGGCAATCGACCAATCAGTTCTGGAATTAAACCGAAGCTTTTTAAATCTTGGGGATTGATGTATTTGAGTAAATTTTCTTTATCGATGACTTCAGCTTCTTTATTCGTAGCGTATCCAATGGTTTGACTTTGAATACGACGAGCAATTTTCTTATCAATACCATCGAAAGCCCCACCACATATAAATAGGATATTGCGTGTATCGATGGCGACCATTTTTTGTTCAGGATGTTTGCGTCCACCTTGCGGAGGAACATTAACTACAGCACCTTCGAGCAGTTTTAATAATCCTTGTTGAACACCTTCTCCGGAAACATCCCGAGTAATGGATGGATTATCGCTTTTACGAGCAATTTTATCTACTTCATCAATGAAAACGATTCCGCGTTGGGCGGCTTCAACATTATAATCGGCAGCTTGAAGCAAACGGGCAAGGATGCTTTCCACATCCTCACCCACATATCCTGCTTCGGTTAATACGGTTGCGTCGGCAATACAAAAAGGAACATTCAAAATGCGGGAAATGGTTCTAGCAAGTAATGTTTTACCAGTACCCGTTTCACCAACTAAAATAATGTTCGATTTCTCGATTTCCGTTTCTTCATCTATCTTAAAGTTCTTCTGAGATAGACGTTTGTAGTGATTGTAAACGGCAACACAGAGTACTTTTTTAGCTTCATCTTGTCCAATGACATATTCATCGAGATGAAGTTTTATTTCGGAAGGTTTAAGGAGATTGAGTTCCTGCTTCACAGTTCCGCCTTTGCGTTCGGCAAGTTCTTCGGATACAATCTGATTGGCTTGTGTAACACACACATCACAAATGAAAGCATCCAAACCTGCAATAAGAATGGCAGTTTCCTTTTTACTGCGTCCGCAAAATGAACATTTCTCCTTAATCCTTTCCATCCGGTGTTTTTACTTTTTACGTGTCAGGATTTCATCAATCATCCCGTATGCTTTGGCTTCCTCGGCTGTCATCCAGTAATCGCGGTCGCTGTCTTTTTCTACTTTATCGTATGTCTGTCCTGAATGTCCAGCAATGATATCGTATAATTCTTTTTTCAATTTCTGAATTTCACGTGCTGTGATTTCAATGTCGGAAGCTTGTCCTTGAGCACCGCCCATTGGTTGATGAATCATCACACGTGCATGTTTCAATGCAGTACGTTTTCCATCGGCACCAGCACATAATAAAACGGCACCCATGGATGCTGCCATTCCGGTACAGATTGTCGCAACATCCGGGGCAATAATCTGCATAGTGTCATAAATTCCCAAACCGGCATAAACAGATCCGCCAGGTGTATTCATATATATCTGAATATCTTTTTTAGCATCCACACTTTCCAAGAAAAGTAGTTGAGCTTGAACGATATTAGCCACATAATCGTTGATTCCAACACCAAGAAAAATGATTCGATCCATCATCAATCTCGAAAATACATCCATCTGAGCTACATTTAATTGGCGCTCTTCAATGATTGTTGGAGAAATATAATCTGAAGTGATAGAAGTGTAACTATCCAGCGAACTGGAACTGATACCGCGGTGCTTTACGGCGTATTTTCTGAACTCGTCGTTATGAAACATAGGAGGTTTGAATTTGTAAAGGAACGAAAAATTTCCGGCGGGTTTTCAGCAATTATGCCAGCGCCGGTTAACTGACAATCTGTCGAGATATTACGACACCTCGAATTGGAGGCAAGTTTCTTAATCTGAACGTGGTTCCAATGAGTGATCTTGGAAAGATTTCAACACAAAACCGGTTAATTGCCTGAAGATGTATTACCTTTGCGCCCGAAATTGATAAACTCATGGAAAATAACGTAGCTGTGGAAAACTACATTCCTTTTAAAGTAAAAGACATCTCACTAGCAGAGTGGGGTCGTAAAGAAATCCGTTTAGCTGAAGCTGAAATGCCAGGATTGATGGCACTTCGTGATGAATTCGGAACAACAAAACCGCTTCAAGGTGCACGCGTTGCTGGATGTCTACACATGACAATTCAAACCGCTGTTTTGATTGAAACATTGGTTGCTCTTGGTGCGGAAGTTACTTGGTCATCATGTAACATTTTCAGTACACAAGACCATGCTGCTGCTGCTATTGCTGCTGCTGGAATTCCTGTTTATGCTTGGAAAGGCATGACTGCAGAAGAATTCGATTGGTGTATTGAACAAACATTATTCTTTGGTGTTGAACGCAAACCATTGAATATGATTTTGGATGATGGTGGTGATTTGACCAATTTGGTATTTGATAAATATCCAGAGTTGGCAAGTGGAATTCGCGGATTATCTGAAGAAACAACTACAGGTGTTCATCGTTTGTATGAGCGTATGAAAAAAGGAACTTTGTTAGTTCCAGCAATCAATATCAACGATTCTGTTACCAAATCGAAATTCGATAATAAATATGGTTGCCGCGAATCTTTGGTTGATGCAATTCGTCGCGCTACTGATGTGATGATGGCTGGTAAAGTAGCTGTTGTTGCTGGTTACGGTGATGTTGGAAAAGGTTCTGCCGATTCTCTGAAGAACTCAGGTGTTCGTGTAATTGTGACTGAAATCGATCCAATCTGTGCGCTTCAGGCTGCAATGGAAGGATACGAAGTGAAGAAAATGGAAACAGCTATCAAAGAAGCTGATATCGTGGTTACTGCTACAGGAAACATGAATATTGTTACTGAGCGTCATTTCCGTGCTTTGAAAGACAAAGCAATCGTTTGTAACATTGGTCACTTCGATACTGAAATCGATATGGCTTGGTTAAACGGTGCTTATGGTCATACAAAAGACACAATCAAACCACAAGTTGACTTATACAACATCGATGGAAAAGAAATCATCGTTCTAGCTGAAGGTCGTTTAGTGAATTTAGGTTGTGCTACTGGTCACCCTTCTTTTGTGATGTCTAATTCATTCACAAATCAAGTGCTTGCTCAATTGGAATTGTGGACAAATACTGCAGCTTACGAGAAGAAAGTGTACACTTTACCAAAACACTTGGATGAAAAAGTGGCTCGTTTACACTTGGCTAAAATCGGTGTTGAGTTAGATGTTTTAACAAACGATCAAGCTGAATACATTGGTGTTGAAGTACAAGGTCCTTTCAAACCAGAATATTATCGTTATTGATAGTTCTAAAATATAGGATTCGATCCCTGTTGCTTTCGAGTGGCAGGGATTTTTTAATTGTATATATGCAAGGTTCCCGTCCCAGTCATTTGTGATTTATATTGAAGCAGTGGATTAATCGAAGGTCCATTTAATACACTTCCATCAATAAGTGAAAATTTAGAATCGCAGCAAGCACATTTTAATATCACGTTAGTCGTTGAATCAAGAGAAACTTTCCCGCAAGCATCGGTCGTTTTATAGGTACAATGCCTGTCGAATGCTACATATTCTTCATACGAACGATGGTAAACTACTATACCACGAGAACCAGCATTTAAATAGAGAAATCCGCCAACGGCATTCAATGAAATACTCGAAGGATCGTTCAATAAGACATATTGATCCACTTTTACGTACGGAATTCCCAACTGCTGATTGATATCTCCTTTTTTACAAGAAGCAGTAATCAGAAGAGTTAGAATAAAAAGATTCCCGATATTTTTCATTGGATGAAGCAACATAACGATCAAACAAAGATATCCGTATATTTTTGTCTATTCAATTTCCATTTTCATGAGTTCATCCCATTGGTTCGTATTTAGAAGATTCAGTCTTATTCTGTTCTTTATTGCATTTTCCATATCAGGAATTCATGCTCAGGTAAAACCGAAGAGCCGTGAAAAGCAGAAAAAAGAGCTGAAAGAAAAAAAGGAAGTTCAAATTAAGAAACAGCGAAATGCCGAAAAACGCTTGCGGAAGCGCCATACAGACATTCAAGATAAAGCTACAAAGCGCAGAATGAAAAAGACAAAACGTAAAAGTGATCGACTTAACCGACACAAACGACGTTTTTAGTGTACTTCATAAGTCTTGGTTTTATATTTTTGAAAATCAGCGCATTATCATATTGATAAGTCCTTAAACCCTAAGAATGAAATCATTTTTTGAGCGATAAGCTAAGTTTATTGTAATTGCTCATGATTGAATCTTATTTCACATTTGTAGTATCAAATTTTCTACTTGATAAAGCTTGTACATTTTAACACGATACAGGACGAATTTGAGGAGACAATCTGATCAAAATAGGGCTTGATTCCGTAGTATATTGATTGTTAGATTATTGCGCATTACGAAAAGTGCAATTACTTAAATTTCAAAACATTATGATCTGTTTTTCTTCCTAGTTTCCTCTGAACGAAAGCAACCTAATGACTACTAAAACAAGCTTGAACTATTGATAGATAGGCAATTACCTATTTTTTATCAAATTTTAAGGTGGAACAAATCAATTTCTATCTTAGCAACCTTGAAAAAAAACGTGGATTTTAAACACAAAGGAGTATGGTAAGAAAGCTTTACCTGACAATTATTACAGTTCTTTCCATTTCATCAGCCGCTTTTGCGCAAGCAGGTGCAGGTTCATTGAAAGGGACAATTAAGGACTCTAAAACCGGAGAACCCATTCCATTTGCGAATATCGTAGTGGAAGTTGGAGGAATTCAAATAGGAACCGGCCAATCGAACTTTGATGGTGAATACCAGATCAAACCTATTGATCCAGGATCATACGAAGTGAAAACCAGTTATGTTGGATATAAGCCAATCAAAACTACTGGGGTAATTATTTCTGCTGGAAAAATTACAACAGTCGATGTGAAACTGGAATCCTCGGTTGTTGAGATAAAAACGTATGAAGTTGTTGCATACGATGTTCCTCTGATTGAGGATTATCAAGGGAAAACAGTAACTAAAGAAGAAATTTACGCATTACCAACACGGAATGTAAATTCAGTAGCAGCTACAACAGCCGGAGTTACTCAATCGGACGAAGGTGCAGGCATCAACGTTCGTGGTTCAAGGGGTGATGCAACGTTTTACTTTGTAGATGGTATTAAAGTCCGCGGTTCTACCAACATTCCTCAACAAGGTATTGAGCAAATTCAAATCATCACAGGTGGTTTACCAGCTATGTATGGTGATGCTACTGGTGGGGTAATTTCAATTACTACACGTGGACCATCACAACAAGTTAATGGTGGTTTGGAATATGTTCGCTCGGTAGATGGTTACGGATATAACCTCCTTGGTTTCAATTTAACTGGTCCTATTGCATTAAAAAAACTAGCTGATGGAACTAAAAAACCGATGATTGGTTTCTTTATTTCTTCTGAGTTTTTGAAAGAAGCCGATAATGATCCTTCTGCTGTTGGTATTACTCGATTAAACAAAACAAAACTTGCAGAGATAGAAAAGAATCCACTTCGTGTAGCTCCGCTTGGAACTGGTCGTCAACAAAATGCATCCTTTGTTCGTGCTTCTGATTTTGAAAATGTAAAACGTCGTGAAAATGCACGAACTAGCCGAGCATCTTTGGCTGGGAAAATCGATTTCAAAGTATCCGAAACAGCTAACATTACCATTGGTGGAACATTCGACTATGAAGCATTCAACGCTTTTAGTTTGGCCAATTCTATGTTCAACTCAGCGAATAACGGACGAGGAATTAATCAAACAGTTCGTGGATATGCTAAATTCACTCAACGTTTAGGAGGAAGTGATCAACAAAATTCTGCTTCTGTTATAAAGAATGTGTTCTATACCATTCAAGCCGATTATACTCGTACGAATGGTCGCTCATATAATGAAGATCACAAAAATAACCTGTTCGATTATGGGTATGTAGGTAAATTTAAAACATACCGAATCGCTAATTACGGTGGTGGTATTGATACTGTGAATGGAACTATTCTAGGAGGTTTTAAACAAGTTGGTTTCAGAGATACATTATTCTCCTTTGTTCCAGGAACAACGAATCCAATTACTTCAAACTACACTAGCCAATATTATAATTTAGCTGGAAACGTAGTTGCTGGAAACTATCAAAACTTTACTCAGGTTCAACAAGGGAAAGGCTTACTTAACGGTGACCTTCCTGACGCTGTTTATTCAATGTACAATGCACCAGGTACTACATATAATGGAAATTCAAAATCTCAATCAGAACAGTTTCGTATTGTAGGTAGTGCTTCTGCCGATATTAAAGGACATGAGATTGGATTTGGTTTCGAATATGAACAACGTTCCGATCGTGGTTATTCCATTGCTCCTGTTGGACTTTGGTCAATCATGCGCCAATTGGCAAATCGCCATATCGATCAGCTCGATTTAACAAATCCAATTGCTACTTTCAATTCTCAAGGAGTTTTTACTGATACAATCAAATACAACCGATTAGTTAATTTATCAAACCAATCGTTTTTCGATAAAAACCTACGCCAATCTCAAGGTCTTACTTCCAATGGTACAACGTGGATTGACATTGACAACTTGGATCCTTCTGCCTATTCATTGAATATGTTTAGTGCTGATGAACTTCTGAATGGTGGTGGTAGCTCACAATTGATTGCATACAATGGTTATGATGCTTATGGTAATATGTTGAAAGGTCGTCGTACACTAGACAACTTCTTCAACGACAAAGATGAGCATGGTAATTACAAACGTGAAATTGGAGCATTCACACCAATTTACATGGCTGCTTACATTCAAGACAAATTCGCTTTCAAAGATTTAATCTTCAACGTAGGTATTCGTGTTGACCGTTTTGATGCGAACCAAAATGTGGCAAAAGATCTTTACTCACTTTATGAAACACGTAAAGCAGGTGAATTCACTTACAATAACAGTTATGCACGTCCTTCCAATATTGGAGATGATTTCGTAGTGTATGTTCGCGATATTAACAATACCGACTTAAGCAATACCAATAACATCATTGGGTATCGTGATGGAAAACGTTGGTTTAATAAAAACGGATTAGAAGTAACCGATCCAATTGTAATTGCTCAAGCTTCGAACAGCGGTCGTGCTACTCCAGCATTACTTGATCCTACTAAACAAGTAGTTTCTTCAGCAGCATTTAAAGATTATAAACCACAAACGAATTTCCTACCACGTATTGCATTCCAGTTTCCAATATCCGATGTGGCTCAGTTCTTTGCTCACTACGATGTGTTAACTCAGCGTCCAACTTCAGGAATTCGTATCGACCCATTGGATTACCTTTTCTTAGCTAATACAACAGGTAGCACAATCAATAATCCGGATTTGAAACCACAACGTACAATCGATTACGAGGTAGGTTACAAACAAGCTTTGAATCAAAGTTCTGCGATTACGATCAGCGCTTTCTATCGTGAGATGCGTAACCTCATTCAAGTAATTCCAGTGAATTATGCATATCCGGTAAACTATACCACCTTTGGTAACATTGACTTTGGAACTGTTAAAGGACTCTCCATTGCTTACGATTTACGTAGAACAGGTAATGTTCGTTTAACAGCAAACTATACGTTACAGTTTGCTGATGGTACAGGTTCAAGTTCAACAACTGGAGTGAACTTAATTAACTCTGGTCAACCAAATCTTCGTACGGCTATTCCACTTGACTTTGATACACGTCATCAAATTCAAACAACATTCGACTACCGTTACGACGAAGGGAAATTATACAATGGACCACGTTTGTTTGGTAAAAACATCCTTGAGAACACAGGTTTAAATGTGGTGATGATTGCTAATTCTGGAACTCCTTATACACGTTCTTCCTACTATTTTGCTGAGGCACAAGGAACAGGAACAGCGGTATTGAAAGGAACCGTAAATGGTTCTCGCTTGCCATTCCAATCACGTATCAATATTCGTATCGACCGTTCATTGACCTTACATTACGGAAAGAAAAACGGAGAAGATGATCGTAAATCGGCTGAACTTCAGATTTACTGTCTAGTTCAAAATGTATTGAATCAGAAAAACATTATTGGTGTGTATCGTGCAACCGGTAATCCTTCTGATGACGGTTATTTAACAGCCGCTACTTCACAAAGCCAGATTGCAAATCAAGTTGATTCAATTTCATTTGCTGATCTCTATACAGTTCGTGCCAACAACCCGAATAATTTCGCTCGTCCTCGTGTGATTCGTTTCGGTGTCATTCTTAATTTCTGATGATTTTAATATCGAGTCCTATGAATACTCGCATTCTTTATACACTACTTTTTCTGGTTGGACACACAGCGTTTGTTCAAGCCCGAAATGTTCCTGGACCAAAATCAGGAGGTTCATCCACTGGGAAACCTAAAAGCATAGCTGCGGCTTGTGCTCCGGGTTCGGGAAGAACAGATTTGGATTTGAACAATGTTCGAACTACCATTTTCACTTCGGGAGATATGTGGTGGGATTTGAATAACAATCCAAAATATGAAATCCCCAAAGGAACTGGAAAGCACTCTATGTTTGCCGGCTCTTTATGGATTGGTGGATTGGACAATGGAGGGAACTTGAAAGCAGCTGCTATGACTTATCGTTCAGGTGGTAATGACTTCTGGCCTGGTCCTTTGAAAATTGAAGGAGCTTCAACCGATGCAGCTGTTTGTTTGGCTTATGATAAGCATTGGAAAATCACACGTCAAGAAGTGGAAGAATTCTATTTAGGTTCTGCTGCAACTGAAGTGATTAGCGAATGGCCAGGAAACGGAATTGATGATGGTGCTTTCCCAGGTTATGCTTCAGAAATTGCTCCTTTTGTGGATGGAAACTCTAATGGATATTATGAACCAGATCTTCGCGATGATCAAGGTTTCGCAACAGAATATCCTGCTTATGATATTACAGGTGACTTAGGTTGTCAAGCGCGTGTATTTGGAGATCAAACACTTTGGTGGGTTTTCAATGATAACGGAAACATTCACGGTGAAACAAATGGTTTCCCACTTGGATTAGAGATTCGGGCACAAGCATTTGAATTTGCTACCAACAATGCCTTGAACAACATGACCTTCTATAACTATGAGATCATTAACCGTTCAACATTCTCAGTGAATCAAACGTATTTTGGTATTTGGACTGACCCCGATTTGGGTTATTATGCGGATGACTATGCTGGTTGCGATGTTGGTCGTGGTTTAGGGTACGTATATAATGGAGATGAACTTGATGAAACTGTAAAAGGCTATGGCGAAAATCCTCCTGCAGTAGGGGTGGATTTCTTCGAGGGACCTTTTGCTGATCCTAATAATTTAGATGATTCTGGCGATCCTTGTATCAATCCTCGCGCTGCGAATGGACTAGGATATGGTGATAGTATTGTGGATAATGAGCGTATTGGTATGGCTCGTTTCATTTACTATACTTCTACAGGACCTAGCTATGCAAATGATCCAGACAATGGACAACATATTTACAACTACCTACGTGGTATTTGGAAAGATGGAACTCCGATGATATATGGAGGAAACGGATATGGTGCTGGTACAAATTACAGTTACATGTTCCCTGGAAATACCGATCCACGTGGTTATGGGTATATGATTACAGGTGCATCTCAAACATGCGTTCCTGAAGATCAACCACTTGGTAACTGGTCAATTGACCAATTTGGTGCTGTACCTCCTTCCGACTTCCGAATTCTTCAATCGGCAGGTCCATTCACCCTTCAATCGGGTGGTTTTAATAAGATTACAATGGGTGTTGTTTGGGGGAGAGCTTCTTCAGGTGGTCGTTTAGCTTCAGTTGAAGTAATGCGTCGTGTGGATGATGATGCTCAAGCCTTATTCGATAATTGTTTTTCTATTATCAATGGTCCGGATGCTCCTCAAACCAAAGTGGTAGAATTGAACAGAGAGTTAGTTCTCTTATTTCAAAATACTAACAACGATAAAGTTGAATATTACTTAGATCAAACTAGTATCCCTGGATTTGGTGATGTGAAATATGCTTTCCAAGGATATCAGATCTATCAATTAAAAGACAATACGGTAACTGTTCCCGATTTAGGTGATGTGAACAGAGCGCGTCTGGTTACTCAAGTTGATATAAAAGATAATATAACGAAAGTAATCAACCGGAATTTTGATTTGGATTTGAATGCAAGTATTCCTGTATTGAAAGCGGATGGACCAAATAAAGGGCTCGTAAACAGTTTTAATATAACTACTGACCTTTTTGCAACGGGAGATAACAAATTGATTAACCATAAGAAATACTATTATATGGTATTGTCTTATGCTACTTCCGACAATATTGCAGACGAAACATTTGGACAAGCTTATCTAGCAGGTCGTCGTACTTATGGAATGGCAGCTATTCAAATTTATACGGGTATTCCACACATTAATTCTCCTCAATTTGGAGGAGTTGATGTTCAAGCCGCATTTGGAGATGAGCCAGCATTAACCCGAATGGAAGGTTGGGGTAATGGAGGAAATGAAGTTGATCTTTCGGATGAATCGATTGCAGAAATCTTAGCTGAACCATTCTGGGCTAAAAATCCAGTCTATAAAAAGAATGCAGGTCCTGTTGCTATTAAAGTTGTAGATCCACTATCTATTCCTGAAGGGCAATTTGAATTTAAAATTCTTGATGTGGATTCTATTGATAATTCTCATTGGTCCTTGAAATATTTGAATGCAGAATCAGGACAACTCAGTGAGTATGTTTCAAAAAATGAAATTGGTAAAGGTGCCGAAGAAGTAATTGTTGAATGGGGATTTTCGGCAATCGTAAAACAAGTTCTTGAACCTGGGGCTAACCCTACTGATGGGAATGGTTTTATCACTGCTACTCAGGAATTTTCAGATAATTCTACTCGTTGGTTAACTTTCTTATCTGATGAAGAAGGTTGTACAAATGCTGCTAACTGGATACGTTCAGGTACATTAGAAAATACAGGTACTGGAGCAGATGTAACGTGTAATGATGTTTTAGGTATTGACCCACAATCTATTTATGAAAAAGTAAATGGTGGTACTTGGGCGCCTTACATGCTTGTATCTCGTTATAACGATGGACCAGCATTTAATACTTCTGCAACAATTCAAATTGTAGGAAATGTAAAGCGTATTTCAAGTGTTGATGTTGTATTCACAGCTGATAAATCAAAATGGACACGTTGTCCTGTATTTGAAACCGGTGATGATCCTGATTTTGCACAAGGAAATGCCGAAAAAGGAAATCTACGTGGTGCGCCATCTGTAGATAAAGAAGGAAATCCAGATGGTGATGGAACCGGAATGAGTTGGTTTCCTGGATATGCGATTAATGTTGAAACAGGAGAACGTTTGAATATGGGCTTTGGAGAATCTTCTCGTTTAGCTCAAGACAATGGGCGCGATATGAAGTTCAATCCTTCTTCACGCACTATTTTATACGACAATGGTTCTTTGTTGAATGTATTGGGAGGTAAGCATTTCATCTACATTTTCAATCATTCTGGAAATACAGCTTCGGATATGCCTCGTTATGATAAAGGAGAATTTATCCGTACAAAATTGAGCGATCCAACAGCTGCAAATAAACGTGCTGTTTACAAAGATGCAGCTTGGGTAGGCGTTCCAATTGGAGTGGATAACAAACCATTTTTATCATGCGATTTGAAAGTTCGAATTCGTGTAAATCGTCCTTATTCTAAAGGATACAATGCCACTGATTCATCTACTACAGCAGTGAATGGGAACAATCCATTTTACACATTTGGTACTTCCGATTTATTTGCACGACGTGGAAATTTAGAAACAGCAAAATCGGCTTTGGATCTGATCAATGTAGTTCCGAATCCATATTACGCTTATTCTGGATATGAGAAAAATCAGCTAGATAACCGTGTTAAGATCACGAATTTACCTGCTGAATGTACTATCAAAATTTACACGACAAGTGGAGTGTTGGTGCGTACATACAACAAAGCAGATCCATCCACTTCGCTTGATTGGGATTTGAAAAATCAGGCAAACATTACAATTTCAAGCGGTATATATATCATCCATGTCAATGTGCCTGATGTAGGTGAGAAAATAGTGAAATTCTTCGGTGTGTTGCGTCCGATCGACCTTGATACATTCTAATCGGAACCCATCAACCTCAAAAAAAGAACGAACATGAAGCAGTGCTATAGTTCACTTATATTATTTGCAGCTTTATTTACTGGAGTTGCATCAGGGTTTGCCGGTAATGAAGACCGGATTGGCCAAGCAGGTTCAACAGAGTTGTTGATTAATCCATTTGCACGTAGTTCCGGATGGGCAGGTGCTAATACATCGATGGTTCGCGGACTAGAAGCTCAATTCCTCAATGTTGCAGGAACGGCTTTTACTAAGAAAACAGAAGTTGTATTTTCTCATACCAATTGGTTAGGAGGAGCTGGCATCGGAATCAATGCTTTTGGGATTACTCAAGGAATTGGGAAAGACAAAACAAGCACCATCGGCTTGAGTGTTATGTCGATGAATTTTGGAGATCTTCCAATAACTACAGTTGATCAACCTGAAGGAAACATTGGTACGTTTTCACCAACTTTTACCAATATCGGTTTGTCATTCGCAAAAGAATTCTCCAATAGTATTTATGGAGGAATCGTAGTACGAACTGTTTCACAAAGTATTTCGGATGTTCGTTCATCTGGAATTTGCTTAGATGCAGGAGTTCAATACATTGCTGGAAAAAAAGAAAATATCCGTTTTGGTATTTCTTTACGTAATGTTGGTCCTCGTATGAAGTTTAATGGTGATGGACTTTCTTTCAAAGGAACTGTTGCTGCAACAGGTTCAACTATGACCGTTGAGCAACGTAACGAAGCCTTCGAAATGCCTTCGATGTTGAATATTGGTGGTGCATACATTATCGATGTAGCAGAAAAACACAAAGTGAGCATTGCAATGAATTTCTGTTCGAATTCTTTTTCTCGTGATCAGTTTCAAGGTGGTGCCGAATATTCCTTCAATAAAATTTTCATGGTTCGTGCTGGATATATGCTCGAAGTAAATGGAGGTGCTGCTGCAACAGCAAGTACAGGATACTCAACTCAAGGGCGTACTAGTGCTTTAACTGGACCAACAGCTGGATTTACCATTGAAGCTCCATTGAATAAAAAAGGGACAACCTTCGCGTTAGATTATTCATACCGCACAACAAATCCATTTGCTGGAGTTCACTCTATTGGAGCTCGCATAAATCTCTAATAATCTTACTTGCATTTATTCGGCAGCTTTGTTACTTTAGCTGCGTAACGGAAAGACTCTTCAGCACGAAGAGTCTTTCCGTTTTATTGTCTTTAATACATTGATCATGTCTACAATTACCTATTTAACAGAAGAAGGACTTAAGAAACTCCATGCAGAGATTGATCATTTGCGTCATGTTGAGCGTCCTTCTATTTCTGCTCAGATTGCTGAAGCTCGTGATAAAGGAGATCTATCGGAAAATGCCGAATACGATGCTGCAAAAGAAGCTCAGGGATTGCTTGAGATGAAAATAGCTAAAATGGAAGAAATTCTTTCCAACGCTCGTGTCATTGATGAATCCAAACTTGATTCTTCCAAAGTGCTTATACTTTCTCGTGTGAAAATTAAAAATACAGTGAATAACGCTGTGATGACTTACACATTGGTAGCTGAAAATGAAGCTGACATGAAATCTGGAAAAATTTCAGTGAGCTCACCTATTGCGAAAGCATTGCTTGGAAAAAAAGTAGGAGATATTGTAGAAGCAACGGTTCCGAATGGTCAAGTGAAATTAGAAGTGCTGGAAATAGGACGCTAATATGCCTAGTCTATTTACTCGGATTATTCAAGGGGAAATTCCAGCTTATAAAATTGCGGAGACAGAACAGTTTCTTGCTTTTTTAGATGTGTTCCCTTTGGTTGAAGGTCACGTATTAGTTATCCCTAAGCAGGAAATAGATAATCTCTTTGATCTCGAACCATCATTACTTCAGTCACTCTTTGGATTTTCTCAAGAGGTAGCCAAAGCGATTGAGAAGGCGATTCCGTGTAGAAAAGTGGGTGTTGCTGTCATTGGTTTGGAAGTGCCGCATGCACATATTCACCTTGTACCAATCAATGAAGTAGGCGATATCAATTTTACTCGTCCAAAATTGCAATTAAGCAAAGAACAATTGGTTTCGATTCAGAATCGGATTGTCGCTGCATTCTGATTTTTACTTTACACGATCGGGATTTTGAGTCACAAAAGCTTTCCAACCAGAAACACTTTTGCTGCTTCCCTTTTGTTTCGATTTGGCTTTTGACAAAGTATTTTCGGGACCATTTCCAATTGGACCATGTTGAAAATAATGACACATCGCAGCCGCTAAACCATCTGTAGCATCGAGGTATTTGGGCATGTCTTTATCTTCAATCTTCAAGATATTTTGCAAAATAGCCGAAACTTGTTCTTTCGAAGCAGCTCCTTTTCCTGTGATGCTTTGCTTTATTTTACGAGGCGAATATTCGAAAATTGGAAGATTCTTATGCAAAGCCGCAGCAAATGCAACTCCTTGAGCCCTTCCTAATTTAAGCATCGACTGAACATTTTTTCCGAAGAAAGGAGCCTCCGCAGCAACTTCATCGGGCGAATAGGTTTCAATTAAATTCAACACACACTCGAATATCATCTTGAGCTTTGTTCCATGATCGCTTTGCTTTTCCATATGAAGCGTTCCTAAATGCAGTAGTTTTACAGTTCGTCCTTGAATGTGAATTACTCCATAACCCATCACATTTGTCCCTGGATCAATGCCTAATATGACCTTATCTTTTATCATGCTTGGGGCAAGGTACAAAGGAAAAGACCTATTTTTAGAAAGATGATTTCTTCACTCGGCATCTTTCTTTTTTTAGTTATTCCGTTTTACCTGCTAATCTGGCTGTTAAACGGAATAAGAAAATCCTCGATTAGTAGTCAAGAACATTCAGATACAAATCAACCTATTAGCCTCATTATTCCTTTCCGAAATGAAGAGCACCGAATAAAACCATTAATAGAATCTTTGGAAAAACTTCACTTAATAGAAGGCGACGAAGTAATTCTTGTGGATGATTTTTCAAGCGATAATGGCTTAGTCGCGTTTGGTTCGATGAGAAAGGAAATTCGGGTGTTGAAATTGAATCCTGCATCGGGTGGTTCTAAAAAAGCAGCGCTTAAAAAGGGAATTCTGGAATCACAAAATAACTGGATTGTAACGACTGATGCTGATTGTTGGTTCGATGCTGATTTTATTGATACATGGAGGAAGCATTGTTTGACTGATATTTCCATGGGTATTGGGATGGTTATTACAGAAACGAAATCCTTAAATTTCTCATCAATACTTGAACATGCCGAAAACAGATGTCTTCAAACTATCAGCATGGCATCGGCGGGAAATGGAAATGCTTTGATGAGTAGCGGTGCTAATTTGTTGATCAATAAAAAACAATGGGAGCACGTTGGTGGCTATTCTGCGCATGAAAGTAAAGCTTCGGGTGATGATGTTTTGTTGATGAGATCGTTTCAACAGGTATCATCACAAAGCATTCGATTTGTCTATGGAAAAGGAAATTTGGTTCATACTCACTCTGTTTCTGGCTGGAAAGAATGGTTTGTTCAACGTCGACGATGGGCTTCTAAAACAAGCCATTTAAGTAATTTAAATCAGCAAGTGCATGCTGTTTTATTGCTAGTTTGGCTGGTATTATTTCCAATTGGAATTTGGGTTATAGGTCCAGCTTATGGATTCATGATCATTCCAGAAATGTTTCTCATTCGGGAAGTTATTCACAGTTCGGGAGGAAATTTTGTTTGGGTTTTTTGGCCAATTTTCAGAATGCTTTATCCAATTCTCCTAGTGATTATTCCTTTCACCAAACTCTTATGGCCTTCTGAATGGAAAAGCAGAAGTTTCTTGATTTAAGAGAAACCTTTCTGCTGATTTGAATTTGTAATTTAGCCCTTCAATTTTGAAATTCAATGCTTCAAATTCTCAATTATATCCAAGGAAAACTTTGTGAGCCCCAACATTCAAACTGGCTCAACAATACTAATCCAGCTACAGGAAAAGTATATAGTCAACTACCGGCTTCTAATGTGGAGGATGTGAATGAAGCTATTAAAGCAGCAAAACTGGCTTATCCATCTTGGTCCTCACTTAAAGCGAATCAACGCTCGCTGAACATGATTCATCTAGCAAATCTCATGGAGCGTGATCTTGAAGCCTTGGCATTAGCCGAAAGCATTGATTCTGGAAAGCCTTTGCATGTAGCCAGAAGTGTTGATATTCCTAGAGCAATAGCCAACATTCGGTTTTTTGCTACGGCTATTTTACACACAAGTACCGAAGCGCATGCGACCGATGATGTTGCAATCAATTATACACTTCGTCAAGCTTTTGGTGTTGTAGCATGCATTTCGCCCTGGAATTTACCATTGTATTTATTTACTTGGAAGATTGCACCGGCATTAGCAAGCGGAAATACAGTAGTTGCAAAGCCTTCGGAAATTACACCGATGACAGCCTATTTATTTTCAAAACTGTGCATTGAAGCAGGATTTCCGGCAGGAGTACTCAATGTGTTGCATGGTTTAGGACCGGATGTCGGTGCTGCGATGGTAGCTCATCCAGATGTTTTAGCCATTTCGTTTACAGGTGGAACCCGCACAGGTGCCGAAATAGCGCGCGTTGCTGCACCTCAGTTTAAAAAACTATCACTTGAATTAGGAGGTAAAAATGCCACCTTGATATTTGCAGATTGCGATTTCGAACATACCGTAAAGGAAGCTGTAAGAGCTGCATTTTCGAACCAAGGACAGATATGTTTGTGTGGATCGCGCATTTTGATTGAACGAAGTATTTACACTCAATTTAAAGTCGCATTTATAGAAAGAGTAAAGCAATTACGTGTAGGAAATCCAATGGATGCTCAATCTGATATGGGATCGGTCGTATCAGAACAACACATGGAAAAAGTACTATCCTATATTCAGCTGGCTCGTGATGAAGGCGGAAGTATTTTAAGTGGAGGAAATCGAATTTATCCGGAAGGTGAAAATGCATCTGGGTTTTTTATAGAACCAACTGTCATTGAAGGATTAAATGCTCAAGCCCGTTGCAATCAAGAAGAAATTTTTGGTCCGGTTGTCACTTTGATGCCATTTGACTCCGAAGAAGAAGCCGTTGAATTTGCCAATAGCACATCGTATGGACTTGCCTTTTCGGTTTGGACAAATCATGTTACTCGAGCACATCGAATCGCATCACAATTAAAAACTGGAATTGTTTGGGTAAACTGTTGGATGTTGCGTGATTTAAGAACACCCTTTGGCGGCGTAAAACAGAGTGGAGTAGGGCGCGAAGGCGGATGGGAAGCCTTGCGATTTTTTACGGAGGCGAAGAATGTGTGTTTGAAAATTAGCTAGTGTGCTGATCCGATAGCTATCGGATAGTTGATGAGCTGATGTGCTTATTAGAAGATGTGCTTATTAGTTGATGTGATGGTGTGTATTCTAGGACTTATGCAAGTCTATGCAGCGTATTTTTTTAGATCAACATAGGGTGTTTTTCTTTTTACGACAGCAAATACTCTTGATACAAGTTTGTTTTTGACTGCATTGAGTGCACAATTATAATGTTTTCCTTCCTGGATTTTACGCTCCATATATTCTCTCATTTCGGTGTTATTTAATACTGCCGAACGCGCCGCCATTGTTAATACTCCATTGATTTTTCGATTTGATCTTCTATCGGTTTGTGTTTTCCCTTTTATGGATGTTCCTGATGATTTTTCGAATGGAGCTATTCCACTATAACATGCATATTGACGAGCATTGTCGAAGTATTCAAAGCCATTTGTTGTGGCGATTAAATACCAACTCGACACTGGTCCAACTCCTTTTATAGATTGAACTAATTCGTCGATTTGACGAAGATTATCATCTGACTTTATCAATGATTTGATTTCCTCTTCTACCAGTTTAAGTTTATCGTTAAAGGTCTTTAACAGATCCGTTTCGATTTGAAAAACTATATCTACACCAGTGGTTTTTGATGAGTTCTTAAGTCTGTTTTTGATGCCTATCTTCTCTTTTTCCAGATGCGAACGCATACTCAAGAGCTTTCTCAGCTGCGCTACAGCACTCTTTGATAGTACCGTTGGGCTAAGCTGTTCTGCATGTAATGCAATGAAATTTGCGATTCTTTGGGAGTCTATCTTATCATTTTTGCCTCGCTGAAGTCCAATAGAATACTTAATGTTTAAGGAGGATTCCATGTAAAAACAGATCTTCTTTTCACTCAAAAACACAGATAAATCCTCGCTATAAATACCCGTATGCTCAAAGCAAATGGCCATC
Organism: Bacteroidia bacterium; assembly: GCA_965279035.1. Lineage (GTDB taxonomy): Bacteria > Bacteroidota > Bacteroidia > M30B66 > M30B66 > CALQRR01. The sequence continues at coordinate 3,911,247 of OZ257142.1, read as the reverse complement.
GATTTTACACTCACTTTCAACTGCTTTAACCAAGCAAGCATCAGTGTATAACCATCGATATCATTGCTAAAGACGTTGTGCTGAGATTGATTATGTAAATAAACATCCAGCGTTAATTTTGACACATCAATGCCAATAAAGTTCTTCTTCATACTTTTGTTTTTAAGTGTTGCTCTTGGCTAAAACCTTTAATAGATCTCGAAGTCTAAAATTCTAGCTGGCCATTAACAACATGGTTAAAGGAAACGGGGACTCATACACACCTTAGGGATTTAAAGACCTAGCTGATGAGATAGTTCACCCCGTTTCTTTGTTTATTTTCAGTCAAGATATCTCAACTAAAATAATAGTGCAAGTCTAAAGGCTGATTAGGAAATGTGCGGATGTGAAATGAAGTGCTAATTAATTGATTTGATGATTAGGCAATGCCGTTTATTCGATTGAAATGGAAATTTGTAAAAAATGATTTTTATTGAAAGATCTTAATTGATGACTAATTAATAGTTCTAATTATAAACTAAACCCAATAATTTCTTTTTGAATTAGCAGTATATCTGATATCTTACACACTTTAAATCTCTTCATGATTTAACATCAAAACATCACTTAATAATTCATCAGCTCACTAACACAACTGCAAATTAATCACCAGCACATCAGCACATCATCACATAATCTCGGCACTATAACACACTATCAAACTAATCATCAGCACACTAACACATCAGCACATTATTCACCAGCACACTAGCACATTAACCATGAACCTCATTCCCATCATTCTTCTTGTATTGGCGATTTTATTCGTCTTTACATCTTTTGCAACTGTTCAGCAGGGAACCATTGCGGTAACCACCATATTTGGTAAATACAAACGGATGATGCGTCCGGGACTGAATTTTAAGGTGCCTTTTGTGGAGCAGATATACAAGCGTGTTTCTATACAAAATCGTTCGGTGGAACTGGAATTTCAGGCGGTGACGGTAGATCAGGCGAATGTATATTTCAAGGCGATGTTGCTTTTTGCTGTGGTGAATCCGGATGAAGAAACAATCAAAAATGTAGCATTTAAATTCATTGATGAGCGCAACTTGATGCAAGCATTAATTCGCACGGTAGAAGGCTCGATTCGGGCTTTTGTGGCGAATAAGAAGCAGAGTGAGGTCTTGGTTTTACGTGGTGAAATTGTTTCTGACGTGAAAGATCAAATTGACCAAACACTCGAAAGTTGGGGGTATCACCTGATCGATTTACAGTTGAATGATATTACGTTTGATGATGTGATTATGAAATCGATGTCGCAAGTGGTGGCTTCGAATAACTTAAAAGCAGCAGCCGAAAACGAAGGACAAGCATTATTGATCACCAAAACCAAAGCAGCCGAAGCCGAAGGAAACGCGATTAAAATTGCAGCTGAAGCAGAACGTCAAGCGGCACAATTACGCGGACAAGGTGTCGCACTTTTCCGTGAAGAGGTGGCCAAGGGGATGAGTTTAGCCGCGAAGGAAATGCAGCAAGCTGATATGGATACATCGGTGATTTTATTTACGATGTGGACAGAAGCGATCAAGCATTTTGCAGAAAATGGAAAAGGAAATGCGATTTTCTTGGATGGTTCTCCAGATGGAATGGAGAAGAATTTTCGTCAGTTGATGCATATCGTAAAAACGGATAGCAACTCTAAAAACACGTAAAAATATACAGCATTTGGACCTCGGACTGAAGTCCGAGGGTGCTGAATATTTGAAATTTGTAGTAGACTACTCAGGGCCTCGGGGCCTCGGTCTGAAGTACGAGGATGCAGATTGGTATTTTGCAGAAGAGGAGGTCAATGAGAACTAGAATTTGAGATTTTAGTTCTAGTAGCCTCGGACTGAAGTCCGAGGATGCAGATTGGTATTTTGCAGAAGAGGATGTCAATGAGAACTAGAATTTGAGATTTTGGTTCTAGTAGCCTCGGACTTTAGTCCGAGGTTGAAAATGTAATAGTTTAGCAAAATGTCAAGCGACAGGGATTGCAGCCATTACCGCTTTTGAACCGAAGGTGAAAAAGCAGTAGAGGCGTAAAGCCCGGTGCTTTTGTAGCTTGCGGAAAAAGCAGGCGCCCAAAAAAAGAATTGATTCGGTTTTTTATTGAACGAAATTTAATTGATTTATTTCCAGTTGTTCATTCAATAATGGGTGAAAAATAATTAGCAATTCGATCACACTGTAACGCCCATTACTAGGATATCGTCGATTTGCTCAACGTGATTTCGGTACTGAGTCATAAAGGTATCTAATGCAATTCCTTGTTCAGACATCGGTTTTTCTTGGATAGATAAAATCAGCTCTTTAAAACGTTTTTTCGTTAATTTTTTTTGTCCATTTTCTCCTCCAAATTGATCGGCAAAACCATCAGAAAAAAGATAAATACTATCGCCACTATTTAAAGTAAACATGTGGTTTGTAAATGGCTTGCTGTTTTCATAAATACCTATTGGTTGTCTATCTCCTCTTGTTTCAATGAATTCGCCTTGTTGAATTAACCAAATGGGATTATTTGCGCCAGCCCATTGAATAGTTTTTGATTTAGTATTTATTGAACAAAATGAAATATCCATTCCATCATAAATATCTTTTTCGCTTTTACTGAAATACTCAATAATTATTTCGGCTACTTTATCTAAGATTGCTGCTGGTTGAGTTAATTTAAATTCCCTAACGGCTCTATTGAGTGCATTGTAGCACACGATAGAAACCATTGCACCTGGAACACCATGACCAGTACAGTCGCAAGCGGCTATTAATATTAAATCATCCACTGTTTCCATCCAATAGAAATCGCCGGCTACTATGTCTTTTGGTTTATAGAGAATAAATGAATTTTCTAAATAATGCTTTACAATTTTCTGTGGAGGTAATATGGCCGTTTGAATTCTTAATGCATACTCTATACTATCTAATATTTCACGTTGTTTTTCTTCAACCAATTCTTTTTGAGATAAGATTATTTTATTGTCATTCCTCTTTCTTCTATTACTAAAAAATAGAATTATTGTGATGAGTGTAATTAAACTAATTCCAAGGTAAAGGCCATTTTTCTGATTTTCTTTTCGATTTAATTCTAATTTCTGAATTTGAATTTCCTTCTCTTTTAATTCCGTTAATCGCTTTTCTTCAAGCATTCCCATTTTGCTTTGAATTTCAACCGAATTGAGGGAATCGTTAATTGTTTTAATGTTTTTAAAACTAGCAAGTGCAGATTTAAAATCATTTAAATACTCATAATAATTATATGCTAAATTATATGCAAATAACTGGTCTTCTAAATTTCCGGATTTTTGGGAAAGTACAATTGATGTTTGAATGCAATCATTTGTTTTAGATAATAATTTCTCTTTGTTATTTAGACTATCATCTATATCAATCTTATCTATGTTAATTGCCATTTCAAGTAGAATCTGACCTCGAGTAGATATCGTTCTACAGATACCTTCATTATCTTGAATTTTATTATATAAATCAAGAGCTTTCGAATTATATGATAATGCTTTGGAGTATTCTTTTTTATTGAGATAAGCAACTCCTATATTTCCGTAAATAAGGGCAATATTATAAAATGAGCCAATTGAATTCCATATTTCCAAAGCCTTATTATTGTAATAAATACATTGATCAAAATTGTTTGAATTTAAATTAAGATTAGCTAAGTGCCCATATTCACGTGCTGTTCCTCTTTGATCACCTATTCGGATATTTATTTCAAGTGCTTTTTTGAAATAGAGATTAGCCATGGCATCTTTTTTCATTATTCCATATACAATTCCAATATTTCCATTTATTCGAGCAATTGAAATGGAGTCATTTATTTCCTCATATATTTTTAATGATTGAAGATTATAATCTAATGACTTTGCCATGTTGCCAACATAACGATAAATAATTGCGATATTTCCTAGCACACGTGCAATTCCAGCTTGATCGTTTAATTCTTTAAAAAGTTCAAGTGATTGATTATAATTTTCTATTGCAATTGAAAAGGATTGTTTTAATGAATATGCATTTCCTAATGAATTTTTTATTTTGGCTATCCCTAGTTTCCAATTTAATCGCATGGAAAGTTCAAGTCCTTTTTGACCATAATAGATTGCATTATCTGGATTTATTTCAAGTATTGAAAAACAGATTTTATTATAAGTAGATGCTTTATTTGTGTCTTCTGGGGCGTTTTTTAGTGAAAGAATTAATGAATCAACAATCTGCTGATCATTTTTTTCAAGCTGAGCATTTGATACTGATGAAAGGAAACAAGCAAATAAGATTATAAACAAATTTAATATAGAGGTATTCTTATTGTTTTCCATTTTATTCAATTAATTCATAAATGAAATTAATTAATCCGAATTGAAAATTTGATTTTATGAATATATAAAAAAGGGCTTTACTAGATATACTAGAAAAGCCCTTGTTTGAAATAGAAAAATCTATTTAATCAACTTTTGTGTCCATTGACCGCTTGTTGTTTTAAGCTGCACCATGTAAATTCCTGGAGCATAATCAACACAGTTAATTCTCTTAGTCCATAATCCTTGCGAAAGGACTTGAGATTCAGAAAAAACCAAGCGTCCTGTAGCATCAAAAATACTCAAGGTTGCAGGTTCATTTTCTATTAAACCATTTGCTTCAATTTGGAAGAAATCATAAGCAGGATTTGGATACAAATTGACTGAGAATTCCTCTTCTGGAATATCAATCACATCCATTTGAGTGTTAGTTAAACGAGCAGTTTGGTTACATCCACCTAGTGTAACAACGGCGTCCACATCGTATGCATCTGATGTTCCATTAAAGTGTCCAGAACTTAGTGGTGATTCATCTACAATTTTGATGTATTGTGCCCAATCGAGACTTCCAAATTCGAGGTTTCCATCTTGACAAAGCACACCTAAATCAACCCAATCTGTACCCAATTTAGAAACATAAAAACGAGCTCTTTCTGGATAAGAAGAACAAGCAGGATTTCCATAGGATGTTTCAATTACTTGTAGTTCTGCACCTGATAAATGGTTGAAAACCACATAATCGAATCGTCCGATTAATTCACCACCAAATCCAAGTGAAACGAACGTGATTCCGCTTCCTGAAGCTGGACCTTTGGCATTATTGGCATTATTACGAGGAGCAGGAACAGCCGTTCCGTTTTTACGATTTCCGGGGCTATAAGAGACGATATCCTGAATCGAACCTGCAATTAGACCATCATCTGCCATTGCACCACTTCCATGCAAGCAGGCAACAGCATTTACATCATAACCATCGGTATTGGAATCGCTGAAACTGGCTTTATTGGAAACGTCTTTTATGCGAATAAAGCGAGCCCAAGAAATAGCATTACCAAAATCTACATCTCCTCCATTGGTACAAACGGTTCCAACATAAATCCAATCGCAGCCATTTTGGGAAGCAAATACTTCGGCCATTTCGGGATAGTTCGTGCAGGATTTATTATTCCATGTGGCTTCATATACATGCACATCCGCTCCGTCGCCATTGGCAATTGGTCCACCAAAATCGAGTGTAAGCTGACCACCAAAACCAAGACTCACAAAATTGATATCGTTGGTTATTACTGGTTCGGGCGCTCCTAATGATTTTTCAGAATGTAATCTAGCTGCAGATACAGAGGAGCCATTATTTTGCAATCCTGGAATGAAATCAACAACGGCAGTTGCAAAACAAGGGACGATTACTTGTACGTGTGTTATATGCGTATTATAACATCCATAATCCCCTTGAGAATAGGAATAAAAATCACCAGCATAGTTAACCACATAACCATCAGGTAGTGTATAGGATTCCCCTTCATTTATGGTAGCATAAGATTCGGTAGTAATTGGATCGTGGAAAGTAACATTGGTGGTAATGGTGATATATCCACAATAATTAGTTGCAGAAATCTGAGATTGATATTGTCCCGATTCATATATATACCCATAATTAGATATATAATATCCTGAACCGGAACATGCATTTACTTCTTCTATTTGATCTCCTACTCGCACAAGCACTTCATTAGATAATACAGAATTTCCTTCACATGTTGATTTAAGGACGAAATACGTATTTTCAAAAACAGAATAATTATTCAAGTTATTCGATGTTTGATCAGGAATATCTTCATATGGCCCTCCGCTTATAGCTGATTTTTGCCATTGGTAGCTAACTCCAGATGTTCCATGATTAACATAGATTCCTATACTAAATAGACTTCCGCTACACACATACTGATTATAGTCAGTAATAAAATCAGGAACTAAATCTACTAGCACTTGAATTTCATTTGAAATAGAAGAATTCCCGCCACATGAAGTTTTTAAAACAAAATAGCTAGTTTCGGAAATAAGAGGAGTGGTTAAATAAGTGGAGTTTTCACCTGGAATATCAGTATAAGGACCTCCACTCACGGTTGAATATTGCCATTGCATTTCTGAAAATGCATTATAGTCGTTCGTATATAATTGTACTCTGCCTTGATCACAAACAACAGTATTATTATTATAAGGGTAAATACTTGCTTGTGGTGCCCCAATTTCAATTCCTATTTCATTCGTATTGGCATAAATATCTCCACAAGATACTTTTACGGTGTAATAGGTGTTTTCGGCTAATGTTGAGTTTAAGTAAAAAGTTGTTGCACCTGGAATATCAACATAATCACTACCTGGTGTAGGAGAGCTCTGCCATTGTAGGGTTGCTCCTGGTGTAATTGTATTATAATAATAAGATGCAGTGTGATATAATGAAACAGGTTGATCTGGACAAACACTGGATAAACCATTATTATAAATATAACCAGTAGTTATTTCTGACGACTGAGAAACCACGTGTTCTACTATTTCCTGAGAAAGAGCATTAAACTCACCACAGGTTGATTTTAGCACATAATATGTTGTTTCAGTTATTGGTGGAGTTGTGAAATAAGAATAAGTTGCATTAGGAACATCTGTATATGGACCTCCACTTACATTAGATTGTTGCCATTGTATCGTTGAGCCAGTTTGACTTCCCCATAAATCGGCCTGAATATTTGTACTTATTCCACTGCAAATGGTATTTTCAGTTAAACCGTAAATTCCAACAGAAGAAGCATAATTATATACTTGAATTTCCAATTCATTACTCAAAGCATCACTACCTCCACACGAAGTTTTCAAAACAAAATAGCTTGTTTCAGAAATTGGAGGAGTTGTTAATGAATAACTATTTTCACCTGGAAGATCAATGTACGGTCCTCCGCTTACTGTTGAATATTGCCATTGATTTTCAGCATAGGCATTATATTCATAACCTGCATTAATCGTAGAGCTACTTTGACCGCAAATTGTACTAGAGGATGAAGAAATAGTGACTGGCTGAGCACCAACGGTAAAACCAATTTCATTGGAGTTAACATACAAATCTCCACAACTTAGCTTTAAATTAAAATAGGTGTTTTCTGTGATTGAATAATTACTTAATTGAGAAGAAACCTCATTAGGAATGTCCACATAATTGCTGCCACTTAGTGATGATTTTTGCCATTGTAAGCTTGCTCCAAGGGTAGTACCGTAAAATAAAAAACCATATAAATTAATTGGCTGATCAGGACAAACATTTGAAAGAGAATAATTATTTATTGTGTAAGGGAAAATATCAGATGTTTGAGTCACTAATTGATACGTAGTTTCTTGAGATAATGCAGTAAATTCTCCACATGTAGCTTTTACAACAAAGTAGGTATTTTCAATAATTGGAGCGGAAATTAATTCACTATTGGTTTCTCCTGGAATGTCGGTATAAGGACCTCCACTCACTAAAGATTGCTGCCATTGAAAACTTACTCCTGATTGATAAGTATCTCCTAAAAGTAAGTCTAACGAAGTGCCACTACAAATATTATTTCCATATTGATTGCTATAGATATATGGTGCTTGTGCAAAGTCATATAGATTTATTTGAACTTCGTTACTCAAGGCAGACAAATCGCCACATGAAGTTTTAAGAACAAAATAGGTTGTTTCATTGATTGGAGGACTTGATAAAGTTGGTCCGTTTTCACCTGGAATATCTTCATATGGACCACCACTTACCGTTGATTTTTGCCATTGAAAAACATCTCCATTACTATCGCCATAGGAATATAAAGTTGAAGATCCGCCAGCACAAACAGAAGGATTTCCAGAATAAATAGTTAAAGGATTTACACCGAGTGAGATTTCTGTTTCATTGGAATAACTAGTTAACGTACCGCAAGTAGCTTTTACAACAAAATAGGAATTCGAGGTGATTGGTTGTGAACTAAAATAGTGTGGGAAATCGTATCCTCCTTGCCAGCTTTGATATGGAACATCGGTATAATCTCCGCCACTAGTTGATGATTCCTGAAGATGGTAGCTTACTGAATTATTCGAATTATAGGATGCATAAAAAGAAAAATTTGCTGACTGATTTTCACAAACTAAAGGTGAATTGGAATACGAGCTTAAATATCCTGCATTGAGAGATTGCAAGGCGTTTATTTGGATTTCATTGGAATAACCTTCTAGTTCTCCACAAGTACCTTTAACAACATAGAAAGAGGTTTCGTTTAAAGTGCCAGAATATGAATTTGGATTAATACCGTTTGGTAGATCGGTGTATGGGCCACCACTCACAGTTGATTGTTGCCATTGAAATGTTACGAGTGGATTGTTATAATAGTGAGAGAGCGAAATTTCTGTGCCTGGGCAAACATCTGAATAGTAATTGACGTTATTGATAGTTCCAGCATTAGCACCGATTGTAACAGAATAAGGCGTTGAATTAAATGAATAATCCCCACATGATGTGGTAACAATATAAAAAACTGGATCAGTAGCAGGAGGAGTATTAAAAGAAAACGAATTTTCACCTGAAATATCTGTAAAAGGACCATCAATAGATGAACTTTGTTTCCATTGAATGTTTTCCCCAACACCTACTTGTGCATTATAGTTTAATGTTGTTGTTTGACCAAGACACAAAATAGATTCAAAAATAAAGTCTCCTTCATTAATATATCCGCCAGATATTCCTGGAATAATAGCAATTTCATTTGTCGTAACTGAAAATCCATTGCAAGTAATATGAGCTACATAATAGGTTTCTCCATCAAGCGGCAGAGTTATAAAGGAATTTCCATTAGCTCCTTCAATATCGGTATATGGTCCACCACTAACATTAGATTTTTGCCATTGAATAATTGAACCTGCATTTTGATTGTAAAGATTAAGGTGAAAAGTACTACCTAAACAGGCTGTAATTGGTTGGTCGGTAGTAGTTGTTGATCCATTAGAATTATCCCATGTAGCAAATATAATCCCTTGAACTGATGAAGCCATATAGACTCCAAGTTCATTGGATATTGAATTCGTTTCTAATCCACTACATAATAGCTTTGCAACATAGAATGTATTTTCTGATTCTGGAGGAGTAGTTAAATGGGATTCATTCGCATTGGGTATATCGGAATAAGGACCACCCGAAACACTAGAAGATTGCCATTGTAGTGATGTTCCGGGATAATTTTGAGAATAAGATCTTTCCAATTCAATAGAACCACCAGAACAAATTTCGATACTGCCACTTTGATAACCAATAGAAAGATAGGGTTCTGCTATAGCGGGTTGACTGCAATTCATGCTTAATTCAAAATTCCCAGTTTCTCCTAAGTAACTGAATACAAAAATGTAATATGTTTCTCCTTCTAATGAGCAAAATGAAGAAGAGCTCCCTGTTGCACAAACATCAGTGTTTGCGCCTGGTAGGTTTGTTCCAATAAGTGATAATGATTCACATGAACCGTAATAAACTGAAATATATGTGCTAAAATCGGCATTTGAACATGTTGATGCTGTAACGGGTGTTCCATCTCCTACAAACTTATACCATACACCTGCATAGGAAGCGCCTGTGGTTGTTCCTGAAACAACATCACCACATGCTATTGGAATTGCAGAAGTACATCGTTCATTTGGTAATTCAGCAACTGCCTGATAAGTACCACAAACAGATGAACTAAATACAGTTGAATAACACCAATTTCCTTCATTTAAAGGAATTAATCGATTAACACCCCCTGAGCCATTGTCAACTCCACATTCAATTGGAATATATGATTCAGCATTTCCAATCTCTATCCCATTATAAAATTTAAATTGTAGATTACTTCCGGCATTGAATGAAATGTTTTCAAGCGTAATTGAATAGACTTGATCTTGAATTAATGTTAATTGAGAACCAACAGCACTTGGGTCCCAATCTGGCAAAAGCATGCCATTTGAATTAAAATTCCCTGCCACATGTATTCCTGCTGGATTAACAAATTGTCCAGCCATATTTATTGTGAAAGTAAGAGAATTCTGAGCTTTCAGTGAAGCATCATTCATTAAGCAATTCAATAAAATTGATGCTAGGAATACAAAAAGTATTCGGTAAAAATGTTTCATGTTGATTTAGGTTAGGTTAGGTTGGATTGATGATTTTTCATCAACCTCAAATTTATTTTTCACGTTATAATTTTGCAACTAGCTCTTGAGCTAGTAATGAATGGTTTAGGTACCAATAAAATTTCGCCGACCGAGTTTTTTCAATATGTTTCTTCGATGAAAGCGCACTCCCGATTCGGTAATCAATAATTGTTTTGCAATTAATTTAACACTTAATCCACGTTTTGTCCAATAAAATACTTCTTGCTCTTTCATTGTTAAACCTGTTTGATTTGAGTTTTTAATATGATCAATTGGAAAAATACATTTAGATTGATCGCCATATGTAATCATACAATAATTTGGATGTTGAGCTTCTGAATTCATTAAGTGATAAGTAAATCCCAAATTAATCCATGAATTATTGTATTTGAATATTCTGTTTTTGTGCATCATCCATCGCCCTTTTCCCTGATCTTTCTTAAGTCGGTAATACATACACATATTGACTTTAGATCGTTGATTTTCAGGTAATTTATTTATAAAAATTAGCGATTCATCTAATAAATTTAAAATTCGATCTACATCCAATTCATCAATCATATTTAGAAATGATTGCAAACCATTGGTTATGAATTGATCGTTAGAAACTTCAAATACTTCCAATATTGAATTACTAACATAATGATAGGAACTGTTTTGATAATCAAAAATATAAGAGCCAATTCCCATTTGATCCATAAAATCGAGATGCGATTTATTTTCATTTAAGAATTCATTGATGTATTTAGAATTATAGGGACATTTCTTAAAATATTTAATTAAATATTCATATTGATCGCTATTAATTAAATGGCTCATAATTCTTTAATTCATTTATATAGAAATTGAATCAAAATTTATTTTAATTATAAAGCACAATTATATTATTCAATTTAATAAATGAAATTCTTACTTTATACATATTCATTTATGTTAAAAAGGTATTTTGATGATGCTGAAATTTTAATTCCAACATAAACATGGCAAGTAGTTTGAAATCAATTAGATTTCGAACAAATAAACTTTAAACAATCCAAATATTAAACTACACAAAAGGGTAGTTTTTTGAATTTTGATTCAGCGATTTTTAAGTGCTATTCTTTTATTTTATTCGAAAATTAGATACAGTCATTTAATTAATATTTCACCTAATCTTAAATACATTTTTTGAATTAGTCATTTAAGCAATAATCATTTTATAAGTATATGGTTCTGCTTTTACCATTCTCATCATTAGATTTTCGAAGATTCCTTCATTCATTTTATGCCTGTTAAATCGATATGTATACTCATCAATATAAGGCTGTAAATGTCTAACAGAATGATGGACACCTCTAAGCCAAGCTTTAAACATCATTATTGTTCGATGGAGTTCTTTAAAATTCCTTCCTTTCTTCTCAGACTTTTCTTGAATTAGGTTCGGAAATTCAGACTCCAAGCCTTTATATCCAGCCCATTTATCAGTTCTAACATTCGCATTGGGAGCAATATGATCCCTCATAAATTCACTCAAATTCTTTTTGTTAGCTGTCGCCACAACTTTCCCATAGAATCTTGATACGCCTCTTGATTTCTTTTCAATGGCTAGAACTACAACTTTTTTCTTTCCTTCATTTCTTCCAATGGATTTATCATCTTGTCCTCCAACATATGTTTCATCAACATCAACTTTCCCTTTCATTGGATTTTTCTTACTGCTTTTCATTGCATTCATAACCTTTTGTTTAAACAACCAACAAGTCTTCTGCCCCAAATCAAGCTTTCTACTTAGCTCAGTACTGCTTATTCCTTTCTTGCTAGTTGATACATAGAAAACAATATAAAAAGCCTTCAGAATTGAAAATTTACATTTGTGAAACAGTGTTCCAGATGTTGGCGATTCTAAATGCCTGCAAACAGTGCATTGCCGCTCGTAAAGACTAATGCCTTTACAAAAGTTTTTGTTCTTACATCGTCGACAGGAATAACCATTTGACCATTTCAAATTTGCCAAATATGCGTAACAACTTTCTTGATTTGGAAACTGAGCCTGAAAATCAAATAATGAAAGGCTTTTAAATTGTGCATTCATATTGTATCTTTTGATTGCCCTAAATTATTAAAGAAATCAATATTGACTAAACTACTAATTCAATACATTTTAATATAAACAGTTGACTAAATCATTTAAACTATTCGTTTATTAATAGCTAGAATAATTGCTTCAGATTTAGAATGAACGTGTAATTTTTCATAAATGTTTTTGGAGTGAAACTTTACAGTATCTATTGAAATAAAGCATTTTTCAGCAATCATCTTATAGCTAAGTCCCTGAGTTAGTAATTCAAGTATTTCACTTTCTCGGGCTGATAAATCATATTCTTTGTTTTTAGGTTTATTATTTTCTTGTTTATAGGTTTCAAGTACTTTTCTCGCAACCATGGGGCTCATAGGAGCTCCGCCTTGCTTTATTTCGAATATGGATTCGATAATTTTTTCGGGTTTGGAATTTTTTAATAAATATCCATTTGCACCTGCACAAATTGCATTGTAAATTTTAGTATCATCTTCAAAAACGGTGAGTATTAATACAGGAATGTTTGGAAATGCATCCTTGATGATTTGAGTAGACTCAATACCATTTTTATAAGGAAGATCAATATCCATAATGACAAATTCTGCATTTGTATCTTTAAGTCGTTGAATAATATTTTTTGAATCTGGAAAATCACCTACACATTGAAGTCCTGGTGAATCATTAATTAATTGACTAAGTATATCACGAAGTGCATCATTATCTTCGAATAAAACTATTTTTAGAGTGGAGTTTGACATTACTTATTTATCAAGACAATTTTTAAAAAAGCAGTATTTATTTTATTGCCGAAAGTTTAATGACTAATTGAATAATGGATCCTTTTCCAAGAATAGAATCAATAGAAAGTTCTGCATGAATCTGTTCAGCTCTTTTTTTCATGTTTTTCAATCCATTCCCAATGTTTTGAATTTCTTTATCGAAGCCTTTTCCATTATCTTCTATTTTCATTTTGATTGTATTTTCTTCAACCGCTAATTGTATTTTTACGTCATTACAATCGGCATGTTTTACAGCGTTGTGTATTGCTTCTTTAAAAATAAGGAAAATATTTTTGCGCACATTTGGATTAAACAGAATAATATCTTTATCAATAGATTTATTCAATTGGAATTCAATTCCTTTATCTTGTAAAATAGTTGCTGCAAAATCGTTCATTCGAGCAATTAAGCTATCTATATTATCGTGATCTGGGTTTACGCTCCATACTATATCGCTCATTTCATATATAAGTTGGCGACTATGTTTCCCTATTTTATTTAATAAACCTTGAACGCTCAACAAATCGCTATTCACCTTTTTACTCGCGAATTCACTCATCATTGAAATACTACTCAATGTTGAAGCAATATCGTCGTGTAAATCGGCAGCAATTCTATTTCTCATTTCTTGGATATACATTAAGTTCTTTATTCGTGCTTTATTTCGAAGATGAAGAATCATCAAAAGGATGAACATTGGTAGAATAATACTTAGTGTTATAAACCATCTACTTTTATAAAATAGTGGATCTACAATTACATTTATTGCTTGATCAGATTCAACCCAATTAATCCCATCCAATGAAGCACGAATTACCATGGAGTATTTACCAGAAGGAAGTGTTGAATAAATAGCTTGTTGTCTTTCTCCAGCATTTACCCAGTCTTTATCAAAACCCTTCAGCATATATGAATAGTGAAGTTTGCCTAATGCTGGATTAACAGGACAATAAAATGAAATTACAAATACTCTTTCTTTTTCTGAAAATTGAATGGATTTATCTCTATTTAATTTAAGTGATTCTCCTGCAATACTCCAAGAAAAAACAGATGGTTTGTGAGTGAGAATTAAGTTTTTCTCTTCAGGAAGTCGAAAGCTGAAATAAGAATTGTCGCTTAAACATTCCATTATATTGAGCTCTTTATTAAATGAAATTGAATTAATATTATAATCAGCACTAATTCCATTTAAATTAAAATTAATTATTCCCAATGATTTAGGATCTATTCTTGATAAGCCTCTTTTGGATCCTACCCAAATAAATCCTTTGGGATCTTTAAAAAGTGTATTAATATAATTTCCAGTTAAGCCATCTGCTCGGGTCAATTGTATTCTAGTTCCATTGATCAGATTTATTCGTGTTATTCCAGTATTATTTCCAATCCAAAGAAATTGATCATCTTTAAGTAAACAATTTACTTGTTCATTAAAGAATTCAAGATCAGTTGAAGTAAGTTTCTCAAACCTTTTTTTATTGGTATTAAATCTAGCCAAACCTCGGCTACGGGTGTAACCAAATAAAAGTAAGCTATCATCAAAATTTACTAATGCTGAATAATTTCTAAATGGAAAATAAGAAAGTCCAGTATCTGTTTGAATGTAATTATTAGCTATTTCTGAAGTACTGTTTACAAATGAAATTCCATTATTTCCAGTGTGGGAAAGCCAAAAATTGGAATTAGAATCTTTATAAATGGTAAAAACAGCTTGTTGATTTGTTATTTCTTCACCATGATTTATTTTCAATAATCTAAATTTTTGGCTTTCTATATTATATCGATAACAACCATGATAATTCCCTATCCAAAGCTCATGATTCAATAAACAAATGTCATTCATAAAGAGATCTTTGTCATCATTTGATGGAGAAGAGAAACTATATTGTTGATTTTTCCTTGTTATAGTACATAATCCATTCCCCCAAGTACTAATCCAAATATTGGAAGAGTCGCTTTGAAATCCAGTGAGATTCAATAATATTCTTTTTTTGTTTTCTTGAATTGGAAATTCAAAATAGGAATGGATTTCTATTAATTCTTTATAGATTACATCGAGTCCTCCATCTGTCCCGAACCATGTATTTCCATATGAATCTTCGAAAATTTGTTTCACATCATTGCTGCAAATACTGGATGGATTTTCTGAATCGTGGATTAATCCTTTGAAATCCCATTGCCTATTTGAAATTCTATAAATCCCATGTTCTTTAGTAGTTACCCATATTTTTCCTGATTTACATGCAAATATTCTCGACAAACTCAAGTCATTGTTTGGCGGAATTGTTAGTGAGAATATTAATTTAGTTTCATCATTATAGCATCTTACTGATTTACTTTCAATTTCTGAAACATAGAATTTATTATCTACTCCAATTGAGAAATCGGAAATTGTTTTTTGATAGATTTCATTTCTTGAATTGATTTTACTTTCTATTAAAAAATTATTTTGGCTACTTATTTTATGTAAATACCCTGAAATATTAAACCACACATTTCCTAATGAATCTGCTTGTAAGCGATAAATTTCATTTCCGGCAACAAAACCAGTATCTATTTTTTTTATTATTTGATAATTTTGATTTAGGACATAAATCTGATATCTAAAAGAAACCCAAATAAATCCATATCGATCAACTACCACATAATTTATTAAATTGTCATTTGAGTTTTCATCGGGTGGTGTAAAAACGGTAGTGAATGAATTCTCGTTTGAATTATATATCGATATACCTGTAGAAGTTCCTATTAGAATTTGTTTTGACTTTGTTTCAGTACTATTTGTTATTACATTTCCACAAATACTTCCTGCTGTGTTTTTTGTTTGAAAGTATTGGGTAAACATTCCTCCATCAAAACGATTTAAACCATCAGTAGTACCAATCCAATACACACCTTTGCTATCTTGAAATATTGACCATGCTTGATAATGTGATAGCCCATTTGCATCGGAATAATGCGAAAATCGAATGGGACTTTGACTGTAAATAATTCCCGGCTGTATACAGAGAATTAAATAGAAACAGATTTTAAGTATAATCTTTAATTTATTCATAAAATATATTCATGGAATTACTATCAGTCAATTTTAATAGAGACAAGTAGCTTAATTTTATGAGTAAAATAAAAATCAATCTGATTTCTTCAAATGATTAGAAATTCTGAAATTGATTAATCTTTAATTCAAATATAAAATTAGGGATTCAAATTGCAATAGATACTTTATATAACCCGTTGTGCGGTTAAAAAGTCAAAGTATGTTTGACCTGGTTTAGAGGTCTTTGATTGATCATATTCAAGTATTGTAGACAAGTGAATGCCCCTATTTTACTAGTGATTCGTGCAAAGAATCCATAAAAGCTTTTAGCAAAATTCTTTTTAATTGAGAACTGATCACAGAATTGAGAAAAGGTTGTTTCGATTCTTTTTCTTGTTTTGCGATATAGTGGATTCCATTGAGTTGGTCCAACTTGATTTCCACGCAATGGTGTAATCAATTTTACTGAGTATTCTTTGAATAAACTTAATTGGATGTTTTTCCCAATATAACCTTTGTCCCCAAGCAAATTTACATTCTCTAAAAACCCTTTTGTCATATCATCTAAAGTCTTTACATCATGCACATTTGCTTGCGTTATAGCGAAATTATTGATTACTGAATTTGAGCTAACAACCATATTGAGTTTATAACCAAAATAATGCGTTTTATCAATTGCAGAAAATCCTTTTGCAGGCAAAAAATCAAGATCATCTTTCATAATTTTAAGATTACTACAACGAACAAAACGACAAATTGGAAGAGGCATTGAATCTATGATAAAAGTTTCTTCTCCTTCAGAAAGTTCATTACTTAGTTTTTCAGAGAGCTGATCAATAAAAGGCTGCAAGAATCTTCTGCGTCGATTGAAATTAGTTCTGTCTGGAAGTGTTTTGCAATACTGTGGATATGAATTTCTTAGAATTGAGAATAGCATGTTTTCAGAATCTATTTGCATTGCTTCTGCTGTAAAAGCCAATGCAACTATCTCAATATCTGAAGCTTTAGGCTGGTTCGAGTATCGACGAAAATTTCCATTTGTCAGATTATCAGCGCCATATACTTCGATTAGCAATTGACGAAACTTGGTTATATTCGCTATGAGGTTGTGCATATTAGATTTGTGTGAGAACTCTTCTAATATACTGTATATCAGTTTAATGCACAACCTTATTTTAAATTAATTATCTACATATTCAACCGCACAACGGGTTTTATATAATCTTTCATTTGATATTGAGGCTTGGAGCCTCGGACAGAAGTCCGAGGATGCAAATTGGTAGTTTGCAGAAGTCGAGGTCAATGAGTACTAGAATTTGAGATTTTGGTTCTAGTAGCCTCGGACTGAAGTCCGAGGTTGCAGATAGTAATTTGAAGCATTATGGTCAATTAAAGCTTGAATTTTAGAATCGGATACTAGTAGCCTTGGACTGAAGTCCGAGGTTGCTGATAGTAATTTGAAGCATTATGGTCAATTAAAGCTTGAATTTTAGAATCGGATACTAGTAGCCTCGGACTTCAGTCCGAGGTTGCAGATATTATAAATTTGTAGCAACGTATATCTATAGATTCCGACATCTTTAATTATTGGATGTCGAAAATCAATCAACATTTCATGAAATCCTGCCCCAATCCAATTTGCGTTTTTCCATCACCTGTAATTGATGCTTTAAAAGTTGATTTTCATCTTTCTCAAATTCTGGATCAGCATCTAAAATTTGGGTAGCTAATTGGCGACAATACACCAATAACTGATTGTCTCTACTGATATCGGCAATGTGTAAATCCAGATCGCCACTTTGCTGTGTGCCTTGTAAATCGCCGGGACCGCGTAGTTCTAAATCTACTTCAGCTATTTCAAAACCGTCGTTGGTGCGCACCATGGTTTCGAGGCGCACTTTGGCTTCGCGACTGAGTTTGAAACCCGTCATCAAAATGCAATACGACTGATCAGCTCCACGGCCAACACGCCCGCGTAACTGGTGCAATTGCGACAATCCAAAACGCTCAGCACTTTCGATAATCATCACCGATGCATTTGGGACATTAACGCCCACTTCGATCACTGTAGTGGCCACCATGATTTGCGTTTGCTTCTTGATGAAACGCTGCATTTCAAAGTCTTTATCGGCTGACTTTAATCGTCCATGCACGATGCTCAATTGATACTGAGGACTCGGAAACCAAGCATTAAGATGATCGTAACCATCCATCAAATTCTTATAATCGAGCTGCTCGCTTTCTTCGATCAGTGGATAAACCACGTAAATCTGTCGACCTAGTTCTATTTCTTGCTTGATGAAATTATATACAGCTGGTCGGTCTTTATCGTATTGATGTTTGGTCGAAATAGGCTTTCTGCCGGGCGGTAATTCATCGATGACGGAAATATCAAGATCACCGTATAAAGTCATCGCTAACGTTCGCGGAATGGGCGTAGCAGTCATCACTAACACATGAGGAGGCAACACATTTTTAGCCCACAAGCGAGCGCGTTGTGCTACACCAAAACGATGTTGTTCGTCGATAACGACAAATCCTAGGTTTTTGAAAATGACTTTATCTTCAAGTAGGGCGTGTGTTCCGACAATGATATTTAATTCTCCACTTTCGAGTTCGGAGTGCAGAATGTTGCGGTCTTTCTTTTTAGTTGAACCAGTGAGCAAGCGGATTTTCACTCCGATTTTTTCGGCGAGTTCGCTTAATCCCGAAAAATGTTGTTGAGCTAGAATTTCGGTAGGAGCCATCAAACAAGCCTGAAATCCATTGTCGATCGCCATGAGCATACTCATAAATGCCACGATGGTTTTTCCGCTTCCTACATCACCTTGCACCAAACGGTTCATTTGGATGGGTTTTGCCACATCCGAACGGATTTCTTTCAAGACTCGTTTTTGAGCATTTGTCAATTGAAAGGGAAGGTGATTGTGATAGAAATTATTGAAAACATCTCCAATCGTTTCGAATGCAAATCCTTTGAGTAATTGTTTGTTGATGCGGTTTTGACGAAGAAGTCGAAGTTGTAAGAAAAACAATTCATCGAACTTCAACCGCATTTCAGCAACGTGCAATTCTTCGGCATTCACAGGTTGATGAATGAAGCGATAAGCTTGTTGAAGAGAGATTAATTGATGCTTTTGAATGATGTATTCAGGAAGTGTTTCCTCAATTTGATTGCCTATACGTTGTAAAACCTGTTGAATCAATTGTGCTTGTCCGCGACTGTCGAGCCAAGCCCGTTTCATGGCTTCGGAGCTGTTGTAAACTGGCTGAAGTCTAGGTGCGCGTGCTGCTTTTTCGGGGCTGTATACTTCTATTTCCGGGTGTGCAATGTTCCAGGAGTTATTGAACAGTGTTGGTTTTCCAAAGACAATGACATCAATCCCGGAACGCAATTTATCTTGAACGAATTTGATCCCTTGAAACCACACGAGTTCGAGCGTTCCAGTTTTATCGCGCAAGATGGCACACATGCGTTGTTTTCCTTTACCAGCGCCAATGAGACGGATGTTTTCTAATCTTCCAATCAATTGAACGAGCGGTAGATCTTCCGTGATTTCTTTGATGGTGTAAAAGCGCGTGCGATCTACATAGCGGAATGGAAACCAGTTCAGCAAATCGCCGAAGGTCTCCATGCCACAGTCCTTTTTGAGAAGGACTAGCTTCTTAGTAGGAAGCGAGCTTAAGGTCGAAAGCGGAGTGTCGAATACAGGCACTTCGCAAAGATAGCAGGATGAGGCTTACTCAATTCGTTTGTGTTTCTTCGTTTGCTTCGGATTTTTGAGCACAACTCATACAATGCAAACCCTGTTTCGTCATTTGCCATGTTTCTTCTACCATTTCATAATCACTCAAATTTTGAATATTGGAGATATCGTGGAGGATATCTTCGGTACCTTTTCGAAAACGGATGAATTTACCTTCAGGGATACGTAGCGTGATATCGAGTGTTTGATTACGCCATTTGTTATTGGGTTTTATGTTGAAATAGGGGTTGAAATATAAGATGTTCCCTTCCTGACGATAAAAATAATTGATTTCAGAAGCCGTTGTGATTGCTTCTTTTTTATCAGTTCCTCTTGCCGATTTTTCGGCAGTAGCAGTGAAGAAATTGTCTTCTGTACTAGCAATATTTACGTGAATCCAGCCATTGAGGTAACGTTCTCCATCGTTGAAATAGAAATGCCAATGGTCGAGATGCATGGCTTGTTTTAAATTGATTTCACTTCCAGGTTGGATGGCAATTTCGAGTGTGTCGTTTGCAGGTGAATTGATAGTAACGTTTTCAATCATGCGACCTTTTGCGCTGAATTCACCAATGAGGAGTGATCCGGCAACAATACAGCAGATGAGTCCAGCCAGAAATAACATTCCGTTTAAATAGGAAACCCAACCTAAGCGTAAACGTGGATGGAAGAGCAAACGTAATCCACCAAGAAGAAGACCTAAAATGGGAGAAATTACCACAAGAGAAAGCCCAACGAGAAAGAGTTTTTGTTGATCAGGTGAAGAGAAAAAAGTGCTGAAAAATGCTTGAATGGAAAAGGTCGACATACCATCTTCATCTGTGATGGAGATTAAGTTTCCTGCATTGAAAACGGTACTGAGGTAAGCAAAGAGAAGTACACCGCCCAAGAATATCAGAAAAACCCCTAAAGACCGTCCCATGAATAGAACAATTCGACGAAATAATCCTACAAAAACACCAGTAAATTCCTCGAAAAAATTTCCCAGTCGACCGTGAACGTTTGCATTTCGAAAACCCTGGCGAGCTTCTTCTCCAAACGCTTCGGCACGTTCGCGAAAACGTTGTGCTTCTTCTTTTATGCGTTTTTCGATGTTTTCGATGTTTACATGTTCGCCGCGCATTTGCAATTTATCGGCTGTGCTATTGGCTTTGGGAAGGACAATCCATAGGATGATATAGAGTAATGGACCTGAACCAGCAAAGAAAAGTGCAATAACAAAACCGAGTCGCAGCCAAACAGGATCGAGGTTAAAATAATAACCCAAACCAGAGCAAACACCGCCTAAAACTGCATCATCGGGATCGCGAAAGAGGCGACGGTTCGCATTGATGTTCTCATAATGTTGCTGATTTGTATTGGAAGATTCGGTCGACTCAGATTCGTCCTCTTTATAGGCTTCTGGTTCACCCATAATGGCAATCACCTCCAGCACTTCACTTTCTAAAATGACTTGTTTGTTTTTGAGACGTTCGCTGAAGAGTTCGGCAATTCGGCTTTCAATATCTTCTACAATTTCGTCACGCCCATCGGTTCCTTCGAACGATTTACGGATTTGTTGCAAGTAGCGAAAAAGGCGATCATACGCTGCTTCTTCGAGGTTGAACAACATTCCGTTTAAGTTAATGCTAATAGTTTTGTTCATGACTTAAGAAATAGAAGGTGAAGATATTTGAGTTTGAGCAACAGCAGCAACGAGTTCATCCCAACTGATGCGTAATTCAGAAAGGGCACGTTTTCCGGTTTCGGTGAGTCCGTAGTATTTACGAGGTGGACCGGAAGTACTTTCTTCCCAGCGATAATTGAGCAATCCCGCATTTTTGAGACGTGTGAGAAGCGGATATAAGGTGCCTTCTACTACAATGAGTTTTGATTCTTTGAGTCGGCTGATGATATCACTCGTGTAAGCATCACCAGCGGATAAGACGGAGAGTATGCAAAACTCCAGCACTCCTTTTCGCATCTGCGCCTTGGTATTTTCGATATTCATAGTGCAAACATAGAACTTATCTTAACACGGTACTATGTGATGCAAGGTACTGCATGAAATAATATCATAAAGTATTGATTTGCAGATTGAATATTTTTCTGATATCATTTCCATTTCCTTAAATTGCCGATTATCGGATAGATTTAAACTTTATTTCCTTTAGAAGGTCAGTCGAAAATTTCCTTGATTCATGAGTTCAATTAAGAAAAAGCATCTCTTAGGTTTTCTCTGTTTTATTATGGGGACATTATCAGCACAAGAAAATGCGATCGTTTTAGGCAGACCAACAGATAATTCTATTACAGCCAGTGTTTTGTTTGATGATGCTCAGGAGTTTTATTTTGAGTTTGGAATTGTATCGGGTACGTATGGAAATTCATCCTCTATCTTGACCAATATACCCGGCACTCCACTTGAATTCGATTTAGAAAATCTCAGTCCCAATACCCGATATTATTACCGATTCCATCATCGCCTGATTGGTGCTTCAACATACATAGATAGCCCTGAATATACTTTTCACACGCAGCGTGCACAAGGAAGTACATTCACTTTTACATTAGAAGCTGATGAGCATTTGTACGATAAAAAGGGTATTCAATCTATGTATCGCGTAACACTCGCAAATCAACTTGCCGATCATCCTGATTTTATGATGTCGCTCGGTGATATTTTTGGAGATGATCATCGTCCCGACTCTATTACTTCGGGTGAATTAGATACGTTATACAAGAATTATCGTCCCTTTTTAGGTAGCATTTGTCACTCAGTTCCCTTCTATGTTTGTTTAGGTAATCACGAGGGGGAGAATGATTATTACATGGCTCAAAATCCTCCGAATAATTTGGCAATCAACGGAACACTTTGGAGGAAATTCTATTATCCCAATCCGTATCCCAATGATTTTTATTCTGGGAACACCGATGTAGAGCCTTTCGGAGTGGGGAATCCCGAAAACTTTTATGCTTGGAATTGGGGGGATGCTTTATTTGTTGTATTGGATGTTTATCGTGATGAATGTGATACTTCTGCCAAACCACAAAAATGGGATTGGACGCTTGGATTGCCCCAATATACCTGGTTAAAAAACACACTCGAAAGCAGCACTGCTCAGTATAAATTTGTGTTTGCTCATCACATTCGTGGACAAGGTAGGGGTGGTGTTACCAATGCGCGTTTATTTGAATGGGGCGGTTATGCTCAAAATGGTACCACTTGGCAATTCGATACCGAACGTCCGGGTTGGGGAGTTCCCATTCACCAGTTATTTGTAGATAATGGTGTAAATTTTTTCTTCCAAGGTCATGATCACGTTTTTGCACATGAAGAGTTAGATGGAGTTACCTATCAAGCTTTACCGATGGCAGCCGATTCGACTTATGAAATTGGTATGTTGGCGAATGCCGATGCCTATGTTTCAGATACTGTTGATGGAACAGGGCATGTTCGTGTAACAGTTTCTCCTTCTTGTGTACAAGTTGATTACATCAAAGCATATTTACCTGCAGACACTCTTTCTGGTGAACATCATAATGGAGAAATTGGATTTTCTTATTCCATTGGAACATGCAATCCGTTGAGTTTGGAAAATCAATCACAATGGAACGAAATCAAGGTGATGCCTAATCCTGCTTCTCATGTATTAAGAATTCAACTTCCGAATGAAATCAAGTTGAAACAAGCTGAATTTTTCTCTTTACTAGGTGATCGAATTAGTACTTTCTACGATAAGCAAATAGACGTTAGCGCCATTGCTCCTGGAGTTTATTTACTGAGTATTTCAACAAATCAGGGTATCATCAACAAACGCGTGGTGATTGCTCATTAAAAAGATGATAAAAAACCTCATTGTTCTATTTCTTGCATTGCCTACATTGCTTGTAGCACAAGAGATTCGTCATACCGAAATGCTTGGACGTCCAAGTGATCACAGTATTACCCTGCAAGCATTTTTCGACACAACCATTGAAATGAGTGTTCGCTATGGAACCTCTTCGGGTAATTATACTTCTCAACTTCCTTGGCTGCAATTCAGTTCTTTTGAACCTGCCGAGATGATTTTGGATGGATTGCAAGCAAACACGAAGTATTTCTACCAACTGCTTTATCGTTTACCAGGCGCTTCTTCATTCTTAATCCGTCCCGAATATACTTTTCATACCCAACGTGCTATTGGGAGTGATTTTACCTTTATCGTACAAGCCGATCCGCATCTCGACGAGAGTAGCGATACTGCTTTGTACCGTTTGTGTTTGCGCAATCAATTAGAAGATCAACCCGATTTTATGATTGATTTGGGAGATTTCCTCATGTCGGATAAATTACGCACTTCGGCTCATGTAATTCCGCAC
Organism: Bacteroidia bacterium; assembly: GCA_965279035.1. GTDB lineage: Bacteria > Bacteroidota > Bacteroidia > M30B66 > M30B66 > CALQRR01. Next base: position 3,886,783 of record OZ257142.1, on the reverse strand, counting down.
GACACTGTTCCCTTTCGATGTCATTTGCTACGTTCATATTACGAAACCCAATCTCATTCGGTGCCTTTGTATATCGCTATTGGAAACCACGAAGGTGAAACAGGTTGGTATCAAGATGGAACATCCGAAAACGTAGCCATTTGGGGAACTACTGAACGAAAAAAATATTTCATCAATCCAGCTCCAAACGATTTTTATTCTGGCGATACCATTGATCATCCATTCGTTGGACTACGTGAAAATTATTATGCTTGGACTTGGGGTGATGCCTTGTTTATTGTTCTCGATCCCTATTGGTATACTTCACCTAAACCCGATTCTCTTACCGGTTGGCGCTGGACTTTAGGTGAAACGCAATACAAGTGGTTGAGTAGAACTTTGGAAAGCAGTCAGTCCCATTTCAAGTTTGTATTCTCGCACCAAATTGTTGGAGGCGATGCCGAAGGTCGAGGTGGTTCCGAAGCTTCAGAAAAATACGAATGGGGAGGAGATAATTTAGATGGAACTCCCGGTTTTGCAGAGAACCGACCAGGTTGGTATAAACCCATTCGGGATGTATTAGAGGAAAATAAAGCTACCATTTTCTTCCACGGACACGATCATTTCTTTGGTAAGCAAGAACGCAATTGTCTCATATATCAAGAAACTCCTCAACCAAGTTTACCTAATTTCCAAACAGCGAATATGGCTGCCGAATATGGGTATTTCGAAGGTCAAATATTGCCGAATGCCGGGCATTTACGTGTGCATGTTAGCAGTAATGAAGTTCAAGTAGAATACGTTCGGGCGTATTTACCCGAGGATGAAAACGGAAATCGTCACAACAAAGATGTTTCTGCCAGTTATACCATTGGAATAAATAATTGCTATGATTCTTTATTTACCGAAGTTCCAATTGTTTGGAATAGTATGTATGCCGATGAATTAGTGTATCCCAATCCATTTCGAGAGGAAACAATTATTTCATTTTCTATTCCTCAAGCAGATAAGATTGATGTATATGTGTTCGATCAAGAAGGACGTAAAATTCGAACATTAATTGAGCACGCTTCCCTCCAAAAAGGCGGACATCAGATTCATTGGGATGGAACGAATGATCAAGGATTGAAATCGAAAAGTGGTGTATATTGGTTCATGGCAAAAGGTGAATCCGGAATGCAATCACACGGGAAAATTATCTTTCAGCAAAACAGCGAAAATTGATTCCATTATGGTGAAATATGTTTGCTTGAGTGTGGTTTTGTTTTTAGGAATTTCTCTTCAAGCTCAACACATTATCTTTCAACCAGTATTCAATTCAATCCCAATAAAACCCAATCAATCGGTATTTCTTCCAAGTTTGGGTGATAGTATTCTAATAGACGATCTTCGATTCTATATTTCTGATGCACAATTCATCTCTCCCGATGGATCCATTAATCCATTTTCAAAACGACATTTCCTCTGCGATTTTCAAAATCCTGAATCGCTCAAATTACCTTGTCCACCAATTCTTTCAAACGAAAGTGGAGTAGTACTTTTATTTCAAATTGGAATTGATAGCACAACCAATTCTTCCGGTGCTTTAGGACAAGATCTTGATCCTGTTAACGGCATGTATTGGACTTGGAATAGTGGTTATATCAATGTCAAAATTCAAGGTCAAAGTCCTAAATGTCCTGCTCGGAATCATCAATTCGAATTTCATTTAGGTGGATATTTATTTCCCAACAATGCATTAACGACCTTTCAACATCGCATTACTGCGGGGAAAGACATTTACATTAACATCGATTTAAAACCTTTTTTTGCTGCAATCGATATTCAAAAGGAATTTCAAATCATGTCGCCCAGTAAGCGAACAGTAGAATTATCGCATCTATTTTCTTCTTGTTTTCAGCTTCAACCATGAGCAAGAAGATATTTATATTATTTCCATTTATAGGTTTTTTATTCGCATTTCGAATCGCCGATAATCTATTTATTTTCCCCAAGCATTTCCCTAAACCAGTTTACGATTTCGATAAAAAACCAATCGATACGAATCGCATTTTTCTTGGTCGATTATTATTTTACGATCCCATTCTTTCGAGCGATAGCAGCCAGTCTTGTTCCTCATGTCATTCACCTTACAACGCTTTTGCTCATACCGATCATCAGCTTAGTCACGGAATATACGATCGAATTGGAAAACGCAATGCTCCTGCATTAATGAATCTTGCTTGGCAGAAAAATTTTATGTGGGACGGCGCAGTGAATCACCTCGATGTACAAGCTTTAGCGCCCATTAGCAATGAGCTGGAAATGGATGAAAAACTCCCCACGATTATCACCAAATTAAAACGTTCGAAATTCTATCCTGCTTTATTCCTTCGTGCATTTCATAGCAATGAAATAACAGGAGAAAACCTATTACTTGCCTTATCTCAATTTCAATTAACCTTGATTTCTGCTTCTTCTAAATACGATAGCGTACTGCTAAAACAAAGCGTATTTAACGAGCAGCAACAACGTGGATATGATTTATTCAAACGTTCATGTAATACCTGTCACACCGAACCACTTTTCTCGAATTATGCTTTCCGAAACAATGGAATACCGGTAGATACAGGATTACTTGATATGGGAAGAATGAGCATCACTCAAAATCCAAACGATTCGCTTTTATTCAAAGTTCCCACATTGCGAAATATTGAATTTACCTATCCTTACATGCACGATGGGCGCTTTAAACGATTAGGTGAAGTGTTGAATCATTATACATCCGGCATTCAAAAAAGCAACACTCTTTCATCCGAATTAAACCAAAAGATAGAACTGAACTCTGAGGAAAAAATTGATCTGATTGCTTTCCTTTTAACGCTGAGTGATCGGAATTTTATTTTTAATAAAGACTTCGCTTATCCGCATGCTTTTTTTCAATCAAAACCCTGATATTCATTTTAAATCCCAACCTAAAATTTGATCTATGAATAAAATCTCCTTGATAACAATTATGTTCCTGCTTTCCGCGCTGGGACAGGCGCAGACAAATCCAGCCATTACTTCTTGGTTGCAAAATACTACGCTCACAGGAAGCTATTATACCGCCGGTAATTCAACTCCAATTAGCAATGGAATTTTGGTGAATTGTCAAGCAGTACAGTATTCATCTACTTGGGTTTATGTAACAGCGACTGGAGTTCCTAGCTATGTTACTGGACCGTTTCAAGATGGAAATCCATCCCAAGCGACAAATCAAAACGCCATTTTCAAATTCCCATTAACGCCTACACAAAACACGGGAACTGCTACCGCAACAACAGGTGGAAATATTGGGGTTTTTATCAATGGTGTTGCTCTATTCGATTACCGCGATGGTGTAAGTTGGAATAATAACACTCAAGCCGAAGGTGGTGGTCCCATTCAAGGTCCTCCTGGACAAGGAATCTGGAATCGTGATGCGATTGTTGCCGAACGTGCAGGTTTCGATTGCGCTAAAGGACATCCAGCAATGGGGAATTACCATCATCACCAAAATCCTTCGGCATTTAGTTTAGATCAAAATGTAATATCTACTGTGTGTAATTTGTACGATGCTGATGCATTATATGTAATCAACCCTAATGAACATTCACCATTGCTTGGTTTTGCTTATGATGGATTTCCAATATATGGTGCATTTGGTTATTTAAATACCGATGGAACAGGCGGAATTACTCGCATGAAATCGAGTTTTCAATTAAGGAATATCACAACACGAACTACTTATGCTGATGGTACAGATGTGACGGATGGTCCAGCCGTGAGCACCACGTATCCTTTAGGGCATTATCGCGAGGACTACGAATTTGTTGCACATTCCGAATCCGATTACCTCGATGTTCACAATGGTCGTTTTTGCGTAACACCTGAATATCCGAATGGTATTTATGCTTATTTCTGTACGGTAGATGGAAATTTAAATTCAGCATATCCATATGTTGTTGGTCCAACATTTTATGGAAATAAAGTAGCAGCAAAAGTCACTACAATTGGAGAAGCTGTAACGACATATACACCCAATGTTCTAAGCAATTCTACTGTACTTTCGAATGAAACAAATGTGAGAGTTTTTCCAAATCCAAGCAGCGATTTTATTGCTGTTCAAGTGGGCGATTTAGTGAAAAATGATGTACTCGTTCGTTTGTTCGATTTAAGCGGAAAGCTCATTTCTCAATCGACAGTTTTCAAAGGCAGCACTGCAACGTATATCGATACGCGCACCTTGTATTCGGGTGAATATATTGTTCAATTAATTGAAGGAAAAGAATCCCTCAACCGAAAAATAATAATCAATCATTAATTTAGGTTTTAGGTTTAAAGGCTGTTTTCTATAGATTGCAGCCTTTTTTATTCCTTTTAATTTAATCAAATCGTATTTCCTAAATTTATTTTCCGCGGGTTGGAAGATGATTTTATTTTCTTTTTATAGTTAAGGTTCAATACTTTAGGAGCCTGATTAGCTGAACAGAATGCAAATGAATAAACGATTGTATTTATGAAAACTGTTGATTCAATTTATCACAATGAATCGCATTTCTTGTTTGATTTTATACGCTGAAAATTTCTTTAAATATTATTTATCATCATAATGAAAACGACATTGCACGATCATACATTTTTGATCAATTCCTTTATTTCCGCTAATTCGATAAACTAATCTGTGTTCACCTGAAATCCTTCTGGACCAAAAGCCTTTCAATCCAAATTTTAATGGTTCGGGCTTTCCAATTCCTTTGAACGGATCTTTGCTTATTGCAGTAATTAGTTCTTTAATCTTTAAAACAATATTTTCATCATTGTCAATCCAATAAGAAAAGTCTTCCCATGCAATCTCAGTAAATTCAATATTCATCAATTTTGTTCTTGAATTTAAATCTTATACTTGACCGTCTTGCCTTCTGATATTTGGCTAATCGACTTCTGGAGCCTTGCTTGGTTGGCTTCTGTTGAGAGAAGATGTTCTGTTTCTTTAAGCGAGTTGTATTCTTGAATTGACATTATTACTATTGCTTCTTCTTCTTTGTTTCTGGGAACGATTATAACTTCCATCGATTTTGAAACATAATCGAAATACTCTTTCATTCCTTTTCTAAGTGTAGATATTGATATCGCTTTCATTTTACCAAGATTTTATGTAAATGTACGATATTACGTACACAATTGCGTACAAGTTTCAAAGTTCTTTTTTGATTGTCGAGCTACAATTGTTCTCTACAAACGAACTGTTACTCTTTTTATCCCTGTGGGGAATGGGTTGAGAATAGGGGTGGTTCCAGTTTGAGTTGAATTTGGTTTTCGAATGAAGGCTGCCTTTTTTCATTTCCCTGTCTTTATCACACGTATATTTGACCATGCAAACGTTTCAGCTTCCTTTTAATGTGCGAGTTTATGGCTTAGTCATCAACTCTAATAACGAACTTTTGTTGAGCGATGAATATTGTCAAAGTCAGTACATGACTAAATTTCCTGGCGGTGGACTTGAATACGGCGAAGGCTTAATCGACGGACTAAAGCGCGAGTTTCAGGAAGAATGTTTTGAAGAGATAGAAATCATCCGACATTTTTACACCACCGACTTTTTTCAGCAATCGATGTTTCGCGGAGGTGGACAATTAATTAGTGTGTATTACCTCTGTCGTTTTATAAATGAACCTCAATTTCCAACGGTTCAGATTCCTTATGAAGGTGTTGCTGAAATCAATGATTCACAAGCATTTCGTTGGATTTCTGTAGATCAATTAAATTCCGATCAGGTGACTTGGCCGATTGACAAGAAAGTGGTAGAGATATTATTGTCGGAATTTAATCAGAAATAAATCGAATCAGTTATACTATTAACTTTTCAAAATGATTTTTCTAGGTTTATCAATAAATTAAGACTGTTGCTGTATTTAGTCAATTAATCATTCATGTTTGTCTACGACGTATTACTTTCTTGTCTTGACACAAGAAAGTAATCAAAGAAGGTCAAGTCTGGACGATGCTGCTTACGCGCAGGGCCTTTTTTCGACCATACTGCTGGGACAAATTTTATTCTAATCTATGTCGAAACACACCCTCGCCGCCCAGACATAGCCACCTCACTTATCCGTTTCTAAACCTAATTTTAATTTTAAATAATTTAATTAATAGGCATTAAATAAGTATTTATTATTAGGGTAAACGATAAATATTGTTGAAGGATAATTCTAATATTTAACCGCACAACAGGTTCTAAATTATTTCTTAGTTCCCGTTAAATTAATTCCCAATTTAATTTCGAATTGATTCAGACTAACTGGATTTTTTAATATTTCATCACCGGTAAATTGAATTTCAGAATTTCCTTTTACAACTTCGTATTTAAATCCAAGTGAACCACCAAGGCCTTTTCCAAAGAATAATACGGTGCTAAAAAATGGATTGTATTTAATTTTAAAATCTTCTCTATTTGCACAGAAATTAACTCCAGCCATCGATACTACAGAGAACATTCCAATTGTTTTACGATAGGAAATGTTGGGTCCTAATAAAATGCGTAAGCTGTGCACATTCGTTAAATTGTAATAGACATATTGATTATTTTTATCGACAAACCAAGTAAATGGCCCTGTTACTCCCATTGATTTAAATACTAAATTAAATCCACCATTTAAATTTCTTTTTCCGAATGAAGTTTTAACGCTTAATAGATCCAAATTCCAAAAACGGGAAGCTTTTGTGTATTCAACTGGATTGGGAACTTTTAATAAATTCTCAGAGGGTGTGGTAAACCTTTTTGCTAAAGAATATCCTGTTTCACCATTGTGATTAGATCCCATATTTCCAAAATAACTCAAGAAGTAAATCATTCCACTCAAGTCATATACTGAGAAATAATTATCCTCAAATTTATAATAGTGAAAGTCTAAATTTATTGCAGAACCTTGATCCGTTAAAAGCTCTAGGTTTTGATTTGGAAGAATAGCTCCTGGTGAGCCTGTATTTAAAGTTCTTCCATAAAACCCAGAATGTGTAACATGATTCGATTTAATTCCCAATGTTATTGCTCCTCCTCCAAACACATCCACCTGAGCATATTGAATAAATGGTATAAAAACTAGAATTATTGAGAGGAGCTTTTTCATATTAATTGGTAGAATTTTAGAAAAAATCAAATGTGATTACGAACATACTTTTATTATGTTTCAAACCCAAACCTGACTAAGGATTCAATCTGCGCTGCATATAGCTTTGAATAAGCTCAAACAGTGCTACAGGTTGGTATTTGCGCCAATTTATTTCATCAAAACGACCGCTGAATAAAAGATACTGATCAATTCCGTAATCATTAAATTCACGAACAACATGTTCTCGGAAATTCAATCCGACAATCCAGCCATCTTCAATATCATCGAACCATTCTTCATAATAGTCTTCGCTTTCGGCGTGGAAGTTCAGTACGTTTTCACCAATTAAAATATAATTCGTGATGCCTTCTGAAATCATTAAATCAATGATATCTCGTTTGAGAAACATCACGTCGTTTCCAATGGCATCGTTCCATTCACCGATAAATTCAATCACGGCAAAACCGCGGTCGTAATCGGCAAAAAGTACTTTTAAATAAAGCGTTTCTGAACCAAATTCATCCCATTGTGGATGGATGTAAAAATTATAAATCGTGCTGCTGTATTCAAACTCGCTGTATTCTCTTCCATAAAATGGCGAAGCCGGATCATCGGCCGAAATGTAATAGTCGCGCCAGTTATAGAATGGTTCGAGTTCCTGCATACTTCGAATCAGGATTGCAACACTGCATCAATCGCTTTGCGCACACTTCCATGCTGCAACAACAAAGACCGTGATTCTTCCTCCGATTTTCCTACCGCTTTCATAATCATGCGCGTGCCTCGATCGACCAATTTGTTATTTGTCAACTGCATATCCACCATTTTATTTCCCTTCACGCGACCGAGTCGTATCATAACCGCGGTGCTCAACATGTTCAACACTAGCTTTTGCGCGGTACCAGCTTTCATACGTGTGCTTCCGGTAACGAATTCGGGTCCGCTTACAGCTTCAATCGGAAAATCTACCAAGCCAGCTAATGGACTACCAGCATTGCACGTAATACAACCTGTGATGCATCCTGCTTTCTTCGCATCCGAAACTCCACCAATCACATACGGCGTTGTTCCCGAAGCAGCAATGCCAACAACTACATCGTTCGAGTTAATATTCCATTCTTTCAAATCAATCCAAGCTTGATCTAAATCATCCTCGGCAAATTCAACAGCTTTACGAATGGCTTTATCTCCACCTGCAATGATGCCGATCACCCGATCAAACTCAATCCCAAACGTAGGCGGACATTCCGATGCATCCACTACGCCTAATCGTCCACTTGTGCCAGCGCCAATGTAAAACAAGCGACCACCGAGTTTCATTTTCTCTACAATGGCATCTACCAAACGTTCAATGCGTGGAATTTCCATTTGTACCGCAGTGGCAACAGTATGATCTTCCCGGTTGATGTTGCTGAGCAAATCGGCTGTGCTCATGTGCTCAAGCCCATCGTAGCGTGAGTCGGCTTCTGTGGTTCTTTCCATTAGATTTCTGGGAATCGGGTAGGGGCATATTCGTGTAAAACCGCGTACACTTTTTCAACCACATCATCCACCGCTGGCTTAGAGAAGTAATCTCCATCGGAACCATAAGCAGGACGATGATCTTTCGCGGTTAACGTTACCGGTTCAGCATCTAAGTAGCGGAAACCTTTCTGCACTTCGAGAATCTGCTGAAGCATGAAACCACTCGCTCCACCTTGCACATCTTCATCGAGGATGAATAATTTCCCAGTCTTTTTCAAACTTTCTGCGATGCGGTGATGACGGTCGAAAGGCAACAAGGTTTGTACATCAATTAATTCTACCGAAACACCCAAATTTGCTAATTCTTTGCAGGCATCTGAAGCAATTCGGCAGCATGAACCATACGTCACCAAGGTAACATCATTCCCTTCTTGCAACACTTCCGGAATCCCAAGTGGAACGCGGAATTCTCCCATGTTTTCGGGTTGACGTTCTTTGGTACGATACCCATTTAATGGTTCAATAATTAATGCTGGATCATCAGCAGCTAAAAGCGTATTGTAAAATCCTGCAGCCTGCGTCATATTGCGAGGAACGCATACATACATGCCTCGAACAGCGTTGATAATCATGCCCATGGGCGAACCTGAATGCCAGATTCCTTCCAAACGATGTCCACGTGTTGCAACAATAAGTGGTGCTTTTTGCTTGCCTTTGGTGCGATAGCGTAGTGTTGCCAAATCATCACTCATGATCTGAATGGCATAGAGCAAATAATCGAGATATTGAATCTCTGCCACGGGACGTAATCCACGCATAGCCATTCCAATGCCTTGTCCGAGAATGGTCGCTTCGCGGATTCCAGTATCACTTACTCGAATCTCTCCGTATTTTTTCTGCAGTCCTTCGAGAGTTTGATTTACTCCTCCAATTCCACCGCTATCTTCTCCAAACGTGAGGAAATACGGGTTGTTGGCCAGAATGGCGTCGAAGTTATCTCGCAAGATTTCTCGACCGTCGACTAATTTTTCTTCCTCCGAATAGTCAGCAGCAACAGCTTCAATATTCAAGGCAGAACCTGTGTTTTCGGTGTAAAGCCAAGAACTGTAACGCTCGAAATTAGCTGTTTGCTCCTGATTGAGCCAATTTTTTAATGCCTGACGCGAAGCGGATTTCTCCGAACGGGTGATGCGCAAGGATTTACGAACAGCTTCTAAAATATCGCGACGAAGGGGTTCTTTATTCGCCAAAAGTTGATCGCGTAACGATGCCACTTCGGTGTTGGAATGCTCTGCTAACAAGGATTCTAATAAAGCAAGAACATCTGTTTTCGTTTTTAAAATCGGAGCTTGAAATGCATCCCAAGCAGCACGACGCGCATCACGTACGAATGTCTTTGCTTCTTTCTCTATCGCATCCAATTCTTCAACAGTTGATAATGCTGTTTCGAGCATCCATTCGCGCATTTTCTTGATGCAATCGAATTCGGCTTCCCAATCGAGACGCTCTTTGGTTTTATACCGTTCGTGTGAACCCGAAGTGGAATGTCCTTGTGGTTGTGTTACTTCTTCGATGTGGAACAAAGCAGGCACATGTTCTTCACGCATGCGGCTGATTCCTTTTTCGTACAGCTCGCAAAGTCCGGGATAATCCCAACCTTTTCCTTTGTAGATGCGGAACCCGTTACCATCTTCATTCGCTTCAAATCCAGCTAATGCTTTCGAAATACTCGATTTGGTGGTTTGAAATTTACGTGCAACCGAAATTCCATAGCCATCATCCCAAACCGAAATCGCCATGGGAACTTGTAAAACTCCAGCAGCATTAATGGTTTCAAAGAATAATCCTTCGGAAGTACTCGCATCACCAATGGTTCCAAATGCTACTTCATTGCCGTTTATCGACAAGTTGGTCGCATGTTTCAATTCCGGATTGTTACGAAAAACCTTGGAAGCCAATGCTAAACCTAATAAACGTGGCATTTGTCCGGCAGTTGGTGAAATATCGGCTGATGAATTTTTTAGACTGGTTAATGCTCTCCAAGAACCATCTGGATTGACCGTTGTGGTTGCATAGTGTCCATTCATGGAACGACCCGATGACATTGGTTCTGCTTCTTCGTCGGCATGGGCGTATAGTTGAGCAAAGAATGCTTCTACCGTCATAAGTCCGGCTGCGAGCATGAACGTTTGATCGCGGTAGTATCCCGAACGGAAATCGCCGTTTTTGAAGGCTTTCGCCATGGCAATCTGCGGAATTTCTTTCCCATCGCCGAAGATGCCGAATTTGGCTTTCCCGGTGAGGACTTCTTTCCGCCCGAGAAGGCTTGTTTCGCGGCTGATGCAGGCAATCCGGTAGTCGTTAATAACGGATGCGAGGAATTCTTCGAAACTCAGTTCGCTAGAAGAAGGGGATTCGTTTTGAGGACTGCTCATACAGGCGGAATTTGCGGCAAAGATAACAATTCGGCTTGGCTGAAGAACAGACCACAATCGGAGAATCGGCGAGAAATTCCGATATTTGAAAAATGCTCCGCCGTACTTGGTTTCGTCGTACACTCTTGTATCTCTTTTTAGCGCTTTTGCTAACGGGAGGACTTGTGTATTGGAGTAATTACTGGATTGATGAAGAAAGTGATTCTTGGATTTTTACAGATACACAGGAAATGCCTCATACCAAAGTGGGCTTGTTGTTGGGCACGAGTAAATACAACCGTTCTGGGAATCCGAATTTGTTTTTTCGTTATCGCATTGATGCAGCAGTTGAATTGTTCAACAACCATAAAGTTGACTACCTTTTAGTGAGTGGCGATAATCGAACTTTGACTTACAATGAACCACGCGATATGCGAAGAGCCTTAATCGCCCGAGGAATTCCCGATTCGGTTATCTATTTAGATTATGCCGGAATTCGCACATTCGATTCGGTGATTCGATGTTATCGGGTATTTGGACAAACTTCCTTTACCATTATTTCACAAGAATTTCATGTGGAACGTGCTTTATTTATTGCTCGCCATTATGGCTTAAGTGCTGTAGGTTTTGCCGCCCGAAGTGTTCCAGATGTGTATTCCTTAACCACCGTATTTCGTGAATACCTAGCTCGATTAAAGGCAGTGCTAGATGTGTATATTTTACCAACCCAGCCCCGTTTTTTAGGTGATCCGGTTCAGGTGGGGAAATAATGATTTGTTTATCATTCCCGTGAAATCACCCGAACCTTTATTCCCCATGTTTGTGTAATTTCGAAAGAATAAATTAAACGAAACCAACGGATGAAAATGCAAAGCACTTTGAGGTTTTTGTTTCTATTCTTCGGGCTCGCCTTAGTAATTCTTGCTGGATGTAAAAAATATGAAGAGGACGATTATTGGTTTACGTTGCGGTCGATAAATAAACGCTTAGTAGGCAAAAAGGAATTAGTAGAATGCACATATAATGGCGCCGATTCGATGGCATTTTTCAAACGTTATTTTGGAGATTTTTATTTTGATTTCTCAGGAGATAAAAAGGATCAGTATGGAACTCCTTACCTCTATGTATATAGCAAAAGCTCAAATGAACTATTAAATGTTTATGGAGAAAGTAAATGGGCTTTTGAACATAATAAAACATTTGATGATATAAGTGTAACTTTAAGATTGAATGATAATGAAGAATTCAGAATGTTTGGAACTATTAAAAAATTAACCAAAGATGAAATGCATTTAGATGCAGCAAATTTTCCATTCGAACAAACTGCAACGCCATTAAATCCTAACAACAAACTTTCTTTAAAATTCAGGAAATATGAAAATTAAACATGTTCCTATTTTATAAATCGATATCATTTTATTATAATAGGGTAGAATAAATAATAACCCGTTGTGCGGTTGAATATGTAGATAATTAATTTAAAATAAGGTTGTGCATTAAACTGATATACAGTATATTAGAAGAGTTCTCACACAAATCTAATATGCACAACCTCATAGCGAATATAACCAAGTTTCGTCAATTGCTAATCGAAGTATATGGCGCTGATAATCTGACAAATGGAAATTTTCGTCGATACTCGAACCAGCCTAAAGCTTCAGATATTGAGATAGTTGCATTGGCTTTTACAGCAGAAGCAATGCAAATAGATTCTGAAAACATGCTATTCTCAATTCTAAGAAATTCATATCCACAGTATTGCAAAACACTTCCAGACAGAACTAATTTCAATCGACGCAGAAGATTCTTGCAGCCTTTTATTGATCAGCTCTCTGAAAAACTAAGTAATGAACTTTCTGAAGGAGAAGAAACTTTTATCATAGATTCAATGCCTCTTCCAATTTGTCGTTTTGTTCGTTGTAGTAATCTTAAAATTATGAAAGATGATCTTGATTTTTTGCCTGCAAAAGGATTTTCTGCAATTGATAAAACGCATTATTTTGGTTATAAACTCAATATGGTTGTTAGCTCAAATTCAGTAATCAATAATTTCGCTATAACGCAAGCAAATGTGCATGATGTAAAGACTTTAGATGATATGACAAAAGGGTTTTTAGAGAATGTAAATTTGCTTGGGGACAAAGGTTATATTGGGAAAAACATCCAATTAAGTTTATTCAAAGAATACTCAGTAAAATTGATTACACCATTGCGTGGAAATCAAGTTGGACCAACTCAATGGAATCCACTATATCGCAAAACAAGAAAAAGAATCGAAACAACCTTTTCTCAATTCTGTGATCAGTTCTCAATTAAAAAGAATTTTGCTAAAAGCTTTTATGGATTCTTTGCACGAATCACTAGTAAAATAGGGGCATTCACTTGTCTACAATACTTGAATATGATCAATCAAAGACCTCTAAACCAGGTCAAACATACTTTGACTTTTTAACCGCACAACGGGTTAAATAACTAAACCCGTTGTGCGGTTAAAAATTAGAATTATCATTCAACACTATTTATCGCTTACCCCAATAATCATTACTTATGTAATGCCTTTAAATTAAATTACTTAAATTAAAATTAGGTTTAGAAACGGATCTTGAGGTGGCTTTGTCTGGGCGGCGAGGGTGTGTTTCGACATAGATGAGAAAAAAGCTTATCCGAGCAAAATGGTCGAAAAAAGGCCTTGAGCGTATTCAGCATCGTCCAGACTTGACCTTCTTTGCATGCACGCTGAGCTTGTCGAAGCGTGTGTTAAGACAAGAAAGTAATACGTCGTAGACAAACATGAATGATATAGTGTCAAGAAGCATTAACAGCCTTATTTCATTGTTTAATATGAAAAAATAAATTGATAATTCAACCGCACAACGGGTTAAATAATACTAAAAACACTATGAAATACCCGAACATACTCGCTGGATTTTTACTGATAATATCGGTAATGATGATGGGCTTTTCCGGTTGCAAAAAATACGAACTTTATAAATGAAGATATATTCAATCTAAAAGTAACCTTTCTTAAAAACTAATTCTTACATTAGATTTCATGAGATTTTTTTGGTATTGGTTCGCTTTGATAATTTTATGTTTTACTTCCTTAAATGTTTTTTCACAAATACTACAACCAGAAAAGAAAAGTAAACTGTACATAGGCTATCTTCATGATAATCTATACCAACTCATAAATGGTAAAATAGGCTCTGTGAATGCATTTTACAATAATAACTTCTTAATAAATTATCAGTATAACGGCAGGCTTTCAGGCAAGCTAATAGTAGGCATTCCAATAAAAGTCTTTAATGGAAGTAAATTCATTGATAATCATGCAATTGCTTTTAATGCAGAATATATTTTTCATTTATCTAAAAATAAATTTTTACTGGGCGTTGGTATTGACATTGGAAACTATTTGCAAAATGAACCTATGAAAAAAAGAGTATCCATTTTCAATATTGGTATTTTCCCTAGATTATACTATGTCATAAATAATCGTTTTCAATTTATTTTTGAGCCTATTTGCATTTCTCATATAAGAAAAAGGGCACATTTTATTCCTCATTCACAATACGATTATGATATTCCTGGTATATCATTTACAAAATTACTAGCGTTTGGAATTCAGATAAAATTTTAATTAATCGAAATTAAAAAGTCCGAGATTTTATAACAAATGAAATTCCCCAACATACTCACTAGTTTTTTTATTGATTACATCATATATAAATATGGATTTTTCTTGTTGATAACGGACAATTGAAATGAAAGGAACTAAATTGTAAATCTCCATCAACAATGAAATCAATGAATTTTACCATTCAGTTACTACTGGCGATTTTGCTTTCATTTTCATTGTTTCAATCCGCTTATGGACAGGATTCAATTCCCAAACATCCTGAAATTTCAATTCGTTATTCCTTGAATTTTAATAAGCAAATCCTTCATCATGCTGCGCTTATTGCATTAAAATGGAAGAGGCATTCAGTTTTTTTGGGTCCTGAATATTCGGTATTTCATCAAGAGAAACCTATTTCTACTATCGTATATAATCAACAGGCAGTTGGCGCTTTACTCGGCTATCGCTATTCAATCTATGAATATAAAAAAACTAAATTCTTTTGCCAGTTAGCCTATTCCATGTATCAGTTAAACTATAGAGAATATCAATTAGGACCACCTTTTTTCATTGATCGTAAAAAAATGAGATTCGAGAATTCTCTTTCTATTGGAATTGAATATTCTATTATGAAACCAATACAGCTATTTGCTGGTTTGGGCCTATATTCAATGGATGGATTTATTCTAAACAATCCTCTTTTTCCAAACACAATGCTTGGAATTCAAGTTCGGATTTGAGAACTATGCACTAGGTTCTCCGCATTTGTAAAATTCTAAAAGAGTGTATCTTTAAATTCTAAAAAAAGAATTAGTCAAAAAGAGAGATACTTATCAAAATGAAATTCCCAAACATACTCGCTGGATTTTTACTGATAACATCGGTTATAATAATGAGCTTTTCCAGTTGCAAAAAATACGAAGAGGATGATTCTTTATTGACCTTTCGAACGCCTTTAAAAAGAATAGCTGGCAAGCATGAAATCACAGAATTTACATTCAATGAAAGTGATTCGACGTCCTATATCAAAAACAAATTTGGGAGTATTTATGTGTTGTTTTTAGATAATAAAAATGACCAAGGCGATTATTATCTAAATGTGTATTCGAAAGATAACAATGATCTGATTGCGAGTGGTACTTGGAATTTTCTCGATAACAATAATCAGGTTAATTTTGAATTCAAAGGAGATACGAATACGATATATTCAAGCGGAGATTTAACGATTAAGAAATTAACGTATAAAGAAATACGTCTAGAGAATGCCAATGGATTTCTTAATAAACTTGATACTTCACTAACTCAAACTGCAGGATACATTAGGTTAAAACTTGTTCGAATGTGATTTTCACTCGAAATGATTTTTTAAATAATTTTTTATTTACCCAATGAAAACTAGCAATTCATTTCGAATTTGAAATGAATTATAGGTACCCTTTTAATTTTGACACATTAGTTTTTCTATTTCAAATTAGTCAATGAATTAAGGATATAACAGTATTCTACAAATTAAACATTCATGTTTGTCTGCGACGCCATACTTTCTTGTCTTAACACAAGAAAGTATGCAACGGCGAAGCCCTCATGAGTACCTTTAAAAATATACACTTACGAATAAAGAAGGTCAAGTCTGGACGATGCTGCTTACGCTCAGGCGTATTCACTAAACGACCTCACCCCCAACCCCTCTCCTCGGGGAGAGGGGAGCTTGATTGTGCAAAATGAAAAGTCCCTCTCCCGAGGAGAGGGATTTAGGGAGAGGTCAACGCTGGGAAACACACCCTCGCCGCCCAGACATAGCCATCGCAAGCTCCGTTTTTAAACCTAATTTTACTTAAAAATAATTTTATTTAAAAGCCTTCCTCAAGTTTAGAAGATTGGCTTATGCGATAAACATTATTGAAGAATATTTTTAATATTTAACCGCACAACAGGTTATAATAATCCTTTCTACTAAACAAATAGTAATAGAAATCTGAATTAATGTATTAAAAGAAACGACCCAGTCATTTCTTGAATTTCGCCATGCTCGCCGAGGATTTCGGTTTTGTAAATATAGGTGTCTTGTGGTGAGCAATTTCCATCGCGCATTCTTCTGCCATCCCAGCCGGATGAAGGATCGCTCGTGAAAAATAATTCTTCGCCCCAACGATTATACACCCAAAATTTTAACACCTTAAATGGCTCTCCTTGAATTCGAAATACATCGTTTAATCCATCGTCATTGGGCGAAAATGCATTGGGAATATACACAGTTAGTTCAGGCTTAAATTCGATGTATTGGAGTTCTATGTCGCTGCAATTGTTCTCGTCCCAAACCTGCAATTGAACGCAGTATTTACCAAAATCTGGATAATCGAATTCGGGATTTTTTTCATCCGAACTACTTAGGCTGCTATCGCCCAATTGCCAGAGCCAATGTTGAATTGAACCGATAGAATGATCAGTAAAAACGACATGCAAATCATTGCTCGTATTGGCGTAAAAATGAGCAGTCGGTTTGGGATTGATGTGAATGAAATGCTCGCGCTTAATCGTGTCTTTACAGCCACCCGCATTGCTAACAATTAAACGAACAGCATAATCGCCCGGAGCAGTATAACAGTGATTGGGAAATCCAACCGTGCTGGTTTGTCCATCCCCAAAATCCCATTGATATAAAGTTCCATTGACCACCTGAGCCGAAAAACTAGTACACATTGAGGAACACGCAACAGAATCGCTGCGTTCGATGGAGCTGATTATAGGATAAACCATTTGATTGCTTACCACAATACTTGTATCGTTTGAGCAATTATTTCCATCGCTTACCGTAACGGTATAGGTTCCTGCATTAATTCCAGATAAGGTATCATTGGTTGAAGTACTCGAATTCCAGGCATAACTAAAACTTCCAGCTCCTCCAGATGCACTAACTACCGCTTGTCCATTGGGTGTTTCGCAACTGGTATTGTTGATTTTACTTGTTTGAAGTGTAATGGAAGGATAGGCTTGTACTTCAACGGTGTCGTGGATAATTTCGCCATCGGATGCCGTAACTGTCACCATGTAAATTCCTGCGCAGAGGTTATGAATGTTGGCGGTATTTTGTCCACCGGCATTGGCACTCCACGCATAGGTTAATGGTGCTGTCATGTTCGAAGCTACAGTACTAGCCGAACCAGCGCATGTTCCCGGACAGGTCTTAGTGCTAGTGGTAACGATGGTAGGATCTTCATCATCAAAATCGCAATTCAACACGACTTCGGAGCCAAATTCGAAATGAAAACCAGAAGAAGAATTGGTGAAATTATTTACCCATAGATAAAATACATCACCCGCCGCAACTGCAAAACTAGCGCTGTAAGGATTTCCCGGACCAGCTGGTTCGCTGGGATTAAGGCCTGTTGGTCCAATTCCCGTTTCGCCATTGGGGCCCATGGAACTAGAAGCGTTACATGCAATAGCTTGTTGTGATGGCAGGAAACTCTCACAAAACGGACTTGTTGTTACGCGCCAAAGCGTCCAATCGTAATCGGGAAACATGCCGGGAGCAATGGCATCGGGCGTTAATGTGAAACTAAATGTTCCGGGATTTATGACTTGAAATTTGAACCACTGCGATTGATATTCATCGGGAATGCAGTTGATGCCCGACCAATCACCATCTTGCTCGGAACCACCACCATACGCATTGGAAGTAACAACGAGGTTATTGCAAAGTAAGGTGGCTGTGCCGCAATCGGAATGCGATTCGGTAACGCACACACCAAATGTTCCGGTGCTTGAATTATTATTCCACACGCGGATGAACAGGGTTTGTCCGGGAGTGAAGTCGGAGCGATCGATGGCGGGCATAAAGTCAAGGCCAGAATCATCGTCGCAGGCAATGAGTTGTGGGTTGGCACACGAACCGGAATAAACTGCTAAAGCGGCATCGGTGATGGTACCTGGATCGAGCGTGATAGCAACAGCACCAGAAGCAGGAACAACAAACGAAAACCAAACATCGGGCGAACCGGGAAAGCCGCAACTAGGAAATCCTCCATTGGCACCATCGGATTGGAAGGAAGCACCTACTGTTGTTGCTGGACTGAAATTGCAGGTTCCGTTACTCACCGTGATGGGTGATGCGGAACAGGGTGTGTCATTTTGGGCTACACTGGTTTTACTGAGCAAGAGAAAACATGCCCAAAACAGCAGAAATAGTGATTTTGCAGATGCAGAATTGTAGCCTTTTCCCATAGAGGGCTTGACAAATTGTGAGAAGGAATGATTTTTAAAAATAGAAAATATTTAGAGAATGTATGAAACTATTTTACAGAATAATTGAAACGTTTGGGTGATTGAGTTTTGGGAATGTGAATGCTATCAAGTTTTTTTGAAGTAGAAATGTTAAAAGGGTAATTGTAAAGATTTATTGAAGAGTATGCTTGATAGAACATGCGTGAGCGATTGGCGTGGAAAGCCCGGACTGAGCTTTTGAACGAAATAGGAAAGGTGAAATAGAGCTTAGTTTTTTGAAGATGTTGTAAATGATAAAGGAAGCGAAGGAGGACTTGAAACAGAAAGCGCGACCTTGAGCAAACGAAGCGCAGCGGAGTTTGAGAAAGGACACGCCCCAGAAACAATTATTTTTCAGATTTTGACTGCAGTTTCCTTTCCTGATTTGGGTTATACTGTCTATCTTTGCGCCGCCGGAAGAAGCCATCCCTGCCGGAAAATTCTATGAGCGATATGATCAAACATGAGTGCGGAATTGTGCTCATTCGCCTGCTCAAACCACTTGACTATTATCGCAAGAAATATGGTTCTGCCCGATACGCGTTGAATAAGCTG
Source organism: Bacteroidia bacterium (assembly GCA_965279035.1). Lineage (GTDB taxonomy): Bacteria > Bacteroidota > Bacteroidia > M30B66 > M30B66 > CALQRR01. Next base: position 3,867,377 of record OZ257142.1, on the reverse strand, counting down.
CATTTGCTTATGGAAAAGCAGCACAATCGCGGTCAGGACGGTGCTGGGATTGCCTGCATCAAATTCGATGTTGATCCGGGTGAGCGCTATATTGGTCGTTTTCGTTCCAATGCTCCTCAAGCTTTGCGAGAGATTGTAGAAAAGGTGAATTCCTATTTTGAAGAGATTCGCTTGAACGAACCTAGCAAACTCAATGATACCGATTACCTCAAAGAGCAAGTTCCTTTTATTGGCGAACTCTTGATGGGACATTTACGCTATGGAACGTTTGGGAAAAATAGCATTGAAAGTTGTCACCCGTTTTTACGTCAGAATAATTGGAAAAGCCGCAATTTGGTGGTAGCTGGGAATTTCAATTTGACCAATGTGGACGAGCAGTTTCAGCAATTGCTCGATTTGGGACAACACCCGAAAGAGATGGCCGATACGGTGACCGTGTTGGAGAAGATTGGTCATTTTACCGATATGGAAAATGAGCGATTGTTTCGTGAGTTTAAGCGTCAGGGACATAGCAATCAGGAGATTTCTCATCTCATAGCACGCGATTTAGATGTTGCAGAAATATTACGTCAGGCTTCGAAACGATTTGATGGAGGCTATGTGATTGCCGGAATGATGGGACATGGTGATGCCTTTGTTTTGCGCGATCCGAACGGAATTCGTCCGTGTTTTTATATTCAAAACGAGGAGATTGTGGTTGTTACTTCGGAACGTCCTGTTTTGCAAACTGCCTTTAATATTCCCATGGAAGAAGTGCAGGAATTAACTCCTGGACATGCCTTAATCATCAAGCGAAACGGTGAAGTGAGCATGCCCGAAATTCGGAGTCCAAAGCCACGTACTTCCTGTTCGTTTGAGCGTATTTATTTTTCACGCGGGAGCGATGCCGATATTTATCAAGAACGCAAAGCTTTAGGTCATAACATCAGTAAAAAGGTGTTGGAATCGTTGCAGTATGATATCAACAATACCGTTTTCTCATTCATTCCCAATACTGCTGAAACCGCCTTTTTTGGTATGGTGGAAGGAGCGAACGAATGGTTAAATGCCGAGAAACGGAAACGCATTTTGGCATTGAATGGAGAGCTTTCGGATGAGCGCTTGCGTGAGATTTTAGCAATGAAAATTCGCACCGAAAAACTGGCTGTAAAAGATGCCAAGCTACGTACGTTTATTGCCGACGATTTGCACCGCGACGAAATGGTTGCTCACGTTTACGATGTTACGTATGGTGTTGTGCGTGAAGGGAAAGATACCTTAGTCATCATGGACGATTCGATTGTTCGTGGAACGACACTTAAGCAGAGTATTTTACGCATCATGGATCGACTGAAACCCAAAAAGGTGATTATCGTTTCTTCGGCTCCGCAAATTCGTTTTCCCGATTGTTACGGCATTGACATGGCCAAACTAGGCGATTTTATTGCGTTTCAGGCAGCTATTGCCTTGCATAAAGAACGAGGAAGCGAATACATTGTCGAAGAAGTGTACGAGCAATGTGTTGCTCAAGATGCTTTTGCGAAAGAGGAAATGAAAAATGTGGTGAAACGTATTTACGACCCTTTTTCGGAGCAAGAAATTTCCGATAAAATTGCTGAGTTAGTTACACCATCGGATATGCATGCAGAAGTGGAGGTGATTTATCAAAACCTTGATGATTTACATAAAGCCTGTCCCGGTCATTCCGGCGATTGGTATTTTAGTGGAAATTACCCCACACCTGGCGGAAACAAAGTGGTGAATCGGGCATTTATCAACTTCTTTAACAAGGTAAACGAACGGGCGTATTGAAATTTAAAGTCCGATTTTTCTTCTCCATTCGGGAATGTGAGTTCGATCAACTGCCTTAAAACGGTATCCTACAAAGAAGCGAAACCAGTTGTAATTATCGTCCACCCAAACGCCTAACTGACGGTTTCCTGAAAAGGAAATACTGTAACTCGAAATTCCACTATACCAGCGAAAGCCATTGTAACCTAAGATAAATCGGAATTCGGAGGAGCCTGTAGCTTTGTTTTGCAGGGCGCGAATCTGTTTGTCTTCGGATAAGTAATAGCTATTTTGAATGGAAATTCCCGGTACGAAATACAAGGTGAGAAACCAGGAATGGCGCACAACAAACGTATGCACATAACCCGCATTGATGCTGAAGTTCGTAGCGTTTTGGGCTATAATTCGATCTTCAGGTTTGAAGAGATTTTTTACTACTGGAGGAATAAGCGATTGACCTGTATCGCTTTCCATTCGGTGAATTCGTAAGGAAACACCAGCTAATAAACTGCCTGCACTTTTCTCCTGTCGATCGAGTTGCCAAAGTGCTGCTCGGTAGGAAAATTTATCGGGATTAAAACAGTAATACACATTCGAGAAAACGGATGTTGTTTTAATATCGGGACGTTGGGGATATTGGTCTGTAATAGCATTCCATTTCGGATCAATTGTTTGCGGATTGCTGAGATAATATCCGCTAATAACTTGAATGAAGTTGGAGTTCCAAACACGTCTTCCGTTGAAAGATGCTCGAAAGGAGAATTGATTTGAATTGCCTTTTCGGTAACTATCACCACTTTGAAATGAAAGCAAACCAATGGATAAACTCAACCAACGATAGTCGAAAGAGGCGATGAAATTGGTTTTGGAGTTGGGCTCGTATCGAAGGAGGAACGTATCGAGGGCCGGATTACGAATATCGATACGTTGTGTTCGTTTAGCAAATTCGAATGTGAGATGTGGTTGATCGGTGAGATTACTCACGTATTTAGGATCTCGATGCCATTGGATTGAATCGTCCTGTGACTGACTTTGCAATGAAGTGAAAAGTACGAAGCAGCATGAAATAAAAATCCCCTTCACGCTGCGGAGCTTTACCGGAAGCGAGAAGGGGAATTGATTCATGTTTTTTTATCGGGCTATAGCAACGCGCGATACAGAACGACCAAAATCAGTGCTTAGTACCAATTGGTACATTCCATTACTGATATCCGAAAGTCCGATCTGTAATAACGCATCGGGTTGAACGTTTTCAAATGTACGTGTGAAAACCAATTTCCCGCTATTATCGAACAAGCTGCAATTAACACGTTCTTGTTGAGTACTGAAATTTGCTTGAATACTGATTAAATCGCGAGCTGGATTAGGAAATACATTCATCACAACTTCTCCAACCGATTGGATACCTGTAGGATTAAATGATAGTCCAGCAGAAGTTTTTGAACAGTTTCCAATATTTACAGTGACCGTATAAACACCAGCTTGACTTGGAGTATAGGTGGAGGAATTTGCACCACTTATAGCAACACCATTCAAATACCATTGAAAATTACCAGTTGAAACTCCAGATGTAAGCTGACTTCCAGAAATATTAATAACAGGTTGAACTGGTGATTGAGTAACAGTAATTAAACTGTTTTGAGTTTGAGTAGCATTTTGACCAGAACAAGCTCCCGTAACGACAAGTGAAGCACCATATGAACCTGATGCATTATAAGTAATTGTTGGAGTTTGTGAAGTTGAAGAAGAAGGTGTTCCACCGGTAAATGTCCAAGCATAAGCCGATCCGCCCGATTGAGCTGTATAGGTTACTGTTTGTCCCGCGCAAATGCTTGTTGTACTAGGTGAAAATGAAGCGATTGGGCTAACTGAAGTGAGAATTGGGAAGATTGCTTGGTTGATTGAAATACCCCAACTAGCAGGCGATTCAGTCATTTCATGCCAAACTAAATCAGGGAATTGTTCCCAGGATGCATTCACAGCTGCATCACCATCTGAATTACTTTCTAAAGCAAGTGTATATCCAGTATTTGGGTTGAATTCGATACCTAAAAAGAAGTTTCCAGTAACCGTGATCGGCGTTGGAAATGCAACGTAGGTATTTTGACCAGCATTTACGTTGGAAATAATGGTTGATAAAGGAATTGTTGCAGTTCCTAAAACAGTTGCAGGACCAGCAGCAGAATAGCTGTATGCTTTAACATTGATTGTAGTTCCAGCGGGAGCAGTACCTTGTGTAGCAACACCAAATGTAAACAAGGCGCCAGTTAAGGAAGTTAAAGGAGCTGTTGCGGTGAATTTGTCCACTTTAGCAACATCTAAATAGGAATTTGTTCCAGAAACATATCCATCAGCAGCAGTTGTACCGGCAGCTAAAACTCCTACAGTTCCACTAAGGGGGAAATTGAGAGTGTCGGTGCAAGAAACAACTGGAGGAGGTGTAATAGTACATGCATTAGATGTTAGTAAACCTACACGATTTCCACCCGAAGCAAATAATGATTGTGCTCTCACCTTTTGGCCATTGGTGAATAAATGCAAACAATTATCATCACCATAATCCATGTAATTCATGAACATATCTCCATTCGGGCCATTACTGCAAGTAACATGTGGAAAGGTTTTACATTGGTAATTAGCTGTTTGTTGTGTTGGAGTATCAGAAACCTGATCATTTCCACAATTGGAATCTCCCCATACGTGGTAAAGATTAAGCCAGTGACCAATTTCATGAGTAGCAGTACGACCTAAATTGTAAGCACCTCCAAACGTATTATAGGGTGGACGACCAACACAATCATACGTTAGGACAACACCGTCGGTTGCTGAAGGACCACCAGGAAACTGAGCATAACCCAATAATCCTGCGGCGCTCATATCGCAAACCCAGAGATTCAGATATTTTGTAGTATTCCAAGCATCGTGTCCACCTTGTGAAGTATGTTTAACAACATCGGTATCATCAAAACCATTAACGCTAGTTTGAGTACGTGTTATTCCGGTAGTGGGATTTCCACTTGGGTCGGTAGATGCAAGGCAAAACTGAATTTCAAAATCGGCACCTACCGATTGAAAAACCGAAGGTGTTTGACTAAAATCGGTATTCAATTTTCGATAATCTTCATTTAGAATATCGATTTGCGACTGTAATGAAGCATCAGAGATATTTTGAGTAGCATTTCTGTATACCACATGAAAAACTACTGGAATGGTAACTATTTGTCTTTGTCCGGATGCTTCAGGACTAACAGCAAAGGCATGAACGTGTTCATCGATTTGTGAACGACGAGCAGCGTATTCAGGATTGGTTAATCGCAAGCGAGCATCCACATCCATAGTTGCACATCGTCTGATTGGTTGTTGAGCATATGCTGATGTGATGATCAACATTCCACAAAAAAGTGTTCTGATATTTTTCATTTTCCCCATTAAAAATTCGGCGCCTAAAATACTAATAAACAACCAGTACAGGTGCGAAAACAAGATGAATTTCTTACAGAACGTGTTGATAAATTCCTCAAATTTCTTTCTCCCACCGTGCAACCACATAAGTTGCCAAGCAATTACCTACCACATTGACAGATGTTCTGCCCATATCCATTACTGCATCAATCGCTAGAATAGCAAAGGCTTTCTGAGGATCGAGTCCTAAAGAAGCGACGGTGCTTACAAGAATTAAAAATGAAGCTCCTCGAACGCCAGCTACTCCTTTACTTGTTAGCATTAAGATCAAACACATCTGAATTTGTTCTGATAATGTCAAATCAACACCACACACTTGTGCAACAAAGACGGATGCCAAAGAAAGGTATAGAGTTGTCCCATCGAGGTTAAAACTATAGCCTGTTGGTAATACAAATGCCACCACCTTTCTCGGAATGCCCATCTTTTCGAGGTTTTCCATGGCTTTGGGCAGGGCAGCTTCGGAGCTAGCAGTAGCAAAGGCAATGGAGACAGGTTCTGAAATGGCTTCCAAGAACCGTTTAAAAGGCAATCGAACAATCAAGCCGATTGGAACTAGAACAAGCAGCACAAAAGCGATTAATGCTCCGTATAAAGTAGCAACGAGCATGATGAGATTTTGCAAAACAGCCAAACCCATGGTAGCAACTGAATATGCAACAGCTCCACCAACAGCAAGTGGTGCTAGGTACATCACCAAATGGGTGAACTTAAACATTACTTCCGATAAGCTTTCTGCAAAGGCCAACATGGGACGTTTTTTCTCCTCATTTTTCACCATGGCTAAGCCAATTCCAAACAAAATGCTGAAAACTACAATTTGCAAAATCTGATTATCGAAAATTGACTTCGCAATGTTCTCAGGAAAAATATCCAGAATTACATCGTGACTTTGTTTCTGACTTAGGAGTGTATTGGCTTTTTCGACTTGAGCTTCTTGTGCTTGAAATACAGCACCTTTCCCAGCACCAGTAAAATTAATCGCTGCTAAACCAATAAATAAAGCAAAAGTGGTTACCACTTCAAAGTACAAGATTGCTTTCAAGCCCATGCGCCCAACTTGTTTTAAGCTGGAATGGCCTGCAATACCAACAACTAAAGTAGAAAAGAGTAATGGAGCGATGATAGTTTTGATTAGACGCAAGAAAATATCGCTCAATACTTTTAATGGCTTTGCTATTTGCGGAAAATCATAGCCCAATTCAACTCCTAAAACCATACTGGCTAAAATCCAAACAGTAAGTGATTTTCTGAAATAGCTATACAGCATCAAAAATCCAATAGCTAGCCATCGACTTCCTAGGACTATTTCCTGCGGTAAAGAAAGAATTCCGGCTTTGTTGAAGAGTGTTAAACTCAATGCCAGCAATCCAGAAATGAGTAATAGAATCGTTGCTAATCGTTTATTCATAAGCCTTTCGGGCGAGGGTGATGGACAAAGCTAAACAAAAAAAAATACGGGCATCGCACCTCCTTCCTTTTGAATAGTTTTGCAGCCTGAATTTTATCTAAACAAATGGGCTTTTTTGATCCTGCTGCCTGGGAGGCATTTTTAACAGTAAATGGAGTAATTACCTTGCTTTCTCTGACTGTTCTCGAGATTGTTCTCGGGATTGATAATATTATTTTTATTTCTATTGTAGCTGGGAAGTTGCCAAAAAGCAGTCAGCAACGAGCTAGGTTCATAGGGCTAAGTTTGGCTTTGGTATTCCGTATTTTATTGCTTTCTATTATTTCTTGGATTGCAGGTTTGAAAGAACCCCTCATCCACATTGGTTCATATGGAGCAAGTGGACGAGATTTGATTTTGATGGCTGGAGGTATTTTCTTAACGATTAAAACCATCATGGAGATTTATGAAAAGTTGAGCAAAGACGAACATGAAGATACTGGTACAGTTACAGCTCAAGGATTTGCCAAAGCCATTGTTCAAATCGTATTGTTGGATATCGTTTTCTCGTTCGATTCAATTCTCACTGCAGTAGCAATTTCTCAAAATCTAGTGATTATGATTTTAGCTGTTGTGATAGCAATTATCATCATGATTGCATTTTCGGGTGTTGTTAGCGACTTTATCAATAAATACCAAACTATAAAAATGTTGGCGATGGTATTTTTAGTTGCAATTGGAATTGTGTTGATTTTAGAATCATTGCATATTGAAGAAGATTATCACCTTGATTTAAAACCGTATGTGTATGTAGCCATGGCCTTTTCGTTGATTGTTGAAACCTTGAATTTACTTCGAACACGGAATGCTAAAAAAAGGACATTCATTCAGCATCATCCTAAGAAACACTGATGGCAACGTATTTGTAAACGCCTTGAAAAACCAATGAATATGAACCGTTTCGCTCTATTGCTTTGTTTGCTGGTAGCAACAAGCTCAGTTCAATCACAAAATATCCTTCAACAAGCTCAGAAAAAAATCAATTCGAGTACTTCAAGTGGAACTCCACTTGGTAGTAATGTTAGTAATGATGAGGTAATAAAAGGCCTTAAAGAAGCACTCAATGTAGGAACAAATAAAGCAGCAGGTAGCGCATCATTGACAGATGGTTTTTTTAAAAACCCATTAATTAAAATTCCATTTCCACCAGAAGTAAAAGTAGTAGAGACAAAAGCACGTCAATTTGGGATGGGTTCACAGGTTGATCAATTTGTGAAAACCATGAATCGTGCTGCCGAAGAAGCTTCCAAAGAAGCTGCACCTGTTTTTATTAGTGCAGTAAAATCGATGACAATTTCTGATGGTTTGACTATACTTCGAGGTGGTGAAAATGCAGCTACAAATTATTTACAATCGCGCACTACTGCAGAATTAACAACGAAATTTTCACCCATCGTTAAAGCAGCAATCAACAAAGTACAACTCACAAAATATTGGAAGCCGATTATCAATAAATACAATATGATACCCGGTGTGAGCAAGAAAAATCCAGATCTCGATCAGTATGTTACTAGCAAAGCACTTGAAGGCTTATTTAAGCTTATTGCTCAGGAAGAAGCCAAAATCAGGAAAGATCCAGTAGCTCAAGTCACCGATATTTTAAGACGCGTTTTTGGAGGAAAATAATTCAATAAGAAAATTAAAATGAACCCTGCTTCGGCGGGGTTTTTTATTGGATAAAATTCAATTAATCTAAATTAAAATCCTTAGAATTTCGACAATTTTCAGTCTCTATGAACTTTCTTTTTATTCCTTCATAAAAACGTCCGGTTCAAATGAATCGAAGTATTTTAGCATCGGATTTATTCATTTCCACACCCATAATTTGTTTTGTATGCAACGTATTTACGTTCTATTGATATTGCTTTGTTTCTATTCTAAATCAAACGCACAGTTTACCAGTATCTATAGTGTGCCTTCAGGTTCATTCTTACAGGATGTCGTTTTTGCTGATACCAATACTATGATGGTTACTGGCGGAAATCTTTTTCGAACCTCAATTGATGGTGGTAGAAACTGGATAGGATTATCCTCTGGTGGAATATCTGTTACAGCCGCTCATTTTCCCAGTAAACAATTCGGGATTACTGTCGGTACTCAAGGACTTTATCGCACCAACAACGAATGTGCTTATTTCTGGGGATGGGGAAATAGTAAATACATCGGTGTATCTAAAGATTTATTAGACGTTTATTTCATCAGCGATCAAAAAGGAATTGTGTGTGGAAACGATGGTACATTAAGGTTGACAAGCAATCAAGGAACGAACTGGACAGCCATTCCCACTGGAACAACCAATCATATTAAAGGAGTTTGGATGCTAAATGATTCTACCTCGTTTGCTTGTGCCAATGGTGGAATTATTCTCAAAGTCATCAATCAAACAGTAAGTTCTAGTGTAGTACTTAATGCCGCAATTGATTTGAATAAAATTGCTTTTGTGGATGAGCAAACCGGATACTGCGTTGGAACAGCTGGAACAGTTTACAAGACAACCGATGGTGGTTCGAATTGGAATTTACTTCCATCATTTAGTTTAGAGAATTTACTTTCTCTTGCATTTACAGATTTGGATCACGGAGTAATTACTGGGAGCAATGGAGTTCGATATGTGACCGAAGACGCTGGTCAATCCTGGACTTTAGGAACTACAGTTCAAACTACCGATATCCGTTCGGTGGCCTTTAAGAATCGATTGGAAGCCTATTGCATCGGAAGCAATTTTGTTGAATACACGCGCGATGGCGGACATACATGGATGCGAGTTGATGGTACATTACAAAGTGTACATTTTCCCACACCTGATCGCGGATATGCAAGCGGATATTATGGTGTTGCCTACAAAACCGAAGATGGAGGAAATAATTGGAAACCCATGAATCTCAATACTCCTCAGTATCTCAACGATATTTATTTCATCAATCGTGACACAGGATATGCCGTTGGAGGATCTAATGTTTTTAGAACTCTTGATGGAGGCGAAAGCTGGACTTCCATTGCAAATCCATCCACGAGTTCGATGTATTCGGTGCACTTTACCGATTTCAACCATGGTGTAGTTGGAGGTTATCGTCAAACCATTATGTATACAGCGAATGGCGGACAAACCTGGACCATTTCGCAGAATTCAAATTCAACCGTTTATTATTTAGATATCAAGTTTCCAAGTCCGCAAATTGGGTATATGTGTGCCAGCACGGGAGCAATTTTGAAAACGATCAATGGTGGTGCTACTTGGTCGGCAATTCCGGGTGGAAGTGCGCAGTTATCGAATTTATTTTTTACCGATGTAAATACCGGTTGGGCAGTTGGAAATGGTGGATTGATTATTCACACGATAGATGGTGGAGCAAGCTGGCAAGTACAAACGAGTGGAACAACAAATTACCTCAATGGAGTTCATTTTTTAGATGCAAATCGGGGAATGGTAGTAGGAAGTTCTGGAACGTATCTTATCACAAATGATGGAGGTGCAACTTGGCTCAATCGTACCAATGGAAATACAAATAACGATTATACCGATGTGTTTTTTAGTGACGATTTACACGGATATGCAGTAAGTGGAATAAGTGTTTCAGGAATAGGAGCATTTTCGAATATTAATCCAACTACGCCATTTTGTCCAGGAGACGCTATCGGTTTTACAGCTTATGATCCGTATCACATGCCCAATGATAATAGCCAGGTTGTTTATGAAATGGCCAATGTGAACGATGATTTTTCATCTGCTTTACAGATCGGTAATGGTGTGATAGATAGTTTAGGAACAATTACAGCCAATATTCCATTGAATACTGCAGAAGGGATTTATAAAATGCGCGTTCGCGATGTGAATCATCCAGAGAAAGTATCCTTTAATAAATACTTTACAGTTTCTTCAGCACCACAGGTTTCAGTAAGTATTATTGGAAATACGCTCACAGCTACGTCGAACCAAAATGTTACTTTTCAGTGGTACGGAAATCCCAATGGATTTTTCACCTATATCGCTTCAGGTCCGATATTAACAGTAACAAGTAGTGGTGAATATTATGTGATAGCCATTACGGGTTGTTGCACAACTTATTCGGAGCATGAACAGGTGGTGGTTTGCAATGGTGGATTGATTCAAGTGATTAATCAAACGCTCAGTGTATGTTCAGGGAATTCGGTGCAAGTAGGAAATTCTACATACAATGAAGCGGGTATTTATACTGATACCTTATTGACAAATGCTGGATGTGATAGTATCATTAACACAACATTATTGGTACTAGAGCCCGACACAATTGAGCAAAGTATTTCTATTTGTTTGGGTGATGAGTATTCTATTGGCAATTCGATTTATTCACAAGCAGGCAACTATTCTGATTCATTTATTGGGATTAATTCCTGTGATAGTATTGTCATTACTCATCTAAGTATTTTGGACTTACCCACCGTGAATTTGGGTAATGATACCCTATTGTGTGATGGACAAACTCTCTTATTAGACGCCGGTTCCGGGATGAGTTCGTATGCCTGGAATTCGGGTGCCAATACGCAAACTTTGTTAGTGAATAGTGATGGAATTTATGGTGTAGTGGTAACGAATCTGCAGGGTTGTGAAGGATCTGATTCGGTGGCCGTTAATTTTGATTTTTGTTTATCAATTCCTGAAAATTTTACGAATACTATTCGAATTTTTCCAAACCCAAATCAGGGTGATTTTTATATAGATACTGAATTAAATTCGGCACAATGCAAAATTTATAATGTGCTTGGAGAGCTTGTTATTAGTAGAGAAATTACACATTCAATGGAACATTTTCGACTAAATTCAAATGGAATTTATTTAGTATTGATTGAATCTGGAAATGAGCAAGAATACTTTCATATTATCGTGAATAAATAAATTTAAAATCTATTTAATTAGAATGCGAATCTCTTTACTTGAGATCGAATCGGATTTCTATATTCTTCTTTGTGACAAATTAATTATTGAATTGATTTTATTTCAAAAGAAGATGGGTTTATAAATAATTCGTTTCAAAAGTTTTATTTATTATTGTATCTAGATTTAATGAGTTGATAAGAAGCTATCTATGTAAGTGGGGTATTCAAATTGACTTGTTATTTCTAAACCAACCTAACCTAAATCAATGCTCATGAGAAACTATTTTATACTAGTATCTGCTTGTTTGTTAATATTCAAAACACAAGCACAAAATACTTTTCCTGCAACAGGAAGAGTTGGAATTGGAACAACAACACCTTCAGCTTGGCTAACATTAAAACCTACGGATGCTAATGCGATTGAAGTTCGCCCTTTTGGGACAGCATCCGGAAATACAAGTGAATTGCGATTTTTGGAGCTTGCTGCAAGTGGAACCAATTATACCGGATTTCGATCACCAAGTGCATTAGGTTCCAATTTAATGTTAGTACTTCCTAGCACTGCAGGAACATCCGGTCAGGCATTATCGACGAATGGTAGTGGCGTTTTGAGCTGGGCTAGTTTTGCAAATACTGCCTTATCGAATTTAGCTGCAACAACTGCAATCAATTCAGATTTGCGCCCATCAGGACTTCGTTCATTGGGCTCAAGTGCTAGTCAATGGAGTAATTTATTTTTATCTGGTAATGTGTATCGTGGAGCAGCTAATTCGCTTCAATGGAATACAACAACAGGAAATGTAGAGCTCGCTGGAGCAATCAGTACTAGTGGTTCATTTTCCTTAGATAATATTAGTATTGGACCTAATGCAGGTGCTTCTGGAGGAAATACAGGACATGCTAATGATATTAGTATTGGAACGAATGCAGGACATGCCCTTACAACGGGAAGTAATAATATTTTGATTGGACAAGGAACTGGATATATTTTATCAAGTGGTGGCGGAAATACCATTGTTGGTTCTCAAGCTGCAACAAGTGTTTCAACAGGTTCAGATAATACATTATTAGGGGCATTTGTTGGTGCATCAATGAATGATGGGAATAGCAATGTTTTTGTCGGAAGATCGGCAGGAAACAATATTCAAAACGGATCAAGTAATGTATGCATTGGTAATTTTTCTGGAGGTAGTTTAATTAGTTATCCTGCTTCTGGAGTTACATTACTCGGATATCAGGCTCAAACATCCGGTTCATGGGATAATGCAGCGGCCATTGGAAATGGAGCTATTGTTACTGCTTCTGATAGAATACGTTTAGGTAACAACAGTATTACACGAATTAGTGGTCAGGTTGGATTTTTTATTGATTCGGATAAACGATTAAAACAGCATATTGAACCATATCATTTAGGTTTGAATTTTATTAAAGAATTACAACCTGTTTCGTATGAATACATCAATAATGTGGAAGGTGGAAACCGTCAAGGATTCATTGCACAAGATGTTGAAAAAGCTTTGAAAGGAGCCAATTTTGAAGGATTGAGTAAGCCTGCCAATGAGCAAGATTATTATGCGGTAAATTATGCTGCATTTGTTGTTCCGCTTGTTAATGCGGTGAAAGAGCTTAGCGCAAGAGTAGAGAAATTAGAAGCTGAAAATGCTCAATTGAAAACAGAAAATAAACCCAATTTTGAATCAACAAATCGCAATGAGAACGCATCGTTTCAACTTGTTCCAAATCCTGCAAATGAACAATCCACATTGAAATTACCAAACAATGAAAATGGAATGTCTCTTATGATATATAATTCGGAAAGGAAATTGGTTCGTATTGAAAATATTCCAGCTGGCATTAATTCATACACTATATCAACACGTGATTTCATCAATGGAATTTATTCAATCATTCTGATGTCTGGTGATCGGGTTTATTGCAGTAAACAATTGGTGGTGAGCAAATAATTTATTTAGTTTTGTTGATGAAGTGCTTTTAGAGGAATTTATCACTCTAAAAGCACTTCTTTTTTTGAAATGACATCATTGATTTAGTAATGGATTTTATAGATCCTATTAAGCAACATGACCGAAAAAGAGAAAATGCTCCGTGGTGAGATATATAATCCGGCAGATTCGGAATTAGCGTCTGAGCGAATCCATGCGCGGCAACTTTGCAAAGCCATTAACGATTCAAATCCAAGTGATGTGCCTGAACGGGATATTCTATTTCGGAAATTAATTCAGGCAAAAGGAAGCTTATTGATTGAGTCACCTTTTTTCTGTGATTATGGATATAACATACACGTTGGAAAAAACTTTTTTGCCAATTTTAATTGTGTGTTTTTAGATGTGATGCCTATACATATTGGGAATAACGTTTTATTAGGTCCGGGTGTTCATATTTATACTGCTACACACCCAACGAATCCGCAAGAACGACTCAGCTATTTAGAATCAGCAAAACCGGTTACCATTGGAAATACAGTTTGGATTGGTGGTGGGGTGATTATTTGTCCAGGAGTAAGCATTGGAGATAACTGTACAATAGGCGCGGGGAGTGTTGTTACGAAAGATATTCCTGCTAATAGTATTGCAGTTGGTAATCCATGTAAGGTGATTAAATCAATTTAATATTTGAATAAAATGCACAGATTAATTCTTATAAGTTTGATTTGTTATTCAGGTATTTCTTTTTCTCAGGAAATACTAATTCCCTTTCGGAAAGGGAATTTGTGGGGATTTGCTGATACCTTGGGAAATCTGGTATGTGAACCAAAATATGATGAAGTATTCTATTCGAATGAAAAAAGTTCTTCCTCAGAATTAGCATTACCTGATAAGTATTTTCTGACATCCAAAAATGGAAAATTTGGAGTTTTCTATAGGAATGAAGTCGTTCCAGCACAATACGTTCGAATTCGATGTGTAGATGATTATCTATTCATGGCATTTAAAGATTTGAAAAATGATGAGCGAGATTGGTATTCCTTGAGCGGTGTTTCTTTACTGCCGAATGATTATAAAATAGTAAGTAGAATAGGGAAATTCGCGTATTTACAAGGGCTGGAAGGAGCTCGCTATTATTGTCATATCGTTCAAGATAAAAAGAATAAAACATTTGGGATTTATTATTTCGATACGCAAATGCCTGCTCGTTCTCGATTCTTAATTAAAGACTGTTACGACATAAAATATGAGCGAGATCGAATTACTCAGGATATGGAATTGGAGATTGATTTAAGTGTGAATGTCAAAAAAGAACATGGGCGTTTGAAATACAATCAAGAAAAGGAAGAGATCGAATTGGTTTATGAATCGGCAAAGGACTATTCCAAACGGGTAAAAGAAATACAAGACGCCTCCTATCAGGAATCGATGGATATAAGAGATGAAGTTGAAGGTATACCAGCTGATGATTATTATATTGTAGAAGAGCCTCCAAAGAAAAAAGTAGAAGCACCTATTAGTACTTATCTGCGATGTAGTTTTAATAGGAAGAATGATACACTTTCGGTGAATATGATTAATACTCGCTATTCAAGAATTGTTCAGCCTGCTAAAAACGTGTTTCAAGATTTACCAAAAAATGCAGAGAATATTAATCTTATTAATTATCTGGGATTGGGGTGTTTTGCTTATCAAAAGGCAGATACATTATTTCAATATTATAATTATGTGACTTATCAATTACGAGGTAAGAAAGGTCTTTTAACCAGTAATTTCCTATCTCCTTTTTATGCTGATTCTATAGTGCAAATAAGGACTGATGGTTTTAATGAGTCGGGCTATTCGTTTTTATTCGGACAAAAGGACAAGTCCGGTAAAATGCTTTTAGGTTGGATGACGGCAGAAGGGAAAGAAGTAATTCCTGCGATGTACGATAGTATTGGTTTTAAGAGTCCTTATGTGTCACCAGAATATAATGTTGCGGGTGATAAATGGATCATTAAAAAGAAGGGGAAGTTTGGAATGATTAAACCCGATGGAACATCCATTTTAGATGCGAATTATGATGCAATTGATTATTTTGAAAAATCATATGCAACGACCATTTTTAGGCGATTGAAAAAGGACGGAAAATATGGTTTGTATTATCTTGAGAATGATGGGATTTATTTAAATAATAATTGGATTTTCTTGAAACCATTTACTCCTTATAAAATTACTGCTCTTCGTTTTATACCTAGGGGAAAGGAGAAAAATAAAAATTTCTTTACACTTTTTCGTTTAGAAGACGATACAGGTAAATTGATTGGTTACCGAAGTAAATCAGATATTGATTTTTTTGAAGATTAATTCTTCTCATATTGAACAATTAAATACAAAAAAAAACGCTGCCCAATTTAATTTGGACAGCGTTTTTCATTATTGAAAAATGAATTATTTACTGATTGAAACTTTAAATGATTGTTGAGATTTACCATCAGATAATGTCACAAAATACATTCCTGTACTTAAGGATTCTGTATTGAAAGTTAGATTGTTTTTTCCGACAGCCATTTTGGTTGAAACTGTGTTCATTACAGCGCGTCCAGAAAGATCTGTAATCATCACTGAAACAATTCCTGAAACGTTGGAATTAAAATTAAGATTTACAGAGCTGTTCGCAGGATTTGGGAATAAAACAGCTTGATCGAAATTCCCCGAAGTGTTGTTTACTGATAACACCAATCCACTAAAAATAGCATCGGCGAAATCGGCACCAGTTAGAGCAGGAGAGCTAGAAGCAGGACGATAGTCAGGAGCTAGGAAATCATAAGGAGTAACTAAAATTCCGGTAGTAGAAACCAATGAATCATTCATACTTGCAGCAAACCAGCTATGAATATCGAAAGTACTTCCTGAAGTTAATTCACAAACATTTCCAGCTGTATTTCCTGCAAGAATATTATGTTTAAAAGCAAGAGCACCTGAAGTTGCATTTGCTTCGCAAGCTGTTCCATCAATCATCACTCCTTTCAAGTGATCCATTAAGATTGAATTGAAAATCCGGAGATTAGAATTACGACGAATACGAGCAGCACGACGATATCCAGCTGCTACAGTACCAGCAGTAGTAACATCTCCACGAAGTGGTCCAACAATCGTTACATTACTAAAAATAGCTGCAGTTAAAGGAGTTAATGCATCTCCTGCAGCATCATTATCCGATTCAAATCCTTCGGAAGTAGATACTGTTGGATTATCAGAAATCTCTGGATCACGAACGCCTAAACAAAATTGTAATTTCCACGGAACCCAAAATCAGTGTCAAAATCATCATCCAAACAACGATAAGCAACCAAATGAGAACAATTTACAGCTCCACCAAACCACTCAAATGCATCATCATTAGCATAAGAAATTTGAATATGATCGATGGTAGTTCCACGTCCAACAGCTCCGAATGTTAATCCATTAATTTCTTTGTTTGGAGCGTATACGTAACCTCCAAATTCAATTCGAACGTATTGTAATGAACCTGAATTATCGTTATCGTCTGGACTTGTACCACCACCAAATTCTGTATCAGAGGTTGGTGCAATACCTTCAATATTGGCGACTCCTCCAACGGAATTACTGCTTGCTTTTCCTAATAAAATTACACCACCCCAATCACCAAGGTTACGACTACCTACCGGTTGATTTGAAGTAAAAACAATTGGTTGAGAAGAAGTTCCAATGGCATTTAATTTAGCGCCTTTAGTCACAAATAAGCCCGATCCTGCAGTATTAATATCACCTTGAATTACAGTTCCAGCTTCGATTGTTAAAGTAGCATTGTTAGTCACATAGATCTGTCCTTGCAACAAATACACATGATTAGCTGTCCAAGTAGTATTTGTTGAAATGTTTGCAGAAACATTCACATCGGGAGTTCCATATGTAGCATTTTGAGGATCCCAATTACACCAACCATCTGTCCACATAGCAGCAGGAGCAGGAGCAAATGCACCACGATAATTTGTCGCTGTAAAAAATGCTGATTGTGCAAAAGAGGATGCACTTGCATAAATTAGAAAAAGAAAAGTAAACAGGTTTTTCATGTGTTCGATTTTGCTGCAAAGCTATTTATACAATACTGCTTCAATTTGAATTTTACATTATGCTTCAATCCGAACTTTATTAATTGATTGTTAAGCATTTTTTCAATTACATAATATTGAAATACAAAAGATGTTTAAGGATTGAATTTATTTCCACTTCTTCATTTAAATGATAAAGCCTGTTCAAAATAGATTATTGAACAGGCTTGAATAAGATGATTTAAGTCTTAAAACTTATAAGTTACATTCACCGAAAAAGTAGGAGCAAATTTCGAAACCCAAATGAGGTTATCGGAATCTATATCTAGTTTTTTATTATTGTTTCGATCTTGGAAGAAATAGAGTTTTTGAGCTAAACCATCACGCACAAAAAACTTCACCTCTAATTGTTGTTTTAGAAACGATTTACTTGCTTGAATATCTAAAACCGTTCTACCATTCTCCCAAATGTCAGGCTCATTCACATTACCAACAATGGCAATACGAGTTCCAACACGATTAATAGCTGCTGATACAGAATAACCTTTCTCTTTATTTGCATAAATTAATCCTGCATTTAAAACATAGGGTGATTGACCTTGTAATGGTCGTGTAGTATTTACTGAACCAATAATTCCTGAAACATCAACAGAAGAGCGGATATAGGCATAATTAGCATAAACTGTTAGGTTGTTAAGGAAGTGAGTATCCTCTTTTTTCAATAAAGAACCGAGTATCGTTCTGAATTCAAATTCTGCTCCGTAGCTTTTCGCTTTTTGAACGTTTTTAAAAGAAACTTCATTCGCCACATCAGCACGAGAAATTTGCTCAATTGGATTGATGAATGATTTATAGAAACCTGTTACAGAAACAAGTTGTCCACGACCCGGATAAATTTCCCAACGCACATCGTAATTATGAATCAATGCACGTTTTAAAGAATCATTTCCCGAATAAACAAACTGAGTATTGAAATCATAAAATGCAAAAGGTGCTAACTCTCGAAACTCTGGTCTATTAAGCGTTTGAGAATAACTCAATCGCACGTTTTGTGTTTCTGATAAAGAAAATACCGCGTTCGCTGATGGTAAAATATCGACTTTCTTGGTGTTAATTGCTAATGGTTGATTATTATCGAGCGTAGCATTTAAGGTTTGAATGAAAGATTCTAAACGAGCACCCCAAATGAGTCGAAGCCATTTTTTATAACGTGTATTAATCATTACATACGATGCAGTTAGCTTAGATCCTGCAGAATATGAATCGCTATTTTTAGTTGCATCTTTCAATTTAAATCCACCTTTTCCGGGAGCAATTAAGCCCATGTTGGTAGTTGAAAAAATTTGATCATTCGATAAAAAGGTTAAGCTGTCTTGAAACTTTACTGAACCACTTCCAATGGTTGAATATTGAGTGAATCCTAATTGACGCGCATAAAACTCTCGATCACGTTGTTGAAATGAACCACCAATTTTCACTTCATTATTTAATTCTTTACCAATTTTAATAGGATATGAGGCATCAGCTCTAAAGCTGTAAACCTGTTCTTTGTTTTCAGAGAAAAACATTCCTCCACCGTAGTCTGGACCAACATTCGTTTTAGAAATATTAGCGCGCCATACAGTATCCCGATTTGTTGGTTCTCCTGGATCGTTAGAATGATCCAAACGAGTATAAACATTCCGACGTAAATTCGGTATTGAACGCTGAATTGAACTATACGATCCAACCCAATTTATTTTCAATTTTGATTTACCAATTAAATGTTCTCCAATGATTTGTCCTGTATAAATACGATTACTAGTAAACCACTGTGCTGTTGATTGAAGTAATACCGGATTGCTTTCCAAAGGAGTAGGAGTTCCAACACGACGAATCACACGATCATCCGAATTAATACTTAATAAATTCTTCGTTGATATAGTGTTGTTTTTATTTATTTTAAACGAAACGTTTCCTAATATACCAGCAAGTGTTTGTGTGGCATAGCTGTTATCGGTGTAATCAAAATCGATTTGTGAAGGAACACTTGGGTCGGAACTGCTTGTATAGCCTTTTCGATCTGTAATTAAATAATTATATGTCCGTTGATAGGATGCTGCGAACACCAATCCAATGAGGTCTTTTTCTTTACGACGTATAGTATGACCAAGAGAATATTGAAAATTAAAATTGGGTGCAAAATTCTTGGAATTAATTCCCCAATTATTGCTGAGATTTTTTCCTAGGTCAGCTTGTAAAGCAGGCAAAGTAGGAAAGTCTTTTTTGGCAGGAATTGCACTTGGTAAAGCACGTGTTCCATCATCTATTCCAAGCCAATCGCTTTTACCACCTGTATATGTAAGTTGTTGTTTTCCAGTAGTCATGGTATTATAACCACTGCTAATACTAAACGATTGAAAATTTTCTTCCGGAATACTCTTGGTATTTATTTGAATGATTCCACCTGCAAATTCAGCAGGCATATCGGGAGTTGCTGTTTTGTTGATTACGATATTATCGAGCATGTTTGCTGGAAAAATATCGAATGAAAAAGCTTTACGATCGCTTTCAGAACTTGGCAATGGAGCACCATTAATATAGGAAGCATTATAACGATCATTCAATCCACGAATAATTGCAAACTTATTATCCTGAATACTGGCACCGCTTATTCGACGCAAAACATCGCTAGTTGTTCTATCGGGAGTTTTCTTTATGGTTTCTGCCGAAATTCCATCAGAAACTGAAGCAGCATTTTTTTGCTGTAAAACCAAAGCATTGATGGATTCACGTTTTGCTTCAGCTTCAATAATTACTTCTTTTAAGTCGTTCTGAACAGTTTCTAATGCAATGTTTAAGTTCGTTGCAGCACCTTCTTTTACTTCAACACCACTCAATATCTTTTTCGAGAACGAAACCATCGAACACAAAACGCGATAAGTTCCAGGATTAAGATTAGCCAATTTAAAATGACCATCTATGTCTGTCATTGTACCTGTTGTGGTTCCTTCGATGGAAATACTTGCACCCGGTAATGTTTCACCTGTTGCTTTATCGATAACAGTTCCTGTAATACTTCCTGTTTTTTGTCCAAAAACTAGGGTTGGAGAAAGAAAAATTAGGAATATGAAACTAAGGTAGACTAGTTTTTTCACGAGAGTTTTATTGGCTGATGGGAGCATTTGCTTCTCTCTGCAAAATTGGCTCTGCTACTTCTCTAAACTGTAAATCGAACGTTAAGTGCATAATATCAAAACAGCTTGAATATTACCCGAGAATTACCACTACCTCAATTTAAATTAAGAAATTTTTAAACGAATATTCACTCTGAGTTAACATTCGAGATGGAGTTCAGTATGAGCAGGCATTTATCATCAGTGAAATGGATTAGAGGTAACTTTCATCAGTCAAAAGCTGGAATTTACATTAACATGATTTTAAGTTAATATTGGATAGGTTCAATGATATGTATTGAATTTTTCAATTTCATCGATTTAACGACATGCCAATAGATAAACGCATGGATGCTGCATATGCATCATTTATTATTCGTTTCAGGGGTATCTTCAAATCAAGATGAAGGAAATAAGCATACTTCAATTTTTTGAACTTAATTCCAGCACCAAAGGAAAATCCAAGTTGATTACTACCTGTGTAGGAATAGGCATGACTTGAGTGGTAAGTAGGTACATTATTGTCGAAAGTAACGGAATGATAATCGTAATCAACACGAGATTTTTGAGCCCAATCAATGAAGCCACCTGGGTTAAAGAATAATTCAGTATGGGGATTTAAAGCACCTTTGAATCTAAATAGAACTGGAATTGATAAATAATTTAAACGGAAATACTCATTCTTTTTCGATTCAAAATGACTCGAATAATTCGTATTGAAAAATTCATTGACTCGATTATATTCAAAGCCAAGAAGTATATTTAAGTAGGATGAATGAGGAATAGTATGATAAATCCCAATTCCGAATCCAGTACTTTTTGTTTTTTTATTGCTTGAAAGTGCTTGATTAATCGAAACTGAATATTCATCAATAAAATCGGAGAATTTTATTTGAGCTTGAATGGAGTTAACGGGTAGTAATAAAATGAATAATTGTAAGTATTTCCTCATTCGATTCTTAGCAACGAATAATTACTTGGTTTAAACCATCGTTTTTTTCACAAAATACATCTCGATTTCTCCTTTTCCTTTTGCTTGAATTTTACCTCGATGTTCAAATTTGAAAGTTGAATCATTTTGTAAAATGTGAAAGGTTGTTTCGCTTACGTTGACCATTCCCACTTCTCCGCTGCTTTCCATGCGACTAGCTGTATTTACAGTATCGCCCCAAATATCATATTGGAATTTTTTCACTCCTACAATTCCAGCTACAACCGGACCTGTATGAATACCAATTCGGATTTCGAAATACGGTAATCCCAAAGCAATTTTTTGTTTCTTCCCTTCTTCAATGAATTGAGCCATTTCTAATGCTGCTAAGACGACATCTTTAGCATGCGTTGAATTGGGCGAAGGCAAACCTCCTGCGGCCATATAGGCATCACCAATGGTTTTTATTTTTTCAATTCCCTGTTTTTCGCATATTGCATCAAAGGCGCTAAAACATTCATGAAGATCGTTGACTAGTTCCTTAGGAGTTACTTGTTCCGAAAGTGCAGTAAAACCTTTGAAATCGGTAAATAATACGCTTACTTCTTCGATTAATTTGGCTTCAGCTTCTCCTTTAGCTTTTAATTCTTCTGCAACTTCACCGGGTAAAATATTCAGTAATAATTCTTCACTGCGCGCTTTCTCTTTCGAAATACGATTGCGTTGACGCCATACAATTAAAGAAAAAATAAAAGCTCCCGAAAGTCCAATTGCCAGTGAATATCGAATTAGTTTTTGCCGTAGATCTTTTTTCTCTTGTTCCGTTTTATTAATAGCCTCTTTTCGATCGAAATCAAATTGCATGGCTTGTTGCACCAGTTTTTTATCTTTCTCCATATTAAAAACGGAGTCTTTATAAATCATGGCTATTTTATAATCTTCGAGCGCCTCATTATCTTTTCCTAATGCATGCATTATTTCGCTACGCGATATGTAAGAACCAGAAATATTCTGCAAGTGCCTAATTGATAAATAAATTGAAAGTGCGCTATCGTTATATAATAATGCTTTATTCAGCAATTCTTTATTTGTTTTAGGATTATTTACCGCCAGATATAAATGAGCAGATCCTAAATAATCAAAATTCTTCGCAATACTATTTTGATCTCCAAGTTGACTGAAAATATTTAAGGCTTTATGAAATAAAATAATAGCTGTATCGAGCTTACCCATTTCCCCATAGATTCTCCCAAGTTGACTAATGTTCGTGGCAATTCCCCATTGATCTCCAAGCTCTTCTTTGAGCTTCATAGCTTCTTTTTTATATTGAATAGCTTTGTCAAATTCTTTCAGTTTAGTGTATAATACTCCAATGTTACTCAGGTTATTCGCCATCCAGTCTTTATTCCCCATTTTACGATTAATGACCAGAGCTCTATTGTAATAATCCAAGGCTTTTTGATTTTCTCCTGTTTCGTCGTAGAGTGAACCAATATTATTTAATGAAGCGGCGATTTCTTTTTGGTCGCCTAAACGTTCATTGATAGTTAATGATTTTAGATAATGATCAAGAGCATTCGGATAATCGGCTAAACCAAATCCATAGTTAATTCCAATGGTATTGTATGCACGAGCAGTGCCCTTGTCCCATTTTAGTTGCTGAGCTAATTTGAGCGATTCGAAACCGTATTTTAAACCTTGTTGAGGATTAATTGAATAACTACTGAAACTGATTTCCTCCAACATTTTGACCTTGTTGGTATCGTCAATCATCGAGGGCAATACCTGTATGAGTGAATCAATGCGTTCTTGTCCTTGTTTTTGAGCTTCACAAAAAAACGGAGTCAACATGAGATAAATAAGTAGCGAAGTATAAATTCGATGTACCATACTAAATGATTTATAAGGGTGAATTAAAAACAAACAAATAATCCAATTGTCATATCCGATCTCTTCAAAATAACACGTGCTACTTTCCTTTTTCCTTCATTTTCCAATTAACCTTTATTGGTATAAATGGAATAATCCTTTACAATCTTGATTGAAAAATAACCTAAAAATCCTGACTAAATATACTGATTTCACAAATAAAAAAACCGACATTCTCCCGAAAGAAAATACCGGTTATTAAGAAAAATAGATGGTTTAACTTAAAACTGTCATTCCTCTAAAGTTGGCTGCACAGCGCACTGCATCGTATATACGTGCTTCGCTAGTGCCTAATTGAATAAGCGAACTTTCGTGTGCATTGACACATAATTCACAGCCATTCAAAGCAGAAACTGTTAAACTTAACAATTCAAAAAACTCCTTTCCTAAAATAGGATTCATCATTATTCCCATTTTAATTCCAGCTGGTGTTTGTTGATAAAAGTCTTTCTTGGTAAAATGGCGAAAACGATAAAACACATTATTCACATTTAACAAAGAAACACACGCTCGAACTTCAGCTAATTCTTCTTCGCTGGCTCCTTCTGATCTAGCAAGGCTTTCAAGTGCATCTGCCAATTTTTTTGTGTGATCATTTACCGCTACCGAAAAAGCAATAAATAAACTTTCTTTTCGAGTTAAATTCGAGAATGCCAATGCATTTTTTAAATTAATACGTAAATCACGTAAATACTTACTTTCGTTTATTGCCAAGTGATTCAGATGATCCGAAAGGGTATCATTCGATAAATTCAAATCATTGATTAAATTCTGCAAAGTCTCATTTTCAAGTGCTATCATTTTCTTTTTATTTAAGCAATTAATTCATGAATTATTTCCACATTCTTTACCGAACCTATTCTTCGCCCAATTAATGAATTATGCTGAAAAACAAGCATGGTTGGTATTTGCCGAATTCCAAATTCAAGTGCGAGTTCCATTTCTTCTGTTGCGTTTACTTTAGCAATTCGGTTTGGATAATCGGAATTTACCCGCTCCAAATAAGGTCTCAAAGCTTCACAAGCTTGACATGCCGGACCGTAAAAATCAACGATTACCTTCTGTTCCGATTGAATAAAATCTCGGAATGTTTCAGAATTCAATTCTTTCATAGTTAGGTTGAATTAGGCTTCAATAGGTTCAGCAACATGCGATAATGTTTCTTCACCACGTTTCCAATTGCACGGACATAATTCATCCGTTTGTAATGCATCTAAGACACGTAAAACTTCCTCCACATTACGTCCTACATTTAAATCATACACCGAAACCCAGCGGATAATTCCTTGAGGATCTACCATGAATGTAGCGCGATAAGCCACTTTTTCATTCGCTTCTAAAATGCCTAATTCTTCAGCTAAAGATTTAGATGTATCAGCTAACATAGGGAAACGCAAACCCTTCAAATCGGCGTGATTTTGTCTCCATGCTAAATGAACAAATTCAGAGTCGGTAGATGCACCAATCAGATTGGTATCGCGATCGCTGAATTCACTGTAATTCTTGTTGAATTCGGCAATTTCGGTTGGACAAACAAAAGTGAAATCCTTCGGCCACCAAAACATCACCATCCATTTACCTGATGACAATTGTTGATCGAGCGAAAGAGTAGAAAATTCTTTTCCTTTTTCAATAGAAGTAACTGCAGTCTTTTCAAATGTCGGGAAAGACTCACCCAGAGAAATTATTCGATTCATGATTTTAGTTTTTCGTTTTTGACAGGACAAAATTGAAGCATTCTAAAACATCAATCAAATCAATAGTATTTATAATATGATAGAGAATGTCTATATTTGTATTCATGACATTAACTCAACTAGAATATCTAATTGCAGTCGATACACATCGCCATTTTGCGCGTGCAGCAGATGCTTGTTTTGTCACTCAGCCAACCTTGAGTATGCAGCTTAAAAAATTGGAAGATGAATTAGGAATTGCGCTATTCGATCGAGGTAAACAGCCAGTTGTTCCAACCGATGCAGCCATTCGTATTTTGGACGAAGCCCGACAAATGGTACTATTAGGTAAACGAATTAAAGAGCAAGTAAAAGATGCAACAGAAGAATTAAAAGGACTGCTTCGGATTGGATTTATTCCTACAGTAGCACCTTATTTATTGCCTCTTTTTTTAGGTGAATTTCAAACTCAATATCCGCGAGTTGAATTGGAAATTGAGGAAATAACTACCGAAAATCTCATTGCTAAACTCAAGCGCGATGAACTCGATGCCGGAATTGCCGCAACACCTTTGCCCGAAAGCAATTTACACGAGCTACCACTTTATTATGAACCTTTTGTGGCTTACGTGGCGATGAAAGATCCACTTTTGAAAAAATCAGCTATTCGCATTTCTGATATAGACCTTTCCCATCTCTGGCTGCTTGCCGAAGGACATTGCTTTCGTTCTCAAGTGTTGAATTTGTGTCAGATGCAAGAGAAATCGAGTAGTGATATTCATATTCATCTCAAAGCAGGAAGTATCGAAACACTCAAAGGCTTAGTTGAACATAATGCTGGTGTGACGCTGCTTCCCGAGTTCTCTACTCGTGGGTTTAGTGACGAACAACGCGACCAAATTCGCTATTTTAAAACACCCGAACCCGTTCGAGAAATCAGTTTAATAACTCGTCGTCAAGTTGTTAAACAGCGCTTAACAGAAGCTCTTTGCAAGACAATTCTAACGGTTATTCCAGATAAATATAAATCACCAAGTAAATCGAATATTATTCCTATTTAATTTCTAAACAAACGTTTTCAGCATTCATTTTCAAGCGTAATTTGTTGCATGAAACGCAGACTTTCAATCATCATCCCACTTTTTATTGCTCTCCTTTTTGGAATTTATTTTTTCAGTAATCGAGAAAAAACACGTTTCTATAAAAAGCTTCCTTATCTCGGAAATCACAGTATCGACAGTACGCGCAGCGGATCAACAGTCAAATACGATACGCTCTGGCATCGAATTCCCAATTTTTCATTTATTAATCAAGATGGACAAACTGTTACGCAAACTGCAGTGCAAAATAAAGTGTACGTAGCCGATTATTTTTTCACCACCTGTCATAGCATTTGTCCTATCATGTCGAAGCAGTTAGATCGTGTTGCTGCAGCATTTAAAAACGAAGCCGATTTTCGTATTTTGTCTCACACGGTTGATCCCGAAACCGACACGCCCGATCAGCTCAAAGGATACGCCCAAAGCTATAAGGCCAATACGAAACAATGGTTTTTCTTAACAGGTGATAAACCTGCTTTGTATGAATTAGCACGTAAAGGATATTTACTAAATCTTGAAGAAGGTGATGGTGGTCCGGATGATTTTATTCATACTCAAAACTTCGCGCTCATAGATCGTCACCAGCGCATTCGAGGATTTTATGATGGTACCGATTCAACTCAGGTAAATAACCTGATTCAGGATATTGGATTTGTGTTGCAAGAGAAATAAAAACCGTTCATACTAAACATCTGTAGTACAGAACTACTGATTGAAATACGTGGATGCTAGTTTTTTTTGGGCGGTGTCCAGGCTATACACTTCAAATCCTCAAACCGCCTTCGCTAAAGCTACGGCTAGTGTTGAGGGTTTTCCGTTGCTATCCTTACCGCTTGGGGGAATGTTAGATTATTGGGGGAATATGGAAGATTCTTGATTTTTTCTGGCAGGTCCCCGGATTGAAATCCGGGGATGCTGTAGTAAAACTTGAGGAATTTTAGTTTCAATTTCTAAATAAAACCCAACACAGAACCTGTCGAAGTCCCCGGATTGAAATCCGGGGATGCTGTAGTAAACTCGAGGAATTTTAGTTTTATTTTCTAAATAAAATCCAACACAGAACCTGTCGAAGTCCCCGGATTGAAATCCGGGGATGCTGTAGTAAACTCGAGGAATTTTAGTTTTATTTTCTAAATAAAATCCAACACAGAACCTGTCGAAGTCCCCGGATTGAAATCCGGGGATGCTGTAGTAAACATGAGGAATTTTAGTTTCAATTTCTATATAAAATCCGCTCGCTGAGCCTGTCGAAGCGAGCATTCAAATAGCTGATTAAGTTGGTAAAATAGAGCAAAAAAAAGACTGCATTTAGCAGCCTCTTTTGGTTGAATCAAAATATGTTTTAGAATTTAAACGAAAGCCCAAGTCCGAGAACTTCTTTAAACTGTGTGCGCGGACCTGTTCCAATCACTTCAGTTCCATTCACCACTCTTTTCACAGGAACTTGAACGTCGTTATCGTAAATTAAATTGGTGAATATGCTTGTTGTAAGCCATTTGTTGGCTTTAATTAAAATCAAATTCTCCCAGTTTACATCGATGTTAGCACGTTGAGCTTTGATTGGATCGGTGTAATTATTAAACAACTGAAGATTCGAAACAACAGAGATATTTTTCACTAAATCTTTTTGCAAACGTGCGCGTAAATACGCTCCAAATTCGAAACGTGTTTTTTGCCCAGGAGTAATTATTGCTCCAGTTGTAGGATCGATCACGGCCGCGGTTACACCAAACTGACCTAAATCGGCTAAGCGTTGATCCATCACAAATGTTGCTCTTCCAGTTGCAGGAGAAATGAACATCGAAAACCACTCATTGGGTTTGTAATCCATCCCAAGAGCAAGCGATAAAAATCCAGGTGCAAGAAAACGGGAAATAACCGTTGAATCATTCGGAAAGTTATAACCCGGAGCCATTTGTGTTCTGAAATTCAACATGCCAGCATAGAAAAATTTGCCTTTGGCTTTCTTACCGAACTTTGCGTTGATTTCTATTTTATCTTCATTCTTGCGAAGCGATTGCGACTTAGTTGTGATAAATCCAAAACCACCATCTAACACTGATTCAAAATAGATATCATTGTGACGGTATTTTATAAAAGCATTCAATAAAGCTGTTGAAGATAAAGCACTTTCCCCTCCTGCAGCCCAATTAGTTAGTGAAACCTGATTAAAGTTTAAGGCGAAAAACCCACCTTTTTTCCAACCATTCACCGTTGTATCTTCTTTGACTTCAATCTGAGCTTGGAGTAGGGAAGTAGTCAGAATTAGCGAAGCAATGATGCTAAAAAATCGTTTCATGCAATTCCGTATTAGCGACGATCTTTTAATAAATCACGAATTTCACCCAAAAGCACTTCTTCTTTACTTGGAGCTGGAGGTGTTGCAGGTGATTCTTCTTCCTTTTTCTTAGTTGCATTCATTCCTTTAATTACCATAAATAAAGAAAATGCAATGATGATAAACGTGAAAATTGCTTGGATGAATTTACCATAAGCAATCACAGCTTTTCCTGCCGTATAGCTTAATCCAGAGAAATCAACTCCGCCAGTCAATACACCAATAATAGGCATAATCACATCGCCAACGAGTGAATTCACAATTCCTCCAAATGCGCCCCCGATTACAACCCCAACTGCAAGATCGATTACGTTTCCACGCATCGCAAATGCTTTAAATTCTTTTAAAATTCCCATGGTTTTTGATTTTTCGATTTCTCGTTTGTGAGTTCAATAATCTAACATTTTTTCAAATTGCACAAACCGAGAATTCAATTGAATTTAAAATCCACGAACTGCTTTCAGAAACCCTTGATTTTAAGCACAAAAAAAGCCGCTTCGTTGGAGGCAGCTTTTATGTAGTTAAATGCATTATTATTTGACAGTCAATAATTCGCTATAGCGTCCTTCGCTTGAATTCCAAACGATTGTATAGATACCAGCAGCTAATTGATTTATCGAATCCAAAGCAATTGTATTTTGAGCAGTATCAATGGATTTAGTCAACAATTTTGTTCCAAGCATCGAATAGATTTCCAAGGTTCCTTTTCCTGCTTTTGGTAATACAACTTGCACATTTGAACCATTGCTAGGATTAGGGAAAACACGAATAAAAGATCCAACGATTGAGCTTGCATTTGCATGTTCGTGACGCAGAATTAAATTCAAACGACCTGTTGAATTTGTTGTTTGATTTGATTCAACAGTGATATTATACGATTTACCTTCTTCCAATTTTACAATCGATTTCATCAAACGATCTTCGAGGTAAAATGAAACGTTATTTCCGAATGATTCAAGCTGAGATGCGCTAATGTAGTATAAACCAGCTTCAGCTTTTAATCGAATTGGAATTATTTTATCTCCTTGCGCCATATCAGGTTCCGCAAAAGCATGAACTGATAAAGCATCACCTGATTCATTTAACAAAGAAAAACTCAAACTCATTCCAGGTAATTCCGGTTTATGTGAATCGTAATTCACTTCAAATGCATCACTTGCTTCATTACGAAATTCAAGTACTGCTTCATCTTGTACTTCAGAATCTTTTTGATTAATCACTAATCGTAATTGCGACTGTGCAGCACTCATTCTAAACAATAAAGTATCTGGAAATTGAGCTGATTTAATTTTTTCATGAGCAATAAGAACAGGATTATTTTCGGTTGCTTTCATGAAAAATCCTTGTCCTGGACCAATATACCGCGAGCCACCATTTGTTGCAGCGCCTGGGTTTTGAGAGTTATACGAAGCATATTGATTGATACGTGGATTCCAAATATAAATCGTGCTCGAAATTCCTGTCTTAGTCCATTCCGGAGAATCCCAATCGATTGGTGAAGCATACGGATTTGCAACTAAATTCCATCCATTTCCATTATCTGTAGGAATACATCCGCCTGTGCAATTAACAGGAAGTGTTATATCTCCTTGAATTGGAACTCCTTTAAAATCAACAATAGCAGCATTTGGAATTGTATTGTTTTGCAAATTCACCTGTGTGCGATCTCCAAGATGGTAGATCAATATGGCTGAACCACGAGGAATTACTTCATTGGTCGTTAATGGATATCTCCATTCAAAACCATTAGCTAATGCTTCATTATACGTGTAAACATTGTTGTTATACAAGGTTGGATTATCCCAACCACTTACTGCATTTCCAGTACTGTACAAAAGAACATTGTCTTTCACTTGCTTGAATTTAATTCCACCTACTGTATCTACTGGCGATCCAATAAAGCGATTTGAACGAATTCCTCCACGTGTCCAACGTTGAAATGTTAAATTACCAACAATTGATGCAGTTGCAGGAATTTGATCAATTCGAGCTGATTGTGCTTGAGAACTGAGCAATGTAAATACACGATTATTACTAATTCCATCTACATCGAAATGTGCCGAATTAATTACTTTCAACGTGTTTTTTACGGAGCCATTTGCCGACAAAGATTTCGTTCCACTTCGAGTAATTGATAAATTATTATAAGCAAATCCAGCAACATCTTGATTTCCATTATTGCTGTAATTGATTGTATTATTTGTTGTAATATAAATATTGGTTGCATTTGGTGCAAAGCCTGCTGTTGCTGCACTTATTCTTATTTCACTAGGTGCTAACGTTATAATTCTTCCACTGCCAGCAATACTTAATTTATTGTAGAATAATGCTGGAATTGTTTGAGGACCAAATCCGTTAAAATTAACTGTTCCAGTTCCACGAATAAATGTTCCTGCAAGATTCAACGCAACACCAATATTCATAGTGCCTGATTGACCATGAAAAATACCTGCTGTTTGATTATAGTTTTGACTAATTGTGAACGAACCTCCATTCACATTTCCATTTAATGTTCCACCTGTTTGATTTACGGAACCACTTACTACTACAGTAGCATTGGAACAATTAAAGCTTCCATCTACAAGCGAAAGAATCCCGATGGTATTTACTTGACCAGTTCCACATCCAAAAAACCCCATTTCCTGAAGCAATCCAGAAAGAGCATTCATAGAGCCTGAATTGATCGAGAATTCACCACGATTGGTAAGTAAACCAGTCACATTCAATGAGCCATTCATATTTTGAAAACGACCTTCATTGATAAATTCTGCATTTACATTGAGGGCACTATTTCCATTGATTAAAAATCCCGTTGAAAGAATTTCTAAATTTCCTTGGACTGCCATAGAGCTTAACAGCGTTGACATTCCGCTCACACGAACATGAGGAATTAAAAGATTATCCAATGTAAATGAACCGCCTTTCATTCCAAAAATCATTTCAGGATCAAATTCTATGGTAGAGTTTTGTTGATTAAATCCATTTCCAAAACAAACGTTTCCTGATAATAAAAATACACCACCCGTTTTATCAATATAAATGGATGGTAAAACTCCAATTCCATCATTTAATGATGTTCCTACAATGGTTTGTGTTTGACTTCCTGTAAAACGAAGAGTAGAAGAACCTGGCTGTATTTCGGTGCTGCGATATTGAGTAATATCAAGATTCCCGAAAATATTAATTGTAGCAGTATTTATTTGAATGGAACGATTTGATGCACTTCCATTATTCAATTTAAAATTAGAATTCACCGACATTTCACCATACACATCCACCTTTTTAATATTCACTCCTGAAGTATTTGAAATTTCAAGATTATTGAATATTGGACCACCTAAAATAGTATAAGGAAAAGAAGAAGTACCAATCATTCGAACGCTTCCATTGTTGTGATTAAATGTCCCGCTAATTCTTCTGAAATCACCTTTTAAATCGAATACACTTGTTGGTGCATTGAAGATTGAATTTCCTGAAATTTCAAAATTCCCATCAATAAATAGTGGACTATTTCCACAAGTAGTTGAACCACCCAATTGAGTCCAATTTCCTGTATTTATTTGAGTGCTTCCAGTAAAATCTACTACACCCGAATTCATTGTTACTGTTGAGCCCAACGCTAATTGAGCATTGCCTGCTGTTTTCGAAAATTGAGATGATCCGGATAATGTTAATGCACCTTCAATGGTTAAGTTTCCATTTCCAAAACTCAGAGTTGAACCATCGAGATTCATAACTCCTGTGTTGACTAATCCATTTCCAAATGCTATGGTGCTATTGGTTGAATTAAATGAGAAAGCAGTATTAAAGTTTGAATTCCCTCCTGATTTTGAAATAGAACATTGATTGAAAGTGCTAGATCCATTTACGATTAAAGTACCGGAACCTAAATCTGCAGTACCGCCATCAAATGAAATTGAATTGGCATTCCAAATTGAACTTCCTAAATTAAAGGTTGAATTTAATGCAGAAAATAGTGCACCTGAATTAAAATAAACAGCCCCTGAATTTTTCAAAAACGATGCTGTATTTAATGATAAGTTTCCATTAAAATAAATGGATCCAGAACCCGCATTAAATTGTGCATTATTTAATGAAAGAGATTTAAATGTAATGTTTGAAGCTTGACAATTAAAATCGCCACCATTAATTGTCACACTTCCTGTAGGATTAAATGTTCCAACACCTGATGTCTTCGTAAAACTACCTCCATTTTGTAGGTAAGATGATTTAATAAAAAAGCTTCCAGATCCAGTCAAAAAGCTACCACCATCTAAAAGAAAATTACCAAGAATTTCAACGGGTCCATTTCCTATAATGACCGATCCGCTGGATATTTTTAAATCAATTAAAGAGCAGATACTTCCTGAACCTTTATTCAATGTACCACCATCAACCAGTAATTCGTTCATTACTTTGAGCTTGCATAATCCTGTGGTTAGTGTTCCACCTGATAAATGCATGTTCTGCATGATGGTTAGAATGGCTGAAGATTGATTAGTTGCTGTGATTGTTCCCGTATATTCTGGTTTAACAGTCAAGCTATGTACGATAACAGTTGTTGGTAAATTACAGGAGATGGAACTAACATTTCCATCAAAAACAACGTCATCAGCATTGGCTGGAACTCCTGCTGGTTGCCAGTTTGCTGGTGAACTCCAACTGCTTCCGGCAGCTCCTGTCCAGGTCTTTTCTGCAGCACTGGCTGTTCCCGCTATTGCAGCGAGAAAAAATGGAAGAATGGATGTAAAGAAACGATTCATGGTGATTTGGTTTTTCTGTTGATGATTTATACGTTCAAAACTATCACCGATGTTCTAGTATATAATAGATGGAACTCATCCTCACTTACAGTGTAAGGAAAATTGCAAGTATTGAAATAAATATTGCGGGAAAGCCCGTTGGACAATAGTTTGCTCAAATAACTACGCTTAAAATCCAAGTTAGATTTATAGCCTTTTTCAATAATGAAAACAGGATTTTACCAAAACAGGCTAATTCCTATTTTCGGTTTGAATGAGATTAAAATCAGAATTTAATATGGAAGCGATACAAGTCGATCGAGCGTCCATGCCCGCGGTTTCTGGTCAAAGAGGATTTTTGTCTTACTCCAAGTAACTTGAAACAGTTCAGAATTTCGATAACGTTCCAATGCATCTTCATCTTTCCAATAACTGTATGTGAAAAAATGTGCTGGATCGGATGGCTCATTTAATAAATCAAGATGCTCACAACCTTCAAAAGCACGAATCTTTTCTTTACTCTGATGAAAGACTTCTAAAAATTCTTCCCGAGCATCAGCACGAAAATGCATTTCAACGATTCGTATCAACATCGAATTCTACGCGTAATGTGTCGTTTACTTTTAAGCCGATTAGCTTGGCTGCTGATCCTCTATTGATCGAAATTTCGAGATAGCCTGAATCATTAAACAAGGCGCACATATCACCTTCGGGAACTTCATTGTAACTCTTCGAAATGCGATTGATGTTTTGGGATGCTCGCCTAAGTATAATCCCAAACTTTCCACCTTGTCTACGTTCATCAAATTGCTCCTGACGGATATTGGTGATGAGATTTCCGTAGGAATCGATGTAAATGATACTCGCTCCAAGATGTGATTCTCCTCGCGTTGGTGATAGCATCAAACTTTGACGGAATCCAGAAATTTTTCGACCGATGATTTCTAATGTGCCTCCACGAGCAATATGACAAGCTGCAGTGACAAATAAATTCAAGGTTGGAAAAGATCGTGGAGTTTGATCTTTTCGAATATTGAGTTGAACAATTTCGTCGGCAAGTTGAGGCGAAAAAAGCAAGGAGAAAATTCCTGAATCAGCACCAACAAAATAATGTCCGTTGATTTTCAATGCAACATGGGGCGTATCTTCATCTTCGAGTGTTTCAACACCAACAATATGAACAGTTCCTTTGGGGAAATGTTGATAGGCGTTACGAAGCACAAAGCCAGCTTTCATGCGATCGAACTTGGGAATATCATGCGTGATATCCACAATATTCACATCAGGTAATTGCGATAATATGGCACCTTTCACCGCAGCAACATAATAGTCGCTGAGACCCATATCGGTGGTAAGGGTGATTATTGGCATCTTTTGAAATTCGAGACTTGGAGGGACGCGCCAAAATTCATTTATTTGTGTGTGAAATGCAACCACGCTTTTCAGCAATTGATAACAATTATCCTTTTTTAGTTTGATCGAAAAAACAATCCATCTCCCGGACGTTAATCCTGTGGAGATTTACGGCGTTAATGACTCTATTTTAGAGCAAATTCGGGCTTATTTTCCAAAACTCCGACTAGTTGCTCGAGGGCTTGATCTTAAAATTCAAGGAGAAGAAATCGATATCAATGCCTTTGAAATTAAATTGAATACCCTCATTTCTCATCAACAGCGCTATGGATCTTTGAGCGAACAACTCGTAAAAAAGTTGATGAATCCCGAAAACGATCTACCCGAAATGGCTCCTGAACAAAATGGAGGATCGGATGTGATTGTTTTTGGAAACAACGGTCTTATCGTTAAAGCCCGAACTCCCAATCAACGCCGAATTGTAAATGCTTCGTTTACCAACGATATGGTGTTTGCTATTGGTCCAGCCGGAACAGGTAAGACTTATACAGCTGTTGCTCTTGCTGTTCGTGCTTTGCGGAATAAAGAAGTGAAACGGATTATTCTCACTCGTCCAGCAGTGGAAGCGGGTGAAAATTTAGGTTTCCTTCCAGGAGATTTGAAAGAGAAACTCGATCCGTATTTGCAGCCTTTGTACGATGCATTGCTCGATATGATTCCTGCCGATAAACTGCAATTATTCCTCGAAACAGGTATCATACAAATTGCTCCTCTCGCCTTTATGCGCGGAAGAACGCTCGATAATGCTTTTGTAATTCTCGATGAAGCTCAAAATACCACCGAAGCTCAATTGAAAATGTTTCTTACCCGAATGGGACGTTCAGCTAAGTTTTTAATCACGGGTGATTTAACACAGATCGACCTTCCCCGTAATCAATCTTCTGGTTTAGCAACTGGAATTCGCATTTTAAAAGACATTGCCGGAATTGAAATCATTCATTTGGATACCAGCGATGTGATTCGTCATAAACTCGTTACCGCTATTCTTCATGCCTACCAAGCCAACCAGCCAGAGCAGCCTGCGCGCGACTGATTTCCATTTTGAAGGACAAACCGCTTTCTACCGTGGAAAAGTGCGTGATGTGTATACCATCAAAAATCAGTACTTGGTGATGGTGGCAAGCGACCGGATTTCGGCGTTTGACGTGGTCTTGCCGAAAGGCATTCCGTATAAAGGACAAGTGCTCAATCAAACAGCCACTTATTTCTTGGAAGCAACACGCGACATCGTCCCCAACTGGCTTTTAGGTACACCCGATCCGAATGTAGCAATAGGAAAAATGTGTTCGCCTTTTAAAGTGGAAATGGTGATTCGTGGTTACTTAGCCGGACATGCAGCTCGAGAATACGCTTTAGGTAAACGGATTATTTGTGGTGTTTCTTTGCCTGATGGATTAAAAGAAAACGATCGTTTACCTGAGCCGATTATTACTCCAACTACGAAAGCTGCCGAAGGGCACGATGAAGATATTTCACGCGAGGAGATTTTACGTCAGGGAATTGTAGCGGAAGCAGACTATGTGCAATTAGAAAAATATACACGTGCTTTATACAAACGTGGCTCTGAAATGGCTGCCGAACGTGGATTAATACTAGTTGATACGAAATATGAATTTGGTAAAACCGATGCTGGGGAGATTCTTTTAATTGATGAAATCCACACGCCCGATTCCTCACGTTATTTTTATGCTGATGGCTATGCTGAGCGACAATCACGTGGTGAAACACAAAAGCAATTGAGCAAGGAATTCGTTCGGCAATGGTTAATTGCAAACGGTTTCCAAGGAAAAGAAGGACAGCAAATTCCTATGATGCAGGAGGAGTTTATAGAAGAAATTTCGGCGCGATATATTGAATTATACGAACACATTACCGGTAAAAAATTCGAGCCTCAAGTATATGACGAAACTGAAGTGCGCGTATTTGGGAATGTACAGCGATTTCTCTCTCAATTAGCTTGAAAAGACATTAGATATCCTAAATCGGATTCGATCAAATTCGACCATTGCTTTTGTACGGTTTTGTCGATGCCGTGATTGGTTTCTTTATCATAGCGTTGTTGCATTTTTTCGCCATCGGCTAATGCTTGATCGTAGATAGTTTTAATTTCTTTTTGGTAATTTTTGGTGTACGTTGCTGATTTTAAATTCCTACGAAGTTTGCGTGCAGTGATTTCGGCAATAGTGAAATGAAGCTGCTCGTGAGCTAAAATTTCGGGTGTTTGTGCTTTGGGATCTTTCCGATCAACCCAAGATTTACTTCGTTGAAACGCACTATGAACCGTGAATTTAGGCTTATATACTTCACCAGTATATTTTAGCTCATAGCTCATGGTTATAATCGTAAAGGAAAATGCTGCAAATCCTGCTTGTTTAGGTGTTTTTGATTTGAAATCATCCCAAGTTAAATGAACACCTTCGCGCCAGTATAGCGTGTCTTGTTGTGTTTTGAGAAATGAAGTTGGATATAAAATATGCGGACTAGGTTGCTGAACAAAGGGAGCAACTGCAAGCAACACTAAGGGAAATAGGAATGAGAAGTTCATGTGCTAAAATAAAGGAAAAAATGAGTAATTAATATGCTGGTTTGCTGATGTGCTCCCTTCGACAAGCTCAGGGAGCGTGAATATTATTTTTCGTTGAGCTAGTCTATGTTGATTTGTTATGCTGATGTCGCGCGCTGAGCCTGTCGAAGCGTGTTGCTTCCTTAAAGTACGGATTTCAATCCGGGGTTATCTCAGCACTTATGTTTGTAGAGTACCTCTATTCCCCGCATGAGCGATTGAGGCGGAAGCCCACAGCGTTCGCCGTAGCGAATGCGAAGGTGAAAAGCGAGGACTACAAGCCGAAAGCGCGGCCCGAAGGGACATGCCCAAATTCAAAATACTATATTTGCAGTAAAATTTCCTTATGATCGTTATTACTGGAGCGGCCGGATTTATTGCATCCTGCTTGGTTACTTACCTCAACGAAAACCGCTATGTTGATTTGGTGCTCGTGGATGATTTCAGTAAAAAAGAAAAAGCTTCCAATTTGGCTGGTAAAACGTTTAAGGAAAAAGTCGACCGGAGTGATTTTATTGCTTGGCTCGATACGAATCACCGCATGGTAGAATTTGTGTTTCATCTTGGCGCACGAACCGATACAACCGAATTCGACACCCAAATTTTTGATGAACTCAACCTGCATTATTCGCAAGCTGTTTGGAATAAATGTGTGGAATACGGACTTCCCTTAGTTTACGCATCTTCGGCAGCAACGTATGGTTTAGGAGAATTAGGCTACGAGGATAATCATGAAGTTGTTGAAAAATTGAAGCCTTTAAATCCCTACGGAGATTCGAAAAACGACTTTGATAAATGGGCATTGAAACAAGCTCGGGCACCTTATTTTTGGGCAGGATTGAAGTTTTTCAATGTATATGGACCGAACGAGACGCACAAGAAACGCATGGCTTCGGTTATTTTTCATTCGTTTAACCAAATTAACGAAAAAGGAAGTGTGAATTTGTTCCGCTCACATCGTCCCGATTACACGGATGGCGGGCAAAAGCGCGATTTCGTTTATGTAAAAGATTTAGTAAAAATTTGCTATTTCTTGATGTTGAATCGTACACATTCCGGTTTATACAATTTAGGAACGGGCGAGGCACGTACATTTTTCGATTTAGCATCGGCAACCTTTGCTGCTATGGGAAAGAAAGCCGACATCCATTTCATCGACACGCCCTTGGATATTCGCGATAAATACCAATATTTTACTGAAGCCAACATGCAAAAACTTCGCAGTATTGGTTACTCGGACGCATTTTACAGCTTAGAAGATGGTGTGAAAGATTACGTGCAGGAGTACTTGATGAAGGGCAAATCATATTGATATCCTAACATCCTTGACCTCTATCCCCCGGCCCCTTTCTCCACGAGGAGAAAGGGGAGAGCATTCTGCTAGAGTGAAATACTAATTATGCTAATCAAACATTCACGTATAAAAATTCCCTCTCCCTGAGGAGAGGGATTTAGGGTGAGGTAGACTCGAATGCTCGAATAGAAAGGGGAGAGCATTCTGCTAGAGTGAAATACTAATTATGCTGATCAAACATTCACGTTTAAGAAGTCCCTCTCCCCGAGGAGAGGGATTTAGGGTGAGGTAGACTCGAATGTTCGAGGAGAAAGGGGAGAGCATTCTGTTAAGTTGGAAATTAATAATTTCAAAGTTTCATATTGAAATTTTTCTGGCATCCTTGACCTCTATCCCCCGGCCCCTTTCTCCACGAGGAGAAAGGGGAGAGCATTCTGCTAGAGTGAAATACTAATTATGCTAATCAAACATTTACGTATAAAAAGTCCCTCTCCCCGAGGAGAGGGATTTAGGGTGAGGTGAACTCGAATGTTCGAGGAGAAAGGGGAGAACATTCTACTAAGTTGAAATTCTAATCATTCTGATCAAACATTCACGTATAAAAAGTCCCTCTCCCTGAGGAGAGGGATTTAGGGTGAGGTAGACTCGAATGTTCGAATAGAAAGGGGAGAGCATTCTGCTAGAGTGAAATACTAATTATGCTAATCAAACATTCACGTTTAAAAAGTCCCTCTCCCCGAGGAGAGGGATTTAGGGTGAGGTAGACAAGTCATGTTGAACCTTTCCACTATGACAACATAGAGCAGCCGTTCCCCTATGTAGGCTTAAACTTTTTTTTGAAATGTTAAAAGTCCTCACATTTTTTACCCCCAACCTATTATCCCTTACCTTCACCCCAAATAAATCATACATGAAAAAACAAATCCTTGCCTGTTTAGTACTTCTGGTAGCTTTTACAGGAATTCTCTCTGCTCAAGAAATCACAATTGAATCACCCGGTGCGCGAGGCTTTTCGGGTGTAAAATCTATCAATGGCGAAATCGTATTTACCACTTGGTTTGGCGAAAAAACCGAAACAAAAGGTATGGCTAGCTTCGTGCTTAAGCTGTACGACAAAGAATTAAAAGAAATCAAAACTACTGAAGTTGAAATAAGTAAATTCTCAGAACTCGCATCTTCTGCATTTACAGGCAAGTACTTTCTTTTCATTTTCGTGGATGCTTTGAAAAAGAATCGCACCATGGTTACTTTGGATGCTGCCGGAAATGTGATTCAGAAAAAAGTAGAAGAAGATGTTCGTCGCGCTTTATTGACAGAAGAAAACTTCCCAATTATCCACGTTTTGAATGATGAAGAATTCATTCTACTTCGTCCAATGAAAGAGAAGAAATTTGGTTTTGATATCGAACGTTTAGACAAAGATTTGAACTCTAAATGGACCAAATCACACATCCCTGAAGATGGTATTTGGAAAGCTCAGGATTCGAAAGTGAGCAATGGTAAATTGTATTTGCTACGAGAGCAAAATCCAA
Organism: Bacteroidia bacterium; assembly: GCA_965279035.1. Lineage (GTDB taxonomy): Bacteria > Bacteroidota > Bacteroidia > M30B66 > M30B66 > CALQRR01. The sequence continues at coordinate 3,827,164 of OZ257142.1, read as the reverse complement.
GTCGTTCTTCCGATAATTACGTGTATTCTGTTCAGTGTTTTAATGTAGAAGATGGTGAACAATTGTACTCAACCGATTTAACCAACGGTGAAGATGGTGGTGCTCCTGCATTTATTCGTGTTACAGCCAATGGTGAAGTAGCAACGGGTGGAATGTACTTTAAAAACAGCAAGTACGATGATAAAAATTCCGATGGTTTATTCTTCGCAATCATTAGTACAGATGGCAAAGTGAATCAGTTTACAAAGAAAACTTGGGACAGCATGAAAGACCAGATTTCAGGTGAGTTTTCATCGGCATTATTAGGTGGAAAAACCAAAATCATGGTAGAAGATGTAATCAAGAAAACTGATGGAAGCTACATGGTTATTTGTGAGCAATTCAAAAAAGCCAATAACTCAAGTATGACGGGCTCTGGCGCTGGTGCTTTATTAGGTGGCGGAAGTTCTTCTTCATCAACTGCAACCGGTCCTGAAATCGGATTTACCGTATTGGATTTTGTGTTCTTCAATTTCGATGCAAGTGGTAAATTAAGCGGCATCGAAGTCGTTGCTAAACAAAACAAAGAAGCCAAAGTAAGCGGTAAAATTGCGAGCGAAAAAGGTCTTGCCATTGCACAATACATGTACGGAAGAGGATTTTTCTGCTACAAAGAATTGATCGAGAATAACGGGAAGCAAATTATTGTTTATCGTAACGATGATGGATTTAAGAGCAAAGCGTATTTCCTCCCAGTTGGTGCAAAAAGCACCGAAGGAATTCCGAGCATCGACATGGATCGTTGGGTATCTGAAAACCTCAATAAATTGGGCAAATTTGCAAAAGCAACAGGAAGTGGACAATACTCCTTCAACTCCGACAGCAACAGCAGCGATACATATAAACTATACAAGAACATCACTTCGTTCAAGCCTGGTTATATGTTGCTTTACGACTACAACCAAAAAGGATTAAAAGTGTGGTTGGAGCCTGTTCCAGCTAATTAATTCATAGCTAAAATAAATCCCCCGTTAATTAAGAATTAGCGGGGGATTTTTTATTTAAATAATTTGGACAGCGCCCTCGCTTTCGCTAATTCCGATAGCTATCGGAACCTCTTGTTCCCCTTCGCTCAAGCTTCGGCGAACAATGCGGGCTTTTCGCTCTATCGCTGCTGCTTTCAAGTCAGTTTGATCATTCGTTTTTTATGAATCAGAAAAGCAAACCGAAACCTCTTTTCAGAATGCACATTCTTCATTTTTCTTGAACAAAAAATGACTCGAGTTTATTCGTAAGAACTATTCGATTTTTTTCCCGGTAAAGCATCACCTTCAACAGGTAATCCGGCATCTTTCCAAGCATCAATGCCGTTATCTAAAACAATAACAGTAGAAAATCCTTCTTCCAAAAACCATTCAGCCGCTAAATTGCTGCGATATCCGCCTTGACAATACAAAAATACCGGCTCATAATGAGGCAACTTCTTCGCTATCTCCTTGAATTCTTTCGAATCCCAATCGAGGTTTTTTGCAGATTTTAAATGCTCTGCTCCAAATTCATCCTTGTTGCGAACATCAAGTATTGTCCCTTTTAAATGAACCGTCTTTACCTGAAATGCTTTCGGATCAAGCTTTTCGAGCCTTCCTTTTTTCTGAGCAATAGCAGGAATTGCCACTAAAATCGAAAGAATTAAAAAGATGTTTTTCATCAGCTAAAATTAAAAAGTCAAAATGGCTTCACCCAAATCGTACACAGGAACATTCACATAAGGTTGAATAATGCTTGCCCCAGCAGCCGAACGATAACCAGCTGCACAATGAACCAAAATGGGTTTATCTGAAGGGATTTCCGCTAAACGCTCCCGTAATTCTGGGAGTGGAATTTCTAGCGCTCCTGGAAAAATACGACGCGTTGCTGTTTCGCCTGTATTCCGAATGTCAACAATTGTATAAGCATCACTCATCGTTCGAACATCATCTACATCAACCTCCTCCAATGTTTCAATCAATTGAGGAGGTGTAGTTAATGCACCTTTGATGCGTGTTTCATATCCGATTTTAGCTGCCTTACGAATGAGAATTTCAATCTTTTCTGGACTTTCTGCAATGAGATAAAATTGCTCTTCTGGTCCAACTAAAGACCCCAACCAAGTCTCAAATTTTCCTCCATCCATCAAATTAATACTACCATGCAAATGTCCATTTCGGAAAGCTGTCTGCGGACGTGTATCGATAACTAATACACCTTTCTCTAAAACTGAATCGGCCGCTATTCTTGGAACAGCAGCGATACTTGCTTCAAATGCACTTGCACCTTTTTTATTCAAATTCACATCGTATCCAAAATATTTCGGTACAAAAGGTTGATCTTGAATCAAGGCTTTTACAAATTCCGATTCATCCGAAATCTGAAATGCATAATTCGTTTTCAATTCTCTTCCAATGCTGCTCGATAAATCGCTACTCAAATTTTTCCCACACAAGGAACCTGCTCCATGAGCTGGATATACCAATACTTCTTCGTGAAGTTTCTTGAGTTTGTCTTGCACCGAATGAAACATTGCTTTTGCTAATTCTTCGCGTTGGGCTGTCACGTTTCCTACCGACTCACGCAAATCAGGTCGTCCTACATCACCCACAAATAAGGTATCGCCAGAAAATAAAGAATGATCTTTCCCTTGTTCATCTTTCAGTAACACACAAATACTATCGGGCGAATGTCCAGGTGTATTCATTGCCTGAAGACGTGTATTTCCCAATGAAATTTCATCACCATCATCAAAAGCACGATGTGGATAATCTGCTCCTAGTAGCTTACTTACATAAATTGTTGCTCCCGTTTTTTGAGCTATTTCGTGGTGACTCGAAACAAAATCGGCATGAGGATGTGTTTCTATTACAGCTACAATCTTTGCCTGATGCTTCTCAACAAAATCATAATAGGGCTGAGGATCACGCGCCGGATCAATTACCGCAGCTTGACCTTCACTAATTATAATATATGAGCCATGCGCAAGCCCTTTATCGTATAGTTGTTCAATAATCATGGTTGTTTTTTGAGGCAGCAAAGGTAATTGATGTGCTGGTGTGCTGGTTAGATGATGTGTTATTTTTTTGAAATGATAATATGATGTTTGATTGATTCCTTCTGGCATCCCCGGAATTCATTCCGGTAATGTGCTCCCTTCGACAAACTCAGGGAGCAGGTTTTCTCTCCCAAAAGCTCGCGCGCTGAACCTGTCGATGATTTGTTAATGTGCTCCTTTCGACAAGCTCAGGGAGCAGGGTTCCTCTCCCAAAAACCCGCGCGCTGAGCCTGTCGATGATTTGTTAATGTGCTCCTTTCGACAAGCTCAGGGAGCAGGGTTCCTCTCCCAAAAGCCCGCGCGCTGAGCCTGTCGAAGCGTGCTGGTTATCCCGATAGTTATCGGGAGATGTGACATTTTTTTTGATTTGATAATATGATGTTTGAATAATTATTCCAGGCAACCCCGGAATTCATTCCGGGGAAAAAAGGTAAGACGAGGTAGGATAATACCCTATTATTAAATTGCTAATGAGTTTTGTGTTACTATGCTATGCGATTGTTCGAAGGGAGATTTCCGACAAGCGACATTTTCTGTTCGTGTTGCTCAGAATTAAAAAGGTGTATTTTTGCGCGTCCCTGCTAAAACACGGGCTTTCGAATGATAGCACTATTGCGAAAGGAGATCAGCAGTTTCCTCACATCAATCATCGGGTACAGCGTTATTACGATTTTCTTGCTGGCCATTGGACTTTTTCTCTGGGTATTTCCGGGGAACTTTAACATTCTCGACGCCGGCTTTGCTTCGCTTGAAAGTTTATTCGTCATCGCTCCTTGGGTGTTTATGTTTCTCATCCCAGCCATTACTATGCGTTCCTTCGCCGAAGAGCAACGTACAGGAACAATCGAATTATTGCTCACTCGACCTCTCAGCGAATGGCAAATCATTACTGCAAAGTATTTCGCTGGTTTGCTTTTGGTGATTTTCTCCGTATTGCCTACAATCGTCTATTATTTCAGCATAAAATCACTCGGAAATCCAGTTGGGAACATCGATTCCGGTGGAACGTGGGGCTCCTATCTTGGATTGATTTTCTTAGGTGGTTCATTCGTTTCCATTGGATTGTTCGCTTCTTCTCTCACCGAAAATCAAATCGTTTCTTTCCTGATTGGATTCTTTCTCTGTTTCTTTTTCTATGCTGGATTTGACTCGATTGCCTCCATGGAACTTTTTCACCCAATCGATCAACTCATCATCAAACTTGGAATTAACGACCATTTTGGTTCCATGAGTCGAGGTGTAATCGACAGTCGCGACTTAGTCTATTTCATTTCGTTCACTGTATTTTTTCTAGCACTTACACGCTTTCGACTGCTTAGTCGCACTTGGTAATTATGGCGAATAAACCCTCTTCCACATCCCGTTTGAAAAGGAGCGCCATATTGAATCTGGTGTTGCTCATAGTATTGCTAATACTTGCAAACCTTGCTGCTTCTTTTAAATTCACACGATTCGATTTAACCTCCGAACGGCGATATTCCTTGAGTGATGCAACCATTTCTCTTCTCGAAAATCTTGATGATTACGTTTACATCAAGGTGTATCTCGAAGGCGATCTTCCTGCAAACTACAAGAAGCTTCGGAACTCAACCAAAGAATTACTGGATGAATTTCGCGCATATTCCTCTTTTGTAGAATACGAATTCATCAATCCTTCGGAAAGTGAGAACGAAAAAGAACGAAAAGCCATCTACCAGCAATTGCTTGAAGCAGGTTTAACATACACCAATCCGGTTGAACAAAAAGCATCTGGAGTTTCTCAAACGCTTATCTGGCCAGGTGCTATCATCACATTCAAAGGGCGAGCACTTCCTTTGCAATTATTGCGTAGCCAAACCTATGCGAACGAAGAAGAACTTATCACCCGTTCGGTGAACGATTTGGAATACGAAATGACCAATACCATTCGCAAACTGGGAACTGTCATCAAACCTCGTATTTGCTTTATCGAAGGTCATGGCGAACTCGATTCACTCGATACTAAAGACCTTACAATTTCCTTGGAAGAATATTATGCTGTTGAGCGCAAACGCCTTGATAGCAATCTCACAAGTCTTGTTCTACGGACGGAGAAAAACGATACCGTTAAATTTATTCCGCGTTATAAAGCCATCATCATTGCTAGCCCCGATTCGGCTTTTAGTGAAAAGGATAAATTCATCATCGATCAATACATAATGCGAGGTGGCAAAGTGCTTTGGCTACTCAATAAGGTGGATGCATCGATGGACAGCTTAACCGTTTACAGTAACAAATTCGTCTACCCAATCGATCTCAATTTAGATGATCAATTGTTCATCTATGGCGCGCGTGTCAATCCCGATTTAGTGGCCGATTTGCGTGCTTCAGTCATTCCGGTTGTTGCAGGGATGATGGGAAATCAACCACGATTTATTCCGAAACGTTGGCCATTTTTTCCTTTGAGTTTGCCTTCAAGCAATCATCCGGTGGTGAATAATCTCAATGCTACTCGTTTTGAATTTGTGAGTACGGTTGATACTGTTGGCGCACCCGATATCAAGAAAACAATTCTGCTCGCTAGTTCAAAACGATCACGGATTTTAACTACTCCAGCAAGAATCTCACTGAATATTCTACGCGAAACGCCCGATCCACGACAATATTCAAGTTCAGGTTTGCCTTTCGCTGTTTTGCTCGAAGGAACATTTACCTCGAACTTCCGCCATCGGATGTCACCACAAATTCGTAATTCCGACAAAATTGGCTTCCTCGAATCGGGTATAAAACCAACGGCGATGATTGTAGTTGGAGATGGCGATGTGATCAAAAACAGCTATTCAAGGGCAACAGGCAGCATGGCACCTTTAGGTTATGATCGTTATACAGGTGAGCTTTTTGGCAATAAAGATTTCTTGTTGAATTGTGTGAATTACCTCTGCGATGATTCTGGATTGATTTCGGTTCGTTCGAGAGAAGTTAAATTGCGTTTACTCGACGAAACTCAAGTGAAGTCTTCACGCACTGCTATTCAAGTAAAAAACGTGGTAGTGCCTATCATACTTATATTATTAGCTGGTGCTTTATTAACGTTTTTGCGTAAACGTAAATTCAGTAGAAAATAGTCATCTCATGAAAACGAACCGACTTTTACTCATTGGGATTATTCTGCTTGCCGCTGTTGTTACGTATTTGCTTCTTCATAATGGAAATAATACACGTGGAGGAGATTTAAAGAATTTTACGGTGGAAGACACTGCTTCAATCGACCGAATCTTCATTGCTGATAAATTCAATCATAAAGCCCTACTCGAGCGCAAAAGTGGAAATGTGTGGATGGTTGATGGGAAATATGAAGCACGAAAAGACGGAATAAAAATGCTACTTGAAACGCTTAATAAAATGGTGGTGAGAACGCCTGTCGCGAAGTCGATGGAGCAAAAAGTATTGAAAGATCTTGCCGGTCCATCTCAAAAGAAAGTGGAGATTTATCAAAACGGGAAATTGAGTAAGGTCATTTTTATGGCTGCAGAAACACCCGATAAAATGGCTACGTACATGTTAATTGACGGTGCCGATTCACCATACGAAGTTCATATTCCGGGTTTCAAAGGCTTTCTCCAAACACGTTTTAATTCGGATGGTAGATTGTGGCGCGATCCTGTCATTTTTCGCTACGATTACCGCGATATGCGTTCTGTTGAGGTGAAATATCCCGGAATGCCTCAAGATGGTTTTACAGTGAAGTATGATGGGAAAATTACCACGTTTTACCATCCCGGAAATCCCAAACCCGATCCAGCTTTGGATTCACTTCGTGCTTTCGAATACCTTAATGGCTTTCGAAATATTGGCTATGAATTCGAAGTGGTTGAGACCTTTTCTAAAACCATCAAAGATTCAATTCTCGCATCTCCACCGTTTATCGAAGTAGCTGTTACCCATAAAAATGGACAAGTCAATTCGATGAAAGGCTATCGTCGTCCTTCGAGTTTAGTTTCGGATGTTGCCGAAGGCGAGGTAGTTCCTCCTTTTGATGTCGATCGCATGTATGGGATGATCAATAATGGGAAAGACTTTGTGTTGATACAATATTATCAATTCGATAAGGTTATCAAGCCTGCCGGATGGTTTTTAAGACGATAAGATTGTTGGTTAACATATTTTCTTCTCAGAAGCAAAATTGATTTGGTTGGAATTTCTTTCAATCCTCTATCTTTACGCCCCTTAAAAAAAGAAAGCAATGAAGTTTATCATATCAAGCAGTACGCTTCTCAAGCAACTACAGGCAATTTCGGGTGTTTTAAGCACAAATACCAGCTTGCCTATTCTGGAAGATTTCCTGTTTGAAATCTCCGAAGGGGAATTGAAAGTGTTTGCATCCGACCTCGACAATACCATCAGTACAACCTTTAAAGCCGATGCTGCTGAGCCAGGACGTGTTGCTATTCCTGCAAAAATGCTTCTCGAAACATTAAAAAGTTTCCCAGAACAACCTCTTACCTTTTTAATAAACAGCGATAATTACGGTATCGAGATCGCTTCAGGATACGGTAAATACAAACTCAATGGGCACGATCCAGAAGAGTTTCCGCGTATTCCTGAAATTGAAGATGGAGCTACTTTCAATGTAGATGCATCTATTTTGTTTAGTGGTATCAACAAAACTATTTTCGCTACAGGAAACGACGATCTTCGTCCTGTGATGTCGGGTGTATTTATGCAAGTTGGTCCTGATCACATGACCATGGTTGCGACCGATTCTCACCGTTTGGTTCGTTATCGTCGCCTCGATGTAAAAGCTGCTGAAGATGCTTCATTCATCCTTCCTAAAAAACCACTCAACCTATTAAAAAGCTTATTGGGTTATGTAGATGGAGATGTGGCCGTGAGTTTCAATGCGAAAAATGCTTCATTCTCTTTCGATCATATCAATTTGGTTTGTCGCCTAATTGATGGTCGTTATCCAAACTACGAAGCTGTTATTCCGAAAGAAAATCCATACAAACTCACCATGGCTCGTCAGGATTTGATGACGTCCATTCGTCGTGTAGCGATTTTCTCTAGTCGCAGCACCAACCAAGTAAAATTGAACATTCAAGGAAGCGAATTGCAATTGACTGCCGAAGATCCGGACTACGCAAATTCTGCATCGGAGCGCTTGACGTGTCAATACGAAGGTGAAGACATGGAGATTGCATTCAACTCGAAATTCATCACCGAAATGTTGAGCAATTTAGAAACGGAGCGCATCAACCTAAACATGAGCGCACCTAACCGCGCCGGTATCTTATTACCTGATGCCGAAACAAGCGACAAAGACGAAGATTTACTCATGCTGGTGATGCCAGTGATGATGAATAACTAATATTTCAGGGCCGGTTTATTACCGGCCTTTTTCATTTTAAACTATAGTTTATGAATTCCCACGAAATCGATTACCGCATCATTGGCTCAGAGATGCAATGTGTAGAAATTGAATTAGATCCACAAGAAGCAGTTGTTGCCGAAGCTGGATCGTTCATGATGATGGACCAAGGCATAAAAATGGAAACCATCTTTGGTGATGGTCGTGCCCAAGAGCAAAGCTTTTTTGGTAAACTAATGACCGCCGGAAAGCGTGTTTTAACGGGTGAAAGCTTATTCATGACCGTTTATACTAATGTAGGGCAAGGAAAGCAACAAGTGACCTTTGCCGCACCGTATCCCGGAAAAATCATCCCATTGGATTTAACCATGTATCAAGGCAAAGTAATTTGTCAGAAAGATGCATTTCTATGTGCTGCTCGTGGTGTTTCAATCGGTATTGAATTTCAAAAACGATTAGGAACTGGGTTGTTTGGAGGCGAAGGATTCATCATGCAAAAGTTGGAAGGCGATGGTTGGGCATTCGTTCATTCATGCGGAACCATCATCGAGCGTGAACTTAAACCTGGCGAAATCCTTCGTATCGACACCGGTTGTATCGTTGCATTCACCCAAAATGTTGATTACGATATTCAATTTATTGGTGGTATTAAAAACACCTTATTTGGTGGTGAAGGCGTATTCTTCGCTCAACTAACCGGTCCCGGAAAAGTGTGGATTCAATCTTTACCATTCAGTCGACTTGCCGGTCGCGTACTTCGTTATGCCCCAGGTTTAGGCCGTGGTGGTAAAGAAGAAGGTTCTTTACTGGGTGGATTGGGAGGATTATTGGATGGGGATAATAGTTGATGTGCTAATTATTTAATGTGCTGATGTGCTAGTTAGAAAATGTGCTGATTAATCAACACACTAACACACCAACACACCAACACACCAGCACATCATCTTATCAGCACATCATCTTATCAGCACATTTTTAATTATTTTTCATCGATACTGTTTGACGGAAAAATGATTTGACTATATTTGCAGCCCTTAAAACTAAAGATTCATCGCCATGGCGAAAAAAGGCAATCGTGTTCAGGTTATCCTGGAGTGCACCGAGCACAAGACTTCCGGCGTACCGGGAACTTCACGTTATATCACAACGAAGAACAAAAAAAACACAACGGAGCGTATCGAGTTGAAGAAATACAATTCTGTGTTGAAACGCGTAACCGTTCATAAAGAAATCAAGTAATCGCTGAACCATGGCTAAGAAAGTAGTTGCAACCCTGAAAACTGGCGCCGGAAAATCATTTACAAAAGTGATTAAGATGGTGAAATCGCCTAAGACTGGCGCATACGCATTCAAAGAAGAAGTGGTACACAACGACCACGTGAAAGATTTCCTTAACGGGAAATAATTTTTAATGGATGCATCCAAGATTGTAAGCTTCTTCCAAACCGGAAGGAGCTTTTTTTGCTAACAGGCTACAGCCCTTTTCAATCCTACATCTATGGCATTTTTCGGTTTATTTTCACGTGAGAAAAAGGAAACCCTCGATCAAGGGCTGGCCAAAACCAAAGAGAGTTTCTTTTCCAAACTGGCAAAGGTTCTCATCGGTAAATCGAAGGTAGATGATGAAGTTCTCGATAATCTGGAGGAAATTCTCATTGGTGCCGATGTCGGAGTTACTACCACACTCAAAATAATCGAACGCATTGAAGCCCGAGTTGGTCGCGAAAAATACACCACCACCTCCGAACTCAATGGAATTCTAAAAGAAGAAATCGCTGCATTGCTCGAAGAAAATCGTAGCAGCGACCAAACCGAATTCGACCTTCCTAAAACCGATGGTCCTTATGTAATTATGGTTGTTGGTGTAAACGGTGTAGGAAAAACAACCACCATCGCCAAATTAGCCTACCAATTTAAAGAAGCTGGAAAATCTGTTGTGCTTGGTGCTGCTGATACTTTTCGTGCAGCTGCAGTAGATCAAATTACCATCTGGGCCGATCGGGTAGGAGTGCCGCTCGTGCAACACGGAATGAACGCCGATCCTGCTGCTGTTGCTTATGATGCTGTGCAGATGGGAAAAGCTAGGAATGCCGATGTGGTCATTATCGACACCGCTGGTCGACTACATAATAAAGTCAACCTAATGAACGAGTTGAGTAAAATCAAACGTGTAATGCAAAAGGTTGTTCCCGATGCTCCACACGAGATTTTATTAGTCTTAGATGCATCAACCGGGCAAAATGCGATTGAACAATGTCGCCAGTTTTCTGAAGCAACGGATGTAAATGCCCTTGCGCTTACCAAATTAGATGGTACAGCTAAAGGTGGTGTAGTCATTGGTATTTCAGATCAATTCAAAATCCCAGTAAAATATATCGGTTTAGGTGAAGGCATGAAAGACCTTCAACTCTTTAATAAAACCGAATTCGTTGATTCTCTTTTTAAAGAATAAATTGGTGTAAAATTTTATCAAACGTGTAACAAAGGCTTAGTCTTTGCGGTCTCATTCACGTTCAATAATTTTATACTACGATGAAACACCCTATTCTTTTCTTATCAACGCTATTTGCTACTTTGCAACTAGTTGCGCAACCTACAATGACATATTCAAGCATGCCATCTGTAGGTTATTCTTTTTCTACCTCATCAGTTGAGTTAGGTAGTGCTAACGAAGGCGCTTCTGGCGCGAATGTAATGTGGGATTTTTCTATGCTAGCCGACACCGGTGAAGTTACGTCCGCAAGTTTTGTTGATGCATCAACATTATCCCAAAGCAGCTCTTTTCCAGGTGCTAACATTGCTTTTAGTACTCAATCTGGAGGAAACAATTACTACTCCTTTGTCAATGCGAACACGAACAATTTTCAGCTATTAGGCAATTTTTTCAATACTACATTTGGGGATGTCAATATGATTTATACAAATCCTCAAATCCAATATCAATTCCCAGCTACATTCAATAGTACCCTGAGTGATCCATTTCGTTATGAAATCGCACTTAATATTGGATTAGGTTCAACTTCTACTAGTACAACTGGAACTTCCTCTTATATTGTTGATGCCTACGGAACGCTTTTTAATTGGTCTGGCACTTACACAAATGTGCTGCGTTTTAAACATCGTACCCTGAGTGTTGATACTACGTATTCTTCATACTTCGGACAAAATGATACATCCTATTCTGAAACTCGCTCAACCATGTACGAATGGGTAAGTATCATTGAAGGTGGTTCAATCCCAATTTATTCAATCACTTACGATACAACAATCACAGATGGTGAAACAGGATATAGCGTTAGTGCTAATCATTCATATAATAACGATAATACAGGTTTTCTGAAATTATCTAACGAAAACATTCAATTATTCCCTAATCCAACTTCTGGTAAAATCAACGTGAGCATCCAACCTGATGTGGAGAAAATTCTTGTTTCCGATTTATCTGGGCGTGTTGTAAACACTATACAAACAACTAAATCGAATTCTACATCCATTCAAGAATTCGACTTGTCGGCTATTCAACCCGGTGTTTATTACCTACAAATTCAAAGTCCGAAAGGAATAACAGTCAAGAAATTTATTCGGAATTAATTCAATTATTGAAATTTAAACCAGTCAATTCGTTCATTCGGGTTGACTGGTTTTCTTTTTATACCCTATGAATTGCGTACCTTTGCGCCCCAATCCGAATAAACTCCTCTGCATAGGATGAAGACCAAAACCCTCAAGAAAAATAAAGTCAATGTGGTCACGCTTGGCTGCTCCAAAAACATTTACGATTCGGAAGTGCTGATGGGGCAACTCAAGGCGAATAAATTTGAGGTAGAACATGAATCCAAACACGATGATTCCGAAATTGTAATCATCAACACTTGCGGATTCATTGATAATGCAAAGGAAGAAAGTATCAATACAATTTTACGATACGCCGAAGCCAAAACAAACGGACAAGTTGCTAAAGTGTATGTTACCGGCTGTTTGAGTGAGCGCTATAAACCCGAACTCGAATTGGAGATTCCTGAAGTGGATGCTTGGTTTGGAACACGCGATCTGCCTCGTTTATTAAAAACGCTCAAAGCCGATTACAAGCACGAACTCGTTGGCGAACGCTTACTTACCACCCCTGCTCATTACGCGTATTTCAAGATTTCTGAAGGTTGCGATCGTCCGTGTTCCTTTTGCGCAATTCCGCTTATGCGTGGTGGACATATTTCCATCCCGATGGAGCAATTAGAAGCTCAAGCTCGACAACTCGTTAAAAACGGAACCAAGGAATTATTACTCATCGCTCAAGATTCAACCTATTACGGACTCGATTTGTACAAAGACAGAAAGTTAGCCGAACTCATGAGTCGACTTTCTGATATCAATGGTTTAGAATGGATTCGTCTGCATTATGCCTTTCCTAGTGGTTTTCCTACGGATGTGTTGGATGTGATGCGCGAACGAGAAAACATCTGCAAATACATTGATATGCCTTTGCAACATATCAGCGATTCGATGTTGAAAAGCATGCGCCGCGGAACAACCAAGCAGAAAACAATCGATTTGGTGAATAGCATTCGCGATAAAGTTCCGGGAATGGCGATTCGTACTTCGTTGATTGCAGGATATCCAGGTGAAACAGAAAAAGATCACGAAGAAATGCTGCAATGGATTCAGGACAGTCGTTTCGAACGTTTAGGCGTATTCACTTACTCTCACGAGGAAAATACGCATGCCTATTCCTTAGTAGATGATGTTCCTGCCGAAGTAAAACAAGAACGTGCAGATGCAGTGATGGATGTGCAAATGGGCATTTCAGCTTCGCTCAATCAAGAAAAAGTGGGCAATACCTACAAGGTTTTATTCGATCGGAAAGAAGGTCCTTATTTTATTGGTCGTACCGAATTCGATTCACCGGAAGTGGATAATGAAGTATTGGTGGAAGCCAAAGACGATGCTTACGTGCGTATTGGAGATTTTGCTCAAGTGAAAATAGATCGAGCAGAAGAATTTGATCTTTTCGGTACTTTCGTGAAATGAAAACCCGATGTAGCTACGTTCCCTACCGACAAACCGGGAAGTTTCAGCCGATCGTTTGCGATTACCTCGATCAGGAACCATTCCTGAAAAACCTTTATGAGGCAGCTCCAACGCTGGAAAATTTTAAGCAGTTTATTGAAAGGAAAAGTCAGGTTCCAATCGACAGGATTGCCTTAACCGAAGTTTTACGCGATCAATACAATCAAGCTGGATTATTCGATTCTGAAATCGAAACTCGCATTTCAACGCTGCTTTTACCCACTACGTTTACTATAACTACTGGACAACAAACCGGAATTTTGCTTGGGCCTTTGTATTCTCCCTTGAAAATTATTTCAGCTATCAAATTGGCTCAGGAATTAAGTCAAGCATATCCACAAAATCAGTTTGTACCGGTGTTTTGGATGGCTACAGAAGACCATGATGTAGCAGAAATTGATCATGTTTGGGTTGATGGTCAGCCATTAAAATGGGAAACAAATCAGCTTGGTCCTGTAGGGCGATTTCAGTTGGAGGGCATGGAAGAGGTACTTGTTCAATTTGAGCAGATTGTTGGACAAGGAGTAGATGCCAAGCGCTTGACAGAGATTTTCAAAAATGCGTATGCTTTGCCCAATCTATCTTTAGCTACACGTTACATCGTACATCAGTTATTTGGACATCTTGGAGTTTTGGTGATTGATGCAGATGATGCGCGATTGAAGAAAGCATTTGCTCCTGTGATGATTCAAGATATTTTGGAGAAAAATAGTTTTCGTGAAGTTGAAAAAACAAGGGCAATCATTGAAGAGCGCTATCACTCGCAAGTAAACGGTAGAGAGATAAACTTCTTTTATTTGTTGGATGGATATCGTGATCGGATTGTTGAAGAGGAGGGAAGGTATTTAACGAATGATGGGAAATATCAATGGACAGAAGAAGAATTGAAACAAACGATTTCTAAAAATCCGGAATGCTTTTCACCCAATGTATTGATGCGTCCTCTTTATCAAGAAACGATTTTGCCTAACATCGCTTATTTTGGTGGAGGAGCGGAGATTTCGTATTGGTTGGAATTGAAAGGAATTTTTGATCATTATCGTATGCCTTATCCAGCTTTGCTGTTGCGTAATTCGGCAATGATAATCGATGTAAAAAATGCTAGAAAAATAGAACGTGCTCAATTGAGTAGTACCGATTTATTCTTGGATTTACATCAACTTGAAAAAAAGACGATCCTATCGCTTTCTAAACCCGATTTAGAACTAAAACAATCATTTTCCGATTTATCAATTTGGGTAAATCAGCTTCAAGAGCTCAGTTCAGAAATTGATGCTACACTTGCAAATAGCGCTGCTGCAATTGGTAAGCGAGTAGAATCTCAACTCAATCGCTTTTCTAAAAAGTTGATCCGAACTCGGAAAAAACAATTGGAAGTAGAAATAAATCGACTTCGCGAAATCCACGAGCACATGTATCCTTTAGGTTCTCTTCAGGAAAGGAAAGAATCGATAAGCACATTCATTTTGAGGCATTCTTTTGAGATAATTGAAGTGCTGAAGGATGGTTGTCAACCCCTATCCAATTCTTTTCTTCTTATTTCTCAGGATGTTTGAATCCTGTTTTTTAATGTGATATTTTATTTTCATCACTTATCTTGCTCTAATTTGATTTCCATAATCTACCACCAATGAAGAGTCTTTACTTTTTTATCATTTTCATTTGTACACTTTGTTCAACTCAGTCAATTCTAGCACAATCGGGCTGTATTGAGATAAAAAGTATTCTCGTCAATTCCTGTGCACCGGGGAATGCCGAAGGGAAAAACGAAATGGTTCGTTTTAAAGTGGAAAGCAGTGATTTGCAAACTTCCGATATGAATGTTCAGTGGGCAAATACCAATTTAGGTTGGAATGGGCTTACTATGGATGCTCTTACTGCACAAAAAACAGCTGAATTTAATGCATCTATCATTTCATGTGGATTACTTCGGGAGCCACTTGATGGTGTTTTACCGGCAAATTCAGAAGTAATTCTTATTACCAGTTACAATGTAAGTACTGCGAATAATTTCTTTTCACAATTGGGTGACACACTATACGTCATTTATGCTAACGATAATACCAACTCCGGTCACGTTTTAAATTATCAACCCAATCCAAATCCGGATGCTCAAACAGTTGTAATTTCATTTAATTCTATACCTGGATGCAGCGATGCTGTTACATATCATCGGACTGAACTCACCACAACAGCTGGAAATATTGGTGATGAAGATGGTGCAACAGTTAATTTTACCGATGATGGATTGGCTACCTATATAAACATTGGTTGCATTGCTCCATACACGCCATTCTCTGCCGAATGGACTATTCCTGAAATTTGCTTCAATACAAGTCCAATCAATTTGAATAACTTGGTAACAGGATCTCAAGGTGGAACATGGACTGGGCCAGGTGTTACAGGGAATGCTTTCGATCCTGCAGGTTTAAGCGGAGATATTCAAATTACATATTCTGTTGGGGCAGGCGCCTGTACTCAAACCAAAACACAAACAGTAACCATATATCCTCAAGTTGATGCTACTTGGACACCGCCAGCTACTTTATGCAGCAATGCCGGACTTATCAATCTAGATCAATATGTAAGTGGAACAACACCGGGATATTGGTTTGGTCCGGGAGTTAGTGGGACAACTCTATTTACAGGAGCACTTTCAGGAGATATTACCATCCATTATTCTGTTGGAGTTGGTTCCTGCTCCGATACAGAAGCCCATACAATCTTCATTCAAGCACTCAATGCAAACTGGTCAAATCCAGGTACAATTTGCGCTGAATCAGGTACGATCAATTTACAAGATTTCGCTCCTGCCAATGTACAAGGAACTTGGTCGGGACAAAATGTAACAGACAGCATTTTCAATCCTAGTGGACTTTCCGGTGCGGCAGCTATTACATTTTCAGTTTCAATCAATGGATGTAATTTATCCAACACACAATCAATACAAATCGATACTTTACCCAATACAGCTTGGACCAATCCTGGGTTTTTATGTGACACTTCCCTTACTGTTATGTTAGATAATTTGATCGAAGGGCAAACAGGTGGATCTTGGACAGGAAATGGTGTTTCGATAAATATTTTCGATCCAGCCGCCATTGTTGATTCTTCGGTTGTTACTTATTCCATTAGTGGAGCAGCATGTCAATCGAGCCAATCGCATACGATATACGCAGGTACAGTTCCAATCCCAGTTGTTAGTGGCGATACAAGTTATTGTTCTGCCGATACACCGAATGCGTTGAGTGTAAATTCTATTCCGGGGGTGAGTGTTTTTTGGTATTCTGATAGTTTGCTAAGCAATCAGATTTCAAGTTTAAATACCTATACACCAGCACTTACGAGTGATCAAACATTTTATTTAATTCAATCCATTGGAACATGTAGTTCCGACACAGCACAATTCAGTATAACGGTTGCTCTGTCACCGGCTTCACCTGTAACACAAACCAATGTTACCTATTGCGAAAACACATCCATCCCTTTATTAACAGCGACTTCAACAACACCCGTTTTTTGGTATAGCGATGCAACGCTTCAAAATGAAGTACATCAAGGTTTAAATTATCAACCAACGCAAACCAATACAACTTTCTGGCTCAATGCTCAAAACGGAGAATGCGCAAGTTCAACAGTTTCGATTCAGCTAAGCAGTTTGCCTCTTGCTACCGTTTCAATTACGGTTGCTGGTTCTGCCGATATTTGTCATGGTAGTGAAGTCGTTCTCATGGCTAGTTCCAATGAACCTGTTCAATGGTCCAATGGTTCACAAACCAATGAGCTAACTGTTTCTCAAAGCGGACTTTATACAGCATCAGCTAGTAATACATGTAATACTGCTAGCGATAATATTCTTGTGAATGATATCACGCCGGACGCTTCATTTGAATTAAGTAGCCTCGAAGGTTATGCACCTTTAACTATCAATGTAAATCCTGTTTCTACAGCTGGATGTGATTGGTTTATTAATGGAAATAGTTCTTCACTAGTACAAAATCAGATTGTATTAACCGATGTTGGTTCGTATACAATTAAACACCTTTGCGACAATGCTGGCTGTCTGGATAGTGTTTCTCGGAATGTTTCGGTTACAAATGGAACATTCAGTTTAGAACTTCCGAACAGTTTCACACCGAATGGTGATGGGTATAACGATTTCTTTAAGGCGAAATTCAATGGTGTTACAGAATTCAAATCCACCATTTTTGATCGTTGGGGACAAGAAGTTTATTCGTGGGAAGGAGTTGGAAACAGTTGGGATGGAACCAAAAAAGGAAATCCAGTTGCTGATGGTGTTTATTTCTATGTGATTAAAGGGAAAGATTTTACTTCTCAGGATTTTGAACGTTATGGTTCAGTGACTTTGCTTAGAAATTAGCGATTCTAAAGGGGAAATAGATTTTTTCCCTGTGTTATTTATTTATTCAAATCCGGTCATTCATAAAATGATGCCGGATTTTTTTTTGCTTTTTTCTCGGCAGAATAATTCTTCTTTTAGGTGATATTTATTTTTTAAAAATCAAATCTGTATCTTTCTCAATCCAACTCGAAGTATTCTCCCAGATTATGAAAAAATACTTAGCACTTTTTCTCCTATTATTTTTTTATCTAAAACCTTCTCAAACAAAGGCTCAATCATGTATTCAAATAGAGAGCATTCTGGTAGATGCCTGTGATAATGGTGATCCTACAATTGAAGGATTGAATGAAATGTTCCGTTTTCGAAATGGGAATTTCGCTTTGAATATTTCGGATGTAACGGTTGTCAATGGCTGGCCATCAGAAAGTGTCAATGCTTTACCATTTAACGGCTTTGTTCAAAACCCATTCACAGAAGCTAAAACTATTGAGCTAAATAGTACCATCGCTTCCTGTGGTTATCTAGTAGAACCTCCAGCGGGAATAATTCCTCCCAACAAAAGAGTATTGGCCATTACCAGCTATGATGTATCCGCTTTGCTCAATTCATTCGCTAACTTAAGCGATACCTTATACATCATCTTTCATCAACATACAGGTCAACAAGGTGGTCATTTTCTGAATCAAAACACTGGTGCTCCACAAGATCAAACCCTCAGAATTCAAATTAATGGAGCAAATTCTTGCTACGAAGAAGTTACCTATCAACGGGCTTTATTAGTCAATACTTCTGGACAAAATATAGCTCAAAATGGCGCCACGGTTAATTTTACCGACGATGGAACAGCAACTTATACCAATACAGGTTGTACTGCTCCCATCGTTCCATTTTCTGCTAATTGGATCAATCCAGGACCGCTCTGCGAAAATGGAGCATCAGTCGATTTGAATAATTACGTTACAGGAACTACTGGAGGAACTTGGTCGGGGACGGGTGTTACAGGTTCGACTTTCAATCCCGCTTCGCTTAATGGATCGTATGCAGTCACATACACAGTAATACCGACGAGTTCTTGTATCACACAATCCGCTTCAGTAACCTTAAATATCATTGTAATCGAAAGCGCGAATGCTTCATTTACTAATCCTCAATTGCTTTGTGCCACTGATGCACCGATTGATTTGAACACCTTAATTACTGGAACGCCTGGCGGAAATTGGTCGGGAACAGGTGTTTCGGGTTCGCAATTCAATTTCTCAGGACTCGATGGAAATGTTCAACTTACTTATTCTGTTGGTGCTGGAACTTGCTCCGACAGTGAAACACAAACACTTCAAGTTGTAAGTCTTTCACCAATTTTTATTTCGGGTGATACCGTTTATTGCAACGGTGAAACTCCCAATGCATTGAGCATTATTGCAGATCAAAATGCTACAGTTTCTTGGTATTCTGATCCATCGCTCACAACATTTTTATCAAACGGAAGCTCGATCACTCCCACAAACGGACAAAATGCAGGGTACTATGTCGTACAATCGGAGCAAGGTTGTTATTCCGATACAACAGGTGTAACTGTTGAATTTTCGGTGGTTGCTATTCCTACAGGCGATACACTGCTAACATTTTGTGAAGTTGATCCAATTCCTTTGGCGAGTGTACAAAGCAGTTCTTCTCCAATCACTTGGTATTCTGACGAAAGTCTAAGCACTATTCTCACAACAGGATTAAGTTATCAATCCACATTAAATAATGATACACTGTATGTAACTGCCACTTCAGGTGGTTGTGAAAGTGAGCCATTGGAAATTATTATTCAGCAAGTCGGACTTTTGACTGCCATGATAATCCCACCTTCCGACACATCGCTATGCAGTGGACAAGCCATTGAATTAATCTCCAATGCAAGCGATCATAACTCATGGAATACAGGTTCTAACGCCAATTCCATTTCGGTAAATTCGCCTGGAACATATACCCTAACTCGAGCTGGACAATGCAATACAGCTACAGATCAAATCATCATTACAGGAATTCCTGTTACCGCTAACTTTAGTACCGATGTCGATTCGGGCTATGTGGTTTTACCGGTAAATGTGACTGATCAAAGTGTGAATGGGGAAACCTACACTTGGTTTCTTAACGGTGATCCAATTAGTTTTACAGCACCAGGAACTCTCAGTTTCCCTGATTCAGGAACCTTTGTATTGGAGCTGGTTGTGAGTAATTCAACAGGCTGTATCGACAGCAGTTCTAGTGTAATCAAGGTGCTGAGTGATAAATTAGTATTGTTTGTTCCGAATGTGTTTACGCCTAATTCTGACGGATTTAACGATCTATTTCAAGTGAAGCACAATGCGGTAAAAACCTTTCAAGCACGCGTGTTTACTCGTTGGGGAAAACAATTGTATTCATGGGAAAACGTGAGTGCTGGTTGGGATGGATTGTACAATTCGGAGAAAATGCCTGATGGGACTTACTTCTTCATCATCACCGGAACCGATATTAAAGATCAAGCATTCGAAGAAAAAGGAACGGTTACTTTATTGGGGAATTAATCTTCCACTACTTCTAAGGTTTCTAAACTGGCAAGGGTTTTCAAATTTCCGAAAATGACACGTGCCCGATTGTTTTGAATCTCCTCTACAATGCCCGTTTGTCGGCCACTGAGCAATTTGACTTTCGAGCCAACTTTTATCTCAGCTTTTTTCTTCTCCAGCACTTGAGCTTTGATTTTTTCCTTTTTAAGCTGCTGTTTCTTATCAATTTTCTTGAGCTTTTCGGCTGATAAAATCTTTGTCAACTTGGCAAAAATGGGCTTCTTATCCTTAGCCGTTTCCCATTCTTTGGTGATCGATTGAAGCTTTTTCCCCAACTCAATCAATTTTCCCGACTCCTCTTGAGTAGCTTTTTTGCTCTCCATCTTCAGCTTCATTTTTTCGTGAAGCTCATCGTATTTCGATTTTGATTTATCGGCAACAGCCTGTTTCTCATCTAAAATCTGAAGCAATTTTCGTAACTCTTGTTGCTCCTTTTGCAATTGTTGCAACATCCGATCGAGTGTTACTTTGTCTTTAGAAGTGAGATTTCGCGCACGATTGATTATCGCCACTGGCAATCCGGTTTTTTCTGCAATGATGTATGTGTATGAACTTCCCGGCTGTCCAATCACCAATTGATACATCGGCTGTAAAGTCTCATCATCGAATAACATACAGGCATTCCGAACTCCATCTAAGCGATCAGCTGCCAGTTTGATATTCATGTAATGTGTCGTAATAACGCCCAATGTCCGTCGTCGCGACAATTCTTCCAGCATCGCTTCTGCTACTGCGCCGCCTAATTCAGGATCGGTTCCGGTTCCGAATTCATCAATTAACACCAAGGTTTTTTTGTCGGCAAACTCCAAGATGTATTTCATTTTTGTCAAGCGTGAACTGTACGTACTCAATTCGTATTCGATCGACTGACTATCACCAATATCGGCGAACAAACGTTGGAAAAAGCCAATCTCACTTTGTTCTGAAACCGGAACGAGTAGACCACTTTGAATCATCATTTGTAGCAGTCCGATGGTTTTTAGCGTGATGGATTTTCCACCTGCATTTGGTCCACTGATTATGAGCAAGCGGTTTTGATGATCCAGTTCGCAACTCATTGGCACGACTGGTTTCTTAGAAGCACGATTTTGCAATACTAATATTGGATGACGTGCATTCAGCAATCGTATTTGTGATGTGCGAACGACATTCGGCATTGTCGCATCCAACTCAATAGCCAACAAGCCTTTAGCTCGGTTGAAATCGAACTCACATAAAACCAATTCGTAATTGCTGATTAAGGTATGATGATGACGTATTTCCTGTGTGAGATTGCGAAGAATCCGCATGATTTCACGGCGTTCCTGTTGGACGAGTTCAAATACTTCGTTGTTGAGGTCAACAGTTTCGATGGGTTCGATGAAGGTAGTTTTCCCTGTATCGGAACTGCCTTGAATCAAACCACTCACGCTGCGTTTTTGCTCGGCTAGAACTGAAAGAACACGACGACCATTGTAAACAGTTTCTTCGGTATCGGCAAGCCAGCCAAGTTTTTTCAGTTTTTGAATTTGGGCACGAAACACTTTATCGAGTTCGCGTCTCGAATGGGCGAGGTCTTTACGAATATCAGCCAATTCTCGCGAGGCGGATGATTTTACAATTCCTGATGGATCGAGCACCTTATCGATGGCATCGATAATTTCCTTGGTGAAATAAACGGGTTCGAAAATCCCATGAATCGCAGGTAGAATGGTCTTTTTATCTTTTAAATACTGCAAAAGTGTGTTCACCACATCCGACACTTCGCGGATATTCATCAACTGTTTTTCTTGCAACATCGAATTCGCAACGGCAAGCAAATTCAGTTCACGACGTATTTCTGGAAACGTTGAATTTGGAAATCCACTTCCGCTGCGCTGCACATCCACATATTCTTTCACTCGACGCAACTGAACCAACAAAGGATCATATTCAAAATCGGGACGAAGTGTTTGTGCTAATTCTTTTCCACCCAAACTACGACAATAGCTTTCTACCGTAGTTCGAATACGATCAAATTCAAATCGGGCAATACTGTCATCAGGATAAATACGCACGCTGCGAAGATAAGGAAGCTACTCAAACAGCCGTATAATTCACATGTTCAGCAAAAGGCGAATTTCCTGAATTAAAATGTAAACCCTAAACCAGCATGAGGTAGCAACCAGCGATTAATCGTGTTATCAGCACTCATGTATTGACCATTAAACGTACTATACTTATCAATCGAAAACCCTACACTAAAGCCATATTCAAACAATAGAGTTGATTTTTCTCTTTCCAAGATTGTCAAAGTAGAACCATAACGTGCATAAATATCGAAGCTTTTAGCCGTCGGAGCAGATTCAACGTATTGATTGTAGATAGTATAATTTGTTCTAACACGGTATTGATAGGAGCGGCGGGAAAATCCTAGGCTGAAATAGGGACTATCGAACGAAGCATTCTCATTATAATAATAGCGCATTTCTAGTCCGTAAGCTAATTGTGGAGTATTGCCTAAGTAGTTTATCGATGAGCTGGAAAGTGGTCCATCTACTAAAATATTGTCCATGTAGTCGCGCGTGCACACTCCAAGATTCACTCTTGCCGAAAATAAATCACCAATTGTGTGCTCAAGCGATACCATCATAGTACCACGAATCATCCAAAGTGGATCAACCTGAATTTGACGTTTTGTATAGAATTTAGCTTCTTTTACTTCTTTATGCGATTCAGTATCAGTGCGCTCTCTAATTTTTACAACCTGTGCTGAAGCCTGATTATACAAGGCAACTAAAATTATGAGTGGGAGAAAAAAGTTATTCATGCTTGTTTTATATTCGCAACAAATCTAATCAGAATGAAAAAAAATCTACTCATTTTTTTACTCTTAGTATCAGGAATCTTGTCTGCACAAGTTGACTTAGCATGGAGCGATTATTTGAAACCCTTTGATAAAGGTAAATACATCATCGGATCTAAGAATGGACATTTGTATTCTGTAAGTGTCGAAAATGATGTTGTTTACTTGGTTTCATATAGTGAAGAAGACATGAAGCCAGAAACCTATCGTGAATTGACATTAGGTAAGAGTGCGAAAATTGGTGGCAAGGCCAAAAAGTACTCTCGCGAGGACATTGATAAGCGGAAGAAAGACAAAAAGAATTATGATTACTACTATGAACGATTCTATATCATCAAAGACAAAGTGATAGTTATCTATTACATGAAAGATAAAAAAATCAAAACATACTATGCTCAATCATATGATTTAGAAGGTTCTCCTTTGGATGCTTCGAGAGAAATTGAGCAGTTCGAAGAACGTCGTTGGTCTGTATCACATTACTTTGGAATTTCTCAAGATTCGAGTATGATTTATATGTTTCGTCAACCTAAAACTGGAAAAGACGAGAACGATAAATTCATTGTGAAAATCTGGGACATTAATTTAGAAGCATTGCATAATGTGGAAATTGAAATGCCGTATGAGAATCGCAATGCCGACATGTATGATTATTATCTCACCAAAGACAAAAAATTGGTGGCTTTGTACAAAATCTACATCCCTAAAAAGGAACGTCAGAAAGATGATCCCGAAGTGCTTGTAAAGGCAATGAATATTGACATTGCTGAGGGAACAGTGAAGGATTTCGAAATGAATTTGAAAAATGTATTTATTCGTGATTTGAACCTTCGATTTGATGAAGATCAAAATGCGTATTGCGTTGGAACTTTTAGTAAAACGAAACGTCGTTCAGCTGCCGAAGGAACCTTCTTTTATAAGTTGGATTATAAAACGGGAGAAATTTCAGCAGAGCATTCTCAGGAATTTTCGACAGAGATTATTCATAAGATGAATAACAGTGAATCGAAAAAGAAACGGAATCAGGATTTACGGGCGAATATTGATTTGCGCGATGTAATTGCAAAACCCGATGGTGGTAGTTATGTATTGTTTGAAGAAAATTACGTGGTGGTTGTTACAACGTATTCGCAAAATGGAGCTTCATCAACTACCTATTATTATCACGATAATGACATTTTAATTATGAATGTTTCTCCCGAGGGTGAAATTATTTGGCAAGATGTAATTCCTAAAAAGCAAGTGTCAACCAATGATGGTGGAGCGTACAATTCATTTTACGCAACGTTATACAATAATAATTTGTACATCTTTTTTAACGATGATATCGATAATCTAACGAAAGGGAATTACGATAAAGAAGCTGCTCCACAATCGGCAAAATATACCATTCCAGTGATGGTTACGATGAATGAAAATGGAACGTATGAAACAGCTGGAATCATTCCATATGATAAAAAGCGCGATTATATTATGAGTTTCCGTGATGCCGATCGTATGGGAAAAAGCAAAGCCATTGTGTATGCATCACATACCAAAAAAGGCTGCTGCACATCGCGTGGAAAAGCATCTGAATATCGTATTGGTCGAATGACAATCGAATAATTTATTTTATCTGTTTCAGCAGATCATAACCGGCAAGTTGTTTTTTAAGAACGGCTTGCCGGTTTCTTTTTTCATGAGCTTGTTCAATAGCATCTTTTTCGGAACCATAAATTCGCCACCCTAAATATCCACCCAACACAAAACCACTTATCGGAATACTAACTAAAATGGCAGAAGCGATAATCGCTGGTGGCAAAGCATGAATTCCTAACGATATTCCACCTTTAAAAAATCGTCCATTCTTGAAATAATATCCGGGTAACCAATGAGCTTCTTTATCTTCAGAATATTCGGGCATCGAAGCAATATCTAAAGCTTTGTTTTTCCAAATACTGTCTATTCTCCCCAATTCTTCAGCAAATCCTTCCCAATAATAATTCTCTATGTGCACCATCGCACGTAGTAAAATTAAATTCGTGTCGCTGTTCTGTGGGACAAATTTCTTTATGCGAGCAGATGCTAAATGTGTTTGTCCGTTTTGCAGATAGGCGAGGAGATACAGACGTTCAAATTCCCCATGTTCATTTTCCGAAAGATGTGAAGTTTGAATCAATTTAGCACCTTTTAACAAGGCATTCCAATCCTGCAATAGAGCATACAGTTGAAGCTTGGCTAATTGTGTTTGAGCTTTCGTTTGAGGAGATACCGAATCGTTCCATAGCGATTGTTCCAGTCGAAGTAATTCCGCTGGAATGCTGCTTTTATCCTGAGCTTTTACTTCAGAAAGGGTAATTCCCGTAAGCAGATAAAAAACGATCAGTAATTTCCAGATATAAGGCATCGAGCCGGTCTTTCTTTTCTTTTTTTAATGAACGCATCGTTCCGTAAATAGAACCTAACCAAAATGTTCCTGCTAATGCAGCCGCAGAATAGAATAGTCCATTGTCAATGCCCTTTTCGAGGATGATTTCGGTCAAAATAATTCCCAATCCACCTTGAACAATCCAATTCATTTGCGCCTGTTTGTGATAACCACAATACAATTTCCCAAAACCCGGAATAATCGAAAACATTCCAGCCAACAATACTGATTTATGTTTCAGTTTCACAAATTCAGTATGAATTGAATGAAGTCGATCAAAGCGTTTATCCATTTGCATAACTGGATTTTTTTCAATCAACAAAGACAAACAATAACGAGCATCAGAACCTAATAAACTATCCTGCTTTAGCTTTTCTAACTGGCGCGTTCGAAACAAATACAAACGGTAGAAATCACCAAAACCCTGACTTTGTGCCCTTGAAAATGAAATACTGTGAAAAATAGAATCACACCTATTTTCTTGCTTACGCTGTGCTTCTGTCCATGCTCGTTCCAATAACCAACGCGAACAGGTATCAGAACGATGTTGATCTATGAATGCGATGCGTTCTGTCCATAGTTGTTCTTGTGCTAAATGCTTTAAAAAACCAACTTCGCTGCTATCTGGACAAGCTTTTAAACTACCGCACAGCAAGCACAAATTAATAATCAGCCACTTCATCTTCAATTTTGCCAGTTTGCTGATTAATCAAATGTTGACTGTGATCGTATTCTGCTTGCGGATTACAGCGAATAAGTCGGTCGGCTGTCAATAGTATTCCAGGAATAAATCCTTTTTGTCGGATGATAGCTGCACTAAAGGCCGAACAACTAGGATTGAACCGACAACTCGATCCCAAATCGCCCGAAACAAATGTCTTGTACCCTTGCAACACCAACAAAGCAGAAAGCACCAATGGATCGAGACTTTTCCAATCCTCACGTTTTAAAAATACGGTAGCTTTTCCCTCGTTTAAATGCTCTTTTTCTTTAGCAAGAATCAAGGCGTCCACATCGCTCTGCGCCACACACACATCACCTATAACAAAAAGAAATAGTAGGAAAAATAAGCCGCGCATCTGTTTTCAAAAGTAGCATTTAATTGAACTAAAGTTTACATTAACTAACCAGCACGCTTCGACAGGCTCAGCGTTCGGACTTTTGGGAGAGAAACCCTGCTCCCTGAGCTTGTCGAAGGGAGCACATTAACAAACCAGCACACTTCGACAGGCTCAGCGTTCGGACTTTTGGGAGAGAAACCCTGCTCCCTGAGCTTGTCGAAGGGAGCACATTAACTAACCAGCATGCTTCGACAGGCTCAGCGTTCGGACTTTTGGGAGAGAAACCCTGCTCCCTGAGCTTGTCGAAGGGAGCACACCAGCATATCAGCATGCTTTGACATGCTCAACTTGTTGCTTCAACTATTTAATCACCAACTCCAAATCTTCAAATTTTCAATCCGATCATAAAGGATCTATCAGTATAAACCTTCAGTCACAACCTTCCGAGAAATAAACAGCACACCAGCAAATCATCACACCAGCACATCAATTACCTTTGCCCCATGGCAATCATCCAGTCGGATATTCAACAGGCGGCAATTCACCTGAAAAACAACATCATTGGAATTCCAACCGAAACCGTATATGGATTAGCTGGGAATGCATACGATGCTGCATTGGTTGCACGAATTTTCGAAGTCAAGCAGCGTCCATCATTCGATCCACTTATCGTTCATATTTCGGCAATCGAACGCATTTCCGATTTTGCTCAGTCCATTCCGGATGCACTCATGCCTTTAGCAGAAAAATTCTGGCCAGGTCCGCTGACTTTGCTTTTGCCACGAAAACCCAACATTCCCGATTTAGTGACCAGCGGTTTGCCTCATGTAGCAGTGCGAATTCCCAATCACCCATTAACACTGCAATTGCTCAAGCAACTCGATTTCCCTTTGGCTGCTCCAAGTGCCAATCCGTTTGGGTACATCAGTCCAACTACTGCCCAACATGTGAACGATCAATTGGGTGAAAAAATCCCCTTCATATTGGATGGTGGCAACTGTTCCGTGGGACTCGAAAGCACCATAGTTGGCTTAGTTGATGGGCAAATCACCGTTTTCCGTTTAGGTGGACTTTCACTCGAAGATATTGAAGCTGTCGTCGGAAAAGTGCAACTGCGTTCGCATAGTTCCAATCCTCAAGCACCTGGAATGCTCGATGTGCATTATGCTCCACGAAAGAAAATGCTACTCGGTAACATCCCCGAACTACTCGAGACTCATCGTTCCGAAACCCCAATTCTTATTCGTTATTCCGAGTTTTTGAATAATTATCCGAAGGATTTGCAACTGCTTTTGAGTCCAAAAAATTCCATCACCGAAGCAGCTATCAACTTGTTTGCTTATTTGCGTCTAGCCGACGAGCGTGCAACAAATCTCATTCTCGCCGAACCAGTTCCCAACATCGGACTAGGTTTAGCCATCAACGACCGTTTAAAACGAGCATCTCTGGCCCATTGATTTTTGGGCGTGCCCTTATTGCTGTTTCGTTTCACTTCACATCAACAAGGTCGGGCTGTTACGGGGTACGCTTCGCTTCCGTCCCAATGGGACCAAGCCCTTCACATCCCTCACGCAACACAGTGATAAACTTCCTGCATTATAAATCATTTCCTGAATTTGAAACTCTAAATAATCCAGCATATTTTAATGTATCTGAATTACATCGTTACTATTTAAAATTCAGCTTTACGAAAATTAAATTCAGTGTGTGAATAGCGTAATATTTAGTGAGTAAAATATAATATGAATTCAGTATTTGAATATCACCTTTGATTCAATGGAAATATTAAAAATAAATTTCCTCCAGTTGAATATTAATTTGTGAATCAATACTAAATGATACTTGGTTTAAATCAATTCATTTGAATTAAAATGACGATTCATTAAAAATAAAAAGGCACATAAATCTTAAATTTTTTAGGAAGAAAAATTTAAATAAATCCATTCAAACTAATTAATAAACAAACATCATGAATTCAGGAAAAGTAGTATTAGGTGTACTTGCTGGCTTAGCCACAGGTGCTTTCTTAGGAATTTTATTTGCTCCCGATAAAGGAGTTAATACACGGAAAAAAATTATGTCAAAAGGAGAAGATTTAACCGATGATCTTCGCGGCAAATTCAATGATTTTTTAGATCAAATGGAACGTAAATATTCAGATGTAAAAGACAATGCTGAAGATTTATTGGATAAAGGGAAAATGAAAGCCCAAGAAATGAAATCTGATTTTAAAAATCAAATCCATGAAAAAGATGGACAGATGGCTCAAAAATAATATTCACTTAATCTCAAAAATAGGATGAAATTAAATTATTTAATTGTTGCATTTTTGCTTTCAACTGGAACCGTTTTTACAACGAGTTGTACAAAGAAAGAAGGCTGTACAGATATTCAAGCCAACAATTATGACTCTGATGCGAAGAAAAATGTTGGATGTCAATATCGCTTTGCTTCTACAATTGATATCTCCAACGTTCCTACTACTAATCCAGCTGGGACAGAATGGGATATTGATTTATCAGGTCCAGATTTAAAATTGAATTTCGGAAAGAATTCAAATTCTGGATTTGATAATTCTACCAATGTAATTTCAGATGTATTTGCTACTTCACTCACGCCAATTAGCAATATACAATTCACAAATGAAACGTGGAAATATCAATTGATTGATGTTGATTTACTAAGTTCCGATGAAGTAATTGCTACTGGTACATTTAATCCTGTTTCACAGGGAGGAAATAATATCATAACTATTACGAATGGTAGTATTTCAATTACATTTCATTATACAGTTCAATAATAGATGTCACATGGAAAATCAAGCAACTTTAATGGAATCACTCTTTGAAAAAGGAGAAAAATATACTAAAACCAATGTCGAATTAATACAATTAAAAACAATTGGAAAATCAGCGGAGCTTTTCTCTTCATTAGCTAGTTGGCTTATAATTTTTGTATCCATTTTAATTGTTTTAACCATGATAAATATTGGTGCTGCAATTTGGATCGGATCGGCTTTTGGTACACTATATTATGGTTTTTTTATAGTTGCTTGTTTCTATGTGCTTGTCACACTCTTTATTTTAATATTTAAAAATTCATTTATTGAATTAGTCATTTAAGCAATAATCATTTTATAAGTATATGGTTCTGCTTTTACCATTCTCATCATTAGATTTTCGAAGATTCCTTCATTCATTTTATGCCTGTTAAATCGATATGTATACTCATCAATATAAGGCTGTAAATGTCTAACAGAATGATGGACACCTCTAAGCCAAGCTTTAAACATCATTATTGTTCGATGGAGTTCTTTAAAATTCCTTCCTTTCTTCTCAGACTTTTCTTGAATTAGGTTCGGAAATTCAGACTCCAAGCCTTTATATCCAGCCCATTTATCAGTTCTAACATTCGCATTGGGAGCAATATGATCCCTCATAAATTCACTCAAATTCTTTTTGTTAGCTGTCGCCACAACTTTCCCATAGAATCTTGATACGCCTCTTGATTTCTTTTCAATGGCTAGAACTACAACTTTTTTCTTTCCTTCATTTCTTCCAATGGATTTATCATCTTGTCCTCCAACATATGTTTCATCAACATCAACTTTCCCTTTCATTGGATTTTTCTTACTGCTTTTCATTGCATTCATAACCTTTTGTTTAAACAACCAACAAGTCTTCTGCCCCAAATCAAGCTTTCTACTTAGCTCAGTACTGCTTATTCCTTTCTTGCTAGTTGATACATAGAAAACAATATAAAAAGCCTTCAGAATTGAAAATTTACATTTGTGAAACAGTGTTCCAGATGTTGGCGATTCTAAATGCCTGCAAACAGTGCATTGCCGCTCGTAAAGACTAATGCCTTTACAAAAGTTTTTGTTCTTACATCGTCGACAGGAATAACCATTTGACCATTTCAAATTTGCCAAATATGCGTAACAACTTTCTTGATTTGGAAACTGAGCCTGAAAATCAAATAATGAAAGGCTTTTAAATTGTGCATTCATATTGTATCTTTTGATTGCCCTAAATTATTAAAGAAATCAATATTGACTAAACTACTAATTCAATTCATTTATTAAAATTCCCGTTAGCAATAAAATTATTTATCAATTATTAAATAATTAGTCACATGAAAACTGATTCAATTAAATCTTTAAAAATTCGTATCACTGAATTGGAATCGACACGGGATATTCAATTCACAGAATTAAATGCTCAGTTTCAAGAAATAGTTGATGAATTAAAACCTATGAACATCCTCAAAAAAGCATTCCAAAATGTCATGGAATTACCAAAAATGAAGGATGGAATTGGCAATTTTGCTATTGGTTCACTTACGGGAGTACTAGCTAAAAAAGCATTGTGGGGGAATTCAATCAATCCATTAAGAATGCTTTTGGGATTCATTACTCAATCAGTTGTTACCAATGTCACAACGAAAAATGCTGATGCAATTCGCGAAAAAGGAGAAGATTTAATTCAGCCTTTATTAAAACAACTATTTCACTATAGAAAAATGAAAAGAGAAGAAAAACTATTGGAAGAGGAAGTTTATTAAACTCAATGTATTCTATCCAATTCTAAGCTTAGAAAATATTCTTCTCGAAGCAATTAAAATATTTATTGCAACAAAATGCATATTCATTTTGCATTTAAATTGAATCCAGATTTTATTTATTTCATGATCATGTTTCCTTATTCACAACTTATTTCTCACCATAGTGCGAAGTTCAAGCCTGCTTGACCGTACCATCCTTGTAACATTTCGAAATTATTGATTGGGTAAATATATCCTCCGTGAATGTTAATAAACATGTTTTTCTTTGACAAAAGATGCAATCCAAACGTAGGTGTAAACTGAATTCCAGTACCAAATTGCTTTTGCGACATTCCGCCAAATTCTAATCCGAAATAGGGTATTAAAAACTGTCGTTTCGGGTTTTTCTCTAAAGATAAGTCCAATCCAATCGTATACATAAACATCGAGTTGATCGACTTTCGATCGCTATTTAAAATATTCAATTTCGAATACACACGAACGTGACTTGGACCCGGATCATCGTTCATATCCACATTGGCGTAAATGAGATATTCAACCGTTAATCCCGAAAAACTTCCAGTAGAATCGCTTTGCTTGGGTTGATAGATCGAATATCCCAATCCGGGCATAAACCAGGTTTCAAATCTTTCCTTTGCTTCTTTTTTTCGAATCTCTTTCATCTCTTCTTGAGAGCGATATCGGCCTTCGTACCAAGCACTATCACCATGAGTTCTGGTTTGCGCAAACGATGCACAAGTGAAGAATATCCAAAAAATGAGTAAGCTATTTTTCATGAAATATGTTTTCGATTAGCAATTAAGAACGGCAAAATAATTCAATTATTTGGTCAACAAACTCTCAGGAACATAGTGGTATTCAACTTTGCCGCCTTCTTTATTTTTTACACGAACTCGTTTATTCTTATAACTGATTGGAAACCCTTCTGCAATCGTATAATCATACAAGAGTGTTAAATCAATAATTCGATCCCCATCCATTACATAATAGCGGTTGATTGTTCCACTCGAATTCTCAAATCCATTTATTATTTCCAGTGTATCGTTGTATATCCTGTATTTCCCTTCCACAATCGTATTTCCATAATGCCCGCCCGATGTGCGTTTGTAGGTTTTATCTTCATGAAATTCAAAGGTCCAAAAACTACTTCCCCATTGTCCACGATAGGTTTTTTCAATGCCTTGTGCATTTCCTGCAGTGGAAATCAAAACGATCAACCCATTTAAAACATGACTTATTAATTTCATCCGATATTTTATTTAATTCTCAAATCATCTCTAACTCAACCTACGTGTCAGTTTCATTTTCAATCCGATAGCTATCAAATTTCCAAATCACCAAAACATATATTACATCAGCACACCAGCACATCTCCCGATAGCTATCGGGATCATCAGCACATCACAAACTCCCCGTCCTTCCACCATCAACGGGTAAATTAATACCATTGATATACGCAGCAGCAGACGAAGCTAAAAACATTACGGCATGAGCAATTTCTTCTGGTTTGGCAAAACGCTTCAAGGGAATTTCTGCCAACATTTCTTCTTCTACCACCGCAATTTCTTGGTGAGTTCTTGCTGCTTTATTTGTAATAATCTGCGACAAACGCCCCGTCATTGTTGCTCCTGGCAATACATTATTCACTGTAATGCCATATTTCCCTACTTCATTCGCTAAGGTTTTCGACCAATTTCCCACAGCAGCACGGATAGTATTCGAAACTCCTAAACCATGCAATGGTGCTTTTACCGAAGTCGATATGATATTGATGATTCGACCATAATCAGCTTTTATCATTTCCTCCAACACCGCTTGAGCCAATACCTGATTGCATAAAAGATGTTGGGTAAATGCCGCTTCAAATGCTTCGGGGCGTGCTTCGGTAATTGGACCAGCAGCCGGACCTCCATTGTTGTTCACGAGAATATGAATGGGATTGCGTTTGGCGATAAATGCTTTGACCACCGATTCTACTTGTCTCCAATCATTAAAATCGGCAACGAGGTAGTCGTTGTTGAGGTGATTGATGCGATCGAGCTCGATTTTTTCCTCTTTTAAACGTGTTTCGTCACGGGCTAGAAGCACAATATGAGCACCTGCTTCGGCCAATTCACGGGCACAAGCACGTCCAATTCCTTGTGTACTGCCGCATACCAGCGCTGTTTTTCCTGCGAGATTTAGTTCCATAAGACAAATTCAGGTTTTATTACCTTGCCTCAAAAATACAGCATATGCCAATCCAGCGTCCTTTTTCCTTTAAAAAGTGGATCGACGAAAACCGCCACTTACTCAAACCACCTGTTGGAAATCAGGTTGTATTCAAAACTGCCGACGATATTATCGTGATGGTTGTAGGTGGTCCCAACAAACGAAAAGACTACCACTACAACGAAAGCGAAGAATTTTACTTTCAGCTAGAAGGGAACATGATACTAAAAATCATCGAAGATGGCAAACCTGTCGATATTCATATCAACGAAGGCGACATCTTTATGCTTCCCGGTCGCACACCTCATTCTCCTCAACGCCCTGAAAATACGGTTGGTTTAGTGGTAGAATTAGTTCGTGCT
The DNA here is from genome assembly GCA_965279035.1 of Bacteroidia bacterium. Classification (GTDB taxonomy): domain Bacteria; phylum Bacteroidota; class Bacteroidia; order M30B66; family M30B66; genus CALQRR01. The sequence goes on along the minus strand of OZ257142.1, from coordinate 3,793,322 downwards.
AAGCAAGAAGACGATGCCTTCATGTGGTTCTGTGAATCCTGTGGCAACAAGCTCTACGAAGAATTCCTCCACGTCTCCGATATCGTCACCCAACTTCCTCCCGTAATGAATAAATTTTATGGCTCCGAAGAATTGAGAACGTGCAAGAAGTGTGGAACGGTAATGGAGAAACCTTAAGTAATGTGCTGATGTGCTTATTAGTTGATGTGCTGATTAACTAACCTCAACTTTCATCAAATCTCCATCAGCTCACTAACACACCATTTACCATCACATCATTCATCATCACACCAGCACACCTCCCGATAGCTATCGGGATCACCAGCACACCTCCCGATAGCTATCGGGATCACCAGCACACCAGCACACCAGCACACCAGCACACCAGCACACACCAGCACACACCAGCACACCAGCACACCAACACACCAGCACATCATTCATCAGCACACCAGCACATCAACACATCAGCACACCAACACACCAGCCTTTAGACTTGCACTATTATTTTAGTTGAGATATCTTGACTGAAAATAAACAAAGAAACGGGGTGAACTATCTCATCAGCTAGGTCTTTAAATCCCTAAGGTGTGTATGAGTCCCCGTTTCCTTTAACCATGTTGTTAATGGCCAGCTAGAATTTTAGACTTCGAGATCTATTAAAGGTTTTAGCCAAGAGCAACACTTAAAAACAAAAGTATGAAGAAGAACTTTATTGGCATTGATGTGTCAAAATTAACGCTGGATGTTTATTTACATAATCAATCTCAGCACAACGTCTTTAGCAATGATATCGATGGTTATACACTGATGCTTGCTTGGTTAAAGCAGTTGAAAGTGAGTGTAAAATCGATGGCCATTTGCTTTGAGCATACGGGTATTTATAGCGAGGATTTATCTGTGTTTTTGAGTGAAAAGAAGATCTGTTTTTACATGGAATCCTCCTTAAACATTAAGTATTCTATTGGACTTCAGCGAGGCAAAAATGATAAGATAGACTCCCAAAGAATCGCAAATTTCATTGCATTACATGCAGAACAGCTTAGCCCAACGGTACTATCAAAGAGTGCTGTAGCGCAGCTGAGAAAGCTCTTGAGTATGCGTTCGCATCTGGAAAAAGAGAAGATAGGCATCAAAAACAGACTTAAGAACTCATCAAAAACCACTGGTGTAGATATAGTTTTTCAAATCGAAACGGATCTGTTAAAGACCTTTAACGATAAACTTAAACTGGTAGAAGAGGAAATCAAATCATTGATAAAGTCAGATGATAATCTTCGTCAAATCGACGAATTAGTTCAATCTATAAAAGGAGTTGGACCAGTGTCGAGTTGGTATTTAATCGCCACAACAAATGGCTTTGAATACTTCGACAATGCTCGTCAATATGCATGTTATAGTGGAATAGCTCCATTCGAAAAATCATCAGGAACATCCATAAAAGGGAAAACACAAACCGATAGAAGATCAAATCGAAAAATCAATGGAGTATTAACAATGGCGGCGCGTTCGGCAGTATTAAATAACACCGAAATGAGAGAATATATGGAGCGTAAAATCCAGGAAGGAAAACATTATAATTGTGCACTCAATGCAGTCAAAAACAAACTTGTATCAAGAGTATTTGCTGTCGTAAAAAGAAAAACACCCTATGTTGATCTAAAAAAATACGCTGCATAGACTTGCATAAGTCCTAGAATACACATCAACACATCAGCATGTTCACCATCGACATCCACACCCATATTCTTCCCGAACACATTCCTAATTTCAAGGAGCGATTTGGGTATGGTGGTTTTATTCATCTCGATCATCACAAGCCTTGCTGTGCACGGATGATGAAGGATGATCAGTTTTTTCGGGAGGTGCAGAACAATTGCTGGGATCCGAAAGCACGAATCCACGAATGTGATCATCATGGGGTGAATATGCAGGTATTAAGTACTGTTCCGGTGATGTTTTCATATTGGGCAAAGGGCGAAGATGCCTTGGCTGTTTCGGAATTTCTCAATGATCATATTGCAGGCATTGTGGGCGATTATCCCGATCGATTTATTGGTTTAGGAACAATCCCGATGCAATCGCCCAAACTGGCTATTCGTGAGTTGGAACGTTGCATGAAGGAATTAGGAATGGCTGGAATTCAGATTGGGAGCAATGTCAATCAGCTGAATTTGAATGAACCCGAATTCTTCGAAATATTCCAGGCTGCTGAAGAATTAGGAGCAGCTGTATTTGTGCATCCATGGGAAATGTTTGGACAAAAAGACATTCAGCGCTATTGGCTGCCTTGGTTAGTTGGGATGCCTGCCGAAACTTCGCGTGCAATATGTTCTATGATATTCGGTGGAATTTTTGAGCGATTACCTAAGCTACGTGTGGCGTTTGCACATGGTGGTGGTTCGTTTCCGTTAACACTGGGTCGTATCAAACATGGTTTCGAGTGTCGCCCCGATTTAGTGGCTATCGACAATGCCATCAGCCCCGAAAAATACTTGAATCGTTTGTATTTCGACAGTCTTGTTCACGATGAATCAGCCTTGCGTTTTTTGATTGATTTTGCTGGAGTTGAGCGCATCGCTTTGGGCTCAGATTATCCTTTTCCGCTTGGCGAAGTCATTCCGGGCACGCTGATAAAAAACATGAATTTAAGTGAATCTCAAAAAAATCGTTTGCTTAACGGTACCGCACTCGAATGGCTTGGGAAAACGGTTTCATTCAAATAAAAAAAGGGAAGCATTTTTCAATACATCCCTTCTCATTTCTTAGTAGAAATTTTACTTGCTATTTTCTTTCGCCACGCGGCGAATCGAATTCATTCTTGCTTGAATAGCTTCTGTGCTACTTGTCAAGGTTGACGGCGCTTCTCCAGTAGATGGAGATTTTTGTGCACGCAAGGTATTGGCTTTTTCTTGTTGAGTTTGACTTGCTGCGTTTTGATTATTCAAACCTTCTTTATTCCGTTTTACAGAAGCTAAATCGAGCGAAAGTTCTTCGGCATTTCCTAAGGTGAACAAGAGTTTTCCAACATTCTGATTGTACAATTCAGTAGCAATCCATGCTTGAGAATGTGCCTGTGAAGAAATGCGAATTTCATCAATGATTCCGTTGAAATAGGATTTCTCTTGAAAAAGATCTCGTCCAATTTGTAAAACCGAAGCCGTGTTTCCTGGAGCATCTAGCGATATAATACTGCGATCTAATAAGCCATCCACATACGTGTGAACCATATTCTCTTTAACAGAATAAGTAGCTGCAAGATAATACCAACGTGCTTTCTCAAGCGTTTCACCACCACTCACATTGGCTGTAGAAATTCGTTTGCCAGCAGCATTCAAATAGTCGACACACACTTTATTCTCCTTATCAATAAACAAACGATATCCACCCGGACGATCGCCCTGATTTGAAAGAATCACTTGTTCACGACCACTTTCATTCAAATACACCCAAGCCGATAAACTGAAATCAGCTTTTAAATCAATTTCCTCCACGTATGGAAAGAAAGCAGCGTCTTGACGAGCTGCATCAAACAATCGAGCAGAACCAATTTTACCTGTTGCTTCGGCTGTTCCTTGAATGGTAGCGCGTAGTTTACGGTTGTTGGAAGCATGCAAATCGTTCATGTGCCACATTCCGCGAAATGAATCGTTCCATAAAACGGTGGGCAATTCAGTTCGAATAGTTGCATTACTGTAATAAACGAATAACTCGTTTGAGCTTTTTTCTGATAAAGTATCGAGTAAAACCCAAGCAGAAATTTCACCTGTTTTGGGATTGTAATGATCTATTTGAGTTGGGAAAATGGATATTCCATCGGCTTTGGTGAAACGAAAATCATAGCCTTTGGGATGAATAACTTTTCCGCCATTTGCAACCGATTTGAAATCTGGATCGCTGAGTTGTACCAACATTGGAAAATTCAACAGCGTTTCGTTGCCTTTGATTAATTCCTTCCCAAAACTGATTTTACGTCTCCAACTGAAATCAGGTAATGTTGATTCGTTACTGGCGATACTATCGGTTGAAGTTCCGAAATTGGAATAGATTAACCATCCACCAATGAGCATCAACGACAAAGCCGCACCTGCATATGCCAGCTTGACCGAAGTTCTCAGCTTGACTTTGGTTTTTGTACGGAGTTGTAGTTTTCGTTTCATTAATAGCAAAAGATTCTAGCCATCTAAAAAGCAATCATCAGGCGTCGGATTTAGTTGATACGACGCCTGAGGAAGGAAGTTTCAAGCTTAATTATTGTCCATTTTCGTTTGAAGCACTATTGGTCGGTGGTGTATTGGATTGAACATCGGTTCGTACTCGAACAACGTCGCTGTATGTATAGGTTTGATCTGTACCTACCGACATGATGCGGTAGTAGCTTTGTCCGGCAATAGGTGCTTCATCGATGAAGGAGTAAAACAAGTTCACACACAGGGGCGAGCCTACACGATCTTTAAAGCCTAATGCTTCGAATTCAGTACCATCGGCAGAGCGTTCAACGATAAAAATCCCGTCTTTTTCATCGTTTGTAACTAGCCATCGGATAAACGTTTTTCCGTTATTATAGACGGGCGAAAACGAGGAAATCGCATTTTGATCATCGGGTTTTAATTGTGCGCTACCCGTGAGACCTTTGCCCATTTTCGTTTGGGCTTCGGCCGATAATCCTCCGAATGCTAGAAGCAATGCTGCTAAGGATCCTCGCACAATGGTTTTGGGTGTATTCGAATGGTCGGGTTTCATATGGTATCTCAGGTTAGGGCCGTAGAATGTTCTATTTGATACGTAAAGCTATATCGGACGTTGCCCTGTGTTTGTCCGTTTGAAGCAGGTCCGCTACAGGTGTAAGAAAATAGTTTGTATGCGGCACAATACCGCTTTTTTTATTTCGGAATCCCTTATCAGCGAAGGATTGTAGAAATCATCCTCTCAAAAAATCAAATTCCTAAAACGTAAGTTTTTACGCTCCAATGAATGATTGATTTGATTTCACTAAAAAAATCTCAAATTCTGCATACGACCATAAAAAAACCCCGAGCGAATTTGATCGTCGGGGTTTCCAAAGTTGAGGTTAGGGTTGATTTTAAATTCGTTTGATGAGTTTCACCATTTTGGTTTCTTCTTGTTGAGCAACGCTGAAGAAATACACGCCAGGCTTTAATCCTTGATCATCTTTAAAAATGAATTGACGTGGGGATGCTTTTTCACAAGTAACTTCTTCTTCCATTACCACTTCGCCTGTTACACTCATCAGTTTTACTTTAGCAATTCCGCTTTTGGGAACTACATAGTCAACTTTAAAGTCTTTTACAAAAGGATTGGGTTGTGCTGCCGATATACGGATATCTTCTTCTCCAGCCGATTCAACATTTACTGGAGTAATCATCGAATACTCTTCACCTGTGGCACCTGTTAGTTTTACTCGGTAGTAATTGGTTCCTATCAAAGGTTTGTTATCGCGATAGCTATAACTCAACACTTCATTGCTGTTTCCAGCTCCTGGTTTTGTTCCAATGGATGCGAAATTTACTCCGTCGGATGAACGCTCAATTGTGAAAAGATCATTCTCAATTTCCATCGCGGTGAGCCATTTTAATTCAACGGTGCTGCCTTGAGCTTCACCGTCGAACGTGAGTAAACTCATTGAAATTTGTTGAACGATCGCTTCAGTAACTCCTGCTTTCAAGAATTCTTTTGGCTTCAGTTGACTTGCATATTCAGCATTCAACCAAGCGGTACTGCGAGCAATATTGCTAATATGAACTTCATCCATTTTTCCACCGAAATAGAAAATTTTACGAGAAGGTTCTCTGCCTATTTGAAGTGCTTCTGTACTACCAGCCATGCTGATATCCGTTTTGATGGAGCGCTCCAACTTTCCGTTAATGTAAGTTGCCATCGAATCTCCTTCGTCCGAATACACAGCTGCAACATGAACCCATTGTTCTTTCATTAACTCGGTACCTTCTTTTCCTTCGATAGAAGCCGGCTCTGCATTTTGATTCCGAACCTGGAATTCAACACGATGATCTTTGTTAATTCCTAAACGATATCCACCATTAAATCCACTTTGATTGGAAATAATCGTTTGTTCTTTCTTATCAGTAATGTATACCCAAGCTGAAAGTGTTATGTCGCCAGTAATATCAACATCTTCGGGAGTATTCAAGCAAGCATACTGACTAGAGTTTTTCTCTGCAGCAACATACACTTCTTTACTTCCGTCTGTTTTAACTTCTTGAGAATATTGATTTGAATGAGGAATCTTTGAGTTTAAAGCTCCTTTCAAATGCCAAACACCTTTGTAGGTTTTGTTCCAAGCATTTTGAGAACTTTCGTCGGCCGCAAACTTATTGCTGAAATAAAGGAATACTGGTTCAGCTTTTTTATCGCTGATAGCATCCAATTTCACCCAGGCAATCAACTCACCTGTAACGGCATTGTACGACTCAATTTCGTAGTCGAGTAAGCTAACTCCATCGGCTTTGGTAAAGCGAATATCAGCTCCTTTTTCGCTCACTACTTTTCCTCCGTTTGAAGCCGAACGTAAATCATCGTCCTTGATGTTTACCATCACCGGAAAATCTTTTAGAGCTTCTCCCGCAGGAAGTTGTGAAGCATCCAAATTGAGTTGCTTTCTGAATTTATATTCAGCTAGTGTTTCAACTCCATTGAATTTATTGTTGGCAATCGATTGATTACTTGTTCCAATGGTATTGTAAAGTAATGCAACAGAGAAAACTCCTAGTGCAAATGCACCTGCCACCGCTACAAAACGCAAACGATGCTGTAGTCTTACCTTAGTTTTTACCTTGGTTACTAATTTAGTAGAACGCTTTTTCATATGAAAAGAGGTTGATGGTGGAATTATTTAGTTGGTGCTGGAACTGGTGCGTCGGCATTGGCTGATGATCCAACCTGACGCGGTTCAATTGGTGTATGAACTTTTACTACTGAACTATAGCGATATGTATTATCAGCACCTACTTGCATCACACGATAATGATTATCACCCGGAAGAGGTTCTTCGTCGACGAATGAATAAAAGAGGTTGACTAATAATTGAGTTCCTACACGGTCGCGGAATCCAAGAGCTTCGAAATCAGTTCCATTTTCAGAACGTTCTACAACGAAAACGCCGTCTTTCTTATCGTTCTTCACTAGCCAGCGAACGTAGGTTTTCCCATCGAGATATACTGGTGAAAATGAAATAAACGTATTGGCAGAATCCTGCTTTAAGGAATTCTTATTTAATAAGGCTGAACCTGTATGTGAAACTGTTTGGGCTTCTACTTGAAATCCTGCCAAGAGCATTACAAGCCCTGCGATCAAAGAAGAAAAAAAGTAATTACGTTTCATAGTGTGTGTTTTTCAATTGCTTACGTCAAAGATATCGGCGGTGTTTGGGGTAGAATTCCGAAGGTGATTCGCTGCATTACACATGTAAGTTATTGTGTGGATGTGCTTTCTCTTTCTTTCTGCTATGCCTGTCAGCCCTGAGTTTTGATCGCTTTACAAGGAGGTTATTGTTGTTTTTATTTGTAAGTTTTTAGTGATTTGATCGTGCATCTTCGATTTTTTGACAAATCAGAGTTGTTTGATCAGTTTTACTGTTTTTTGTTCATCCGCTTGAGTCAAACTCAGAAAGTAAATGCCTGGACGCAATGCAGCTGTTTCTTTAAATTCGAACAGGTTGTCGATATTCGTTTTCGGGTCGATGGAAGTGGAATGAACCACTTGTCCGCTGATGCTTGTTAGTTTTACTTGAATGGCTGTTTCGCTCATCGAACGATAGGTTACAGCAAACTGCTCTTTAAATGGATTGGGTTCTACGCTACGAATTCCTAGAGCTGTAGCAGGCGCATCCACATGGACATTCAACAAACGACTCACATCGCTTTCGCCTTTAAAGCTTGTTGAACGTATACGATAAATGGTTTCTCCATAAATGGGAGAAGGATCTATCAGAAAATAATTGCGTGTTTCTTCCGAGTTTCCAGCGCCAAGTTTGGAGGCTACTTTTGTAAAATGAACTCCGTCGGATGAGCGTTCTAGGTTGAAAAAATCGAGGTTATTCTCTTTGGTCGTTTGCCAGTTAAGTACAACATGTCCAGAATTTTCTTTCACTTCCAAAGCACCATATTGCACAATGCGTGGCGATGCACTAAATACTTCCTTCCCATCAATACTGAAAAAGCTTTCAGGATCAGATTCTGAAATCCATGTTGTTGCTACTTCTATTTCTGATAAAGCTTTTGCAGCAATCCGAACTTCATCAATAATTCCATTAAAGAAGCTGCTTTCCTGATCTGGAGCAACACCAATATTTATACGATCTCCAGCTGCATAAGCCAATCCAGCTTTCATACTGCGATCTACTTTTCCATTCACATACAGTAAGAGGGAATCAGATTTTGCAGAATACACACCCGTAAGTTGGTACCAGGTATCTTTTTCTAAAGGGTTTCCACCTTTCGATTTATTCAATGTGACAACCTTACCTGATGTATTCGCAATTTCAAATACAGGACGATTTTCATCATCAATCCATAAACTAAATCCTCCATTTTGAGAAAGATTCGAAATGACTGTTTGGTCGAATGCGCTTCCCCTTGTTTTTACCCAAGCCGATACTGAAATATCTCCAGAGAAATTCAATTCTTCATTTTTTTCGAAAGCTGCTTGTCCTTGTTCGAAGGCGAGAAAATCTTTCGCAGCAGCAAATCGACCTTCTTCATCTTTCACACCGTGATATTCACCCGCTAAAGGATTTGGTCCGTCGGTTTGAAATCCACGGTTGAAATGCCATACCGCACGATACGGATCAGCAAACGTATTTTTAGAAGCTTCACTTACAGCTTCCGATTTTCCATAATACAGATAGAATTCATTTTGTTGAGCACTCAGTTCTTCGCATCGCACCCAAGCAAGAAGTTTTCCGCTAGCTGGTTCGAAACGTTCAATTTGAAATGGTAAAATGGTAGTTCCGTCGATGGCTGTAAACACGATATCTTCACCATCACGACCTGAAACCATTCCACCATCTGCTGCCAGTTTTAGCTCATCCAAACGAAGGCTAACTAGTACAGTAAATTGTTTTAATGTTTCTCCTTTGGGAAGTTTTTCAGGATGAATGCTGATTTTTTTCCGCCCAGCAAATCCTTCCATTACGCCTGCTTTTGGGTGAAGCTGTTCTTCCAATTTCTGAGCTCGGCCTGTTGTTACATTCCCGATAAACTCATACAAAAAGAAGATGCTTGCTACCAGAGCGCCTATCGTGAAAACCATAGCTGTTGCTCTCAATCGAGCGCGCAGTCGGTTATTCAGACGATTACCTAAACGTAAACGTTGTTTCATGCTGGTTGGATTTTGTGGGATTATTTACCTTGTTCAGGCGTAGAGCTTGCGCTACCACCCGTTGATGCTGCTGCAGCAGTTTTCACACGCACTACATCGGAGTAGTTAAATGTGTGATCTACACCTACCTGCATAATACGGTAATGTGCAGCGCCTGCAGGAGGAGCATCATCCACCCAGGAATAAAACAAATTGACACTTTTGTCTGTTCCCACTCGGTCTTTAAAACCAAGTGCATCGAACTTCTCGCCATCGGCCGAACGTTCCACAATGAAAACGCCGTCTTTCTTATCGTTCTCAACCAACCAACGTAAATAGGTTTTGCCTTCTACATATACTGGTGAAAAGGATAGGAAATTGTCCACCGTATCTTTCAAAAGCGGTTTTGCTTCTGATGGCGGAACAACTTTAAATGTCTGTGGCGTTTGAGCCTGAGACGTATTGCCGAATAGTAAAAGACCGGCTCCAATGAATCCGATTTTTATAAGGCGATTAAATGATAGAAAAACGTTGAGGTTTCCCATAGGATAAGGTTTTGGATTGCTCAACGACAAAAGGCAAAAAGCGGTTGCCTATTCCATTACCTCAGAATCACTCTTCATTACAGATGTAAGAAGAAACCTTTTTGCGAACTTTTGATTTTCTAAATGCTTTTAAAAACGGGTATTCTCTAAAGAATATTAATTTCTAATCTTCAATTTCGGAAGTAAGAAAAAAGCGAATTGCTAGAAATGGATAGTTTATTTTTCTAATTAGAGTGATTTGCAAAGAAATATCAATCAAATCGAAGGACTAAGAACTTCCATTTAAAGCCTCAAAGGACACGTTTTTAGTTTTTCCGAGTTTCCAAAACTAAACACTCGTATCTCCTAGCGGAGTGTTCTTCTACTACGTAACTCAGCTTTGGCATTCTAGCACCCCCGGATTTCAACTTTAGAAATCTGAGTCAGAGTGATCAACTTCAACGTATCTCAGCTTCTACATTTCGGCACCCCCGGATTTCAACTTTAGAAATCAGAAGCAGAGTGATCAACTTCAACGTATCTCAGCTTCTACATTTCGGCACCCCCGGATTTCAATCCGGGGAATTTGCAGGGTAACTAAAGAGTTTCAGGTTAACTTCTACAAAAAACCCCGGATTGAAATCCGGGGATGCTGTAGGTTATACTTCAAATGTCGATACAAGAGTGGCTTTTTTCTTTTCTACTATAACCTCCTCCACCTTCTTTTGAAATCTAAAGAGTGTTGTTCAACTTCAACGTATCTCAGCATCGGCATTCTAGCACCCCCGGATTTCAACTTTAGAAATCAGAAGCAGAGTGATCAACTTCAACGTATCTCAGCTTCTACATTTCGGCACCCCCGGATTTCAATCCGGGGAACTTGCAGGGTAAATAAAGAGTTTCAGTTTAACTTCTACAAAAAACCCCGGATTTCAATCCGGGGATGCTGTAGGTTATACTTCAAATGTCGATACAAGAGTGGCTTTTTTCTTTTCTACTATAACCTCCTCCACCTTCTTTTGAAATCTAAAGAGTGTTGTTCAACTTCAACGTATCTCAGCTTCTACATTTCGGCACCCCCGGATTTCAATCCGGGGAACTTGCAGGGTAAATAAAGAGTTTCAGGTTAACTTCTACAAAAAAACCCGGATTGAAATCCGGGGATGCTGTAGGGTAAACTTAAGTTTTAGTTATCAGGTGTTATTTTATTCTTCGATTTCAGCAACAGGAGCGGCTTTTTCTTCTTCCACCAAATCCTTCTCAACCTTGAGATTATCAATGATGAAAAGCTGACGATCGGGTGTGTTTTTACCCATATAGAATTCGAGTAGTTGCGGAAGGTTCTCCTCACGTTTAAAAATCACTGGTTCGAGGCGAATGTCCTTTCCAATAAAATGCTTGAACTCGTCTGGCGAAATCTCTCCCAATCCCTTGAATCGGGTAATCTCGGGGTTCTTGCCTACCTTCACAATGGCTTCGCGACGCTCGTCTTCGGAATAACAGTAATACGTGTCTTTCTTATTACGCACACGGAATAGCGGCGTTTGCAAAATGTACAAGTGACCGTTCTTCACCAAATCGGGGAAAAATTGCAAGAAAAACGTAATCATCAACAAACGAATGTGCATCCCATCGACGTCGGCATCGGTAGCAATTACAATGTTGTTGTAACGCAAATCGTCCATGCCATCCTCAATATTGAGGGCACTTTGCAAGAGATTGAATTCTTCGTTTTCGTAAACGATTTTCTTGGTCAAACCATAACAGTTGAGTGGTTTCCCTTTCAAGCTGAATACGGCTTGTGTATTCACATCGCGGCTTTTGGTAATGGAACCAGATGCCGAATCTCCCTCGGTAATAAAGAGTGTTGTATCGAGACGAACTGCGTGGTTGCTGTTGTAATGTACCCGACAATCACGGAGTTTCTTGTTGTGTAGACTTACTTTCTTAGCGCGCTCACGTGCCAGCTTACGAATACCGCTGAGTTCTTTCCGCTCCTTTTCGCTCTGTAGAATTTTATGCAACAATGCTTCAGCAACATCGGCATGCTTGTGTAGGTAGTTATCGAGTTCTTTTTTGAGGAAATCAATAACGAACGTACGAATGGCAGGTCCATCGGGAGCGATGTTTTGAGAACCGAGTTTGGTCTTAGTCTGACTTTCGAACACCGGCTCAACTACTTTCACACTGATGGCAACAATGATGGATTGACGCACATCATTCGCATCGAAATCTTTCTTGTAGAATTCACGAATCACCTTCACAACCGCTTCGCGCAATGCTGCTTGGTGTGTCCCACCTTGGGTTGTATGCTGACCATTGACAAACGAATAATATTCTTCGCTGTACTGGTTACCATGCGTCATGGCAATTTCAATGTCCTCGCCACGCAGATGAATAATCGGATAAAGCGGTTCTCCACTGAGGTTTTGCTCTAGTAGATCGTATAATCCACGTTCCGACTTAAACACTTGTCCGTTGAAATGTATGCTCAAACCTGTGTTGAGGTAAGCATAATTCCAGAGCATTTTCTCTACGTATTCGCTGATGAACTTGTAGTTTCCGAATATGGCTTCATCCGGAAAAAACTGAACAAGTGTTCCTTTGTTATCGTTGGTATCGGTAACAGCGGTTTCGTTGGTGAGATTTCCTTTCTCAAACTCCGCCATTTTCATTTTCCCATCACGTACCGATTGCACCTTGAAATAGCTCGAAAGTGCATTCACCGCCTTGGTTCCGACACCGTTCAAACCAACCGATTTCTTAAAAGCTACCGAATCGTACTTCGCACCCGTGTTGATTTTCGACACTACATCGACCACTTTACCGAGCGGAATACCTCGTCCGTAGTCGCGCACACGTACCATGCGATCTTTAATGGTGATTTCGATTTTCTTCCCGAAACCCATTACGTATTCGTCGATGCAGTTATCGATTGATTCTTTCAGCAATACATAAATCCCGTCATCGAGCGAAGAACCATCGCCCAATTTCCCAATATACATCCCAGGACGGAGGCGGATATGTTCCTTCCAGTCGAGGGATTTAATGGAATCGTCGTTGTATGTGCTATCTGTATTTTCAGCCATGTTGCAAAAATAAGGATTGCGAATTGAAGCGAAAGCGGGAAAAGGAGAGAATTATTAACGAAATGAAGGGGGATGTACGATGTACGAAAATTTTGGAAGGACGTGCATTCGTGTCTTCACCCTGACCTCAATCTAGCTAAATTGACCTAGTAGCCTCGGACTTCAGTCCGGGGATGCGGATGTTATTGATCAGCAATTTGCTGTATGGTATATCTATCGAATCTGGCATGTGTGATTCGTAGCCTCGGACTGAAGTCCGAGGGTGCCGATTGGTAATTTGAAGCATTAGGGTCAATTGAATCTAGAATTTTTGAATTGGATTATAGTAGCCTCGGACTTCAGTCCGAGGGTGCGGATAGTTAAAATCAGCAAAATCTCAAGCGAAGTATTCATAGAGCGAAGCGGTCGTAATTCTTCTATCCGTGATAAAAGTCATTCTTGCATTGAGTGAGTTTGCTGTTCTTTGCGCCATGCTTTTGAATTCAACACTTATTAGGAACGCTTTTACTTGGGAGCGTTATATGGCGCTCATGGAGCAATTGGTGGCCGACAAACAAACCACAGGAGAACAAACCGAAGAACATATTCATTTTACTGAATTGAATCTGCATCGATCGAAGCGTGTTTACAAAACGTTGAAGTTTGATTCGGAAGTTGTTACCGCTCTTGCAGAAACGCCGCGTCAGTTATGGGTAGTGATTTCGGAAGCTTGGTGTGGCGATGCTGCCCAATTGTTACCTATCATGGTGCGTATGTCAGAACAAAGTGCGACGATTGAACTACGTATTGTGCTACGCGATGAGCACCTTGATTTGATGGATCAGTTTCTTACCAATGGAGGAAAAGCGATTCCAAAATTGATTTCGATGAATCCCGATACATTTGAGGTGATGTGGCATTGGGGACCTCGTCCATTGCCTGCAGTAGAATTAGCTAAGTCGATTAAAACACAAGGTGGAGCAAAGGAAGAAATCGGTTTGGCGATGCAGGAATGGTATAACAAAGACAAAGGTCAAACAACCATTCAGGAACTTTTAAATTGTATATCGAACCGATAAATTGCTCATTTAAAAATCCAATTCCGATATTGCAGCGTTATTAAAGAAACCGATATTAATGTCAGCTCGTCAATTTGCAATAGGAGATATTCATGGATGTGTGCGCACATTTCGTGAGTTGGTGCGAGCTAAATTAAAGATTCAATCAGGAGATCAGCTCATTGTATTGGGCGATTTAATTGATCGAGGCCCTGATACCAAAGGCGTAATTGATGAAATTTTCGCTTTGAAAAATGAAGGTGTTCGTGTTCATGTATTGCAGGGAAATCACGAAGAATTGATGATTGCGGCTTACTACAGTTCCGATCAAATGGAATACTGGCGGCGTTGCGGCGGACAAGACACACTCAACAGTTTTGGTGTTTCGTCGGTGCTTGAGATTCCTATTAAATACCGAGAATTTATTCAATACAGCGAGATGTATTTCGAAACACCGGAATGCATTTTCGTACATGCCGGATTAAATTTTTCGAAACGTGATTTATTTGCCGATATCGATGCGATGCGTTGGATACGCAAAATGGAAATCGATCCCGAACGTATTGGACATCGAAAAATCATACATGGTCACACACCTCGACCGTATACCGAAATCATTAAACAGAATAAGTACGATATAAACTTAGATGCCGGTTGTGCCTATACCGAATTACCTGGATTGGGCTACTTGGTAGCATACGAAGTTGGAATAGGCGAATTTACCTACATCCAAAACTGCGAATAAACTTATACGTTGAAACGGAAGTGCATGATATCGCCATCTTGCACCACATATTCTTTTCCTTCGACAGCAAGCTTACCATTTTCGCGACAAGCAGCTTCAGAACCAAACTTGATAAAATCGAGGTATTTAATTACTTCCGCGCGGATAAATCCTTTCTCGAAATCGCTGTGAATTACTCCAGCAGCTTGAGGAGCTTTCATGCCTGTAGTGATGGTCCATGCGCGCACTTCTTTCACACCTGCAGTAAAGTACGTTTGAAGATTTAGCAAGTGATACGCTTTTTTGATGAGCTTATTCACACCCGGCTCTTCCAAACCAATTTCGCTTAGGAAAGCTACTTTGTCCTCGTAGGTTTCGAGTTGAGCAATTTCGGCTTCCATAGCTGCAGTGATAATTAGGATTTCAGCATTCTCATCAGCAATTGAAGCACGAACAGCTTCCACATGGGCATTTCCTGATTTGGCAGATGCTTCATCTACATTGCAGATGTACATCACCGGTTTATTCGTCAATAAATACAGATCGTTAGCAAATTCAATATCGTCGGGTTTGTCCAACACGACACTTCTTGCCGATTTACCCTTCAACAAAACATCGCGATACTGAGAAAGAATATCATGCGCACGTTTAGCGTCTTTATCGCCCGTCTTAGCCAACTTCTCCACTTTTTGAAGTCGTTTCTCAACAGTATCTAAATCTTTCAATTGAAGTTCTAGGTCGATTACTTCTTTATCACTTACTGGATTTACGCGACCATCCACGTGAACCACATTATCATCATCGAAACAACGCAATACGTGCAAAATCGCATCGCATTCGCGGATATTTCCAAGAAACTGATTTCCTAAACCTTCTCCTTTGGAAGCACCTTTCACCAAACCTGCAATATCAACAATCTCAACCGTGGTAGGAACAATGCGTTCAGGCTTAACAAATTTGGACAACTCAGTCATGCGTTCATCGGGAACGGTAATCACACCCACGTTCGGTTCAATGGTGCAGAACGGAAAGTTGGCTGCCTGTGCTTTTGCGTTGCTCAAACAGTTAAAAAGAGTGGATTTCCCAACGTTTGGTAATCCGACAATACCGCATTTAAGTGCCATAGTTTTTCTGAAAATGGGCGCAAAGATAGTTTAATGGGGGAGTAATTTTAGGTTAGATTGTCAATTCTCGAAAATGCGCTCGGGTATTACCGCTCCCTGAGCTTGTCGAAGGGAGCACACTAACTAACCAGCACACCAAACCCATGTTTCCACCACAATCCCACAACTTGTTGAGTGATGAACATAATTGCTGCATAACCTATCAATCCAACATGAAGGAAAATCATTGCTTTATTTTTTTGTTGAAAATGCTGCTTAACCACATTCCAATAAAATGGAAGGGAAATGCACATGATTAATCCAACCCAAAGTCCGAAGTGCTTATTGGTGAAGAGATGTACGTATGCATGTTGAGGCATGACAAAACCCCAAGCGGCTGAAGCAATAAACAAGGCAATAACAATCGAAAATAAACGGGGATTTTGTTTGTGTAAATTGGGAATCGACCAAAAGCAAGTGGCTAAAAGAAACCAACCGGGAAGCACATAATAGCGCTCCATACGATTGAACCATTCAATGGGGATTTTCCAGCCATCGTGTAGGATTGAAAAGGGCTTTTCGGGAATATAGCCAACATCTTCAGCGCCTGTGGTTCGAAACACAAAGGCGTTTTTCATGTCCTCCATTGCCAAATCGAGTGTTCCAAAATACAGTACATTTTGAATGATGTGCAAACCGAAACCAAGCAACAATGCGGCAAACAAGCCAATGGTTTCGCGTGTGAACATGTTTTTCTGGTAGATAAAGGCAAATCCAACACTAGCGGCACCTAAAAACACAGGTAATTCAAAGGAGATATTCACGGCAATCATCATCAACACAAGCAAACCAATAAATGAACTACGTGATTCTCGTTTCGATTCTTGATAGCGATAGAGCAAACCAATAAATAACCACTTGACTAGTTCAGCATACAAATGTTGATGTAGGTTATCGCCCCAAGCAATAAAATAATTAGATAGTACCAGCAAACTCGCTCCAACAAAAGCGTTTTCAGTGTTCTTAGTTAAATCGTTTAATACTCGATAAATGAGGAAGAAAAAGAAAATAGAAAGTAAAAATGGAAATAGTCGCAAGACTCGCTCATCGGTCGAATCTAACACTGTGGCAGTAAATCCATCGAGAATATCGGGCAATGCCGGATAGTGTGTGTAGACTTTTGTTGGATGCGATTCAGGATAACCATGAACGGGCAAAAAAGCTGTTTTTACAAATCCAGAATCATGAAAAAAACGAGTTGCCGATAAGGTGTTGATATCGCTGTAACCATCACCATATACATGATCGCGTTCGGTTGCCGGAATGTTAAGCAGCCGGATTCCCATCAACAGGAAGCAAAAAATGAATATCAGTGTTTTGAGCTGACCACGGTTCATCGCGGTAAAGATGCGAAATATCTATTCGCGTGGAATTCATCTGCTATTTCAAATTCTCCTCAAATAAATCCGTCAAATAAAAAAGCCCGGAATTTCTCCCAGGCCTTCTGGATGTTCACAACCATCCTCGTCGAAACACATCGAAAATCAATGAATACTGAGCATTTGTGAACGATGTCCAGCAACTGAAAGCACATACATTCCCGCTTCAAGTCCTGTTAAATCGAACTGTTGTGTTAGATTTTGAATTACAAATGTTCTAGCTACTCGTCCAGTAGCATCAAACAATTGAGCTGTTTTAGCTTCCTTGTTCAATTGAACGTTTACTTGATTGCTAGCTGGGTTAGGATAAACTTGAAACGTAGCCTGTTTTACCTCTTGAATTCCAACTCCAGTTTCAGGAGTGAATTTGTAAATCCCAGTTTGAGCTGGTGTTCCAAATAAGCTAAGTACCGCGAAAATACTACCATCTCCAGTAATCATTAAATCGTTGCAGTAGTTTCCATCAACAGGTAATCCAACCGAAACATCTTGGAAACTTTGACCATTATCAATCGAACGGTACACTTTATTCGAAAGCATTAAGTAGAGATTTCCATTAGCATCAGAAATTAAATCACGGTGCTGACCGAACAATCCTGTCGTTACTTGCGCCCAAGTCATTCCGCCATCGGTACTTTTATGCAAACCGCCGCTATTAATCGAAAAATAGGTGTTTCCTTGTCCTTTCGCGATTGCAGTTACGGTTGTTGCACCAAAGCCTGAATATCCAGTAGTCGCGAACGTTGCACCATAGTCATTGCTCGTGTAAATGCTCGATCCGTACGAACCTAGAATTGCCATACTTCCATTAAGTACACCCGATACAATTCGTGGTGCTGTGGCACTTGCCGCCGATGTACTTAGGAAATCGTTGCTGTAAAACTGAGTTGAGATTTCGTCAGTTACCAGCACATGTTGCTCATCTAAAACAACAGCTTTACTTCCATTCACACCCGAATTGGTCCATGTTGCTCCTTTATCAGTTGATACATAAGCAGCATTCGTTGCAATACAAACGAGTTTATCACTGTTGGCAGCATCAACATCTTGCACAAAACCGGGAACGGTGATTACTTCCCAAGTGAGTCCATTGTCGATAGAACGCACAATTCCATTAAAAGAACCAACATATAAACTGGTTCCAGCTGCAGATGCTGCACCGGTAGTGTACGTCTCGGTTTGTGGTGCTGAAGTTAGGCTCCATGATTGGGCATTTAAGCTTAATCCTGTCATGAAAGCAATCGAAAAAAGTAGTGGTGTTTTCATAGGTTTGTTAGGTTGTCCGTTAATACAGCAAAGGTGCGCCGGATGTACCTATTCGTTTATCCGTAGGATTTCGGAAACGTGCTACGTAGTTTTCGGTATTTGCAAGTTTTTACCTCAAAAAACTTATTCACCTTTTCGTTCAAAACTCCTTTAAAATCCTCCCTGCATCTTCTTGCCTCAGCCCATTTGCCGATGTACTTTCGTCCCATGGCTTCCATCTCCGAACTTCAACGTACTGCTTCTCAGGTACGACGCGACATTCTCCGTCAAGTACATGCTGTTAATTCTGGTCACCCGGGCGGTTCTCTTGGCTGCACCGATTATCTGGTGGCGCTGTATTTCCACACGATGAAACATCAGCCTTCACCATTTTCTATGGATGGTATTGGAGAAGACCTTTTTTTCTTATCCAACGGACATATTTCACCCCTTTGGTATAGCGTACTCTCACGTAGCGGATATTTTCCTGTTTCCGAACTAAAAACGTTCCGAAAGCTTAACTCCCGTTTACAAGGACATCCAGCAACCGAAGAAGGCTTAGAAGGAATTCGTGCTGCATCTGGTTCTCTTGGTCAAGGTTTGTCCATGGGAATTGGAGCTGCTTTAGCAAAGAAACTCAATCAGGACAAGCAATTGGTTTATACCTTACATGGTGATGGCGAATTGCAAGAAGGTCAGATTTGGGAAGCAGCCATGTATGCAGCAGCAAATAAGGTAGATAATCTCATTGCTACGGTAGATGTGAATGGACAACAAATCGATGGTCCTACGGAGAAAGTTCTTTCTCTTGGTGATCTTCGTGGAAAATGGGAAGCGTTTGGCTGGACTGTTCTTTCGATGAACGGAAATGATATGGCAGACGTTGTTCGTGGACTCGATGATGCGAAAGCACATACTGGAAAAGACAAACCTGTCGTTATTCTTATGAAAACTGAGATGGGGTCAGGCGTTGATTTCATGATGGGGACACATAAATGGCATGGTGTAGCACCTAACGATGAACAATTGGCACTGGCACTCGGACAACTAGAGGAAACCCTCGGTGATTATTAAGCCAGCCTAGTAAATCGTTTCAGATACTCATGTTAAAAAAAGCCCTTCATCTTAATTCAGTAAAGGAAACTCCAGGATTTCTTGGGGCTTCCCCTGCGGATCGGGCTATTCATTCCAAGCTGTTCTCCCCAAAAAAGGGAGAACGCTTTCCATTTCTATCCCTAAGCCTTGGCTTCCTTCTAATACTAATCCCTTTTCTTTCTCCAGCACAAACACGAACTACTGCAAAACCAGTTATAACAGCGCCCGCTCCTCCGCTGCTCACACGCATTTTGCTCATTTTCGATTGCTCCAATAGCATGTTTGGTATTTGGGAAAGCGATTCAAAATACAACATCGCTAAGAAGTTGGTGAGCTCGATGGTCGATAGTCTGGGTCGCCAACCGAATGTTCAACTAGCACTTCGTTGCTACGGACATCAAAAAAAATATCCACCACAAGATTGCGACGATACCAAACTCGAGGTGCCATTTGCTCGTGATAACGGTTACTTGATTAAGAATAAACTCAACAAATTAACACCGAGTGGCACTACACCCATTGCCCTTTCACTCGAGGCTTGCGCAAAAGATTTTCCAGATACCAAAGCTCGCAACATCGTATTGCTCATTACCGATGGAAAAGAAGAATGTGGAGGCGATCCTTGTGCAATTTCGGCTGCACTTCAAAGCAAAGGAATCGTGCTTCGTCCTTTCATTGTAGGCGTTGGGAAAATGGATCCTGAAATCACCAATTCGTTCAATTGTATTGGGAATTTTTACGATGCTTCCAGCGAAAGCTCATTCAAGCAAGTTTTGAATATCATCATTACCCAAGTAATGAACACAACTACCTGCCAGGTGAGTTTATTGGATAAAAGCGGCAAGCCTACCGAAACCGATGTGGCAATGACTTTTTACGATCAAAAGACCAATCTAGTACGTTACAATTTTGTTCACACAATGAACAACCGAGGCGTACCCGATACATTACGAATTGATGGTTTAAATACCTATCGCATTGTCGTGCATACATTGCCTCCTGTAGAGAAAAAAGATGTACAGCTTATTGCTGGAAAACACACCATCATTCCCATTGATGCTCCCCAAGGATTTCTAAATCTCAAAGCAGGCGAAGGCATGACTTACCGCGATTTGCAGTGTATCATTCGTAAAGCGGGAGATATGAATACTTTGGATGTTATGTCGTTCAAAGACACACGCAAGTTGATTGTTGGGAAATATGATCTCGAAATACTCACGCTTCCACGTACGAATTTGAAAGCTGTCGATATTGCTCAAAGTCACACAACAACAGTAAAAATAGATGAGCCAGGAACTGTCAATTTTCAACTTCCATTGCAAGGTGTTGCAAGCATTTTAATGGAAGAAAAAGGACAAATGGTTTGGGTGTGCAACTTGAGTGAAAATTCTCAGCAAGAAGTCATTCGATTGCAACCCGGAAAATACAAGGCAGTGTTTCGCGGAAAAGGGGTGAGAGAAACATTATTCACTATTGAAAAAAACTTCATCGTTCAACCAGGAACCTCTCAACAGGTTGTTTTAAAATAATGCTTATGGAACCTTTTACTTTCACCGATCAAAATGATACACGTTCTGGATTTGGAGCAGGACTTTTAGAACTTGGACGAAGTAACCCAAATGTTGTAGCACTCTGTGCCGATTTAATTGGTTCGTTAAAGATGGATGCCTTCGTTAAAGAATTTCCTGAGCGATTCTTCCAAGCAGGAATTGCAGAAGCCAATATGATTGGAATGGCAGCCGGATTAACCATTGGAGGAAAGATTCCATTTACTGGAACATTTGCAAATTTTTCAACTGGACGCGTGTATGATCAGATTCGTCAAAGTGTTGCCTATTCAGGGAAAAATGTAAAGATATGTGCCTCGCATGCCGGTTTAACTTTGGGTGAAGATGGCGCAACACATCAAATTCTCGAGGATCTTGGCTTGATGAAAATGTTGCCTCACATGGTGGTGATAAATCCCTGCGATTACAACCAAACCAAAGCTGCAACCATTGCCATTGCCGATTATGAAGGTCCAGTTTATCTACGTTTTGGGCGTCCCAAAGTGCCTAACTTCACACCTGCAGATCAGAAGTTTGAAATTGGAAAAGCACTGATTCTGAAAGAAGGGAAAGACGTAAGCATTTTTGCAACAGGTCATTTGGTTTGGAAAGCATTAAAAGCTGCAGAAGCTTTGTGGGAGAAAGGAATCGATGCAGAAGTAATAAATATTCATACAATTAAACCACTCGATGAAGAGGCAGTCATTGCGTCGGTCAGCAAGACCGGATGCGCAGTTTCGGCCGAAGAACATCAACGAAATGGAGGATTGGGGGATAGTATAGCACAACTACTTTCCCGCACTTTACCAAGACCGTTGGAAATGGTAGCTGTAAACGATAGCTTCGGCGAAAGTGGAACCCCTGAAGAATTGATGGTGAAATACGGTTTAGATACTGTAAACATCATCGAAGCCGCAGAATCTGCCATTCGTCGTCGATAAGCATTCGAAGCTCGACCGGAGTCTTATCCTATGGAAGAATTAAGCGACCGGGAATTATTGGATTTATTTGCGAAAGCAGCAACGCGAAATCATGCGTTCAACCTGCTCGTGCGCCAATATCAACAACGCTTATACTGGCATATTCGCAAAATGGTGCTCGACCACGACGATGCCGATGATTTACTTCAAAACGTGTTCATCAAAGCATTTAGAGCACTCGATAATTTTCGCGAGGACTCAAAAATATATACTTGGCTATATAAGATTGCCACCAACGAATGCATCACGTTTCTAAACAATAAAAAGAAACGGTTCATGGTACCAATGGTAGATGTAGAATATCAACTTTCTCAGAATTTAGAGACAGACACCTATTTCAGTGGCGAACGCATTCAAATGAAATTGCAACAAGCCATCTTGACTTTACCCGATAAACAACGTCTTGTTTTCAATCTCAAATATTTTGAAGAAATGAAATACGAAGAAATGTCAGAGATTTTGGGCACTTCTGTCGGCGCTTTAAAAGCCTCATTTCACCATGCTGTAAAGAAGATTGAAGAATTTATGAAGCAAGATTAAACCAAACGATATTGAACCAATCAGAAGCGCAAATGAACAACGAAGAAACACCGGATTATTTTCCTGAAGGACTGCCCAAAGGCAATCCATTTAGGGTTCCCGAGGGATACTTCGACCGTTTTCCAGCAAAGCTCGAAGAACGGATCAAAGAAGAGAACAAAATAAAACGGTTCCCATTTCCATCCCTATTAAAACCTGCTCCACTTTTAGCAGCCGCTGTAATGCTTGTTATCGCTGGTGTTTTTGGATACCGATTGTTAAATGGACCAGCCGATCCACTTACCGATGATGAAATTTCAACTTACGTTTACCAAGAAGGATTTATCGATGAATTAGAATTAGACGACATACTAGAAAGCACCGACATGGCAATTTCTAACGACACATCGCAACTGAATTCATCAGAAAATGATTCAATAAGATCATACTTAAGGGATCACGATATGGATGATTCTTATATCACCGAATGAATTTAAAATACCATCACATGAAATCTCCACTTTTCCTTTTACTCTTATTGCTAAGTGTTCCGGCACTTGCACAAAAAGACAACATACGAGAAAAAATAAAAGCACAACGTATCGCTTTTATCACACAAAAATTAGCTCTAACACCCGATGAAGCACAGAAATTTTGGCCCGTTTATAATCAATTTACCGATGAGCTTGATCGAGTAAAAAAAGACATGAACAAGCTTCGACGCTCAACAAACGAAAACCTGATGAGCATGAATGATAAAGAAGTTGAAAAAGCACTGGAAGACGATATTTTAAATCAACAGAAAATCACTGATCTCCACCGGAAATACCAAGCAGAATTAAAGAAAGTTATTCCAGCTCGAAAAATAGCACTTCTCTATAAAGCAGAACACGATTTTAAATTGACGCTTCTCAAACGAATGAAACAATCAGGTCACAAAGGCCCGCCTCCACCAGAGGATGAAATGTAAATCCAAACCATCACGTTTACCCCTGATCCAAGGCCCTCCTCCGAAAGATCAGGGGTTTTTTATTCGAAAAAATTCATCTTGTGAATTCCTAAAATACTTACCAGACTTTTGAATTCACCTTTTCTCGAATTTCAACATCAGTCAAATAATCTTCTTTACTTGTTGAAATAAGTGTATTCGAAAATCGTTTTTCTCCTTCTAAAAAATGTTGAAACTCACTGGCAGCAGTAGTTGGTCCAAAAATGTAAATGCGATCAAAGGCTTCAACACGATCGGCTATCTTTTTGAAAAAAGCGTGAATATCATGTTGCTCAATTTGATGTTTCGAATATTCATTATTGGTCGAACGATTCGATCCCAACTTCATCCCATCGCCCGACTCACCATCAATTCGAATTCTGCTATCATGATCCGAAAGAATCTCTTCCTTACTTAAATGTGAATCATTGGGCAACATCAATTTTGCCTCATGATGATCCATCCAAATTCCAATCGTTTTATTATCCAATTGATTTTTCATTTTTATCGATTTAATATCTAATAAATGTAATGGAATAATTCAATTTTCAGGAGATTATCTTTTTGAAAATCAGATATTTAAAATTGGCATTCATTGTATTTAATTCTATTTTTTTGGCGATCTCTAGAAATAAAAAATCCCCAGTAAAAATTAATTTACTAGGGACTGAGATTTTAAAAAAAACGTATTAAATATCCTGCGAAAAAATCAAATCTTCTTCTTCAATAATATCATTATCAGAAATCAATACTGCTCGTTCTATAAATGCTTTTAACTCGCGGACATTCCCGCTCCAAGGATGCTTCATCATCGCTTTTAAGGCATCCGAAGAAAAACTTTTCACAGGCATTCGATTCGCATCACAAAAAATTCGAAGCATGCTTTTCGCCAACAATAAAATATCATTATCGCGTTCTCTGAGCGGTGGTAAATGAATCAAAAATCCTTGTAAACGATAGTACAAATCCTCACGCATTTTCCCGTCTTTCACGCGTTGTGCGAGATTTTTATTTGTTGCAGCAATCACACGAACATTCAAAGGAATTTCTTTATTCGAACCCAATCGAGTGATTTTACTTTCTTGCAATACACGCAATAATTTAGTCTGCATGTGTATATCCATTTCCCCAATTTCATCGAGGAAAATAGTGCCTTCATTGGCTTCTTCAAATTTACCAATACGCTTGCTATCCGCTCCTGTAAAGGCGCCGCGCTCATGTCCGAATAATTCACTTTCCATCAAATCTTCCGGAATCGCAGCCACATTCACAGCTACAAATGGACGATTTTTTCTTGCCGAATTATAGTGAATCGCCGATGCAACCAATTCTTTTCCGGTTCCACTTTCGCCAGTAATCAAGGCAAGCATATTAGTTTTCTCCACCTTTTGAATCAAACGAAGCACTTTTAATATGGCTTGACTTTCTCCAATAATGCGGTCATAGCGATTTCGATCAATAATCTGTTCACGAAGTGTATCAACTTCTTTTCTCAAATTCACACTTCCGCTATGCTTCTGAACCTTCAAATCGAGCATTTGAAGTGCATTATCGTCCTTTTTAATATATTCTTCGGCACCATTTTCAAATGCCTCAATCACGATATCCACTTTCTCTTGTCCCGAAAGCAAAATCGTTTTTATCTCCTCATTAAAATTCTTGATTTCTTTCAATAAATCAATTCCTGTTGTATTCGGTAAATTATAATCCAGAACAACGATATCAGGATTTAAATGCAGGTTACTTCTAAAATCTTCTCCATTATGGAAAAGCGTTACCTCATTTTGATCATTCATTTCCAGCTTTTGCTTGATCAACTGGCTGAAGAACTCATTGTCTTCGACTACAAAAATTCGCGTAAGGAATTTACTCATGGGTAGCAGATTAAAGTTTAGCGCCTTCTACGAACGCTCCAATTTTGGGTTCTTACGTATTGAGTTCGAAACTTACAGATAAACTCTTTTACTTGGGCAAATGCCAGCATAGAATTCTTTTGCTCAATGCGATTTTTTAGTACATGCTGGCACCGCGCTTTTCAGGGCTACGCATACGCTCCGGTGCTTTGCACAATCGCCTTTGGCGCTTCCCTTCCAATCGCTTTTGCAATATTCCACTCATATAAATCATCTAGTAAGTCTTAAAAAAAATCACTCGAATAATGAGAAAAACAAACCTGGAATTTCTAAAATTCAGTTCATATTTAAATTGAGATTCTATGAATAAACTCGCTGCTTTCATTAATTTTGCAATGCAAATCAACATGGCAGCACCGCGTTTTATTTACCACATTGCAAATACTTCCGATTGGAATTCTCAATCCGAACTTCCCGAATACGAATCAAGTTCTCTCGATAACGAAGGATATATTCATTGTTCACGTTATGAACAACTCCCTGCCACTCTCAAACGGTTCTTCTCCAAAAACATCAATAAAGTCTGTATCCTTAAAATCGATACTACCTTAATCAATGTTCCACTTATTTATGAAGCTGCCGACGATGGATCGGGCTTCTTTCCTCATCTTTTTGGAGCTATTGCAACACGAGCGGTCGTCGAAATTCTATTGCCTCCATTTGCTTTTATGGATCAACAAAAAGAGATTGCCTAATTTCCGGAATTAATCCAGCCTTTTTTCCTTCTAGCATTAAGCGTTCAATCGCTGCTCTGCCTTTCTCTCCCAACGAAACGCTAAACTCATTCACGTATAGTGCAATGTGCTGTTTCATTATATCTGTTTCCATTTCTTGCGCATGTGCAGCTACATACTTCATCGTTCCTTCTGGATTTGCAAAGGCCATTTCCACACTTTTACGAATGGCCAATCCAATCTTCTTTTTTAATTCTTCTGGCAGATTACGTTTAACTGCGATACATCCCAAAGGAATAGGTAAACCGGTTTGCTCTTCCCAATACGCTCCCAAATCAATCACTTTGTGCAAGCCTTTTTTCTGATAGGTAAATCGGTTTTCGTGTATAATCAAACCCGCATCTACTTTACCACTCAAAACAGCCTCTTCAATATCCGAAAAAACATACACTTCCTTGTTTAGTGCAGCTGGAAATGCCATACTTAAAAGAAGATTCGCTGTTGTACTTTTCCCAGGAATAGCAATTTTTAAGGGATTGATTTTTTCCGCTTCAGCTAAGATTGGTTCACGTGATATAAGCAATGGACCGCATCCAAATCCCAAAGCACTTCCCGCATCTAACACTTGATACTGTTCCGAAACTGCCGTTAAAACGCCAAAAGAAATCTTGCTAATCTCTAATTTTCCTGCAATTGCATTTCGATTTAACTCATCAACATCTGCTAAATAAGGTTCTAAATGAAGCTCAGGCTGTATGTTCTTATTGATGAAGGCATCAAAAATAAAGGTATCGTTCGGACAAGGAGAAAAACCTATTTTCATGCTATTAAAACAGAGTTCTTGCAAATGTGTTGAAATAATAAAGCACCCGTTTTACATCAAAGTAATTCGGATGCTTTCAATTTTCTAATCGAATTTAATTTACCAAAGAGCTCAATTGTTCTTCCAATGCTTTAATTTTCTGGATAGCATCTGCTTCTTTTTTCCGTTCACTTTCTACCACTTCCGCTTTGGCATTGGCCATAAATCGCTCATTCTGCAATTTCTTCAATACCGATTCCAAGAATCCACGTGTGTAAACCAGTTCTTTTTCCAGCTTTTCTCGTTCCGCTTCCAAATCCATGCTTTCGTTAGCTGGTAAGAAAAACTCATCGGTTCCTACCATCAATTGAAACGAACCACTTGGCTTTTCAGTCACATAATCCACTTCCGAAATATTCGCCAACTTAGTAAGAACGGCCATGAAAGGAAGAGCTGCTGAAGCTGTTCGTGTGCTACAACTTAATTGTAATGCTTCCTTGGGTGAAATTCCTTTTTCATTTCTAAAATTACGCACTGCCGCAATGGTATTTCGGGTTTGCTCAAACTGTTGAATTAGTTTTGAATCATAAGGTGTAATAGCTGGCTGACGATCCATCATCAAATACGAACCTTCTTCACGTTCTGCCAAGAAATGCCAAATCTCTTCGGTTACAAATGGCGTAAATGGATGCAACAAGCGTAAAATATCTTCAAAAAATCGTTTGGTCGATTCAAGTGTTGCCGTATCGATAGGTTGTTGGTAAGCCGGTTTAACAGCTTCCAAGTACCAAGCACAGAAATCGTCCCAGGTCAATTTGTACAAACTCATCAAGGCTTCTGAAATGCGATATTTTGAAAAGAGCTCCTCTACATTGGCGACTTCTTCTTTCAAACGTTCATTCATCCATGCAATCGCCTGCTTTGCCGATTCAGGTTGCTCTATATCAGCCACTTCCCATTGATTTACTAAACGGAAGGCGTTCCAAATCTTATTGTTGAAATTTCGACCTTGTTCACACAAACTTTCATCAAATGGTAAATCATTCCCCGCTGGTGATGTGAGCAACATTCCCATACGTACGCCATCGGCTCCATATGTATGAATCAAATCGATAGGATCAGGAGAATTCCCCAATGATTTCGACATTTTACGTCCCAATTTGTCGCGAACAATACCAGTCAAATACACATTACTAAAAGGAACTTCGCCAGTGTATTCCATTCCTGCCATGATCATCCGTGCAACCCAGAAAAACAAAATCTCCGGAGCTGTTACTAAATCATGAGTAGGGTAGTAGTACTTCAAATCGGCATTCCACTCCGACTTTGCTTTATTTACAAATTCTGCATCAAAAACCGAGATAGGCCACAACCAGCTTGAGAACCACGTATCAAGTACATCTTCGTCTTGTTGGATTTGGCCAGTAGTATAAGTCTTCCCTTTTTCAGCATAGGCTGCAATAGCTTCAGCTTCAGTTTTAGCAACAACAAAATCGCCTTGTCCATCATACCAAGCTGGTATACGTTGTCCCCACCAAAGTTGACGAGAAATACACCAGTCTTTTACGTTTTCCATCCAATGGCGGTAGGTATTGACAAATTTTGCAGGATATAATTTTACAGCACCTGAGTTCACAGCATCCAAAGCAGGACGAGCCATTTCCCCCATTTTTACAAACCACTGTAAGGATAAGCGTGGTTCAATAACCGCATCTGTTCTTTCCGAATGACCAACTTTATTGATAATTTCTTCGGTTTTCAAAAGATGACCAGCTGCTTCTAAATCGATCACAATTTGCTTACGAACAGCAAAACGATCTTCCCCAATATATAAGGTAGCGGCTTGACTCATCGTTCCATTGCTTGCAATTACATCAATCACAGGAAGTGAGTACTTGATACCAAGCATGTAGTCATTTACATCATGCGCAGGAGTAACTTTTAGCGCACCTGTTCCAAATTCGCGATCAACATATTCATCGGCAATTACTGGAATGGCGCGTTGAATAAGTGGTACCATGATTTTTTTTCCAACGAGATGTCGAAAACGCACATCATCCGGATGCACACATACGGCGGTATCACCCAAAATCGTTTCCGGTCGAGTAGTAGCAATGGTTACCGAATCGGATTTGTCTTCGGTATAGTATGTAACATAATAGAGTTTCGAAGGAGTTTCTTTATAGATTACTTCTTCATCGGAAAGAGCAGTTTGAGCAGAAGGATCCCAATTGATCATACGAACTCCACGGTACACAAGACCTTTTTTATGTAGATCAATGAATACGTCTAAAACGGCTTCGCTTAATGGCGGATCCATGGTGAACTTGGTGCGTTCCCAATCGCAAGAAGCCCCAAGTTTCTTAAGTTGTTCGAGGATAATTCCTCCATGTTTTTCTTTCCATTCCCAAGCATGGCTGAGAAATTCTTCGCGACTAAGGTTGTTTTTCTCAATTCCTTCAGCACGGAGTTTACTAACCACTTTTGCTTCAGTAGCAATGGATGCATGATCAGTTCCAGGCACCCAGCAAGCATTTTTTCCTTGCATACGAGCACGTCGAATCAATACATCTTGAATGGTATTGTTCAGCATGTGTCCCATATGAAGCACACCCGTTACGTTTGGTGGAGGAATGACGATCGTAAAAGCTTCACGTTCATCTGGAACAGAACGGAAGCATCCGCTATCCATCCAGCGTTTATACCATTTGTCTTCGGTGCTTGTAGGGGTGTATTTTGTAGGAATTTCCATAATTCTTCTTGGGAAGGCAAAAATAGACGATTTAGCTAAGTAGGAAACAGCCAATTGATGGTTCTACTTATAAAATTGTATTCAGTAATACTTTGGATGAAAGCAATTATCAATAGGTCATATTCTAGTTTTAATAAATCTATTAAAATCCAATTGGAACCCCTATTTGCCTATCGATTTTTGGCTTGGTAATTGCTGGGGGCGCCGCGAAATTCAAACGACTATTTATGAAAAAAATCTTCGCAATGCTGCTCTTCTCGGGCAGTCTGACCTTAGCAGCTCAACCAGCAACTACCGATTTAAATTGGACACCAACAGCAAAATTCACCAATGTAGAGCACGATTTCGGTAAAATACCAGAAGGTCCCAAAGTGAATACAGAATTCGAATTTAAGAATACTGGAAAAGAACCTATCGTAGTTACAAATGCCACAGCTGGATGTGGATGTACAACTCCAGAATTCGACAAAACACCTATCGCACCTGGAAAAACAGGAAAAATCAAAGTAGGATTTAATTCAGAAGGTCGTCCAGGAAGTTTTTCTAAAGAAGTTACAGTTACATTTGTGAGCGGTGTCAATAAAGAAAAAACTGGTTCCTCAAAAATCACGATTAAAGGTACTGTTACACCAAAATCGGCAGGAACAGAGCCAGCAAAATAAAGTGAGTTCTTCATGATTCATTCATTCAGTTTAGGAATTGATGGATCATTATAGAAAACGTAAAAGAAAAAACTAAATTTGTCTAATCAATAATCTCTAATTACACCAAAATGAAACGATCCCTGTTATCGATGGCGTTTCTGGCAATGGGCTTCGTTGCTCTACATGCCCAGGCGCCACAGCAGCCAGCTTCTACAGAACAAAACTGGACTCCTGCTATTGAATTTGAAAAAGAAACGCATGATTACGGGACCATTAAAAATGGTGCTGATGGAACATGTGAATTCAAATTTAAAAATACTGGTAAAGAACCTTTTGTAATTTCTAATGCACGTGGTAGCTGTGGTTGTACAGTTCCTGATTGGCCAAAAGAACCAATTGGACCAGGTAAAACAGGAGTTGTAAAAGTAAGTTACGATACGAAACGTGCAGGCGCTATCAACAAAAACGTAACGCTTACCATTCAGAACATGGCTAAGGATAAAACAGGAACCAAAATGATTTACATTAAGGGGAATGTTGAACAGCCGCCAGCTGATGCAGGAATGCCAGAAAAGAAAAGTGGAATGGCTCCTCTTGAAAAATAAAGTTTGATCCCTAAAAATTTTCATATTTGCACCCCGACTTAGTGTCGGGGTTTTTTGTTTTATGCCAAGTATATCAGCTAAAGGACAGGCAATGCCTTCCTCTCCCATTCGGAAACTCGTTCCATTTGCAGAAGCTGCAAAAAAAAGAGGTGTTAAGATTTACCATTTGAATATTGGTCAACCCGATATTGAAACACCTGAGGTTGCGCTTAATGCAATTCGGAATACTGAACTTAAAGTTATAGAGTACAGCCATAGCGCAGGATTTGAATCATACCGTAGAAAGCTTGCGGACTATTATCAAAAAAATCACATCGATGTGAATCACGAGCAAATTCTCATAACAACGGGAGGCTCTGAAGCATTATTAATGGCCATGATGACCTGCATGGATCCAGGTGATGAAGTTATTATTCCTGAACCATTTTACGCAAATTACCTCAGTTTTGCTTGTACAGCTGGAGCTAAAGTAATTCCAGTAAAAACGAGTATTGATACTGGTTTTCAACTTCCTCCAATTGAAGAATTTGAAGCCTTGATTTCACCAAGAACGAAGGCGATTATCATTTCAAATCCAGGAAATCCAACGGGAATGATATATTCACGTGAAGATTTAGAGAAACTACGTGATATTATTTTGAAGTACGATTTGTATCTCTTTGCTGATGAAGTTTATCGTGAGTTTTGTTATGATGGCTCTACTTTTTTTTCTGCAATGCAGTTGCCAGGTATTGATCAAAATGTAATCTTGATTGATTCGGTTTCAAAACGATATAGCATGTGTGGTGCTCGCATTGGAGCTTTGGTTACCCGAAATAAAGAGGTAATGCAAACAGCTTTGAAGTTTGCTCAAGCACGATTAAGTCCCCCTACATTTGGACAAATTGCTTCCGAAGCAGCTTTAGAAACACCTAATTCGTATTTCGAAGATGTAGTTCATGAATATGTTGCTAGACGCAATGTATTAATTGAAGGACTCAATAAAATCCCCGGAGTTTTTTGTCCAAAACCAACGGGTGCTTTTTATGCTATGGCTCGTCTACCAATTCACGATTCTGACCATTTTTGTCAGTGGTTATTGGAAGATTTTCAATTTGAAAATGAAACGATCATGTTAGCTCCTGCAACAGGTTTTTATTCAAGTCCTGGAGCGGGGAAAGATGAAGTTCGCATTGGATATGTATTAAAAGTGAGTGATTTACAACGTGCAGTGATTATCCTTCAAGAGGCATTGCGTGTTTATCCTAATAAAAAATAAAAACTGAACATGAGTCTTTTAGTCATTGGAACAGTGGCCTTTGATGCCATTGAAACACCTTTCGGTAAAACCGATAAAATTGTAGGTGGAGCTGCAACTTTTATAAGTCTGGCAGCTTCCTATTTTAAAAACAACATCAATTTAGTGTCGGTAGTTGGAGACGATTTTCCCCATGCTGCCATTGAAATGTTGCAAAAACGTGGAGTGAAGACAAGTGGACTTCAAATAAAGGAAGGCGAGAAAACTTTCTTTTGGAGTGGTCGATATCATAACGATATGAATAGTCGTGATACCTTGGATACTCAGTTAAATGTTTTGGCAACATTTGATCCTGTGATCCCAGAAGAGTATCAAGATTGCGAATTTCTAATGTTAGGAAATTTAGCTCCATCAGTTCAACAAACGGTTCTTGATCGACTTAAAACCCGCCCTAAACTGGTAGTGCTTGATACCATGAATTTTTGGATGGATATAGCACTTAATGATTTGTTGTCTTTGCTTAAAAATGTAGATGTACTTACGATTAATGATGAAGAAGCTCGTCAATTATCAGGGGAATATTCATTAGTAAAAGCTGCAAAGAAGATCATGGCGATTGGCCCTAAATACTTGATTATTAAGAAAGGGGAGCATGGCGCATTATTATTTAATCATGATCAGGTATTTTTCGCTCCAGCACTTCCACTCGAAGAAGTATTTGACCCTACAGGTGCGGGCGATAGCTTTGCTGGAGGATTTATAGGTTACATTGCTGAAACAAAAGATATTTCTTTCGATAACTTAAAACGAGCAGTAATTTTTGGTTCCGCTATGGCTTCGTTCAGTGTAGAGAAATTTGGAACAGAAAGGATTCAGAACTTGAGTGCCAACGAAGTGGATGAACGCGTTCAACAATTCATTGACTTAGTTCAATTTGATATCTCACTTGTTGGGTGATTTTAAAAATAATTCCATGAAAAAAGGCGCTTTGAGCGCCTTTTTTATTTTAAAGAAAATGAGATTAAAGTAATTGATCAACAGCCTCTAAAACTTTATCGTAATTGGGTTCGACAGTAATATCAGGAGTTAATTCAACATAACGGATTTTGTTATTGCCATCCACTACAAAAACTGCACGTGCGCTAAGGCCTTTCAAAGGACCATCTACCATCTCTGTACAGTATTCACGTGTAAAATCAAGGTAACGATAATCGGATGCGCTAACGATATTTTCTAAGCCTTCTGTTTCGCAAAAACGTTTCATTGCAAAAGGAAGATCTTTTGAAACGACGATACCTACAACACCTTTTTTAGCTGATAAGCGCTCATTAAATTGACGAGTTTCTCTTTGGCAAACACCCAAATCTAAACTTGGAACGGCGATTAATACCTTCACTTTGTCTTCATAATCATATAGACTGCTTTCTGTTAAATCGGTTTTAACAAAAGTGAAATCGAATGCATCTTGATTGATTCCAGGAAGTTCATCAAGTAATTCTACGGGTCTTCCTTTAAACGAAGTTGTTTCTAAGCTCATAATTCTTGTCTGTTTTGCAAATCTATGGGATTGGAATGTTTTATTTTTTCTTTTTTTCAAAGAGTTCATCTAAGGTCTGAACAGTAACCGCATGATATCCTTTTTTTGCTTCTTTGTATATTTCTCTTGCTTTTTCAGCTAGACGATCTTGTTTAAGCATTGCCGTATAGAGTGGTAACACGAATTTGCGTCTTCCAACGCGAAGTAAAAATGCTTCTAGCGCTTTATCTGCAGGTAGATATGAATTAGGAATAACGGCCATGAACCAAGCAAATTGGATTTCTGAGTTTCCAGATCGTGTAAATCCAAAATTAGCGTCAAGATCATTCATTTGTTCTTGAGTTAAAGTTGCAGGTAAATGACGCAAAAACTGAAGCCATTCATGTGTTGTCCAGCCAGTAACATACAATCCAACAGCAGGAGATTTTCCTGAAACAAACGAAGCTAAAATTGCATCCACTTGTTGGAATCTAGTAGAAACGGGAGCTTCAACACCTGCCGGAATTCCTGGTTTATAAATCCAATCTTGCTCATTGAACTGTATGCCCTCGGGAGTTTTTAGTTGTCGATTTAGGTATTTGATGAATTCTTCGGTCGTAATCGACTTGAAAGCAAATTCTTTAAAATATCCTTTTAGGAAAGCATCAAAAGCAGGGCGTCCAACTTTCTTTTCGATAGAAACTAAAAATAAACAGCCTTTTTCATAGGCTATATCATTCATCCCATCATCCGCATCGCGACCTTCTAATGACAATTTGAGTTTGGTATCCACTGATTGAGGACCTAATTCCTCGAGTGTTTCTTGGAGATCTTGATAACCCAAAACAGCCAACATATCTGAATAATCCTTTCCATATAAGGACTCCATAATTCTTCGTTCGAAATAAACGGTGAAGCCTTCATTTAACCAGAAATCATCCCATGTTGCATTGGTGACGAGATTACCTGACCAGCTATGTGCTAATTCATGCGCTATGAGTGAAGTTAATGAACGATCACCAGCGATGATGGTAGGAGTTGCAAATGTAAGCCTTGGGTTTTCCATTCCACCAAAAGGGAATGATGGAGGAAGAACAATCACATCATATCTTCCCCATTGGTAAGGACCATAAAGCGATTCGGCAGCAACCACCATTTTTTCTAAATCTTCCAATTCGGAAGTAGCTCTGCTGAGCATGGTTGGTTCTGCATAAACTCCTGTTCGATTACTTAATGAAGAGAATTGCAAATCACCAACAGCTAGGGCAACGAGGTATGCCGGAACTGGCTGAGTCATTCGAAATTTATAGACACCATCCTCACTTTTTTCTTGAGGATTATTACCACTCATAACCGCCATTAATTCTTTCGGAACTGTAATTTCTGCATCCCAAGTAAAACGAATTCCAGGACTATCTTGAATAGGAATCCAAGTTCTGCTTAAGATAGCTTGTCCTTGAGTAAATAAAAACGGATATTTTTTTCCTTCTGTTTGCTCTGGTTTTAACCATTGCAGTGCAGCCGATTCAGGAGTTGTAGAATAGGCAATAACAACCGATTTCGTATTATCATTCAATTGAATTTTCAACGCTTTTCCAAGCCAAGGCTTTTCAGGTTGAAGTTCAAAATTTAATTTATTCCCATTTTCATCTATTACTCCTTCAATATTTAATTGACGCGTATCGATCCAAATCTCATTAAAACCGGGCTTTCTAGAAAGGGTAAGTTGAGCAATTCCAGTTGCTATATTTTTCTCAAAATTCAATTTAAGTTTTAAGGACAAATGACTTAAAGTAACCTCTTGTGGACGAGCGCAACTATGTGAATCCTGAGCAAACATAAGAGCAGGGAAAATTGTAAGGAGAAAGAAAAGGGATTTACGCATTTTATTAAAACAGAACAGGCGCCACGGTGGGCGCCTGCAAATTCTGAAAAGTTGAATTAGTTCTTGAAAATAGTTACATAACCTTTAAGCAATTCGGTACCATCTCCTGGATCAACAACGTAATAGTAAGTGCCAGAAGTTACACTATCATCGCCTGCCCAATTGTTTTTATAGCTTGATTGTTCTAAAACTTTCTTGCCCCAACGATTATAAAGGAATACTGTATTGTTTGGATAGAACAGGATATTATTAATTTCAAAGAAGTCATTTTTCCCATCGGAATTTGGTGAGAATGCATTTCCAACTTGTAGTTCACAACTTTGAACATCAACATGCATGGTATCGCTTGAAACAGTATTACAACCATCATATACATCAATCCAATAAATGACTGATGCTTCGGGTGAAGCAGAACTTGTTGAATCTGTAATCGGAACAATGACTGGCGGACCTGACCAATAATAGGTGTAATTCCCATCTCCACCTGTAACTGAACAATAGAGTTCGGCTGTTCCTCTTTTACAAATTGTTGTATCGGTAACAGTTACAATTAAGTCATCATAATCAGGAACATTTACAAAGAAAGTATCCTGAGAAGAAATATTACATGCATCCGTAACAATGTAAACATATGCTGTTGTATCTGAAGGGTATACAGTTGTAGTATCTGTATTGGTAATGTTTACCCATTCGTAAGTAAAAGGAGCTAGTCCAAATTGAGCTAAAGGACTAAGGAGAGTAGTTTGTCCTTTACAAATAGTTCTTGACTGTGATGCAGTTTGAAGTGAATCGTAATTTAAAGTAACAATAACTGTATCGGTATATTGATTCAAAATACAATTCAAAACGTCGTGAATCTGAACAATGAAGGTGTCAGTTTTTGAAATTGGAATATTGATCGTTGGTGTGATCAAATTATTATAGTCCCAAGAATAACTATAAGGTTGATATCCACCAGAGACTTGAACGCCTACTGTATAGTTTGGATCTGGACAATCTAAAACAGGATCGGGTGTTGTAATTGATAGTTCGTACGGGTCTTTAATCTTAAGATAATCTGAGACGGTAACAGTGTCGCCACATTCGTTGGGTACATTGAACGTGAAAATTACGATTTCAGTACCTTCGGTAATTCCATCATTTACTGGAACGAGTGTGAAAAACAAGGAATCAACTCCAACAGGGAATGTAATAGTATCAGGAAGTCCAGTGTAATCATCACCAAAAGTAGCAGTTCCAGAATAATTCATTGGAATTGATAATTCTTCATCAGTAATATTACGAGTGAATACTAAATTACCAGATAGACAACCTTCAATTACTGAGCTATCGGGTAATAAGTTTGTTGCTG
Organism: Bacteroidia bacterium; assembly: GCA_965279035.1. Lineage (GTDB taxonomy): Bacteria > Bacteroidota > Bacteroidia > M30B66 > M30B66 > CALQRR01. Next base: position 3,756,317 of record OZ257142.1, on the reverse strand, counting down.
TGAAATTAGGTACGCTTGAGCTGAAACTTTCTGCTTGAAGGAACACCCAAGAATCAAAAGCAGTGTCAAAGCCATTGGCTAAGATGAGTTTGATGTGATATGTTTGTCCACATTGAACTGTTGCTTGAGCAGTTAAAATGGTGGTAAACCCATAAGGACCAAAGTTCGTTGAAGCACTATTATCAACAAAAAACTGGGAATTGTTTAATCCATTTGGAGGACAAAAGTCACCACCATCACTAACTCCACTGTTTATTGTATTCATACTCACAGGCAAAACAGGGGAACTTCCTGGAACAATGGCAATGTTTTCTGCATTATTGGAAAATGGACCATTAAAGCCTGGACCAGAAATGAAAAATCCAAAAACATCGAAATACTGAGAACATACAAATCCATTGTATTCTTCAGAAGCAAATACATAATTAAAAGCAACAGAATCTCCAGAAGGGATAAAGTCGAATTCTAGAACAGCTAAATTATTGGTAATTGCTGTAGCACCATAACTACTGATAATAGCATTTAAATCTGCATCATCAGTTAGATCAGTTGTATTATCACTAGCTGAACTAATTGTTCCGTTATTAGCAGCTTGACCAATAAACGAAATGTCAGTTGCATCGGATTGAGTAATTAGATTTCCAGTAGTCATTACTACTCCGTTGTTAACACCAAGATTTACAAGATTTCCACCTGTAAATCGACCAATTTGGGCAGTGTCACCACCAGAGGTAATATTGCTCACTTGAACCCCAGCTCCGACAAGTACATCCTGAACCAAATTTGTTGCAGGTTGAACTGTAAAGGTTATTTGAGCATTAGTAAACGAAAAGGAAGCCAGTAAGAGAAAAACTGGGAAGAAAAAGTGTTTTTTGATTTTTAACATCAATGATGGTTTTTTGCTTCGGTAAAAATAGGAAAAAATATTCTCTAAATCTGAATTTCATTAGAATCGCAGGACTTGATTATCTGGTTTTTAGGATGAAATAAGCTGCATTTTCATTTGGAAGCATTGGAGAGCCATTAATTTTCAACGTTTGGGAATCACCACCAGCCCAAGTTAGATATGATTCACCTTTTTTGTTTTGCCATTGTATGGGAATTTTAAAGCTCTGAAGTGCATTGCTAATGCGAAAGTTTATAGTTGAATCTCCATTGATTTTATATTCCAATATTGGAGGATTTGCTAAAGTTAAATACTGATCAAAAAATATAGGTTCTAAACCTGGAATTTTCATAGAGAACCAATTTTTCAGCTGATCAGAAGTGATGGATTTCCAACGAAATTCTAAAGCAAATTCTTTCATTATTTTCCACCATTCCTCCTCTGAAGAAGCAAATTGCTGCATGGTATGAATCATCAATGCACCTTTGGTATACATATCAACTCCACTTTCTTCTTCACCCATAATTGGAGATTTGTTTGAAACGAGGCGCTTTTTAGCATTGATGTAACGCTCGGCTGTTTCGTTTCCAAAACGACATTTCACATATACGTATTCGGCATAAGTGCAAAAAGCCTCTTGTAACCAAAAATCCTTTTTTGATGCAGCAGTTACAGAATTTCCCCACCATTCGTGTCCCGTTTCATGTATTACTATGAAGTCGAACCAAACATCAATAGCAGAATAATCTTTCCCATTGTATCCATCAACATACCCGTTTCCATAAGCGATAGCACTTTGGTGTTCCATACCAGCATAAGGAGTTTCAACAATTGAATACCCATCGTTGAAAAATGGATAGGGCCCAAAATACGATTCAAAACAACGAAGCATAGGCTTTACTTGTGTAAACTGTTTTAAAGCTTTGTCTTTGTTATATGCAAGTGGATAATAATTGAGTTGTAGGATTTTACCATTTGCTTGGAGCAGTGTATCGGATAATTGTGCATAGTTGCCAATGTTTAAAGTGATGTTATAGGTGTTTATTGGGCTGCTTACTTTCCAAGTCGTTGTTCTAGTATTATTTAAGTGTTTCCTGTCTTGAAAAAGTTTTCCATTGGATTTGAAAAACAAATTGTCGGGATAGGTGCAAGTTATTAGTGCTGATTCGGGTTCGTCGCTATAGTTAGCTGGTGCTGGCCACCAAAGTTGTGCGCCTTCATCTTGACAAGCAACTGTTAACCAATGTTGTTTATTTGCATCCTTCTTCCATATAAAACCACCATCCCAAGGAGGTTTTACAGCTTGATGAGGAATTCCTGAATATTGAATTGAAATTTGAATACTAGAGGAATGTTCTTTTAATGGAATGATGATGGCGTTTTCTTTTCTAATATAAGATGCAGACTTGTTATTTAGTTTAAGTGTTTGAATGTCGAATTCTGGAAAAAGTTCTAATTCGATGATTGTATCACTTGGATGAATAAGCCAAGTTTGATTGACGGTTCCACGAATGCTTTGTTTTTCAAAATCTGGAACAATACTGAGGTGAACAAATTGAAGATCGGCTTGTGCAAATAAACTACTGGAGCCGAAAATGAGGAGATATAAAAATTGTCGAAACATTTCGCAATATAAAGCGCAATGCGGATTTAATAAAGGATTACGGGAAATGGAAAAGAAAACGCCACCCTGTTGAGGTGGCGTTTTAAAGAGAACAAAAAAGGGTTGAATATTATAATTCTCCTTTGGTTTCCATGCGTTTTAAAGCAGCAGAAATACCAATTTTATCGATTGTTTTTAAGGCAGATGTAGAAAGACGGATAGTAATCCAAGCATTCTCTTCTGGGATGAAGAATTTTTTAGTAACCAGATTCGGGTTGAAACGGCGTTTAGTTTTACGGTTAGAGAAGGAAACATTATTTCCTGACATCGCGTGCTTTCCGGTCAACTGACAAACTTTTGACATAACCTATTCGGTTTTGATATTTATTTGAGGGGCGCAAAGAAAGAAAATCTTTCGGACAAACACAAGCAGGTTTTTAGAAAAAATCAGTTGAATAAATAATTTTGTTGCAACTGGATTTCCATTTTTCTGGATTGAAGCAGGATTTTGAGTTCATTCAGAAGCCAAATGATACGTTCTTTTTCAGATGGAAGTTGAATAAGAAGGTATTTTTGTTCAGGTGGAAGATTTAGTAAAATGGCCGCATCGAAACTTGTAATTGGTCGATCGGGATTAAGTTTTACAGGTTCACCTTTTTTTAATTGAAGGTATTCGAGTAAAAGTGGACGAACGCGAAGCAGGTCTTTTTTTTCGGCTTGTTCGATAGGAGTTACCCAACAAATTCCTCCATTATAAAGTTTTTCGGGATAAGGTGAGATGAGTTCTTGAACTTCGAAGATCGATTCTCCTAAAACAGAAATATCCATTTCACCATCGGGATAAACAGAAAAGATGGTTTTCAATTTAACAACCGTACCGAATTCTTTCATTTGTCCGTTTTTTACAAATGGAATTCCGAAGCGAATTTCTTTATCGCGTGCTTCTTCGATGAGTTGTTTGTAACGAGGTTCGAAAATATGTAAGTAAAATTCTTCGCCAGGGAGCACAACAACACCCAAAGGAAAAAGTGGAAGCATTTGAGGAACAGCCATAATCAGGAAGGGTAGATGGCTAAATTAACGGGAAAGGAGATTGCTTGTTTTGCTTAGATAAAATTAAAGTATGTTCTAAACCAAGGCTTTACACATTATTGGTAAAGAATTTCAAAATTAAGGAATAAGGGAATAAGGAATTTTTGATCGAATTTGAAAGAATCTAAAAAATAAAATCTTCGCAAGAGGCTGTCAATACTCAAAAAGTCCTCACGCTCGCGGGAGGCCGACCACGAGCCACCCACCGGCTGAAAGAAAAAGAAAATCTGGCATAGCTACCCGATGATAAACGTTTAATAACGGCTAGTTATTAACCAGCCTGTTGGTAAGTTTGAGGGTTTATTTAGTTGAACTAGAGTGTGATGCGGCATTGAGTCTTGGATTTTCGATTTGGATACCATGGACTATAGTACCCAAAAGCTTGCGTGAGTGGTTGAGCCGGAACTAGCCCGCATCGTGAGCCTTCGCCAAGGCTATGGCTCACGATAGGACTATGAGGCGAAGACACGACCACATAGTGGGCACGCCCAATGAAACCCGCTATTTTGTTACCTTTGCTGCCTGTGTCGAAAACTCCCTATAATCCCAATAAAAAACCTGAACGAGCAGTGCTTGTTGGTTTAGTTACGCGAAATCAAAGTGAAGAGCTGCTAGATGAATATTTAGATGAGCTTGAATTTTTAACAGAAACAGCTGGGGCGATTCCTGTGAAACGGTTCACACAAAAGATGGATCGTCCTGATAGCAAGACGTTTTTGGGAAGTGGTAAACTGCAGCAGATATTGGAATATGTTGAAGCCAACGAGATTGATTTGATCATTTTCGATGATGAATTATCGCCTTCGCAGCTTCGAAATATTGAACGAGAAGCGAAGATCAAAGTGATGGATCGGAATAATCTGATTCTTGATATTTTTGCTGGACGAGCACGGACATCACACGCTAAAACTCAAGTAGAGCTTGCTCAATATCAATATTTGCTACCACGATTGACGCGTATGTGGACGCACTTGGAACGTCAAAAAGGAGGAATTGGGATGCGTGGTCCAGGAGAAAGTCAGATTGAGACCGACCGTAGGATTATTCAAGATAAGATTGCCAAGTTGAAAGAGCGTTTGCGGGATATCGACAAGCAGATGGCTACGCAGCGCAAGAGTAGGGGCGAGTTGGTACGTGTTGCTTTGGTTGGTTATACCAATGTAGGCAAGAGTACGATCATGAACATGTTGAGTAAATCGGACGTGTTTGCAGAGAATAAACTGTTTGCAACCTTAGATACTACAGTGAGGAAAGTAGTTTTGGAGAACATTCCGTTTTTACTTTCCGATACAGTTGGATTTATTCGGAAGCTACCTACACAATTAATTGAATCGTTCAAATCTACGCTCGACGAGGTGCGAGAAGCCGATATTTTGATTCATGTGGTGGATATTTCGCATGCTAGTTTTGAAGATCATATCGCAGCTGTGAATGAAACCTTGACTGATATCAAAAGCATGGATAAGCCCATCATTATGGTGTTTAATAAGATTGATGCGTTTTCGTATGTGAAGAAAGATGAAGATGATCTTTCGCCGATTTTGAGAGAGAATTTCTCATTGGAAGATTGGAAGCGAAGCTGGATGGCAAAGAATAATGCACCAGCCATTTTTATTTCAGCAACTGAAAAAGAGAATATTGAACCCTTCCGTAAATTACTTATGGAGGAAGTGAAAAAAGTACATTCAATCCGTTATCCGAATTACCTAAAAGGGGATCAAGAATATTGATCAATGATTCATCAAATCTTCAATTTCTTCAGCTTCGAGTGGAATGTTTGCCATGAGGTCGATGTTTCCACCATCGGTAAGAAGGATGTTGTTTTCGAGACGAATACCTAAACCTTCTTCAGGAATATAAATACCGGGTTCGCAGGTGAACACCATTCCTGCTTGAAATTGCGCATAGCGATAACCCACATCATGCACATCGAGTCCGAGGTAATGTGAAACGCCATGCATGAAGTATTTCTTGTATAAAGGAGAATCGGGGTTTTGATTTTTCACTTCAGCAGCATTCAACAAACCAAGTTGAATTAATTCCTCTTCCATAGCGAGTCCAACTTGCGAAACATATTCTTCATACTGAGTTCCGGGACGAAGAAGTTTGGTTGCAAATTTCATTACGCGTAAAACGGCATCGTACACTGCACGTTGACGAGTCGTAAATCGTCCACTTACAGGTATGCTGCGCGAAAGGTCAGAGTTGTAATTGCCGTATTCAGAACCAAAATCGAGAAGAATTACATCGCCCGCTTTGCATTGACGGTTATTTTCTACATAATGTAAAACACAGGCCGATGGTCCTGAAGCAATAATCGGGTTGTAAGCATGACCTGTTGCGCGGTTGCGGATGAATTCATGAATAATTTCTGCTTCGATTTCATGTTCCCAAACACCTGGTTTTACAAAGCCTAAAACACGACGTAAGGCTTTCTCGGTGATGTTACAGGCAGTTTGCATGGAAGCCACTTCGAGAGGTGATTTGATAGCTCGAAGTGCATGCATAATGGGTGAACTCCGTTCGATGTGATGAAGCGGATATTTAGATTGAACTTCTTGTGCAAAACGTAATTCGTTATAAGGAACAAGGGTACTTGCCCGATCGTGATCGTTCTGATTTAAGTATATTGTATTGGCATAGGTCATCAAGACATGAAAGGTCGATTCGAAACTTTCTGTCCAAAGGATATTTTCGATACCCGATGCTGCTTTGCCTTCTTCTTTGGTGTATTTATGTCCTTCCCAAACGGCAATATGTTCGTTGGTTTTACGTAAGAATAAAACTTCCCGCATTTTAGGATTGGGGCAATCGGGAAAGAGAATGAGGATGGTTTGTTCCTGATCGATGCCAGATAAATAAAACAAATCGGGATTTTGTCTCCAGAAATAAGTTGCATCTGCACTACGTGGCATTTCATCGTTCGATACAAAAACGGCGATGCTATTCGGTTTCATCTTCGCAGTAAAGCGACGTCGGTTTTCAATATACAGTGCAGAATCGATTGCTTGATATTTCATGATGCATTGGTCAGGTGAGGTCGGAAAATTAGAAGAATTCCCTGAATTAATCTTACCTCTTAGGTATTATGTTGTGGGATATTTTAGGCTAGGTCCTGACAAAGTTCTACTAAAAGTCCACCTGTTGATCTTGGGTGAAGAAAGCAAATGATCTTATTGTCGGCTCCTGTTTTAGGTTCATCATTTAAAAGTTCAAAACCTGCATTTTTAAGTCGTGTCATTTCTTCTCGAAGATTATCGACAGAAAAAGCAACATGATGAAAACCTTCGCCACGTTTTTCGATGAATTTTGCAATGGTTCCATCGGGATCAGTGCTTTCGAGCAGTTCGATTTTACTTTCACCCAATTGGTAAAATAACGTATTGACTTTTTCGCGTTCTACGCTTTCAACTTTATAGGATTCCTTTCCTAAAAGAAGGTTGAAGAGTTCTTGCGCTTTGGAAAGTTCGCGAACGGCAATGCCGAGATGTTCGATTTTATTCATAGCTCAAAAATACATTTCGAATCAATATCGACGCGTGTTTTTTGTAATGTTACGTCGGAATGGATTTATTGCAGTTTAACGAGAAAGGGATTTATTGTCCGCCAGCTGGTGTTTACCTCGATCCAATGCGGAAGGTTGAGAAAGCATTGATTAGTCATGCGCATAGCGATCATGCACGAGGTGGTTCTTTGGGGTATTTGGCACATCATGATTCGGCGGAAGTTTTACGATTGCGTTTGGGGAAAAATCTTCCCTTGGAAACGATTGGATATGGTGAACCTATTATGATAAATGGAGTGAAATTTTCCTTTCATCCGGCAGGACATACCATTGGCTCCGCACAAATTCGGGTGGAATATAAAGGAGAAGTTTGGGTGTATTCTGGTGACTATAAATTGGAGGATGATGGATTTTCTCCTGCATTTGAATCGGTCAAGTGCGATGTTTTTATTACTGAATCAACCTTTGGATTGCCTGTTTATCGTTGGAAATCGCAGGCTCAGGTGTTTGATGAAATACATGCTTGGTGGAAAAATAATGCAGCTCAAGGAATTTGTAGTTTAATGCACGGATATTCCTTAGGGAAATCGCAGCGCTTGTTGTTTCATTTGGATCAGTCGATTGGTCCTGTTTACGCTCATGAAGCAATCGAAAATACCAATGAAGTTCTTCGTGCAAGTGGATTTAAATTACCACAAACGCGCGTTTTAAAGCAAGGACAAGCTTCGAGTGAATTTCGGAATGCACTGGTCATGACACCATTTATTTCGTCCGATTCTCCCATGATGCAACAATTAGAACCATATTCTTTAGGTGTTGCTTCGGGTTGGATGGGCATTGGAGGAGCCAAACGAATGGGAACTGCCGACCGTGGATTTGTACTTTCGGACCATGCTGATTGGCCATCACTGAATATTGCAGTGAAAGAAAGTGGAGCGAGTCGGATTATTGTCAACCATGGTTTTACCGATTCCTATACAGAATGGTTGAATAGTATTGGGTATCAAGCCGAAGTGGCTGGGAGTAATAATGTGAAATAGCGTTATGTTAGAGTTTATTACCTATAAATAGAAATACTTCCAATTAGCTTATTAGATTTGTTTCATAAACCCATTCTTATGAAAAATTCTCTACTAATCGCTCTTATTTCAGTTTCATCATTGACGCTGTATTCGCAATCCCAAAATCGGGAAGTTAGTCCTTTAGCTGTTAAAAACACGATACGTAAAACACATGATCGATCAGTTCCCGATTGGCGACCAGGACAAGAGCGTTATTCCGAATGGGATTCAAAAGGATCAACTTGGACTCTGATCAATACGAATGATTATAGTTATGATAATTCCAAATTAACTCAAAGTTTGGAGAATTATGAATCAATATCTCAAACGGATCAGCGTATTAGTTATACATACAATGCTGCAGGAGATATAGAAACAACTGTGTATGAAAATTGGAATGGAAGTAATTATGATTTTGTTTCAAAACAAGTAACGCTTTACTCAGCAAATGGAGTAGAAACAGGTTATGAAGGATATTCTTGGGATGGAAGCAATTGGGTGTTGAATGATGGGCAACGACGAGTTGATTTATACACAGGTGCTAATCTCAATTCAGCAACTTATGAGACGTATGATTATACGAATAGTTCTTGGGTTGCTTACTCAGATTATAATTTAACATATACACCTGAGAACAAGTTAGATGAAATTGTACTTCGTTTGGCCAATGTTACTCCTGGCGTATTAGAAAATTATTTGAAGTTTAACTGTGCTTATTCTTCATCTGCTGTTTTACCTGATACTATTTATTTGTATTCATGGAATGGAAGTTCTTGGGTTTTAAATCAACGGGCAATTGATATCGTTTGGACTGGCGAAGGACTTATTTTAATTGAAATTGAACCAGCCAATTACATACTTCAGAATTTCATTGATCCTAATTGGATTAATTCGGAGAGACAAACAACTACAATGGATGGTCTTAATTCGTTTGTTTTAGTAGAAACTTCGGATGGTGAAAGTTGGACTGATGGTAATCGAACAACAATAGAATACGATGCTTTTGAAAATATAATAATCGACAAATACGAAACATTTGATGGTTCTACGTGGACCATATCAGATTTCTTTTCTTATACGAATTCCTATGATGGTGAATCTCGTTTGATAACAATTGAAGCTCAAAACTGGAACAATAACAACTTGTCATTACAGAATAATTATAGACGTGAATTTTTGAATTTTGTAGATATATCAGGAATGTCTGATGTAAGCAGTTCAGAAATTAGCTTGTATCCTAATCCGGCCAATACTGAGGTGATGTTAAGAAGCAATTTTAAAAATGCAAACACTTATTCTATTTATGATATTTCGGGTAAATGTTTATTGAATGGCAGCTTGACTGGTTCGGATTTAAATCCAATAAATATTCAGAACTTGGAAGCAGGATATTATCTAATCCGTATCGCAGGACAAGATGGTTTATCAACTAAATCATTTATAAAGAACTGATATTCATTTGATAATACTTGAATTGATATAAAAAATCTCACTGATGTAGGTACATTTAATGTGATTACATAAATTTGTTTTTATGGGAATCGAAAATGAAGTACACCAGTCGAAGTTTAAAACGGAATATCAAAAAGCATCGATTAATTTGATGTATACAGTAAGCTGTATTAATCATCATCATTTACAAGTGTTAAAGAAATTTGGGTTGACAACACCTCAATTCAATGTTTTGCGCATCCTTCGCGGTCAGCATCCCAAAGCAACAACTGTAAATGATTTAATTAATCGAATGATTGATAAAGCCTCGAATGCTTCCCGAATTGTGGAAAAATTAAGGTCGAAAAATCTAGTTGAACGCTCAGTAAGTTCAATTGATAGACGTGCAGTTGATGTGAAAATTTCAAAAGAAGGATTGGATTTGCTAGCTAAAATTGACTTAATAGAAGACGAGTTTTTTTTCGGAGTGAATTCCTTAACGATTGAAGAGGCTGTTATGCTCAATCATTTATTAGATAAAGGCAGAGAATCAAGCATTAAAATTCGCTGATCCCAAACACATCGAACCTTGATTTAAACTTGACTGATAAGTCCTAAAATATAAAGCCCGGAACATCTTCATGAACCGGGCTTTTTGATTTTTATTCTAATGAATTAATGATGATGACCACCTTCTCCATGAACATGGCCATGAGCAAGTTCTTCGACAGTAGCGCTACGGATCTCATTTACACTTCCTATAAAATGCAAGTCTTTACCTGCCAAAGGATGATTGAAATCCATCACAATATGATCTTCGTTAACTGCTAAGACCAATCCTTGCATTTGATTTCCACGGTCATCAACCATCGGAAGAAAATTTCCTGGACTAACCATTTCGCGGTCGAGCTCTTCGCCTTCACCAACAAAAGCAGCCATTGGAATCTGCACTATATTCTCATCGTTATTTACACCGTAACCGTTTTCTGATTTGATAACAAAATCAAATGAATCGCCGTTTTTTAATCCGCGCAGGTTGTTTTCGAATTCTTCAAGTAGTCCACCTGACCCAAAAAGAAATACGAACGGTTGTTCTGAATTGGTTTCTTCTACGAGGTCTTCTTGTGAAGATCCATCGCTGCTTACAGTAAGACGGTAGTTTACCGAAACAACCATTTTATCGTCAATCGTCATGTATAAAAGGTTTGATTTATCCGATAAAAGTACAGTTAAAAGCCACATACATAGAACTCGTGTTTAAAATTAATAGGATTTAACAAGCTTTCGCTACTTCGTTCTAGATGAAGCTTCGCTATTTTTGTTTTTCCAGATATCTCTTCATGCCTAAGTATTCCTCTACTATACATTCAAAATTACCTGCGGTACAAACGTCCATTTTTGCCGTAATGACCAAGCTTGCACGCGAACACAATGCAATTAACCTTTCACAAGGATTTCCAGGATTTGATTGTTCGCCCGATTTAATTTCGTTAGTTGAAAAGCACTTAAGAAGAGCCCAAAATCAATACGCTCCTATGCCGGGAATTCCCGAATTGCGCGAAGCCATTGCGATCAAGACTGAAGAAATGTATAGTATGGTGTATGATCCGGAAACAGAGATTACCATTACAGCAGGAGCAACTCAGGCATTGTACACGGCAATTAATGCATTGGTTAGAGAAGGAGAAGAAGTCATTATCATTGAACCTGCATATGATAGTTATCTTCCTGCCATTGAAATGGCTGGTGGAAAAGCTGTTTTCTTTCAGTTGGATCCTCAAACGTTCAAGATCAATTGGAATGAATTTCAAAAGCTGATCAATCCCCGAACTCGGATGATCATTATCAATACACCGCATAATCCTACCGGGAGTTTTCTCAATGCAGCCGACATTCAACGTTTAGAGAAACTCACTCAGAATACCGACATCATAATTTTGAGTGATGAAGTGTATGAGCATATTTTATTTGATGGATTTGAACATCAAAGTGTCGCTCGTTTTCCAAAGCTGGCTCAGCGTTCAGTGATTGTTTCCTCCTTTGGAAAAACCTATCATACAACCGGTTGGAAACTGGGCTATTGTTTAGCACCTGCTAATTTGATGGTTGAATTTCGGAAAGTGCATCAATACTTAGTGTTTTCGGTCAATACTCCCATTCAGTATGCTTATGCAGAGTTCTTAAAGGAGAAAGAACGATATCTTCATTTACCTGCATTTTATCAGGAAAAACGCGATTTCTTTCTACGTCTATTTGAAGGTTCACGATTCAGTTTTATGCCATCAGCCGGAACCTATTTTCAACTTTTAAATTATAGCGCAATCTCTCAGGAAAAAGATGTTGATTTTGCTCGTCGATTAACCATAGAACATGGTGTTGCATCCATTCCGGTTTCTGTGTTTTATCACAAAGTAATCGACAATAAATTGCTACGGTTTTGTTTTGCAAAAGAGCAGGATGAGTTGGAAAAAGCTGCTGAAAAATTGTTAAAAATTTAGTCTATGAATTTAGCAATCAGCATGGTTCAAACGCGATTGTTTTGGCAGGATCGTAACCAAAATCTCGACTGGCTTGAAAAGAGATTAGAACTGATTATTGGTCATCCCGATCTCATCGTTCTTCCCGAAATGTTTACAACGGGATTTAGCATGAATGCTCCTCAACAAGCCGAAGAAATGGGCGGTGAAGCAATGCAATGGATGCAAAGCATGGCTGCCAAAAAGAATGCTGTGATTGTAGGTAGCATGATGATGAAAGATGCTGGTGCATTTTATAATCGTTTAATCTGGATGAATCCGGATGGTAAATACGAGGTGTACGACAAGCGGCATTTGTTTCGAATGGCAAATGAACAGGAACATTATACAGCCGGTACTTCACGAACGATTTTCCAATTAAAAGGATGGAAGATTTGTCCATTAATCTGTTATGATTTACGTTTCCCTGTTTGGTCGCGAAACCGTATGTTGAATGCTACTTACGATTATGATGTCCTTATTTATGTTGCAAACTGGCCAGAACGAAGAGCACATGCTTGGAAATCGTTACTTGTAGCTAGAGCAATAGAAAATCAGGCATACGTCGTTGGCGTGAATCGGATTGGCACCGATGGAAATGATGTGAGCTATTCGGGTGATTCTGTTTTGGTTGATTTTAAAGGTGAACGATTAAGTCAAACCGAACGTTTTGGAGATCGATGCGAAACGATTAACATTTCAAAACCCGATTTAGATGATTTTAGGTTGAGTTTTCCTGCTTTGTTGGATGCAGATCAATTTACAATTCAAGCTTAAAAGGTGAGAAAAATCCTTTTATTTTCTTTTTTCTGCTTCCTGTTTCTTCAGGATTTCGCTCAAGTTACATTTCGGATTACTTCCCTTCCTAATTCAACAAATTCGGGTGATAGCATTTTCATTGCTGGTAATTTCAATCAGTGGAATCCTGGTTTATCCGACTATAAATTCAAGCAGAGTTCGAATGGGAACTATTATCTCACGATACATTGCAAAGGTTCGATCGAATATAAATTCACTCAAGGAACTTGGTCAAACGTAGAAGTTGATGAAAAAGGTCAATCGATACCGAATAGAATATCCAATGTTCATCCACATGATACCATTGATATTTCAATTCAGAACTGGGAAAATCAAACAGATGTAAAACTGCAATCTACTGCTTTACCCGAAGTTCAGATTTTGGCCGATTCATTCTATATTCCTCAATTAGGAAGGAAACGTAAAATTTGGATTTGTTTGCCACCCGATTATAAAAGTTCGGATGAGAAACGTTATCCAGTCATATATATGCAGGATGGGCAGAATTTATTTGATGATCGAACTGCGTTCAAGGGGGAATGGGGAATTGATGAAAGCATGCGCAATTTTTATGAAAAAGGAATTCAAAATGCCATCATCATTGGAATTGAGAATAGTTCTGAGCGAATGAGTGAATATACTCCTTGGGGTCATAAAGTAAATGGACATCATCCCGAAGGTGAAGCCTATGTAGATTTCTTAGTTTATACACTAAAGCCCTATGTTGATGAACATTTCAGAACATTATCAAAACCTAAATTTACAGGAATTGCTGGAAGCTCTTTGGGAGGATTCATTTCACTCTATGCACAATTAAAACATCCCGAAGTCTTTGGAAAATCGGCCATTTTCTCTCCTTCACTTTGGATTTCAAAGAAAGAATTTCTAAAGTGGATCAATGAAATTCCAATACAGTATCTTATAAAAATGTATTGGGTTGCTGGCGAACAGGAAAGTAAAAAAATGATTTCCGATATGATTGAATTTCGAAAATCATTGATTAAGAATGGGCTATCAGAAAAATCAATACAACTTATTATAAAACCAGAAGGAAAGCATACCGAAAGCTTTTGGAGAGTCGAATTTCCAGAAGCCTATGTATGGCTCTTTAAAGAGATGTGAAATTTGTTTTAGGGAAGATTCGAAACAACTACATGTTTCATATTAAGTGTGCGAATAATTCCAATATTGAATTGGCAATAAGGCATTCGTGACGAAGATGTTGTTGCGGTTGTTGTGGAAATAGGAATTGCGATTGAATTTCCAAACAAATCCAATTTTCCGTTTGCAATTGTAGTTCCCGTGAAATTGAAATTATCAGTTAAGGGCAATCTTCCTTGAATTGATGCCGATAAACTCCAATGATCATTTAATTTATTAATCCATTCCAAACTAGCAATTCCTTGAATTAAGAGTTTGCTTGTTAAGTTCATATCTAAGTTTGAAGTTGCAGAAACATTCAAATAATTCTGGAAACTAACTAATGTATCTATGCGGTTGATAATCTGAGTGTTTTGAAGAAAAACTCCCTGAATGGATGCTCCAATACCAATCATCAAAATACTACCCTCAGTTGGATGAAAGGCTTTGATTGCTTGTGCTTGTATTCCTGCAGAACTCAATTTTATAGAACTTGAATCTTTATATGTATTTCCATAACTATATGCTATCTGTTGTATGCTGCCAGTTAATCCGGCTTTCCAAGTGATAGTATTTTGTAGGTTATGAATGTAGTTGAGTTCAACCCCAAACATTGGTTTATTATATAAGCGAATGGCTGGCTGAGCAGGAATTTGGAGTGTTGCATCACCATTAAAAAAACGGGATAATGAATCGAAATTAGCATCTAATCGTTGCAAGCCTACACCTGCTCCAAAGCTAAGTTGCCATCCGGGTTGGAATAATTTCGATTGTGAATGAATACTTCCCGAAATAATCAAGCTGAGAAGGAGAAGGATTTTTTTCATAGAAACAAGCATAAAAAAACCAGAGGATTAACTCTGGTTCTTGATTTCAATTAATCTTTAAAGTCAAAGTCTTCAAGGAATTTGGTGGTATAATTCCCTGCTATAAAATCGGCATTATCCATCAACTTTTTATGAAAAGGAATTGTTGTTTTTACACCATCAATCACAAATTCGTGCAATGCTCTACGCATTTTAGCAATGGCTTCTTCGCGTGTTTGAGCAATGGTAATGAGTTTTGCAATCATTGAATCGTAATTCGGAGGAATGGTATAACCAGCATACGCATGTGTATCGAGACGAACTCCATGTCCGCCCGGTGCATGAAATGTAGTAATCAAACCGGGTGAAGGACGGAAGTTATTGTTTGGATCTTCCGCATTGATTCGAACTTCAATAGCATGCATTTGTGGGTAATAATTTTTCCCTGAGATAGGAACTCCAGCAGCCACTTTGATTTGCTCACGAATCAAGTCATAATCAATTACTTCTTCGGTAATGGGATGTTCAACCTGAATTCGGGTATTCATCTCCATGAAATAGAAGTTACGGTGCTTATCAACAAGAAACTCAATCGTACCAACGCCTTCGTAGTTTACTGCTTTGGCAGCACGAACGGCAGCATCGCCCATTTCATCTCGTAATTCCTGCGTCATAAAAGGAGATGGAGTTTCTTCCATCAATTTTTGGTGACGTCGTTGAATAGAACAATCGCGTTCGCTTAGATGACTCACACGTCCATATTGATCTCCAATAATTTGAATTTCGATGTGACGAGGTTCCTCGATGTATTTTTCCATGTACATGCCATCGTTTCCAAAAGCAGCAGCAGCTTCCTGACGGGCAGAGTCCCATGCATTTTCGAGCTCATCTTCTTTCCAAACGATGCGCATTCCTTTACCACCACCACCAGCAGTTGCTTTGATGATGACTGGATATTTGATTTTTTTGGCAGTTTTTTTTGCGTCCTCTAAACTTTCCAACAAGCCTTCAGAACCGGGAACGGTAGGAACTCCCGCTTCACGCATGGTTGTTTTAGCCATGGATTTATCACCCATTTTTTCAATTTGCTCAGGAGTAGCACCAATGAATTTGATGTTATGATCCTGGCAGATTTTCGAAAATTTAGCATTTTCAGAAAGGAAACCATAACCAGGATGAATTGCATCTGCATTGGTTATTTCTGCTGCCGAAATGATATTGGCAATGTTGAGGTAGGAATCTTTACTTGGCGGTGGGCCAATGCAAACAGCTTCGTCGGCAAAACGAACATGCAAACTTTCTTTATCTGCCGTTGAATATACCGCTACGGTTTTAATTCCCATTTCGTGGGCCGTGCGGATGATGCGCAATGCGATCTCGCCGCGGTTGGCGATCAGGATTTTTTTGAACACGTTACCTAGGTTTTAACCGTCTAAACGGTGGTTCATGCTGGTTCAACAAGGAACAGAGGTTGGTCGTATTCAACAGGAGAGGCGTCATCCACCAATACCTTAACAATACGTCCTTTTACATCTGATTCAATTTCATTGAACAATTTCATAGCTTCTATGATGCAAATTACTTTGCCTTCGGCGATTTCGTCACCAACATTTACAAAGACTGCTTTGTCAGGTCCAGCTGAACGGTAAAAAGTACCAATCATTGGAGATTTGATCGTAATCGTATTGGAAGGCACTTCCACTTTAGGGGCTGCAGCAGCAGGAGCTGGCGCTGGAGCCGCTGAAACAGGAGCAGGAGCTACTGCCACAGGAGCGCTCACTTCGGCAGGAACCTGATATACGATTGTTTCTTTGCCCGACTTGGCAGATTCTGTTTTAACAGTTAGTTTGAAATCGTCGGTTTCAAGTGATACTTCACTTACGCCCGATTTGGCGACAAATTTTATAAGATCCTGGATTTCCCGGATGTCCATAGAGATTCGGTATTTGGGTGATGAGGCGGTAAATATATAAAATTATGTAAGCGACAAACTCAGGAGTTATACGCCCATTTTATCCAAACTGCTCCCCAGGTGAAACCACCACCAAAAGCAGCAAGGATAATGTTGTCTCCTTTTTTTAGTTTTTTCTCCCATTCCCAAAGGCAAAGCGGAATGGTTCCACTGGTTGTATTTCCGTATTTTTCGATGTTAATCATCACTTTCTCACTTCCAACTCCCATACGATTTGCTGTTGCATCAATAATACGTTTGTTGGCTTGATGAGGAACTAACCAAGCAACATCGTCGGCAGTTAGATTATTACGATCCATGATTTCAGCCGAAACATCTGCCATATTCGTAACAGCAAATTTGAAAACTGATTTCCCTTCTTGATATACAAAATGTTCTTTTGCATCAATGGTAGCATGTGAAGCAGGTTTAACAGAACCACCCGCTTTTTGATGCAAATACTCACGTCCCGAACCGTCGGATTTTAATATTGAATCCATCACTCCGTTTTCATCCACACTCGGTTCTAATAAAACGGCACCACAACCATCACCAAATATAACACAGGTTGCACGATCGGTATAATCAACAATGGCCGACATTTTATCACCACCAACAACCAATACCTTTTTGTGAGCGCCCGATTCAATGAGTCGGGCTCCGGTAGTTAAACCATAAAGAAATCCGCTACAAGCTGCACCCAAATCAAAGCCCCAGGCGTTTTTCATTCCTACTTTATCGGAAAGAATATTAGCAGTTGCAGGGAAAACCATGTCAGGAGTAACGGTACAGAAAATCACCACTTCGATGTCTTCTGCTTTGGTATTGGTTTTAGCAAGCAATCCTTTTACAGCTTCAACAGCCATATCAGAAACACCTAAACCTTCACCTTTTAAGATGTGGCGCTCAGAAATTCCAGTTCGCGTTAAAATCCATTCATCCGTTGTGTCCACCATTTTCTCCAATTCTTTGTTGGTAAGGATGTACTCAGGTACATATCCTTGGACGCCGGTAATGGCTGCGCGAAGTTTAGTCATGTTGTAAAACTGCTTTGATTTTATCTGTAAGTCCAGCGCTGACAACCTCTTGCGCTAGAAGAATCATATTTTTTATTGTTGGAGCATTGGAAATTCCATGACCAACGATTACGGTAGCATTGATTCCTAAAACTGGAGTGCCACCATAGTTTTCATAATTGAATCGATCGAGGTAAGGATCAGAAAATCCACGTTTAGCGAAAAGGCTGTGAAAGGATTCTGCCAATTTCAAAACGACATTTCCAGTAAAGCCATCACATACCATGACATCTGCTTTGTCGTTAAACAAGTCGCGCCCTTCGATATTTCCGATGAAATTAAAATCGGAAGTAGTATTCATAAGTTGAAATGCAGCTTTCGAAAGTTCGTTCCCTTTTTCGGGTTCTTCACCAATATTGATAAGTCCAATTTTAGGATTGGAAATACCGAGCACATTAGCTGCATACATCGAACCCATGAGTGCAAATTGATAGAGCGTTTCGGGTTTACAATCGGCGTTTGACCCAACGTCTAGCAAAATGCCAAATCCACCATGTTCTTTGGGCATGAGAGACATGATACATGGGCGTTGAATTCCATCAATGGGTTTCACACTAAGGACAGATCCGACTAACATCGCACCTGTATTTCCTGCACTAACAAAAGCATCTAATTCTCCATCTTTTAAAAGTCGGAATCCAGTGCTGATGGTAGATAATGGTTTTTGAGTAAAAGCCCGTGTTGGATTTTCGCCCATTTCGATTACTTCAGTTGCTTGAACAAAATCGAAACGATTGGAATCAACTCCAGCTTGAAGTAGGGATGTACGAATTGAAGGCTCATCCCCAATGAGAACAAGCCGGCAGGATGCATTAAGAGCATCAACCGCCAGCGCAGCTCCGCCAATGGTAGCCTGAGGGGCAAAATCCCCTCCCATGATATCGAGGCCGATGCGCATGGATATCTTCCCCGTTCAGCCGTTAGACCTCAGGAATATCAGGCGTTGGTTTTAGCCTCAACCACTAGTTTCCCTTTGTAATAAAGGGCTCCGTCTACAAAGTAGGCGCGGTGAAAGAGGTGAATCGTTCCGGTTGTAGAACACTTCGACAATGTAGGCAATTCAGCCTTGTAGTGTGTTCTGCGTTTATCTCGGCGGGTCTTCGAAATTTTCCGTTTCGGGTGTGCCATGGGTTCTTATATAATCGTTCAAAAAAATGCTTACTCAGTCTCTTTGTTGAGGTTTCTCAATTTCTCCCAACGGGGATCAATCGCTTCTTCCTCTCCTTCTTCAGGGATTTCATCAACGAGCAAGTTTTCCAATCGATTAATAACCGACTGATCACACATACTCGTATCGCCAGTCACTTCACAAGGTACAACGCGCAAGGGAAGTGAAAGACAGATTTCTTCGTATAAATGCTGTGCAATGTTGTACTCGTATTCGCCTCGAGGCAGAATTACCAATTCATCATCATGTGTGTCACCTTCTCCCAGCTTTAATATCAAGCGGGATTTGCCTTCCACCGGATAGGGATTTACCGCCGCACATCGATCGCACATTACCTGTACAATACCCGCGAAACGGAAATTCAGCGTCATCAAATTGGTCTGTTTATCTAATTCCAGATCAACTTGAATGTCGCCACCATCCACAACAGCATTATCAAATTCCTTAAAGAACTCGTCCTTTATTTCATAATGAAACTCATGGACATCCTCGCTTAAACCGGAGAACTGGACGTTGAATTGACGTAAATAATCCAAATCAGGGCTTTTTTAAGGGAGGGCAAAGATAATAGAAATTTACATCCAAAGAAGTGGAATGTGAAATATTCATTTATCAAGATTGAATTCGACTTTATTCCTTAATCCAACGAGCGTATTCGCTTTGATTGTTTGCATTACGATATTCGATCAAATAGGCACCTGCGCTGAGTAAACTCAAATCAATGCTTGTTTGGCGAGTAGTAATTAACTGACGAATTTGCTCACGACCGCTTAAATCGCGTACAATCAAAACAGCTTCTTGATCTTTTGTTTGGTTTATAGTAACAAGTGAATGACCAGGATTAGGATAAATACTAAATCCAGATACAGTAGTTTCTTCAATTCCTGTAGGATCTTCAATCACATCTAATACACCAGCCATTGTCAATTGGAAACTGATCAAATCGACTTGTTGGTTAGAAGGACTAATCACCACTTTGCGGTAATCTAGCAAAGGAACACCAGCAACATCAGGCAATACATAATAAGTACCGTATGCCAAATTGTTGAAATGATAGATTCCATTGGCATCGGAACGAGCATATCCACGAAGTTCGGTACTTGCTGAATCTTGTAAGAATACACTTACGTTTGGAACCGGAATTAAGTCTTCGGAGCGTAGACGGAAACCTTCAGAACTTCCTCCAATAGTTCCACTTATTCCTCCAGGACCAGTATTGATAACTAAACTAGAAGCGCTAGTTGCATAAGCATCACAAGCAATGGCAACTGGTTGTGCATCTTCCCACAAATAGGCTCCACCGAAATAGGTTGGCACTGATAAGGTATAAATGCTTGTATCAGGTAATATATGAATGAGGTAAAGTCCGTCTTCTACATTATGAAAACTGAAATTTCCACCCGTTCCGATACTTGTACTATCGATTCTTGGAAAAGCACCTGGGTTGATTGAGAATCCAAACAGTTCGGCATCTCCATGTTCCATTGGACCGATAAGCGTACTTGCCATTCCGTTTACATCTTGACTACTATTACTTTGTTGTTCAAGGAAAACAGCCGAATCAAAATAGCTATCTCCAATATCGCTAATGGCAATAATCATATGATATGTTACGCCACCAATGCAATTGAAGGTAGCGGTCATTGGTGTAGTGTATCCATCAAAAGCAAAACTTGTTAATGAATCGGTTTCTAAATAAAATTCAGAATTGGTAACGGCATTAATATTTCCGATTGTTACAGGAAGTGTTGTTCCCGGCACCATCGCAATGTTTGTATAATTGGTACTGTCGATTTGGCGGACAAAAAAGCCAAAAATATCATTGTAAAAATTGCTGACAGGAGGAGCAAATTCGGGATATTCTTCGGAAGCAAATACGAAACGAATGGTAACTGTTTGGTTTGCTGGTGGCGTAAAGTCGAACTCAAGACGAGTAGCATCGAAAGAAGTTGTATTTCCTGTGTATCCTAAATCTTGTAAAGCATATTGTTCAAGAAGAGGATCGCTCGTACCTAAAGGGAAAGTGCTTCCTAAGAAAAAAGTTGGGTCGTTACTTACGTCGCCTCCTAAAGCACCCGAACTTAAAACGATTCCTTGACTTAAGCCTATTCCACTTCCTGAAGTAAATCGAGAAGCAGAGCCAGGTTGATTCGTAAAAGTGACATTACTCACTTGAACACAATTTCCTCCTAAAATAGTTGGAATCCATTGTTGCCAATTCAGTGTGGTGTCAACTTGAATTGCGGATGTTTGAGCAGAAACAGGGGAAATGGCGAGTGCCAATATCAAACCCTTAAGAAAAGTGTAGCCGTTTTTCATAGGGTGAAACTAAACAATCTCACCGAGTAAAAAAATAAATCGGAATTAAATTTCTTCTGCAACTACCTCTTTAACACCCGGAACCATACGAACCAGTAAGTTCTCAATACCCGATTTGAGTGTTACTTTAGAAGAAGGACAACCAGAGCAAGATCCTTGAAGTGCAACTGTAACAACGCCATCGTTGTATGAGCGAAATGTAATGGCTCCACCGTCTTGTTCAACGGCTGGACGAATATACTCTTCTAAAATCCCAATGATTGCTTCTTCGGTACTTCCTTCAATAGGTTGAACTGTTTGTGTCTCTTGAACAGGATTCGTTTGTTCGGGATATTTTTCAATAACGGGAAGTCCTTTGGTAAAATAATCGGTCAAAAACTCTCGAACAGCACTGGTTAATCTCGACCAATCTTGCGCATCTGTTTTGGTGATTGAAACAAAATTGTTGCTGAAGAATAGCGATTTCACATAGCCACCTTTAAATAATTCTTGAGCAAGAGGTGCACCTTCGCAACCTTCCGCATTTAAGTATTCAGCAATACGATTCGGTTCAACGATAAGCCGGTTTGCCACGAATTTCATGGTATTGGGATTGGGCGTTGATTCGGCGTACACGGTTGTTGGGACAAATGACATAGTTCAGGTTTCGGGCGATAAAAGTACGAAGGAAACAGGCAAGGGAGGAAAAGGTTTTTAAAAAATCGGATGCATGAAGCGTGTCAATTTTGTCGGAGAAATTTGTGCAGAGCATTTTATCTTTCGCTGAATGAAATGGATGATTCGATTTCTTCTGATTTTTTTGTTGATTGTGCAAGCCTGTTCATCGGATAGGGAAGTACATCGGGCATTTTATTATTGGAAAACAGAATTTCGATTTACAAATGAAGACAGCGCTTTATTATCAGAATTGAAGAATGATCGATTGTATTTACGGATGTTTGATGTTGGTTGGGATGAAACGAAAAAACAAGCAGTTCCCATTGGGAAGTTGAGTTTTCAAAATTCAGTACCCGCCTTTTTAGAAGTTGTTCCGGTAGTATATATCACGAATGAATCGATCAATAAGATTCCGGCGAAAGAAATTCCAGCATTAGCAAAGAATGTATTTCTGTTGATTTCCCAAACACTTTCGTTACGAAGAATTCATTGGAAAGAAATACAATTAGATTGTGATTGGACGGATGCGAATAAAGAGGTGTTTTTTGCTTTTATCAACGAATTAAGAAAGCAGGCAGGAACGTCGAAGCAGATCAGTTGTACGATTCGATTGCATCAAATAAAATATCCTCAAAAAACAGGAATTCCTCCCGTAGATCGAGGGATGCTCATGTATTATAACATGGGAAGTTTGAAAGAACCGGGTATGCGTAATTCGATTTACGATCCAGATATTGCTGTTCGCTATGTAACATATGTGGAAGATTACCCTTTGCCTTTAGATGTGGCATTGCCCATATTTACGTGGGGAGTTCATAAGAAGCCGGGTGATATGATTTCAATATTAAATAATTTAACCTTAGTCGATGTTCGCAAAAGCGGTCTTTTTCGAGAACAAGCAGCTGGTTTATTTTTACCAATGCAAGGCTGTTTTTTCAGGGGAGATTATTTTCAAGAAGGAGATGAATTGCGGGTAGAAGAAATAAATCCCGAAATCTGTAAAAGAGCAGCAGAGCAGGTGAATCCATACATGAAAAGCAGTACATTTCACGTCGTGTTTTTTCATTTAGATTCTGCAAATACTGCACGTTATGGCAATCAATCTTTCGAAGATATCTATTCTGTTTTCGATTAGTTTTTTATTAATTCCTATCATTCCTCAACCCATGATGGGATGTGGAGGTGGTGATCCGATTGACATTATTGAGATGTCGCTTTTTTCACCTGAGATAATAAGTAGTTCTCAATTTGAACCTTTTTTTCTCACATATGAGAATTATTATGGATACAACGATGGTGATCGAAATCTCAGTAATGAGCCTAATAATGCTGCTGAATGGGAACAGTATTTTGATCATTTAATTTCTCTTGAATCGGTTCAATATCTAGTGCATAAAAGCCCCATTGTTCATCTTGATTCTTTGATTCAAATGACGAATGGGAAAATGAATCCTGGAATTACCAATTATTCTAAACTAATTAATACAAAGAAATACGCTCCAGGTTTGAGCTATTTGCGCAAAGCAAAAGAAGTGGAGCATGCATTTACTTACGAATATTATTCTTGGAATGCAGCGCCATTAGATACGTTTAGACAAAAAACACTTTTACCCGAATTAATTAAAGGCTGGAAAGGGGAAAAAGATAAAAGAATTAAAAATCGCTATGCATTTCAAGTAATGCGTGTGAATTATTTATTGGGGAATTATGCTGATGGCGTTCGTTTTTATGAGGAGCATGTAAAGATGGAACCAGTGGATGGAAGTATGTTTTATCGCACGTTGGGATATAAAGCAGCTTGCTTATATAAGCTTCATCGTTATGCAGAATCTAATTTTATTTATGCTCGCATTTATGATGAATATGAACCACATCGCATAGATGCATTTACCAGTTTTCATCCTTTGGAAGAAGCCGATTGGAATGCCTTGTTGGCCATGGCAAAAACGACAAGAGAGAAATGTTTGCTATGGCATTTATTCGGCGTGTATGCTGATCCATTAAAGGGAATGCGGGAAATTATTGCTATTGATCCAACATCCAATTTATTAGATCTTTTATTGGTTCGTTCGGTGAATTTAGCGGAAGTACGTTTATTGAAAAACGTTCCTGAAATGAGCGAGTACGATTATATGTATTCGGATTATACAGGAGAAGAAACAACTTCTTCGGATGCATTTAATTCATGGAAAAGTATTGATTCCACTAAGGCCACAACCGAATTGTTGGAATTTGTCGAAAACACAGCACGCAATTTTCCAGTTCGTAAGGATGTGTGGGCAACATCAGCTGCATATTTAAATTGGCTTGCGAATAAACCAGCCGCTTGTGACGAATGGATAGCCATTGCGGATAAAGGCGCAGAAGGAATTATAGCTCGTCAACTATACATCATTAAAGCATTGCGAACTGTTGAATCGATTAATCAAATGACTTCGGCTGATGAAGAAAAATTATTGCAACAATTAAAAGAAATATCGGGTTATCAATCGAATGGATATCCATTGAGAACAGAAGCAACGGAACGTTTTATCCGAAATGGAATGTCTCGAATTTATACGCGCATGAACAATCCTCTGATGTCGGAATTAAGTGAGAATCATTATTTCGATTTTTTGAATGATTCAGCACAAGTACAATTGATGATTGATTTTATGAAACGTCCCGATAAAACACCATTGCAGGACTTTTTATTGGGTTCTTATCCTGTTCAAATTCAGCAGTTATATGAAGTGCAAGCAGTTGGGCAGATGTATAAATACAATTTTGAATTAGCGAATGCTTATTTTGAAAAACATTCAACTAGCGGTAATGATGAATTATTGGGAAATCCATTTAATATGAGCATTCAAGATTGTCACGATTGTGATCATCAAAAGTTTCAGAAAGTAAAATACACCAAGAGAAGCTTTTCTATCAAGATGCTTGAATTACGTAATAAGACAGTTAGTCCGAAAGATGCACAAGAAAAAGCGAATAATGCGTTTTTATATGCCAATGGATTGTATAATATGACATGGTATGGCAATGCACGTACGGTTTCTTCAACGGTAGTAAATTGGGATTATATTGATACCTATCATTTGGAATCGTACGATAACGAACCTCGCAAGAAGTCTTCTTATTATGATTGTGCAGAAGCACAACGTTGGTATTTAAAAGCGATGAATTGGAGTCCGAATAAAGAATTTAAAGCTAAATGTGCATGGATGGCTGCAAAGTGTGAACACAATTTATGGTTAGAAGGCGAGTATAATTTGGTGAATGGCAATGAAGAGAATGTACAAGGAGATTTTAAAGCGGGCATTTATTTTAATTTAATGAAATCGAGTTTTTCGGATACTCAATATTATCAGGATGTAATTGAGGAATGCGGATATTTTTGTACGTATTTAAATCCCGGAGATAAATCGTGTATTCGTAATAAAGACAATTAAGAGATGAATTTGAATCAGGTAACTCTTCCCGTTTTGAATGTAGAGCTATCTATTGCATTTTATTCAACATTGGGACTTGAATTAATTGTTCAATCGATTCCTGAATATGCACGATTTGTTTGTCCAGATAAAGGCTCTACACTATCGCTTCATCGCGTTGAAAGCTTGCCTCAAGGAGATGGAATTTGGGTGTATTTTGAATTAAAAAATCTCGATGAATATGTTGCTAAATTAATTACTCAGGGAATTAGATTTGATGAATTGCCAATTGATAAACCTTGGCTTTGGCGTGAAGCTCGTTTAAAAGATTTAGATGGTAATCAATTGATATTTTACACGGCTGGAGAAAATAGAATGAATCCACCTTGGAGAGTTGGGAAAACTAAATAGCTGAATGGAAAAATGAAACAGCATCTTTTATTTAATCAGTTCAAGAATATTATCGTACTCGTTTGGATAGTTGTTCTAGTTAGCTTTTTGGTAAGTTTTGATTTTCCATCAATAGTGAAAGATTATGCTGATTCTAGAATAATTTCTCTCGAAATAAATACCCAAAAACAAGACTTGAGATTTTATTGGAAAGATGCAGCAGGCAATAAAATAAAATCAATTCAGCAATTAAAAAGCAAGGTGGAATTAAATGGTAAAATCTTGCAATTTGCCATGAATGGTGGCATGTACACCGAAGATCAGTCTCCCTTGGGATTGTATATTGAAGAATATAAAACAATTCAATCGTTGAATACTAAATCGGGAAATGGAAATTTTTATTTAAAGCCCAATGGTGTTTTTTATGTATTGAAAAATCGAAATGCACTTGTTTGTCGGACGGAGGATTTTAAGCAAGATGCAAATATTCGATTTGCCACACAATCGGGTCCTATGTTGGTGATTGATGGAAAAATTCACCCTGAATTTAAAATAGGTTCAAGCCATATAAATATTCGGAATGGTGTTGGACTATTATCGAATGGAAATGTGTTGTTTGCTATTTCGAAAGAGGAAATTAATTTATACGATTTTGCATTGTTTTTTAAAAACGAAGGATGCCGTAATGCCTTGTATTTAGATGGTTTTGTATCTCGAATGTATTGTCCGGAAAAGAAGCAAAACTCCTTGGATGGAGATTTTGGGGTGATGATCGGAGTGGAGAAAGTGAAATGATTCAATAGGCGAGTAGATTACAATTAAACGTGCTTTAGATAGTTTAATCGAGCGGTAAGGATAGAAGCGACAGCCCGCAGTGTATGCCTTCGCCAGAGGCTATGGCATACGATGAGGACTATAGCGGATAGCCTGCCCGACCGCCCAATCCATTCATTTATTATCGAATAGAGAGCTAATTTCTAGTATTACATGTGTAAGAATTACCTCGTTATGAGGATAAAGTTGAATTTTGATATTTATTTAAATACCATATAATCAAATAGATAAAACTTATTTCGCTCGGAAGCTTGTATTTTTTATTTGTAAGAATGAAACACTTTTTGTCGGAATTCGGTAAAGGATAGCAAACAACCTAACCTTATCCTTATGATGACACGTATTTCTCAACTCTTAGCAATTCTGATTCTGACTATAGGCGGACTGAATGCACAAACAGAACAAATCCAAAATCAATCTGCTGGAGTAAATAAAAATACTACAGTTCAGGGTTCTGTAAAAAATCAAGGAAATGGCAACAATCAACACATTACCATTTGTCACCAAACTGGAAATGGTGGTTCTCACACGATAACTGTTAGTGTCAATGCACTTCAAGCACATTTAAATCATGGTGATTATATAGGTGCTTGTACAACGGGTAATGAAAATGGGGATGATGATAACAACGACGATGGAGAAGATGATGGAAATGATGATGGGAATAACGGAAACGAAGATGGTGAAGATGATGGAAATGATGATGGGAATAACGGAAACGACGATGGCGACGATGATGGGAATGATGATGGGAATAACGGAAACGACGATGGAGAAGATGATGGAAATGATGATGGGAATAACGGAAACGATGATGGAGAAGATGACGGAAATGATGATGGGAACGACGATGGAGATGATGATGATCAAACTAATACAGGTGGCGACACCACAGTAGTTGAGCAACCATCGCCTGCTGGATGTAATGCAGTTGAAGTGATGAGCTATATACCAGGAACAACGAACGATTTATTAACTCCAATTGAAGCTTCTCGTCAGAACTTGATTAATGCATTAGGTTCTCCAGAAAATAGCGATGTTGCTACACCATCTTCATCATACAACTTTGTATCACTTGGATTTGGCGGAGAAATTACCTTGAAGTTTGCAAATCCAATTCACAACGGTGATGGAGATGATATTTATGTAGTTGAAACTACATTCGGAAATAATGCTCAAAACTGTAATCGCTACCCAGAAAAAATCCGCGCTTTTGCATCTCAAAACAACTGTGACTGGGTTTTCTTAGGAGAAGGCTGTCAAAACACGTACTTCGACTTGCAAGGATTAGCTTGGGCACAATATGTTAAACTAATCGACATCTCTCGCATCGATTTCCCTTACGGTGGTTTAGCAGATGGTTATGACCTAGACGGAATCGTATGTTTAAATGGCGAAGAAGCGAATCCAGTTGCATCAGCAGTAAGCAATGAATATGCAATAGAAGCTTACGATTATTTCCCAGGTACTATGAAAAACAGTGGTGTAATTCCAGCAGCGCGTAGCAATAAAGACAATGCAGTAGGAGCTCCACAATACAGCGATGTAGTAAATTTTGTAAGCCTTGGATTTGGCGGAAAAGTAAGCTTGAAACTTGGTTACGTAGTATTTAACAAGCCAGGTGCTGACTTAATGCTTGTTGAAACTTCTTTCGGAAACCCAACTTGCGATAATTATCCAGAAACTGCTCGTATCGAAGTATCGCTTGATAACTCAACGTGGTACATGCTTTCTGAATCTTTCTGCCTAGATCAATCAATCGACATCGATGGATCAGGTACCGAAATGTTCCAATACGTTCGCATCACGGACGCATCAGCTATGAGCAATGCACATTTCCCTGGAACAGCCGATGGTTTTGATGTTGACGGAATTGTTGTAGCTCAACCAGGATGTTCTTCAACTTCAGCAGCACGTATCGCTCATGTTCAAACACAGGATAATACAACAACTGCAAACGAAGTAGATGAAATTAGTGTGTATCCAAATCCATTCAACGAAACACTCAGTGTTAACTTGAGCACAAGCAATACAAGCGAAACATTCGAAGTATCAGTAATCAACACACTTGGACAAGTAATGAGCCGCGAAAATGTAGAAGTATCAAGCAGCAGCAACATTCGCCACATGCTACCAGCTTCAACATTAGCAAAAGGAACGTACTTAATTAGTGTTCGTTCGACTAACACAAACGAAGTAATTCGTACAATAAAATTCTAAAAAGAAAAGAAATAGGATTGTTCAAAATGCCTCGTCGGTTTTCCGGCGGGGCATTTTTTTTGGGTGTATTTGAAACTCCGTAAACTCCGTTTCAAACCGCGCTATACGCTGCAAGTCCTCTCTTTATGCCTTCGCCAAAGGCTACGGCATACGATGCGGGCTTTTCGCTGCTATCGCTTACACGTTAAACTATTTGGGTACTTTAAAAACGCATTGGGGATTTGACCTCGGACTGAAGTCCGAGGATGCCAGAGGGAAACTCAAAAATGACAAGTTTAACTCAAGCAAACTCGGACTTCAGTCCGAGGATGCCTTAGTTAAGATAAATATGAAAGGTATAACGCTCGCAAACTCGGACTTCAGTCCTATGGTGCCAGAGGTAAGATTAAGATGATAAGTATAACTCTAGCAAACACGGACTGAAGTCCGTGGATGCTAGTGGTATCATAAAAATTTTCATTTTCCCCGTACCTTTGTCAGACGTTAATGGATGATTTTTTTTGTCGAAGTTCCAATTTTAAGAAAATAAATTCCATGTGGTAGATTGCTAAAATTTAATTGCATTTCTTTATTTAATGATCCGCTTTTTTGAATTTGTCCAAGTGAATTAAATAAAAAATAATGCTGCACATTTTCCTCTTTAATCCGAATGGTTAAAATTGTTTCTGTGGGATTGGGGAACACCTGAAAATCCATATTCGATTGATTCATTAATCCTGTTGGGATTTCTCCATTACCATATGATTCGGCAGCTTGCACTACTGATTTTGTATCCGATTCTTGTAAAATAACAAGACTCTTTAATCGTGCTTGATTCCAAATTAAATTGGTTGAAACTGCTTTTCTAAATACTACAGAATCTCCTACTGAATTGGGAATTGTGATTGTCAAGCCTGAATTTCCAAAAAGAGATTTTCGATGTACATTGTAATGTTCTGTTTCTCCGTTTGGCGAAGCATAAAATACGGTGTCTTCGGTGATAGCAGCAAACAAACTAAGATTTCCTAAAGTATGAATAGCTTCTGTTTTAATGGAAATTACTGTAATTAATGAATCGGTGTTTTGCAATTGATTAACGTGTATCGAGACTGGACTACTTTGACCAATAAAAGGAGTAAATAAACTTGCTGAAGCATAATTAGCTGACTGACTAATTACTTGACCTTGAATGACAAAAACAGGTGTTGAGCCATATACGTTGTAATAGTTTGTTCGTCCATCATTTTCGGTAGGGTTTTGTAGACTAAATGCGCAATTCGGATAAGGCGAACTTGGAAACATCGAAATGTGTAAGACATCGGGATGCTGAATAAGGTTATTGAAAAATCCGGGATTTCTGTTTGCACAAATACTGCATCGACTATTGGTGAAATGTTCTACAATTACTTTTTTAGGAACCTGAGCATCTATCAAATGTGCGAACATGGAAAATCCGATTGTAAATAAAAATGATTTCATGAGTTGGTTTTTGGTATTGGTCGAGTCTAAAACTCAAACCTTACAAAGAGGTTGAAAATAATCTAGCATCCTCGGACTGAAGTCCGAGGGTGCCTTAGTTACGATGAATATGAAAGGTATACCTCAAGTAACCTCGGACTTCAGTCCGAGGAATCGAATGCTAATACAAAAATGAAAGTTATGCCTCTAGCATCTTCGGACTGAAGTCCGAGGGTGCCTTAGTTACGATGAATATGAAAGGTATACCTCAAGTAACCTCGGACTTAAGTCCGAGGATGTGAGGCTGCTTTTCAAGAGGAGTAGAAGTCTCCGCGGACTGACACTCGGACTGAAGTCCGAGGATGCCAAGAGTTTGCTCAGGAAACGTGTAAAAACTAGAGCATTATGCTATGTTTACTATCCGGATGTCTTTGTTTTGAAAAGAAACGATATCACCAATTCGTTTGTCTTTTAAAGCTTGTCCAATGGGAGATGCTATAGATAGAACGGCAATTTTCTTTTCCTGAATAGTGATAAATCCCAATGCTGTTGAAAAGAAGAATATTCCAATGGAGGTTTCTACCAATGCGCCAGTTTGGATTTGATTCAAAATATGATCAGGTAAAATGCGTTCTATTTCTTCTTTTTGGCGAATTGCTTCAGCCATTCTTCGGCCAACCATTTCTCGTTCTTGCTGCAAAAGTTCGCGTGAGGTTTCGTGTTTATCGCCCATACTACTTTTGGTATCACCAGCAGCTGATTCTTGGGCTGATTTTTCGGTTAGAATTAATTCATTAATCCGGATACTTAATATGGATATACACTCTTTGATTATTTCTTTTTTCAATCCTACTAACATTGAATAATATTTAATTCAACCACCAAATGCTCGCTGTTAAAGCTGTTGCAAAGCTAACCCAAAGTATATAGGGAATCTGAGAATATCCTGCGAATTTATCTACACGCTGAAAACGGAATATCATGATAAGAATGCATATCCAAAGAAGTAGAATATCTAAAAGGGCAATTCCAATTTGATGAGCACTAAAAAATAAAATACTCCAACAAAAATTTAGGAAGAGTTGGATGAAATAAATGCGCATTGCACGCAATCGAACAGGACTTTTTGCCTTTTCTAAAATTCTGAAATATGCATATCCCATGAGGGCATATAAGGTAGTCCACACGGGACCAAATAGCCAATTGGGAGGAGTGAATACAGGTTTGTTAAGTGTTAAATACCAGGTTTTAACTCCTTCGATGGTAAAGTATCCTGAAATTCCTCCAACAATTAATGGAATCGAAATGCAGAGTAATAGACGTAAAAAGCGATTAAGCATAATTTAAAAATCGTTAGGAATAGAAACCATATACAACCTGTAATGTTCGAACAAGCAGGAATAAATAATGAATTCAGAAATAGTTGATAAATATTTAGTTATTTATTATTTAATTAATTCCTAAATATTGCTTGAATTATTAGTTTTAATAGGCTTGATGTGTACTACTATATAGGGTTTTGATATATACTAAAATCAAATTTAAATGTTAGAATAATTATTATGTAATGATTTTATTAACTCACTTCTTGAATTAAAAAATCCTTCGGTTTGGATATTTTAAGAGAAGAAAAATGAAAGTCATTTAAATTATTAGTGACAATATGAGTGCATCCACTTTTGATGGCAGAATATACTTGAAGCGCATCTTCAAAATCGTCGGCCTTTTTATCTGCCATTGCTTTTAGAACTTCCGATTCGCCACATTCACTTATTCGAATATTTTGAAGCAATTGGGCGATTTTCTTATTGGCTAAAGCGCGTCCTGATTTTTTCTCTGCATAAAACCAACAGATTCCCAAAGACAAAGTAGAAGTATAGAGCGTAAAGCATTTGTCATCCGCTAAACTCAAAAAGCGCGAGGAGAATTCAAATTGAGGATATTCTCGATTAAGAACATTGATGATAACATTCGCATCCACAAACACCTTCATGCCTTTTTCTTTTTTGCAGTATGGTGCTCTGCGCGAAGTGCTTTATTGCTTTTAGGTTTGCGTATGTATTCGGTTTCTCCTTCGGAAATTAAATGAACCCAATCAGAAACAGGGAAATCTTCGATGTTTTTATAACCTCCACTAGTGAGCCTACGCAAAAGGATTTCGGTAAGCCTGCTGAGGCTAATACCTTGTTCTTCGGCATATGCTTTTGCTTTATCAATAACACTGGTATTGAAGCTGAGCGTTATTTTAGAATCCATGACCATTTATTTATACCACAAAAATATTTATTTCATACGTAAAAACAAACATCACTAAAAAAAAGCACACCATGTTGTTGATGTGCTTTTGAGTTTTAGTTTACCAGTTTCTTATACCGGATACGTTTGGGTTCATGATCACCGAGCCGCTTCTTTTTATTCTCTTCGTATTCCGAATATCCTCCTTCAAATACATACACCTGAGAATCGCCTTCGAAAGCTAATATATGCGTACATACACGATCTAAGAACCAACGGTCGTGACTAATAATTACAGCACATCCTGCAAAGTTCTCTAAACCTTCTTCTAATGCACGTAAAGTATTTACGTCGATGTCATTTGTTGGCTCATCGAGCAAGAGCACATTACCCTCTGCTTTTAATGCCATAGCCAAATGCAAACGGTTACGTTCACCACCTGATAGCACACCCACTTTCTTCCCTTGATCAGCTCCGTTAAAATTGAAACGGCTTACATAAGCACGTGAATTCATAGAGCGACCGCCAATTTCCATGGTTTCGTTTCCACCTGTAATCACTTCCCAAACCGATTTGTTCGGATCAAGTGATTCGTGCGTTTGATCTACGTAACTAATCTTTACTGTTGGACCAATTTTAAATTCTCCCACATCGGCTTTTTCTTGTCCCATAATCATTTTGAAAATGGTCGTTTTTCCCGCACCGTTAGGACCAATAATTCCAACAATTCCAGCTGGTGGAAGTCGGAAATTCAAATGCTCATAAAGCAATTTATCTCCAAACGCTTTCGACACATCTTGCGCTTCAATCACTTCATTTCCTAAACGTGGTCCGTTCGGGATAAAGATTTCGAGTTTTTCTTCTTTCTCTCGTACATCTTCACTCATTAACTTGTCGTATGCTTGAAGACGCGCTTTTTGTTTCGTTTGACGACCTTTTGCACCTTGACGAACCCATTCAAGCTCACGAGCCAAGGTTTTCTGACGTTTTGATTCGGTTTTTTCTTCCTGTTGAAGACGTTTTCCTTTTTGTTCTAGCCAGCTAGAATAATTTCCTTTCCAAGGAATTCCTTCACCACGATCTAATTCAAGAATCCATCCTGCAACATTATCTAAGAAATATCGATCGTGGGTAATGGCGATAACAGTACCTGCATAGTTTTGTAAATGTTGCTCTAACCAATCAATCGATTCAGCATCCAAGTGGTTGGTAGGCTCATCGAGTAAGAGAATTTCGGGTTGTTGAAGTAAGAGACGGCACAATGCTACTCGACGACGTTCTCCACCCGATAGTGTTCCGATTATTCGGTCAGAATCTGGACAACGTAATGCATCCATGGCGCGCTCCAAGGTTGAATCAATTTCCCAGGCATTTTTGGAATCAATTTCATCCTGCAACACACCTTGACGGGCAAGTAGCTTGTCAATCTTATCGCCATCCATGTAATATTCTTCGAGGCCCATTTTTTCGTTCACCTCGTTGTATTCGGCCAAAATATCCATGATGGGTTGAACACCTTCACGTACTATTTCGATTACCGTTTTACTATCGTCTAATTGAGGATCTTGCTCCAAATAACCAACACGATATCCGGGCGAAAAAACCACATCCCCTTGGAAGGATTTTTCAACGCCAGCAATAATTTTTAAGAGTGTTGATTTACCTGATCCATTTAAACCGATGATACCGATTTTGGCACCATAGAAAAAACTGAGGTAAATGTCTTTCAGAACTTGTTTTTGAGGAGGAAAGGTCTTGCTAACCTTCACCATCGAAAAGATGACTTTTTTATCGTCTGACATAGTATGTAAAAAGGAGCGCAAAGATAGAAAAATGAACACTTAGAAAGCGTTTTTCCTCTATCCCTCTGAATAAGTTTAAGAAGATTCTTAAGGCTTGTATTGGTTGGCTTTTTTATTCTCAGCTGCCAATGAAACCGTTTCTGCAATTCGTTTGCTTCGTGTTTCGGGACGTTTGGCATTGAGTATCCATTCTAAAATGGCTCGTTTGGTTGAACGGGAAAATAAATTCCAATGATGAAAGGCAACAGGTTGTTGGTCGAATAATTTCTGCATTTCATCCGGCACCCGAATTTCTTCCACTTCATTTAAAGCATCC
This sequence comes from Bacteroidia bacterium, assembly GCA_965279035.1. Lineage (GTDB taxonomy): Bacteria > Bacteroidota > Bacteroidia > M30B66 > M30B66 > CALQRR01. Next base: position 3,721,658 of record OZ257142.1, on the reverse strand, counting down.
CATGTACCAGTTGATTTAGCTAGCTCAATCATTTTCAAACCCGAAGGACGCATCAATCCCTGTTCGATTAACTGAGCAACTTTGATTTTATTGACTTTGCTCCTATTGCTTTTTGGTTTTCGTTTGGAGAAAAATTGAAAATAGGTGAATTCATCACGTGTATTGGCTTTGCTATCGATCCAGCCAAAACATAGTGCTTCATCAACAGCTTCGGGATAATAAATACTCGGATGTGGACTTGCTTTTTTATGGATGATGAGCCACACAGAATTTTCGTTTTCGACATGTTGCTCCAACCAGTTTCGCCAATCTTGTCGAGTTGAAGCGTAGAATGTAGCGATGCCGTTTTTTAATTCCATAAAGATTTTCTCAAAGTTTGTCCTCGAGTAATTCAATAAGTGTTTGTCCAGTTAAATGATGTGTGATGATTCCAAGTTCTTTAGCAGCTTGAATGTGTTGTATGGAATCGTCGATGAATAGGGTAGAAGAAGGGTTCAATCCAGCGTCTTGCAACACATATTCGAAAATGCGCAGATCGGGTTTACGCAATCCTACTTCGTATGAAAGATAGAGTTGTTCGAAGAAGGGTTCTAACGAAGGCAGATTATGCTCCTCGAGTAAATAAGAATTAAATTCTTGGATGTGAATATCGTTTGTGTTTGAAAGCAAAAATGTGCGATGATTTTCGGCTGCTTTTTCGAGGATGAATAATCGATCTTCGGGCAAATCGAGTAAGATGGAATTCCAAGCAGAGATGATTTGAATATCGGTTGTTTCGGGCTTAACGTAGCGACGAAGTTCAGAAATAAAATCTTCTGAGCTAATTGATCCAGTTTCATATTCATCGAGCAATCCACTTTGTTTTGCTTGAGAAAAATGATTGGCAAAATCGTCAATTCCCAGTTTTTGGAATGCTTTAATAGGGAGTTGATAATCAATATTGAGAATTACACCTCCTAAGTCGAAAATAATGGCGTCGATATGTTGTCCTTCGAAAATCATGGTGCAAATGTAAAAGCAATATTTATTAGAAGGATGTGAACTAGAATTAATTGGATTTGTTTCTAAATACTGCAATCCCGTTTGATTGTCCTAGCTTTGAATTCATAATTCTGTTTTCTAGTTACTTGCGTTGATGATAAAATCGAGGGGATTTCTGATTATTTATTTTTTATTCATCCTGTTTGGTTCTTGTTCGAAAGATCAACTAGCTATTTCATCCAAGAATTCAAATCCAATTGTCATTGAAAAGCCGGATACCTTCATTCGAGGAATTGATATATCCTCTTTACCCGAAATTGAGGCAGGAAATACGGTCTTTTTTTCATCTCTTGGATTGGAAAAGGATATGCTTTCGATTCTAAAAGATCGTGGCGTAAATACCATCCGCATTCGACTTTGGAAAGATCCTTCAACAGTTCATTCTGGTTTTAATGAAGTGAAATTGTTTTCCGAACAGGTGCATCAAAAAGGAATGAAAGTGTGGTTGACTGTTCATTATTCCGATACCTGGGCAGATCCTGCACATCAACAAATTCCAGCTGTTTGGTCAAGTTTATCATATTCAAATTTGAAGGACAGTGTATATCAATATACTTCTAAAATCATCGAAGAAATTCAACCCGATTTTATTCAACTAGGGAATGAAATAAATCCCGGAATGATGCTTCCTGTCGGCGATATTTCTTCACATCAAAATCAATTCATTGAATTATTATCAACTTGCTCACATGCCGTTCGGGATCATTCAAACCAAACACGCATTGTAATTCATTTTGCTGGATTAACGAATGCAGAATGGTTTTTTAATCAAGTCGATTCGGTCGATTATGATATTATCGGACTTTCTTATTATCCCATTTGGCATGGAAAAGATCTCGATGCTTTGCAATCAACGTTAAATACACTCGTTCAAGAACATCACAAAGACATTGTAGTTGCCGAAACGGCTTATCCATTTACGCTTACTTGGAACGATTGGACAAACAATGTTGTTGGAGGCGAAGATCAATTGATTTTACCTGATTTTCCAGCTAGTACGGAAGGGCAAAAACAATTTGTTTTACGAATTCGTCAAATCATAGAAAATACAAACCGAGGAATTGGGTTTTTGTATTGGGGAGGCGAATTGGTTTCGACACAAGGACCGCAAGCTACGAATGGATCTACTTGGGAGAATCAGGCGGTATTTGATTTCAGTAATAAAGAATTACCTGTTTTAGAATCATTTCATCCATGATTTGATAATTGCATTTTTGCTTCAAACAGGCTAAAACAGAGGCTTTGAATTAATTTAATTATTGAGAGCTTTGATTTTGGAATTAAGCGCTGACAGTCTATATTTGCCCTCCCTGAAAACGGGCTTGTAGCTCAGGGGTTAGAGCATCGGACTCATAATCCGCGGGTCGCAGGTTCGATTCCTGCCAGGCCCACAAAAACGGACAATGTTGTTAATCAGCTTGTCCGTTTTTTTATCTTCTAAAGCTTCGAACTTTATTCGCAAAAGGACCTTGACCGGTCATGCGAACGGAAATTTCAAATCCTCCACGTCCATTGCTGGCAGGGCGAAGTGAAGATGTATTAATATCGTAGCTAAAGCCAACAGCAAACTGCGAAAGCTCCAGCATTGTAGAAATAACTATCGCATCACCAGCACGCATATAAGCTCCTAAATAGGCTCCTGCACCTTTGTAAAAACCAGAGTATTTTGATTCAGGAAGTATGTTGTATCGCACCATGGATCCAAAGAAAAGTTCCTTTGCTGTTCCTTGGCTATAAAACATGAATCCCGGATTTATCGCCACTTTGGAACCATTTACACTAAATAGATATTGTCCGTGAGCAACGTATTTCATGTGGAGTTTATCACCTGTATTGATGAAAGAAAAGTTCGGTTGATTGATGTGATAAACAGATATTCCAAAACATCCTTTATTAAACACATTGTTACTTGTCTTCACTAAACCTGCCGTATTATTGAACGACCATACAAGACCACTTCCAAAATCGAAATATCCGAACGTTGGATTTTGAATATTTTCACCTGTTGCCATGGAAGGATCAAATCCATTTCCCGAAACATATTGACTTCCCCACTGGAAATCTCCCGTATTGATTTTAACTTGTCCAAAACCAGCTTGCAAACCCAATCCTAGCTTGTGATAGCGTGTTAAATGAATTTGATAAGCAAGAGTGAACGTTCCGGTTGTTTGAGTTAATTTACCATCTCCACTTTGATCATTAAAAAAGTTTAAACCAACAGCCCAAAAGCTTTTGTCTTTTCTAGGTTTACCCAAACGAGCCATTGCTGAAACAGCATAGGTTTTATAGGGATTTGTTACAGCTTTCCATTGACTTTTATAATTCAAATACGCTTCGGCATTATTTAAAGCTCCAGCCATAGCCGGGTTTTGTGTTAAAGGCGCCATGGTGAATTGAGAAAAGTGAATATCCTGCCCCGAAAGTTTGGAGATTCCAATCAATCCGATAATCCATAATGTAGAAAAGAGTTTCTTCATACGATCAGATTTTAACGGAGCAAGGTGATGTTACCCTGCTTCTCAATTTTTTCATCATTAATCAACTTGGCTTCAAGGTAATATACAAATACACCTGAATTTTGATCTTGACCTTTAAAGGTTCCATCCCAACAATCGGATTTATCGTTCGTTTCAAATACTAATTCACCCCATCGATTAAAAATCCGAAACTTCAATTCTGTAATACAATTTGTTCCATACAATCGGAAACAATCATTTTCAGGATCACCTCCTTTGGTTGGTGAAAACACATTCGGAATAAAGAAATCGTCACAAATAATTTCCACTTTCACTTCCACACAATCGGAAGCTTCACAACCATAAAAATTTGTACCGGTAACACAATAGGTTGTAGTTGCTTCAGGACTTGCAATTGGATTTGGGCAATTGTCGCAACTTAAAAATAGCGAAGGCGACCAATAATATTGATAGCCACCTACAGCAGCTAAATTCGCAGAACCACCTTGTCGTATTGTAGTGTCTTCACTTGCATGAACATCAGGTGCAGGAAAAACTACAATGAGGTGTTCGGCAGAATCGGGACAAAGACCTTCGTTTACTAAAACCGAATACACGGTAGTTATTTCTGGATGAACCGTTATTGTACTAATCGAATCTCCTGTACTCCACAAATAGCTTGAACCTCCTGATGCTTCTAAGGTAATCTCACCATTTGCACACATAGCAGTATCACCCGTGATGAGAGGAATTGGACGTTCAATTACTTGCACTAAAACGGAACTCGTATCGGCACATCCTGTTCGTGTACCAATAATTTCGTAATTGGTGGTTGAGGAAGGTGAAACCAGAATAGTTGGACAGGTTGGACAAGCAATACTATCTGATGGATTCCAAGAATAAGCATCTGCTCCGCTTGCCGAAAGTTGAACAGTATCACCAGCACAAAGTACAGTGGATTCAGGTTGTAAAATAAGGTGAGGAGATGGGATAATGTTTACTAAAACGGAATCTAGCGTAGTGCAGTTTCCTGTTGTTCCATTTACATAATATGTAAAATCGTCAAATACAGTAGCAATAACAGTATCTCCAAACGTTTGTGATAAACCATTCGATGGAGACCAAGAATATGATTCAGCACCTAGTGCACTGAGAAGAATAGGAGTTCCCGCGCAAGTGGAATCGGGTGTTGAAGTTAAAGAGATAACAGGATAAGCTTGAACATCAATCGAGATTGAATCGATCGCAGTACAATTGCCCAATACGCCAGTTACAAAATAGCTTGTTTGTATTCCGGGTGAAGCATAAACACTATCACCAGAAAGTGTCGAAAGGCTTGGATCATTTTGCCAAGAATACGATGCCGCTCCACTGGCTATTATTAAGGTAGAAGAGCCAGTACAAATTACCGGATATTGGGCAACAAGGCTTAATTGAATGCTAGAAGTAACAAGGACAGTAACCGTTTGCGTTGAAGAACAATTTCCGTTTGAACCGATAACTGTGAATTGAGTTGATCCAACTGGAGGGCTAGCCATAACAGAAGCCACAGTGCTAGAACTCAACCAAGTTGCTGGAGACCATTGATAGGTATTGGCTCCAGAAGCAGTTAAACTAACTGAATCTCCTAAGCAAATTGTTGGGTTATTGGGTGTTATCGCTACAATTGGACTTGCATTGACTGTTAGCATAAACGATGCAACCGAAGAGCAATTTCCTAAAGTTCCAACAACGGTGTAGGTTGTAGTTGTATCAGGCGCTGCATCAACAACAGCAACATTCGAAGCTGATAATCCTGTAGTTGGAAGCCAAGTATATGAATTTGCTCCACTGGCTGTTAAGGTGATAGACGATCCTTGACAGATGGAATTTCCTGCCGAAGAACTTATACTTACAGTTGGAGTTGGAGCAACGTTGAGGTTAACTATAACCAATGAATCGCATCCCAATGTGGTTTGCAAAACTGTATTATATGAGCCTGTTGTTGATACGATTTGTCCGTCGGGTAATAAATACGATGTCCCCGAACAAATATTGATATCTAAAACAGTTTGTTCCGTTGGATGAATAGATAGTGTTGTAGTAATGGTTGAGTCACAACCGGTACTTCCTTGAATAGTTACTGGATAAACTCCGGCAGAATTCACTTGAGATCCATCTGGTAAAGTATAGGCAGTTCCAAAGCATGTGCTTGCATTTAAGGCAGTGTTTATCGGTTGATTTACACTCAAAAATGTAGTAATGATAGAATCGCAACCACCAGAACTATTCAATGTAACTGGGTAGGAGCCATTCGTATTAACATGTGTTCCATCTGGAAGGACATAATCATCCCCCAAACAAATGGAAGCATTCACCGAAGTTGTTAATACCGATTGAACTGTTAAATGGGTTGTAATGATTGAATCACAACCATTATTTGCTGTTAATGTAACAGGATAAGTTCCCGTGCTTGAAACCGTCGACCCATCAGGTAGAGTATAGGTAGAACTTGAACATATTGCTGCATTTACGGTACTTGTCGATGAAGGGAGAATAACAATATCCATCAATCGAGGAGGACCAACACAGCCTTCCAAACTGGTTTCAATTACTTCAAGTTGAAACGTCCCCGAAAGTGTATTCCATTGTACTACAACAGTATCATTTCCTTGACCGCTTTGTATCACTCCATCGCCTTGTGTATTCCAACTGAATGTACTTCCTGCCCAGCCTTGCACATAATAAGTGCCTACCGGATTGGATACGCACAGGGTATCGGCCTGACCCCATGAAGGAGTCAGGCTCAATATTCCTGCAGTAAGCAGAAGTAGATATGTTAGAATACGTTTCATTCCTACAGATTCACTGCTTAGTCGTGATAAATAGGTGAAGTTGTTGGTGTTGGAGTTACAATTACAGTAACTGTATCTGTGTTTTGACAGTTATTTCCATCAGTTCCAGTAACAGTATAAACGGTTGTTCCTACTGGAGGAGTTGCAGTTACAGGTGTTCCAGTTATTGGTGATAATCCAGTAGTTGGGTTCCATGTATAGCTTACAGCTCCCGTTGCCGAAAGTGTTGTTGAACTTCCTTGACAAAGTGTAGCTCCACCGAATGCTGATACAATAGGCAATGCATTTTCGGTTAACGTAACAGGTGTTCGCTGACTCACACACAATGTAGAATTATCAACTGCTTCAGCATAATAGGTTCCTGGACCGCTTGGGTTGAAAGGAGAACCAGTTCCCACAAGTGTTCCTCCAGTAGCTGCATCATACCAATTAAGTGTTTGTCCAGCCAATACTGTTGCTGTAATGGCTGGCACTGGTAAAGATCCAATACAATATGCGGCTCCTGTTCCTACTGGTTGAGCAACGGTTGGACAGTTGCAATTCGGAGCAGTAATAGCCAAGGTTCCTGGACAGCCTAAAGCAGTTGAACTTAATGTAATGTTTGTTGCAGCTGGAATTCCACTGATTGTCCAAGCATTTCCTAATGTATTTACTACTGTACCTGCAGTGCTAGTCAATGTTCCAGCCGATACAGTTACATCAACCGACCAAGTGAGTAAATCTACCGAACAGGTTGGTCCGCCTACGATGGTAATTGTAGGTGTAGGATTTACGTCTACACTCAAGGTTGCAGTTGTTGCACATTGTCCAGGATCTGGTGTGAACGTATAAACAACAGTACCTGCCGATGCTGTGCTTAATACAGCATTCCAAGTACCAGTAATTGCTGGAACATTGGTCGAACTTGTTGGCAATGTTGGAGCAACCGAATTCTGACACAATGGTCCAATAGCAGCAAAAGTCGGTGTTATCAAAGGGTCAACTGTTACACTCATGGTAGCAGTTATTGCACATTGTCCAGCAGTTGGAGTGAATGTATAGACAACTGTTCCAGCTGATGCAGTACTTAATACGGCATCCCATGTACCCGTTATTGCTGGAATATTGGTTGAACTAGTTGGTAATACTGGCGCTACTGAATTCTGACACAATGGTCCAAGCTGAGTAAATGTTGGAGTTATTTGAGGGTTTACGACTACACTCATTGTTTGTGTAGTGGCACATTGTCCAGCTGTTGGAGTGAAAGTATACACAACTGTTCCTGCCGAAGCAGTACTTAATACGGCATCCCAAGTTCCCGTTATTGCTGGAATATTGGTCGAACTTGTTGGCAATACAGGTGCAACTGAATTTTGGCAAAGTGGTCCAAGCTGAGTAAACGTTGGTGTTACTTGAGGATCAACAGTAACACTCATTGTGGTAGTAGTAGCACATTGTCCTGCGGTTGGTGTGAATGTGTAAACAACCGTTCCTGCAGAAGTTGTGCTTATCGCAGCATTCCAAGTTCCTGTTATCGCCGGAATATTATTCGAACTAGTTGGTAATACTGGAGCTACCGAATTCTGACACAGTGGCCCAATTTGAGTAAATGTTGGTGTTACCTGCGGGTTAACATCAATACTCATAGTGGCTGTTCCTGCACATTGTCCACTCGCTGGCGTGAAAGTATATACCGTAGTACCTGCCGATGCTGTGCTAATTGCAGCATCCCAAGTTCCAGTGATGGCTGGAATATTGGTCGAACTGGTTGGTAATACTGGTGCTACTGAATTCTGACACAATGGTCCAATCTGAGTAAATGTTGGTGTAATCTGATTAGTTATCGTAACAGATAATGTAGTGGTAGTAGCACATTGTCCAGGATCTGGGGTAAATGTATAAACTACAGTTCCAACACTGGAAGTATTTATAGCCGCATCCCATGTTCCTGTAATTGCAGGAATATTGGTCGAACTAGTTGGCAATGTTGGAGCCACTGAATTCTGACACAATGGTCCAATGGCATTGAATGTTGGAGTAATTAAAGGTGTGAGTTGAATATTCAATGTCATGGGAGTACCCGGACAACCACCATTGGTCTCAATCACTTGCAAGACATACAATCCCGCGGGTGTTGCGCCCCAGTTTATGGAGATAGCATTGCTGCTTGCTCCCGGACCTTGGTTGGTTGCAATGGTTCCCAAAAAGCCAGGTGTTAGAACTGCCCAGGTATAGGTTGAACCTGTTGTTCCTGCTCCAGCATTTTCGAGATAGTCAACCCGATAGGGACGGGTTTCTCCGATACATATGACCTGAGGGTCTGTTGCATCGGTTTGTGCTATCATCTTCTGCCCGGCAAGAAGCCCGAAGATCATTAGCAACAAGAGTCGAATTTTTCTCATAGTTTGGTTGTTAATCGTGGTAAATAGGTGTAGTTGTTGGCAATGGGTTTAATGTGCTTGTTAAGGTTGTTGTTGAGGCACATTGTCCCGAATTCGGAGTAAATGTGTATGTCCCACTAGTTGTATTATTAATCGTTGCTGGTAACCAAGTTCCTGTTATTCCATTGGTAGAAGTAGCTGGAAGCAATGGTGCTGTTGCACCTGAACAAAATGCTGGAATGGCTGAAAATATAGGCGTTGTTAATGCTGTAACACTCACACTTAAACTTGCACCTGTTGCACACTGACCTGCATCGGGTGTGAAAGTATAAGTGCCAGATGAAGTATTACTAATTGTTGAAGGAATCCAAGTTCCTGTGATTCCATTGGTAGAAATAGCTGGAAGAGTTGGTGCTATTGTTCCCGAACAGAATGCTGGGATAGCATTAAATGTTGGTAAAATAGCGGAACCAACAGTAACAAAAACATCAACAGGTGCAGCACATTGACCGACATCAGGAGTAAAAGTATAATTGCCGCTTGTTGTATTGTTAATAGTTGCTGGTAACCATGTTCCCGGTATTCCTTCATCAGAAACTAAAGGAAGTGCATCGGGACTTGATCCTGTACAAATGCTTGTGTTAAATGAAAATGTTGGAGTTGAAATTGGATTTACGGTTACATCAACTATAACAGCAAATCCACAACTACTTGGATTGGGAATAAATTTATAAGGAGTAACACCAATTAGTGATGTATTAATGGAACTAGTTGCCCAAGTTCCGGATAATCCATTGTCAGAAATTAAAGGAAGTATAAAAGAAGGATCATTCTCACAAAAAGTTGTAGGAAATGAAAAAGTTGCACCAAAAGGAGTTGTAACAACAACTTGAAGTGTTTCTATTGTTCCACACTGATCTTGATCTGGTGTGAAAGTAAATATAAATGTCCCGAGTGAACTTGTGCTTATTGTTGAAGGATTCCAAGTTCCACTTAATCCATTAGCAGAAGTATTTAATAAAATTGGTTGTGGATCAAATTGACAAAATGGCCCCAAAGGCGATAAAACAGTAGTCACAATGGGATTTACTGTTATGCTTGTTGTGGTTGTTGTTGCGCATTGTCCTGCATTGGGGGTGAAAGTATATGTTCCTGAAGTTGTATTATTTACTAATGCAGGAAGCCAAGTACCAACAATAGAGTTAAGAGATGAACTTGGTAAAGAAGGAGCTAGATCACCTGAACAAATTGGTGGAATTGTATTAAAAGATGGAACATTGGGTGTTGCAACAGTCACTGTAATTGTTGTAGCCGAAGCACATTGTCCAGCAGAAGGTGTAAATGTATAAGTACCCGATACTGTATTACTAACTGATGCAGGAAGCCAAGTTCCTGTTATTCCATTCGTTGAAGTTAAAGGTAATATTGGTGCAGTGCCCCCAGAACATACTGGAGCAACAGCATTAAACAAAGGAATCGTTGGGCTAATAATCGTAGTAGTTAGTGTTGCTGTTGTTGCACACTGCCCAGCTGATGCTGTAAACGTATACGTATTAGAAATCGAAGTACTAACTGTTATTGGAAACCAAGTTCCGGTTATACTATTAGTTGAAGTAGTAGGTAACACGGGAGCAACATCTCCTAAACAGATATCTGGAATAGGAGCGAACGTTGGTGTTATATTCGGATTTACGGTAATTGTCATGCTAGCTGTAGCAGCACATTGACCAGCAAATGGAGTGAATGTATACGTTGTAGTAGTTGTATTGTCAATTGCAGGTGACCAAGATCCCGAATAACTATTGTTCGAAATGGTAGGTAAAGCGGCTAATGCTCCTCCTGTACATATTGCTGGAACCTGAGTGAATATCGGTGTTGTCGGTTGAATTACATTCAATGTGAAAGTAAAAACTGAAGCGCATTGTCCAGCCGATGGAGTGAATGTATATAAGGTGGTAATTGTATTATTTAAAGCAGGAGTCCAAATACCGGTGATGCCATTGTTTGAAGTGGTTGGCAAAGCCGAAACGGCATCTCCATTACATATAGTTGAAGTCAACGTAAATGTGGGCGTTGTTGGAATATTCACAGTGATGGTCAACGTTGCAGTCGTGGCGCATTGTCCAGCAGCAGGTGTGAATGTGTAAAGCGTTGTAGTTGTGTTATCCAATGCTGGCGTCCATGTTCCAGTGATGCCATTATTGGAAGTAGTTGGCAAAGCCGATAGACTTCCTCCCGAACAAATCGGAGCAACAGCCGTGAACGTTGGTGTTACATTCGGATTTACAGTAATGGTTAATGTTGCAGACGTTGCACATTGACTAGCCGAAGGAGTAAAGGTGTAAAGCGTTGTAGTTGTGTTATCCAATGCTGGCGTCCATGTTCCTGTGATGCCATTATTGGAAGTAGTTGGCAAGGCCGATAAACTAGCTCCCGAACAAATCGGAGCAATAGCGGTGAATGTTGGTGTTAAATTCGGGGTGACTATGATAGTCATCGTTGCCGTTGTAGCACATTGCCCAGCACTTGGCGTGAAAGTATAAACAGTTGTGGTGGTATTATCTAGCGCCGGTGCCCAAGTTCCGGTAATGCCATTGTTTGAAGTCGTTGGCAATGCAGAAAGACTTCCGCCTGAACAAATAGCAGCAACCTGAGTGAACGTTGGTAATACATTCGGATTTACTGTGATGGTTAATGTTGCTGTAGTGGCACATTGTCCAGCAGTAGGCGTGAATGTGTAAAGCGTTGTTGTTGTATTATCCAATGCAGGTGCCCAAGTTCCGGTGATACCATTGTTGGAAGTAGTTGGCAATGCCGATAGGCTTCCTCCCGAACATATTGGAGCAACAGCCGTGAATGTTGGTGTTACATTCGGATTTACTGTGATGGTTAATGTTGCTGAAGTGGCACATTGTCCAGCCGAAGGCGTGAATGTGTATAGCGTTGTTGTTGTATTATCCAATGCAGGTGCCCAAGTTCCGGTGATACCATTGTTGGAAGTAGTTGGCAAAGCCGATAGGCTTCCTCCCGAACAAATCGGAGCAACAGCGGTGAATGTTGGTGTTACATTCGGATTTACTGTAATGGTTAATGTTGCTGAAGTGGCACATTGTCCAGCAGCAGGCGTGAATGTGTAAAGCGTTGTTGTTGTGTTATCCAATGCTGGCGTCCATGTTCCGGTGATACCATTGTTGGAAGTGGTTGGCAAAGCAGATAAACTAGCTCCCGAACATATTGGAGAAACAGCCGTGAACGTTGGAGTTACATTCGGATTTACGGTGATGGTTAATGTTGCTGAAGTGGCACATTGTCCAGCCGAAGGCGTGAATGTGTAAAGCGTTGTTGTTGTATTATCCAATGCAGGCGACCAAGTTCCGGTAATTCCATTGTTGGAAGTGGTTGGCAAAGCCGAAAGACTTCCTCCCGAACAAATAGGAGCAACAGCGGTGAATGTTGGTGTTACATTCGGATTTACTGTGATGGTTAATGTTGTAGTCGTTGCACATTGACTAGCCGAAGGAGTAAAGGTGTAAAGCGTTGTAGTTGTGTTATCCAATGCTGGCGTCCATGTTCCTGTGATGCCATTATTGGAAGTAGTTGGCAAGGCCGATAAACTAGCTCCCGAACAAATCGGAGCAATAGCGGTGAATGTTGGTGTTAAATTCGGGGTGACTATGATAGTCATCGTTGCTGTTGTAGCACATTGCCCAGCACTTGGTGTGAAAGTATAAACAGTTGTTGTGGTATTATCTAGCGAGGGTGCCCAAGTTCCGGTAATGCCATTGTTTGAAGTCGTTGGCAATGCAGATAGACTTCCTCCCGAACAAATAGCTGCAACCTGTGTGAACGTTGGTGTTACATTCGGATTTACTGTGATGGTTGATGTTGCTGAAGTGGCACATTGTCCAGCCGAAGGCGTGAATGTGTAAAGCGTTGTTGTTGTATTATCCAATGCAGGTGCCCAAGTTCCGGTGATACCATTGTTGGAAGTAGTTGGCAATGCCGATAGGCTTCCTCCCGAACATATTGGAGCAACAGCCGTGAATGTTGGTGTTACATTCGGATTTACTGTGATGGTTAATGTTGCTGAAGTGGCACATTGTCCAGCCGAAGGCGTGAATGTGTATAGCGTTGTTGTTGTATTATCCAATGCAGGTGCCCAAGTTCCGGTGATACCATTGTTGGAAGTAGTTGGCAAAGCCGATAGGCTTCCTCCCGAACAAATCGGAGCAACAGCGGTGAATGTTGGTGTTACATTCGGATTTACTGTAATGGTTAATGTTGCTGAAGTGGCACATTGTCCAGCAGCAGGCGTGAATGTGTAAAGCGTTGTTGTTGTGTTATCCAATGCTGGCGTCCATGTTCCGGTGATACCATTGTTGGAAGTGGTTGGCAAAGCAGATAAACTAGCTCCCGAACATATTGGAGAAACAGCCGTGAACGTTGGAGTTACATTCGGATTTACGGTGATGGTTAATGTTGCTGAAGTGGCACATTGTCCAGCCGAAGGCGTGAATGTGTAAAGCGTTGTTGTTGTATTATCCAATGCAGGCGACCAAGTTCCGGTAATTCCATTGTTGGAAGTGGTTGGCAAAGCCGAAAGACTTCCTCCCGAACAAATAGGAGCAACAGCCGTGAATGTTGGTGTTACATTCGGTGTGACTGTGATGGTTAATGTTGCTGACGTTGCACATTGCCCAGCAGCAGGCGTGAATGTATAAAGCGTTGTTGTTGTGTTACTAAGAGCCGGTGCCCATGTTCCGGTGATACCATTGTTCGAAGTGGTTGGCAAAGCCGATAAACTAGCTCCCGAACAAATAGGTGCAATAGCTGTGAACGTTGGTGTTACATTCGGATTTACGGTGATGGTTAATGTTGCTGAAGTGGCACATTGTCCAGCCGAAGGCGTGAATGTGTAAAGTGTTGTTGTTGTATTATCCAATGCAGGTGCCCAAGTTCCAGTAATACCATTGTTGGAAGTAGTTGGCAAAGCCGATAAACTAGCTCCCGAACATATTGGAGCAACAGCTGTAAACGTTGGTGTTACAGGAGAACCTGCAGTTACACATGTAGTCGAAAAGCAATCTGCACTGAGTTGATAATTTATAGGATTGGGAGTAGCAGAATTAAAATCAATAAAACCATTTCCATAATTACTTTCAGCACTTCCACAGTGTGTTAGAAATTGATTACTTACAAAGGTTGGAACTCCAAAGCCAGGATCATTTACTATCATGGCAAATAGCTTCATTGTTCCTGTTGGATTTCCAATGGCTGATAAAGGAAAAGCAAATTCAAACCCTTTGGTATAATCTCCTACACTTGTATTACTCACATATCCAAGTTGGGTCGATGTGCTTGCTTGTCCGAGGAAATTATTCACATTGGTCGACATATGATACAAATCGAAAAATGCATCCCCAGTCGCCTGATTCATCGCTAATACATAATCAGGGCTGAAACCAGCATCGAAAGAAATGGAACTACTTAAATTTTCAACAGAATAATAAGGTGAATTTGTTCTAACAGTCCAACCAGCAAGGCTATTATACCCTCCCGCTTCACAATCTATAAAGAGTAAAACGCGATTGTTTGTGTTGTTTACTACAGAACTGGCAATTGCTCCATAAAAATTGCCACTCATATTACTTAAGAAAAGCGCATCTAGATTATTTCCTGCCCCAAATCCACTACTAGCAGGACCTCCAGCAGAAGTAGCATAGGCTGTTCCCCATTGTGGTTCAATGATATTTCCATCTAAAATAAAAGGTGGAGTTGGGTAAGAGTTTACACAAATTTGATCACCAGAAACAAGGATTGGGATTGAATATGTATTCGTAGCCGATGGAGCAAGTACTTGAGTTCCGTTTAAAGTAAATTCATACCAAGAACCGTTTCCTGCAGTAAAGGTTACGGCTTGTCCGGCACAAGGTGGATTAGGTGTTAGCGTAGGTGTAGCTGGTAGTGCATTAATGGTCAAGCTTTCAATTGTCGAAAATGCAGGACAAGCACCAGATGCAGCAATGGTATATGTTACAGTATAAGTACCAGCTGTACTACTTGAAGGTGTTACTGTTCCAAGTACGGTATTCAAAGTTAAACCAGCAGGACTTGAGCTAAAAGTGCCGCCAGTGCTGCCAGAAATGGTTGGGACTTGTCCAGTTGAAATGCTTTTACAATAAGGTGCTCCAGGATAGGATATTGTAGCATTTGCTTCTGTAGTTTGGCTAACTGTAACAGTAGCGCTTGCATTGGCACATGGAGAAGTCCCTGTTACAGTATAGGTATAAACTCCAGCTAAGCTTGTTCCTGGAGTGAAAGTTCCAAGGTAAGCGTTTCCTAAAGAAGATGGTCCGGTCCAAGTTCCTCCTGTTGCAGGTGTTCCTCCGAGTGAATTGAAAAGATCAACAGCACTTCCGTTAGAACAAACAGCTTTTAGCCCATTTGATCCAGCATTTGCGGGTGCTACAACTGTAACGATAGCTGTTGCAGTACCAGTACATCCAGCTAAAGTACCTGTAGCGGTATATGTAATTGTTCCGGTTGGACTAGCAGTTACAGTCGCTCCAGTAGTTGCCGACAAATTGGTTGATGGAGCCCAAGTATATGTAGTGGCGCCAGATGCAGTTAAACTTACATTTCCTCCAGAACAAATGGTAGTGGTAGCAGGTGTAACAGCAACTGGAACAGGAGGAGGTGCTACTAAGGTTATATCATCCGATTGAATAGTATAAGGAATCGAACAACCATAGTTTAAATAAGTAGCTGTTCCATTGGAGGAATAAAGTGCATAGCCACCATCACCACTTCCGCTATAATTGGGCAGTGAATTTGGTGCGTAAGTAATTGATTCACTACAGCCTGAGCCGAAGTTTAAAATGAGAGGATTGGACGTACCAGCACCTGAATTAACAAATTGACCTTGCGTATTTCCCGAACATTGAAAGATCATGTATAGTGGACCGCTCAAATTGGAATAATCCGCAATAGGTGCATTTAAAACGTTTTCAGTAACTAAAACAACGTTAGCATTTGCAGGTAATATTCCTGTTCCAGGCATTGGTAAAACAACTCCTCCACCCGTAATTGTTGCATTTACTGCTGCTATATAGGTTGGATTCGTACACAATCCTCTCCAACTATCAGCTAAAGTTGGCCATGTGACTGTTAAAGCACTCGTATTAAGTGGTGATGAACCAACTTGGAAAAATACCATCTCCTCATTCCATTCCGTTGAGGAACAAGAATTAACTAGGATTCCCTGAATTTGGAAACAAGCCGAAGCGGGAGTAAAAGCAGTTGATGTACAGCCATTGGCATCTGTAACAATTACCGAATAGGTTCCTGCACATAATGCCGAAATAGATTGTGTTGCAGCTGTAGTATTCCACAAATAGGAGTAAGAACCTGTTCCACCAACCACATCTACTGTAGCTGATCCATCACAAAGCGATGAACACGTTGGATCTACTCCATGAGCATAAATTACTGGTCTTTCAAATACAGTAATTGTGATGCTGTATGTATTGACACATGTTCCCGATGAAGGGGTAAAAACATAGGTTCCCGAAATAGTATTACTTACTGTTGAAGGACTCCAAGTTCCCGATATTCCATTTGTTGATGTTCCAGGTAATAAGGGAGCGGTATTTCCTGAACATAATGTTGTAGGAATTGTAAACGTTGGTGTTGTTGAAGTATTAATTGTTACTGAGGTCGTAGTTGTAAATGCAGGACATGCTCCAGCTGCTGCTATCGTATAAGTTATTGTGTAAGTATTAGCTGTACTTGTAGATGGTGTGATTGCTCCAGTACTCGCATTTATAGATAAACCAGATGGGCTTGAAGAAAAAGTTCCGCCAGTTGTGCCTGTTATTGTTGGTAATTGAGCTGTGACAACAGATGTACAATACGGAGAGCCAGCATATGAAATGCTAGCAGATGCCGCTGTATTGATTGTAACAGAAGTAGTAACTGTATACGATGGACAGGCACCAGAAGCAGGTACAGTATAGGTAATTGTATATGCGTTAGCTGAACTTGTTGATGGAGTAATTGCTCCTGTACTTGAGTTTATAGTTAAACCCGAAGGACTTGAAGAAAATGTTCCGCCAGTTGTCCCAACAATTGTAGGTAATTGAGCTGTTCCTAATGAGGTGCAAAATGGTGCGCCTGTATAGGATATACTTGTAGCAACAGAAGTATTAATGGTAACAGATGTAGTTACCGAAAATGCCGGACATGCCCCCGCTGCTGCAACAGAATAAGTTATTGTATAGGTATTGGCTGTACTCGTTGATGGGGTAATTGCTCCTGTACTTGAATTGATTGTTAAACCTGATGGACTTGCAGAAAATGTCCCACCTGTTGTTCCAGAAATGGTTGGTAGTTGAGCTGTACTAACTGCTGTACAAAACGGAGAGCCTGTATAAGATATATTTGTTGCAGCAGCATTTGAAACAATAACATTCACATCATCCGATGCAGAACATCCTGTATTGTCTGTAACTAAAACTGTGTAGGTTGTAGTGATTGAAGGATTTACACTCGGATTGGCGCTTGTACTTCCTGATACAATTCCTGTTAATGGTGACCAAACATAAGTATATGGTCCTGTTCCATTGCTGGCTGTTGGACTTCCTCCTATTGTTACAGCACCTGCTGAGCAGATTGTTTTATCGGGACCAGCATTGGCCGTTACTGTTATCGAAGTACTAACTGAAACACATCCGCTTGTACTTGTATTTCCGCATAAATCGCTAATTCCACCTGCAGCACTCGTTAAACAAAGTGTATAGGTTCCACTTTGGGTAATTGCTGGACTTATAGTTAATTCGGCCGATTGTGTAAATTCTACACCTGAACCAGTGCATGATCCTAGATCGATTGCTGTAACTGTATAAGGACCACCAGGACCATTTAGTTGGAAGTCTCCTGTTTGAATACTACTACATAATGTTGGTTCTGAAAAAGTAATTTCAACGATAGTAGCTCCACAGGATACTTCATCCACTTCGGCAATTAAAGGTGGTGTATTATCGAAAAGTATGGCTGTTGATGGCGAAAGATCTAAATAATATCCTCCTTGTGAAGAACTGTAATTACTAACAACAATTACGTATGAATTGCCTGCAATTACAGGGATATCGGTATTAAATGGATCACCTCCAGAACCAGTACTTGTACCTGTTCCTAAATAAGGTGCCGCACCGTATGCTCCTGTTTGCCCCGCCCATGCAAAAACATCAGCAGAAAAATTACAACTTATCTCTGGACTTGATTCATCAGTAATCCCTTCGCATCCTTCATTAGTTATATCATAAACCGCCCAATCGTAATCGTCGTCGCTAAAATTGGGAGAAATGACAAACGATAGATTTCCACTCGTTTGAGCGGTAAATACATACCAGGAATTATTTAATTCTCCATCTAATAAGCAAGAAGATGCAGGCAATATATCGGTTCCATTATTTCCTGTATAGGCATAGGGTTGATAATATTGCTCTTCGCAAATGGGGATAGCTCCATCACAATCTTGTTGGGTAGGAGAAACCGGAATTGGACAAGGTTGACAGGTTAATAATCCAGTCCATCCTGGAGAACGATTTGAAGCATCAGAAGTGAATTCAAATGTTAAACATCCTGATGAAGATGCAACTGGAAATGGAGCAGGAAATGGACCACCACTAATATCGAACATATAGGGAGAAGCGGTACTTGGCCCATCATATACAGTTAAATAATCGTATGGAAATCCAAAAAAATCAAAATCACTCACATTGAATTGCGTGAAATTGACCATGATGCATTGCCCGGGAACATTGCTGCAAAAGGTATAGGTTGAACTACAATTATTTGCATAGTTGGCACCAGAACCTCCATTGTCGTAAAAAGTACCACTACATGTTGTTACAGAATTACTGTTGCTCCCTGTTCCCATAGTATACGTCTGACCTTGGGCTTCTTGGAAGAAAAGCCAGATCAGCATGAATACTAGGTATTTGATAGTGTTTTTCAAAGTCCGGTTTGCTTTCTCCAGTAAAGAAGGTCGTATTGAGAAATGAGATAAACTGCAGGCCTTGTTTTAGGCTTCACATGTTTCTTCGCTTCTTGGTTAGGACTTGAAGTGAAATATCGATTTTTCTGAAATTCTAAGGCTAATCGAAATCGAGCACTAATCTCTTTGAATTGTGCTTTCTGCTCTGGCTTAAATGCATACACATCACGATATCGGATCGCATCGATTGCATTCGTGTCTTGACTTAACTTAGCATATTGCTCAGGATGGGAATCGATCCAATTCAGAATTTGTTTCCCGTATTCGGTCATGCTGTTTTCGTCAAACTGATTTGTTAGAACCGGAAATCCAGCATCAGAAACACCTACAATCCAGAATTTTGGCCAGTCTTCTTTACGTTGAATACGAGGATGATTATCCTGACTTATACCATTCAGTGTAAATGCCAGTATGCTCAGAGTAAAGGCAATTTGCTTTTTTTTAAGAGGTAATACAGGATAAAAAACAAAGAGTGACTTTTCAAAAATGCGATGAACTCGAAGCCAGTTAGAGAACTGATGAATTACTTTTTTAATCAAATTGTTGACGATATCAAGACCTAAATTATTACGGTTTTGAGGGATATTGAAATAGAAATTTGATTTATACTTATATGTATAAATAATAAAAAGTCTACGCAGCAATTCTGCCATAAAAGTGTTGGTTGAATACACGAATTTATGTCTAGAGGGTGAAATTATCAACAGCGAAAATTCTTAGCGTCAAGAATTGTTTCTGTTTAGAATTGCCCAACAGCGTGCAACATACAAAAATTCCCTATATATTTTAATCACTTATTAACATTTGGAATCATTCTAAATGAAGATTTCGAACGAAACTGAACAGGAGCCTGATGTTGATAAAATAAAAAAAATCACATCACACCAAAAGCAACAATGAAAGTTGAGGGAGAATTCCAGCCGCGAAACCAGCAGCTAATTGAGATGGTGTATGCGCTTGTAATAAAAGTCGCGAAGTGCCTGTTATTCCTGCAATTAAGAATAATACTGCTAATAACAATCTTATATCTATAGGCCAAACTATACTCAGCAATAAAAAAGCTCCACATAAACCTCCAATGCCAGTCATGTGCATAGAGATTTTCCAATAATAAGTAATAACCAAAGTGAGCATCAATGAAAATAATCCAGCCAAAAGAAAAAATAAGTAAGGGGCTGGAAGGTGAACTTTACTCAAGAAATAATAATTAGCAATATAAAACACGGAGCTAAAAATGAGTGGGTATTTTCTTTCTTCCCTTTTCTCCAATTGCAAAGAAGTAATCATTCCCATACGATACATAAGTAATATGAGTGTGATGGGCATAATAAACGTAAACAAGATATTGCATGAGATAACATATAGCTTCACCTGTTCTGAGAGCATAGTAAATGCATAAAAGGGAAGGCTTAAAAAAAGCAATGCTCCGTAAATGGGCATAAGCAGTGGTTGAAATACCCAAGAAAAAAAATTAGCGAGATAACGAAGCATGCTGCAAATGTAAACCAGCACATGGTTTATTTTTAAAATATCATTAGAATAGTAACCAGAATAATTATAGTAATAATTCCTGCTCCGTAGGAAATAACCTCGTCTTTCTTATAAATAAGTGTAAAGAAGGAAAGGAGCAACAAAGCAATTGGAAAAGCAGCAAAGCCTCTATATACGGGAAGTTCTGTTTCATGTAAAAATTTTTCACCTCCTGGAGACTTTATACCTCCTACTTTTTTAATCGTATTAAATAATGGAGAGTGGTAAACTTTAATTGGAGTTTTTTCAGGTGCATCCCTAAATAAATCAGGATTGACTTGGATTTCAAATCTTGGAGTGAACAACTTCAATTCGTATGTATTGCCTCCAAAGCGATTGCTCTCTTTCAAATAAACCCGTTTTGTGACAACCTCCTCTTTACATTGTTCGGGCAAGAAAAAATCGACCAATAAACATGAAGCAAATAACAAACTCCCTAAAGCAATCCAGCGAATTGCTTTGAAAAAAGGCAGCACTTCTTCTTCTTCGGGATGGTAATACATAATTAGTTTTTCCTAACAACGCTAATTTAACTCATTCTTGTATTTGATTGATTAAGCGTTCTATGCAATTCTTACATAGTTTCTTTTTAACTACCGTTTTTTCACCCTCTTCAAACTATTTGGGAAGAATTTTCCTCCAAACTCCAAATGTCCCTTGTAAGATTTTTAGACGATCTCCACTTTAAGCTAGAGCTATTCAGTCAATTTTATAAATAGCCAAGATTTCTTACTTAATTTTTTTAAGCTAATTGTAGAATTTACTAAAATGAAATATGTTTCTATGTTCCACATAATCAAATATATAAAAAACTAATTTAGTCTAAAATCACGTGATTTAACGGTAGTTGGAATTCGTAAGTTCTTACATCTGAAAGAGCCTACGCTCTCTGAGGTGTACTACCTAGGTAGCTGAACCCATCTTTGCCATGCAATTCAAATCTACCAAAGCATCATGAAAAAAATCTACCAGATTCATGTGCTCTTTTTTGTCTTTGCATTTTTCTTCGGAGGTATTTCAGTGGCTCATGCTACGAATTACTCTTGGAATGGTGCGATTTCTACAGAATGGGGCAATCCGTCTAATTGGACACCGGCAGGGGTACCGGGAACTTTAGACAATGTAACGATAAACAGTGCTGCTACCAATCAGCCTGTTTGGGAAGAAAATCCAGGCATTCAGAACCTAACCCTCACAAACGGGACTCTGAATATGGCTGGTTTCACTATGACTGTTACCGGTACCTGTCTCTTTAATGGAGGAACTGTGACCAATGGAACACTGCTCATGACAGGTGCATCGGTAACGTTTACGAATACGACATTCAATGCGAATGTGCAGTATACTGGTAATCGATTCTTGTTAAATGGCGGTACATTTAACGGTACTGTTAATTTATCTAAAACAGGAGGAACTAATGATATCTGTAATGGTGGGTGTACTTTCAATAGTTCAGTTGTCTTGTCAAACTCGACAGCTTTTTACATCTATTTAGAAAATACAACTGCATCAACGTATAATCAAACACTTAATCTTCGCGCTCTCGGAAACGGTGTGATCTACGCTGCAAGAACTGCTGCTGGAACACATTACAACGGAAATGTAACTGTAAATTCTACAGGTACAGGCGGTGTTCGCTTTGGACAGAATGGTGGAACATCTACTTTGGCAAGTGGTAAAACAATGGTAGTTGGAGCTGATGGTTTTACAAATGGTGAATTGGATATTCGAGGTTTAACTCAATCTGGAACTGCTCAAATAACACTAACTGGAACAGCTTCCGGTCGTGTTCGTTTCGAACAAAATTCAACATTTACTGGGAAAGTGACCTGTACGTTCCCATTTGTACACTTAAGCGGATCTACATTCAATGATACCTTACGTGTTACGAAAAATGGAAATGGAAACATAGCAGGGAATGGTGGATGTACATTTAATGCCCCTGTTTATATCGTAAAAACCAACAGTGGAAATATTCAATTTGCTGCTGTTACACCCGATATATTCAATTATGATCTTTACCTAGATGATAATTCTGGAACAGGAACTATCAGCATGGCTTATACTGCTGCAGCAAATCAGTTTAATGGGAATATTTACGTTAACATGAATTCTGCAGGGATTAATTTCGGAGCAAACGGTGGAACTTCAACCCTTGCTTCAGGAAAAACAATTCAGCTTTGGAATGATGGATGCACAGCCGGGACACTCGGTTTCCGCTATTTTACACAACTAGGTACAACTCCTATCACCATCACCCAAACAACTGGTTCTGCCATTTTCGCATTTCAGTTGAATGCGGTTTTCAATGCCCCAATAACTCTTCAATTCCCAAACATCACCTTTCAAAGTTCCACATTTAATAATAGCATAACTGCTACTAAAATGTCGGCAACTGCTGTGACTTCGGTGGGTGGAAATACCTTTAATGGAGATTTTACTTTCAACCTGAATGGAAATGGAGCTGTAACGATGTCGAGCACTTTGCCAGATATTTTTAACGGAAGTGTTTACCTAGATAATAATGCAACTTCTGCTGCTCTTAACATGAGTGCAACAGGAACGGGAAGTCAGATTAATGGGAATCTTTACTTGAATAATTCGAGCACAGGAGGAATCGGATTTGGAACAACTGCTGGAACAACTAGCATTTCAGGAACAAGTACTATAGCATTTTATAATGATGGATTCACTGCTGGTACTTTGAATTTAAAAGGTGTTACTCGTTTAGGATCGGATGGAATTTCACTTACACAAGCAAGTGGTTCGGCCACAATTGGATTTCTTCAAGGAACAATCATCAACGGTCCAGTTGCTTTAACATTTCCAAACATCAACCTCGATCGCACAACGTTTAACGGAAGCTTTACCTACACAAAAGGAGCAGCAACTGCAAATACATGTGCTGGAGGTTGTACGTTTAATGGCAATATTACTTTTACGAATCCTGTTGCAGGACAAATTGCTTTAGGAAATACCTATGCAGATATTTTCAATGGAACAACAACAATTACTCAAACTGGAAATGCCATTTTTTATCTCGCACATACAGCGGTTGGCAACCAATTTAATGGGAATTTGATTTTGAATTCATCCGGTTCTGGACAAGGAATCCGATTTGGACAAAATAACGGTCGATCAACTTTGGCTGATTCATATTCCATTTCAGCTGGTGTTTCAGGCTTAAGTACAGGATCAACCATTTTGAGATATTTTGTTCAAACTGGAACAACAGCTCAAACTATAGCACAAACTTCGGGAACGGCTTTGTTTCAAATTGAAACAGGTTGCCAATTTAACGGACCTGTCAACTTTAATTTTCCTCAGCTTATTGTCAATAATACAACGTTCAATAACTCGGCAACGCTTCGTAAAAATGGTGCTTCAACAAATGCTTGGTCTGGAAGTATTGTCTTTGGAGGAACAACTAGTATTACTAACGAAGGTTCTGGTGCATTGCAATTGGCTACAACAACTGCCAATACGTTCAGTGCAATTACAACCTTGTCCTCATTAGGTGCAGGAGGTATTTATGCATCTCATACAGGAGCTGGAAATGTTTTCAATGATGATGTATATATTAACAGTACTAATGCTACCGGAGGAATTTATTTTGGTCAAGGTGGTGGAACAACATCATTAATATCGGGTAAAAAAATCCAAATAGGGACAGATGGTTTTACTGCAGGAACTTTACGATTCCGGAATTTTACCCAATTAGGAACGAGCATTCATTCCTTTACTTCTGCCGGAGCAACAACAAGTATTTATTTCGAAACTGGTTCTACCTTCAATGCTGCTGTATCGGTTAATTTTCCTCAAATTTTCTTGAATGGAACGAGCTTCGCCAATTCTTTGTCGCTCACTCAAACAGGAGCTGCTGCAGTAACTTCTGCTGGTGGATGTACTTTTACTGGAGCCGTAACGCTTACAAATTCTGGAACAGCTACTTGGACATTAGCAAATACTTCGGCCGATATTTTCCAATCTACATTGGATGTGGTAGCATCGGGCGTAAATTCATTAATCCAACTTGCACAAACTGGAGCAGGAAATCAGTTTAACGGAAATGTTGTAATCAGTTCCTACAATGGTTCAGGAGGAATTCGTTTTGGAAATAATAACGGAACATCCACTTTGGCCGCTACAAAAACAATTTCTGTTGGAGTTGGAGGATTTTCTGCAGGTTCATTGCGTATTCGTAATCTAACTCAAGTTGGAACAACTGCTCAAGCAATTACGATTACTGGAGCATCTGGAACGATGTACCTCGAAACGGGTAATACCTTTAATGGTCCAGTTACGTTTATCGCTCCTCAGCTATATCTCAACGGAACAACTTACGCTAACACCGCCTATTTAGAACAAACCAGTACGTTCTCTATCAATTCGAATGGAGGAAATACATTTGGTGCTGCAACTACTCTTGTAAACAGTGGAACTGGCACATGGCTCTTTTCGAATGTTAGCCCAGATGTTTTCAATGGAACTTTATTGGCACGAAACAATTCAAGTGGATTAATGCATTTAGCCTACAACGGTGCTCTCAACCAATTCAATGGGAATGTTACGTTTGAATCTACAGGAACTTCACAAGGAATTCGTATCGGACAAAACACCGGAACTGCCCGTATAGGTGCAGGTGTTGGATTTACATCAACCGCTATCGGTTTTACTGCAGGAGCTTTGCGTATTCGCAATACAACTCAACTTGGTTCTGCTGCACACAGTTTAACTCTAGGTGGAACAACGGCTTCTCTTTATTTTGAAACTGGAAATACACTTACAGGAACTGTAACGGCTGTTGCTCCTTTGGTATTTTTAAATGGAACTACGTTCGCTGCTGGATCTTTTACCCAAAATGGTCCAACAGCAGTTACGTGTAATGGAGGAAATACGTTTGGTGGAGCTACAACCTTGATTAATTCTGGTACAGCTCAGTGGACGCTTGCTAATTCAACGTCCGATATTTTTTCAAGCACCTTGCTTGTTCGCAATACTGGATCAAATCTCATTCAACTAGCCTTCAATGGTGTTCTAACTCAATTTAACGGAGCTTGTACTTTCGAATCAAGTGGTTCATCCCAAGGGATTCGTATTGGTCAAGGAACTGGGACAGCTCAAATCGGAGCAAGTGCTAATTTCACTTGTACTGCTGTTGGATTCCCTGTAGGTTCATTGTACATCCGCAATACATCTCAACTTGGAACAACGGCGCATTCATTAGCAATTGGAGGAACAACCAACGCCCTTTATTTCCAAACCGGAAATACGTTTACTGGTGCAATGACAGTTGTTGCACCTCAAATCTATCTCAACGGAACAACCTTCGCCGCTGGAACATTTACCCAAAATGGAGCAACAGCTATCACATGTAATGGAGGAAATACCTTCAATGGCGCTACAACGTTCAATTTAACTGGTGCTGCTAATTGGACACAAAGCAATACAACGGTCGATACCTACAATTCAACTTTGGCATTAAATGTTTCGGGAAATACAGCCATTCTATACATGGCTAATAATGGAGTTGGAACAACCTTTAATGGTACAATTACCATGACTTCAACTGGAACTGCTGGAGGAATTCGCTTTGGTCAAGGAGCAAATGGCTCTTCGGTACTTGCAGGAACTGCTTCGCTTGCATTTGGTGGAGGTGGATTTGTATCTGGATCGCTTCGCTTCCGTCGCTTTGTACAAACAGGAACTGCGGCTATCACATTAAGTAATGCTACCAATGGTGTTTCTGCATACATGGAAACAGGAACTTCATTCGCAGGTACTTTGAATTTGAATTTTAATCAGTTTTTCCTCAATGGTGGAACATTCAATGGTACTACAACGCTTCAAAATAATGGCTCAGCTACTGTTGGCTGTTTAGGAGGAAATGTGTTTAATGGAACAACGACTTTAAATAGCACAGGTTCGGGAGAATGGCGTCAAGCAACTACTACAACCGATGATTACAATGGTAATGTGACATTTCTTTCAACCAGTGCAACTAAGCTTTATCCTGCGTATTCAATGCCTGTAACCTTTGCAGGGAATGTAACTTCGGTAGGTTCTACTACATTAATTACTTATACCTTGGCAGGAAGTGCTACAGGAAAATTAGTATTTGATGGTGCTGCCAATCAAACCTTTTCGGCCGATGCAGCAAAACTTCCAGTAGTTGTTAATCTCGAATTAGCAAAAACTGTTGGAACAACACTCACACCGAATTTTTCTTTGTCAATTACTCGTGCTTTAATTCTCACAACGGGTACAATGACCACGACATCGAGCAATTTGTTGGTATTAAACAGTGGTGTTACGGCAACTGGGGCTTCAAACAATTCATACATCAATGGACCGATTCGTAAAATTGGAAATACTGCTTTTACTTTCCCTGTTGGAAAAGTAGGGTACTATCGTCCAATACAAATTGCTGCACCAGCAGTTGCTACCGATCATTTTACCGCTGAATATTTCATGTCGAATTCAAATGCTACCTATTCGCATTCATCCAAAGACGCATCCATCAACCACATCAGTACGAACGAATATTGGATATTAAACCGCACAGGTGGATCATCCAATGTAATAGTAACATTGAGTTGGGATACTTATGTTTCGGGTGGTGTGACTAGCTCTTCTGATTTGAAAGTGGTTCGTTGGAATGGAACACAATGGAAAGATCATGGTAATGGCGGAATTGTAGGTCAAACAATTGGAACATCAGGTGCGGTGACAAGTTTTAGTCCTTTCACAATGGGATCATCTAATACTCAAAATCCACTTCCGGTTGAATTACTCAGCTTTAAAGCAGATGCAGTGAAAGATCATGTGGAATTGGATTGGACAACTGCTAGTGAAAGCAACAATCATTTCTTTACTGTTGAGCGAAGTGCTGATTTAATTTCTTTCGAAGAGGTTGCTCGTGTTGATGGATCTGGAAATTCAAACGCCTTGAAATCATACCAAGCACTTGATATGAAACCGATTCATGGTATCTCTTATTATCGTTTGGTTCAGACCGATTTCGATGGTGCTCGTCGAATTTACAATCCTCAAATGGTGCAATTTAATACTGCCGCAGAGCATGAATTGCAAGTATTTCCAAACCCATTTGAAGAAAGCTTTACACTTCAATTACCAGGTGCTGAAGCAGGAATTTATCAAATGTCGATTACCGATGCAGCAGGGAATCTCGTTGGCTCAGCAACGGTGAAACATACTGATTTAGCAGGTTTTGAAATTAGCTTGAAGGACCGCATGCCGGGTGTTTATACCATTCAAGTATTCAGTCCTAAAATCAACCTTGTTAAGCGCATCGTTAAACGTTAATCGAAAATCAACTCCCGGATTGGATTTCAGATTCGGGAGTTGATTTATTTAACAAAACTTTCAGCAGATCGATATTCAATGGCTTGGTCATGAAACTAAGCACATTTGTATACACCTCTGCCCGAATATGATCTTGAGGATCTACAGATGAGGAAAGTATTGCCACCTTCAAATCACAGGAATTTGGAATGCTACCATTCTTTAAAACCTGCAAAAAATCCCATCCATTCATACCCGGCATATTGATATCAAGTAAAATGAGATCAGGCCTTGGATTGTTTGGATTCTCTAGGTATTCAACAGCATTTTCAGCATTGTCAAAAGACAATATTTCATCACAGTAAAGCTGTTTTTTGAACTGTTGTTCTACAATGTAAATGAGAATCGGGTCATCATCTATCAATAATACAAATCTCTTTTCTAGCATAACGCGATATATTAATTCCAATGTATCGCCCCCGACAATGGCAAATGTAGATGAATCAAAATCAATTATGTGATTAAAATATATTAATAGGTGATTTAACCCTAATTTGAATTGCAAAAAAAAGAGCTGTTGAATTTCAACAGCTCTTTTAAATTTAAGAAATATATTTTTACTGGAATGTTACCGATTTCGTAGCAACGGACTCATTTACAAAATAGATTCTTTTTCCACTAATCAATTGCGAGCTAATATTATACGGGGCAATTTGTACATAACCACCACCTGCTCCTAAAGATGTCATTTCTGCTGCCGAAAAAGTCACCGATTGTACATTGCCATCAACAACTTTTTGTACCGTTGCTCCATTGCCAATCACACTGTAATAAATGGAATCAGCATCTGCTATTGTAACGGATGAACTCAATGTGAATGCAGCATTGATTGGAATACTTGTCGCTCCAGAATATTTTGGTCCCGTTGGAACTGGACGACTTACCATCACATCAATTGCAGGAACCGATGTTGTTGCATTTCCACTTGCAATCCAATGCACTTCATCTCCAAAATCAATTCCTGTTGTTGCTGTCCCTGATGGTGTGAACACATACGATCCATTACTCTGCTTCGTTAATGCAGAAGCGTTTACACTTACTGTTCCTGCATCTACATAAGCTGGTGTTATCAAATTCCCAAATACACCTAAAGCAACACCAATAGGCTGATTGATTTCTCCAACCAATGGAACTGTAATGTAATTAGAAGTTTGAATAGCTACCAAAGCACCAAATGCTGAATCAGGAGCTGGGTTTGGATTTCCAGGCGCAGCTGGCGTTGGCGTTGGCGTAGGAGTTTCCTCTTCTTTGTCCTTCTTACAAGAACTCAAAACCATATTTCCAGCAACTAGAAATAGAATAAGGCGTGTTGTTAGTTTCATCTTTGGGTTTTATAGATTTCCCAAACCTAACCTGTTTTTAAATTTGAATCAGATAACAACTCAACACTTTTCTTAACATTCAATTCTTCATTACTGACAATCATTTCATATTTTACTATTCAATCCCTCTTGGTGATAATTTATTATCATTCTAAATAAGAAAACGAACGACCTGAAAGCCTCTATTTTTCAATTCAATTTCTTGCAATTGTGCTTCATTACTCAGTTCTAGAATTATTTTATTTGAAAACAATTTCATTTTAATCTGGTAATTAACGAGTGCAAAACTGATTGTAGGAATGTTGCAATGAACCACCTCGCTGTCTACATTTGCACACCATCTTAAAAACCAACCTTTCTTATGGCTACTGTCTCGGCAGGTCTGTTTAAATCATCACTCGGGCGTAAATACCTCATGGCGCTCTCAGGCCTTTTCCTCTGTACTTTCCTCATCGTTCACTGCATCGGAAACTTGCAGCTTTTTAAAGACGACGGCGGACAAGCCTTCAACGAATACACCTATTTCATGACACACAATCCGCTCATCAAGATTGTGTCTTATGTCAATTATGCACTCATTCTCCTGCATGTGCTCGATGGATTCATGCTTATAGCTGCTAACCGTCGCGCTCGTCCTCAAGGATATGCCACGGTGAACCAAAGTAAAAGTTCTACTTGGAGCTCTCGTAACATGGGCATACTAGGAACACTTATTCTTACTTTCCTTGTCATTCACATGAAATCGTTCTGGTTCGAAATGCACTTTGGACACATGCCAACTATCAATTACGATGGCAGCGATATCCTCTACAAAGACATGTACCTCATCGTTTCCGAAGCATTCACACAAGTATGGTACGTGGTACTTTACGTGGTTTGCATGTTCGCATTGGCGTTCCACTTATTTCATGGTTTCTCTAGTGCTTTCCAATCACTTGGACTCAATCACCACAAATACACTCCCATCATCAAAGGAATTGGTGTAGGTGTTTTTGCGATCATCATTCCGGCTCTCTTTGCCGCTATGCCACTGTTTTTCCTTTTGAATAATTAATCATCACCCGACCTATGAAATTGGATGCAAAAATTCCTCAAGGAGCCATTGCAGAAAAATGGACGCGCTATAAAGCAACCATTCCGCTAGTTAATCCTGCCAACAAACGACACATCGAAGTCATTGTAGTTGGGTCTGGTCTTGCAGGTGCTTCGGCTGCTGCAACTTTAGGGGAGATGGGTTACAAAGTGAAAGTGTTTTGCTTTCAAGATAGTCCGCGCCGCGCTCACTCCATTGCTGCCCAAGGTGGTATCAATGCCGCTAAAAATTACGCTAACGATGGTGACTCTGTGCACCGTCTTTTCTACGATACAGTGAAAGGTGGTGACTACCGTTCTCGCGAAGCGAATGTGCATCGCCTAGCGGAAGTAAGTACTGCTATCATCGACCAATGCGTGGCTCAAGGTGTTCCTTTTGCTCGTGAATACGGTGGATTGCTTGATAACCGCTCATTTGGTGGTGTTCAGGTTTCTAGAACATTCTACGCACGCGGTCAAACGGGACAACAATTATTGTTGGGTGCATACTCTGCTTTAAGTCGTCAAATTGGTCGCAAGCAAGTCGATATGTACAACCGTCACGAAATGATGGATGTGGTATTGATTGATGGAAAAGCACGCGGAATCATCGCTCGCGATATGGTTACTGGAAAACTAGAGCGTTTCTTCGGACATGCTGTTGTACTTGCAACAGGTGGATACGGAAACGTATTCTTCCTTTCGACCAACGCCATGGGTTCTAACGTGACAGCTGCTTGGAAAGCACATAAAAAAGGAGCTTTTTTCGGAAATCCTTGTTTCACGCAAATTCACCCAACCTGTATTCCGGTTTCGGGCGATCATCAGTCGAAATTGACTTTGATGTCTGAATCACTTCGTAACGACGGACGTATTTGGGTGCCAAAACAAAAAGACGATAAACGTAAAGGAGCTGATATTCCTGAAGAAGAACGCGATTACTACTTAGAGCGTCGTTATCCTGCTTTCGGAAACTTAGTTCCGCGTGATATTGCTTCACGTGCAGCGAAAGAACGTTGCGATGCTGGCTACGGAGTAGGTGCCTCTAAAATGGCAGTTTATCTCGATTTCAGTGATGCAATCAACCGCTTAGGACAACCTGCAATTGAAGCGCGTTACGGAAACTTGTTCGAGATGTACGAAAAGATCACCGGCGAAAATCCGTATCAAACACCCATGCGTATTTATCCGGCTGTTCACTATACCATGGGCGGACTTTGGGTTGATTACAACTTGATGACGACTGTAGAAGGCTTGTACGCAACAGGAGAATGTAATTTCTCTGATCATGGTGCAAATCGTTTGGGTGCTTCCGCCTTGATGCAAGGTTTAGCGGATGGATACTTCGTATTACCGATCACGATTGGTGATTACTTAAGCAAAGACATTCGTACGAAATCAATTCCAACCGATCATCCTGAATTTGCTAAAGCAGAACAAGAAGTTGCTTCAAAAATTCAGAAGTTGATGAGTGTTCAAGGCAAGGAGCCAGTTGATTATTTCCACAAGAAATTAGGATTGGTGATGTGGGAATACTGCGGAATGGCGCGTAATGCCGAAGGATTGCAAAAAGCGAAGAAAATGGTACAGGATATCCGTGCCGAATTCTGGAGCAATGTGCGCATCCCCGGAACGGCAAACGAAACCAACCAAGAATTGGAAAA
Source organism: Bacteroidia bacterium (assembly GCA_965279035.1). Classification (GTDB taxonomy): domain Bacteria; phylum Bacteroidota; class Bacteroidia; order M30B66; family M30B66; genus CALQRR01. The sequence goes on along the minus strand of OZ257142.1, from coordinate 3,689,958 downwards.
AGCACTTCGCGTAGCCGACTTCCTTGAATTAGGAGAGTTGATGATTGATGATGCTTACAACCGCAACGAAAGCTGTGGTGGTCACTTCCGCGAAGAATATCAAACTGAGGACGGTGAAGCACGCCGCGACGATGATAACTATGCTTATGTAGCAGCATGGGAATTCAAAGGCGAAGGGCAACAAGCAGAATTACATAAAGAACCATTGGTGTTCGACAATGTGAAACTCGTTCAACGTTCTTACAAATAATCCTAACAGACCTAAAACAACAAGCATATGAAACTCACGCTGAAAGTCTGGCGCCAAAAAAACAACCAGGCCAAAGGAGAATTCAAAACATATCCCATGGATCATGTGTCGGAAGACATGTCGTTCCTCGAAATGTTTGATGTATTGAACGAAGACCTGGTTCGCAAAGGCGATGAACCTGTAGCATTCGACCACGATTGCCGCGAAGGTATTTGTGGAATGTGCTCCATGCATATAAACGGTCGCGCACATGGACCAGCCGAAGGAACAACTACCTGCCAGCTGCACATGCGTAAATTCAAAGATGGCGAAACCATTACAGTTGAACCATTCCGCGCAAAAGCATTTCCTGTGATTAAAGATTTGATGGTAGATCGTTCTGCCTTCGATCGCATCATTCAAGCCGGAGGATTTGTTTCCGTAAATACCGGTAATGCCGTTGACGCAAATTGTCTTCCTATTCCAAAACCCGATGCCGATAAAGCATTCGATGCAGCTGCCTGTATTGGCTGCGGTGCATGTGTAGCAACCTGTAAAAATGCTTCTGCCATGCTATTCGTTTCTGCAAAAGTGAGCCAGCTAGCCTTATTACCACAAGGACAACCAGAACGTCACATCCGTGTAAAACGCATGGTAGAAGTAATGGATGCCGAAGGATTTGGTAACTGTACCAACACTGGTGCTTGCGAAGTAGAATGTCCCAAAGGCATCAGCCTCGAAAACATTGCCCGCATGAACCGCGATTTCTTAGTAGCCAACGCGATTGATTAATCCAATCATTTTATAAGATTGAAAAGAGGGCTTCGGTCCTCTTTTTTTATGAAGTTTATTATACAGTACTAATTTCAAGGAATCAAATTTTGAAAAAAAACCAATAAAAACGAAGCTTTTTTAGGTAGGTATTTGAGATAGTATTTTTAAGTTTTATATTTAAAAAAGGGGATTTTTCAATGATTAACTAATTATTTAAATTTGAATCTAGCATTTAAAAAAGAATAAGATTTTCAAAGAAATCACAATATATAGCAGCCTTTATTTTCATCTTCAAATGTTTCTCATCTTGATTCTTCTTGATAATTTCTATTTAAATTAATTGAATTAGTAGTTTAGTCAATATTGATTTCTTTAATAATTTAGGGCAATCAAAAGATACAATATGAATGCACAATTTAAAAGCCTTTCATTATTTGATTTTCAGGCTCAGTTTCCAAATCAAGAAAGTTGTTACGCATATTTGGCAAATTTGAAATGGTCAAATGGTTATTCCTGTCGACGATGTAAGAACAAAAACTTTTGTAAAGGCATTAGTCTTTACGAGCGGCAATGCACTGTTTGCAGGCATTTAGAATCGCCAACATCTGGAACACTGTTTCACAAATGTAAATTTTCAATTCTGAAGGCTTTTTATATTGTTTTCTATGTATCAACTAGCAAGAAAGGAATAAGCAGTACTGAGCTAAGTAGAAAGCTTGATTTGGGGCAGAAGACTTGTTGGTTGTTTAAACAAAAGGTTATGAATGCAATGAAAAGCAGTAAGAAAAATCCAATGAAAGGGAAAGTTGATGTTGATGAAACATATGTTGGAGGACAAGATGATAAATCCATTGGAAGAAATGAAGGAAAGAAAAAAGTTGTAGTTCTAGCCATTGAAAAGAAATCAAGAGGCGTATCAAGATTCTATGGGAAAGTTGTGGCGACAGCTAACAAAAAGAATTTGAGTGAATTTATGAGGGATCATATTGCTCCCAATGCGAATGTTAGAACTGATAAATGGGCTGGATATAAAGGCTTGGAGTCTGAATTTCCGAACCTAATTCAAGAAAAGTCTGAGAAGAAAGGAAGGAATTTTAAAGAACTCCATCGAACAATAATGATGTTTAAAGCTTGGCTTAGAGGTGTCCATCATTCTGTTAGACATTTACAGCCTTATATTGATGAGTATACATATCGATTTAACAGGCATAAAATGAATGAAGGAATCTTCGAAAATCTAATGATGAGAATGGTAAAAGCAGAACCATATACTTATAAAATGATTATTGCTTAAATGACTAATTCAATAAATTAATTCTCTTTAAAAAATAAACGAACTTCCAGCAAATTTTTTTTGATAAAATTTTTAACCTGCTCCAAAATTGGTAACCATGAAAAAAATTATGAACCTCTTTACACTTTTATTATTTACTACATCCATTTGTAAAGCACAATGGGCAGAAGTAGGAGGAGCATCAGCTAATCCATTAAATGCAAATGGACCAATATATTGCGTAAAGGCCGATGCTGTTGGAAATATATATGCTTGTGGTTATTTTACTGATGCAAGTTCACATCATATTGTTGCAAAGTGGGATGGAACCTCATGGACTTCATTGTGGACGAATAATTTAAACAGTGGAATTATTAGTGCTGATTTTAGAATTGCTATAGATGCAGCAGGGAATGTTTATACTACAGTTGTTGGATCAACAACAAATTCTGTAGCTAAATGGGATGGTACTAATTGGACTGAATTAGGAACAGGTAATTCGGGATTTGCGAATAGTACAATTATCGCATTAACTTCTGATGCAGCTGGAAATATTTATGCTGGTGGGAGTTTTACTTCTTCATCAAATGGTAAAAAATATGTTGCAAAATGGAATGGCACAAATTGGTCTGATCTCGGATCAAGTTCAACATATTTAAACGCGAATAACTCTGCAGGAGTCGCAGGAATTTTAGATTTAGTAACGGATAATTTTAATAATGTTTTTGCCTTGGTAGATACTACCGGTAGCGGTGCTAGATATGTTGCTAAATGGGATGGTTCTAGCTGGTCTCACCTTGGAACAGTTGCAAATGCATTTCTTCCTGGTGATTTTATTACGTGTATTCAAGTAGACAATACAGGGAATGTTTATGCTGCAGGATATTTAAATTCAGGTGGATATAATTATTTAGCTAAATGGAATGGAGTTAACTGGGAACCAGTAGGTATTCCAGGACAATTTGTTTTTAATGATGTAATTAGTTCCATTACTTCTGATAACGCAGGAAATGTATATGTCGGCGGACATTTTACCAACTCAAATGGGAAAGAGTTTGTAGCTAAATGGAATGGAACGCTATGGTCTGAATTAGCTCTGCCTGCTGACACACTTAACGCAAATATGTATATCAATTCTATTACAAGCGATCTTGCAGGAAATATTTATGCAGGAGGAGAATTCACAAACACATCAGGTTACAGCTATGTAGCTAAATTTGGAGACAATGTTACTCATGTCGCATCCGCGAATGTTAGAATGAATCGAATGTATCCCAATCCAACTTCTAACATTCTAAATTTGGAATTTAGTGGAGACGTACAAAATTCAGAAATTAAATTATTTAATATTCTTGGCGAAAAGGTTCTCCATAAAAGCATTTTAGGCAACAAGAATTCAAATTTGCAAATTGATTTATCCAGTGTTTCTTCTGGAACTTATTTTATTCAAATAAAAACTAGGAATGAGATTTTCATTGAAAAAATATTCGTTGAATAAAAACAGAATAACATAAAATTGAAAAGAGGGCTTCGGTCCTCTTTTTTATGCTTGAACGTTTCCTAGTAATTTGATTTTCCTGAATGAAATTGAAATATTACTAAAATGAAACAAGTTAGTCGCGCAAAATGTACCAGCCTAAATCTCCCCTCTCCCGCGGAGAGGTGCCGGGGGTGAGGTCAACGAATATTAGATAACCGTTTTTCATTTTAGATTTCGATTCTCAAAAGTTTGATAACTGTTTTTCATTTTTTGATTTCGGTTATCACGATTTCGATTATCAGAATCTTGATAACTGTTTTTCATTTTTTGATTTCGGTTATCACGATTTCGGTTATCAGAATCTTGATAACTGTTTTTCATTTTTTGATTTCGGTTATCAAAATTTTGGGAATTAATTTTTTATCGTTTAAAGTATCTCAATTGCTAAAATTAAACCCTCTAACCTTGCAAAATATAGCAGCCTAATCCTCCCCTCTCCCCGAGGAGAGGGGCCGGGGGTGAGGTCAACGAATGCCCCAATTTTACCGTAATTTCACTTTCCACCTTCATTTATCATCTACCCTCGAAACCAACCGACACCTTAAATTATCTGTTCTCTTCTATCGCGACAGCTTTGGTATATTTACGTATTCGATTCTTTATGTCCAGCATTCGCTATTCTTTATTTCTGCTAGTATTCTTGCCTTTTACTCCAGTAGTAAACGCCCAAAACCTCATTCCCAATCCGAGTTTTGATTTGGTAGACACGTGTAATACCGAACCCAATTGGCTTTGGAATTTATCTGCGTGGACCAATTTGGGATTTTACGATGGAATAGATTACGGAACACCCGATGTTTACAATGCGTGTAATTCATTAGGACCACCTAATCGTTTTAATTTTCCATACACATGGTTAACTTTTCAATATCCGCATAGTGGTGATGGGTTTGTGGGTGCTTTATATGGAATGTTATTTAATCGACCAGATTTATTTCTTGGAGAAATGAATCATTCAAGAGAATATTTCGCAGCAGAACTCATAGAACCTATGCAACCACAGGTTTTGTATTGTGTAGGAGGATATATGAATAATCGTAATCTTAATTATATACCTCCTGAACTTACAAAGTTTTGGACTGTAAGAACAGATCGGATTTCAATAGGTTTCCATAATTCATTGCCAGTGATGAATAAAACTTGGTTGCTTTCGGGTATTAATCATATCGCAACACTCACTCAAGAAGATTCATCTGTTGTATACGATACATTGGGATGGGCACATATGCGTACTCCTTACCTCGCACAAGGAAACGAATCTCATATTGTGATGGGGAATTTATTGTCGGATACCGCTTCTGGTTTTATACTTTACTCGAATATGAACCAAGATTCGATTTATGCTTTGCCCATGTCGGAAGTTCCTACCTCATACTATAGAAGCGGATTTATAATTTATTTCGACGACATGTATGTCATCCCGATTCGAAAGCCGAACATTGAAGTTGTTGATGGTGGAAATGGATTTGTGTGGTTAGTAGACACCACCTCGCAAGAAGAAAAAAGCTGGTTCAAAACCGACGATGACCTTTTACTCGGAACCGGCGATAGTCTATATCTCCACGTAAGCGATGGAGCGTCCTATTCGCTGCACACCCGGAATTGTCGCATCGAGATGAGCGATACCGTGGTGATTGATTTAACGGGAATTGAAAAAGAAAAAGTAGGAATTCGCTTGTTTCCTAATCCCAACACAGGAACACTGGTATGCGAATTTCCATACGAACTGGCGCAACTCCATGTCTTTTCCATCACCGGTAAATTGCTTTTAACGAAGCTAATAAATTCACAACAACCTACATTCTTAGCAAATATTCCTTCAGGTGTTCTTCTTGTGGAACTGATACTTCCAACGGGATATGTTAAACGCGAACGAATCGTATTAATGAGGTGAATAGAGAGCTCCAATTTTGCGAAGGCAAAATCTTGAGTGCGAGATGAATTTAGCAATTGTAGCAATATATTATTCACGTATCAGTGCGGTGGCTATGTCTGGGCGGCGAGGGTGCGTTTCGACATTGATGAGAAAAAAGTTTGTCCGAGCAGAATGGTCGAAAAATGGCTTTGCGCGTAAGCAGCATCGTCCAGACTTGAACTTCTTTGATTACTTTCTTGTTTCAAGACAAGAATTAATACGTCGTAGACAAACATGAATGATAAATTGAAACGATGCTACCACAGCATTAATCATTTGACTTGAAAATTATATTGATTTGTCAATTGAACAACGGCTAGAATAGAAAGATCTCTTATGGAATTAGCGAAGGCAATATCTTTATGGCAAGAGGGATATTGAAGGGTTTTGAAAAGGATAGTATTAGCAGTATGTTTATTCACGTATCAGTGCGGTGGCTATGTCTGGGCGGCGAGGGTGTGTTTCGACATTGACGAGAAAAGAGCTTGTCCTAGCAAAATGGTCGAAAAAGGGCCTTGCGCTTAAGCAGCATCGTCCAGACTTGACCTTCTTTAAAAGCACGCTGAGCTTGTCGAAGCGTGTTTCAAGACAAGAAAGTATGGCGTCGTAGACAAACATGAATGATAAAAAGAAACGATGCTAATACACCATAAATAAAATGACTTTGAAATATCATATCAAAAGTCAATTGCATATTGGGTAGATTAAAATCAATTTTAGAAAACATAATTTAAATCCATGCATTCCTTCTCCCGCCTGTGTCTCCACCTTAATCAAGCTGCTGCTAATCAAAAGGAGCGGATTCTATCCGATTATGTAAAGTCGGTTGATGAAGAAAGTTTAGCTCATGCCTTTCATCTGCTGCTTGAGAATCGTACCGAACGCTGCATCAATTCTGCAACATTGCGTAAATGGGTGCTCGAAGAAAGTGGAATCCCCGAATGGCTTTTAGAAGAAAGTATCGAAATGATTGGTGATCCTGCTGCTGCATTGGCCATGGTCATTTCCGATTCAACCATTCCCGATCCTATTTCACTGCCACAGGTAATGCAGGTAGTTCAAAATCTTAAAACCGAAACTCCAGAAAATCAAAAAATAATCATTGCAGAACTCTGGAAGCGCATGGATGCTGAGCAACGACTCGTATTCAATAAGCTCCTTACAGGTACTTTTCGATATAAAATTCGTCCAGTCGAAGCGGCAAAAGCAATCGAACCCATCACCACCAAACCCATTTCGGAACTCATTCAAGCCTTCTCTCAAAAATGGGAAATCCACGAATGGACAAACATCGTTGAAAAATCCAACGACAGTAATTTTGTTCCTTCCTATGTTCCTTTTCGTCCGGTTTCAGAAATCATCTCTGATCCTGAACGATTAGGAAACCCGAGCGATTGGCTAGCACTTTTTACCTTTCAGGGAATTCATGTTCAAGCCCGCGTGCTGAAGAAAGGCATACAACTTTGGACGCGCAACGAAGAGCTTTTACCCGATGTTTTTCCCGAAGTACGCAACGCTGCCAGCTATTTTGAAGAAGGCACGTTACTGATTGCCGACTTAATCGTTCAACCTGCCGATGATCAATTTCCAGGATTTTTTTCCAACCTCATTAAACGCATTCAAAGCAAGAAAATGCGTCACGATTTGATGGAGCGATCGCCTGTTAAATTGGTTATTCAGGATATGTTGTTTGAGGGCAAAAAAGACATCCGTAATTTATCCTTACTCGAACGAAGGAAACGCTTGCAAGTGTGCTTGAAGAAAGCGAATGATTACGAATTTCAATTTGCTCCAGCAATTGAATTCAAATCCTGGGATGAAATCCGTGAATTTCAATCTCAAATCCGTGAAAAGTTAGCAGACGGAATTTCCTTGCAAAAACTTCATACTCCATGGGATGCTCACCCACTTCTTAAATTGAAAGCTGCACCATTCGAAATCAATGCAGTGCTTCTCTATGTGAGCAAAATTCCCGACAAGAATAAAAAAATCATTACAGAATGTGGCTTTGGTGTTTGGCGTGAAAATGCATCTGGACAACCCGAAATCGTTTCCATCACCCGCTCCAGCGAAGGACTTTCACCCGAACAAATTCAACAGCTCGATGCTTGGGTAAAGCTTCATACTCGCGAACGTTTTGGTCCGGTTAAAAGCGTAGATGCCGAACTCGTATTTCAACTTCAATTCGATGAAATTCAATCCAGTCGCCGCCATAAATCGGGCATGGTGCTAAACAACGTACGAATGAAAATGCCACTCGAACCTATATCCATTCAGCAAGCCGGAACTTGGGAGCAATTGAATGCTTTGTTATCCTAGTTTTAGTTTAATAGTCTGTATAAATACAAACTAGAAAAGGATACAATTCAAAGCAGAATGATAAATATTACTATAATCTCTCCCCCTCTCCCGAGGAGAGGGGCTAGGGGTGAGGTCAACCCAGCAAGCAGGAACTTGGGAGCAATTGAATGCTTTGTTATCCTAGTTTTAGTTTAATAGTCTGTATAAATACAAACTAGAAAAGGATACAATTCAAAGCAGAATGATAAATATTACTATAATCTCTCCCCCTCTCCCGAGGAGAGGGGTTAGGGGGTGAGGTCAACCCAGCAAGCCGGCACATGGGAACAATTGAATGCGTTGTTATCCTAGTTTTTTAATTGATTGTCTGAATATATGCAAACTAGAAATGGATTCAATTCAATGCAGAATGATAAATTTTACTAAATTCTCTTCCCCTCTCCCGAGGAGAGGGGCTAGGGGTGAGGTCAACGAATGCAAAATCTTACTATGATTTTCCCATTTTATACTTCACATATTTTATCCCTTTAATTAGTATTTGAGCTAGTTCCTGTGCTAAATACTGAATCCAACGGAATCCCGTTATATTTACCCTCCATTTTTAAATACCTCAATGACGACCCAACTCCGTCTTTCTTTTGCAACCGCTGTTCTTAGCGCGCTAATTCTCGTTCCTTCTTGTAAAAACCACCGCGATAAATCCGGAAAAGACTCCCAATCTTTCCTCGATTCAGCTGTTTTTGCGAATGTCGATTCAGTTGTCAACCTTCCTGAAATCGACTTTAGCGACATGCAATTTTCGAATGATGCAAAACGCTATAATCCTTCCGCCAAGCGTGTTAACGACATTCTGCATACCCGGCTAGAGGTCAGTTTCGACCTAGCCCGTCAGCAGCTTTATGGGAAAGCTCGTATCGATATCAAACCGTATTATTATCCAACCGATTCATTGATTCTAGATGCAAAAGCGTTTGATGTTCAACGTATCGCACTCGTTGGAAAGGGCGAAGTAATGACCGACTTAGCTTACAAAAACGACGATGAGCAATTGCATATTTATTTAGGTAAATCATTCACTAGAAGCGAACCATACACGATTTTTATTCAATACACTGCCAATCCACAACGCGTAAAAACACCTGGCAGTTCGGCCATTTCGGATGCAAAAGGCTTGTATTTCATCGATCCGAAAGATGAAGATCCATCAAAGCCAACTCAAATTTGGACTCAAGGTGAAACCGAATCATCCTCATGCTGGTTTCCTACCATCGACAAACCCAATGAGAAGATGACGCATGAAATCCTCATCACGGTTCCCGAAAAATATAGCACACTCAGTAACGGACTAAAGACAATCAGTAAAAAGAACAGCGACGGCACCCGCACCGATACCTGGAAAATGGATCAGCCCAATGCCCCGTATTTGGTGATGATGGCTATTGGTGAATTCGCAATTGTGAAAGATACCTGGCGAAAAATTGCCGTGGATTATTACGTAGAAAAGGAGTTCGAACCCTATGCGCGCAACATTTTCGGTAATACGCCCGAAATGCTTGAATTCTTCTCAACCCGCATGGGAGTTGATTATCCTTGGCCTAAATACTCGCAAGTTGTGGTGCGTGATTATGTTTCGGGTGCGATGGAAAATACATCCGCCACGCTTTTCGGTGAATTTGTACAACAAACACCAACCGAAATGATCGACGATGATTATGAAGATGTAATTGCCCACGAACTTTTTCATCACTGGTTTGGCGATTTAGTTACCTGCGAATCATGGTCAAACTTGCCGCTTAATGAATCTTTTGCCACCTATGGTGAATATCTCTGGAATGAGCATAAATACGGGCGCGACGAGGCCGATCATCATCTTCAGGGCGACCTCAATACCTACATCGAAGAATCGTTTCAAAAGAAAGTGGATCTAATCCGCTTCGATTATGATTTCCGCGAGGATATGTTTGATCGACATTCTTACCAAAAAGGAGCTTGCGTTATTCACATGTTGCGTAAATACTTGGGCGATGATGCTTTTTTCGAAGGATTGAAAACCTATCTAACCGATAATCGCTATCAAGCAGCCGAAATTCATCATCTGCGTTTGGCTTTCGAAAAAGTCACAGGTGAAGATTTGAATTGGTTCTTTAATCAATGGTTTCTCGATAAAGGACATCCTATTCTCAATGCTAAAATTTCTTGGGATGAAGCAACTTCGGAATCGGTGATAGAAGTAGAACAAACGCAAAATCGAGAATCAAGTCCGATGTACAAATTGCCTTTGGATGTGGACATTTACGAAAAAGGAAACATTCGCCGTACACGTATTGTGGTGGATAGTATGAAAACCACCTTTCGTTTAAAAGCAGCAGCTCGTCCCGATTTGGTTTTACTTGATGCCGAACATCAGTTATTGGGTAAACTCGATCAACACCTTATTCTAGCAGAAGCTCAAACTTTATTTCTTCAAGGTAAACGTTACCGCGATCGTTTTCAGGCACTTGATATATTATTGGACAATGCATCCGAACCAGGAATTTCCGAATTGCTGAAAATGGCTCTTCGTGATTCATATTGGAATATTCGTTTGTATGCGCTCGATCGAATGGATGAAGTCATTGCTCAAAATCCGGAAGAATACAAATCCATTCTTTTGCAATTAGCAGCTAAGGATGAAGAATCTTCTGTGCGCTCGGCTGCATTGGAAAAAGTAGCTGGTTTAAGTGCAGGTGATGCCACTGTTTTTCCTGTATTTGAAAAAGCGCTGGGCGATAGTTCCAATTTAGTTCAAGGTGCTGCACTCGGTGCTATGTATTCAGCCGATCCGGAAAAAACAAAAACAGCTTTGGCTAAACTAGAACCAACAGCCAAAGGCGATTTACTTTCTTCCATTGCTGCCATATACGCTGCATCGGGCACTCCAGGGAAATTCGAATTTCTTAAATCGGCATACGAAAAAGTGAACAATCCTAACGATAAGTATGTCTTTATCCAAGTGATGGGAAAATATGCTGTTTCTCAAGATGAAGCAACCATGGATGCTACAGTTCCAACATTCGAAAACATTGCTCGTAAAGCGAGTGCTTGGTGGTTGCGTTTATCTGGAATACAAGTTCTAGCCGAATTCCAAATGCGCTACGATGCCAAAGTGGACGCACTTTCCTCCGAAATTCAAACGATGATTGAGAAAAGAACGGCCGTTTCCCTTGTGCAACAAAAGGAACTCGAACGTACAGCTTACAAGAAAAAAGTAACCGATGTGGACATCATTCTCGATACGATTCGTTCCGAAGAGAAAGATCCTAATCTAACACGCATTTTAATGATGATGGGAGGGCGTTAACCCGCTTCTCCCGATTCATATCCAAGGTCTATCTGCAAATTTCCGCCTGTAGCAGCTGCAACAGCTAGCTCGTCACAGCGTTCATTTTGTGGGTGATCATTGTGACCTTTTACCCATTGGAATTTCACTTGATGCTTGGGATAGATTTTTAAAAATCGCATCCACAGGTCTTTATTTTTCTTGCCTGCAAAGCCTTTTTTCACCCAACCAAACACCCAACCTTTGGTAATTGAATCGATTACATACTTCGAATCCGAAAATACAATCACCTGAGAACCCGGATTTTTCAATGATTCCAACCCAACAATCACACTCATCAACTCCATTCGATTATTCGTCGTAAGCCGAAATCCTTGACTCAATTCCTTGTAATGTGGACCAGCTCGCAAGATCAATCCATATCCTCCCGGTCCCGGATTTCCACGCGATGATCCATCGGTATAAAGTTCAATATGCATGGTGGATGAATTACGTTAAGGTTGATTAGCTCAATAACTTTTCAACAAGTTGAGGTAAGTGCTCATGTTCGAGTTGATGAATGCGCTCTGAGAGAGTTTCAACTGTATCATCTGGAAATACAGGGCATTTGGCTTGAAAGAGGATTTCTCCCTCATCGTATCGTTCATTCACCTGATGAATACTAATACCCGTTTCGGTTCTGCCGGCTGCAATCACTGCTTCATGAACATGATGTCCATACATTCCTTTTCCGCCAAATTCGGGCAATAGGGCAGGGTGGAGGTTGATAATTTTATTGGGAAATGCTTGAATGAATTCGACTGGAATCAAACGCATATAACCAGCTAATACGATTAAATCAGGACGATACATCAGCTTGAGGTGGTTGATCCATTTAGCATCAGCCAATTCAGGTCCTTTGATAATTTCGAGATTGATGCGATGATCATACGAAATATCCAAAAAACCCCTACGTGGCTTATCACTCACCAAAGCAGTGATCTTGATATGGGGATTTCCATTAAAGTAACTAATCAGTCGACGCGCATTACTCCCTTTTCCCGAACCGAAGATGATCACATTCGCCATTTACACCGAAATTGAGCGGCGAAAATAGCCCATTCTTACCAAAAATAAGCACCTAATGAGACAGTTTACTTCGTCAATTCTCAACAGGAGTCAACATCCTGCACTTGTTTGAAAAAAGATTTTGATAGTATTTTAGTAAACTCTTTCTTTGCAGCGAATTTTACATAATACAACCAAAATGTCAGACATCTCTGCCCGCGTTAAAGCTATTATCGTTGATAAGCTTGGAGTAGACGAAAGTGAAGTTACCCTTGAGGCTTCCTTCACCAATGATCTAGGTGCCGATTCACTCGATACTGTTGAATTGATCATGGAATTTGAAAAAGAATTCAATATTGCCATCCCTGACGATCAGGCTGAGAATATCGGTACTGTTGGAGATGCAATTACCTACATCGAGAAGAACTCGAAGTAAGCTACCCCTTTCAACTTTTGCCTTTGAGAAGAGTCGTTGTTACTGGTCTTGGTGCTGTTACACCACTTGGCAATAATGTTCAGGATACCTGGACGGCATTGATTAATGGTGTTAGTGGTGCAGATTTAATCACCCATTTTGATGCTTCGAAGTTTAAAACTCGCTTTGCTTGTGAGATAAAAAACTTCGATCCAAGTGCTGTGATTGATAGGAAAGCTGTTGGACGACTTGATCTATTTGCTCAGTATGCACTTGTTGCTGCTGACGAGGCATACAAAGACGCTGGATTGAATCCAGACAATTTTGATCCGGATCGTTCAGGTGTCATTTGGGGATCGGGAATTGGCGGATTAGAAACCTTCTTTAAAGAAGTTTCCAATTTTGCTCAAGGCGATGGAACTCCTCGCTTCAATCCCTTTTTCATCCCTAAAATGATTGCCGACATTGCCTCTGGACACATTTCCATGCGATTCGGATTTAGAGGTCCAAATTTCACCACTGTATCTGCTTGTGCTTCCTCCACAAATGCAATCATCGATTCGATGTTTTACATTCGTATGGGCAAAGCCGATATTATGATGACTGGTGGTTCCGAAGCAGCTGTAAATGAGCCGGCAATGGGTGGTTTCAATGCCATGCATGCACTTTCGGAACGAAATGAATCACCTAAAACAGCTTCACGTCCTTTTGATGCATCCCGCGATGGATTTGTCATGGGAGAAGGTGGCTGTGCTTTAGTTTTGGAAGAATTGGAGCATGCTTTAAAACGAGGTGCTAAAATTTACGCCGAAATTGTTGGTGGTGGAGCTTCTGCAGATGCTCATCATATTACTGCTCCTCATCCCGAAGGATTGGGTGCTCTCAATGTGATGAAATCAGCTCTGAACGATGCTGGAATGCAACCAGAAGACCTCGATTATATCAATGTTCATGGAACTTCTACTCCATTAGGTGATATTGCTGAAACAAAAGCCATTCTTGGAGTTTTTGGAGAGCATGCTTACACCATGAACATCAGTTCTACAAAATCAATGACCGGTCACTTATTAGGTGCTGCCGGAGCTTTGGAAGCAATGGCCTCTTTACTTGCAGTTAAAAACGACATTGTTCCTCCCACTATCAATCAGGAAAATCTTGATCCTGAATTGGATTCTAAACTGAATTTTACATTCAATAAAGCACAGAAACGTACTGTTCGTGCAGCATTGAGTAATACGTTTGGTTTCGGTGGACACAATGCCTCCGTTATTTTCCGGAAATATCCTGCTTAACGTGTGAGTTTTCTTTCCGCACAATTTTCAAAGCAACGTGCGCTTTATCGTTCCATCCGAAACCTACTTGGATTTTGGCCTGGAAACATTCGACTTTACGAACAAGCTTTCCGACACCGTTCTGTAGCACGCGAAATACGTGCTGGCGTGAAAGATTCCAACGAACGTCTGGAGTTCTTAGGCGATGCCGTTTTAGGTGCCGTCATTGCCAATTACCTTTTTCGCAAATTCCCTTTCAAGGACGAAGGTTTCCTTACCGAATTACGCTCCCGTATGGTAAGCCGTATATACCTAAATAAGCTGGCTCTGAAGATTGGAATTGATAAACTGATTCAGTACGATGATTCCAATCGTCTTTACAAGTCCATCTGTGGCGATACCTTCGAAGCGCTCATTGGTGCTATATACTTAGACAAAGGCTTCGCTTTTACTGAGAAAATCATCCTCGAACGTATCATCCGCTTTCATGTCGATATGGATGAACTCGAAAGCCAGGATTTGAACTTTAAATCCAAACTCATCAATTGGGCTCAACGAAACCGGAAGAGTATTTATTTTGATGCTCGCGAAGAAACTGGAAACGATCGTCAGAAACTTTATTACGTAACCGTTCTGATCGACAATGAAGCCAAAGGAGAAGGTGTCGGATTTTCGAAGAAAACGGCAGAACAAGCGGCTTCTGAAAATGCTTGTTTGCTGATGGTCAATGAGATTGAATCAGCTTAGTGTTTTTTCAACAATGTGACGTATCTTCGCATGCGGATCATGAAAAAGAAGTTCACCCTCAATAATTATGTTGACTACGATTTCTCACTCATTGGGATTTGCAGTCAAGAAGAGGATTTCAAACTTTGTTATTTTCTAAATCAAGCGCTACAGCTCGATTTTGAGCGCATTCGGGATATTGAAATTTTATTGCCCAAGCAAGGAAACATGATCAGTTTTTCTTGTTTCGAATACATTGATACCGAATCTGATTTAAGCTGGTATTTAATTTCCAATCGGAACCCAGCAAGCAATTTACTCTCAGATCAAAAACAAACTGATTTCCTATTGCGCATTGTTGGCGAACAGGAATTGATCGACCCAATCGAAATTGTGAATAGGATAAAGGAAATTGGCTGTGTACTCACAGCCTATGTGATACAACCTCAAGAAGTAAAAAACATCGAAAACATATTACTCTAACCATGAGCAAAGTTCAAAGTAAAACCAAGGTCATTGCTACACTTGGACCAGCAACATCAACCAAAGAAGTTTTAGAAAAACTGATTAGTGCTGGAGTAGATGTATGTCGAATAAATTTTAGTCATGGCGCCTATGAAGATCATGCGAAAGTGTTGGGCTACATTCGAGAAATCAACGAAGAAAATGGTTTTCATACAGCCATATTAGCCGATTTACAAGGTCCGAAACTTCGCATCGGAGATGTGGAAAATAACGGAGTGCTCTTAGTTGCCGGACAAAATTTGGTTATCACCACTCAAAAAGCAATAGGAACTGCAGAACGAGTGTATATCACGTATCCTCAATTTCCACAAGATGTTCAAACGGGAGAGATAATTCTTATCGACGATGGTAAGATTGTATTAGAAGTTAAAGACACCAATCGAGAAGATGAAGTTGTTGCAACTGTTATTCACGGAGGAATTCTCTCATCTAAAAAAGGAGTGAATCTTCCCAATACTAAGATATCATTGCCTTGTTTAACGAAGAAGGACATACAGGATTTGAATTTTGCATTAGAGCATGATGTGGAATGGATTGGATTATCATTCGTTCGAAGAGCTTCTGATATTTTAGAGTTGAAAGGCTTGATTCAAAAGGCGAATAAAAATTCACGCGTAGTTGCTAAGATTGAAAAGCCTGAAGCCATTGATGAAATTGATGGAATTATTGCCAATACTGATGCAATCATGGTTGCACGTGGTGATTTGGGAGTTGAAATTCCCATGGAAAATGTGCCTCTTATTCAAAAAATGTTGGTGAAAAAATGCTTAGAAGCATCCAAACCAATTATCATCGCTACTCAGATGATGGAATCGATGATTACCAATTACAACGCAACACGTGCCGAAGTTGGTGATGTGGCTAATTCCGTTATGGATGGAGCAGATGCTGTTATGTTGAGCGGAGAAACATCTGTTGGAGCTCATCCTGTTCGTGTAATCGAAACCGTACAGAAAATTTTGGCTCGGGTAGAAGGCTTTGAAGGAATCTATCATAAGGACCATAAAGAAAGCTCACATAAATCACGCATGATTACCGATGCGATTTGCTACAATGCTGTTACAATGGCTGAACAAACTGGTACTTCAGCAATTATCGCTATGACGCATTCAGGATACACTGCTTTCCGAATTTCTAGTTATCGTCCCAAAGCGAGCATTTATATTTTCACTGGAAATCGTGCTCTATTAAACACACTCAGCCTCGTTTGGGGTGTTCGTGGTTTCTTTTACGACAAAATGGTGAGTACCGACCATACGATTTCCGATATCAAGAACATCTTGAAAAAAGATGGCTTTATCAAGCAAGATGAGCTAATCATCAATGTGGCAAGCATTCCAATGCATGAATTCGGCAAATCGAATATGCTGAAAATCAGTTTTGTTGAATGAAGATTTTGGTTTCTTTTGTAGTATGAATATCGACCTTCTAAAAGAGATTTGTGAAACTCCCGGCGCTCCCGGTTATGAGCAACGTATACGCGCATTAGTTCTTCGCGAAGTAAGTCCTATGGGCGATGAGGTGAGCGTTGATAATATGGGAAATGTGACCGTTTTCAGAAAAGGTCGTTCTCCTAAAAAAGTCATGGTTGGGGCTCATATGGATGAGATCGGATTCATGGTAACTCACATTGATGATAAAGGATTTGTCCGTTTTACCACTCTTGGAGGATTTGATCCCAAAACATTAACTGCACAACGTGTAATTATTCACGGTTCTGAAGATGTGATTGGTGTGATAGGTTCGAAACCGATTCATCTAATGTCACCTGAAGAGCGTGATAAATCGGTAAAGATTTCTGATTTTTTTATTGATACTGGTTTAACACCAGAAGAAGTTAAAAAACGTGTCAGTATTGGAAATACGATTACACGTGAGCGTGAATTTATACGCATGGGCGAATGCTTTAATTGCAAAAGTTTAGATAATCGGATCTCTGTTTTTATTTTAATTGAAACGCTCAAACAACTCAAGGATATACCATTTGATCTCTATGCAGTTTTTACTGTTCAAGAGGAAGTTGGAATTCGTGGAGCACAAACAGCTACACTAAAAATTCAACCTGATTTTGGGTTTGGATTAGATACAACCATTGCTTACGATGTTCCCGGATCAAAAGAGCACGAGCAGATTACCAAATTAGGCGCTGGTGCAGGAATTAAGGTGATGGATGCTTCGGTTATTTGTGACCCAAGAATGGTTAGTTATATGAAAGAAGTAGCTGATCGTAATACCATTAAGTGGCAACCCGAAATCCTAACAGGTGGCGGAACGGATACAAGTGGGATTCAACGAATGACCGCGGGTGGTGCTATTGCAGGAGCAGTGAGCATTCCTACTCGTCATATTCATCAAGTAATTGAAATGGTACATAAAGACGATGTACTTTCTTCTATTCAATTGCTAAAATGCAGTATTGAGCAATTAGATCAATGGAATTGGACTTGGTAATAGTGTTGAATACATATCAATTCCATTTTCTTTTTATAAAACCATTCATTTATCTTTGGCATACGGTTTGAAAAGCCGGCGCGTCCAAAAAAAATCCTATGAAATACTCGTTCCTATTCCTACTCCTGAGCAGCTTTGCAATGAATGCGAATGCTCAGAAATCCAATCTCGTTTTCTTTGCAGAGAATGGTGAAAAATTTACCATCGTAATGAACGGACTTCGTTACAATGAAACCCCACAAACAAATGTCCGTGTAAATGATCTTATGCCAGCCGTTTATAAAGTAAAAGCGATCTTCGAAGATCCTACACTAGGCGTGGTAACTAAAACAATTCCTTTAGACCCCTATTTAGAATACAACTTTAACATCCGTCCTAAAAAAACTACAGCTGTTGGAAAAACAGTCAAAGGAATGGGGAATCAAGTCGCTCGAGACTTGAATATGAAAGATTCTTCCGATGTGAAAGACACTGATGCTAAAGAAACCTATGTAATGCGTTTCGTTTCTCAAACCCCTTTAGCAGTTCCTGTTTCACAATATCCACCTGCACCACAACAACAAGTTATCGTTACTCAACCTCCTGTTTATAATCAAGCTCCAACAGGAACGGTTCAACAAACAACAACAACAACAGTTCGATCAACTGGAACTCCCACTCAAACAACCGTTGTAGCGCCCGTTGGTGGTGTTAACATGAGTGTGAATGATCCTGATATGGGAGTTAATTTTAATATGAGTGTTGGTGTACCTGTTGGTGGAACAGTAGTAACTTCAGGTGGAACAGTTCAACAAACTACAACTACTACCACTTATGGTACTCCACAACCAGTAGTAGTTCAACAACAACAATATGTTATGCCTGGTTATAACGGACCAATTGGTTGTCCTTGGCCGATGGATCAAAATGCTTTCAGTGGTGCTGTTTCAACTATTAATGGACAAAGCTTCGAAAGCAATAAACTACAAGTAGCTAAGCAAGCATTCGCTAGTAATTGTATGACTTCAGCTCAAGTTGGTCAAATTATGCAATTGTTCTCATTTGAAGACTCTCGATTAGACTTTGCTAAATTCGCATATGGTCACACATACGATTTAGGTAACTACTACCAAATCAATAGCGCATTCACTTTCTCTTCGAGCGTTGATGAATTGAACGACTTTATAGCGACTCAACCTCGCCGTTAAAAAGGAGATTCAAATAAATTAAAAAGCCCCGGTTTTCTTAAGAAATCCGGGGCTTTTTTGATTTTAAGAAACTATTTTATAAAAAGTTTGCAAGAGGATTTTTATATCAGTAATAAACCCTTGTTCACGCAAGTATTTATGATTTAACTCCAGTTTAGCAGGCATAATTTCCTCTATGTATGTTTTTTCCGGGTCCTTCGATTTAGCTAATAAATCATTCTCTTTTGAATATTCAATGCTAGCATAATCGGTAATTCCAGGGCGGATTGAAAGCACTTTCTTCTGTTCGTCAGAATATAAATCCACATAGCGTCGCACTTCTGGTCTTGGTCCAACCAAGCTCATCTCACCCATAAATACATTAAAAAGCTGGGGTAATTCATCTAGCTTATATTTTCGAATAAAATATCCCGAACGGGTGATTCTTGGATCTCGACCTCCAACAGTTAACAATCCCTTTTTATCGGAATCATTGCGCATACTTCGAAACTTCCATAATCGGAAATCTTTCCCATACCGACCAACACGCACCTGACGATAAAATCCACCACCTGGAGAATCTAAAACAACTATCAACCAAATAAAAAATAGAAAAGGTGATAGAAGTAGTATTCCAAGCAATGATAGAAGGAAATCGAAAAGTCGTTTGATCATAAGATCTTTATCAAACATTCAATGTTGATTCAACTGCAGAAATAACAGCAGCCAAAACTTCATCCACTTGTGAATTGCTTAAATCGATAAAAACGGGTAAAGAAATTTCCCGACTGAAATTGTTATAGGTAATAGGATAATTGTTGATAGAATATCCTAATTCCTTATAAAAACTCATCATTGGAACGGGAATGAAATGCACATTAACTGAAACATCTTGATCAAATATCTTTTGCATAATAGCATCCCGTTGAGTTTCCGAAATAGAACGAATCCGAAGTGGAAAAAGATGATAAGAGGATGTTTTTTCAGCTGTTTCGTAAGGTGCAAGTTCTGCCCAAGAAAATGAACTTAATGCTTTTTGATAACGATCAAAAATTTCCTTTCTGCGAGGAAGTGTTTCTGTTTCATAGCGAAGTAATTCAACCAAACCAATGGCTGCCATGATATCAGTCATGTTGCATTTGTAACCTGCTTCAATGATATCGTATTTCCAATTGCCTTTCTGCATTTTAGCTAATGCATCTTTATTTTGACCATGCAAGGTTGAGATGCACAAAGCATCATAAATCGCTTTATTGTCAAAAGGTGCAGGTAAATTCAACGCAATGGCGCCACCTTCGGCAGTTGTGAGGTTTTTTACAGCATGAAAAGAGAAGACAGAAACATCGGTTAAAACCCCTGTCATTTTTCCATTATAGCGTGCACCAATAGAATGAGCAGCATCTGATAAAATGAGAATCCTACCGAGTTTTTCTTGATTTTCTCCATTCGCAATAAAGCGTGATTTCACTTCATTCTTATTTACTAAGCTATTAATCTCATCAAAATCGCAAGGCAAACCACCAAAGTCAACAGGCATTATAACCTTTGTTTTTTCGGTGATTAAGGCTTCAATTTTTTTAGGATCAATATTGAAATCATCTGCTTTTACATCACAAAAAACAGGACGAGCACCCGTGTGCATTACCACATTGGCTGTAGCTGAATACGTGTAAGCAGGAACAATTACTTCATCACCTGGCCCAACACCAAACCAACGAAGCATAATTTCAAGTCCAGCAGTTGCTGAATTTAAACAAAGCGTATAGGGATTTCCATTGTAAGCACTTAGGTCTTTCTCGAACTGCTTTGTTCTTGGCCCAGTAGTAATCCAACCAGATTTTAATGCGGCAGTTACTTCATCAATAATGGCTTGGTCGATATGAGGAGGAGAAAATGGAATCATGGAGCAAAGGTATGTGCTTGATGCATTTAACAAAACAAGAGAACAATGAGTAATTTTTAAAGGAAGAGCCTTGAATCTAGATTCTTTGTTTGAGAATTTTGTTGGGTGCAAGTAAAATCAAAACAATCATCATAGGGAAAAAGTTAAGTCCGGATTGAGATTCAAACATTGATTCGGTTAAAAAATGAAGTGCAAGCATGAGAATTAATAAAAGAGCAAGTATATTCTTCGTTTGATATGCCATTATCGACGGAACTATTAACCACAATAAGAAGAGAATCAGCCCAATATAACCACCACCAAGCCATATTTGGATGTATTGGTTGTGTGCATTTAGGCTCTTGTTTACAGCAAAGTCGAGATCGTTTTCCTTGTATGCTTTTTTCAAATCATCATTAACATCACCAGCACCTGTTCCTAAAAAGCTATGAATTGCTAATTCAACTGAAATTCGCCAAACATGTATTCTTACATTACTACTTTCTTCAACCGCTTTATCAGCTATATGAGTGTTATTTGAAAATATGTTTTCCTTCGCCTGAATTAATCGCTCTGAATTTCGGGATAAGAAAAAATGTTGAGTCATCCAGATACTACAAACAATCAGTAGAATAAGCAACAAACCATGCAATCGCATAACTTTTTGTTTAATAAGCCAAGCTATTGCTAATAGAAAGCAAATCAAACTAGTAAGCATGCCAGCTTTACTTTGAAGAAGGAATAAAAAAGAACAGAATAAGAGAATGGCTGAACTGGCAAGCAATTTAGTTTTCCATAATTTTAATGTAGGTAATTGAAAAATCAAAAGCAATACTCCCAAGCAGAGATAAGCAGATGCATAAGTAGGATGAATATCGGGGGAAAGTCGAGTATAATTAAGTGCATTCAGATCGGAAGTAGCTGCGACTACTTGCAGTGCGCTGAAAAGATGAACG
Source organism: Bacteroidia bacterium (assembly GCA_965279035.1). Classification (GTDB taxonomy): domain Bacteria; phylum Bacteroidota; class Bacteroidia; order M30B66; family M30B66; genus CALQRR01. Next base: position 3,668,168 of record OZ257142.1, on the reverse strand, counting down.
CAGGTATATACGGCAAGGCCAGCCGTTAAAAACCATGTGATTTCTGAAAAACGAGGTAAGGATTCTTTTTTTACGGATGCAATTCCCAAGGGAACGATAAGCATGGCTAGCTTTTGTTGCAAATTGAAAAGACCATTTGCAATATTGGAAGTGTATATAAAACCGATACACTGCCAAACAATGAAAAACAGACTAATCCAAAGCCAGTTTTTCAAAGTTGATTTTAATGGATTTTCTTTTTCAGAGTTGAAGGGTATCAAAAGAAACCAACTCAGGAAAACAAAAATGGAAATTCGAATAGCAAATGGAACAAAGAATATTGAAACCAAGAGCAAATAATTTAATTGAAATTGTTTGGCGGAAAGTTTCATTGCCGAGTGTCTTTAGACTTTTCTTGTTGCCAGACATCATGAATAAAAGTAGAAAATCCACTCGCGATCTTCTCTCTATCAAATACTTCAGATACATACATTCTTGCCTGAATGCCCATTTGAATGCATTTGGTAGGATCACCAGCAAGCTCCATTGCAGAAGCAGCTAAGGAGGCTGGATCTTCGGGAGTAAAAGACAGTCCACATTTACCTTTACGAATAAAGAGTTCTTCAGCTTCTCCTTCAACACCAAGCAATAATGGTTTACGCATGGCCAAACTTTCAAAGATCTTACTAGGAATTGCTCCTTTGAAAAGGTCAAGTTTCTTTAAAGGAATAACTGCCACATCTGCTGCGGCTACGATCGAAGGCATTTTGTCTTTTGAAACAGGATCGAAGAAATATACTTCCTTCAAATCAAGTTCGGATTTCAAGCGTAACATATCCGGTTTGACTGGACCAGTTCCAACAAGAACCCATTTAATCTGTGTTTCGTTTCGAGTTATTTCGGCTGCATTGAGAATAACTTCAAGCCCTTGTGCATGACCAAGTATACCAGCATATAGAATTATAAAATCGCTAGAAGAGAATCCGTTTTGAGCTCGCCAATTATCAAATGTTTGATCGGGATTATAATAAGTGAGATCAACACCGTTTGGCAACCAATAAACACGTTTCCCTGGATTTCGTTCTTCGATATTTCGAACAATCCCCATTGTTTGTCCTGTCACTATCCACGATTTACGGTATAGGAACATTTCAAGCCTTTCTGCAGATTTAAGAAGCAATCGGTTAGTAACAAGTCCTAGTTTTTCTGCGCTTTCTGGCCAAAGGTCTGATATATTCATTATCAGCTTTGCCTTTTTTCGACGACTTAATATCAATGCAGAAATACCAAGAAATAAGGGCGGACTCTCACAAATCAACAAATCGGCATTTTCCAATTTTCTTATACCATACCAAAGAGAACTAAATACAAAGGAGAAATAGTTCAGTAATCGTGGTAAGATTCGCTTGCTCTTGCTTACATAAATGGATGTACGATGAACTTTAATCCCATCAATCGATTCTTTTACATAGCTTTTTCCTTTGTATGATGGAAAAATTTCCATTGATGGATAATTGGGCATCGCTGTTAATACCTCAATTTCGAATCCGTTATGAATTAGCCGTAAGGCAAGTTCGTGAAGCCTATTCTGAGGTGCTCCGGTTTCGGGTGGATAATATTGAGTTAGTAAGATGATACGAATCATACATTGGATTTGAAAAGAGATTCATAAACAGCTGTCATTTTCTCAAGGCTTGCCTTCCAAGGGTAATTTTCAAGTGCAAATTTGCGAGCTGCTATCCCCATTGTTTTTCTCTTTTCAGAATCATTAGCTAAAATTATCATCGCATCTTTTGCTGCCTCTACGCTATTTGTTTGCACTAGTATTCCAGTTTCATTTTGTTTTACAACTTCGCGAAGCCCACCTGTTTCAGAGACAATAGCAGGGACCTCACAAGCAGCAGCCTCTAAAACCACAACCCCAAAACTTTCGCTGCGGCTTAAATTGATTAATACGTCGATATTGCTAAGAAAATTGGGGATTTCCTCTTTAGTCAACTGTCCCTTAAATTCGACGTCATCTTCAATTCCGAGTTGATGAGCAATGTTTTTCAAAATTGGTTCATCAGGTCCTGATCCAGCAATTAAAAAACGACTTCCCAATGGGATTGAAGTTTTAGCAGATGCAAATGCATGCAATGCTGTATCGTGCCCATAAATGTGTGTTAATGCTTTGGCACTACCAAAAAATAGTGCATTTCCATGAGCGTGTTTAGATTGAGAATACAAATCAGGCTCAATTCCAAATGCTATTATTTCTAGTGATTTGTCAGTATATAATGATGCAGATTGAAGTAATTCTTGGGAAGTTACCAGTATGCGATCTGCTTTACGAAAATTATACTCTACTATTTTCTTTGTTAGGAAATTGATTTTAGGGAATTCGAGTACATCCGAACCCCATACGGAAATACAATAAGGTTTAAATCCACTTAGCGCTCCAAGTAAACCATAACTGCTTGCATAATGAGCATGCACAATGTCAGGTTTGAAATTTTTAATAACACGTTTAAGCGAAGGAAGTGCTTTGATGTATACGGATTTACTTATCAATGATGCCCAGAAACGCGATTTGTCAAGTTTCAAATCTGGTGTAAATACCTGAATTCCTTTATTCGAATAAATAGCAGGAGAAGCAGCTGGTCGTAGGCTAAAAACGGCAAGCTCAAAACCTTGCGATTGCATGCCTATAGCCCAACGTTCTAAATGTGCTGAAGAGGCATCTCCTAAAAACAAAATCCGTTTTTTTGTTTTCACAGGATCCTCCTATCATTAAAAATTACATATCGAATATATCGTTTAAACGCATACCGATATCCTTTGGCTCGTGCTGCAGACTTAGCCGAAAATGGGGAACCAATAGTCAATAATAGAAAGCGCGTGATAAGCTGTATTAAGGTAGCAATATGACCAATGATTAGAGATACATACCAATGATGTTTTCTATAGAACTTGAGTCGAGAAATAAGTTGATTGGACAATGGAATACCTGAACTTGAAACAGAGCTTTTGCCGCTATGATGAATTAAAATCCAATCCATTAACCACCTGCTTTTTCTACCAAGTAAATTAGCCCGATAGCATAGATCAGTATCTTCCATCCAAAATAACTCAGCATCAAGTCCTTTTAAAGTTTTAAGGAATGACGTTTCAATTGCGATAGCCGCACCCGAAATTGCTGGCACTTCATTATCTTGGATTAAGATACTTTTACTAATCATGTTGTTGATCCAACGTGATAAAAAAAGCGATTCTGCCAACATATGCCAACCAGTTGGAAAATCCCAAGTTGAAACCTGCAAGCTTCTATCAGTATTTAACAAATGAGCACCAAATACATAGTTTTTTCCGTATTTGTCGATACCTTGAAGCAATGATTTAATTGAATCTGTTAAAAGTTCTGTATCAGGATTTAACAAAAGAGTGAAATCTCCTGTTGCTTTAGCTATTCCAAGGTTATTGGCAGCTGAAAACCCTAAGTTTGATGGAGAACTTATCACTTCTATCCGTGAACCAAAACTTTCCACAACAGCCAAACTATTATCCGATGAAGCATTATCAATCACATACACTTCATCTTGATCGTTTAATTGAGGTAGCAATGATTCTAAGCAAGTTCGAAGAAGTTTTTCTACATTATATGAAACAATAATGACGCTTAGTTTCATATACTATTCTCGTGTTTGTTCTTGATACTAAGTCCGGTAAATAGCCAAAAAATACCGATGTAAGGATAAAAATCTAGTATGTTGCTAGAAAAGCACTGCACAAAAATCACTATTGCTAATCCAAGTAAAGGAAATCCAAGGGTTTCAATTGAGTAATTGCGGTTCTTCCAAGAAGCTCCAAGAAAAATCAATGATGTTATTAGAAATGAAATTAGACCAGGAATACCTGTTTCACAAGCAAGTTTTAGAAACCAACCATCTGTACTCAAAGTAGCTTTGTTTTCGGGATTGCCTTTGTCATAAGCAACAGCTCCCGCATTTCCCAATCCATAACCCATTGGTTTTAATCGGAAATCGTTCATGCTGTATTCCCAACGAGAAACTCGTGTAACTTCTTTTTTCAAAGTAATTGTAGACGCAGTAGAACTCAATGTCCACTTTTGCAAACGTAAATCGCCTGTTACTCCAATTGAGATGATACTCTGAATTGAAATCAATAATACTGTCAGAATCACTGCTTTCTTCCAGTGGCCAAAAAATGGAATCAATGCAATTACTGCAATCAGAAAAGAAAGTAAGGGGCCTCGAGAAACACTCATGATGAGACCGCTAAATGCAATAATAAGCAAGAGCAAATCTTTATTGAAAAACGTAGGATTTCTTAATGCTCTCCAATAGTAATAATATCCTGCCCAGGACATAAGTGTGCCAAAAAGAACAGGTGTCCATAGGAAAGAGGTCATTCTAACTATGAAATAAATAGCCACTGGATGACCTGAATAGTCATACATACGCTGAGTAAATTCAGGAAAAAACAACCAAAACACCCAGCCTGATAAAGCGAGTAGGATGATAATAAAGAACGAAACCTGTAGAGTTTTAGTGATTGTATCGCGGTCGGGCTGCCAATAACGTGCAAGAAAGTAAAAGCTAATTGGTAGGTATGTTATCCTTAAACCTTTAAAAGCAGTTACAATATTATCGGTTAAAATAAATCCCCAAATGACGTTAACTAGTATGAATCCAATCAAGGCAAAATCAAGAAGATTAAGTGGTTCATCAAATCTTCTTTTCTCAATAAAAAATGACAGTCCAACAGATAATAAAGCGAGATCTGGAATTAAAACAATAATGAAATCAACAAATGATGAGGGACTTTGTCCATGAGTATACACAAGTTGTATTGTAGGACTAATACATATAAGCAGAACGAAAACAACAAGTGCTTTTCCTATTAAAGAAGTTGGCAAACGAAGTAATAAATCGAATCGATTCAACGGATTAGGTCTTTATATTCACTTTTATTTTTAACAAGGTATTCTGGAAATGTATCATCTAATGGAGTGAATTTGTAAGTAAATCCTCTTCCAAATAAGTCTTTTCCATCCCGAATAGCTTGTTCAATCGCTTTGGGATTCTTGAATTCTTCTTGATTATATTCTTGGTGTGCAAAAGCTTCCAATTTATCAATGATACGCTGTGTTCCTCCAAGATAACTAAAATGCCAACCTCCTTGATCGATAAGTTTAATTGGATATTGACGAAGACGTTTATCACGAAGCCATGTATAAATGAAAACCAATCGACTTTTCCAGTTCCCAGTTTCCAATCCAAGATGCATTATACTGATATCTCTTAGGTCTTGTGGTTTGTCGAAATATTCAGCGGGAGCCATGGTTGTTCCACACCAATTGTATGATGAATTAGAGTTTCCTGCATTGACGCAGTTGAGGTAATAATAAAACATTTTCTGTTTGAAAATCACAATAGCATGTTCCTTTGACCATAGCTGAATTGCTTTGGGGTTAGGAATCTCATCCACATCCGAAACGAGAACTCTGTCTTCTTTCTTTAAATTTTTCAATCCTCTACTGATTGCATTTCGTTGATAACGCTCAAGAGTCCATGCGTTTTCAATAGTTGAAGGTTGATCGTTTACGATAATATGCTCTATCCGAGGTAGGAATTCAGTAAATAGGTGCTTGTTTTTTTCAAATACAAGTTCTTTCGGCTTTCCTGAATGTGTCCATGTACTTTCAACTAAGACGAATCGATCTACACAATGATTTAGGATATTCAGTCTGATCTTAAGAAGCTCAAGTTCATTGAAAAATGTAAAGCAATCGTAAATCATTACTGAGAATAAGGTTTAATTTTTCTACTCATTTGTAAAATCAAAAGTATCAAAATTCCACACATCAAGGATTGAGAGGCCGACAGGACTACCAAAAGCTGAGTGGGTGAAATAGCAATAAATACAGGCAGCATCAATACAATAGCCAGTAGAATATTGATTCCAATGGAGTACCGTAAAATAAATGCTTGCTTGTTTATCAGATTGGCTACTTGAACTATTGGAGCACGAATTAGGTCGAAAAGAATCCAAGGTGAAATGATGGCTGCAAAAACACCTGCATCAGTCCATTTTTCGCCAAAAACCATTTTGAATAAGTATGGACCACCAATTAGTAGAAGTACAACAAATGGTAAACAGTATAGAAAAACTTTTTTTGCAGTTGAATACACATAGGGATATAAATCATGTTTTTCGCGCACCATTAGCGATGCTTTATTGAAGAAAACATGAGCCAATGGAGTGATAATTAATCGAGATGGAAGTTGAAGCACTCGAATGCATTGCGAATAAAGTCCAGCTACTTCGGCATTGTAGTTTTCGGAAAGTAATATGATGGGCAAACTTACCTGCAACATATCGTTGAAGCCTTGAAGAATATTAATTCGTGGATAAACTTGGAATTTTCTAAACGTTTTTCTCAGTGATTCCCATTGAAAATTTAGTAGAGAAATCTGTTTATTCGCCCGAAAAATTAGAAACAAGATGAGTGCTATGAGTAACTGCCCTGAAACGTTCGAATAAACCAGTCCACCTGAACCAAATGAAGAAAGAAAAACGGCAGGAAGTCCAATAGCAATACTTTCTAGTATTCTAACCCAATACACTTTCTTAAAATCACCTGTTCGCACAAACCACATCCAACAAAGCTGAATCAATCCCACACTGAATACAGAAATGGGAAGAAAATACCAGTAGGAAAGAATTGCAGTTTCGGAGATTAGTGACCAAACTTGAACACCAATTAAACTAAAAAATGCTACAAGTAGCAAGGCCAGCCAAGCCAATTGGAAAAGATGTTCGCTATCTTTTTCTGTTTCTGCAGCTACAAGAGCAACATCGAACTTCAATAAGGCAGGTACAGATATCAAACTGGCAGCAGAGAGAAATATCTGCAGCTCACCAAAATGACTCGGTCCATAAATGCGTGCGAGTATAACTGACAAAAGAAAACTGATACCTTGTCCCACTGTTGTCGCCGACATCAGAGTTATCAAAGGGTTTTGAAGCAATCTTTTGATCATGGTATATAAGTAAACCGGAAGAAAAATCTCCCGGTTATAATAAACATAATCCTATTTAGCGTATGCTACAGCCCGAGTTTCACGAATCACTGTCACTTTTACCTGTCCAGGATACGTCATTTCATTTTGAATCTTTTGCGAAATGTTGAACGAAAGCATTTCTGCATCTTTATCGGTTACTTTCTCACTTTCTACAATCACACGTAACTCACGTCCTGCTTGGATAGCATAGGTATTTGAAACACCTGGATACGATAATGCCAATTGCTCCATATCCTTCAAACGCTTGATATACGATTCTACAATTTCACGACGAGCTCCCGGACGAGCACCCGAAATGGCATCACACACTTGGATAATTGGAGAGATCAAACTGGTCATTTCAATTTCATCGTGGTGAGCTCCAATGGCATTGATTACCTCTGGCTTTTCTTTATATTTCTCAGCCAGCTTCATACCCAAAATCGCATGTGGTAATTCTGGTTCATCATCAGGAACTTTTCCAATATCGTGTAATAGTCCTGCACGTTTTGCCAGTTTCACATTCAAACCAAGTTCTGCAGCCATGATCGCACATAAATTGGCTACCTCACGTGAGTGTTGTAACAAATTCTGTCCATATGATGAACGATATTTCATCCGCCCAACCATACGAGTAAGCTCAGGATGAAGTCCATGAATTCCTAAGTCGATGCAGGTACGTTTTCCAGTTTCAATAATCTCCTCTTCAATTTGACGCTTCGTTTTAGCAACCACTTCCTCAATACGTGCCGGGTGAATACGACCATCAGTAACAAGTTGATGCAAAGAAAGTCGAGCTACTTCCCTACGAATTGGATCGAAACAACTCAGAATGATTGCTTCTGGTGTATCGTCAACAATAATCTCAACGCCAGTTGCCGCTTCAATAGCACGGATGTTTCTTCCTTCACGACCAATGATTCGTCCTTTCACTTCATCATTTTCGATATTGAAAACCGAAACTGAATTTTCAACGGCATGTTCTGTTGCAACACGTTGAATTGTTTGAACTACAATCCGTTTGGCTTCTTTGTTTGCAGTCAAACGAGACTCATCAATGATGTCTTTGATGTGTGATGAAGCTTCCGTTTTTGCTTCTTCTTTCAATGCTTCCACCATTTGGTTTTTAGCATCTTCGGCCGATAAACCTGCAATAATTTCGAGTTGTTCTAATTGTTTCCGGTGTTGTTTATCCAGATCCGTTTGTTTTTTCGTAATCACTTCCAATTGGAGTGTGAGATTTTCACGCAAGGTATCGAGCTCTTGCTGTTTACGTTTTGATTCTTCCAACTTTTGGCTAAGCATGCTTTCTTTCTGCTTCGCTCTGTTCTCGGATTGTAATACTTCCTGATTTCGTAATTGAATGGATTTTTCGTGTTCCGTTTTTAGCTGCAAGAATTTTTCTTTCGCCTGAAGCATTTTGTCTTTCTTAATGACTTCAGACTCTGCTTCAGCTTCTCGAATGAGCTGAGCACTTTTCTGCTCGATGTTTTTTCGAATCACTGTCGTAGCTAAGACGTAACCTCCACCGAGGCCGACTATTGCTATGATTAGATAAATGAGTACTTCCATATGTCTGTTACAAGTTTAACAAACAACCGACTCAAACTCTAAACTGAAAAGGGAATGCGTTATTTCTCGTCAAGGATGACTGAAATCAGATTGTCCATTTCATCCAATCGGGAATGAACAATATCTTGATTTCCGGAGCTGTTCGACTCAAGTTCAATCAATTGAGTTGTAATCTGTAATGCACTCATTGCATACAAATCCTGAATGTCTTTCACACCGTATTTCGACTCAAACTCATCGAGTTTTTTGTTGATTAGTTCGGCTGCTTTTTGAACAGATTCAGCTTCACCCGACTTTACCTTTAAAGGGTATTTTCGGTTTGCAAGCTGGATTTCTATGGATACGTCCTGCATCTGTTCGTTTTATTTATTCAGTAATGCGAGGCATTTGTCAATGTCCCGAATCATCTCATTGATCTTGCCCTTGAGTCCTGCCGAGTCTTCCGTTTCGGAATCATTCAGCAAAGCCTGAGCGAGTTTTAACGCTTTATTCCCTTCCTCAAGTTGTAGGATTTGTTCCTGTTGCCTGCGGATGGTTTCTGTTAATTGTTGATAATCAGACTTCAAAGCAGTATTCTCCGCTTTGAGGGCGACGTGCAAATGTATCAATTTTTTGATTTTGCCCTCGAGAACAGTTGATTTCCCAAGTAGATCCGCCATATTGCCTTTTGCCTGTTATGTTAATTAACGGGCTCAAAAGTATTTATTTTCCTCAGCTTCCAGAGCCTTTCTGACAATAATTTGCAAAGTCTAAAATAGATTCCTGCAAATGAGGTGGATGATATTCTGTATTTGCCTGATAGCAGCCTGTTTATGTAAAGCTCAGCAGGTTCCTGCCGGACTGTTTTCTGCTCCAATGTCGATACCTTTAATGGTAACTGCGGGCTTTGGTGAAATTCGCCCAGACCATTTTCATTCAGGTATCGACTTTTCTACCCAAGGAAAAAACCAAGCAGTACTTGCTGCTCAAGAAGGATATGTTAGTCGTATTCGCGTTTCTGCAAGTGGTTATGGAAATGCGCTGTATATAAATCACCCCAACGGTTTAACTTCGGTATACGCCCATTTATCATCGTTTAACGATACGCTCAACCAATACATCAATATTCTTCAAGAGCAAAGTAGAGAGTACGAAGTGGATGTTTTACCCGATCCTTCAGATTTTCCCATTAAAAACCAACAGTTCATTGCCTGGAGCGGAAATTCGGGAGGTTCAACTGCTCCGCATTTACATTTTGAAATTCGAGATCAAGGTTTTGAAAATGTGCTCAACCCATTGCTTTTCGGTTTTGCGGAGAAAGATGACATCGCTCCTGAAATTCAAGCGGTTTCTATTTTTCCTATGAATGATTATGGAAGAGTAAATAATCTAAAAGCAAGTTTGAATATTCCTCTTGCAATCAATAAAAAGACGAAGAAAAAAGACCTTCCTCGCAAAACAAAAATGCCCATCGTTTCGGGTTGGGTTGGATTTGGATTTCAAGGTGGTGACGTGATTGGTAAACTCCGAAGTAAAACGGGGATTTTTAAAATTCAACTTCTCATCGATTCTGTGGAAGTATTTCAAGCTCGATTTGACGAATTCTCATTCGACGAAACACGCAGTGTGAATGCCTATCAAGATTATACGGAACGTTTGAAATCGAAGCGTAAAATTCAACGCTGTGTTGTTCCTGTAAATCCTATGATTGGGATTTATAAAAAGAATATCGACCGAGGTTTTTTCTATTTCAACGAAGATCGAATTTATCGAATTACCTATCTGCTAAGTGATCTCAATGGTAATCAAACGCGTTATGACTTGAAAGTAAAAGGACAAACACCCAGTTTGGGAAATGAATCGGCTAGAATGCTAACTTCCAATGCGATGGTGCTGCCTGGAATTCCTCAATCGCTTTCTATTCCCCGCTTTCAAGCTGAGTTTCAATCAGAAACCTTGTTCGACACTGCTTGGGTAAAACTCAATGCCCATGTATCAGCCAGTTCATGTTCCGATCTGATCGAAATTGGAAGTCGCTACATTCCACTCAATCAAGCCATTCGAATTCGATTTCAACCTAATCCTATTCCCGATAGTTTGCGGTCGAAATTAATAGTAGCTCAAAAAGTTGGAACCAGCTTTAGTGGATTGAAAACCAATTGGGCAGGCGATTGGCTTGAGGCCGAAACGAAGCAATTTGGTGATTTTCAGGTGCTTTGTGATACAATCCTACCTTCTGTAAAACTGATTCCTCAGTATATCCGAAAGAAAAGAAAAAAAATCCCAGTAAAGCCAACAGCAACTGGACGAATACGATTTCAGATTTCAGATCGTTTATCTGGAATAAGTTCGATGCAAGCCAATTTAGATGGAAACTGGATTCTCCTTGAGCCGGGAAATGCAGTTGGTGAATGGACATTTCGTTTTGCTGACGAACTTTTACCTGGTGAACATTGCATTTCTGTTGAAGCGATGGATGGTGTTGGTAACAAATCGCTTCTTGAACTCATCCTTGAAAAACCTTAAGCCTCTCTGAATAACTATATTCCTTATTTTTGCTGAACCGTGCGCCCACTCCACTTTTTACTCTCCTTCTTTTTATTTATCAGCTTCTCTGGAACTGTGTTTAGTCAGGCTACACTGAATAAGACCGATTCCAAAGGGAAGAAACAAGGTTTTTGGAGGAAAAATTATCCCGATGGAAAGCCTCGGTATGAAGGGAATTTCAAAGACGATTTACCAACTGGCGTTTTTCGTTATTACCACGAAACAGGAGAATTAAAAATGGTGTGTTTCTTCTCCGATAAAGGTCGTCGTTCACATGCAAAAGGCTTTGATGCGAAGGGAAATATGATTTCGGACGGAAATTATATTGATCAGAAAAAGGATTCAGTTTGGACATTTTACAATGAACAAAAACAAGTTCTTTCCCGTGAAACGTATGTGAAAGGAATTAAAACAGGAACTTGGTATGTGTACTATCCCGAAGGTGCTGTTTCCGAAGAAGTTACTTATGTGAAAGATGTAAAACATGGTCCTTGGATTCAATATTTCGAAGACAAAACCAAACGCTTAACAGCAAACTACAAAGACGGAAAGCTACATGGCAAAATGATTTACTATCATGCCAATGGGAAAATGAAATTATCGGGGAATTATGTCGATGATTTACGCCAAGGCACCTGGTACCTTTTTGACGAAAACGGGAAATTAACTGAAACAGAATTGTTTAAAAACGGGGTTTCTGATAAACCCAACATTCAAAAATTTGAGAAACTCGATAAGGACGAGAAAGAGATATTACCAGGACAATGAGCAGGCACGGGAAAATTTTGGTGGCAATGAGTGGTGGTGTAGACAGTTCTGTCGCCGCAATGATGCTTCATGAAGAAGGATATGAAGTGATTGGGATCACCATGAAAACATGGGATTATGCAAGTTCGGGTGGAACGAAAAAGGAAACCGGATGCTGTAGTTTAGATTCAATCAACGATGCGCGAAGTTTGGCCGTTCGTTTTGGCTTTCCGCATTTCATTCTTGATATCCGAGGTGAATTTGGGAATTACATCATCAACAATTTTGTAGATGAATACATAGCCGGACGCACGCCCAATCCATGCGTTCTATGTAATACGCATATCAAGTGGGAAGCATTACTCAAACGTGCCGATATGCTCGATTGCGAGTTTATCGCCACCGGACATTATGCTCAACATCGTTTGCAGGATAATGGTCGTTACGTGATTTCGCGTGGATTGGATTTGAATAAAGATCAGTCCTATGTGCTTTGGGGATTGAGTCAAGAAAGCCTTTCTCGTACACGTTTTCCTTTAGGTGGATTTCGCAAAAGTGAGATTCGTCAGATGGCTGCAGATAGCGGATTTGTTGATCTAGCAAATAAAAGCGAGAGTTACGAGATTTGTTTCGTGCCCGATAATGACTATCGAAGTTTTCTGAAACGACAAGTTCCTGGATTAGAAGAACAAGTGGATGGAGGTGATTTTGTTTTGTCGGACGGAACCGTCGTTGGTAAACATCGAGGCTATCCATTTTACACTGTTGGTCAACGTAAAGGCTTAGAAATCGCTTTAGGAAAACCATTCTTTGTGCTCGATATCAACCCCGAAACCAATACGGTTATTTTAGGTGAGAAGGAAGAATTGGTAAAGCATACGATGAATGTTCGGGATGTAAATTGGATGAAGTATGCTGAATTACCTGAAGATTTTCAGGCACTTACAAAAATTCGCTACAAGCACGAAGGCACTTCAAGCATTCTGAATATGCGCCCCGATGGTCTCGTGCAAGTTGATTTTCTAGAAGCCGTTTCGGGTGTTGCTCCTGGACAATCGGCAGTATTTTACGAAGGCAACGACCTTATTGGAGGAGGTTTCATTAAAAAATAAATTTATGACGCAACGTTACATTCTGTTTTTCATGGCTGTGATTACACTCGGAATTTCTTCGTGTAAAAAAGATGCAGTCATCACTCCCGATCCTGTATATAGAAATTATTTTACAGACAAAGTTGGCTCGTACATCATTTACCAATGTGATTCAATTATTTACGACGATTTCAATCATACAATCGACACGAATTCCTTTCTAATTAAGGAATACTACCAATCTTCTTTTACTGATAATTCAGGCCGTTCGGCCATTCGGATTGAGCGTTGGAAAAAACCTGCTGATACTCTGAGTTGGTTTTTGAAAGATGTTTGGTATTGCGTGAAAACCGATGTTCAGGTAGAGAAAGTGGAAGAAGATGTTCGGTTTATCAAATTGGTTTTTCCTGTTCGGAATGGAGTTGAATGGAATGCGAATGCTCTCAATTCCCTTGAAGCTCGCACATTTACCATGGATAAAGCACATGAACCTTTTTCTACAGGTGTGCTCAATTTCGATTCAACTGTAACGGTTGTGAATTCCGATCCTGAAAACTTGGTGTCTGAATACCGCTCCACTGAAGTATTTGCAACAAACGTAGGTATGGTGTTTAAGAAATTGGTGGATGTGAATTATGTTGTCCCAACTCCTGAAATAAAAAGCGGTGTTGTATTTACGATGAAAGCCATAGAAATTGGTGAGCAATGATGAAGAAACGAAATCTGTTTTTGTATTTGTTTGTCCTGACTTCTCTTGCAGGAAATGCTCAAACAACCTTATCTGCTCCTCTTAAATTTTGGGTTCAGTTTACGAATCGAACAGGTTCACCTTATTCACTTTCTAATGCGTCCGAATTTCTTTCCCCCAAAGCATTACAACGTCGCGAAAATCAAGGCATCGCACTCAAGGAAAACGATTTACCAGTTAATCCATCCTATGTTGATCAAGTAGCTGCAACAGGAGCTATCATTTTAAACAGGAGCAAATGGTTCAATGCGGTAACAATCGAAATTGCTGATTCATCGGTTTTACTTGCCGTTCAAGCTTTACCTTTTGTGAATCAGGTGGGGAAGGTTGCTCGATTGAAAAAGAAAAACGTTGCCGATCAATTCATTGCCGATTTAATGAAGATGTACGAGCAAGCCGAAGCAGAAGCGGCTAAAAAGCAACTTGCTTTACTAGGTGCAGATCCTTTTTATGGGAATTCGGATGTGCAAATAAAAATGCTTCAAGGTGAAAAACTGCACGCTATGGGTTTTCAAGGCGAAGGAATGACCATCGCTGTGCTCGATGCTGGATTTTTTCATGTAGATCAAATTGCTTTTTTTGATTCACTCCGAAATTCAGGTCGACTATTAGGCACACGCGATTTTGTTACTGGTGGAACTTCTGTCTTTGAAGACAATGCGCATGGTTTGGCTGTACTTTCTACCATGGCAGGAAATATTCCTGGGATTTTTGTTGGTACATCGCCTCAAGCCAGCTATTGGCTTTTAAGAACCGAAGATGCTGATTCCGAAAATCTAATCGAGGAAGATAATTGGGTGCGAGGTGCTGAGTTTGCCGATAGCGTTGGTGCCGATGTCATCAATTCATCCTTAGGCTATACCGTATTTGACGATTCAACTGCTAGTCATACCATTGCTCAACTCAACGGACATACGGCTCGCATTACAATTGGAGCCAATATCGCTGCAAGCAAAGGAATACTCGTAGTGAATTCTGCAGGAAATTCAGGAGCTGAACCTTGGAAATACATTGGTTTTCCTGCCGATGCTGATAGTGTTTTAAGCATTGGTGCTGTTGATGCTAATCGCAATTATGCTTCTTTCAGCTCGCTTGGTCCGACTGCCGATGGCAGAATAAAACCTAATGTATCCGCTATGGGACAACAACCTTGGGTGATTACTTCAGCCGGAACTCCCGGCAAATCGAATGGAACTTCCTTCTCTTCTCCCATCATGGCAGGCATGTCGGCTTGTTTGTGGCAAGCTCATCCCGAAGCAAGTGCCATGGAGATATTCAAAGCCATTGAACAATGCTCCGATCAATACGATTCACCGGATGCTAAAAAGGGTTTTGGAATTCCAAATTTCTTGAAAGCACATGCTATTTTATCACAAATGCAACTCAATAAAACGGTGAGCGATAGTGTAGTCAACGTTTACCCGAATCCATTTATAGAAGGCGTTACTGTTGAGTTTTATTCAACCAGTGAACAGGATATTCAGGTGAAAATATTTAAACTTTCAGGGAAACAAATTGCAGAAGAAAAAGTACACGTGTATCCATACGTGAACAATATGATGCAATTAGAAAAAGTGCGCCGATTGAGTTCCGGACAATACGTGGTGTCGGTAATTACACCAACACGCACGTTCAGTCGTCAGGTTATTAAGCGTTAGTTAAAAGCTATTAGTATTTCTTTCTGCCTTTAAATCCGCCACCAGAACCTCCCGAAGAAGAGCCCGAAGAGCGATATCCGCCACTGCTTTCTTTCTCACGGTATGGACGAGATTTTCCTGCACTTGGACGATCATTGTCCCAGCGTTTTCCACCGCCGCCGCTTCCTCCACCATATCCACCGCTGCGTTTTCCACCACCATCACCAACACCGGTAGTTTTTTCAATACGAATCGTACGGCCATTCACCTGAACATCTTCGAATTTGCTTTCTACAATGTGCTCAAATTGTGGTGGAACTTCGAAAAACGAAAAGCTGCGACGCAATTCAATTTTTCCAATTTTATCATTCGGTAAACCAGTCGTATCGCATAACAAACGAACCATTCCCGATTTATCTATTCCATCCAATTCACCCACGCCAACAAAATAGCGTGTCATTGGAATTCCAACCGGGCGACCACTTTCAGCACGCGATCCTCGACCTTCGTTGAGGTCAGAAGCATTCTTGTAGTATTCCAAGAATCGGTTAAACTCGAGCGATAGGAAGCTTTTCAGAACTTCTTCTTTACTCATGTCCTCAAATGTTTCGAGGATAGCCGATAAGTACTGTTCGATGTCGGGATTTACCGCCACATCGTGAGCTTTCTTAGCTAGGTAAATCAACTGTTGCTCACACACTTCAATTCCAGTTGGAACTTGTTTGTGCGCGAATTGAGTACCAATGCGATGTTCAACCTGACGGATTTTATTCAAATCACGTGGTGTAATAATCGCCAAGGAAATTCCCGAACGGCCAGCACGGGCAGTACGTCCGCTTCGGTGCGTATAACTTTCCGAATCATCCGGAAGGTTGTAATGTATTACGTGAGAGATGCTATCCACATCAATCCCTCGAGCAGCCACATCGGTAGCTACCAACATTTGAAGATTCTTGTTACGGAACTTACGCATGACTGAATCACGCTGAGCTTGACTCAAATCGCCATGAAGCGAATCGGCATTATAACCGTCTTTAATCAATTTCTCAGCAATTTCCTGCGTTTCCATTTTGGTACGGCAGAAAATGATACCATAAATATCAGGATGAAAATCGGCAATACGTTTCAGTGCATTGTAACGATTGTGATTGCTCACCATGTAGTACAAATGCTCAATATTCGTAGCACCTTGATTCTTCTTACCAACCGAAATTTCCACTGGTGAAACCATGTAGCGTTTCGAGATCGAAGCAACTTCCGATGGCATTGTAGCTGAAAACAGCCACGTTTGTTTTTCTTCCGGTGTTGTTGCTAAAATGTAATCGATATCATCACGAAAGCCCATGTTGAGCATTTCATCCGCTTCATCTAACACGAGCGTTTCAACTTCACCTAAAGCAATTGCTTTACGATCGATCAAATCTTTTAAACGTCCCGGTGTTGCTACCACAATCTGAACACCGCGTTTAATCTGGCTAATTTGTGTGGTAATTGCCGCTCCACCATACACTGCTACAATTTTCACTTGAGGCATTTTAGTTGAAAATGCTTCCATGTCCTTTGTAATCTGCATGCAGAGTTCGCGAGTAGGGCAGAGGATGAGTGCTTGCGGTGTGCGGCGTTCTTCATCCAAAATGTTCAGCAATGGCAGTCCGAAAGCAGCGGTTTTCCCGGTTCCGGTTTGAGCAAGTGCAACAAGGTCGGTAATGTTCTCAGTAAGCAGCGGTATCGTTTGCTCCTGGATAGGCGTTGGAGTCGTAAACCCCATCTGGGTCAGCGCCTCCAGAAGCTCCGGACGGAGCCCCAATTCTGAAAAAGTTGTCATTGAATATATTGAGCGGCAAAGGTACGCTTATTCATCAACCAGCCGACATCCTACTAAAGCCTGTGCAGAAATCGCCTGTATGTACTGAAAAATCTAATGTTGTAGACTTGTATATTTTGGATGCAATTGCAACTTATCAACAAATTGAGCGAGTCAATTCCGTCGATTTTTAAAGATACCTTGGGGATTTTTTGTCCCCTTTGGCTTATTTTCTCGGAACAATTCCGCTCAAATTCAAAAATAAAACAGTCCTATAAGCCGGGTTCTGTCATGCTCCCGAAAGAACACGCCCTGTCATTTATCTGGGCCTGCCGTCACCAACAGGCTCTAGCGCCCTACCCGCAAGAGCAATCCGAAGATCTTAGACGAGCAGCCTCATCTCTTGCCTATTTGGACTTTCAACTCCTGAGGTTTGCCATCACAGCTGTCGCCAACTGCGTCGTGGGCTCTTACCCCGCGTTTTCACCCTTACCCCATTTTGCAATGAGGCGGTATTTTCTCTGTGGCACTGGCTGTCGACGGTTGGTTGCCCTTCCATTGCCTTCCCGTTAGGAAGCAGGATGCTCTATGTTGCCCGGACTTTCCTCGCGATACACGAATGTACCTCGCGACAAGGCGGACTGTTTGCCGCAAAGATAGCCGATACTTTCAAGAAGAGAACTTTAATAATTTGGGCAACTGGTTTTAAATCTCCGTTTCACTGTGCTTTAAAACCACCGCGCTTTCGGCTCGCAGGAGCTCACCTCAATCGCTGTTGCTCGTTCTAAAACGAAAAATTCTTCCTCCGAAACCAGCATGCTGCTCATCTCGAAAGGAAGAATCCTAAACCATCAAGCTATATTGATTAGTTTTTTTCGCTTACAGCTTTGCCAATAAAATAAAGCAAACAGGCAACAACAACAACATGCATTACATCTAAAGCAATAGCATAACTTATCGTTACCTGAGGAATCATAAAGGGATTTCCAAATGATAGCAGCAATATAACAATCGAAACGATCCGGAAAATCTGAACTCCATTTTTAGTGTATTTCTCTAGCAAGAAAAACACACAACTAGCAATGAGAGTCGGTGCAATGCTTGAAATAAGAATTGGAATCACTGTGAGTGCTTGTCCAGGTTGAATGTAAATGGTGTCAACAAATATTCCAGTAGAATGGAAAATGAAGAAGATAATCGAATTGATTACTGCAGCAGCTCCAGCAGCCATGGCACCTGCTTTAATCGATTGTACAAATGTGAGTTTTGATTTCATGGGATTGTTTGTTTGAAAGTGATTGTATGTATTAAAATTGTATGTACAAGTAAATAGGTAAAAATTTTTATTTCCGAATTCTGTCAAGGCAGGCATTCACTAATTTGGCTTCTTCTTCCGTAATGCCCGGTATTGCAATTGAATCATCTCTTAACTTTGAATCAATTTCATCCAAAGTCTTTAATCCAGCATCAGTAATCTTGATAAGAACTTGGCGACGATCTTCATCACATCCAATACGGCTAACTAACTTTTTCACAACCAGCTTATCAACGATGCGTGTTGCATTCGAATTTTTATCAATCATTCGGCTCGTAATTTCCTGATTACAATAGCTATCAGGATGTTTACCTTTTAAAATGCGTAATACATTATACTGATGTGGACTTAAATCAAAAGGCTTTAATATTTCTGCCAAAGCTGCATTCAAACAACTACTCGTATAGTGAATATTCAGAACCAATTTCTGAAACTCACTTTTAAACGGCTTGGTTTGTTTTAATGCTTCTTCCAATTTCATAAGACAAAAGTAGTTAAATTGATTGTATGTACAATTATAAATGAATAAAAATTCTTGCTTAAAATTTAATACAATTTCAATATTCGAAAGGAAAAGCAATTGAAGAGATTAATTCAAAAAAATTACTTTTGAAAAAAAATGTCGAATGAAAAATATTGTTTTTAGACTGTTCTTCTCTTTCATATTATTGAATTGTTTATCACTCTCAGCACAAACAGACATGAGTGCTTATGGTAAGTATGATTTTGTTCCAGGCGACACTATTTTATTTGAAGACTTAGTTGTTGATGAACAAACAGATGAAATACCAAGTAAATGGAAAATAATTTCAGGTAGAACAGAAGTGCGAGAAAAAGATGGAGAAAAATCCATTGTTATGATTGATGGGTGGAACGTACAAATTACTCCACGTTTAAAGAACAATGCAATTTTACCAAAACGTTTTACACTTGAATTTGATGCCATGACAACAGGCTCAGATGCGGCAGGAAGTGGTTGGCCAATAGATATTGTTTGGAATGAAGGAACAGGCAACTTGGCAAATAATTTAAAAATAATGAGTAATGGTCAAGTAAGCTTGGAACTTCAAAAAGGAGAATATCCAACACCTGATGATATTGCTGAAGGCAAATGGTATCATGTAGCAATTTCAGTGAATGAAACTACAATGAAAGTATATATCAATAATGTGCGTGTATTAAATGCTCAAACGGAATTCGGAAGAGCGAACTCATTCACATTTAATTTAGTTGGAATTTCAACTGATGGTTTAAATCAACGTTATTTTAAAAATATTCGTTTAGCTGCAGGCGGAGTTGATCCATACAAGCAAATTACAAGTGATGGTAAATTCATAGCTCGCGGAATTAAGTTCGACTATAATAAAGCAAGCTTAAAACCCGAAAGTATGGGTGAAATAAATAGAATAATCGCATTAATGAAAGCACATCCGGAATTGAAATTCGAGATTGGTGGACATACGGATAGTGATGGTGAAGATGCCTCTAATTTAAAATTATCACAACAACGTGCTGATGCAGTAAAAACAGAATTGATCAAACAAAGTATAGATGCATCAAGACTCAGTTCCAAAGGATATGGTGAATCCAAACCAATTTCCGATAATTCAACTTCCGAGGGAAAAGCCAATAACAGAAGAGTTGAATTTATTAAACAATAAGGTTTCACTGGACTGCATAAACTTTTTTAATTTTTGGTTTTTTCACCCTTGCTTGTTTAAAATACATGCATTGAATACTCTTTTTATTCATGATGAAATTTAATTCTTTATGACAGTAAAATTAAAATGGACATTCTATTTTCAATGCTTATTTAGCTTCCTCTTTTCAATAAATACCTTTGCACAACCGCCTGGAGCTACCAATCAACAAAAGCTCGAATACATGAAAACGCATGGAATGGGCGATAAAATTCCAGCAAAATCAAATGATAATATTGCTCAATATGCCAATAAGGAAAGCTTTGTTCCCTATACTGCGAAATTGAATTTGAAATATACTATTGTTACTTCGCACGATACCACCATTGTTGGAGAAGAAAATGAAAAGTCACATAGTTTTGGATCATCTACTTATACCTGTAATGTAAATGCTGTATGTGATAGTATGTATGCTCAAATTCGTACTGTAGGAAACGATATTTATTACGATTTTAATTGGAATGATGAGGAGAAAGGGAAGTTTAAAGACAAGAAATTTGTCATTACAGGAGGAGCTAACTATCAATCCTCGGAAACACTCAATTCATATAGTGACTATGTCTTATACAATAATCAGAAAGAGCATAATTTAGATGAGAAATGGAATTTGAATAGTGTGTCTTTTGAACAAAATCCCACATTTAATTTTACTTATGAAATAACAGAAGAAAAACCCAAGGCTGAAGGTGCACTTGATTTCGCATTTGTAATAAATAAGGCAGTTGGCTCTGGGGAAAAATTAGAAGATGGAAATCGAACAGATTTAATTGGAAATTCTTTTAATGCATCATTTACTCGGGAAAATTATTTAGCTGGCATTTTACAGGCTGGTTTAAATTATAATGCACTCCAAGGGAATTTGAGTAATAAAGGAACTGAAACGTATGCTATAACTTCTGAAAGCGCAGCAAGAATGATAGCTTCAGATGCTTCCATTCAAAAAGTTAAAAATGGATTTACGCTTGACAAATCCTCTACCGTAAATTATAAAAATGGAAATGTATCCATTGCAATTACCTATCATGTTTCAGTAAGCCTTTTGCAAGAATCCAAATACGAAGCAGTGTTATTTCCTGTCGATAAAAACAAATACAAAACTTGGATACCTGAAGGACCTAAAATCAATGAAAAAGAACAAGTCGAAAAAGATGCGCAGGGAATAGCTTGCGGTAACAGACTTGATTTTCAGATAATGGTTTGGGATAAGAAAACGCATCAACCTGCTGTCATGCCTTGGAAAGCACGCTTTTTCTTTACGGAGGCAAGTAAAAATAGTGGTTGGTGTATGAATTATCCTTCACAAAAATTAAGTGATAAAAAGCCTGATTTACGTTTTAATTCAACCGATCCCAATGCTATTTATGAGCATGTTGATGAAACAGAACTTATAACTAAAAATACAGTTCAAGATAAAACAATCACAGTCATTAGTTATGATTATGGTTCCTATGGGAAACTCAATGCAGATGTTACTTTAGAAGATGGAACAAAACTCGAAACCCATGTAATTGATCAAATTGAAAGTGAGCAAGCCATCTCAATCCCATTGGATGGGAACTATAATGATATTGCAGATCAATGGGAGAAAAATCAAGGAATATTCGATCTAAATTATCCTCCCAATGAAGACAATGAATCCATTGGAAGTCCAAATACGAATAGAGGCGACGGAATTACTTTGTACGAAGAATACCGTGGGTTTGTCATTAAAAAAGACAATGCGTTAAAACGAATTCAATTAAATATTAAACGTCAAGAGCTTCTTTTGTGCTTAAAATCAAAGTATAAAGAAGAGGTTGATAAAGCGGTTTCTTATTTTTCGAAAAATAGCAATATCGATGTAATTGATATTGGAGATGATCAATTGTTAGAATTGGTTCCAGGGGAAAATATATCTTCTCCTTACGCAACTCACATGATAAATCGTTGGGCTAACTTCAATAGAACCAATGATGGAAAACATTCTTCGGAGCATGAATTATGTTGTATTTCAATAATCGACTATCCTAAAAAAGCCAATGTATTGGCAAAATCTGTTTTATTAAAACCCGAAAGTTCATATAACGATCAGAAAATTTCACCTCATAATTTTTGGGCAGTCATTATTAATTATGATGATTTAACAGAAGCATTTACAGAGCTAAAAAAATATCTGCCTCCTACCATTGATTTTAGTGATTCTTCTAAACTCGAGTTTAGATATTCTCAAGCGTTTTATGAATCAGTTAAAGTTTTGAAAAGAGAATTCAACACAGATGTTGATATGAATACTCTTTCAAGTTTAATTGATTCCAGATTAGATGCTTTAACTCGTCAATTAATGATTTATGCTTTAACACATGAGCTTTGTCATATTGCCGGTAACATCATTCATCACAGCGATGACAATCGATTTAAGAATGAAAGTAATAAGTACGTTCGTCCTTACGTGGATGAATCTTTGCCTTCATTTTCATCTTCAATTCCATCAAGTACTAACCAAAATCAAGGTATTGCTTGGTTGGCAACAGGAGATCCGAATTGTTATACCCATTATTTTGTGACACCTCGATTTGCACATTATATCACGTTAGCCATCATAGGCAAATGGGATATGGGTTCAAATATTGGCGCAAATGGAAAGCCACTTTTCTTTTGCAAAGAATCACACGATCGTTGTTATCAGCGGCTTAACTTAGTATGGAAACAATAAATTGATACTAATTGAATTCCCAATTTCGAATTCAATACTTCCGATTTTTCATTTATTTTCAACACGTAGTTCTAATTATTTCACAATAATCTCGGTTGCACCATATCCGTATTTCGACAAAGCAGCATCGTAATGTTCCATTTTATCAGCAGTTAAAAGCTTCCGAATTTCATCACGTAATCGTCCTTTTCCCACTCCGTGAATCACTACGAAACGTTTCACAGGTCGTCGACGCGCTTCATCCAAACATTTTTCAAAGTGCCTCAATTGGTGACGAATAATTTCCGAATTATCCATGCCGGCTGTATCTTCCAATAATTCTTCAATGTGTAAATCCACCTCGTAATTCCCATCCCGTCCTTGCTTCAATAGCCAGTCTTGTGGGAGAGTTGTCATCTTACGAGGAACCGCATCTTTATTTGGAACATTCGATTGATTGCCACTTTTGTCTGGAAATACTTCAATCATCAAGGCTCGTTCGGTAAAAACAAGCTGTTGTGGCCAAGTAGCTGGCTCAATCATCGCAGGAGTTTGATGTTTAATGTATCCACTCCAAGTAGCCGGTAATATCTTTGTATTCCCAATCAAGGGCTGAATTTGAATAAAGAATCGATCGAGTTGTAATAATTCGGGCAATACCATAGTTAGTACTGTCTTTCCAGCACCAGCAGGAATTTCTCCACTTGCAACTAAAGTATATACACGCTCCGTTTCACTATACAAGGCTACCAACATCGATTCCCGCATCTGATTGAGCAAACGCACCGAAATCTTGGGTTGATCTTTCAAAATTCCTTCGAGTACGAAAGCCAAATACAGCGATTCTTTTAAGGAAGACGCGTTTATCGAAATACTACCCGTGCTGGCTTGTTCGGAATTTGAACTTCCCATTCCACCAATAGCAACTAGTTGTTTTGGAAAATACGGAATTTCAAATCCATCATCCATCATCACCAGCGCCATTCCTTGCTTGTTGAAGCCTGTCACCACACCTTCGCCTACTTCATTGAGTAAACGTACTTTTGATCCAATCCGAACGTCAGCCATTTCAAAAATGCAATCACATGAATTTCCATCAAACTTATGGATAAACAGCTTGGTAATTGTTTTTATTAATGGCGAAAATACATTCAACAAAAAACATCTGTACTAATAAATTAAATGAAAGCGATTAAACAATTTCATTCAATCAAACTATTTATCAGATCTTGTTTAAAGTATATTATTTTTCGTCAAATAGATCATTATCAAGCAATTTGAAATGTGAAAATCAATTAGTTGAGTTTAATTTTACTTCAATAATTGAATCATTCCTTTTATTTCTTCGCTGGTAACATTAATATATTCAACGGTGGCAACGAAATAGTAAACACCCTCGAGCATGTCTTGACCATACTGATCTTTACCATCCCATCCAGATTCAGTACTGTAAACAGTATTAATATATTTTCCCCAACGATCATGAATCACCATTTTATATGAGTGCATTCCAAATGGATTTATGGTGAATTTGTCATTAATACCATCTCCATTTGGAGTAAAAACATTATTCTGATTTTTCACTTCACAATCGCCACCAAGCGCATAGAGTGTATCAGAAAAAGAACATCCGTTTGCATCAGTAATAATGAGAATATACTCTCCTGTTTCAGCAATTTTTATAGAGCTAAGAGTATCACCATTACTCCATTGATATGCATCGAAACCACTTGGGGCATTCACTAACAAAGGATTACTAAAACAAAAGTCGAGCGTATCATTTGGTAAATCAAAAAATGGCCATTCACCGATAACAAAAATGGTATCCGTAAATAAACAACCTTGATTATCCGTAACAAATAGCGAATATGTTCCAGTTTGAAGAGCTTGAATATCTTCATCAGTTTGACCCGTATTCCACAGGTAGGAACTATATCCAGAAGGACCATCAAGTTGAGTCCCAACTCCTAAACAAAACAATAAAGAATCATTACCTAAATTGAATATGGGTAATTGATGCACTTTAAATGTATTTATTAAAGTGTCAGAAATACAATGGTCTGTATAGATATAACTGAGTAAATTAATCGCGGTATCAGACCACGTAGTTATATAAGAATATTGATTTCCATTTTCTCCAAAAACTACATTCGATTCATAATAAAATTGTTGATCGGCTTGAAGAAGATTATTCAACGTAAGAAAAATAGTGTCTTCAGCACAAGTTGTAGTTGGAATTGTAAGAGAAGGAATTTCTGGGCTTGGATAAACAGCAATTTTTACTGATTTATTTACCACACATCCTTGAGGTGTTGTAAAAACACCAGAGATCAATAGGCTGTCTTCTACAAAACTTGATAAATTAATTATTAGTGGATTGTTTTGACTCGTATTTCCATTATAGCTCCAATCAATTTGAGCATTTGTTGTTAAGTTGGCCTGTATAATCCATGGTCTATCCGTACAAACTTGAAAGGAATCAATTACAAATTCAACAATTGGGATTTCATTACTTACCAAAGTGAATTGTGCTGAATCAACACCGCAGCTTGCTTCACTAGCATAAGCAAGTAGTTCATAGTGTCCCATTGCTAGGGAATCATTGCCATGAATTACAAAATTGGTGTCTTGTGAAAAACTTCCATTAGGTAAAGTCCATTGGTAATTTCCAATTAATTCATTGTTAGGTGAAAACCCAAAAAGCAAAGAATCATTTTCACAAATAGAATGATCTGTAAAAAGAGGCAAATCCATTGTTGGTTTTACATAGATAGGAATTTGATAAAAATCACTCCTACACAAACTTATTGGATCAACTGAATTAATATAAATGCTTGGATTATTCGATTCAACTATATAACTAATTGAATTGACAGCCGAACCATATACTTCAAATGGAATTGGCAAGCCCGAAAACGAATTCGTTAAATAACTAAATAAATTCATTTCTACCCAATCGAAAAGTTCCGTTGATGGGGGTTGTAATTGAATAGTATCACCAACACAAACCCATATATCCTCCATTGAAAAATTTGGTATTGGGGGTGAAAGTACCTCGAATGTGTCAATTTGTTCAATTATACAGAAACCTGAAGTATAGATCCTTGTTCGTATGGTATTTTGTCCAACTTGTAGTCCGTTAACTAATGAATTAGCTAGTATAAAATTATTTGAAGTACAATTATAACAAGTACTTATAGTTGAGTTGCTTCCATTTAAATAAACCGAAGAACTATAGACTAAGCTTGAGGTTGAAGAGGAATAAGGAGCTCCATTATTTAAACAAATCGTGTCGTTTTGAAAAGAGCTAATAGTAACAATTGGTAGAGTTTGAACAGTAACAGAAAAGATGGTGCTATCAGCTCCACAACTAATTTGATTTGGAAATGCAAATAAACCAATCGTTGTCTGAATAGGAGGCACAGTTAATTGATTTATGTTAGTACCAAGTATAGTATCGGCAATCATGTCTTTCCAATAGAAACTTCCTACATTATAGTTGGTGGGATTGAAATAAAATGTATGAGGCACTTCCGGACAGAGTTCAATATTGTTGATATTGGGTATGTTAACTCTTGGCTTTACCAAAACAGGGATTGTATCACTAGTTGAAGGGCAAACACCATTTAAATCGGAATTGAAAACAGTTATTACCGGATGATTTACGTAGGAATTAAATTGATAAGTATTAACTGGTGTTGGAGTAACTTGATTTGGTCCGATAAACCAAAGAGCAGTTTGGTTATCAGGCAAAATCAGTGAAACTGTATCACCACTACAAGCAATAAGGGAATCATTAAAATATGGATCAGGTGGCCTAACACCACGTAGAATTGTATCTATTAAGTTAATACTACAACCATTTTGTAATGAAGCTTGATATTGAATTATAAGTTCTGGACCAGATAATGAACTATTCACAATGGTAATTGTGTCTTGATATTCCTGCAGACTAGAAAACGACCAAAATCGATCTACAATAGCCGAGTCGGTTTCTACCCAGAAGCTTACAGTTTCATCGGAACACAAAAACTCATTACTTGATAAAATGGATAGTTGAGGAACAGGCAATACATTTAAAGTATATCGAACAGTATCTGGACGACAATATTCAGTTGTATCTCCTTCGAAAACCAAGAGATATTCACCTGAATTACTAAGATTTACATGAGGAATAGTATAAAGAGAATCAGAAATATTTATTTGACCACTAGGCAATTGAATTAATAAATGATAAACAGCAGCACCATATGTACTTGGATTCACTTGAATACTGAATTGATCTCCTTGACAAATAGTAAAAAGTGAATCATCAAGTGGAACCTCTAAATACCTTCTCATATCAATTGGATATTCCATTAATTGGCTATTACAACCTGTTATATTGCTGTAATTGGCAATGAATAGTGTTGAATCTGAGTGTACTTGATACAAATTATATTCGGTGCCAAAAGCAACTTGTTCATTTCCAAGAAACCAAGCGATTGAATCTCCAGATGGACTAATTAATTGAATTGAATCAATTCCACAATAGTAGGAGTATGCAGGTAAAATAGGTGGTTCAGGAGCTATTAATTGAATAATCGTAACTGTATCATATGTAGCGCAGGAGTTCTCATCTGTTAATTGTAAGATATAGTCTCCTCCTTCAGTGACTTCAATTTCAGAATCAGTAGAGTAATTATAGAACCAAGTTAAGTTTACTCCACTTGAATTCACAGAAGAGAGTGTTATGGTTTCACCAGGACAAATGGAGGTTTCAGTGCTATCAATTTCTGCGTAAATTAATGGACCCGGAACAATTACGTCGAATGTATCAATTATGCCGCATAATGGTGCAGTAAACCGGTATATTCCTGGTGCATTTGCAGTTTGAATTAGGCTGCTTCCAGAAAATGGTGGTAACCAACTTATATTATCTCCTTCGAGCGCAAATAGTCGAATTTCGGCCGTTTCACCAGGGCAAATGCTTAATGGACTTAATTCATATCCGAATGAACTTCGATTTCGAATATTTACTGTATTTGTAATTAAATCACATCCATGAATATCAACTATTTTCCCAAAATAAAGTCCTGGAATATTTGTGGTGTACTGTAGTTCATTTGAAAGTGTGTCTCCAGATGGACCTATCCAAAGAATTTCAGTAGCTCCAGGAATTGTAAGTAGTACATTCTCATCATTGCAAACAACTCCATTGCTTGGATTTACTGTAATGGGAGGTGCTTGAAAAAATGACATTGAAAAATTTCGCCCTTTCGTGGCAAAGCATCCCATATCAGTAGTATCATAAAACGTTATATAATAATCTTGAGGGAAAACGGTATAAAATGAAAAGGGCTCTTGAGTAATAATTGTATTTATAGATGGAATTAAATTTAAATCGTAATTTAAGTCAGTTTCCAAAGTAAATGTTGCAGTATCGCCAGGACAAATACTTTCTAAATTTCCAGTTAATGAATATGGAAAAGTAGGCTGAGGATAAATATGAATATAATATTGTTGGCTAAAACTAAAAGCGGGGTTTTGATAATTACCAAGGTGGAAATCTATTCCAATACTTTGAATGCCGTTTAATAAGGTATCCGATAGCAGTTGAATAGATTTAAAATGTGAGCTTAAAGTACTAATGTCGGGATCAACAATAATAGAATTAGCATTTGAACATGCCCAATTTCCATAAAATGGAACAACCGCATCAACTATATTGTTTGTGTCAATTGCATTAACTAATGTAAGTTCAAGTATATCATTTATGCAACCGAATAATGTATCTCCTTCTTCAAGTAATCTTGAACCTTGTCTGAATTTAAAAACGTAAGGGTTTCCGCCACTGCCTCCGCCCGTAGTCGTGTCGGGGTATAAAAGAGTAAAGCAATAACTTTTTGAACATCCACTTAAAGTATCTGTAATTACATAATAGTACGTTCCAAGAGGTGTGTCTGTAATTACTAAAACATTCGAAGTTTGAATGGTATTATTTGGTAAATGCCAAGAATAATTAAAATCGAGAGGTGGAATATTTCCTGTTAAAGTTATTATTGAATCAGGATTTACATATAAACTCCTATTGCATAAAGTAGATTGATTTGTATAAGTAAAGTTCCCTCCCGTAATTGTTACTTGAGGTGTAGGAATAATTGGATAAAGATTTATTAAAACACTATCTGTGAAATGATAACACGTATTAGCCCCAGAAACTGTTCCTATCACATATCCAGATGAAGTAGGAGAATATATGTTTGATAAAGAAGAGCTTCCGTTCCAATTATAGGTGTAATTAATTCCGCTGATATATGCTGATGCAGTGGAAATTAACGCTTTGGCCTTTTTATTTTGGCAGCTTTGTATTGAAAAACTTGTTATTGAACCGTAAGTTGGTGATAAATCACACGAATCGCTTGGAGAACGTCGAAAGATATCTAACGTTGACCTAGAAGTATCAGCTATGTTTGCAATAAGAATGTCCTTGCTTCCTTGACTGTTAATAACAGCATAAAAATTATACTGAGGATCATCACAATAGCTCATAATTGGGCCCCCCTCATAATAAATTCCAGGTCCGTAATTCGTCGTAAAATGATTGTACCAAGGTTTGTTTCCCCATGAATTTTTTGCTGGGCTTGCAATGGAATTGGTGAAACTTCCTGCAAAAACAGGATTGCCATATGAATTAATTGCCATCGAATTTACTTCATCAACTCCTACACCTCCTATTTGTTTGGCCCAAATTCTTGAATTTGATGATGAAAAAGCAGATACAAATAAGTCTTTATAGCCTCTACTTATATACAAGCCAGTACCATATGCAAATTGATAGAGAGTATGTTGACATTCAAATTCTCCTGTCAAATAAAAACCACCTCCCGAAATTGGACAAATTGCTTTTGGTTTTGCAAGATTCGCAGAGCCTTCTGATAAAGAGAATTGTAAAATGCCTTGATAATTATATGCAGCTACATAATACTTATTTGTATAAGAATTAGGACTTACATTTTGCCAACTACTAATAGTTTCATCATTTGCGAATCGTTGAATTCCAGAATAACTACCTGTCATATAAAGTAAACTATCTGTACAGGCAATATCCATAATTTCTGTTACTGAACTCTGAACTCTTCTAAACCAAAGATGCTCTCCACTATCAGAATAATGGACAATGAAACCCATATTCAAACTGTTATTATTATAGGTATTACCTAGTGTCAAAGTATCGGTAAAATTGCCACTAACAAAGACAGAGTTATCTGCTCCAACAGCAATTTTTCCGCTTCGATCATTCTTTTTAGTTTTTGCGTGTTTTGACCATAGACCAACTCCAGAAGAATTCATTTTTGCAATGAAAATATCGTAAGAATAATCTTCTGTTATTGGATTAATACCGGAAATAAGTGTATCAGAACCTAAAATTATTTTTCCAATAAATTGACCTGTAACCAATACATTATTAAGGCTATCACATTTAATATCAGAAACTATATCGATTCCTAATCCACCAATTTTCTTAAGCCATAGAATAGTTCCAGATGAGCTAAAACAAGCAATGAAGATATCTTGTGAAATTCCACTCGATGATAATGAAACATTGTCTATTGAAATATCTCCAACGAAATGACCTGTAACTACAACATTCCCATTGGGCATTAGTGAAATTGCTATTCCTCGATCGGTATTAGTTCCTCCAATGCGTTTAGCCCAAATGAAGTTCCCATTCTGGTTTAATTTTGCAACAAAAGCTTCTCCTCCATCTTGTGGATATAATGTTGTAGCATCAAAAGTTGCTACATTAGAATAATAGCCAGTTACATAATAATCACTCTGTGATTCAACAATATCAAGTATTTCATCATTTCCTGGTCCGTTTGCATTTTTTAACCAAAAAGGTGTTTGAGCAGTACTTCCTAAACAAGCACATAAAATTACAAATACGACTAATAAGTAGCGTTTAGCCATGTTGGTAGATTAAATAGGGTTCTAAATATAGAAATTTAATATCTAATTAATGTAATAAATCCTTCAAGGACTTCACGGAAAATATAAAATCAAGGTTTTTCTATAAACTTTTAGAAAATTATTTTTTCAATTAAACATCAAGAGCAGTTTTGACTTTTCAATCTTAGATTAATAATTTTTACAATCATTTTCCTTTATATATTTTAATCATCAAATAAGAAAATGTCATTTGACTAACATCGAATTCAATCCTATGCCAAAGCAATTGGTACTTGGGTTTTGTAGCGCATTTAAGTCATAATTTTTTTGTCCGTGACTGAAATAGGTTGACCAAAATCAACTTAAAAAACGGGACATGAAAAAGCATTTAAATCGCAAAGAAGTAATTCGGCCACGAAGAGTTTTTAGTGAAGAATTAAAGCGTCAAACAGTTAAGGATATTGAATCCGGAGTGGCTTCAGTATCTAAAGTAGCCCAGGAACTAGGAGTAACAATAACTTCAGTTTATCGATGGATTTATCAATATAGTCGATATTTGAAAAGAGGAAAAATCTTAGTAGTGGAAGAGCAAAGCGAATCATACAAAAGCAAAGAGCTTGAGCAGCGCATCCGTGAATTGGAAGCCGCATTGGGCCGAAAACAGATGGAACTTGATTTATTGAGCAAGGTCATTGAGTTAGCAAATGAGGAGTTCCAAACTGATTTAAAAAAATTGAATTAGTCATTTAAGCAATAATCATTTTATAAGTATATGGTTCTGCTTTTACCATTCTCATCATTAGATTTTCGAAGATTCCTTCATTCATTTTATGCCTGTTAAATCGATATGTATACTCATCAATATAAGGCTGTAAATGTCTAACAGAATGATGGACACCTCTAAGCCAAGCTTTAAACATCATTATTGTTCGATGGAGTTCTTTAAAATTCCTTCCTTTCTTCTCAGACTTTTCTTGAATTAGGTTCGGAAATTCAGACTCCAAGCCTTTATATCCAGCCCATTTATCAGTTCTAACATTCGCATTGGGAGCAATATGATCCCTCATAAATTCACTCAAATTCTTTCTGTTAGCTGTCGCCACAACTTTTCCATAGAATCTTGATACACCTCTTGATTTCTTTTCAATGGCTAGAACTACAACTTTTTTCTTTCCTTCATTTCTTCCAATGGATTTATCATCTTGTCCTCCAACATATGTTTCATCAACATCAACTTTCCCTTTCATTGGATTTTTCTTACTGCTTTTCATTGCATTCATAACCTTTTGTTTAAACAACCAACAAGTCTTCTGCCCCAAATCAAGCTTTCTACTTAGCTCAGTACTGCTTATTCCTTTCTTGCTAGTTGATACATAGAAAACAATATAAAAAGCCTTCAGAATTGAAAATTTACATTTGTGAAACAGTGTTCCAGATGTTGGCGATTCTAAATGCCTGCAAACAGTGCATTGCCGCTCGTAAAGACTAACGCCTTTACAAAAGTTTTTGTTCTTACATCGTCGACAGGAATAACCATTTGACCATTTCAAATTTGCCAAATATGCGTAGCAACTTTCTTCATTTGGAAACTGAGCCTGAAAATCAAATAATGAAAGGCTTTTAAATTGTGCATTCATATTGTATCTTTTGATTGCCCTAAATTATTAAAGAAATCAATATTGACTAAACTACTAATTCAATAAAAAAAAATTTATTAAACCAGCCTTACTCTGGTTCCGATCCACAAAAGGACAAAAGCACGGGTACAAAATGAAGAGTCTGTTAGAAGTGGCAGGCCTTAGTAAGCAAGCACTTTGGAAGAGTGAAAGACGAAGTCGCGACCAATTAAAGGTGGAAGAAAGTATCGTTCGTTACATATCAAAAGTGCGTCATAATCATCGCCAAATGGGTTGTAGAAAGATCTATTTTATGGATCCACAACGCCATCCAATAGGTAGGGATGCTTTTGAGCGGATTGGTTTTAGGTACGGATATAAGGTTAAGAAGAAGAGAAATCCAATACGAACGACTTGGTCTCAACGCGTTGAGATATATGACAATCTGATAAATGGAATAACGATTAATGATGTGAATATGCTTTGGCAATCTGACATATTTTATCTCGATGTAGAGCATGCACATCATTATGGAATCTGTATTGAAGATGTCTATTCAAGGCGCTTATTAGCTCTACATCTGTCTCCAAGCTTAAGAGCGGAGGAAAATATCAAAGCACTTAGAAAAGCCTTTAAAATAAGGAAAGGGCACGATTTAGATAATTGCATTTTTCATTCTGATCGAGGTTCACAATACATCAGCACGATGCATAAAGAGATGCTAAAAAGCAAAGGAATACGAATCAGTATGGCGTCAATAGCACAAGAAAATGCTTATGTTGAACGAATAAATGGCATCATAAAAAACGAGTACTTACTTCAATGGAATCTAACCAAAAGCAATCTCAATGAGATGGCAAAAAAGGCAATGGATCTTTACAATAATGAACGACCACACAGTGAATTAGGCATGCTAACACCTACTGAATATGAAAAAGTGAATAACCAAAGAAATCAAAATCCTTCTATGACCATATATAACTGGAATTCAGGAAATATCAACAGAAATACAACTTCTTAACAAAGAAAAAAGAACCAAAAAAGAAACTTAAAACAACAAACAATAAACTACTTTAACAAAGTAGAAAGTGATAATAAAAAGTCAACCTATTTTAGGCAAGGACATTTTTAGAATTAATTCCTAATACTATTAGATTAATACTCATGGCGCCCATTTCTTTAATCGATGCCCAATTTTTTGCATTAATAGTTCGGTGTCTTTCTGACTGATCTGTCTTCCCAATAAATGCAATTTCCCTTGATAATAGAACCCAATAGTTTCTCCACCAATCACCCAAAATGAAGAAAAATAGTTCTTTACAAATAGTCCTTTCTGTTGCTCCATATTACTCAGGTTTCGAATTTCAGGTGTATTAAATTCGAAACCTCTGCCACCATAGGCTAATTCAAAACGAAGTTCAGTTTTATCTGCGCGTATACGTAAAACTTCTCTTCCATATTTTCTCCAAAGCCAAGCTGAGCCAACTTTAAATTCAAAATAAAACCAGAACACCAACCACACAAACATGAAAATACGTGTATTGCCCGGTAAATTCGAGAATAATTGAGATATCACATATCCACCAGCAAAGGTCCATGCTATAAGCCAAACACTCAGCATGACAAATTGATTTTGTGGAACCTTGCCACTGATAACAATTTCGAGTTGTTCAGGGCTTTCATTTACACTGATTCGCTCGCTTTCGAATTGGTCCTTTTTCATGCATTCAAAATTAATTCAATCAACTGTTTACCAAAAAATTATTCAAGCATTCACGAATAGCAGAATAAATACTAGCTAATTCAGCTTTTTGAATACAATAAGGTGGTGTTACATACAACACATTTCCCAATGGACGTAAATAGATTCCTTGTTCAAGGAAAAAACGGGTCAATCGTTCCGAAATAGGATTCATATAACCCCGTTCATCAACCGTTTTTAATTCAATTGCGAGTATCGTTCCTAGGATTCGAATTTCTTCTATTGAACTATTTCCGTATAACTCTTCTGCAAATTCTAAATGAGCCTCTACAATGCGTTGGATATTTTCTATACAACTTGAATTATCAAATAATTCTAACGAAGCCAAAGCTGACCGACATGCAATTGGATTAGCCGTAAAGGAATGTCCGTGGAAGAATGTTTTGTATTTATCATCACTTAAAAAAGCCTCATAAATAAATTCAGGAGCAGCAGTAACACCTAAGGGTAAAGTACCACCAGTTAGTGTCTTCGACATACACATGATATCGGGTTGAACCGAAAGATGATCACAGGCAAAGCGTTTTCCCGTTCGGTAAAATCCTGTAAAAACCTCATCAGCTATGGTAATTATTCCTTTGGACCGACATAATTCAATAAGGCGACTCAGTGATTCCGAATCATGCATGCGCATTCCATTTGCACCTTGCACCAAAGGCTCGAAAATAAAGGCAGCTATTTGATCATCTGCCAGTAATTTTTCCATGTGTGCTATGCAACTTTCTTCTAGACCTTTTTCTGGAGGTTGAATACTTAAAACCTCAAACAACAAGGGTTCAAATGGCGCATTAAAAGCATTTCTCGCCCCAACCGACATCGCTCCAAACGTATCGCCATGATAGGCATTGCTAAACGAAATGATTTTTCTTCTATTCTGCCCTCGGTTATGATGATACTGCAAGGCCATTTTTAAAGCAACTTCTACACTAGTAGAACCATTGTCGGAATAAAATATCCGAGCTTGGTCACCGGGTAGAAGTCGTATCAGTTTTTCGGCTAGCAGAATGGCTGGTTCATGCGTAAAACCTGCGAAAATGATGTGTTCAAGAGTGGAAGCTTGTTTGAAAATTTGTTCTGCAATGTATGGGTGAGCATGACCATGAGCATTCACCCACCAACTAGATGTTGCATCTAAATATCGTTTTCCATCTTCGGCATACAACCAAATACCTTCTGCTTTCACAATGGCAATAGGCTCTGCTGCTGTTTGTGCTTGTGTAAATGGGTGCCAGATTACAGCCTGGTCGCGTTCACTCCAATTCATAAGGTTGCAAATGCAGCAGCTTGTTGTTGAATAAATACAGAATCGATAAAATCCACTTGAGGAATTCGTCCCAAGAATTGAAATCCGGTCATTTCCAGAATAATGGATTCCGTGGCTGGATTTTCATCTCCGTTAAATACAATTCCCCGAACAGGAATATTACGTAACATCAAGCTTTCGGCGCTCATTAGCGTATGATTTATACTGCCTAAATAATTCTTCGAAACTAAAATTACTTCAGAATTTAAAGCGGGAATTAAATCGATATAAAGTGTTTTACGATTGATAGGAACCATTAATCCACCTGCACCTTCAATAATTAAATGATTCGTTGATTGAGGAACTGCAATAGTAGCTGGATCGATTGTTATTCCAGCTTTTTCGGCTGATGCATGTGGTGAAAGTGGATATGGTAATTGATAGGCTTCTGGGTGAAAAACTGAACGAGAATTAGAAATCAATTTCTTTACTGAGACAGTATCGGAATTCTCAAGTTCACCTGCTTGAATTGGTTTCCAATAATCAGCATTCAATGCTTCACATAAAATGGCACTCATCACCGTTTTGCCAACACCTGTCCCAATTCCTGTGATAAAATAACGTTTCATGTTGTAGTATTTCCGGTAGCTAATTCTATCGGTTATTTTGAGCAAAATGCTCTATTGCTAGACGATAGCTATTCAAGCCAAATCCGCTAATAACGCCCAAAGCGTGAGGAGCAATGTAACTTAAATGACGAAAACTTTCACGTGCAAATACATTACTGATATGCACTTCAATAACAGGTGATTTTATAGCAGCAACAGCATCACCAATGGCAACAGAAGTGTGTGTGTATCCACCTGCATTGAGTAAAATGCCATCAACTGAAAAGCCGTGTTCATGTATGTTATTGATGATTTCACCTTCGACATTGCTTTGGAAATAGCTCAATTCTAAAGATGGAAATTCCGCTTTCAATTCATCTAAAAATGAATCAAAACCACGTGAGCCATAGATTTCAGGTTCGCGCGTTCCAAGAAGGTTTAAATTTGGACCGTTGATGATATGTAGTTTCATCCGGCAACGAAAGTACACAAGAAATGGACTGGTCCTCTTCGATAAAAGGCTTCAAAGCATTTCTCAAGCTTGAGCGTTCGCTTTCGCCAAATTCGGTAGAAGCGTATGAACGAGATGTTGAGAAATTATGGCAATTTTTTGAGGTTCATGGATTATCGGTTTCACCCGAAAATGTGGAACCCGAACATCTGAAAGGTTTAGTCAAATGGGTGGCCGAATTAGGTATGCAACCACGTTCTCAGGCACGTATGATTTCAGGATTGAAGGCATTTTATAAATTTTTGCTCCTCGAAAACCTCATCCAAACCGATCCCTGCGACCAACTCGATTCTCCTAAATTAGGGCGCAAACTTCCCGATACACTAGATATTCAAGATATTGATGCACTCATAGCAGCCATCGACTTAAGCAAAGCCGAAGGAGAACGAAATCGGGCAATTTTAGAAACCTTGTATAGTTGTGGTTTACGCGTTTCTGAATTGGTCAATTTGAAAATTTCTGATTTGCATCTCCAAGCCGAATTTATAAAAGTAACTGGGAAAGGAAATAAAGAACGCATTATCCCTGCAGGCTCGGAAGTTCGGAAACGATTAGAAGATTATTTAGGACAAGTTCGAATTCATGTTCCTGTAAAAGTGGGTGAGGAGGACATTGTTTTTTTAAACCGAAGAGGCAAACGTTTAACGCGTGTAATGGTTTTTTTGATGATTAAAGATTTAGCAAAAAAGATTGGGTTGAAGAAGAAGATTAGTCCTCATACATTCCGTCATTCCTTTGCCACGTCTTTGGTTGAGGGCGGAGCCGATTTGCGCGCTGTACAAGAAATGTTGGGACATGAGTCGATAACTACTACCGAGATTTATACCCATCTCGATCGAGAATATCTCCGCCAAGTGATTACCGAATTTCATCCTAGAGCTTGAGCGATAAATACGGAAATCTGTCCCCAAGAAACTATATCGTTTGGTGAACCATCTGCGTTAACTCCCATATACGCAACAAAACCAAACGTTATGCTGAGTCCAAACCCCAACCGTTCTAATCTCTCGTTCGACGAGATTGTATTTGAACACCGCAATCATGCATACGGAGCATTCCAACTTCGTAAAGAATACGACAGAAACATCCTAACTGGCTTTTTCTTTTCTGCAGGCCTAGTGCTTACAATTGTTTCTACGATGTATATTTTAGGAGAGGCACATCATCTTTCTTTGTCCGACATCACAAAGAAAACAGCAGAGAAACATGATATTAAGATCATTGAAGTAGTATTACCAGAAAAACAGGAGCCACCAAAAGGAGGAGAAAAAAGCGTTATTCCACCAGCAGGATCGGATAAATTAAAAATGGAGGATAAGGCACCAACTCCTGTTACGGAACCTATTAAGCAAGATGATAAAAAGAAAGAGGAGAAGGATTCATTGGAATATAATCCTGGAGGAAAAGGAGTTAAAGGGCCAATTATTCCTGAAGGCGGTGGAGGAAAAGAAAAAGAAGTTGGATCAGGTGGATCAGGAACTTCAAAAAAGGTATTAGATATGGCTGAGTTTATGCCTGAATTTCCAGGAGGAGAGGAAGCCTTATTTAATTTCCTCCGAAACAATATAAGGTATCCTAGACAAGATCGTGAAATAGGAATAAGTGGAGTAGTGTATGTTTCGTTTGTTGTAAATGTAAATGGAGTGATAGATGATATTAAGATCAATCGTTCACCTTCAACTGGATTATCCGAAGAAGTTATAAGAGTTGTTAGCAAAATGCCAAACTGGAAAGCAGGTATTCAAGGAGGTCAAAAAGTACCAGTTCGATATAATTTGCCAGTTAAGTTTAGTTTGAAATAAAAGGAATAAAATAGAAAGCCCCGTGAATTTGAAAGTTCACGGGGCTTTTTTATTTGCTGAAACAATAAGAATTAACGAATCACATTCAATCGAGCAGAAGTACTGTAAGTACCACCATTGATTAATACTTGGTAAACTCCCGGAGTTAAATCAAGAACATTTAAAGTGAGGCTTACTGTCGCATCCACATTTTTGAAAGTTTGACTCTTAACTAGTTTTCCACTTGCATCGAGAATATTAAATACAAGTTCTGCTTGACGCTCAGGTAAACGTAAACTAACCGTTGTAGAATTTACTGCCGGATTAGGGAACATAGAGAACGCTGTTGAACCAATTGAATTCATTCCTGTTGTTAGATCTCTAACAGTTACAACCATCGTCTTAACATCCATACACGTTGAATTAGATGCAATGAAGGTTACAGTATAGGATCCTGCAGCTGTGTAAACGTGAACAGGGTTTAAGATACCTGTTACAATTGTTCCATCTCCAAAGTCCCAAGTTGATTCATTTGCGCCTTGAATACTAGCTGTGAATGATACTTCTGCATTGCTTAATTCAACCATTGGAGTTATAGCAGAAGCTGTTGCAACAACTGGAGAGCCGCTAGCCACTTCAATTGCTTGATTGATTGTGCTTCCAAACTGATTGTTCAAGGAAATAAAATAGATACCACCAGCAAGATTATGAACTGTTGTAGTTCCACTGAAATTTTCACCTTGTGATACATTCACACCCGATTGTGTTGTTACATGATAAGTCCATGGTGTTGAAGAAGGACTGTTGATGATAATTTCACCATCATTTTGAACACAACTTTCGGTAGAAGCAGACATGATCACCTCTGGTTTGAAGTGTAAGCTGAAACGTAAAGTATCGGTTGAAGCAACATAATCGTAAGAATATTCAGGATTATTCCGAAGATTATGGAATATACCCAGTTTCCGGTCTTCAAGAATGATTTGAGCTGTTTCAGGAAGATTCTCTACTTGTTTCAATCGGAAAACTTGAGTGCCATTTGAAGAAGCTTCAATACCAATTTGAATTGTTTTATCAACCGTTAATTGAGAAAGTGCTTGGATGGCAAAATCTTCATTTCCGATTTTAGAATACATAGCAATATCGGCATTTCCACGAAGCTTAGTAGCATCGTATTGAGGATCGTTGCCATCGGTTGCATCTTCTTTAAATGCGATCAATGTTTCATTGTAATCTTCATTGGCAGTAGTAACACTTACCCAAATACGCTCTAACATTTCTGTTTCAAAGAAAGTACTGCTTTGTGAAGTACGCATTGAATTGGTGAAATTGATCGAACCTGTATTAGAAGCTTGAATAAAGAATCCTTGAGCTGAAGCGATATTTCCATTGAATGTTTTACCACTATTAGGTCCAACGAAACCAATTCCATTATAAACACCATAATCCGAAGCTGCATAGCCTGAACCAGCTGAGTTATCATCATCCCAGAAATAAATTGCTCCACCTAAAATTTGAGGATTAGCCGAAACAAATGCAGACGCACTAATTGCACATGGATAAGGATTTCCAATCAAATTGAAATTGGTATAAGTACCAAGAGCCATTGGACCAAATGAAATGTTACCATTGTTTGGAGTTCCAATAAATGCAGCGTTACCAGTACCGGTTGCAATATATCCTCTACCTGGAGTCATTGTAGCACCTGGTGCAATCCATCCAGCTCTAAGTCCATTTACATCCGAACCAGTTGCAGAATTAGGATCATACATATAACGATTACCGCTCAATACTGAGAGAGTAGCATTGGTTATTGGTGATGACCAGAAATTATAACTAGTAGAATTCAACGCGCCTGATCTACGAATACGTAAATTCCCTGTTACTGTACCTCCACCACCAGTAGTTCCAGTACCATGCATGAAGGCAGCTCCACTTGCCATTACAAGAGAATTACTTGTATTTAGATTTGCTCCTGTAGCAACTGAAACTACTCCATTGAATGTTGTTGTACCTGAATGAACTGCAACTGGCGATGTGAAAAGAACATTTCCTGGTCCAGTTACTGTTCCGTTCGAGCTAATCCAGTTTCCATTCACTGTAATTTGATAACCAGCAGGAATGTTCACGATAGCACCTGTTTGTAAAACGATATTTCGTGCAATACCATTTCCTGGAGTTAAGAAAGAAGGTTCGTTTGGTACTACTGGAATCGTGATATTATCTGATCCTGTAGGAACTGTATTCGGGTTCCAGTTTCCAGGATTATTCCAGTCAACATTAACCAAACCAGTCCATGTAATACCAGCCGCAAACGGTTCTGCAAGTTCAAATTGATTAGAGATTCCTAATGATACAGAAGTTAATCCTGTTATTTGGAGTGAAGTACTAGTGCGTGTACCAACTGTTTGTTGAGTCCATGAAGATGCTGTGTATTTAGCAGCTGATAGGTTTCCAGTGTTCACAGCCGGATCAAGATCTCCACTAACAAAATTGAATGTTACACTTGCCGCTGTAAATCCTCCTACACCGGAATTAGAAATACTCCAATTACGATTTACCGATTTAGAACCATCAATTCCAGATGTTGCTGTAGCAGGATGATCGCCAGAAGCAGTTGAAACGGTGATTGATCCTCCAGAATTTGTTGTTCCGGTAAATTGGAAATTAACAGGAGCATAGGTAGTGGCATCACCAACTTCGAAGTTTCGTGAAACCGTTCCACCAGAAATGTATTTCTGAAGATTTCCGTAAACATAACTACTTGCGGACGCTCCAGTTCCTAATGCACCAAGTGCTAATATTAATTGATTGGCTCCAGTTTGAATAATACCACTCGTGTAAGTTAATTGATTGGTAACCGTAAAAGAGCTATTTAGTGTTTTAAAACCAGCACCGTTCAAAATGAGTTTACCAACAGATGTTGCACCAGTGATGCTTTGAACTCCACCAGTTAATTGAAGTGAACCAGTTGTTCCTGTTTGAAGTGCTGTTAATCCAGATGAATTAATCAAATTACCTTTTAAAGAAAGTATTCGATTGCTTGGATTTGTAACTGTACCTGCATTGATGGTTAAATTACCATTCACAACGATATCAGTATTAAACAATGCTTTTGTACTTGCACCTGAGAATACGAGGTGATTATAAATACCTTGAGAAGGAAGTGTTGCCGTTCCTGAAGTATTGTAGTATTCGATTGTACCACCGCCAGCAGATGTAAATGTCGCAAATGTTCCAGCAGGGAAAATGTATTGATTTAATCCTGTTGGAGCCAAGCGAATTGTACCAGTACCTGTAACTGTTCCCAAGTTATTTCCAATGAAGTTGCTTAAATCTAAGGTTCCATCGATTATAGCTGTAGGAGCTGAAGTATTGTTTGCTGTTGCATTAATGGTATGACCAGCAGCAATAACAACAGAGTTAAATGTTGGTGGCGTTGCAGCAGCAGCTCCAGCATGTGTTAGTATAGCATCGGTAGACCAAGAATTAACATCATTCCAGTTTCCACCTAATGTTGCATTGCGGCTATAGAAAACAAGTAATTGGTCGAATTCGGTTTGTTCACCTGCTGTATAATCACCATTAAAGTAATTAACTCCAGTAAGCGTCATTGTATTAGCTGCAGCATTCACTGTTCCTGCAATTCCAAATTGTGGAGTCCAAACATTGTTTACATATCGACCAGTTCTGTAATTTGCTTCTACTCCATTGATTGCATCAGAATTTATGTAATTGTATGTATGATTTACAAGGGTTGAAGCATCAAATCCTGTTGATGCAGTACTCCAGTAATACATCAATTCTTTATCAGCAGGATCTGTAGTAGCAGGATGCTTAATGTTACCCAATTTGATTGTTACACTTCCTGCAACACCATTGGACGTTACATTGATTCTCGCTGGAGTATATTTAAGTGTTACACCAACAGGGAATGTGAAATCATGTGCTGAAGCTGGATACAATTTTTTCAATCCACCATCACTCACAACACCATTCATACGAATCATTGAACTAGCATTCAAGGTTCCTGTCACAGTAGAAGTAAGTCCTAATGTGAGTTGATTGTTATTGATGTAGAATAAACCAGCAACAAAATTTAAATCTCCGTTGATTGTAATTGGATTATCCAAGTCAATACCTGCGGCATTACTCATACGAAGGTTTCCAAATACACCAGAACCGTTTCCTGAGATTGTTTGGTTGGAGCTTCCTCCCATCACTAAATATCCAGCTCCACTTGATGTATGCGTTCTATTGTTGATAACGTTACCAAGGACAGTAGCTAAATTACCTGCTGTATTTAAGTTTCCAGTGAGGATACTTAAATTAGAATTCACTCGAATTGCAGTGTTCGATTGCAGATTAAGCGAACCTCCTACAAATGAATTATCAATTACCAGATTTGCAAAATTGGTTAGGTTACCTGTATTTCCAGTTAATTGTTGAACAGCTGTAGAACCATTTATCGTAGTTACTTGAGATAAAGAACCTGGGCGATATCCTCCTAAAGAAACACCAGCAGCAGCTGAAGAATTCATGTTAGTCATATCACCAGCGATAGATACATTTAACCCATTGGCATCGAATACAGAACCACCCAA
Source organism: Bacteroidia bacterium (assembly GCA_965279035.1). Taxonomy (GTDB): domain Bacteria; phylum Bacteroidota; class Bacteroidia; order M30B66; family M30B66; genus CALQRR01. Next base: position 3,625,254 of record OZ257142.1, on the reverse strand, counting down.
AATAGATAAGTTACTTCGAACAGTAATTCCATCGGTTGCTAAACGAACTGTTTTATTGGTTGTAGTTCCATCAACTGTTAAATTCCAAAATGGAGTCGTAGTATTTAATAAGAATGTACTTTCTGTTGCTGATGGAGGAGTATCTGATGTTCCAAAACGAACCTCACCACCTGTTACTGCAAAAGAAGCTGGATTCAAATAGAAATCTCCGAAAGTTCCACTTGCAAGTCCGTTACGGTCGATAATGAGCAATGCATTGTCTTGCATTGTAAATTGACTACCCGGATTTAATATTTCAAATTTTGCACGGTTGAGGTTAAAAGAAGAAGCAGCTTCTTGGTTTTTACCAAATACGTGAACAGTACTATTATTTTTCTGAGTATAATCGAGTGAACCAAGAAGTACACTAACACTTCGACGAATTTGTCCGTTTACATTCAATACACCTGTTCCTTGAACAAGAATAACAGGAACGTCGGATGCTGAATACTCCAAGTCATTATGAACATTGTTGGATAACGTATTTCCAATGTTCAAGGTACCATTCAAAATTTCAAGTTTACCGGCTAAGATAAAATCGGAGGCATTGTCGTTTGCCATACAAGCATTCACTACCGCACTAATGTGATTTAATGAAAGTGAAGTTGTATTTGGAATAATGAAATCTGCACCAGCAGCATCAGTTAAAGTAATAGTTGCCGCTTTCGATAATCTGAACGTACCATTTACCAAGTTTAACCAATTGTTGGTTGGCGTAATTAAGGTACCAAGGACATCAACATTTACGAGAATTGCATTTGAAGTCCCTTTATTGATTGTAATTTGACTTAAGGAAGTAGTTGCAGCAGCATTGGTTCCAGTAATAGATCGACTGTTTATTCCTGTAAAGCTGATATTTACATCACTCGCTTGATTCAGATTTACAGTACCATTGTTTGTTAAATTACCGAGTAGATTGATGCTATGAGCAGCAGAGCCAGCATTTAAAACGGACATAGTACCATTCGTGCTAACCGTTAAATTTCCTTCAATCAAAGCACTTTGAGAAAAAGCTGAACCAAAACGGAAATTACCACTAGTAATATCAAGGTTACCGTGTATGGTAAGCGCTTTCGATGAAACATCATTCAAAGCTGCAATTCCAGCGGCATTACCATTAATTGTTACATTTTCATATACTTCTAAATCTCTATTAGGTAGAGTTACCGAACTACTTACCGAAGGATTAAGAATTAAGTTCCGATAAGAACGAATTTGCATATTCGTAGGAGCAGCACTTATTATTGGAATCGTAAAAGCTGTTGCTCCTGAGTAATATTCTGTTGTACCACCATCTACAGTAAAGAAAATTCCAAAGTCACCTGCAGGGAATTCGGCAGTTGGAGTTGCAGAAGAAATACGAATCCTACCAGCACCACCAGCTGTTGAATATGGTAAGGCACCAAAGTTATTTCCTGTTGTTGATCCTAAATCCAAAATAGAACCGGCATCCACGATAAGAGAACCAGAAACTGTATTGTTTGAAGGAACTGTTACAGTGTGGAAATAGGTTGTACCATCTCCAATAAATACTGGAGAATTCGAACTAGGGATTGTTAAAGATGCAGCTCCAGCATGTTTCAAAATAGCATTATTCGACCAAGTTGAAGGAGTGTTCCAAGATCCATTGGCGCGACTGTAGTAAGGAACTACTACACCAAATGCTGCTGGAATACCTGCAGTAAAATCACCGTTGAAATAACTTACACCTGTAAAATAGATGTTGTTAGTTACTTCATCCACTTTCGTTACATCATTAATTGGTGTGTAAGCGATAGCTTGATAATCGTAGAATGCAGGAATATATGCTGCATTATCTGTTAGATTTCCATAATTGAAAGTCAAGTTTATGGAGTTAGCTGGAACACCAGTAAATCCTGTTTGACGAACTTTCCAATGATAGATAAATGTATTAGGATCGGTTACATATAACTGGCGAGCAGTTACAGGGCGTACGTCCAAAGTACCCCAAGTTGTTGGAGCAGAACTAAATTGGATTGTTGCAGGTGTGTAGTTTGTTCCAGTTCCGAAAGGGAAAACAACAGCAGTTGTATTAGAGAACGTTTTAACAATACCACCGTCAGAAAGGAAACCATCTGTTTGAATAAAGCGATTGATACTAAATGATCCTGCAGTCGATAACATTTGAGATGTTCCTGTTAGGATTAATTTATAGATACCAATGCTTAATTTTCTATCAGTTGAAAGCGTGATATTTCCATTAACACGAAGCGTGTTTGTTGCAGATACTTGAACAGAGCCAATTGCTCCAGCTGTACTAGCTATTTCAAGATTTTGGAATGCTCCAGTTCCGTTACTACTAATTGTTTGAGCTGAAGTTCCGTTTAGCACAATGCGACCAGCGCCAATATGCAAGGAATTATTAATCACATTTCCACCAAATAATAGCCCTTTTCCTCCGTCGGCAAGTGTTCCACTTAATAGATTCAATCCACCTGAGAATGGGATATTGGTAATTGTTCCTGCAATTAATAAGGAAGTAGCAGAGCCTTTACTTACTGTAAGCCCACCAAGTCCCGGAACACCAATAATACCACTCATTGTGAAAGTTTGAGCAGCATTCCCATTGAAAACCAATAAGCCTGTTCCAGTGGAAAGTGTTGTAATATTATTAACGGTTAAATTACCGCCAACTTCAATGTTATTGTTATTTCCAAGGAATCCAACTGCTATTGCAGTATTGAAGTTTAGATTGTTAAGGATGCGGAGTGGTTGAGCAGGAACAACTGCAGTATTACCTGCAGAACCATCATAAGACCAACTTATTGGGTTTAACTGAACATTTCCAGTACCAGCAACTGTTTTGGAAATATCCATATCATAAAATGGAGCAGTAGATGTAATATCGAAAAACTGATTTCCAGATACATTGACAATCACTTTTCCTCCAGTTACAAGGTAATTCTGAGCATTAGAAGCAATTAAAATTCCTCCACGTGGAGTGATAGTTCCTCCAACAGTTCGGGTAATGGTAATTGTACCACCACTCATTTGAAATACATTTTCTGGATAAGGCAAAGTAAAGCTTGCATAAAATGAACTTTCAGAACCATTATTACCAGTGATATTCAATGATCCACCAGTCATTACAAATGAACCACGATGTGTAACAGCTGTAGTAGAAGTTCTGAAAATTTTCATTTGAACAGTACCACCATCGATCTGTAATAAACCAGATTCACGAAGAACAACAGCACCTTGACCATTCACACAAGTAAGACTACCAGCAGTTATTTTCATAGTACCGTAAGGTACAATGGCACCACTAACTCCGCCATCGGTAACGTTTGCGCCATCAATCCAAAATACTGGAAGAACACCAGGACCACCTAAATCGTAATTTCCAACATTTCCTAAAGAAGGAATTGTGATGTTCGGACCTAAATGGAGTATTCCAGAATTTGGAATAATCGTAATTCCACCACCATTAAAACCAACTGTTGAAGAAGGTGAAGCGCTAACTAATAATTCGAATCCTTCGTTTTTGGTAGTAGTAACATCGTAAAGATCAGCCTGCGATGATGCATTAAACGTAGCAGTAGTATTGGTAACACTTCCAAAAAAGTTCAACGTTGCTCTACCATTTACTGGAACTGTATAAGGAGCACCATTTTGTAAATCGATTCTACCCGAAACATCTAAGTTTCCATAGATATTTAACGTATGTGCGGCATTATAGCTGCTCACACCTAAAGTACAAGCAGGTGCAATGGTAACATTTTTAGAAACGGTTGTTGTGAAACTACCTGCAGCACTTCCTAAATTGTAAGTTGTTGTTCCACTTCCTGATTTGAGAAGTGAAAGATTCCCATTGATGATAATGGTTGAATTTTGATTCAAAGAATAAGAACTAGCAGTAGAGTTACTTACTATTAAATTATTGTAAGTATTAACTGTTGCAGGAAGACTAGGTAAAATATTCGCTCCAGCAGGAAGGTCATAGTATTCAATTGTTCCACCTGTACTTGAAACAAATGGAGTAAATGAACCACCAGGATAGTTAACAGAAGATAATCGAAGCAATCCTTGTCCATCAACAGTTCCTAAATTATGACCAGTTGTTGTTCCCAAATCTAGTGTAGCACCTGATTCGATAAATACTGAACCAACTGTTCTTGCAATAGCTGTGGTAACAGTACGACCATTTAGGATTACTACTTGGTCTCCAGCTCCTGGAATAATTGAAGTAACGAGTGTTGAACCAGATGGATCGGTTGTCCACGTGTTGAGGTTTGCCCAATCGCCCGATTGATAAGAGTATAAAGTTGTACGAATTGTTGGGTCAACACCAGTCCATTGTCCAGCTAAGAAAGTCGTTCCAACACTAGTCATTGGGTTTGTAGCACCACCTGAAGCACCTGCTGGAGCGACTAAAGAAGTTCCGTTCCAAACTCGAGGAACATAAAGTGCATTGGAGCCAATTACTTCAGAAGCGTTATTAACATATAAGTATGATATGCTGGCAGAAGTAATAGCAATGTTTGCTGTTTGAACATCCCAATATTTTATGAGGGAGTTGTTATAATAAGGGACATTTGGTTGTTGAAGAGGAACTGCTCTAACAGAGACATATCCTATAGGTGTTACAGTACCTGTTAATGTTGTTATTTGAAATGGATTGTAATTTCCGTTAGATCCAATTGGGAAAATGAAACCAGAAATTTGAGGAACAGTTGAAGCTTCTTTCAAAAGTGAACCTGCTCCATCAGTAACGATCATTTTTGTTCCACTAAAGCCTAAACCAGTAGGAACAATGGTTGAAGTAGATTTTAACTTCAAATTAGATGAACCTAAAACAATTCGACCAGTATTAGCCGACATTGTTAATGTTCCATCGACGAATACAGGACCATTCAATGTTTTATCACCATTTCCGGTAATTCCTAAATTCCGGTAGTTTACACTCGCAAAAATTGTTTGATCGTTTACACGAGTATAATTAACGGTCGCACTACCTGAACCTGCAGGAGTTAAGAACGTTTGAATAGAATTTGTTTGACCACCAAGGTTGAGAACATGTCCTGCGATAGTAGACATATCCAATGTTCCTAATCCAGATAGATTTTCAGTTATGGTTAGTGTGGTTGCAAAAGCATTTCCTAAAATAAATGAACCAGCTCCTACAGTTAAACTGAGTAGTGTATTACTTTGAGCAGCTGCTGATGGAACGAATGTAATTGAACCTCCTGCTTTGTTTATCACAATATTAGGAAGAGAAATACCTGATCCATTTAAGTTGATAGTTGAAGCATTGGATGTTTCAAAAGTCCAAGTAAAGTTGGGAGAAGAAATAGGTGATGTAGTGCGAGTAAAATTCCCATTGACAGTAATATTAGGGACAGAGTGAGTCGCACCTCCTGTAAAACTCAAATGATGGTATGTTGTTTCTTTAATACTTTGAGTCCCACTTGTAGATGAATAAACAAACGTATTGGGAGAAGCCGTAGCATCCAAAACACCACCCGACATTGGTGATGTATTATTACCATATGTTAAAACGGAACTTGTACCCGCTTTAAAAAATGCTGTTGCCGATAAACCAGTTAATACACCATTTATCGTTAATAATGTACTGTTATTGGTCAGCTGAACATTATCTCCAATAGAAACGGAACCACCAAAAGTGATTGCATTCGTTCCAGAAATAATTTGATTGTTTGTAGAAAACAAGAATGCCCCAGTTCCAGGAGTGAAGGTACCATTGTTTGTTAAGCCGTTACGGAGTTCAAATGGTGAATTTCCTGAATTGTTAAGAGTTCCAGTATTGGTAAGTAAGCCAACAATTGTATTTGTACCTGCAAGTGCATTGTCGTTATATGTACCTAATACAGAAACGGTACTATTACAAGTAAAATCAAAGCCAGCACTATTGAAAGTAATACCAACTGGGATTATAAAAGCGCTGTTTACAGTTATATTACCTATAAGCGTTTTAGTAGCTGATCCACTTAAAACAAGGTTGTTATATGTTCCAGCACTGATATTTTGTGCAGCCCCTGAATAATTAAAGGTTGTTCCAGCAGCCGAAGCATCAACAAATCCGATAGCCATTGGAGCTGTTGCATTGGAATAGGAGAATGTTAATCCCGGACCAATTAAGAAGGTTGAACCTGCATTGGTTCCGTTTAAGGTTCCTGCAATGGTTGCATTCCCATTGTCATTGTATGTGATTCCATTACCAATTGTCACATTACCAGTATGAGTGATTGAACAACCGCTGTTTAGCGTGATCGTTCCATTAACAGTTGTTGCTCCAGTAATGGTAACCGCACCAGCACCAGCAAAAATGACTGAACCTGGAGCAGTAACTGTAAATCCACCACCAAATGTGATTGGATTTGTACCGCTAATGGTTTGAGCATTGGTAGTGAATGAATAGTTACCTGTTCCGGTAGCTGTCATTGTACCATTGTTTGTGATTCCTCCTTGGAATTCGAATGGAGGATTATTGGTATTTGAAAATGTTCCTGTATTGGTAAAGAGACCAGTAATAATATTGGTTCCAGCGGCGGCTGCATCACTGAATGTGCCGCTATTACTAATTGTGCTAGAAGCTGTGAAGTTACCAGCACCAATTGTAATAGCACCTGTGTTTGTAATGGCACCATTCGAAGTGAAACTTCCTGCTCCAAGTGATAATGTTCCATTAACTGTTATACTTGGAACAGTTAATGAAAATGTACTGTTTGCAAGTGTAAACGTTGCAGGTACTGTTAAAGCACTAAGAACAGTTACGTTTCCTACCAAAGTTTTGACACCTGATCCACTTAAAACAAGGTTATTGTATGTTCCAGCGCTGATATTTTGAGCAGCCCCTGAATAATTAAAGGTTGTTCCAGCTGCTGAAGCATCAACAAATCCGATAGCCATTGGAGCTGTTGCATTGGAATAAGAGAATGTTAATCCCGGACCGATTAAGAAAGTTGATCCCGCATTTGTTCCGTTTAACGTTCCTGCAATGGTTGCATTCCCATTGTCGTTGTATGTAATTCCGTTGCCAATAGTAACAGCACCAGTATGTGTGATTGAACAACCGCTATTGAGCGTGATTGTACCATTAACTGTTGTTACACCTGTGATGGTAACATTACCAGCACCAGCAAAAATGACTGAACCTGGAGCAGTAACCGTAAATCCACCACCAAATGTGATTGGATTTGTTCCACTGATTGTTTGAGCATTGGTAGTAAATGAATAGGTACCCGTTCCGGTAGCTGTCATTGTACCATTGTTTGTGATCCCTCCTTGGAATTCAAACGGTGGATTATTGCTTGTTGTGAAAATACCTGTATTAGTAAAGAGACCAGTTATGATATTAGTCCCAGGACCATTCACATCACTAAAAGTTCCGCTATTTGAAATAGTACTTGAAGCTGTGAAATTACCAGTGCTAATTGTTATAGTTCCAGTGTTTGTAATAGCACCTGTTGAAGTAAAACTTCCAGAACCAAGAGTTAAAGTTCCGTTTACGGTAATACTAGGAACAGTTAAAGAAAAAGTGCTATTAGCAAGAGTAAATGTTGCTGGAACTGTGAGAGCACTAAGCACTGTTACGTTTCCAACTAGAGTTTTAGTACCTGATCCACTTAAAACAAGGTTGTTATAAGTTCCAGCACTGATACTTTGATTTGCACCCGAATAATTAAAAGTTGTTCCTGCAGCCGAAGCGTTAACTGATCCAGTAACCATTGGTGCAGTAGCATTGGCATAGGAGAATGTTATTCCAGCTCCAATCAAAAAAGTTGAGCCAGCATTGGTTCCATTCATTGTACCAGCAATGGTTGCGTTTCCGTTATCATTGTATGTGATTCCGTTTCCAATAGTCACATTACCAGTATGTGTAATTGAACAACCGCTATTGAGAGTGATCGTTCCATTTGCTGTTGTTGCACCTGTGATTGTAACTGCGCCAGCACCAGCAAAGATGACTGAACCTGGGGCTGTAACAGTAAATCCGCCTCCAAATGTTATTGGATTTGTTCCGCTGATTGTTTGAGCATTGGTAGTGAATGAATAGGTACCTGTTCCGGTAGCTGTCATTGTACCATTGTTTGTTATTCCACCTTGGAATTCAAATGCCGGATTATTCGTTGTAGAAAATGTTCCTGTATTGGTGAATAAACCAGTAATAATATTTGTTCCTGTAGCGCTAGCATCACTGAATGTTCCGCTATTTGAAATTGTGCTAGAAGCAGTGAAGTTTCCAGCTCCAATTGTTATTGATCCTGGATTTGTTATCACTCCAGAGGCTGTGAAGCTTCCAGAGCCAAGAGATAAAATTCCATTTACAGTAATTGTTGGAACAGTTAAAGCAAATGTTGAATTTGATAAAGTGATAGTTGCCGGAATAGTTAAAGTTGTAGCAACTGAAGTAATTCCATTTAAAGTTTTGGTAACTGATGCTCCACCTAAAGTTAGAATATCGTAGCTAGTTCCTTTGATTGTTTGTGCTCCGGTACTGTAATTAACGGTATTGCCAGAAGCTGTTGCTGTTAATGTTCCGGTTGCCATTGGAGCAGCCGCATTCGAATAAATCAAAGTTGAATTTGCCGCATTCACCCAAATAGAAGTCCCTGCTGCTCCGTTTAATGTACCAGCAATATTAACTGTTCCGTTATTCGTTAACGTTTGAGCTGACCCAACTGTCACATTTCCAGTTAATACTGTTGATGTGCTAGTAGAAGTTGTTGCGCCACCAGTAAAAGTTGAAGTACCTGTAACGGTTGTTATTCCTAAACCAGAAAGGGTCACTAATCCAGTTGAAGCAAGTGTTGTTGAGAAATTAGTCGCTCCAGCACTGTTCAAAGTAAGGGTTGAACTTGCTGTTACAGCACCTGAGAAAGTAGTTGTAGCTGTATTGTTTATTGTAGTAGCTCCATTCATTGTTACAGCACCTGCAATAGTAATTGCTGATGTTCCACCAACAGTGATGGTATTATTCATTGTAACAGCACCTGTTCCAGTTTTACTGAAAGTTCCAGCATTTGAAATACCTCCACTAAAAACATACGCAGAGTTGTTTGCTGTAGAGAAGTTTGTTCCAGTATTTACAGTGAGCAAGCCTGTGAAAGTGTTTGTTCCGGTGTTATTGTTATCTGTAATTGTAGAAGTTCCATTGAGCGTAGTCGTTCCTGATGAAGTGAAACTTCCAGCTGCAAGGTTGATAGCTCCAGTACCTGATAAGATCGTATTGCCAGTAACAGCAATAAGCCCAGTACCAGCTCCTCCTGCTAAGGTTCCATTTACGTTTAAAGCACCAGTAACAGTTAATGTAAAAGCTCCCGACATGGTCAAGGTGCTTCCCGCATTAATAGTCAAATTGGTTACCGTTACGTTTTGGTTAACCGTTACGTTGGTAGCAATAATTGCATCATCAATTGCAGCAGGAGCACCAGCAGGTGACCATGTAACAGTACTCCAATTAGATGCAGTTGTTGAGGTTTTTACTACCTGAGCTTGAGCTGACCATCCCATTAAAAGAAGAAAGGATATCAGAAGAAACCCGAAAGGTTTACAGGTAAAGCCCGGACTATAGGTTGTAGAGCTTGTTTTCATGGGGTTAGGGTTGGTTAATGCTATTTGTGTATTGCAACCAAAATCAAGTGCTTCGAGCAAAGACTTGATTAAAGGAGCTTTGATTAAACTGGAACTTTTTCCAGGTTGTTTCTTAAAAAGTGATTGTAACATCTTTCAATATAACTTGTTTTAAACAAGTCCACTAAACGAACATTGCATTCAAAGGTTATGAAAGAAACTATTCTTACAGTAAGGATAGTAGGACTCAATAAACAGAAGCTCGAAAACATGTCAAATGTTACATGCTGTTTAGTTGAATTGTTGTCTAGTGAGAAAAGTCTAAAATCAGATTGCAATAAAGTGCGTAATGACTTGAAGCGCAATAGATTAATTGCTTTTTCACTGCGTGTTATTTTTTTAGAAATAAAACCGACTTTAGCCATCTTTGCATGCTATTAATTCGCAAAAATACTAAAAAATCTTACATCGAAATTAATAAATGTTAAAAATTATGGGGGTTAAATAACCCTTATTCAGATAGAAACATAATTTTCTCTTGATATGATTTTGAATTTAAACGATAATAAAAGTAATAAACTCCATCACTAACGGGCATTTCGGGTTTTAGTAATACAAATCCTTCGGAATTAATTTGAGCTTGGGTTAACTGAATTTCCTGTCCTATTGAATTGTACAAGTGAATTTCCTTTGGTAAGCCTTCAGAAAGAGAATATGCGAGGCGAATTTCTCCATAAGTTGGATTAGGAAAAATGTGAGGTGATTGATTTTCTGTTGTTTGTGACTTTGTAATGATTTCAAATCGAGCAATTAAATCGTGGTTAGTATCGACATTTATTTGGAGAGAATCGGCTTCATCGATAGGTAACTGAATCCAATAGTTGATTTGGGCATTGTCGATTCTTACTTGAATTAAAGTATCGTTTCCATTCCAAGAAAGTGAAATGGGGAGTTGGATAGGGAAAAGTTCTTGATTTCCAATCGAAGAGTGTTGATTAATAGTTAATTGGACAATTCCATCGGGAAATCGCTGTTGAGATAATTGAATGATTGGATATCCTTCTTGATAAATCCAAGATTTAAAGAAATCGTCTAAATGTTCATTGGATGTAAGTTGAATATGATCTTTCAGATTGGATGTTTTTACACTTTTCCCTGCAAGTTTTTGGTCGGAGAGGTAATTCCTTAAGCCTCTAAAAAAAGCATCATCTCCAATTCGTTTTCGGAGCATGTGTAGCACCATAGCGCCTTTCGCATAGCTTAATCGGCCATTGAAAATGTTGTTGACATTCGAGGTATCGTAAACATAGACAGATCCACCAGGTTCTTGTAAGATATCATTCAATTGATTAAGTTTCCATTGGTTGAAGTCTTGTGGCATAAAGCGTTCGAAATACATGCCTGTGCAATAGGTCGCAAACCCTTCATTTAACCAGATATCACTCCAGCTTCCACACGTTACATGATCTCCAAACCATTGATGAGCAAGTTCATGTGCCATTAATCCTTCACCTGGATCAGACATAGAGCTCATCGTTTGGTGTTCCATTCCTCCTCCCCATCCAAATTGGACATGTCCATATTTCTCATCTGCGAAAGGATAAGGAATTAATAAGCTATCATAAAATTGAAGCATTCGAGTTTCATAAGGCAATGCAGCTCGCCACTGGGATTCATTTTCGGGATACACATAGTTTACTACAGGCATCAATTGATTTTTAAGTTGAACCCAATCGGTAAATGAAATATAGGGTCCAACTCCAAAGCCAATGAGGTAAGGAGCAATGGGATGACGATGTTTCCAATGATGGTAATTTCCATTTTGTCCGGGAGTAATGCTTTGTAAAACACCATTTCCAGAAGCGATATACCCAGATTGAGTGAAAATGATCATATCGAGCGAATCTAGCTTTTCGCCTAATGATAAACGTGTTGGCCACCAATCTGCGGCTCCATATGGTTCCGACAGTGTCCATAAAAACGGTAATGAATCTGGACTTAAACCCGAAGTGAAAGAACCAAATCCTGATAGTGATGGAGAACCCAAATAGGAAATGCTAAGTGAGTCAATTGCATCTGTTGCAGGATGATGCAGCTTGATTTTTAATTTGTTTTGTTGATGAATGTATGAAATAGTATTTCCTTCTTGCAGAATTGCATTTACCCAAAGATTCGAACTTAAATCAAGAAACAGCGAATCACTTGATGATGAAATTGCTCTAAAATAATAGGTTATCGTTCCTTCAATGAAGATTTGTTCAGGATTTACAGACCATTCTGCTCTAGCATAAACCAAATGAATTCCATCGAGCGTAGCTTGTTGTGAAAATTTTTGTTTGTGAAATCCTTTTTTTTCTAGTGTAGAAATTGACTTGCATTTTGAATTTACAAGTTCTTGATTAAATAGGCTTTGTGGGCTAAATAAAATAAAGATTAGTAAGAAAGAAAAAGGAAATAGTCGAAACATTTTTCTTAAAAATTATTAAAGATAAGCACAAACCATTAATCGGTCTAAATTTGTCGACTTGCTAAAATGAAAACTATGTGGAACAGCTCAGAAGGACAACTTCATCGTGAATTTGAATTTAAGAATTTCATTGAGGCATTTGCATTTGTCACTAAAGTAGCGTTGCTAGCAGAGAGAGTCAATCACCATCCTGAAATTAGAATTTTGTACAATGTAGTTGAGATTTACCTTTCAACACATGACGAAGAAAATACGATAACTGAGAAGGACCGTCATTTGGCTGAGAAAATCGATATGGTTTTCAAATCAACAATCCTTACTTAATCAGAATTCGAGGAGATTGGTTTATGTAGAATAAGAATTCAATTGAGTTCTATATTGAATGAGTTCGGACGATTAGAACTTTCGGATATATTCATCGATAGCAACGTTTTCACCGAGACCGAGTTTCTTTTTCAAACGATATTTGGCTTTACGCACACTTTCGGTAGAAATTCCAAGTAAGTCAGCTATTTCTTTGGTATCGGAACAAAGTCGAATAAGCAGAAAAATCCGTTGTTCAGCACCAGTTAAGAAAGGATAACGTGCATGAAGTCGGAGCATTACTCCAGGGAATGCTTGTTCAAATTGAATCCGGAATACTCGCCAATCTTCCTCCGTTAAAATCTTCATTTGAAGAAGTTGTTCAAAAGCAGCTTCATCTTCGTGTTCAACAGGAACCGATTTATCACCTTGTGTATTGGATTCAAATTCTTGAATAATTCTCGATCTATCGGCAAGTTGATGTGTAAAAGAGATTAACTGTTCTTGGCGTAATTCTAATTCTTTACGGATATTTTGAAGTTGTTCTTCTTTTAGTTCTACGTTTTTGATATTTCTCTGCCTCACTAAATACAATGACAATAAGAGTAGAATGATAATAATTCCTGCAGCTGTGATTAGCAGCAAATTGTATTTTTTGGTTTGTTCATTTTGATGAATTGAGTCTTCAAATTGTTTTTCCTTTTCTATATTTTGAAATCGAAGACTTAGTTCGTGGAATTGAAGATCATTATTTTTTTTATCGAGAGAATCTTTCAATACTTCATAGCTTTTTCTGTAATCAAGAGCTTCATGTGTATACCCATTTTCATCATAAATTTCTGAAAGGACTAAATGAGCTAATGATTTGGTGTTGAGGTATTCAGGGTCATTTTCGGCAAGTTGAATTGATTTTAATAAAAGATCAATTGCCTCGGTTGATCTACCTGTTTTGGACAAACAAATGGCCAAATTGTATTTGATGACCGGCTCATCATAATTACCTAAAATTTTACGAATGTATTCTGCCAATTGAATGTTTTTGATGGCTTTTTCCCAGTCATGGTTCGCCATACTCACATATCCTAAATAATTATAACAAATCGATAGGTTTAGGCTGTCTTTTAGTGCTAATCGATATTCCAAACTTTTTTGGGCAAAAGTGGAGGCATTTTCGTAGTCTTTAATGTCTCCATGAATTTCGGCGAGAGAATAGTAAAGTGCTGCAAGTTGAATGGAATCCTTCTTATGCATGAAATAGCGCTCGGCATCATACATGAGTTTATCAGCAAATACGACATTGTCTCTTTTTCCAAGCAAGTAGGCAAGTTCAATTTTGCAATCCATCATTTCGGAAGAATCGCCAAGTTGTTCGAAGAGTCCTAATGCGATTATTTGATTCTTAATTGCAATCGAAAATTCACTATTCAATTCGGCTGTAGTTCCCAGCATGCTATATGAACGAGCAATACCAGCTGTATCTTTAATTGTTACATAGAGATCTAACGATTTATTAAATGCAGAAATAGAAGAATCAGTATGTTGGGAATTGTAACATGCCATCCCAAACATTTCGGCCGAAAATGCTAGTGATAAATTATCATTCCCACACCAAATGGAGTAGTTCCTAGCTATATTGAATTGTTGTTCAGGTTGAAGGAAATACTCCTTTTCTAGAATAAAGGATTGGAGCTTTCTTTCAATTGAATCGGGAAGAAAAGTATGCTTTGGATTTGTACATTTTTCTTGAATTAAAATGTTGAATAGGCTGTCGATAGAGGGAAAAGAAGACTGAACGGAATTTTCTTTCGTGTGAGATTGATTACACGATAAAAATCCTAATAAAATGAAAAGTAGGTAGATAGTTGTGAATTTCCCCATTCAAAGCATGAATGTGTAAATATCCAATCTTTTAGTTTTGAAATCGCAGTTTTAATGGGGAGTCGAAAAAATATTTAATAATTCATAATGAACTCTTCTAGACTTTGATTTTCATCGAGTAATAATTTTTTCTTTAAGCGATATTTATTTTTACGAACACTTTCCATTGAAATTCCTAGCATATCGGACATCTCACGTGAGTCATTTTTTAATTTAATAAGTAAGAAGAGTCTTTGTTCAGAACCCGTTAAATTGGAATATTCTGTTCTTAATTTGAGAATAAAACCTGGAAAGGCTTTTTCGAAATAGAGCTTAAATTTTATCCAATCTTCTTCGGTAAGAATTTTAAGTTGCATTAAGTTAGAAAACGCAAGTTCATCATCCTGAACTTCAGTAGGTGTATCCGTTTTTGTAGATATTTTCGATTCAAGGTCATTGATAAATTTATTCTTCTCGACTAGATGTTGGGTGAAATTATCGAGTTGTTTTCTATTAAAAGCAAGTTCACGCAAGGTTTCATCCAATTGTTTTTGGTGAAGCATGCTTTCGGCAGAATGCAAAAGTCGAGCTTGTTGATTTCGTTTGATAAGCAAATAGAATAATCCAATACTTAATAAGATAACGATTACAAGTCCGATAATAAGAAAGAATCGTTTTTCTCGAATTCGAGCATTTTCATTTTGAATGTTTTGCAGTTTTTCTTCTTTCAGTTGTGTCTCATATTTCACATTCATTTCTTCAAAAAAGCGGTTCTTTTCTTGAGAAAATAATGTGTCTTTCATGGCTAAAAGAGTTTCAAGGCATTCTGAAGCCTCTTGTATACGACCTTCTTTTTTGAGGATACTGTATTTCCTTTGAAGTGTTCGTTGTAGACTTTCTTCTTGTATTCCATTTTTTTGAGAAGTCTCAATAACTTCATTAAAGATTTTTTCAGCTAATTGAAGATGATTCAATTCCATCTCACATACACCGAGATTGTACATCATAGAATATAATCCCCGAGTATCACCAATTTGTTCAAATATCGCAATTGACTTCTCTAAAAGCTCTTTGCCTTCTTGCCAATCATTGCGTCCCATAGATATAAGTGCAAGACTTCCATAGGATTCGGCCATTCCAAAGTCATCTTTAATTTTTTTCTTTAGCTCAATGGATTTATAAACTGCTTGTTCTGATTCTTTCTGTTTGTTGAGCTGATGGTATGAATTTCCTATGGCATTGTATAAATCGGCCTGCATGAACGTGTCGCGCTGGGCAATATAATAGGTAAGGCTCTTTTGAAAAAGTGAAAGAGCTCGATCAAACAAGTGTTGACGGTAGCAGGTATTTCCTAATTCACGGATGGTTTCATAAATTCCATTACTATCTGCTAGTGCTTTATATATGTCGAGTGCTTTGAATTGACTTTCAAACGTATCATCCAATCGACCTTGAAATCCAAGAATACCAGCTTGAACATTATAGCATCGAGCAAGTGATTTACGTTCGCCAGATTCTTCATAAGCAATCAAGGCTTTATTCACATAAAAACCGGCTGTATCCAATTGGCTCGTTCGTAAAAAAACAATAGCTCGTTCTTCATTGGCAAAACCGAAAGCGCTTTTTGAACTGGAAAATTGCTTCTCATAAAGAGCAATCGATTTTATCAACTCTTGAGGTTGGTATTCTTGTTCATGATTCAGATAATAGGCTCTTAGCAATGAATCTTGAGCATTTATATCAGAAATGGAATCGATACTAGATGCAATGGATCTATATCTTACGGTTAATATTGAATCTGTTTTAAAAGCCTCTTGAATTGATATTAAATCATTTTTAGCCTCTTTTTTAGATTCTGAATTGCTACAAGACGCAATTAATAGGGTGAAAAAACTATAAATTAATAATAATGCCCTGTGTTTTCTATTCATCGCTTTCGCAAGTTGCAAAAAAAAATAGCTAAAAGCTAATTCATAAAGTAATGAATATTAGATACATATAATTATTGTCCACGAAATTGACCACGGTGATAGTGGCTTGTCCCCCAATTTGTACATGTGTATATTTTCACAAAATTAATTTTAGGGTGTATACTTGCTCAGGCATTCGAGTAATGTCTATCACAAACCATCTTCACATACGCTTCGGCGAAAGACGGCAAAAGCAATCTACCTAGATATCGCTTTTGCCGTTTTACTTTTGGGGGCAGTCAGAAACAAAATCATTCAATAGTGTTTCAGTCCATTCGATTGCGCCTGTCTTTTTAAGGAATATGGATCCGTCGGCGCAATAGAGATAGCTTGTAGGCAAGGTATAGATTCCGTTTTCGCTAAACTTCTTTGTTAAATGAAGTAAGCTAAAACGAGATGGAAGAGTTTTTCCAAATTCTTTCAATTTGGATGGATCTTCATCACTTACCAGAATAACGCGAATGTCTTTTTCAATGATTTGCTGCTCAAGTAAAGTCAGCATAGGAAGTTCTTTGCGACAATCGCGGCACCAGGTTCCAAAAAACAGCAATATGGTGTTTTGTCCATGGGTATGGACAACGGGAATGCCTTCTAAATCAGTCATTTTAATTTCAGGGAGCAGAAATGATGGAGCAACCTGATATCGAAAATAAAGATGAATTCCTCCAGCAATTAAAGCAATTAGGCAGAGGGAAATAAGGAATCTGGAACGTTTCATTCCTTAATCAAATGAGCAAATTGTATCATTGATGATTGTGATACATGCTTGTAATTGATCATCATTAAGAATTAAAGGAGGAGCAAATCGAATGATATTTCCATGCGTAGGTTTCGCCAATAAACCATTTTCCATCAGGCGAATGCAAATATCCCAAGCTGTAATTCCCTCTTTTTCTATAATCACAATGGCGTTAAGGAGTCCTTTACCACGAACTAGTTGTATTCGGCTACTTGGAATTGCTCTAAGAGCAGCTCTTAACTTTTCACCTTGATTGTGAGCATTTTCTGCAAGATTTTCATCGCGAACAACTTGTAGAGCGGCCATCGCAATTTTAGATGCCAATGGATTCCCGCCATAAGTTGAACCATGTTCGCCCGGTTTGATGCATAACATGATTTCATCGCTCGCTAAAACACAAGATACAGGATACATTCCACCCGAAAGTGCTTTCCCTAGGATGAGAATATCAGCATGGATGTTTTCGTGATCAATGGCGAGAAGCTTTCCTGTACGAGCAATTCCTGTTTGGATTTCGTCGGCAATGAATAAGACATTGTGTTTTTGACAGAGATCGTAACACGCTTTCAAATATCCTTCTTCGGGAACCATCACACCTGCTTCTCCTTGAATGGGTTCGATAAGAAAACCAGCCACATGTGGATCTTGAAGAGCTTTTTCTAATGAAGGAATGCTATTGTATTCAATGACTTCAAAACCAGGAGTGTAAGGACCAAATTCTTTGCGTGCATCTGGATCGGTAGATGCAGAAACAATCGAAATGGTTCTTCCATGGAAATTGCCAGAGCAGACGAGAATTTTAGCGGCATTTTCAGGAAGTCCTTTTTTCTGATAAGCCCATTTGCGACACAATTTGAGAGCGGTTTCAACTGCTTCGGCACCGGTGTTCATGGGCAAGAAGCGATCATAGTCAAAATAGGATGTTATATATTCTGAAAATTCGGCGAAGGCTTTATTATGAAATGCGCGAGAAGTAAGGGATAATGTTTGAGCTTGATGTATAAGTGCAGCTAGGATTTTTGGGTGGCAATGCCCCTGATTTACAGCAGAATAAGCTGAAAGGAAGTCGAAATATCGTTTTCCTTCAACATCCCATACATACACACCTTCGCCACGTTCGAGAACAACTGGAATTGGATGATAATTATGCGCAGAATGTTCTTCTTCGAGTTGAATGAAATGTTGATTTCCGTTTAATAGATGTGTACTTGTTTTGGATGAATGCTGCATATAGCTGAATTTGAGTGCTTTCGAAAGGATGTTCCTCCCTTTTTTCAACGATTTGGGAAAGCAGAATGAAAATTAGAAAGCCCGACAAAGTTAGTTTATTACGCCCATTCGCCCAATTTCCTGAACTTGCGCAAAAATTTTGATTCATGGGAAGATCACGAACGCAGGCTCCACAAGTATATCACAGTCTAGAAATCACCGATTTGGCTTCTGAAGGAATGGGCGTTGCACGCCACGAAGGCATGGTGGTTTTTGTGGAACAAGCGGTAACTGGCGATGTTGTAGATGTTCAAATCACACGTAAGAAGAGCGGATTTCGTCAGGGGAAAGTGATTCAATTTCATCAACGAAGTGCTATCCGTGTTGAACCTAAGTGTGAACATTTTGGAATTTGTGGTGGATGTAAATGGCAGGTGATTTCCTATGCTGATCAGTTGAAACACAAAGCCAAACAAGTAAAAGATGCCCTCACTCGGATTGCCAAAGTACCGCTTCCTGAAATTGCTCCGATTCACGGTTCAGCAACTGAATACTATTACCGTAATAAATTGGAGTTCACCTTTTCGGCGAGTCGTTGGTTGACAGAAGAAGAGATTGGAAGTAAAGACGAATTCAGCGATCGTGCAGCTTTGGGATTTCATATTCCGGGGCGTTTTGATAAAGTGTTAAAAATCAACAACTGTTATTTGCAGCCCGATCCGAGCAATGCGATGCGTTTGTTTGTGGAGAAACGCGCGAAAGAATTGGGGATTTCGTTTTTCAATTTGATGGAGCAAACGGGTGTGATGCGCAATTTGTTGTTGCGTAACAATAGCAAAGGCGAATGGATGGTTTGCTTGAGTATAACCGATGCTTTGCCCGAAGTTTTTACCTTGTTAGATGATTTAAAAAAGGCCTTTCCGCAAATTCATTCCTTGTTGTATACCATTAATACCAAGCGAAACGATACTATTTCGGATCTCGAAATTTTTGTGCATTCGGGTGCTGGATTTATTGAGGAAGAAATGGAAGGGTTGAAATTCCGCATTGGACCAAAATCGTTTTATCAAACTAATTCAGAGCAGGCATACGAACTCTACAAGCATACACGTGCTTTTGCTGGAATTACTAAAGACGATGTGGTATATGACTTATATACTGGAACGGGAACGATTGCTTTGTTTGTTGCTGGATTAGCTAAGAAGGTAGTCGGTGTGGAGTATGTGCCAGAAGCGGTTGCCGATGCGAAGATTAATGCTGAAGTAAATGGCGTGGACAATGTGAGCTTTTTTGCTGGTGATATGAAAGATGTGTTGGTAGAAGGATTTTTCGAAACCCATGGAAAACCGGATGTTATTATAACTGATCCACCTCGAGCTGGAATGCATGATGATGTAACCAAGCGATTGATTGAAAGCGGAGCGAGACGAATTGTATATGTGAGTTGTAATCCAGCCACACAAGCCCGCGATTTAATATTACTCGATCAAGCGTATTCAGTGGTATCTGTTCAACCGGTAGATATGTTTCCGCAAACTACCCACGTGGAAAACATTGTTGTATTGGATCGTAAAAACTAAGGCATGGGCATTCAGCTAAAATCCATTCATCATGTGGCCATAATCTGCTCTGATTATGCCCGCTCGAAATGGTTTTACACTGAATTACTCGGACTGAACATACTTGCCGAAAACTACCGAGAAGAGAGAAAATCTTGGAAGCTCGATTTGGGATTGGGTGAGCAGTATGTGTTAGAATTGTTTTCTTTTCCAGAATCACCTGCCCGAATGAGTCGCCCGGAAGCTTGTGGATTGCGCCATTTAACTTTTGCCGTGGCAGATTTAGAAATAGCACTAGGATTTTTACATGCCGCCCATTGGGAAACAGAAGCCATTCGTGTGGATGAATATACGGGGAAGCGTTTTTGCTTTTTTAATGATCCTGATGGATTACCAATTGAATTTTATGAAAACTGAACTAGAATTAAATGCAGGTTTTTGGGAAGAACGTTATGTAACAGGCGAAACGGCTTGGGACATGGGGCGCGTATCTCAACCCCTGAAAGAATATTTTAATCAATTGACGAATAAAAACCTGAAGATTCTGATTCCCGGTGCAGGCAATGCTTGGGAAGCGGCTTATTTATGGGAGCAAGGATTTAAGAACGTTTGGATTTGCGATATCGTGGCAGCACCTTTAGTTCGTTTCCAAGAGCGTCATTCCGATTTCCCTGAAGCGCAATTGCTCCATGTGGATTTTTTTCAATTGCAGGATGCGTTTGATATCATCATTGAGCAGACTTTTTTCTGTGCGCTTGATCCAAAATTACGGGATGCTTATGCGCAAAAAATGTCCAGTTTATTAAAGCCGAATGGAAAGTTAGTCGGTTTGATGTTTGATGATCCTAAGAATAATGATCGTCCGCCGTTTGGTGGAAGGAGAGAGGATTATCAAGATTTGTTTGAGCGCTATTTCAGCGAAGTGAAAATAGAAGCATGCTATAATTCTATTGCACCACGGGCAGGGAAAGAGGTGTTTGTGAGGATTAGGAAATAATTACGAATTACGAGAGTTGCTATTATTCAATTAGCCCCATCAGTGCGGCATATCTGTTATGCCAGGTACCACTACAATGCTTAACTAATAACGGAAGCTTCACCTTATACGCTCGCGGCAAGGATAGGAATGAAAAGCCCGCAGCACATGCCATAGCTTAAGCGACGGCATGTGAGAGGACTTGTAATGGATAGCCTGCTCGGCCGCCCAATTAGGTTTAATGCTTCTCAAGGGAATCCACGGACTGAAGTCCGCGGGTGCTAGAGAGATTGGTATTTATTTGAGAAAGCCTCGGACTGAAAATGATGCGGATTGCTAATTAGAAAAATCCCCGGACTGAAGTCCGGGGGTGCTAGAGGGATTGGAATTTATTTGAGAAAGCCTCGGACTGAAAATGATGAGGATTGCTAATTAGAGAAATCCCCGGACTGAAGTCCGGGGGTGCTAGAGGGATTGGAATTTATTTGAGAAAGCCTCGGACTGAAAATGATGAGGATTGCTAATTAGAGAAATCCCCGGACTGAAGTCCGGGGGTGCGACCACTACGTGGTCTGTTCGTTGCTGAAAAACACCTTGTAGTAATTCATTCCTTTTTCGTCGTCGTAGCCACGTTCGATGAGTTGGCGGTTTCCGTGGACGTAGATGTGGAAGTTTTTATCGAGTTTGAGGACGCTCTTGAACATGCCCGCATGTTTCTTTACAGCTGCTTGAGATATGTCGAAATTCTCGCTAATGCTGTGGTCGGGATCTTCGGAATACGATTCGGTGAATTTGCGGAATGCGCTAACCACTTCGGGCTGCTGCATGACTTCATCGGCAAAATTATCGAAATCGAACTGTTGCTTTTCTTTGAAGTACTTAGAGCTGCGGTTTAATAATGCAATTTGTTCGGCAGGATTCACCTCAAAATTTTCGGGAAGTTGTTCTTTCACAAATTCCTTCGTGAGCTGCATGTATTGTTGGGTAAAATGGTAGCTGTCTTCGAGTGTTTCGAGCTCAAGAAAAGCATCTGTCCAATATTGCGCTTCGGCAGAATTACCATTGGTTTTATCAACTACGAGCACACGATAACCATCGCCAGGTTCTAAACTGAAAATGAGACAGGCTTTGTCGATACGATCGAGGCGATAGCCGTTAGAAAGCTTCACCTGACTGTGTTTATCGGCCCATTCTACTTGTGCGAATTTATCTTCTACCTCGGCTTTGAGGAGCACAATACAATCGGCGTATTCGTTGTGCAGACTTACTTCGCGAATGCGTGCTACAAATAAATCACCAGCCAAAATGCGTGGATGAGTAGACACATCATATAAGTGACTGGCAATGGTTTGAGAAGCTTCTAGGAAATTTCCTTTTTCGTCGAAAAGTTCTTTTACAGCATCATAAACGAGGTTGCCGTTGGTGGTAAAATGGTAGAACGCTTCGGGTTTGAAAGCGCGCATAAGGTAGTTAAGAATCGGTTCCTGATCATCGTCCTGAATTTCGAGGAGACTTTCGGAAAGTGTGAGCGGATCATCGTTAGAAGGATTTCCAACAAAGTGAACAGCGGTTTGGTGCAGCGAAGCGGATGAATAAATGATCATGCGGCGAAGGTAATGAAAGTGTATTCGATAGTTGCAATCTGCTTCGTAGGTTTGCAAAACTATGATTCGATACAATCCGAAAGACTGGTTCACCTTCATTTTTCGCTTTCACAAAGCCGACACATTTCGCACGTTAGCACCACTCATTTTCCTTATTGGATTGTATGCTGGAGTGATAGCTTGGCTCGAGATTGAAGTATGGCAAATAAGTGAAAAAAGCCACATTAGAAACTTATCACTCATTCATAGTACCTTAGGATTAGTGATTTCGTTATTGTTGGTTTTTCGAACCAATACTGCTTATGAACGCTGGTGGGAAGGAAGGAAAGTATGGGGAAGTTTGGTGAATTCGAGTCGGAATTTGGCGATGAAACTATCCGTACTTGCTAACGATGATCGAGCTTTTTTTCGAGCTATGATTCCTAACTACGCCTTTGCCATGAAGAATCATTTACGCGGTGTTTTTTTGAATAAGGAATTGGTTGATTGTGACGATTTTGTTTCTTCCGAATTGGTTGAAAATCAACATGTACCCAATCAAATTGCTCAAATGATGTATCGCCGATTAGCCGAGTTGGAACAACAGGGAAAGTTGAAAACCGAGCACTTGCTTTTAGTGAATAACGAAATGGTCAATTTTACAGATGCAGTGGGCGCTTGTGAGCGGATTAAGAAAACGCCTATTCCCTTTTCATACAGTGTGTTTTTGAAAAAATTCATTTTTCTGTATGTGATGACATTACCTTTTGGATATGTTTTTTCGTTGGGTTATTGGGTGATGCCAGTGGTTGCGATAATCTTTTACGTGTTGGCGAGTTTGGAATTAATTGCAGAGGAAATTGAAGACCCTTTTGGGAAAGATGCGAATGATTTGCCGACGGATGAAATTGCCAAAACGATTCGGCAATCGGTGGAAGATTTGTTGTGAAAAATATGTTTGACATTTGACGTTTTGAAAAAGACATGTATCTTTGGGGAAAGATATTTATTATGAAAACATATCCTATAAACGAAACTCCCATTTCTTATACAGTAGCTGAAAGCGCTGCGGCATATGGGCTTATTAATTTTATTCGAGGCGGATTACCTTTCGATTTTTTTGTTGGCTTAGGCAATCGATTGAACTTTAGTTTTCGAGAATGGGCACGAGTGCTTCATTTATCTGAAAGAAGTCTGCAACGTTATCAAAAAGGTCAAAAAGCATTTGATGCCATGCAATCGGAACGCATTATCGAAATCACGATGTTGAGTAATTATGGTAAAGAACTATTTGGTTCGGATGAACGTTGGGTAGAATGGCTTTCTCTGCCTAATCTTGCTTTGGGAGGAATTACACCGCAATCTTTATTAGATAGCAGCATGGGAATTCAACTCATTAAAGACGAGTTAGGTCGCTTAGAATACGGCATTGTTTCATGATTGTATTCCGTTTAACACGTCGCGAATTTTCTCGTGATTTGAGTGGAATAGGAGCGGAGAAGTTAGGTGGAAGGTGGAACAGCAGAGGAAATCCGGTGCTTTATACTGCTTCCAATCGGGCTTTATGTTTAACGGAATGGCTTGTGCATACGCCATCTGTTTGGTTGCCAAGCGATTTAGTCATGGTGCAAATTGAAATCCCTGATTTAGGCTCGATATATCAATTTCAGGAATTACCTAAGGATTGGTATCATTTCCCGCATCCATTATCCTCACGAAAATTGGGTGATGAATGGTTATTGAAATCAGAAACATTGGTCTTGTCTGTACCATCGGCAGTTGTTCCGGAAGAATTCAATTACTTGATAAACCCGAAACATCCCGATATGAAAGAAGTTCGTATACTATCCAGTGTGGATTTTAGGTTGGATGAACGATTTACCTCAGCCCCGGCCCCTCTCCTCGAGGAGAGGGGAGAATTTCACCATTTTCGAATTTGAAATAATCGCCTAATTATTCAACAGATAAGCAACACTCCATATTAATTTTGCTGAAGAAAGTAAGAATGCTCAACTGCTTTTTCCTTCTACATTTCAGTTTTTTAATCTTAAAAATCAAGAAGCCGATTTCACCATCACAATCAAACTCGAGCTACCAGAAGCGATGATTTTCCCATCGTCTTCTCGGATGATATCGGCAATGGAGTGGACTCGTGTTTTTCTGGCTTTGCATTTACCTCACCCCCGGCCCCTCTCCTCGAGGAGAGGGGAGAATTGTATGATTAACGAATTAGAAATACTCGCTTAATTAAAATATTGATATGCTAATATGCATCTCAATTTTGCAAAAGAGTTTGAATGTATTAAAGCTTTTTCCTTCTTTATTTCAGTTCAAAGTCAAAAAATTACGAAACCGATTTCACCATTACTATCAAACTCGAGCTGCCTGAGACGATGATTTTCCATCGTCTTCTCGGATGATATCGGCAATGGAGTGGACTCGTGTTTTTCTGGCTTTGCATTGACCTCAGCCCCGACCCCTCTCCACGAGGAGAGGGGAGGATTGTATGATTAACGAATTAGAAATACTCGCTTAATTAAAATATTGATATGCTAATATGCATCTCAATTTTGCAAAAGAGTTTGAATGTATTAAAGCTTTTTCCTTCTTTATTTCAGTTCAAAGTCAAAAAATTACGAAGCCGATTTTACCATTACAATCAAACTCGAGCTACCGGAAGCGATTATTTTCCCATCGTCTTCCCGAATAATGTCGGCAGTTGCGTGAAGTAGTGTTTTACCTGCTTTGACTAATCGAGCACGACACAATATCACATCACCTGGGCGGCAGGAATTGAGGTAATCGACGCTTAAGTTGATAGTTGATTTGAAATGTGGCTCACCCGTGTAATACATCATCGCACCGATGGTTTCATCAATGATAGATGCTAAAACGCCACCATGCACCGTTCCGGCAGGATTTCCTTCTTCAGGACGCATGAAAAATTCGAGATGTAATTCATCCCGTTCCACTTTTTTAATTACTGGTTGCAGCCAACATCCAAAGGTGATCATGTCTTTGGGATAGCTTTTTCCGATATGACTTTTAAAGTACACGAACAGCTCGTTGGATGTATGAATCATGCGGTAAAAGCTTTAAGTACAACACTGGAATTATGTCCGCCGAAACCAAACGTATTGCTTAATACAACACGGATAGGATGTGATTTTGCTTTTCCGGAAACGATATTCAAACCTGTAGGAATTTCCGGATCACGGTTTTCGAGGTTGATGGTAGGAGGAGCAGCCTGACGTTGAATTGCACCTAAGCTGATAATTGCTTCGGCGGCACCAGCGGCACCTAGGAGATGTCCGGTCATGGATTTAGTGGAAGATATGAGCAAACTGCTTCGTTCGCCAAAGGCGCTCCAAACTGCTTTCATCTCGCCTGGATCGCCCACTGGAGTGGAGGTTGCGTGTACATTGATATAATCAACCTGATCGGGACTTAAACCAGCTTCTTCGAGGGCGAGTAGCATGCAACGACGAGCACCATCACCGTCAGGTAAACCAGAACTCAAGTGATAGGCATCGGCAGTCATGGCAGTTCCAGCCACTTCACCCAAGATATTCGCTCCACGAGCCAAGGCATGAGAAAGTGATTCTAATATAAGTGCTCCGGCACCTTCGCCCATCACAAATCCATCGCGGTCTTTATCGAATGGACGAGAAGCTTTTTGAGGATCATCATTACGGGTGGAAAGTGCTTTCATGGCACCAAATCCACCAATGGCGGAGTAGGTAATTGGAGCTTCACATGCTCCAGCGATCATCACATCGGCTTTGCCCCAACGTATGTAATTAGCAGCATCCATAATGGCTGTATTCCCTGTTGCACAAGCAGAAACGGGTGTATAAACAATTCCCCGAAAACCGGTACGAATCGAAACAACACCCGAAGGCATGTTCACCAGCATTTTGGGGATGAAATAGGGATTGAATCGAGGATTGGAAGGATTTGCAGCGAATTCGATGAGTTGTTGATCGAAGGTTTCGATGCCACCATTTCCGGAACCGAAGATTACTCCAGCACAGTGAACATCAATGTTATCGCGAGAAATTCCAGCCATTTTTAAGGCTTCATCAGCAGCAGCAACAGCATACCAAGAGAAACGGTCGTATTTGCGACTTTCGTTGCGTTCGAAATACTGAGTTGGATCGAAATCTTTTACCTCACAAGCAAAACGCGTTTTAAAAGCAGAAGCATCAAATCGCGTGATTGGACCAGCACCTGAAACGCCAGCAAACACATTATTCAAAAAAGATTCGGTAGAATTGCCTAGCGGTGTTATAGCGCCAGTGCCAGTAATGACAACACGTTCCATAAATTAGGGTTGGGTTTTTAGAAGGGAAGACATGACCGAATCGGTGATTTGATGAAATGCAGTCGGTCCCATTATTTTAGACAAGATGAGAGCTGAAGTAAGATTGGTAATGATAAGCAAAGCCTGCGTTTGAGGTTCGGTTGTGAATTGGAAAATCCCCTCATTTCTTCCCTTTTCAAGGACATGAGTAAACCAATCGAGAATTTCGGAAGTAAGGATTTTGAGTTCATGCTGCATGGCCGGGCCAAAAGTCGCATAATCAGGGCCGAGCGAACCAACGAGACACACTTTTTCATCCTGAAGGCTGGAGGAATAAATTCGGATGTATCGTCGGATTTGTTCGTCGGGTTTGAATTCCCGTTTGATCATGTGTTCGCAAAAGCGAGCAAATTTTTCCCTATTGAAGTGAATAATGGCAATGCCTAAATCTTCTTTGCTAGGATAATGATAGTGAATAGCTGCATTTTTCACCTGCAGTTTCTTACTCAAATCGGCATAGCTGATAGCATTGAAACCTCTGGTACGGATGAGTGTTTCGCCTAATTCAAGCAAGCGTTCTTGAGCAATTTTCACGACGTAAACTTACTTACTAATAAGTTAGTTTGCAAATTAAATTCAAATTTTCAATCTTTAATCGAAATCCAGAAACGAGAATATAGCCTTGGGTTTGAGATCTAAATAAGGATACGTGACTTTAGATAGATAAAGTCCTTGTGGATGAGCCGGAATGACGAGTGGTGCTGACTTACGTTGATGAAAATAGCTTTCAAACTCATCTACCGAAATTTCTCCGCGTCCAATTTCTAGGAATTTCCCAACAAGAATTCGGATCATGCTTCCTAAATAGCGATTAGAACTAATGTGAAAGCGAAGTCGGTCACCTTTGGTATTACTGATAAGCTCGGACGATTTGACGAAACAAAGTGTGTGTTCGTATTTTTCGGGTGATCGGCAAAATGCGAAATAATCCGAGTAGTTAGGTAAAAGTGCTGCTGCACGTTGCATTTCGGGGATATTTAAATTTTCATCGCGGTAATAGGAACTGTGTTTGGCGAGGAAAGGGTCTTTATAGAAATGCAGAAAATAATCGTAATCACGTTGAATCGCATCAAATCGGGCGTGTTGATCTGGTCCAACTTCTAGAATGTCGAATACCGCAATATCATCGGGCAAAGTGTGATTGAGTCGAAATTTGAGATCGAAATCCCAGGGTTCTTTTACATCAATGTGGAAAAAATATTGAGAGGCATGAACCTGCGCA
Source organism: Bacteroidia bacterium (assembly GCA_965279035.1). GTDB lineage: Bacteria > Bacteroidota > Bacteroidia > M30B66 > M30B66 > CALQRR01. Next base: position 3,597,412 of record OZ257142.1, on the reverse strand, counting down.
TCGGTTCTACCGCAGCCAATTACAGTGATGTTATCTTTGAGTATTTTAGAAAGTACTTCTTCTAAAATCGTTTGAACTCCAATGATATTAGGTTGACGTTGCCAGCCTCGGTAATTGATTCCGTGATAACCTATGTGGAAGAAATAGCGCACGGTGTAAAAGTACTATCGTTTTCCCTCCATTTCATCATGAAATTGATCCAAAAAGTTCTGCATAAATTGATGACGCTGTTCGGCAAGTTCTTTCCCTGCTTGCGTATTCATTCGGTCTTTCAATAATAGCAATTTCTCATAAAAGTGATTGATCGTAGGACCGGAGTCATTTTTATACTCTTCTCGATTCATAGTTAGTTTCGGCTGAATTGCTGGATTATAAATTTCTCTGTTTTTAAATCCACCATAATGAAATGCACGTGCAATCCCAATGGCTCCAAGCGCATCGATTCGATCGGCATCTTGAACAACCATGAATTCGGGTGAAATAAATTCTTGATTGAAATTTCCTCCTTTGAATGAAATGTGTTGAATAATTAAAATAACGTGTTGAATAATATCTTCTTCTACTTGTATGGATTCAAGAAATTGTCTTGCTTTTTTAGGCCCGATAGTTTCGTCACCTTGATGAAATTTGGAATCCGCGATATCGTGTAAAAGCGCAGCAAGTTCTACAACAAGCAAATTTACTTGTTCAAACTGAGCAATTTGTTTAGCATTTATCCATACGCGATTGATATGTTGCCAATCATGTCCAGCTTCTGCTTGACGAAGTTCATTTTTTACGAATTCAATGGTTTTAAGAATGATTTGGTGATTGTCCATTTAGTTAAGAAAATGAGGGCGAATACCTAGATGCTGAATCCTAAAATTAACGAAGTTTAATCCAAACGTAAAGAGTAAATATATACCTTGGTGGAATAGAAAGTACTGATATTTCATTCTTAAAAGAACATGTTATTAGCTAAATGATTTTTGGATAATTTTTCGTTTTGGGTTTATGGAAATGAAATAATTATGAGTGGGAATAAATAATTAAATTGATTGAAATATGAAAAAAGTTGACATATTAAATTCTCCTAAGATTAAAAAAAACATGATTAATCCAACGAGTGGATATGAGCATGAACGTTTATTATTTCTTCAGAGGAAGTTAAATATTTTCAAAGAAAATACGGAAGAAAGTTTTATTCTTTTAGATAGGAATTTAAAGATTGTTTCTTTTAATAAATTATTTCATGATTTATATTCACAATATCTTCATAAAGAAGTTGTAGTTGGTGCGTCTATATTAGAATATTCTCATGAAAAGAGTCAAGAAGATTTGAAGTTAATTTATGAAAAAGTTTTAAATGGTGAAACACAGCAAGCTCATATTGAAATTGAGTTAGAAGAAAATGATTTTATTGTATTTGAAAATAAGTATAAGCCAGCCATAGATGAATTTGGAAAAATCATTGGGGTTTTTGTCATCTCGAATAATATTACAAAAAAAATCAAATCGGATCGTTTACTTCAAGAGAGTGAGGCTAGATTTAGAGCATTGATTGAGAATTCTTCGGAGATGATTGTATTATCGAACAACGAAGGAAAATTGACCTATTTAAGTCCTTCGTTTGAACGAATTACAGGATATAAAATTGAGGAATCGGTTGGTAGGCATGTTACAGAGTTTCTTGTTCCAGATTTTATTGAAAATGCGAATCAATTATTTCAGGATTTAATTCAGAATCCAGGTAAAACATTTAGGTGTTTATCAAAAATAAAATGTAAAAATGGAAGTTTAGCTTGGTTGGATGGAACAATTACTAATTTATTGCATGATAAGAATGTCCAAGGGATTGTTTCAAATTATCGTGATATAACAGAGAGTAGGCTTGCTGAAATTAAAATAAAAGAGAGTGAAAAACGATTTCGAGATATTGTAGAACAGTATCCCTTGCCCGTTATTACGTATACCCCTACTGGCGTGTTTACGAGTGCAAATGCTGCATTGAGTACATTTTGGGGAAATTCCCTTGCTCCGAGTGAAGGAAAATACAATATTCGAAATGATAAGAAAATGCAGGAAGCTGGAATGTCGGAATATATTGAAAAGGCATTTTCTGGTGAGGTTGTTACTACACCTGTTTTTGAATATAATCCAAGGCTTACAGTTAAATCTAATAAAAGAAGATGGATTCAAATAATACTATATCCTTTAAAAAATGATCAAGATCAAATTACAGAGGTTATACAAATAACCCAAGATTATACGGATAAGAAAGAGGCAGAGGAAAGAATTAAAGCCAGTGAAATTAAATTCCGGTATTTATTTGAGAATAGTCGAGAGATGTTATTTCTTTCGGATGAAAGTTTAGGATTCTCCTATGTAAGTCCAGCATTTGAGAGTATTACAGGAATCCCTGTTTTAGAGATTTTAGGTAAGAGAGGATTGACTATTGTTCAACCGGAATTTCAAGATGAGGTAAATCGAATTTCGAAGGATATGCTATCTAATCCGGGAAAAGTGTTTGATTTAAAATTTCAAATTCAATGTATAAGTGGTGAATTAAAATGGGTAGAAGGAACTACAGTTAATTTATTACATATCCCGGAAATTAAATCCATCGTAACGAACTTCCGCGATATAACAAATCGTGTAAAATCGGAGAAAAAAATTCAAGAAAGTGAAAACCGATTCCGATCGATGATTGAGCAATATCCTATGCCTGTTGCCATGTATGATTCACAAGGCAAATTTTTAAGTACTAATTCTGCATGGGAAGTACTGTGGGAAGATAAGATTGAAAATGTTCTTGATTATAATATTCGTAAGGATGAAATTCTTATTCGTTCAGGACTTTCTGTATTCGTTGATAAAGCATATTCGGGAGAAGTAGCTACAACACCTGTATTTGAGTATGATCCAAAAATGATTGGTAAATCTGGGAAAAAGAGATGGATTCAATTAATTATATATCCTTTAATTAATAAAGAAAATATAATTACTGAGGTCGTAATGATTACTCAAGATCATACTTTTAATAAGGAAGCAGAAGAAAATCTTGCTAAAAGTGAAGCTCGATTTAAAGCCTTGATTTTAAATAGTCATGATGGGATATGTCAACTTGCTTCCGACGGTACTTTGATTTATATGAGTCCTTCAGGTAAACGTATTTTGGGTTATGATATCTCTGAATTTGAAGGAAAAGTAAGGCCAGATTTAATACATGAAGAAGATATTCAAGGATTAGGAAATGCATTTAATGAAGTACTTCAAAATCCAGAAAGAGTAGTTCGTTATGAGTATCGTTATTTGCATCCTGATGGGCAAATTCATTGGATAGAAACCAATTTTCAAAATCAATTAAATGATTCACTGGTGGCATCCATTGTCAATACATTTCGCGATATAACGTTTCGTAAGAAAACAGAGCAAGAAATAATAAAACTGAATACTAAATTAAAATCGGCACAAGAAATTGCATCACTTGGTTATTGGGAAATTCATTTGCAGGGAGGAGATAATTTCTTGTCGGATGAGATATACACTATTTGTGAATTGACTTCAACTGAAAGTTCATTTTCATTTGAAGAATTTAAGGCTTTAATAAGTCCAAAAGATATTGATCGTTTTATTGAGAATCATGAAAAATTATTTAAAACGGGAACCCCATTTAAGGCTGAATACCGGATGGTGCTTCGGAATAAAAAGCAAAAAGTAGTTTTAAGTACAGGTAATTTAGTGCAAGATCAACAAGGACGTCCGCTGCTTATTGAAGGGACATTGCAAGATATTACGCAATTGAAAAAGACAGAAAAGGAATTGCGTAAATTAAATAGTCAATTACAGATGCGTGCAAAAGAGCTTGCCATTTCGAATTCGGAATTAGAGCAGTTTGCTTATATCGCATCGCATGATTTGCAGGAGCCATTGCGCATGGTAACGAGTTTTCTCACACAGTTGGAGAAAAAATATGCAGAAAAGCTCGATGATAAAGCAAAGCAATATATTTATTTTGCAACAGATGGGGCAGTGAGAATGCGAAAAATCATTCTGGATTTACTTGAATTTTCACGAATAGGAAAATCGGAATTTGAATATGAAGATGTTGATATAAATGAGTTGTTATTGGAAGCTATAAAATTGAACAAGAATTTAATAGATGAAAAGCAAGCTATAATAACCTATGATACATTACCCATATTGAAAATACAACGAACACCATTATTACAAGTGTTTCAAAATTTACTTGGAAATTCATTAAAGTACATTCAGAATAATGCGCATCCAATCATTCATATTGGAATTGTGGAAGAAAAAGATCGGTGGATTTTTTCTGTCAAGGACAATGGGATTGGTATTCACGAACAGTTTTTCGATAAAATATTTATTTTATTTCAACGCTTGCATAATCGGGATGAGTATTCTGGAACAGGAATCGGATTAGCTATTTGTAAAAAGATAATAGAAAATTATGGTGGTAAAATTTGGGTAAATTCTGAGGAAGGAAAAGGAGCTATATTTTATTTCTCTATCCCGAAGGGAATTGACAATCATAAAACAATAGACGTATGAGACCAATCAATATTTTGTTAGTTGAGGACAATGAAGGAGACATTGTTTTAACCTTGGAAGCACTTACAGAAGGTAAGATTGCAAACAATGTAACTGTTGTAAAGAATGGTTGGGAAGCAATTCAGTATTTAGAAAAGAATGGTCAATATTTTAATGTAATCTTACCAGATATCATTTTATTGGATGTTAATCTTCCGAAAATGAATGGGCATGAGGTATTGAATTCCATTAAAAAGAATAATGAAATTAAGCATATACCAGTGATCATATTAACTACATCCTCTTCTGAAAAAGATATATTAGAAGCCTATAAAAATCACGCGAATTGTTTTATCACAAAACCTGTTGATGCTGATGATTTTTTAAAAGTTGTAAATTCAATTGAAGATTTCTGGATTTCTATAGTTCATCTTCCTTCAAAAAAATAAACCCGAATGAAAGGAAAGTCGATATTAATTATTGAAGACAATACAGGTGACTATACTTTGATTGTTGATTATTTTGAAGAATTTGCACCGGATGTTGAAATTATTCGGGCAATAACATTTGAGGAAGCAAAAGAATTAATGACTGCTCCAATGAGTTTTTCGTGTATTCTTTTGGATTTAACATTGCCTGATCATAGCGGTGTTGAGCTAGTAAAAGATATCATGGCCATTTCATCCAATATTCCTGTAATTGTTCTTACTGGATATTCGAATAGTAAATTTGGAATTCAGGCTGTATCACTTGGTGTTTCAGATTATATATTAAAGGATGAATTGTCGGCTTCGATATTGGAGAAGACAATTCGCTATAGCATTGAGCGAAATAATATCAATGAGAAAATTCGTTTATCGGAGCAGAAATATAAAAATCTGTTTCTAAATAGTCCTAAACCTTTATGGGTATTTGATACTGCGACCTTTAAATTTTTAGATGTCAATAAATCGGCTATTCGTCATTATGGGTATTCGCGCAACGAATTTCTCAATATGACTTTAAGGGATATTCGATTGCCTGAAGATATACATTTTGTTGAAAATGTTGTTCAACGGACAGCGGGAAAGGAAATTTATTTTCATGGTGTTTTTCGTCATTTGAAGAAAAATGGAGAGATCATTTTTGTAGAAGTACAAAGTAATCAGTTTGATTTTGATGGTAAATCAGGTCGATTGGTTCAAATCAATGACATCACCGAACAATTAAAAACTCAAAAGGCATTATTTGAAAGTGAAAGTCGATTTAAATCACTTGTACAAGAAGGTTCAGATCTTGTATCTATCATGGACGAAAATGGTGTTTTCACCTACATAAGTCCAAATAGTGAATCCTCGATCGGATACCCATTAAATTCTTTTTTAGGAAAATCTCCATTTGATTTTATTCATCCAGATGATATAGAACGTATTAAATCATCCATGGAGAAAATAAATAATGAGAAAAAAATTGTCATTAAGCCATATCGTTTTTTAGCTGCTGATGGCTCTTGGGTTTGGTTTGAATCAACATTAACAAATTTGATTCAGGATCCTGCTATTTTAGGAATTGTTTCGAATAATAGAAATGTTACTGAACGATATCAATATGAAGAGAAATTAAGGAAACAAAGTGCTCAATTTAAAGTATTGATTGAGAAAAGTCCAACCATGAAAACCCTCATAAGTCCTGAGGGGAAAATTCTATTTGGAACACCATCAATTACCAAAATACTTGGGTATAGTCCTGAGGAATTTACAGGACAGTTTGAAACAGATTTTGTTCATCCTGAAGATGTTGAACGTTTAAATTCAAGTATACAGAAAATCCAAAATAATGAAGAACTGGTACAACCAATTGAATTAAGAATTAAGCATAAAAATGGACATTATATTTGGTGCGAAAAGATTATAACCAATATGCTTGATGATATTGATATTAAAGCTATTGTTTGTAATTTCTGGGATATTACAGCTATCAAAACAGCTAATATTAAAATTCAAGAAAGTAATGAACGCTATGATCGTGTAGCCGATGCAACGAGTGATGTTATTTGGGATTTGGATTTGAAAACGAATAACATTGTATGGAACAAAGGCATGGAGAAGTTATTTGGTTATGCTTCTATTGATGAAAATAATGCCTTGGAATTTTGGAAATCCATTATACATCCTGATGACAGAGAACGAGTAGAACTACGTTTTTATGAGAATTTAAAATATCAGTATGTAACATGGGAAGATGAATACCGTGTTTTATGCTTCAATGGTAATTATAAATATGTTTTTGACCGTGGATATTTAGTAAAGAATGAGCAGGGAGAATCTGTGCGTATGGTTGGAGCAATACAAGATATTACACGTCAAAAAGAGGAAGAAAGTAGATTACGTTTATTGGAATCTGTTATTACTAATACGAGTGATTCTATATTAATAACGGATGCTGAACCGATTGATGGTATTGGACCTCAGATTATTTATGTGAATGAAGCTTTTACTAAAATGACAGGATATACAAGTGAGGAAGTCATTGGTAAAACGCCTCGGTTTTTACAGAGTGAAAATTCATCAAGAGAGAAGTTGGATGAATTAAAGCAATCACTCCAAAAATGGCAGCCTTGTGAATTGGAGATTATCAATAAAAGAAAGAATGGTGAAGAGTATTGGGTGAATATGGCAATCGCGCCTGTAGCTGATTCCAGAGGATGGTTTACTCATTGGATTGCTATTGAACGTGATGTAACTGAACGTAAAAAAGCGGAACATGACAAAGAGCTCTTAATTCAAGAATTAACTAAAAACAATAATGATTTAAAGCAGTTTTCATACATCACTTCGCATAATCTAAGAGCACCATTGTCGAATTTAATTGGTATATTAAATTTGATGGAGGATTTCGAATTTAAAGATCCTCAAATTGAAAAGCTGATTAAAGGTTTTCAAACATCAACCAATCAACTTAATGAAACAATTAATGACCTAATTAAAATTCTTATAATTAAGGATAATCCTTCGATGGAAAGGCAGGTATTACTGTTTGATGATGTAGTTAATAAAGTGATTGATCAATTGAAAATGAAAATTGATTTAATTCAACCAGAAATTCGAATTGATTTTTCACATGCACCTTCAGTAAGTTTTAACCAAACATATTTAGAAAGTATCATACAAAATTTAGTTACGAATTCTTTGCGTTATCGATCAGAAGAACGGCCGCTAAAAATTTCTATAAGTACTGAAAATGTGAAGAACGGAATTCGATTATTTTATTCGGACAATGGAATTGGATTTGATCTTTTACGCTTTAAAGATCGAGTTTTTGGCTTGTACCAGCGTTTTCATAAACATCCTGATGGGAAAGGTTTAGGTTTATATCTTGTTAAATCACAATTAGAAGCTTTGGGAGGGTCGATTGAAGTTGAAAGTGCTATAAATAATGGGACACGATTTGAGTTAACATTTCATTGATTGATCTATATTGAGAATGATCTTTAAAATGATTAATAAAAAATTAGTTTTTGTGTTTTAATTCTTTGATTGGACGAATAAACTTGAACGAAATAAATTCCAGCAGGAGTGTTATTTCTTGGAATTGTAATAGTTGATTTATTTTCAGTTGGGATATGGCAAATTTCACGACCAGCACAATCAATAATTCTTATATCTGTTGAATTAACTGGTATATTGAACAATTGAAAATGGGAACTTGCTGGGTTAGGAAATAATTTTAATTCAGAATGAATAGGTGATTTTTCGATCGATTGAGATGCATCAGGTTCAATGATGATATTATCAAAAGACGGTGTAAACCAACTTGCTCCAATCGTTTTGTATTTCAATGCAATATAGCCGTTTTGACTAGAAAATGGAATAGTAAAAGTGGTGTCGAGCCATTGGTTTAAAGGAAGCATATAGGAAAGATTTCCTATCAATTCATAACTGGAACTTGAAGGATTGGGATTAGTACTACTAAACCACAATTCGAAACTGTCGGGAAATGGACTGCTAAATCCAGCATTTTGAATAAAAAGTGTAATAGTTGCATTGGGCGTAAAATTAATCGCTGGAGAAACGAACCAATCTACAACGGTATCCAATTCACTACCGCCAACGTTATAATCATGATACACGCAACTAGGTGCTGAAAATGCTCCAAACGATTGATAGCCCCAAGAGGAAGTGCCTAATGTTCCAGTATGAAATGTTTGCCAACCTGCTTTTTCTTCTTGGGTATCAAACCCGGTAGAATAGGGGAGTGTAATACTTTGACCAGTTACTTTATTCAATGAAACCAGTAGAAATGTGAGAAGAACTAGTTTTGTTTTAAATGAATTTTTCATAGTAGAATATTAAGTCAGGACAAATTTGCATTACTTAAAATCAACCTCTATACTTACGGGTGAAAATTCATGAAAAACTGCTGAAAAATTGCATGAAATTGGTTTAGCCGAATGTATGAATGCTATTATTGACGGTAATTCTAGCTTAATATAAAGGAATTATAAAAAATCATAAAAATTGATTTTAACCTATGTTGATTTCATTTAACTATAAAAATGATAAGAGTTCAAAAAAAATCCCCCTAAAAATAGTAGGAGGATTTATTATGAAGGAAAGAAATAAGTAGTGAAATTTTAACCGGGCAGTCGAGGAATTTGTTTTTCCAATTGCTGAATTTGTTTGATTACTTCTTCGTTTTTAGGTTTAGCTTGTTTTGCTTTCTTGAAATATTCCTTTGCCACACGATAGTTTTGGCGTTGAATTTCCATGGAACAAAGTTGAAGATAAGTTGCAGCAAGACTATCGTTATCTGGAATTCCAATTTTCACAGCTTCAATCAAATGCAATCGGGCTTGTTTCGCATTTCCTTTTCTGAGTTCGATAAATCCAAGTTGCATTAGATTGCTCCCTTTCATATCGCCGGCAAGGGTTGAATTTGTCTTCAAGCTCTTACGAATATTATCTTCAGCTTTACCTAAATCATCGCTTGCGAGCGCTAAATTGCTTTGAAGCATGTAATACGCCATCCGAATAGGCTTGAAAAGTAGTTTAGGGAATTTAATATGTTGGATATATGCTAAAGCAGCATCTACATCTCCACTTGCTACTGATTCTTGAACTAGTCGCATGGTACCCATCATAAAATACAATACAATGGAAATGAGTGCAGCTATATAACATAGCCAAGCGAGAACAGTATCCAAGTAAATGTGCGATATCACACCAAAAGCAATCAGTCCAAGAATAAAGAATGGGCGATATATAATATAGAAACGCAGGAGTTTCATCATGGCATTGAAGGGAATTCGTGTTTTAAATTCGTTTAACGGGCTGCAAAATAAGTGAATTTCATTGGTATGCCCATGCATTGTTAGCAATTGGATGTGTAAAACTCTCCCCTGATCGAAAGAATCGATTTTCTACATTAGCCCAAAGGTTTTTCAATGGCTTTAAGTAGAATTTGGTCAGCATTTATCCTCATTGCCATTTCGGTTGCCGCATGGAAAGGCTTCTTTGGTGGAGATACCGAGATATTCAGTCGCATGGTTACGGGTGCAGATATAGGCATTATCGATACCTGTAAAACAGCAATCAGCATTGCTATCGGACTCATTGGAATCATGGCTCTATTCATGGGATTGATGAGTATAGCCGAAAAAGCTGGAGGAATTCGTTTGCTTTCACGCTTCATTGGTCCTTTTTTCAGTCGACTGTTTCCTGAGATTCCCAAAGGACATCCAGCGATGGGACATATGATGATGAATTTTTCGGCGAATCTGTTAGGGCTCGACAATGCAGCTACTCCATTTGGTATTAAGTCGATGGAGAGTTTGCAAGAAATAAATCCTGATAAAACCACTGCTAGCAATGCTCAAATCATGTTTCTGTGTTTGCATGCATCGGGTTTAACTTTAATCCCGGTAAGTATTATTGCGGCACGCGCGGCACTTCATGCTCAAAGTCCAACCGACATATTTGTTCCATGCATGATTGCTACGTTCATCGCAACCATTTCGGCGATGTTGATTGTTTCGTGGAAGCAAAAAATACGGATACTACAGCCAATTATTTTAGCTTGGATAGGAGGAATTTCATCACTTATAACCTTGCTTGTAATTTATATTCATTCACTGGATTCGATGGCTGTGCAAGGATTCTCAGCTATGTTGAGTAATGGGATTATTCTCCTCATTTTTGTGCTCATTGTTGGTGGAGGATTGTATAAAAAGATCAACATTTTTGATGCATTTGTGGATGGAGCAAAAGGTGGTTTTGAAACCTCAATCCGCATTATTCCTTATTTGGTTGGGATTTTAGTGGCGATTAGTATGCTCAGAACTAGCGGAACATTTGATGCCGTTATTCATGGAATGAAAAGTCTTTTTGGGATGTTGGGAGCCGACACTCGCTTTGTTGATGGTTTGCCAACGGCTTTAATTAAACCTTTGAGCGGTAGTGGTGCACGTGGAATGATGATCGATTCAATGACTGTTTTCGGTCCTGATTCTTTTCCGGGAAGATTGTCCTGCATTCTGCAAGGTTCTTCGGATACAACGTTTTATGTGGTAGCAGTTTATTTCGGTGCGGTAAGTATTCGTAATACACGCTATGCGATTCCAGCCATGTTGCTGGCCGATTTGATTGGAATTATCACTTCCATTGTGTTGGCGTATGTATTTTTTGGTTGATTTTCATTCGAAGTTCCACAACAATGGCATCTAAATTCAGCTTGAGTTATTTTACGATTCTACTGTGTGCACTTGTTTGCTTGTTGTTTATTCTAGCGCCCAAGCTGTTTCATCGTAGCCCGGATATTCTAAATAACGACATTCATTATTACTACGGTTATCTGCCAGCAATCATTATAGATCATGATCCTGAATTGAAATTTGTTTATCATCCTAATGTGCAGTATTCACGACATTATTGGTTTCTAATTTCACCCAATGGTGGACATGTTTTTAAAATGAGTATGGGGATGAGTTTTCTTTATTTCCCATTTTTTATTTTAGGACATATTGTAGCCAAACTATTCGATTATCCTGTAGATGGTTTTAGTGAACCCTATTTATTTTTCCTGTCGTTGAGTGGATTTGTTTACATGCTATTAGGCATTTATTTTCTTCGGAAAATACTGCTAGAATATTTCAATGAACAAGTTACTTCTGCAACGATATTCATTCTTGCCTTGGGAACCAATTTGTTTTATTATTCGGTGCATGAAGCGGCAATGCCCCATGCAGCGAATTTCTTTTTATTCACATTCATTATTTATTTAACAATTAAGTGGCATAAGAATGCAAGTTGGAATACTAGTATTTTATTGGGTTTGACAATAGGATTGGTTACATTAATTCGGCCATCCAACGTCCTTATAGGTTTAGTACCATTATTATTTTCGGTACATGATTCGGAAAGCTTGTGTGCTAAAATTCAGTATATACGTACTCATTTATCTCGAGTATTCATAGTTGGAATATGCATTCTAATAGTTTGGATTCCGCAGTTAATTTATTGGAAGGGGGTAACAGGTGAATGGTTATATTATTCCTATGGTGAATCAGAGTCATTCTTTTTTCAACATCCACGAGTGCTTGAGACTTTATTTAGTTTTCGAAAAGGATTATTTATTTATACACCATTAATGGCAATGTCATTTATAGGTTTATTCTTTCTTAGAAATCGATTGCCTGGTTTAAAATGGACCATTTGGGTATTTACTATGTTGAATATTTATATCGTAAGCTCCTGGTGGTGTTGGTGGTATGGTGGCTCATTTGGATTAAGAGCATATATCGATATGTATGCATTGTGGGCTTTCCCTTTAGCTGTGATGTTGGAGAAAATTTTAGCATTTAAAAATACCATCCGTTATTCGTTTGTCTCTCTTATTACCATGTTCATTTTATTGAATTTATTCCAGAGTGTACAATATTGGCGAGGGGCTTTGCATTGGGATGGAATGAATTATACGCTCTATAAATCACAATTTTTGAATATGGGTGGAGCGCCAGTATCGTTGGTAACACCACCCGATTATGACAAAGCTAGAAAAGGGGAGGAAGAATATTCTTGGTTTTCGGTGGATAGAAAATCAACTGATAAATAAGATTCTTTGATTGATAGTTTGAATTATTTTTCTAATTCCAAATACGTTCGATATAGCGCCCCATCGCTCATAGCCTGCAAATAACTATTGCGGGCTTGAACATATTCGTTATAAATGGTAAATAATTGATCGAGTGTAATTACACCTTGATCATATGATTGAAAGGAAAGATCAAGATTTTGTGCAGCATTGGCATCGCGAGAAGCAGCGAGCGAACGTGCTTGTTCTTTTTCACGAAGTCGCGTTTGCCATTCCATAATTTCGGAATTTGAGCTGAGCAACTGTTGTTCTTTTTGAATCCGTGCAAGATCAAGTTGAATGCGCGATTTGCGCGTTTGTAAAGCGGTACTACGACCTTTAAAAAGGGGAACATTTAAACTCATTCCTACTGTTCCATAATCGAAATTGGTACCTGCGCCACTGAATAATCGGTTGGTTTGATTGGCAAATGTATATTTCGAATTTATTGAAAGTTTTGGTAAAGCAGCATATGCATTTTGACGCATTTTCCAACGAGCGGCTTCTTCGGCTTTCATTGTTGCTAGATAGGAAGGTCGATTTTCAGGTTTTATTTCGGGCAAGTTTGCTAAGTTGAGTTCTGCATATTTACTGAGTTGATCATCTATTTGAATATCTGTATTGGGTGAAAGTCCCAATATGATGCAGAGGTTTTGTCGAGCCACTTGCAAATTTGATCGAAGCGATAAAGTTTGTTGCAGGTTGCTATTTTTTAGGTTTTCGCTGCGGTTAATATCGACGCGACTAACGAGTTGTTGTTCGAAACGCGCCTTGGTTGCATTATACAAATTAGTCGCTGAAGAATCGAGTTCCATGTTGAGCACTAAGGCTTGTTGAAGCACCAAGACGTTGAGATAGGCAGCTGTTACTTTTTGAAGAGTGAGTCGTTGTTGAGCTGTTTGTTCGAGTTCAATTTGTTCGCGGGTGAGGCGACCTGCGCGTGCTTGTGCATATTTATCGGGATGAAGCAAAGGCATTTCGAAAACGGCGCTAGCACTGCTATTCCAAGCGCGACCAAATTGAACTGCTTTGTATGTTCCAGCTGGTCCACCAAAGATTTCGGCAGGAATTAATTGAACGGGTAGTTTGAGGTTATAATCGCTATTTCCTGTAAGGCTGAGTGATGGATACAGACCACTTTGAGCGAGTGAATTGTCGGTTTGAGCAATTCGGTTTTGGAGTTCTGAAGAACGAATGCTGTTGTTTTGCTTTCGGGCAAGCGTTAAAGCTTCTTGAAGTGAGCTGAGTTTAAGTGTTTGAGAGAAAGCGGTGAAGCTTAAAAACAAGAAGATAGGAGTAATGAACTTTTTCATAACAGATATTGCGGGGCAAAGGTGCATTGGTAGGAAGAAGCTATCAAACAAGCCGCAACGAAACGGAAGATCGTACATCGAAACATATTTTTGCAAAGTTTGTAAGGTATTTTTTGAACCAACGACAAGAAGGGAAATGAAACAAAAATGCATTCAAACAATCCGGATGCAGGACTGTTTCGTAATTCATGAAATAGAAAATTAAATTTGACACTATGCGTTTGAACATCATTCCCATTGTTTTCTTTATCACTTTTTCTGGCGGATGTCAGAGCCAATCGAGTAATTCATCAAAAACTACAAGTATGAGCGATAGCACAAAAACCAACAATCCCTATTATTCCCGAACCGACACAACCCATTTGAATGTGAGTAATGTCGAATGGAAAAAAGTATTAGCACCGGAAGTGTATGAGATTTCGCGATTGAAAGGAACTGAGCGCGCTTTTACGGGTAAATACTGGGATACCGAAGGATTAGGTATTTATTATTGTGCGGCATGTGGAAATGCTTTATTTAAATCGGATTCGAAATTTGGGAGCAGTTGCGGATGGCCAAGCTTTTACGAGGCATTGCGCCCTACGAGTGTGAAATATGAAGAAGATCGAACGTATGGAATGCTTCGTGTGGAAGTTTTATGTGGGCGTTGCGATGGACATTTAGGGCATATTTTCGATGATGGTCCGGCGCCGACATACAAACGTTTTTGCATGAATTCGGCGGTCTTAGATTTTGAACCGGGGAAATAATATTATGAATATTAACCTGTTGTGCGGTTTAAAATTAGAATTATCCTTCAACACTATTTATCGCTTACCCCAATAATCAATACTTATGTAATGCCTTTAAATTAAATTATTTAAACCCGTTGTGCGGTTAAAAATTAGAATTATCCTTCAACACTATTTATCGCTTACCCCAATAATCATTACTTATGTAATGCCTTTAAATTAAATTACTTAAATTAAAATTAGGTTTAGAAACGGATCAGTGAGGTGGCTTTGTCTGGGCGGCGAGGGTGTGTTTCGACATAGATGAGGAAAAAGCTTATCCGAGCAAAATGGTCGAAAAAAGGCCTGGTGCGTAAGCAGCATCGTCCAGACTTGACCTTCTTTGATTACTTTCTTGTGTTAAGACAAGAAAGTAATACGTCGTAGACAAACATGAATGATATAGTGTCAAGAAGCATTAACAGCCTTATTTCATTGTTTAATATGAAAAAATAAATTGATAATTCAACCGCACAACGGGTTATTTAAATTAAAATTAGGTTTAGAAACGGATCAGAGCGATGGCTATGTCTGGGCGGCGAGGGTGTGTTTCGACATAGATGAGAAAAAAAACTTATCCAAGCACAATGGTCGAAAAAGGGCCCTGAACGTAAGCAGCATCGTCCAGTCTTGACCTTCTTTAAATGCACGCTGAGCTTTTCGAAGCGTGTTTCAAGACAAGAATTAATACGTCGTAGACAAACATGAATGATTTAGTGACAAGAAGCATTAACAGTCTTATTTCATTGATTGATATGAAAAAAATAAATTGATAATCCAACCTCACAACGGATAATATTAATCAAATTTCAGAAAATGTATCTGTGAATTAAATTGGATATTCTGAAGAGAATTCGGGTGTAGTATTTTGAAATAAAATGATTGATATTCGTGCAACAGGGATTGAAAGGAGCTCCTGCGACTTGAAAGCCCGGGGTTTTTAATTGTAGCTTGCGGAAATTAAAAAGCGTTGCCCAAAACATGAAAAAAATTCAGATTGTACTTCTGTTTTTAGTGTTTGGAATTGCCCCAGCAATCGGGCAAATTAGCACATGGCAATATCGACTTTCGGATGCCGGAATTCAATTAACGAAAGAGCATGTTGTTTATGATCCAACGTATTTTCGTATTGGCTATCCGATGGGTGATGTGCCAGCTGGAAAGGGCGTTTGTACCGATGTTGTTATTCGGGCGTATCGAATGCTAGGCGTGGATTTGCAGCAATTAGTTCATGAAGATATGGTCGCACATTTTAAACTATATCCCAAACGCTGGGGACTGAAGAAAACCGACAGCAATATTGACCATCGTCGTGTTCCGAATTTGATGGTATTTTTTGAAAGATTTGCAACAGTAAAACCGTGTAGTAAGAATGCTGCGGATTATGTGGCAGGTGATATAGTATGTTGGGATTTAGGAGGAGGCATTACTCACATTGGTTTAGTGATTGAAAAAAAATCGAGCGATGGAAAGCGTTGCTTGATTGTTCATAATATTGGTGCTGGACAAGTGATGGAGGATGTATTATTTGATTGGAATATCATTGGACATTATCGATATGGCGGAAAATAAACGTGATTTAGGGCAGGTTTTGCTTGAAGCTGAAAGGAATGCATTTGCCCTATTTTCTGTTGCGCAAGAACGAGGCTTGATATGCGCCGATAAAACGGAACGAGACCTCAATAATGAGCTATACGATTTAGCTTTTGAACTGTATGGAATTCGAAAATACTGGCATAAACGCATCGTTCGTTCGGGTGGAAATACCTTATTTCCGTATCGCGAAAATCCTCCTGATTTAATTCTTCAAAACGATGATATTTTATTTTTCGATTTCGGGCCTGTTTTCGAAGATTGGGAAGCCGATGTGGGGATGACGTTCGTGATTGGAGATGATCCTATCAAATGGAAATTAAAAAATGATGTTGAACTTGCCTGGAAGCGCGGAAAGGATTGGTATCAAGAACATTCAGATTGCACAGGAGCAGAATTGTTTGCTTTTACACATGATTTAGCGCTCTCCTTAGGATGGGAATTTGGCGGTTCACATTGCGGTCATTTAATTGGTCGTTTCCCACATGAGCGCATCGAAGGAGAAGAGAAAATAAATTACCTGCATCCCGAAAATGAAGTACGTCTTGATTCACCCGGAAAAACAGGCGAGAAACGGCATTGGATTTATGAGATGCATTTAGTTGATCGAGAACGCCAAATTGGTGCATTTCACGAAGCTATATTGACTTTGTAAATTGGAATTTTAGTTAATATTTATTTCGAATTAAACAACGAATTAATTCTTCGCTTTTATTTTCCCTCTACCGCACGCAATGCTTGATATAAGTGACGTTTCTGATGAGTCAAATAAAATTCCAACACATCTCCAGGTTTAATTTAATTTTAAGAAAATGCTTCTTCCATGAATAGGAATAAAGAAAAGGCTATGAACACATGCAGCATCGTCCAGACTTGAACTTCGTTAAATGCACGCTGAGCTTGTCGAAGCGTGTCGAAGCTAAGAAAGTACATCGTCGCAAACAAACATGAATGATATATTAACAAGATGCTTTTACAGCCTCATTTCATTGATTGATATGAATAAATAAATTGATTATTCAACCGCACAACGCGTTGTTAATTACTAATGTCAAAAAATAATTTCCTAGCCCAATCATCCTTCCTATATTGCTGCATGCCTCAAAATATCCCCTTGATTGATGTTCGCTCACCTGGTGAATTTTTACAAGGTCATATTCCCAATGCGATCAATCTTCCTTTATTCAATGATTTGGAACGTGCAAAAGTGGGGACTATCTATAAACAAGAAGGTCACGATGCTGCTGTTTTAGAGGGTTTGCGCATTGTTGGTCCCAAGATGGCAACCTTGGTTGAAAGGGCGAATGAATTGTCGCCCTCAAAAAAATTAAGCCTCCATTGTTGGCGTGGAGGCATGCGAAGCAACAGTGTTGCTTGGCTATTGAAACAAGCAGGTTTTCAAGTCGAAGTGCTTAAAGGTGGTTATAAAGCGTATCGACAAAAGGTATTAAGCGAACTTGCTCAACCAATTCCATTAATCGTATTAAGTGGTTCTACAGGTAGCGGAAAAACAGCCATTTTGCATCAGTTAAAATTACTGGGTGAACAAGTCATCGACCTCGAAGGATTGGCGCATCACAAAGGTTCTGCATTTGGTGCTTTGGGACAAGAAAGTCAGCCTAGCGTTGAGCAATTTGAAAATAATCTACATCAGGTAATTTCGCAATTCGATAAATCAAAACATAGCTGGATCGAAGATGAAGCTCGAAAAATAGGTAGCGTTTTTATTCAGGATCATATTTGGAATCAACTGCGAAATGCTCCTTATATAAACCTCGAAATTCCAATTTATGAACGACTCGATTTTTTGGTTAAAGAATATGGTCAATTTGGAAAAGAGGAGCTGAGTGCTTCTATTTTAAAGATTCAAAAACGCCTCGGTGGACAACTAACAAAAGACTGTCTCGAAGCACTCGAAAGTCAAGATCTGCGCACTGTAGCTCAAAACGTTTTGTTTTATTACGATCGTTCGTATGCGTATGGACAATCGAAACGAAATCCCAATAAATCCATTCAGTTTCCTTGCAATAAATTAAATCCAGAATTTATTGCTGCTGAATTAAAAAAGCGCATTCAAAATCATCCTTTGCCATTTGAATTATGAATGAAAATCAAGGTGCACCCATTCGATTAACACAATTTGCTCATGGTGCTGGCTGTGGTTGTAAAATAGCGCCAAGCGTTTTAAAAGAGATTTTGCAAAATCATCGAAATGGAACTGATTTCCCTGATTTGTTGGTTGGAAATGCCGAGAGTGATGATGCCGCAGTTTGGGACATTGGGAATGGTTTGGCCATTATTTCTACCACCGATTTTTTCATGCCCATTGTCGATAATCCATTCGATTTTGGAGCCATCGCCGCAGCAAATGCAATTAGTGATGTATACGCAATGGGTGGAAATCCATTGATGGCTTTAGCAATCTTAGGTTGGCCTATCGATAAATTACCTGCATCCCTTGCTGCCGAAGTCATGCAGGGCGCTCGTTCGGTGTGTGATCAGGCAGGAATTCCCATTGCGGGTGGACATACAATCGATTCACCTGAACCATTTTTTGGTTTGGCGGTGACTGGTAAAGCAGAGCTCGAAAACATTCGTCGTAACAGCACAGCAAAAGCGGGTGATCTGTTATACATCACAAAACCACTGGGTGTGGGCATTGTGAGCACGGCAGCTCGTCGCGATTTAGCTGAGCCTCAAGACATGCTCGAAGCTGTTCAGTGGATGAAAACGCTCAATCGCTGTGGTGCAGAACTGGCAGGCATTTCAGGTGTTCACGCAATGACCGATGTAACTGGCTTTGGTTTGTTGGGTCACCTTCACGAAATGACCGAAGGCAGCCATCTTTCTGCATATATACATTTTTCAGAAGTGCCACGTTTAAGCAGCGTGAATAACTATCTCGCGCGTTTTATTTATCCCGATATGACCATGAAAACATTTTCCTGGCTTAAAGATTTTGTGTCGGAATTAACTGGCGATCAATTGCTTTTGCTCTGCGATCCACAAACTTCAGGAGGTTTACTAATCGCCGTCGATCCTTCAGAAAAAGAAAAAGTAGAAGAAATTTTAAATCGCTTTCAATGTCCTTCTAAGCCAATAGGGTATTTGTCCGAACGCGGTCTTAAGTCTATATTTGTGTTGAATAGCATATGAAAAATTTCGTTTTTATTTCCATTCTTTTTATTTCCAAAGCCTTATCAGCACAGGTTTTCAATCCCAATGTGTGTAAAGACAGCACACTCGTTTCCAACAATCCTTGTTATGGAACTTTGTACGCGCCGGTGTGTGGCTGCGATGGAAAAACCTACCGAAACGAATGCCTAGCTTATGCAAAGGGATTGCTCAATTTCAATCAAGGTCCTTGCGAATTCATGGATTTCGATTTTTATCCCAATCCTGTAGCAACTGCTGGCGAACTCAAAGTCAAAATCGTGTGCAAAGGAGTAACCGATATCAATGTCTGGATTTTCGATACCTTCTTCCGACAAATGTACTATCAAGTATCACGTCAATTCTCCGAAATCGAGCTATATCCAGACGTGCGCGGTTTCGGTAATGGACTATTTTTCATGGTCGTCGAAGCAAATGGCGTAATTAAAGTAAAACGACTACTTGTCAACCAAGCATTTTAAATGAGGGCGGCAATTCAGGCTATCCGCTTGTAGTCCTCACGGCAAGCCTTCGCCAAGGCTTCGGCTTACGTTGCGGGCTACCGCTTCTATCCTTGCCGCTCGGTAATAAATTGGGAAATTCAACAAATAATAAATGCCTGTCGTATGGTAAAAATAAATAATATTAATACACACCCGTCCAAGACGTTTTAAAATAGGGTAAAAAAATAGAGTTGGTCCGGATTAAATCCGGTATGTTTGAGTTACGACACAAAAACATAAACCAACTCCGGCATGAAGATCACATTATTTGCTCAGATATTCCAAAAAATTAAGCGAGATTCTTTCAATAAACTAGTAGAAAAGTTTGAGTCCAATAAACATTGTAAAGGCAATGATGCTTGGTCTCACTTTGTGACAATGGTTTTTTGCCAGTTTTCCAAGTCTAATAGCTTAAATGACGTTTGCAATGGAATGCGATCAGCAACAGGCGATTTAAATCATCTGGGAGTGTCAAAAGCCATGAGGCGATCATCGTTGGCATATAATAACCAACATCGCAACTGGGAGCTGTTTCAAGCGATGTATTTTAACTTGTATGAGCAGTTTGAATCAACCTTAAAAACAAGCCGAAAGCTGCTTCCCAAACGTAAAATCTATCTGCTCGATTCAACCACGATTGACCTTTGTCTTAAAGTGTTCGACTGGGCACTATTTCGAAAGAAGAAGGGAGCTATAAAACTTCACACAGTCCTTGACTTTGACGGCTGTATGCCCGTTTTTGCTGATTTGAGTGATGGCAAAAAGCACGATGTAAATGCAGCACATGATATTGAATTTCCCACAGGAAGCATTGTTGTAGCTGATAGAGGATATGTCGATTTTAACTGGATGAGAAAATTAGATGAACAAGGAGTATTCTTTGTTATTCGAGGAAAAGAAAACATTCAGTTTGAACTTTATGAGCGAACTAAGAGCCCAACCGATGAAGCAAATCCAGACTTGCAATACGACTGGAAAGGCTTTTTGAGTTTACCTCAATCAAAAGAAAAATACCCGCAAAAGCTCCGAATGGTTCAGATCTGGGATGAAGAACAACAGATATATCTTGAACTTCTTACAAACAATTTTTCTTGGACAGCATCGACCATTTCAGAACTATATAAACGTAGATGGAGCATCGAATCGTTCTTCAAGGAGATCAAAACACACCTGAAAATCAAGTCTTTCATAGGAACCAGCATGAATGCTGTTCTGATACAGATTTGGACAGCACTAATCACCATACTGCTTTTAAAGACACTTCAAAAGGAAGCAAAACACTCTTGGCACCTCTCAAATTTGGTGTCCTTTATTCGATTAAATCTCTTTGTGAAAATTGACCTCAAAAAATGGCTTGATAAACCCTTTTTAGATGATGACGAAATTGATAAACTGGAATTACAAATGTCCCTTTTTTAAATTATAGAGGGTTTAATTTTCAAAAGAGCGTTCTTTGATGAGTAATCTCGCATCAAATCAGGATTGTATTTTCGTTATACAAACGTCTTGGACGGGTGTGATATTAATACTTTAAAATTTTAATTATCCCTCAACAATGTTTATTGTTTATCTCATGATAAAATGCAAAGCCTTAAATAGTTTCTTATCATTAAGTAATATTATGTTTAGAAACGGATCAG
Organism: Bacteroidia bacterium; assembly: GCA_965279035.1. Lineage (GTDB taxonomy): Bacteria > Bacteroidota > Bacteroidia > M30B66 > M30B66 > CALQRR01. Next base: position 3,575,801 of record OZ257142.1, on the reverse strand, counting down.
AGCGATGGTTTTGTCTGGGCGCTGAGGCAGCGCTTCTCCATTAATTCAGAAAATTACTAATACTATTTACATTCGAATAATTCAAATTAAAACGAATGAATCTTCTATATCAGAATGTAAACACGTATCTAGCGCGTAGGCTTTGTCTGGGCGGCGAGGCAGCGTTTCGCCATTCATTAAAAAATACAGCTACCAGAACAATGGGCGAAAAAAAGCATTGCGCGCAAGCAGCATCGTCCAGACTTGACTTTCTTTGCAAGCACGCTGAGCTTGTCGAAGCGTGTGTCAAGACAAGAAAGTATGGCGTCGCAGACAATCATGAATGATTAATTGAATTTATAATCACAAAGCTTAATTCAATAATTTCACGATAAATCATATTGAAAATTCAACCACACAGAGTGTAATAAATCAGTAAACCATGTCATTAACAATTCAAAGAGCAACAGCATCCGATGCATTAAAAATTCATCACTTAGCCGAAGCCATTTGGTGGAAACATTATCCTGCCATCATTGGCGAAGAGCAAGTTACCTACATGCTCAATAAAATGTATGCATTATCCACTTTAGAAGAACAAATCTCCAATGGAATTCAAGAGTATTTTATCATCCTAGAAAATGAAATCGCTATTGGATTTTTCGCTGTTGAAATTCAAGAAAACAAGGAAGCATTTATTCATAAATTCTATATTCTCCAAACCGAACAACGAAAGGGTATTGGTGCAAATTCATTTCAATTATTACTCAATCAATTCCCTCAAATTAATTGTATCCGACTTCAAGTAAACCGACAAAATTACCAAGCAATTAATTTCTATTTTAAAATGCAATTCAAAATCGAAAAAGTCGCCGACTTCAACATAGGCAACGACTATTTCATGAACGACTTCATCATGATTTGGCAACGAAAAACAATGGAATAAATCCTAATTAATAGAATTATAATTAATTCAAATTTTCATTTTGATTTACATAAAAACGAAACAAACTTCTGTAACGGAATGCAAACACGTATCTAGCGCGTCGGCATTGTCTGAGCGGCGAGCCAGCGTTTCGCTACTACACAGAAAGACAAAACTAATTACATTCGAATAATTAAGTCTAAAACGAATCTAACTTTAATAACGGAATGCAAACACGTATCTAGTGCGCTGGCCCGTCTGGGCGGCGAGGCAGCGTTTCTCCATTTCTAAGAAAAATGTAACTCTAAGAACAATGGGCGAAAAAGGCATTGCGCACTGAAGCATCGTCCAGACTTGAATTTTTTTGCATGCACGCTGAGCTTGTCGAAGCGTGTTTCAAGACAAGAAAGTTACACGTCGTAGACATTCATGTAAAGTCCAAAAAGAAAACAAACGTTCAAATTTTCTTGAATGTTAATTGATATTAAAATGCAAACACAAATCTAGCGCGTCGGCATTGTCTGGGCGGCGAGGGATCGTTTCGCCACTATTCAAAAAAACAATAACTATTTACATTCGAATATTTTACATTATAACGAAACTAGCTCATTTTGCAGAACGCAAACACGTATCTAGCGCGTAGGCCCGTTTGGGCGGCGAGGCAGCGTTTCGCCATTACTTAGAAAAATATAGCTCACAGCACAAAGGGCGAAAAATAGCCTTTTGCGCGCTGAAGCATCGCCAAACTTGAACTTCTTTGAATGCACGCTGAGCTTGTCGAAGCGTGTTTCAAGACAAGAAAGTACCACGTCGTAGACATTCATGTAAAGTCCAAAAAGAAAACAAACGTTCAAATTTTCTTGAATGTTAATTGATATTAAAATGCAAACACGTAACTATTGCGTAGGCCCGTCTGTGCGGCGAGGCAGCGTTTCGCCATTCATTAGAAAAATACAGCTACCAGCACACTGGGCGAAAAAAGGCATTGCGCGCTGAAGCATCGTCCAGACTTGAACTTCTTTGAATGCACGCTGAGCTTGTCGAAGCGTGTTTCAAGACAAGAAAGTACCACGTCGTAGACATTCATGTTAAGCCTTAAAATAATTCGAACTCCCAAATTTTTATGAATGCTTATTAATACTAAAATGTAAACACGAATCAAGAGCGTCGGCAATGTCTGGGCGGCGAGGCAGCGTTTCGCCATTTCCAAGAAAAATACAGCTACCAGCACAAAGGGCGAAAAAAGGCATTGCGCGCTGAAGCATCGTCCAGACTTGAACTTCTTTGAATGCACGCTGAGCTTGTCGAAGCGTGTTTCAAGACAAGAAAGTACCACGTCGTAGACATTCATGTAAAGTCCAAAAAGAAAACAAACGTTCAAATTTTCTTGAATGTTAATTGATATTAAAATGCAAACACGTAACTAGTGCGTAGGCCCGTCTGGGCGGCGAGGCAGCATGTAATTTATTTCCCATTTTAAAATAAATTACATTTAAAAACCTAGTCCCAAAATATCAGATTTACTAACGAAAAATTTCCAATTTATTTAAAACTCTCCCCTCTCCCGCCACATAGTGGTCCCTACGGGAAGGAGAGGGGCCGAGGGTGAAGTCAAAGAATTCTAGCTGTAACTTAATTGTTCATATTCTTAAACAAACAAACTCACATTCACGAAAAACTCACCCCTCTCCACGCGGAGAGGGGCCGGGGGTGAGGTCAACGTATGCTAGCTAAAACTAAATTGATCATAATCTTAAACAATCCAATTCCAATTCACGAAATACTCTCCCCTCTCCATGCGGAGAGGGGCTGGGGGTGAGGTAAATAAATGTTAGTTTTAATCAAAATTCCAGTTCAAATAAAAAAACACATCCTATCTTTTACTCGCAATACCAAAAAATCACCTTTATTCGCACTTCTTGCTTCAACATTTCTAAATGCAAACCTACTCACCTGAATCCTGGTTCAACATTGAACGTCAAAAAACGGAATTGAATTTAAATAAACTCAAAATTCAAATTCGAAAAATAGCTTTCATCCGATTGATTTTATTTATAGGAATTATTATTTCTAGTTTCCTCATTTTCAACGCACATGTTATACTAGGATTATCCTTATTTATAATCTCAATCATTGGATTTCTATCTGCAGTCAAAATTAGTCTCAAACTAAAAAAGCAACTGCTACACAATGAAACAACTTTAAACCTCATTCAAATCGAACTCGATAGCATCGCTGGAAAACCTTCTAGTATTGATACCGGAACCGATTTGCTTCAACTAAATCATCCATACGCGCACGATCTCGATCTTTTCGGAAAAAAAAGTTTGTGGCATTATTTAAATCGAACACTAAGCCCTGATGGACGAAATTTATTAGCTGAATTAATTACAAATCCTTTTGCAGTTTACAATACTATTCAAGCACGACAAAATAGTATTGCGGAATTAAAATCCAAACCCGATTTCCTGCTTCAATTCAGAGCTGCAGGGCTTTCAGAAGAGAAAAATCCACCAGCGTTAAGTCGTTTAAATAATTGGCTCAATGAAACATTTTCATTTTTAAATCATCCACTTGTCCGACTTGGTCGTTGGATTTTTCCTGCATTCACTCTCATAGCACTTTTGGGATATCTACTCAGTTTTTTACCAGTTTGGCTGCTTTCCATTTCAATCTTTCTCAACTTAGCTGTGTTAAGTCGAACCATTCGACAAATCAATCAAATACATAATCGTCATTCCGAAATAGGCCGATTAATTGCCCATCATGTTGCATTAGTTAATTACACGGCACAACAGGAATTCCAAAACGAACTTTTACAGAATGCAAAAAATGCTGCAAATCAATCAGTAGTCGCAGTTGGTGAACTACATACTTTGCTCAATCGTTTTGATATTCGCTTAAATGGGTTCATGGGAATATTGCTCAATACATTTTTTCTTTTCGATTATCATTGCCTATTTGCAATTGAAACTTGGAAGCTCAATAATCGTCAGAATTTGCTTCATAGCATGAGTCAGATGGCATTATTGGAACAATGGATTAGTTTGGGAAATTTCGCTTTTCAACGTCCCGATTTTCAATTTCCTGAAATCAAAACAGTAGGACCAATGCATGCTTCAGGTTTGTTTCATCCTTTAATTCATTCCGAAAATGTGGTGGCAAATACACTTTCTTTAGGACAGGATGAAAAACTCATTCTACTCACAGGAGCTAACATGACTGGAAAAAGCACCTGGCTTCGAGCAATAGGTTTAAATGCAGTAATTGCCTATTGCGGACTACCAATTGCAGCAAAATCAGCAAGCTTTCCCCTAATGCGCATCTACACTTCCATGCGCATCACCGACGATTTAGAAGAAGGTATTTCCTATTTTAAAGCGGAGATAAGCCGTCTCCAATCATTACTTTCAAACATCCGAAATTCCGATTCCAATTGGCTCGTTCTTCTCGACGAACCCTTACGTGGAACTAATTCCGGCGATAAACAAGCTGGCACAATTGGATTAATCACCAATCTATTATCGCTTCCTACAATCGGTATTTTAGCCACACACGATGCAGCACTAAGTGTATTAGAAGAAAAAAATCCCGGCAAACTGCAAAATTTCCATTTCGATTCAAGCGTTTCGAACAACGAATTACATTTCGATTACACTTTAAAACGAGGTTGTTCAATTTCAAATAACGCAACCCTTCTCATGAAACTAAACGGAATTTTGCTCGATTAATATTCAACTTAATTCAAAACATACTATATATCCCATATTTGTTGATTGCATTTATAAGAGAATATGTATAAATCACCAACATTCATGAAATGATCCAAGGGAAAACAACATTTCAAAATTTCCTGAATGTATTGTTAATACTAAAATGTAAACACGAATCAAGAGCGTCGGCAATGTCTGGGCGGCGAGGCAGCGTTTCGCCATTCCTTAGAAGAATAAAGCTACTAGCACAAAGGGCGAAAAATGGCATTGCGCGCTGAAGCATCGTCCAGACTTGAATTTTTTTGCATGCACGCTGAGCTTGTCGAAGCGTGTTTCAAGACAAGAAAGTACCACGTCGTAGACATTCATGTAAAGATCCAAATGAAAACTTAAGTTTTAATATTCCCTGAATGTTTATTAATATGAAAATGCAAAACACGTATCCAGTGCGCAGGCAATGTCTAGGCGGCGAGCCAGCGTTTCGCTATTACTCAGAAAAACAAAACTAATTACATTCGAATAATTAAGTCTAAAACGAATCTAACTTTAATAACGGAATGCAAACACGTATCTAGTGCGTCGGCTTCGTCTGGGCGGCGAGGCAGCGTTTCGCCATTCTTTAAAAAAATACAGCTACCAGCACAAAGGGCGAAAAATGGCATTTTGTGCGCCGAAGCATCGTCCAGACTTGAACTTCTTTATTCGTAAGTGTTTATTTTTTAAAGGAACTCATGAGGGCTTCGCCGTTGCATACTTTATTGTTTCAAGACAAGAAAAGACCACGTCGTCGACATTCATGTAAATCCAAAAAGAAAACGAAAGTTCAAATTTTCATGAATGTAAATTGATACTAAAATGCAATTCACGTATCTAGTGCGCTGGCCCGTCTGGGCGGCGAGGCAGCGTTTCGCCATTCTTTAAAAAAATACAGCTACCAGCACACAGGGCGAAAAAAGGCCTTTTGCGCGCCGAAGCATCGTCCAGACTTGATTTTCTTTGCTTCCTTTCTTGTATCAAGACAAGAAAGGAAGACGTCGTAGACATTCATGTTAAACTTCAAATGAAAACTTAATTTTTAATATTCTCTGAATGTTTATTAATATGAAAATACAAAACACGTATCCAGTGCGCATGCAATGTCTGGGCGGCGAGGCAGCGTTTCGCTACTACTCAGAAAAACAAAACTAATTACATTCGAATAATTAATAATGAAACAAATCTAGCTTCAATAACGGAATGCAAACACGAATCAAGCGCGTCGGCTTCGTCTGGGCGGCGAGGCAGCGTTTCGCCATTACTTAGAAGAATACAGCTACTAGCACAAAGGGCGAAAAATAGCCTTTTGCGCGCTGAAGCATCGTCCAGACTTGATTTTCTTTGCTTCCTTTCTTGTATCAAGACAAGAAAGGAAGACGTCGTAGACATTCATGTTAAACTTCAAATGAAAACTTAATTTTTAATATTCCCTGAATGTTTATTAATATGAAAATACAAAACACGTATCCAGTGCGCATGCAATGTCTGGGCGGCGAGGCAGCGTTTCGCTACTACTCAGAAAAACAAAACTAATTACATTCGAATAATTAAATCTAAAATGAATCTAACTTTAATAACGGAATGCAAACACGTATCTAGTGCGTCGGCCCGTCTGGGCGGCGAGGCAGCGTTTCGCCATTACTTAGAAAAATACAGCTAACAGCACAAAGGGCGAAAAAAGGCATTGCGCGCCGAAGCATCGTCCAGACTTGAACTTCTTTGGGTACTTTCTTGTTTCAAGACAAGAAAGTACCACGTCGTAGACATTCATGTTAAGCCTTAAAATAATTCGAACTCCCAAATTTTCATGAATGCTTATTAATACTAAAATGTAAACACGAATCAAGAGCGTCGGCAATGTCTGGGCGGCGAGGCAGCAAATAATTTAATTTTCAGCATACAATAAATTTCACAAAAAAACTCTTCCAGAATTATCAGATTCATTAATGAAGAAATTGCAAATCACTTAAAACTCTCCTTGCTACATAGTGATCCCTTCGGGACGGAGTAGCTTTGGGTGAGGTCAAAGAATTCTAGCTGTAACTAAATTGCTCATAATCTTAAACAAACAAACTCCCATTCACGAAACAATCCCCCCTCTCCACGCGGAGAGGGGCCGGGGGTGAGGTCAACAAATGCTAGATAGACCTCAATCAATCCCAATAATTTCAATTAATTCCTTTCCCTGCAACATTTTCCGTTTCGTTGCGATTCGATTGTCTGAATAAACTTCACAAAGCACTTTTGCAGCCGTTATTCAATCTACATCGTGTTCATGAAACAGTTAATTCTATCCTCATTCTTACTTATTTCCATTGTTTCCTGTGGTAAAAAAGGAACAAGCGAATCGCCTCAACGCCGCGATATTGTCGAAGTGGTATATGCTTCAGGAAATCTCTATCCCCAAAACGAATACAAGGTAATATCAAACGTTACAGGCTATTTACAACAAGCGTTTGTAAAAGAAGGGGATACTGTTTCTCTTGGTAAAATGCTTTTCAATGTTACTGGTCCTAATCGCCTAAGCGAGCAGAATGCTTCTGCATTTGCACTCCGTATCGCAGAAGAAAATAACAGAAGCAACAGTCCTGTCTTAGCTCAACTGCGAGAAAAATGGGCTTCTTCACGTTCTAAAGCCAGCAACGATAGCCTCACACTTTCTCGTTACACTAATCTCGCTAAATCGGGCGCAATTGCTCAAGCAGATCTCGATAAAGTACGAACTCAATATGAGAGTAGCCGTCGCGATGCGAATGCTCTTAAAGAACAAATTGAGGCTCAAGAAAGAAGCCTAAGTGTTGAAGCTGTTCAAGCAAGAAATCGTTTCAATCAAGCCGCGAATAATTTGGGCGATGGATCTATTCGTAGTATGATACAAGGTCGCGTTTTTGAAATCTACAAGCAAACGGGCGACTATGTGCATCAAAACGAAGCCATTGCTTTATTGGGTGATGCAAAAGCTCCGATAGCTCGTTTAAGCATTGATGAATCTGATTTGGAATTGGTTGCTATTGGGAAAAAAGTCCTGATTAGTTTTGATGCATATCCAGGGAAAAATTTCACTGCAACGGTCAGTAAAATCTATCCTAAGCTCAATAAAGCAGAGCAATCTTTTCGTGTTGATGCAATCTTTACCGACACACCACCGGATGGTATTTATGGTTTAAATCTCGAAGCTAATATCATCATCAGAGAATCAAAAAATGCATTGAGTATTCCTCGTTCTGCCTTGCTAAATGGCGATTCGGTGCGTATCGAACGAGATGGAAAAGACTTAACTGTGAAAATCCAAAAAGGGAGTTCAGACCTCAATTTCATAGAAGTTCTAAGTGGTTTGCAGGAATCTGATAAAATCAAATTATCTGTCAATAAATGAACAGAGTAAAAAACTTGCGGCTTGCACTTCGGATTGCTCTAGTGCATCTGCTTTCTCGTAAAAAGCAAACACTCGTTGCAATGCTCGGTGTGACTTTCGGTATTTCGATGTTCATTGTCATGATTAGCTTTATGACTGGGGTGAATGATTTTCTAATGGATCTCACACTCGATGGTTCACCTCATATTCATATTTATAATCCGGTTAAAATCGATCGGCCTTCTATTGCCGCAAGCACCTACGATACAACCAAAAGCTGGATACTTGTTCACCATCAACGCCCAAAACAAGATCTTCCTCGAATTAAAAATGGGAATCAGATTTTAGATCAAATCCGTAAAACTCCAGGTGTTTCTCAGGCTTCTCCGCAGCTAAGCACGCAAGTTTTCTTTAACAATGGTCCATTGCAATTTGCTGGAACCGTTTTAGGTATTGATGTCATGGCCGAAAATTCCATGTACAAGCTATACGAAAAAATGGAAATGGGCACGGTGGATCGGTTACTCACAAATCGTGAAGGCATTCTCATGGGTGATCGTTTAGCCAAAAAGATGAATGTTACTGTGGGCGATCGCGTTAGTTTAACAACGCCTCAGGGCGCTACTTTCCTCTTAAAAGTAGTCGGAATATTTTCTTTCGGAATTTCTGTAATTGACGATACTCGTTGTTATGTAAATCTACAAACTGCTCAAAAATTACTCGGAAAACCTGCTGATTATTTTACCGACATCAATTTAAAAATGGTCGATTATCGCCGAGCTGCTGAATTAGCACCACTTCTAGAACAACGTTTTGGTTACAAAGCAGAAGATTGGCAAACAGCGAATGCAGGAATTTTAGCTGGTGAAGTCGTTCGAAATGCAATGACATACGTGGTTGCTGTTACAATGCTAATCGTAGCTGGATTTGGTATTTACAATATCATGAACATGACGGTAGTCAACAAAATGCGCGACATAGCCATCATGAAAGCAACTGGTTTTGAAGGGAAAAACATCATCAGTATTTTCTTGTTACAAAGCATTATTATTGGAATTCTAGGGGCATTAATGGGTGTGATTTTCGGGGCATTAATTAGTTATGGAATTGATCAAATTCCTTTTCCAGCACGCGATATTATTCGTCTCGATACCTTTCCAGTGAGTTACAAATTCAAACATTATTTCTTGGGAATTTTCTTCGGATTTATTACAACTCTTTTTGCTGGATATTTCCCATCTAAAAAAGCCTCTAAAGTAGATCCAGTCTCAATTATTCGTGGTTGATTATTTTCAATTTCTATAAAATGAATGCAATTTCTGCTCAACATATCATTAAATACTTTCACGATCCAATCACTTTTCAAGTCCTCAAAGACATTTCTTTTGATGTAGAGAAAGGAAGTTTTGTCTCGCTTGTTGGTAAATCCGGATGTGGAAAATCAACATTATTATATGTGCTTTCCACAATGGATACAGATTATGAAGGTAAACTCGAATTGGCTGGAAAGCCAGTCACTGGACTTTCTCAGGATGAATTAGCTCGATTTCGAAACGAACATTTGGGATTTGTTTTCCAATTCCATTTTTTACTTCCTGAATTTTCTGCACTCGAAAATGTATCTCTTCCGGCTCTTAAATTAGGGAAGTATTCGGAGGATGAAATTGAACATCGTGCAATGGAAAAATTACGATTAGTTGGCATGCAAGATTTTGCTAAAAATCCCGCTTCAAAACTATCCGGTGGTCAACAGCAACGTGTTGCAATTGCTCGTGCTTTAATCAACGATCCTGCTGTAATTATGGGTGATGAACCTACTGGAAATCTTGACAAAGCCAACTCAATTATTGTCCTCGATATTCTTAAAAAACTGGCTTCAGAAAATGGACAAACAATTATCACAGTTACTCACGATCATGAATTTGCTCAACAAACCGACCGAATTATTGAAATGGAAGATGGATTAATCAACAAAAAATGAAAATTCAAAAACACTGGAAGATTAGGTTGGGAGTTGCTTTTATACTTTCCGTAATTGGTTTTTTTGTGCGTGAATATGTTGCAAAATTGGGACTTCCTTTCTGGTTAAATATTGGAATGACTTTCTTAACATTTTCATTTCTCACTATCGTTTGGACATTCTTTGCCAATATAAACCAACAGCTCGACAAAGTACTTCCGTTTAATAAAAATTCACCATTAAGAGTAACAATTCAATTAGTATTAGGAACGGCCATCATATTAATAGTTCGCTTCATTGGGATGTTTATTATGTCCGATTATGTTCCATTTCATTTGGATGGAATTTCTCGGATAATCATGTTTGGTTTGGATATATTTATTGCCCTCACAGTGAATTTAGCTGTGATTAGCAATTACTTAATTCACCGCTGGAAAGAATCCTTAACCCAAGCCGAAAAATTAGAACAGGAAAAAATAAAAATGCAATACCACCATTTAAAAAATCAAGTAAATCCTCATTTCTTATTTAATTCATTTTCTTCTTTGCAAGGATTAATCAGTACGAATCCTGCTCTAGCAAACGAATATGTTGGTCATCTTGCGAAAGTTTACCGTTATGTAATTCGACATAAAGAAAATGAAATTGTATCTATTCAAACTGAACTTGAATTTATACAACATTACATCGACTTACTCAAAATCCGCTACGGACAAGGGATTCGTTTTTATAATGTATTATCCGAAGAACACCTCTCCATGGGAATTGCAACAGTAACTTTGCAAATGTTGATCGATAATGCAATTAAACATAACGAAGTTCATGTGGATCATCCCCTCGATATTACATTTCGTGTGAATCAAAATATACTTGAAATTGCCAATACCTTGCAAACCCGTCCAAGTATGATTCCCAGTAATGGTGAGGGATTAATTCAATTAAAAAACTTGTATTCCTTTCATTCTAAAATTCCTGTTTCTTTTCATGAAGAAGGAAGCGAATTTATAGTTCGACTTCCTTTACTTTCAAATTATTGACGAGTTTAGCATGCTAATTTAATTGAAATTCAACCTATGAATATTCTCATTCTTGAAGATGAACCACTTATAGCTAAGAATTTATTAATTCAAATTCACTACTTAGAGCCTCAATCAAACATTATTGGACCTTTTGCAAGTGTTCGAGAAACAATAGATTACATAAACTCAAATCCTGCCCCCGACCTTGTTCTTGCCGATATTCAATTAAGTGATGGAGTTAGTTTTACTGCTTTAGATAAACTGCCGAGACATATTCCAATCATTTTTACCACTGCTTTTGATGAATATGCATTAAGAGCATTTCGTTTGAATAGTATCGATTATCTTCTTAAACCGATATCAGACAGTGATTTGAAACGTTCTTTTGAAAAGCTTTACTATCTCAAAGAAAAATACCAAAACACCGATTTTACAGAACAATTACATGCTGTTTTAAGTGGGAATAATTCAACTCAAAAATTTAAACAACGTTTTATGGTGTATAGCGGAAAATCGGTTGTGCCTGTTCCTGTTGTTGATATAAGTTACTTTCAAAAAGAAGAAATTATTTTTCTGACAGATAATTCAGGTCATCAATATGTTACTGAGTTTCGTTCATTAGATGAATTGGAGGAACTGGTAGATCCCAAACTTTTTTATCGTGCAAACAGACAATTTCTTTTAAACTGCAATCAGATAGCTCGTTTCGAAACAGATTACCTTGGAAAAATTCACATTCATCTCCATCGTAAGAATCACCCTGAAATAACCATTAGCAAAGACAAAGCTGCCGATTTTAAACGTTGGTTAGATGCAAATTAATTTCACCTATTACCAATTTTCAATCACTATTATTATTTGGAATTGGGGACTCACTTGAAGGAATTCGAAATGATTGTCTCTTCCAATAAGTTAAACTTCTCCATACCCACTCAAATGGACCTATTAAAAAATACTTTAGCCACAAAGTGCTAAATATCAATTGGAAAATCCAAATAGCTATAACAACATAGTACAATTGAAAACGCTCTAATTCACCAAACAAACCAAATCCATAACCATAAAAAAGGAAAGAGCAGATAATACTTTGCATCAAGTAATTGCTAAATGCCATCTTGCCAACATTCTGTAAGTATCTAAATAGGAACTTAAAAATTCCTGTATTAAAGAGTAATAATATAAGTCCCAAATGCCCCAACGCCATGAAAATTCGTTTGAGTTGATACAAATTAATGGGCATAAATTGGGTTTCTAGGCTAATATCAAAATGAGTAATTAATCTCACTTTCATAAAATAGTAACTCAGTGGAATCCCTATAAAATAGGCGATGAAAGTAAAAATTAAATAAAACTTCTGACTTCTTTCTCCTTGAATAATTTTCATCTTAAATAAAGCCATTCCAAGAAAAAAACAACTCAATGTATCCCAAAAATAATCAAAGTAAAATGTATGAGTTTGTAAGTAAAAGTTAACCTGTGCAAAATGTGAAAATACCTTGGGATAACTTTGTTGTACTTTTTCTTTTTCTTCCTGAGATTCCTTTTTTTGATGGGGAATGCTCATTTTCTGTTGATATTCTTCCCAATCCTTTAATGATTCTTTAGTTTCTTCATTCAATGGCATTCCTGATTTCTTCAATTGCTCTGCATACAGCCCTTTTTCTCTTATTAGTGCTTTTGAATTATGATCCATCTCTACGAAAAACATAAAAACAGAAACACAGAAAACAGATGCTATTATAAGTTTTTTCGCACTTATATTCCGAAATGGATAAATAAATAAACCACACAAGGCATAGCTATAAAGGATATCTCCAGGCCAATTCAAAACAAAGGCATTGATTAATCCAAAAACTAAAAGCCAGATTAGTCTTCTATATAAATAATCTGCTGGAGTTGTTTGTAGACTTAATTCCTTTTTCTCTACACTTCGAATAAATAATAAAATACTAGCTCCAAATAGCATCGAAAATAATGCACGCATCGTGCCTTCAAAAACGCCATTTACAACCCACCATACTAAATAATTATATCCTGAAAATTCGTTTCGAATAGATAAATTCTCCACTATTTGATAAGGTAACCCGAAATAAGGGATATTCATTAATAAAATACCCAAAAGTGCAACACCTCTTAAAGCATCTAGAACTTGAATTCTATTTTTTACCATAAAACAGCATTGATTCAAAAATTATTTATTAGTTGTCGTATCCGATTTTGAACCTCTATTCTTTCGCCACTTTTCCATTGCTAAATCAAAAAATGCATTTAGTTCATCCTCTTTTGCATCAACATTTACCTGGAAATTCCGCTTATCTTTCGTTCTAACTTCTAAATAAGAAGCATAAGTTGCTGATTTTGATTGGTCTTTAGTTATTATGGTATCGATATCAGGGTAAAATGCACTTTCAACAACATTCAATTTAATGTCATGATCATCAATCCAATAGGTGGCTAACCGCTTTTCAGTGATAAAATTTCCTGAATTCAGTTTTCCCCCTAATGCCCCCTGTGAATCAAACAACAAAATCTTTTCACCCTCATCTAAAATCCCTAAACTTCGTATATATTTTAGATCTTCCGAACTCAATTGATCACCTTTCTTGATCGCGCTTCCACAAGAAACTAAAATGATTAAACTCCAAATCACTATGATGGATACCTGTATTTTCATAATTTAGAAAATTGAAAATGTTTTGAATATCAATGGGTTGAACTGTATAAATTCCGAAGTCATATTCTCTTTCTATCTACTAAACATTGTAACTTATATCAATTTACAATAGTTAAAGCCATGAAAAATGTAGATTTAGATTACGAATATAGTGATTTCAATAACTTCCTTATTTATGAGTTTATTTCTATTCAAATATTTTAGTTTTTTTCTTTTCAAGTAGTAAAATGGATTGAGATTTAGGTAAGTTATTTTGACATTAACCCGTTGTGCGGTTGAATATGTAGATAATTAATTTAAAATAAGGTTGTGCATTAAACTGATATACAGTATATTAGAAGAGTTCTCACACAAATCTAATATGCACAACCTCATAGCGAATATAACCAAGTTTCGTCAATTGCTAATCGAAGTATATGGCGCTGATAATCTGACAAATGGAAATTTTCGTCGATACTCGAACCAGCCTAAAGCTTCAGATATTGAGATAGTTGCATTGGCTTTTACAGCAGAAGCAATGCAAATAGATTCTGAAAACATGCTATTCTCAATTCTAAGAAATTCATATCCAAAGTATTGCAAAACACTTCCAGACAGAACTAATTTCAATCGACGCAGAAGATTCTTGCAGCCTTTTATTGATCAGCTCTCTGAAAAACTAAGTAATGAACTTTCTGAAGGAGAAGAAACTTTTATCATAGATTCAATGCCTCTTCCAATTTGTCGTTTTGTTCGTTGTAGTAATCTTAAAATTATGAAAGATGATCTTGATTTTTTGCCTGCAAAAGGATTTTCTGCAATTGATAAAACGCATTATTTTGGTTATAAACTCAATATGGTTGTTAGCTCAAATTCAGTAATCAATAATTTCGCTATAACGCAAGCAAATGTGCATGATGTAAAGACTTTAGATGATATGACAAAAGGGTTTTTAGAGAATGTAAATTTGCTTGGGGACAAAGGTTATATTGGGAAAAACATCCAATTAAGTTTATTCAAAGAATACTCAGTAAAATTGATTACACCATTGCGTGGAAATCAAGTTGGACCAACTCAATGGAATCCACTATATCGCAAAACAAGAAAAAGAATCGAAACAACCTTTTCTCAATTCTGTGATCAGTTCTCAATTAAAAAGAATTTTGCTAAAAGCTTTTATGGATTCTTTGCACGAATCACTAGTAAAATAGGGGCATTCACTTGTCTACAATACTTGAATATGATCAATCAAAGACCTCTAAACCAGGTCAAACATACTTTGGCTTTTTAACCGCACAACGGGTTGACATTATTCTCTTTTCAAAAAGATCTTTCCTGGAAATGGAACTTCATTTACATATCAAATTCTCGATACTATTGTTTGGAAAGATTTATTTGTATTAACCCATTGTTCGGTTAAAATTTGAAATATCCTTCAACATTATTTATCGTTAACCCCCAAAAATCATTACTTATGTAATGCCTTTAAATTAAATTATTTAAAATTAATATTAGGTTTAGAAACGGATCTTGAGGTGGCTATATCTGGGCGGCGAGGGTGTGTTTCGACATAGATGAGAAAAAAGCTTATCCGAGCACAATGGTCGAAAAAAGGCCTTGAGCGTAAGCAGCATCGTCCAGACTTGACCTTCTTTTAATGCACGCTGAGCTTGTCGAAGCGTGTGTCAAGACAAGAATTAATACATCGTAGACAAACATGAATGAATATTTAAAATGATACTTTCAAAACTCTAATTCATTGATTATGAAATAAACATAAAGCTATTTATTTTATTTTTCTATGTTGATAATATCCTGCAAATTCAATTGGATATGATCGTATGATTTCTTTTTGCTTTTTTGATAAAATATCTTCAATGTTAATCATACATTTCACTTGTAAATGCTGAATATATAATTCATTATTACTAATTATTTTGGAACATTTTATTATTAATGAATCTACCCCTTTACTTAATTGCATTACTTTTTTCATTCGTTCATTTTCATTGCGATTTAGGGTTTTATATTTTGTTTTTTCATTAATAAAATGATTATTTATCTCATTAAATTTCACCCATTGTTTTTCATTTAGATTTAATATTTTCTTTACTGAATCATCATTTATTACTGAAAATTCTAATTCAGTATTGAATGTATCACTCCCTACATAATTATTTACCATCACGAATATGATTGATAAAGCAATCATTATTAGTATTATAGAAAAAAGATATTTCATAATTTAGGGTGAAAATGTAATCACCTTTAGACTTTGAACTTCCAAAAATAACGATATTTATTTGTTGCATGTTCTTAAGTTGTTTCTTTATTTAATTTGAATGGTTTATTAATTTAATTGTTCTACAATAATTACTTTATTTCATATCAAATTAATATGTTGTATCGAATACTTCTGTCAGTAAAATTGTGCTTTATATT
Source organism: Bacteroidia bacterium (assembly GCA_965279035.1). Classification (GTDB taxonomy): domain Bacteria; phylum Bacteroidota; class Bacteroidia; order M30B66; family M30B66; genus CALQRR01. The sequence goes on along the minus strand of OZ257142.1, from coordinate 3,559,719 downwards.
AAATCTGCTCATTGAAATTAGAACAAATTAGGTTTAAAAATTTTAAATTCCATCAAGTTTTAAAGGGAATTGAAATTCTATCTACTTATTATATAGAGTTATACGCTATTCATTATTTTACTTTTTAGAATTCCAAAACATAATTTCATCTTGTTCATGCAACATTTTTTCTTGAAAATTCATCTCTTTATAACTTTCTTCTATTTTTGATTTTTCGTTTCGGTATATGTTTTTTCATTTCACTTATACATATACTATGATAAATTCATTGACCATTTTTAATTTTGAACATAATAATCGTATCGGTTTTGGTTTGGTCTTCATTCAAAATTCTCCATTCTATATACATGTATCTAATTTCTCTAGTTCAATTTGGATTTCCAAAGAAAGAATTTGGTTTATACCAGATAGTTCTGAAGCTCGAAAATTCCTAAGGCATTTATTTTCAACAATTCCTGATATTCAATATCGCATTCAAATAGGGAAACGACTTTATCCTTTACCTGATTGGTATGGTAATGTGCCTCTACTTCAATATCTTGAAGTTATTGGTCCTTCAACTTTGGAGGAACTTGAAAAGCTATCTATATGGATGAAACATAAGAGATATAGTTCTGTTTCTATCTCTAATTATATAAAGATATTAAAAAGCTTCTTTCGATTTTATGGAATTAAAAATATTTCTGAACTTGAATACGATATCTTAATTAAATTTAATCGTGAATATATTGTAGATCGTAAATTATCTTCTTCATTTCAAAATACTCTTGCAAGTGCCTTGAAATTATTACTTTCTGTAGTTGAAAATAAACCATTTCATCCTGAACAAGTTGAAAGGCCGAGAAGAGACCATAAACTCCCTAACGTTTTATCAAAAGAGGAGGTTAAATCAATATTAAATTCTTTGAAAAATCACAAACATCGCTTAATGTTAAAATTAATTTATGCATGTGGTTTAAGAGCTGGTGAATTAATCAGTTTAAGGTCGATTGATATTTTAAGGGATAGGGAATTGATACATATTAAAAATGCAAAAGGAAATAAGGATCGTATTGTGCCCATTCCAATTTCTCTAATTCATGAGGTTGATTTGTACTTGAAATATAACAATAATGGATATTACTTGTTTTCAGGGCAAGCCAAAGATGAGCCTTATAGCAGTCGAAGTCTACAACTAGTATTTAAAGATGCTTTATTTTATGCTGGCATTAATAAACCTGCTACTTTACATTGGCTAAGACACTCATATGCTACTCATCTTCTTGAACGTGGCACAGATATCAGATACATACAGGAATTACTTGGACATAACAGCACTAAGACTACCATGATCTATACCCATGTTAGTCGAAAAGCACTTACTGAAATTAGAAGTCCATTTGAAGACTTGTAAATTCTAACCTAAAATTTATATTTGTATAAAACGAAATAAACTTTCGGATATCTAACGATTTGAATATTTATTGCGAAACATTTTTCGGGTATAAATAAGTTACCAGTAATGCTATGGCGACAGTGCTAACCATTAACGACAGTGCTAAAACGAACGACAAAATGACAACGCTTCGCAAAATTAAAAGAGCTGCAAGCCAACACAAAAGCCAACGCTTTTGCAGCACATTTAATTTTGCCCAACCGCACCACGACAGATATAAATCAACCTTTAACAATTAGACTATGATAACATTTGAAATTCTACTTGACGACACATTTGCCAACGTAAATACAGACTTGGCTTTGTCGCCAGTTGACAACAAAAATGTTCTGAGCCTAATCAACGACTTTGAAGATGGAAGTTGGCGTTATCGCAAGTTTCAAGAATTCATTTGGGACAACATAACTGAAACAGCATTATCCTTAAAAGAAAGACAGAGCTTAATTGACCGACCACTTTCTTCTTTGACAGAAGCCGCAAAAAAATTACGACTTACGGACACCGCAAAAGATGATAAAGGACAAGGAAGTGAATTAGCGGAAATTGTTCTTTACGGCATCATGAAACATCATTACAAGGCACTCCCAGTTGTTCCAAAAATATTTTACAAGCAAAATGCACAAGATTTTGCCAAAGGTTCGGACAGTGTTCATATTGTTTTGGAAGGAGATAGCGATTTTACATTGTGGTTCGGAGAAGCAAAATTTTACAATAGCATTGAAGATGTGAGGCTTGATTCCATTGTTCAGTCCGTTGAAAATTCATTGCAAACCGACAAACTGAAAAAAGAAAATAGTATAATAACAAATGTTTCAGACATTGAAACCCTTGCAATTGGAGATGATTTGAAAAATAAAATCAAAGAACTTCTTTCTACAAGAGAATCAATAGACAACCTTAAACCCAAACTCAATATTCCAATTCTCCTTTTGCATGAATGCGATATAACACAAAAACAAACAGCATTGAGTGATGCTTACAAAGAGGAAATAAAAAATCATCATAAGAAAAGGGCAGAATCATACTTCAAAAAGCAAATTGCAAAAATGGGAGGCTTACATATGTATTCAGAAATAAAGTTCCATATAATCCTATTTCCTGTGCCTGTGAAAGAAACAATTGTGAAAAAATTTGTTGAACATGTTGACCACCTTAAAAAGCAATAAGCATTATGGAAGTATTTGACACCTGCCAAAAAATAAATGATTACCTCCTTGCAAATAATGAAATTATGGCAAGGAATGAGTTAATCAACCTGCTTGACTACCATGAAAAGGAAGACATGGATTATACTCCTTTGGTAAATCACTTAATACGTGAAACTGGTCTTTATCCTTACATCCAAATTGAAACTTCCACATGGCAAGATAGATTTGTCTATGAAGCATTCAAAGTTGACATAGGAGGCAAAGAAGCTACTTTGCATAGAGAACAATCTTCACTATTAAGAAAACTGATTAACGGTGAAAGCATTGCTGTGAGTGCACCAACAAGTTTTGGGAAAAGTTTTGTTGTTGATGCTTTTATTTCCATCAATAAACCAAAGAATGTTGTAATAATTGTTCCAACTATTGCATTGACAGATGAAACAAGAAGAAGGCTTTATAAAAAATTTGCCAATCACTATAAGATTATAACAACAACTGAAGTAGAATTAGCAGATAAAAACATTTTCATCTTTCCACAAGAACGTGCAATTAGCTATGTAAATAAATTAGAAGATATAGATATTCTCATAGTTGATGAATTTTATAAAGCAAGTTCAAATTTTGACAAGGAACGTTCACCAACCTTGTTAAAAGCTATAATAAAATTAGGGCAGAAGGCGAAACAAAAATATTTTCTTGCTCCAAATATTACGGATATTAAGGAGAATGTATTTACAAAGGACATGCAGTTTGAAGAGTTACTTGATTTCAATACTGTTTACCTCGAAAAGCATGAATTATACAAAGAAATTAAAGGAGACGAAAGTTTAAAAAGCAAGGCACTACTTGAAATACTAAAAGAAGCTACTGGTAAATCTTTAATATACGCTGGGACTTATTCTCACATTGAAAAGGTTTCAAATTTGTTAATTGAAAACTTGCCAATTAGCACTAAGCCACTTTTGGTGAATTTCGCAAAATGGCTTACAATAAATTACGATGATAATTGGCAGTTAACCAATCTATCCAAAAGAGGAACTGGAATCCACAACGGACAACTTCACCGTTCACTCAGCCAAATACAAATTAAACTTTTCGAAGAAACAGAAGGATTTGATAATATAGTTTCTACATCTTCAATCATTGAAGGTGTTAATACATCTGCGGAGAATGTAATTGTATGGAGAAACAGAAACGGCAAATCAAAGCTCAACGACTTTACCTACAAAAACATAATTGGTAGAGGTGGAAGAATGTTTAAGCATTTTATTGGCAAGATTTATTTGTTAGAAGAGCCACCTCAAAATGCACCAATGCAATTAGACATTCCATTTCCTGATGCAATTTTAGGCGACTTAGATGAAGATAAATACAAAGAAAGTTTAACGAAGGACCAAATAGCAAAAATTGTAATTTTCAAAAAGGACATGGAAGAAATCCTTGGTAAAGAATCTTATGAAAAACTATTGAAAGGGAATGTATTTCAAAACAGCAATTCTGATTTTATTAGAAGCATTGCTATTGAAATGAAAAACAATCAAGAGGACTGGAACGGATTAGCATTCCTAAATTCTGACGATATAAATAAATGGGACAGACTACTCTATAAAATAATTGTTCTACAACCTGGGAACTGGGACATTGAGTATTCAAAATTTGTCGCTTTCATTAAAATTCTATCGCAAAACTGGGTTAAGACTATTCCTGAACTTCTTGAAGAGCTTGATGATTTTGAAATAGATATTGATAAATTTTTCAACTTGGAGAGAAATGTTTCATTTAAGTTTTCTTCATTGTTAGGAGACGTAAATGAATTACAAAAGGAGATATTAAAAAAAGGAACTGATTTATCTTACTTTATTTCCAAACTCTCCCACGCTTTTCTACCATCTGTTGTTTATCAATTAGAAGAATATGGTTTGCCAAGAATGATTTCAAGAAAACTGCATCAAGCCAAGTTAATTGACTTCTTAGATGAAGAGTTGACAATTCACAAGGCAATAGAAAAATTCCATGAACTTGGTAAAGAGACAATTTTGTCTAAACAATTATTTGACGATTTTGACAAATACATTATTGAATACTTTTTTGACGGCATAACAATTCAAACGAATGAATCAAACTTGTAATTCTAAATCATTATCCTATGCTTTTGCACCACATTTAATTTTGCCCAACCACACAAAGACAGACAAAAATAACACAATTAAGAACAGATACTCTAATCCAATAAAACATTTTAAAATGAACAAATTAATCAAGATTTTATCGACAGCAACTATTCTTATTTACACTAATTATTGTTTTGCTCAAAGCTGCGATTCAAAAATTAGCGACAAACGCTTAACCCAAGTAGTAAATATGACACAACCATACTCCTACATCGCACACATGACAATGAAAAGAGTATGTTCATATACAGGCACTGCTTTCTTAATTCATCCAAGAGTTCTATTGACAGCTGGTCATAATTTGAGAAAACGAAATTTTGGGTTTCGAGTAAAACGTCTTACACTAAAGTTTGGTGCAACTAATAATACAACTAATTTGTATTCGACTAATTTTGAAACAAATCAACTTGACAACATTTACACACTGCAAAGTTTTAATGACGAGTACAGTATTAATTCCGATTATGGCATTGTCATTCTCCCAGATTCACAAGCTTACAAAAAGGCAATGGGATGTTTCAAATTGACTGTATTTGATTGGATTGAAAATAAGAAGCATTTCATACAAATAGGTGAGTACCCTGGTAATAAAGACTATTGCACACAATGGAGAGATTCAACTAATAATTTTTTCTATAATGATGGACACATTCATTACGAATTTTCTACTGAACATGGGGCGAGCGGCTCGCCTATTTGGTACAATTATAAAAATGATAATTTAGTCTTTGCAATTCATACCAATGATGACAGCAATAAATTTAAATGCAATACAGGAACTCTAATCACTCAAGAAATATATGATGATATTGTTCGCTTCTGCAAATCAAAAGGCATTGACATTACAAAATAAATTATAATTTTCGACTTTAATAATTCAATAAAAATGAAAAAATCTATCTCACTATTAACCATTGCCGTATCAATGGCAACAAGCACTTTCGCTCAACAAGTCGTAAAGGGTCAAAAGTATGAAGCTCAAACCGATTTTAGTTGCTATGAATATTTAGATGATGCTTGCATTATGACAAAAAAATATGGTATTTGTGATGGTACTAAATTTGAAGTTATTGGTTTTTTGCCAACTGACGAGCAAAAGGTAATTGTCAAACTAAAACGAGGCTTTAGATGTAGAATAGTCGTAGCAGTTGGCGATACTCTTGATTATGCCAAAGAAGGCAAAACTTATTGCATTAATAAATCGAACTTCACAAATAACATTAAAAAGCCTTCTGTACAGCTCAATACTGGACCGTTGGTTGTCCCTTTTAAGTTTCAGTTAAAAGACTTCAAAATATACACAGCTGGTGAAATCGGTTATTATGTTGGTCCCAAGTTTTTAAGCAAAAAAACACCTGACAATTATTTTTCAATTATTGTGTCTGCGGGCTATTCAAAGGTTCCATTAAATGATGTTAATGCCGCTAAGTCAGAAGACACAAAATCAGTTGATGCTGGTAGTTTAGCTGGTGGTTTTGTTTACAATTTCGGAAAAGACTTTCAAGTTGGACTGCTTGGAGGGGCTGATTTTTTCAATGCTGATAATCAAGCTAAATCCAGAAGTTGGGTCAGTTTTACAATTGGCATAAATTTACTTGGATTATCAAAAAAAGCAGATAATTCACAAATTAGAATGATAGCTGAGTAATAACGGTACATATGCAAATTACAAGTAGCCAAAATTAAAACACTGGGTACAATCATAGAAGTTACAAATTAGCAAACTAATTTTCACACAATGAATCGCAAAGAATTTTTAAAGAAAACTGCAATAGCCTCTTCAATCATAAGTGGCTTTTCCATAACTAGTGTATTTGCAAATAATTTTTTAAATTTAAATACCGGAGGTAATTCAGATTTAAAAGATTTAGTAGAAATAAGTGAAAAATTAAATTCTGAATTTTTAAGCCTAATTGATTGGTTAAAAACAAATAAATGGGTTGAATACTTAAAAACTGAATTGAACTTAGATTTAACGTTATCAGGGGAGGCATTGCTAAAGGAGCTAACAAAAGATATTGATGCTAACGTAACGCAAAAGTTACAAGACTTAAAAAAACAAATCGGTACAGGTTTTGATGATTTTGCAGGTAACCAATTAATTAAACCCGGCTATCCATCTTTAAGTTTATTGTACCATATTTTGGCAAGCCCAAGAGTTAAGCCAGCAGGCTTTCAAAAAGAAAACTACCCTACAATATTGGAATTAGATAAACTTGAAAATTATATTTACGGATTAAAAAAATGGGAAGACTATAAAAAAGATTACAAAATAACGAATGATAATGATTTGGTCTTAGCAGTTTTTGCGTATGAATATCGTCCTGCTTACAAAACACCGCATCAAGCCCATGCTGATTTAGTTTTTTCAAGAACGGGTATTGCTAGAATAGGTGATAATCCTTTAAATTTTGACTCACCTAATCGATGTTACACAAATAAACCTATTACAACTACTAAAGCAAATAACAATATAGCTGTTACTCCTGCAAGATATGGATTGTTTCTTGCCAAGATAGTTGGCTCTAAAGATATTGGAGTAATGTCTACAGGAAAATTTAAGGGAAAGAAAACTGTTTTGAAAAAAGAAATTGATAATTATGATGACCATAATGATGAGGATAATTACTTTTTACAGCCTATTAGAAAGGTTTTCAATAATGACTTATTGTTTGACAATTCCATTTTGAAGTTTGAAGAAAATCACATCAGTGAAAAATTAGAACGGTTACAAAAAATAGGTTTAAGTATTGATTTGCCAGGCACATCATTAAAAAGAGATTCTTCTGAATTACTAGAAACTAATTCTGAGTTTACATATCAAGGCTCGTCTTTTCTTGTGATTTCAAAAGTTCAACCACTAATTAGATTCTCGAAAGGTGTGTCTTACAAAGTAGATGAAGAACCTAAGAATCGATATTTTACTTCTTTTTCAAAAAAAGAGAAATATGGCTTTGATATTGAAATATTAAGTGATAACGAAGATTATCGAATTCCAAATAATTATAAGGACGCACGCAATAAACCAATGTACGTTCATATTGCTCATAAACTTGATAACATGAGAAATCCAGAAAAAATTTCAAAAAGGAATGACGATTTATTTGAGACCACAATTAGTAAAGGTGGTTATTTTGCTCCTGTTTATGAAGATTCCTTGTGTGATGGAGTAGTAACAATTAATATAACTAATTTTAAAAGTTCAATATTACAGAGTGTAATAAATAGAGGTTCATATAACGCCTTTTCAATTGTGACTGCACCTGATTTTTTCCAATATGTAAATGTATTTGACATAGTTAATTATGATGTTAAACCTGGAATATCTATTGAAAGTAATTTTTACGAAGGTGGTATTGCTTGCCTTGCTTCTGCTAGAATAAGACCGAATCCCAGCATAACTATACCAAATAGTAATCAGAAAGCATTTCCCTCTTCAAATAATTCAGACAAATTATATAATACCTTAACAGCTGTAATATCAACATTAAATACAAATAAGAAAAATTGGGCAGATGATTATAAAACCACAAGTTATCTTCCTGATGTATGCTCTTCAGTATTTGCCCCTGGTTGGGATGTGACTTATGGAAATAATGGAAATGACACAAAAAACATTTTCTTAAGCACAATGGGGCTGGGTGCACCATTTGTTGAGGACATGAAACTATGTGCAGCAATGAATGGTATGTGGCCAGTTGCATCTCCAGATGCTGCTAGAGTATATCAAGGTACTGTTACCAAAAATCAAATAAAAGATAATAATTGGTATAGAAATCCAACGGCTATTCCGCTTATGGATGATGAATTAGGTTTTCATACAAAATCCCCTGCAAGCCAAAATGCAAAGAGAGATTCAGAGTTTGGATGGGACGGTGAGCAAGGTCCGTTTTTGGAATACCCAAAGGATAAAAATAGTTGGTATGTAAATTTCACCGATTTAGGTAGAGCTGATTATGTAGAAAATGGAATTAATGGAAAGATAGATTTATCCAAGTTGAGTGAGTTAACAAGTGGTGAGCTAATAAACCGAATGGAAGCACTGCGAAAATCTATCAATTCTATAAACAACAAGACAACCGTTGGTGGTACTACATTGTGGCTAATAAGTGGGGAGAAATTAAAAAAAGGTAACAACTCATTTGAAGGTCATGGAATACCTCAGCAACTTTTTGGCATCAATAAAGATTGGGCTTTAACAATTCAACCTAGTATTAATAAAGATGAAAATTGTTACTTATTTGTTTTTGCAGATACCGACAAAGATGCCGATTTAAATTCTCGACAATGGGCAGAATCAGGAGCAGATGTTAAAAGACGACTACAAAAATGTAAAGAACTCTTTGTTTGTCAAATTTCCGAAAATGCAATTGCAAAATGCAAAGTAATTAGCAATTACAATGTAGTTAAAATAATTGATTGGGGGATTTAATGGAATTTCATGCACAATATGATGTTATTGTTATTGGAAGCGGCCCAGCAGGATTATCTGCCGCAATAACTTGTGTGCAAAATGATTTATCAGTTCTTCTAATTTCAAATATTATCAATTCTAATAAAATAAGACCAGCAGAAAGCGTTCACCCAGGCATCTTGACTATTCTTACGTCCTTAAAAGCAGAAAGTAGTATAAGGCAATCTACAATTGGAAAATATCAAGGCATAAGAACAAGTAACATAGTTACTAATTTGGGTTCAGATGAAAATGGCATTTGGTTTGGTTACCACATAAACAGAACAATATTTGACGAAACACTATTACAATCAGCTATTCAGCAGAATGTAAATACTCTTGATAATGTGGTTAGCGAATTAGTAATTGATGACAATTGTGTTATTGGAGTTATAACAAATTCAGGGTCACAAATTCTTTCAAAATATGTAATTGATGCAACAGGTTTCAAACGATTTGGTGGAAAAAAAATGAAGTTTAGAGAACTTTTTATTTCCCCTCCATTGATTTCTTGGACGGGCATTTCAACCGCAATTGAGGCTGAAAATTTGATGTTTAAAGAAGCTAACACTAATTTTATTCCTAATAGAAATGGTTGGACTTGGATTGCACCGACACCTCCTAATGACTGCACTTGGACTGTACTTTCTACCAAAGGGAAACAATTTTTTTTAAAGCCAAATATTTTAAAAAACTATCCATTAAAGGGTAATATACGAAAGTCAAATATGCGTTGGCGATTGTTTAGACCATTATGCAAAGAAGGCATTATTTTATGTGGTGATGCTGCTGGTATTATAGACCCTGCTGCTGGACAAGGCATTTTAAATGCTTTATATTCTGGAATTAAAGCAGCGAATACAATTATATCCTGTTTAACGAATTCAGATAACGAAAGCTTTTATTTAGCAGAATATGACAATTGGTTTTATAGTTTATTTATCGAAAAAACAAACAAGTTAAAAAGCTACTATATTGAACATGGAATTGAAATTTTTTAAAGCAACTGAATTTAGATGCTAACGTTATGGAAACAAAATTACTCAACATACCTCTGCAACGCATTTGGTGGCACATTTGTATTTTTTTTCAACGCATTGACCAACGCTAAAAAAATCCAAAAGAGCCACCAAGCCAACGCACCAAGACACCGCAAACATGGACAGACTGCACTTCGACAAACGAGAAAGCACTACTGCTAACAGCACATTTGCAATAGGCGGGGTTTCGTTCTCCGCAGACAGTTTAGTGGTAGCCGAAAGATTTGTGCTCCGCATCAACATTTGTGCTGAAAATCCCGCCCATCGCAAATCTGCAAAACGTTATGCCCAATTTTAGGACGACCGACCGTTGACAACAAAATTTGCGAACATGACAAACATTCCATACTTTTGGACAAAAATAGTCCGAACAAAAAAATAGACAAATATGGAAGTTACATTTGGAGAATATATAAAACAGAAAAGAACCGAATTAGGTTTTCCCCTTCGCAAAGTTGCTTCACACATAGACATAGACCCTTCGACCCTTGGAAAAATTGAAAAGGACGAAAGGCATCTAAACATTGACCAACTTGAAAACCTTTGTCAAATACTGCAAACAGACAAAAGAGTACTTCTAAATTATCATTACTCAACCAAAATTGTTGAAGAATTAAAATCATATCCCGAATATCAAGAAGTCTTAAATATTGTAAATGAACAATTAGGTTTCTACGCAAATCAACAAGTTTTAAAATTTCAAAAAGACTGGAGAGAAAAAGAATTTTCAAACCCTAACGCAACCATTAGAATTGGAACAATGTTTTCAGGAATTGGTGCTATTGAGTACGCTTTAAAACGCTTAAACTTAAATTCTGAAATTCAATTTGCAAGCGACATTGATAGCTTTGCAAAGCAAAGTTATTTTGCAAATTATGAAATTGCTGAAAGCAATTGGTACAATGATGTTCACGACATAAACGGGAAAAAATACAAAGGGAAATTAGACTTATTGGTTGGTGGTAGCCCTTGTCAATCATTTTCAATGGTTGGAAAACGCAGAGGTTTTGATGACACAAGAGGAACTTTATTTTATGAATTTGCAAGAGTTGTAAAAGAAAGTCAGCCGAATGTTTTCATTTTTGAAAACGTAAAAGGATTAATCAATCACGACAATGGCAACACTTTTGAAACCATTAAAGCGACATTTGACGAATTAGGTTATAAATATTATTTCCAAGTTCTAAATGCAAAAAACTATGGAATGCCACAGCATAGAGAAAGAATTTTTGTTGTTGGTTTCAAAGACAAAACAATTGATTTTCAATTTCCAGAATCAATTGCACTTGAACATAAAATGCAAGACTTTTTAGAAGATTACACAGACAGCAAATATTACTTGAAAGAAAAAGGTGTAAAATTCGTAACCAGTTCAAAAAACAGAAACAAACGTTACACACAAATAAATGGCGAAGTTGCACTTTGTCAAAAAGCAAATCAACAATTTAATTGGCACGGTGATTTTGTTTTTGAACAAGGTAACGAACCTGAATTTTCAGATTTTGTTTTTGATGTAAATAAAGTTGAAGAGAAATATTATTTGTCGGATAAAGTAAGAGATTACGTTCTAAGTAGCGGAACGAAAACCTTTAAAACATCAGTAAAAACAGACCTTGAAGTAGCAAGACCTCTTTTACAAAGTATGCATAAAATGCACCGAGCTGGGGTTGACAATTATGTTACTCATACAGGACGAATTAGAAAACTAACACCAAAAGAATGCCTACGCCTAATGGGCTTCCGTGACGACTTTAAGCAAGTTGTTAGCGACACACAAATGTATAGACAAGCAGGTAATAGCATTGTAGTAGATGTTCTTATTGCACTATTAAAACAAATGGACATTACTAAATTTGCTAAATAAATTATGGAGAATTTTCAAAAAATACATATTGAAGGCAAGGAGTACTTTATTATTGATTCAATTCAAAATTTAAGAGCTGAGGATAGTTTCATTTATCGCAAGAATAAGCTTCAAATGTTCAAAGGCAATGGCGAATCAAGAAAATATGTAGGTGGTTATGTAGGGAAAAGTGGTGAAAGATTAAGTGATTTTTTTGAATATTCAGATTGGGGAAAAGGGATAGAAAATGGCGAAAGAGTTTATACACCAATTCAAGAAGGAAATTGCTTTTTTAGCAAGTCAAACTTGCTAAAATATATGTACGATGCAAGAATTGAATATCAAAAACAAGAACAAATCTACAATTTTGATATTGCGGAATTTTACACTCAAAATTTAGAAAGCATCACTGCACTTGAAGATGAAAAGATATTTTTTAGCATCTATGATGTTTCGGATTTCACAGATAACAAATTAAGCAGAGGTTATATACGTTCAGATGAACCTATTTGGGATATTTGGAGAAAATTAGTTCTACCAAAGATTAGCTATTTATCAATTCTAAAACTCATACCAGTAGTTGGAAATAAAGAAAATCAAAAACCACTTTTCTATTTCAGAATATTGTTAGATTATCAATTTAGGTCAATTGTTCACCCAAAACTAATTGGTACGACAGCCGAACTTGAAGTTGAAGAAAAAGCTAAAAGAGAAACTACAAAATCAATTGGACGACAAGGTGCTGACCAATACAGAAAGAAAGTTATTGAGCATATGCCACAATGTCCATTCACAAAAATATCAGACGAGAAACTGCTAATTGCAAGCCATATCAAACCTTACAGAGTTTGTATTAAGGAGGGACGTGAAGACCAAGCAATTGATTATTTAAACGGACTTGCTTTAACTCCAACTTACGACAAACTTTTTGACCAAGGCTACATAACTTTTAAAGACAACGGAGATTTAGTTTGTGGCACTTTGCTTTCAGCATACACTTGGGAAAGACTTAATATTAATCCAAACGCTAAAAACAACTTGAGAATATATCCAGAGGATAGACAGGAATATCTAGACTATCATAGAAACTATGTATTCCAGGACGACATAAACGACTTGACGTGAGAAGAAAAACTGGGCATAACAGCACCTACAAGAAATTGGCGGTTCAGTGGTTAAATGAAGCTTTGAGCTTCGTATCAAGTTCTGTGGTGGCAGACAGTTTTCGTCTTCGTAATCGCCAACTTCTTGTAGCTGCAAACCGTTAGCGGTCATGCTATGACGACAGTGCAAACATCAACAGACATTAACTAAACAAACAATACAATTATGACAAAATTCACTGACTGGACAGAAAACGAAAGAGAAAATGTTTTAAGTAATCACATCACGACAGAACTTTTGGTTGACAGAACAACTTTAAGTTTTGAAAACATTGAAACGGACTTGCAAGGCACCGACACGACCAAGAACTTTGAAGTACCACCAATCATTATGGACAACAAACATCTGGCACAAGTTTTAGCTTTCGCACCGACAAATGACAAAGGACGATGGATAAGAACTATGGTTCGCACTTACATGGAGGGCGGACGAGTTTTTTACAAGCGACATGACAATGACAGTTTTGTGGCAACTTTAATTTTTAGCTAATGAGTAATACTTTCAGACACAACGCTGGCTTTGGAAAACGAATGGAGTATTTTGTAATTAGCAAAATGCTTGAACAAGGACTTGACGTTTACATTCCACTTATTGACGACTTCGGAATTGACGCAGTTGTTAGAAAGAAAGACGGTTCATTTGTAGAACTTCAAATCAAAGCCCGTTCAAAAGACGTTCTGTTCGGAGATGCAGCACTTTTTGCAGCAATCACTCATGAGCAACGGGACAATTATTATTTTGTATTTTATTCTCACCGCATGGACAAGACATGGATTTTATCATCACAAGAGTTTGTTGACAATGCGGTTCAAAACAAGACAGGAAAAAATAAGGGCAAGCGTTCAATATGGTTTAACGGCAAAGACACAAAGAAAAAAACTGAACATCCAAAACCGCAATGGGACAAATTTCTTCACACCAACTTTGACATTTTCAAATGAGGACAGAACAAGAAGCACGAACCGCTAACAGCACCTACAAGAAATTGGCGGTTAAGTGGTTAAATGAAGCTTTGTGCTTCGTATCAAGTTCAGTGCTGGCAGACAGTTTTCGTCTCCGAAATCGCCAACTTCTTGTAGCTGCAAAACGTTATAGGGCATTGTAAAATGACACGACAAAAGACCATAGACATATTGATTTACACAGCGACAGGTTTTACTATTGCTCATGGACTTCTTACGTTCTTGACGGCTAGTAATCGACAATTATATGACAACATTTCTCTTCATTATTCAGAAAGTTTAACTTGGTATTTCATTTTCTTTTTAGTTCCATTACTTGCGGGACTGACCTTTTATTTTTGGTTTAAGAATAAATATATTTCTAAAGGTTTAAAAATACTTTTAGGGTCATTGCTTATTTTGCAACTTGCCTTTACCGTGACAGCTTCAATTATGAATTATAATTATTGGGGGTATGCTTTTAAAAGACCAGCAGTTTTTAGTGAAATCCTAAAAGCAGACAAAGTTGTAACATGTTCGAGAGTTTCTAATATTGATTCCATAGGTATTAAACCGCTTCATGTTACAATAGACACTACAAAATCAATGGACAATTTATATGGTAGAAAAGATTTTTATTATGGTACTTCTGATAGGATTTTTATGGTTTTCGAAGACAGGGCTCATATAAACGGATACTTGTATGACTTTCCTAAAATATATAACAATCCAGAATTAAAAGCATCCCAAAATATTTTGCTGACCATTGACAAGCAAATTAAAGAAAGTAAGCTAATTGATAAAGGCGAAAAAAATTGGGACACTTCTGGTCAGTTAAATGGCATTATTACTGAATTCACAACAGAAGACAATGAAAAATATATTTTTGCTGGGTTGAGTGGTGGACAAGTCTCAAATGACCATTACTCAAAATATGAATTCTTGTTCGCTGAAAAGAACAATCAATATGAACTTATCAAAAAACAAAGATTTTATACAGACGTTGCGGGAATAGAAGGACTTGAATATGCAAACATAGCACCTTTCTTTTCACTTCTACTGACAGCAATTGGACTTGTTTGTGCAATTATTATCGGTACGACAAATAGAATTATAAAAAGTAGAAAACAGACAGACGTAAAAGCATGAGAAGAACAACGCCCTATAACAGCACCTACAAGAAATTGGCGGTTCAGTGGTTAAATGAACATTTGTGCTTCGTATCAAGTTCAGTGCTGGCAGACAGTTTTCGTCTCCGAAATCGCCAACTTCTTGTAGCTGCAAAACGTTATGCGGCATTTTAGGACAGACCACTAGAACACAGACAGAAATGACAAAGGACTTAAATAAAAAAGTAATTCTCTATTCAAGTTTAGCCTTTGGTATTACTTGGTCAATTGCATTTGGAATTAATTGGCTTTTCAGAAAGGAGACTATTGATCAAAGTCATTTGAATTTTTTCCACTCATTCGCAGCAATAGGACCTACAATTGCAGCTTTCGTTACAACTTATTCATTTTATGGCAAACAAGGAATAAAGAAACTACTGTCAAAACTCAAATTTCATATCCCTAGCAAGCAAACAATACAACTGACAATTACCCCTATACTATTTTTCATATTCGGGTTATTGATTTTCAAAATAGTAAAATCGGACTATTACAATTTTGAAGCATTTGCAAAATTAAATTGGACTTCTTTAAATCCTTTCATTATCTGGCTTCTGCCACTATTGACTTATTCAATACTCGAAGAAATAGGTTGGAGAGGTTTTTTGTTGCCTCATTTACAAGAAAATTTTTCCGCCTGGAAATCAACAATCATTTTAACTGTAATTTGGGCTTTATGGCACATCCCCTTTTTCTTTTATCGCTTTGACTTTTCGTTGGGAATAGCCATTGGCTTTTTCTTCGGAATTTTTGTGGGTTCAGTAATTCTGACTTCCATATACAATTCAAGCAAAGGATTTCTGATACCTGCAATGACTTTCCATTTTTTAAATAATTTCTGTTCGGAATTTGACAAGGAAATCATAGTTGCAGTTTTAAGTACAGGGTTTGTTTTTATTGCAATATATATTTTTAAAAACTTTGGGACAAATAATTTGAGTTTAACCGATAGGCAAGGAAACTATTTTATTAGTAAAGAAAAAATAACTGATTATTAAAATGGAACTTTTCAAATTAAATTATCATATTATATCAACTACACTCTTTGTATTATTTATTTTAATTGCTCATATTTTCTCGATAGACAATTATGACTGGACAAAAAACACAATTAGCGACCTAGGTTCTCAAGGCTACGACAGAAAACTAGTTATGCAAATTGGTTTTTTAGCGTTCGGGCTGACTTTGGCTATTGGGATTTTTATTAACGGACTTACTTGGCGGACAAGCCCAATCTTTATTTATGGAATTTGTGTAGCATTGACAGGAATATTCTGCACCAAACCATTCGTTGATATCGACACTTACTCGACAACACAATCAACACTTCATTCGGCCTTTGCTCAAATCGCAGGTATTACATTTAGTATTGGTATTTTGACGCAAATATTTTTCACGACAGACAACACCATAAAATATTTTCACCTAGCATTTTTTATTCTTGTTATAGGACTTTCTGCAACTTTTGGTCTGCTGAAAAATTACCAAGGCATTGCACAAAGACTTTTATATTTGACAAGTTTTATATGGCTAATAAAATATTACAAACCATGACACTAAAAGAAAAACGACCGCATAACACGGGCTTGGCAAAAGTGGCGGTTCAGTGCTCCGTAGACAGTTTTGTGGTTAATCAAACATTGGTTCTCCGCATCAACATTTTTGGTGAAAATCGCCACCTTCGCCAAGCCCGAAAACGTTACCTGCAAGCATAACAGACCACACAGAAACAGACAAACAGATGAGAAAAATTATTTTACTGCTTTTAACGCTGACACAAATTTCGTGTAATAGTCAATCAAAAGACGGACTTACCTTCAAGGTTCAATATAAACCTGAAACAAAATATAGTCAGACAATTGAACAAACATCTCATACGGACATGAAATATTCAGGTTCTGAGGAATTCCTTCAAAAATTAAAAGACAAGGGAGTTCAAAATCCGACCATAACGGACAAGGTATCCAAAATAGAATCTGTTTTCAAAACGGGTAAGCTTACTGACGGGACAAATTTCCCCTTAACTATGGAGTTTGTTAAGACAACAAGTAGTGACGGCAAAAAAGACATTCCAGACGGAACACTTATTTATGGACACGGTTCAATTGGAAATATGCCTACACTTGACTCAATTGTTTCAGAGGGACTTGACGAGGAGTTTAAAAAGACATTACTTCAAGCAATGCAAAGCACATTTTCACAACTATCTTTTCCAGAGAAAAAGGTTAAGGTTGGTGAAAGTTTCTCAAGAGAATCGCCTCTTTCAATTCCTATTGCTGGCGTGACAATTGAAATGACAATTACAACAAACTATAAATTGTTGAGTATAACAAATGGCATTGCGAACTTTGACGTATCACAAGTTTACACAATGAAATCTACCATTACAAAATATACTATCAAAGCGACAGGTAGCGGAAAAGGAAAATTGCTTTATGACGTTTCAAATAATTATTATCTTAAATATCAAATTGACACAGAAATGGGAATGAATATGAAACTTGACAATTTCGACCTTGACTTAAATTCAAAGAGTGGTTTTATTCAAACGACAGTAATAACTACAAACTAAAATGCCAGCAGGTAACAGCACATTTGCAATAGGCGGGGTTTCGTATTTCGCAGACGGTTTTGTGGTAGCTGAAAGTTTAGTACTCCGCATAAACATTTGTGGTAAAAAACCCGCCCATCGCAAATCTGCAAAACGTTGTACGTAATGCTTTTATCGCGTTACCATTATAAGATTATCAATTTATACAACATACATTATGAGAGAATTAAAACTAAACAAAGCACAATTTTATATCTTCAATGATGGAGATCAGTTTCAACTATTTACAGATGATGACGGCTTTCCTAATTATGAAGATTTCGATGAGGAAGTTGAGAAGTTGTTTTCCTTGTATGACACGATAGTAATCGATGAGGACGACAATATTTATGGTGAAAAGGCGGGTAAACGTGAGCTTATCGCACCTGATTCCTTTGAAGCTTATGGCATCGCTCTGGAAGTTTTGGATGATGGTAATTATGAATAAAAGATGTGCGAGCAGTCTCATTCAAAAGCAAAGACTTTTGAAAAGCGATTCACATTAGCAGAGTTTTTTAATGCCCATTGGCCAGCGTATTCAGCATCGCCTAAAGCGTTTATAACGCCTGAGCAATACAAAGCAGTCAATGCATTAAGAATATGCCGTACGAGCAAGTTGGGCAAAGACCGCTATCGATGTAAAGACTGTGGATATATAGCAGAGATCTATCACAGTTGTAAAAATCGTTTTTGCCCAAACTGTAGTTGGACAGATACGCTCAAATGGGCAGATCGTGTTTATGATAAGCTTGTCAATGTTCCGCATCGGCATGTGGTCATGACACTACCTCATGCATTAAATCCGCTGATTAAACTCAATAAAAAATTCTTCTTCGATACGCTAATGTCACTGGCAAGCAATACGATGAAGGATTATATTTTAAATCAGTATGGAGTACAGGCGGGAGTGATATCTGTGTTGCATACTTATGGAGAGAAAAAGAATTTGCATGTTCACGTTCATATGATTGTAAGCTGGGGTGGAATCGATAAGAAAACCAAACAGTTAAAATCAATACCAGTAAAAACACATGTTGGCTATTTGGATTTAAAAGAAACGTTCAGAAAAGGTTTTATTAAGGCTTTGTCAGAACACTATTTCAGCAAAAATCTTAAACACCATTTTGCAAACGAAAATGAATTTAATCAATTCATATCAACGCTCGTAGAAAAGCAGTGGATCATTCATTTGGAAGATCCGATGAATATTCCAGAGCAGGTCATTCGATATATTGGAAGGTATTCAAAACGAGCATGTTTGAGTGAATATAAAATAACCAATATTGAAGGTGAATACATCAGTTTTAGATACAAAGACTATAAAGAGAAAGATGCAAATGGTAAGGCAATAGAAAAGGAATTAACACTTCATTATCGCGATTTTTTCCCTTTGTTATTACAACATGTTCCGCTACCAAATTCTCGATTGGTAAGGTATTACGGCTTATACTCAACAAAAACGAAAATAGCCCAGGCCTTTAGAGAAAAGCCCAAATCCAATGAAAGCGGACAAAAAGTAATAGACTTTACCGATACAAAAGTCTGTATTGAGTGCAATGGTCAAATGCAGTATTTAGATACTCGGGCATCAAAAGGAAGTGTGAAATGGTTTATTTACAAGAAAAAAGAGCTTAAAAAACAGGCTGAAAAAATTGCTGCATAAAACGTAGATGGGAGAGGTGTGTCCTGTTATGAAAAAACGCCCAAACAGACTAAACGGAAAGACAAGAAATAAATACAATTGCCCAAATAAATTAGAACACAAATAGTATTTAACAAAGCCCAAGAGAATGAAAGACACTATTAAACTGTCAAATATGCCCAATGCCTGAAAATTGAAACTCTAATAATATACAATAGAGTAAAGCACAACGTACAACAGGCAATTTACAATACGCGGGCATTTTCATTCTCTAAAACAACAGTGCTAATTGAATCATTTCGTTTCTTTTGATACATTTGGTTTCAACCGTTCCGCGCATCGTAAATCGCCGAAGCGTTGTACGTAATGCTTTTATCGCGTTACCATTATAAGATTATCAATTTATACAACATACATTATGAGAGAATTAAAACTAAACAAAGCACAATTTTATATCTTCAATGATGGAGATCAGTTTCAACTATTTACAGATGATGACGGCTTTCCTAATTATGAAGATTTCGATGAGGAAGTTGAGAAGTTGTTTTCCTTGTATGACACGATAGTAATCGATGAGGACGACAATATTTATGGTGAAAAGGCGGGTAAACGTGAGCTTATCGCACCTGATTCCTTTGAAGCTTATGGCATCGCTCTGGAAGTTTTGGATGATGGTAATTATGAATAAAAGATGTGCGAGCAGTCTCATTCAAAAGCAAAGACTTTTGAAAAGCGATTCACATTAGCAGAGTTTTTTAATGCCCATTGGCCAGCGTATTCAGCATCGCCTAAAGCGTTTATAACGCCTGAGCAATACAAAGCAGTCAATGCATTAAGAATATGCCGTACGAGCAAGTTGGGCAAAGACCGCTATCGATGTAAAGACTGTGGATATATAGCAGAGATCTATCACAGTTGTAAAAATCGTTTTTGCCCAAACTGTAGTTGGACAGATACGCTCAAATGGGCAGATCGTGTTTATGATAAGCTTGTCAATGTTCCGCATCGGCATGTGGTCATGACACTACCTCATGCATTAAATCCGCTGATTAAACTCAATAAAAAATTCTTCTTCGATACGCTAATGTCACTGGCAAGCAATACGATGAAGGATTATATTTTAAATCAGTATGGAGTACAGGCGGGAGTGATATCTGTGTTGCATACTTATGGAGAGAAAAAGAATTTGCATGTTCACGTTCATATGATTGTAAGCTGGGGTGGAATCGATAAGAAAACCAAACAGTTAAAATCAATACCAGTAAAAACACATGTTGGCTATTTGGATTTAAAAGAAACGTTCAGAAAAGGTTTTATTAAGGCTTTGTCAGAACACTATTTCAGCAAAAATCTTAAACACCATTTTGCAAACGAAAATGAATTTAATCAATTCATATCAACGCTCGTAGAAAAGCAGTGGATCATTCATTTGGAAGATCCGATGAATATTCCAGAGCAGGTCATTCGATATATTGGAAGGTATTCAAAACGAGCATGTTTGAGTGAATATAAAATAACCAATATTGAAGGTGAATACATCAGTTTTAGATACAAAGACTATAAAGAGAAAGATGCAAATGGTAAGGCAATAGAAAAGGAATTAACACTTCATTATCGCGATTTTTTCCCTTTGTTATTACAACATGTTCCGCTACCAAATTCTCGATTGGTAAGGTATTACGGCTTATACTCAACAAAAACGAAAATAGCCCAGGCCTTTAGAGAAAAGCCCAAATCCAATGAAAGCGGACAAAAAGTAATAGACTTTACCGATACAAAAGTCTGTATTGAGTGCAATGGTCCAATGCAGTATATAGATACTCGGGCATCAAAAGGAAGTGTGAAATGGTTTATTTACAAGAAAAAAGAGCTTAAAAAACAGGCTGAAAAAATTGCTGCATAAAACGTAGATGGGAGAGGTGTGTCCAGTTGTGAAAAAAACGCCCAAAAAGATTAAACACTAAGGAGAAGAAATAAGAAAAGTGCCCAAATAAATTAGATCACAAATAGTATTTAACAAAGCCCAAGAGAATGAAAGACACTATTAAACTGTCAAATATGTCCAATGCCTGAAAATTGAAACTCTAATAATATACAATAGAGTAAAGCACAACGTACAACAGGCAATTTACAATACGCGGGCATTTTCATTCTCTAAAACAACAGTGCTAATTGAATCATTTCGTTTCTTTTGATACATTTGGTTTCAACCGTTCCGCGCATCGTAAATCGCCGAAGCGTTATTTGAAACGCGAAATTTTCCAAACTCGCCATTCGCATTGTTCTCAGATAAATCATAAAAGGCGAAAGGAAGTTTCGGCTATCAGGAATAAATAAAGTAATAAACGAATGTCTAATCGCTCTTGATAAAAAAAAGCTCGGCATTTGATTGAAAGGCAAAAACCATTTGAGAGGTTTTTGAAAAGTTTGTCGCCATATGCCTGGAATGAACTGCTGATAAAATCAAATTAATGGATTGATGAAATCAACCAGAGAATTGAAGGCGACAAACACAGGAAATTTGATGATTGGGTTTTGGCTTATTTCAGAATGTGTATTCAAATCGCTTTTTTTGCTTGGAATCTTTGCTAGAACTGAATCGGACTTGGCGCGCATCAAATAACAGGCAATCTGCGATACGCGGGCATTTTCGTTCTCTAAGTCATTTTTCTGTTTGAATCATTTCGTTTGTTTTGATACATTTGGGTAAACTGTTCCGCGCATCGTAAATCGCCGAAGCGTTAGTGGCAAGTGTTTTTAACTATCATTTTACTATGGACAATCTTGAAGAATATCATTTAGATGCAATTAAGTTCGCTTTATTATTGGCAAAAACAGAATTACCGGATCAAATTTCAATTGGTAAATTTATTTTACAAGGAAGTCAAGGTGTTAAAGATGTAATTCAATACAATCAATCGGATTTTCAATTATTAGGGAATATTCATGAATACACATTTCCTATTCTACAAGGAGAATTGCAGGTTTCAGTTCAGTTATATGAAAACACATCAAATCATTACAGACTATTTTGCTATACAAAAGCTAATAAATCTGTAGGAATGACATTTTCTTTAAATTTAACAACAGAGAAAGAAAGTGATAATGTAATTTTCCTTACACAAAAAATAAAATTCGCAGAACGATATGATGGCGACGATAAACGAGCCCAAGCTCATCGTAGACAAAAACAAATTGTATTTTGTGACATGTTAAGAAATCTAGGATTTGAAATAACAGAAAATAATGATATCATTTTAGGGATTTTTGATCCACAATCAGAAGAATTGGTTAATACTTCACCTGAAAAATTCTTAAATGATTTTATTGTTGTTTCAATAATTAAAGGTCATTTTCAAGGAAACAAAGGTTATCAGTTAGAAATATTACCCAACTTTAATAAGTTTGATTCCATAAATGAAGTGGATGATAATGATATTGATGAGTTGCCATTAAAAGTTATTGAGAATAAGTCTAAGAGATCTATTCCTTTAAGCATGAGATATAAAGTATTTAAAAAAGATAATTTTAAATGTATTGCTTGTGGTCGCTCTGCAAAAGATGATATTAAGTTACATATAGATCATAAAACACCTTTTTCACTCGGAGGATTAACAGAACTCAATAATCTTCAAACTTTATGTGAAGAGTGTAACATAAGTAAGAGCAATAAATTTATTGATAACTAAACACCAGCCACTAACAGCACACACTAGAAATGCCAAGCTTTCCGCTGTATTGAATCATCCGTTTTCTTTGTTACTTTCGTTTAATCTAAAGCATTCTGCTCATTTCATTTGGCACTTCAAGTGTGTGCGGAACGATATCTATGAGTTTTCCAAATTAATTTACTTGATAATTTTCTTGGTAAGGCGTTCCTCTTTTTACCACTGCTAAGACACGTTGCAACAGTTTATTCCGCACGGCATTAATTACGCTCATTTTGGATTTTCCCTCAGCTACTTTCCTCTGATAATATGTTTTAAGCTCAGGTACGTAACGAATTGAAGAAAGTGCAGCCAAGTGTAAAGTTGATTTAAGTCCCATGTTAGCAAAGTTTGAAGTTCCATTTCTTCCATGCACACTCGTGCCGGAAGTATGAGAAAAAGGAGCGACTCCGCAATAGCAGGCCAGTTGTTTGGCTTCATCCATTCTTTTAAATGCATGTGTATAAACAATCAGTTCGGTTGCCAATACATTACCCACACCTTTGACAGAAGTAACCAGCTCAAATAGCTCGTTCAGTTCAGGATCCATCGCTATTAATTCCATCATCCGTTTTTCCAACGCCATCTTGCTTTTCAATAATCCAGAAAGGGCTGGTTTATTAATCCTCAAGAGCTCTTTTGCTGTTGCTGCATCGACTCTTTGCATTTCATCAATGGAGACTTTTATGGACTGGTAGGCCTTTTTACTCCGCTCTCTTGCACTCATAAGGTCTTTGATAAGCAACAATGTTTTATTGGAAAGATTTACGAGCCTGGCTTGGTCCTGATGAGTCATTGCATAGCGTGCAATTCGCAGTGAATCGATCTTATCACTTTTGCCCCTTGTCATGCCCATAGAACGCTTTAAATGCAGTGCCGACTCCATCCATACCTTTGCTTCTTTCGAAAGGAGGAATTCAACAAACTGACGAGTGTAAATTCCTGTATGTTCCAT
Source organism: Bacteroidia bacterium (assembly GCA_965279035.1). Taxonomy (GTDB): domain Bacteria; phylum Bacteroidota; class Bacteroidia; order M30B66; family M30B66; genus CALQRR01. Next base: position 3,535,461 of record OZ257142.1, on the reverse strand, counting down.
GCAGAATAAAGTATTTTCAAAACTGAATTCAGGATAGGTTTCTAGCCATTTCAGCAATTGCTTAAAGCCCTTGCTGTCATTTGAAAATTGCTGATGAAAATGCATTGAGGAGTTGAAAAAGATCGTTACATCAAGTGTTTCTTTTGAAACATCTGTTCCTACAAAATGTTTTTGGTTGTTCTGGTTTGAATTCATAATTTTATAATTAGCAAAACGGATTAACCAATGGTTATTTGTACCTCAAAACCTTTATAATGGGCCTGAATCCCGAATATCTATCTGAGGCTTAAATAACCAGAAAGTAGGGCACTATATCGTTCCATAGGCCTATTATCCTTGTTAGCGCATAGGTCGCCCTGCTTTCGGTTAACTACATTTATTTATGGTAAATTTATCAGCTAAAATCTTTGACTGCAAGTCTAAAGGTTAGCGGAAATAAGGTTTGCACGCACAGCCGGCATCGGCATTTGAGAGAATGAAACTTCTCAGACTTTCGCGGCATTTGATAATCAAGAGAAATCGAGAATCAAAATGCCTATATCGAGTTTTCAATAAAAGCCATGAAACAGAATCGGAAACAAAATTCAGCGAAATGAAATTCCAGGAGTTTTAGTTTGTTCTTGAAATCAAATGAAACATCGCTGAAGATATTTGCAATCGAAATCAATTAAAGAATTTGATTGAACAAACTAAAACAGAATTCAGTTTTAACAGATTTTCAAATGCAAAATTGACGAAACTTGAATCGAAGAATTTGAAATGAAAAAGTGATGAGAAACTGAATTTGAGAAATCGTAATCGCTTCTTTTGTATGAAAGGCAGAATGATAAAAGGCTTTTATTTCATGGAAATTTGCGGAAACCATTTGCGGGCTTGACCTTACTATCCGCTAACAGGCAATTTGCGATACGCGGGCATTTTCGTTCTCTAAGTCATTCTTCTGTTTTCAACATTTCGTTTGTTTTGATACATTTGAGTAAACTGTTCCGCGCATCTGCAAATCGCCGGACCGTTATAAGAAACGCGAATCTCTTCCGCAAAGTCGGCTATCATTTTGCACAAATGAATTTTTCAGTCAATTTGGAAAAGCTATTTTAACTGGAATCGAATAGAAAAAATCGCCTTAGATTTTGCAAGTTCAAAATAAGCCAAGAATAGGGCAGAAGTCAAAATCAGCAGAAATATTTTTCACGGCTTTGTTTGCTTGATATTTTACTAGAATGAAATCGAATGAAAATGCCTTTGCTATTTTGGTGAGCGAGATCCATAAAAAATGGCCTCGAGAATGAGTATAAAGAAAAGGCATTAGAGATTTTCAAATTCTATATTCAGCTTAGAATGCAAACAAATCTGCTCAGCGTTTTGGGAATGCTTCTTTGTGATGAAGATTTTGAAATGGCTTATTTTGATTGAACTTTGCTTTTCACGCATTGGCTGAGTTGGCGCGCATCTTATAACAGCGTGCACTCAAGATTTGGGCATTGTGCTTAGTTAAATCATTTTAATTTTCTTGCTATATTCGTCTAAACTAAAGCATTCTGCAAACCAATTCCCAAACCTCGAGTTGCACGCGGAGCGTTACCAGCCATTTTAAAAGACAGACACGAATAAAATTGACAGTATGGAAAAAGAATTTTATTACTTAGACGAAAAGGAACAAAAAGGACCTTTTAGCATTGACCAACTAAGGACAGTTGGTTTGAAACCCGATACCTTAGTTTGGGCTGACGGTTTTGAAAATTGGAAACCAGTTAAGGAAGTAGAAGAACTTAAAGGACTTCTCAAAAAAACACCGCCTCCACCTCCAATTATTGACAACTCGACAAATTCAACAATTCAAGTTCAAGATGAAGCCAAAGAAGAAAAGAAAATTCTTGTAGAAGATAGCAATGTGAAATTTTGGGCTTCATTCAAAATATATTCAGTAGCTTTTTTGTTAATTGGAGCCGCTGCTCTCTCCGCATATTTAATTTCAAATAACAAAAAGCAGAAATTGAAAAAAGAGATTTACTCAAAGGTTGACAATATTCTTGACGGCAAAACTGTTGTTCTTGACGGTATTCATTCCTTGACACAAGGTGAGCTTGAAGAAACAGGATATTCAAAATCAAAAAATAAAAACGATGACGGATATTCAAGCCTTTTCCAAGATTGGTGGGAACGAGAAAAGCTTTACACTATTTATAAAGCATCCAGTGGTGGTTTCACAATAAAGCAACTCACAAAACAAAATGATGACGGTTATGATGTAGAAACTTTTTCATCAGGTGATATGGGTTATAAAAAATCATCTGGAAGATATGTAGAACCTGAATATATGGATATGGGGTGGGGTGAAAAAATGAAAGTTGGTGGAGGTTATTATTCAAGTAATTACAGGTTGCCAGTTCGACAATGCTACACAGAAGCTTTTGAGTATTTTACAAAAGACGATAAGAAATCATCAGGAGCATACACGCCTGGAAAATATGTTGACATTTCCAACTTCTCCGACATTAGAAACGAATATTTCTATATGGACAACACTAGTCCAAAGCAATATTCTTCTTCTGGAATTTTCGCCCCTTCTTGGAACAGTTCTGACGACCACAGTGCAAACATAAATACGGAAGATTGGGCAGTATATTATTCAAGTTATGGGAAACACTATGAAATCACAGAAAATGACACTGCAATAAACAAAGAATTTTTCACCTATTTAGGCGTATCAATTGGGACAATCTTACTATTATTATTAATTGGTTTATTTTCAAAACCAAAGTATTTCAGAAATTTGAACTTGTTCGGGAAACGTTGGAAAAATACTTCATACCAAGAGCAAATATTCTTTTTTGAACATTCCTTTTTGGGCAAACACACCTTCATTGAAATTATTAATGATAAAGTTTCAAAAGGTGTTGTAAAATTTACAGATAAAGGAAATACCGTCAATCTTTCCTATCCAAATAAAGAACTGTTTTACAAAATCGAAAAAATCAATCAAGATGATTTAATACTCGTATCAATTAAAGATAAGAGTAGCATAACTTTCAAAAGAGTTGGTGCAAAAGAAGAAGTTGAAAATGAAGCTAGAGTTGATAACGCAATCAACGAAGAAGTAAAACAAAACGAGCAAACTGAAAATGAAGAAACCAATAAATAATGTTTTCCTAACATACGCATCGGATATATTGGCAGACACCAATACGGGACTTACTTCAACTGAAATTGGCAAGTATTTCTCAGCCAAAAGTTTGGATTACAATGTAGATATTCCATTCCATAAGCCTCCTTTTGTTGATGTTCCTAATAAAAGAACAGCATTTCTTGAAAATTTGAAACGTTTTAACGCTGACCAACAATTTGAAATTATTTCCGAGACTATTGATAGGCTTCAACATCTTGACAGTGTAAAGGATTTAAAAAACAAATTGTATTCGCAATACCCTGAGTATATTCCAAGCGGACAACATATTCTTACAACTGAACTTGTAAAGGAAACTCAACATTGGCTTTCTACTTATAAAAAGGCTTTTGAATTATATAACTCTTCCTTAGACAAGTTGAATAAGAATGTTTACCAAAGAAATTTAATTGACGATTTGAGACTTTCATTAGAGTTACTTTTAAAGGAGGTTCTTAACAATGATAAGCCTTTAGAAAAACAAATTGCAGACGTAGGACAATTTCAGCAAGCTAAAGGTATAAGTCCTGAAACGACAAATATGTTTAATACCCTTTTGGACTATTACGGGAAATATCAAAATAAATATGCCAAGCACGATGACAATGTAAACGAAAAGGAAATAGAATTTATCATTGACCTGACTTCAACCTTTATGAAATTCATAACAAAAAAATGACTTCAACGAGTTTGACAGATAGAAAAACGGCTGGTAACACGGGTTTGGCAAAAGTGGCGGTTCAGTGCTCCGCAGACACATTTGTGGTTAATCAAAGTTTGGTTCTCCGCATCAACATTTGTGGTGAAAATCGCCACCTTCGCCAAGCCCGAAACCGTTATATGCAACTGAAGCCATCCGTTAGCTAATCAGCATTACACTAGAATAATTGAGACACAAGAATTACATTTAGAAAACTTCAAGAATATTGATTACTTTTGAAGTAAAGAAACATTCGCTATGAGCGCCATTATAATTAAAGCAGACGACAAGAGTAATAAGATTCTCAAAGAGTTAGCAAAGAGACTAGGTGCTAATGTTGTTAGTCTGAAAGATAATCAATATGAAGACTTTCTTTTGGGAACAATCATCGATTCTGAGAAAACTGGAATAGATGCTTCTAGAGAAGAAGTTTTTCAAAAACTCAAGAAGAAATGATAGTCAGATTTGACAAATCATTCATTAAAGCTCTTGATAAAATCAAGGATAAAAGTGTCCTAAAAAGAATTGAATCAGTTATTCAAAAAGCAGAAGAAGCTGAAGTTCTCGAGCAAATATCAAACACCAAAAAGCTTATCGGTTTTACTGTATACTACAGAATAAAAATCGGTGACTATAGAATCGGGTTAGAACTAATTAGTTCAAATGAAATTAGATTGATTACGATTTTGCATAGAAAAGATATCTACAAGAAGTTTCCGTAAAATAAATTTCAGCTGCATATAACAGCACACACCAGCAAAGCCAAGCATTTCGGGAGTTTGAAGCATCCGTTTTTCTTGTTATATTCGTCTAATCTAAAGCATTTCGTTCACCTCGTTTGGCTCTTCAGGTGTGTGCGGAACGTTATTTGAAACGCGAAATTTTCCAAACTCGCCATTCGCATTGTTGTCAGATTAATCATTAAAGGCGAAAGGAAGTTTCGGCTATCAGGAAACAATAAAGTAATAAACGAATGTCTAATCGCACTTGATAAAAAAAGCTCGGCATTTGAGGGAAAGGCAAAAACCATTTGAGAGGTTTTTGAAAAGTTTGTCGCCATATGCCTGGAATGAACTGCTGATAAAATCAAATTAATGGATTGATGAAATCAACTAGAGAATTGATAGCGACAAACACAGAATATTTGCAGAATGGTTTTTGGCCTTATTTCAGAATGTGTATTCAAGTCGCTTTTTTTGCTTGGAAACTTGAGGGAAAATGAATCGGACTTGGCGCGCATCAAATAACAGCGTGCACTCAAGATTTGGGCATTGTGCTTAGTTAAATCATTTTAATTTTCTTGCTATATTCGTCTAAATTAAAGCATTCTGCTAACCAATTCCCAAACCTCGAGTTGCACGCGGACCGTTATAAGAAACGCGAATCTCTTCCGCAATGTCGGCTGTCATTTTGCACAAATTAATGTTCTAGACAATTTGCAAAAGCTATTTTTAGCTGGAATCGAATAGTAAAAAATCGCCTTAGATTTTGTAAGTTCAAAATAAGCCATTGAAAAGGGCAGAACTCAAATTCAGCAGAAATATTTATCTCGGTTTTATTTGCTTGATATTTTTCTAGAATGTAATCGGATGAAAATGCCTTTGCTATTTTGGTAAGCGAGATCCATAAAAAATGGCCTCGAGAATGAGAATGAAGGAAAGGCATTATAGAGTTTCAAATTCTATATTCAGCTTAGAATGCAAACAAAACTGCTCTGAGTTTTGGGAAAGCTTCTTTGTAATGAAGATTTTGGAATGGCTTATTTTGATTGAACATTGCTAGTCACGCATTTGCTGAGTTGGCGCGCATCTTATAACAGGCAATTTGCGATACGCGGGCATTTTCGTTCTCTAAATCATTCTTCTGATTGAAGCATTTCGTTTGTTTTGATACATTTGAGTAAACTGTTCCGCGCATCTGCAAATCGCCGGACCGTTACCTGCAAGGGCAAAAAAATGACATCAGATTATGGGTAAACAACATGAAAAAGCAATGATAGACTTTCAAAGACTTCTATCAACAAAGGATTTCAAAACGGAAAAGGAATTGAGAGATTTCATGAATAGTTTGGTTGGAACTGAATTGCCATCTTTTCCAGAGGAGACTTTGACAAATGAGGAAAAAGCCATTGACTTGGTATTAAGTGCATATGATTTTGATCCAAGAATAGGATTTGAAAAAGTAATGGAGGCGCTTGAATTGGATTCTGACTGTATTGAAGCGTATGAATTTCTTGGTAATATAAATGATTTCCCTCCGATTTCAGATGCATTTTATGAGAAAGGAATTTCCATAGGAAGGAAAAAATTCGGTGCCAAGTATTTCAAAGAGAATAAAGGACACTTTTGGTTGTTGCATGAGACAAGACCGTTTATGCGCTGCATGCATTTACACGCAAACTGTTTGTATGAATTGAACAAAATTCAAGAATCAATAGAGGTCTTTGAGGAAATGATTGAATTAAATCCGAATGACAATCAAGGAATTCGAGATCAACTGCTTTTGTATTTGATTGAAGTTGAAGACAAGTCTAAGTTCACAAAGTATGACAAACAATTTAAGAATGATTTTATGACTTTTGCTCTTTTTAATAGAGCCTTGTTTGCATTTATAAATGAAGGAGAAACAAAGAATTCTGAGACATTGCTAAGAAAAGCAATTAAACAAAACAAGTATGTTGCAAAGAAACTGAATTCAAGAAGGGATTCTATTTTCGATTCGGACGGATACACATCGGGAAGTGAGGAAGAAGCAGATTATTACGTGAGCCAATCAAAGAGAATTTGGGAATCAAAAACAGGAGCAAAGGATTGGTTGAAAAGAATATCGAAAGATAATAAATAGGGTAAAGAGCTGAATATTGAAGAACAAGCCCCAGCAGGTAACAGCACACACCAGCAAAGCCAAGCATTTCGGGAGTTTGAGTCATCCTTTTTTCTTGTTATATTCGTCTATTCTAAAGCATTCCGTTTACCTCATTTGGCTCTTCAGGTGTGTGCGGAACGTTATAAGAAACGCGAATCTCTTCCGCAAAGTCGGCTATCATTTTGCACAAATAGATTTTCTAGACAATTTGCAAAAGCTATTTTTAGCTGGAATCGAATAGTAAAAAATCGCCTTAGATTTTACAAGTTCAAAATAAGCCATTGAAAAGCGCAGAACTCAAATTCAGCAGAAATATTTTTCACGGCTTTGTTTGCTTGATATTTTACTAGAATGAAATCGAATGAAAATGCCTTTGCTATTTTGGTGAGCGAGATCCATAAAAAATGGCCTCGAGAATGAGTATGAAGAAAAGGCATTAGAGATTTTCAAATTCTATATTCAGCTTAGAATGCAAACAAATCTGATCAGAGTTTTGGGAAAGCTTCTTTGTGATGAAGATTTTGAAATGGCTTATTTTGATTGAACATTGCTAGTCACGCATTGGCTGAGTTGGCGCGCATCTTATAACAGGCAATTTGCGATACGCGGGCATTTTCGTTCTCTAAATCATTCTTCTGATTGAAGCATTTCGTTTGTTTTGATACATTTGAGTAAACTGTTCCGCGCATCTGCAAATCGCCGGACCGTTATTTGAAACGCGAAATTTTCCAAACTCGCCATTCGCATTGTGATCAGATAATTCATAAAAGGCGAAAGAAAGTTTCGGCTATCAGAAAAGAATAAAGTAATAAACGAATGTCTAATCGCTCTTGATAAAAAAAGCTCGGCATTTGAGGGAAAGGCAAAAACCATTTGAGAGGTTTTTGAAAAGTTTGTCGCCATATGCCTGGAATGAACTGCTGATAAAATCAAATTAATGGATTGATGAAATCAACCAGAGAATTGATGGCGACAAACACAGGAAATTTGATGAATGGTTTTTGGCCTTATTTCAGAATGTGTATTCAAGTCGCTTTTTTTGCATGGAAACTTTGCTAGAACTGAATCGAACTTGGCGCGCATCAAATAACAGGCAATCTGCGATACGCGGGCATTATCTTTCTCTAAGTCATTTTTCTGATTGAAACATTTCGTTTGTTTTGATACATTTGGGTAAACTGTTCCGCGCATTCGCAAATCGCCGGACCGTTATAAGAAACGCGAATCTCTTCCGCAAAGTCGGCTATCATTTTGCACAAATAGATTTTCTAGACAATTTGCAAAAGCTATTTTTAGCTGGAATCGAATAGTAAAAAATCGCCTTAGATTTTACAAATTCAAAATAAGCCATTGAAAAGCGCAGAACTCAAATTCAGCAGAAATATTTTTCACGGCTTTGTTTGCTTGATATTTTACTAGAATGAAATCGAATGAAAATGCCTTTGCTATTTTGGTGAGCGAGATCCATAAAAAATGGCCTCGAGAATGAGTATGAAGAAAAGGCATTAGAGATTTTCAAATTCTATATTCAGCTTAGAATGCAAACAAATCTGATCAGAGTTTTGGGAAAGCTTCTTTGTAATGAAGATTTTGGAATGGCTTATTTTGATTGAACATTGCTAGTCACGCATTTGCTGAGTTGGCGCGCATCTTATAACAGCACACACCAGCAAAGCCAAGCATTTTGGGAGTTTGAGGCATTCGTTTTTCTTGTTATATTCGTCTAATCTAAAGCATTTCGTTCACCTCGTTTGGCTCTTCAGGTGTGTGCGGAACGATATCTATGAGTTTTCCAAATTAATTTACTTGATAATTTTCTTGGTAAGGCGTTCCTCTTTTTACCACTGCTAAGACACGTTGCAACAGTTTATTCCGCACGGCATTAATTACGCTCATTTTGGATTTTCCCTCAGCTACTTTCCTCTGATAATATGTTTTAAGCTCAGGTACGTAACGAATTGAAGAAAGTGCAGCCAAGTGTAAAGTTGATTTAAGTCCCATGTTAGCAAAGTTTGAAGTTCCATTTCTTCCATGCACACTCGTGCCGGAAGTATGAGAAAAAGGAGCGACTCCGCAATAGCAGGCCAGTTGTTTGGCTTCATCCATTCTTTTAAATGCATGTGTATAAACAATCAGTTCGGTTGCCAATACATTACCCACACCTTTGACAGAAGTAACCAGCTCAAATAGCTCGTTCAGTTCAGGATCCATCGCTATTAATTCCATCATCCGTTTTTCCAACGCCATCTTGCTTTTCAATAATCCAGAAAGGGCTGGTTTATTAATCCTCAAGAGCTCTTTTGCTGTTGCTGCATCGACTCTTTGCATTTCATCAATGGAGACTTTTATGGACTGGTAGGCCTTTTTACTCCGCTCTCTTGCACTCATAAGGTCTTTGATAAGCAACAATGTTTTATTGGAAAGATTTACGAGCCTGGCTTGGTCCTGATGAGTCATTGCATAGCGTGCAATTCGCAGTGAATCGATCTTATCACTTTTGCCCCTTGTCATGCCCATAGAACGCTTTAAATGCAGTGCCGACTCCATCCATACCTTTGCTTCTTTCGAAAGGAGGAATTCAACAAACTGACGAGTGTAAATTCCTGTATGTTCCATGCAGAATAAAGTATTTTCAAAACTGAATTCAGGATAGGTTTCTAGCCATTTCAGCAATTGCTTAAAGCCCTTGCTGTCATTTGAAAATTGCTGATGAAAATGCATTGAGGAGTTGAAAAAGATCGTTACATCAAGTGTTTCTTTTGAAACATCTGTTCCTACAAAATGTTTTTGGTTGTTCTGGTTTGAATTCATAATTTTATAATTAGCAAAACGGATTAACCAATGGTTATTTGTACCTCAAAACCTTTATAATGGGCCTGAATCCCGAATATCTATCTGAGGCTTAAATAACCAGAAAGTAGGGCACTATATCGTTCCATAGGCCTATTATCCTTGTTAGCGCATAGGTCGCCCTGCTTTCGGTTAACTACATTTATTTATGGTAAATTTATCAGCTAAAATCTTTGACTGCAAGTCTAAAGGTTAGCTGTAATAAGGTTTGCTATCTCAGCCGGCATCGGCACTTGCTAGAATGAACTATTTCGGACTTTCGCGGCATTTGCTTGTCTTGTAAAATTAAGCTCGCCAAAATGCCTATAACAAGTTTTCAATAAAAGCGGTGAAGCAGAATAGACAGCAAAACTCAGCGAATGGATATTTTCCATTTTTTAGTTTGTTCTTGATTTCAATAGAAACATTGCAGAAACAGATTGGCTAAAAATTCTATGAATGTTTTTGCTGGAACAAACTAAAACAGAATTCAGTTTTTCGAGATCAAGTTCACTAGTTATTGAACGATGATGCGACTGATTTTGATTTTAGATTTCACGATAACTAGAAATACAATCTTGACATAGAAAACTGAAGTCGCATCTTTTGAGAAACCAAAATACATTGTGCTTGAAAGAAAAACTGAATTTAAGAAATCGTAATCGCTTCTTTTGCAATGAAACAGGAAAGTTCAAATGCTTTTATTTCATAGAAATTTGCGGAAACCAATAACGGGCGTAACCTTACTCACAGCTAACAGCGGTTTTGCGATAAGCGGATATTCTGCAACTTTGAATCATCGTTCTAACTTGTTACATTCGTTTAATCTAAAGCATTGCGTTAAACTATTCCGCTCATCGCAAAGCCGCGGAACGTTGTACGTAATGCTTTTATCGCGTTACCATTATAAGATTATCAATTTATACAACATACATTATGAGAGAATTAAAACTAAACAAAGCACAATTTTATATCTTCAATGATGGAGATCAGTTTCAACTATTTACAGATGATGACGGCTTTCCTAATTATGAAGATTTCGATGAGGAAGTTGAGAAGTTGTTTTCCTTGTATGACACGATAGTAATCGATGAGGACGACAATATTTATGGTGAAAAGGCGGGTAAACGTGAGCTTATCGCACCTGATTCCTTTGAAGCTTATGGCATCGCTCTGGAAGTTTTGGATGATGGTAATTATGAATAAAAGATGTGCGAGCAGTCTCATTCAAAAGCAAAGACTTTTGAAAAGCGATTCACATTAGCAGAGTTTTTTAATGCCCATTGGCCAGCGTATTCAGCATCGCCTAAAGCGTTTATAACGCCTGAGCAATACAAAGCAGTCAATGCATTAAGAATATGCCGTACGAGCAAGTTGGGCAAAGACCGCTATCGATGTAAAGACTGTGGATATATAGCAGAGATCTATCACAGTTGTAAAAATCGTTTTTGCCCAAACTGTAGTTGGACAGATACGCTCAAATGGGCAGATCGTGTTTATGATAAGCTTGTCAATGTTCCGCATCGGCATGTGGTCATGACACTACCTCATGCATTAAATCCGCTGATTAAACTCAATAAAAAATTCTTCTTCGATACGCTAATGTCACTGGCAAGCAATACGATGAAGGATTATATTTTAAATCAGTATGGAGTACAGGCGGGAGTGATATCTGTGTTGCATACTTATGGAGAGAAAAAGAATTTGCATGTTCACGTTCATATGATTGTAAGCTGGGGTGGAATCGATAAGAAAACCAAACAGTTAAAATCAATACCAGTAAAAACACATGTTGGCTATTTGGATTTAAAAGAAACGTTCAGAAAAGGTTTTATTAAGGCTTTGTCAGAACACTATTTCAGCAAAAATCTTAAACACCATTTTGCAAACGAAAATGAATTTAATCAATTCATATCAACGCTCGTAGAAAAGCAGTGGATCATTCATTTGGAAGATCCGATGAATATTCCAGAGCAGGTCATTCGATATATTGGAAGGTATTCAAAACGAGCATGTTTGAGTGAATATAAAATAACCAATATTGAAGGTGAATACATCAGTTTTAGATACAAAGACTATAAAGAGAAAGATGCAAATGGTAAGGCAATAGAAAAGGAATTAACACTTCATTATCGCGATTTTTTCCCTTTGTTATTACAACATGTTCCGCTACCAAATTCTCGATTGGTAAGGTATTACGGCTTATACTCAACAAAAACGAAAATAGCCCAGGCCTTTAGAGAAAAGCCCAAATCCAATGAAAGCGGACAAAAAGTAATAGACTTTACCGATACAAAAGTCTGTATTGAGTGCAATGGTCCAATGCAGTATATAGATACTCGGGCATCAAAAGGAAGTGTGAAATGGTTTATTTACAAGAAAAAAGAGCTTAAAAAACAGGCTGAAAAAATTGCTGCATAAAACGTAGATGGGAGAGGTGTGTCCAGTTGTGAAAAAAACGCCCAAAAAGATTAAACACTAAGGAGAAGAAATAAGAAAAGTGCCCAAATAAATTAGATCACAAATAGTATTTAACAAAGCCCAAGAGAATGAAAGACACTATTAAACTGTCAAATATGTCCAATGCCTGAAAATTGAAACTCTAATAATATACAATAGAGTAAAGCACAACGTACAACAGGCAATTTACAATACGCGGGCATTTTCATTCTCTAAAACAACAGTGCTAATTGAATCATTTCGTTTCTTTTGATACATTTGGTTTCAACCGTTCCGCGCATCGTAAATCGCCGAAGCGTTATAAGAAACGCGAATCTCTTCCGCAAAGTCGGCTATCATTTTGCACAAATAGATTTTCTAGACAATTTGCAAAAGCTATTTTTAGCTGGAATCGAATAGTAAAAAATCGCCTTAGATTTTACAAGTTCAAAATAAGCCATTGAAAAGCGCAGAACTCAAATTCAGCAGAAATATTTTTCACGGCTTTGTTTGCTTGATATTTTACTAGAATGAAATCGAATGAAAATGCCTTTGCTATTTTGGTGAGCGAGATCCATAAAAAATGGCCTCGAGAATGAGTATGAAGAAAAGGCATTAGAGATTTTCAAATTCTATATTCAGCTTAGAATGCAAACAAATCTGATCAGAGTTTTGGGAAAGCTTCTTTGTGATGAAGATTTTGAAATGGCTTATTTTGATTGAACATTGCTAGTCACGCATTGGCTGAGTTGGCGCGCATCTTATAACAGGCAATTTGCGATACGCGGGCATTTTCGTTCTCTAAATCATTCTTCTGATTGAAGCATTTCGTTTGTTTTGATACATTTGAGTAAACTGTTCCGCGCATCTGCAAATCGCCGGACCGTTACCGGAAACCCTATGACGACAGTACTAACATTAAACTGACTGACATGAAACTATCATTTTTGGACAACAAAATCGAAAGACTGACCACCAGACCAACCAGCCACCCCGATGAATTTTTATTTTTTCCCTCCCCGCATTTTTTGTTTTTTAATTTTATGCCAACCGCACATTGCACACAATTGCAAGCCGCACGAAAAACCAACAGCACAGCCAAAGCTTGCAATAGAGTGCAATCTCCCTCGCTTTATTTCTCGGTAGAATATTTCTTTTATAAATCTAAATTTGCAAATGAGGTTTGACCCTCGTATGTATTTTAAAACTGAAAAATGAACATTGTAGTAATACTTGGAAGTTCAAGAACAGATGGTGAGACTGGTGAGGTTGTGAAACAATTAAAGCATATCTCTAATTGGGATGTGATTGATTTGAACGATTACAAAATAAGCTACTACGACTATCAACACAAAAACAAGGACGATGATTACTTATCGCTTATGCGAAAAATCATAAATAATTACGATGTGTTGGTTTTTGCAACACCCGTTTATTGGTATGCAATGAGCGGCATTATGAAAACATTTTTTGACAGGTTTACCGACTTGTTAGATGATGAAAAGGAATTAGGAAGAAAATTAAGAGCTAAAAGTATGGCAGCAATTAGTTCTTCAAAGGGTAGTCATTTAGACGATTATTTCTGGCTTCCCTTTTCTGAATCAGCAGGATATTTAGGCATGAAGTATTTTGGAAATGCACATTTTGTAACCAACAACGATGAGAAAGAAAACATGACTAAATTCGTGGAGCAAATAAATGAACTAACAAAGGCAACATATAATAATCAGCACTAAAATAGTTGGAAATGAATCTGCGATTTCAATTTGACATGCAAAATATTAATTGGGAACTGGTGTCAGAAATACTCCAAAAAGTGGGAATGGCTTTTCATGCAGGTGAAAAACATAAACGAGCATTCAGTAATAGTCACACTGTAGTATTTGTTTTCGATAATGAAAATCTTATTGGTTTCGGCAGAGTTATTTCTGACGGAGAGTACCAAGCTGCCATTTATGATGTAGCCATACTTCCTGAATATCAGCGAAAGGGAATTGGCAAAACGATTCTCCAACATCTTGTAGATAAAACACCCGGTTGTAATTACATACTGTACGCTGCACCCGGCAAAGAACTGTTTTATGAAAAGATAGGTTACAGGAGATTGAAAACGGGCATGGCATTATTTGTAAATAGAGAAAGAATGCAACAAAACGGCTTTACTGAATAGCAATGAGTACTGAACTATTTTTTAAAAAAATAAGAAGCTATCACAATATTTCTGAACAAGCCGAATCGGCATGGTCAAAATTATTGCGTTTGAAAACCTATAAGAGAGGTGATTATTTTGTTACCGAAGGTCAGTATCCAAAAGAAGTTGGATTTGTTGTTAAAGGGTTGATGTACCAGTCATACACATCCAACACAGGTGATATTGTCATTAAAGTTTTTTTTCCTGAACAGCGGCTTGCTGCATCTGTGGGAGCTATGTTAAGCGATACGCAAAGTATGTATAACATAATCGCCATTGAAAAAAGTGATGTTTTAACTTACAACTTTTTTGAATTTAAAAAATTAGTTTCGGAGCATAGCGATATAGCAGCATTCTACATAAAATACATGGAGCAGCATTGGATTATTGAAAAAGAGCCTTTGGAAATTTCATTGCGACATTTTGATGCGAAAGTCAGGTATGGAGAATTTTTAGAAAAATATCCGCAATTAGTAAAGCGACTGAAGAAACATCACATTGCTTCTTATTTAGGAATTACTCCAACACAGCTAAGCAGAATATTATTTGCAAATAAATAAATACTTCGTTTTCTCAACATAGGTAAAGGGTTTTAAAAAATCCCCATCGCACCTTTGCGCCATTATCTCACTAAAATAATGGCAACAAAAGTATTTATTAACTTACCTGTAAAGGATATTGAAAAATCAAAATCCTTTTTCTCAAACCTTGGTTATCGCTTCAATGACCAAATCTCGGATGAACTTGCAGCCTGCATAATTATCAGCGATAACATATTTGTTATGCTGCTTAAAGAAGAATATTTTAAAACATTCACTAAGAAGAATATTAGTGACACTAAAGCATTTAACGAAGTGCTGATTTCTTTGGATGCTGAATCAAAGCAGGATATTCAAAACATCATTTCAAAAGCACAACAATTAGGTGCTCACATCTATTCCGAACCACAGAATCATGGATGGATGTATCAGCACAGTTTTGCCGACTTAGACGGACATCTGTGGGAATTTATCTTCACAGATAAGAACCTCTTACCTGACAATACATAAAGATTTTTCATTTCCTCAACATATGTAAAAGGAATTCTTTGTATGACACTGTTTCTATGCCCTCGCATTCTAATAGCAATTCAATAACAACAGAATAAATTATTTGAAATGATAAAATACATTTTCACAACTATATTAATCTCCTTAGTGCTAAACGCAAGTCTATTGGCACAGGAGAATCTGAATCAAAACAATTCTGAAAAAATTAATTGGACAGATGAATATAATCCCGACAAAGGCAAATTCTTTGTTCACAACGAAATAGAAATAAATGCTTCTGCAAATATTGTTTGGGAATTTTTAATTGATGCTTTAAAGTGGGAAGAATGGTATAGAGGTGCAAAAAATGTCTCGTATGCAAATCTTACTGACACAATATTAGAATCCAATTCAGTTTTTAATTGGCACACAATGGGAATGAAATTTCAATCTTCCATTAAGCAATATGAGCCAAATAATTTGTTGGCTTGGGAATCAAAAAAGAAAAGTGTTCAAGCCTATACTGTTTGGTTGATTGTGCCGACAGAAAAAGGCTGCAAAGTAATTGTTGATGAATCTCAAAACGGCTGGCTTACTTCTTTGGAAAAAATAGTTCAACCGAATAAATTAAGAAAGATGCATAATGTTTGGCTTGCTGAACTAAAAAAGAAATCAGAAGATAAACAACAACAGAAATAATAAATCATTTGTAAAATTTAAAAACTGCTACAATGAATTCAACTGCTATGAGCAAAAGTGATTTTGAAAACAAAAGCCTTGTATTAATTATACTCATTGGGTATAGCTTAAATTTAATATGCACTTCAGTTGGCTATCTGTTCAGCAATAGTTTAAGCTATGAATTGTTACACTATCAAATTGCAAATGCGTTCGCAATTTCAGCATCGGTGATGGCTGCAAGATATACAGGGCTGCGTGGACAGCATGTATCAGCATCTGCATATATTTTACTTGGTATTGCACATGGCATTTCTTTATCATCATTGAATAAGGTTGGAATAAATGCTGACAGAGGTATAATGATGGCAATACCAATGATACCATCTTTCATTTTCATGTTTTGGTGCAGTCTTTATCCTATGTGGCTGCGGATAACAGGATTAATTCCAAGCATCCTTTTTCTATTAGTGTTTATCAATGTTCAATCGGGTCAATCGTATTTTGGTTGGGCATTATCATCAGGGTATGCCATGCTCCAAACTGTTGAGGTGGTGTGGGGAATTTTTCTTTACAACGACTGGAAGCAGATAAATTCAAAAAACAAAATCAATAATTAAATAATTAATCATTCACAATTAAAAATCAAAAATAAAAATGAAAAAACAAATTATGTTACTCATGTTATTATTGTCAACATCTGCCTATTCGCAGAGTCGCTTTTCAAAAAGCGAATTAAGTATTAACGCCTTTCGTGCGCCATCAATTGGTGCAGAATTCAGGTATCAACAGGTTTCCGTCCATGCAGGATATTACCTTACCGCATTTTCAGGCGTAACCAACAACTTTGTCAAAACAGGTCTTACCTATTGGTTTCTTCCTGTTGGCAAAAAAGAAAATCCTTCCTCATTCTATGCAGGTGCATCTTACATGAGAGGATTAGACCATGACTATAAAGACAAAAATGCGTTAGGAACGGAAGTAGGCTTTCGTTGGATGATTTGGAAAGGGCTTAACCTTCGCATTGGTGCTATTTCAGTTGCAGCCGAAGGCGAAAGTTTAAAGTTTAATCCCGCAGGTGGAATCAGTTATTCATTCTTCTTTAATAAAAAATAAAAATCATGAAAAAGAATAATTACAAAACAATCGGATACTTATTGATAGCTGGTGCTATCGCATTATTTATCCCTTACACTATTCTAACAATCATTTTTGAGTATCCTGTCATACTAAGACAGGACACTGCTACCATTCTCACAAAATTTCATCAAGGTGGTAATAATTTAATTTGGACATGGTTTGCTTTTGCCATCACTGGTATTCCATTATTACCTGCTTATATTCTCTTAGGTCAACAATTGGAAAATAAAACTTCTTTGGTTCGAGTTGCTACCAACATTGGAGTTATTGGTTTAATCGTTCAAATGATTGGCTTATTGCGTTGGACATTTGTTGTGCCTGTTTTGGCAAACACATTTGTTACCGCTGTTGATGAACCAACAAAAGCTGCTGCTATTGTTGCCTTCAAAACAATTCATCAATATGGTGGAGTTATTTTAGGTGAGCATTTAGGACAGTTATTTACCATTGCATGGACAGTTATGATTTCCTTTTCATTTGGCAAATTAAACCTGATTCCTAAATGGGTTAACTGGCTTGGCTTCATCAGTTCGTTTATTTATTTGTTAGCACAAGCAGAATTATTTGCAACGGTGATGCCCGATTTTCCTGTATGGGACATGGCAGGTTTTATCGGAAGCACCCTTTGGTTGGTTTGGCTGATTGTAGTTGGAATTATGTTTCTTAAAAAGAAAGAACTTGTAATTGAATAATAATATTTCACAAAATAAAAACTCTTAAGCTATGCGTTTCTTCGTATCAAACTTCAAATGGGTTATGCTTGTTTCAGGACTTTTAACCTGTACAATGCTCCTGGCATTAATCTCGCCTCAAGCTTCGCTTCAATCAAATTTTGGGCAAACAATAGAAGGCAATCTATCCGAAATCATTGTTCGCAATTGGGGAGCATTAATTGGACTTATTGGCATGATGCTTATCTACGGAGCATTTACAGAATCGGTAAGGCGATTTGTTCTTGTAATTGCTGGAAGCAGCAAAGTTATATTCATTGTCCTCGTGCTTTCTTCAACTGAAAGTTACATGGGATTTGGAGCAGGAACAGCAGTGATTGCTGATTCCTTTATGGTTGCTTTATACATTATGTATATCCTTCTCACAGGCAAGAAAAAAATAGATAAGGTTTAGGTTCTTCGAAAGGAATTTTTTTCTATCATTGAAGTATAAATCTCGTATTTCTTATAAATTGATGTTGAATCAAAAAGCCCTCGCGCAAATAAATACACTCTTACAAGTCCCACAGCCCCACGCTGAAACCAAAACTTGTAAGAGAGTATTTATTTTTCCACCCCAAATAAAATTTAAAAACAAAAATCCCCACCGCACAAAAAAATAAAACTTCATTCCACCACACCACTGCAAACTTTGACAGACAACACCCTAACTGCTAAACACTTTGAAAATTGTGGTTGCAAAATTGACAATTCAACGCTTAGGATAGATAGAAGGGCATCCGGTAACAGCGGGTTTAAGAAATTGGCGGTTCAGTGGTTAATTGAAGTTCAGTTTTCCAATCAAACATTCGTGCAGGTTGACAGTTTTGTGCTCCGAAATCGCCAACTTCTTAAACCCGCAAAACGTTATTTGAAACGCGAAATTTTCCAAACTCGCCATTCGCATTGTGGTCAGATAATTCATTCAAGGCGAAAGGAAGTTTCGGCTATCAGGAAATAATAAAGTAATAAACGAATGTCTAATCGCTCTTGAAAAAAAAGCTCGGCATTTGAGGGAAAGGCAAAAACCATTTGAGAGGTTTTTTAAAAAGTTTGTCGCCATATGCCTGGAATTAACTGCATATGAGATCAAGTTAAAGGACAATTGAAATAAACTAGAGAATTGATGGCGACAAACACAGGAAATTTGATGAATGGTTATTGGCCTTATTTCAGAATGTGTATTCAAGTCGCTTTTTTTGCTTGGAAAGTTTGCTAGAACTGAATCGGACTTGGCGCGCATCAAATAACAGCGTGCACTCAAGATTTGGGCATTCTGCTCGGTTAAATCATTTCAATTTTCTTGCTATATTCGTCTAATCTAAAGCATTCTGCTGACCAATTCCCAAACCTCGAGTTGCACGCGGAGCGTTATAAGAAACGCGAATCTCTTCCGCAAAGTCGGCTATCATTTTGCACAAATGGATTTTCTAGACAATTTGCAAAAGCTATTTTTAGCTGGAATCGAATAGAATAAAATCGCCTTAGATTTTACAAGTTCAAAATAAGCCATTGAAAAGGGCGGAACTCAAATTCAGCAGAAATATTATTCACGGCTATGTTTGCTTGATATTTTACTAGAATGAAATCGAATTGAAATGCCTTTACTAGTTTGGTAAGCGAGATCCATAAAAAATGGCCTCGAGAATGAGAATGAAGGAAAGGCATTATAGAGTTTCAAATTCTATATTCAGCTTAGAATGCAAACAAATCTGCTCTGAGTTTTGGGAAAGCTTCTTTGTAATGAGATTTTGGAATGTCTTATTTTGATTGAACATTGCTAGTCACGCATTTGCTGAGTTGGCGCGCATCTTATAACAGCGTGCACTCAAGATTTGGGCATTCTGCTCGGTTAAATCATTTCAATTTTCTTGCTATATTCGTCTAATCTAAAGCATTCTGCTGACCAATTCCCAAACCTCGAGTTGCACGCGGAGCGTTAGCGGTCATTGTAAAGCAACGCTACTAACCCAAACATTTATGCAAAAAGCGAGCAGACAAAAATTTAACTTTAACAAATAAAACGACAATGAAAAATATTTTGGCAACAACACTTATTTTATTAGTCTCATTTCATTGCTTTTCACAAACAAGAGCTGACAGCATCACAACTACATGGACAAAGTATTTAGTGATGAATGACAGTAAACAAATTCTTTTACGCTATGACAACAGTTATCAAGCTTGGGAATTAGAAGGAGTTGGTTACGAGGGGCCAATCACTTTAAAAAACTTAATGGATTCAGTTGCAATTTATCTTGGCTTCAAATACGACACTTATAAATTGGGGGGAATGTTCACTTACCAAAAACCAAACCGATACAGAGTAACAGTTAAACCAATTTATGTAGTTCATTTCACTGGCTACACAAACGGAAATTCTTTTTCAGATACAACACGAACAAAATGGTTTTCATTAGAAGAAGCAAAAAGAATAATTCCATATCCAACAATGGTTTTAATCATTGACCAACTCATTAAATATCCAAACAATGTTTGGGGAGGAGCATTTGAAGAATACAATTACAATCAACCCGAAGGAACAAAATGGAAAATCATTGAACCTTTTTACAAACTGAATTAAAATAGCAATGGCACTTTTTAAAGATAATTTTTCAAAACAGTCGGATATTTATGTAAAGTATCGTCCACTTTACCCGAATGAACTTTATTCGTTTTTAGCATTGCTGTCAAAAGAACATAAGTTGGTTTGGGATTGTGGAACTGGTAATGGACAAGCAGCAATTGGATTAGCAGAACATTATGAGCAAGTAATTGCAACCGACCCAAGCGAAAAACAAATCAAACATTGTTTGCCACATCCAAATGTGAAATATTTAGTAGAAACAGCAGAAAATAATTCTATTCTAAAAAATTCAGTTGACCTAATTACTATTGCTAATGCCTTACATTGGTTCAATTTCGATGTGTTTTATAAAGAAGTAAATAGAGTATTGAAGCCAAACGGAATTATTGCAGCTTGGTGTTATGGTATTCCAACTGTTTCAAAAGAAGTTGATGAAATTGTAAATCATTTTCACTACAATACCTTGGATAACTATTGGCTCGTAGAAAATAGAATAGTGGAAAAAGAATACCGAACCATTCCATTTCCATTTCAGAAAATTAATGCTCCAGATTATTTTTATGAAAAATCAATGACTTTGTATGATTTCATTGGTTATTTAAATACGTGGTCAGCCACTCAACGATTCATTAATGAAAATCAAATTAACCCTACAGATGAATTGTTTCATAAACTTCTGTCGGCATGGACTAATGCAAGCGAAGAAAAAACAGTAACATGGAGATTGATATTAAAACTTGGAAGAAAAAATAAATAAATCAAGAAATGAAACAAGAAAATAAACAAAGAATGAAAAAGGTTGCCTTTATTTTAGGCACAATTACATTTGCAATTATCATTCTTGCAGTATACAAATTGTTTATTTCTGGAAAATAACATTGATAATCAATGAACAAAAAACAACGAACCGCTAACAGCACACACCAGCAAAGCCAAGCATTTCGGGAGTTTGAGGCATTCGTTTTTCTTGTTATATTCGTCTTATCTAAAGCATTTCGTTCGCCTCATTTGGCTCTTCAGGTGTGTGCGGAACGTTAGCCCTAAGCGGTTGTTCCCGTTTCAGGTGAATCAAACAGGACTTATAAACAAACTTTTGAACAATTGTTGTCTATTTGAAAGGATTTTATATTTTAGCTGAAAGGTAAAGTAATTAGCCCCCAATCTCATTTAGTAATTTAATTTAATCAGTATGGAAAATATCTACCTAAAAAATAGAAACATTTTTAATGTTAAATTTAGATTACTTCTCAGTTTTCTTTTATTGTTTTCTAGTTTTTGCATTCAAAGTCAGACTCTTGTAAATTCATTTACAACAGGAAATGGAATTACAGGGCAAGTTCCTCTATATCCTTGTGAATCTCAATTAAATTTGAATATTTCATATAGTGTTCAAAATACAAATTCGATAGTTTTATATTTCCCCAATAGTTTTGACTTAACAACTTTACCTTCTAATTATGTAGTAACTGATAGTACTAACGGTTTTGTTGAAATTACTTTTCCTGTTTCAAATACTGGACAATTGAACTTTACTTTTCAATTGTCTAATTGTCTTAATGATTTAGCTGCAAATGGTTCAGTATTGAATTTATCAGATCTAAGATTTCAAGCACACTATGAAGATAACTCTGGTGTTCCCTCGTTTTCTTTCAATAATTCACCGATGCAATTATCAACAGGCACTCCTGCTTATGTTACATTTCAAAATTCTTCTCCCGCATTTCAAATCACTCCAACACTGTTAAGTAATTATCAAGGAAATTCTGGTGAAATATATTACCGTGAATTTGAAGTAAAAGTTAATTCAACTTCAATTAATACTTTTGATTTAGTTATTGAGCAAGAAAACGATGTCCAACATCAAGAATTGATTTTAGTGGATAATAATCCCTCTAATGGCATTAGTCCCAATATTTCATTGAATAACACAATTGGCTCTTCAATAATTAATTCCTCAATAAACTTAAATACGTTAGCAAATTACTATTCGATCACCAATAATTTAAAAACTCTTAAATTCAGACAAAAGGTTCAGCTATTTTGTGTTCAACCCAATACATCTAGTGTTATAAAAATTGAGCGAATTTGTTGTTCAGGTAATAATATCACTTCAGCTAATATGTATGGAAGGATTTCTGGAAATCAAACATTTGCAAACACTTATGTCAACTTAAGTGTTGCTGATAGTACTGTTAAGCCAAGTTGTGGAGGGTTGTACAACTACGATATTTTAATCTCCAAAACTGGCCCTATTGCTCTCATTGATAGTATAGATATTGCATTGAATGCAAACTACATATCTGGAGTTGATAGCATATTTATAGGAAATTCATTGAATAATTTGATTCCAATTCTAGGTCCAATAGATTTTACTATTGATTCTTTAAGTCCAAATAATTCAATTTTATCTATTGATTTGATAAATAATTTTTCTTCATCTAATATTTGGCCAGGATTTCAAAGTTATATCGATTCAACACAATTGAGTACACAAGGTCCTTGGTTAAATTCTAACTTTTTCTATTTAAGAATTAAATTCAATTATGATTGCAATAAACAGCAAAGTTGTTTTAATTCCCAATTCTATCTGCAAGGAAAAAGTAATCAAGTAATCAATAATATTAATTCATTTGCAAACACACCGATAAAACTTTATTGGAAAAATTCTTGCGAATCAGATTATATTTCTTCAATAACACCTTTAAGTATTCAGGATTCGTCTGGTGGTGATTATATTGATGCTTTTGTTAACATTGATCATGATATGGCTCCTGACAGAGTCAGTTATTCCTTTTATCCGAGTGGCATTATTCCATCAAATATATTAGGATTAGCATGTGATTCAACTATAAAATACAGAGCAGTATTCCATATTCCAGTTCCAGACGATGCAATTAATCCATTAAGTTATAATGTTCAGCAGCTTTATGTTAATAATGATTTAGTTCCAATTGATAACGTTATAAGTAACCCGAATCATGGTACATTTATCAATTATACATTAACAATTCCACTTGGGTCTAGTTTAGATTCTGTTGTTAATTTTTCATTTGATTACAATTTAAATTCATGTCCCTTTGGTAATCCGCCCAATTCAGGTGGAATTCAATTATTAATGCAAATCCAAGCTTTTTGCGCTTCGTGTGAAGAATGTTATAAAACACTTGCATGCAATACTTTGAATGTAGTTGCACATTGTCCGGGAGAATGTGATGGATTTGTACCAATGGGAACAAAGAGTGTAAATTTGGAAAGATCAACCTTTGGTTTTCGTGATACTACTGATTTTCCTAATACTCCTATATTATCAAGGGATGAATTAACATTGCATATTGATTCATTAATTGATATTTCAAATCCTTCATTACCAAGCATACTAAGAGAATCTATAATTAGTAATGAATTAACCAAGCTATATCCATTTGATATTGTTAAATTATCTTCAATTGGGACTTTGGTCTCTTATCCTGATTTAACAGTCAATGGTAGTAGTGAAACATTTGAATTTCAAAATATTTCATTTGAATTAGCTCATACAATAATTGGTGATCAACCATTGTTAAAATTAAAGAATTCGGAACTTTATTTTATAGATTCAATTGCTGCTGATTCTTTTTCAGTTCCATTGATTGTTCAAAATATTAATCCCAATAATTCAAGTGTATTTGGAATGAGTGGAGATACACTTTATAGTTTTGAATTAGGTATTGATAACTTATCAGCACTCCCTCAACTCAATTCAATCAATACTCATTCATATAAACTCAGACTTAATGCAGAATTTTGGGTTCTACCTGATGTAACAACTCCAATAAATCCGGTATTATTTAGAGGGCAATTTATCTGTTCTACTAATATGGATTCGCAATTGACAACTTATAGCTGCGATCCTTGGGGAACTCAGTTAAAAGTTTTAGTACCCAACAAGTCGATTTCAATCATTACACAAAACGATTCTACATCTCATTGTATATCAGAAGCACATTTTAAGATTCGGCTTTCTGGAGGTTTAGGAACCTTTATGGATGATTTTCCATATGAGTTTCGACCATTTATTGGATATGCAGATACTGCATATTCAAGCAATTTTATTGAAGGTTTTGCAATTGAAAATGGAACAGATACATTAGTTTATTCAGATACACTTAGAAAACTTTGGTATCCTAATCAAACATTTTTGCATCCTCTTGAGAAACCTGGCTTTCAGGACATTTATATAAAAGCAAACAAATTTTGTTCAAGCGGGAATGATACAATACCACACAAACTCCCGTTTTATGATTTTGCCTACATATCCCCTTTAAACTATATTGATTCAGATTTTATACCAACTTATTTATATGTAGTTGATTCTTTACGGCTTGTTGATTATTCATTTTATGATTCGGTTGATGTATCAAATCATAGTCAATTTGATATTCAAAAAGTTAAAACACCATATTGGATATATACTTCCCCTAATGTATTTAATGGATTGTTTCTAGGATTACCTATGCCTAATCAAATACAAGGAATTGCTGAATCGGATTCAGTCCATTTTGATCTTCATATTAAATCGCCTGATTCATTACAAATAGGTAATTGTTGGTTGAGTTACGGTGTTTCAAGTTTACTGCCGAACGCACCTAATTTACCTGTAACAATAAATCCTTTTTCCCCGACAATACCATTTTTGAATGATTCATTAAGTGTTATTGATTCACTTGGAGTTGTTTATCATTTTTTTCAAAATGGTTTTCCAATAGACAGTATGTCAACACAATTAGCTATTCCGGTTGTTTGTGGCATTGATAATTATAGACTTTCTTTAAACTATGGATGCTTTTGTATAACTGATTCATTCGAAGTTTTTAAAGAGAATGTTAATAGAGCTCCTCAATGTTTTGGGGGGACTTCAATTGTTAATTTTCATCGTGATACTGCTTATGTAAACAGAAGCTCGCAGTTAATTATTAATAATGACTCTTCAGGCTGTGACTTAACATGGTTAATTGATATTGATAATCCTATTAATCGCCCAAATATTGTAAATGGGAAATTACTAATTAACATTCCTTCTGGCTTAATTTTAAATACTGGTTCAAGTACGTTTGAGTATTTTTTAGCTGGAGATTCTTTGTCAAGCCAAAGTGGTAATTATCTCAATGATACCATTGATCCTAATTACTCTTTTCAATTTGAAGATTTTCCAACGCCTCCGACAACTGTTTTAGTATTAGCATTTCCATCTGTAGATACACTTCACGCCGGAGCTCATCTCCAATTTGCATTAAGATTTAAACTAGATCAATCAACATGTAATTTATCACCTTCTGTTTTCCAAAGTAACTTTTTATATCGCATATTAGAAGCAACCTTTACTGGTTACACAGAATGTAATGATTCTGCTTTGTATACATCAAATTACCTTTCACAAAGTTTCATAAATAACGCATCGCCTTCAACTCAGTCTCAAATATCTGCTATGGCAGGTTCTCCTGATTGTTGTTTGCAATCTGCAGCGACAGTATCTCTAAAGCATCCTTGTAATGCAGATTCTCTAGGCATTATTAGTTTACATTTTACTGATTCTAGTGATAAGCACATTCAATTATATAAAATTGAATTGGATAGCATTTTACTTGTTTCCGATTTAACAATTCAAGACACAATTCTTAATATAAATGTTGAGCAAGGGCTTTATTCTGCAACAGTAACCACTAATGGTGGTCTCATATATGTTTTCAATGCATTAGAAATTCAAAATCATGGAGTGCAAGCTCATATTATTCTCAGTCAAAGTTCTATTTGTGGTGGTAGTCCAATTTCACTTCACGCTGTTGATTCAAATGCTACTAATAATCTTGGTTTTAACAATAGCAACCCATTTATTGCAACAGATACGTTAGTAACAAATGCTCATACATACCAATGGAGCATGAACGCGACCGCTGATAGCCTTAATAACTCAATTGCTTACGATTCTCCAAATAATGATACTAGCTATACTGTTATAGTTTCGCATTTGAGTGGGTGTATTGATACGGCGAGTATTGATGTTTCAATTAATGAGATTTCTTCTGCTAATATTTTACAATTAGGTGATAGCATTTGTGCAAGTATGAACTATTTAGTTTCTGTATCACCAGTAGGAGGTATATTCTCAATTAATGGTTTATCAAATAATAGCTTTGTAGTAGACCCGTCAAGTTATATTTCAGATACATTGATGTTGACTTATTCATTCACAAACGATTCAGGGTGTGTTAGTATAGATACTGCGATAACTATCAGTTCTAATACACTTTGTAATTGTCAAATTTGTGATAGTTTAGGTACGCCATTATATATTATTCCAGCAAATGTTTTAACAACCTCTCAACTTGCTACATCATTGGGGTTAAGTATATTATCTGATAAATGCATTCAGTTGAATCATAGTTTAACTGTTGATAATATTTTTGAGTTTAATAATTGTGATATCACTATTGCTGGGGGGAAAGAAATTAAAGTAACTGGAACTTTAAAATTGGACTCTTGTAATTTAAAAGGATGTGAGCAAATGTGGAATGGTATTAATAATTTGGGAAAATTGAAAATTAGTAATTGTAATATTAAAGATGCACACTATGGCATTTTGCTAAGACGTTTTGGGAATGCATATTCTAATGTAGATAATACGATTTTCGAAAATAATTTTGTTGCTATCAAATCTGGAGACGAATTAGGCGAGCATCCACTTGCTTTGAAAAGTTGTTCTTTTATTGGAGGGCAATTATTGCAAACATTTCCTAATCAATCTCCTTTACCTTTGGGTTATAGTTTAGCCGGAATTGTTGCTACCAATTATTATAATTTGTATGTAACTTCTGGAAGTAGATTTAAGAATTTATGTAATGGTGTTATTTTAAATAAATATGCTTATGCAAAAGTATATCAATCAAAATTTGATAATATCCAGCCATTTGGTGTAAATTACCAAGGGAGTAGTTATTGGTTAGATAATCAAATAAGTCCAATTTCTCAGTTTAATAATGTAAGTGGAAACGGTATTTATGCAAGCACTAATTCATTTTTGTTCGTAGGAGGATTTAGTCAATTAGAGCCAAATAATTGGGGAAATAACACGCATTTTAATAATTGTAATAAGGGTGTATTTGTAAATGCAAGTGATGTACATGTGAGAAATTGTTCTTTTGATAATGTTAATGTTGGAGTTCGCGGTTTGAATTTAAGAGCTAAGAGCTTTAAAATAATGAAAAATAAAATTGCTTCAAAGATTCAGGGTGTTAGTCTAATGCAAAGTGATTTTATGTTAAATGATACTATTGGTTATAATACAATAACATCTCTTCCTCTTTTTTCACAATTGCCTCAGGTTTCATTTAACAACGGGATCTTTGTTTCAAATCAATTTATGGGGAGATATACTACGATTCTTGCAAATAAAATAACATCATCTTTTGGAATATCTGTTAATTCAGCAACGGGAATTAGAATTCAATCCGATACAATTGTAATTCTTCCCTTTACATTCTTTAATAGTAGTTGGGATATAGGTGGTGGAATTTACATGTCTAATACAAATAAATCATTGGTTTCGTGTAATTTTATCAATGGTAATACAACAACTAGACAATTTGGAATTAATCTTACAAATTCTAGAAATGGCATCATTAAAAATAATTATGTAAATAATTCGAGATATGGATTTAAGATTTATGGTAATTGCCAAACTGATAGTTTTAAATTAAACACTATTGTAAATCATCAATATGGTGTTGATATAACAGCAACTGGAATTTTAGGGAATCAGATAAACAATGGAAATAAATGGACTGGCGGTTATATTATTACTCCTGCTAGAAGGCAAAGCACTAACTCTGCAAATACGACTTTAAACAGCTTTACAGTTCACAATCCATCAGATTTAACAATCTATCCAATATTTCCTCCCTTTCAACCATTTACAGGTTTTTGTGAAGGGGATTTTTTCTATTGCGATAACTCATTTAATTCTCCTTCAGAACCATATTGCTCAATAATTTCTGCACCTGCTTTCGTTACAGGAGCTTCTGTTAAAGATCAGGAAAACCTAGCTCGACTTTTGGCGTATGATTCTCTTGCTTTTGACCCGTTTACAGAATCGGTAAAATTCTCACTTAGTAAAGATATTTTCCAAGCTTTAAATTCCCAAGAGCTAATCCTACCAGATACTGGTAATTTTGTTTCATTCATTGAAGCATATCAGCAAAGTCCTGCTCAGAACTACGTTTATGTGGATCAAACTCAGGTTATAAATGAAACTTCTGAAACTACCGATCAAATTAAAAAAGGGTATTTACAGGAAATGAAATTAGTGATGAGTCAAATAGATATTCTTGATAGTACTATTATCGCTGATAACTTATATGATGATGAACAAACAATTAACCAGCGAGCAGCTTTGGTAACTATCATTTATCAATTAAAATTACAATTAGAGTTAATAGACAACAATGTTTTAGATAAACAAGGATTTGCACGTGATAGTTCCTTTTTATACAATAATGGGGTAGTAACTAATATTGAATTTGAGGATTTTGAGCGACGAGTAAACAAGATATATTTAAACACAGTAGCTCAAAACAATCTAATATTCGATGAATTTCAAATTTCTGAATTATATGAAATTGCGCATTTGTGCCCTGCTTTGGGAGGCTCTGCTGTATTCAAAGCACGAAGCCTTTATGCACTCATAAATGATACAGCTTTATACAACGATGATGGTGTTTGTATACAGCAAGGAGTTATGTTTCGTTTATCTAAAACTGATATGTCAAATTCAAATAATAACTTGAATCAGTTTTTACGAATTTACCCTAATCCAACAACTGGTAAATTTATTATTAGAAGTTTATTGCCTGGATCTAATGATTTTATAATTAAAATTATGAATTCAATGGGTCAATTAATTTATAATAAATCACTCAGAATTTCTGGTGAGTTTGAAGTTGACATTTTAAATCCTGTTGCTCAAGGATTATACTTTATTCAGGTATTTGACAACTCAGGATTGAAAGTTTTGAATGAAAAATTAATTAAACGATAAACATGAAATTTAATTTACTTATTTTGGTTTTTGCTTTAACTTCTTTTTCAGAGCTTTTATCTCAACGCCAAGCTGATAACTGGGTATGGGGGTTATGTTCTCCTGAAAATGGCTGTCCAGAACCATACGGGAGTGGTGTTCTTAAATTTAATAATACTGGACTGGAAAGTATAGAAAGTGCTAATTTTCAATACAGAATTAATAAGGGTTCTGCTTCAATTTCAGATTCTTTAGGTAATCTTTTGCTTGTTTTTAATGGCAAATATTTATTTGACTCATCAGGTGCAATAATTGATTCTTTTTATTCAGGAAATTTTAGTGAAATGCCGCTTGGATTTAAAAACTCACTTTTTTTGAATGTTCCTGGTTCTTCCCAAAAATATTGTTTATTAAATTCCTATTCTAAACCTATTCTTGACGATCCATTTATTTTAGGAATTGATACTAGTTTTTATTATTCAGAATTCAAAACAACAGATTCAGAAATTGAGACTATAATCAGAAAGCATCCTATTGAATTAGACTCAAGCGCAGCAGGCACTATTGCCGCATGCAGGCACGCAAATGGTAGAGATTGGTGGATTATGAAATCAACTATTTATCAGGATAAATTTTATCAAGCTTTATTAAACCCTTCGGGTTTTGATTTTAACTCAATTTATACACCTATACCTCATATCCACCAACCGGGTGGTGGTTGGAATCTATTTTCAAGTGATGGAGGCAAATTTATAAACGTAATTATCGGTTCAGTTAGAAAAGCATATATATATAATTTTGACCGATGTACTGGAGGATTATCAAATCCGATTGAACATGATTTGAGTTCATATTTTAATGAAGATGCTGTTAATGCTTGCTGTTTAAGTCCTGATGGCACAAAGTTGTATTTTAGAAGATCTAATATGAATGCATTTTTGACAATTGAATTATGTCAATACGATTTTGAAACATCTATTTTTTCAGTTATTGCTGAAGGGCAAGGAGCACCATGTTTAACTCCCAATAACTTGTGGGTCGTTTCTCCAACAACTGATTTTACCTCTAATCCATATGAGCCTAAACTTAGTGTTCTCTATCAACCAAATAACCCAACATTAAATTGTGGATTTACACCTCAAGTATTTGATCTAATCAATTATGGATTTATTGAAGTTTCTCCCAATTATGCCAATTTTAGACTAGGTGCTTTAACAGGAAGTATTTGTGATAGTTTAAGCACAGGTATTCAATCAATCGATAATAATTTAAATATACGATTTAAATTATACCCAAATCCTGTTGAATCTTCTTTAATAATTGAACAAGATATTCCATCACATTGTGAAGCAATTATTTCAGATATGCTTGGAAGAATTCACTGGAAAGGTCAGATTCAAAATCAAAAAACTGTATTATCAAATGAAATTAATGGCTTAAGTCAAGGGATATATTGGATTGAAATACAAGATTTGAAAACTGGCAATCGCTCAGGAAAGAAATTTATTAAACAATAAAACCGCCAAGGGCTAACAGCACACACCAGAAAAGCCAAGCATTTCGGGAGGTTGAGACGTTCGTTTTTCTTGTTATTTTCGTCTAATCTAAAGCATTTCGTTCACCTCGTTTGGCTCTTCAGGTGTGTGCGGAACGTTATTTGAAACGCGAAATTTTCCAAACTCGCCATTCGCATTGTGGTCAGATAATTCATTAAAGGCGAAAGGAAGTTTCGGCTATCAGGAAACAATAAAGTAATAAACGAATGTCTAATCGTTTTTGATAAAAAAAGCTCGGCATTTGAGGGATAGGCAAAAACCATTTGAGAGGTTTTTGAAAAGTTTGTCGCCATATGCCTGGAATGAACTGCTGATAAAATCAAATTAATGGATTGATGAAATCAACTAGAGAATTGATGGCGACAAACACAGAATATTTGCAGAATGGTTTTTGGCCTTATTTCAGAATGTGTATTCAAGTCGCTTTTTTTGCTTGGAAAGTTTGCTAGAACTGAATCTGACTTGGCGCGCATCAAATAACAGGCAATCTGCGATACGCGGGCATTTTCGTTCTCTAAGTCATTTTTCTGATTGAATCATTTCGTTTGTTTTGATACATTTGGGTAAACTGTTCCGCGCATTCGCAAATCGCCGGACCGTTATAAGAAACGCGAATCTCTTCCGCAAAGTCGGCAACATTTTGCACAAATGAGTTATTCATGCAATTTGTAAAACTGTTTTTAGTTGGGATCGAACAGGAAAAATCGCCTTAGATTTTGCAAGTTCAAAATAAGCCATTGAAAAGGTCAGAACTCAAATTCAGCAGAAATATTTATCTCGGTTTTGTTTGCTTGATATTTTATATGAATGAAATCGAATGTAAATGCCTTTGCTAGTTTGGTGAGCGAGATCCATAAAAAATGGCCTCGAGAATGTGCATGACGAAAAGGCATTAGAGATTTTCAAATTCTATATTCAGCATAGAATGCAATCAAATCTGCTCAGAGTTTTGGGAAAGCTTCTTTGTAATGAAGATTTTGGAATGGCTTATTTTGATTGAATTTTACTAGTCACGCATAGGCTGAGTTGGCGCGCATCTTATAACAGCGTGCACTCAAGATTTGGGCATTTTGCTAGGTTAAAGCAATTCAATTTTCTTGCTATATTCGTCTAAAATAAAGCATTCTGCAAACCAATTCCCAAACCACGAGTTGCACGCGGAGCGTTAGTGGCAAGTGTTTTTAACTATCATTTTACTATGGACAATCTTGAAGAATATCATTTAGATGCAATTAAGTTCGCTTTATTATTGGCAAAAACAGAATTACCGGATCAAATTTCAATTGGTAAATTTATTTTACAAGGAAGTCAAGGTGTTAAAGATGTAATTCAATACAATCAATCGGATTTTCAATTATTAGGGAATATTCATGAATACACATTTCCTATTCTACAAGGAGAATTGCAGGTTTCAGTTCAGTTATATGAAAACACATCAAATCATTACAGACTATTTTGCTATACAAAAGCTAATAAATCTGTAGGAATGACATTTTCTTTAAATTTAACAACAGAGAAAGAAAGTGATAATGTAATTTTCCTTACACAAAAAATAAAATTCGCAGAACGATATGATGGCGACGATAAACGAGCCCAAGCTCATCGTAGACAAAAACAAATTGTATTTTGTGACATGTTAAGAAATCTAGGATTTGAAATAACAGAAAATAATGATATCATTTTAGGGATTTTTGATCCACAATCAGAAGAATTGGTTAATACTTCACCTGAAAAATTCTTAAATGATTTTATTGTTGTTTCAATAATTAAAGGTCATTTTCAAGGAAACAAAGGTTATCAGTTAGAAATATTACCCAACTTTAATAAGTTTGATTCCATAAATGAAGTGGATGATAATGATATTGATGAGTTGCCATTAAAAGTTATTGAGAATAAGTCTAAGAGATCTATTCCTTTAAGCATGAGATATAAAGTATTTAAAAAAGATAATTTTAAATGTATTGCTTGTGGTCGCTCTGCAAAAGATGATATTAAGTTACATATAGATCATAAAACACCTTTTTCACTCGGAGGATTAACAGAACTCAATAATCTTCAAACTTTATGTGAAGAGTGTAACATAAGTAAGAGCAATAAATTTATTGATAACTAAACACCAGCCACTAACAGCGTGCACTCAAGATTTGGGCATTCTGCTCGGTTAAATCATTTCAATTTTCTTGCTATATTCGTCTAATCTAAAGCATTCTGCTGACCAATTCCCAAACCTCGAGTTGCACGCGGAGCGTTATGCAACACTTTGTAATAAGCATAATGCAATAAAATAAGCACTATGATCATTCAATTATTGGGTTATGTATAAATTCAATTAGCAATCAAAATTTTCTCACGCTTTATGACTGTAGAATTGGATAATTCAATAAAATACACACCAGAACTAAGAGATAAAGAAGTCAAATCAATATCCAATAGTCCTTTACTTAATTGAGTTGAATACACTAATTCACCAATTGAGTTATACAATCGTATTGAATAATCATTTTGGGGATCATTTATGCGGACATGCAATTGAGTATTTGCTGGATTGGGAAATAGTTCGAGACTGAGTTTTTTTGATTTAATTAATGCCATATCTTCTAAGGCTAAAGGATCACAAGCACTCCCGACTAAAGAGCCAAGCCTATAGTTAACTATATTAGGTGCTAAAACGCACGTTGCAGTATTAGTTAATTCATAACGAAACTGTTGGTATTCCAATCCATTTCCAGTAAGGTTATTTATTGTGCTATAATACATATTTTCAAATGGATTAGAATTATCAAATAATTCAAAGTTGAATACGTTATTATAATTTGGTGAAATAAAAGAAAGACCTGTAGCTAAGGTTATAAAGGTTAATGAATCATTAACAAAATCATATTGATATGTTCCGTATTGATAACTACTATCATTGTAATTTAATCGTTTTCCGTAAAACTTAGATAAATCTGGACTTGGAATAAAATTAGGCAAGTCAGCAGGTCTAAATAAGGAACTAATATCCAGATCTTGCGGGTTACTTAAAATACCAGTGCAACGATCAAAATCCATTCGTTGAACCCATTTAGGACCAAATCCAGAAAAATGAATAAAGTGATTTCCATCTTGACTAAAATGAGATGTTGTATAGGTTTGTGTATGAGGTTCTAATCCTTCAATAAATACATGCTGCATAGAGGATACCCCATTGATATCCAATAATCCAATATAGTATTCATTAGAAAAAATTCCAGGCTTAATAATCCACCAATCGCGACCATTTCCATGACGAACAGCCACTGCATCCGAAATAGACGTAGTGTCACTCAAAACAGTATGATTAATACTAATCATACTCTGTGATGGTACATCTAAAATAGCATAAGTAAAATATACATCTTGACTAATTAGTCCAATTGAAGATGGTATATCGCGTTTATATTGTCCATAAAACAAATACACCCGATTGCTGTCGGCGGGATCCTCTAAAAACAAAGGTCCTTTGGATATATCAACTAGAGTAGTATCTGGAGAGCCTTGAGGCCATTCCATATCTTCTCGCCATAATTTATAGGAAAGAACTTCTCCAAAACTATTCACCAATCGCCAACCATTGGATGCAAATTTTAAATTCCCGTGTTTATCTGAGTATGAGGCACGACTAAAAAAATTGGATAGAATAATGGGGGTTTCATTGTCGATATATTCTAAACTATCTTCATTAAATACCATCAAGAAATTAGAACCTGGAGCTTCGGCGGGTATACTATATACACTATTACCCATTACCAAAACATCAGATTGACGTTGTGCTTTGAGCGACAATGATAACAAGACAATAAAAAAACAAAAAATAATTTTTGTATTACACATTTTGATTTTCATTTTAAGTTCAATGATTGAAATTGATTTTTTTACGCTCTATTTTCCCCGTTACTTTATTTTCAAGCAACAGAATATAGGTGCCATTTGCAAGCTTTTCTTTGTCTATAAGAACTGTTGTTTTTAATTTCAAATCAGATTCTTTAAACACCAATTGACCTAATAAATTAAAGATTTGAATTGAGTATATATCCCCTGAGCTTAAATATATATTCAATTCACCAGTTGATGGATTTGGATAAACTACAAAATGCTCTTCTTTCAATTCATAAATGCTGTCTTTATTTGCCAAACGATTGTAAACACCTTGTTGATTGCACAATAGTAAATCATCGTAAAAAATACTGTCATTGTATGAAAATTGAATACTTCTGGCAAGGAAAACAGCATTTCCGCCCAGTAGTGGGCAAACTGAAGCAATAGAATCAATTATGTTTTTTTCAGATTCATTAAATTCAACAAACGATACTCTATTGTATAAGTGATTGTATACATTGATTTTCTTTTCTAAATATTCCATTAAGTTAACAGGAGTAATGGCAGTATTTACTTGCTTAGCACTTTCATTACTAGCTGCCTTCATTGAAATATAATTGCTATGAATATTTGTTAAACTAGAAGCCAATGTATTGATATCATTTTGGAGGGCATTAATAGCATTAATCACTGTTGAGTCAGAATCATAAACAAAGATTAACGAATCTTTGATTAAAGTTAATGAATCTAAGATTCTACTTTTCAATTTAAACTCTACAAGTTCTAAAGAATCAATTTTGTTTTCACCCGAAAGTTTATTAACACTATTGAATTGAGGAATATTCGTTGTTTGTATCATAGCATTCATAATACTTATAGTACCCGTATCTGGAATAGTACCAGTTTGATTTTTAATAAGAACATCAATATCTTTTTTTACTTGATAGTTAATTTCAGAATCATACATGTCAAAATATAAACTGTCATGAACAGATTTACTTATTATATCAATAAGGTTCTTTGGATTTGCAATGCGATATCCCGTTATTATTGAACCAGCATAACTACAAATATTACTTTCTGCAGATGTTGAACCAGGAAGACAAGTAAAAAACAAATCAAAGTTGCAAGTTGGATCATTAGGTTCATGATTTGTATAAAATGAAATATCATTACTGCCTTTTACAAAAAAACGATTAGTCTGGGATGAATAGCTTGCCTGAGGTTCAACTGCTCCAATACCATATGTCATATCAAGCCATTGATTTTTAGTAGTATCTTGAGGTCCAATTACTGAAGCTATTGTTATAGACGTTGGATTATTATTGTAAATAATATTAGGGTTAAAGCCTAAAAGTAAACCTGCTCCTATATGTGAAGAATTTCCATGAGACTTCATTGTATTTTGTTGGAAAATTATTCCTGAATTACTGGCTGTAAATCGTCAGCATAAAGTGGACTAAATATAGTCAAAACTAAGAGAGTGTTTCTAAGTTATATTTTTAATTTTAACAACCATGGAAACAAAGAAAAAACAAACGACCGAGAATTACATTAAAGAAATCCGCAGAAAGACAAGAAGAATTTTCAGTTCAGAACAGAAGATCCAGATAGTTATGGAGGCATTGCGTGCTGAATTGTCAGTAGCAGAATTGTGTAGGAAGTATTCTATACAGGAGAGTCAATTTTATAAATGGAATAAGGAGTTTTTGGAAGCAGGTAAGAAGCGTCTCTCCGGTGATGTAACCCGCGAAGCTACGAGTGATGAAGTGTCAGAGCTTCGCAAAGAAAATCAGCGCTTAAAGGAAATGGTCGCTGATTTGGTTTTGCGCTATGACATTGTAAAAAAAAGCTTGTCCATGCTGGATTAACTGTAAAACTGAAAAAATATATGCGTTTTACAGCATCCGAAAAGCAGGAACTCATCGATCTCGTTGTTCAATCTGAAATTGGTGTCAATCGCACCTTACGTGAAATAGGGCTTAATAAGAGCACATTTTACAAATGGTATAAATCATATGCTGACAACGGCGTTGATGGCTTAAATCCAAGCAAGCGGGTTTTAAAAAGGCAATGGAATAGTATTCCACAACAGCAAAAGAATCTTGTAGTAGATCTTGCTTTGAATTATCCTGAATTATCATCTCGTGAACTTGCTTTTAAGCTAACTGATGAGCAACAGATTTTCATTTCAGAATCGAGCGTTTATCGCATTTTGAAATCGAGAGGCTTAATCAATTCACCAGCCCATATTTTCATTTCAGCAGCCGATGAATTTTCTAAGAAAACAGGATTTGTTCATCAAATGTGGCAAACAGACTTTACTTACTTTAAAATCATTGGTTGGGGCTGGTATTATTTAAGTACCATCTTAGATGATTACAGCCGATATATTGTGCATTGGGAACTCTGTTCTGGGATGAAAGTTGAAGATGTAAAAAGAACCGTTGATAGAGCCATTAAAAAGGCCAAATTACTGTCAAAGCCTCGTCCCAAACTATTATCGGATAATGGTTCATGTTATATTGCTGCGGAACTCAGTGCTTACCTTAAGCAAAACCATGAGATAGATCAAATACACGGTAGGCCTTTTCATCCTCAAACACAAGGTAAAATAGAACGTTATCATCGTACAATGAAAAACGTGGTTAAGCTAAATCACTATTATTGTCCGGAAGAACTTGAAGATGCCCTGGGAAAATTTGTTGATAATTACAATAACCAACGTTATCATGAATCATTGCAAAACCTAACTCCTGCTGATATATACTATGGAAGAGGTGATCAAATCCTTAAAGAAAGAAAACGCTTAAAACACGAAGCATTAAACTCAAGAAGAATGGAATATGAGATGATAAAATCTAAACTCAAATCACAAAATCAAAATTTAAATCTAATTTTGATTTGATAATGAAATACTCTCTAAGTAAAAGTCCACTTTTGTTTGAAGACATACATGCACCACCTAATAAAGTTGAAGCATAATTCAGTCCTAAAATTGGTGTGTAATCTACATTAAGTGAAGTTATTGTATCAGTGCAATTTTTTTGAAATGAAATATTTATTTCTCCAGATTCAGGATTCAAATAATTTACTGGATGAGAACAGTTTTTATAATATTCACAATTTAATCCTAATTCATAAACAAGCGTAAAATCATTATATCCAACATCAATTAAAGTTAAAGTATCAATGAAATCAACTACTATTCCATTTACTTTGGTATTTAAAATATAATAAAGTCCTGTATTTAGAGGAACTTGAATATTCGTAATTTTAATTGGAATATGATTTATATTATGGAATACATAAGTATTTGTATAAGTACCAGGGCATCCATCAAGAATATTATTTTCTTGTTGTAATGTATTTGTAATGTAAAAATTAGGATTATTCAAATTAATACTCGCATTTAAAGTATTTGATATGGAATAAGGTTGACATTCACCACAAGGTAAAGAAATATTTACACTTCCAATACCACTAAAATTTTCACATTGCACATCAACATCCTGCGTTAAACTAAAAATCCTATCACAGTTACCATCAACCTGAATGCCATTTAAATCAATATAATTAACTATTGCATTACCATTTAAAGCAAAAGAAGATTCAGTCACATCTGCTTCATCGGAATATGAAAAAAGTAGATTAGTAATTTGAGGTGCATTAACTTTAATAGTAATACTTCTTGTTATTGAACCAGGAGCGGTTAAACTAGTATTACAATTATTACAACTAATAATTTCAAAAGGAAGACCTCCATAAGTATAAGTAAATATTGTATTTGGCGCAGGAACTATCGATAAATTTTGACCAGTAAATTCTGATTCTAAACCATTCTGACCAATCGAAGGCGCATAACAATCAAAACTTAAATTATTAAAATTTATAACTTCAGGTCCATTTGAATTGCAATTAAGAAATTGCAGGTTTACATTTAAACTTCCAGAGCCACTTACAATTGAATTAATATTATAAAATTGCCCATCATTAATT
The DNA here is from genome assembly GCA_965279035.1 of Bacteroidia bacterium. GTDB lineage: Bacteria > Bacteroidota > Bacteroidia > M30B66 > M30B66 > CALQRR01. The sequence goes on along the minus strand of OZ257142.1, from coordinate 3,496,690 downwards.
GCTTCAGGCGCATCAACACTAATTGCCCCTGTTATATCAACATGAAAAGAATTTGGAAAATTGAAATTAATTTGAGTATTCTCCGGGAAATCAGTATAAGTAATAGTTGCAGAAATATTGCTTACACATGGATAAAGTAAATTATTACAATCAGAAATATTGTTAGATTGAGACCAGTTACATGTCAAAGTTGGATTACTAGATTGAGCAGATAATGGATCATGAATTAAAAACATTAAGAATAAGAAACTAATAATTTTACAAGCAAGGTAAAATTCTTTTGATGTTTTTTCGAAAGAGTAAATGTTATTCATAAGCTATTAATTAAAATTTACTGGAAAGAATGAATCTATTTGAGCCGATTCATTTAATATTTTGTATGGTGAATATCACACCCGTCCAAGACGTTTTAAAATAGGGTAAAAAAATAGAGTTGGTCCGGATTAAATCCGGTATGTTTGAGTTACGACACAAAAACATAAACCAACTCCGGCATGAAGATCACATTATTTGCTCAGATATTCCAAAAAATTAAGCGAGATTCTTTCAATAAACTAGTAGAAAAGTTTGAGTCCAATAAACATTGTAAAGGCAATGATGCTTGGTCTCACTTTGTGACAATGGTTTTTTGCCAGTTTTCCAAGTCTAATAGCTTAAATGACGTTTGCAATGGAATGCGATCAGCAACAGGCGATTTAAATCATCTGGGAGTGTCAAAAGCCATGAGGCGATCATCGTTGGCATATAATAACCAACATCGCAACTGGGAGCTGTTTCAAGCGATGTATTTTAACTTGTATGAGCAGTTTGAATCAACCTTAAAAACAAGCCGAAAGCTGCTTCCCAAACGTAAAATCTATCTGCTCGATTCAACCACGATTGACCTTTGTCTTAAAGTGTTCGACTGGGCACTATTTCGAAAGAAGAAGGGAGCTATAAAACTTCACACAGTCCTTGACTTTGACGGCTGTATGCCCGTTTTTGCTGATTTGAGTGATGGCAAAAAGCACGATGTAAATGCAGCACATGATATTGAATTTCCCACAGGAAGCATTGTTGTAGCTGATAGAGGATATGTCGATTTTAACTGGATGAGAAAATTAGATGAACAAGGAGTATTCTTTGTTATTCGAGGAAAAGAAAACATTCAGTTTGAACTTTATGAGCGAACTAAGAGCCCAACCGATGAAGCAAATCCAGACTTGCAATACGACTGGAAAGGCTTTTTGAGTTTACCTCAATCAAAAGAAAAATACCCGCAAAAGCTCCGAATGGTTCAGATCTGGGATGAAGAACAACAGATATATCTTGAACTTCTTACAAACAATTTTTCTTGGACAGCATCGACCATTTCAGAACTATATAAACGTAGATGGAGCATCGAATCGTTCTTCAAGGAGATCAAAACACACCTGAAAATCAAGTCTTTCATAGGAACCAGCATGAATGCTGTTCTGATACAGATTTGGACAGCACTAATCACCATACTGCTTTTAAAGACACTTCAAAAGGAAGCAAAACACTCTTGGCACCTCTCAAATTTGGTGTCCTTTATTCGATTAAATCTCTTTGTGAAAATTGACCTCAAAAAATGGCTTGATAAACCCTTTTTAGATGATGACGAAATTGATAAACTGGAATTACAAATGTCCCTTTTTTAAATTATAGAGGGTTTAATTTTCAAAAGAGCGTTCTTTGATGAGTAATCTCGCATCAAATCAGGATTGTATTTTCGTTATACAAACGTCTTGGACGGGTGTGGGTGAATATATATTCAATATTTTTAGAATCCAAATTTCCTGGTATTAAACTTTTGTAAATCTTTTAAAAGTCATTTGATCTTTTATACATATATTATGTATAGCATTTTTGTGTTCATTTATTTGAAATATTTAATTTAGTTCTATTCAATTACAAATCATTTTTACAAAATATCGAAGTATAATTTCTTTTACTACTTTGAAAATTTTAAAAGTAAATTTGCACTTATCACTTGAACTTCCAGTAGAGTAAAATCAGTATATTCAAAATCAATTATAAGGGCATTTTGAAAACAAAGCGTCGCATAACAGCACACACCAGCAAAGCCAAGCATTTCGGTGGTGTGAGGCATCCGTTTTTCTTGTTATATTCGTCTAATCTAAAGCATTTCGTTCACCTCATTTGGCTCTTCAGGTGTGTGCGGAACGATATCTATGAGTTTTCCAAATTAATTTACTTGATAATTTTCTTGGTAAGGCGTTCCTCTTTTTACCACTGCTAAGACACGTTGCAACAGTTTATTCCGCACGGCATTAATTACGCTCATTTTGGATTTTCCCTCAGCTACTTTCCTCTGATAATATGTTTTAAGCTCAGGTACGTAACGAATTGAAGAAAGTGCAGCCAAGTGTAAAGTTGATTTAAGTCCCATGTTAGCAAAGTTTGAAGTTCCATTTCTTCCATGCACACTCGTGCCGGAAGTATGAGAAAAAGGAGCGACTCCGCAATAGCAGGCCAGTTGTTTGGCTTCATCCATTCTTTTAAATGCATGTGTATAAACAATCAGTTCGGTTGCCAATACATTACCCACACCTTTGACAGAAGTAACCAGCTCAAATAGCTCGTTCAGTTCAGGATCCATCGCTATTAATTCCATCATCCGTTTTTCCAACGCCATCTTGCTTTTCAATAATCCAGAAAGGGCTGGTTTATTAATCCTCAAGAGCTCTTTTGCTGTTGCTGCATCGACTCTTTGCATTTCATCAATGGAGACTTTTATGGACTGGTAGGCCTTTTTACTCCGCTCTCTTGCACTCATAAGGTCTTTGATAAGCAACAATGTTTTATTGGAAAGATTTACGAGCCTGGCTTGGTCCTGATGAGTCATTGCATAGCGTGCAATTCGCAGTGAATCGATCTTATCACTTTTGCCCCTTGTCATGCCCATAGAACGCTTTAAATGCAGTGCCGACTCCATCCATACCTTTGCTTCTTTCGAAAGGAGGAATTCAACAAACTGACGAGTGTAAATTCCTGTATGTTCCATGCAGAATAAAGTATTTTCAAAACTGAATTCAGGATAGGTTTCTAGCCATTTCAGCAATTGCTTAAAGCCCTTGCTGTCATTTGAAAATTGCTGATGAAAATGCATTGAGGAGTTGAAAAAGATCGTTACATCAAGTGTTTCTTTTGAAACATCTGTTCCTACAAAATGTTTTTGGTTGTTCTGGTTTGAATTCATAATTTTATAATTAGCAAAACGGATTAACCAATGGTTATTTGTACCTCAAAACCTTTATAATGGGCCTGAATCCCGAATATCTATCTGAGGCTTAAATAACCAGAAAGTAGGGCACTATATCGTTCCATAGGCCTATTATCCTTGTTAGCGCATAGGTCGCCCTGCTTTCGGTTAACTACATTTATTTATGGTAAATTTATCAGCTAAAATCTTTGACTGCAAGTCTAAAGGTTATGCAACACTTTGTAATCAGCATACTGCAATACAATAAGCACTATGATCATTCAATTATTGGGTTATGTATAAATTCAATTAGCAATCAATATTTTCTCCCGCTTTATGATAATTGAATTTGATAACTCAATAACATACACACCTGAACCTAATGATAAACTAGTTAAATCAATATCCAAAAGACCATTGCTTAATTGAGTTGAATACACCAATTCACCAATTGAATTAAACAATCGAATTGAATAATCATGTTGGGGATCATTTAAGCGTAAATGCAATTGACTATTTGCTGGATTGGGAAATAGTTCTAAACGGATATTTTTTGTTTTATTGAATAACTTATCTTCTATAGCTAAAGGATCACAAGCGCTGCCAACGAATGGCCCAAGACGATAATTAACTATGTTGGGAGCTGAAACTATAAATGGTGCATTTTCAATATTGTATCTAAAGGTTTGGATTTCGCATGAATTACCAGGTTCATTTGGTTGGTTAATAGTGCTGAAATACATATTTTCATATGGTTGATTATAATCAAAAACATCGAAAATAAATAAATTATTATAATTAGGCGATATTAAAGAAATACCTGCATCTGGATAAATGAAAGTTAAAGAATCAGTATTAAAGTCATATTGGTAAGTTCCTGTAATATAATTACTATCATTGTAATTTAAACGATAACCATAAAATTTTGTAAGATCAGGGCTTGGAATAAAGTTAGATAAGTCGGCAGGTCTAAATAGAGAACTAATATCCTTCTCTTGAGGGTTACTAAAAATTCCAGTGCAACGATCAAAATCCATTCGCTGAACCCATTTAGGGCCAAAACCAGAAAAATGAATAAAGTGATTACCATCTTGACTAAAATGTGAACTAGTGTAAGTTTGATTGTGCGGCTCTAATCCTTCAATAAAGACATGTTGCATAGGAGTTACCCCATTGATATCCAATAATCCAATATAATATTCATTAGATAATACTCCGGGCTTTATAATCCACCAGTCGCGACCATTCCCATGGCGAACAGCCACAGCATCCGAAATGGATGTTGTATCACTTAATAATATATGATTATTACTTATCATACTCTGTGACGATACATCTAAAATTGCATAAGAAAATAATATATCTTGATTTAGCATCCCTATTGATGATGGGATACCACTTAAATATTGTCCATAAAATAAATATACTCGATTGCTATCAGATGGATCTTCAAGAAACAAAGGTCCTTTAGATAAATCTACTCGAGTTGTATCTGGTGATCCTCCAGGCCATACAATACTATCACTCCATAATTTATAGGACAATACTTCTCCATAACTATTTACCAATCGCCAACCATTGGAGGCAAATTTTATATTTCCATGTTTGTCTGAATAGGATGCTCGACTATAAAAATTAGATAGAACTATTGGAGTATTATTGTCGATATATTCCAAACTATCTTCATTAAATACTAATAAAAAATTTGAAGCAGGAGCTTCAGATGGTATACTATAAAAACAATTACCCATTACCAAAACATCAGATTGACGCTGTGCTGTGAGCGACAATGATAATATGACAGAAAAAAAACAAAAAATAATTTTTGTACTACACATTTTGATTTTCATTTTAAATTCAATGATTGAAATTGATTTTTTTACGCTCTATTTTCCCCGTTAATTTATTTTCAAGGAATAGAATGTAAGAGCCATTTGCAATATTTTCTTTGTCTAAATGTATTGTTGCTTTTAATTTCAAATCAAATTCTTCTATTATTAATAGACCTAATAAATTAAAGATTCGTATTGAGTATTTATCCCCTGAGCTTAAATATATATTCAATTCACCATTTGTAGGATTTGGATAAACTACAAAATGCTCTTCTTTCAATTCATAAATGCTGTCTTTATTTGACATACGATTGTAAACACCTTGTTGATTGCACAAAAGCAAATCATCGTAAAAAATACTGTCATTGTATGAAAATTGAATACTTCTAGCGAGGAAAACAGCATTTCCGCCCAGTAGTGGGCAAACTGAAGCAATAGAATCAATTATGTTTTTTTCAGATTCATTAAATTCAACAAACGATACTCTATTATATAAGTGATTATATACATTGATTTTCTTTTCTAAATATTCCATAAAGTTAACAGGAGTAATGGCAATATTTACTTGCTTAGCACTTTCATTACTAGCTGCCTTCATTGAAATATAATTGCTATGAATATTTGTTAAACTAGAAGCCAATGTATTGATATCATTTTGGAGGGTGTATGTCTTCAAACAAAAGTGGACTTTTACTTAGAGATTATTTCATTATCAAATCAAAATTAGATTTAAATTTTGATTTTGTGATTTGAGTTTAGATTTTATCATCTCATATTCCATTCTTCTTGAGTTTAATGCTTCGTGTTTTAAGCGTTTTCTTTCTTTAAGGATTTGATCACCTCTTCCATAGTATATATCAGCAGGAGTTAGGTTTTGCAATGATTCATGATAACGTTGGTTATTGTAATTATCAACAAATTTTCCCAGGGCATCTTCAAGTTCTTCCGGACAATAATAGTGATTTAGCTTAACCACGTTTTTCATTGTACGATGATAACGTTCTATTTTACCTTGTGTTTGAGGATGAAAAGGCCTACCGTGTATTTGATCTATCTCATGGTTTTGCTTAAGGTAAGCACTGAGTTCCGCAGCAATATAACATGAACCATTATCCGATAATAGTTTGGGACGAGGCTTTGACAGTAATTTGGCCTTTTTAATGGCTCTATCAACGGTTCTTTTTACATCTTCAACTTTCATCCCAGAACAGAGTTCCCAATGCACAATATATCGGCTGTAATCATCTAAGATGGTACTTAAATAATACCAGCCCCAACCAATGATTTTAAAGTAAGTAAAGTCTGTTTGCCACATTTGATGAACAAATCCTGTTTTCTTAGAAAATTCATCGGCTGCTGAAATGAAAATATGGGCTGGTGAATTGATTAAGCCTCTCGATTTCAAAATGCGATAAACGCTCGATTCTGAAATGAAAATCTGTTGCTCATCAGTTAGCTTAAAAGCAAGTTCACGAGATGATAATTCAGGATAATTCAAAGCAAGATCTACTACAAGATTCTTTTGCTGTTGTGGAATACTATTCCATTGCCTTTTTAAAACCCGCTTGCTTGGATTTAAGCCATCAACGCCGTTGTCAGCATATGATTTATACCATTTGTAAAATGTGCTCTTATTAAGCCCTATTTCACGTAAGGTGCGATTGACACCAATTTCAGATTGAACAACGAGATCGATGAGTTCCTGCTTTTCGGATGCTGTAAAACGCATATATTTTTTCAGTTTTACAGTTAATCCAGCATGGACAAGCTTTTTTTTACAATGTCATAGCGCAAAACCAAATCAGCGACCATTTCCTTTAAGCGCTGATTTTCTTTGCGAAGCTCTGACACTTCATCACTCGTAGCTTCGCGGGTTACATCACCGGAGAGACGCTTCTTACCTGCTTCCAAAAACTCCTTATTCCATTTATAAAATTGACTCTCCTGTATAGAATACTTCCTACACAATTCTGCTACTGACAATTCAGCACGCAATGCCTCCATAACTATCTGGATCTTCTGTTCTGAACTGAAAATTCTTCTTGTCTTTCTGCGGATTTCTTTAATGTAATTCTCGGTCGTTTGTTTTTTCTTTGTTTCCATGGTTGTTAAAATTAAAAATATAACTTAGAAACACTCTCTTAGTTTTGACTATATTTAGTCCACTTTATGCTGACGATTTACAATTACAACAAGTTAATTTGCTTGATAGTTTATTTACATCAAATGAGGATACTTTAGGATCTATACTAGATGTCGAACGTCAAGAGCTATTTGAAATACATCTTGCAAAACAAAATCAAATCAACGTTTTAACTCAAACATTGCAAACTGCTTCTCAAATTCAGAGAGATTCAATAACATCAATGAATAATCGAATCGTTTCAAATAAACATTATGAATTATACGATCAGGAGTTAAATACAATTGAGATAAAGCGTTTAAATGCTGAATTAATGTATTATCTTCCTGAACAAGAGCAAGTAATTGAAAACATTGCATCATTATGCCCTGTAGCTGGAGGACCAGCAGTTTATAAAGCTCGAGCAATGCTTACTTTGTTTAACGACACTTTAGTTTTTTATGATGATTCACTTTGTTCAGAACAGGGCTATGCTTATCGCATGGCTCAGCAACATTCTGATTCTACAGAGACTTTAGAAGAATGTATAGTTTATCCTAATCCTTCCAAATCGGTATTTATGGTATATACAGGGTCTAAAGGGATTGATGAGATAAAGGAATTGATTTTATTTAACTCACTAGGTCAAATTGTACTAAGAAAAAGAGATTCAGGAAATCAATTCTTACTTGATTTTATGAATAATGAATTAGCACAAGGAATTTATACTTTGCAGATTTCATTTCCTTTCAATGGACGTATTGAATATAAAAAATTGGTTTATGCGAAGTAGTTTTTTGTTCTTGATGACTTTTTGGATAAGTAATGTTTGGGCTCAAAGGCAGGCTGATAATTTGGTTAATGGCAACTGTGACCAAGTCCCTGGTGCAGGCGATTGCTTACCTCCATACGCCAATGTAGTTTTTAAGTTTAATGATGATAATTTGGAAGAAATAATTGAACCCTTAGATTTGGGTTTATCCACCTATTACAGTCGAGCTGCATATTCTGATGCGGATGGAAATTTTGTTTTTGCATCGAATGGATGGCGATTGGTTGATAATTTAGGAAACGTTTTATCGTACCGACTGTATTTCAATTGGGTTCCATGGCCAGCTGATAATCCTGATACATCAAGCATTCTTAATTCACTTGGTCCATTGTTTTTAAATGATCCGGGCAATCCTGATCGTGCATATTTATTTTATGGTCAATTTAAGGCTGCTAATTTTAATTCTAATGTTCCTAAGGCAGATGTTGTTTTTACTTATGCATACTTAGATGTCCCAAATCGTGCTCTAATAAGCCAGAATAATGTTGTGATGAACGACACTTCCGCTTCGGGCGATATGCAAGCTTGTCGACATGCAAATGGACGCGATTGGTGGCTCATAAAACCTGGGATTTTTGAAGATGAATATTTCATAGGTTTATTAAGTCCAAGTGGAATTTCAGAGATGCAAAAAATCACCATTCCTGGCATAAATCATCGCGGACAATTTGAAACTTATTCATATTTTTCCTTCGATGGATTGAAATTCCTACACTTTACTGGCAAGCGTTATAAATACCTTCACGAATACGATTTTGACCGTTGTTCGGGCACTTTAAGCAATCCAATAGTACACGATTTAACAGATTCAATTCCTTATGGTGACCATAATGCCTGTAACATTAGCCCTGATGGCTCTAAGCTTTATATTCGAAGATCATCGTGGCCTGATTTAGATCTAAGTCGAGCTCTCTTGCAATACGATTTAAATAGTTCAAATTGGACTTTGTTATCAACAACAATTACGAACTCACCACAAATAGCTCCTAATGGAAAAGAAATATTTCTTGCAGGGCAAATTGTAGAAAATGACACAACGGTAATCAATACTTTATGTAGAATTCGTAAACCTAATTTGCCTGGCTTTGCTTGTGATTTTGTTTTTAATTCAGATACAACCGAAAACGTAACAACCTTCGTTTCTCCCTCAAACTTTGCCAATTTTAGGTTAGGGCCAATTGATGGAAGTTTTTGTGATACACTTGGAATTAATAATACTGAGTATATTGAAAAACCTAAGTCTGATATTTCAATCTATCCAAATCCTTCAAAAGATATTTTGAATATCCGTTTATTGAATACGCATCTTCAAAATCCAAGTATATACCTTTTCAATGCACAAGGAGCAATTGTTTATGAAGCGAAGTGTTCTAGTTTGTTATATTCAATCCAACTCAAAGAATTAAATTTTTCATGTGGTTTGTATTGGGTAAAAGTTATCAATGGAAATGAAAGTTTTATTAGAAGATTTATTGTGGAGTGAAATTGTCAGCCTCTAACAGTGGCTTTGCTATATGCGGGCATTTCAGCTACTTTGAATCATCCGTATTGTTGGGTAGATTCGTCTAATCTGAGGCATTACGTTAATCTATTCCGCACATCGCAAAGCCACGGAACGTTAGCAGAAATGCCAAATTATCATCACGTTACTAAGAAACATTATTAAGCACCATGCAAGAAAACTTCAGCTGGAAGGCTAAAGTAATTTTTCAGCTTTTGAGCCATTTTTAATGTAATCTCACGTTTACCAGAAAGAATTGCAGAAACATGACCTTTGCTTCCAATTATCGGCTCTAGATCTTTTGCTTTCATTCCTTTTTCTTTCATTTTGTATTTAATGACTTCCAATGCATCAAGCTCTGGTAATTGATAATGTTTGTCATCAAAATCTTTTACAAGCAAAAGCAACAGGTCTAATTCATCTTTTTCAGGAGTATTAGGCTCAGCATGAAATATTTCCATCATACGAATTGAAGCTTTGTTATAATCGTCTTCAGTTTTCAATACTTTCCAATTCATAGTTTCACTTTTTATTTGTTAGAATGGCTGTGTCGAAAGAAATAGTTTGAACATCAATTTTATCATATTCTTTATGAGTTCCAAACCAAATCACATAAGATGCAGCTTGTAAAAAGTTTATTGAAATTACCAATCTAAAGTCATTGCCTTTAATATTGAAAACAACTCTATTATTATTGACAATGCTAGCATTTCCATAAACCTTTTTAAGTTCATTGAAATTAGAAAATTGATGTCTTGAAAATTCCGTATACCAAATCATTAGCTGAGTTTCAGCCATTGGATATTTTTTGATATAAAATAGAATCGTTTTCTTGACAAGAACTTTCACAAGGCAAAAGTAATCAAATGTTTTCAAATTGCAAACTTTATCATGATTAGATTTTAGTTTAGGCACATCTGCTAACAGCACACACTAGAAATGCCAAGCTTTCCGCTGTATTGAATCATCCGTTTTCTTTGTTACTTTCGTTTAATCTAAAGCATTCTGCTCATTTCATTTGGCACTTCAAGTGTGTGCGGAACGATATCTATGAGTTTTCCAAATTAATTTACTTGATAATTTTCTTGGTAAGGCGTTCCTCTTTTTACCACTGCTAAGACACGTTGCAACAGTTTATTCCGCACGGCATTAATTACGCTCATTTTGGATTTTCCCTCAGCTACTTTCCTCTGATAATATGTTTTAAGCTCAGGTACGTAACGAATTGAAGAAAGTGCAGCCAAGTGTAAAGTTGATTTAAGTCCCATGTTAGCAAAGTTTGAAGTTCCATTTCTTCCATGCACACTCGTGCCGGAAGTATGAGAAAAAGGAGCGACTCCGCAATAGCAGGCCAGTTGTTTGGCTTCATCCATTCTTTTAAATGCATGTGTATAAACAATCAGTTCGGTTGCCAATACATTACCCACACCTTTGACAGAAGTAACCAGCTCAAATAGCTCGTTCAGTTCAGGATCCATCGCTATTAATTCCATCATCCGTTTTTCCAACGCCATCTTGCTTTTCAATAATCCAGAAAGGGCTGGTTTATTAATCCTCAAGAGCTCTTTTGCTGTTGCTGCATCGACTCTTTGCATTTCATCAATGGAGACTTTTATGGACTGGTAGGCCTTTTTACTCCGCTCTCTTGCACTCATAAGGTCTTTGATAAGCAACAATGTTTTATTGGAAAGATTTACGAGCCTGGCTTGGTCCTGATGAGTCATTGCATAGCGTGCAATTCGCAGTGAATCGATCTTATCACTTTTGCCCCTTGTCATGCCCATAGAACGCTTTAAATGCAGTGCCGACTCCATCCATACCTTTGCTTCTTTCGAAAGGAGGAATTCAACAAACTGACGAGTGTAAATTCCTGTATGTTCCATGCAGAATAAAGTATTTTCAAAACTGAATTCAGGATAGGTTTCTAGCCATTTCAGCAATTGCTTAAAGCCCTTGCTGTCATTTGAAAATTGCTGATGAAAATGCATTGAGGAGTTGAAAAAGATCGTTACATCAAGTGTTTCTTTTGAAACATCTGTTCCTACAAAATGTTTTTGGTTGTTCTGGTTTGAATTCATAATTTTATAATTAGCAAAACGGATTAACCAATGGTTATTTGTACCTCAAAACCTTTATAATGGGCCTGAATCCCGAATATCTATCTGAGGCTTAAATAACCAGAAAGTAGGGCACTATATCGTTCCATAGGCCTATTATCCTTGTTAGCGCATAGGTCGCCCTGCTTTCGGTTAACTACATTTATTTATGGTAAATTTATCAGCTAAAATCTTTGACTGCAAGTCTAAAGGTTAGGTGCAAGCGTAAAGGACGACACAACAGACAACAAACTAACATTAAAACAGACGACAAAATGCCAACGCTTCGCAAAATTAAAAGAGCTGCAATGCAACCGCACAAGCCGACCCAAATTGCAGCACATTTAATTTTGCCCAACCGCACCAAGACATTCAGCAGGTTGACAATTTGCCGACAACTTTGGACTGAAAAACGGTTTTAAAACTTAACTTAGCGAGCTTAATAATTGACATAGAAAATTTGATGAAACTAATAACGCAAACACCGAAAAAAGCACTAAAAGCCTTCTTAAAGCAAAAACCTTTGAGAAGCGAAATTGACGTTTTTAAAACAAACCTCATTGCTTTACTCGACAAAATCAGCGTTATAGAAAAACGACCTAAAGACGAAAGTGAAGAACATTTAAAAAACGACTTACGTGACTTTCTGCGGGACACATACTATCGTGACACCAACGCAATCAACACCAAAGACAAAAAAGACCTTGTAATTCATCTCGGCAAGACAACTGACAGCGAGGTTGGAGTAATTATAGAAGCCAAACGGCCTACCAATATTGGTGAAATGGTAACGGCTGACAACCCTAACAAAAAAGCACTTCACGAACTTATACTTTATTACTTAGACGAGAGAAACCAAGCAGGAAACAACCAACTAAAACAGTTGGTAATGACCAATGTAAACCAATGGTTTATTATTGACGCAAATTATTTCGACAAACATATTTACCGAAATACACAAATAAAAAAACTATACGAAACCAAACTCAACGACAAAAAAGATAACCCGTTTTTTTATGAAGAAATAGCCAAAATAGTTGCCAAAATTGAAGTTGAAATACCTTGTGTTTACTTCGACATCAGAGAATATGATAAGGTTTTAAGAAACAACAATAAAGAGGACGACAAAGAATTAATTGCATTATTCAAAATTCTTTCACCAACACACTTATTAAAAGTAGCAACACCAAACGATAGTAACTCTCTTAACGAAAAGTTCTATAGAGAACTACTTCACATAATCGGACTTGAAGAAGTTAAGGAAGGTGGTAGGAATATAATTAGGCGTAAAAAAGAAAACCGGAACCTAGCTTCACTTTTTGAAGCAACTATAGAAGCATTAAATACAGAAGATGTTTTACATAGAATTCCCGACCAATCTTTATATGGAGAAAATAAAGAAGAAAGGATATATAATATTTCGCTTGAGCTTTGTATTACTTGGATAAACAGAATCCTGTTTCTAAAATTATTAGAAGGTCAACTCATAACTTATCATCAAGGTAATAAGGAGTATCGCTTCCTAAATTCATCAATGATAAATGATTTTGATGAATTGTTTAAACTGTTTCATAAAGTTTTAGCTATAAATCTAACAGAAAGAACTGATGCAATTAAAATTAAGTATAGCAAAGTTCCATACTTAAATAGTTCACTTTTTGAGATAAGCGAATTAGAAGACTTAACGATTAAAATAAATTCACTTGATAACAACGGACAACTTGAAATAATTGGAACAACAATATTAAAAGATACAAAAAAGAAGGCAGCTTCGCTGCCCACTTTGGATTATCTTTTTCAGTTTTTAGATGCTTACGACTTTGCAAGTGAAGGAACTGAAGATGTTCAAGAAGACAATAAAACAATTATTAATGCCTCGGTTCTTGGTAAAGTATTTGAAAAAATTAATGGTTACAAAGACGGTTCGATTTTCACGCCAGCATTTATCACGATGTATATGTGTAAACAATCAATTCGCCTTGCTGTTGTTGAGAAATTCAATGTAAATAAAAAATGGAACATTAAGCAATTCGATGAACTTTACAATAAAATTGAAGACAAAAAAGAAGCAAACGAAATAATTAATTCAATTAAAATTTGCGACCCAGCAGTCGGCTCTGGTCACTTTTTAGTTTCTGCACTTAACGAAATAATAGCGGTAAAAAGTGAACTCGGTATACTAATGGACGAGAAAGGGAAAACTCTTAGAGATTATGAAATTGAAATAATAAATGATGAACTTATTATTACTGATGAAAACAGCAACATTTTTGCATACAATCCATTAAATAAAGAAAGCAATAGGATTCAAAAAACACTTTTCCACGAAAAGCAAACAATAATCGAAAACTGCTTGTTTGGCGTTGATATCAATCCAAACTCCGTAAAAATTTGCCGTTTACGTTTGTGGATAGAGCTTTTAAAAAATGCTTATTACAAAGCAGAAACGAATTATGCTGAACTTGAAACACTTCCAAATATTGACATCAATATTAAATGTGGAAATAGTTTGTTAAGTAGGTTTACGTTTGATTCAGATTTAAGCAAAGCTTTGAAAAGCATCAAATACGATGTAAAAGCATACAGAGGATTTGTAAACGATTACAAAAACGAAAAAAGTCGTGATGTTAAAAGAGGTTTGCAAAAAATCATTGACAGTATTAAATCTGATTTTCGAACTGAAATTGGCAACAATGACCCCAAACAAATTAAACTCAGAAAACTTAGCGGAGACCTTTTTAATTTGCTAAATCAAGGAAAATTATTTGAACTTGATAGTAAACAGAAAAAGATACAAAAGGATAATCAAATAAAATTAGAAGCTGACATCAATATTCTTTCCAAAGAAATTGAGGAAATAAAAAATAACGTAATCTATAAAAGTGCATTTGAATGGCGATTTGAATTTCCAGAAGTTCTTAATAATAATGGCGAATTTGAAGGCTTTGACGCTATAATTGGAAATCCACCATACATCGGAGAAAAAGGTCATAAAGAAGTATTCAGAATTATTCGCCAAGGCAACCTTGCAAATTTTTATCAAAGGAAAATGGATATATTTTATTTCTTTTTTCATTTGGGACTGCAATTGCTTAAAGAAAATGGGAAACTGGCTTACATCACAACAAACTACTATTTAACAAGTGACGGAGGTGAAAATTTACGAACCGACTTTAAAAATAGTGCAACTATAAACGGTTTAGTTAATTTGAATGAGCTAAGAATATTTGAATCTGCTAAAGGTCAACATAACTTAATAACATTTTTAACCAAAGGAATAAATGCTACTTCACTAGCACATAATCTTGTAACATCTGAAACTGGCGACTGTAATCAAGAACTGTTTGATAAAGTTATCTCAGCACAGAACGAAAATTCAAAAATTTATTTAGCACCACAAACTGAACTATATGAAACGACAAACAATTATATCCGCTTACAGGGCTTAGGAAATAAAGAAAATTCTACTAAAGATAATTCAATTTTCAATAAAATAATTGATCAAGGAACTCCGTTAATTGAAATTTGTGACATTAGTCAAGGAATTTTAAGTGGCGTGGATAGAATTTCAAATAAGCATATTGAAAATGAACTAACACAAGTTGAAAATATCAATCAAGGTGTTTATGTTCTTACAAATGAAGAAGTAAATAATAAAAAATTTTCAAAACAAGAATTAGAATTAATTAGACCTTGGTTTAAGAACTCTGACATTCACAAATATTGGACTTCTGATGAATCAAAGTATCAAGTAATATATGCAACAAGGGATATTTAAATAGGAAATTATCCAACAATTAAAAAACATTTTGAAAAGTTTGAGGCTGTAATAAAAAACAGAAGCCAAGAAAGAGGAGAAATGCAAGCGGCAGTAAAACTTGGTAAATGGTGGGTTATTTTTGCAGCAAGAACAAAATCAGTTTTTGAAGGTGAAAAAATTGTTTGCCCTCAAAGGACTAAATCGAATGTTTTTGGTTACAACAATAGTATATGGTATTCTAGTGCAGATGTTTACTATATAACCAATGCAAAAAAAGACTTTAGTCTCAAATATATTCTTGCATTGTTAAATTCAAAACTTTACTTCTTTTGGCTTTACAATAAAGGCAAAAGAAAAGGAGAAAGTTTAGAGTTGTATTATACACCACTGACAGAAATTCCTGTTAAAAAAATTAGCCCAACAGAACAACAACCATTTATAGATTTGGTAGAAAAATAATAAGCAAAAAAGGAACTTCAACTACCGACCTTGAAAGGAAAATTGACCAATTAGTTTATAAGCTTTACGACATTACACCAGAAGAACAGAAAATAATTGAAGGACAATAGCCAACGCATTTGGTGGCACATTTGCATTTTTTTCAAACGCACAAAGCCAAACAAAAAATGCAAAAGAGCCACCAAGCCAACGCACCAAAGACACTGCAAACAATGGACAACAGAGCAACGACAGACAGAACGCCAGCACCTAACAGCACCTACCCAAAAAGCGGGGTTTCGTGTTCCAATGACAGTTTTGTGGTTAATCAAACTTTAGCTTTTCAAATCAAGTTTTGTGGTAAAAGTCCCGCCCTTCGGGTAGCTGCAAAACGTTATGCCCAATGCAAATGATATCGACAAGATGAGATTTGGCAGTACAATTTGTAATGCTTAACTTTCACTTGTGAAACATCAAAAAGATACTGGATTAGACTTTATAGTCGATAAGTTGACCAATTCGATTGAAAATACTATTTCTGGCGATAGTTTTCAAACGGAGGTTTCTGTATTGACAGCAGTTGATATTAAAGCAATAAGCAAAAAAAAGGACTGGGATTTTGATTGGAAACTTGAACTTAAGAATCCATTAAGAGAAGTTTTTAAATTAACGATTGTCGGTAATCCAAATATAATTCAAGGATTAGTTAGTATCGAAGTAAAACCTGATCATGTTTATATGCACTTAATAGAAAGTGCGCATTTTAATAAAGGAAAGAATAAAATGTATAATGGCGTGCCTGGCAATTTAGTAGCATTTGCATGCAAATTGTCATTTCAAAGAGGATTTCAAGGAGCTATTTCATTTTTATCGAAATCACAATTAATAGAACATTATGAAAAGACACTTGGTGCATTTCATTTAAGTAATCGTGTTATGATTATTGAGACTCAAGCAGCTTTGAAATTGATTGGTAAATATTTCCCAATTTTTTAATCATGAAAAAGAAATCTGTTGAATTAGATGTTGATTTCATCGGAGGGCAAGATAAATTAACAAAAGAAGAAGAATTAGCACTGAGTAATTACTTTGCTCAAAAACGAATTGAACGTAACCGTATTTTATCAAGAAAACCGGCTGATAAAAAGAAGAAAGTCAAAGCATAATTTGCACATGGCATAACAGCACACACCAGCAAAGCCAAGCATTTCGGGAGTTTGAGGCATTCGTTTTTCTTGTTATATTCGTCTAATCTAAAGCATTCCGTTCATCTCATTTGGCTCTTCAGGTGTGTGCGGAACGATATCTATGAGTTTTCCAAATTAATTTACTTGATAATTTTCTTGGTAAGGCGTTCCTCTTTTTACCACTGCTAAGACACGTTGCAACAGTTTATTCCGCACGGCATTAATTACGCTCATTTTGGATTTTCCCTCAGCTACTTTCCTCTGATAATATGTTTTAAGCTCAGGTACGTAACGAATTGAAGAAAGTGCAGCCAAGTGTAAAGTTGATTTAAGTCCCATGTTAGCAAAGTTTGAAGTTCCATTTCTTCCATGCACACTCGTGCCGGAAGTATGAGAAAAAGGAGCGACTCCGCAATAGCAGGCCAGTTGTTTGGCTTCATCCATTCTTTTAAATGCATGTGTATAAACAATCAGTTCGGTTGCCAATACATTACCCACACCTTTGACAGAAGTAACCAGCTCAAATAGCTCGTTCAGTTCAGGATCCATCGCTATTAATTCCATCATCCGTTTTTCCAACGCCATCTTGCTTTTCAATAATCCAGAAAGGGCTGGTTTATTAATCCTCAAGAGCTCTTTTGCTGTTGCTGCATCGACTCTTTGCATTTCATCAATGGAGACTTTTATGGACTGGTAGGCCTTTTTACTCCGCTCTCTTGCACTCATAAGGTCTTTGATAAGCAACAATGTTTTATTGGAAAGATTTACGAGCCTGGCTTGGTCCTGATGAGTCATTGCATAGCGTGCAATTCGCAGTGAATCGATCTTATCACTTTTGCCCCTTGTCATGCCCATAGAACGCTTTAAATGCAGTGCCGACTCCATCCATACCTTTGCTTCTTTCGAAAGGAGGAATTCAACAAACTGACGAGTGTAAATTCCTGTATGTTCCATGCAGAATAAAGTATTTTCAAAACTGAATTCAGGATAGGTTTCTAGCCATTTCAGCAATTGCTTAAAGCCCTTGCTGTCATTTGAAAATTGCTGATGAAAATGCATTGAGGAGTTGAAAAAGATCGTTACATCAAGTGTTTCTTTTGAAACATCTGTTCCTACAAAATGTTTTTGGTTGTTCTGGTTTGAATTCATAATTTTATAATTAGCAAAACGGATTAACCAATGGTTATTTGTACCTCAAAACCTTTATAATGGGCCTGAATCCCGAATATCTATCTGAGGCTTAAATAACCAGAAAGTAGGGCACTATATCGTTCCATAGGCCTATTATCCTTGTTAGCGCATAGGTCGCCCTGCTTTCGGTTAACTACATTTATTTATGGTAAATTTATCAGCTAAAATCTTTGACTGCAAGTCTAAAGGTTATACGCAACCAATTGGCGACAGTGCTAACTTTGAACATCCTGCAATAAATGAACAGTTACAACCACAATGAAAAATAACAGCAAGACAACGTTTATAGTATTCACACTTTTGACAGCCCTATTGTCTGCTTGCAACTCTTATGACCAAAAAGATTTTGATTTCTCAAATGACGAGTTAACATTTGCTTCTTCATTGCATCTGGGTGATACAATTTATTACGAAAGCAACTTGCATGACATTGACACATTATTGATTATTGATACTCTTTCGGAGCAGGTTAAAGGAGGAGGATTTTTTATGTCACCAAGACCAACAAATAATTTATCGTACCTAATTAAACATCTTCCTGTTGACATTTGGCATGGAACTTCAACAGTAAATGCAAAAACAAAAATTGACTATCAAAGTTTGTTTTCCATATCAAAGTCGCCAAAACCCAAACAACTTGAGTTCAGTTTTAACTTTAAAGGATTTTACTCAAAACACGATTTAACAATAGGCGAACTGCATACAGACACAGTAAAGTTAAACGACAGTAAGTTTTGGAATTATTATCTGATTAAACACAGCTATCCTGAAAGAATAAAAAACGAAAGTGATGTTACAGAACTTTATTGGACAAAAAAAGAAGGGCTAATTGCTTACAAGAACAAAGGAGGTGAAGTTTGGGTAAGAAAATATCTTAATGGTGTTGCCTTAAACTTTGACAAAGCAAAATGGTTGAATGGCGACAGAAGAGTAAGAGGCGAAATGGTTGACAAACTTATTGCTGACAGTATTTTAATTGGTAAATCAAAATCAGATGTTTTGCAAATGTTGGGAAGCCCAACTGCAAGTGACACGACATCACCTTTAGTTTATGAGGTTGACTTGGGGAAAAAAAATGGACCATTAGGTTTGGGTGGAACTTGGTTATTCTTTATGACAGTGCATTTTGACACTACAACAAACAAAGTAAATGAGGTGTGGTGCAGAGATTAAATTAAGAACTTAAACAGACGAGCAATGAACAAACTTTTAATGCCATTACTGCTGACAATTATTTCTTTAAGTAGTTGTATGTCCAGCAAGACCTTTTCTGAAATTAACGGAATGATAAATTATGAAACAGTAAATCAAATATCTATTACAACTCATCGTGCCGCCCAACAGTTTACAAAACTTATTTCTGACAAGGACTCAATTAAAACCTTTGTGATAGACCTTAACGAATCCGAAATGGACGGACCTTGGAAAGGTGCAAATTGGGATGAAATACTGATTGTATGTAGCGACAAAACAATTATATTATGCACAAATGGAAAAGTTTTTGGTTCAGGTTCAAGCGGACAGTTTTTTAAATTGGACAAGAAATATCAATATGATTATCAATTCAAGTAATGACTAATAATAACGACCTGGAAAAATTATGCAACAAAAGAATCATGAATTTGAATTTTTAGTGAGGCGAGCCAATTATTTTATGGAGTTTTTAGAACTGAATAAAATTGATAAAATATTCCCTTATAGAGATGCTTCAAACAAAGAGTTGGAGCAGCGAATACAAAGCGGGAGTTTAAGAAGAATGAGGATATTTGACAACATAATTAACAACCTGATAATTGGAAATAATTCGCTTACAAAAGACGAACAACTTAGTGCGTTAAATTTTCTAAAAGACAAAATGGGTGAAGATGGTGTTGCTTTTATTAATAAGAAGATTAAACTTTATAATACAATTAAGAAGAAAGGGTTTATCAAATCAAGATTAGAGATTTTAGACGCCATTGAGATTATGAATAGCTTTGTCTTAGGGCTTAGTGACGATGACAAAAACGAATTAAAGGAAATAATTGACAAGTCAATGTTGGACAGGATTTGAAGCAACTGGGCTAATTTGAAACATTCAGCAAGAAATTAACTTTGACAAATACTTAAAATTACAACCATGGGACTCTTTGACTTTTTAAAACGAAACAAAAACACCAACTCTGATGAGTTTAAAAACAGTGCAGAGGCAAAGCGGCTAATTGAGCAGATAGACAAACACAACAAGGAATTAGAAACTGTAACGGAAGAATATTTTGACGGAGAAGGAAAACCTTACCAATACTTGTTTAAGGACGGAACAAAACGAGCAGAAGGGTTTTATTATTACTTGGGTTACGACAAACGAGGTGAAATTGTGGACGAGAAATATCAGGGAAAAAATATTGAATATTTTGAGAATGGTGTAATAAAAGAAATCGTTTTTTACAAAGACGGAGTTCCAACAGGCGAAAATTATTTCTTTGACATAAATGGAAATGCTGCCACTAGAACTTAGATTTGTGAAATCAGAAAATAAAAAACAAATCAAGCAATGAAAAATATTTTGGTTACAATATTTCTAACTTTTTCGTTTGGTTGTTTCGGACAGACAGAACCTGCAACTGATTCAATTATTAATAATATCAAGAAACAATATCATTTCATTCAGGACAATCTTAAGTCCTACAATACAGCCAAGATTAAGGACCCAGCAACCGCATATTATGAGGGCAATCAGATTAAATTAATTGTGTTTGGTGAAGCAGAGAAAAACGGTGTGGACTACTACTTCAGCAACGGACAATTATACTTTGCTATTGACTACAATTATGACAAAAACAAAAAAGGTGTGGTTAGTAACCAATATTATTTCTCAAATGGAAAACTTATTCTTTGGCTTGACAATGACCAAAAGAAAATTGACCTTTCGCTTGGAACAAATTCAATTGTAGGCCAAGGATTAAAAGCACATTCATCTAAAATCAAAGACGCATTCAAAAAGTAAAATGCAAACCCAGACCGACATATCAATGAATGTAAATCACTTTGAACATCCTTTATACGAATTCTGGGCTGACAAACTCCGAGCGAAAATCTTGGCAGCGTATAACAGCAGCTATCGGCAAAACCGGCATTTGGGTAAGTTGATACATTGGTAATTCTATATTACATTCGTATAATCTAAAGCATCACGTTCCGTTCTCCGGTTCAGCCGATAGCTGCGGAGCGTTATAGGCAAGCATAATGAAACATTACACGACAATATTGACCTTTATTATTCTGACTGCATTATTTGCTTGTTCGAACTCTAAATTTTCGGATAATAATATTAAAGATAAAGCTCTGAATATTACCGATAAACTTGATAGAATTAATATTAAGACATTTTATGAATGGGGTTTTGGACATCGTGGTGAAGCAGATATTTTTACCAAACACTCGGACAACCCAGACAGCGGTTTTTATAGTTACAGTTGTTTTTATTTTAACAACATTGACAGTATCAAACTTTCAATAAGTCGTTTCGAGAACTTCAAAAAAGACTTTCCTTGCAACATACAAATTGATACTTCAAAATTTTACGAAGTTGACTTTACTAAATTTAAAAATGAATCTGTCCGCATCTCGACTGTTGATAATTACGGACAAAGCCAAATCATTGTTCAAAATATTCCCTTAAATGAATTGTTTGCGACAAACGATCCGTTTGAAAAATTCAAATATCTATGCGATTTAAAAGACAGCATAGGTATATTAGGTAATTTCTATAGGCCAGATATTGGAAACTTTATTCAGTTCTATTTGTCCTCACAGCATATTCTAACTTATTTGCCCGACAACACCTATTTAAACCCAAAATTTAAAGATGTATGGCTAAATGAATTTGCGACAGGAAAGACAATTAAAAAGAATTGGAATTTCAGAAAACTTGACAAACCAATAGACAATTGATAGAATGCCAGCCTATAACAGCACACACCAGCAAAGCCAAGCATTTCGGGAGTTTGAGGCATTCGTTTTTCTTGTTATATTCGTCTAATCTAAAGCATTTCGTTCAACTCATTTGGCTCTTCAGGTGTGTGCGAAACGATATCTATGAGTTTTCCAAATTAATTTACTTGATAATTTTCTTGGTAAGGCGTTCCTCTTTTTACCACTGCTAAGACACGTTGCAACAGTTTATTCCGCACGGCATTAATTACGCTCATTTTGGATTTTCCCTCAGCTACTTTCCTCTGATAATATGTTTTAAGCTCAGGTACGTAACGAATTGAAGAAAGTGCAGCCAAGTGTAAAGTTGATTTAAGTCCCATGTTAGCAAAGTTTGAAGTTCCATTTCTTCCATGCACACTCGTGCCGGAAGTATGAGAAAAAGGAGCGACTCCGCAATAGCAGGCCAGTTGTTTGGCTTCATCCATTCTTTTAAATGCATGTGTATAAACAATCAGTTCGGTTGCCAATACATTACCCACACCTTTGACAGAAGTAACCAGCTCAAATAGCTCGTTCAGTTCAGGATCCATCGCTATTAATTCCATCATCCGTTTTTCCAACGCCATCTTGCTTTTCAATAATCCAGAAAGGGCTGGTTTATTAATCCTCAAGAGCTCTTTTGCTGTTGCTGCATCGACTCTTTGCATTTCATCAATGGAGACTTTTATGGACTGGTAGGCCTTTTTACTCCGCTCTCTTGCACTCATAAGGTCTTTGATAAGCAACAATGTTTTATTGGAAAGATTTACGAGCCTGGCTTGGTCCTGATGAGTCATTGCATAGCGTGCAATTCGCAGTGAATCGATCTTATCACTTTTGCCCCTTGTCATGCCCATAGAACGCTTTAAATGCAGTGCCGACTCCATCCATACCTTTGCTTCTTTCGAAAGGAGGAATTCAACAAACTGACGAGTGTAAATTCCTGTATGTTCCATGCAGAATAAAGTATTTTCAAAACTGAATTCAGGATAGGTTTCTAGCCATTTCAGCAATTGCTTAAAGCCCTTGCTGTCATTTGAAAATTGCTGATGAAAATGCATTGAGGAGTTGAAAAAGATCGTTACATCAAGTGTTTCTTTTGAAACATCTGTTCCTACAAAATGTTTTTGGTTGTTCTGGTTTGAATTCATAATTTTATAATTAGCAAAACGGATTAACCAATGGTTATTTGTACCTCAAAACCTTTATAATGGGCCTGAATCCCGAATATCTATCTGAGGCTTAAATAACCAGAAAGTAGGGCACTATATCGTTCCATAGGCCTATTATCCTTGTTAGCGCATAGGTCGCCCTGCTTTCGGTTAACTACATTTATTTATGGTAAATTTATCAGCTAAAATCTTTGACTGCAAGTCTAAAGGTTAGCCACAAGAACAACTGTTGACTCAAATAGAAACAAGCAGAGAACATTCGGAGTATTAGATATCTCTTCTTTTGGAAATATTATCAACTCAAGGAACTATACTTTGCAAGATATGACCGTAAAAATAATTAAACCATGCATGAGCAATTTAATCAACCAAATAACGTTTCCATTCCTCGAGAAAAGACAAAGTTTCATGAATTTTATGTCGTATTATGAAATATATATCCATCATACTTATGCTGTGGCTAGTTATACCTGCCCAATCACAAAATTTAATTCCCAATGGAGATTTTGAAGAATACACTTCATTACCAACCCAATGGAGTGAAATAGAGCTTGCTACAGGTTGGATTCGAACGAGTGGTTCTCCAGATTACAACCATGAATCAGGTTTTAATATAGGTCATAGACTTCAACCATATTCAGGACTTGGTCAGGCTGGCTTTTTTACATATTATAAAGCTTCAAACACAAATAATAAACGAGAATACCTTGGTATTCAATTAATTGAACCACTAGCGAAAGGTGAAAAATATAGACTTCAGTTTTATATTACAAATGGAAAAAAATTAAACTCTTTAGCCTTCCATATTACTACCAACAACATTGGTGCGAATTTTAGCATATTACCATTAAACCAACCACCAGGTAATGGTGGACATGATGTAATTTTATTGGAGCCTCAAATTGAATACACTGAAATGTTAGAATCTTATAATGATTGGACATTACTATCTTTTGTATTTACTGCACAAGACACTTTTCACTATGTTACTTTTGGCAATTTCCACGATGATTTACACACCCTTTTAAACAATCCAACATTAAACTCTGAAGCATATTATTTTATTGATAAAATTGAGCTTGTTCAAATGGATTACAGCATTTGCCGTGGGCAAAGTATAACACTTGAACATTTTAGTCGCGATAGCATTTTTAAATGGGTAGAAGCAGATGATCCCAATGTGAGTATTTCAAATCAAAAAACGCTCACTGTTTCTCCTGAATTTAACACAACCTACTTGTTGTTCACCGATGGCGATACTATAGAATTCCCCATCAATGTAGATCTACCTTTGAAACAAGTTTTTCCATCAAACACATCAATATGTTTTGACCAACCGATTCTACTTGAAGCGCAAAAAACAAATGCGACCAACATTTATTGGCAAGATGGCTCAACAAATCCAACTTTTCTGATAACACAACCAGGTACCTATTTTGTTACACTTTCAAACGCTTGCGCTGTTAGAAGTGACACAATACAAGTAGACACCAATTGTACAACATTATTAGAAATGCCCAATGTATTCACACCCAATAGCGATGGAATCAATGAAGAGTTTTTACCAATCAAAATTCAACAAGTGAAAAACTTTTCTTTAACAATTTATAATCGTTGGGGCATACAATTATTTCAAACAAGCATTCCAAATCAAGGTTGGAATGGAAATCATGTTGATAAACAATGTCCAGATGGAACTTACTTTTGGATTGTTAATTATGAATCATCAGTGGGAATTAATAAATCGAAAAAAGGAGTAGTGCATTTGATTAGATAAACTTGATTGAAATAAATTTAAATCTTATATATAATTTCCATTTAAATAAGTTATTCTGTAGTTTAACATGTGCCAGTGGCTAACAGCACACACCAGCAAAGCCAAGCATTTCGGGAGTTTGAGGCATCCGTTTTTCTTGTTATATTCGTCTAATCTAAAGCATTTCGTTTACCTCGTTTGGCTCTTCAGGTGTGTGCGGAACGTTATTTGAAACGCGAAATTTTCCAAACACGCCATTCGCATTATTGTCAGATAATTCATTAAAGGCGAAAGGAAGTTTCGGCTATCAGGAAAGAATAAAGTAATAAACGAATGTCTAATCGTTTTTGATAAAAAAAGCTCGGCATTTGAGGGAAAGGCAAAAACCATTTGAGAGGTTTTTGAAAAGTTTGTCGCCATATGCCTGGAATGAACTGTAGATGAAATCAAGTTAATGGATTGATGAAATCAACTTGAGAATTGATGGCGACAAACATTGATAATTTGATGAATGGTTTTTGGCCTTATTTCAGAATGTGTATTCAAGTCGCTTTTTTTGCTTGGAAAGTTTGCTGGAACTGAATCGGACTTGGCGCGCATCAAATAACAGCGTGCACTCAAGATTTGGGCATTTTGCTTGGTTAAAACATTTCAATTTTCTTGCTATATTCGTCTAATCTAAAGCATTCAGTTCACCAATTCCCAAACCTCGAGTTGCACGCGGAGCGTTAGCGGTCATTGTAAAGACTGGCACCACGACCATCAAATAGATAAAACAACAAGAATATTATGAAAAGAGTATTATTTACCATTCTAAGTTTGACCTTTTTTTTCGTTTCTTATGCGCAGACAAAGGTCCCAATTATAAAGGCATCTAAAACGCTTGCATACATTCGAAATGGGAACAATGGCACATCCGAATGGACTATTTCACCAGAGGTTCGCCCAGATGTTTGGGATGTAGTAGTACCTAAATCCAAATTGACAAAAGTGGTATTTATTACCGACAAGGATTCTATAGCCTTTAATGTCGAATCGAATAGAAATTATGATTTTGTTGTACTTCTAGGAAAAGACAGCGCCATAACAAGAATTGCAGGGCATCCAGAACCGGCAACCTTTTCAAATGAATATAAAAAACTTTATGATAATAAAACCGTTATTGAAGCTCCAGAAGTTTACGAATTAGTCAATGTGATAATAGCGCTTACAAATAAAGGTTTAAATGACAGTGATTTGGTCAATCATGAAACAGAATATTATAAGGATGTGATTAAATATTTCGAAAAGTTTAAAAACGAGAAAGTAGTTTTGTCTTTTAATGCAGTTTTGCAAAAAGAATGGTGGAAATATTTTTATCTTAAAATGGATGCCTATGCGTTTGTAACTAACAAAGGGAAAATAATCAATAATGGTGTATATAATAGGGTAAATTGGGAATATACAAATACAATTTTACCGTTTACTGCAGAATTAGAAAATTTCTATATGAAAACCAATTTTTCAAAATTCTATAAAAATCACATACCATTGTATAATTCACAAATCATGTATTTTAAAGACAGCATAAATATTTCGGAAATGCAACAATGGTTAAATAAAAATTTCCCTTCTACTTCATATAATTGTTACAAAGTAATTTTCTCACCACTTGTAGGCGGAAGTCAATCTGCAAATAAATTTGACAATAATGGATTTAAAGAAGCTCAGGTGCATATTAATTTCCCGTATTCAGACAAATCTGATAAGAATTATTCCGCAAAGTCAAATCAGTTAAGAAACGGAAGCATTGCTTTTACCGAATTAAACCATTCGTATATTAATCCAGAAGCAGAAAAATATTCAATGGATGAAAATTTCATTACAGCGTTTAAGGACTTAAAAAATTGGGAAGCTGAAAATTCAGCAGCAGTTATGGGCTATCCAAAGGCCTTATCATGTTTTGAAGAATATATGAATTGGGCTTTGGTGTCGCTATATTATCTGGACTATGCACCAATAGACGAACAAGAAACTTTAATCAATAAAATAGAAAAAAATATGAAATACAACCGCGGGTTTTCAAGGTTTCCTGAATTTAACAAAGAACTCATAAGGCTCTATAAAAACAGAATTAGTGGAGCGACCATAGCTGACCTGTATCCAGAAATTATTAAATGGTGCAGATATCAGGTATATTAAACAACGAACCGCTAACACGGGTTTGGCAAAAGTGGCGGTTCAGTGCACCGTAGACACATTTGTGGTTAATCAAAGTTTGGTTCTCCGCATTAACATTTGTGGTGAAAATCGCCACCTTCGCCAAGCCCGAAAACGTTATAGGCAACCATAAAATACAATTACTATTGACTTCATTATGACTAAGAACATTTTCATTATTCTATTAAATTTCATTTGTTGTGAATTAGCTTTCGCACAATCAAATATTGATACTACAGCAATTAAAGCTGAATTGAAGTTTATATATGAACGAGATCAAAAGACACGAAAAGGTTTAGATTCTGTTGAATTCATTGATTACATTGATAGTTGTAACTTAGTTCTGATTAAATCTTTAATTGCAAAGCATGGTTGGTTAGGTAGAAATGTAGTTGGTAATCATAATCAGGTTTTGTTTCTTGTTATTCAACATGCAGATTTAATAACGCAAGAATTCTACTTTCCTTTACTTCAAGAATCTGTTAGAAAAGGTGAATCTTCAGCATCTGATGAAGCGCTAATGCATGATAGAATATTAATGCGACAAGGGAAAAAACAAATTTATGGGTCACAAATCGTTTTTAATGAAACTGGTGGTCAAGAATTTTATCCAATTGAAGATGAGAAAAATGTAAATTTGAGGAGAACAAAAGCAGGATTACAATCAATTGAAGAATATGCAAAATTCTTTGGTATTGATTATAAATTGCCAAAACAATAAAATTTATGACAACAAGAAAAGAGCATTGGGAAAAAGTATACGCAACAAAGCAACCTAATGAAGTAAGCTGGACGCAAGAATTACCAAAAACATCTTTGGATTTCATTCATAGTTTTAATTTACCTAAGAATGCAAGTATCATTGATGTTGGTGGTGGCGACAGCAAGCTTGTTGACTATTTACTTGACGAAGGTTTTGAAAATATTTCTGTACTTGACATATCAGAGAATGCAATCGAAAGAGCAAAGCAACGCTTAGGCGACAAAGGAACCAAAGTAAATTGGATTGTAAGTGATGTAACAGAGTTTCATCCTTCAACAACTTACGATTGCTGGCACGACAGAGCAACTTTTCATTTTCTAACTAGCACAACAGATATAAATTCATATCTGACAATTGCACAACAAGCTGTAAAAGGTTTTATGGCAATTGGAACTTTTAGTGACCACGGACCTACGAAATGTTCAATGCTTGATGTTCACCAATACACCGAAGAAGAATTGCAACAGCAGCTTGAAATTGGTTTTGATAAAATAAAATGTGTTACTGAAGATCATATAACTCCATTTAATACGAAACAGAATTTCTTGTTTTGTAGTTTCAAGAGAAAGTAAAATAACTTGTGATATTTAGGTTGAAAATATGGCAGCCTATAACAGCACACACCAGCAAAGCCAAGCATTTCCGGAGTTTGAGGCATTCGTTTTTCTTGTTATATTCGTCTAATCTAAAGCATTTCGTTCACCTCGTTTGGCTCTTCAGGTGTGTGCGGAACGATATCTATGAGTTTTCCAAATTAATTTACTTGATAATTTTCTTGGTAAGGCGTTCCTCTTTTTACCACTGCTAAGACACGTTGCAACAGTTTATTCCGCACGGCATTAATTACGCTCATTTTGGATTTTCCCTCAGCTACTTTCCTCTGATAATATGTTTTAAGCTCAGGTACGTAACGAATTGAAGAAAGTGCAGCCAAGTGTAAAGTTGATTTAAGTCCCATGTTAGCAAAGTTTGAAGTTCCATTTCTTCCATGCACACTCGTGCCGGAAGTATGAGAAAAAGGAGCGACTCCGCAATAGCAGGCCAGTTGTTTGGCTTCATCCATTCTTTTAAATGCATGTGTATAAACAATCAGTTCGGTTGCCAATACATTACCCACACCTTTGACAGAAGTAACCAGCTCAAATAGCTCGTTCAGTTCAGGATCCATCGCTATTAATTCCATCATCCGTTTTTCCAACGCCATCTTGCTTTTCAATAATCCAGAAAGGGCTGGTTTATTAATCCTCAAGAGCTCTTTTGCTGTTGCTGCATCGACTCTTTGCATTTCATCAATGGAGACTTTTATGGACTGGTAGGCCTTTTTACTCCGCTCTCTTGCACTCATAAGGTCTTTGATAAGCAACAATGTTTTATTGGAAAGATTTACGAGCCTGGCTTGGTCCTGATGAGTCATTGCATAGCGTGCAATTCGCAGTGAATCGATCTTATCACTTTTGCCCCTTGTCATGCCCATAGAACGCTTTAAATGCAGTGCCGACTCCATCCATACCTTTGCTTCTTTCGAAAGGAGGAATTCAACAAACTGACGAGTGTAAATTCCTGTATGTTCCATGCAGAATAAAGTATTTTCAAAACTGAATTCAGGATAGGTTTCTAGCCATTTCAGCAATTGCTTAAAGCCCTTGCTGTCATTTGAAAATTGCTGATGAAAATGCATTGAGGAGTTGAAAAAGATCGTTACATCAAGTGTTTCTTTTGAAACATCTGTTCCTACAAAATGTTTTTGGTTGTTCTGGTTTGAATTCATAATTTTATAATTAGCAAAACGGATTAACCAATGGTTATTTGTACCTCAAAACCTTTATAATGGGCCTGAATCCCGAATATCTATCTGAGGCTTAAATAACCAGAAAGTAGGGCACTATATCGTTCCATAGGCCTATTATCCTTGTTAGCGCATAGGTCGCCCTGCTTTCGGTTAACTACATTTATTTATGGTAAATTTATCAGCTAAAATCTTTGACTGCAAGTCTAAAGGTTAGCGGACACCCTACATAAAGCAATCACGTCACTTTGAACATTTGAAAATCAGTATCAATAAGTCACCTGTAATTAAATACTTTTGAAGAAGCTAAACATCTCTCATAAATATCTAAAATTTGTTAAGAAAGGTCTGACTGGAACTGGCCTATTGTTCCTTCTTTCAGGATGCGGCACGAGTGCAATAAACATTAGAGTTCAGAAACAAATTTGGAATGAATATTATTTAGGCTGCAATAACAATGATTGCGGAATCTGGTTAAGAAAAGATTTTATTCAGAACTATGAATTAAAAACAGATACTGACTATATAAAAATCGCAAGCAATCCGTTCGAATATTCTTTTAATAAACAATTTTTTATTATTAAGCACCAAAAAGGAAGGCGACATGAATGGATCTTAATGAAAAAAGGAGGAGACGCCGGTGATGAGTATTTTTCGACTAAAGACAGTATGAGATACATTAGGAAGGTTAACGATTTGAAAATTCCAGATTCCTTGATTGTAAGCTTATCAAAAGTTAAATAAGTTCAGTTCGACTTCACAACTGCGAAAATGTGAGTGCCGGGCGATCCGCTAACAGCACACACCAGCAAAGCCAAGCATTTCGGGAGTTTGAGGCATTCGTTTTTCTTGTTATATTCGTCTAATCTAAAGCTATCCGTTCACGTCGTTTGGCTCTTCAGGTGTGTGCGGAACGTTATTTGAAACGCGAAATTTTCCAAACTCGCCATTCGCATTGTGGTCAGATAATTCATTAAAGGCGAAAGGAAGTTTCGGCTATCAGGAAACAATAAAGTAATAAACGAATGTCTAATCGTTTTTGATAAAAAAAGCTCGGCATTTGAGGGATAGGCAAAAACCATTTGAGAGGTTTTTGAAAAGTTTGTCGCCATATGCCTGGAATGAACTGCTGATAAAATCAAATTAATGGATTGATGAAATCAACTAGAGAATTGATGGCGACAAACACAGAATATTTGCAGAATGGTTTTTGGCCTTATTTCAGAATGTGTATTCAAGTCGCTTTTTTTGCTTGGAAACTTTGCTAGAACTGAATCGGACTTGGCGCGCATCAAATAACAGGCAATCTGCGATACGCGGGCATTTTCGTTCTATAAGTCATTTTTCTGATTGAAACATTTCGTTTGTTTTGATACATTTGGGTAAACTGTTCCGCGCATTCGCAAATCGCCGGACCGTTATGGGCAAGTTTAAAAGACATCGCAGTTCAAGAAAGATTGACCATAAAAAGAGACAAACAACTGAATAGTTGATACAATATAACCACCAAAAAAACAGAGAGTATTCCGAACATCATGAGGAATAGCAACAAAAATTTAATTCAAATAAAAATGAAGAAGTTTCTTTTAGTTTCCGCCTTAGCGTTAACTACAATTTTATCATATGGTCAAGACATAGCTGATATTTCAAAATCAAGTGATGGAAGATTGACTGTGTGGAATTCAAATTATAGTGAAATATCTCGTAAATATATTTTCGATGGTGACGAACTCTCAGGTTTCTCGCCTGAGATTATTGTGGTAACATCTAAAGATAATCGAGTAACAATTTATGACCAAAAATTTAATGAAATATCTAATAAATATTTATATGATGGTGATAGCGTAAAAAATGTATGTGGAAACAATATTATTATTAAAAATAAAAATGGCCTTGTGACAATTTACGATATAAAATTTAGTGAAAAATCACACCGCTATGAATAATCAACAGTCCCACCAAGATCAAATTGGCATGGGAAATTAGATTTTGGCAAGAGGAAATTATCTGATTGTTGCTTTTCCTGACAAGGACACTACAGAATTAATTGAGGCTCACAAGACAGAACAACTTGCCTTTACTGTCTATAAAGAAAGAAAACCAGCCCATAACAGCACACACCAGCAAAGCCAAGCATTTCGGGAGTTTGAAGCATCCGTTTTTCTTGTTATATTCGTCTAATCTAAAGCATTTCGTTCACCTCGTTTGGCTCTTCAGGTGTGTGCGGAACGATATCTATGAGTTTTCCAAATTAATTTACTTGATAATTTTCTTGGTAAGGCGTTCCTCTTTTTACCACTGCTAAGACACGTTGCAACAGTTTATTCCGCACGGCATTAATTACGCTCATTTTGGATTTTCCCTCAGCTACTTTCCTCTGATAATATGTTTTAAGCTCAGGTACGTAACGAATTGAAGAAAGTGCAGCCAAGTGTAAAGTTGATTTAAGTCCCATGTTAGCAAAGTTTGAAGTTCCATTTCTTCCATGCACACTCGTGCCGGAAGTATGAGAAAAAGGAGCGACTCCGCAATAGCAGGCCAGTTGTTTGGCTTCATCCATTCTTTTAAATGCATGTGTATAAACAATCAGTTCGGTTGCCAATACATTACCCACACCTTTGACAGAAGTAACCAGCTCAAATAGCTCGTTCAGTTCAGGATCCATCGCTATTAATTCCATCATCCGTTTTTCCAACGCCATCTTGCTTTTCAATAATCCAGAAAGGGCTGGTTTATTAATCCTCAAGAGCTCTTTTGCTGTTGCTGCATCGACTCTTTGCATTTCATCAATGGAGACTTTTATGGACTGGTAGGCCTTTTTACTCCGCTCTCTTGCACTCATAAGGTCTTTGATAAGCAACAATGTTTTATTGGAAAGATTTACGAGCCTGGCTTGGTCCTGATGAGTCATTGCATAGCGTGCAATTCGCAGTGAATCGATCTTATCACTTTTGCCCCTTGTCATGCCCATAGAACGCTTTAAATGCAGTGCCGACTCCATCCATACCTTTGCTTCTTTCGAAAGGAGGAATTCAACAAACTGACGAGTGTAAATTCCTGTATGTTCCATGCAGAATAAAGTATTTTCAAAACTGAATTCAGGATAGGTTTCTAGCCATTTCAGCAATTGCTTAAAGCCCTTGCTGTCATTTGAAAATTGCTGATGAAAATGCATTGAGGAGTTGAAAAAGATCGTTACATCAAGTGTTTCTTTTGAAACATCTGTTCCTACAAAATGTTTTTGGTTGTTCTGGTTTGAATTCATAATTTTATAATTAGCAAAACGGATTAACCAATGGTTATTTGTACCTCAAAACCTTTATAATGGGCCTGAATCCCGAATATCTATCTGAGGCTTAAATAACCAGAAAGTAGGGCACTATATCGTTCCATAGGCCTATTATCCTTGTTAGCGCATAGGTCGCCCTGCTTTCGGTTAACTACATTTATTTATGGTAAATTTATCAGCTAAAATCTTTGACTGCAAGTCTAAAGGTTAGCGGAAACCCTATGAGCGACCGTGCAACCATCAACCGACAGCAAAATATGACGACTTTTAGTAAACTTGACAATGGAAGATAACGAAGGACTAATTTTCATAATTGTAGTTTTCATTGTTCTCAGTATTTGGCTTTACTCCAAACTGAAAGCAGAGAAAAAGCAGCGGGACAAACTTGCAAGGGAAAACGCAAAACTCATTGCCGACAACGCTTTACTTGAGGCAGAGCATTTGAAATTTCAGTTGCAACCTCACACTCTACGCAACATGGTTTCAACGCTTAATGTTGCAGCCAAAAATCTTTACAAAGGTTCTGAATCGCTTGCTGAAACGCTTGACTACATTTTATATCACGGCAACAAACATCTTGTAAGTATTCAAGAGGAGTTGAACTTTCTTGAAAAGTATAAAGCACTTCAAGGAAATTTTGTTTATCAAATTGACAGCATAAAAATTGACAAGTCGCAAGTGAATACAAACTCAAAATTTTTTACAACGGCTTGCGTTCCTCACCTGATAACGGCTTACTTCGTTGAGAACGCTTTCAAACACGGAGATAGAAACCATCCAGAGTTTTTGAAAATCACACTCAAACTTTCGGACACAACTTTTGAATTGAATGTGGTAAACAGAATTATTCCAAACCCAAGAGAAACGAAAGGCGGAATTGGATTGAGCAACATGAGAAAACGATTAGACCTTCTGCTGACAGGAAAATTTGACCTTAAAAATAGTTGCAACGAGCAACAGTATATTTCAACTTTAATCATTCGCTTTTAATGAAACTTAAAGTTGCAATTTTAGAAGACAATCCTTCGCTACTGAAAGACCATAAACAAAATTTGGAAGCGACAGAGTTAGTTGAAGTTGTTGCTTTCGCAACAAACTCCACCGACTTTTTAAACAATGAAAAAACAAGCAAAGCTGACGCTTTGCTTCTTGACATTGATTTAGGCGGTGGCAGTAACATGAATGGTTTAGAGGTAG
Organism: Bacteroidia bacterium; assembly: GCA_965279035.1. Classification (GTDB taxonomy): domain Bacteria; phylum Bacteroidota; class Bacteroidia; order M30B66; family M30B66; genus CALQRR01. The sequence goes on along the minus strand of OZ257142.1, from coordinate 3,462,389 downwards.
CTTACAAACTTAAACTTCCAGTATTGTTTGTTAGCGGACACAACGCAGCGAATTTGAAAGAGATTGAAAAATTGGAAAGCGAATTTGATTTAATTGTTGACCACATTACAAAACCATTTACGGAAAAGGAGTTTCTTAAAAAGGCGACAAAGTTTCTCAACGAAGTGAGAGAAGAAATAACTTCCAAATACATTAACCTTGATTTTGCAGAGAGCAAAAAAAATAAAATAGTGGTTGACACTATAGTTTATCTATGTTCAGACAAGGCAAATGGTGCGGAATCAAACAACAAAATCATTTACTTCATAGACCGAAAACCAGAAATACTTATTGATTTTACAATAGCTAAAATGCACGAGAAAGGATTTAGCAAACAAAAGTTTTTGGAAATTATCAGAGGTGTTGTGGTGAACGAAAAGCATGTTAAACCAAGAAAGAAAGGAAGTCGTGAGATTGAAGTTGAAGTGATGAACCAAAATGGAAAAATTGAAACAAAACTTTTAAAAACCTCAGAGAATTTTCGGATGCCTTGACCTATTTCATTACTCAAAAAAGCCAACTCATTACTTTCAATAAGTTTCTATTTTCCAAATAGAATCTGACCTAAAAAGTCGCTGAATATTTGTGTCGTTAAACTAAAAAACACACAAATGATTCCAGCAGTCAATTTTCATTTATGGGAGCCATGCAACATGCGTTGCAAGTTTTGCTTCGCAACCTTTCAAGATGTTAAGCAAAGCATTTTACCAAAAGGACATTTACCAAAAGAACAAGCAATTGAAGTAGTCCTTCATCTTGCTGAAATTGGCTTTGAGAAAATCACTTTCGCAGGAGGCGAACCAACTCTTTGCCCTTGGCTTCCCGATTTAATTACAACCGCCAAGCAAGCAGGACTTACAACAATGATTGTGAGCAACGGCAGTAAACTTACTGACAGTTTTTTGCAAGCTAATCAGCAGCACCTTGACTGGATTTCCGTAAGCATTGACAGTTTAAACGCTAACACAAACATTGAAACCGGCAGAGCAATTTCGGGCAAGACACCTTTACAAATTGACTACTACACTTCGCTTGTTGACAGAATAAAAGAACACGGTTATGGACTAAAAATAAATACAGTTGTAAGTAGCAAGAACTGCAACGAAAACTTGAGCGAGTTTATCCGTTATGCAAAACCAAAACGATGGAAACTATTCCAAGTTTTGCCAATGAAAGGACAGAACGATTTGAACATTGACAAATTCAAAATCACAAACGAGCAATTTCAATTTTTTATTGATAACCACAAAGGACTTCTGGACATTACAAGCATAGTTCCCGAGAACAACAATCAAATGACTGGTTCTTATGCTATGGTTGACCCAGCAGGCAGGTTTTACGACAACACAACAGGCGGACACATTTACAGCAAACCAATTTTAGACATCGGGGCAAGACTTGCTATTCAGCAAATGAGCTACGACTTTTCAAAGTTTGTTTCAAGAGGCGGCATCTACAACTGGACAACGGTTAACTAAAAATATTGGTTAAACCGAAGTCCAACTAAAACTAAGGGGCGGAAGCAGAAACGCAGAAATTGAAGCATCACAGTTAAATCCAAAAACAATGAGTGAGAAAGAAAAAAATCACGAAGCGGACATAAAAAATCCGAACAAAGGGACCTCTGGCACAAACGAAACCTATGACAAAAATCAAGGTAACAGAGGCAAACAACTTGACCCTAAACAGCAGCCTCCTGTGCCGCCAAAGGGAAAAGACAAGTAGTAAAGGCAGGGGTGGCTTCGCCACCCCTGCTTATTTTTTGTGTGGTTACTTGCTGACAACTTTTGACGACAAAAAATTTAATCAGACAATTGTGCGACAAAATAAAGTGCATACCTTCGTGGAATGGGAAGAAGGGCATCCGCTAACATGGGGTTTGCGATAGCGGGGGTTCCGTGCTTCGCAGACACATTTGTGGTTAGTGGAAGTTCAGTTCTCCGAATGAAGTTTAGTGCTAAAACTCCCCGCCATCGCAAACCCCCGAAACGTTAGCTGTAATTTAGTAAATCGCTGATAAACAAGCATTCCGACTTATAAAATCATTTCTTATCTTTGCTTTAATGCAAGACCAACTTAAACAAGAACTTTATGATGTCATTTCAGGAAAGAGCCAAGTTAGGTTTGGAACAACTATCCAATCAGTCGCCAGTTACCTTAGCAAAGGCTCGCAACCAGGCTCAAAAATTGAAAACTCAAAGCAATTCAAAGAACAAGAAGCAAAGAGATTAGAAATCTTTGTTTCAGAAAATAAGCTTTGGATATCTGATATTGATTTTACTCAGTATGTAAGTGAAGGAGCAGAGCAAAGAGTGTATCTCAAAAACTCTGATCATGTTTTAAAGTTAAATGATGGAATTTATTATAGCAGTTGGAGAGATTACTTTTATAATTTGTTGATTCATAATTTTTTTTTTGAAGATACTGCATATGAATTGCTTGGATTTACCAAGGAGAATGAAATTCTTTATGCTGTTGTTCAACAATCATATGTTACAATAACAAGTAATACAGATTTAAATCAATTAAAAGAGTTTTTGACTTCAAATGGATTTCAAAATACTAGAAACAACGATTACTTTAATCAAAATTTAGGAATTATACTCGAAGATTTGCATGATGAAAATGTGTTGACTAGAAATAATGTCCTTTATTTTATTGACACTGTTTTTTATTTAACTGAAGAATTCTGGAGTAATAAATAAACTACAGCTAACAGCACACACCAGCAAAGCCAAGCATTTCGGGAGTATGAGGCATTCGTTTTTCTTGTTATATTCGTCTAATATAAAGCATTTCGTTCATCTCATTTGGCTCTTCAGGTGTGTGCGGAACGATATCTATGAGTTTTCCAAATTAATTTACTTGATAATTTTCTTGGTAAGGCGTTCCTCTTTTTACCACTGCTAAGACACGTTGCAACAGTTTATTCCGCACGGCATTAATTACGCTCATTTTGGATTTTCCCTCAGCTACTTTCCTCTGATAATATGTTTTAAGCTCAGGTACGTAACGAATTGAAGAAAGTGCAGCCAAGTGTAAAGTTGATTTAAGTCCCATGTTAGCAAAGTTTGAAGTTCCATTTCTTCCATGCACACTCGTGCCGGAAGTATGAGAAAAAGGAGCGACTCCGCAATAGCAGGCCAGTTGTTTGGCTTCATCCATTCTTTTAAATGCATGTGTATAAACAATCAGTTCGGTTGCCAATACATTACCCACACCTTTGACAGAAGTAACCAGCTCAAATAGCTCGTTCAGTTCAGGATCCATCGCTATTAATTCCATCATCCGTTTTTCCAACGCCATCTTGCTTTTCAATAATCCAGAAAGGGCTGGTTTATTAATCCTCAAGAGCTCTTTTGCTGTTGCTGCATCGACTCTTTGCATTTCATCAATGGAGACTTTTATGGACTGGTAGGCCTTTTTACTCCGCTCTCTTGCACTCATAAGGTCTTTGATAAGCAACAATGTTTTATTGGAAAGATTTACGAGCCTGGCTTGGTCCTGATGAGTCATTGCATAGCGTGCAATTCGCAGTGAATCGATCTTATCACTTTTGCCCCTTGTCATGCCCATAGAACGCTTTAAATGCAGTGCCGACTCCATCCATACCTTTGCTTCTTTCGAAAGGAGGAATTCAACAAACTGACGAGTGTAAATTCCTGTATGTTCCATGCAGAATAAAGTATTTTCAAAACTGAATTCAGGATAGGTTTCTAGCCATTTCAGCAATTGCTTAAAGCCCTTGCTGTCATTTGAAAATTGCTGATGAAAATGCATTGAGGAGTTGAAAAAGATCGTTACATCAAGTGTTTCTTTTGAAACATCTGTTCCTACAAAATGTTTTTGGTTGTTCTGGTTTGAATTCATAATTTTATAATTAGCAAAACGGATTAACCAATGGTTATTTGTACCTCAAAACCTTTATAATGGGCCTGAATCCCGAATATCTATCTGAGGCTTAAATAACCAGAAAGTAGGGCACTATATCGTTCCATAGGCCTATTATCCTTGTTAGCGCATAGGTCGCCCTGCTTTCGGTTAACTACATTTATTTATGGTAAATTTATCAGCTAAAATCTTTGACTGCAAGTCTAAAGGTTAGCGGAAATCACCAACAAACGACACGTATTCATTTGGATATATTTGCACGTGTATATTGAAAATTTTATTACTTTTGTGAAAAATGAAGGTTATGAATACGAAACTAACGCTTACGATTGAGCAATCAATAATTGAGAAGGCTAAAAGATATGCGCGGGAACGGGAAAGAAGTCTGTCTGACCTAATAGAAAATTATCTTAAAGCTTTAACTAATGAAAAGGAGATTGATGATAAAGATTTGAGTCCAACTGTAAAGCAATTACGAGGTTCATTTAAATTACCAAAAGATTTTGATTACAAGAAAGAACTTACAGATGCAATTGCCAAAAAATATTTGTAAGTATGAATAAAGTTTTAATTGATACAGATGTAATACTCGACTTCTTTTTTGACAGAAAACCATTTTCGGACGATGCCACTAAAATATTGATGTTATGTGAAAAGAAAGTTATATCAGGTTTTGTAACACCTGTGATAATAAGTAATGTGTATTATCTTTTGAGAAAGACAGCGAAACACGAGAAGGTCATTGAGAATCTGAAGATGTTAATTAATATGATTGATATTGCGATAATAAATAAAGAAACGATATTAGCAGCTCTAAATTCTGAATTTAAGGATTTTGAAGATGCGATACAGAATTTCTCAGCGCAATATGACAAAGAGATTAAAGTAATCGTGACAAGAAACATTAAAGATTTTAAGGAAAGTAGTTTATCAGTAATGACTCCAGAAACATATTTACGGATAGGTGACATCCGCTAACAGCACACACCAGCAAAGCCAAGCATTTCGGGAGTTTGAGGCATTCGATTTTCTTGTTATATTCGTCTAATCTAAAGCATTCCGTTCACCTCATTTGGCTCTTCAGGTGTGTGCGGAACGTTATAAGAAACGCGAATCTCTTCCGCAAAGTCGGCTAACATTTTGCACAAATGAGTTATTCATGCAATTTGTAAAACTGTTTTTAGCTGGAATCGAGTAGAAAAAATCGCCTTAGATTTTGCAAGTTCAAAATAAGCCAAGAATAGGGCAGAAGTCAAAATCAGCTGAAATATTTTTCACGGCTTTGTTTGCTTGATATTTTACTAGAATGAAATCGAATGAAAATGCCTTTGCTAGTTTGTAGGCTCCCCATTTTTAGTACGGTTCTAAATTACAATTTATTATCATTGATTAACTCTTCTTGGCTGGAGTGAAGCGTAGCGGAACGGAGGCCAAGAAGAGTCTGATTTTTACGTTTATACATCACTGGACTTAAGCCACCCAAAGCATCATGTGGCCTTTCTTCATTGTAGTCTTGCATCCATGTTTCAGTGATGCTTCTTACCTCATAGAGAGATTCAAAAATATAATTATCAAGGATTCCTCCTCTAAAGGTTTTATTAAATCTTTCTATCAATGCATTTTGTGTTGGCTTTCCAGGCTGTATGTAATGAAAGTCTATTTCTTTTATTTCACTCCATTCTTTCGAAAGCTTGGCGATAAATTCAGGTCCGTTATCCATTCGTATTTTTTTAGGTTTTCCATGTTTATTGATTAGGTGGTTTAGCACCCAGATTACTCTGCTACTTTTTAATGAATAATCTGTTTCGATAAATAATACCTCACGATTGTAATCATCTATAACATTAAAGGATCTGAACTTGCGACCATTGCTGAGAACGTCATGTACAAAATCAATACTCCAAGTATGGTTAAATTCACTTGGTATTACGATTTGTTCTTTTACTCTTGCTGGCAAACGCTTTTTTGCCTTGCGTCTTAATGGTAGACCCATTTGCTTATAAACCCTGTGGAGGCGTTTGTGGTTTACTTTGACACTCTTGTTGCGTAAACGATAATAACTCTTCCAAAAGCCTTCTCTGGGGTGTTCAATGCTTAGTTTACTTAAAGCATCATTTAAAAACGAATCATCCTTTTGGGAACGATAGTTTAAACTACTCCTGCTTGTTTGTAAAATACGACACGCCTTGCTTATGCCATGAGGATAATGATGCTTGAGCTCTTCTACAATCGCTCTTTTGTGGCAAGGCTTTAAAGCTTTTTTTCGATTATATACTTTGCCATATCTAGCTCTAAAGCTAAATCTGTATACATGCGCTTTAACTTTGCATTTTCCTCTTCTAGCCGTTTTATATTCTTCAACTCACTAGCCTCCATGCCACCGTATCGTTGTCGCCACTTGTAAAAAGTAGCCTTCGATACTCCATGCTCTCTGCTAATTGTTTCAACATCTTTTCCTTGTTCAAACTCTTTAAGGATCTTTGCAATCTGCGTCGGGGTGAATCTTGTCTTTCTCATATTACAGTTTTAAAATTAGAAATTCTTTTTTCAAACTGTACTATTTTCGGGGGAGCTTACATAAGGAACATTATTTTAAAATATTATCAGACAAGTAGAATGAAAAATAGCTCTTTTATAATAATATTATTATTAACTGTTAAAGTTTTTGGACAAACTAATTTCCTTGATATTCAGGGCTTCAAACGAATTAGTATTTTATATAATAATGATAGCATCAACATATTAATAAAATCTAAAAGCGGTGATGAAATGAAGTCTAAACCATTATTTTTCTTCTGCCAAGGTAGCTTACCAATTCCCTTATTAATTAAAGAAGGCAAAGAATATTTCCCTCAATTCCCATTCAATACAAATGCAATTTGTGAGAAATATCACCTTGTATTAGTTGGCAAGCCTGGAATTCCTTTTATAATTGATTCAAAAGATTTACAATCTGATTATTCATATTTTGAAAGCAATTCTCAAAAGCCACCCATTAAGTATTCCAAAAATAATTACCTTGAATATTATGTAAAAAGAAATCTTTATATAATTGACTATTTGACTCACCAAAAATATGTTAATGTGTGTAACTTAATAGTTGCCGGTCATTCTCAAGGTGCACGAGTTGCTATTGAAATGGCTTTGAAATCTAAAAGAATAACACACTTAATATACGCATGCGGAAATCCATGTGGCCAAATAATGTCTATGGTATCAAAATCAAGACAAAGAGAAAATCTTGCAGATTCTACAAAATATGCAGATGATGAATTTCAATATTATGAAGAAGTTGTAGAAAACATTGACAACATTGATGGGAAGTACTATGATTTATATAAATCAACTTATAGTTTCTCAAAATCTTCAATTAGCTCCTTTTCAAAATTGAAAATTCCTGTATTAGTTTGCTATGGAACTATGGATCCGAGCACACCTTTCAATGATTATTTGCATACAGAAATTATTAGAAAAAGGAAAAATAATTTTAGATTTCAGGCTTATATTGGTTTAGATCATAATTTTTTTGGAGTTAATAAAACTGGCGAAATTGATTTTGAAAATAATAATTGGGACAATATAGCAAATGATTGGTTAAAATGGCTGAATTTAAACTTAGAATAAATTTTTATAAAAGATAGTATTAATAAAACACTTATGATTTAGAGCATAATCTCAAGATTTATTCATTTTGTAAGTTTAAAGTATTTTGTTTTTCTTGTTATATTTGTCAGGTATAAATTTAGGTTCACCTTTTTTAAAATTGATTGGAAAGCAGATTGTTTTGCACTAGATTTATAGCAAAAGCTTCTCTGTTAGTTTTTAATAACAAAAATGTTCATGAACAAAATTTTAAATAAAAATGATAAAGGAATTGAAAGAATTTATTTTCCTGAATTGGATGGATTAAGATTTTTTGCTTTTTTATTAGTTTTTGTTCATCATCATAGTTTATTTTCTAAAATACCCTTTCTATCAATTTTGCATTCTAATGGTTGGATAGGTGTTGATTTATTCTTTGCATTATCCGCCTTTTTATTTACTAAACTTCTTATCGCTGAATTTTATAAAACGAATGAAATAAATTTCAAGAAATTTTATTTGAGGAGAATTTTCCGAATTTGGCCAATTTACTTTCTTTTAATAGGATTTTCAGTAGCACTTTATAGCTTGTTTATAGGTCCTATTAGAGATAATATCGGAATCAGAATTATTGGATTATTCACATTTTCTGATAATATATTTACTGCTATTTATGGATATAACCCATTGCCATATCTTGCTCATCTATGGACAATTACTTATGAAGAACAGTTTTATATATTTATTCCGATTATTATTTTATTTTTAATTCGCTCCTCTTTTAAGATTAGGATAATTTCCCTAATCTCTGTTTTTGTTTTTTTTAATATTATCAGGTGTGCATTAATTGCTATCAATATTCCTCATCCTGCCATTTGGGTTTTGCCAATTACTCATTTTGAATCAATTATCTTGGGCATAGTAATTGGCTTTGGAGGTTTCGATTATTTATTAAAAAGAATGAAGCCTTTATTGATAGGTTTTTTGGGGATATTAAATTTCATTTTATTATGCTTTCTACCAAACTTAGATAATATATCATACTGGTTAGTCTTAAGCTATACTTTGGTAGGAATTTCAACTTCAATGGTATTATACTCAGTATTACACAGCAAATATTTGAAATTTATTTTTTCAAAAGAAATATTTGTTTTTTTAGGCAAAAGGTCATACGGGCTTTACTTATATCATTTATTGGGGAATGGAGTTGCTGATTATATGACTGCGCGTATTTCTGTTTTGCCTTCGAATTCGCTCGTTTCTTTTATATATTCTCTGTCTTTTACTGTTATCGTATCAATAATTTCATATAAGTTTATTGAGACACCTTTTTTAAAATTAAAGAAGAAATTTGAAGTTATCAATTCAAGACCTATTTAGAATGTTTTTTTTATTACAATAATAAAAATGTTCATTTAGCAATATTCTTATTGTATGTACCAAATGAAAATTCATTCATTCGTTTTATAGCTATTTATGTTGAAGTATTAATTATTTAAGTAAGATTTTCGATTTTAGTGGTGATAGTACTTAAGCGGTAATCCTCATTTTATGTTGAATTAAGATTCTTTATCAAATAGCATTTTTTCCTTTTCTTAATATAAATAATACTATAAAATATTAATAAATAAAATTTAATTTTTCAATTTGATTTTATTAAAGCAAAATTCTGTAAATAATTTTGCGCCTCCTTTATTAAAATGAATAGCATCAGCAAATAATGAATCTGGCCAAAAACTATTATTTGAATCTACAAACACTTGATGATTTATTTTTAAAATTGAATCCACTTTATTTATATGGTTATTTAGAGTATACATCTTGGTTTGATTTAAATTTTGCATTATACCTTCCCTTAATGGACTTTGGAAAATAATAAGTTCTATCTTATTATTCTTGCAATAGTTGGATATACTATCTAAATATTTATATTGGGTTTTTGATCCATTTTCATTTAAATAATCATTATTCCATCTTTTTTTATCAATATCATCAGGTTTTAAATTTAAATTAATTGTGCCACATTTGTCAAATTTCAAATACCAATATTCACTTAAACAAGCTCTTGCTTTCTTAGCGAAAATTGCGTTCTCCATATAATAGTTCAAATCAAAATTATCTGCGATTCTGTATATAGTATTTAAATAATTTGAATTTAAATAGCTTTCCATATATTCAAAATTAATTTTTTTGTCAGTCAATTTAAAATCTACAATATTACTCACCATTAATATCTTTTTAATTTTATAAATAGTAGATAGAGATTTTAATAATCTATAATTATCGCACATAGTCATACCCCAAGATGAGGTATTTAAATAATGTTGGCAATTAAAATTATTTAATACAGTTTGTGAATGAAGATTATTTAAGGACATTGATGAGCCAAAAACAAAGATTGAATCTTCTTTATTTAATGTTTTTATGAATCGAATCTTTTCATTAAAAGAGTAACTATCAGAAAAATTTAATGCCGGAATATCATTTTGTGTAATATCATTTTTATAGCAAAAAAATAAAAGATCAATTACAATGATTGTTAAGAGGAAAAATGAAAATAGCAATAAAGATTTCAAGAATATTTTCATTTTTATTAAAATTGAAAGTAAATGAATTGTTGTTCTTTCCCTGTAAAATAAAAAATCCCAATTATTATTGATGAATACATTAGCCATCTAACAGGTCTGTACCAATTTAATCCTAAATGTGCAATTGCAAACTGACGCTCTCTTCCAATCCATTCTATTATGAAAAAAATTACTATCAGTATTGGAATAGCATATCCAATTTCCCAACGCAATAAATTCAATGATTCTATATAAGATGATTTTTTAAAGATCCCTTCACCTATTTTTTTAACATAATTAATTGCGTGAGTCATATTGCTTGCTCTAAAGAATATCCATGCAAAAACTGTCAATATGAATGTAATTGTTACTTGAAATAATTCTTTTAAAGATGGTATTAATTTCCCTTTAGCCACACTATCTAAATTATTTCTATTGGTGTTAAAAATAATTGAAGGCATTATATATAAAGCATTAAGAAAACCCCATACTAAAAATGTCCAATTAGCTCCATGCCAAAATCCACTTACTAAGAATATTGCAAAAGTGTTTCTGATTTTCATTTTCATTCCACCTTTACTTCCACCTAATGGAATGTATAAATAATCTTTAAACCAAGAAGATAAAGAAATGTGCCATCGTCTCCAAAATTCAGCAATATCTCTTGAAAAGTAGGGGAAAGCAAAATTTCTTAACAAATCAATTCCAAATAATCTTGCTGTACCTAAAGCGATATCAGAATATCCGGAAAAATCACCATATATCTGAATTGCAAAAAATATTGCTCCTATAACCAAGGTACTACCAGAATAATCTGTTGAATTATTGAAAATTAAATTTGCATATTCTGCACAATTATCTGCAATTACAATCTTTTTGAATAAACCCCATAAAATTTGACGTAATCCATCTACTGCTTTGGTATAATCAAATTTCCTTTTATTAATAATTTGAGGTAATAAATGTGTAGCTCTTTCTATTGGTCCGGCTACTAATAATGGAAAGAAACTAACAAACAAGGAATAATCTACAAAATTCCGTTCAGGTTTGATTCTATTCTTATAAATATCAATAACATAAGATAATCCATGAAAAGTATAAAATGATATTCCAACTGGTAAAATTATTTGTAAAGAACTAAAATTTGATTTTAAACCTAGTATTGTAATTCCTTCTGCGAATGAATGTATGAAAAAATTGTAATATTTAAAAACACAAAGAAATCCTAAATTAATTAGGATACTAAGCCACAACCAAAAAGATTTATTTTTTATTGAATTAGCATTGTATATTTTAATTCCTGTAAAATAATCTAATAGTGTTGAAAATATTAGTAGAAACATAAATTTCCAATCCCAACATGCATAAAAGAAATAGCTTGATACTAAAAGCAAGCTATTTTGAATCCATAATTTTTTATCAGATAGTGACCAATATATAATAAATACAATTGGTAGAAATAAAGCAAAATGAAATGAATTAAATAGCATAATCTTGTTTTAAATATTCTATTTAGATATTTTCAAATAATTCATTCTCCTTGCAATTCTTGACATTTGCTCTCTCGTTAATTGGACGAAAGTATTAAGAATAGTTGATGTGATAATGTTCATTATTAAATATAATTTATAGATGTATTTGTTTTTTGTTTTGTGTTGACCAATATGTTTATTGTTCTTTTGATTTTAATATTAACGTCTATTTACTCATTTTGACTATTAATGTCTAATCACCTTCTGCTTATCTTTGTCACCCCAAAATCTATTGATTAGCATGGAAACATCTGTTTACCAGCCTCAGCATAAGATCCGTATCGTTACGGCAGCCTCCCTCTTCGATGGGCACGATGCTGCCATTAACATCATGCGCCGTATCATCCAAAGTTCAGGAGCCGAAGTTATTCACCTCGGTCACGACCGCTCGGTGGAAGAAGTCGTGAATTGCGCCATTCAAGAGGATGCTCAAGCCATTGCTATGACTTCCTACCAAGGTGGTCACGTGGAGTATTTCAAGTACATGTACGACTTACTTCATGAGAAAGGCGCTGGTCATATCCGCATTTTAGGTGGCGGTGGCGGAACTATTTTGCCTTCCGAAATTGAGGAATTGCAGCAATATGGAATTTCACGCTTGTATCATCCCGATGACGGACGAAGCATGGGATTACAAGGCATGATCAACGATTTAATGTCGCGCTGTGATTTTGATACCGTTTCTCAACTCAATGGGGAAGTCAACCATTTGGCAGAGAAAGATTGGAAGTCCATTGCGCGATTAATCAGCATGGCCGAAAATCATCCTGATGCGGTGGGTAATTCTTTCGATCGTATTCACGAATTAGCTGCTGCAAGTAAATCACCGGTCCTGGGAATTACAGGAACGGGTGGAGCAGGGAAGAGTTCTTTGGTGGACGAATTAGTACGTCGTTTCCTAATCGATTTTCCGGAAAAACACATCGGTGTTATTTCAGTTGATCCTTCTAAACGCAAAACGGGCGGGGCATTACTAGGCGATCGTATTCGTATGAATGCCATTCGCAATCCACGTGTCTACATGCGTTCTTTGGCTACTCGTCAAAGCAATTTGGCATTGAGTAAGCACGTGAAAGAAGCAGTAGCTGTGCTGAAAGCAGCTAACTATGACTTAATCATTCTAGAAACATCCGGAATTGGACAAAGTGATACCGAAATCTTGGATCATAGCGATGTGAGCTTGTATGTGATGACGCCAGAATATGGCGCTGCCACACAACTCGAGAAGATTGACATGCTCGATTTTGCAGATTTAATCGCGCTCAATAAATTCGATAAACGTGGGGCCTTGGATGCCTTGCGTGATGTGAAAAAGCAGTACCAGCGCAATCATAATTTGTGGGATACACCACCGGAAGAAATGCCAGTTTTTGGTACCATCGCTTCTCAATTCAACGATCCGGGCATGAACAACCTGTATCGTCGCATCATGGATACCATTGTGGAACGCACAGGTGCTGAGTTGAAGTCGGGCTATGTGGTTACGCAAGAAATGAGCGAGAAGATTTATGTCATTCCACCGAATCGTACGCGTTACCTCAGCGAAATCACCGAGAACAATCGGAATTACAATAGCTGGGTAGAGAAACAATCGGAAGTAGCTGAGAAATTATATGCGATAAATGTCACAATGGGGCATTTGAGGACCTCACCCCCGGCCCCTCTCCTCGGGAGAGGGGAGAAGGGCGCTGAAGCTGACATTCTAAAAGTACTTCAGGCGGAATTTGATCGCGTGAAACTCGAACTCGATCCTAAAAATTGGTTGCTCATCGAACAATGGGAAGCCAAACGCCAAAGCTACAAGGATGAATATTTCATCTTTAAAGTGCGCGACAAAGAACTCAAGATTGCCACACATACCGTAAGTCTTTCACAAAGCCGCATTCCTAAAGTTGTTACTCCAGCATACAAGAACTGGGGCGGAATTTTACGTTGGTCGCTTACCGAAAATGTTCCAGGCGAATTTCCATTTGCTGCAGGAATTTATCCATTCAAACGCGAAGGAGAAGATCCAACACGCATGTTTGCTGGAGAAGGTGGACCAGAACGCACCAATCGTCGTTTCCATTACGTGAGCAAAGGCATGCCAGCAGCACGTTTGTCGACGGCATTTGATTCGGTTACGCTTTATGGAAATGACCCCGATCTTCGTCCTGATATTTACGGGAAAATTGGGAATTCGGGTGTGAGTATTTGCTGTCTCGATGATGCGAAAAAACTCTATTCCGGTTTCGATTTATGTGCCCCAAGCACTTCGGTTTCGATGACCATTAACGGTCCGGCTCCGATGCTGTTAGGCTTTTTCATGAATGCTGCTATTGATCAGCAATGCGAGGTTTATATTCGTCAAAATGGATTGCTAGATGAGGTAAATGCCAAGATTGATGAGCTCTTTGCAGCTAAAGGAATGAAGCGTCCGATGTATCAAGGCGAACTTCCAGAAGGCAATAACGGATTGGGTTTATTACTTCTCGGCGTAACGGGCGATCAGGTGCTTCCTGCCGATGTGTATGCTGGCATCAAAGCCAAAACATTGAGCGTTGTTCGCGGAACCGTTCAAGCAGATATTTTAAAAGAAGATCAGGCGCAAAACACTTGTATTTTCAGTACCGAATTCGCGCTTCGAATGATGGGCGATATTCAGCAGTATTTCATCAGCGAGAAAATCCGCAATTTCTATAGCGTTTCCATTTCTGGTTACCACATTGCAGAAGCGGGTGCGAATCCAATCACGCAACTGGCATTCACGCTTTCGAATGGTTTCACGTTCGTGGAATATTACCTGAGTCGTGGAATGCACATCGATGATTTTGCACCGAATTTGAGTTTCTTCTTCAGCAACGGAATCGATCCTGAGTATGCGGTAATTGGTCGAGTAGCTCGTCGTATTTGGGCAAAAGCCATGAAGTTGAAATACGGTGGAAACGAACGCAGTCAGATGTTGAAATACCACATCCAAACCTCGGGTCGTTCGCTACACGCACAGGAAATCGATTTCAATGATATTCGTACGACGCTTCAAGCCTTGTATGCGATATACGACAACTGTAATTCCTTGCACACCAATGCCTACGATGAAGCGATTACTACGCCTACGGAAGAATCTGTTCGTCGTGCCATGGCCATTCAGCTCATCATCAACAAAGAGCTTGGTTTAGCGAAGAACGAAAACCCGATTCAAGGTTCGTTCATCATTGAAGAATTGACTGATTTGGTAGAAGAAGCCATCTACGCCGAATTCGATCGCATTACCGAGCGCGGAGGCGTATTAGGAGCGATGGAAACCATGTATCAGCGCAGTAAGATTCAGGAAGAGTCGATGTACTACGAAATGCAAAAGCATACAGGCGAATTCCCAATCATTGGTGTGAATACTTTCCTCAGTTCCAAAGGTTCTCCAACGGTTTTACCGAAAGAAGTCATTCGTGCTTCGGAAGAAGAAAAGCAGTATCAAATCGATATGCTCAAGGACCTTCACACCCGCAACTCAAACCGCATCGACGAGCTTTTACGCAAGCTCCAAGAAGCAGCAGTCCTCAACCAGAACATTTTCGAACAATTGATGGAAGTGAGCAAATACGCATCACTCGGTCAAATTACTAGTTCCTTGTTTGAGGTTGGAGGGCAGTACCGGAGAAATATGTAGAGTTGGTGTGCTGGTGTGCTAATGTGCTGGTGATTTTTGATGTGCTCCCTTCGACAGGCTCAGGGAGCGAGTACCGCACGCTGAGCTTGTCGATGCGTAGGCTTGCATCTAAAGGAGTCGGGCTCGTGTATGCCGAAGCTTTAGCGAAGGTATATGCTGTTAGCTTTCCGCGACTTGTCCGTATGGGCAATCCCTTAGGAGGATTTATCGGTAGTGTGCAACATACAACTTCAAACTAAACAGATTTAGCCTTTAGTATTGTGTAATTTATTCTACGATTCGATTGAATCGTCTTCTTAAGTGTTAATCCTTGATGCAGCGGACAGATAAACCAATCCAGCTATCGAAGAAATATCTGTTTACATTACCAGTGTAATTGTTAAGAACGCGGACCAATGATCCGGAACCTGGGATAACGTTTTCAGTTGAGCTCCACCAATAACCGCCGAATCCAACATTTGAAAAAGTGCCATCAACGTTTGCACGCCAACCACCGCCGAGACCAGAAAAGCCACTTTCGTTGTTTGCAGCCGTATTAGGCGAATCCCAACTCGTTACTGATTTCATTTTCCCACCAGCAAGCGATTCTCCACCTAAATATTCTATTAATATTGTCCATTCATGATCAGTAGGAACATGCCAATCTACTGGGCAAAGATTTCTAGGGTCAACCGTAGTGTACCAATTGTAGAGCGCACCATACAAAGTATTATTAACATAAAGGTTATTTAAATAGCAATAAGCACCGTTTCCGACCTGTGTCCAAGCAGTATTGTTAGTTACATTTGGTATAGCATCACCATTGGAATAGCTAGTGGTGCGTAAGTTCTCTGCCATCCACCATTGATCACCAATTAGTACAGTTTCATAAACATTTCCATCAATGTCATTTACTGAGCTAAGCATAGTTGAACATGCAACTAAATTCCCTGCATCGGTTCCATCTATGTCAACTTGAACATTCATCAAATCGCTTATTAGGATAGAGTCTGGATTACTTATGTTAAATCCACGTAATGAATACTCCCCAATTTGGCACGTTTGAATAGTAAACTCTCCGTTTATTGTTAAAAATACTTGTAATCCTATTTTTACATAACCTGATTCAATCGGCTGACTTTCACAATCGACAACCATTCCAGTTATTGGATAGTATCCGTTCAATTCAGCAATGTAATTACCTGAAATTGTTGCATCATCACTTATAATATCTTCAGAATGAGCTAATGCCCATGTGTTTGATGTGTCACAAATTAAATTGATGTTTAGAATCAAAGTTTGGTTTTTTGGTATACGGCCACTAAATTCACCGAAAGAACTTGTATAATTAAATGCATTTCCATTGGTTGGAGAAATCAATTTTAATTGTGCATCACTAACTGGAGCACCTGAACTTGAATTCACAATACCATAAAACTCATTAAATGTGCCCGGAACCTCTAAGCTCCACCAAGAAAAATGACTTGCCTGTCCTACATATTGATTACCCTGCTTAAGCGCCATTCCTTCATGAATCCAAATGCCCTGTTCTTCATCAAAACTCCACCAATCGATTGTTGTTGGAGCTTCGGCTTGTAATGAGGCAGGAATTGTAAAAGTTAAAGTAGAAAAGACACTATCTGCCAATTGCAATTCATTCATGTTCTCATCGCGCAGTTCAATACCAGCCATGCCGAAAGAGCGAAGTAAACGAAGTGAATCGTTCATCCCACCGAGCAATTCGCCTGGTATTTGGTCGAACATGGCGGTTGATGTTGGGTCTAAAGCCTCAGCAAAGACATTAACAGTTCCAGAGTATGGTTGTCCGTTGAGTTGGATGGCATTTGCAGGAAAGCTGAGTTGCAATAAACCGGATGTGACCGTTCCACCTGTTACAGCGCTGAAAGAACCTGACTGTATCATCGATAAAAGTTGCACATTCAACCGATTGCTGCCATTTTCTAAAGGTAAAAAACTACGAGAGCCTTGGTGAAAGCCCGGTTTCGTAATGGTGATATACCCGAGTTTGTCGTAAACCAAAATGTTGTTTAGGAAAAACACGCCATTGGGATCGGTGCGGGTTTCTTCGCCGCCATAGGGCGAACGAACGATTGCATTCATTTCCGGAGCGCCTGTTGGGCCAGTTACCACGCCCATTACACTAGCCGTGCGCAGATTTCCGAGTTGGGCTGGATCTACCGCTTGTCCTTCACTGTGTGTGATGCTATCGATTTGAGAAAGTGGAATTTGTGAAACAAAGCCATTTAGCTGAATTACCTTTAACATCCGCTCTCCATTGATATCGGCGGTTTCAACCTTATCGATCAAATGCGTTGGAATACGCAGCACCGGCTGGTTGTGACGGTGGATGTTTTTGAGGGTTTGGGCAGAGAGGCTAGCAATTATTCCAAAGCTTATGAGGAAAAATGTGGTATATAGGTTTTTCATGGGCTTCACTTAAGTATAAAGTAAAAAGAGGAAAGTAGAAAGGGGGAATGCTTGCGGAAAGGGGAGAGTATAATGTGTAGAGTATGAAGTTGAAAGTAGAATGGTTATAGGGTTGGAAAGTTTTTCAGGTGGTAATGGATTTGATTAGGCCGGAGATTATTTTGGAGACTTCCTCGGCTAAAGCAGAAAGTGATTTTTGAATGTTTTCAGAAATTTTGTTGAGTTCTTTAGCCAGAATTAGCATTGAACGAACTTCTCCGCAGGAGCCTTTAGCGACATATAGAAAATAAGCGAATTCCTTGTTTCCTTTTCGCTCAAAACCTTCAGCGATATTATTCATCACAGATACTGCAGCTCGTTGAATTTGATCTTTGAAGCCAAAGTCTTTGCTGTTTTCAAATTGCTTATAAACCTCTACACACAAAACTTTCGACTTTTGCCATGCAATTGCATCCTCAAATCTTTCTATGCGCATAAGAATTCATATTATCCGTGAACAACTTTACACTTTCTACTTTGTACTTTCTACTATTAATTTTTCATAAACGCTTTCGAAATCACTAATTCACCTGAAGTAAGTGTGCAAAAGTATTGTCCGGCTGCGAACTTGGTTAAATCAAGAGCTAATTCACCTGAAGGGCTTGATTTTACTGTTTGTTCCAATAGTTTTTCACCTTTGAGATTATGAATGCGAACTTGCACATTTGAGGCAATATTGGGTAATGCATAACGAACATTCAATTGTTGATCTGCTGGATTAGGATAGAAATTTAATGAAGGGCGATCTGAAATTGCTTCAACCTGAGTAATATTTCCAGGGTAATATTGATATTTTAATAAAGCATCCAACTCAATCGAAACAACACTTTCATCGGTCAAACGTATGTTGATGTTTGTCGAATCAAAGTCCATTCGACGAACTTCATCGATAGCATACATTTGCATGGATCCATCATTCAAATAAAAATAGAGTTGTTGTGCATTCACTTTGAATGATGTGAGTGCTAATGTTAACAGAACAAACAGACGTATTTTCATAAAATGGAGTTTATAATTTTGAGTATGAGTAAACTTAGAAATTATTTTTAATTATTCGAAGCTAATAGTTCTAATTGTTACATATTATCACACCCGTCCAAGACGTTTGTATAACGAAAATACAATCCTGATTTGATGCGAGATTACTCATCAAAGAACGCTCTTTTGAAAATTAAACCCTCTATAATTTAAAAAAGGGACATTTGTAATTCCAGTTTATCAATTTCGTCATCATCTAAAAAGGGTTTATCAAGCCATTTTTTGAGGTCAATTTTCACAAAGAGATTTAATCGAATAAAGGACACCAAATTTGAGAGGTGCCAAGAGTGTTTTGCTTCCTTTTGAAGTGTCTTTAAAAGCAGTATGGTGATTAGTGCTGTCCAAATCTGTATCAGAACAGCATTCATGCTGGTTCCTATGAAAGACTTGATTTTCAGGTGTGTTTTGATCTCCTTGAAGAACGATTCGATGCTCCATCTACGTTTATATAGTTCTGAAATGGTCGATGCTGTCCAAGAAAAATTGTTTGTAAGAAGTTCAAGATATATCTGTTGTTCTTCATCCCAGATCTGAACCATTCGGAGCTTTTGCGGGTATTTTTCTTTTGATTGAGGTAAACTCAAAAAGCCTTTCCAGTCGTATTGCAAGTCTGGATTTGCTTCATCGGTTGGGCTCTTAGTTCGCTCATAAAGTTCAAACTGAATGTTTTCTTTTCCTCGAATAACAAAGAATACTCCTTGTTCATCTAATTTTCTCATCCAGTTAAAATCGACATATCCTCTATCAGCTACAACAATGCTTCCTGTGGGAAATTCAATATCATGTGCTGCATTTACATCGTGCTTTTTGCCATCACTCAAATCAGCAAAAACGGGCATACAGCCGTCAAAGTCAAGGACTGTGTGAAGTTTTATAGCTCCCTTCTTCTTTCGAAATAGTGCCCAGTCGAACACTTTAAGACAAAGGTCAATCGTGGTTGAATCGAGCAGATAGATTTTACGTTTGGGAAGCAGCTTTCGGCTTGTTTTTAAGGTTGATTCAAACTGCTCATACAAGTTAAAATACATCGCTTGAAACAGCTCCCAGTTGCGATGTTGGTTATTATATGCCAACGATGATCGCCTCATGGCTTTTGACACTCCCAGATGATTTAAATCGCCTGTTGCTGATCGCATTCCATTGCAAACGTCATTTAAGCTATTAGACTTGGAAAACTGGCAAAAAACCATTGTCACAAAGTGAGACCAAGCATCATTGCCTTTACAATGTTTATTGGACTCAAACTTTTCTACTAGTTTATTGAAAGAATCTCGCTTAATTTTTTGGAATATCTGAGCAAATAATGTGATCTTCATGCCGGAGTTGGTTTATGTTTTTGTGTCGTAACTCAAACATACCGGATTTAATCCGGACCAACTCTATTTTTTTACCCTATTTTAAAACGTCTTGGACGGGTGTGACATATTATCAAAAAATAGCTGCGTTGCGACTAGTTCAATTTGCTTTTGTATTAATTGTAACCATTCAATTTCCAAGAGCAATTACCCATGCCCTATATTTGCAGCATGCTTTTTCGCGTTGTCATCCTTTTTTTATCGCTTTTTCTTAGTCTGTCAGCTTATTCACAGTCATTAGAAAAGGGCTTTGCGGCATTAAAGCAGTATGATTTTTTTTTAGCGAAAAAGGTATTTACAGCTAAACTGAAAAAGAATCCAGTTCCTGCATATTTCGGATTAGCTCAAGTGCGATACGATAAACTGAATCATTTTCATTCACTCGATTCGGCTTATGTGAATATGCTCAAAGCTGATTCAGCTTGGAAGATTTTAACTCCTTCGAAAAAAATTGATCTCTTAGAATATGGTATTTCCGATACTGCTATTTCGGGATTGAAAAACCGAGTTTTGGAAGCAGCTTTTTTTCGAGCTAAACAACAAAATACACCATCAAGCTACTCCTATTTTCGCTCATTTTTCAAACAATCCAATCACTTAGATGAGGCTTATAAATTAGAAATGGCACGTGCATATTTCCTAGCAGATAGTTTGGGAAAATCGGGTGATTTGAAAGCATTTCTTAGTAATTATCCAGAAGCAATTCAAAAGGAACAAGCTTTACGAAGGCTCGATGATGTGCTGTTCTTAGAAGAAACCAAGGAGCAATCGCGTGAACAGTTTGCGGCGTTTATCACTAAATATCCAGCATCAGCGCACAAAGGAGAAGCGGAAGATGCGTTGTATGCTTTGATGGCACCGCAACGTACTCGAGAAACTTTATACGAATTTGTTAAAGCTTTCCCTAAAAATCGAAATGCTGATGAAGCTTGGGATTTAATCTATGCTGATTTTACTTCCGATCAGCGGGTAGAAAGTTTCGAAGCATTCAAAAAAGCCTTCCCCGAATATCCTTATCCAGATCGTCTAAATCGCGATTTCAAATTAGCAGGAATTCATCTCTATCCTGCGGTTCAAGGAGAATTGTGGGGATTTGTCGATTCAACTGGAAAGGTTGTTTTAAGCTATCAGTATGAAGAGGTTTGGTCGTTTTCTGAAAATCTTGCTATGGTGCGATTCGATGGAAAAGTTGGATATATCAACAAAGCTGGTATTCGTGTGGTACAGCCAATTTATAACGATGGAGAACCATTCCACAATCAATTAGCTGTTGTGGAGAAGAATGGTTTATATGGGATAATTGATCAACGGGGAAAAGTTATTCTACCAATGGAATATGAAATTGTGGATGGTCCTGACAATGGGTATTATATCATTAGCAAGGGAGAGTTTTATGGGTTTGCTGATCCGAAAGGAAAAATAATTCAGGAACCGGTTTATGAGAACATGGATCCATTTTCTGAAGGTTTGGCAGCAGTAACCAAAGATGGATTAACAGGATTTGTCGATACAACAGGGATGTTGGTAATTCCTTTTTTGTATGAGGATGTGATCTTGTTTGAAAATGGTCGCGTTCGTGTGATGAAAAACGATCGTGTTGGATTAATCGATCAAATGGGGAAAGAAATTATCTCCCTCAAAAATGATCGTATTGGTAAGTTTCAAGAAGGATTAGCCCGTGTTAGTCGCGATGGGAAATGTGCATTTTATGATATTAACGGGAAAGAAGTCATTCCGTTTCAACCAACCTGTTCCTCTCCAGTTTTAGGTGTAGATGGCTTTAGCGAAGGATTGGCTCGGGTGGAGAAAAAAGGAAAAAAAGGCTACATCAACCGGAAAGGAAAATTGGTAATCCCCATGGAGTGGGAGGAAAGCGGATATTTTATTTGGGGAAGAGCTCCATACAAAAAGAAGAATCGCTGGGGATATTTAACTTCTCAAGGAAAAATTGCCGTTGAAGCACAGTTTGATGAAGCTTATCCGTTTATAGATAGCCGTGCCCGCGTGAAGAAGAAAGGAAAATTCGGACTTATATCAACTGATGGAGCAGTGTTATTGCCATTCGAATGGGATGAATTGCAAGAAGATGCAGGATGGTATGTGGGTGTGAAAAATGGGAAGAAAGTCTTAATTGATTCACAATTGAATCTGCAATCAGAAGTGATTTGGGATGATATCCGAAGGACAAGTGACAAGGAAGTTTTTCAATTTACTTCCGGAAGCAAAATGGTTTTATACCATACGGGGATGAAGAAGATTTTTTGGGAGGAACATTGATGGTGTGCTGATTAGTTGATGTGCTGAAGTGCTGATTGGTTGATGTGCTGATTGGTTGATGTGCTGATCCAATCAAACCAATACACCAGCACATTAAAACACTAGCACACCAGCACATCATCACACCAGCACATCAATACACATTCACCTCACGTTCGAGTTCAACACCGAATTTAGATTGAACATCGTCGACAATATCTTGAGATAGTTGCCAGATTTGTGCGCCAGTAGCGGAGCCGTAGTTTACGAGCACGAGTGCTTGAAAGGCGTGGACGCCTGCATCTGCGCGGCGATATCCTTTCCAGCCAGCTGTTTCAATGAGCCAGCCAGCTGCAAGTTTAGATTGATTATCTCCGGCAGGATAAGCAACAACATTCGGATAATTTGAACGAATGCTTTCAAGTAGTGAATTCTCAACGACTGGATTTTTGAAGAAGCTACCTGCATTGCCAATTTCTGCAGGATTGGGAAGCTTAGAACGACGAATAGCTATTACGGCATTACTCACATCTCGAATGCTCGGATTTTGAATCGACATTTTTTCAATCTCTTGTGAAATAGCTCCATAGGATGTATTCAACACATGATTTCTTCTACTCAATTTATATTGAACCGAAAGGATGATGAATTGTCCTTTCAATGCTCGTTTGAAACTACTTTCCCGATAGCCAAAATTACATGATGCAGTATCAAATTCGTGTATGCTACCATCAGCTATTTTCATCGCCCGAAGGGAATAAAAGGAATCTTTAATTTCCACTCCATATGCGCCAATATTTTGCATGGGTGAAGCACCAACATTTCCGGGAATTAATGATAGATTTTCTAATCCACCCCAATTATGATCAATGCAATGTTGAACGAATGAGTGCCAATTTTCACCAGCTGCAGATTCTACAATTATCGAATCATCATTGAGAATTTCTGAACGAATTCCTTTTAACGAATTTTGAAGAATAAGTCCTTCAACATTGCGAGTAAAAAGTATATTCGAACCACCGCCTAAGATCAATAAAGCAAGATTGTTTTTATTCTGAAATGCTAATGCTTCATGAATATCGTTTTCTGATTTAGCAATCGAAAAACAATCTGAACTCACATCAATTCCGAATGTATTGTATGCTTTGATAGATACTTTTTCTTCTTTAAACATAGTTCGAAACTAAATCAAAACTAGCTGAGTAATCCTGGTTGAAAAAATAAATTTCAATAAATAAATTAAGTCGATTTTGTGTAATCACTAACTGAATGATCCGACGACTTTTCTTTTGCATGATTGTTCCTTTTCATCAATGCAGCTGTTAAGAAACTCAAAATTCCACCTGAAATAGCGGATATCAAAAACGATTTTAACAAGAGTGCGAGTAACGAATAATTTTGAATAGCGTTCGTTAACATTGAATTTTTATCTTCCGGAGATAGATTTAATCCATCAATAAACAAACGTTCATGTCCTAACATGGTTGCTTGATAATTCGGATTCACGACGGTGAGATATAAAAACATCAAGATTGGACTAATTACACTCATGACCAGTGTAATGAATAAGCCCGTTTTCAAAGCTTGAATAAAACTAATTTTCCCTGCATAATAGCGATCTCTTTTCGCCTTCATGGCCCAGTAAATTCCTATAATTGGAATCGTAAAAGAGATTAAATTGAAGAAGGGTTGATAATCGATACGAACAGAATGAAATCCAAGAAAAAATTCAAGTAGAAGCCAGAGAAAACTACAAACTCCTATTGCTATACCTGAACGTAACTCTGCTTTCATATCTTCCATTACCCAAAAATTAAAAGCGAAAGGTACAAATTCCATCTTGCATGCACCGATGCCTTAGTTAACTTCGCCCCATGGCACGCAAACTTCGGGTTTTAGTTACCTTAAGCAATGATCTCGTTACTGATCAACGAGTTCAAAAGGTATGTTCTTCCCTTGTTGAATGGGGTTATGAACCTGTGTTAATAGGCAGAAAAAGGTCTCAAAGTTTGCCACTTCCAGCTTGGTCATTCCGAGCAATTCGCATGAATTTATTCTTCGAAACCGGACCATTTTTTTATGCGGAACTCACCGTTCGATTGTTTTTTCGCTTACTTTTTACTCGTTGTGATGCCATTCACGCAAATGATCTCGATACTCTTTTGCCAGCTTATCTCGTTTCGGTAATTCGTAAAAAGCAATTGGTTTATGATACACACGAATACTTTACAGGCGTTCCCGAACTTCAAGCTCGACCAAGGATCCAAGCCATTTGGAAAAGCATCGAACGATTTATCTTCCCTCGTTTAAAAAGAATCGTTACTGTAAATCGCTCCATCGCCGAATTGTATGAAAAAGAATATGGCGTCAATCTAAAAGTAATTCGAAATATTCCTTCAAGTATTACTATCAAATCAGCAACACGAAAAGAATTAAATCTTCCAGAAAACAAATTTCTCATCATCCTTCAAGGCAATGGGATAAATGTCGATCGAGGTGGTGAAGAAGCGGTGCAAATGATGGAATTTTTGGATGATTGCATATTAATAATTGCTGGCTCTGGTGATGTGATTCCTAAATTGAAAGAATATGTTTTAAATCATCATTTATCTGAACGTGTTTTATTTCTGGATCGCATGCCTTATGCTGAATTAATGAGTTACACTCATTGTTGTGATCTTGGATTAACACTCGATAAAGACACCAATATTAATTACCGATTTAGTTTACCCAATAAAGTTTTTGATTATATCCATGCTGGCATTCCAGTATTATCGAGTAATCTACCTGAATTAAAAAAAATTATTGAAGGATATGATGTGGGAAAAATAGCCATTCAACACGATCCGGTATATTTAGCTAAGCTTATTAAAGATTTGAAAGAAAATAATGATCAATTAATTCATTATCGAAGAAATTGTCTGAAAGCCTCGTCAGAACTAAGTTGGGAACATGAAGTTCAAGCTATTCGATCATGGTATTCGGCTTCGAATTGAATTCATAAAGTTATGTGTTACTTGTGTAAGTAATAACGTAATCCTCCGTTTAAATCAAAGAACGGGGACTTGTTTTAAGCGTACTAATAACGCACATGAAACAAAACTATGCTTGAGAATCGATCATTGTTCCTGAAACAAATTTGCCTTTTTTCGGCTATTGCATTCATTCCTTTTTTTATCATTTGGTGGATGAAAAATGAGATGCTTTTATTTTATATCGGTATTCTCAATTTACTGCCTCTGATTATAACAGTTTATTTAATTCACAAAAATAAATTGGCTTGGGCATCGCTAAGCACCATGTTATTTGCTAGCCTCAATGTATATATGTATGATGATGGTTTTGGTGGGAATACAGGCTTATATTATTATCTCGTTTCAACAATATTATGCGGATTTATATTATTCGAACGTAAAGAAATTCCATTTCGAACTATTGGCATTGGAATCTCATTATTGACACTTGTTTTAACCAATATTCCTGGAGCATCTCCTCGATTTTATAATCAAGTTCAAGGTCTCGATATTACCCAATTTCATTTATATACGATTAATTTCATTATTGCTTCTGCATGTACGTTTACTGTTGTTTATTTTATGGTTCATGCCTATCGAAAATCTGAAATTCGTTTAAAAGATGCTTTAAAGAAAGCCGAAGAAGTAGCCGAATTAAAAACTCAGTTCTTATCCAACATGAGCCATGAGCTTAGAACACCATTGAATGCAGTGGTTGGGATGACCGATTTATTAATTCAAGAATTGCCCCGAAAAGATCAAATGGAACATTTAAATGTGTTGAAATTTTCTTCTGGTAATTTATTGCATATCATTAACGATATACTTGATTATTCGCGTATTGAAGCAGGTAAAATTGTATGGGAAAAAACATCATTTAATTTACCTGAATTGATTTATAATTTGCGCGCATCTATGCAACATTTAGCTAAAGAAAAAAATATTGCATTATTTATTGAGCTCGATGAAAAGATTCCAACTCAAATAATTGGTGATCCCAATCGACTCACTCAAGTGCTAATGAATCTCATCAACAACGCAATAAAATTTACCAACGAAGGAAAAGTTTTAGTTGCGGTCACTCAAAAGTCCTTGCAAGAGAAATCATGTAAACTTCAATTTATCATTCGTGACACTGGGATTGGAATCCCCATTGAAAAACAAGAAATTATCTTCGAACGTTTCACACAAGCAACACCCGATACAACTCGCAAATACGGAGGAACAGGACTCGGACTTGCTATCAGTAAACGCTTACTCGAAATGAAACAAAGCAAAATTCATTTATCGAGTATGCCAGGTCAAGGCTCCGAATTTCAATTTGAACTCGATTTCGAATTTGCTCTTCAAACTGAATCGACTCAAAATGCAAATTTAGTTTCGTCCGATTCATTAAGAAATGTACGTGTTCTATTAGCCGAAGACAATGCCATTAATCAGCTTGTTGCACGAAAATTCCTCGAAGGTTGGGGCGTTAATCTCAAAATAGTCAATAATGGACGCGAAGCCTTGGATCATGTGCGAGAGCATGAAGTGGATCTTGTTTTAATGGATCTTCAAATGCCCGAAATGGACGGTTATGAAGCCACTCGATCGATTCGACGTTTGGTTGGATCTCAATTTATCAAACTTCCTATCATTGCTTTATCTGCTTCTGAAGCCAATGAAGTGGGCGATATGTACAGTCGCTGCGGCATGAACGACTTTATCCATAAGCCTTTCAACCCAGATGACCTGTTTCGTAAAATGGCTTTTCATCTCGCTTAATTTTCTTGATGTGATTTTCTGATTCGCCGTATCTTGGCAGTCGATGGCAACACGGAAAATTCTATTCTATCTTTCTAATCAACACAACCTGATTGTTAAACTGATGATCTTTTTCATCAGTGTTGCACTCATGGTGTATGTACTTCCTCGCGAAGGGAAATTTCGTTATGAATTCGTAAAAGGAAAAGTCTGGTTACATAACGATTTCATTGCTCCTTTCGATTTTGCCATCAATAAATCGGATGCCGAAATTCGCGATGAAACAGCATTACTCGAACGTGCTGGAAAAAAATACTATGTGCACGATGACCTTGTTTTGTATGAAAAGCAACGCGATCTTCCAGTCGAACTTGATACATTTATTCGTCGCGTAACGGGCGTAGATGCCAGCGCATATGCTCCGGCTCGTAACGATCGGATGCAAATCATTGAACATGGTCGGGAATGGCTTTCTGAAATTTACAGCCGTGGCTTGCTTCAAAACATGCTTGATAGTCCTGAAAAAGCATCAGCCAATTTAATTGTTGAAATGCGTGAAAATGTTGCAGAAGAAAAACGCGTTTCTGATTATTTTACCAAAGATGCCGCAATGAAATTATTCGCTACAAAACTCTATGGTAGCGACAATTGGAAAGATCCTGAATTAAAATTATTCTTCGAACGTTTTATTACTCCCAATGTATTTTACAGCGATCAATTAACACGATCGGCACGCGAAAAAGCAATCAATAATATTTCCCTCACCCGAGGAATGGTGAGCAAAGGAGAACTTGTTATCTCTAAAGGAGAACTCGTTACACCAGAAAAATATCAGATTTTAGAATCTGTACGACAAGAATACGAAGCCCAATTAGGTTCCTTGCAAATTGATCCGTTTTGGGTTATTGCAGGTCAAACAACTATGGTGACAGTGCTTTTGGCAATGCTCCTTTTGTTTCTCATTTTGCTTCGACGCGATTTATTTGAAGACTCTATTAAATTGAGTTTTCTATTTAGTTTGGTGGTTGTTGAGGTAATACTTGTAAGCCTTCTAACCCGCATGCATGTAGTGAGTGTGTATATTTTTCCATTCTGCATCATGCCCATTATTATCCGATCATTTTTCGATACGCGCTTGGCACTTTTTGCCCATTTGCTTACCATGATGATTATTGGATTTTTAGTGCCCAACCCATTCGAATTTTTTATCATTCAAATGACGGGTGGTATTGCCTGTATTTTCAGCATTGTGAATATGCGTAAGCGTTCGCAATTATTCATTACAATCACGCTGTTAACGATCGCTTATTTGGCGTGTTATATGGCCATTACACTCATGGTCGAAGGTCAACCGCATGCCATTCGATACCGCGAGATTTCCTGGTTATGTGCTAGTGCTGCCTTATCACTTTTCTCCTATCCAATTATTTATTTCATCGAAAAAGTATTTGGATTTACGAGTGATGTTTCACTGCTCGAACTTTCCGATACCAACAATCCATTGCTCAAACAATTGGCATTACAGGCTCCCGGAACATTTCAGCATTCGCTTCAAGTAGCAAATTTAGCGGAAGCTGGAATTTCTCGTATTGGTGGAAACACGCTACTCACCCGAACTGGCGCACTTTACCACGATATCGGTAAAATGGAATTAGCGCGTTATTTTATCGAAAATCAAGTGACAGGTGTAAATCCACACGATGAACTCGATTTCGACGAAAGTGCCCGACTCATTATTTCCCACGTTAAACGCGGCATTCAGCTCGCTCGAAAACATTCATTACCCGAAAAAATTATCGATTTTATTCGCACGCATCATGGGAATTCACGCGTTCAATATTTCTATAAATCCTTCCTCCGAAATTTTCCCGATGCCGAAGTAGATGAAGCTGCATTTCGCTATCCTGGCCCTATTCCATTCTCCCGCGAAACCGCCGTTGTGATGATGGCAGACGCAGTTGAAGCAACTTCCCGTAGTCTCAAAATTATAAACAGCGAAACCATTGATAAATTAGTCGAAGACATTATTCGTCAACAAATCGAAGACAATCAATACATCAACGCCAACATTACTTTTAAAGACATCACCGCAATTAAAAAATTATTCAAGAAAATGCTTATGAATATTTATCATGTGCGGACAGAATATCCTAAATAATTTTTTTTTTGGGCGGTCAGTCAGGCTTTCATTCCTAGTCCTCACTGTAAGCCTTAGCAATTGCTTCGGCTTACGCTGCGGGCTATCCATTCAATCCTTACCGCTCATTTGTAAAAACGAATATTCGATTCTGATTAATCATCATACTTGTTCACCGATTAATTTTATTGTCCAATTCTCATGCTTCGTTTAGCCTACATTTGGTTTAACCCAACTTGTATGCTTTTTCTAAACGCGCTCGAATTCAATCTTCCATTAAAGAATCCTGTTCTCATTTTTTCCTTGATTCTTTTCATTGTCTTGTTTGTCCCGATACTGCTTAATCGAGTCAAAATACCACCACTCATTGGCCTCATCATAGCAGGAGCACTCATTGGTCCATTTGGGTTTAATCTCATGCTACGCGATGCTAGTGTAACGCTCTTCGGCACAGTTGGTTTACTGTATATCATGTTCATGGCCGGACTTGAAATCGATTTAATTCAGTTTAAAAAGAACAGTGGGAAAAGTGTTATTTTAGGATTATACACCTTCATATTCCCGATGGTTATTGGAACGGCGGTCACATATTATGTGCTGCATTTTTCGCTCATGACATCGGTTTTGTTGGCGAGTATGTTTGCATCACACACACTCATTGTTTATCCATTACTCAGCAAATTAGGAGTAGCACAAAACCGAGCTGTTACAGTAACGGTGGGCGCAACTATGATCACCGACACTTTAGCATTGCTCGTCTTGGCTGCTGTAGCTGGAATGGCAACCGGAGAAATAAATAACGAATTCTGGATTCGGTTAGGAATTGGAGTTTTATTATTTGCATTGATTGTACTTTTCCTGTTTCCCGTCATTGGGCGATGGTTTTTTAAAATCAATCAAGAAAGTGTTTCCCAATATATCTTCGTTTTGGGAATGGTTTTTCTAGCAGGATTTCTTGCAGAAGTTGCAGGTATTGAACCCATCATAGGTGCATTCCTTGCCGGTTTAGCACTCAATCGACTTATTCCCCATACATCGGCATTAATGAATCGAATTGAATTCGTTGGCAATGCTTTATTCATTCCATTTTTCCTCATTGGAATCGGAATGTTAATCGATTACCGCGTATTTATTAAAGATTGGGAAACATTAGAAGTTGCTGTTGTCATGATTTTCTGTGCCATGGGTTCTAAATATTTAACTTCTTGGTTAGGACAAAAAACGTTTGGTTATTCACGCGATGAACGTCGTATTATTTTCAGTCTTAGTAATGCCCAAGCAGCCGCCACGCTTGCAACGGTATTAGTTGGTTACAACATCATTTTAGGAACAGATGCAAATGGTCAGCCTATTCGTTTACTTAACGAATATGTGCTTAATGGAACTATTCTTATGATTCTAGTTTCCTGCACCATTGCTTCGTTTGCTGCACAAAAAGGCGGTAGAAACATTGCCTTGCTCGAAGCCGAAGAACAATTAGATGGAAATGTTCTTGAATCCGAAAAAATACTCATTCCTCTTCTTTCCGAAAATCAAATTGAAGAATTAATTCAACTTAGCATCAGTATTAAATCAAAGAAAAATACGAATGGTTTCTTTGGATTATCGGTGTTAGGAAATTCTCCAACAGAAGTATCAAACGAGAAATCAGCCAAGAAAATTCTCGATCATGCTGTTCAATCGGCAGCTGCAACCGATCATAAATTACAACCTGTATTGCGATATGATAGTAGTATAAGTCAGGCAATCATTTCGGTTATCCAAGAACAAAAAATTAGTGATATACTTTTGGGATTTACTGCTGGAGAAGGAATTGAGAAGAAATTTCCGAAAGAATTAGTCGAAGAAATTTTGGAAAGTACTCAGTCGACATTATTTATTTATCGGCCTACTCAGCCCTTAACTACAATCAAACGGCAAATTTTGGTTATTCCACCAAATTCCGAAACCGAAGCTGGTTTTGCATTATGGCTTATTCGTGTATGGAGTTTAGCTCGAAATACCGGAACAAAACTTCTTGTTTATGGAAATGAAAACAGCCTCAAATTTTTCCGAGATATTCAATTAAAACATCCGGTTGATATTCAATTTGAAACCTTTACGAATTGGGATGATTTCTTATTGTTTTCACGTGATGTAAAACCAGATGATTTATTTACGATTGTAATGAGTCGAAGGCTTCATCGTTCATACCAATCAGCTATGTTGCGCATACCTGGTCAAATTGAAAACTATTTTAAGTCAAACAGTGTTTTACTCATTTATCCAATTCAAGGAATTTCCTCTAATTTGAATGATTCGGGATTTAAGGATTTGAATATGATGCCTTCTGTAACAGAGAATCTACTTCGTTTAGATGAAATTGGAAAAACTGTGCTAGGGATATTCAAACGAAATAAATAAGTTTGGGAAATCATCTAAAAAATTAAAATCAGAATTAAAAATGAAATTATTGAGTTTAATTTTCTCATTTGTACTCGTTTTAACTACTCAACATGCCTATTCACAAAAGGCAAGCGATATAGAAGGAACATGGATTCCCAAAAGTGGAAAAGCTCATGTTCGCATTTATAAAAGCGGGGAGCATTATTACGGTGCAATTATCTGGTTAAAAGAACCACTCGATTCCATCACTGGAAAACCCAAAGTTGACAAGAAAAATCCTGAGCCAACAAAGCGAAACACACCTATAATGGGTTATCTATTATTGAAGAACTTTATTTACGATGATGAAGTTTGGAAAGGCGGAACTATTTACGATCCGGAAGAAGGAAAAACATACAGTTGCAAAATCACTATGCCCGATAAAAATACATTGGAT
Source organism: Bacteroidia bacterium (assembly GCA_965279035.1). Lineage (GTDB taxonomy): Bacteria > Bacteroidota > Bacteroidia > M30B66 > M30B66 > CALQRR01. The sequence continues at coordinate 3,430,299 of OZ257142.1, read as the reverse complement.
GTACGCGGATATATTGGCATTTCTCTCATAGGGCGAACCGAGAATTGGAAGCGAAAAAGTTGATTTGTAAATTCTTCAAATGAAAAGGCTCATTAACTAGTTAGATAGTAAATGAGCCTTTTTTAATTGAATAAATGAAATTAATTCAACCTATTGTGCGGTTGACTTTTATATATAAATATTTCATATCAATCATTGAAATAAGGCTGTTTAAGTACCTTGTCATTACATCATTCAAGTTTGTCTACGACGTGTTAATTCTTGTCTTGAAACAAGAATTAACCAACGGCGAAGCCCTCATGAGTACCTTTAAAAAACAAACACGAACGAATAAAAAAGTTCAAGTCTGGACGATGCTGCTCACCCGCAGGGCTTTTTTTCGACCATTCTGCTCGGACATTCAATTTTCTAGTCAAAGTCGAAACACACCCTCGCCGCCCAGACAAAGCCATCGCACTGATCCGTTTTTAAACCTAATTTTACTTTAAAATAATTTTATTTAAAAGCTTTTATCAAGTGTTGAAAATTGGCATAAGTGATGAACATTATTGAAGAATATTTTTAATTTTTAACCGCATAATGGGTTAATTCAATACAATTTTCTTAGTGATTATTTTTTGGTTTTTAGTTACAGAAACAAAATAAACACCTTGAGGATATCCGCTTAAATCGAGTTGTTTTTCTGATTTTCCGGAATAAACCTTTTTACCTAAAACAGTAAATACCTCTAATTTATCAGGTTGAATATCATTGGTTTGAATCTGAAAAATTCCATGAGAAGGATTGGGCGAAATGCGAATTTCTGATTGAAATTCAATCACTGGATTAATTCCTAAAGAAGTATTGTTTGATTTACTTCCTAATACAAAATATAAATTAAGTGCCCCTGAATAAGTTAATACAAGTAGCGGAATTTGTCCACCTTGTTTGTACCACATATAGCGCGTGCTCGATTGTGTTGTATTTAAAACATAAGAGGTATCACGTTCGACTTTCTTAATGCGAAATACATTGGAATACGTTTTCCCAGAAGGCATATGAAGCGTTCCAAAACCATCGTATGAAACCGTTGTTCTTCGCTCTCCCGTAGTAACAGGACCCGCATGAAAAATCATATTGATATCGGATGTTTCGTTGAAAGAATAAGGGAATGCCATAGAAGGCATCGCCGGAATTATCGATAATCCTGCATCAACACCTCCTAATCGATGTATCATTAAGGTATCGTTGCTATAACTAAAGAGATTGAGGTCGCCTGCTGTTCCATCGTAAATGAATTCTTCAATGGTTGCATCTGGAAACGATTGACTTAAATAATGCGTTTTCACTCTAAAGGAATCAAGGCGTATGAAATTGGGATAGGTCGCAAAAGGTAGAAAGCTAAAATCCCAGGAATAATTGTTTCCAGTTTCAGTTTCCAAATTATTGTCAATTGCTTGATAATTTAGATACATCACTGTATCATTATCGCCAATGTTAGGCATATCAGAGCTAGTAAAATCGGGTTGAGCAAATAGCATGTGACAAGCACAAACAAATAGAACTGTTAGAAAATGTTTCATTTTAGACGTAGGTTAAATTAGGTAAAGCAATTTATCCTCAATCTATCCTTGATTTAAAATGATAAATTAAAATCTATGAACATGGTTTTCAAACACATCACTCTACAAAAAAAATCGAGGAATTAAATGAATTTATTTTAGGATTTGATAACAGTAGGTAAAAACGATTGCTGTTACTATAAGATTACTCAATAAATTAACGAGATCATTACTAAACCATAAATATCCGTGAATTAATTGAACATGATTTCCTTTTTTATCGTCCGAAATGCCCTCCGAATTTTTATAGCGTGCTTGAAAAAGGGAACCGATAAAACTATCTAATAACATTCCTAAAAAGCCTAATGAAGTAAGGAGAAGAATGTAAGTAAATTCAACATGATCTATCAAAATACAACCGATGCATGCAATAATAAATGCACCTATAAATCCTGCTATAGTGCCAATGATTGAAACGCCTCCAGAAATTCCTGAAGGAAGCTTTTTCCAGTAAATAATATCATACGTTTTTCCTTTCAAGCCAATACCAATTTCCGAAGCCCAAGTATCCGATGTGGCAATCGCCATCGACACAATCATCACTAAACTTAAATCCGGGAAATAAGGAAATAACAAAGCCATCAGCCAATAAACGCCACCATTACATATTACTTGAACAGCATCACGCGCTTTTCCCTGCTTTGAATCGCTTTGAGTCGATTTTCCTTTGAACATTCTACCGATAAGCGTACTACTTAAGAAAAAAACAGCAGGTAAAATCAACCATTCTGTACCTGCAAATTCGGCCACAGAAATCCCCATGAATGCTGCGGTAAATGCACCACTCGGACTTAAGGAATTTTTCTTAACGGTAATTAAAACGAATAATCCAGCAAATAAAACAAGGATAGAAAATACGTGTAAGTGCGAGATGATTTCATCCATGCGCAAAAACAAGATTAGTGCAGCAATGGGGATAAATAAATTATCGGAACCTTGAGATCCTAGTGCTTCAACAGCTGACAGAATTATCGAAAATAAAGCAGCTAATACAAAGAAGTTGCTAATTGGAATAGCAGACCAATTGGGGAAAAGCGGGAAAAATCCGAACCGACCTAAGAAGAATAATAATACACACGAAATAAAAAAAGCAAAACTACCAGCTAAGGATTTGGGATCACCACTCATTGTAAAATATCGCTTAGCAAGAGCAATTCCAACAATAGCGGCTAGTGCATCACTCCAAGCAAGTATGAGCATTGGAAAAGAAATTAACCAACGTTGATCTTCAAACAAAAGCAGAAAAGCGATAAATGGTAAGGGAAACAAAGCAATGCCCCAACTTTTTCGTTTATGCTCTTCTTCAAATAAAATTCCTTTCCACACCAAATAAATCAAGATGATTTCGGCGATGACAACTATATATTGAAGAAACAATAAATCCTCTAAATACAATGGTACAAAAGCGCAGGTGCTAACGGCCGAAATATGCAGTAATTTCCGCCCTATCCATTGTGGTAGAATTCCTTTACGGGAAAGCATTTCGAGCGTTATAGATATAAATAACACCAGTAATCCCGAAAAAATTAAAATGACTGAATCCTTATCCATAGGTTTGTGAAGATAACCGATACATGCTAAAGATGTTTGAATGGGAGGATAAATCGTGGTTTCCAAAAGTATTTCGAGGAATGCAAACGACCTATATAGGCTGGTTAGTAGCTCAATTTGGTGTGTATAAACCCATCAAAGAAAAATTCGTAGAAGCAGTAGTTTTAGCTCAAGCAAACAGTTGGACAGATTTGGCATCAGGCAATGGTGGGCCAGCACTATCATTATTGAAAGAACTAAGAAAATCGGATAAAAAATGGGAACAATTTCCCTTGGAATTGACCGATTTATTTCCAGAATTCCCAAATAATTTACCCAATCAAGCACATACAAACAAAACGGCTGTTGATGCATTAACCTGGCAATCTCAGCAACAAGATATCTGCACACTCTTTAATGCATACCATCATTTCGATGCAAAACAAAAGGCACAATTAATCAAACAACATGGTAAAAAAGGATTTTTCGTGGCTGAAGTATTACAGCCTAATGTGTTGGTTTTTCTCAAAATTATTTTCACTACTACAATTGGTCAACTCGTATTAACACCTTTCGTTAAACCCTTTTCGTGGACAAGATTATTATTCACTTACATACTTCCTATTAACCTCTTCACCATTACTTGGGATGGAGTTGTTAGTGTATTAAAATCAGAAACTCATACTAAAATGAGTGCTCATGCTAAACAACATCTACCAACTGGATGTTTGATAAAATCTGGAATTCATGGGCCTTGGTGGGCACCTGTCAGTTGGTTTTATATAGTGCCTGCAAATCATGAATAAACTCAAAATTCTCTGGCAATTTAGTCGCCCGCATACCATTATTGGAAGTACACTCAGCATTATTGCTCTCTATATTATTGCTCTCAATGAAAGTGCGATTTCAATTGAGCAACTCGGTATTGTAAGTATTAGTTTAATCAGTGCTTGGGGCTGTAATATTTACATCACCGGTTTAAATCAATGGTCCGATGTGGATGTCGACAAAGTCAATAAACCTTGGTTGCCCATCGCATCAGGCGAACTTTCAAGACAGGCAGGATTAATTATCGTGTTGATTAGTGGAGGAATTTCCTTGATTTCAGCTGCGTATTTGTCACTCGCATTCTTAGGACTAATAGCCAGTATTATGCTTATCGGAACTGCATATTCACTTCCTCCCTTGAAATTAAAACGCAGTCATTTAGCTGCAGCTTCAGCTATTGCTTTGGTCAGAGGTGTATTAGTTAATTTGGGGTTTTATTGGCATTTCCAACAGGCATTTTTTCATCATACCGAAGTCAATGCTCTCATTAGTTCCTTGATTATTTTTGTGGTAGCATTTAGCTTAGGAATTGCTTGGTTCAAAGATATTCCCGATACACTTGGTGATGCAGAATATTCTTTTCAAACGTTGGCAGTTAAAACAGGACGAACAGGTGCTTTTAGAGCTGGTTTAATCGTGGTTTCACTAGCGTATTTGAGTGTAATAATTCTTGCTGCTATAAGCCAAATCCCATCACCCATTTTCATGATTTCGAGTCATGCAATATTATGGGCACTTTTCCTCTTTATGGCTTACCGAATCGATTTAACAAACGATACATCCATCAAGCAATTTTACATGCTTTTTTGGGGATTGTTTTTTATCGAATATGTCGTATTTGCTCTTGCGACTATTATTTAAGCAGCGCTCTTCAAGTGATTACCATCTTTTACATGTTTCGGTACTTCTCGAATATTCCATACTATTCTAAAGAATCCGAGTAGCCGAATAATGTAATAGGTAATATCAATTTCCCACCAATAAAAACCTTGTCGTGCAGTGCTTTGATAGTAATGGTGATTGTTGTGCCAGCCTTCACCTAAAGTTACTAAAGCAAGAATGACGCTGTTCTTACTCTCGTCGGTAGTTTTGTAGCGAGGGAAGCCCATTTCGTGCATGAGTGAATTGATGGTAAACGTTCCATGATATAGGACAGCTGTACTCAAAAAGAAACCAATTAACAAAGTGCTAACACCTGCTTGAAAATCAAGTAATCCAGCACCATTCACATAATTCCCAAGGAATAAACAAAAGGCCATTAAAGAAGCAGCTGGAACCCAATGGTATTTATTGAGCCAAACTAATTCGGGGTATTTCGCCATGTCTTTTATCAGATCATAACGAGTTTCTTTAAAATCGGGACCAACAATCCAGCCTACATGTGCATACCAGAATCCGAACAACTTGGCTGAATGTGGATCGGCAGGTGTGTCGCTGTATTTGTGGTGAATTCGATGATTGGCAGCCCACCATAATGCACCTTTTTGCATGCTCGTTTGAGCCATGAAAGCCATTATAAACTGAAATACCCGAGATGTTTTAAATGTTCGATGTGAAAAATATCGGTGATATCCAGCGGTAATAAAAAACATACGAATAAGGTAAAGTGCTAATGCCAAGTACCAATCGAATGCAAACGTTCCTGTGAATATTGCTAAAAATGGAACAAAGTGAATTCCAATAAATCCCCAATAATCTAGAAGTTTGATTTTACCTCTTTGATGTGTCGTCATGCGTAGTTTTCCTAATCAAATCTCACCGAATTAGTGGTATACTTAATTCTTTCAACCTAAACGGGCGCAAACATAACACAGAACGGCTTCGTATGTTGAATTAAGTCCCTTTATTCCTATATGAATCTACTATGTTACTCATTTACAGCGTATATGGATTTTTTTCACCTAGAACTGATCATCCTTGAAACACTTAAACACGAATTCATAATAAATAGCAAATTTTCTATCTGATAGCGATCGGATCAAAAATGAATCTATCACCCCAACCGTTCTAATCCATCTTTCCCCAAGCCACTAGCACACCAGCACATTAACAAACCAGCACATCATCTAAGTGTCATTTTTACAACATTTTATTTGACTCGTTCAGATCAACTCCTATATTTGGAAGTATGAAAGGAGCAATAGCCAAAGCACGAGCGGTAATCGAACATATCGGTCCGCAAATAGACGAGGGACAATTTCCGGTAAAACGTATTCCAAATGAAACGCTTGCAGTAACGGCGCATGTATATGGAGATGGACATGACATCGTTCGAGCAATCTTGCTACATCGAAAAGTAGGGGAGAAAAAGTGGGTGGAAGAACCATTTCATGAAGTGGATAATGATGAATGGACAGGAAGTTTTGTAACAGGAAATCCCGGAATGTATGAATATACCGTCGTGGCTTGGATAGATCATGCCTTAAGCTGGCATCATGGTTTTTGTAAAAAGGCTGAAACAGGGGAGAAGCTCGATTTAGAATTACGAATAGGAGCAGAGCACTTGCGAAAAATTGCTAAGAAATCGAAAGGGGAAGATGCTGTTTGGCTCAACACCACTGCTGATCTTTTCGAGAACGAAGAACAGTATGTAAATGCTGTAATTATTGCGAAAAGCGATCGTTTGGAAGATTTAATTGAATCCTTACCCTTACGTGAAAATGAAACTAATGGACAAATTCTATCATTAGTTGTTGAGCGTGAAAAAGCGCAATTCAGTACATGGTATGAGTTTTTTCCTCGCTCCTCATCACCCGATCCTACTCGTACTGGAACATTCAAAGATTGTGAGGCACTCTTGCCTCTCATTGCCGATTGGGGATTTGATACACTTTATTTTCCTCCAATTCATCCCATCGGAATTTCCCATCGGAAAGGTAAGAATAATAGCACCACTGCTCAAGCAGGCGAACCGGGCTCACCTTGGGCAATAGGTTCTCATTTGGGCGGACATAAAGCCATCAACCCTGAATTGGGAACCATGGTTGATTTTGAAAAATTGGTGAAATCTGCAAAAAAGCAAGGTATCGAAATCGCACTCGATTTAGCTTACCAATGTTCACCCGATCATCCATACGTAAAAGAGCATCCTCAATGGTTTCGTTGGCGTCCCGATGGCACTGTTCAGTATGCTGAAAATCCACCTAAGAAATACCAAGATGTGTTGCCCATCAACTTCGAAACAGAAGATTGGGAAAATCTATGGAACGAATTAAAAAGTGTTATTGAGTTTTGGATAGCGAAAGGAATCAACATCTTTCGAGTAGATAATCCACACACAAAACCCTTTATTTTCTGGCAGTGGATAATGAGTGAAATGCGACGGGATCATCCCCAAGTGATTTTCTTGAGCGAAGCCTTCACCCGACCTAAAATTATGGCGCGCTTGGCTAAAGTTGGGTTTCAACAATCGTATTCGTACTTCACTTGGCGACAAACAAAAGCTGAACTCGAAAAATACCTTAAAGAACTCACAGAAACAGAATTACGTGATTATTTCCGCGGAAATTTCTGGCCCAATACACCCGATATTCTACCATTCTATATTCAAAAAACTGATCATGCACATTCGGCTGCACGCTATGTTTTAGCAGCAACTTTATCGTCCAATTATGGGATGTATGGTCCGGTTTACGAATTACTCGAAAATGAACCTATGCCGGGGAAAGAAGAATATTTTAATTCTGAAAAATACGAGGCTCGTCATTGGGATTGGCATGCATCAACACCATTTCGTGAATTGATAAGAAAGATCAACCGAATTCGTAAAGAAAATGACGCCTTTCATACTACCTTTAACATTCTATTTTGCGAAACAGATAACGAACAACTAATCGCGTATTACAAGATCAGTCGGGACGGAACCAATAAAGTTCTGACTGTTGTCAATCTCGATCCAGTAAACAAGCAAACAGGTTGGGTAAAACTTCCTGAAACGCTGATGCCGGCTCACGAAGGACATACACTTGAAATGCACGATTTAATGGACGATAATCATTACCGCTGGAATCGACAATGGAATTATATTGAACTCGACCCGAAGTTGATTGCAGCACATATTTTTCAAATTTCAGTCTTATCATAATCAATTAGTAATATGCCTGAATCATTGCAACGAATTAAAGACATCGCTCAGCCTCACATCGATGCTGAATGGAACGATTTATTTCAGCAAGAACGCTGTATTCATCAACTCGAAAATCAAATACTTCCCGTATTTCTTAAGCGGATGCGCTGGTTTGGTGGAAAAGCTCGATTGATAACGGGGATAAAAATTTATCAGAATATTCCACTCGAAACGGCTTCCAGTATTGCTCGTGTTCTTTTGCTGAAAGTCCGTTATCCTGATGGGCCAACTGAGATTTATACATTACCTATCGTGTTCATTCATGAGCGGTTTGCAGGTTTAGGTAATTTTCCTGCTGATGCAGTTATAGCGCGCATTGGAGAAGGAAACTCTGTAGGTTATTTAATAGATGGAATCTATGATGAAGATTTCAGGAATACCCTGTTTTTGCTCATGAATAAACGGCAAATTCAAAAAGGTGATCATTATCCATTGCTAGCGAGCTCTGGGAAATTCCTCATGCAACACGGATTGCCTTCGCCCTTGAAGTCGCATGTGCTCAAAGCAGATCAGAGCAATTCGGCTGTCATCTTCAACGATACCTATTTCCTTAAACTGTTTCGTAAAGTCGAATACATGATCAATCCCGATTGGGAAATCGTGAATTTTCTCACAACGCAGGATACATTTCATCAGCTACCAGCTTATGCAGGTTCGATAGAAATTCAGCATCCCGAAAAACCGCCGATGCTGTTGGTGATGTTGCAACAGCTCATTCCTAACGAAGGTGATGCTTGGAAAAATACTGTATTGCAATTAGATCGCTTCTATAAACAAGTCATTGAAACAGAATATCATCTTCGCCCTTTGCCTTTGAAGCCACATGTGCTTTCTATTTCTTGGGAAAAAACACCTGAAGCTTTACAACAATTAATTGGAGAAGATGTATTTCATGCAGCTCGGTTATTAGGAAAACGGACAGCTGAATTTCATCTTGCTTTATTAAATAGCAATAGCAATCCTGCATTTGCAGCAGAAGAAGTAGATGAAGATTTTCAAAAGAAACTTTATAAAGAATTGATGTATTTGGTGGAAAGTAAATTTGAACTTCTCGAACGAAATTTACATCGCGTACCCCCCACCCTACGTGACGATGCTGCTTCGATGATTAAAGACAAAGAAAAGGTAAAAGCTTTCTTTGGTCGTGTACTTGAAAAACCTCTGCAAGGCAAGCGTATTCGCATTCATGGTGATTACCATCTCGGACAGGTATTGGTTTCGAATGGCGATTTTTTCCTTCTTGATTTTGAAGGTGAACCGGATAAACCTCATACCGAACGACGCGATAAATATCCTTCTCTAAAAGATGTTGCAGGAATGATGCGTTCCTATCGCTATGCAGCCTACGCAACACTCTTTCAGAATTTTCAACATGATCAAGATCTTCAAAATAAACTCATCCCTGTAGCCGATATCTGGTATCACTTTGTAAGTCGCTATTTTCTTGGATCCTACATCGAAACTACACTAGGCAGTGGCTTAATTCCTTCGGACGATAAAGTGAATGATCTACTTCAGATATATTCCTTTCAAAAGGCAATCTACGAGTTGGGATACGAAATAAATAACCGTCCCGATTGGGCACTGATTCCGCTTCAAAGCTTAGTCAAATTTGTCAAACACTACCTCGATTAATCAACCTGATTAACGAAATAAATATTGTTCACATAATAAGAACATCCAACTCGCATGGCGAAAAAGAAAGATACTGCCGAAATCGTGGAAGTGAAACCAGCTAAGAAAGCTGTCAGTAAAAAAAGCGAAACTCCAACACCTAAATCATCGGTTAAAAAAGCGGTCAAATCGGCTGTAGCAAAAGTCGAAATAACTAAAGAAACCAAAGTAAAGACAACCGATCTTTTGGCTAGCTCTCAGAACTTAGGAAATGGAAAAGATGATCCTTCGAGTTTTTCGCTCTTCACCGATTTTGATATTTACCTCTTCCGTCAGGGAAAACACTATCGCCTCTACCAAAAATTAGGCGCTCACTTATGCGATAACAATGGAGTTAAAGGAACTTTCTTTGCCGTTTGGGCACCGAATGCATCCGCAGTTAGTGTGATTGGTGACTTTAATGGTTGGAATCCAGAGCAAGGCCACATGTCGGCACGAAGTGATGGCTCAGGAATTTGGGAAGTTTTTATTCCCGGAGTTGGACACGGTAGTTTGTACAAATACATGCTTCGTAATGCACAAACAGGTCGCATTTTGGAGAAATTCGATCCATTTGCATTCTTCAACGAAGTGCCACCTAAGCGCGCTTCCATCGTGTGGGATTTGAATTATTCTTGGAAAGCAAAAACGTGGTTAGGACAAAAAGGTCGCGGTTCGGCATCCAAAGCTTGGTCGGTGTATGAAGTCCATGCTGGATCATGGAAAAAGCCCGGTTCCAAAGAAGACGATTATCTCAGCTACAACGATTTAAGCAAAGAACTTGTCGCATACGTGAAGGAAATGGGTTTCACGCATGTTGAGTTTCTACCTTTAACTGAACATCCTTATTCGGGTTCATGGGGATATCAAACCACAGGATTCTTCGCGCCAACTTCTCGATTTGGCTCACCACAGGAATTCATGGCGATGGTAGATGCTTTTCACGAAGCTGGAATTGGAGTAATACTCGATTGGGTTCCATCGCATTTTCCAGAGGATAGTTTTGCCCTAGCGCAATTCGACGGCACGCATCTTTTCGAACATCAAGATTTGCGTAAAGGCTTTCATCCCGATTGGAAGAGCCTCATTTTCAATTACGGACGATTTGAAGTGCGTTCTTTCCTCATCAGCTCCGCTATGTTTTGGGCCGATGTGTACAAAGTGGATGGTTTACGGGTTGATGCGGTAGCTTCAATGCTCTATCTCGACTATTCTCGCAAGGATGGCGAGTGGGAGCCCAATATTTACGGTGGAAACGAAAATCTCGAAGCCATTTCTTTCCTCAAGGAATTGAATGAAACGATGTATTATCATTTTCCCGAAATCCAGATGATTGCCGAAGAATCGACTTCTTGGCCAAAAGTTTCCGGTCCGGTGCGCGATGGTGGTTTAGGTTTCGGGATGAAATGGATGATGGGCTGGATGCACGATACACTTCGTTATTTCAAAACCGATCCGCTCTACCGCGAACATCATCAAAACGATGTAACATTCTCGATTTATTACGCCTTCACCGAAAGTTTCATGCTACCACTTTCGCATGATGAAGTAGTTCATGGAAAAGGTTCGCTTATCGATCGCATGCCGGGCGATCAATGGCAGAAATTTGCCAATCTGCGCGCTATGTATTCCTACATGTTCACGCATCCGGGAAGTAAATTACTTTTCATGGGTGATGAGTTTGGACAATATAGCGAGTGGAATTACAAAACGAGTCTCGACTGGCATCTCACAGGTTTTGAGCCCAATAGCGGTTTGCAAAAACTCATAAAAGACTTGAACGCTTTATACCGCAAAGAACCAGCTCTTCACAGCTTGCAATTCGATACAAAAGGATTTGAGTGGATCGATTTAAACGATAGTCGCAACAGTACTTTAACTTATATCCGCAGAGGAGAAAAGCCGGAAGATTATTTGGTGATAGCTTGCAATTTCACTCCAGTTCCTCAGGAAAATTACCGAATTGGTGTTCCAGATGGTGGTAAATATTCGGTCATATTCAATAGTGATAGCAAAGCCTACTGGGGAAGTGATTATTCGGCAAAACACAAGTACGAATCAACCGATGTTGAGAAACATGGTCGCCCACATTCTATCGCAATTGATTTGCCTCCCTTGTCGGTACAGGTGTTTCGCTTGACTGCTCGTCATAAAAAAGCCGCTGTGAAGAAAAAAGCATAAAGAGCCTTTATTCCGATGCTTGCCTGTCCGTAATTTGTCGTTTCCGCAAACTATGAAACAGGAATTCATCACAGCAGTTCAATCGTCATATCCCGATAGTCAAGCACATATTTTTTTAGGATGTGGAGTGCTCCATGGAGAAATTTTATCCGATGCTCGGGTGAATATTCCCTTGAGTATGATGAACCGTCATGGTTTGATTGCTGGTGCTACTGGTTCGGGTAAAACACGTACGCTTCAGGTTTTAGCAGAACAGTTGAGTAAAGCAGGTGTTCCGGTATTTCTTTCCGATATCAAAGGTGATTTAAGTGGATTAGGTAAACCAGGTGTTTCCAATGCTAAAATCGAAGAACGTGCATCCGCCTTAAACATTGACTTTCAACCCGAAGGAGTTCCTATTGAGCTGTATTCACTCAGTGGGAAATTAGGTGCACAAATGCGGGCTACAGTGATGGAATTTGGTCCTGTCTTGCTCGCCAAAATCCTCGAACTAAACGAAACGCAAACAGGTGTTTTGTCTATCCTGTTTAAGTATGCCGACGATAAAGGTCTTCCCATTGTGGATTTGCAGGATTTGAAAAAAGTCCTCAATTACTTAAGCGAAGGTCCCGGAAAAGCAGAGATAAAAGAAAGCTACGGAATTATTTCAAGTGCTACTTCCGGAACCATCTTGCGTAAGATTGTTTCATTAGAGCAGCAAGGAGTAGCGGCTGTTTTTGGAGAACCATCGTTTGATATTTCCGATTTGATGTTGAAAGTTGATGGACAAGGTGTGGTGAGTTTGCTCAATGTGAGCGATATGCAAGATAAACCAGCCGTGTTTTCTACATTCCTATTGAGTTTATTGGTTGAGTTGTATGAAACCTTACCCGAGGCAGGCGATTTAGACAAACCCAAATTAGTATTCTTCCTCGATGAAGCGCATTTGTTATTTAGCGACGCTCCTAAAGCATTTTTGGATCAAGTAGAACAGATTGTCCGCTTGATTCGTTCGAAAGGAGTAGGGGTATTCTTTTGTTCTCAAATGGCTCAAGATATTCCGGTGAATGTGTTGGCTCAGTTGGGAAACCGTTTTCAGCATGTATTACGTGCTTTCACACCCAACGATGCTAAAGCTTTGAAAGATACTGTGAAGACCTATCCGCGTTCGGCTTTTTACGAGATTGAAGAAACGCTCACCCAAATGGGAATTGGACAAGCTTTGGTAACTGTACTCAACGCGAAAGGAATTCCAACGGAAGTGGTTCATACTCATCTCGTTCCTCCTGCAGCAGTTATGGGACCGCTTCCTGCAAGTGAATATCAAGATCATCTTCAACAGTCAGAGTTATTTGCCAAATATGCCGAAACAACCGATCCGGTGAGTGCATACGAAATGCTGAATTCTCGTTTGCAAGAACAACAAGAATCAACATCAACTTCTACATCACCCAAAAAATCGGGTAAACAAGAAAAGACGATGTTAGAAGAAGTGATGAATTCTTCTGTTACGCGCAGTATTGGACGAGAATTAGTGCGAGGAATTTTTGGGGTTTTATTTGGAAGTTCGAAACGCAGTCACCGATAATTAGGCAAGGATACTTTCATCCTCTTCATCCGTTTCTTCCTCATCTTTTCCTTCCTCATAAATTTTAATAAGCAGGAAGAACCAGGAAATCAGCAACGGACCGAATACCAATCCCAGTATTCCAAATATAGGAATCCCAATAATCACCCCGATGATGGCAACCAGAGGATGTGTATCAGCCATGTATTTGGAAATAAAATAGCGTAATACGTTGTCGATATTCGTTACTAGGATAAATCCCCAAAGAATGATTCCATAACCATCGGATGCATGTCCGTTTGCTATAGCGATTAATCCTGCAGGAACAAACACGATAGGTGCGCCTATCACAGGAAGGAAGGAGAGAAAGAACGAAATTATCCCCCAAAAAACGGGATCATTAAAATCGAAAATCCATAATCCAACACTTACCAAACTACCTTGAACGAAGGCAATGAGTCCTTGTCCGAGCACATTAGAATAGGTTGAATTCCTTAATTCAGCTGCAAATCTTAGTGTGTTTTCCTTTTTGAAGGGCATGTATTTGACGAGAGTTTTTTCAAACGAACGGTGACTGCTCAACATGAAATACAGAATGAAATACATCATTCCAAGCGTGAATATTATCCCAAAAACTCCGTTCACAAAGGAGCTCACACCACCAAACAAATTGTCTTGTAAAAAGCCTAGTATCTTTTCAACGGTTGAATCATCATTCAAGGTTATTCCAAAATAATTCTGGACTTTATCAAGGATGGAAGTAATGGCTTCGGTATGTTTAAGAAGGTTTGAAACTTTGGTTCCGATCATTATTCCAACGGTGGTAAGCGGTAGAACGATGAGCAAGAACGTGAGCAACATTATCGTCCATGTAGCTAACCAATTGGGCCATTTTTTTACATACCGAAGCAAGCCAAAAAGAGGACGGAACAGGACGTATAAAACTACAGCACCTAAAAATGCTGGAAAAAGTTCGTGTAAAGCATAAAGTAAAAACGTACCTGATATGAGTGTCAGGAGTAAAATGATTCTTCTACGAAGTCGATAATCTTGAATTGGCACTGGCTTATTTTTCTTTACTTAAACGGATAGCTTCTTCTAAGTCGATTCGGATATTATTCCGATATCCCGTAATAAATGCTTTCCCTTTCATTTTGGGATTAGTGTTCATTTTTTTACGCGCTTCAACTAGACTGGGGAATTCACCAAAGGTATACTTAAAAAGTCCGTTATGACTTTCTTCTTGCAACTCCTTTGCATCTACATTAAAATCGCGAGCGATAGATTCTTTATCGACTTTTTGAGGAACCGCTGCCAATTGAATTCTAAATGTAATAAGAGATTTACTTGTAGATGTTGAGGTGTTTAGAGTAGTAGGTGTTTCTTCTTTTTTAGCAGGTTTAGCTTCAGTATCCTTTGGTTTATTTTCCTGTTTAATTGGATTTTTCTTTTGATCGATAGGTTTAGGTGCAGCTTCTGTTTTTACTTCTTTTTTAGCAGGATTGACAGCTTCTTTAGGAATTTCCTTTTTCTCCGTTTTAGCAGGAGGATTTTCTTTTTTTATTGGTGTAGTTGTTTTTGTCTGCGCACCTGAATTGATAGCAACAGTTGATTTAATAGGGTTGATTTCGGAAGAGTTAAGATTTGGAGATAAAGGTTTTTCGAACGATTTAGTTCCTTTTCCTTTGATGTCGAGTTTGAGAGGTGGAAATGGAATCTCTTTCCGTTGAGAGCCATCTAAATAGATTAAAACGCCTGGTATCTCAAGTTTACCCGAATATTCTTTTCCTGCAAGAACTTCATATTTCAAGGTGATAATTTTCTCTGTAGGAAGAGTTACCCAAAGAAATTGCAATTGTGTTTTACTGAAAGAGAAAATTGCACCTGCATTCTCCATTTCATTTAAGGTAAATCCACGAGGCCAAGATTGTTGAATACGCGCAATACCTGTTAATGAAGCTCGGTTAAGTTTTAAAGTGATAATAAAAGGAGTCCCGGCTTCTATTTGACTAGGAATTTCATATTCGATTCCAACAGCATCCACTTGAGCCGAAATGAAATTCTGTAGGAATAGGGCGATAACTAAAACCAGAAACTGTGTTTGCTTCATGCAACGAATATCGGAAATTCAAGCTCCCCGATAAAATAAAAACGTCCTGCAGTTTACACTACAGGACGTTAGGAGGATTAACACAGCACAGTTTATTATTTTTGAATTGTTTTCTTCTTAGATGCTAAGCTCATCGCCTCACCTACAGTAATGCGGGTTCCTCGGTTATAAGCTATTACAAAAGGAATGTAGCGAGAGAAATCGAGTTTGTTTTTGAAGTCACGTGCTTGTTCGTAAGTACTGAAAGAACCAACCGTGTATTTGTAAAGTCCGTTGAAGTTTTCTTCTTGTAATTTGTCTTTTATCGCATATTCCTTACGAATTGAATCCCGATCAAGTGCACGTGTAGAGCTCAGAATTTGAACTTTATATTCCAAATCCATTTTAGCTTCTTCCATGTAAGCAGGTTTATCTTCGTTGTTATTGATTACACCTAAGAGTGTTTTTTCTGCTAAAGAATCGCTAGCTGCAATGAATTCAACTACTTCAATGGTATTTTTAGGAAGAGTAAAAACTTCTTTTTCCTCATTTTGAATGTAGTAGTATCTTCCTTCAATGGATTGTTTCCCACGCATTTCGAAGGGAATAGATACTTTATAGATGACTTGAATTTCTTCTTGAGCTGGTAATCGGAGCCAGTTGTATTTCACTTTACCGTCTTTACAACTGAAAGTAGCTCCTTGACTTTCAACACCAATGGCAGTCATTCCTTTAGGTAGTTCTTGTTCAATTTGAAAGAAACTATCTAGGCTTCTTCGTTCGATTTTAATTTTTACAAGAAAAGTTCCACCAGCGTATGCTTTCGATTGTGAAAGTGTTTGAGCAATACGGACAATACTTTCTGCAGCGGTTATTTGTGTAGATAAGAATACAAACAGTGCAAGCGGTGCTAAGAGTTTCCGAATCATGTTTTTTTTGTTAAAGTTCGTTTGTTGTGTTTTCGATTCTAAGCCAGTTTCCTAATCTTTTAAACAGCTTAGAGAACGATGGTTTGAATATGTATTACTCGAATCAAAACCGAATGTTGCTTCGATTTATAGATTTTCCTTACATGTTTGTAATTGAGGTTTTTGTTGAAAACTGTATGTGAATTTGGTTCTCAATTGAAAATCGAACTACCAAGTAATTATTCAACTTCCAAATAATCAAACAAAACGGTAATGATCGTTCCTGCAAGTAGCTGCGACTCAATAATGAGTTCACCTTTATTTCGCTCAATAAATTCGTGACATAGAACTAAGCCTAATCCAGTTCCTTTTTCTTTTTGAGTTCCTAAGTTTGAAATGAAAATTTTATTTCTTAATTTTTCAATTAACTCTGTACTCATTCCGATTCCAGAATCAGAAACGGTAATCTTTACTTTATTTAGTTCTTTCTTAATCAATATATTGATATAGCCTTCGGGCTGAGTGAATTTGATAGAATTAGAAATAAGGTTTCTGAAAATTAATTCAAACATATTTCGATCAGCATTGATCATAACTGTTTCTGGGCATTGTTGAACAATCATGATTTTTTTCTCTTCCGCTTGTCCCTCAAGTTGGCGAACAACAGATCTTATAGAATAATTAGGATCTATAATTTCGGGTTGATAAACAATACCATTTAATTGTGTTCTTGACCACATTAATAGATTATCCATTAAAACCATTGTATTATCAACTCGTTTCCCTAATTCGGCAATTAGAAACTTCTTTTTTTCATCAGGTACATCAATGCTATTAAGCATATCAAATGCTCCACGAATTGTAACTAGCGGATTTCGTAAGTCGTGAGAAATGATAGAAAATAATCGATTTTTAGTATCAATATTTAAATTCAATTCTTGGTTTTTTAGTACTTCTTTTTCTGTTTTTTTCGTGAGTCCATATTGAATTTGATTGTTCACATTTAAAATGAATTGAGTAACTAGAAATGTGAGTGTTACAGCACCAATTGCATTGATAATCCACTGCAATTTCAATTCGTTCATTGGCATATTAGGTCGTCCAACATCGTAATCTCCAAGCAAAAGCACAATGAGTAGTAGGAGGGAAAATGAAGCTAAAACATATCCAATCATTTTTTCTTTTCCGGGAAGAATTACTAAAGCACAAATCGATATTGGGAAAAGGAATGAAATTGAATAAGTATCTGGGGAAAAATATACACAGGATAATGCAATGATAATGTCTGCATGAATTATCAAAAGGATCTTTCCAATAAGTGGAATCCCTTTTTTCAATAATAACAATGCTAACAATGAACCGGGTAATAAAGATAAATTAACATAAGCTGAATTGGTATAATTCAGATGAAAACCAATTATTCCAAAAATGATTGAATAAAAGAAAGTGACAATGATCAACATGAAAAACAACTGATTTGCATTGTCAATCATGAGATTTCCGGTATTCTTCACAAAGTAATTCGAAATACGACGGAACAACATTTTACTCGTTTATTAATTTATTTTTGGTTTAATTTTAGAAATATAGTTTTGTAAAAATAGAGTTTGATAATTTTTATTCTTCTTCAAAAACATTAACCAAAACGGTAATGATTGTGCCTAATTGAGGTTGTGATTCAATGATCAATTCACCTCGATGTTTTGCAATAAATTCTTGACATAAAACAAGACCCAAACCAGTACCTTTTTCTTTTTTAGTTCCTGGGTTAGAAAAGAATTCTTTATTCCTAAGCTTTTCAAGTACTTCGGGAGTCATTCCTATACCTGAATCTGAAACGGTTATTTTTGCTTTATTGTCTTCCTTTTCGATAGCAATCTTAATATACCCTTCGGGATGGGTGAACTTAATTGCATTTGAAATTAGATTTCTAAAAATCAATTCAAACATATTTCTATCAACATTGACTAATAGTGTTTTAGGGCAGTGTTGAATAATAAGAATCTTTTTTTCTTCCGCTTGAGGCTCTAATTGTCGAACAACAGATTTAATCAAATGATTCGGATCAATAACTTCAGGTTGATAAACAATTCCATCCAATTGAGTACGCGACCACATGAGAAGATTATCCATCAACACCATTGTATTATCAACTCGTTTACCTAATTCTACCAATAAGTACCTTTTCTTATCTTCAGGTATTTCATCATTATTAAGCATGTCAAATGCTCCACGGATGGTGATTAGTGGATTTCGTAAATCATGAGAAATAATAGAAAATAATCTGTTTTTAGTTCGGATATTTAATTCAAGATGATCGTTTTTTTGAGTTGCTTCTTCGGTTTGATTGGTTAATTCAAGCTGTATTTGTTGGTTAACTCGAAGGATAAAAGAGGTTACAAGTAGAGTTAGAATTGCAGCACCTAATGAATTCATTAGCCACTGAAGTTTCATTTCATCTCTAGAAATTGAATGCATCTCGATTGGATACTCTGCAAACAACATGATATTAAGCAACAGGAAAGTAAAAATGGCCAATCCATATCCAATTACACGGTCTTTGCCAGGTAGAATAACCAAGGAACACATGATAATTGGAAAATAAAAAGAACATACAAATGAACCTGGAGAATATGTGAAGCAGTGAGATGTAATTACATAATTAGCAAATAATATTGCTATTAATTTTGCAGCTCGTGTGTGTTTATTATTTAATAGATAAAAAGAAAGTAATGAAATAGGAAGCATGCATAAATTAACAATTGCTGAATGATAATACTGTAGATTATAATCTATCAAGCTGAATATAATCGAATAGCTAAACATTACCATCAGCAGCATAACAAAAAGCTGATTGGCTTTGTCGATCATTAAATTCCCCGAATTGCGAACAGCACGGGAAGCAAATTTTATAAATGGCATACTATACAAATATACCCTAAAAGGGAAAACTAGTTTCGAAATAATACGTTTACTATGCTCTATTTCTTACTTAGTCCACGATTGAAACCTGTATAGTTTTATTCATAATTTCCAACAACTCTCATTCAGATTCAATTTAACCTGATTGCTGATTGAATACGATGATTAATAATTAAAACTAAATCTTAATATTAGACACATTATGCCAATAAAAAAGCTCTGTTAGCATGCTAACAGAGCTTTCGTCGGGATGGCAAGATTCGAATACAGTTTTCACTGTTTTCACAATTGAATTTGTAAGTGATTGATTAACAGATAATATATTCATTGTTGAGGTCGTTTTTGTTGGTTTAGGTTTCACTAAATAGTTTCAGTATTTTCACTATTTTCGTTAAATCGTGTTCAAATCGTGTTCAGTTATAGTTTTAATTATGGGTTATAGTTCAGTTACCCTCTACAGGGAAAATGTTCAAAAGGAAAAGCTTGTTGTGATTTATTATAAGCACATCAGCACTTTGCGGGAAAGTACAACAGTTTATGTGAAATCGAAAGATTTTGATAAGAAAGCCGAACGGGTGAGGCAGTCAGATGAAGACCACGAACGTAAGAATAGGATAATTGCCAGAGTTCATTCGGATATTGAGCACATCATAGATACATATATGTATGAGCACCGAATAAAACCCGATGGTGCTTATGTGAAGAAACAGCTTCAACTTAATTCTGATTCTATTCGATTGAAGTCGGATGCAGAACTTACAGAATACTACCAGCAGTTTTTGACCGAGAAAGCATTGTTCTTCAAGAATCCAGATAGGTCGATACAATCATTGAAAGATTATAAGTCAACCTATAACGCATTGATGGATTACCAGAAAGTGACTGGTTCAATACCATTGAATGCAATCAACTCGAATGAATGGTTGGAACGTTTTAACCAGTTTCTTGCGAATGACCGTCCACGAATAGTAAACTATATCTTTTTAACGAAGAAGCAAAGTTCGAAAACACGCCACAAAAGATTCAGCTGTTTAAAGGGATTTGGCAAATGGCTGGTGTTGAATGGTCATTTGACAAATTTTAATGTTCTGAATTCATATGGTATTCGAGTAGTGGGCAATGACCACTATGCTTTAACACTAGCTGAAATGAAACTGATACACCAGACAACATTCAGTAAGGAAACACATCAGAAAGCAATCGACCTGTTTCTGTTTGCTTGTCATACAGGACTTCGAATTAGTGATGTTAGAAGTGTGAAAAAATCAATGGTGAAGACAAAAAGTGGTCGAAGATTTTTGGAGCTTGTGACGAAAAAGACGAAAGCAGATGTAGAAATACCGTTAAGCCAATTTGCAGAACAGATACTTGTGAAGTATGATTACAATCTTCGTCTGTATTCAGAGGTGAATACGAACAAGTACATTCACGAAGCATTGAGTACGTTAGATGAATTCAACGAATATTATGTTTATGGTGCTGATAACGAAGATGCTCCAAAGTATCAACTGATAACATTCCACACGGGTAGGCGAACATTCATCACCAATTTGGTAAATAACAACGTTAATCTTAACGCTATCATGAAAATGACAGGACATAAGAAATTAAGTACTTTGCAAGAATATATAAACCCTAATTACGAGTTGATTTCTGAGAACATTAAGGTATTCAATGATTTAACAAATGGATAGGCAGCAAGCGAACAACCTACTGGAGATTTTTGCTCAACTGGAGATAGACGATAATACAGTTGATAAGGCATTAGCATCAGCAATGAAAACATTTTACAATTCAGTGTTGAAAGCAAATGAAGGTAAGCCACTTCCTAAAATTAGATTCGAATTTGACAAGAAAGCAGAATTACTTCAATGGAAGTTGAAAAGTGCATTTCGCCAATACCATAATGAGCACATTCATTCCATAGAAGCTGAACGGATTGTTAAAGTGAATCCAAACGAAAAGGAGTTCACCATAGTTGAGGTAGCAAAACAGCTAAAAATGACCGTTCAGAATCTGAACAAGCATCTGAGAGACCAAAAAACAATTAAGGTGCGAGTTGAATCACCACGTAAGCGATACTTATCAGAATCAGAAGTTGCCAAATTCAAAAAGTTGTTAGGAATAACTGGTGGTTTTAATTAATCTAGTAAAATATAATTTATAAGATGAATCAGAATGATATATTAACAAAAGGTCAAATTCGAATAAAGCAGAAAAAAGCTAAGAAAATTATAACTGCTATTATTGGAATTTCAATTTTCACTTTGAGCATCGCATTAATTATTATTCCGAAAAGCAACAAAGAAGTAAAAATAAATGAAACAAAATCAGAACCTAATAGTTATGGAACAGTCTCAAGAATAAATAGGGACAAAATATCAAAGGAAACGTGCACAATTTGTGGAAAAGAATTCATTGGTAAAGGTTATAAGGAAGTTTCAAACGGATTATGGAAATTATGCGAAGACCCATATCAATGCTTTATATGTAGTCCTAGTTGCGGGCTTAGACATACAAATAAAATGAATTCGTATATTGATGATACAAATAATAAAGGACGAGTTCCAGGAGACGAATGCTCAAAGTGTAACGGAACTGGGATTGAAAATATACTGAAACCTAATACCGTTGAAAAAGAAGGAAGAAAATGTATAACTTGTGATGGTAAAGGACACATTGAATATTGATTCACCACTAATGCCGAACTTTTTAAAGTGTTAATTCAAAATCTAATCTCACAACATGATTAATTTTATTTGTAAATTTCTATTTAAGACTTCTTTTTTTCTTTTTTTGATTCTAATAAATACGGGTAATTGTTTTTCACAAAATGAAGCCATAGAATTTATTGGAAAAACACCTGATTCAGGCTCTAAAACAACAAAAATAACATTTGAAATATTAGTAAGTAAGGGAGATTCAATATTAGGCTTTTCAAGAAGTTTTGATGACGGATATTGTTTTTATTCTTACGACAAAGGGAGGAGTTGGGATTTCTCGGATATAAAGTATCAAATAGCCCCCAATGATGGGGTGAGAAGAGAAATTATGCCGAAACAAATATTTGTAAAAGGGAATAATTTGATATTTTTTACACTTGGAAAGTTCTTTATAAGTGAGGATTTTGGAAGAACATTTAATAGGATTAGTATTAACAAATCTATTTCAATAAATGAAAGTGAAATAGGATTTGATGAAAATATTAATGCGGGGTTATTTCAAGCTGTGGTTTCTGAAAATCTTTTTGTATTTAGTTCATATTATGAAAATTGCTTATACATATCAGAAGATTGCAATGAATGGACTAAAGTGACTATTCCAATTATTGAGCAAGATTTTAAAATTTGCTCAAAGGGAGATGAATTCTTCATTGCTACTATGGAGAATATTTATTCTAGTTCAGACAAGGGTAAAAATTGGTATAAGCTTGATTTCATTGGCTTGAATAAAAAAAATATAGATAAAGCTGGGTTAGCAAGTATGGGTACAATTAAAGAATTATCATGCTTTCAAAACAAACTTTATGTTAACATCTATTCAAATAATATTGATGGGAGTCAATTTATATATGACCTAGACACTAAGAAAGAAATCCCTTTAAATGGCATTAGAAATACTTATATTTATAAGGATACATTATATTTATTAACTAAAAAGAAAACAATTAATTTATCAGAAAATATATTTGAAGATGGTGATATCTATTATTACATTGATACTTTGCATAAATCAAGATTTCAAGTTTCAAATCTTTGCAAGCTCCCTCAAAAGAGAGGTTGTGGACTGTGGGAATTTGAGATAAGCAATGACTTTATAATTATAGACAAACAGTTAACCGCATTTCAAAGTGTTGGGTCATTAAATAAAAAAACCGTTGATTTGGAAATCAAATCCATTCCTTATGAAAATATTTCACAGAAAGAAAGGGATAATTATAGTTTTATAGACAAGTGTGTTAAGGAATGCAATCAAAAATTAGTATCTACTCGTAATGCATATCAATTATCTGCATCATTCTCACCTAGAGGTTATGCAGCCAAAGTAAAAGAAATATTTTATAGCGAAAATGATATTAATGTATTTAAAACAACTGATATACAATGGGGGCATTTAACTGACATTAATATTAACGATTTGACTTTCCAATATTCATGCATATGTATGGACTTTGCGACTGGTTTTGAACCCAAATATTTTTGGGCGAGGTCTTCATCAGGCTTTGATTTTGATAGTAAACAAGACCCTTTTGATATTGATATTGATGAAGCAACATGTAGATGTATAAATTATTATAAAATGGGGACAAGAAAAGGATTTAGTATTGTTGTTAGAAAAGAACAAGCACAGAAATGTTATGAAATGTTGAAGGAGCTTTGTTCTATTGCAAAATCAAAAAGTAATAATGCAGAAGCAAATATTCTTAATGAATTTGAGTCTTGGGAGGGAAATAATTTGATAAAGTGGCATACCGATAGTCGTGGGATAAAACAAGGAAGTTATGAAGTGCGAGATAGAAGCGGAAAGATTACAACATTGGGAGAATATAAAGATAATGAGAAGGTTGGGAAATGGATTGAAAGAGGGTTGCCTTTTTCTTATGGTGGTATTGGAATGAATTGTACTTGTCAAGGGCATCACCGTTAATTATAATTATTTTAATCTCAATATTCATCAATATTAATTTTTTACTTGAGACTCATTCGGATTAATGTGGAGTTCATCTTTTAGGAATAATATGTAACTTTTCACTTTGTTTCACAATAATATTTGCATAATTTATTTTGAAGCTTACAATAAGCTAAACCCATTTCAGACAAAGAACTAACATGGCTAATTTTCCAATCAAAACAAATAAATTAACTTTTTTGTTAATCGGCTTTTTATCAATTGTCATTTTTGCGTGTTCTTCAAAATCATCAAAAGATTCAGGCGAAAATCCTAGCGAAAAAAATATTGATACAGCAATTATTGAAAATGAAAATCAGGTAATTGTGAGTTTTAAAAGCTGTCAATGTTACGCACGTTTCCCATCATATGATTTTCAAACTGAAGGTGGCGAATCTATTTCACTAGATGACGAACAACTGACACAATTAAAAAATCAGCCACCATTTTTTTGTGATGAGAGTTTCGGAAATAATCGAATGATTAGTCCATATGCTAACAAAAGATTTCTATTAACATTTGATAAGCCTTATAATTCGCCAGAAAAAAGATTGCTAGAAATTAAGTTATTGGATAAAGTTACTAAAACATACATTTTTGCGAGTGAACTAGATGATGGACATAAAACCGAGTTGAAGATTTCTGATTTTAGTCAATCATTCATACATTCATATTCTGGTAATAAATATGAGGAAAGCGTTAACTTCATTAAAAATCAATCAACAGAAAAAAACAACTTTGATAAAAGTATGTTCTTTATTACAAATAGAGATATGAAGAAAAATAAGGTTCTTCTCAATATGTATAATCCTGAATCTGATGAATATGAAACGCTTGTGCTTGTCGATTCACTTTTACATTAAACTTCTGCCGCTGAAATAATACTAATTAGAAATGTTGAGCTTGGAGCAATTCGATTATTGTCAAAATTCTTCATTATCAGCTTATAATTGGGCTTTAAATGAAACAATTCGTAGCATGTCCGAAATTGATGAAATTAGTGTAGAATAACTTGGTTATGTGTACTTTATGCATTAATGCTAACACGTTTCGGCTAATTCCCTTTTTTAACGTTTAGGTGCTAATTATTATTTAAATCGTGTAGGGGGGGCTACTTAGGATACTTTTTGAGGATTTTGAATTTCAGTTACCCCTCTTCTGGATGAAATAAAATTTTATCTTCTAAAACTAATACCTATGATGGTGTGAATAAAATTGGGGCTAGAATTGCCTAGTTTGCTGGATTGTGTCATTTTGAAACACTTTGTAATTGAATTTTATTTTGCTAAACTGTGTCATTTTGCTTGACTTTTTAAGAAATATGTAGTATTTATTGTAAAGATGCGAGGATGATACCTCTTGTATGGGATTCTTGTATCAAATAACATTTAAAGAAATATACTATGGTAAATGAAATTAGAAAATATCACAGAGTTTATAAAACGAACATCAATAAGTAAAAGCACATTATATAGGTTTTATAAGAAGTATCCAGAATATTGGGAACAATCACGCTTGAAGAATAATAAACGTTTATTTCCTGTTAGTCACGCAAAGTTTTTTGATAGCGAAATAATGTTTGATGAAAATCAGCAATTGAATAGAGAAAACAATTCAATGCGAAATGTAATTGATTGTCTAATGGATAAGGATTCACTTCAATCGAATTTATGGTATAAAGAATGGAGTTTATTCGTTACCGTGGCTTATGCGCATGAACGTAACAAGAAATCATGTTTTAAGATGATGCATGGTTTATATGATGCTTTAGCCGCTAAGTATGGTGATGCATCAGAAATACGTTTATTCTTCACTACTGAGTCGTTCACCAATCGCAAAGGATATCACAATCATTTTGTAATCTATTGTTCAAAGAACGAATTGCTGGATGATGTTAAAGCGGATATGCAATCTTATCTGGTAGGCAATCGAATAGATATCGAACCATATAATAAGTATGAAGCTGGATTGTTTTACATGGTCAAAGATGGATTGGTGAATGATGATTGGGATATTTTGGATAGCACCATTATCATCAATAGGGATGCTGCCTAACGGTTCTGAATTTGTTTTATAATTTGTTTTATGCGGTCAATCGAAAGCTTGTGTTTGATGATTTCAATATCATTCACAAGCTTTTGGCGTTTGTCGATATCTGATGTTAGGTTCAATTCGGTTTGTTTCAGTTTAAGCTGGTTTTGTAGGTCGATTGTTTCCATGTATACGTTTAGCTATAAATATCATGGTGTACCAAAAAAAGACTATAACCAAACGGTGGTATAGGTGAAAGAAAAATATGTGGCAATTATGTGCCTTTTTGCTGTGCTAAAAATAACTACCCTAAAAATAGTACATTAGAAATAAATTATTATCTTTGGTTCATCAAACAGATGAATCATGAAAGCAAGATATATTCGGACAAGTTGTTTTTCTCAGAATGAAGCCCGCCAGATGGCTAAACAGCATCCAGATGAAATGATTTTTATGGATAAGGTTTCTGGTGCTATTCTATTCCATGACCGACCAAAGGCAAATGAGCTATTAGAAGCGATTAAACGTGGCGAAATCAACTACGTATCTGTTAGTGACATTTCAAGACTTGGGCGTAACACACTCGATGTATTGCAGACAATCGAGAACTTTACAGTTGCGGGTGTAATCTTAAGAGTGGATAACCTAGGATTAGAATCACTGGTTAACGGAAAAGAGAATCCAACGTTCAAGCTAATTGTCAGTGTGCTGGCTAACATAGCCGAAATGGAACGTTCGACCTTACGTGAACGTCAATTAGAAGGTATTGCAGAAGCTAAAAAGCGTGGAGTGTATAAAGGACGTGAGAAAGGAACAACGGAATCACCAGAAGAAGTTCTGAAACACTACAAAGAAGTTGTAATCCATCTTCGAATGAAAAAACCGTTACGAGATATAGCTAGTCGCTGCAACGTGGCACTAGGAACTGTTCAGAAAGTTAAGAAGCTATTGAAACAAGCAGCATGACCAGAATAAGCCGACCATTTATTCACTATTTTCACTATTGGGGTGGTAGGTTGGCAATTGAGCCGTGAAAGCACCGTATTTTGAAAATCGTGTTCAATACGTGTTCACATAAAATGAAAAGCCCCTAGTAATCAACATACTAGGGGCTTATTCGTCGGGATGGCAAGATTCGAACTTGCGACCTCCTGGTCCCAAACCAGGCGCGATGACCGGACTACGCTACATCCCGAACTACCCGAAGGTAATTTTTTTGCACTCATTCTGAATTCCGGTTGGTTTCAGAATTTACTGGCGGTGAGGGCGGGATTCGAACCCGCGGTACAGTTACCCGTACGTCAGTTTAGCAAACTGGTGGTTTCAGCCTCTCACCCACCTCACCGTGGCGTGGGCTGCAAATGTACCAAAAAATGTTTCCCTCCAAACTTTCTTGAATGTTTTTTCAAAGTGCCTGATTTTCAAAATAGTATTGAATCAATGCCCGAATATTTCACTTTTTTATCACGAAAAACTGCAATGATTTTTCAGATTTAACTGCTTAGAGATCGATTTTTCTATCTTTGTCACCCTGAAATTGGTTCCGTAGCTCAGCTGGATAGAGCAACAGCCTTCTAAGCTGTGGGTCTTGAGTTCGAATCTCAACGGGATCACTTCCAAAGTCCTTTCGTTTCTTACGGAAGGACTTTTTTTATTTCTATCATTTTGATGGTTAATTCAGAGTTTCCGCAGTTTTCTTTAGCGGGCAATTCCTATTATTAATTCTCATATAAATAACATAAATCAACTTGTCAATCCTCTTTTGCCATAACCAAAATGCCTAATTTGGCTGCAAAAATAATTCATGGCCGAGAGGAAATTAATACTTGTATGTAACGACGACGGGATTACTGCACCAGGTATTCGTGCGCTGGTTGCAGTAGCAAAAGAATTTGGAGATGTGGTTGTTGTTGCTCCCGATAAACCTCAATCGGCAATGGGACATGCCATTACAATCAATGCAACCATACGTGTAAATCCAATCAAAATAGACGGTACAATTGAATACGCCTGTTCAGGAACTCCTGTAGATTGTATCAAGTTAGCAGTAAATAAAATTCTTCATCGTAAACCTGATTTATTAGTTTCAGGAATAAATCATGGTTCAAATGCTTCTATCAATGTGATTTATTCTGGAACGATGTCGGCTGCGATGGAAGGTGCAATGGAACAAATTCCTTCGATTGGTTTCTCTTTGCTCGACCATTCAATTGATGCCGATTTTTCTGCCGCTCAAGATGTTGCTCGTATTCTCATTTCTCAAGCGCTCGAAAACGAAATGCCCGATCGCATTTGTTTGAACGTTAATATTCCCAATGTGAGCAAGGAATTGATTAAGGGCATAAAAGTATGTCGACAAGCCATTGCCAATTGGGAAGAAGAATTTGATGAGCGAAAAGATCCATCAGGTAAACCCTATTTTTGGTTGACAGGCGTTTTTAAGAATTACGATTCTGGAACGGATACAGATATTTGGGCATTAGAAAATAATTATGTTTCGGTTGTTCCTTGCCAATTCGATATTACAGCACATGCTGCATTAAATAAATTTAAAAGTTGGGAACAAGATGTTTAAGAAAGACAACTTCATATTTGGAGCATTGATAGGAGCTGTGATACCTATGATTGTATATTTGATTTTAGAAAAATTTGTCACTATTACCTTGAACACAGGTAAAGTTGTTACTCGATTCGATCAACCAACGATGCTTGTTTTGGCTTTGGTTGTCAACCTTTTGCCATTTAGACAATATATGCAGAAAGGGCATTATGAAAAAACGGGGAAAGGCATATTACTAATGACTTTCGTTTATGCTGTTGTGTATGTGTATTTGAAATTTTAGTAGAGAATTTCAATACTTCATTCCATTCAATTGACATAATTGCAAAAAAAAAACGGAAATCCTGTTTGACCAGAATTTCCGTTTTCGAGCTGATTTGCCGTAACAATTCAGCAAAGCATTTAACTTAATCTTTAGACACACGACTCTCAAAGAGCCTGGTTTGTGCTGTGGTCGTTCTCCTCTGTCTTTTTTAATTGCTGTTTCAAGCATTCAAATCAGAACAAATTATCAATGAAATCTAAAATTCATGATGGGCTCTTCCAAACGATAGCTAAATATGTATTTCAACACACTTAATTTGAGAATGGCGCTCTATCATTTCATTTAGAAACATTCTTCCCGAAATCACATAGATGAAAGAATCGGTTGCCCTTTTCCCCAAAATGGAATCACGTGGTGATCTTTATCTTGGTTTACATCGTGCAGCAAATTTTCATTCGCTGTTTTTTTGAGATTTTCAGTAAACTGAATTTCCTATGTGTTAAAGAACGTTGTTGTTATCTGCTGTATCAAAGGTGCACAAAGTCAGGTACTAAACAAGAAAAATCGTGTGGTAGTTTTGAACGCGATATGCACTAGGTTTTCAACCGAAGAGAATGATTGTAAGCCCTTTAAAATCCAATTATTTCAATTATTTTCTGAGGTTATTCACTTGTTGTTCATAAGTGTTTTGGTTGATAAGCTCGAATTTTTCACCTCATCAAAAGGACATTTTATGGTATACTATTTCAAAATTGCCGGTAAAGCATCGCGTGTATGCATTCCACGAGCAATTTTCAAAACAACTACTGCTGGATATTCCATCAATACTGGCTTTAAACTGGTTTGAAGAAGGGCAAATAGATGATCGTATGATCCGAATAGTTGGGTACTTAGTCCATTTACTTCAACACGTAAATCCTTGTTATCCTTAAGTTTAAGGATGAAATCGCTGATGATGGTTGCATATTTTTCATCCAAAGGGTAAAGACTAATATCAATCGTTGCTTCCATGTGTGTTTTTTGCAAATATCCATCGAAAAAACACGCCTCATTGCAATTTCTGATTGATTAGTTTTGCTGTAAAATTTGAACAATGCTCGACAAACTCATGGAAATGAAAAAGCGGATGGACGAAATTAAAGTTCGTCTTGAAGCTATTACAGTAATAGGTGATGCTGATCAAGGGAAAGTAAAAATTCACATGAACGGAAATAAGAAAGTTACCGCTGTGAATATCTCCCCCGAATTACTCGACTTAGGAGATTCAGAACAATTAGAAGACTTGATTCAAGTTGCAGTTAACCGAGCATTGGAGCAAGCCGAACGTGTTAATGAATCGGAAATGCGTTCAATGGCTGGAGGATTAATCCCCGGAATGCCCGGACTTTTCTGATGCTTCATTAAGCAAATTTGCTAAAACACTTGCTTGACGAGATCGCGCAAAGTTTGAAGTGTAATTCGAATCAGCTTTTAGTTCAGAGTATTGTCCTTGAAGATAGCGATCGAAAAGTTTTTGTAAAACCTGATATGCTTCTTCTGAAGTATTGGCAATATGTCCAAGATTATATGCAGAAAAAGTTTCGTCCAAAATATCATCGTCACCTGGACAAACCAATACAGGTCTGCCAATTCCTAGGTATTCATATATTTTACTTGAAGGAATTCCTTTCGCGCCTTTGTGTGAAACCATCAATAATAGATGTGCTTTTGCTTGAAGTTCGAGCACCTTATCACGCGAAATACGTTCACTTAAATGTACCACATCTTCGTAGCCTTTCATGTAATCACAAACTCGTTTGGCAACATCCTTTAAAAACAAAATCCCTGGAAAACTTAATCGAATACGATCACGGCTTTCGGGATTCTTTTCCACCAACATTTTAAAAGCATCTAGAAAAATTTCAATCTGCTGAGAAGGATACAACATCCCTATATAAATGATGGTAAAATTTTCCTCCAATGGAATGTTTTGAAATCCGTTTAATTCTTCTTCAAAAAATCCATTCAGCAAAACATGTCCTTGCTTTCCTACAAAATCCCCAATTTTTTGGGCATAGAATGGTGAAATAGATGTAATACAATGTGTTGTTCCAATCCATTTTTTCTCACTGCCTTTTTCCATTTCCTTCAGGAAGAAATCAAGAAATCCACGATTCTCATTTACTTCACTTGTGGTCCAATCGTCACGGTAATCAGCAATCCAAGGAATGCCAGTTTTTTGATGAAGCTTATAACCAAATCGAAAAATCTCAAATGGATTTCCCGTTACTACAATGGCTTCCACTTCGGGATGATCATGGCAATATTTTAAAGCAAAATGGTAAAGATTCGAAAAAGGGATGAACGAGGTATGAAAATGATGACCACTGAGTTCGATGAAAGATAATGCTTTGCGATGAAGTCGGTAACGGGTGTTTCCATACTTTGAATACAATCGATCGCGCAGATTCCCTCTAAAAGGAAGGTAATACACTTCATATCCATCTTGTTTTTTGTGATGAATTTCGGTACCCGAATCTTTATGCATATCGTCGGGTTGTCCAATATGAATATCCCAATTGCGCGTTATAACGATAGGATCCCAACCTTCAGCACGGAGGTATTTTGCCCAACCTAAACTTCGTTGAGAAGCAGTGAGGTTGCACGGAGGAAAAAAATAACTCAGTATTAAAACCTTCTTCATGAGTATCCGAGTAAAGAAAGGAAGTTATTCGTATTGGATTTCACCGAATAGGCTTTTTCGATTTTCGATCGTGTATTGATTGAAATCTGTTTCAATAGAGTTCGGTCGCTTAGCAATAATCGCAAAGCTTTTTCCCAATTCTCGGGTGTTGAACAGATGTATCCATTTATTCCATCATCTACAATATCGGTATTCACTCCCACGGGAGAAACCAAGGCTGGAATTCCTAAAGCCATGTATTGCAGAGCTTTGAAACCACATTTTCCTTTAGCCCATTTATCATCCATCAAAGGCATCACACCAATATTGAATTCCATCAAATCTTCAATCTCAGTTTCTTTTTTCCACTTTCTGAAAACGAGTGATTTCAATTCCACTTCGAGCGGTAAATCAGAAATCACCACAAAATCAAAATCAATTTCTTTTTCGAGTTTTTGAAGTACTGGTATGAGATCATGTAAGTAACGAATAGTAGAATGTGAACCAGTCCACCCAATGACCATTCGTCCAGAATCCTGATTTTTTACCTGATTATGTAAATGAACTGTGTCGATTGTAGTTGGGTTGAAAACAATTTCAGCATGTGTATTAAACTGTCGAGCGTAATCGCATAAATAAGGATTTCCACAGGATATTTTCCAAGCCCATTTGCAAATATGTTTTACATTGGAATAGCCTTTCAAAAAGGAAAAGCCACTATTTGCCTCCGAATAATTAGGAATCCAAATGGCATCATCAAAATCATAAATTATTTTTTTCTTCAACCAACGCGATGCGAAATACTCGAAAAATGGAGGTCCAATGGGCGTTGCTTCCCGATGAATAAAGAGTACATCGTATTTTCCTAATTGAAATAATAAAAAGAAACGCCTGAAAAGTCCTCCAAAAATAGCAAGTGCTTTTTGAGGGAAACGACCGGGCAAATAGAGAATATCCCAAATTTTTTCAGTCAAAAAAGGCTTGAGTTCGTATTGAATTTTATTTTCATCAAGCGCAGAAAAATACTGTTCAAAACGAAAGCGCTGACTGGCTGCTTTGCCTATTGGATAAGGTACAATGAATAATACGCGCATCAGCTGGTTGAAGGAATGCAAACCTAATTAAAATCACGAAACTTTGAATTTTTAAACGATATACGATCGCATCGCTTTACGATATACGAAAAAACTGCTAGGTTGGTGAATTCCGTTTCATTAATTCAAATGAAAACTAATGCCTGTCCTCCATTTATATCGAAAATCTTATGTCGTATATCGCACATCGTAATACTGACAACTTGCCAATTTCTAAAAGGCAGCAGATTTGGTTATATTTGGCACATGGCGTTAAACCGACATAATGCACCAGTATGGATTATCTTTTTAGGTGATCTCATTACTTGCTTTATTTCTATATGGGCTGCTTTTTTATTGCGCTTCAATTTTCATATTCCCGATGATGAAAAGGCCACTATGCCTTTAATCTTCACAGTTGTAATTGTCGTTAGAGCAATTTCTTCTCTCATATTTCAAACGCATCGTGGACTCATTCGTTTTACCAATACGAAAGATGTTGAGCGGATTTTTATTTCAATATCGCTAGGCACAACTTTTTTTCTTTTAATGAATCCAATCATGTATTGGGTTCATCAACAATACTTGATTCCATTCTCAATTATCATCATCGACGCCATTCTTACATTTTTTCTGATGGTAATTTCGAGGATTTTGATGAAGTCAGTTTTTTATGAGTTCAGCAAAGATCGAAGAGAGAAAACTCGAGTTTTAATTTATGGTGCTGGTGATACTGGACTTACCTCTAAGCGAGCAATAGAGCGCGATGCCGGCGCGAAATACAAAGTCATATCCTACATCGATGACAATCCCCAAAAAATTGGAAAAAAAGTTCAGGGAATTAGTATTCGATCTTCAGCTGACTTAAAAGATTTATTAGAACAATACGATATTAAACTACTAATCATTGCTATTGAAAATCTGCCACCTGCACGGAAACAGGAAGTAATTGAACTTTGTTTATCGAATAATACCAAAGTGTTTAATGTGCCACCGGTAAAAAGTTGGATAAATGGAGAGTTGAGTTTCAAGCAGATTAAGAAAATCAATATCAACGATTTACTTGAACGTGATCCAATCCGTCTCGATTCACAAAAAATTCGGGATGATTTAGCTGGTAAAACGGTTCTTGTGAGTGGTGCTGCTGGATCCATAGGAAGTGAAATCGTAAAACAGATTCTTCCATTCAAGCCGGGAAAACTCATTCTTTTAGATCAAGCCGAAAGTCCTTTATATGAGCTTGAACGGATTTTATTGGATGAACTAAATGTTCGTGGATTTGAAGTAGTGATTGGTGACATTCGTAGCGAAGAACGTATGCGTCGTGTTTTTGAACATTTTCGACCCGATGTGGTTTATCATGCAGCTGCTTATAAACATGTGCCCCTCATGGAAAGCAATCCTTCAGAAGCCATTCTAACAAACGTGATGGGTACACGAATTTTGGCAGATTTAGCAGCTGAGTTCGAAGTGAAAAAATTCGTGATGGTTTCTACCGATAAAGCCGTTAATCCAACCAATGTAATGGGTGCATCTAAGCGGATTGCAGAAATGTATGTACAATCGCTCGGACAAGTATGTAAAACACGTTTTGTAACTACACGCTTCGGAAATGTGCTAGGCTCAAATGGTTCGGTCATTCCTATTTTCAAAAATCAAATAGAACGTGGTGGTCCTATCACCGTTACTGATCCCGACATCACACGATTTTTCATGACCATTCCAGAAGCTTGTCAATTGGTTCTAGAAGCTGGAACAATCGGGCAGGGTGGAGAGATTTTTATTTTCGATATGGGTAAATCGGTGAAGATTGTCGATTTAGTAAGGAAAATGTTGAAACTATACGGTCTTACCGAAGGGAAAGATATTGAGATTGTTTATACAGGTTTGCGACCAGGGGAGAAGTTGTATGAAGAATTACTAAACGATCAAGAAAATACACTTCCAACGCATCATCCACAAATTATGCGTGCTAAGATTCAGGAATTTGATTATACCTTAGTGAAAGCGCAAGTGGATGAATTGGTTGATTTATTCTCAACTCAAAACAATGCTGAAATAGTTTCTCTCATGAAGGCGATGGTGCCTGAATACAAAAGCAATAATTCTGTTTTTGAGAAACTCGATCACCCTATAAAACATGCATAGTACGCCCATTCAAATTCGCTTTTCCGATATCGATGTGCTCAATCACATCAACAACGCAAAATTTCCTACCTACATGGAATTGGGGCGTGTTCATTATTTCAACGATGTAATCAGTGCCAATCATAACTGGAACGAATCCGGAGTGATTGTAGCTAACTACACCATGGATTTTCGCATTCCTATTTATTTCAATGATGTGCTACGTATCGAAACCGAAATCACTGCCATTGGAAATAAGAGCATTACGTTTTCTTATCGTTTTATAGTCGATGGTGATGCTGGTCCTATTTTAAAAGCTACAGGAACAAGTGCCATTGTTTGTTTTCATTACAAAGAAAACCGGAGCATGGCTGTTCCCGATTTATGGCGTGCAAAAGTGAATGCCTATCAAGGAAGTAATTTTTAATTTTTTCGATTTGACGAACAATGTCCTATTGGAAATGTTTTAACGTTGAATTTCAAAAAACATGAAACACCTTTTTTATCTTTTAATTGCTGGAAGTTTGTTTTCTTCCTGCGCCCGTGTAGAATCTCGTCCTCAAACTATGGAAACAACCGAAGCCAAAACAGCTACTAGCTTTTACGATTTTAAGTTAAAAGCCATCGATGGGAAAGAAATCGACTTTAGCACTTTCAAAGGCAAAAAGGTGCTCATTGTAAACACAGCTTCCGAATGCGGCTATACTCCTCAATATGCAGGCTTGCAAGAGCTTCACGAAAAATATGGCGATAAAGTGCGTATCATAGGATTTCCTGCAAATAATTTCGGCGGACAAGAACCTGGAACCAATACCGAGATTCAGGGCTTTTGCCAAAAGAATTACGGTGTTACGTTTCAAATGATGGAGAAAATTTCGGTGAAAGGAGCTGACATGGCTCCCATATACAAATGGTTAAGTTCCAAAGACCTCAATGGTTGGAACAACGATGCTCCAAATTGGAATTTCTGCAAATATTTAATTGATGAAAATGGCAAGTTGCTTAAGTTTTATACTTCAGCAGTGAAACCAATGAGCGAAGACATTACTTCTGCTTTATAAATTACCCAATCCAAATGAACCGGATCGGCAATGCTGCATCCGGTTTTTTTATTTTTTAAATTTTTCTATTTCAAATTCACTAGTGCAGCGGCCGGGCCATTCGCTTTTACTCCTCAATTATGCCCTAGCCTTCGGCGAAGGCATACTCTGCGGGGTAATCGCTGCTGTCCCTGCTGCTCGGTAATAATTGAGAAATTTCGATTAGTTGATTGTATCCACCTCAACTTCTAACATGGGTGCACCAGAAGTAACTTCATAAATTTCAGGTTCTCCACTAATCACTTCTATTTCATTATCCTGAATTTTGACTGAACGTTTTTTATTTTTGTTACGAAGTGTATCCTGCAATTGAACTGAATGCGGAATCGAATTATCGCTTGATTTTAAATCAATTGAATCGGATTTCTCAATCACAATTTCAGGCGCCTGTTGTTTCGAATCTGTCGGCGTACAACTAAATAAGGTACTAGCAAAAACGAGAAAAATAGCAATTCGAACTTGTTGAAGAACTGTCCAGTTTACCGATTGCAACTGAGCTGGTGTAACAGTAATTTTTAGGCGACTCAACTGATCGTTCCGAAAATGTCCGCATACTTTTTCGTTCTTGTGTTGAACTAAAAATCGAACAACTTCCTCATCGCTCATACGAGTAAAATCGGTTACTACATGAGAACAATGTTTACAAAAACGCCCTTGATCTTGGATAGGCATCTTATTCCAATTCTGTGAACAAGGTTGAGGAACTTTAATTTTTGCTGCCGTTTTCATAGTACAGAAATTCTAATCTCCCAATGAAAATGGGAAGGTAATTTCTACTTCCGAATTTACATTTTTTCCGTTTAGTATCGCAGCTTGCCATGTAGGCATATCAATTAAAAGACGTTCCACTTCTCGCTGAAAACAATCAGGTACATTTTCAGGTGAACGATAATTTATTATTCTCGCTTTTCCTTTGTCCGAAATGCTTACTAGGGTAACAACTTCACCCTGAAACATTCGTGCACGATTCACTTCGGGATAATGGGCATTTTGAAGAATCCATCTTTGTAAGGCATTTGCTCCACCAGGAAATTCAGCTTCGCGTTTAAGCATAGAAGGAGGCATTACTTTCCCTTTTATATATGAATTTTCGGTAATAGTGTCCTTTTCAATTACATCAGGTACTTTTCGCACTTCGCCTTTAACACATGATTCAACAGTTGGAACAGTTAAACCACCATTCACCATTGGGATGTAGCGACTCGTGTCAATTGGATAAATACTATCTCCTGTAATAGTTTCAATAGTGATAGTTTGAGTGATTGGTGTATCAATTTCTAAGGGAGGACTTAACATCAATCCACTTACTCCATCAGCATGATTTTTTTGTTCATCAATTACAATTTCGGTCATAGCACCTCCATTTTCTGGGTTCGGACTGCAACTAAATAAACTTGAGAAAAACACCAAAAAAATGGCCACCCGAAACATTTGTACTGGCGACCATCCTAACTGCTTAAATTCTTTTGGTTTTACTACAATCTGCAAACGTTTTACCTGATCTACCCGAAAGTGGCCACACACCTTTTCTCCTTCTTTTTTACGAAACCAATCTTTGATTTCTTCATCATTCATCCGACTAAAATCAACAACTACTTTATCGCATGATTTGCAATGACGGCCATCTGGCTGCGGAGACATTTTATCCCAAGAAGCATGGCAAGGCTGAGGTACTTGAATTTGGATCGACATAAGGAAAGGGTTTCGTTCGCTCTTATGCAACGCCAAAAAAGAGGTTCACGTATTCTCTATTTTTCCACCAGCCCCATCGGGGCGGCATCTGTCACCCAACTCCCTCCCAGCACCTCCGATTCAATCAACGCCCCTCCACCAGCCCCATCGGGGCGTCATATCTGTCACCCAAGCCACTCCCAGCACCTCCGCCCCAATCACCCTTTCCTAATTCAGTTTTGAATAAACTTTTAAGCAGGTTCCACAAAAAGATACCGCTCCTCAAATTCAATTTCATTTTTAGTAAGAAGTTCTCGATACTCTTTTCGAAAAGCTTTCTTTTTATGATGAAGCTCCTGATTTTCGATATACCTAGCAACCATCGATAATTGCGAATGACCAACACTAAATGCAGCATAACCACTTTGCCATTCGAACCTAGTTCTACACTTTTTAGTTTCATTTATGAATCTCGAAGTATTTGATTTAAGATCGCGAGCAATATCAGGCAAACGGGTTTCGGGATTATAAACTAGTAAAAGATGCATATGATCAGGCATGCAATTAATAGCAATTAATTTATGATGCTTATTAGTTATGATTCCTGTAGCGTATTTGCACAATTCATCTTTCCAATCTTTAGCAATTAAACTTTGTCGGTATTTAACTACAAAAATGAGGTGGACCAGTAGTTTGGAATAGGTATTAGCCATAATAAATTGAATTTAATAATGATATTCTAGTATGAATTAAATATACTGATTTATGATTCTATTTTATTAATAATTAATGAATCATTCAATCTTTCAAAATGATGGTTTAATGAATTATCACGGTTAACCTTAATACTCAATCCTGCTAATTCCAATATTTTTCGCCATTTTCGGCCTGAAATTCCATCACTATGCGCGTACTATCTCTTCTATTGACCTTTATACTTTTCACCGTTCGACTGCTTGCCGACGAAGGTATGTGGCTCCCCATGTTGTTGAAGCAACTCAATGAAAAGGACATGAAGAAAATGGGGATGAAAATCTCTGCTGAGGATATTTATAGTGTCAATAAATCGAGCATGAAAGATGGAGTGGTGCTTTTTGGACGCGGTTGTACTGGGGAAGTTATTAGTAAAGAAGGCTTGTTGCTAACCAATCACCACTGCGGTTTTGGACAAATTCAAGATCACTCCAGTTTAGATCATGATTATTTAAAAGATGGGTTTTGGGCAAAGAATCACGCAGAAGAATTACCCAATCCAGGATTAACTGTAACGTTTATCATTCGCATGGAAGATGTGACTGCACGTATGATTGAAGGACTTGATAAAATAACGGATGAAAGCGAACGTGAAAATATCATTACACAACGTTCGATGGAATTGGTTAAAGAAGCCGTTATCAATACACATTACGA
The DNA here is from genome assembly GCA_965279035.1 of Bacteroidia bacterium. GTDB lineage: Bacteria > Bacteroidota > Bacteroidia > M30B66 > M30B66 > CALQRR01. Next base: position 3,391,348 of record OZ257142.1, on the reverse strand, counting down.
AGCCATCATTAAACCCATGTATAACGGAAACGAATATGTGCTTTTTGTGACTGAAGTTTTTCGTGATGTGCGCTTGGTAGGTGCACCACCACAATCCATTGGGAATTTCGGAAAAGACAGCGACAACTGGGTGTGGCCGCGTCATACAGCCGACTTTAGTTTATTCCGAATTTATGCAGGCAAGGATAATAAACCTGCCGACTATTCTCCTGAGAATGTACCATTTCAACCACGTTATCATTTTCCTATTTCAACCAGTGGAATTAAGGAAAACGATTTTACAATGGTCTACGGTTTTCCAGCTCGAACCAATGAGTATTTGACTTCTAATGCAGTAGATCAAATTGTGAATTTGAGTAATCCTCTCAAAGTGGATTTACGCGGACAACGTCTCGATGTGATGAATAAATACATGTCGGCCGATCGGGGAGTTTTTATCAAGTATGCAGATAAATATTCTGGTGTAAGCAATTATCACAAGAAATGGGCGGGCGAAGCAAAAGGACTTACACGTGCACACGCAATAGATAAGAAAAAAGAATTTGAATCGAAATTTCAGAGTAGGGTAGATGCTGATCCAAAATTCAGTTCCTATAAAAATCTTCAATCCGACTTTAATCGTGAGTATGCTACGTTGAAAGACATTCAACCCGAAATGGATTTATTTAACGAAGGTGTTTTAACGATAGAACTACTTCGATTTGCGAATGGTTTTCGAGATATGCTCAACAATACAAATGATTGGAATTCTGAAAAAGGGAAAGAGATTTTAAGTGCTCAGAAAAAAAGAGCTGCTGAATTTTTCAAAGATTATTATTCAATGCTCGATCGTGAAATCATGACGGCTATGTTGACAAGTTATTATGCTCATTCTGCTCATCCTGTTTCACCTGATTTTATTGCTGGATTATCTGCACAATCAGGTAAAAATGAAATTGAAGTTGTAACAAGCATTGCTTTTGATTCGAGTTTTTTAGATGATGAAACAGCTGTAAATAAACTACTCGAAAATCCTGATTCCGCTTCTATTTCAAAATTGAAAAACGATTTAGCAATCAAACTGGCTTTGTTTTATTTTGATCATTACCGAAATGTAGTTCTGAAGAATTACAATTCAGTTATGGCGCATCTCATTCCCATGAACCGCTTGTATGTAAAAGCGCAACGCGAAGTCATTCCTGAAAAGCGTTATTATCCCGATGCGAATCAATCTTTACGTGTTGCTTATGGGAAAACCGAAGGCTATTCTCCTGCTGATGGTGTAAATTATACTTGGTTCACGACCGCCGATGGACTTATACAAAAAAGCAATTCGGGTGTGATCGATTACAGCATTCCCGAACGATTAAAAGAACTGATTCAGAATAAAGATTTTGGACCATATGCTGATAAAGATGGAACACTTCACACCTGCTTTGCAGCATCAAATCACACAACAGGAGGCAATTCAGGTAGTCCGGTTTTCAATGCAAAAGGACAGCTTATCGGAACTAACTTCGACCGCAATTGGGAAGGAACCATGAGCGATGTGTATTACGATATCAACCAAGTGCGCAACATCACAGCTGATATTCGGTACACGCTATTCATTATCGACAAATTTGCTGGTGCCAGTCATTTGGTGAATGAGATGAGCATTATTCACTAATTTGTTCATAGCAATCGAGATAAAAGGAAATTTCATTATGGCTTATCTCACCTTTAAATAATTCATGAATGTTTTTTCTTTTTCCTTGAAATTTCAGCTGGTCGAGTGTTGATTCAATCTTTTGTTTTTTCTCTGCTGATAAAAAGGCTGAATGATCAAATTTGAATTCTGCTCGATGCAAAATTTCAGCGTGATAATAAATACTGCTTAATCCAATAGAACGAATTTCTGCAACTTCATTTGGTGATTTTCCTTCTCTCAATAAAAGCCAAGTAAGTAAGCTAGTTTCATTTGGAATACTAAATCCATTATTTCGAAACCATTGGGCAGATTCAAGAAAGAAATAACGTCCATATTTCCGGAATTTATTCTCACTCATACCGGTAACTTTGCTTATTTCTTGGAGTTGTTCTGGGCGTAATGCTACAATTTCCTTCAAAGTGCTTTCATGAAAAATAATATAAGCAGGGAGCTTTTCTTGTCGAGCTAGTTGCAACCGAACCTGTCTTAAATGTTCTAATAAACCTTGAGGTTTTTTTTGTTCAAGGGCTTCTTCTGCAAACTCATAATTCGTTTTGCTTAACCTACATCGATCGCAATTTCCGCATTCGTTTAAATACGCTTCATGAAAATACCGAAGCAGCGTTTTGCGCCTACATTCAATTCCTTCGGTATACTCTTTCATCAAATTTAATTTGGAAAGATTTAATTCAACTTGTCCACTTTCTAAAGCATATCTTCTTTGTAAACTAAAATCACTGTTATGATAATACAAGAGTGTTTCTGCTGGTAAACCATCGCGCCCAGCACGACCAATTTCTTGGTAATAGCTTTCTAAGCTGCGTGGTAAATTATAATGAATCACATAGCGCACATCCGATTTATCGATTCCCATCCCAAAAGCAATGGTGGCGCAAATCACGTGTGTTCTATCGTATAAAAAATTCTCTTGTACACGCACTCGATCATGATACACCATTCCTGCATGATAAAACTCACTTCGAATTCCTCTTCTATTTAACGAATGGGATAACATCTCCGTTTTTTTTCGACTGCTGCAATAAATAATTCCACTCTGATTTTTTCGTTGGCGAATAAAACTGACAATTTCTTGATCCTGCAAATCCTTTCGCATATCACCGCGAACTTCTAATGAAAGGTTTGGTCGATCGAAAGATGCTATAAATCGTTGCGCATTTTTCAATCCCAATTGAAGCACAATGTCTTCGCGTGTAGTTAAATCGGCAGTTGCCGTGAGTGCAATAATTGGGACTTGAGGAAAACGTTCTTTTAAGCCTTGAAGTTTGGTGTATTCAGGTCGAAAATCATGTCCCCAATTTGAAATACAATGGGCTTCATCAATAGCAAACAAGGACCATTGAACCTCATTCATAAAACTTCCCATCAACACTTGAAGTCTTTCTGGAGAGATATACAATAACTTCAATTTCCCATGACGACAATCTTGAATGATCTCAAATTCCTCTTCGGGTGATGTTCCACTATTCCATGTTTCCGCTAAAATCCCATTGGCTTTTAAAGAATCAACTTGATCTTTCATTAAAGACAACAAGGGAGAAATGACCAAGGCAGTTCCTTCTTTCATCAAGGCAGGCACTTGAAAACACAGTGATTTCCCTCCACCAGTTGGCATCAAAACAAGGCAATCATCTTGATTACAAACTGTCTGGATGATTTCTTCCTGTAATGGACGAAATTCAGAATATCCAAAATGGGTATGCAAGACCGCTCCTGCAGATTCGGTATAAAGGGCTGTTGACATCACATCTTTTTTAAGATGGAACGAAGCCCGGAACGAATGGCAATAATAAAAGGATCTGTTCTCAATCAATTGGGCACATTGCCACAATTGTTTGTACAGAGCTGAAAATTGAGCTGAAACTTATTCACCAAGCTGTTGAAATCTTCCATCAACCATCACGAGTCTGCGATCTGCCATGCGCGCTAATTCTTCGTTATGTGTAACGATGACGATTGTTTGTCCTAGATTTTTGCGGAGTTCGAAAAATAAATCATGTAATTCTTTGGCATTTTTCGAATCTAAATTTCCACTGGGTTCGTCGGCTAGAAGTAATTTAGGGGAATTCATTAATGCGCGAGCAACAGCAACTCGCTGCTGTTCTCCCCCCGAAAGGGTAGAAGGTTTAGAATCTAAACGATCATTCAAACCCAATTGCTCGAGTAGCTCTTTGGCTCTTTTTTCTAAATCGGGACGAGATTTACCTGCAATCATTCCCGGAATCATCACATTTTCTAAAGCGGTAAACTCGGGCAATAATTGATGAAACTGAAAAATAAATCCAATATGCAGGTTTCGAAATGCCGATAATTTTCGATCATTTAAACCAGTTGGCTTCTCTCCATCAAAATCCAATTCACCCGAATCCGGTCGATCTAAAGTGCCTAAAATTTGAAGAAACGTTGTCTTTCCAGCGCCCGAAGCTCCAACTATAGACACAATTTCTCCTGTGTTGATTTCAAAATCAACTCCTTTAAGGACCTGTAGTCCACCAAATGATTTGGTAATGGATTTAGCGCTTATCATAGCCGTTAAACAGCTCCGAAAGCTCTTGCAGACATTCTTTCCAGAATGTGCGCATCTCTTCGGCTCTTGCTGCGTCGGCTAATTTAGTATGTTGAAGCGTTACCTGACATTTTCCTGCACTCTTTCCGTTAAAATTGGCAAGTAGTACTTCATCATTTTCTAATTGGAAACGGATGTTTTTACCTGGATTGTAGCGTATTAGCTGCATTTCAAGTTTTAAATGTTCTCCCCGAAGCCCTTGTTCGGTAAAGTAACTTTCTAAAACATGCATTCCAACCGGAAACGTACGCGTTACTGTTATCTCATGTCCATCAGGATATGTAGACCCTGATTCACTCGCGTTTAACATGAGGTACTGACGAGCAAGCATTTCTGCATCGCTCTCATACATCATATAGTTCGTAGAGAGGAATTGAATGAGTTTTTGTTTGGTTGGTGGTTGAATTTTTTGTGCACAGAGAATGTCCATCCACATATGCATCGTTTTCCCCAAGATGCGTTGTGAAATAAGGACTGATTCCTGTGCCGAGGTGGTAGATTCTCGGTACATGGATTTGTGTGGTTTGTGAAACACTAATGTAGCCCCAAACGAGTATTTCTAAATAATAGTTACAAAGAAATTGTATTCACACATAAGTGTTAGCAACTAGCTTGATACACACTGAATGAAAAGAGCTTCTTTTCCTGTTTCATACTTCATTAAATCAACTACTTTTGCCAGCAAATTCAAGCACACATGAACATTCACGAATACCAAGGAAAATCTATTCTTAAACGCTTTGGCGTTGGTATTCAGGAGGGTATAGTTGCCGAAACTCCTGAGGAAGCGGTTGAAGCCGCCAAATTACTTCAACAGCAAACCGGAACCGGATGGTGGGTTATCAAAGCCCAAATCCATGCTGGTGGCCGTGGGAAAGGTGGTGGAGTGAAATTGGCTAAAAGTTTAGACGAGGTAAAATCCATCTCCGATCAGATTTTAGGAATGACACTCGTTACTCCTCAAACAGGTCCTGAAGGGAAGTTTGTTCGCAAAGTGCTTGTTGCTCAAGATGTTTATTATCCTGGTGCTGAACCAACCAAGGAGTTTTACATGAGCGTTTTGTTAGATCGTCAAACTGGTCGTAACATCATTATCTATACTACCGAAGGAGGAATGGATATCGAAGAAGTTGCTCATAGCACTCCTGAGAAAATCCTGAAAGAAGAAATCGATCCACGCGTGGGTTTACAAGGCTTTCAAGCTAGAAAAATTGCCTATAATTTAGGTTTGACGGGCGAATCGAATAAGCAAATGGTGAAGTTTGTTTCTTCATTATACAAAGCATACGATTCGATCGATGCATCTCAATTCGAGATTAATCCTGTATTGAAAACGTCCGACAGCAAAATCATCGCTGTGGATGCCAAAGTGAATTTGGATGAAAACGGATTGTTTCGCCATCCCGATATTCTCGAGATGCGCGATACAACCGAAGAAGATCCTACAGAAGTAGAAGCTGGTGAACACAACCTGAACTATGTGAAACTCGATGGAAACATTGGTTGCATGGTAAACGGAGCTGGTTTGGCAATGGCAACGATGGACATTATCAAATTAGCTGGAGGCGATCCTGCTAATTTCCTCGATGTGGGCGGAACTGCCGATGCTGCTCGTGTAGAACAAGCTTTCCGTATCATCCTTAAAGATGAAAATGTGAAAGCGATTCTGGTAAATATTTTTGGTGGAATTGTTCGTTGCGATCGAGTTGCACAAGGAATTGTAGATGCATACAAAAACATCGGAGAAATTCGTGTTCCCATCATCGTTCGTCTTCAAGGCACCAATGCAGTTGAAGCGAAAAAAATCATCGATGATTCTGGATTACGCGTTAAATCTGCAATCCTTCTTCAAGAAGCTGCCGATAGCGTAAAAGAAGTTCTTTCCTAAACATTAAAATTTACTCAGAAAGGCGCCTTTGTGCGCCTTTTTTTGTTTCTACAAGGCGTTTTCTTTGGTAACTTGCCACATCAAACCATCTCATGAAGCGAATTCTATTTTTACTCTTTTTCGGACTTTTACTCAATCTCGTAAATGCCCAGTCGAATAATATTCCCGGTGAATTTCTAGTTCAACTTAAAGGGAAACATTCTGCTGCTCTGATTGAACGTAATTTGGCAATCAATCATCCCGAATGGGAAATGAAAGCCTCTCGACTTTTGTCAGCTCGTTTTCATATTTGGCTTTTTACCAGTTTGCCCGGAAACGATGATGAAAAATTAAACTACCTAAGTAAAGATCCAAAAGTAGTTTTAGCTCAACATAATCACCAAGTTCAGCTTCGATCAACCGTTCCCAATGATCCTTCTTTCACCCAACAATGGTCATTAAATAATACTGCTCAATCGGGTGGTACTGCTGGTGCAGATATACAAGCCGAGGATGCTTGGGATATTACTACAGGTGGATTAACTTCTTCAGGTGATACGATTGTTGTAGCTGTTATTGATGGTGGATTTCAATTGAATCATCCCGATTTAGTGCAGAATATTTTTGTCAATCATTTGGAAATTCCTGGGAACTCAATTGATGATGATGGAAATGGATATGTAGATGATGTAAATGGCTGGAACGCTTATGATAACAATGGTACAATTCCATCTGATCAACACGGGACACACGTTTCGGGTATTATCGGGGCAAGAGGAAATAATATTATCGGAATTTCAGGAGTAAACTGGGCTGCCAAAATCCTTCCTATAGCTGGTTCATCTGGTGATGAAGCTACTGTTGTAGCTGCTTATGCTTATGCAGCAGAAATGCGCATTTTATATGACGAAACTAATGGTGTAAAAGGCGCTTATGTGGTATCTACCAATGCCTCTTTTGGTGTTGATCAAGGCAATCCTGCCGATTATCCAATTTGGTGTTCGTTTTACGATACGCTTGGAACTCATGGAATTCTCAATGCAGGTGCTACCGCCAATGCAAATTTTAACATCGATCAAACGGGTGATATTCCTACAGCTTGTGTTTCTCAATTCCTTATCGCTGTTACGAATTCAACCAATACTGATGTGAAGTATACCAATGCCGGATATGGTGTTGTTTCGATTGATATCGCTTCTCCTGGTACTGCAATCTATTCAACAGTAACTAATTCCAATTATGCCAATCTAACTGGAACTTCCATGGCAACGCCGCACGTTGCTGGAGCAATTGGACTGATGTATGGCGCTGCTTGTCAGGAATTAATTGCCGAATCGAAAAGTAATCCTGGTTCTGTTGCTCTTTTAATGCGCGATTATCTCCTCAATGGTGCAGAACAACTCAGCTCTTTAAACAATCAGGTTGCAGGAAGTCGCCGATTGAATTTATTGGGTGCATTGCAGCAAGTTCAAACGTTTATCTGTGATACAACTGCTCCTCCGAGTGCGTCCTTTTCTGCTCCACAAGTTTCTCGAAATGGTTGTCCCGGTTTATCGGTGACTTACCAAAATCAAACTACTTCGAATGCCAATAGCTTTTTATGGAATTTCCCTGGCGGAACACCAAGTTCTTCCACACTTGAATCTCCAACAGTAGTCTATAATACCATTGGTGTTTATCCTGTTCAACTCATTGCTTTCAACAATTATGGAAGCGACACATTGGAAATCCCGTCATACGTGGATGTCAATAACACAAGTACACGCATCGTTTTCAATGAAACATTCGAAGGTTCTTCATTAAGTGCTTCTGGTTGGACGCTCGAAAATCCCGACAATGTGAACACCTGGACATTGAGTTCTGTTGGGGGAACAAGTCCCGGAACGCATGCAGCGGAAATTGAAATTTTCGATAATCAAACCTTGATTGGACAACGCGATGCGATGATTAGCCCGGAATTTTCACTAGCAAACACTACCGGAAATTCCTTGTATTTTGAGCATGCACACCGCCGACGTGTTACTTCCGTAAGAGATTCTTTAATTATTTCAATTTCTACCGATCAAGGAGCAAATTGGATCCGCTTAGCCTCATTGGCCGAAAATGGTCAAGGATCTTTTGCTACAGGAAATACAACAACATCGAACTTTGTTCCTACTTCCAACATCAATTGGTGCATAGCCTCAACCATTGGTCCTGACTGTTTTAATTTAGATCTTTCTACATGGGATGGTGCTCCTTCGCTTCGTGCAAAATTTGAATCATATAACGCAGGTGGAAATAATATTTATGTAGATAATGTGCGTGTTTCTGGTATTTGTTCAACACCGATCATTATTCAACCTGAAGCGGCATTTACATTGGGTTTTATGCAATTCTGTACCAATCGACCGATACAATTTAATAATGCAAGTACCAATGCAACTTCTTATTCTTGGAGTTTCCCGGGTGCTTTACCTTATGTTTCTAATGATGTAAATCCAATCGTTCTTTATTCGGCTGCTGGACTTTATAATGTGCAACTAATTGCATCCAATAGTCTTTATTCCGACACACTTGATTTACAATCATTCATCAATGTTCAAGAATCTCCTTCAGCACCTTTGTTGTTTTATGGTTCAGGAACAATTTCAACTGGAGCAGTAGGTTCATTTCAGTGGTTGTTTAATGGTGTGACACTTCCTAATTCAAATACCTATCATTGGACTCCGACCGAAAGTGGAGATTATACCTGTATAGTAACTTCTCCTAACGGATGTACTGCTTCAAGTACGATGCACATTATTATTGATGGGTTGGAACAACTTGCCAATTCGAATTTGAGTATTTATCCTAATCCGGTGGAACACGAATTAAAAATTAAGTTAAATTCACCTGAATCGGCACTTTGTACATTATTCGATGCATCAGGACGTAAGCTCATTTCTAGCACAGTAGTTTCCTCTGGAATTATTGATATGAAAGAATATCCCGCAGGAGTTTACATACTTTCTGTTTTTGTAAAAGGCGAACAATCTCATCATAAAATCATTCACACAAGCGCTTTAGTACATTGAAAAAGATACTCGTAGCCAATCGGGGCGAAATTGCCCTGCGTGTCATGCGTTCTGCACGCGAAATGGGAATTCAAACAGTTGCGGTTTTCTCTGAAGCCGATCGTAATGCTCCACATGTTCGATACGCCGATGAAGCGGTTTGCATTGGTCCGCCAGCTTCCAGTCAATCCTATTTACGGGGTGATAAAATTTTGGAAGTATGTCGGGAATTAGGTGTTGATGGCATTCATCCTGGTTACGGATTTCTTTCCGAGAATGCTGGATTTGCTCGAGCCGTGAAGGAAGCTGGTATCACTTTTATCGGTCCATCACCTGAAGCAATGGAAATGATGGGTTCAAAACTAGCTGCAAAAGCGGCTGCAAAAGCCTATAATATTCCGCTCGTTCCAGGCACCGAAGAAGCCATTTCGGATGTAGATGCCGCACGTAAAATTGCCGAAGAAATCGGATTCCCAATCTTAATCAAAGCCTCAGCAGGTGGCGGTGGTAAGGGAATGCGTATCGTAGAAAATAGCGCTGAGTTCAACGAACAACTCCAATTAGCTATTTCTGAAGCTACTTCTGCATTTGGTGATGGTTCTGTATTTATCGAGCGTTTCGTGACTTCTCCTCGTCACATCGAAATTCAAGTAATGGCCGATACACATGGAAACTGTGTGTATTTATTCGAACGCGAATGTAGCATCCAACGTCGCCACCAAAAGGTGATTGAAGAAGCTCCTTCTTCTATATTAAGTCCCGAATTGCGAAAAGCGATGGGCGAATGTGCCGTTCTAGTAGCAAAAGCTTGTGATTATGTGGGGGCAGGAACAGTTGAGTTTTTAGTGGATGATAAACTCAACTTTTATTTTCTAGAAATGAATACCCGACTTCAAGTAGAACATCCGGTTACGGAATTAATCTCTGGGAAAGATTTAGTCAAAGAACAAATTCAAGTAGCTCGTGGTGAGAAATTAAGTTTCACTCAAGATGAACTAACCATCAATGGACATGCGCTCGAAGTCCGCGTGTATGCCGAAGATCCTGCAAATAATTTCCTTCCCGATATTGGAAATCTTTCTGTTTATCAACTTCCTATTGGTAATGGAGTTCGCGTAGATGGTGGATTTGAGGAAGGAATGGATATTCCAATCTATTACGATCCGATGATTAGCAAACTAATCGTTCATGCAGAAAATCGGGAAGCAGCGATTGCTAAGATGATTCGTGCCATTGATGATTACCAAATTGCAGGAATCGAAACAACCCTTTCGTTTTGCCGCTTTGCGCTTCAACACGAAGCCTTTGTTTCTGGGAATTTCGATACGAATTTCGTGAAGCATTATTTCAAACCTGAATTGCTCGAGCGACCAGCAAGTGCAGATGAATTGGAAGTTGCTGCTTTATTTGCTGCTTGGGATCGTGAAAATCAAGTGAGCGTAATTCCAGCATTAGCACCTGTTGTAACAACGAGCAAATCGGCCTGGAAAGTACGTAGATACAACTAATGGGAGTTCGGATTGATAAATACCTTTGGGCAGTTCGGATTTTCAAGACTCGTTCGACGGCGATTGATGCAATCAAAGGTGGCAAAGTAAAACTCGAAGGCGATAATGTAAAACCAGCCCGTGATGTGAAAGAAGGGGAGAAATATACCATTCAACTTTCCCAAATTCAGAAAACCATTCGTGTAAAAGCACTTCTCGAGAACCGTGTAGCAGCCAAAGATGTAAGCCTATACATGGAAGATCTCACCCCAGAATCCGAATACAAAAGCATCGATCGGATGAAGGAAACCCGTTTCGTCTGGCGCGATCGCGGCACTGGCCGCCCAACTAAAAAAGAACGCCGCGATATCGAAGAATGGTTTGGGGAAGATTCGGAGAAGAAAGTGGAATGAATTACGGATTACGGATTACGGATTACGATATACGAATTATGAATTACGAATCAGTACTGTCCGGTTAAAGTTTAAATCAGAAAAAAGGAGCGACCATTTCGATCACTCCTTTTGTGATTATTTTTGAGTTACGACACACCAAAATAATCATGAGTAAAAGTAAATATTTTACCGGACAGCCGATTTACAGTCAACTCCTTTCTTATCTGCCTCAGACGAAAGTAAAGGACATAGCTGATGAGCATAACGCTGATAGGTATTATAAGAACTTCAGGACTTATACGCACCTAGTAACGATGCTTTACGCAATCTTTAATCGGTGTACAGGTATCCGAGAAGTGACCTCAGGCCTACTTGCCTGGGAAGGCAGGATACAGCATTTAGGAATCAACTACTTTCCCAGAAGGAGCACGATTTCAGATGCAAATACCAGTCGACCAGCCGATGTCTTTGAAGATATTTACTACTGGCTTTATGACCGATACAAGCATTTTTTACCGGACAGCCGAAGTAAAATCGCATCCCGGCTTTATATTGTTGACTCGACAACGATTCAGTTGTTTCAGGAAGTTTTGAAAAATGCCGGTCGTAATCCCGCCGATGGTAAGCGCAAAGGCGGTATTAAGGTGCATACTTTAATGAGGAGTGATCAAGACGTGCCTTGCTTGATAAGGTTCTCTGCTGGAGCTGGAGCCGACAGCCCATTTCTGCAGAACATACACCTGCAACGTGGGTCCATTGTGGTGTTTGATCGTGGTTATAATGATTACAAGCAATACAACCGTTTCTCGGAAGAAAATGTCACATGGGTGACCCGATTACGAAACAACACCGTGATCAAAGTCCTGCGGGAAAAGAAAATTTCAGACAAGGAAAAGCAGAACGGAATTTTGCTCGACCAGATTATAGAAATGGGCCACACCAAGCACAATAACAATACACGAGTGAAGGCACGTCTTATAAAATATGAGGACAAAAAATCGAAGAGGATATTTGAATTCATAACCAATAACAATCAATTCAAACCCTCCTCAATCGCACTGTTTTATAAAAATCGTTGGCAGATCGAATCGCTATTTAAGCGTATCAAACAGAACTATCCGATGCAAAGCTTCCTTGGAGAGAGCGAAAATGCGATCAAAATCCAAATCTGGTGTGCCCTGATCGCTGACCTTGTCTTAAAAATTGTCAAAGCAAGAGCTGGTAAAAACTGGTCGTTTTCAAATCTTGCAGCCATGGTCAGGCTACATTTGATGACCTATATCAACCTTTTTGAATTCCTCATCAATCCTGAAAAATCGCTAATTAGAAATCAAATTAAATCCTTTCAACTGCCATTGTTCCCTCCATAGGGGGCTTTATTTTAAATAAATACCATCAACACCCGCATTTACTGCAACTACAGAAGGTAAATCATGCAATCTCAATTTTAACCGGACAGTACTGATTACGAATTACGAATTACGAATTACGAATTTTGAAACGTACTAACTAGCTCGCTTCGACAGGCTCAGCGAGCGAAACGAAATACCAACAGCACATCAGCACACTAGCATATCAGCACATTAATCAAAGCTCGCTTCGACAGGCTCAGCGAGCGGAACGAAATCTAAACAGCATGCTTCGACATAAGCTCGGCGCTTAATATCACGCTCCTTGAGCTTGTCGAAAGGAGCACATCAGCACACCAAAAGTGTCTTTTTAACACTCCAATTGCTCATTTATCTAGATTTTCAACAATGTCGTGTATAAAACATCAGAAAAATTCTAATTCGTTTGCATAATAGTTATTGTTTGAACCTTATCTTTGCATAAAACGCAAAAGCCATGACTGAGCAAGAGCTGCAAGAAACTTTCGACGAGCAAGGACATCATATCAGTCCGGTATTGCCTAAATCAGTGATTAATTACCTGATCGACATCGATGGAACCATTTGCGACGATGTGCCGAATGAAGAACCTGAGCGTATGGTTACTGCTGAGCCATATCCTGATGCTTTAGAAACGCTCAATAAATGGTACGGCGAAGGTCATATTATCACGTTTTTTACTTCACGTACCGAGGATTTACGCGACATTACTGAAGAATGGCTCAATCGTCACGGATTTAAATATCATGGAATATTGTTAGGTAAACCACGTGGTGGGAACTACCATTGGATCGATAATCACATCGTTCGTGGAACTCGCTTCAAAGGCAAGTTTACCGAGATGGAAACCGTGATGAAGGAAATCCTAGTCTTTAAAGAGTAATTACTTCTTTTCTAGTTTTTTCCAGTCTTCCTGCAAGGCAACTGTTGGGTCAAAAAGAGGATTGTTGCTCAAAATATACGTACCGTCCCCTTTACTCCAAGCTTCAGAATAACCTAAAGTCAAGTCTACTTTATCGCCTGTGGTTGGATCGCTCCATTGCTCTACACCTCGAATGGTGCGACTGAATTCTTCATTAATACGATCATTACTCGCTTGTTGATTTTCCCATGTTGAGCGCTGACTTTCCGAAATAGCATTCTGCGCTTCATGCCAAATAGCTTGTCGCTTGGCGTTTTCTATTTGTTGTCCTTTAGCAATGTTTTGCATTATTTGTCCAGCTGCATTTTGCCAAGCCGGATTAATCCGAACACTGCTAATAATCATACTCAACAGATTTTTTGCCTCTTTTTCTTGTCCTTTCGGATACTTGAGCAATAGCTTCGAATCGGCCGAACATACATATCCATTCGAATATCCACCTTGCATGTAATCAGGCATTTGATTAATCGTTTGGTTGACTGCAACAACTGCTAAACCTTCTTTCCCATCTGCAAAAACAACCTGAGCAATGATGGCTGTTGGATTGTAGCTCACGTTAGTAATACCAGCCTGTTGCAAAGAATTTTTCGTGTCGGCAGCTACTTTTTCCATCCCTGCCGAAACTTCTCTAAAATCGCTCACCGACTTAATCTGTTTCACACCAACTTCCGGAGCAAAAACATTGCGCAAATACGCTTCTGCATTGTACGCTGGCATGACGTCACAGGCTTTAAAACCCGAAGCATTTTGCTGCTGCGTTGCCTGAACCATCATCTGATTGTCAAACCAATTCCAACTTTTCAAAGGGAAACTCTCAAATTCATATCCACCATCTGGCGATTTAGCCGACATGCGATTCACAATCAATTCGTTCACACATAGGCCATTGGCAACCCAATTAATTCCTCCGCTAACTGTCCAATCATCAGGTAAAAGCAAACTATATGCGGTAATCGGCTCACCAAAACCTTGTTTATCTTCTAGTCTGAAACGCTTTAGTACCGTGTAATCCTTGCCCTTTTCCCATTCTTTTCCATCGGCATTTTTAGTTCCACTTCCGGCGCCGCCACCACAAGAAATAAGTGTTAATAAGCTACCAGATAGGAGTATAAAACGAATAGTATGCAGCATTTTTCAATTTTTTGGATACGTTGGAAAACTAAATTAACAATAAACCTATCCAATTACCGCGAAGCTTTTCATTTTATTTGGGCGTTTTAACGCGCTATCGCCCATGCACGGCATTTGGCTCTATCGCTAACGCAGATTCTGGTTTCTTCAAATGCTCAGGTTCAGCTGAATCTTTATCAATCTTCCCAAAGCGGATTAAATAAAATCTAAACTATCAAATTTTCTACCCAATACTTGAGTCGAGTCAAAGCCAATTCCTTGATCCAACAAACTGGCATAAATGCGCCTAAAATCAAGCTGATGAATCAAATCTCCATCATCCAATTTGGTTAAATCGGGCATCGCATTTCGCAAACCGGCATTTTTCAAATTTCCACCTAACAGAAATACCGAATTCGCCGTTCCATGATCGGTTCCATTGCTGGCATTCTGCTTCACGCGTCGACCGAATTCCGAAAATACCATCACCACCGTATCATTAAAATTCCCCGATGCTTTCAAATCCAAACAAAAACTTTTAAGCGAATCTCCAACAACCTGAAACAAGCGTTGCTGTGTCTCTGCTTGCCTTACATGTGTATCGAAACCAGAAATACTCGTATAATAAATACGCGACTCACTACCTGCTTGAATCAATCCCGAAATCTCTTTCAAGCTTTTACCTAATTCGTGTTGCGGATACGTGGCGCTCGAAGGTTTGGCTTGCGATTTTTCATAAATGTAATCAGCACCCGATGTAGTAGAAGCAAGGGTTTTGTATAAAAACGATAACTCACTTTCTTGTTCCGAAGCTTGTTTCCCAACCTGTACTTTCTGATAAAATGGATCCGATAATGCTGCATGCAAACGTTGTGGATCTTTCACCGCAAAACCACTTCGCCGACTTCCTTTCATGGCTAGCGACAAGGTATCATCCGCTTCAATCGCATACCACGCGTTTTCAGTTTCCGCGCAATTCGAATCTAATAAACGTCCAATCCAACCCGTGTTGAGGTATTCATCCGAATTACTGGCGGTATGCCAAATATCCATCGACCGAAAATGTGAACGATCCGGATTCGGATAACCAACCGAATTGTAAATGCTCATCATTCCTTCATCGTACAAATATTTCATTCCCATTAGGGCAGGATGGAAGCCAGCATCATCACTAATCTTTAATACCTGATCGACTGCTATTGCCAAACGCGGTCGAGCTTCATAATAGATATTGTTGCTAAACGGAACGAGTGTATTCAAACCATCATTCCCGCCCGAAAGCTGAACAATCACAATACGTTTCCCACTTAAAACACTCAAATTCGTTTCAAATGCTTTCAAAAAACCAGGAATCAAAGCGGCAGTAGTTGTTAAACCACTTAGTTGAAGAAATTGACGACGTTTCATAGTTCAAGCGAGTTGGTATTCAGGTAAACGAACGATGTAAAGAGCCATTTGGCGAATAATCTCCGAGTGCGGATTCGTTAGAATTTGTTTTAAATAATCCGGTAAATCAGGTTTACTCTTACTTGCTAATAAATTTTCTGACAAAGCTTGCCATAAGTTTTCGGTAGCTACATTGGTAAATTTAGCTTCGAATAATTCCCAGTTAAATCGACAATTAAACTTGTTTTTCACCTGCGATGCCTGTTGAAATTCGTTCGGACTTTCATCATCCATACTCTTAAAGCTCATATCTAAACCACCCGCATCAGCTAATTTTTTGGGAAGATTCATTCGGGTAATGAGGGTAGAATTATCAATCCAATTTCTTCCGCCAGCCCAACCCGAAACATTTGGAGGGAAGAACAAAGTTTGTCCTAAAACTCGCTGAACAGCTAGCAAAGGCTGAGCATTTTCGTATGAAATTCCAAAGGTTCGGTTTAGCTCAACAATCAATTCTACCGGCGATTTGATATGCGCACCTTGGTTTTCATCTGCATAAAACCAATCAGCGGTAAAAAGTTGTTTGAGTAATTTAGGAATGTCGTAGTTCGATGCTTTAAAATCCTTGGCTAATGCAGCTACATGCGCTTCATTCACTCGATCATTCACAAAAAAACGATAGATTTTTCGGGTGATATAAATCGAAGTTTCATCGCGTTCCAAAATCATCCGAATCACATCTTCACCTTCCCAATTTCCTGTTTTCCCGAAAATAGTTTTACTACCGGTATCGTGCTGGTTTACTTTTAATTCAAACTCATCCGAATCGTTCACGCCCCAGCCTGTAAATGCTCGAGCGGCCTCTTTTATATCGTGTTCGGTATAATTTCCTCGTCCAAGAGTGAAAAGTTCCATCACTTCGCGAGCAAAATTCTCGTTCGGACTATTCTTCTTATTCTGCACATTATTCAAAAAACGCAACATCGCCGGCTCTTTCGACATAGCCATCAACAAATCACCAAAATTCCCCAATGCATATTTTCGTAAAGTGTTGATATACGATTCAACCTGAGCAAATCCGCGAACGCGAACAGCAAAATGTCCATGCCAGAAAAGCGACATTTTTTCTCGAAGCTGTCCATCTGCTTTACCCATAATTTTAAGCCAGTCGAGATTCAATTTCTTCACGTTTGCAGCTAAATCATCAAGGATCTCCTTCCGTTCTTCCTTGGTCATTTTCCTTAGCTCAGCCATCGTAACTCGTTCTTCACCTTGCAAATACAATTCTTCAAATGTGTTATTGCTGGAGAATAATCGAGTAATTGCTTCATCAAAGCTCAAATTGCTTTTATCTCTTAGGGAATAACCAAAACCGGCTCTCCGAAGTAAATGGGCAGTTTTCTGTGCTTCAGTCATTTTATATTATTTCAAGTTCAAGAGTTCGAAAAGGAGATTCGGTTTAATTGAGCTTTATGTATCTTCGTTTCCTTCCAATTGGATGTTAGTATATGAAGAACTTCAACCCAGCACTATTTATTTTCCTTTTTCTTTTTTCTTTTCAAGTTAAAGCACAAACAATAAGCAATACTCCACCAGCCGGAATTATCCGCACGGCTGCTGAATGGGAAGAAATTCAAGCTTTGGTTGTTACTTGGACCGATTACAAATCAGTATTAGCAGAAATAATTCGGTATGCCCAGGAAGAATGCAAAGTAATTGTTCATTGCACGAATGCCAGCACAGCTCAAAACGAATTGGTTTCTACTTACGGAGTGCCAGTTGGACCGAATGTAATCTTCAAAGTTCAACCTTATAATACCCTATGGATTCGTGATTATGGTGCAAATACAGCGTATATCAACGATGTTGATTCCTTATTTCTTGTTGATTGGAAATACAATCGTCCAACACGTACAAAAGATGACACGATACCTCGCGGCTATGCGCGTGTGTTGAATCTAAATATCGTTCAAACCACCACAGCACCTAATCAAGTAATTCATACTGGCGGAAACTATATGAGCGATGGTTTAGGAACAGCCTTTTCTTCCAAGCTTGTATTAGACGAAAACCCAACACATACCGAAGCTGAAATCAACGATATCATGCTCAATTTCATGGGAATTGAACGTTATATTAAAATGGAAACGCTTCCTTACGATGGCATACATCACATCGATATGCACATGAAGCTACTCGATGAAGAAACCTTATTGATTGGTCAATATCCAACAGGTGTTTCCGATGGACCTCAAATCGAAGCGAACTTGTTATATGTGATTGATAATTTCAATTCGGTATTTGAAACACCATATAAGATTATCCGCATAGTACAACCACCCGACGATTTAAATAAATATCCTAGTCAAAACGGAGATTATCGCACCTATGCCAATGCTGTTTTTGTAAACAAAACGGTGCTTTTCCCTTTGTATGAAGAAAAGTACGATACAACTGCTATTCGAGTTTGGCGAGAAAGTCTGCCAGGTTTTCGGGTGATAGGAATTGATTGTAATGATATTATTCCTGCAAGTGGAGCAATCCATTGCATTACCCATTCGGTTGGTGTGAATGATCCGATGTTGATTGTGCATCAGCCTTTATATGATACGTACGATACACAAAACGATTATTTAGTAAATGCTACATTACAGCATCGAAGCGGAATTAACCAAGCGAAATTGTTTTATACAATCGATACGACTCAAGCGTATTCCGAAGTGCCAATGACATTATTCAACAGCGCCACCAATCAATGGACTGCATCTATTCCAGCTCAAGCCGCAGGAACGGAAGTGTTTTATTTCATTCAGGGAATTGCTGAAAACGGAAAAACGCAATTCCGACCAATCAGCGCGCCGGATGGATATTGGAATTTCCATGTATTGGATTCAGGTTCGGTAATCACGTTTCAACAGGAAATAATGGAAAAACTTTTTGAAGTAGAAGCATATCCGAATCCTTCCAAAGGCATAACCTGCATTCCTGTTCGAAGCGATGTGGCAATGAATGTTGATGTGAGCGTATTGGATGTTTCTGGACGAGTGATAGAGAAAGTAGCTGCTAGTAAAATTCAATCGGGCGAAACACGCTTTTACATCAATACCATAAATTGGTCATCAGGTATGTACTTCATACGAGCTCAAACTCCTTATGGTAGTAAGATGCAGAAATTGATGGTACGATAAATTTCTGCAGAGCAGATTCTTTTGATGAAGCAATTTGGATGATTGGACTCGTTTTCTTTTTAGAAATATGATGTATCCCAATTTTTAGGTTGTGTAATCAGATAGAATCACTACTTTTGCCGTCCAATTTTTAAACATTGTGCCCATGCTAAAACAGTATGAAACCGTTTTCATTATGACTCCCGTTTTGTCTGATGATCAGATGAAGGAAGCGGTCGGCAAGTTTAAAGCCATGCTTGCTGAGAATGGCGCGAAACTAGTTCACGAAGAGAACTGGGGACTGCGCAAACTGGCTTACCCTATTCAAAAGAAGACAACTGGCTTCTATTATCTACTCGAATATCAAGCTCCTAGCGACTTGGTGGCGAAAATCGAAGTAGCATTTAAACGTGATGAGCGTATGCTTCGTTTCCTCACGATTGTGCTAGACAAAAACTCGCTTGCATACAACGAGAAGAAACGTACCAAAGGATTTGCAAAATCCGCAGTTAAAACTGAAGCCTAACCACTAAAAACTTTTGAACGATGGCAAGTCCACAATCAGAAATCCGCTATCTAACCCCGCCAACGGTGGAGGTGAAGAAGAAAAAGTACTGCCGCTTTAAGAAAAGTGGTATCAAGTACATCGATTACAAAGACGCAGACTTTCTTTTGAAGTTCGTGAATGAGCAAGGAAAAATTCTTCCTCGCCGCATCACAGGTACTTCATTGAAGTATCAGCGTAAAGTATCTCAGGCAATTAAGCGTGCTCGTCATTTGTCGCTTATGCCATATGTAGCTGACATGTTGAAATAAGGAGGAATCATGGAAATTATTCTAACACAAGACGTAAATAACCTTGGTCACAAGGACGAAATCGTGAAGGTAAAAAACGGTTATGGCCGTAACTACCTGATTCCACAAGGTATGGGGCAACTCGCTACCGAAAGCAACCGCAAGGTATTGGCTGAAACACTTCGTCAACGCGCTCACAAAGAAGAAAAAATCCGTACGGAAGCGACTTCATTGGTTGAGAAATTGGCTGCTACAAAAATTGAAGTAGGTGCAAAAGTAGGTGAATCAGGCAAAATCTTCGGATCTGTTAATTCACTTCAAATTGCTGAAGCATTGAAAAAACTTGGTATCGATATCGACCGCAAGCAAATTACCATTGATAGCGAAAGCATCAAACAATTAGGTACTTATTCTGCTGCTGTTAAATTGTACAAAGACATCAAAACAACGGTAGAATTCGAAGTGGTTGCTGAATAAGCTATCTCAACTCATACAAAAGCCCTGTAAATCATTTTTACAGGGCTTTTTTGTTGGGTTTTGATCTCCCAACTTTTCTAGAGAATCTTAAATTTTTTCAGTACTGTCCGGTTAAAATTGAGATTGCATGATTTACCTTCTGTAGTTGCAGTAAATGCGGGTGTTGATGGTATTTATTTAAAATAAAGCCCCCTATGGAGGGAACAATGGCAGTTGAAAGGATTTAATTTGATTTCTAATTAGCGATTTTTCAGGATTGATGAGGAATTCAAAAAGGTTGATATAGGTCATCAAATGTAGCCTGACCATGGCTGCAAGATTTGAAAACGACCAGTTTTTACCAGCTCTTGCTTTGACAATTTTTAAGACAAGGTCAGCGATCAGGGCACACCAGATTTGGATTTTGATCGCATTTTCGCTCTCTCCAAGGAAGCTTTGCATCGGATAGTTCTGTTTGATACGCTTAAATAGCGATTCGATCTGCCAACGATTTTTATAAAACAGTGCGATTGAGGAGGGTTTGAATTGATTGTTATTGGTTATGAATTCAAATATCCTCTTCGATTTTTTGTCCTCATATTTTATAAGACGTGCCTTCACTCGTGTATTGTTATTGTGCTTGGTGTGGCCCATTTCTATAATCTGGTCGAGCAAAATTCCGTTCTGCTTTTCCTTGTCTGAAATTTTCTTTTCCCGCAGGACTTTGATCACGGTGTTGTTTCGTAATCGGGTCACCCATGTGACATTTTCTTCCGAGAAACGGTTGTATTGCTTGTAATCATTATAACCACGATCAAACACCACAATGGACCCACGTTGCAGGTGTATGTTCTGCAGAAATGGGCTGTCGGCTCCAGCTCCAGCAGAGAACCTTATCAAGCAAGGCACGTCTTGATCACTCCTCATTAAAGTATGCACCTTAATACCGCCTTTGCGCTTACCATCGGCGGGATTACGACCGGCATTTTTCAAAACTTCCTGAAACAACTGAATCGTTGTCGAGTCAACAATATAAAGCCGGGATGCGATTTTACTTCGGCTGTCCGGTAAAAAATGCTTGTATCGGTCATAAAGCCAGTAGTAAATATCTTCAAAGACATCGGCTGGTCGACTGGTATTTGCATCTGAAATCGTGCTCCTTCTGGGAAAGTAGTTGATTCCTAAATGCTGTATCCTGCCTTCCCAGGCAAGTAGGCCTGAGGTCACTTCTCGGATACCTGTACACCGATTAAAGATTGCGTAAAGCATCGTTACTAGGTGCGTATAAGTCCTGAAGTTCTTATAATACCTATCAGCGTTATGCTCATCAGCTATGTCCTTTACTTTCGTCTGAGGCAGATAAGAAAGGAGTTGACTGTAAATCGGCTGTCCGGTAAAATATTTACTTTTACTCATGATTATTTTGGTGTGTCGTAACTCAAAAATAATCACAAAAGGAGTGATCGAAATGGTCGCTCCTTTTTTCTGATTTAAACTTTAACCGGACAGTACTGAAATTTTTTATTAAACAAAAAATTCTTGAAATTATCGCTTCATTTTAGAGATGACAACGATTAATTAAAACTACTACATTTGAAATATGAAAACATATCAGATAGACGTATTAGACCCTAAAGCTGTCAAACTACTTCAAGATTTAGCTGATTTGAACTTAATCTCTATTCGGAAAACGGATGAAAATCTAAGTAATGTTCTAAAAAGATTAAGAAAAAAAGCTTCAATCAAATTACCCTCAATCGAAGAGATTACAAGGGAGGTTGAAATAGTTAGAGAGAAACGGAATGATTCAAAGAAAAGATAGAGTAGTTATTGATACTAATCTTTGGATAAATTTCATATTAACTGGAAATTACTCTAAGCTTGACAAACTCATCAATTCGAATTCAATTGTACTTTTGTTTAGTGATGAATTAGTTGAAGAATTCATTGATGTTGCCTGTCGTCCAAAGTTTAGAAAATACTTTAATACAGAAGATATAATTAAGCTTTTATATATAATTGAAAAGCATGCTGAATTTATACAGGTTAATAATGAATTGTCTATTTGTAGGGATCCTAAAGATAATTTTCTACTATCATTAGCACTCGAAGGAAAAGCTACTCATTTGCTATCTGGTGACAAAGATTTAACAGATTTAAATGAAATAGGGGATACGATAATTACTTCTTTAACAGAATATTTGAAGTCTAAATAAAAAATAGATTCATACTATTCTCAATCACAACTTCTTCCTTTGATTGCTCCTTTTTGGTAATTCTGTTCTTCTTCGGCCAATTCACGTTCGGTATCTGTGCCAATTTTGCGGTCTTTATAGAGCTTTAAATCAGGCTGACCTGCATTCACCCAAGCGGTAAACCATAAACTACCCACCGTGATAATGGCTTGTCGCATTCGTCGTTCAACCATGCCATCAAGTAGCTTATTATATTCGGTAGAATAATCTTCGCTATATACTTTCATCATAGCAGCACCACGATTTTCGAAACTGTACTTTCTATCCGATGGGAATCGTTCGTTTAATTCAGCTTCAAAACGTAATACGGAATCTTTTGCCGCAAAACTTTGACCGACAATCTTCCAAGCTAATTCAAGTGGATTCTCTACATACACCGCTTTTCCAACAAAGAAGTCGTAATCTTCGTTGAATAATTCAGGCAATCGCGATTCCCAAAAGCCATGTATCCCTTTCTGGTTTGTTAACTGTCCGTTATAATTCCGAGTGGTGTGCAAAGGAACATGGGCATCGGCAATATAATGCCCTAAATCGGCTGAAGTGCGGAGAATACGATCGTAATCGTTCGACTTGAATGCCATAGTCAAACGTTTCACCATCACTTCAATATGCCAAGGAACAATTCCATGAGCACGCAAGGTGTCTTCGGTATATTTTTTACAAGCAGCTTCCCAATTATGAGGCATCGAATCGAGTGGTGATGCGCCATAGCGATCGAGATCAATAAAATGACGAGCGGCTTCTTCTTTTACAGCATATCGGCGTTTATCGGGATCAACGGCATGCTCAGTTATGAATTCGATGTTCTGTTTGTAAAATCCAAAAAGTTCGGGAGGAAGCGTAAAAACTGCTACTCGGTTGATTTCCTTGTGCGCAAAAAAGCCCCAACTGCTCGCATAGGGAATAAAATAGAGCAATGGCCCAATAGCAAGAATCAACAGAAAGAGAATACGCTTGATCATAACTCAAAGATAAACGTTCATTCGAGCAACACAAACCCCGATTCGGGACAACTTAACTTAATACAGCCGCTAATTTAACAGTAGAAATTAATCCACCTTCATGATAAACAGGAATTGTTTGCATGGTGTCTTTTGTCAAGCAATAACGGATATCTTCTTCTAACTGAAGATTTTTCAAACGTTTCCGATGCGATGAATTTTCTAAGAAACCATAAAGATCCTCAGAGGCTCTTTCGTATAAATAGCCTGCTGAGATGGTAGAATCACAGGATGTAGAAAATTGTCCACTCGCAAGAAGTTGATTAGCTAAAGCTCCGGCAAAAAGAGAATCTTCCATATTGAATTTATTCTTCCAACCAGCACATAAAATAATCACATCACGACCTTGCGGTTTTATCCATTCGGCCAGTGCAGAAATATTTAAAAAAGAACCGATAACAATGACAGATGCATCTTTTGCTGCTTCAATTGCTTGAGTTCCGTTTGTAGTAGAAATCACAATGGTTTTCCCTTGAACTTCCTCATTCATATAATGATAAGGTGAATTCCCAAAATCAAAACCTTCCTGCTTAATTGCATTTCGCTCTGCTGCAACCAAGTATCCTTGCTCTTTATAAGCACGTGCTTCTTCCAAACCTGCAACAGGAATCATACGTTCAACACCATGATGAATTGCTGTACAAATAGCCGATGTAGCTCGAAGAACATCCACTACAACAACGATTGCTTCATTATCGGCAAAAAGCGGATATAAAGCAGGGGAGAAGCAAGTTTGAATTGTATTAGCCAAAATAGATTCTACTTATTGATTGGTTAAAAAGGGCATTTTCACCACCTGTGCTTTCAATAATTTTTCTCGAACTCGAATATATATGGTTGAACCAATACTAGCCAAGGAAGTCGGCACATAGCCCATTCCAATTGCTTTTTTCAAGGTTGGAGACATTGTTCCTGATGTTACAATTCCGATAACATCTCCATCTGCATTACAAATTTCATAATCGTGACGAGGAACACCTTTGTCGAGCAATTCAAAACCAACCAATTTTTTTTGTGTGCCAAGTTGTTTTTGAGATTCAATTTCCTGACGATTGATAAAATCTTTACTGAATTTAGTAATCCATCCCAAACCAGCTTCAATGGGCGAAGTATGATCGTTGATATCATTTCCATAAAGACAAAATCCCATTTCCAAACGCAAGGTATCACGACAAGCTAAGCCAACGGGTTGAATACCAAATTCAGCTCCTGCCTCGAAAATCGCTTTCCAGATTTCTTCTGCATGTTTTACATCGAAATAAATTTCAAAACCACCTGCTCCAGTATAGCCAGTTGCAGAAATTAATACATTCTGAAATCCCGCAAATGTTCCTTTGGTAAAGGTATAATACCCCATTTCAGCCAAATTCACATCCGTTAATTTTTGAAGAGCAGCTGCAGCTTTAGGACCTTGAACAGCAAGTAGCGCTGTTCTTTCGGAAATATCTTCCATATCAACACCCCAGCTGTCGTTTTGCTTCAACCAATTCCAGTCTTTCTCAATATTAGATGCATTGACAACTAACATGTATTGATCTTCTTTGATTCGATACACCAATAAATCATCTACAATTCCACCACGATTGTTAGGAAAGCAAGAATATTGAACTTTTCCGTCGCTCAGTTTCGAAGCATCATTGCTTGTTACTTTCTGTATCAGTTCGAGAGCATGTTCTCCACGAAGAATAAATTCTCCCATATGACTCACATCAAAAACGCCAACAGCATTTCGAACACATTCATGTTCTGCAATTACACCGGCGTAAGTAATAGGCATTTCATATCCAGCAAATGGTAGAATTTTAGCGCCTAATTGCTGATGAATAGGATAAAAAGGTGTGCGTTTTACTATTGATGTTGTGTCCATTTTGAGGTATTCTTTGCTGCAAACCTAGTCAATCCTGAGCAATTTATTGAGGTGAATCTTTCTCTTTTGTATGGTATGAGTAGGTGATAATGCTTTTGGTATATTCGCAGAATACAATTTCTTTTAGGCAATAAAGGTTCTACACGTATTTATGAAACTCACAAACATTCTCTCTCCATTTTTTCTCATTCTTTTTGTTTTAATAAGCAGTATTTCATTTGCTCAACTTCCTGATTGCCAACAAGCGCTTTCTTCGATCCGTTTTCAGCAAGTAAAAAGGGATTTGAATTCATTACAAGCTCCCAACCAACGCTATACGATGTTGGATGGAATTGTACGTTCAGAATGTCTCACTACTTATCAATTAGCAGAATTTCTAGGTTTTATTTCGGATGAGAATGATCGATTAGGTATAGCTATATCGGCATATCCTCGCATTATAAATAAAGAAGATATCTATGATGTATATAACTCATTTGCCTATTTCTCTTCAGCCTTTCGATTACACGATTATATTGCTTCTACCAGAGTTCAAAATACGCCTGTACTTGTTCAACCAATTCCGGTTCAACCCAAACCTATTGAAATTAATTTCCCACTGTTGAACTATCCAGATGCTAGTATTTATAACGGGAAAAAGAATTGTCAAACCTTTTTGTCTGATAACGATTTCATGATGTATATGCGTCAAATTGCTAGGCTGAAATCGGATCAAGAAAAATCCAAAGAAGCTTTTTCTATTGTCGAAGTTGCATGCCTTTCAACTTCTCAAGCGATGAAACTTGCCACAGCAATCACTATTGAGAATGATCGATTAGAATTATTGAAAAAGGCTTATCAGCGAATTTATGATGAAGGAAATTTTGAATTTGCGACACAAGTATTCACACATGCTCCGAATCAAGTTGCATTGCGCGATTTTATCATTCAAAGTAGAGCTGCTGCTCAAGCTCAATTGCCACCACCTCCTTGTAAGGTAAATGATTCAGAATTTAAAACAATCAAAGATCCTTTAGCCAATGAATCGTCTTCTACTACTCGACTAAACATTGCAAAACAACAATTGCCTCGCTATAAATGCTATACTTCGAAACAGATGAAGGAAATTGTTGCTTTATTCGCCTCATCTACAGATAAACTGATTCTCGCAAAATTCGCGTACGATTATATAGCAGATAAAGAAAACTACTTTTTTGAGGTAAGTCCTTTATTACCATCTAGTACCGACAGGCAAACGTTAAGTACTTACATAGCTTCAAAAAGATAATCGTTTCATTCTAAAGGAAGACACTTGTTTATTCTCATGAGCATGTTACTTTTGGAATCCTTAAATTGAATACCCCACATTGTGATAAAACGCCTGACTACTGTTTTCTTTCTTTTGATTATTACCCAATTGCTTTCTGCTCAAAAGGAATTCATTGTCCTGAAAAACAGTATGATTCGTATGTCAGATCAGAAATTCTATATTCAATCAGTTATTGATGGTAGGGGAAATACATCAGAAATTGGATTTGTACATAAAGGTTCATTTAATAAGAAAATTCAAGTTGATTTACAAAATGGCCTCGAAAAGTCATTGAACGATTTTTATCGTTACGCCGTTACTCCTGATACAACACTAGCCCCAATTGTGATGCGAGTTGTATTTTTCCAAATTTCAGAACATACTGATGGACCATCAGAAATTGGAAAAGCAGAAATAAAAGTTGAATTTTATAAAAAGAATGCAGAAGGAAAATGGGGGAAGGTTTTTGAAACAGAGGCTGTTGATGAAGAAACTGCTCCTGATGTAACGGCAAGTCATGAACGGAGAATTCGTAAAGTATTAGAAAATGTAATTCTGGCTTTTAATAATAGTAATTGGCAAAATGTGCAGACAGAGTACATTGAATTTTCTGAAATTAAAGGGCAAAAAAGCATTTTACTCAATAATACACTAGAACCAGAAAAGAAAATTTGGGTTAGTCTATTGCCTATCCATGCTGCATTTGGTACAAATGCCGAAGGTTGGGGAGTTTCCTATATGGGATTTTCTTCTTCCTTACGTGGGAATTGGGCTATTCCTTTTTCAATTTCCTACGATAAATATGTGATAGATCCGGGTCTACTTGTTAGAGCGGGATATGAAAAAGCAACATTGAATTATGGGAAAATCGGTGTTGGTGCCATGCGAAAAATTGGAGACGATTTTCACTTCGTGTTTAATATGAATATTCCTCTAGGTTTTGAGGAACTTGAGAAATTCAATCCTTTAGCTCAAACGACAACAGTAACGAACCGTTTTATTTTTGGTTTTGAACCTACACAAAGCTTTTATTTTATAACTCGATCACGCGTTGGTTTTTATCTCGGTGCTGGTATCTACGAACGATTCCTAAGTTCGAAAGTGTATAAGAATGATATTGGATTGAAAATAGAAGCTGGACTAAAGTTCTAATTCCTTCTCTACGCTTGTATTGGTTTGGGTTGTTATTGTTGCTTTAGAATTTGCAATAATGGCTGATAGTAAAAAAGCTATTCCTGCACCGATTCCAACTATTCCCAAAAAATAAATACATAAATGCGTTTCAGTATTACTCAGAATAATGGCTTCTGCATTGGGATCGTTTACAAAAAGCATAAATAAAGAAGAGTGATTTCCATGTATTCTTTGCCATTGAATGTAATTTTCTACCCAAAAAGGATTGATCTTATAATCATAGATAAACATAAAAAAAGAAGAAATTGAAGCAGTAATAAAGAGTTGATACATACTCTCTTTTACCCCTCTTCTCACTGTGAATTTTCCACCATAATCCATTTTCTTTTCTTGTAATCCAAGCCAAAGACTTATGAAAATGATGATGTAATTTAAATATCCAGCATAAGTGGCAGCCCCCAGGCGAAATGTATGGAACCCAAGTAAATATTGCGCTATTGTCCAGCAGATAAGCAAAGTTGCTCCGAGCAGGCCATATTTAATTTCGGGTCTTACCATCTTTATACATTCTCTGGTTGCAAAAAATACATAAAAAATTGCAATAAGAAGTTTTTATTATGATTCTATCAATCTCTATTTTTAATCAGATGATTTGTTATTTTTGTGATTCGTCCTTTTCCTATGAAAAATCTTAGCATCCTTTTCTTCTTTATTTTCGCTGTTTCAACAGGAGTGTTTGCTCAACATTCCAAAAAAGGCTTTGAGTATTCAGGGACAAAAACGCGCGTTTCGATGATTGGGAAAAGTAAAATGTTCTCTGAGGGGGTAAAACCAGTGAATTACACCATTTATTGGAATAAGAAGAAAAACCTCATTCAAGTCAATGCAGGTGAAAAAGAAAAATGGTTTACAATCGAATTAGCTCAGGTAGATACAATTCACGGAAATGTTACTCACATTGGTTACATCGCCGGAACTACTCGTAATACAGATTCTACATTACCAGATAAAAATCGGTGTGAAGTTCGATTCCTAATGGATAAAGTCAGCATTAAAATAGGAGAAGCACGTTTGGAAGAATACCTAATTGATGGTGCTACTATATGGGATGATCGTCCAATTACTACCAATTAATTAAGCTGCACCTGATAATGGCCAGGTAAAACGAAAAGTACTTCCTTGACCAATTTCAGAATCAATTTTTATTTTGCAACCGGTTTCTTCTACGATCTTTTTTACGATCGATAAGCCAATTCCAGTACTTTCAAAATTATCTCGTGCTTGCAATGTTTGGAAGATCCGAAAGATTTTCTCTTTGCTTTCTTCAGGAATTCCAGGTCCATTATCACTTACAGAAAATTCCAACTTCTGACCTTCAATTTTTGAAGAAATTCGAATCACAGGTTCTGGATTGGAATTGTATTTATATGCATTACTAATCAAATTGGAAAATACCTGTTCTAGCAATAATTTATGCGTGTAAATGATTGGTAATTCTGTTTCTACTTCAATTTTTGATTTTGATTGAACTCCCAGATTATCAATAATATCTGCTACCAATTGATTCACATTGGTTAACTCTAAATCAACACCTCTTTTTCCTACACGTGCATATTCCAATAATCCATTAATTAAATTTTCCATTCGGGAAATTCTGCCTTTTATTAATTTAAAATTAGACATCACTTCCACTGGAACAGTCTTTAAATCTTCTTCAATAAATTCCGCTAAATTTTGAATAGCTCTCAAAGGAGCCTTCAGGTCATGCGCTGCTACATAAGAGAATTGCTCTAATTCTAAATTATTTTGCTCGATTTTTTGAAGGTATTTTTTCAACCTTCTCTCATTCTCTTTCTGATTTCGAATGTCTTGTACAACAATAATTTGTACTTGTTCTCCCAATTCAGATGTATGCGAAATTGTAACTAAAACTGGTAGTTCTTTTAAATGAGGCATGATTAATCCATTCTCATGCTGCACTCCAGGCATATCACTTATTTCACTTACAAATAATTCTTCGGCTTTCATTCCTATCAACTTTTCCTTAGGCTGTTGGATTAGCTTAACCAAACAATTATTTACTAATGTTATTCTTCCTTGTTTATCAGCTACAATCAATGCATCTCCCATTGTTTGGAATATCTCTTCCAAAAATTGTTGTAAATGATGCGTTTGGTTTAAAGTTACTAAACTCGATTTAGCCAAACTTAAAATCCGATTCACAAAGGCAGCTCCACCAAATAATATGACCGACATTAATATAACAATCCACGGTTGAAAGTCACTCCAAGTGCCAATCACCGATAATCCAAACAGAATAAAAAATACAATGATTGATTTTTTTATCCACAGCCAATTCTTTCTCGATTCGCCATCAGTAAGTGTTATAATTTTACTGCATACCCGAAAAGAATCATAAATCAATACCATGCCTCCTAATAATAAGAGGGTAGATAGAATTGACCATATGAAATTAGAATGTAACATTAATGCTTAGATGTAGGCAGTTTAACGCACATTCAATTTCCTAGTTTCGCTACTTCATTTCTGATTTACGTTCCTTCTTACATGAAATGTAAAGGGAACAGTCTGAAATTTCAAACTGCTCCCAGTTGATTCATTCACGAACCATTTTTTTCCCACTTCCAATCTTTAAAATCTCATTCACCGAAATTTCAGTGATGTATTTTTTCGTTCCTTCTTTATCCGAATAGGAGCGACTTTGAAGTTTGCCTTCGACAGCTATTTCTTGGCCTTTTTCGACATACTTTTCAATGAAATCGGCTGTCTTTCCCCAGGCAACTAAATTATGCCATTGAGTTTCATTCACCAGCTTTCCTTCGCTGTCTTTGAATTTGTCGGTTGTTGCTAAGAAAAATTTCGCTAGCTTTTTTCCACTTGGAAGCTCTCGCACTTCCGGATTGCCACCCAGATTTCCAATCAGGCGGACTGAGTTTTTTAAGTTGTTCATACGTTTAATAATTAAATGATAAAAGAAATGGGTGCACCCGTTCGTTCCGGTTATCAATTGACAGGACAAACATACTGGCTGCTTTTTCAATTAGTCGTATAGTAAACATTTATATACGTATATAAACGTTTAAAACGGCTATCGGTGATAAACTTCAATTCTTGACTTGACTTTTTGAACTAGTTCTTCTAAGTTTGATCTCACATTAATTTTATCCTTATCTAATTCATTATGTATTCTAATAAAAATTGCCCCGAATGCGGCGAAATCGTCCATGGGCGTAGCGACAAACGTTTTTGTTCTGATATCTGTAGAAACGTTTATCATAATCGAGAACGATTAAATCAAAGTGAAGCTGTGAAAGAAGTTAATCTCATTCTTTCACGAAATAGAAGAATTCTTCAGCAATGCTTTCTTAGTAAAACCAGAAGAGTTCATACGGCTTATCTCAGTTCCTGTGGTTTTGATTTCCGGTATTTTACACATCAAGGAATGAATCCCAAGGGCGATCTTGTAGTTTATTGTTATGAAATCGGATATCAAAAGCTTGGGAATGACAAAGTTGCTCTTCAACGAGATCTGTCTCGTCCGCGCTTGCTTGCTTGATGAATATTTTTGTACTTTTGCCTCTGAATAAACGTTCATTGAAGTACACTTATCCAGAAAGACCGAGGGAATAGGCCCTATGACGTCTTGGCAACCCTCTTTTGAGAAAGGTGCCAATTCCTAGCCCCATTGGGGAGCAGATAAGAATGAACCATCAATTCAATTTCCTGTTTGCGGCAACCTTATCTTTCTGTTAGTGTTCTTCACGCGAAGAAAGATACACGTATGTCATTACTACAGGAGCAACTGAAAAAACGTATTCTCGTCCTTGATGGCGCCATGGGAACCATGATCCAAAGGCATCCACTCGAAGAGGAAGATTTCCGGAAAGGTCATTTCGAAAATCATCCTTCTCCGCTTAAAGGAAACAACGACCTACTCGCTCTCACGCGTCCAGATATCATCTTAGGGATTCATGAAGCCTATTACGAAGCCGGTGCCGATATCGCCGAAACCAACACCTTCAGCGGAACCAGCATCGCACAAGCCGATTATCACCTGGAGCATATCGTGTATGATCTCAATGTTGCTGCTGCTCGTTTAGCTCGTCAAGCTGCTGATAAATACACTGCCCTTCAACCCGATAAACCTCGTTTTGTTGCTGGTTCAATCGGTCCTACAAACCGTACAGCTAGCATCTCACCCGATGTGAACGATCCCGGCTATCGTGCCATCACGTTCGATGAACTTGTGGAAGCCTATACCGAACAAGTACGCGGTCTCGTTGATGGTGGTGTAGATATTCTACTTGTTGAAACTGTTTTTGATACACTGAATTGTAAAGCAGCACTTTTTGCCATCGATCAATACTGCGAAAAACAAGGGATTCGTATGCCTGTCATGGTTTCGGGAACGATTACCGATGCGTCTGGTAGAACACTCACCGGACAAACAGCCGAAGCATTTCTCTATTCAGTTTCGCACATTGATTTACTTTCTGTAGGATTCAACTGTGCCCTCGGTGCACGTCAGTTAAAACCCTACATCGAAACACTCGCTAAGAATTCTAAATTCCGTATTTCGGCTCACCCGAATGCTGGATTACCTAATGCTTTCGGACAATACGACGAAACGCCCGAACAAATGGGTGTTCAAATTCGTGAGTACCTCGAAAACAATTACATCAACATCATTGGTGGTTGCTGCGGTACTACTCCTGATCACATTCGTGAAATTGCTCGTGTAGCTGCCGAATATCAACCACACGTAATTCCAGATGTGGAGCCTGTTCCATTCTACAGCGGACTCGAACCAGTTACTATTCGTGAGGAAACTAATTTCGTCAACATCGGTGAACGTACCAACGTAACGGGTTCTAAGAAATTCGCCCGCCTAATCATGGAAGGCAATTACGATGAAGCCCTAACTGTTGCTCTTAACCAAGTTGAAGGTGGTGCCCAAATTCTGGATGTGAACATGGATGAAGGCATGCTCGATTCGGAAGCTGCTATGGTGAAGTTTCTCAACCTCATGGCATCTGAACCCGATATCGCCAAGCTTCCTTTCATGATTGATTCATCTAAATGGTCGGTGATTGAGGCGGGATTGAAATGCGTACAAGGAAAATCCATCGTGAATTCCATTTCCATGAAGGAAGGTGAAGAAGCTTTCCGTCACCATGCTCGCCTCGTGAAACGCTACGGAGCTGCGGTTGTGGTCATGGCATTTGATGAACAAGGTCAAGCCGATTCATACGAACGACGCATCGAGATTTGCCAACGTGCCTACAACATCTTAGTAAACGAAGTTGGACTTCCACCTACAGATATCATCTTCGATCCAAACATTCTAACTGTAGCAACTGGAATCGAAGAGCATAATAATTATGCAGTCGATTTTATTAAAGCTACTCGCTGGATAAAAAATAATCTTCCCGGAGCACGCGTTAGTGGCGGTGTATCGAATATTTCCTTCTCGTTCCGTGGTAACGATCGCGTACGTGAAGCCATGCACTCGGCTTTCCTATATCACGCCATCAAAGCGGGATTGGATATGGGAATTGTCAATGCAGGACAACTCGAGGTGTACGAAGAAATTCCTAAGGATTTACTTGAGCTGGTAGAAGATGTATTGCTCAACCGTCGTCCCGATTCTACCGAACGTTTGGTTGAATTTGCTGAAACCATCAAATCGAAAGGGAAAGTTCAAGAGAAAGACCTGGAATGGAGAACTTGGCCAGTGAACAAACGCCTCAGCCATGCGCTTATCAAGGGAATCGTGGAATTTATCGACGAGGACACCGAAGAAGCGCGTCAGTTAGTTGATCGTCCTTTGCAGGTGATTGAAGGTCCTTTGATGGACGGGATGAACATTGTGGGTGATTTGTTTGGAAGTGGTAAAATGTTCCTTCCTCAGGTGGTGAAGAGCGCTCGTGTAATGAAGAAATCGGTGGCGTATCTGCTACCATTCATCGAAGCTGAAAAGAGAGAAGGTGAATCGAACAGCAACGGAACCATCCTCATGGCTACCGTGAAAGGCGATGTTCACGATATTGGGAAAAATATTGTAGGCGTTGTTTTAGGCTGTAATAATTACGAAGTGGTTGATATTGGAGTAATGGTTCCTTACCAGAAAATCCTTGATACTGCGCGTGAAATTGGTGCCGATATCATTGGTCTTAGCGGACTTATCACCCCATCACTCGACGAAATGGTGACTGTTGCCCGTGAAATGGAAAAACAAGGATTTAAAATTCCTTTGTTGATAGGTGGAGCAACAACTTCTAAAACACATACAGCCGTAAAGATTGCTCAAAACTATAGCGGACCAGTTGTTCACGTGCTTGATGCTTCACGTTCGGTGCCTGTAGCAGGTTCGCTTATCAATCCTGAATTACGTCCAAAATTCATGGAGGATTTGGATGTGGAATATCAGAAAATCCGTGAACAGCATGCAGGACGTGTTTCTGCGAAAGAATATATTTCCCTTTCAGCAGCGCGTGAAAACCGCATTCCTATTGAATTCAAAGCATCCGATATTCAATCACCAGTTAAGAATGGAAACACCACCTTGGTGAATTACGATTTAGCTGAATTAGCGCAATACATCGACTGGACGCCATTCTTTGCTACTTGGGAATTGTATGGAAAATATCCAGCAATCTTAACCGATTCAGTAGTAGGGGAGGAAGCTACTAAAGTATTTGCCGATGCACATGCGATGTTGAAGCAATTGATCAACGAAAAATGGTTGCAGGCTAATGCTGTGATTGGTTTATGGCCAGCCAATTCGGTTGGTGACGATATTGAAATCTACACCGACGAAACTCGCACACACGTATTAGAAACGGTTCACAATCTTCGTCAGCAAAACAAGAAAGCAGCTGGACAAGCCAACTATTGCCTCAGCGATTTTGTAGCACCTAAATCGAGCGGAATTGCTGATTATATAGGTGGTTTCGCCGTAACTACTGGTTTGGGAATTGAAGAACATGTTGCACGTTTTGAAGCCAATCACGACGATTATTCAGCTATCATGCTCAAAGCTTTAGCCGACCGTTTAGCCGAAGCTTTTGCTGAGCGCTTACATCAACGTGTTCGTCAAGAATTCTGGGGCTATGCGAGCAACGAAACCTTGAGTAACGAAGAACTCATCACCGAAAAATACCGCGGTATTCGTCCTGCTCCAGGCTATCCTGCTTGTCCCGACCATACCGAAAAAGGGCTGCTTTTCCAACTCCTCGATGCCAGCAAACAAACGGGTATTTCGCTAACTGAAAGCTACGCCATGTATCCAACGGCAGCAGTTAGCGGCTGGTATTTCGGACACCCCGAAAGCAAGTATTTTGGCTTAGGTAAAATCAACCGCGATCAAGTGGAAGAATACGCCCAACGTAAAAACATGTCGCTCGAAGACACCGAACGTTGGCTAAGTCCAGTTTTGGCGTATGAACCGGGCTTGGTTGCAGTAAGTTAAGAATTAAGTATCAAGTATAGAGTATTAAGATTTTTTGAAACTGCTTCAATTGAGCAATTCGTAAATCTTGGTACTTTATACTTAACACATTAACAAGTACCAATATTTAAATATTAAGATCATAACTAAATGCAGATATTAAGCACATCGTGTCCGTGACTGAAATAGGTTGACCAAAATCAACTTAAAAAACGGGACATGAAAAAGCATTTAAATCGCAAAGAAGTAATTCGGCCACGAAGAGTTTTTAGTGAAGAATTAAAGCGTCAAACAGTTAAGGATATTGAATCCGGAGTGGCTTCAGTATCTAAAGTAGCCCAGGAACTAGGAGTAACAATAACTTCAGTTTATCGATGGATTTATCAATATAGTCGATATTTGAAGAGAGGAAAAATCTTAGTAGTGGAAGAGCAAAGCGAATCATACAAAAGCAAAGAGCTTGAGCAGCGCATCCGTGAATTGGAAGCCGCATTGGGCCGAAAACAGATGGAACTTGATTTATTGAGCAAGGTCATTGAGTTAGCAAATGAGGAGTTCCAAACTGATTTAAAAAAAAATTTATTAAACCAGCCTTACTCTGGTTCCGATCCACAAAAGGACAAAAGCACGGGTACAAAATGAAGAGTCTGTTAGAAGTGGCAGGCCTTAGTAAGCAAGCACTTTGGAAGAGTGAAAGACGAAGTCGCGACCAATTAAAGGTGGAAGAAAGTATCGTTCGTTACATATCAAAAGTGCGTCATAATCATCGCCAAATGGGTTGTAGAAAGATCTATTTTATGGATCCACAACGCCATCCAATAGGTAGGGATGCTTTTGAGCGGATTGGTTTTAGGTACGGATATAAGGTTAAGAAGAAGAGAAATCCAATACGAACGACTTGGTCTCAACGCGTTGAGATATATGACAATCTGATAAATGGAATAACGATTAATGATGTGAATATGCTTTGGCAATCTGACATATTTTATCTCGATGTAGAGCATGCACATCATTATGGAATCTGTATTGAAGATGTCTATTCAAGGCGCTTATTAGCTCTACATCTGTCTCCAAGCTTAAGAGCGGAGGAAAATATCAAAGCACTTAGAAAAGCCTTTAAAATAAGGAAAGGGCACGATTTAGATAATTGCATTTTTCATTCTGATCGAGGTTCACAATACATCAGCACGATGCATAAAGAGATGCTAAAAAGCAAAGGAATACGAATCAGTATGGCGTCAATAGCACAAGAAAATGCTTATGTTGAACGAATAAATGGCATCATAAAAAACGAGTACTTACTTCAATGGAATCTAACCAAAAGCAATCTCAATGAGATGGCAAAAAAGGCAATGGATCTTTACAATAATGAACGACCACACAGTGAATTAGGCATGCTAACACCTACTGAATATGAAAAAGTGAATAACCAAAGAAATCAAAATCCTTCTATGACCATATATAACTGGAATTCAGGAAATATCAACAGAAATACAACTTCTTAACAAAGAAAAAAGAACCAAAAAAGAAACTTAAAACAACAAACAATAAACTACTTTAACAAAGTAGAAAGTGATAATAAAAAGTCAACCTATTTTAGGCAAGGACATCGTGTTACTTTATACTTTGTACTTAATACAGTCAACCGACACCTCCATAAAATTGTACGATATAGAAATTGGCGCTTTCACTACCTTTCGAATCTAGTTAGTTCCTAAGCAGAATAAATACGATTCGTGCATGTTGAAGTGTATTTTATTTTCCACTTTACTTTTATTCTCCTTGGTTTTAGGGGCGCAGAATTTAGTGACTAATGGTAGTTTCGAGGAATTAACCATGTGTTTAGATCAATGTCAAAATAACCCTTTGGAGCCCAATACCATTGCTGTTGGATGGAAAACAGCTACCTCGCAAACTCCTGATGTATATTCTCCATGTAATATAGGTACGCTACCAATTTCTTCTTGTTCAACTTACTATTCTCCTACTAATTGGCAAGGTTATCAATTTGCATCTGATGGTAATAACTATGCAGGATATTTTGTAGGAGGGATTTCTTTTGATTCATTAGTAAGTGAAAATTTCACAGATTACATTTCAGTTAAACTTGAAAGGAAACTGGAAAATAAAAATTACTGTATCAGCTATCAAATAGCAGCGGGCTCTCCTTTATACTACAAACAAATATCTCAACAGGATTATTATTTATATGCAGTGACAAATAAAACAGGAGTTTATTTTAGTAATACAAACCCTTATGAAGCAACTTATGGAATATACCCACATGAGCCACAAGTATGGTTAGAAAGCGATAGCAGTGAGTATTTGAATGATACCACCGGTTGGGATAAAGTACTTAATTATTATCAAGCCACTGGAGGTGAAGAATACATCGTATTAGGGAATTTTGTCCCTTACGATGAATTGATTTATCACATTGAAACAAATATTCCAAATGATTCATTAGGATTATTTGCGGGAGGGGCTGGATGTTATCAATATATCGATGATGTTCAATTAATTGAAATTCCTGATTTAAAAGTTAGTGCTGATACTTTTGTTTATTTTGGCTCAACTATTCAACTCTCCACTTCCACACTAACCGAAGGCTACGAATGGTTCGAAGGCGATACCTTACATTCCTTAGGTGGAGGAAACTCTATTTCAGTTAGTCCTGAAATAACTACTACTTATTATCTCAAGGCCAATCAATGTAAACTCATCACTTGGGATACGGTGAATGTTACTGTCATTCCCAAACCAATCATTCCGGTTTCCGTTTCATTTCTAAATACCATCACTTCAACGCAATTTCAAATTCACTATACCGGTGATTATAAACCTGTTTTAGATGTTGAATTATTCAATAGTGTTGGACAATTGATTCAGCAATTTCAGATTTCAGAATCCACTCCAATTTCGTTGGAAAACGTATCTGCGGGCATTTATTATTGTCGCCTGAGTAAAGCTGGAGTGCCTATAATGACGGGGAAAGTGGTGAAGGTGAATTGAAATAGTATAGAGTAATTTGTATTAAGTATTAAGATTTTAGAAGATGCTCATTTTTAGCAACTCGTAATACTTTGTACTTTTTACTTAATACGTTAAAAAAAATCTGCATTAAGCTGCCATACTATGTGGTTCTAATCTTCATTTGATACTTATAAAAATTACCTAAGCAGCTGAAGATATACCAAGAATTGGTATTTTTGTTAAAAAAGACGTCATGGCTAAGAACACATCCATTTTACTGGGAGATTACTTTAATAATTTTATAAACGGACTTGTAAAGACCGGAAAGTTTTCTTCAGCTAGTGAAGTCGTTCGAACAGCATTGAGAATGTTTGAACAGGAAGAAACAAAGAAAGCTGAATTGATTAAAGAACTTGTTAAAGGTGAAAAATCAGGATTCGTTCAAGATTTTAATCGTGATGCTTTTTTGAAAAATCTTAAAGATAATCAGGAAAAGAAATGATTTATAAGATTAGTAAAGAAGCAGAAAATGATTTAAAAGAAATTTGGTTTTATACTATTGAAAATTGGTCAACTCAACAAGCTGAACGGTATTTGAATTTAATTT
The DNA here is from genome assembly GCA_965279035.1 of Bacteroidia bacterium. GTDB lineage: Bacteria > Bacteroidota > Bacteroidia > M30B66 > M30B66 > CALQRR01. Next base: position 3,352,491 of record OZ257142.1, on the reverse strand, counting down.
TTGATGAAATTGATTATCTCTGTACAAATCCAAATTCAGGAGTTGATTTTGGGGAAATCAGAAAAGGATATTGGCGTTCAAAAGTCAAATCACATTTGATCTTCTATAAAATAAATACTAAGCAAAACGTATTAGAAGTCATTCGGGTATTACACGAAATAATGGATATTGAAAATCACTTATAAATATTTTAATCAGCTATTAGCATAGTTCTAATTAATGGAACAATTTTAAAGTTTGGTATCTGATTTACGAACGCTTCGCTATACGATTTACGAGAAAATCTGCTAGATATTAAATTATACGTAATTAACTCCCCTCTCCTCGAGGAGAGGGGCTGGGGGTGAGGTCATCCTTCTAAATTTTCGTACATCGTAATACGTTGTACTACTTCTTCACCCGATCCAACACAATCATTTTCTCCTTCGTAAATGTTCCTTCGTTTTGGCCTTTTAGGAAGACTTCGAATGTGTAGGGTTTGTACAATGGATTTTTTATTTCGAGCAGATAAGTACGTTCGCCTTCGAGGGTGATAAAGTACTCGCCATTTTCATCGCTGCTTACATTGACCACTTTACCGTTTTCTTTATCGGTAATGCTGATTTCGGTTTCGATGGTTTGTCCGGCATCGGAGTCGATTACCTTACCGTTTAAGATAGAAAGTGGAGGACCTTTGGGAATTTGAACAGGCGAAGATGCTGAGTCAACTTTAGCTTGTGTTTGTAGGGCTGAAAAATCGATTTCCCAAATATCTAAATCGCCAATTCCGCCAGTACGATTAGAGCTAAACCAAGCCAAACGACCATCGGTGCTGAGGGCGAAAAAGCGTTCGTCGCCCGTGGTGTTGATGGGAAAGCCCAAGTTTTCGGGAGGAGTACATTTTCCGTTTTCGATGGTGGTCTTGAAAATATCGTAACCACCTAAACTCTTTGGTGAGTTGGAAGCGAAATACAAGGTTTTACCATCCGGGTGCATGAATAATCCAATTTGATCGTATTCATCATTCACTACTGAACCCAAATTCACGGCGGAGCCCCATTCGGTTTTGTTTTTCTTTTTTGCCATGTAAATATCGCCCATTCCGTATCCACCACGTGGACGTTCACTCACGAAATACAAGGTTTTTCCATCGGGTGAAATACAGGCAGAACTTTCAAAATAACTGGTGTTCACATCGCCTTCAACCGGCTTAGCTGAGCTCCATTTTCCAGCACGGGATTTTTTCGAAACAAACAATTCTCCCGAACCACGATAACCCATGTTGCGATAAACGAAAATCTGACTGCCATCAGGCGTTAAGGTCATGTTGGCATCGTGTGTTTCGGTATTGAGTGAACCGGGAATATTCTCAGCTTCGAGCCATTTTCCTGTGATGGAATCTCGGACTGAAATGTAGATGTCTTCGTAAAATTTCCCATCCTCTGGATCGGTTAGTTTTCCGGTAGATTCGGGACGACGAGAAGTGAAAATCATCGTCTTCCCATCAGCCGAAACACTTGGATTGTATTCGGGATATTCGGAATTGATAGCATCACCAATGTTGCGAATTTTCACGTTCACTGGTTTCGACATAATCTCATTCGCGCGTCGACATTGATCAAGTAGCGTAACTGCTTCTTCTTTATTATCGGCTTTCTTTTCAGCTTTTTCAATATACGCTTGATAATTTGGAATGGCTTTATCTAAAAATCCAAGTACCTGCAATGTTTGTCCGAGATAGAAATATTTATCAGGATCAGCATTGGGATCTAGCTTGATTGATTTTTCAAGTCGCTCAACAGCATCCTCGTAATTTTTAAGGTGAAAATTGCATTCTCCACTCAGGAAATATAGCTCAGCCGAAGTGCTATCGGTCTTTTCCATTGCCCTTAACGAACGCCAAGCAGTAGCATAATCGCCACCCATCATGGTGTTTTTTATACGAAGTAATTGCAATTTATTGGTGCCATTATCTGCATACAAATGTGTTTGCGAAACAGGGGAAATAAGCAACAATAGCAGGAGATTACGCAGCATTTTCAACTTCATTCCTGAGTATTTTTTTCTTCTCTAAAGTAGGAAATCAAACCGTTTCCTTTGATTAAATTGTACTAAGCATACCTAAAAAAGTTTCCAATCCCTTGCGCTTAGCGGAATCTAGCGTGTAAGAAATTCGGTGGCTGAGGTAATTCTCTATCGGATAATGATTAGGATATTGTCCTTCAACTGATGCAGAAGCTTCTTTTATATGATGAATTCCGTGTTGAAGTGCTTGTTCGATGGGCTGCCATATTTCATTTTCAATAGGTAAAATCGAAACCCAACATGCAAATACAAATGGTAGCTCTTGCCATTGCATCCAGGCTTCACTTAAATCATACACGTATTGAAAACGACGCGCATGATCAAACACCCGATCACCAATCAACACATAGCCTCGTTTCGGTTGAATATTCTCTAAAAAATCTGGTGTAGCTTCTACAAATCGTGGTTGTATTTTCCAAAAATCTCTTGCTAACAAGCGACATAAATTGACCGAAGTGCGCGATTGATAATCAAGTACAATTTCTTCCAACTGTTCGAGTGGAACTTCACTCATCAAGACCACCGAATCGACTTTCCCAACAGCACCAATACAGGTGTTTCCTAGAATTGAAAACTGCGGAAGCAAAGGCAAAGTAGCAACTGGAATTAATCCAACATCCACTTGACCATTTCGTAGTTTATCGGCACATAAAGATGGAATATCCAAACTTAAATCGATAGAACCTTTAGCTTCCAATTGGGCTTGGTTTAAGCCATACAGAAATGGAACGGTGTTGAGGTAGGAAACGACAGAGAGTCGAAGCATGGCGCAATATCGGAGAAAATCTCCTTCTTTTTGTGAATGAATTTTTGACAATGCTACAACAATTCGTACGTACTTTAGTTTACTTTGCCAACCATTTACACTAGAAACGAATTTCCCATGTCATCCAGACCTTTATTCGAAGAATTGCCTTTGGGTCGACATCTTGCCGTTCTCACCCGTTTGTATTACGGAGCGCTTACGCAGAAATTAGCTCATCTCGAAATTGACCGTTATTATTCGGTATTGATGTACATCGATCGCTCACCCGATAAAGTCACTCAGCAAATGGTTGGAGATTTTCTCCATATAGATAAAACATCGATGGTGCGAGTGATTGATTTTTTGACCGAGCGCGATTATGTTAAACGTATTCCCAATGCTGAGGATCGTCGTTCCTATGTCATTGCATTAACCGATCATGGTCGTTCTATTCTTCCCGATATTGATGCGGCTGTTGCCGATTTGAATGAGCGGGTGATGGCTGGACTTACAGAAGAAGAACGAGCACAATTTCACCAATCACTTTGTCGCATTTCATCCAATTTAAAGGAGATGCCATCCGACGAAATCATTATAGATTTTCAACCCAACCCGAACAAATTGAAACGTACCCTATGAAAAGACTATTCATACTAGTTCTTGGAATTGCCCTATTGCTTGGAATCAAGTTCCTATTTTTCCCCGGAGCCAAAGACCAAACGAAATCTGGTCCACCACCTGTGCAAGCCATGCCGGTGACAATCTATGTGGTTGATACAGCACAATTAGAACAACAAATCACTTCTACAGGAACCTTGCGTTCGAACGAGGAAGTGGATTTGATTCCGGAAGTTTCGGGTAAAATTGTTTCACTCAATTTTAAAGAAGGTGATCGGGTTTCGAAAGGACAAGTCTTAGTAAAACTGAACGATAACGATCTTCAGGCGCAGCTTTCCAAACTACAAATTCAGCGGAAAGTTCAGCTGGAAAAAGCCGATCGTTTAAAAAGTTTGCTTCAACTGCAAGGGGCAAGTCAGGAAGAATATGATCAAGCACAAAACCTAGTTCTGGTGGCCGATGCCGACATGAATTATGTGAAAGCACAAATTGCTAAAACCGAAATTCGAGCTCCATTTTCGGGCATCATTGGTTTGAGAAACTTAAGTGAAGGAGCTTTTGTCAATGCCAATACACCCATTGCACGCTTGCAACAAACCGATTTATTAAAACTCGATTTTGCCATTCCTGAACGCTATATCGATCTATTGAGTTTGCCACTTACGGTTCATTTTAGGGTTCAAGGTCGAACTGATGACTTTAAAGCCAATGTATATGCACTTGAGCCATCAGTAAACACTTCAACACGCACAGTGCAGATGCGCGCATTGGTTCAAAATACCAATCAACAAATTCTTTCTGGACAATTTGCTCAAGTAGGTTTGCCTTTGAAAACCAATCATTCAGCCTTGTTTATCCCAACACAAGCCATCATTCCCATATTAAAAGGGCAAAAAGTATTTGTGTGTAAAAATGGAAAAGCACAAGAAGCCATTGTCGAAACTGGTTATCGTACAGATTCTCAAATTGAAATTCTAAGTGGTTTGCAAGCAGGCGATAGTGTTGTTGTAACGGGAATTATGTCGCTCAAGAAAGAAGCTCCATTGCGCGTACTTCCAAGCAAAGGACAGAAAAAGGAGGCGAAAGGATGAGCAGTCTTTCTACGATAAGCATCCGACGACCAGTATTGGCCATTGTGATGAATTTGATTATTGTCTTGTTTGGTTGGATAGGCTATACTTCATTGGGAGTTCGTGAATTTCCTTCCATCGATCCACCAGTAATTACGGTGCGGACAGGTTATGCCGGGGCGAATGCCGATGTGATTGAATCTCAAATCACCGAGCCACTCGAAAAAGCCTTGAATGGGATTGAAGGTATTCGGACAATTTCTTCGGCGAGCAACCAAGGAAACAGTGTGATTACCGTAGAATTTAATTTGGGTTCAAACCTCGAAGCGGCTGCCAATGATGTGCGTGATAAAGTGTCGCAAACGGTTCGTGATCTTCCCAAAGACATTGACGGATTGCCCATTGTTTCGAAAGCGGATGCGAATTCGGATGCTATTTTAAGTTTGACGGTTGAAAGCAATACTAAAACCCAATTAGAAGTAAGCGATTATGCTGAGAACGTGATTGGTGAACGCTTGCAGACGATTCCCGGTGTGAGTTCTTTGCAGATTTGGGGACAGAAAAAATACGCCATGCGCTTGTGGATGAATCCTGCGAAGATGGCTGCTTTGGGCATTACACCGATGGATATTCAAAATGCTTTGAACTCGCAAAATGTTGAGTTGCCGGGCGGAAAAATCGAAGGAAATGCTACCGAACTAAGCGTTAAAACTGTTGGTCGATTACACAACGAAACGGAATTCAACAACTTGATTTTACGTTCCGAAAATGGCGTCAATGTTCGTTTTGCGGATATTGGAGAAGCGCGTTTGGGTCCCGAAAATGAGGAAACCATGTTGCGTCAAAATGGAACGCCCATGGTTGCTGTTGCCTTGGTTCCTCAGCCAGGAGCTAATTACCTCGAAATTTCGAAAGAGTTTTACAAACGGGTAGAAGACATCAAAAAGGACATTCCCGAAGGTTTTAAATTGGGAATTGCGCTCGATAACACCAAGTTTATTCGACAAAGTGTAGATGAAGTTGTTGAAACACTCATCATCGCCATCCTATTGGTAATCATCATCATATTCCTGTTTTTCCGCGATTGGCTCATTGCTATTCGTCCGCTTATCGACATTCCCGTTTCGCTTTTGGGTGCATTTTTCATCATGTATCTAATGGGCTATTCGATTAACGTGTTAACCTTGCTCGCCATAGTTTTAGCAACCGGTTTGGTGGTGGATGATGGAATTGTGGTGACCGAAAATATTTACAAAAAGATTGAAGGTGGAATGCCTCCCATGGAAGCAGCTATCAAAGGTTCTAACGAAATATTTTTTGCCGTTATTTCTACTTCCATCACCTTGATTGCGGTGTTTATGCCGGTGATTTTTCTGGAAGGATTTGTTGGTCGATTATTCCGCGAATTTGGAGTTGTGCTCGCTGGAGCTGTTGCCATTTCGGCCTTTGTTTCTCTATCGCTCACGCCCATGCTGAATGCACGCTTGGTGCGAAAAGATCCAACCAAGAAGAGCCGTTTTTACATTGCAACTGAGCCGTTTTTTGTCAAGATGGAAGAAGGCTATCAGAATTTGCTTGCTGCCTTTATGAAACGTCGTGGGCAAGCATTGCTCATTTTGGCTCTTGCTATTGGAATGATCGTCGGCATTTATCCTTTGTTGCAATCGGAACTTTCACCTTTGGAAGATCGAAGTTGGATGCGATTAATTGTCACTGCTCCCGAAGGTGCTTCCTATGAATACACCGATGATGTGGTGTTGAGGTTGAACGATTTCATCAATGATTCCATCCCCGAAAAAGATATCATTCTCACTGTTACAGCTCCCGGATTTGCTGGTTCTGGATCGGTTAACAGCGGGTTTATTCGCATCACTTTGGGAGATCCTGCGACACGAAAACGCTCACAGCAAGACATTGCCAATTATGTAATGAAGCGCGCTAAAGCATTTCCTCAAGCGAAAGTATTTGTTGTTCAACAGCAAACCATTTCTACCGGAGGTTTTGGTGGATTGCCCATTCAATTTGTGTTGCAAGCACCCAACTTCGAAAAGCTGAAAGAAGTGCTTCCAAAATTCCTTGATGAAGCCAATAAAAATTCTACGTTTCAAGGAGTAGATGTCAACCTGAAATTTAATAAACCCGAACTCAATGTGAGCATCAATCGCGACAAAGCCGAGAGCATGGGCGTTTCGGTTCAAGCCATTGCTCAAACCTTGCAATTGTCGCTAAGTAGTTCGCGCATGGCGTATTTTACACTTAATGGAAAACAATATCAGGTGGTTGGACAAGTGGATAGAGCCAACCGCGATGAACCACTCGATTTGAAATCTTTGTCGGTACGAACCAATACAGGAGAACTGGTGCAGTTAGATAATTTGGTTGATGTAAACGAAGTGAGCAGTCCGCCGCAATTGTATCATTATAATCGGTATTCAGCGGCAACTGTTTCGGCTGGTTTGGCATCAGGTAAAACCATTGGTGACGGAATTAAGGTGATGAAGGAAATTTCGGCAAAGCTGCTTGATGATTCATTTTCTACAGCATTAACAGGTGCTTCGCGCGATTTTGAAGAAAGTTCTTCCAACATTTTCTTTGCACTCATACTTGCCCTTGTGTTGATTTACCTCGTATTAGCTGCACAATTCGAGAGTTTTCGCGATCCATTGGTAATTATGCTCACTGTTCCTTTGGCCTTTGCTGGCGCTTTGTTTTCGCTCTGGTATTTCAACCAAACTATGAATATTTTCAGTCAAATTGGAATTATCATGCTCATAGGATTGGTAACCAAAAATGGGATTTTGATTGTGGAATTTGCCAATCAACTTCAAGAACGTGGCGAGTCGAAAGCCAATGCCATACTTCACGCTGCTTCGGCACGATTACGTCCTATTTTGATGACCACTTTAGCCACAGCACTTGGAGCTTTACCGATTGCTCTTGCCCTCGGCGCAGGTGCTGTTAGTCGCATGGGAATGGGAATCGTCATCATTGGTGGATTACTTTTTTCGCTCTCATTGACACTTTTCGTTATTCCAGCCATGTATTCGTTTATCGCTAAAACACGCAAGCACCATGATAATGCATAGATTCTGGATTGTTTGTACATTCCTTTTTTCGTTAGAAAGTTTGTCGGCTCAGGAAGTTCTCAGTCCCGAAATGGCCATTGACTTGGCTTTGAAAAACAATTTTTCTATCCTCATTGCACGCAATGATCAGCTTTCTACCGAAGCGGGCGTTACACGCGGAAATGCAGGCATGTTGCCACGTGTAGATCTTGCTGCTGGAGCAACAGGACAAAACATCAACATCAATCAACGGTATTCCAATGGAATTTCGGTAGCGACCAATGGTGTGAGTAATAACGCGACGAATGCTTCTGCTAGCTTGGGTTGGACACTTTTTGATGGTGGGAAAATGTTTGTGATTTGGGATCGATTGAAAGAGCAGAAAGCTTTGAGTCAAGTTCAACTTCGAGCTCAAATTGAACAACAGGTTTCCGATATTTTGGATGCGTATTACTTGATTATTCGTTTAAAGCAAGAAGTGAAATCCTTGAAGTTTGGGTTGGATATTACTGAAGAGCAATTAGCCTTAACGAAAAGAAAGCAAGAAGTAGGATCCTCTTCACGTCAGGAAATTTTGCAAGTAACAGTCGATCGAAACACCTCAAAATCCCTGTTGCTGCAGCAAGATATGGCATTGACTAATGCACAAACGGAATTGAATCGACTGATGGGCGTTTCATTAACAACGGAATATCAGTTTCCCGAAAAAGTGAATCTCGATTATTTGCCGCAATTGGAGGAAATTCGCAAGCAAGCGATGGAGAAGAATGCTAGTATTTTATTAGCTAAAGGGAATCAATCGCTCAATCAATTCCGACTTCGGGAAATAAAAGCAGAACGTTCTCCTATTTTAAAATTAAGTACGGGTTACAACTATTCTCGTAACAGTAGTTCGGCTGGATTTGCCTTGTTTAATCAGAGCAATGGCTTGAACGGTGGATTGACATTGAGCTGGAATTTGTTCAATGGTGGACAGTTGAATTCACGAATTAAGCAATCTCAATTGCTGCTCGACAACGATGAGTTGCGTATTAAAGACGCCATGTTATTGACCGATGCTTCGATTTTAGTAGCAATTCGACAATGGCAACAAGCAACAGAATTATTGAAACTGGAGCTTGAGAATTTTGAATCGGCAAAAGAAAATCTCGCATTGGCGTTGGAGCGTTTGAAGTTGGGAAATGGAACCATTCTCATTGTAAAAGAGGCGCAGCGGAGTTATGAAGAAGCCATTCAAAGACAAACAACGGCTTCTTGGCAAGCCATAGAGGCCAAAGTTTCTTTGTTGAGGTTATCGGGATATTTGGTGAAATAGGGTGGAAGATTGATTTGATTCGGATCCAATAAATCCTGTTGAATTCAATAAAATTCACCAGCAGTTTCCTTGCATGCAAGCGTTGAATCGTTTACTTTAGCAAGGCAGTTGTCGATTTTGAAAACTGCTGATAATCAATCGAAAACATACTTATTCCATGGCATTTGATATCGAAATGATCCGAAATGTGTACGCAGGTTTCGGGGCGCGTGTTGAGGCAGCACGCAACTTAGTGGGTCGTCCGCTCACGCTTTCTGAAAAAATTCTTTATACGCATCTCTGGGAAAACCCTGTGAATACTGCGTTTGAGCGTGGGAAATCCTATGTTGATTTTGCTCCGGATCGTGTGGCTATGCAAGATGCTACAGCACAAATGGCCTTGTTGCAATTTATGCAAGCTGGGCGGAAACAAGTAGCAGTTCCATCTTCGGTGCATTGCGATCACTTGATTACAGCGCAGGTTGGTTCATCGACCGATCTTTCGACAGCAGTGAATTCGAACAAAGAAGTGTACGATTTCCTTTCTTCTATTTCGGATAAATACGGCATTGGATTTTGGAAACCGGGTGCTGGAATTATTCACCAAGTAGTTTTGGAAAATTATGCTTTCCCTGGTGGAATGATGATCGGTACCGATTCGCATACCGTGAATGCTGGTGGTTTGGGAATGATTGCTATTGGAGTTGGTGGTGCTGATGCCTGTGATGTAATGGCTGGTTTAGCTTGGGAGCTGAAGTTTCCTAAGTTGATTGGAATTAAATTGACAGGAAAACTCAACGGCTGGACTTCGCCCAAAGATGTGATTTTGAAAGTAGCTGGAATCCTTACGGTGAAAGGCGGAACTGGTGCTGTGGTTGAATATTTTGGTGAAGGAGCACAATCTTTAAGCTGTACCGGAAAAGGAACAATCTGCAACATGGGAGCAGAAATAGGAGCAACAACTTCAACGTTTGGTTACGATGATTCGATGGAACGGTATTTACGCAGTACAAGTCGCGCTGAGGTTGCTGATCTTGCCAATGGAATTCGTGAGCATTTAACCGCCGATCCTGAAGTATATGCTAATCCAGAAAAATACTTCGATCAAATTATCGAAATCAATTTGGATGAATTAGAACCCTACCTCAATGGTCCGTTTACACCCGATTTGGCAACGCCAATTTCGAAGATGAAAGAAGTTGCTGCAGCGAACGGTTGGCCAACAAAAATTGATGTAGGCTTAATTGGTTCATGTACCAATTCTTCATATGAAGATATTAGTCGCTCGGTATCGCTTGCACGCCAAGCCAATGCAAAAGATTTAGTGGCGAAAGCAGAATTTACCATTACTCCAGGATCGGAAATGGTTCGTTATACGATTGAGCGTGACGGATTCTTGGAAGTATTTGATAAAATGGGAGCGAAGGTATTTGCGAATGCTTGCGGTCCATGCATCGGAATGTGGAATCGATTTGGTGCAGAGAAGCAAGAGAAAAATACCATCGTGCATTCCTTTAATCGGAATTTCGCAAAGCGTGCGGATGGAAACCCAAATACCTATGCATTTGTTGGTTCGCCTGAATTGGTGACGGCTTTAGCTATTGCTGGAGATTTAGGATTCAATCCTTTGACTGATACCTTGACAAACAGCAAAGGTGAGCAAGTGAAACTGGATGCACCAACAGGCGATGAACTTCCTTCTCGTGGATTTGCGGTGGATGATGCAGGATATCAAGCACCTTCGAAAGATGGTTCTGGCGTTGAAGTGAAAGTTTCTTCTACGAGTGATCGTTTGCAATTATTGGATTCTTTTCCAGCTTGGGAAGGAATTGATTTGAGCAATTTGAAACTCTTGATAAAAGCCAAAGGGAAATGTACAACCGACCATATTTCGATGGCTGGACCTTGGTTGAAGTATCGTGGGCATTTGGATAATATTTCGAATAACATGCTGATTGGTGCATTGAATTTCTTTAATGAGAAAACCGATTCAGTGAAAAACCAATTGACAGGTGAATACGGTCCGGTTCCGGCTACCCAACGCGCATACAAAGCGGCTGGTATTGGTTCGATTGTGATTGGTGATGAGAATTATGGTGAAGGCTCGAGTCGTGAGCATGCGGCGATGGAACCACGTCATTTAGGTGTTCGTGCGGTGATGGTGAAAAGCTTTGCTCGTATTCACGAAACCAATTTGAAGAAACAAGGCATGTTGGCTTTGACATTTGCAAACAAGGAAGATTACGATAAGATTTTGGAAAACGATTCTATCGATATCAAAGGTTTAACAACGTTTGCTCCAGGTAAAGCATTGGAAATTGTGCTACATCACGACAATGGAACCAGCGAAACAATTTGGGCAAATCATACTTACAACGAAGCACAAATTGAGTGGTTTAAAGCAGGTTCAGCATTGAATTTGATTAAAGCTGCGGTGAAATAATTTCAGTCATAATTTTATTCTGAAATCCCTGTCGATGTTTGTTGGCAGGGATTTTTTTTGTTTGAATGCATGCTGAAATTACTGATGGATTTTTGTTTTACCTGAAAGCGCTAGGGTGGAGCGGTCTGTTTGAGCTCGCGGGAAATGAGCAGAATGATTTGGATTGATGATCTGTTGCTTGGAGAAATCACTTGGAGGAAAACGAAAATGGAGCAGCGAGTAGCGACGACCGATCTGGCGCCCAAGTTAAAATACATCATCTGAACAACCTATATATGTAAGGTCTGACGCGAATACGCAGCAACTTTTTGGGTTTAAAAACGAATCAGTACCTGTTGATTGCGCGCCTATGAAATGGACTTTTCCTTTTTTCTTGTATATTATTTTATCGATAAATCCTTTGCTGGCTTGGGAAACGCCCGTTCCTGTATTGCCAATCAACCAGGCTTTGAAGCCAACTTCGGTTTTAATTGATTGGAATGCAGTGCCACTTTCGACGGCGTATCAATTGGAATTGGACACTTCGGCTTTGTTTAATTCGCCCTTTAAGCAGCGTATTCAAAAGAATTATTTGGGAAATTCTAATTCTGGGACGGATACAAAACATCAGTTAAACAACCTGTATTTTGGCGAAGTGTATTATTGGAGAATCCGCGCCTGGCAAGCGAACGACACTTCACAATGGTCAAACGTACGCAGTTTTTCTACGCTAGGAATTGTCCCAATACAATCGCCCGATAATGCGCAATTAAATCTCAATCAAGGCAGCGTAATGCTCGATTGGTATTCGCATCCGGGTGCAAACCAGTACCATGTGCAAGTGGATACGACGAATTTATTCAATTCAGTTTCGCTCCAAAATTTTCATAAAACCTATACTGATACGAGTTCCAACGCTGCCGATTCTAAGCAATTAATCACGACTTCGGTTCCCAATCATGTTTATTTTTGGCGTGTTCGTGCAATTAATTTAGTAGATACATCGGCATGGCATATACGCTGGTTTTCGACGGGTGATGCGAATATTTTTGTCCCCAATGCACCAACGCAACTCGCGCCAGAACAGGGTTTGATAGAACAAGCAACGACTCAAACATTTTTATGGAACACCTGCGAATTTGCCAATCTGTATCAGATCTATATTGATACCATTCCTCAATTAAATAATCCCTTGATTTATACTTTGCCTGATACCAATTTAACGGTAGAAATTCTCAAACCGAATCATACGTATTACTGGTATGTGCGGGCATTTAATACGGCAACGATTGTTTCGGCATGGTCGCCATTACGAAGTTTTAAAACACTCACTTTTATTGCACAACCAATCCAAGTAACACCGACTGCTGATGAAGTGGATGTTGATTTAAATACAATATTTAGATGGAATCCGGTTCCTTATTCTACACATTATAAATTTCGACTTTCGCAAAATGATAGTTTAGGAAATCCATTGGAAATTGAAACGACAAATAATCAAATTGAGCTGGATACGTTGATTCGTAAAAAAGAATATTTCTGGAGTGTACAGGCATTTAAGGATAGCACATTTTCGAGTGTAGCATCGGATACGCTTGCATTTCGGATGGCAGCATTATCAACGCCACAGCCAGTTTCACCAGTTAATCAAGCGCAATTAGTGAATAATTTGAGTGTGTTTCAATGGACAACGGTGAGTGATGCTGAGCAGTATGAATTGCGTTTAAGTTTTGAGGAAGATGTGATGCACTCGTTTGTTCGTAGCACTTCGAATTCATCGTTTGAAGAAGATTCATTGACTTGGGGCGCTGAATATTCCTGGAATGTTCGTGCGATTTCGGATTCGGGAAATTCAGCTTGGTCGGCTATGCGGACTTATTTAGTAATAAATCCTGCAGGCATTGAAAATACTGCAAAGCAAGAAATAATCTTTTGGCCAAATCCTGTAAAATCATCTATTCAGTTAAAGCAGAATCATGCGATTAAGTCTATGAAAATACTTCGTTCGGATGGGGCAATTATTCGCTCACTTTCAGGTGAAGAAATTGAAAAAGAATCGAAGATAGATTTGAGCGAAATTTCTGCAGGAATTTATTGTGTGTATGTGCAACTGCAGGATGGGAAATGGTTTTCGAGTAGATTGGTGAAGGAGTGAAGAGGGATTATTTTTAGTGGAATTAAAAAATTTTAGTTAAACGGATTTATAGAGTTTATTAATATCCTTTGGAATGAAATATCCTTTTACACAATTTGGATTTCGTATACAAATTTGAATGTGATCTTTTTCTCTAAAACCAGCATTCGGATATAATTCTTCACCTTCCCAAAATACTCCTCTTACAGAATCATACGGTTGTAATTTATTATCTGATCTAACTTGGTGCAAAGTTTCAATTACAGCGCAATCCAGATCTCTTAATAATAAATCATGGGATGTATCAACTTTTTTATTTTCTGGAAGTTTTGCTGATTTAAGAGTTGAATCTAAAAGATCATATCCTGATTTTAACACCTGCAGATTTTCATAATCAAGCAAGTCTAAGCAAAAACCTAAATTTAAAACAGCACCAATTACAGCTGGATTTTCAATTTTATTTTTGGATGATTTAGCATGTTTAATTTTCAATTGATTGGCAAATTCTAATGCTCTTGAAGGGCTGCTATCCCAAAAATATATTCCATGACCAAGCCAGTCATAAACGTTTTCACTAGCTTTTAATTCCTCTTTGCCTAATACTACTTTTTCTACTATTGATGCATCACATCCGTGAAAGGCTAGAATTAAGCCAGCTCTTGAGGTATACATAAATTCCTGTATGCCTTTTTGTAGTTTCCACTTAACGTAGATATACCAACTTTAACAAGAAATTCTTTTGCTTTATCCGAATTCTTAGAAAGTTTTTCCCTTTCCTTTTTGAGGATTTCTAGGAATTCTGATTTCTCTTGTTCATTCATGATGATTGATTAAACGTCAAATGTAGCAAAAAGTTATTTTGAACATTCAAGGTTAATATCCTGAATTATTTAATAAAATTCTTATTTCTAATTGAAGATAAGAAATTGGATTTTTAGAGTTTGTTGTTTATTTAAGTTGATTCATTATTTCTTGATTATTAATAATTAAAAACCAGAATCTACAGGATTTAAACATGGTTTCTATTCTGAATAGTATCATTAATTTTCCTATTGTTCCTAGATAAGATGTTATATAAAATGAAGTTTAGTTTAGAATATACATTCGAACTTACATACGTAATCCCTTTCGCTTATGTGGGAAAATGCAGTGAATAGAAAGGCTAAACTTTGTGTAAACCCTTAAAATAGTTTGCATGATTAAAAAACTACTCTTAACATTTTGTGTAATTCCTTTTGGCGCGATGGCTCAGCTATCGGTGCCCGATGATGCGAACTTACTCGCATTGAAGGAAGAAACACCGATTGAAGTTATGGATGAAAAGGTACATTCGATCGAAACACGACTCGAATCAGGCCGCATGGATGCTGAATACGTGCTTTACGTAAACAGCGGAGAGGAAACTACTATGTTAGTTCAATTGATGGATCAAACAGGGAAAGCTCTGCCTTTGGTTCGTCAAGTAAATGTGGTGGAAGGAGAAAATCAGATTCGTCTCGATTTGACTTCTTATCCTGCTGGAGCTTACCTAATTTCTCTGCAAGCTCCTTTTCAACGTTCTTCTGTCATTCACCGACTTTACAAACAGTAAGATTCGGAAAAAAAGCAAAGCCCCGTCAGCTATCGTTGACGGGGCTTTTTTATGCTTAAATTTATGCTTTAAAATTCCAATACTTTCACGCCCCAAGCATCGAGTTTTATCGTGCTTAATGGAATTGTTTCTTTGCTTAAAATATCGAGTCCTGTTTCTTTGTGTCCCAAGCGTTCTTGGAAACGTTCCGTTTTGATTTCTTTAGCTGTTTCGTTGGCATTCAAAATAACCATAACAGTTTTAGAATCATCATATCGGAAATACACATACACACTTTCTTCTGGAACAAATTGCATTAATTTTCCGCTTTGTACAACCGGATTTGCTTTACGCCATTGCGCCAATTTCCGAACACAATCAAAGCCTTGATTTTCTTCTTCAGTTCTGCCTTGTGCTTTGAATTTGTTTTTTGCATCACTTGCCCATCCACCCGGAAAATCGCTGCGAACATGTCCATCCGGATTGGCAAATCCTTTCATAAGAATCTCTGTTCCATAATACATCGATGGAATACCACGCATGGTCATTAGGAAAGCAATTCCCATTTTAAATTTTCGAATATCTCCTCCAACAACCGAATAAAAACGACTCAAATCGTGGTTATCCAAAAAGGTCACGTTTCGATTTGCATTTTTATAAAGGATGTCTTGAGCCAAAACATAATACACGCGAGCCAATCCATCGGTCCAGCCAAAAGGCTTGGTGAGTGCATCATTTAGGGCAAAATACAATTGGAAATCAACAGCACCATCGAGTCCAGAATTGAAATTTCCTCGATCGCGAAATCCTTCAGTGAAAAATGCTTGAATGCCTACACCATGATCCCAGATTTCTCCAAATAAATTAAGCTTGGGATATTCTTTATGTAGCTCTTTCGAAAACTCCGACATATAGGCTTGATCAGAATACGCATAGGTATCAATCCGAAAATCATCTACACCGGCATATTCGATCCACCAAATATAGCTTTGAGTAAGGTATTTGGCCACATGTGGATTTCGTTGATTCAGATCGGGCATGTGCTGATCGAACCAACCATCGTTGAATTTTTTTCGGTCGAAATTAGATGCATACGGATCGAGCAGCGTAGGAGCGCGGTAGGAAGTTTTAGTAAAGTTATCCCATTGATTCATCCAATCTTTCGAAGGCATGTGCTGAAACAACCAATGATGAATTCCAATGTGGTTGGGAACGATATCCATCACCATTTTCATCCCACGGTTATGAAGTTCCTGAACGAGTTTTAGGTAAAGCGCATTATCACCCAAGCGCGGGTCGATTTTATAATGATCGGTTATGGCATAACCATGATAGGATGTTTTGACTTCGTTATTTTCCTGAACGGGATTGATCCAAAGTGCTGTTAAACCAAGGTCTTGCAGATAATCGAGGTGATTGATAATTCCTTGGATATCTCCACCGTGACGATAAAACATGGAATCACGTGTGAGAGCAGTTTCGTTCATGCCAACAACGACATCGTTTTTCGAATCACCATTGGCAAAACGATCAGGCATGATGAGGTAGATGAAATCGGAGGAATTAACGCCCATTGCTTTTTTCTGAGAGGCATTACGGGCGCGGAGTTCGTAGTTATAATGCAGTTTCTTTTTCCCCAATTGAATATCGATGGGAACAAGTCCAGCAGCTGCTTCTTTTTTGATGATTAACGTGAGGTAAATAAAATCGGGATTCTCCGCAGGAACAGCGCTTTTCAATTCCACTTGCGGATAGTTGAGCGTAACTTTTCCCGCTCCAATTCCAGGATGATAAACGAGTAATTCTAATTCTGGATTTTGCATTCCCACCCACCAAAATGCAGGATCAATGCGCGTAATTGTATTCTTAGATTCACCAGCTTGAATACGTATGCTTCCCCAAAAAAGCAGCAGTAAAATGGATACACGGATTTTCATAGCGTTAAAAATACACTAAAACCGGAATCCATGAAGTTGAGTGGTATGAAATTGAATTTTTGCTTTATGAAAACTCTTAACTATAGATAGTTAATACTATATTCTTGCAATTAATTTAGCCGGCGTTGACCTCACCCTATATCCCTCTCCTCGGGAGAGGGACTATTTTCTTTTAGTTTAAAACAAACAACACGTTAATTGAGTTGAATATAGATTTTGCAAGTAATTTCAAATCAACCTTGATATATGAATTCCCAATCCGTAATCCGTAATTCCCAATCCGTAATTCGTAATTGAAAATTCGTAATTGATATTTACCCGTGTATCTGTCCGATTTTCCCGTAGCGACTAATCACTTCAGCCTCGTAATCGAGCCATTGTTGATAGCGAGCATCTACATCTACCACATTGGGATTCGCATATTTGCGGGCAAACTGAAGGAATAAAGTGTAATGTCCTGCTTCACTTGCCATCAACTCGCGGTAAAAAGCGGCTAATTCTTCGTCTTCAATATTATCGCTTAGCACACGAAATCGCTCGCAGCTGCGCGCTTCAATCATAGCAGAGAAAAGTAAACGATCGACCAGCAATTTATTTTGATCACCTTCTTTGCTGATAAACTGCGCTAATTCGTTCACGTAGGGATCTTTGCGTTCGCGACCGAGTTTCATTCCACGTTTGAGGATGATTTCGTGTACACGTTGAAAATGCTCCATTTCCTCACGTACTAATGCACTCATTTCCGTTACCAATTCGGGATATTCGGGATATTTAACAATCAGCGAAATGCAGGTTGAAGCTGCTTTCTGTTCGCAAAAGGCATGGTCGGTAAGGACTTCTTCAAGGTCTTGTCCTGCTAGATATGCCCAGCGTGGATCGGTATCTTTTTTCAATCGGAGCATGGGGCAAATTTAGGAAAGCTTGTATCAAGAAGCAGAATAAATAAAAGCAATTATGAATTCAGTGGAAAGTGTGGTGAAGCAATTCCACAAACGTAATTTTCAATAACCTTCAATGTTGATGCTGTTTCGGCACCTAAAAATCCCTTGATATCTGTATGCACGATTTGCTTTTGAAACGATTCTAAAAACGGAACAGACAATGGTGCAAAACTCCAATGCCATTTTTCTTCTTCATAACCATTTGGGCGAGCAATTCCTTTTTCGGAATAAGGTTGAAAAAAACCAAAATCACCGGCATAGCGGCATAACCAAGCATATTCGAGTCTGCCACGTTCTTCTTCGAAATAGGATTCTTCCACCGAATTAATATCCAAATCGCTTCCCCAATGATGGCGCGAGGTGCCCGGCATAGCTGAAAAGCGTAATATCAATCGTGCTTTTTCTTCGGCTGATAAATATCCTTCGGCTAGATTTCGTCCGTTCGTTAAAGTTCTGCCCGACCATTTATTTTCCCAAATCTGCTTTTGTCTTTCGAAGTTTCGGGTGGATGAAATCACCTTCAAGTCCAATCCATCTTTTTTAGCTGCTTCGTGCAAGATGATCCAGGCCTTGGCTGCATCGTTTCGTAAAAAATGAGCATGTTCTTCATCACAAAATGCAAGCGGTAGACAAACAAACTCGTGGTGTTTCGATTGATCTATTTTCCCTAAAAGCTCGTCTTTGCTGAGATGCATCATTGACGTTTCAACTCAACATAACCAGCGCGTTCGGTGCTACCAAAACGGTATCGGAAGTAATAAACACTTTCGGGAACTTCGTCTCCTTTATCCGTCTTACCATTCCAACAGGATTCTTCACTGTCTTCGGCAGAATAAATCAATTCACCCCAACGCGTGTAAATAAACAAATCGGAACAAGGAATGAAAGCTTGATCCCAAGGTTTGGGTGCTAATTGTAAAGCTGGACTGAAGCAATCGTTTACCCCATCTCCATTGGGCGAGAATGCATTGGAGTTGTTTTCTTTATAGTACTTGGAGATATCACCAATGTATTCAGTTGAAACCAAGGTATCGCTACATTCACCATTTTTCACAATCAATGTTGCAGTAAGTGTATCATTGAATGGAAAAAACTCGGAAGGATCTTCTGTTGTGCTTGTTTGTCCATTACTAAAATCCCAAATTAAACTTAAATAATCCAAGCTGGAATCGGTAAAAGCCACATTCATTCCTTTGCATTCAGGATGAAATTCATAGTTAAAATAGGCTGTAGGTTTACTCACTAAATGAACAACAAGTGAATCACGTGCAGGACAAGCAGGATTTCCCGGAAGAGGAAAACGGACAACATTAAATTGCTGATCTTGGGTAATTAAAGCAGAAGGAGTGGGCGTGTTCGCATTGGTTAACAATCCGGTAGGAGTCCAAGCATAGGAGAATGTTCCGCTCGAATCGGCTAATCCAATCAATGCTGGTTGACTTTCACAGGCATTCACATCTGGACCAGCATCCATCGCGTCCCAATGTCCATTCACTGGTACATCTAAAGTATCCGTGCATCCTTCGGGGCGATGAATTAGTACTTGATAAGTGAGAGAGCCTGTTAAAAATGCCAATGGATTTTGTTCAGTAGTTGAACTTAAATTTGTTGAAGGTGACCAGCTGAAGGTTGTTCCGGGCGAATAATCTCCAATCGGTCCAACTTCGAGAGAGTCGAAAATGCAGTCATCGGCAAGATTTAAAGCATCATGACTTACACCATAAACAGTAACTTGCTGACTGATTGTATCCACACAAGTTCCAACACTCACCACAACAGAATACTCAATGCTTGTATCGGCTGTAAATGTTGGTTTGCGAACGGTAGAATCGCTCAGAGTTGTTCCAGGATTCCAGCGGAAATTAAAATAAGGATCATCAAATTCATCCGGTCCTAAAGTGACTTCATCACCTACACATGCTGTTATTGGTAATAGCGTTCCTTGAATATCAGAAATAACTTTTACTGTAAGAGAAACGGTATCTGATCCATTGCAAGTTAAACTACTGCTTGCTATAAGCACCACTTCGTATGTACCGCTTTGAGTAAATGTATAGGTGAAATTTGGAGCTGTAGATATTTCAGTATCTCCAATTCGCCAGCTAAACAGATCGGCATTTACACTGGTATTACTAAAATCAGCAGTATACGGAGCACAACCAATGGGATCGGTAATACTAGCAAATGCAGAAACCGTGATGGGTGATTCAAAATCGAATTTTACTAATAGGTTATTACAGTTTGATGAATTATTAGTTGGTGAAAATGAATTGGGAGTAATGCCCGGAAAGTCGCTCTGTCCGCCACATCCACCACATATCGATTGATAAATAACTCCTTTGCGATCGAAACGACTTGTTCCTCCATCCACGTGATCGAGACTATTTGGACCACCTAAGAATGAAGCATATTCGAGCGTTTGTGCTTGATTGTCCATCACATACAAATAGAAATCATTTCCATCTGTAGTACTTTGAAATGCATCGGGAGTTGTAATGAGTCCGGTTGTTCCCGAAAAGGGGAAATTGGAATTAATGACTCCGCCCCAACCGGTGCAGTATATTTTATCACACAAATCCACCAACAATGCGGTAGGCGTTATATCAGGAACTCCAGAAGCATTTCCAAACGCATTCGACCAAATCACATTGGTTAAGGTTGGATTGAATTTCATCAAATATTGATTTCCACCCGAAACTCCAATAGCAGTATTGATATTGTAGAAATCACCTGTAGCCTGTGTTTGACCGAATATGTAGATGAAATCTGTTTTATCGGCACCAACAATAAACGACTGATCATAATTAGGTGAACCGATGTAAGTTGATCCAATCAAGGTTGTTCCTGCAGAATCAATCACTGAAACGAAACCATCGGTATTTCCATTGTTTGTAGTTTGATATGCTCCCGTTGTTGTCGGGAAATTTGTAGAACGAGTTCCTCCCGTAACAATAGCTCGTTGATCGGCATCAACCACTAAATAAAAAATGCCATCATCATCACTTCCTCCTAAATACGTTGCCCAATCTAATTGTGAGAGATTTCCATTTAACCGAACAACAACGCCATCTTGATTTCCTCCACCATAGGTTCCTTGAATTGCACCTGGTGTAACTGGAAAATCGTTGCTAGTAGTGCTTGTTCCTACGTAAATATTATTATCACCATCCACCCAAAGTGCGCCACGAATTTCATCGGCATAATTAAAGGCTAATGCACCATTAAATCCATCGTTTCCTGTTCCGCCAACATAGGTTGAACCAAGCAATTGGCTGCCATCAGTCGATAAGCGACTCACAAACATATCCAAGCCATTCACAATTTGAATATAGCCATTCTCAAAACTAACCGATGGTCCACCTTTGAATACCGTTGAATAAGATCCATTGGTCATTGGAAAATCGGCCGAACCGGTTGTCCCAAAAACGATCAATTCGTCGTATTCATTTACAATCATACTATGTGGTAATTCCATATTCGAACCACCCATATAGGTAACATACAAGGCATTGCTTCCATCAGGTGTGTATTTTAAAATCCCAATATCGAGTTGTCCACCACCAAAATCTTCTTCGTAAGCACCCGTCGTTGTTGGGAAATTGGGACCGAATACAATTCCTGCTGAATAGCCATTTCCTGCATTATCATACGTTGCACTATAACCCCAATTATCATCGGTTGAACCCGAATACGTAGCAAAAATTAATTGAGGATCGAGCGTAAGCAATTGACTGTGATCATAGCTTTCTACATCGAAACCAATACTGCCATCTTCGTATTGATGAAAGGCACAGCCAACCATCGTTTTAATGCCGTTTTCTTCTTGCCATGCAACAGGTGCTTGCTCGATGATATCGCCTAAACTGGTCTTGATGTATAGGGTATTGTTACGAATGCTGACACTTTCGGCACCTGTAAATTGCATCCGAATTAGATTGGGATCAGCACCAGGTTTTAAATGGAAATCGTATTTAATTCCGTGATCACTCGTGTAAATTACCCAATTGGTATTCGGATAAATTTCAGGATAGCTAACTTGTTTCCAAGCTTGTAAGCCACTTGCCCATTTGGAGCGATCGTTACCATGATAAAAATTATAGCGCGTTTCGGAACCGTTTTGTTGTTCAGGTTGAATGCCTTGCGCTGCGCCCCGAAGCTGCATGTTTACAGCATGGTGGCGAATGCTATTCGACAAATTAGCGAGCGATGGTGTATGCGCTTGCTCGTGTTTTTGTTTTACTGCTTCTCCATCGTAAAGCACATAGCTTAATCCTCCATCACGCAAAAAAAGCGCTCCGTTTTGAATGCCAATTCGGTATTTAACCGCTGATGGCCATTGTCCTCCGTTGGGAATAAAACCCGAACGCTGATAGTGTGAACCATCAACCGAAAACGCGGGAAGACTAATAAATAAAAGGAAGATGAAAAGAAAATGACGTTGCATAGGATTCGATCGTGCAACGAAATTACGTAAATAATTAGCTTATTCTCGAATGAGTTCTACTGTACCCTGCAAAGTTTGTCCTTGTCCCTCGAACGTAAAGAAATAAGCACCCGATGGGCATTCTTCTCCCGAACTAGTTTTCCCGTCCCAACAACCATCTGTAGCTTCAACACGTTCGAAGAGTGGTTTTCCCCAACGATCGAAAATGCGCAAAGTGCTACACTTTAAAAAATTAGCATCATCTGGCGCTGGTAAATCTTGTAAAGCCGGTGAAAAGCAATCGTTTTTTCCATCCCCATTGGGTGAAAAAGAATTGGAAGTATTGATTTTGAAATACTCTGTAAGATCTTTCAAAGGTTGTTTAAACTCCAAAGTATCTCTGCAAATTGGATTGATTGCTATAAGTGTTATGTCAATCGTATCGCCATATTGATAAACAACATCAGGATTTGCAATTTGATTATCAGAAGAATTTCCCTTTCCAAAATTCCAGGAATATTGATCAGCTATTTCGCTGGAATTGCTAATCTTAACCTTCACTTCGGTACAACTTGCAAGTACTTCAGTTTCAAAATCTGCCAATGGCGAACCTGGCGGAATGTTGACAATCAAACTATCTTTTCCAGGACAACCTAAAGCAGTGTCGAGCGGAATGCGTGTCAGAAAAAACTGCGTTGTTTCATCCACACTGGCAAGCGGCATCGCAACTACGTTAGTATCCAAGGGTGTTTCGGGCGACCAAGAATAAGAATACAATGATTCATCACCCGGCTTTCCAATGGCAATAGTTTGTCCGCGACAACTATTCAAATCAGGACCGGCATCCAAAGCCGAAAGTCGAACATTAACGTATTGTTCAATGGTATCGGCACAGGTTCCAAGTGACAAATACAGAATGTAATTCGTGCTTTGTTGAGGTGATGCTAGTGGATGTTGAGCATCGGCTTCATTGAGCCCAGATGTAGGATTCCAGAGGACTTCATAATAAGGATCAACAGGAAATGAAGGACCAATTTCGACGCTGTTCAAATAGCAAATCGAAAGTGAATCGAACACATCGCGAGTAGAATTCACCACCCGAATTTGTTTGGTAAATGTATCTACAGCGTTGCAGGAATTGGGATTATTGGCAATGAGCTGAACGGTGTAGTTTCCGGGATTGGTGAAGGTATAATTGGGGTTTTCACTGGTTGAAATTTCTGTACCGTTAATCAACCACGAATACGATGTGGCAAAGCTGCTACTGTTTAACAGATCGACTGTAAATGGTGCACATCCAATGGGTGGAGAAGTAAAACTTGCAACCGTTGCTGGCAGTTGAAAATCGAATTTCATCACCGCATTATTGCAACCACTTTGACTGCCATTAACATTAGACCAAACGCCCGGAGTTGTTGGGAAATCATCATGTCCTCCACAACCGGCACATACCGATTGATAGATAATTCCTTTGCGGTCGAAACGACTCGTTCCGCCATCCACATGTTCCGAACTCAATGCTCCTCCAAAGAACGTAGCGTAAACCAAACTTTGATCGGGTTCATCCAATACCATCAGGTAGAAATCATTGTTATCGGTTGATGTTTGAAATGCATCAGGTGTAGTTGTTAATCCGCTCGTTCCGCCAAATGTTCCGCCGCTGGCTGATGAATTATTTGCACCGCCCCAACCCGAAACGAATATTTGTCCACAGATATCTACAGTAAATGCACTCGGTGTGATATCTGGCTTCGCCAATCCATTCCCAAAACTGCTTGACCAAATTCGGGTTTGTAAATCATTGCTGAATTTCGAAATGAATTGTTTCCCATTTGGTTCCGAGAATCCAAAGTTGTTTTGATAAAAACTGCCGCCTTTTTCTGTCTGTCCAAAGGCATACACATGATTTTGTCGATCAGTGGCTAGAATGTAAATCTGATCATACAACTCAGCTCCATAAAATGTTGAGGCAAAAATACTTTGTCCGTTCGGACGAATTCCTGTGATAAATCCATCGCATTGTCCACCGCCATTGGCCGATTGAACAGCACCCGAACTACTAGGGAAATTTGTTGAAGTTGTTCCACCGCCAGCAAACACATTTCCTTGCTGGTCGAGCACCAAGTTCATCACACCATCGGGAGAACTTCCTCCTAAATAAGAACCCCAAAACAATGTGGTCAAATTTGCATTGAATTTCACCACCATGCCGTCTTGTGTTCCACCACCATAGGTCGATTGAAAGGCATTTCCCGGAACTGGAAAATCGGTCGATGAAGTGCTGCAACCAACATACACATTGTTTTGTGCATCTATCACAATTCCTCCGCGGGCTTCATCGGCATAATTGTAACGTAATTGTGATGCTGTATTTAATCCATCATTTCCCGAACCACCTAAGAGGGTAGAGGCAAGAAGTTGAGTACCGTTTTCTGAAAGTCGACTGATAAATAAATCTGTTCCGTTCGGGAATTTAATTCCGTTATTTAAAATATTGACTTCCGATCCACCACCAAAAACGCGTTGCCAAGCTGTTGAACTTGTAGGAAAATCGCTCGATCCACTTGTCCCAAAAAGAAACAATTCGTTGTTCGAACTAACAATTAAACTTTGTGGAATTTCATTTCCTGCTCCACCTAAATAAGTGGCAAACATTCTTTGTCCCGCCGAGCTGTATTTGATAATACCAATATCGCAAGGGCGAGAACCACTACCACCATTGAAGTTTTGTTGATATGCTCCCGTTACGGTAGTATAACCAACTCCAAATACAACTCCTGCCGAATAGGTATTTCCAGCATTATCGTATGTTGCGGTAAAGCCCCAGTTATCGGCTGTTGAGCCCGAAAAACTTCCAAAAACCAATTGAGGATCGATAATTAATGGGAATTCTTTCTTGTATTTCCCCAGTTTAAAACCAACGATGTTATTATTCAATTCGAATCGACAATCCACGAAAACACGTTTGCCATCTATTTCTTGCCATGCGATTGGTGCATTTTCTTCGAGCTTTCCAAGGCTAGTGAGGATGTTTAATTTACCTTCTACCAAGCGCATCTTGTCTGTTCCGGCATATTGCATTTGTATATTTTCCGGATTGGCTCCTGCTTCTAAAATGAAATCGTATTTCAATCCACTCGCATTCGAATAAACGATCCAATCAATTCCAGAATACACGTTTTTTCGCTCAATGCGTTCAAACGATTTTACATTTCCAGCCCAGTGCCGGCGGTCGTTCCCGATAAAATAATTAGAATAATACGGTAAGGCTTTATCTCCCGATGAAATTGCTTTCTCGTTCGCATTGAGGAAATTCATTCGAACAACATGTCCCTTCAATTCCTCAGTTTCATTGCCATTTTGATTGTGTTGATGGCCTTCGTTACTGCTTTTTTGGAAATGATAGGTGAGTCCTTTTTGTTCGATGAATAATGCTCCACCCGGAATATCGGCTCTGAATTGAACGTGATTAGGCCATTGGCCTTTATTTTCTTCAAAGCGAGCGCCTCCATCTGCCTTAAGGATTGAAAAACTCAGGCAAAAAAGAAAAAGGAAGAAATGAATTTTTCGAATAGTAAATGTATGCATTCTTGAAGAAGGCTTGAACAAAATTACCCTCTAGAATGCTTCTACGAAGCGCTGTGCTTATTGGTTATGAACAAGCAATGGTCGAACTACTGGATGTGCACTTCCTTGTTGGATTTTAACGAAGTAAACACCATCCGACAGGTTTAATTGGCGCAAAGGAAGAATTTCCATACACGGACCGGAAGCTTGAATTCCACGTTTCACTTGCATTAAACAACGACCTGTAGCATCAAGAATTGAATATTCCATTGGCGAAGCCGAAGAAAGTGTTGATTTTACAACTGCAACATCCGAAGCAGGATTTGGATAAATCATTACATCGGTAAGGCTTTGTTGGTCATTGATTCCAGTTTGGTCAACAGCATGATCGCGATATACAACTCGGCTGATGGTTTCTGTTCCAACAAATGGGATAATGGTAGCTGTAATTTCGAGGAGTGGCCAACCGTAGCCGGGAGCGAGCCATTTGTATTTTACTTCTGTTTGTTGAGGGAGTTGAAAGCCAAATCCTAATTGATCTACCGCAATGGTATCGGTATAAACCAATTCGGAACGAATGCGTAATGTTTGAAACGTACCGAAAGGAGTTGTAAGTGTTCCCCATCCATCTACTACGTTGTTTCGAGTGGCTTCACGACCATAATATCCGAGTGATGGAATTTGAATATTGAAACTATATGGTGATGTGCTCGTGCTTGAAGATGTTAATGGAAGTGGAACTAATACATCCGAATCGCTGTAAGGAATTGGTATTGGGAATCCATTTATACTTGCACCAAATCCTTTTTGAGAGAAATCAGCTGCATTGCTTTTGTAAAAATTATATACGTCAGTGATACTTAATGAAAACCCTGGAATTGGAATGGTAGGTATCTGAAATGCCGAATTATCTAAACGCCCCATATCGGAATAACTGCTACTGAAAGGCAATCCGTAAGTTGCTATGTAGGAAAATGATGTGGAGTTAACTGATAAAAAATCATCCACATATTGTGATGATGATTGCAAATTACTGAAATCCCAAACCTGATTACTACCTGCAGCACCGGCATCAATTCCTGCTGTTGCTCCAACACTAAAGCGTAAAGTATCGCCCGCCGAAGGCATGTCGGATTGTGTTACCGTAACCTGAGCTAATACAGGGAAAGCAATAATGGTAAAGAATGCAGGAAGGAAATTGATTTTCATGTAGCAGTTTTGTGCTGCCAATATACTAATTCAACAAGTCCTTACCAATAGTTTACATTGAGTTTATAGGAAGTTGAATTTTGATTGTGTACAATAGCTGCCGACTCAAACGAAGGTGGACCAAATGTGCCCATTGCATCTTTCGAAAAGCAAAATCCTTCTTTTGGAATCCCAAATAAACCAGTGTCGAGCTGCATATTATCATTCTCATCATGAACAAGCGCAATGGCATAATTTCCTGCGGGAAGATTCTTTATCTCGACCATCATTTTTCCAACAACGGGCACAAGTCGTTCTTTTCGAAAGGCTTTATCTGAGACATCTGGAAATCCATCGGCCGATTTGAAAATGGCAATTAAAACATGTCCTTTTGTATTGCGCAGTCCTTGAATCTCTAATTGCATAGAAGAATTTCCTTCAGGTAAATATGCTCCTTGAACCATCGTCAAAATGAAAATCGATAAAATCAAATTCATAAATACCCCAACAAACCGCTTTGAGAAAAGTTTGAAGCAAAATTCGATATTCTAATTCAATTGGTAATTTAGCCCAGCGATATGATAACACCATTTTTTGAATTCCTTGCCGACAAAGAGCTACCTGGTTTTGCTCTTCTAAAAAATACACGCATTCAATCGGTTGCTCGATTGGGTAATCGAATTTCTCAGTTTGATGAAGCACATTGGGCTACATCGTACCAAGAACTTTGTGTGATGCTTCCTATTCCACATCTTCTTGAAACTCGCGAAGCACGCGAACAAGCAGCATACAAATTCAGTGAAGAAGATCTTAAAACCGGTCATTTTCAGTTTGATGATATGCCCATTGCTTTGACGAATGAATCGAGCGATCGTGAATTATTTGGAGAATGCTACACCATTTTCTGGGTAGTTTCAACCGATAAGCAAAACATCTTGGAGCATTTATTAAATGATCTTCAAACTCCCGAAGGCGAAAAGATTTCGTCAGAGATGATTAAGAAACTCTGGGATGAAAAAGTGAATCGTATTTTTTTCCATTATACGGGTGATGTGGATGCGGTTGAACATGCGCTCTTGCAGGAAGAATTGCATGAAGAGTTAATCGAAGCAATCAACGCATTACCCAATGCTCCCGAAGAATCTTCGTGGGAAGTTTTAAACGAAGATGTTTTTTGGGGTGATGATGAAGAATCCTGAGCCTTTTTCTCGAGCAGAACTTCAAGATTTACTCAATGAGAAAGCGGATCTATATAACAGAACTCAGTTTATAGAATCCGATCCAATTTCAGTTCCTCATCGCTTTACTCGCAAAGAGGATATTGAGATTGCTGGATTTTTGGCAGCTACAATCGCTTGGGGACAACGCATTACTCTCATACGCAATGCGAATTGGCTGCTCGATCGGATGGATAATTCACCTGAAGAATTTATTCGAAATTTCAGCGAAGCAGATTTGAAA
Source organism: Bacteroidia bacterium (assembly GCA_965279035.1). Taxonomy (GTDB): domain Bacteria; phylum Bacteroidota; class Bacteroidia; order M30B66; family M30B66; genus CALQRR01. The sequence continues at coordinate 3,323,992 of OZ257142.1, read as the reverse complement.
CCCTTTGAATCTTTTGTCCACCGGACGTTTAATGGAACTGATTGTGTGTTTTTTCTGCGCTCCTTGAAACGAGTTCTACTACAATATGATTCCTTGGAAAACCTGTTTCGAAATCCGGAAGGAGATGTCAAGCTGGGAATTGTTCAATTCCGAAACCTGTTTTTGGGTGAAGAAAGTTCAACACGATCGGCAAAACATATTTCTGATCCATCACGAAACTCTGCTTCCAAACGTATCAACATGTATTTACGATGGATGGTTCGAAGCGATGATCGAAAAGTGGATTTCGGAATTTGGAAGGTATTTCGGCCTGATCAATTGATTTGTCCACTCGATGTGCATTCGGGTGGTGTTGCTCGTAAATTGGGAATTCTTCAACGGAAACAGGACGATTGGCAAGCAGCGGAGGAATTAACCAACATGCTGCGCCAGTTCGATCCGGTAGATCCGGTGAAGTACGATTACGCCTTATTTGGATTGGGCGTATTTGAAGGATTTAGAAAAGATATTTCAGCGAGCAACCGTTAAGCGACTTACCAAACTGTATTTCTTTCCTTTCAAAACAGCATAGTATTTACCTGCTTCCAAATTTTGAAGATCAACGTGAATAATTTCTTTTTTACGGACTTTTCCTATCTCGTATTCAAAAACACGTTCACCTTCTACATTCTTAATTTCGAGCAGTAAATGTTTTTCTCTGCGAGGAAGTTTAAGCTGAATATCTGCTTCCAATTTATTGTTCGATGGAAAAACGATGTAGTGTTCCATTTCTTCCAATTCAAGTGGAATCGAGTTGTCGGCAACTTCAATTTGGATCGTTTGTTTGGCTAAATGATCCTTGTTGCTCGCCAGCAAAACAACTTCATACTTTCCTGGTTTTTGGAATTCATGTTTTACATGCTGGAAACCACTCATGGTACTTCCATCGCCAAATTTCCAAACGAAATCGGTTGCCCAAGCTGTTCGAGCCGAAAACTCGACTGTTTTTTCCTTCTTTAAATCAACATGAATTCGAGAGACTTTAATCTCTAAATCCATTGACTTTGCAGGTGTTTTCGCTTTGGGAGCGCTGTACTCTTCGTTTAATTCTGCTAATAAATCAATATCATTCAACTTATTATCGAATGCAATCGGATTTTGATTTGCAGGTTCAGTTTGAGCACTGAGTTCGGAACGTACGACAAGGCTGCCGACAAGTCCCATAAAAATGCAAGGTAATGTTCGTTTCATAATGCTACACATTGGTGCATAGCAAACCTAGAAAGCCCAGTCCGCCTCAGAATTCCAATAAAATAAGGAATGGAGCAGATGTAAGAGAAAACGATTTTGTTGAAATAATTTTAAGCATTACTCTAATAGAAATAGCCGTAAATGTCTGGTAATCATATGTATGTAAGAATTTAATTTGTAATTAAATTCTGGAATTAGCTTAAAATCTTAAATCAGGATTTATGTAACCTTCGAGGGTTACACCAAATTAAAATTAAGAGTTCGAAAAGGCTGTTCGAAGGAAAATGCAAAAAGCCGCATGAGCGAGTTGCAAATGCGGCTTTTTGGGGGAAACGAAGATCCTTTTATTGAAGGATATTTTTGGCAATAACAACTTTCTGAATTTCAGAAGTTCCTTCTCCAATGGTGCATAGTTTCGAATCGCGATAGTATTTTTCTACCGGGAAATCTTTGGTATAACCATATCCACCGTGAATTTGAACGGCTTCATTGGATGCATAAACACACATTTCGGAAGCATGAAGTTTTGCCATAGCCGATTCGGTTGTCATGCGCTGTCCACGGTTTTTCAAGTCGGCAGCATAAAAAGTCAGAAGCTCAGCGGCTGCATACCGTGTGCTCATCTCTGCCAATTTAAAGCTGATTCCTTGGAAATTACTGATCGGCTGACCGAATTGTTCACGTTCTTTAGAATATTTAATAGAAGCTTCAATCGCTCCTTTTCCAATACCAAGTGATAAGGCAGCAATGGAAATTCTTCCACCATCGAGCACTTTCATAGCTTGAATAAATCCATCACCCACTTTTCCCAAAATTTGGTCTTTGTGAACGCGGCAATTATCGAAAATGAGCTCGGCTGTTTCGGAAGCACGCATGCCTAATTTATTCTCTTTTTTTCCAGCCATAAAGCCAGGTGTTCCTCGCTCTATCAGGAAAGCAGTCATACCGTGAGAATCTAATAATTCACCAGTACGAACTATTACCACTGCCAGTTCTGCACTGATACCATGCGTAATCCAGCATTTTGTTCCGTTAATCACCCAATAATCTCCATCTTGTTGAGCAACGCATTTCATACGCATAGCATCCGAACCGGTATTGGGTTCTGTCAATCCCCAAGCACCAATCCATTCGCCACTTGCTAATTTGGGTAGATATTTACGCTTTTGTTCTTCATTCGCAAATGCAAGTGTATGTCCCGTGCAAAGCGAATTATGAGCTGCCATCGAAAGTCCAATGGATGGATCAATCTTGCTTAATTCGGTAATTGCTGTCACATACTCTGTATAGGTAAATCCAGCTCCCCCATATTCATGAGGAACCAAAACGCCCATCAATCCAAGTTCTCCCAGTTTTGTAAATACTTCTCTCGGAAAGTGCTGTGTTTCGTCCCATTCCATCATGTGCGGACGAATGTGCTTATCGCCAAAATCACGCACCATTTCTGCAATCATCTTCTGATTCTCGTTCAACTGGAAATCCATCGGGTAAACTCTTGTCGTTAATTAAGCCGGCAAAAATAGAGGAATCTCCTCCAGTTCCTTCTTCAAATTCCCTAAAAATTATTAAAAATTCAAAGTGTCAGTCCGACAATTACAAATACCAAAAATCAAGAAACGGAAATAGAACTTTGATTGTTAAATAGTCAAAATCAAGGAGATGGGATTTGATTCAAAAAAATTGATTGAATTCTTATGTTACCAAGATTTGAGATTAAAAACTCGAAATTCAAAATTAGGGTTGACAAATCCATTTGAACACTTCGGTTTTACTTTTTCCTTGTACACGAACGAAATACATACCCGGGCTGAAGTTGGAATTTGACAAAGTGATTGTTGGAAGATGACTTCCAGCTTGAGTATGCACCAGTTTTCCTTGAATGTCGATTACATCAATCAGTTGAATGCTTTCTCCTGTAGTTCGAATGGAGATTGTCTTACCTGGATTGGGGAAAATGAGAAAAGTAGAATTCGTTTTATTATCAGACGAAAGTTTACTTGGAAAAATGCCAGAATAAAAATTGATTCCACCAGCATAATTCCCTGTAACAGCTTCTGGATAACCATCTCCGTTGAGATCTTTTAAACTAATACTCGTCCGTTCACCATCACGATTACCCAAAAACACCGAATCTTCAAGTATAAAATCCCCATCCAAGTTTCCATCTATGCCACTATACAATTGAAATAATCCACTAACACTTCCACAGATAATATACGATACACCACTTTTCCTGAATAGCGTTGGTGTGGAAAATCCATTGGGATCACCATCAATTGCTGTTAAGATATTTCCAAAGGATGTAGTAACTAGTTCAAGGTTCATGGATGTTGGCGTTCCTGTATTTCGGTAGTAATGAATACGACCTTCACGACTGCCAATCAAAAGATCTAACAAACCATCTACATCTACATCCACCAATTGTGGAGCAGAAAAAGTTCCAATGTCGATGTTTTGAAAATTGGAACTATTAAATACAAAGTTAGCTTCGTTGCCAGGAGCGGCAGTATTGATAAAATAAAATAATTGTCCTAACGAATTTCCAGTAAGCATGTCCTGATCACCATCACCATCAATATCGCCAAAGGTTGGATGATAATTGGTTGATGTCTCGTTAAGTAAACCCAATCCTGCATAATCTTCATTGATCAATTGAAATCGAGGGTTTTCATCTACACTGATGTTTTTCAATAAGGCCAATTTTGATTTGTAAGTTCCATTAGGCTGAAAATAGCCATAGTTTCCAATTACAATATCACTTAATCCATCATTGTTATAATCGAAAAAAACGGGCATGCATCCTTCACCAAAATCGAGCGATTGATCTAAAAAGAGCGTCCGTTTTATAAAGGAAAATTGAGGAATGTCGCTGGTTCCAATGTTTTTATAATACCAAATGCATTGATGATTTTCGGAGCCGCCTTCGTTATTGGGACTAACCATCAAATCGCGCAAGCCATCATGGTCGATATCAATATAAAATGCAGCAGGAAAAACAGGGACATTAATATAGGGAGTATTGGCAGGAAAAGGAGTTTGGGAACTTGTAATGTGTGCTAATAAATTAGTTCCTCCATTGGTGAGTTGTGTCATTGTTCGGTAGGAAATATCACCCAACAACAAATCTTTATCTCCGTCACCATCAGCATCATAAGCCAGCATGGTAGAGCCAGCATGACGAACAGCTGTATTTTTTCCGCCCGGATGATCGCAGCTATCGTTCAAAACCACATCGTTGGTTGAAAAGCTTTCGGTAAAGGTTCCCCAATTGTCACTCTCGAGCTTCATGATCAACGTATCGCAGCGGCCCAAATTTTCCATAGCCATGTTGCGATGATATTCGGTACAGGTTCCAAGAAAGCCAAAAACCAATAAATCAACATCACCATCATTATCGATGTCTTCAATCGCTGGAACATCAACAGGGATACAAAAAATAGCCAATGTTGCTGGATTGTAAAACGATAGTAAACTCTCGGTGTACAATTCAAAAGCTAACCCAGTAGAAACCGTACTAATGTTTTTGTAGACTTTAAAACCACTGTTTTCATAGGTAAATAGATCTGCTTTTCCATCGCAGTTAAAATCTTTAATGATTAAAAAATTATTCAATTCGGGGAAAGAATATACTAGGCTGTGATTATAGGTATATGCTGGATTTCCTACAGTGCCAGTGTAAATAAAGGGGGAAATACGATCACCTGTTCGGTCGAATAAAACCAAATCTTGAATGCCATCAAGGTTTAAATCAATAGCTCCTCCTTGCATGTAATTAAAGCCACCAACTGTCGGAAAATCAAGCAAAATAGAATCAAGATTGTATACAGGCAACCCATCATTCCGATCAAGAGCTAGTATTGTCTGCGTGCTTTGGGCTTTTGTATAAACAGATAAGATGATGAAAAGGACTGATAGCAGGATGTTTCTCATAAAACAAAGATGTTATTTTTTCAATGACGATGAAACAGAATTTTGCGATTGCTTGTGAAAGAAAGTTTGGATGTCGAAAAGAAATATCTGAAAGGAAATTTTTGTTTTCATTTCTCAACACCTTGATTTTCTAGCCATTCCGAATAATATCAATGAATTGGTATTTATGGTTTGTTGTTCTATATTTGCCGTCCGATTTTTTAGAATTATTTAACAAAATCCAATGCAAAACAAAGGTGCAATAAGCTTTTTCGCGATCATGCTTGCGCTCGTATGTCTGTTCGAGCTTTCATTTACTTGGAAAGCGAGTAGCGTAGAAAGTGACGCAAAAATTTTCGCTGCCGGTGATCCGAAAAAGGAAAAGGCGTATCTCGACTCCATAGCGAGTGAGACAGTTTACAATGTTTTATTCAGAAAGTATACTTACCGTGAGTGTAAGGCAAAGGAACTAAACCTTGGTCTTGACTTAAAAGGTGGTATGAACGTGACTCTTGAAGTTGCGGTTTCTGATGTTGTTCGTTCTTTAGCAAACAACAGTACAGATCCTACTTTCACAAAAGCAATGGAGCTGGCAAACGCACGCCAGAAAGCCAGCGGTGGTGACTTTATCGATCTATTTGCTGCAGCAGTTAAGGAAACCGATCCAGCTGCACGTTTATCAGCACCTGCATTCTTTGGAAACAAAGACATGAAGGATTTGGTGAATTCCAAAATGAGCGATGAGGAAGTCGTAAAAGTGATTCGTACCAAAGTAAAAGCTTCGGTTGATAATGCCTATACCGTTATCCGAAATCGTATTGATAAATTTGGTGTTACTCAACCAAACATTCAACGTTTAGAAGGTTCTGACCGTATTTTGGTTGAACTTCCCGGAGTGAAAGAACCAGAACGTGTTCGTAAACTTCTTCAAGGTGCGGCGAAATTAGAATTCTGGGAAACTTTCGAAAATAAAGATGCTTTCCAGTATCTTGAAGCTGCGAACAAACGTCTGAAAGACCTTACGAATGCTGATAAAGCGACTGCTCCAACAGCCGTAGATTCTTCAGCAACAGCTGTTATTGATTCTACAAAAGCCGCTAAAGACACAAGCATGTCATTAGCCGAAAAAATGGCGAAAGCCGATACTTCTGCTAGCAAAGACACATCTGAAGCTGCTCAACGTGCTAAAGCTCAAAAAGACAATCCACTTTATGTTGTTCTTAGTCCGAATATCAACCAAACCAACGAGGGAAGTACATTCCGTCCAGGTCCGGTTGTAGGTATTGCATTGACGAAAGACACTGCACGTGTGAATCAAATCTTCAACATGCCACAGATTAAAGAAGTCTTCCCGAAAGACATTCGTTTCTTCTGGAGCGTGAAGCCATTTGATGAAAAAGAAAATGCATTCGAACTCGTTGCGATTAAAGTTCCTCGCGATGGAAAGCCTCGTTTAACAGGTGAATATGTAACTGATGCCCGTTTAAATTACGGTCAGTTAAATAACAAACCCGAAGTTTCAATGGCTATGAACGGCGAAGGTGCTGGGATTTGGAAACGAATGACTGGTGAGAACATCGGTAAGAGCGTAGCCATTGTACTTGATAATTATGTGTATAGTTATCCTACAGTACAAAGTGAAATTAGTGGTGGAAATTCTTCCATCAGTGGAAATTTCACAATCAAAGAAGCAGAAGATTTATCCAACATCCTCAATTCTGGAAAGATGGATGCTCCTGCTCGTATTGTTGAAGAAGCTGTTGTAGGTCCATCACTAGGTGCAGAAGCAATTAACTCTGGTTTACTTTCAGCATTGGCTGGACTTGTATTAGTATTCCTTTTCATGGGCTTTTACTACAGTGGTGGTGGAATCGTTGCCGATGTGGCACTAATTGCCAACGTATTCTTCCTTATGGGAGTGATGACATCCCTTGGAGCGGTTCTAACACTTCCTGGTATTGCAGGTATCGTGTTAACGATCGGTATGTCGGTGGATGCGAACGTGCTTATTTACGAACGTATTCGAGAGGAATTAGCATCCGGGAAAGCATACAAGCAAGCGATTGTTGATGGTTTCAAAGGAGCTTATTCTGCTATTATTGACTCCAACGTAACAACATTATTAACGGGTGTAATCCTTTACATTTTCGGTACAGGACCAATTCAAGGATTTGCTACAACATTGGTAATTGGTATTTTAACTTCATTGTTCTCTGCAATTTTCATCACACGTTTGTGTTTTGAATTCCTTGGAAAACGTAATAAAGAAGTAAAATTCTCTATTCCATTGACAGCTAAATTATTCAGTGGAAGTAATTTCGATTTCATCAACCAACGTAAACGATTCTATGCAGTTTCGCTTGCTGTTATTGTGATTGGTTTAGGATTCATGGTGACCAAAGGATTTGGTTACGGTGTGGATTTCGAAGGAGGTCGTTCGTATGTAGTTCGTTTTGATAAATCTGTACAAACTGATCAAGCGCGCGAGATTCTTTACAAAGCGTTCCAAAAATCACCTGATGTAAAAGTATACGGTAGTTCGAATCAATTGAAGATTACTACTGGGTATATGTTGGAAGATGAATCATTAGCGGCCGATTCTATTGTTGCTAGTAAAATGATTTCGGAGTTAACTCCAATCACAGGTGTAGCTCCTGTTATTCAATCTTCACAAAAAGTTGAACCTACTGTTGCAAATGATATTAAAGATTCGGCTGTATTGTCGGTGATTTTCTCCTTGCTCGTGCTATTCCTTTATCTATTACTTCGTTTCCGTAAATGGCAATATGGAGTTGGTGCGATTGCAGCACTTGCTTATGTAGTTGTGTTCATCCTTTCGATATTCTCCATCTTTAATCACATTCTACCATTCTCACTTGATATTGATCAGGCATTTATTGCGGCAATATTGACTGTTGTCGGGTATGCGATTAACGATACGGTTGTAATCTTTGACCGTATCCGGGAATACTTGGCAATGCCGAACAGCAAGCGTGAAGATCTTTCTACAATCATCAACAACGCCTTGAACAGTACACTTTCTCGTACTGCTGTTACGGGTATGACAACCATTGGAGTATTGATTATCCTCTTCATCTTTGGTGGTGAAGTAATTCGAGGATTTGCATTCGCGATGCTTTTAGGGGTAATTGTTGGAACATACACATCACTCTTCGTAGCTTCTCCAGTTGTGGTCGATTTAACTCGTCGTACTGCAAGTAAAACGAATGAAGAAAAGAAGTAATTTTACCAGCTGATTCTATAACACTTCCGTTATAGAATCAGCTTTCTCAAATGCTGGGTTCTATTTTTGTTTTTTTTGATGTGAGTGGCGGCGAAATCGTTGTGATTATGCTGTTTGTACTCATGTTTTTTGGTTCCAAGAAAATTCCTGAGTTAGCTCGTGGTTTAGGTAAAGGAATGCGTGAGTTTCAAGAAGCATCCAATGGGATTCGTCGAGAAATACAAGCCGAAGCCAATAAAATCAAAGAAGAAGTAACGAAAGTCCAAACGGGGGTAAAAGAAGAAGTGAAGTTGGATCAACTCGTTGAAGAGTTTACTGAACCTCAAGCAATTTCAACAAGTACAAACGAAGATCAACCGGCAGCTGCTGTTATAAACACAGAATCTGTCGAGAATGTAAATCCAGTTTCCGAAAAGATTCAAGAATCCCAATCGGAAAACACATCAATCCCAAACAATTAAAATCATACGAATATGACTCTTGCTCATATTTTTCTAGGTGCTCTTGGTCCAACTGAATTAATTCTCATTGGTGCAGGTATTCTTCTCCTTTTTGGTGGAAAGAAAATTCCTGAATTAATGAAAGGTCTTGGTCAAGGAATGCGTGAATTTAAAAACGCAAAAGAAGGAAAGTCAGAACTTCCTGAAGCTCCAAAAGAAAAGCACACCGAGATTAATTCTTGATTACTTTCTTTTTTTAGGAACACGTGCAGGTGTGGGACGATATTCTTCCACACCGCTCAAATCGCGTATTACAACGCTGGCAATGGTACATCCAAAAACAGCCGGCATATACGACATCGTTCCAATAAAACTCTTTTTAGCACTACCTTCTGGTGCGGTAATGATTTTATTCGGGTCGGCTAGTTCGGGCGAATAAACCACTTTGATTCCCTTATAAATACCTAAAGCCCGCAATCGTTTACGAACGTAACGTGCTAGGTTACAGTGTTTCGATTCGGAAATATCGCCCACACGTAATTGTGTTGGATCAATTTTTCCTCCAGCTCCCATCGAACTCACCACCGGAATTCCACGATCGAGGCATTTCTTCAAATAAAAAACTTTGGGCGAAAGGGTATCAATGCAATCAACTGCATAATCAATCTTCATCGTATCAATTAATTCCTCGGTAATTCCTTCCTTTAGAAAAACCGTATGAATTCGAAGATTGAGTTCTGGGTTGATATCCAATAAACGTTCAGCCATGACTTCGGTCTTCAATCTTCCCTCTGTACTTTTCAAAGCCGGAATCTGACGATTACGATTGGTTTCATCCACCACATCCGAATCAATAATGGTGATAGTACCAATGCCAGCGCGAACGAGCATTTCGGCCGCAATTCCTCCAACACCACCTAAACCAGCAATCAAAACATGACTATTCATCAGTTTTAAAATGGGCTCATCTCCGGTCATCAATTGCATCCGGCTAATCCAACTTGGAACTACAGTGTGCTTCATATGGTTTTAAAATCGCGTGCGAAATTAGTCCAAATGACTTCTTTTAGCATCTCTACCGACATATTTCTCAATTGAGCAGCATAGATATATTGAGACTGAATATCGATCGGCTTCGTATCAGTTTCGAGGTAGATGAATTCGGTTGGAATGGAGCATAATGTTTCTTGAATGTTTTTTTCAAGCATCAAACGTGGTCCAAACGAGAAACGAGCTCCTTTTTTAATGAGTTGTTCGGCTTCAATGCGATTTCCCTTAAAACCATGTATAATCCAAGGAACTTGAATGTTTGATGCGTAGGCTAAGATATCTGAATAGGATTTTACCAGATGCAGAATAAGTGGTTTTTTATACTGATTGGCTAGTTGAATATGCGCATCCAAAACTACCTGTTGAAGTTTCCAATCGGCACCTTTTATTCGATCTAATCCACATTCACCAACTGCCACTAACTGTTCAAGATTTTGCAGATTTTGTTCGAGCTGTTGGATTTGATTTTTCCATTGCAGATTGATTAACCAAGGATGAATTCCACAGCTCAAGAAATAGGGCAGAGGTGCAAGTTTCGAGTTCTCTAAAACAAATGCATTTCGTATGACCTTTTCATTTGTGAGTTGAGGTTTACGATGCGTATGGAGGTTGAGGAAATGCATGGAGCAAATAATCTCAATTATCGTTTGAATTGATCAATATTTTTAAAGGAAAATATACTATTAAATTATACTATCTAAGGGTTAGGTAAGTCTTGATTTGAATTTGATGTAAAATTGAATTTAGAAAGCATTGCAACATTATTCAATTCTTCAAAGCTGACAGTTATCCCATATTTTTCAAAGTAAAAAGTACTTAACATTTGTTTTAGACTATTTGAGACTTCAACATTGTATTTAGAATTTACAAAGTAAACATTAGGAGCATGTGATAGTGATTTGAAAAAGTTGCTATCAAGTTTATATTTTTCTAATTGTTTAAGTTGAGTCGGCGATTGATTAGCACCACTTGCACTAATAAATCCGATTGATTTCTTTTCAAACTGGCTATAAAATGAAATATCATTTAGAGGTAAATAATATTCATAAGGGAAGGATGCTCCTACATTATAAATTATTGAATTTTCAGGTAGTATGTTTAACCATTCAGTTAAAGTTTTCTGGTGAAAATTATTACTTTCAGATTTTACATAGCTTACATAATTAGAGACATTGTTAAATTTTGTTTTAAATATGATTAAAGAGCTGATGAATGTTAGTATGTATAATGATCTATAAACGAATGAACTATTTTTAAATTGCAATAAACTTCGCTGTTGGGCTTCAGGTTCTATTGAAACAAATAATATGAAAGAATAAAAAAGGATGGCAGCAAAAATTAAAAAATCAGTCCTAAATAATGTTCTATTTAAAATACAAGCGAGATAAGAATAAATAATTAATGAGGTAAATAATAAAAGGGACAAATTAAATACAAGGACTAGGAATTTCTTAAAATTAATCTTGAAAATTGTAAGAATAAATGGAATTAAGAAAATGAAAATGAGATAATCTATCTGCATAAGAATATCAATCGTTCCAATGGCATGATCCCGAAATCTCTCATAGTAGTTTATAGATACTTCAGTATGGTTCGCATTTATTTCTTGACGGAGTTTAGTAAACTTATCTGAGGCGAAATGCTCTTTATCTATGCATTGCCATGTTCTTATCATATCGTAATCTGATTTTGTCCAACCGATTTTACGAAATGAATTGATTGTGTTTTGGTCAAATTGAATTGCTTGAGAATCAATAATATCAAATGGGATTTTCGAATTTTTGATTGTATTAAAATTATTCCATTCTAATTTATTGTAATAGAAGTCTTTTGATTTTTCTATACCAAGAATTCCTACTAAAAGGATGAATAGTGGAGCTATGATAGGAATTGCATTTCGCACAAAATTTCCCGTGTTCGCTGTATTTTTCAGAATAATTAATTTCTTTAAAATGAGTAAAACAACTACTGGAAAAACAATAACAAATACCATCATGGTTGCGTCAAATCGAATCATCGCACCAATAAAACACATCCCAATAGCAATTGTCAAACTAGTAATTCGAATTTTAGCTCTTTCTTCTCTGATTATAATATGAGAAAGCAAAAAGGAAATTCCCGAAATAGATAAAATCCCAGAAATAATAGTAAATTGTAAATGATACAGTATGGGAAATGAAATGAATACATTTAATAATAGTAAAACCCAAATGAAATCTTTGTGATTGAATTTGTTACATAATCGTATTATGGAGAAATTAAATACCGTTAATGCACAAAAGGCTAGGAAAATAAATGACATTCCATACCATGGGATATGTATATTAATTTCATATAATAGTTTTAAAATTTCAGCATAAATTGGATGAATGAATAATACCAGATTGGTTGGTTCACTTACAATAAAAACTCCTGAAATCATCATATTCATTGCTACATCATCATTTGTTCCATATACTGGACTGCCAATGAATGCGAAATAAATTAGAATGGAGAATGCTGGAAATAAAGCAGACAATAAAAGATTTCTACTAATAAAATTCTTCATGAGATTTTTTTATTTTTCAAATATGAATTCAAATTCAATTCATTGGTAATTAATCAATCTTCACAATGCCGATTCTTAAATGATTATAAGCATTAATCTTTGTGAAGATGGTAATAATCTTTTCCATGCTTATCTATAAAGATTCAAGATTTGAATTTAAAACATTTTCAGTTTAGTCCAAGAAGAGAATTTAAGAATCTGCATTTCAAGGTACTAATGAACATGGAGGTTGGGAATTTTGCTATAGAGCCAAACTATTCAATGAATCAACCTTCAAATTGATTGCAGACTTTAATGATGTAATTAAGCTCATCTTCACTTATAATAGGACTAATTGGCAAACTAATCACATCGTTGTGAATTGCTTCTGCAATAGGAAGTGATAAATGATTCAGTTGTGGATAGGCCTTTTGTTTATGAGGTGGAATTGGATAATGTACCACTGTTTGGATTCCATTTTCATTCAAAAAATCACGGAATCGATCGCGAAGGTTATTGGATATCCTAACTGCAAAAATATGCCATATATGTTCGTTGCCTTCAGCCGTTCTAGGTAGACTAATTAATGGATTTGATATGTCTGATAAATAAAGTGCTGCCTTTTGACGACGGGCTTCATTTTCCGAATCTAAGTACTTAAGTTTAACACTTAAAAGTGCTGCTTGTAATTCATCCAATCGACTATTTACTCCAGCATAAAGGTTTTCATACTTTATTTTTGATCCATAGTTATGTAAAGCTAGAATCACTTCTGCCAATTGATCATCGTTCGTTGTGATTGCTCCAGCATCACCCAAAGCGCCAAGATTTTTTCCTGGATAAAAACTAAAACCGGAAGCATCACCTAAAGTTCCTGCCCGAATACCTTTATATCGAGCACCTTGCGATTGTGCAGAATCCTCAATCAATTTGAGGTTATATTCCTTGCAAAGTTCCTTTATTGGATCAATATCAGCACATTGACCATAAAGATGAACAGCTAGAATTCCTTTGGTTTTATTCGTTATAAGGTTTCTAATGATTGAAGGATTAATATTAAAACTCAATTCGCTAGGCTCTGCTAAAACAGGTACAAGGTTATTACGGGTAATTGCTAAAATGGAAGCGATATACGTGTTTGATGGAACAATGATTTCATCCCCATCTTTAAAAAAACCCAATATTTTATATGCTTCTATAATAAGAAGAAGTGCATCGAGTCCATTTGCTACACCAATGCAATGCTTTACTCCACAGTATGATGCAAAGTTTTTCTCGAATGTTTCAAGTTCCTTCCCCTTAATGTACCAACCAGAATGCAATACCCGTTGAAATGCTTCGGTGAGTTCCTGCTCATAGGTTAAATTGATTGCTTTGAGGTCAAGAAATTTTACAGATTTCATGGATATTAACTATTTAAAGGCTTTTCATTTGGTTTCATTCCAACAACTTCGTCAACAATAAAATTCGGGCGATTGCGGCTTGCATCAAGTGTTCGCCAAACATATTCACCTATAATTCCTAAGGCAATCATTTGAAAAGAAGAAAGCAATAGAATAACGGCCATAATTCCTGCCCAACCTTTCACTTCCACATATCCTCCAAGTTTCGCTATAATAATAGCGATTCCATAGAGGAAAGAAATGATTCCAAGAAAAATTCCTAAAAAAGTAATTGCTCGAATCGGGAAAAATGAAAATGACACAAAAGAATCGATGAACAACTTGATTTTCTTAGAAAAAGTCCAACTAGATTTCCCTATTTCACGTTTTAAACGGGTATATGAAATGGTCACATAATCGAATTGAAGCCAGGCAAAAAGATACGTTTGACTCGAATTCTTTTCTGAAATTTTTACTACTTCATGTTGAAGCTGCTTATCGAACAACACGACATCAAACCCATTTTCTGGAATATTATTTAGCGCATAACGCTTCATCATTCTGTGATAAAATGATGCAAACAATTTCTTGAAAAATCCTTCTTCTCTATCAGAACGGTTGGCAATTACCAATTTGATTCCATTTTGCCAATGACTAAAAAGTCGAGGAATAAGTTCAGGTGGATCTTGCAAATCGGCAGCGATAATGCAGCAACAATCGCCTGTTGCATAATGCATTCCTGCTAAAACAGCATTATGAGAACCAACGTTTCCAGCAAGTTTAACTATTTTAACTCGATCAGGATATTGATTATGGAAATCGAGTAAACGTTGATAGGTTTGGTCTTTACTTCCATCATCAATAAACACATATTCTACCACTGTTCCAGTTGGGAAATCAATTTCATTAGCGACTAATTTTGCCGTTAATGGAGCGATATTTCCTTCGTTATAGTAACAAGGAATGATGATGCTGATTTTACTCATTTTCGTTTTGCACTCAAATTTATTCGTTCGTTGCTATCACCATGATTTCAGCACATAATTCAGGGTAATCTTTACCCAATTCAAAAAATGCCTGAATCATCTCCTGTGAAAACCACTGTTCAATTTGGCCATTTGCCAAAAATTTTAGAAATATACCTGTTTCATTAGAAATACTAAAACCGGCTTCTATCAGATGTGCTTTTAACATGTCAATATCATAAACCCGTTGATGACCTAATTGATGATCACGTTCGTTGAGTGTATAAATACTTTCGAGCAAGCCCATTTTTACAGCAACCATGCGGTGAAAAGAACGCGCATTTGGAACACCAACAATAAATCTTCCTCCGGGTGCAAGCCAAGCACGAATTTGTTTCAATAAAGGAATCGGATCAGCAATGTGTTCAAGTACATGATTCAAGATAATCGTATCGAACTTTTCATCCGTTTTAAAATCCTGAAATAAACTACAAACCTTTTCTAGATTAGGTGCATCAGCTATCTTTTCTACTAGATCAGCGGCTCCTTCAACAGCAACTACACGTTCGAAGTCATCCACTAAAAAACGAGTCATATAGCCAGATGCAGGACCAAGTTCTAAACAGTTTTTTCCGTTAAAAAATGGCTTTGCTGCTTCGTAACAATAGGTTGCTAATTGGTAATCAATCTGCAGAATCTTGTTTGAATAAAAGCTGGCAAAATTATCGGGATGTACGCTCATGTGATAAACTTGTTGGTGAGACTTTTTTGGTAATAATTTCAGGAATTTGATTGATACCCTCAAAAAGATAATCGGGATGATATTTTTCTAATGCTGTATTATTTCTGAAACCCGAAAGTACAGCTACTGTTGTAATGCCCAATTTTTTCCCTGCTAATATCTCAATTCCTGTGTCGCCAGCAATGATATCATCGGGATTAAAATTTAGGGAATGTTTCATTAGCATTTCTTCTTTTGAAATTTTATTTGCAGTATTGAGTATAGCAGAAAAATAGTTAGAAATTTTTAAATTTTCGAGTTGCAAAATCAGATTTGAATATGACTGCCTTCCAGTGATTAAAATCAAATCAGCAATTGATTTTAGTGTTTCTAATGTTTTTAAAGTGTATGAAAACAATTCATCATAGGCAAGGTATTTTTCTAATTCTATTTGATTCATCCATTCAGATTTAAATAGCTCAATTTGGGAAGCAGTATATTTCTCAAAATGCTCAAGTAGCCATTCATTTGAACGCTGTTCTCGTTTATGCAACCAATATGTTTCAAACGAAATAGAAGAACCTGTTAAATCAACATAAAGTCGATATAATCGCTTCTTTGCATCGATGACTGTTCCGTCTAGGTCGAGATAGATCTTTCTGGTTGGCTTGTTAATTTTATTCTTAAAATAGGCGATTTCATGGCTAATTCCATCTTGGAACGATGTATATGAATTTCCAAAGAATTCAATTGTTCTGGAATTATCAAACACAGTACTGATTCCAACTGCCCCAGCATTTTTAAAAACAATTTGCAGTTCAGGATTTGTTAGATTAATTATTGACTGCACTACATCCTTAACTTTCAACGGTTCATAACCAACCAAATTAATTGGTCCAATGTCTGGTTTTAATG
This sequence comes from Bacteroidia bacterium, assembly GCA_965279035.1. Classification (GTDB taxonomy): domain Bacteria; phylum Bacteroidota; class Bacteroidia; order M30B66; family M30B66; genus CALQRR01. The sequence goes on along the minus strand of OZ257142.1, from coordinate 3,307,609 downwards.
ACGCAGATTGATAAATCATTTTACACAGATCATCGATATTAATAAATGATCGCAATTCTTCTCCATTGGTAAATAATTCAGGAGAATTGCCCGAAAGACAAGCTTCAATTGCAGTAGGAATCAGCTTTTTGTATGCTTCTTCACCTTCCCCATAAACATGGCCAACACGTAAAATCTGAAAATTTACTTTATGCTTTTTTGCCCATACAGCAAGCATGTTTTCGCAATATACTTTTGAGCAAGCATATAGTGTTGATGGGTTGGGAATGGATTGCTCATTAATGCTTGTGCTGAAATTATAAACATCTAGCGTACTAGTGAAAATGAATCGTTCAGGCGGTTTTACTGCTTCAATGAGAGCTTGAGTAAAACTAATATTTGCATTACTTCCATATAGATCGTTCGATTCAGCTCCGCTTTTGGGCGTATAGGAGCCAAGGTGAAAAATGATTTCGGGAGCTTCACCATTCAGTGCTTCACTCAATTCCTGCTTAAAATCCTTGCTATTTCTATTAACACAGGTGTAACCAGGAATGGTATCGGAACTAATGAGAATTAGATCTGCTTTTTTTCTTCTTTGATCGTCTTCAAATAATTTGAGAAAATGCTTGCCGATAAAACCAGTTGCTCCTGTGATTATTATTCTACCCATAATCACATAAAATTCAGCTCATTCTCAATTTCTTTATTTGAAGAAAGGACAGGGAGTGTATCCATTCCACGAAGCCAAATTAGTCCATCGGGTAATGGATTAATTTTTTTCTCTAGAACAGGAAACTCTTCATAAAGAGCAATATTTTTAAATATTTCGGGCATATTGAGACCAGCCTTGGTGAAAAAAAGGATGGTTGTAAAAAACCGTGATATATTAATTTCAGTTGGATTAGGAATGCCTGAACGATCATAAGCCATATCTACTCCATAGATACCATGTGGCTTCGGATCAATAGCCATAATAGCATCCATCGATATTTGGTCAACTTGAGGATCAGAAAATGTTAGGCCTACCTTGGTTACACCAGTAACACCTGACAAAGTTCTATTACCATGTGTCCAACCCATTCTTTTTCTGGTTTGAGCAACTACAAGTTCGCCTTGATACCAGATTGATTGCCAGGTTACAGTTTGAGATGTGAGCATTTCTGCAGCTACGAAATCTCCCCAACCTTTATAATTATCAATCCATCCTTTAGCAAAATCATAATCAGCTGTTGGAAGTGCACCTTTTCCTCCACCTCCTATGGAAGACGCTCTCAGCCAAATTCTTCCTTGATCATCCCCCAATGTTTCAAATGCTTTTTTTAGATCCGATTCATCTTGGATCATTTTGTTTTCAGGGACACGAACACCAGCGGCTTTCCACTTAAAATACGATTTGTATTTGTGAACGCAGGTATCAATTACGTCATGACTAGGCATAAAAAGTTTAACCCCTGTGTTCAGTATTTTATCTCTAATTGACGAAGCTTCGAATATTTCAAGATCGTTCTGAAAGTGAATCAGATCGGGCTTTTCGTGGTTTATGAGTTTAAATAATTTTTCCTCATATGTTGGGTCATTTGCATAAGGAATAACATACTTTTTACTTGCGGCAGATAGAATTAAATCAGTAGGCTCGCTGCCCATTCCAATAACTTCTTCCGTTTTTTTGCTTAGTAAAAGTGAATCAATTACACCTTCAGATGGTGCACCTCCAGCTCCGGCAATAATAATTTTAGCCATTTCTATAATTTACAAATTGATCAATTTCTCGAATATAGTCATCTGCATCAAAAACATGAGATGCTATAACTAAACATATTGCTCCTGAAGAAAAATTCACTTCTTCAGCCCAGATTCCTGGAGGAATATGAAGACCTAAATAAGGTCGATTTAGCTGAACTTGTCGTTTCACAGAACCATCAAAAAGGATGACTTCGAAACTCCCACAAACGGCAACTAAAAATTGGTGACAAGAATAATGGGCGTGAGCACCTCGGCTTTCTCCACCTGGAATATCGTACAAATAAAAAATCCGTTTGACATCAAAAGGGATATGCTTTGAGTTCTCAACAAAAGTAAGATTACCCCGATCATCCTTCACTTTAGGAAGATAAATCAATTCACAATTGTACACAGAAGGTAAAGTGTTAACCATGTTGAATGAATGATTTATACTGATTATAATCTCGAATATAATCTTCCTCAGAATAAAAATCAGAAGCCGCTACTAAACATACGGCATTCGTAGAGAAATTTTGAAGACTTCTCCAAGTTCCTGGTGGTAGATACAATGCTTTATAGGAACGATTTAAGGAATAAACATTATTGAATCCTTGTCCTTCAACATGCACATCAAAACTACCCGATAAGGCAATAACAATTTCTTGCAATGTTTTATATGCATGCCCCCCGCGAGTTTCTCCTCCCGGCACATCATAAATCCAATAACTACGCTTTATTTCAAAAGGAATTTGAATTCCATTTTCAAAAAAAGATAAATTACCTCTTCGATCTATAATTTTAGGAAGTTCAATAAGCTTAACCATATACTCGGAATCGGGCAAATGTACGAAACTAAGTTTATTATTTGGACAATGAGATACAGTGTCTAAACGTAGGCTATTGCTTCAATTTGAACACTATTTTCAATAAAAATTCAAAATCATTTACTATTGCTCTTGAACGCTCATTGTGATTTTCATTTGAGCGATTTTTCAAATCCTGACAAATTCGTCGGCTTAAATATGACACTTCGGGTTATTCGAGTTTATAATCTCAAACTCTTTTTTTTAGAGGAAGTTGGGTATAATGAGCCTTCGGTTTAGCGATCATTTGGGCAATATTTAATAGTCTAATTTTTTTAATAAATCAAATTTGATATCTCATATGTTACCTTAAAAATTCCTCAACAAAATTTGGTCATGAAATATGTACTTTTTATAAATTCATAAAAATAATAACATTTTTTAAATTCAAGAGGAATTACTTTCAATATTGTTTTCATTGATGTTGACTACCACATCAATGAAATATTCTATTTTCATTAATCATTCTTTATGAAGTTCTGATATTTTATCCACCTCTGACAGTGTATAAAATATTACTTTGCCATTTTCCATTAATCAATTGCAATTGTATATATTTTGTTGTAGTTGTGATTCTAGAAAGTTTATAATTCGCTTCAATAATAAAACACATATACTTTGAAGAAAAAACAACATCTTGAATAATACAGTAGATATATTCCATATTATATAAATAAAGATCTTCTGAATTGTAATCAGTTGTGCGGATGTTGTGAGCACTCAAATATTCATAAAAGTTATAATTTAATTTAATATATTTAAATGAGAATTTCCTTTTTTTTGCATATGTTTTAAATAAAAGATTTTGTTTTTTTAGAGCCCTTTCCATTTTGAAATTCTTAACTAGTATAACCCGTTGTGCGGTTGAATATGTAGATAATTAATTTAAAATAAGGTTGTGCATTAAACTGATATACAGTATATTAGAAGAGTTCTCACACAAATCTAATATGCACAACCTCATAGCGAATATAACCAAGTTTCGTCAATTGCTAATCGAAGTATATGGCGCTGATAATCTGACAAATGGAAATTTTCGTCGATACTCGAACCAGCCTAAAGCTTCAGATATTGAGATAGTTGCATTGGCTTTTACAGCAGAAGCAATGCAAATAGATTCTGAAAACATGCTATTCTCAATTCTAAGAAATTCATATCCAAAGTATTGCAAAACACTTCCAGACAGAACTAATTTCAATCGACGCAGAAGATTCTTGCAGCCTTTTATTGATCAGCTCTCTGAAAAACTAAGTAATGAACTTTCTGAAGGAGAAGAAACTTTTATCATAGATTCAATGCCTCTTCCAATTTGTCGTTTTGTTCGTTGTAGTAATCTTAAAATTATGAAAGATGATCTTGATTTTTTGCCTGCAAAAGGATTTTCTGCAATTGATAAAACGCATTATTTTGGTTATAAACTCAATATGGTTGTTAGCTCAAATTCAGTAATCAATAATTTCGCTATAACGCAAGCAAATGTGCATGATGTAAAGACTTTAGATGATATGACAAAAGGGTTTTTAGAGAATGTAAATTTGCTTGGGGACAAAGGTTATATTGGGAAAAACATCCAATTAAGTTTATTCAAAGAATACTCAGTAAAATTGATTACACCATTGCGTGGAAATCAAGTTGGACCAACTCAATGGAATCCACTATATCGCAAAACAAGAAAAAGAATCGAAACAACCTTTTCTCAATTCTGTGATCAGTTCTCAATTAAAAAGAATTTTGCTAAAAGCTTTTATGGATTCTTTGCACGAATCACTAGTAAAATAGGGGCATTCACTTGTCTACAATACTTGAATATGATCAATCAAAGACCTCTAAACCAGGTCAAACATACTTTGGCTTTTTAACCGCACAACGGGTTATATCTAATAATCTATATTCATTCGATTTTCATTCACTATGCGTAAGTCCTATTTGCTAATTCTCGTTTTAACTATTCTCACACTCCCTTCTATTTCTCAAGTGGGAATTATGGGCAAACGATTTCTATTAAAAACAGATATAGTTAATGGAATCCGTCGCCCCATTACAAACATCGAATTAGAATCTGTAGTAACACGAAGTTTTACCATTGCACTAAGCTACTCGATCACCCAAACTCCCATTCATGGCATTTTCAAAGGGTCAAATTTTATCTATTGGATGGAGCGCGCTACAAATAATAAATGGGATCAATACCTGCCAAACTATGATAGAGAGATAATTAAATCAAAATTCTCGAATTATGATTTAGCTGAACTAATAAACCATCAAGTTTCATATCAACCCAATGTGCATATTACTGCAAAGCAACGGGTATTTGGACTTTCAATGAATTTCTATCGTGGAGGAGCTATATCTGCTCCTTATGGAAGTTATTTTCAATTAGGATTTAAAGCAGGTAAACAAATAATATCAGGATCTTTTAATGCACCTTATATTTATGCTCATGAATATGATTATTCTTGGCAATTAATTTATGATGGCGTAAGGCGAGTTAATTTTAAAGATGTAAATGTGTCTTTCTTTAGCTTATTTATGGGCGGTGGGAAAAACTATTTGCTAAATTCACGTATGATGCTCGATTTAAATTTTGGAACATCTTTAAATATCACAAACTCTCCAAATAGTTCAGACAACATTTTTTCCTCCCTAATTGCCCATAAAAACGGAGCAAATCTGTTTGCATTTAGCAATAATGAAAATAGCTATCTTACTAATATAAAAGCTACAAAATTAAACTTCGGTCTATATCTCAATTTAAAACTCGGAATATTATTGTTTTAATTTGTGCAACTAATGGCAAGGTTCCGCTTCTCTCCACCTCGCCATTACCGGGCTTTCCGCCTCTACTGCTTTTCTCCTTTCAGTCGCCAAGCGGTAATGGCTTCAATCCCTGTCGCAAGAAAATGCTTGCTAAATACTGCCAATCTCTATCAGCACCCTCGGACTTAAGTCAGAGGCTACCTTACACAGATGCAAGATTTAGAAAAATCAATCAATAGCACGAAAATGCTTGCAGGATAATGTCAATCTCTAACATCAGCACCCTGGGACTTAAGTCCCAGGTCACCACACACAGATGCAAAATTTGTCGTTTATCGTAACCCCCATTCGTAATTAATAATTAATAATTCGTAATCAGTACTGTCCGGTTAAAATTGAGATTGCATGATTTACCTTCTGTAGTTGCAGTAAATGCGGGTGTTGATGGTATTTATTTAAAATAAAGCCCCCTATGGAGGGAACAATGGCAGTTGAAAGGATTTAATTTGATTTCTAATTAGCGATTTTTCAGGATTGATGAGGAATTCAAAAAGGTTGATATAGGTCATCAAATGTAGCCTGACCATGGCTGCAAGATTTGAAAACGACCAGTTTTTACCAGCTCTTGCTTTGACAATTTTTAAGACAAGGTCAGCGATCAGGGCACACCAGATTTGGATTTTGATCGCATTTTCGCTCTCTCCAAGGAAGCTTTGCATCGGATAGTTCTGTTTGATACGCTTAAATAGCGATTCGATCTGCCAACGATTTTTATAAAACAGTGCGATTGAGGAGGGTTTGAATTGATTGTTATTGGTTATGAATTCAAATATCCTCTTCGATTTTTTGTCCTCATATTTTATAAGACGTGCCTTCACTCGTGTATTGTTATTGTGCTTGGTGTGGCCCATTTCTATAATCTGGTCGAGCAAAATTCCGTTCTGCTTTTCCTTGTCTGAAATTTTCTTTTCCCGCAGGACTTTGATCACGGTGTTGTTTCGTAATCGGGTCACCCATGTGACATTTTCTTCCGAGAAACGGTTGTATTGCTTGTAATCATTATAACCACGATCAAACACCACAATGGACCCACGTTGCAGGTGTATGTTCTGCAGAAATGGGCTGTCGGCTCCAGCTCCAGCAGAGAACCTTATCAAGCAAGGCACGTCTTGATCACTCCTCATTAAAGTATGCACCTTAATACCGCCTTTGCGCTTACCATCGGCGGGATTACGACCGGCATTTTTCAAAACTTCCTGAAACAACTGAATCGTTGTCGAGTCAACAATATAAAGCCGGGATGCGATTTTACTTCGGCTGTCCGGTAAAAAATGCTTGTATCGGTCATAAAGCCAGTAGTAAATATCTTCAAAGACATCGGCTGGTCGACTGGTATTTGCATCTGAAATCGTGCTCCTTCTGGGAAAGTAGTTGATTCCTAAATGCTGTATCCTGCCTTCCCAGGCAAGTAGGCCTGAGGTCACTTCTCGGATACCTGTACACCGATTAAAGATTGCGTAAAGCATCGTTACTAGGTGCGTATAAGTCCTGAAGTTCTTATAATACCTATCAGCGTTATGCTCATCAGCTATGTCCTTTACTTTCGTCTGAGGCAGATAAGAAAGGAGTTGACTGTAAATCGGCTGTCCGGTAAAATATTTACTTTTACTCATGATTATTTTGGTGTGTCGTAACTCAAAAATAATCACAAAAGGAGTGATCGAAATGGTCGCTCCTTTTTTCTGATTTAAACTTTAACCGGACAGTACTGATTAATAATTAATAATTCGTAATCAGTACTGTCCGGTTAAAATTGAGATTGCATGATTTACCTTCTGTAGTTGCAGTAAATGCGGGTGTTGATGGTATTTATTTAAAATAAAGCCCCCTATGGAGGGAACAATGGCAGTTGAAAGGATTTAATTTGATTTCTAATTAGCGATTTTTCAGGATTGATGAGGAATTCAAAAAGGTTGATATAGGTCATCAAATGTAGCCTGACCATGGCTGCAAGATTTGAAAACGACCAGTTTTTACCAGCTCTTGCTTTGACAATTTTTAAGACAAGGTCAGCGATCAGGGCACACCAGATTTGGATTTTGATCGCATTTTCGCTCTCTCCAAGGAAGCTTTGCATCGGATAGTTCTGTTTGATACGCTTAAATAGCGATTCGATCTGCCAACGATTTTTATAAAACAGTGCGATTGAGGAGGGTTTGAATTGATTGTTATTGGTTATGAATTCAAATATCCTCTTCGATTTTTTGTCCTCATATTTTATAAGACGTGCCTTCACTCGTGTATTGTTATTGTGCTTGGTGTGGCCCATTTCTATAATCTGGTCGAGCAAAATTCCGTTCTGCTTTTCCTTGTCTGAAATTTTCTTTTCCCGCAGGACTTTGATCACGGTGTTGTTTCGTAATCGGGTCACCCATGTGACATTTTCTTCCGAGAAACGGTTGTATTGCTTGTAATCATTATAACCACGATCAAACACCACAATGGACCCACGTTGCAGGTGTATGTTCTGCAGAAATGGGCTGTCGGCTCCAGCTCCAGCAGAGAACCTTATCAAGCAAGGCACGTCTTGATCACTCCTCATTAAAGTATGCACCTTAATACCGCCTTTGCGCTTACCATCGGCGGGATTACGACCGGCATTTTTCAAAACTTCCTGAAACAACTGAATCGTTGTCGAGTCAACAATATAAAGCCGGGATGCGATTTTACTTCGGCTGTCCGGTAAAAAATGCTTGTATCGGTCATAAAGCCAGTAGTAAATATCTTCAAAGACATCGGCTGGTCGACTGGTATTTGCATCTGAAATCGTGCTCCTTCTGGGAAAGTAGTTGATTCCTAAATGCTGTATCCTGCCTTCCCAGGCAAGTAGGCCTGAGGTCACTTCTCGGATACCTGTACACCGATTAAAGATTGCGTAAAGCATCGTTACTAGGTGCGTATAAGTCCTGAAGTTCTTATAATACCTATCAGCGTTATGCTCATCAGCTATGTTCTTTACTTTCGTCTGAGGCAGATAAGAAAGGAGTTGACTGTAAATCGGCTGTCCGGTAAAATATTTACTTTTACTCATGATTATTTTGGTGTGTCGTAACTCAAAAATAATCACAAAAGGAGTGATCGAAATGGTCGCTCCTTTTTTCTGATTTAAACTTTAACCGGACAGTACTGATTCGTAATTAATAATTATTCAACATTTCTCATATTTCCAATTCCTACTTTTCCCTTCTTCCATCATAGCAATTGCTTGAGCAACTCGCTTTTCTTTTGTTGCTGTAGTTTTCGCTTCCATTATCCATTCCGCATATTCTCTTTTATGAGATGTGCTAAAGGCTAAAAATACATTTCCAGCCTTAGCTGAAGATTGCAATGCAATTTCTAATTCTTCAGGTATAATCAACGGTTTAGGTTCAGTGTTTTTCTTTCTGCTAAGCTTTGCTCCATTGTCAATTAAAATCATTGTTTGACAAATAAAATCAACCATCACCGATTCTTCTGGAATATCTGCTATCGAAGTAATTCTACCCAAATTCCCCATCGCTGATTTGTCATTATTTGGTAATAAATATCCATGTGGATCATGCAATTGCTCCGTTAACCAAAACCCAAAACTGCAATGATTTTTAAATGCCGCCATGCTGCAGAGCATCTTGCCTTTATATATAAAACAGGGAAAACTCCACTTGATTTTCACCTCCGCTTCCGGACAAACCTTCATCACCAATTCCTGAATATATAGCAGAATTGGCTGGGCAAATGGAGCAGCATTTTGGATATAGGAAAGTTGATTCATTGTTCAATAATTAAAATGGAAAAACACAAATTAAATCGAAAACCTAAAATAATAAACCTTTCCCGTTGTGCGGTTAAAAATTAGAATTATCCTTCAACACTATTTATCGCTTACCCCAATAATCATTACTTATGTAATGCCTTTAGATTAAATTATTTAAATTAAAATTAGGTTTAGAAACGGATCTTGTGGAGGCTATGTCTGGGCGGCGAGGGTGTGTTTCGACATAGATGAAAAAAAAGCTTATCCGAGCAAAATGGTCGAAAAAAGGCCTGGTGCGTAAGCAGCATCGTCCAGACTTGACCTTCTTTAAATGCACGCTGAGCTTGTCGAAGCGTGTGTCAAGACAAGAATTAATACGTCGTAGACAAACATGAATGATATAGTGTCAAGAAGCATTAACAGCCTTATTTCATTGTTTAATATGATAAAATAAATTGATAATTCAACCGCACAACGGGTCTAGTATAATATTTTTTTCAAATATTATTTCAATGCCCGATTCTAAAAGTACAATTGATTTTTCATCCTTCTGAGAATAAACAGAAGGATGAAAAATAATTATTAAAATAAATAGGTAAATAACCTTGATATACATTTTTTTATTCTTTATAGATTTCACTACCAGATGTTTCTTTAGGATTTGCTACAGTGCCATGGTCATTTCCTAACCTACATGGCAGATTCATAGCATCTCTCAAAACATTTTCAAATCCAACAGTTTGTTTATTGTGCTCAGGAGACTCTAAAGGCATTTTTTTTGCGAAATTTATTACGTGGCCAAAAGCATGAAATAATACAAGTGCCTTTCCATTTGTATCGTCAACATCATTATTTCTTATTGTCAAATTTGATATGGAATCTAATTTATGTCGTCTTTGAAAAACAATAAAATTTTGGATTGCATATTTTTTCGATTGTCTGAGTATCCATTGGTCATCGATATTTAAAGTGGGAGTAATTTCGATATTTTCCCTAGGGCTAAAAAATAGAATAATGTTTACACATAGAGACACTAACAAAATAATAATTAATATAAGTGTCCCTTTTGAACTTTTTAAAAAAATTAAAAGATAGTTTCTCATTTCTGTTGGTTAATTAGATTAAATATTTCACGATTTCTGAAGAAATTCCTTGATTAAAAAATCGACTATTTCTCATTCATCTTTAAAATCGGGGTGTTCCATTTCTTTAATAAGACCAAAAAAATTAGGATAAAAAGAGTAGAAGTTAAATTATCTAATTGGATTTAATCAAAAAATAAAGGGACAAACTCCCTAAATGGAATTTGTCCCTAATGGTGGAGCCGAACGACTTATTGTCGAACTCTTTTCAAGTTGATTTAAGGCGAATATGTTTGTTTAAGTTCATTAAAATTTATTAAGTTAAATATTTTATTGCATAAATATGTCTTTAAGATAGTTTAATTTGAATAGGGGGATTGTTTCAGTTAATATCATTTTAATATTATACTTTGTAATAAATATGTTGCTATTCTATTTTAACAATTTTCTCCACAACAACAACCATTTCGCCCTTCAAAACCCGGCAATAATAAATCCCGGTTGAAAGACCACTGAGTGATAAAGTATGCGTCCCCAATGCTGAAAACACTTCATTTTGCACCAATCGCCCGGTTGCAACTAGTAGTTGAGCCGTGTACGCTGAGCCAGCAGTTTCCAAATCTATTCGTAGCCAGTCTGTTGCTGGGTTGGGATAAATAGTAACAGCATCGGGAAAAGGTGCATCTTCGATTCCTACACCACAGTTGGCAGGATCAAGACAACCGTTGGCGTCGAGTTTTACTACCCAAGTGTTTTGTCCACCGCAGCAAAAATCATCATCAGCAGCACCGCTTATCAATATGCCGCCATCTTTCGTTTCAATAAAGTCGAGAAAGAAATCAAAATAATTGCCATGATTGTAGTATTTTGACCAAAGCATATTTCCAAGAGAATCAGTTTTAAAAACCATTCCTGCATTATTCATTTCAGGGCTTGGAGTAAATATACCTACATTAACAATTCCGCCATCCGAAACCCTCCTTCCAATATAAGCGGCTGCGCCTTCATTAAATCCGCTGTATGTCTTGTTATAGAGGACAGCGCCTTCTAGATTTGTCATGACTGCTTTAGGTCCTCCGCCTTGATATTTATAGCCTGAAAAAAGCAACTTGTTGGGGCCAAATCGGCTCATTCCTCCTTCTGTAATTTGAGATAATTGCCATCCGTCTTGCCTAATTCCATTTTCATCAAGTTTTATTAAATACTCATACCCAACGTCACTTGTAAAAGCAGTACCGGCAACACCAGCAATAAGAAATCCCCCTTCGGGTGTACTAATTAAATTCTTTGGGGAATCAGCTATATTTTCATTAATTAAAGTTTCATTGACAAGTTCTCCCAGACCATTAAGTTTAATAAAATATCCATCGTGGTCTTCTGTTGTAGTAAAATAATCTCGTGAAGCTATCAATGCAATTTCACCGCTTGTTGTTTCAATTAAATCTTCTGGAGTATCATAATACAGTGAGTCATGATGGTAATATGACCAAAGTGTATCTGTTAAGTCCGGGCTTAGTTTTAATACAAAGATTTGAGTTCCTCCTGCATCATTAATCCAACTTCGTGCATTAAACAAAAGAAGATTTCCGTCATTGCTTTTTATCATCGAACAGAAATCGAAAAAGCGTCTTGATTGAACATACCTGAAATTATCCAAGATAATATCGCCAGAGTCATCATAAGAAAGAATTCTCTGAAATCCACCATCTTCTACAACCAAACTAAATCCAGAGCTAGCAATATAATAACTGCCGCTGTCGAGTTCAACAGGTCTAGATGCATTTCCACCAAAATTTGCCGTGTCATTGTATGTACGAGCAAAAGTTGGCACCTGTGCAATACTAGATATACTTAAAAAAGCAAATAAGTATGCGACAAATTCTTTCATTACTTGGAAATGATAAATCGTTGAATACCCAGCAACTCTTTATTAGAAGTATAAACCCTACAGAAATAAATTCCAACTGATAAGTTATCCAATTGTATATTCTCAATGTATTTGTTTTCCCGTTTCACGAAGGATTCGATATGCAATGTGCGTACAGTAATATCAACTATTTCAATCGTCTGTCCACCTGTTGTTATGCTAGCCACATTTAGAGAAAATATACCTTTATTCGGATTTGGATAAATTCCTACTTCAGACTTTACTTGTTTTTTTGTTGGGGTTCAACTTGAGTTCCAGCAAGCCTTGCACCAGATGGTACATCAATGTAGGGATACCGATGGTATATAGTATCTCCCCGGAGTTGCCTAGCTGCCATGGCGTAACTTTGAATACTAGACGGAAATCGAGACAAAAATTCGAGCTTCTGTTTCTGAACAGAAGCTATTTGCATCCAAGTAAGAGAATCTTCCATTATTTCCAACGTAAGATAAGTATAGTCCGCATACAAGGAATCGTCCTTGGTCAATAGATCAAGTGAAACTATTGCATTTCTGACCAGCAAAATACTGTGGATCGAGAAATCGGGTTAAATGAGTTAATTTTCTAAACTAGTCCGAGCTCGAATGTCCGTGAAAAGCTGGCTTTAGGCTTGGATGCTATAATTTTCCGAGTAATAATAAACTGCTTTACTGATATTTTATTTTTGGATTAGGATAAATAAATATTTCTTACTCTTTATTATTCTTTTAAGTTACAGATAAATGTGCCATTTTTAAAGTAAATTCATATTAAATTCTAATAATTTTATCTATTAGAACAACATTATTTTGATTTAATATTCTACAATAATATATCCCTGGGGACAAATCAATTACTGATATGTTTATATTTTCGTATATGTTCAATTCTTTTATTAGTCGACCTGATCCATCGAATAGTTGAACATCAAGGGAAGGTATAATATTAGTTAAATAGTTAATGCTAAAAAAATCACTTGATAATGAATTGGTAATTGAAACGATTTTTAAGTCCAATTCAGATTTTACTTCTTCTACAGAAACATCATCAATATAAAAGTAACACATTCTGTAAAATAATGCAGGATTATTTATTTCGTTAATTGCAGTAGTATCTGATAATGAATCAGGAGAAAAATTTCCGATTGTGAAATATTTTTCTTCACCATTAGCTATAAAAAAACCTTCAATAGGAATCCAATCCTTTACTAGATTCTTATTTGTTGGATCTACAACAATTTGAGGCAGATAAGGTAAATGAGTGTTTTCGGTTTTTTGTATCTTATCTTTAGAAGTATAAAATCCTAATGTTCTTATTGAAACCGATGAAATAGAATCTGCTAATGAAACAAAAAAAGTCAATTTATATTTTTTATTTCTTGTTAGTATCTGGCTAAATTCACCTTGGATGTATTCTTTATAATCATTTACTTCAAATAAACACATTCCTGCGTAGCAATTTCCATCCTTTGCATATTGAAAGCCTGAGATGCTATTTGGTATTGAATAATTGCAAGAACTCAAGATATCACTAGTGCCAGTGTTAGGATTATTCCAATGAGAGGCTGAAAATATTTCAATATTATCTGAACAAAGCACCAAATTCTCAAATGATGGATTTAAAACTAGGTTCTGGCCAAATATTTTGCTAGAAGGAAAGTAGAATCCAATGCTCAAAAGAAAAATTAATTTCAAATTAAAAATCATTTCTCATTGTTTAAGATAATTCTATCATGACCAAGAAGATTATGATTTAAATCTTTAATAGTATAAAGATACAAACCTGAGGCAATAGATCTTGTTTTTATTTGCTGAGTTGTTTGACATAGTAAGGTACTATAAACTAGTTGACCTGCAATGTCGTACAATTCAAACACTGCATTTGTAATATCCGAAGGTAAAACTACAAAAAACTCATTTATTGCAGGATTGGGATAAACACTAGGATTTTCAATGACCGTATGTTTTTCGACTTTAATATTGTAATTTCCGATACGTGCACCTATTGAATCTGTTATTATTTCACATGAATTTGTAAAAACTGTATCAGGAAAAGAAGCACGAGCCCACCAAACAGCAGATCCTTTTTCGTAAGGACATTCCTGCGCAAGAGAGTATAGTTCATCAAGTAACGAATTTGGTGTCTCAGTGGACAGATTTTTAAGACTATCCAATTGTATATTCTGTAAAGAATCATCAATGGTATCTGATTGTAGTATGAGTATTTGTTTTATTTTGATTCTATTAAAAGATGAAATTGAATTTTGAGCATCAAGAACAGCCACTTGAGCAGTTTGGACATCATTTGAAGAAACAAAAGTGCGTAACTGAGATGATACTGTACTTAGGTCAGAACCAAAAGTATTTAAACTGTCAATCAATTGTTCTGCAGTAGCATTTGTATCACTCATAGTATAAATTGGGAAATTTTCTCTTATTTTATTCAAAGTGCCTGTAGACATTGAATCTAAATGAAAGAAAAAATTATTCAATGTAGAGTCGACCAAAGTAACAGAATCATTTTTTGCCAAATTATAAAATGCTAGATCTGCTTGCCAACGGCTTTCAACATGATAAATATCAATTGAGTCTATTTCATTAGAAATCTGGTACAACGAACGTGCATTTTGAACAATGTCGTGCGTTCCTCCACCCCCACCTCCACCGCCAGTATATTCCAAATCAATCATTACACATGATTCCAAATTAGATACTAGTGAAGCAATATTCCCAGATGATGATGAAACACTTAGTATATTCGATGTATTAATTGCATTTGTTGATGTTTGTGGATTTGAATAATTAACAAAAGATGAATAACCGGCTGGATTATATTCTGGGTGGTTAGTAACATTAGCTAAAACAAAAGGTGAAAGTGAACCAGTACTACTTAAGGAAGAAAAGTGACGAGTGTGGGTTCCTAACCACGAATTCATTGACGCTTTTTTGTTATTAAGTGTTGAACCGTTAAATATACCATATTGAGGTCCAATTACTGCATGATCGATTGTAATTCCAGAATAATTGCTAGTGAATTTATTACCCTGAACACTAACAGGAGAAACACCAGTAAAATACATAGCGTGACCGTTTGCTGTAATATCATTACACCAGAATGCTGATCCAGTACTATTTTCTGATCTAATACCATTAGCATTCACATTATTTGCACTTGATGATGTAATTGTATTATTAAATACATTGCTACGCGTGCAACTAGAAACCCATATTCCACGAGTAGATGAATTAGATAATGTAGTAGTTCTTATCAAATTATCATGTATAAAACAATATCCAATAGTATAAGGATTAATATTTCCTGAGATAACATTTCTTACAACAATTCCCTGATTTACCCAACTTATATCATTCCCTGAAATATTAAGTCGCATAATTGCAGGTGAAATATTTCCAGTAACATCAATCCCTTTTGCTTGAGGCCATTGATTTAAAATATGCATGTTATTATCATTAATAGAAACTGTAGAATTAACATTACCAAATAAGTAAATTCCAGTATTGTATTTAGAAAAGTAATTGTTCTTCACCTCAATAATTCGTGTAGAATTAGAAATCAGAGAGATTGCTCTGGTTTCTATTTGATCAAAGGTATTATTATATGCATAAAAATTATTTCCATTAAATGAAGCTATACCAATTGTACATCTTGTAAAATCATTACTTTCATTTGAAGAAACAGTTGGACTTCCAATTCTTAAAGTATAGTTTCCTCCAATTGCATTAGATCTAATTGCAAAAAATTGAGCAAATGGTTGACTTGAATTAATTGAAGAATTGGCAATATTTGAAAAATGATTATTATAAATTGTAACATTACTTTGGGCAATGTCTATTCCAATTACTAATCTATCAAATGTATTGTGTATTTGTGAAATTCCAGTTATACCAACTTGTACACCTTTACATCTTTCGATCAAAACACCAACGCTTGACCATCTAGTTTCTAATGGACTTTTTAATAAATTATTGCCCTTAATAGTACAACCTCTTAAATAACCAGGATGGAATGTATATAAGTAACTGCAATATTTAATACCAACATCATTGTTTTCAAATGTACTATTTGACAAATTGAAATTAGCACCGCCCCAAGAACTTACTGCCGTATCTGCATCTAATATTATTGAATTATCCATAATTAATATACCACCGGGTAGAATGTCAATTCCATCCCACATGCGTATACAAGAGCTAATTTGGCTATCTAAAATTCTCAAAGTTTTCCCTGGTTGAACTACAATTTTAGAATTAACAAGCATTTTAATATTTGCATTTGTAATATTTAGATTTTGATCAACAATTAAATCACCATTAATACTTATTATATGACTCGGATAGGTGGCAAAGTCAGATTCTATTATAGCAGTAGTACTTCCAGAAGCCTCTGTAAAAAAAGTACTTGTGTTCGTAGAATTTAATGGAATTTGGTTTATTGTTGACTCTGAATTAATACTCATCGAAGATCCAGAACAACATGCATTTACTTTTAAATTATCGATAAGAATATATGGAATATTATTCGTACCTAAGTTTGTTCGTGGTGCTATAATCATTCTGTTAATTTGATTATAACCTGTAGTATTTATAGTACCATAAAAATGTTTCCAAGTAGTATTTGTTATGTTTTTTAATTCTTGATCATTCATGAATATATATCCTGCAGAAGGTATGCTTGAAAAAGGCAATTCAGGATATGACTTTGAATCAATATTTAATAGTAGATTGTTTGGTACTGAAATTCCTGATTCAACAAATATTAGGAACAATTGATCTAAAAATTGAGTTGCATTATCAATTTCAGTATTAATTGCTAATCTGTAATCAAATTCAATTTCATATACTTTTTCTGGATTTACATTAAGTCCACCAGGCTTACTAATAATACCTTCCGAACCACCACCTTGGTATCCGGAACTCCAAACAATTGCGCTCCAATTTATTGGGTTGGCATTTGGTACTTCGCTGTAAACCGCAGGTGTTCCTGTAAAGTCGTCCCATCCGCAAAGCCTGTTTCTTTCGAATGCAATTTTATTATCGAAAATGTGGCCAAAATCAACGAAAGGAGAGTTAGAAGTATCTGTATAAAAATTGGGGTTAATTATACTATTACACCCAATGAAAATGCAATTTAAATCAGCTCTAATGCCAATTTTTTGATTTGATTTAAATGAAATTGAAGTTTTTGAGATGAGAATACAATCTAATTCATTAGAAAAATTATAGTTAGAATAAATTCTACTAGCTATGTATGTTGCATTAATTGGATCCTTTAGAAATAATGTATCATTTACATTAAAAATGACATTTCTTTCATCAATACTACCTATAAAATTAATTTTTATTGAAGAATCTAAATTTAAATTGCCTTGAATATTAAAAATAAATACTGAATTGCTATCACCAATTAAGTTTATAATATTCGGTAAATCTCCGCTATTTTCAACCCAATACAAACCTGTTGTAAAATTATTTGTTGTATCACTTCCTTCTATTGGTATTCCTTTATCAATATTTATTCTTGATTGAATTAAATTCAATGAATCATATTTATTTGAAATATTAACTAAATCATTATCAAATAAGCCATGAGATTGATAACATGTTTGACTTTTGAATTTCGATAAAGTATTTCCGCTAATATAGACATGAATTGATGTGTCACTTAATATTGAATCTTTTGCAAAAACTTGAATTGAATCATTTGAAAATAAATTAGGATTTAGCAATAGTGGAGGAGTTATTAAATATATAGATTTTGTATGATAACTTTCACACCCATCCATATTCGCCACTAATAATTTTACACTATCTCCATTGACAAGTGTATGCGTTTTAAATTGAGAGATTGAGCTGTCTTGTTTTAAGACATTATTGACATAGAACTTATAATTGCTTTGATTAGTAGGTGTTGCAGTGATAGTGGCAAGATATCCTGAATAGAGCGTGTCTCTGTTAGCACTTAAACCTGCCGTTAATCCACATACACCCGTTACATCAATAATCGCCGGATAGCTTGCAAAGCTATTGCTCATTTGAGCATTTCCAGCCGTGCTATTGCCTGAGTAAGCGCCATTGCCTTTGTCTTTCCAATGGCTTCCATCCCATAGAGCTATTTTAGCATCAACTGGATTAGAACTAAAACACGGATTATTACTCCAACCCAATGTGGCTTTGGTTGTTCCTGTGCCCGCAATACGCTCTAGTTTCCAATAACCACAACGGTTTACAAAACCTAATGTTGAATCTTTGCTAGATCTTGAATATAAGCTGTTAGGGTCGTTACCAATATATGAAGCTTTAAAAGTTGTACTGCTTGAAACTGCTTCAATACTAATTGGAGCATATTGCCCATTGCCACCAGTAGGAAAAGTAAATTCGCTTGTTCCTGTTCTACTTATTGCTCCTTCAACATAGGAAGAATCACTACCAAAGGAAACGATTGTTAAAGAATCAAGAAAGAGTGAATTTGAATCACTTAATTGAATAATCCCTTTACTGAGGTTTAATTCATTTTGAATGTGAAGTGGAACTTCAATAATTAGTTCACCAAATGGCTTTTCAACCAGTAAAGTCGCCATTGAAAAATCGCTAATGGAGCCAGTTGACAAAATATGTTGATTCTCACTACCAACAAAATTCATAGCACTTCCTTGAATAAGATCAGGAGTTGTACTACCTCTAAATTCAAGATTTTTGTATAAATCAGAGCTACCATCACTAGCTGTCATCACTTTTCCATCACCTATACATTCGATGATTAAATCATCCCAAAATTGGTTGTTGGAAGCATCATAATTTAACAGAAAATATCCATCAGAACTGGTTTTGAAATGAGCTTTTCCATGAAACACCATACTTCCACCACCTTGGTCATAATCGCTTCCCGTTTTGTGAAATAGAGTGTTTCCATTATAAATTCCTCCATTGGTTACGATTGATGGAAGTTCAACGTTGAATGGTCCTTGAATTTGGCATTGGTTCAATACAAGGCGCGAATTATCGGATCCTGTAAAAATTAAACTATCCGAATTGGTTGATCGAAAGCCCAATAGATCTAATTCGGAATTTGCAAATGAAGTCGTGTTGATTGTACCACTACTTTGTTTAATCATCCCCAATACGACCAAACCACCATTACAATTCAAATCAATATTTCCTTGAACACTATTGGTATCAGTTGAGTATTCTCCTAAGGCAACTCGTCCAGCAGAAGTGCTAATTTTTAAATCCCCTCCAATTTTTAGTAATCCATTACTTGCAATATCTATGGAACCTTCGTCGGTATTAATCAAGGTAAGATCAGAACGAAATGAACAGGAGTCGCTGTATGAAGTAATAAAGGAACCTGTTCCAGTATTACTTAGTGAAAAAGGAGCATTAGCTATTATATGCCCATAATGTGGCTGATTAGTTTCATCACCAGTTTTAACAAAAGTTGTACTGTCATTAAAAGTCGCTTCACCCAAATAAATCGATTGTGCTGTGCAATTAACTATAGAGGAAAAAACACTTCCATTATCAATAAGTATAGAATTACCTTTTTCATTTTCATCCATAACAATTGACAAAGAATCATCCATTGTAACACCCATCAACCGTAATTCACCTGATATCCATCCTAAATTGGAAAGTTCCAATGGTGCTCCTGAATGAAAGTGAGCATTTCTAGAAAATTCAATAGCTTGAGAATTAACAGCTACTCCAATCAATACCTGTGCAAAAAAATCGACTGAAGCAGTATCGGCACCTTCGCAGAAATAAATTGAAGATTGAGAATTTAATTCAAATTGACAAAACCCATTAAATTCATTAGATGAAGAGTTATAGGCCATATGAATATCGCCAGTAGAACTCGTAATTAAATCTTGAGCATCAATAAATACACTATCTTGAAATGTATCTGGTGCATTAAAGCCAAAAAATAATTCACCTGAACCATTGTTGGAAATATGAGTTGGTTTTTCAAATGTATTTCCTCCACAATAACTTGGGGAATTGCTTCTGATATTAAATGTGTTTGACTTTTTAAAAACACTATTTGAAGCAGTTAAAGTTCCAATAGTCCCTGAAATTATAACATCAAATTCTGAGTTTACTAATGTAATTGTTGGATAATTTATCAAACCATTTAATTGTAAAATTCCATTTTTAATGGTGGCATCATTCATAATCAAATTGCCACTTTGCGAAAAATTATTACCACCTAAATCGAGCACTGCCCCGCTTGTCAATATTAACGTATTACAATACGAATTGTCAGTTAGAACAGGGGTATTAGTGGCAGAGTGAATATAAACACTGTCCCCTAAATTGGGTATATATGATGGGCTCCAATTTGAAGAATTACTCCAATTGGAACTAACTGAACCTGTCCATGTTTTTGATGTTGCAAAAGCACATTGGCTAATAATAAAAGCAAATAGAAGGAGTAGGCAATTTTTCATGGGATAATTTTTAAAATAATGAATTTGAAATTTTCAATATGCTTTACCTGCATAAAGAGCTACAGTTGTTCCCGCAGCATTTTTAGCATCGATAATTAAATAGCAATCTCTTCTGTTTACCCAATTGCCTATTCCAGCTGAGCAAATAATCCCTTTACGCTTAAACCAAATGGTAGATGAAATAGTGCTAAGACTATTAAAAGAAAAGGATTGATTATATAGATCTGAGCCATTCAGATTGCTTCCAAGTCTTATTTGAATTGTAGTTATATCTGATGTATCTGCAACTTCGAAGGATAATGTTTTAGTTTCTGATACAATTAAAGAATCGCCACCATTCGATGAGGGAACACTAGCAGTATCTGTTGATATTAATGGTGTTCTGATTTGAATTCTAGAAATAGAATTTGTTTGCGCTAAAACTGTTGTTGTAAATAAAAATGAAGCACACAGTAATATAATAATAAAGGAAATTCTTCATGTGACTATAATTTAGAAATGTTAAACTAAATAAATAATAATAATTTTAATATGCAAGTGCAAAATAACAAATTTACTATTTCTTAACACATCAAATTTCAATTATTTATTTCGTATGTTACATAGATTCAATGCATTCATAATAGAATGGCTGAAATATGAAATACTTGACGAAATAGATAAATAATATTTGTATGAATAATATAGTATATAAATACGTATATATGTTGAGCCTTTTTAATGTATATTATGCAAGTATTGGAACAAGAATTCATTTTTTATTTTAATTATCTTATTTCAATATTTCAATGATAGCAAAATACTATATTATGTATAATTGATAAACTTTACACAAATTAGAATTAAACTCCTGATGTAGACATTAAATAAATAATAAGCATTCTTGCTCCATTGATTTCATCTTCATTCCACATCCAAGTGACATATTCTGATTCAATATTTTTTGCCTCCTTAAATAAGTAATACGATTACAGTTTCCATTCAAACTCATTTGATTGAATCCTACAATTGATTATTCTGGTATTAACAAATAATTGCATTAAAGGAAGTGTTTTTTCTTAAATATAATTACTTGAAAAAGACCTTGTTTCATACGTGAAAAAGACCTTGTTTCATACGTGAAAAAGACCTATACAAAAGATATTGTTTCACAATTAAACTGAGATTAGAGAATTGTTTAGTGGAAAAGATAAATGAAACAGAAATAACATGATGGAATTAACCTAAACTTAGCAAATTGCTCTAATATCGATTCAGCTGTGTTATTATAAGCCTCTGTTAATTTATATTGAGTAGTACTTTACTAAATTCCTTTAAATTGTTCTTTTGTTTGATACTTCAAATTGATAAGTTATTATTTCGTATTGTTCACGAAAAATGAGATCTAGCAAACAGGAAAATATTCAAATACCTCTTATCTCATAGTGAATTTTGAGATAACAATCTTGCTAAAATGTTAAAAGTGTTGTGGGATTGTTTTTAGTATAGAATTGAAGTAAGGAAATTTTGAGTAATATTTAAAATGGGGACTAAATTTGGGCTAAAATAAATTTAAAAAGACTTGTAATTACTTGATTAAAAGTAATTACAAGTCTTAATAGTGGAGCCGGCGGGAGTCGAACCCGTTGGATAGTTTCTTTTTCAATTGATAATCAGTTATTTAAGCGTGTCGCTAATGACTTATTTTTTATGCTTAAAGTGTCGCTTTTAATATTTAATTGATTTCTAGCGCTTTAATTACTTACATTCCACATTCTCGCACAGTCAGCCAAGCACTTTCTTAGTTGGTCTCAATGGTGGTAGTCCTTCAGGATGCCCCTTCAAACATTCTATTAACTCCTTACGAGCTTCATTGAGATCCTCCAACACAGTTGTGTATTTTTTGCTTAACTCTGACGTGTCAACAATTGTAGCAGGTTCTGTTTTATTATCAATTGCTTGTACGTTGTTCTTTTTAATCATTTCTCCTTCATCAAAAAGAAACCAATCAGTGTTAATTTCAGGGAAAGCCTTTAAAATACTCAAAACAGCATCTATTGATGGTGCTGATGGCTTTCTATCAGGTCCTTCTTTAACATAGGTTTGAATCGCGCCTCTTCCTACACCAGATCGATCTGCTAATTCTCGAATGCTGAGATTATAGTATCTCTGTATCTCTTTGATTTTGTGCGTAATGTTCATTTCATTAACGATGTGTTAATAATTAGTGGCTACAAAACTTGCAGGATGTCCACAATTGTGTTTCATTTGTCTACAATTGTGTCAACGCGTTACTTTTGTAACATTTAACCAACGAATGTATAAAATTATATGAACCATCTCGCTGATTTAGTTTATCGGGTTCCGAAAAAAAGTACTGATGTTATTAAAGAACTGGCCAATGCTTGTAGTTTATCCGAAAGCTGGGTAAGGGTAACGATTAATGATCCCAAAAGAGATATGATGGCTTCTGCTGCAGTTAAAGCAGTTAGATATTTCAACACCTATTTCCCTTGCAATATTGAAGACTTGATCGAAATTGATATCGTTCGATTGGCCAAAAGAGCAAAGCTCGTTAAGCCTAAATCGGAATCTGATTTTGGTCATGCCCATGGAAGAGCTCGCACTAGTCGTCAAGCAACTCCTAATTAATTCAAAACCAAAGCCCTTTGATATGGAATTGAATCACTTTAAACGCGAGCCTGAATGTTTCAGCGCATTTTCTATTGAAATGCTTGAAAGCTTGGAGCGCAGTCTTTATGCTCAATACAAGCAAATTGAGAAACTATACAATGCTGCAGTAATTGATTTTCAAGATTCACAAACAGTCCAACGACTTGAAATGAAT
Organism: Bacteroidia bacterium; assembly: GCA_965279035.1. Lineage (GTDB taxonomy): Bacteria > Bacteroidota > Bacteroidia > M30B66 > M30B66 > CALQRR01. Next base: position 3,284,213 of record OZ257142.1, on the reverse strand, counting down.
TTCGAAAGCAATCGACTTGCCTGGTCAGAAGTTCGTGATGAACTTGAAAACAGGGCAGATTTTTATCTCCAGTCCAATTCTGTTATGTCTTCAACCATGTTTGAAGATTACATTTTTAACATCCGGGTTTCAACCGCCCCATTATCCAAAGGGCAGGGTTAATTCCTGCCCTTACGTTCTTTATTAGTACGCACAATGCGGGGTGGAGCAGATGGTCAACTCGTTGGGCTCATAACCCAAAGGTCGCCGGTTCGAGTCCGGCTCCCGCTACATATCTACCAAAAACGAGAGGGGAGTAGTAGAATCGATTTCGGCCAGGATGAGTGAGCAGAAATCTTGGATATAACTCTGATGGTTTGGCAAACACATCAGTTTGAAACGTTAAGGCTCATATTCGAAAACTCCCAGCAGCTGCAGCGATGCATCTGTTAGAAACAGCGCCACCGCCCACAAAGTGTGGGCGGTTTTATTCACTTAAAATCCCTTTGATAATGGACATTTTAATGATTGATGATGAACTAAAGCTTGAAAAGCTGAGTGTTAAAAGCATTGTAAATTCTAAGACAAACCCTAGATCTCAATTTGACCAGGAGGAGATTCAGGAGCTTGCTGGAACAATTGTGTCTCATGGTTTAATTGAGCCAATTGTAGTTCGACCGGTTAAGAAAGGCAAATCAAGCTTTTATGAATTGGTGGTCGGCGATCGCCGTCTGCGAGCTCACAAGTTTGCAGGACTCGAATTCATTCTTTGCCGAATTCGTGAACTAACAGATGAACAAGTTTTCGAAATACAGATCATTGAAAACCTTCAACGAAAAGACGTGCATTACATGGATGAGGCAGCAGCTTTTGAAGTAATGCATACTCAACGTTCAATGAGTCACCAAATGATTGCTGAGCGTCTTAATAAGCGCCCAGAATATATTGCGCGCAGATTAAAGTTAAATAGCCTTTCAAATGAGTTTAAAAAGCGCGCCTGGTCAAATGAATTGCCGGTAACGCATGCACTTGAAATTTGCCGTCTTTCTGAAGAAGACCAGGACAAACTTTCGAAATTTAAATGGCAAGGGGAAATCCCTACGTTAATTCAGCTTCAGAAATCTATCGAGGATAATTTTATTCGAAACTTAAGTAAAGCTCCGTTTTCAACGCAAGACGAAACATTGATTCCTTCAGCGGGAGCTTGTACGAATTGTCCGAAACGATCAGGATTTAATACCACACTATTTCCAGACATTCAAAATGTAGATCGCTGTTTTGATGGCCAATGTTTTTCAGAAAAACTAATTGCTGGTATCCAATTGAAAATGCAAGCTTTTTTTGAAAAAAACGTGGAAAGCATTATTCCCGTTTATTGGAATCGTGATAGTGCTCCAGGGAAGGATAAGAACTGGTTGAAAATTTTCCCCAAAGCACTAGAGCAGCATACTTATTTGAGGACCAAAAAGGACTCGTGTGATTCGTGTTCAAATGTTATTTCACTAGATAAAGAGCCAGGTAGAATTTGTTTTATGTGCAGCGACGGAAAAGGCTGCAAAGAGAAAACTTCATTTAAAGCAAAAGAAGTAGATCGGGATCCAGTTAAACAAATTGAATCTCAACTGGAGCGCAATAAAGAGCTTGAAGTAATTAAGATTTCTGAAAAAGTTAAAGAAGCAGCAGCTTCGGTATTTATTTATAGTCCGGAAAACAGCAAGATTTTATTAATAAGTGATCATGCTGCAGATATATTAAAAAACACATTGATTTTAGCTTTAAATCTAATGAACCGATCAACTGAGGTTCAAATTTTTAAAGTTTATGGCCGCACTATTTATGAATATTCTGACGAAAAAATGGAAGCTCGCATTGAGCTTGTTAATCACTGTATTCGAAATACAAATTTCGTAAATCTTGTACTCGCTTCATTTATTCATGACTATCTGGAAAATAATTACAGTTCAGATTGGAGCTTGAAAGAATGGGGACTAATGCGCTTCCAAATTGCTGAAATATTAGGAGTAGATCTTACCTCCATTAAATCTGAAGTTGGAGGATTTTACGAAAAGAAAAATAATCGCCTGCAGGAAAAGTTGAGCGAATTAAATCCGGTGAAAGCATGATGGCATTTAAAACTCCAATTGCTCCAGCTGCGAAAATTTCATACACCAAGTATGGTGCGAATTTTGAATTTTTTAATCAGGTTATAAAACACACTTGGGCAGAAGGAGAGCGAAAGCTTAATCGACTAATTGGTGTTCGAATGAGTGTAGATGATGTGTGTGATAATTTGGTGCGTCACTGCAATGCTTATGCTGCAGTTTACATGAATCGATCCGAGAACAAATCATTTTATGAAGCTTCAAAATTTGTGTGTAAAAGCTATCAAATTCAATCTGGAGCATTTGTTTTTGTTTTAGGATACGATCTTAAATCTAGGACTTATGATGTTCAAGTAAAGTTTGAAATGACTCCTGGTATTTGTCGTCGCTGCGGATGCGTCGATGATGATTGTAGAGATTGTATTCAACGTACAGGCGAACCATGCTCATGGGTAGAACACGACCTATGTAGTGCATGCACTAAACCGATGCCATTATGAATTGGATTAGTTCATATCTCGATTTATTGACGCTATTAATTGCATCCTATTTTCTGTGTGGTAAAAACAATTTTGTTTTTTCTATCGCCATCGTTTGCATAGTCTGGCCACTTGTTGTCCTGGCAATTATTGTTTCGCTTCTAAAAAGGTTAAAGCCATGAGGATAACAAGCAATAAGGGCGATTATCACATTAATTGTTCTGCACAAGAGATAAATGATATCCTCGGTTGTGTGAAAAATAAAATCACATTAATTGATCAGATACTTCCAGAGGCCCCCAAATCAATTCAGTTTGATGAATTGATCAATCAACGCAAAAGACTTTTAAATCAACGAGACGAGCTCTTTGATTCTATTCGCGGCCAAGACTTCATAAAACAAATCTGATGGAAAGAATAACTCTGACGAGGCTCTTAGATGCTTCGCCCGTTATGGGTGTTATTTTTCTTTTTGCCCCGCAATGCATTTGTGTTGCGAATAGTTTTTGGGCAAGTAAATATAGTATGAAATTCAGTTTCCGACCAAATTTATTTTAAGGAAAAATGAAAAAAAATCCGAAAATAAAAATACCCCGTGGTTTGGCTTCTGCCATTGCGAATCACCGTGGATATATTCGGGTTTTTGCATGCTTTTCTCAACTTAAATCTCTAGACAGTTCGTCACGATTTAATGCATACCGCAAGAATCTTTCTGAACTAGCTGAAGCTTGCAAAATTTCAACACGAACATTAGAGACCAGGATCAGTGAAATGAAGCTGGCTGGTCTCGTTAAAATCGAAGGTTCTGATTTAATTCTAAGTAGTTGGGATTTTGTCTTTGACAAATTCGATTTAGATAAAACACGTAAAAAATTCTGGTACTATGATGCTGACAAAATCAAATGCAAACTGGACTATATATTCCAGTTCCTGGCCATAAAAGAAGTCCAATTGAAAATGATGACTACTTATCGCTTAAAATTAAGAGATGATGCGGGTCATGAATTTGCACTGAAAAATATCCTTGGGATTGATTCAAAACAATCCATCACTGCGCAAGAGCATCTTGCGGGTGTTATTCAGAGTTTTGTTCGTGGCGGTTACAACGAAGGAGAAGTAACAACCCTATCTCATCTTAATCCAGACGATCAAGTAAGCGTCAATTACCTCAGGAAGTTCTTTGGCTATGGCGAGAATAGCCTTTCTGGGCCATCTTATCGAAAGAAAATATTGGCTAAGCTCGGAGTTGTCTCTATCGAGAAACGTTCATTTGAGAGCCCACATCGAGCCCGTAAAATGAGTTGTGGTACCGTCAACTTCAACAGAAAAAAGAACCGAACCTTCCTGCGTTTGTGCGACCGCATTTGCCCTGCCTTCTAATGAATCGAAAATATTTGCACCAACCCATAGGAAGATACAAGCAATGTTCAGGATGAGTGTTAGATATAAGCTAATAAGCTAAATAAGCTAATAAGCTTACTTCTTAGCACTAACGGGCTGTTGAAAACTTTTTTTATTGACAAATCCAATGGCGGCGCGCCTTTCAGAACTGTTAACAATTCGTAACCCTTTGATAATCAAATGAAACAACAAACTGAATTTACAACTGCTGTAAAAGCCAAAACCAAGAAAAACAGAGACATTGCTTGGTTCACTGTTCGAATCTGCTGGCATCGCTGGGCAGAGCGCCGGTTGAGTAATCCTCAAACAATTCGTGGTGATTTCCGAGTTGACGAGCAAACATCCGAGAATGTGCTAGAGCAGCTTCAAGATCTTCTCAATTACCTAGAAGATAATTTGGGAATGATTCAACAAGCGATTCTCTATGATAATCGCCGCCCATATCCACACTGTGAGATTTTGAAATTCCAAGGGAATCGTGTTCGGCTAAACAAGCTTCCAGAGGGAATTCAAAACTATGCTCAGCATCTGCTTTCACTCATCGAAAAACAACCTGCAGCATGAGCCATTATTTACATAGTATCTGCCCAAAATGTAAAAGATTAGTTGATGGTGTTACTGATGTTTTAAACGATAAAACTCCGAAGGCTGGTGATATTTCAATTTGTTTCTATTGTAAAGCAATAAATGAATTTAATATCGATTTAAACTTGGTTGAATTACCAATGGATAAATTTCTAATGCTACCAAATGAAACAAGAAAGTTAATCCTTGATATCAGGGATGGAATTCAACAAATTAATCAATCTAAATACAACTAAAATGGATGTAACTACTTTAGAAAAAGCCAATGAGCTTAATAAAATGATCAAAGAATATCAACAAACATTGAGATGCTTTGAGTGGGAAAAAGAGTATGGTGGCGCTTCAACAAATCCAAGACTAATCATTGAGTTTGATGGTCCAGATGGTAGGGAACAACAACCAATACCAATGGTTTTAAGTGATGTGTTAGTATCGTATTTAAAGGAAGAAATTATAAAAGGACGAGATACTACTGTTGCTGAGTTTAATGCCCTTTAATGACAAATATACGTAATGAAATATCGTATATTTTCTAATATTAAAACAACTAAAAACAAACAAATGCAATATTCTCCTAAACTAAAAAAAGCAATGGCCGAAATTAAAAAGGTCCTTGAAAAGCATGATATAGCTGGATGTATAGTATTACATGAGCCTCGATTTACAGAATATTTACTTTCTCTTTCGCCCTCATATTCATGCGCTAAATTTGATGGTGAACAAATTAAAATTAAAGCGCGATTACAAGAGGATTTTGGAGGTAAAAGAAATGCTCAAATATTCAAAGTTCAAAATACTTCGAATATGATGCGAATGCTTGCAGAAACATCAACACACCTTTCTTTATCTCTGATGGAAATGTCAGAGCTACTAGATAGTAAAATTGATGCAGATCATACTGAAGGAGGGCATACAACGGATACAACTCAGAATAATTGATTAGTTAATTGAGTATTGAATTTTTCAAGCTACGTTCAAAATTTACTTATTATTGCTAAAATGTATAATATGAAAGACTTTTTTATTGATTTGAAAGATAGATTCAAAAACCCATTTTTTTCAACTCTTCTTATATCATGGGTATTTCTTAATTGGAATGTTATAGCTGCATTATTTATTGAAAGTGATTATTTTATTGTTAAATGCGGCTGTAGTTCAAGAATAGCTTATGTGTTTGAAGCGCTTAATTATAATGGATTTGGCAGATTATATTTTTTTCCATTTGTAATTGCTTCACTTTATCAATTTGTGATCTTCCCATACATTCTTATTGGTTATAGAGGCTATATTTTTGAACATGCTAAGTTTTTGAGAGATAATAGAATTGCTAAAAATATTAAAGATAAGGGCTTGGTTATACCAATTGAAGTAATGCTTGAGGATCGTAAAATTCTTGATAAACGAAAAAGTGAATATGTTGCTGCAATTGGTCGCGAAACCGAATTTAGAAATAATTATGAAAAACTATTTACTGAGAATGCGAAAATTCAAAAAGATTATTCTGAATCCATTAATTTTTATGTAAATAAATTAGCCATTCATAATTCTGAATTTCTAAATGATTATTGGATGGTTGAAACGGATTATAAAGAAACAAATATGAAGAATATTCAATATTTTAAGATTAAAAATGATATTGTTTTTTCTTATACAAATAAAGAAAACGAGAGAGTTTATGGTGATATTATTTTGTTTAAAACAGATGAAAATAAAACCTCTGTAAATTTTGTAATAATAACAAGAGATACTGAAGATGATAGGTTTATTAAATTAATTCCAAGTGCCTTTAATGTTTTAAGAGATTTTAAAGTAAGATATTTTGATTTAAAACAACTTGGAAATGGAATTTTTATTGGTTATGAAAATAACATTATTAAATCAACATTCACAAGATTATCTAAGTCAGATTTTGATAAAATTATGAATAAGGTTTTATGAAAAATCCGAAACTTTATATTACAATAAATAATCTAAATCAAGCAAATAGAATCTATTCATTGATTGTAAATTTCGATATTTCATTAATTAGAATTCCAGAAGTTAAAATTTTAACAGAAGCAAGTTTGAATTCTCTTAATCTAAGATTTTATAGATTACAATTTGCTAATAAATTTAAGGATAAAAAAATTTCATTAAAACCCCACGAGCTTGCAGCTTTAAGAATAATGGCCAATGGAATTAATCTTGCAGCTCTCGCAGAGTCAGAGCCTTACCTTTGGCTTTTTTATAATCAATTATTCAACGGCGATAATGATAGATTTATTCGTTCTTGTTGACAATTATATTTTCTTTTGTAAATAATAGTTGTCACAGCTCGTAATTTAGTTTTCACCTTAAGACAACCTACTAACCTTATTGGATGAAAATCAGAATATCATTTGGCCCCGTTGCCGATGCATACTTGCGTGAAGTTTATCGTGATAATTTAACTTTCAAACAGAGCGATAAGGTTTCACTATTTATATTTTCTCAATTCAAACAACCTGGACCAGGTGAAATACTTATTGACAATCCTACTGGTGTTTTAGTCACATTACCAGATCAATTTGTAAATGATAATCGAATCTTTATTTCTGAAAAAAGCAGAAAGTATGCTCAGGACATTATCAATGGCCATCTGAAGGATCTACTTTTCATGCACCTAACTGTTACACTTCAACGCAAGGGAGAATTAAAACTCTGTATTCTTGCTTTCATGGAACGATACAATTTAACTCTGGTTACTGATTATGAGATGTGGAAACAAGCCTATTTCCGTTACCGAAAAAAACAAAAATAATTTCAGGCACTTTTGTTACTACTTGTCACTAACTGTCACTAGTTGTCACTGAGTGATACTGAAACACTCCAAACAATTGAATATCAATTATGAACGATATCATTCACGAAGGACTTGATAACTTCAGCGGCTTTATTCGCACGCTTTACTTGGTATCACCTGATGAAGCTCCAGCTTTAACAATCAAAGATGATTTTGTATCTCACTTTGATACAAGTTCAATTTCTGATACCCTTGTTCACCTTTCGATTTTTAAGAAAATCGAATTTACCATGGACACACTTATTTTTAAAGAGGATGCTGTTATGGTTGCAGGAGATGATGCATTCAAGAAGTCTATCTCTGGAATTGTTTCAAAAGATCGCCTTGAAGTTTTTAAAACACTTCGCGCCTGGAACAACAAAAGAGCGGTTGTACTATTGATTGATAGAAATGAGAATGCGATTGTATTCGGAAGTAAGACCGAACCTGCAGTATTAATGTTCAACAGGTCGAATGGTCCAACGCCTGATGATAGAAATCAATATGAGCTTTCTATCATTCAAACCTCTAAAGATCCAGCAGCTTTCTGTTTAGTAACAGAAGAATAACGTCCTTTCTAGAGCCAAATAGTAAGGGGATTATTGTATCCTCCTTTCTATTAGAATGAGCCGGATTTCCCTTTTTCATGCACTTTCCCGCGGCCTTTGGATGGTTGAACCATCATTCGCCCAATCTCAAATCAGACTCATTGAAGATCTGTTATCTGGGAAAGAGCTACAGGCTTTCGATAAAGCTGCATTTCAACCAAGATTTGCTGTAATAGGAGCAGGGATTTCCGGCTCATCTATTATCTCTGCTGCAGCATCACAATCAGGAAATCGATTTGATGATGCTCCTAATGGTTCAGTTGCAATCATTCCACTAAAAGGCACGCTTTTAAAAGAAGATCAGTTTTGTGGTCCTGTTGGTACCGAAACTATTTCAAGTTGGATCCGCCAGGCTCGACTTTCTGAAAACATCATTGGCGCTATAATGGTAACCGATTCACCAGGTGGCCAAGTCGATGGAACTTCAACGCTTTCTCAGGAAATTGAGGATTTTGCTAAAGAAAAGCCAATCAAAGCTTTTATCAGTTCAGGAATGGCAGCTAGTGCTGCTTATTGGGCAATTTCTGGAAGCACTGAAATTGTTTCCTCTTCCAAAACTGATAGCATAGGTTCAATTGGTGTATTCGTCCAGATCATGGACGTTGAAAAATACATGAAGGAAAAGGAGGGAATCTCAATTCGTAGTATCTACTCTTCCCGCTCTTCAGAGAAAAATCTTCCAGTTCGTGAAGCTCTTGATGGCAAAGATGAATTGCTTATAACCGAAATTCTTGATCCAATTGCCGATGAATTCATTGCCAATGTGGAGAAAAATAGAGGAGAAAAACTGAATTATAAAGCCGGCGATCCCATGAAAGGAGCGCTCTTTATGGCTGAAAAAGCTTTAAAGGTAGGCTTGATTGATAGCATTGCCACTTTAGACGAAGTGATCAATTCCTTCGCTGCAGGAAACCCAAGCAGCAAATCCACCAAACCAAAAGCTAAAGACGAAATGAAGAAAATCTCGTTCAGCGCGACTCTTGCAGCCTTAGCCGCTATTCTGGGTTTAAAACCAGAAGCCGGTCAGGAAACTCTTGAGTTCGATGCTACTGAAGAAAACCTGGCAAAGCTTAACAGCATTGCTGCTCAGAATGCTCAGCTGAGCCAAGAATTGGAAACTGTTAAGGCAACAGTTACAGAGCGCGATTCTACCATTGCAACTGTTACAAAAGCATTGGCTGATTTGCAGAATCAACCTGGTGCAGGATCAAACTCACCTATTAAAAAAGCTGCTGATAAAATCGATGAACCAGAACCTGAAGAAGGTTTGAGTTCTGTTGATCTTGAAGCTCGTGAACTTGCTAAAAATTCAATTAAATAAACATGGCATTAGACCTCACCGAGATAACCACCTCGATTTCAAAATTCGGTGGTAAAATCTTCCGCAAGCGTGTAAATGTGGCCACTTTCAAAACAGATTTTGTTTTGATGACACGCGTAAAAATACCCGTTCCTTTGCCAAAATTGAGCATTGTAGGGGGGCCTCGTCCATATCGTGAGCAAGTTGATTCTGCAGGTAATGCAATCAAGTTTTCTGATCGATTATTGACAGTTTATCAATCTAAGTGGGATTTTCCCCCAATCGATCCTGAGAAGTATCGTGGTACCTACCTAGCTCAAGTTGAAGAAGGTCGTTTGGATCCGAACAAGATTCCATTCTATCAATACATCGTTGATCAGATCAGTAAACAATACTTGGCTAAAATCAATGATGAAGTTGTTTTGGATGGTGTTTACAATGCATCTGGTTCAACTACAGCTGCAATTGCAACTGGTATTGGAACTTTGATTGATGCTGATACTGACATTGTTCCAATCGTAACAGGTGCAATCACTTCAAGTAATGCAGTTGATAAAGTTGAATTGATGTATGATTCAGCCCCAAGCTGGATGAAAGAAGAAGGAGCAGAGTCAGTGATTTTTTGCTCTCATGCTGTTTTGGCATTGTATCGCAAGCACTATCGTAATTTGAATGGTTTTGCTTTCGATAAAAATGAAAAAGGTGAATATACCCTTGATGGTACTAATTGCCGTCTCGTAGCTCGTAGCTGGATGGGAACATCTCAACGTTTGATCTTAACTGCAGGTGATAATCTTCACTGCGGAATGGACACAGATTCAGTTGAATTCTATCCAACAGTTCGCTTGAATCTCCTTGATGTGCGTGTAATGCTGCCTATTGGTTTCCAATATGCAGATTCAGAAGCCATTTTTACAAACGACCAAAACTAATCCTGTAAAATGGTAGAATTAGAAGAAAAGGTTGCTCAGCTCGAAAAAGACCTGGCAACCGCAAACGAAAAAATCACTGAGCAATCAATTGAGATTGAAGAATTGCAAGAAGCAAAAGCAAAACTTCAAAAAGAGCTTGATGGTTTGAAGGACTCTGAAAACTCAGTTTTAATTGAGGACCTTCAAGCAGGGATTGCAGAGCGTGATATGCTTATTGATCAACTCAATGGCAAAATTGCAACACAAGATAAAGCGAAAACATCTGATCTTCCTGTGGTAGAACATGGTGAAGAGATGTATCAAATTGTCTTCCGGAAGTTTAAAATCAACGGCCTTGTTAAAACAGCCGATGATGTGCAAAATGATCCCAAGCTAGTTGAAGAGCTGCTTGAGACTAAATCAGGTGTTTTACGTCTATTCAAAAAAGAGGAGGATAAATAATGTCAGTTGTATTATCAGATATCGCCTCCTTAGATGGAGCCGATAACATGCCTGGTGTTGGTACCACAATTTGGGGAATTCCAAAAGGAGATCTCGCAACTATTCAAGTACCAGGTGCAGATGGAGTTACTATCTCTTCTGCTCACATTCCTAAATCAGGTAAAGGATTCTACGGTGTTTACAATTCACTTGAATCTGGTGAGTTAAAGTCTTCAATGAAAGGAGGAATTGACGGTCGCTATCAAGAACAATCTTTTGAAGGTTTTATTCCTGGTATTCGCGCCGAAGTTCTGTCCATGCTTCGCAAGGCTCAGAACGTTGAAATGATTTGGATCGTTGAAACGGCTAACGGCCAGAAAATTCAATTAGGCGATCGTATTTATCCTGCTTATATCAGTGTTGAAACTGGTACAGGAAAAGCAGGTGGCGACGAAGTTTCCGGTTGTAAAATCATGATCAAAAGTTATGGTGTTGCTACGATTCTTTATAGCGCTACTGTTCCACTTGCTCCTACAGGAGTAATTTCTGGTGGTATTGGATCTATTGCAATTGTTGGCTCAACTCCTGGCCTTGTAACAACGGCTCAATTGAACCTTAACGGTGCAATCGTTGATCTTGGTGGATATGTTCCTCTAACTGGTGAAACAGATGTTGATGCTGCAGCTGGATTAGCCGCAGCAATTACTGCACTTGGTTTACCTGGTGTTAGTGCAACTTCAACTGGTAATGTTGTTAATGGTGTTTTCCCATCAATGTACAATGGATGGAGCTTCGGGTTTGACAACACTTCTGATGAATTCACTGGAACTGCTCTCGTGATTATTGGAGCTGCAGGAGCTACTGGAGATACAATTACAGTGAAACTTGGTTTCAATGGAATTGAAATCCCAATGGGAAGCTACACTAAAGTTGGAGGTGACTCTACAACTGATGAAGCTGCTGGACTCGCCGCAGATATCACTGCCAACAATGGAATGGGCTTCACAGCTGTCAATGATGGAAATGTGGTAAATGTAACTGTTCCTGCAGGTAGCGGATTGTTATTCAATGGAGCAGTACTCGTTCCAACGGTAACAGGTACAATGACAGAAATCTCAACTACTCTAGAGAAAATCTTCTAAAGGCAGGTTGTTTAATAGTTGAAATCCCTGTAGTCGAAAGATTACAGGGATTTTTTATTTTTACATCGCCAAACGTACAACTACCTCGGGAGATATTGCTCCTGGGGAAACGCTTCTATGAGGTGGTTGTACGTTTGGCGACTTACATTTATTCCCCAGGGGTCGTCTTTATATGGAAGAAGATGGTAAGCCGATCGTTCTTTTCGATCGCACAAAGAAAGCCGCCAGTGATCGCAACGTCAATAAAGAACGTATAATTGATTTTTTCTTTGAGCTTATGCCCTGTGAGGCCGACGAAGCGGAAGAATTTCTTTCTGCAGCTGAATTACTTCGCCGCTTAATTAATCGCACCGGAATTATTTATGAAATGCAGGATCTTATAGACTGTTTAGACGACAGCTCCATTGTTCCATGTCACATCGAGGGCGAAACCCTCTACCCTGTTAGAAATCGTCCTTTAGAATAAGGCGATCGCCTATTACTATTGCAGCATGATCAGCGCAATAGAAGATTGGCTTAGAGCACCTTTTAATTATTCGAAAGGAGTTGAGTTATTCAACACTCATGGGAAAAGCGATCTACTTAAAAAGCTTTTTACCACAGAATCATCCTTCACAAGAGATAAGTTAAAGGAAGAGCTTATCAAAATTAATTCTGTTGTTGTTGAAAGGCGATCGCCACCACCAAAAGAGAAAATTCCTCCAGTAAATGAATTTTTAGCCACTTCAGAAAGCAAATTCATCCACATTGATGTAAATGCTCTTCCTGATGATTTGAAAGAGAAAAACAGGCAGAAAAACGCCTTGTTTATGCATTCCAAATCTTGCTTTCAGGATCTCAAATCAGCTAAGACAATTGAACAAAGATTCCAACTCGCAAAAACAATTGTCGAGAATTTTAAGGAGCAGGATGAAATCTGGCTTGAACTAGAGCAATTTCAAGCGACAGGCTCTCGTAAAAAAGGCGAAGTTGACAAGATTGAGGATTTATCCCAATTAAATGCTTTAGAGCTGGCAAAGAGGCTAGAAAACATCAAAAAGCAGTATAGTAAAGTAAGTAAGTTACCCGAGAAGAAGATTAAAGCGGATGAATTACTAGCAAAATGGAAGGAGGTAGAGCATGCTCTTGAAAAGCGATGAACTACACCAGGCTTCTGATTCTGTTACTTCAGTTTTTTTGGGTGGATCCACTGAACAAATTTTTATCGAAAATTCTCTGAAGGAATTTATCTCTGAATTGAAGCCTGAAACCAGTCAACACTATGTAAACAACAAGCGTTGGAGCACTCACGATTTGTTGCGCTTTTTATTAAAGAAAACCGGTCCTGCTGATGTATGGTTTACAACCTGGAGCATAACCACAGCTCCAGCTTCTATCTTAATTGAATTGAAGCGATCAGGATACATAAAGCAGCTGACAGCTATTGTCTCAAATCGAATAAAAGTCAACTGCCCTGAAGCTCTTCAATTATTGACTTTAAATAGTACACGCCTTGCCCTTGCTGAGATACACGCTAAGGTAATGATCATTAAGAATGAATCATGGTCCATTACAGTTGTCGGCAGTCAAAATTGGAGCAAAATCAAAAGAATTGAAGCTGGCGTAATTGATACAAGTTCTTCAGCTGCTAACTCACATATTTCCTGGATAGAAAATGAGCTCGCAAAATATGTCGATATCTGAAGCAGAACTAAAAGAAGTAGAGCAATTCAGCTATTCAATGATGTCGATTTCTGAAATCGCACTCATTTTAGAAGTTGACCTTGACAGCTTTGCCCGTGAGGTATTCAATGTTGAATCTGATATCAGCAAAGCAGTAAATAGGGGGCAATTACGAGCTAAAGCAGATGTGCGAAAAGCAATCATTACTGCTGCAGCTTCTGGATCCACACCAGCAATTAAAGATGCCCTTGAATTGATCAAAAAGTATCAACTAGATATTGAACTTAATTATGAAGCTGCACGATATTCTTCCTGAAGACCGCGCTAAAATTGAACGGCTTTATGACTATGTCCATGGAAAGCCGGTTGAGATTTCTGACCAGGAGAAAAAAATACTCGATCGAGTAAATTTTGCGGACGATCAGCTGCGATCTCGCAAAACTGACCGCGTTGTTATTGAACTTCTCAGAAGGAAGTTTCCTGAAATATCTCTATCAACCGCTAGGAATGATTTAATAACTGCAAAGTATCTATTTAACGCTCTATCGCTATTAGACAAATCCTATGGCTTGCAATTGCTTCTGGCGATGAATCTTCAGATGCTTGACAAGGCTATGTTAGAAGGTGATGCTAAAAACGGGAATGCACTGATGAAAACACGAATGGAGCTTCTTAAGATGATTGAGCAAACAGAAGAGCCATTTGATCCATCCAAGGCACAGAGCAATACCTACATTTTGAATCTGACAATGACTGGCGGTCGCCCTAAGAATATTGACTTAGAGAAGATTCATGAACTACCCGAAAGTGAATATAAAATCATTGAACAGCAGATCCATTCAGATCTAATTCCAGAAAACATTATTGAGTTATTGCAAGGAAGGACTTCAAATAATGAGTGATTTCATTCCATTGAAAATGAATCGTTGGCAGTTGCTGGCCACGATTAATTACAGCAACCGTAATCGCATCATTGCAGGACGTGGTACCGGTAAAACAACTTTCATGGCCTATGTCATGAAAGAGGTAGTTCGCACAATGCCAGGAAGCGCAAACGCATTGGTTTGTGCTACTTACATTCAAGCATTTACCAGAACACTTCCAGCTATCGTTGCCGGCTTATCAATGCACGGAATACATGAGGGAATGAACTACGTGATTGGAAAAGAACCACCCAAAAGTTGGGGAAGACCAATTTTCCCAGTAGTTCAGAACTGGAAACACACAATCTCTTTTCCCAACGGAGCAATGTATCATATCGTGAGCCAGGAGAGAAAAGGATCCTCTCGCGGTTTCAATATCGACTCGTATATGGGCGATGAAGGGTTGAACCTTTCTCGAGAACGAATTGAAACAGAAGTCGCGATCGCTAACCGAGCCAATGCAAATGGTCCATTTGCGAATTCACGTTATCATTTAAGCGAGTTGATTGTCAGCTCGATGCCATTTCTTCCTGAAGCAATGTGGCTCTTAGATGCAGCCGATTATTACAAAGACTATGGATGGTCCTATCAAGATTACCGCGTTGCCCTTTCTAGCATTCTTCTTGAAATTGTTGATTCCGATTCTGTTGATAAAATCGAAATGCTCTGGAAGCAAGCATATAAGTTGAAACAGGAATGGAAATTCTTTAAACACACGGATATAATACCTGTTTCCGGAGAGAAGCTTAGTACTTACTTCTGTGATGCTGATATCTTCGACAACATTCAGAATTTACCAGGTTGGAGATATGTGAAGCAGCTGAGAGCTTCAATGAGCGATTTGATGTTTCAGATTGAAATTCTCAACTCAATCATGGTAATGATGGAGCAGGGCTTCTACCCTGCCCTTGGCGATCATCATTTCTACAAGATTGATACTGATCAGTATAATATTGAAATAGGGCAGGAGGTAACCGCAATCGACGAGCCTTCCATCAATCCATCATTACCCATACATTCAGCAGCTGACTTTGGAGGATCATTCAATTGCATCCATTTAAGCCAGGAGTATGATGATGAAGAGCGCATTGTTAATAGTCTGAAGGTTTACCATCCTGATCTATTTCGTGATGTAGTGAAGAAAGCTGTGAACTACTTGGCAACACACCGCACCAAAGTCATACACTTCTGGTACGATCAAACAGCCATTGGTAAGGATGGCTTAGTTGAATGGAACTATGCTGATGAGTTTCAATCAGGTTTTACCAAAGCCGGATGGAAGGTTATAATGCACTACATGGGAGCAGCTCCCAACCATCATGTGAAGTATGTATTTATGAATGCCATATTAGGTGAAAAGGATCCACAGCTGCCACGCTTTAGAATGCACCCTGATAACTGCAGAGAAACACACAACTCTATGCGCATGGCACCTATCAAGCAAGGACGCAATGGGTTTGAAAAGGATAAAAGCGCAGAGCGTAACAAGCATATTGACCAAGCACTTGCGCCCCATCTATCTGATGGTGTTGATGTATTATTATACCATAAGTATTCAAATAGGCTAGGAGCGAACACAAGTGGATTCAGCGCCGGTATTCTCTAGCCAGCCTCCCTCCTGTTGGCGATCGCCTACCCAATAACAACTCAATCATATCGGTTGCCCTCTTGCAATGCCCTGAAATAGGGCAATGTAAGGGGGCGTGTGTATAGGGGGCACGCCCATATATCGCCAAAACCCGTCCGAGGCGATCGCCGCGACACCGCAGGGCGTGGCTGCCTTTACAGGGGCAATTTATAAGAAGTTCAGAAAATAGAACTTCTTATAAATTGGTAGTCAAATAGTTAAATTGTTTTGCTATACCAAAACAGGTAAAAAAGGGTATAAATATTTATAATATACTGATAATCAATTAATTAAATTCGTTTAAAATTTGTTTTTTCGGTTTGATTTCTTTAAATTTATAGAATATTAGAAACTAAAAACCACACAATCAATGAGATAGAACAAAAGCGCCATTAATGGCATGGGCGAACTATGCCTAAAAGAAAAAACCTTGTCAAGGACGGCTATCCCCAACAAGGCAATTATTCACCCTTTGATAAAATGAACATGACAAAAGTAAACAATTCAATCAAACGCCCTGCAACGGCTTTAGGACAAGAGAAAAAACGGAGAACTCTAATATGTGAGTTTATTCAGGCAATTTTCACCGATACGTTTTCAAATATTATTAATCCTAAATCCCGTTAGTTATGCAGATTTCAGAAGTAGAACTTATTTATAAGTCACCCAAAATACCACCATCCCAACGCAAGCAAATTCTAAACTCGAAAGACATTTATGATTTGGCAATACGTGAGATTTTCAACCCCGACACACTAGAACATTGTGAATCATTCATGATGATAATACTAAATCGAAACAACAGGGTTTTAGGTTGGAAAAAAATAGGTCAGGGAGGAATTTCCGGAACGGTCGCAGACACAAAAATTATTCTGCAAACTGCAATTTTAGGCAACGCCTGTGCAATTATTCTGCTTCATAATCATCCAAGCGGAAACACACAGCCGAGCGATGCAGATATAAAATTAACCCAAAACATTAAGCATGCAGCCTATTACAACGACATCCAACTTCTAGACCATGTAATTGTAACCCCTTACAGTTACTATTCATTCGCAGACGAAGTAATCCTTTAAATCTTAACACTATGGAAACCCTAAACATTAAAGAAAAACGCGCTCATTTATTAGAATTGAGCAGCAAAGTTCGACCACTGGTAGAAGCGGGAGAATTTAAAAACGTAAACGAAGCAATACTTTTGAAAGTTTACACCCACGATGGGAACAACGAATTTAAAACATACGACCAATGGAAACGCGATGGTTTCCAAGTCAACAAAGGAGCGCAAGCCTTTTACATTTGGGGAAAACCCCTAAGCAAACAGCAAGAGGAACAAGGCATTGAAGCCAACCCCGAAGGAAGACAGTTTTTCCCGCTTTGCTTTTTATTCTCAAACAAGCAAGTTAAGCCAATAGGAGAGAAGTAAAAGCCAAAACAAGAGGGAATCCGGTGGAGCAATCCAACCGGACTCCTTTTCTTTGTTCGGTCAAAGAAAAGGAGCAAAAGAAACCCGCTATTATAAACTTATTTATGAGCCATTTTATCGCAAAAACATCCACCGGAATATCATTGAAACTTATATCACTAATTAATATTGAGCTATTGCCACAATGCCCCGTTCATGGTTATGTTTATGAAATTGAAAGCTATTCCGGAAGTGATAAAACGATTTATAATCTTCGCTTCTGTTATGATGATTATTATGGTTGGTTATTCAGTTATACTATAAAGTAAGAAGAATAATTTCTGTCCTTTCTACTGTTTTTTTATGAGCGTAATGTTGGGTTTTAAACCAATTAAAACCCATGAAAAACATGAGAATTTTTCTTAGCAGCTTTGTCTGCTTGATTGCCTTGACGCTAAGCGCTCAGCAATCAAACATCTGGTATTTTGGAAATAAAGCCGGTGTAACTTTTGCCTCTGGACCACCCGTTGCACTTACCGATGGTCAGCTCGTAACTACTGAAGGTTGCGCAACCATGTGCGACGCTTCTGGTAATCTGTTATTTTACACTGACGGAGTTACGGTTTGGAATCGATTACACGCTGTAATGGCTAATGGTACCGGATTGCTTGGGCACGCCTCATCAACTCAATCGGCAATCATCATTGATAAGCCTGGTAGCGCAAATGGTTGGTATATATTTACTTCCGATGCAGATGTTGGACCCAATGGAATTCGATATTCCGAAGTTGATCTTTCATTATCTGCAGGACTTGGAGCCATTACCACAAAGAATGTTTTACTTCAGACACCATCATGCGAAAAATTGACTGCCATCAGGCATTGCAACAACCGCGATGTTTGGGTTCTAACCCACGACTGGAACACTAATGCATTCCGATCCTGGTTAGTTACTTCTGCAGGAATTTCCCCTCCAGTTGTCAGTAATTCTGGATCTGTAATTACAGGAATTGCCCAAAGTAAATATGGTCAACTAAAAACCAACCTAGAAGGAAATCGAATACTTTCCAGTTGGTATGGTTTAGCCGGAAATGGCACGAACAAAGTTGAAGTCCATAATTTTTCAAATACCACCGGAGTTGTCTCTGGTGGTTTTTTACTCTCATCCGAAACCGGAGCATACGGATGTGAATTTTCTCCCGATAGTAGGCTTGCATACGCATCCACAAATGGAGGAAATCTAATTCAATTCAACCTTTGCGCCGGAACACAAACACAAATCCAATTATCAAGATACCAGGTTGCCAGTACTGGTCCATTTATGGGATCAATGCAGCTTGGACCTGATGGTAAAATATATCTCTCTAGAAATAATTCATTTCTATCGGTTATAAATAATCCAAATGTTATTGGATCAGGATGTGGTTTTACTAGTGGTGCAGTTTCTTTATTAGGGCGATCGTCCACATTTGGACTTCCGAACTATGCCTCCTTTTATAATCGACCCATACTACAGCCATTTACTTACAATGTGAATTGCCTAAGCATTCATTTAACAGCTCCAACAATAGCAGCTCCTGCATGTGCAAATTTCAGCACTCCCATTGTTTGGCTTTTTGGTGATGGAAATAGTAATGCCGGAAATTCAGTTACATGGAATTATGCAGCACCCGGGATTTATACCGTTTCGATGATTGCTCATTTTCCTTGCTATAACGATACCGTTCAAGCAATTGTACCTGTTGTTTCCTGTTGCAATCCAAACCCTCATTTTAATCGAGAAGGATAAAAATGAAAGTGTTTAAAATCTTGGCGATCGCATCTTTTTTGATGGCGGCCGTCACAAGTTCTGCCCAAACGACCGCATGTGGTGATACAATTCTAATTTGCTCTGGAACACAAGAAGTAGTTCACTTCGATGCGAGCAATTATAATTTAGCCAGTCTAGTTCTGACTGTAACTCCTGCAGCTCCTTTTACTTTGAACATGAGTGATACATCAATGACGGTGACTTTCGCCACAGCTGGTGTTTATCAAATTCGGGCACAAGCAAATGCCTTGTCTCCAATTTGTCCACCACTTGACTGTTCAATGTATTATAATGTGGTTGATCTAACTGCAACTATTGCTTCTCCTGCAGATGATTGTCAACACACTGGAACATTGTCTTTGCTTCCATACGGAACTCCTGCAGGTGGAACTTGGTTGATAAATGGCTCTGCTGGCACTTCGGTTGACTTAAGTGTTCCGGGTACCTATAACTTAACTTATAATATAACAGGAGCAGGCGGTTGTAGTGCAACGGCCACAGGAACATTCACCATTGAACCCGCGCCTGTAATAATTGGATTTAGGCGACAATAGCCATGAAGCTGATAAGTTTCATTTTTCTGGCATTGGCTTTTCAATGTCACGGACAATGTGATTTTGTAAAGGTTATAGCGGAGGCAAATGGTGCTTCCGCTTATTTTTTTACATCATCATCGCCAGTGATCAGCGTCGATGGTCTCGAAATAATTATTGACCGAAGCGAAGCAGATAGTATTTTAATTCATCTGGTAGTTGTATCAGAATTCGGATGTAAAACAGAAGCCGATACTCTGCTTTTATTAGAACCATGTGAAGTCGACGTTTGGATTCCAAATTCATTCACTCCAAATGGTGATGGAATAAACGATCGGTTTCATCCAGTGACAACACTTGAATATCAAATGTTGATTTTCAATCGATGGGGAGAACAGATTTTTTCTGGTAATGATTGGGATGGAAATTATCTAGGTGAAATTGTTCCTGATGGAGTTTATTCCTGGCAAATAGTTTTTAAGAAAAAAGTCATTTATGGTAGAGTAACTCTACTAAAGAATAACTAGCAACCGGTTGTGTCCTTTAGTAAACGGCTAATGAGTTTCAAATTAGCTGCATGATCTTACGTGATGCCCTGCAGAAGATGGATGATTGTGATGAGCGAGGTGATAAAATCACCTTCGGAATCACTTACGTGACCTACGATTCTGGAAGAAAAAAAGGTGGTGAAATAATCACTTTAAATAATGTCACAAAGCTTGGATCAAAATCTAATCAAAAGAATCTTCAGATGATCAACGTGAGCGCCCCTGGTAATACCGCACATCCTAATCCAATTCACATTCGATTAATTCTCTGTGTTGAATTTGGAAAAGTTGGTCATACAATTAATTGGTAATGATAAAGTCATTCACACATAACGGCAGAACAATTATTGCAACTGAATCTGGAATCATTATGACTCCAGGTGGTAAAATTCCGGAGCCACGCTCAACCGTTCCTCAACAAAATGGTGGAACTAAATGGGTGCCTTGGGGAGATGATAATTTGTTTCCGCAAAGAGTAGTTGAAGCTGCTTCAAAAAGCACCGTTATAGCACCTGCAATCGATCGCAAAGCAAGGCTTTCTTATGCCGGTGGAATTCAAATTGGACGCAAACAGTATATTGATAATAAAGAGGTTTTTGTACCCGAAAAGTACCCTCTTTTCGAAGAATTTAAACGTAAAAACAACCTGAATCGCTACCTTATGGAAGCATTCAGCGATTTATATTGGTTCGTTAATTTCTATCCAAATCTTATATTAAGTCTAGATAGAAATCAAATCGTTCAATTATTCATTGAAGAGGCTTGTCATTGCCGTTGGGAATGGCAAAATCCTGAAAATGGCTTAGTCGAAAACTGCTTTCTTAGTGCAAATTGGGACCGAGATCCCAACGTTGATTTGATTACAGTTCCTGTTATTGATCCTTATTGGGATGCTGCCGGTCAGCTTAAAAACAGAAAAGACGGTTTTCGTTTCGTTTACCCTGTAAGCTATCCATCACCTGGCAAACACTTCTATCAATTAGCCGCATGGAACGGTGCGATTTCTTCCGGATGGCTAGAATACTCAATTCAGATTCCAGAGTTCAAAACATGGATGATGAAAAATCAAATCAGTCTGAAGTATCATTTGGAAGTCAATGAAGAGTATTGGCCAAATATGTATGATGGATGGGCAAACTTCACAGCTGAAGAACAAAGGCTTCATAAGTCAGCGTTTGTAGAAGACTTTAACAAACAATTATCCGGACAGAAAAATGCCATGAAAACCCTGTTAACTGGGTTTTATTATGATAAAAGCGGAGAAGAGCGCATAGCTTGGAGAGTAACATCCATCGACGATAAAATTAAATCAGGTGTTTATGTAGAAGACTCTTCAGAAGCTGTTGCTCATTTATGCAACGCACTCGATATTGACCCGCAGCTTTTCCCACACATACAAGGAAAAGGACAAACTGCCGGATCCGGAAGCGACATTAATGCTTCCTATAATTTATTTATGGCCAGCATCAAACCATATCATGATTTAGTGCTGGAACCTCTTTATGTAATTAGAGATTACAACGGATGGGATTCAGATTTAGAATTTCAAATCGGAATCACTTTTATGAGTTCAATGACTTCAGGTAAACCAACCGCTCAACCTGCGAACTAATGGCTTTTAGAACCCTTTTTAAAACCTTTGAAGAATTCATAGAATTCGTTCCGCTTTCAAAAGCAATGGATCCGTTTTTTGTAAAACTCCCTGCTCAGATATATAATGCTCAAAATGCATTTATATCTAAAGAAATTGGGCGAGAATTCTTGAAAGAACTGATTGATGTATTCAATGATGATACACCTTCAGCAATTCAATTGGAAGCAATTAAAATGCTTCGAGCTCCATTGGCAAATTACTCTATTTACCTATATGCTCCAAAGCATAAAGTAACATTTGATAGCCAAGGAATTCGTGTAACAGAAAATGAGAACGAGAAGGACGCAAAACCTTTTGATACTACACAGGCTCTAGATGCATATTTACGAGATGCATATACTGGAATTGAGCAAGCTCTTGAATTCTTAGAACAAAATAAAGATCAGTTCTCCACCTGGACCAATTCAAAAGAATACACTGCATTTTCCCGTGCAATTGTTCGGTCAACTTCTGAATTAGAATTAGTGACTGGTGTACTTGTTACGCGCCGTTTATTTCGATTCATAAAACCACATGTAACAAGAATTGAAACGCAGCAGCTCGCATCTATTCTTGGCAAAAATTTACTTTCTGAAATTCTAGATCAGATCCAGTCGAACACTGTTTCTGTTGCAAACAAAGCAATAATTGATATTGCTCGTCCTGCAGTTGCCTACTGTGCTTTAGGCGATGCAATTTCTTTAAGTGAAGTAGAGTGGAGCGACCTTGGAATCACTGTGCTTTCAAACAGCGTAAACAGCAACGTTTCAAGAGGAAAAGTAGCAGCACCTGATCAAAAGATTTCAAATCTTTCTGCCAGCTGCAGAAAACTTGGTCCCGAACAATTATCAATGCTTCAAAAGTTCATCATTGATAATGCAAGCGACTATCCGCTTTTCGCTGCACCAGAATTATATAATGGAGGACCATTCAAGAATAAAGATGGTTCAGGAGTTCACGCTTTAATTTAATTGAAATGGAGTTCATAAGCATGCTTGGAAGCTTTGGTTTTGGTGGTGGAGTTACGTTCATTCTTGTAACCATTATACGAGGTGCACAAAATCGTGCAAAACGATCTGCGGAAACATCAAAAACACAGGCAGAAGCAAATAAAATACAAGCTGAAGCAGATGTAACAATTAGCCAGCTCTTTCAACAAATTTCAGAACGCCAGGCTAAGCAAATTGAATCACTGCAGCATCAAATGGAAATGGTCCAGGAGCGGGAAGAAGTTGCTCGAAAAAGCCTTGAAGCGCTTCAAAAAGCTTATGATAATGTGATGAAAGAGCTTGAAAGTGAGAAAAAGAAATCTGCTGAATTAACCCGTCAAGTCATTGATCTACAAAAACAACTCAAAAACTAATACAATGAAAATCTTTCGAAAGATCATCCAGTTTTTAATCGACTGGCCAACAATAATTGCAACCCCTCTTTTTGCCATTTTATTTATCTATTCATTTCCTGCAGTTGATTACATCAACTCACTTGCTCAGCAAGTTTCAGGTGGTCATGAATTAGAGTTTTCAGCTTCATTTTTCCAAATCATTTTCTCCAGCATTTTCATTGCAATTATTTGTGGTGACCTCGCACAACTTGGAATTGGAATTCAAGCCCCCTGGCTTTTTAAATACCTTTTAAATCGAGACTTATGTACAGACGAGTTTTTTTCAATGTCCGCTACATCGCGGCAATGGTTGCTTTTTGCCTATATGGCTCTGTTCATGTTTATTCTCAGTCAGTTTGCAGGGTAAAACCCAATGCAATTGCTTGGGAATATCTCGGTTTTGTAGGAATAAAAGAAGCAACTGGTCATAACGATGGACCAGTAATCGAAGCAATTATTCGTTCAACAGGATCTGCCAAAGGAAGTCCTTATTGTGCGAGTTTCGTTGATTCAATTCTTCGAGCTGCGGGAGTTTGTTGCACACCTCGCAGCGCATGGTCTCCTTTCTTTTTCCCCTCTTCAAATCGCATTTATTGGCAACATAAATCATTGCCATTTCAAACTCCTGAACGTGGAGATGTAATCGGCCTATGGTTTTCTAAATTAAATAGAATTGGACATGTTGGATTTTGGCATCAATCACATGGAAATATGGTTGAAACAGTCGAAGCCAATACCGGTGATGCTAATTATGGAGAAGCAACACGAAATGGAAATATGATCGCTCGAAAATGGCGACACATCAAGCAAATATTTGGAGTTTCTAGATTCAAAAAATGTAGAGTTTCTAAATAATTATATAGAAAAACTAAATAAAACCATGACAAAAAGCACCCGACTTTATTTATCGATTTTGCTGTATTTATTTGCAGTTCTAATTACTTTGTTTGCACTTGGATGCAAATCATTGGAGCGCCGATGTATTGAACGATTTCCGGCTTCAATTGACCATAATTATTCACTCATTGTAAAAGACACTACAATTCCTGAATTTAAATTATCCGGTCTCAGCGGTCCATGCCCCGATTGGTTTAAACAACTCCCTGCAGATGGAAAGCAAACCATAATTGCAGAAGATGAAAAGGCTCAAATTCGGGCATCAAGAGGCAAGAATGGAAATATTGCATTAGAAGCGTTTTTTAAGGCCCAAAATATTAAAGGCGCAAACAAGTCCGAATCTTCACTTATAAATCAAAGGATGCACATCCCTTGCGATTGTAATGACCAAATTAAAGCCGCAAAGTGGAATTTAATTGTTGATATGCTATTTGTCATTTCAATTTTAGTAATCCTTGGTGTTGGAGGATATTACTATTGGAAGCACTACAGAAAGGGAAAGCCGTATGCTTGATATCGACATTCGAAAAGAAACCGATACTAAGGTATTGGCCAGCCGAAAATTTAAGTTTCCTGAGAATTGGGATGAACTAAAAGACCGGCACCTTATCAGTATTGCTAAGGTGCAAGATCTTCCTGAAGACCAAGGACACATAATCATGTTCAAAGAAATTGCTGGTTTGTCCTGGCTTTGGATTGGACTTCATTTACCTGGTGATGAGTTTTATTCTCAGTGCGTTTCCAATTTGCTATTGCCGCTGTTAGAAAAGCCAATCATGAAAAAAGGTATCATGATGAAAACCGTTAGAGGTTTTACCGGAATGGACGACAGCTTTAAAAATCTTTCTTGGGGAAGATGGTGCCTAGTAGATGCATTTTATACTTCTTGGATTGGAGGAAATGCCGAATCATTGGACACTCTGTGCGCATTAATCTATACTCCTAAAGACACACTTGTATTTAAGTTAACTCACAAAGGAAATGATTGGCAAAATCATGTAAATGCCGATCGCTTTATTCCAATGTGGAAAAAGAAACCAATTGAATTAAAAGTTGCAATTGCAATGCACTATGGAGCACTTAGAACAAGTGTAATTGGTAGCTACAAGAATTTATTTCCTAACAAAAAACAGGATCCAGCAAATGATTTTAATAAATCGAAAAAACAAACTCCTGTTGACTATCACGCATTAACAATTAGCCTTTCAGGAGGACCTTTTGGAAATCGTGAAAAGACGGAGGAAGAGCCGGTGCACAATATTTTAAAATATCTAGACATGCGCGCTAAAGAGCAGCATGAACAGGAAATTAAAAGCAAAAAATGATGAGCAAAATTCTAAGTGAACAAGATCTTTATGATCTACTGAAGCTCGTTTGTACTGATTGTGTTGCTTTAACAGGACAATCAGATACAGAAAACCATTTCTTCGGTAGTTATGAAGAAGCTGAAACAGCTCGTAATAACCGAAGTATTCATTGGCCGGCAATTATTATGGGTCCGCAAACTGGTGGAGTTGGATCTAACAATTTGGATATTAAAAAAGCCAAAATATTTGTTCTCAAACAAGGTAAAAGAGAAGAATTTACATTGAATAGATTAGTTCGAGATGAATGCCTTGTAATTGGAATGGCACTAATGGAAAGGCTAAACCAATACCGTCATTCAAACAATGGGAAAGGACAACTCCTTCAGCATTTCCATACTTCAGAAATAAAATACGATGAGATTGGATCAACACTCGATAATGGAATTGGATACATGATCACATTTCCTATTGGATCACAAAGGAATTTCAAAACTGAATTGTAATGGTTTCAAGTAGTTTTCGCTCTATTTATTTTTCTAAAGACAAAGCTCCAGTAGTAATCACAACTGGACTTGAAGATCATTATCTATTAAACTATTACCAGGTAGTGAAGTTGGGAGCAATTCCTTCTGATGGTTATCAGTGGAAATTTATTTGGCCTGGTGGAAGCATTCTATTTACTTGGAAAACAAGCCCAACAAATGCATGGAATGAAATTCTAATTGGCGCAACTGCTGAAGATTGTTTAAGCAATGCCATGGCCACTCTTAATTTGAATTATTATTTCGTAAAATCATTCATTGTTTTTGTTGATGGAAGCCCTGATCAAATTAGAATTAAAGCCAAAGAAATTGGCTCTCAATTCTGGGCACAAAGATTAGGCGATGGATCCACAACTGTTACTCTAGATATTTTAGAATCCGATGAAGATTCTGGTATAATTACAGCTCACAAACTGAATTATCAAGTCGGATTATCACTTTATAAATTCGTTAATGGACTTATTGATGGTGAATCAATTACTAAAGTTTTATTTTCTGAACACATTGCTCCTGTAATTATAATTCAAGAAAATATTACTGAAATCGATATTCAATTCGACATTCAAAATCCACTTCATTCATTAACCAAATTTACACCACCGGATCCAATGCAAATTGGTGGGAAAATAGCAACCGGTCATTGCATTAAATTCATTCCAGCCGTTTATGAAATATATGGAAACCCTCCTGCAGTCAATGAATTTGAATTTAAAGAAAATACTTATGTGCTTAGAGGTGGAAGTCGCCAGGAGAATCAAGATGCATGGGATGATTACTTACAAGAATATGTAATTGGAGAAATCCAAGGTGTTTTAACTTACAGTTTAGCTGATGAAGTAACATTATATCAGGAACAATACAAGTATTGGTTTAATACCTTGGATAATCTTTATATAAGCGTCGAACAAACGCTTGTATTTAAAGACAACACATCTTACAACGCAAGCAGAGCTTTATTTAATTGTCCAATAAATGAAGTAGTAATTTTTCCAGTAGGCTTATTTCAAACATCGCTTGACATAGTTGGAATTTGTACATCATTGGATAAAACAATAGATGATATTGTTTCTTATTCATTGAGCTTAGTTGAATTCTATTCAGAAACTCCTAAGGCTAGTTTTGGAAATTATAAAATTGTTCCTTCCAAGTTTGGTGAGAAATATTTTCTGAGTGAAACATCCATTGGTGGAGCTGAAGTATTTCGATGCACCGGCGAGAACTCTCAATCCATTGAAATTTCAAAAACTGAATACAATCAGTTTTCTGTTCCGGAAGTATATTGGAAAAGAAAAAATGTATCACAAAAACTTATAGAGTTCTCAGAGCTTTATGATTGTTCAACCGGCAACCTTTCTTTAAGTGAGGTTTATCGATACATCAACTTAATTCTTTCCGAAAATGTTTGGGAAATAGTTAGAGACAATTTCTACAACGGTTTAAATGGATATCGTTATTCGATTAAAATAGAACCTGGAACATTTCTAATTACCAAGGATAAAAACGATGGAGAATATCTCTATGGTTTTTCTTTTCGCTACCGTAGATCATACACAGAACACAGCGCAGGTTTACTTAATAATTCATTCTAATGTTTGCGATCAAGGTTGGTGATTTATGGTTTGGAATGCCTACAGATGGCAAAGTGGTTTTTGAATTAAATCACTCTGCTTTTGAAGAAGATGTTATTCCAGGAAGCTTAACATTTCCCAATAATTTTCCTTCAACACCAACAAACGATTTAATATTTAAGCATGCCAGATTAATTGATACTTATTCCCGTGTAAAATCTGTCGATGGACAGCTTTATTTATTGGGAGAGTATTTTGATCGATGCAAAATTGTTCGTTTAGAAAACACTAAGAATATTTACAGATGTTCAGTAATTCTAAATGGAATTAACATAGACATTCAAGGAAAAACACTTCGAGATATTGACTTTTCAAGACACAATAAAACATTCAATTTAATTTCTGATGCTCTGGATTGGATGGCATTGTGCAATGATCCTAATGAGATCGAGCAGGCAGTTGTGTGGCCATTAATTAAGAATGAAATTGTATTTGATGATATTAAGGATGTATCATTTATCAATGATTACTATGATGGTATTTTAAATAGATGGAATAATCCAACATCATTTGCACCATTTTATTCTAATTCATTATTGAGTGATTGTAAACGCTATTTTACTTCGCCCAAAATTCGAATTGTTTCAGTACTTGAAGCGTTATTTAATCAATTTGGCTACAATGTAACTGGATCATTTATAAACGATAAAGAACAAAGAAATCTATCATTTTTTTCCAATAAATTATTTCAGCTCGATTCTGGGAAATTAATGCAAGCATCGTGTTCAACTTACGATGCTGCTTATGAAGGAAACCCATTCTTTCCTTGGCATTTCCCTAAAATTACAAGCTTTAATGATCCAGCTGGACACGATCCAATGGACCAAGATTATGAAAGCACCATTGGAGTTTTCATAGATAATACAATGGATGTTCAATATCCACATGATTTATTGAAAGTAAAGGTTGTTGATGGAACTAATTACAGGGTAGTTATTCATGCAAAAATGTCCCAAGAAACAACAGGAGTTGTTGCAATTGGTTTCTTTGGTGTAGGCTTAACTTTAAATGGGACAGGTGGAGCAATTAATGGTGATGTTGCTTATCAAATAACAACTGGATTAACTGTTACAGATGAAACTAATACCTATACTGTTTCATTTGATATAAATATTGATGAACCTGCATTTACTCCGAACCACTTTTCATCAATAGCGCTGATTCCAATAATTGCTACTGGTTCTGCTATTTCTATCGATTCTCTCACTTTTCAAGTTGTGAATCTAGATTATTCAGGTAATGATATAATTGAGCCATTTAAATTGGCTGAATTCATGCCAAATATTTCAATCGAAGATTTCTTAAAAGGAGTAAAACAGGCATTTAATCTGGCTTTTAATTTTGATTGGACAACAAATTCTGTTTCAATAGATAAGTGTATTACATCTCTTGAATCGCCAATAGAATCAATTGATGATCGAATTGGAGATGAGTTGCCTACAAGAACTGCCGACATTAAAGGATATGATTTTTCTTGGGACTTTTCTAAAGCAGAAGACAAGCTAATAGACAATAATTTCAAAGCAATTAAAACCGAAGATTTCATTGGTTATTACGACACAGTATATCCTGATGGAGCAGATGGAAAAATATTCATCTCAAGAGTAAATAATAAAGCGTTTTTAATTTCGGTTGCTCAAGATGGATCAAGGACCTATACTATTTACACTGATGCTTTTTTTAACACGACTTCAGGTGATGCTTCCAAGAAAATAGTTCCTCCTTCATTTTCACCCGTATTAATGTCTGTCGCTGGTGGAATTCATGCTTCTTTGGCTCCGAACATTCAAACATCAATGCACTTTCCTCGGTATGATTTAAATTACAACGACTTCTCTGCAATCCGACTTTCTTATTATCGAGGACTTGTTGCTAAACCGTTTAGTGCAAGTCTTGTTCCCGTTGCTTCCTCAATGAACATTTCAAATGTTGCCGGAGAAGATCCACTTGGCAAATATGTATTATCCTGGGATCAAAAACTACCAAACTCAATTTATAATTTATGGTGGAAAAAATGGGAATCTTTTATTCGTAATACTGAGAAAATCCGTGATATTATATATATCGATTTGCCATTTATTCAAAACGTTTTTCGGAAACAAAAAAAACTATCAAATAGTGTTTTTGTTGCCGGTAAATTAACCTTCACAATTTCTGAAGCTGGAATTGAAGAAGGTGAAATTGAGCTTTATAGAAACAATTTTCAATTCGATCCAGAAGATGGCCAGTAAAAGCAATAATGTTTGGATTGGTCTTAATAGAGCAGTTGAAGCCTGGAGTGTTAGAACATGGCAACTTCAGAGCGAAAACCTTCAACGCGTTTTAAAAAGTCCAAGCGACAGCTTGCTTTCTAGCTTAAAACACAATACCCGCAAAGTTGATCAAATGGTTGAGCGAGCCGGATTTACTTTCGATAAAACCGGTATTTATTTAGCTAAAGGTGTTGGAGGTGTATATAAAGTAAATCCTGAAGGATCTGGAATAGTTGTTCGAACCACTCCAGGATCAATAAATAGAAAAGCAGCCGATTGGATTACTCCTGTAATGGAATCTCAGCTGCCGATTTTAACAAAAACAGTTTCGATTGAAATAGCCAAAGTTGCCAGTAAGGAAATAGCCAGCAAAATTGAAATAGCCGCTCGCGGCATAAATGGACTAAAAAGATGAGCGACGTAACGAATTCGGCCAGGGTTAATGTGTATATCAATGGGCAATCAGGTATTGCTGAAATTGATAAACTAGAAAAACGCGCTCAGCGGTTGGGAAGAACAATTTCTCAGGTTGGCGAAAACTCTCCTCTTGGTCAAAAATTGAGGAAAGAACTTCAGGAAACAACTAAAGAAATTGATAAGCTTTCTGGATCCTTCGATATTAATAAAATGAGCATGCGTCAACTTGAGGCAGAATCAAGACGACTTAAGAATGCTTGGAAAATGGCTCAACCTGACACTGGTGAATTTGATCGATTGAAAAATAGTTTAGAAGCTGTTCAAAAACGAATGAAGGTTGTAGAAACAGGATTAGGACCATTTGGACAGGCATGGAAAAGTGTTTGGGACCAGCTCAAGGGAGTAAATATGTTACTCGTTGGGATTTTTGCCGGCGGTTTCATTTTAAACTCATTGGGAGGAATGATAGCTGGTGCTGGAAAGTTATCTGATCAAATAGCTGATGTAAAGAAAACGACCGGCATGACAACTTCCGAAGTCAGGAAACTCAATAAAGAGTTTAAAGACATGGAAACCAGAACTTCGAATTCTGATTTGAGAGGCATTGCAATCGTAGGAGGTCAAATGGATATTGCCAAGAATCAAATCGATGAATTTGTTTCTTCAGTTGACATAGCAAATGTTGCATTAGGAGATGAATTTACCGGAGGCGCTCAACAAGTAGCTGAAGAGCTCGGTAAAATGAGAAATGTTTTGACCGATATTAAATCTGATAAAGTAGATGAAGATTTACTTCATATTGGTAATGCGATAAATGAACTTGCAGCAAATGGAGCTGCTACCGGACCTGTTATTGCTGAAAATACTAATAGAATAGCTGGTTATGGAATTCAAGCAGGATATTCCTCTGGACAGGTGCTAGGAATGGCAGCTGCGCAACAAGAACTTAATATCGCATCCGAACGCGGCTCAACTGCTATTGTTAAGATAACTCAGAAAATGCTTACCAATATTGAGGACTTTGCTAAAGTCGCAGGTAAGCCAGTTGAGGAGTTTAAAAAGATGCTAGACACTGATCTATTCGGCGCTTTTATGGCCGTAGCTCAAGGCAGCAAGAATGCTGCGAAAAGCAATACCGAATTTGCCAAAATTATTCAAGAGCTTGATGTCGATGGAGCAGGTGCTTCTGAAGTAATGGCAAAATTTGGATCTAATATTTCTTTAGTAAAACAAAAAGTTGATTTAGCAACCAAAAGCATTGGTCAAACCTCTAGTGTTCTTAATGAATTTAATATAAAAAATCAAACTGCAGGTGCCGTTATAGATACGGTTGGTAAAAAGATTACCGGTTGGTTTATGGACTCTGCATTAACCCACGGTATAGAAGGCTTAATAATGAAAGTCGGGGAGCTTTTCGGAGTTATTGATGTAGAAGGTAATAGAGCAACAGAATCAATTAGTGAGTTTGATAGCGCAATGAAGGATTTAGCTTCTTTAACCGTAGAGCTTGAACCATTGATTAGCCGATATGATGAATTGACGAAGAAAACAAATCTTTCTGTCCAAGAACAAGACGAAATGAAGTCAATTATCGAAAAAGTCACTTCTGTATTACCTAATGCAGCAACGGAATTTGATAAATATGGAAATGCAATTGGTATTAATACAGAAAGAGTTCGAGATTACATTGATGCTGAAAAAGCAAGACTTCAAGTAGTAAACGCAAAAGCAATTTGGGATATTAATGATGCTTTAAAAGCAAATTCAAAGCAGCTTGAAATTATTCAAAATCAAGAAGACGAAAGACGTAAAAAAGGAACTTTTAGTGTTGTTGAGTATGAAACATCAGTAACTGGATCAGGTTCTGGAACAACTAGAACAAGAGAAGCAACCCAAGCCGAAGTTAATGCACATATTGCTAAATATCGTCAACTATTATTCGTTCAAAAAGGTTGGTTAGCCGAAAAAGAAAGATTAGACGGAACCGCACTCGATAAGCAAATTAAACAAGCTAGAGCTGCTGCAGAAGCTGAAATAAAAGCTAAGGAAGAGGCTTTAAATGCAGCAGAATCAAAAACTATTGAAAACAATTTAAATAAAAATACAACCACTAAAGTTGTAAAAGAAAAAAAAGATAAAAGCTCTGTAGATTTTAAAATAGCAGAATTTAAAAGATATCAAGCCGCTCTTGATGAGATGAATTCCTCAATTGAGGATCTCTACAAGACCGATACAGAAATTGCAGTTCAGCAAGCTCGAGCAAAGTCCGATGCTTTACTTGAACAAAACCGAGACCTTCAGGCTCAGATGGCCCAAATTATCATGTTTGGCTCTGATGAAGAAAAGAAGATTGCTAAACTCAAACTAAACGAATTACTATATCAGGAGGAAGAGCTAACCAAAGAAGGTGATCGAAAAGCACTTGAAGCTGAAAAGGATCAGTTAAACAAAAAACTTCAGGCAAGAAAAGAAGCTGAGCTGCAAATTGCAAATGCGCTTAAAACTCCTCAACAATTAGAAATTGAGCGTGTAACAGCACATTATACTGAATTAATTGCCCTTGCAAGGAAGTATGGTTTTGATGTAACTGAATTAGTAAAAGCTCGTGAGGCTGCAATTAAAGCAATTACTGATGGTGCAAATGCTTCTGCAACAAAATCTAGAAAACAACAACTAGAAGAGGCTGCAAATGCTATTAATCAGTATGGAAATGCTTTCATTAATACAATAGGACCATTATTCACTATTATGAATAATGGTGCTGAGAAAAGCATCAATGAGACACAAGCTGCAGCTGACAAAAAAATTGCAACCCTTGATAAAGAAAAAGAGCGTGGTTTAATTACTGAAGAGCAGTATCAGAAGCGCAAATTGGCAATTGAGAAAAAAGCCAATGCTGAGATAAATAGAATGAAGCGCAAACAAGCAATCGCCGATCGCGTTGCTGCTTCATTCCAGGTCGCAATTAGTACAGCAGAAGCAATTATGAAATACACGGCTATGGCAAATCCAGTTGGTGCTGGATTAGCCATTGCTGCAGGAATATCGGGGGCACTTCAAGAAGCTGCAATTTGGTCAGCTCCATTTCCACAATACCGATCAGGAAATAGAGTAGTGGGAGGAGTTCCTGAAGGTCCTTCGCATGAAGGTGGTGGAATTGACTTAGTAAATAGTCAATCGGGAAAAAAGGTTGGAGAAATGGAAGGCGGCGAACCATACATGATACTTTCTAAAAAAACATATAGAAATAACGGCTCTCTAATTGATCGTTTATTACATGTAAGTATGAATGAAGGTGGTCGCAGAATTTCTCCAGCAGAAATGATGGGTAGTCCTGTTCAAATGAGAATTTCACACTCATCAACAATGTCTTCACCTAGCAGCTCTTTTGGTTCTGGAGGTACCACTCAGCAAATAATTTCTCAAAGCAGCTCTTCTTCAACACCTGAATGGGTTTATTCTCTAATGAATACATTAGAAAAAGTAAATTCTAGAATGAATCAGCCATTAAGAGCAGTAATGGTTTATCGTGATTCCGTTGAAACTAAAGAAGAAATTGATCGTGTTCGAGACCTTGCTAATATTGGTAAAACAAAGGCAATAACAGAATCGAACACAACAACTACTGCAGGACCGGCAGGACCACAAGGGCCAATTGGAGCAACTGGCGCAACAGGAGAAACTGGACCACAAGGACCGCAGGGTAATCAAGGTCCAGCTGGACCATCAGGCGCTACTGGAGCAACCGGAGCTACTGGTCCGCAAGGAAACGGACTTTCACTTTACTATCATTATTCAGTATAAAAATGGCTACACAACCACAATTCGGGTTAATTCCTGAAACAAGAAGAGTTCAAATAACAACAGTAAACTTTGATCGAACTGGCGCTGGAACGCTAGTAGATTTGTTTACTGCAGGAACAACCTCGGGCAGCGTTGGATCCAAATGCACTAAAATAATTGCAAAAGCCGCAGGCGCTTCTGTTAGTTGTTTAGTATTGATCTTTGTCACAGATACTTCAGGTGCAAATCCAATTTTGATGGGAGAAATTGCAATTGCTGCAGCGACTCCTTCAGCAACCGTTCAATCTGCTTCAGGTACTTATCTTGATGATGATTTCCAACTAAAAGCAGGGCAGAAAATTAAAGTTTGTTGCACAGCTTTATCTGGATCAGTTCCTATAAATGTTTTTGCACAAGTTTCTGATTTCTGATGTTTTCCTCATTTCCCAAAAAAGCATTTCCTAAAAGATCATTCGCCACTAGAAAGATGGGAGATACTAGAGCTATATCTGATCGCGAAGCTCATTTGTTTGTTTTAGCTACAGGAATCACAGATGAGACAGAAAAGGCAGCAATCTATTATCTTGTATATTCTTTAAAGGTAAATGGTCTGTGGGATCGAATCGTGGCCATTTGGCCAATGGTTGGCAGCACTTCATTATCGTGCAGCTTAAATTTGAAAAACACCTCTCTCCATCAAATAACTTGGGTTAATGCACCAACATTTGCACCAACTGGAGTGAAGGGTAATGGAGTGAATCAATATGGCAACATTTCATTAATTCCTAGCACAAATACATCCTATATAGATTTCCATCTTTCGTTTTATTCTAGAACAAATGGTAGCACCGGATCAAAGGGTTCTATTGGTGGATATGCAACAGGCTCAAATAATGGAACAGCTATAATTACATCTGGGCAAGGTGCATTTTCATCTGGAATAAGCCCATTTTTTACTGCTCTTGGTTTTAATACTATTTCAAGAACTGATGGACTATTTATTGGTACTCGATTTTCCAATATACAAACTACATTTTATCGCGGTTCATTAAAGCAAACTGCTACAACAATCTATAATCAACCTTTTACATTAAATATTTTCATTCTTGCTTTAAATTTTAATGGAACACCAGCGATCTATACTGATCAGGAATGTGCTTTTGCCTCAATTGGTGCATATATGAGCACAACAGAATCTGCATTATTCGATTCAATTGTTCAAGAATTTCAAACTATATTAGGTAGACAAGTATGAACGGAGCAGTTGTTACAGCACAAATTGCTGCAATTTATAATGGCTTCAGGAGCGGTGTAAACATGGTGATGTTCACAGAACTTAATGATGGAACATTCTATGCTCCTGCAGAAATAGTGGATCTTGTTCCAGAGGCATTTCCTGAATACACAATTAGAGAAGTTTTAGAATCAGAAATAAAAGTGATCGTGAAAACAAGACAACAAAAGATCGATGAATTAACAGCATACATGAATAGCCAACTTGCTGATGCTGATTTCAAAACCTTTATAACAGATGCCAGGAATCATTTAATTGATTACTCCTTTGGTTCTGAAACACTCTATTTCTGGATTTCGACCTCAAATGGTGGTACTTGGGGGAATTATACAACTTCAGGTTTTACTACTAAATCTTATGGTTCTGTTGTACGAAAGAATGCGATTTTGGATATTATATCTTAAAATAAATAAGGTAAATTTTGTTTAATTATTTGTGGTTGTTTTATCATGCATCAGGTTTAATATTATTGAGATAAATCTAACTGAAGTTGTAATGGAGAGGATTAAAGTTAGTACAAAAGCATAATGTACAATCCTATATAATGCTAAGTATTTTTCTGTATTTGAAGTTGTAATATACTTTTCACAAGTTATTTCTAAAATACATATACCGATAAAAATCAAATTAAATTTAATAGCTGATTTTAAGTATCTAAATAGTCTCGGATAATTGCCAGTTTTTTTAACTACTCTCATGCGATTTGTATTAATGGTTTCTATCAAAGTCAATATCGTTAAGAAGAAACCTATCATTGTAGAACTAACTCCTATCAAGCTATTTGATAAAGTGTAAATTGTATCATAAATTCCTACAAAATATTTATCAAGAAGCCAAAACACAAAAATTCCAATCCCACTTAAAATAATCGGATTAAATCTTTCCCAATTTAACTTAGTTTGATCTTTCATTCGCTAAAGAATCTATCTCTTTTCGTTTCTGAGTATTGCTTTAAAATTGTAGGCCTAACTTCTTTGTATTTTCTTAATCCAACATTTATTATTTCATTTAAAGTACCTATAGATTTATTAACTGTTCTAGGTATTTCAGCTTCTAATAAAATTCTATTAGATAAAATGTCTACAATTCTACTATCATTATCTCCATTTACTCCAGATAACCTGAATTTTTTTAATTCATTATTTTCTGAATCATCTAATTTTAAGAAAGCCCTAACTGAATCCATTATTCTTTTATAATTCATTCTTTTTCCAGTTACTTCAACTGTTATTCTATCACCATTCCAATCATCTGCTAAATCAGAACAATCTTTCATTGCTAATGGTTGTTTTTGAGCTGAGTCGTGATTTGGCTTCGCAAGTATAATTTCTACCCCTCTAATTTCACTTATTTCTTCAAGTTTTTTTAATTCATTTGGATTTGGAACCGTTAAATGACTTAGTGATCTTAATCCACACGAAGAAGAAAGGTAATCACAAACTTGTCTTACACCAGGACCTTTGCCACGCTGAACAGATTCAATGATAATAATTCCGGTTGTTTTATCGTATAAAAAGCAAGTACTATGCATCGGATTAAATTTATTAGGCATAGTTTCATTTTTTTTTGTTTCACTATTATAAACAAACTCAATCATTGATCTTTGTTTAAAAGCGATAGCTCCGGCAACAATTTCACCGTTTAGTTTTGAAATCAATTGCATAGGCATAACTAAAGTATCAGGTGGAACGATATTGGTTAATGGTAATTCGATTGAAGAATTACATGAATTTAATGCTTCCGATAATGAATCAAATTTATTGTAATCATATTTGTTCATTTCAACAGAAAACAAATTAAATCTAACAGTTTTAGTACTCATAAATTTTGTTTTGGTTTATAGTTAAGGCAAATCAGGAAACTGATCTACAATAGTTCTATTTGTATGAAGTCCTAATGTTTTTAGATACTTCAATATTGAAAAAGGTGATCTATGACCTAAATGCTGTTGAATAGCACTTAATTCAGTCCCATTTATATGAAGCATAGTTACTCCGGTATGCTTCCAGGAATATAGAGTGTGTCTTAAATCATATTCAGGACTAATGTTCCGAACCATTCTACCATATCTCTTTCCCCAATTATCTGAATGATAAAATACAGGTCCAGGACGAAAGTTCTTACTGAATACATACCAATCACCAGGTAGTGAAAGGAGTTTGTTTTCCTTTATAACCTCCTTAAGTTGAGTTGGAATCATGATGTTTCTCTCCATGATTTCTTTTGTGTTGTCTTCAGGAAACCAAATCTGATCAGGATGGCGCTTGCCTATATCTTCAATTTTCATCAAGCTTAATTCTCTCTCTCGAGCACATGTATAATACATGAACTGAATGAGCATTAAGTATTCTGGATGCTTATCCTTAACATGCTGAATTATTTCTTTTTGCTGTTCAACAGTGTAGGCCCAATTCTTACCGATCCCAACACGATCTTTCTTTACGTCCGGAAAGTAATTTCTATCTAGAAGTTCATTCTCAACATTAACATTTATCAAAGTTGAGAGATCCAGTAAATAATTATTAATCGTTCTAGGTGCACAGTTTCTAGTGTTTCTCAAATGAGATACAAACTCCTTGATTTTTTCAGATCTGAATAGATAGGCGGGTACCTTCGAATATCCCCGATCATTAAGCCATTCTAAGAATATTCTTGATCGATGCTCATAATTTCTAATCTGACGGAGCTTCAAGCCTTGTTTTTCCTTTAATCCATATTCTATCGCTTTCGAAATAGTCAAGGTCATTGCATTTTCCTTGATCATTTCCATTTCAAGATCAGCCTTTTCCTGAAGAGGAGATTTTTGCAATCCTTCTTTTAGCAATAGTTGGTACTCTTGAATTCTATTCTTTATGAACTTCTCCCTTTTAGATGGAGGAATTTTGTTTACCTCATAATCTTTAACCCAAACATATTTGCCCTGGTCGCGATTCCATACCTTGTATTTAATATACTGTCGCTGATCTTTACTTCCAATTGCAGGAATGACAAGCCTTGGAACATAGTCCGATATATAATTGTTGCGAAAATGCGTCGCTTTTTGTGTCGCTGAAACTATCATCTCAGAAATTTTTAACGCAACTGATTGAATATCAGTTGCGTTATGATTGTGGAGCCGGCGGGAGTCGAACCCGCGTCCAAACAAGGAATTCACACGCTTTCTACATGCTTATTTCCGAATCAATTGTCGGAAGTGGGTAGGAACGGAACAAACCAGCCCTCTTCTTAGTCCCGATCGTTTTCGGTAATTCATCAGGACCCTGAAAAACCTATCTCAAACTTTACGATGCCTCATCGGGGACGACTTGAGAAAACTTCCCCGGGAGACAACTAGTGTTTACCTATAAGGCAAACGTGGTTAATCCTATCGGATTAAGCTGCTAGTGCGTAGTTGTTTTCGCCAGTTATAGGCGCGCGGATTGTTTTAACGGGTTAACCTCGCAACACCCGGCATGCTTACTTGTCAATTGCACTCGCTGTCGATACCATGACGGCCCCATGTTATGAAAGAACTTCGGCAAAGATACATCAGTTTTTTGCCCTTTCTAGGGGATATTCGTAATAATAACAGAATCTCCTTCCTTCTTAAAATTGCCTTCTTAACTTTGCCGCATGAGAACCATCGGCTTAATTCGAGAAGGAAAAAAACCATTCGATAAACGAGTAGCACTTACTCCCATTCAATGCAAAGAAGTAATGGAGCGTTTTTCGAATGTTCAAATACTCGTACAACCTTCTCCGCATCGGTGTATTTCTGATGATGATTATGCTGCAGCCGGCATCGAATTACGCGAAGACCTCTCCGAATGTGATATCCTTTTAGGGATAAAAGAAGTTCCAACAGACGAACTCATCCCCGGAAAAACCTACCTTTTCTTCTCTCACACAATCAAAAAACAACCACACAACCGAAAACTTCTTCGTAAGATTTTGGAACTCAATATCTGTATGGTTGATTACGAAACCTTGGTTTGGGAAAATGGAAGTCGCGTACTCGGTTTTGGTCGCTACGCTGGGATTGTAGGAACACATGAAGGTTTCCTCACTTGGGGGAAAAAAATGAAGCAATTCGATTTAAAACCTGCTTGGAAGTGTCGCGATTATGCCGAAATGCTTGAGCAATATAAACATATCAATTTACCTCCAATTCGCATTGCTCTTACAGGTGATGGTCGCGTTGCTCATGGATGTTTGCAAGTGCTAAAAGCCTTAAATATCCGCGAGGTAACACCCGATGAATTTATTCATGATTCGTTTGATGTGCCAACCTATGTGCATTTGGTGACAGAAGATTTTTATGCACATAAGGATGGCGATGAATGGGACAAAGCCGATTTCTACCAGAATCCTGAAAATTACGTTTCCACATTTCGTCCTTATACCAAAAGCTGCGATTTGATGCTCAATTCGATTTTCTGGAACGAACGAATTCCACGTTTTTTTTCCAAAGAAGATATGAAAGCGCGCGACTTTAGAATCAAAGTAATTGCTGATATCAGTTGCGATGTGAACGGTTCTATTCCAGCAACAGTGAAAGACACCACCATCGAAGATCCAACCTTTGGTTTTCATCCACTTTCAGAAACTGTTGAAGCTCCCTATTTATCCAATACCATTGATATTATGGCGGTGAGTAATCTCCCTTGCGAATTACCTTTAGACGCTTCCTATGGCTTTGGAGAACATTTAATTAAATATGTGATTGGAGGATTATTGCAAGCCGATGGGCATCCCATGATTAAGCGCGCCACCATTGCAAAAGACGGAAAACTCACCGAGCGGTTTAGCTATTTGTCCGACTACGTTGAATAAGGATCAACACCTTGTTGAATCATTGAACCATATTTAATTAATAGTTCTCGAATGACTTCGGTATTGATAGGTTTACTCACATAATCGTTCATTCCCGAATTGATGCAAATTTCGCGATCGCCTTTGAGTGCATTGGCTGTCATTGCGATAATTACTGGTTGATGACCTTTGTATTCTCTACGAATGGTTCCAGTTGCTTCCAAACCATCCATTTCGGGCATCATCACATCCATGAAAATGAGATCGTAATTATTTTTTTCGAGCATCTGAACTGCCTCTAATCCATTGTTTGCAATCTCAATTTCATAACCGAATATCTCGAGAACACGTTCTGCTAATTTTTGGTTGATGAGATTGTCTTCAGCCAATAATATGCGCATTGGATAATGAGAGGCTATGCTATCTTCAACTACTTGAATGCTTTCTTCATTCACTGTAATTAATGGAACTTCGCCCAAAATATTACCCATTTTCTGAAGCAATAAATCGTGGCGAATTGGCTTATTTACATGAGCTTTGAAGTATTTATTGATATCAGTTCTTGAAAGCATATGACCAATCGAAGAATACAAAATCAAGGGAAGTTCTCTATTTAATGAAAGCTGTTGAATTTCTTTTCCAAAACTGATTCCGTCCATTTCAGGCATTTTCATATCAATCAAACCTAAGTCAAATTGCTTCCCTTGTTTGATGATATTAATTGCAATCAGTGGATTATTATACGATTCCACAATCATCCCATTGGTTTTAAACAATTGTTCAAGAATCTTGCGATTGGTCATGTTATCATCTACAATCAATATGCGTTTTTCCTTTAAGACATCAAGATTTTGGTCTTTTTTTAATTCTTGTTTCGACTCATTCATCATCACATCAAAAACGAATGTGGTGCCTTTTTCTTCTTCACTAAACATGGTTAAAGAGCCGCCCATTAATTCAACTAAATGCTTGCTAATGGCGAGTCCTAGCCCCGTTCCTCCATATTTCCGTGTGGTCGAATTATCGACTTGTGAAAATGGTTTGAACAGTTTTTCCTGCTTCTCTTGAGGAATTCCAATTCCAGTATCACTCACTGAAACTTGCAATCGAATTTGTCCTTTTTTTCTTTCTATTGGTTTTATATCAATCAACACTTCTCCTTCATTTGTAAATTTAATGGCATTCCCAATTAAGTTTACAATGACCTGGCGGAAACGCGTAATGTCCCCATTTAATTGAAATACTTCTGAATTTTCTACCCGATAATATAATTCAATATTCTTTTCGTAAGCCCTGTTGCTGAAGAGATTCATTACTTCTTCAATACACGAATTCAAATCGAAAACGGTATTTTCTAATTCTAAATGTCCTGCTTCAATTTTGCTAAAATCAAGAATATCGTTGATGATATTCAACAAATGATCACCTGATACTTTAATTGTTTCTACGTAATCGCGTTGTTCAGGATTTAGTGGTGTATCGGCTAATAAACTAGTCATACCAATAACGCCATTCATCGGAGTACGAATTTCATGGCTCATGGTTGCTAAGAAATCGGATTTTGCGCGTGTCGCATTTTCGGCAATTTCTTTCGAATGAATAATTTCTCGTTCGTATTCTTTAATGTGTGTAATATCGCGAATGGCTCCATCGTAATAAACATTTCCTTCAGCATCAGTCGAACGCATCGAAGAAAGTAATCCCCAAAATGGCGTTCCATCTTTTTTACGAAATTGAACTTCTTCGTTGGTAAACGAACCACTTTGTTCAATTATTTGAACCAATTCTAAACGACGATTGGCTTCAGAATACAAGCTCATCGAAGGTGCTTTGAGCGCTTCTTCTTCGGACTCAAAACCAAACATTTCGACAAATGCCTGATTAACGTAAATCATTCCTCTTGCAGGGGTGCTTCGGTAAAGTCCTTCCTTAATATTTCGATTGATCGAAGAGAGTAGAAGTTGATTTTGATGAATAATATCTTCAGAACGTTTTTGTTCGGTACAATCTCTCACAAACACCGAAACACCCGAAATACTTCGTGTATTTGAGCGAATCGGGTACAGTTTTACTTCCGATATAGATTCGTAAAATCCCAATTGGAATTTATCATAATATGTTCGTTGAAATCCCTGTAAGGCTTTATCAATTCGGTCTTTTGTTTTTCGAATTAAATCGCCATACTCAGGAGGCATCATGCTAAATAAATCGCGACCTTTCTCTATGAATACGCCATAACGTGCGTAGAAATTATTCTCGAAATTGGTGTTATAATCAATCAATTCATACCGATCGTTAAGTAGATAAATCTCATCGTCTGTATTATCGAGAATGGCTCTTAAGTTTGATTCTTTTGTTATGACTTCTTCGGAGCGTTCATCAACAGTTAATTCGAGCGATGAATTCACCAATTGAATATGATTCATTTCTTCACCTACATTTTCCTGAAGATGTTTTACACCTTCGAAAAGAATAGCAAATGGATCATTTTTAGGGATATTCGTTTTATCTATAGTAGAATCAGAATCAACAGAATTTTTTTGAATGATTTGATTCAGTTGATTAATTCTAATTTCTTGTGTGTTTTTTAAATGTTCAATTTCTGCTTTTAATACAGCAATTTCATTGGATGTTTCTATGGGTTTTATTTCTTGATTTGGCTTGTTTTGCTGAATCAATTTCAATCCAACATCAACTGATTTTATAAAACTAACATAGGGATAGAAATTGGGATTGAAAAAGCGAAAC
This sequence comes from Bacteroidia bacterium, assembly GCA_965279035.1. Taxonomy (GTDB): domain Bacteria; phylum Bacteroidota; class Bacteroidia; order M30B66; family M30B66; genus CALQRR01. Next base: position 3,241,281 of record OZ257142.1, on the reverse strand, counting down.
ACCTTCATTATTGGCAATGAAGTTTTTCCTAAAACCCAATAGCATTTGGCATAATAAGAACGAATTTCATGATCATGATTATCTAATATAATTCGAGCATTCTTGGTTATTTTTTTGAGATCAACTAAATGATAAATAGCATTAAACGGTTTTTGAGGCATTTCCGCAATAGATAATCGCTTACACCTTAAAAAATGTTCAATCGTATCATCATTCAAAACACCACGAACAAATCCTAAAAGAATTTCATTATTCAAGTGAAAAAATCTGCATTCAAAATCTCCAGATTCACTTTGGAATTTCCAGTCAGAATGTGATTTTGTATCAACTGCTTGTTGTAATCCTCCTGAATTTGGAAATAAATTATGTATTAAGTTATCGTTTCTAAACGATTCAATAGGATTCTGTTCTGAATGATCCTTCTGTAAATAATCTAATGCAGATTTATTCGAATAGTGAAAACTAATTTCTGTGTTTGGACGAATCTTACTAAAAGCATGAATAAATTTATTCAACCAACTTGGTGCATTCACTAATGCGATTGATTGAATAATTGAATGTGTGAGCGCATTGCTCAATTTTCTCACTATCCAAGGAGATGTATATTCTCTGCAAAAAATAATTTCTTCAAAATCGAGGATCAGTTGATCTGCTTGGTTTTCGAATGAAAGTTCATGGAAAAAATTCAGCAATGAACTTTGATTTGTTTGATCGAATGGACCACTTAGCTTCAACCTAAATGCACGAATTCCTATCTGCTCCATGGATGCAGATAAAATACCGTTCGGTGTTGACCTAAGAACAACTTTATTCATTTCATTTCACATGCATTTTCTCCTTTTTGCATTTGGATTTTCATTGAAGAAATAACACGTGTAAAATGACAGATATTTGATTTTCGAGAGGAATAAAACAGGGCATTCTCCTTACATATGTAAGAAGATGATGATTTGTATTGGAATGAAATTCCTTAAGCCTTGAAAAAGGGTAGAATGATTAGAATTCAATTAGTAAATGAGTTGAATTGGTTTGATAAATTGAAGTAAGTATTTTATCAAGATTTGAATGGAGAAGCGTTTTTCTTCTGAATTTCAATCTTCAAATTTTCTCCTCTTTTTATTAAATAGGAAAATGCATCAGGTCCTAGATTAAAAAGCAAATCATACACACTTAAATTAGATTCAAATTCTTTTGAAGTTTCGAATGTTTGATAATAAGGAAAAGCATCGAAAGGATAGATTTTTTTGGGTTGAAAAAGTGTACGTAAATCGATGAAATCTTCAGGATTTTCCTCCCATTTTGAATTGAATGATGGGAAATCAATTTTCAGTATTTCACAAAAAGTGTGGAGGATATTCAAATTAAATTGAAACAGAAATTCAGGTGTTGATTGATAAAAAATTTCGAAATGATGTTTGTAATAACTGAAATAGGCCGATTTATTATAAGCCGTATGTATGCTTTTCCAATGTTGAATTGCCCAAGGTTTTGAAGAATCAATACGTGTTTGCTGAATTGGGATTGCATTTCCTCCTGCATGAACAATAGGTATGACTAAATCCAAGATTCCTTGTGAAGTTAAAATTGAACAACGATTTCTAAAACTTTGCTTTTGATAGGTTTCCTGCGATTCTAAAACGCAATTGTTTCCACTTGCCATCAATGCAATTTGATCTACTAGTGGACTGTAGTTTAGTTGAAATAAAAAAGGCTTCAATGAATCGTTAATGAATTAATTTAAAAATCCGATTCCAGCGAATATGTGATGTGCCGCTTCGGAATGCGTTGTAAGAAAAGAAAATTAACCAGGCTTTTCCAATGATATGATCACGTGGTACAAATCCCCAAGATCTCGAATCGGCCGAATAATCTCGATTATCACCCATCATGAAATAATAATCCTGCTGAAAAACATAACTCGTTGTTGCTTCATCATTGATGTAAATTTTTCCTCCCGAAACACTCAATTTATTATGCTCATATTCTCGAATAATTCGCTCATAAATTGCGATGTTGGTGTCGTTGAGCATCACTTTTTGTCCTTCAGCGGGAATGATAATCGGTCCCCAAAAATCGTTGTTCCAAGGAAATGATCTACTATGTGGAAAAATATAAGCTTGATAATCTCCCGCTTGCTCCATTCGTAATGATAAGGTATTCACGAAAGGATGTTTTTCAAAAAACTTAGCTAGAGAGTCAGTTAAAGGAAATTCATAATCTAACATATTCGAAACAAGTCCTCCTTCGGTAACATCTAAGGAATCGAGCCAGGCTTGATCCAATGGTGTTGAACATTTTAGGTGTCGAAGAAATTGAAAATCGGATTTGTTTTCAATCACTTGCCCATTGATCATCACCCGTTTTTCTTGAATTTGAAAACTATCACCCGGTAATCCAACACAGCGTTTTACAAAATAGGTACGTTTATCAATGGGACGCTCCAATTCCATAGGATAATTAAACACCACCACATCTTGTCGATTGATATCACCAAATCCCGGAATTCTCCAATAGGGCAAGCTCACCCAATCGAGATATGCTGGCGTTGAATTGCTAAAAGGCATATTCTGATGCATGAACGGAATCGCAATCGGTGTAATGGGCATGCGTGGACCGTACGACCATTTGTTGATAAACACAAAATCACCGGGAAGTAGTGTCCGCTCCATGCTCTGACTCGGAATAAATGCTCCTTGAATAAGCAAAGTTCGTATGAGCCATGCAACAAGAAAAGCCCAGAAAAAAGCTTTTCCCCATTCTTTCAAATGCTTACGGACATTCTTCATGCTTAGCGAAGATACGTGTTACAGAGTTCTTGGTTTCTTTCTTCCTAGTTTTCTATCAACAGTTAAATCTTCAATTCTATGAAACCAAAGAAAAAAGAATGAAGTGGAAATCAATTTTTTAAAAGCGCCTGCCTTTTTTGGGTATCAATTTCAATGATTACTTTTGCTCAAAATTTCATCATGAAAAAGGCATTTATTCTTATTTTACTCATATTTCCCCTGCTTTCTCAAGCACAGTTTTCTAAAGACTTGAAAAAGTTGGCTGCTATGATGCAAGGTTCATACAGCAGTCAAGATCAGAGTAAAATCGATTCTGCTTTTTTTGATATTCGTTTGAAAATAATACCCATTTGGACTGGAAGAACCGATGCACTTTGGATGTATGTTGAGCAAGCCGTTGCTGGCAAAGAAGATCGTCCTTATCGTCAACGCGTTTATAAAATTACAGAACCAAGTGTGGGAAATTTCGAAAGTGCAGTAATTACTTTAAATGCACCACTTCGTTTTGTTGGACATGCTGATTTAGTTGAGAAACTAATTCCTGATTCATTATCGCTTCGTGAAGGATGTTCGGTTTTATTGAAAAAAACGGGAAAGAAATCATTTTCGGGAGGAACGGATCAAAAGAAATGTCCATCAGATATGCGCAATGCAGCGTATGCAACATCCATTGTGACTTTAACACCCAAATTATTAGCGAGCTGGGATCGTGGATATGATAAAGAAGATCGTCAAGTTTGGGGAGCGGTTAAAGGAGCTTATCAATTTCGAAAAATCAAAAAATAAGGATCATTTCCAAAATAGGAGAGGATCATCTTTCGAGAATTGAAATTCAGTTTGAGTTCTTATTTTCTCAGAATTGATTGTGCGATTAAGCGGTTTTTCCGAATTCTCTAACATCGGTATTTTTACTTTCAATTCCATTGCACCTGCTTCATAAAACGCCAGTCTGCTTGGATGATTTGCAGCGCATAGATTATAAATCCCTTGATGTTCCGGGTGATGAATAAAATAATCTATCGCCGCTACCGCATCATCCCGATGAATCATGTTTACCGGTTCATTTGCAGCCAAACGACTCGATCCAAATCGTGCTGGATTTCTTTCGTATCCTACAAGTCCAGCTAATCTCAAAATAACTGAATTACAATTGGAACTCAGCACTTTTTCTTCGGCTTCTATTATGTGGAATGAAGATTCAGTATCTGGAGTAAATGCATCGTCTTCTTTCCAATCACCATCGCGTTTAGGATAAACCGAAGTACTGCTAATTAATATGATGCGTTGAACTTTTGCAGGTTTTGACTTAAGCAGAAAATCCACTCGTTTCAAATACTTGGAATAATCTCCATTCTTACCGGGTGGAAAACTCAATACTAGAATGTCGCCCCAAAAATCAGGATTGATTTCTTCCGCCTTGTCGAGATCAATATCAACTGCCTGATATCCTTCTGAAATAAAAGACTTTACTTTTTCGGTTGTTGTTGAAGAAACAGCTACACCAACATGCTTATTTTTCAATGACTTTGCTAATGCAATCCCAAGCCAACCAGCACCAACAATACTTACTTTCAACATGTATGATTAATCAAGGATTTCAAATCAACGACGACCTCTTCGACCTCCAGAACTTTTTTTACTTCCCGCAGCACCGGGAAAATAAGGCTTATGTCCCGGACTGTTGCGTTTTTTTCTTCCTCCGGTTGTTGTTTCTGGTTTGGCGCTTGCCGATTTTCCTTTGCGATCTGTTCCTGATTTAGCATTTGAATTTCTTGGCTTGCTGCTGCTTTTTTTATGTCCATTTTGAGTGGATGCCTCAGTTGATTTATTGGCCGATTTTTTCTTTTCAGGAACATCCTTAGAATCTCCAATCATCTCATAAATGCCCGCCATTTCTACTTTCGAAAGTTCACGCCAAGTTCCTAATCCGAGGTTTTTTAAGTTGACATTCATAATGCGAATGCGTTCCAACTTCGTTACTTCATACCCAAAATGCTCGCACATGCGACGGATTTGTCGGTTCAAACCTTGAATCAAAATAATGCGAAAAACAAAGGGTGCTTCTTTTACAACCACACATTTACGTGTGTTAACACCCAAAATAGGAACGCCGTGACTCATTCCATCTACAAAGGCATCAGTTACTGGCTTGTTGACAGTTACGATGTATTCTTTTTCGTGACGATTTCCAGCACGTAAAATTTTATTGACGATATCACCATTGCTGGTAAGGAAAATCAATCCTTGGGAATCCTTGTCCAAACGACCAATCGGAAAAATACGCTGTCCGAATTTCAAGTAATCAATGATGTTGTTTTTAATAGCGATTTCGGTTGTACACACAACACCAACCGGTTTATTGAAAGCTATCAGAATTTCTTCTTCGGGCGATTTTGCTTCTATTTCCTGTCCATTCACCATCACCCGATCACCTGAACGAACTTTATCGCCAATGTGCGCTTTTCGTCCGTTGATCAACACATGACCTTTTTCAATGTATGCATCAGCTTGTCTTCGGGAACAAAGTCCGCTTTCGCTGATGTATTTGTTCAGTCGTGTTTCGTTGGATTCGTTCATGAGGTTTTTGCAGATGGATGATTATTTTTATTCAATCTTATAAAGTACTGATTTATATTCAGTTCAATATGAAACTGATTTGAGTGATTTTAGCTGGATCTGATGTTGCAAAACCAATCAATACTTTGATCGCCGCTTTTTTATTTTTCGAGCTACACATGGCCGGCATTCCACAGGTAAAGAATCCATCCAGTTTTTTAAAATCCGATTTAACGGTGGATGTTGTTATTGCAACACTTCCGAATTTAAAGACTCCTTTAAAAGCTGTTTGAACATAGTTCTTATCTCCATTGCTATTGAGTGTAATCGTTAAGCCTTTTATTTTTTCTTGATAGGTACTAATTGTAATGCCTGTTTTTTCATAGAAATAAACCCGTTCACCACTTTTTCGATCTAAAATTTTATCGGTATTTCCAAACTTTTCGATGTATTTAGTAATTGTCAAATCCTTTGTTATAGGCAGATCAGATAGATTTAGGCTGAATTTCTTGACATCGAAATTCACGCTTATTTTTTCTGTTTCAGCATTGATACTATTAGCGTTAAGTAGAAAACAGAAAAGGAAGAAAGTGATTTTTGCTAAAATGAGCGCTGTGGTTTTCATGGGGTAAATTTCAGTGAAAAATGAAAGCAGGAGGGAAGTTGAAAAGAAAATTATGCGCAAAATTTTAAGAACATATTAAATCCTTTAATGCAGATGATTGAATATGAAAAATTAGGAAGAATTAAGATTTACTAAAGGAATGATTGATTTACAGGGAAAATTTTGCAAGTAGCTAATTCAAATGCCAATTATTGTGGAAGAAGTATGTATTTTTCCATCGGAAAAGAAAACGAACTTCATCGATTGAAGTTTTTTTCATTGCAATAAATTTTAATCATTTTCAATTATTTAATACTTTGCATTTCAGTTGAATACCCAACCAATTCTTCATTTGATTTTCCATTGATACGTAATCTACCAACCTTTTTTTCGATTCGATATTCAGCAATTGCTTTCCAGATATTCTTTTTATCTGCATTGCTATTCATGGTGGATGCAAGTGCTCAAAGCTCAACCAAATCGTTTTTTAGAAGATATGGTTTATCTAACAGCGATTATGGTACTTGGGCAATAGAAACATCCGATCAAGGGTATTTAATCTTATTGAATTCGCCTGCCAATGTTCCATTAAACACGATTACTGGAGCTGGAATTATTAAAACGGATTGCATGGGTGAAATCCAATGGCAACATTTGTATTCTTCGAATAATGAATCCATGATAACCAGTCAAGCATTGGAATATGATGGTGAATATTATGTTTATGGTTCTGCAGTTCCAACTTCACAAAACTCACAATTATTTATTGCTCGTTTGAGTGCTGATGGAGTTTTGCAACAAATAAAGTTTATTCAGATTAGCGTATCCGATTTGTCAGCTCGCTTCTTGCACGATTCCGATGGATCTTGGTGGTTGCTAAGTACGGGTGATAACAATGTCAATTATGAAAATATCAATGTCACTCACTTAGATCCAAACTTTAATCTCATAAATTCTAAAAAAATATCCCTTCCTCAAAAAGAATTGGAAGTGAAAAGTGCCACATTTTCTCCCGATGGCGAAATAGTTATCTGTGGTGATTATTCTGGACATGATACATTCAGAAATGGGTTTGTTATGCGCATTTCTACTCAAGGAGAGCTACGTTGGTTTTCATCTTTAACCGATACATATGATGTGTATTTGAATGATATAGTGAGTGATGCTGCTGGTTATTGCTTTATAAGCGGATATGTTTTCAAGCAAAATTCAGGTTGGGATGCACTCTGTGCGAAAGTGAATGTTTTTGGAAACTATACTGGGCAAGTGCTTATCAATATGTCGGAAGACGATAAATTTCGTGCAATTGCAGTTCGTGGTTCTGATATATTATTAGCTGGTGATTTTGGAAATTTTGATGATCGAAATATTTTTTGGTTAAAGATTAATTCTACAACAAGTGCCGTGGGCGATCCATTGCAATTGGATTATGGAAATCCCTATACAAACTATCCTTACAGTTTAGTTACAACATCTTCCAATGGTTGGCTCATTACAGGCGATTTTTCAGGAAATAACAGTGTACGTGATGCTGGATTAATTCGCTTAGACACTTATTTTCAATTGCCTTGCAATACTATGGGGGTTGATTTTTATGAGCATAATTTAGGAGATCTAACACCGGGGACTGAAGCACCAAGCATCCAAAATACTTCACCAGTTTTGAGTGTACCTGAACTGGCAGATGCTCAATTAATTTATCTCACTTCGGAATTGTGTGGAAAATATTCTCCCGTGCCGAATGCATTGTTTGAAATCAGCGAAGATTGTCCTTTGAGCTGCGTCACGTTCACCGATAAAAGTATTTGTAATCCTTTGTCATGGTCATGGGAATTTCCTGGAGGACAACCAGCTAGTTCTACCGAACAAAATCCTACTGTATGTTATAATTCACAAGGAAATAAAACAGCAACACTTCGTGTCACAAATAATGATGGTACGAATACAATGACTTTTGATTATAAGATTGAAAAAGAGTGTCCATTGATTATTCCCAATACGTTTTCACCCAATGGAGATGGATCAAATGATGTCTTTCAAATTATTGGGTTGAAAGATAACAGCACCTTCCATGTTTACGATCGCTGGGGAAAAATCGTATATGGAACAGAGAATTATTTAAATAACTGGACAGGGAAATTTCAGCCTGATCAAGCCTCAGAAGCCAAGGAATCCCTTATTGAGGGCGTTTATTATTATGTGTTGGTATCGCCTGATGGAATTAAGAGCAATGGTTTTATTCAGTTAGTTCACTAAGGGTTACAAATTTTAATTGATATCCATTAAACCTGAATTACCCCAACATTATAACGTTTTTCAATAGGAGCATGATTCGCAGCTTCGATTCCCATTGAAATTGCTTTTCGTGTATCTAAAGGATCTATAATCGCATCAATCACCAAGCGCGCGGCGCTATAATAAATGGAAGTTGTTTCTTCGTAATGGTTGAAAATCCGATCATACAACTCTTTTTCATCTTCCGGTGTGATGAGTTTTCCTTTCGCTTTTAAGGAACTCACTTCAATTTGCAAAAGTACTTTTGCTGCCTGAGCACCGCCCATCACCGCAATTTTAGCTGTTGGCCAAGCTAACATCAACCGTGGATCATAGGCTTTTCCACACATCGCATAATTACCTGCACCATAGCTGTTTCCTAATACAATCGTAAATTTAGGAACCACACTGTTGGCCATGGCATTCACCATTTTAGCTCCGTCTTTAATAATTCCTCCTTGTTCAGATCGCGATCCAACCATGAATCCAGTTACATCTTGAAGAAATAAAAGCGGTATTTTCTTTTGATTGCAGTTCATGATAAAGCGAGCTGCTTTATCGGCCGAATCACTATAAATCACACCACCAAACTGCATTTCACCTTTCTTGCTTTTTACCACTTTACGCTGATTGGCAACTATTCCAACAGCCCATCCATCAATACGGCCTAGTCCACAAACAATGCTCTGTCCGTACTTTTCTTTGTATTCTTCAAAATCCGAATCATCTACCAAACGATCAATCACATCGTGAATATCATACGGTTTATCACGGGTTTCGGGAAGTATGCTATACAATTCTTTGCTGTCTTTCTTTGGTTGCTTGGATTCAACGCGATCAAATCCAGCTTTATCTGGAGCGCCCACCTTATCCATAATATTTCGGATGCGTGTGAGGCAATCTTCATCGTTCTCACATTTATAATCCGTTACTCCACTAATCTCGCAATGGGTTGTTGCACCACCTAGCGTTTCATTGTCGATGTCTTCTCCAATAGCCGCTTTTACTAAATAGGAGCCAGCTAAAAAGATAGTTCCAGTCTCTTTCACAATCATGGCTTCGTCGCTCATGATCGGAAGATAAGCACCACCAGCAACGCAACTGCCCATCACCGCAGAAATCTGCAAAATCCCCATCGACGACATCACCGCATTGTTCCTGAAAATTCTTCCGAAATGTTCTTTATCGGGAAAAATTTCATCTTGCATAGGAAGAAAAACACCAGCGCTATCTACCAAATAAATGATGGGTAATCGGTTTTCAATCGAAATTTCTTGGGCACGCAAATTCTTCTTCGCAGTAATAGGAAACCAAGCGCCCGCTTTCACAGTAGCATCGTTCGCAACTACAATGCATTGGCGCCCTTTCACATATCCAATCACAACGATCACTCCCGCACTAGGACAACCTCCATGTTCGGCATACATTCCATCACCTGCAAAAGCACCAATTTCTAGTTGAGGAGCGTTTTTATCGAGAAGAAATTGAATGCGTTCACGTGCAGTCATTTTTCCTTTCTCGTGCTCTTTCTCTATCCGCTTTTTTCCACCACCTTGCATCACCACGTCCAATTTCTGGCGCATCGAAGAAAGTAATAACTTCATTTTGTCTTCGTTGCGGTTGGCTTCAATCGATTCGCTCATGGTGAATTTTATCTGCGTTTTATTTTATTTATTCTTCAATAAAAGCTCCCATGGAAGAGAACTTCTCAATGCGTTTTTCAATGCGTTTTTCAGGTTTCACCTTAGCCAATTTATCCAAGTGCTTTTTCAATTCTGCTTTTACCGTATTGAAAACTTCGTGGTAATTGGTATGCGCTCCGCCCGATGGTTCTGGAATAATTCCATCAATGAGTTTGTTTTTAAGCATATCCTGCGCAGTGAGTTTTAACGAAGTAGATGCTCGCTCCTTATACTCCCAACTTCTCCACAAGATTGAGGAACAACTTTCTGGAGAAATAACCGAATACCAAGTGTTTTCAAGCATCAATACTTTATCACCAATACCAATTCCTAAAGCTCCACCAGAAGCTCCCTCGCCAATAATGACACAGATAACAGGCACCCGAAGCTTCGTCATTTCATATAAATTCCGAGCAATGGCTTCACCTTGTCCTCGTTCTTCAGCTTCTAATCCAGGATATGCACCAGGTGTATCAATGAAGGTTACCACAGGAATATCAAACTTCTCAGCCAACTTCATCAAGCGTAAAGCTTTGCGATAACCTTCTGGATTAGGCATTCCAAACTTTCTATACTGACGCATTTTGGTATTTACACCTTTCTGCTGTCCGATAAACATCACCGGTTTTCCATCCATGCAGCCCATTCCACCAACCATGGCTTTATCATCCCCAACTGTGCGATCTCCATGCATCTCGATGAAATTGCCATCTGTCATGAAATTAATATACGCCAAAGTATAAGGGCGATCAGGATGTCTCGAAACCTGAACACGTTGCCAAGGACTTAAATCACTATAAATCGCTTTGCGTGTTGTATCAATTTTCGTTTCAAGCTCTTTGATCGCTTTTGTCATATCTACTTTACTCGATTCGGCCAAGGAACGTGCTTGTTCTAATTGGTCAAAGAGTTCAGCAACAGGTTGTTCAAATTCTAAAAAAGTCATAAGCCTGTATTTTCAGGGTGCGCAAGTTAAGCATTCATTGCAATAACGTATTTTCGAAATCAGGCTTAAAAAAAGTTAAAACCACCTAAGTGCTTGAAAATGAAAGGAACTATTGTTAAATGATTGTCTTTCCACCTTGTAAAATTAATCTTGGATTGTACGTTACAGGAAAACGAGATGATGGATTTCATTCAATTTCCAGCGTGTTTTATCCCATTTCTCTGTGTGATGCTTTAGAAGTTATTCCATCCGAAGGCGAATCGGGCGATTTCAGTTTCTCCTCATCAGGAATTCCCATTCCAGGAGATGAATCGAACAATCTCGTCATAAAAGCTTATCGTTTACTAGATGCTTTATATGGATTGCCAGCTGTGAAAATCCATCTGCATAAAGTAATTCCAATGGGAGCAGGTTTAGGTGGAGGATCTTCCGATGGTGCGTGGATGTTACGTTTGTTGAATGATTTATTTCAATTGAATTTGAATCAGGAAACATTGATTCCAATCGCTGCTCAATTAGGTTCGGATTGTCCTTTTTTCATTTTCGATTCTGCATGTAAAGTCAGTGGGCGAGGGGAAGTTCTTGAACCGATTGACGTTGATTTAAGCAAGTATTTACTTTGGATTGTTAATCCGGGAACCCATGTTTCTACGGCCAATGCATTTCAAAACGTAAACATGGCTCAAGCACCTTCACGTTGGGAAGATTCCATCTCAGAATCTCCAGAAAAATGGAATTTTAAGAATGTATTTGAAGAAAATGTTGGAGCCCTTTACCCTGAAATTTTAGCTGTAAAACAAACATTACTAAACCAAGGTGCTATCTATGCATCGATGACTGGAAGTGGTTCTACTGTTTACGGAATTTTTGAAAAAAAGCCTGATATAGAAGGGATTTTTCCTAATTATTTGTCTTTGGTAATTTGATTTAGACTTAATTAATCGGAACAATATTTCCCCTTCCTGTTTTTTCTTCTAAGATAACTTCTCCAGGCCCTTTGTAAAAAATATTACCATCTCCTTTCAATCGAAAAGCAAAACTCTCTAATCCCAAAACACGACAATCGGAAGCACTTTTATTTTCTACATATACTTTTTTCGCCACAAGCGCTGTATAATCGCCATAGGCTAATGAAGCCATATAGACCGAAAGTTCATCCGTTTTTCCTCGAATGATCGCATCTCCAGCTCCTGTGTGTTGAATAATACTGACAAGTTGATTGTCCACTGTTAAGTCAATATTTCCAGAAGCATCTCTGAATTCGACTTTCAAATCGGAAGTTTTTAGCGTGTCTTTATTGGTGATATTACTTGCTCCCCACATCACAATATGATGAAGACTAGAGCAATGAACTTCAATATCGACGGTGTTTTTATAACTTCTAGCCCAATTGCACTTATTATCGTTACGTAAAGTGAGCTTTCCATTTTTTACTTCAGTAACAATCAAATCTTGAAGATGATCACCGGCTTTCACAATGGCAAAATTGCTTGTGTCTTCAACTAATACAATATTCAATCGTCGATCAACTCGAATGCTATCAAATTCTCCGAGCATACGGGTTTTGATGCTGATAAATCCGGTGCTTTTAAAACAATCGCCCATATTCTCCTTTTTGCAGGAAAATAGGAGAATACTCAAAAGAAAAATGAGGAATGACTGTTTCATCTGAAATAATATCCTACACCAAATTCGGCATAGTCGGCTTTAGCAAAATGGGTTTTCAAACAGATCTGTAAACTCAAATTATGAAGTACGTGATAGCGCATTCCAATTCGTTGATACAAGAAAGTATCGCCCTTAAACGAATCAATCAGATAAAATCCTTGTTGAATTGGAAAGGTGATTTTACCAACATGCAACTCATAATCTGCCGTAAGCCCCACACGTGCTGGTAATTGAATGTCTCTTCCACCTTGCTTCATTCGTTCTTTGATTGACGCATCGTACATAATATCGAGTCCAGCTCCGAATGAACTTTTCCCTGTAATTCGCTTTAATGCATTTCCAGACAAACTTACTGCTGCAAACTTTTTTCTGTTTACAGGTTCGGTTTCTTTCACAAATCCTCCAATCGAAACAAGCCATCTCCAATGTTTATCTACAATTGGAAAAGCATTGTGGTTGACTGGTACTTTTTTGCCCAAATTAATATTGATACCCAAATTTGCTCCCACTATATTGACTCCTGCATTTGGGATTTTATAGGTTCCATTGGAAAAATGGGTAAATGAAATGGCGGTCAGAAATTCAGCTCCAGCAACAGGTTTCCAATGATATTGCAATAAGAAATTGAACGCTGCATTGAAATGCGAACCGATGATAGTATTCTTTCTATTTTCATCAAGGTCGAATTTCTTGGAAGCATATCCAACGCCTGCTGCTAAACGAAAATGCAATTCGGAATGCTGAGTTTTAGGAAGAATTGGAAAACTTAAATAAGGCATCACAGCAACTCCAACTCCTAGCATGGGATTGTTAAAGTTGATGTATTGAATGGCTGTTCCTGAATGAGGGAAACGATAAAACTTTTCCCATTCTCTTTTACCTGTATAATTGCGTCTAAAATAAAATTCAAAAGCTGGAATATGCCCAGTTACGAGCTGATCCATGTCTTTTTTATGTTGATAAATAAAGCCGTATTGGAAACGAAAACCTATTGCATGTTGAAAGGTGGAAGTTTGCGCTGAAGTATTGAAAACGAAAATCGTAAGAATACATAGTGCAAGGAGTGCTTTCATGTACTTTTGCAAATAGCGCTGCTTTGTCATCGAGCACAAATGTAAAAACAAAAACGCAGGGCTTTTTCGTATGTCATCACAAAAGGAAAAAGAAGAATCTTTTACGCGTCTTCTTACGATTATGGACGAGTTACGTGAGAAATGTCCTTGGGATAAAAAACAAACACTTGAGTCGCTTCGACATTTAACCATCGAAGAAACCTATGAACTTTCGGATGCAATACTCAGCGGCAACATGCCCGAAATAGCCAAAGAACTAGGTGATGTTTTATTGCATATTGTGTTTTATGCGCGCATTGGTTCGGAATCGAACGATTTTGATATTGCCCAAGTGATTAATCAACTTTGCGACAAACTCATTCGTCGACATCCTCATATTTATGGAGATGTTGTAGTACAAGATGAAAAAGAGGTAAAAGAAAATTGGGAGAAAATTAAACTCAGCGAAGGCAATCGATCTGTTTTAAGTGGAGTTCCTGTTTCATTACCATCAATGATCAAAGCAACTCGAATTCAAGAAAAAGCGCGTGGTGTTGGATTCGATTGGGATGAAGAAAGTCAAGTTTGGGATAAGGTGATGGAGGAACTTCAAGAATTTAAAATTGAAGCTGAAAAAGGGGATCAACAAAAGATGGAAGAGGAATTTGGTGATTTACTTTTCTCATTTATCAATTATGCTCGTTTTAAAAATATTATCCCCGAAGATGCTTTAGAAAAAACCAATCGAAAATTCATCAAACGATTTCAATACTTGGAAGTTGAATCGGGAAAAGCAGGAAAGAAATTGGATGAAATGACTTTGGAAGAAATGGACAAATATTGGAACGAAGCCAAGACGAAATCATAAAATAAAAAAGCCACATGTTCGATGTGGCTTCTGATAGAGGTTCTTATTAATTCAATCTTCTCGTTAATCTTCGAACACTCGATGGTCTGCGTAATGCATTAAAAACTACACCGTAATTTTCTTTATCGGTAGCATATTGATAACTATTGTCGGCGAGTAAAATTCGATTGTGTTCGTTCGAAAGAGTCAACATCATTTCTGCGATCTGGTTCGATGTATAAGTGCCTAACGAAATAAATCCTTTGGCTGTAGTGTATCGTTTGTTTTCTTGATTAATCGATTTCAATGTTTCGATCTGTCCAGCAAACTGATTATTATTCATTCCCATTGAATTCGTTGTAGGCTGAGTATAAGCCTTGATAGCATTCGGATTAGGGACAAAATAGGGAAGGTTGTTTTGAGTATTCGATTGAGTTGATTGCTGTGATGTTTCAGCATTGGTAGAGTTAATTCTAAACTGATTATAGCGATCGATATACGCTACTGTAGTTTTTCCTGCCGGAAGATTTATTTGACCATCAAATACTGGCTTTTTGATAATTGAATTTCCCATTTGCATAAGCTTGATCACTTTCAAGGTTTGCGATCCAGGATTTAACTTTGAAATATTCATGATATTCGAGGGATCGGAATAAGAAACTCCATTGAGCTCGGCCGTAAATAAACTACTGTCTTGTAATGTTAATGTGAGAGAAGCCGATTGGGCAAACGAAAAAAAAGCTGCTTGTGTAAATAAAGCAGCTAAAAGAAGTCGAAACATCATGATAAGCCTAGGTTTTTTGTACGTTTGAATTCCCAAACATAATGCCAAGAAAATCATGAATCAACCCGAAACCCGATTGATGTTGCGCGAAAATGCTTTAGCTGGAAAAAACATTGTTGTAACTGGCGGTGGAACCGGACTAGGTAGATCCATGACAAAAACATTTTTACAATTAGGTGCTCGCGTTTTAATCACAAGCAGAAAAGAAGATGTACTAAAAAATACTTGTGCTGAATTAGAAAAAGAAACAGGAGGATTTATACGTTATGCTGTGTGTGATGTGCGTAAAATGGAGGAAGTAGAAGCTGCAATCGATAAAGCATGGGCTGAACTCGGTCCATTAAATGTTTGGTTGAATAATGCTGCTGGAAACTTCATCAGTCCTACCGAACGCTTAAGTCACAAAGCATTTGACACTATTGTAGACATCGTTTTGAAAGGTTCCTATAACTGCACCTTGGCAGTTGGAAAACGATGGATTGAAGAAAAAATCCACGGAACATTTCTCAATATTGTTACAACCTATGCATGGACAGGATCTGGATACGTTGTTCCTTCAGCAACGGCAAAAGCAGGTGTGTTAGCATTAACGAGAAGTTTAGCTGTTGAATGGGCTAAATACGGAATCCGAAGTAATGCCATTGCTCCTGGGCCATTTCCAACCGAAGGAGCTTGGAGTCGATTATTTCCTGCTGAGCTTGCTAAAAAAATAGATCCTTTAGCTCGTATACCATTAAAACGCTTTGGTGAACATCCCGAATTAGCCAATTTGGCTGCTTATCTCATTTCAGATTTCGCTGGTTTTGTCAATGGAGAAGTGGTAACGATTGATGGTGGAGAATGGCTGCAAGGTGGAGGAGAATTTAATAACCTAGAACATGTTCCTGCACCGATGTGGGATGAAATAGAAAAGCATGTTCGAGGAAAGCGTGGTTGAACGAAATAGTTGTAGAAATCTTACAAATGGGTTTTATATGTCGCATCTAAATCTATTTTTGTTCACACAACAATTGATTCTCCGATGAAATTTTATTTAAATCACGTTTCACCAATTCTCCTTTTATTCATAGGACAATCAGTTTGGGCACAACCCGAAACCTCCACCTCGTTTAAGGCCCAAAAAACGGATACAGAACAAAAGATTCTAGAGAAAGGAAAAAACTATGATGTCAATTTCGACATAGCGAATCACGAAGCTTTTTTTATCGAAGGGGAGGATTCTTTATTCAGTTTTTTATATAATCATATCAGCATTTCTCCAGAAGCAGTTAGTGCCAATTTGGTTGCTAATGCAATGGTTGGGTTCAAAGTTAATTTCGACGGAAAGGTGCAACAGGTATATTCAATTAGCAATGTTGGATATGGAATAGATGAACAATTGGTTGCAGAATTAGGCAAACTTGAATTTGTTCCTGCAACTCAAGGAAGCATACCTTATCGCTCCGAAATTGTTCTCGAAATACCAATCAAAGCAGCATATTTAGCAGGAATGAAAAAATAAAAAAGGAGGGATTTCCCTCCTTTTTCTTTTATTTTCCAAGTATCGTTACAGTACCTTTTTGTAAATCTGAATTTTCGTGGTGTTCTAATTTGGCAATGTAGAAATAGGTGCCATCTGGAAGTTTATTACCATGTAAATCAATTCCATTCCATTCGAAATACGGATTCACCGATTCATATACTTTCAAGCCCCATCGGTTATAAATCTCAATGCTGAATTTATCGTACATATAGGTTTGACCAGGAGTGAACACATCATTCATTCCATCTCCATTCGGCGAAAACACATTGGGTAAATCCAGTGGCTGATAACAAACTTTTACATTGACTTTAAATGAATCAATCATCGGACACAATTCGTTATTCTGAATAATGAGTACATAATACCAACCACTATCACTTACTGCTATTGATTGTGTATTCATTCCATTACTCCAGATATAAGAAATACCAACAGTATCCGATTGCAAAACAGCTTGCTCGCCTTCACACACATCAATCGTTTTTACATTTCCTGTATCAGGATATTGCACAATTACAACAACTGTATCGGCCGATTCGCAAGCTAGATTTCCAAAGTTAGTTGCCCGTATAACATAGGTTGTTGTTGAATCTGGATGTACTGTTATTACTCGGTCTTGCGAAATTTGTTGCCCGTTTTCGGACCAGAAAAAATTGTAATTAGTTCCTTCGGGTGTACTTAGTGCAACTTCTTGCTCGAAACAAATAGTGGTATCGTTGCTAGTAACAACATTGGGCGGTTGTCTTACCTGAATTGACTTTGTTGAAGATTGAGCTCCACATTGATTAACCGCTTGCATATTAATGGTAGTAGTACCACTAATTGGGAAATAAATTTCTGCTGTATTACTCAATGAATCGACAATTATTCCTGGATTTACATTCCAAGAATAATAGGTGTTTTGATTTAACGGAACTGTGTAGGATACCGTATCACCTAAACAAGCTTGAAAAGGACCTATCACCGTGGCGCTAGGAAAACCTTGAACATGAACTACTGCTTGACTGGATCCAGGTCCAACACAACCAAAGTTTGTTTCAGTAACACCTAATGTATAATCGCCAATTCCATTAAACAATATGGGATTATAAGGACCACCTTCGAAAAAACTAGGATCGTTATTCAGCGACCAAACATAAGAAGAGGAGAAGTTGTAAGGACTTAACAAAAAGTAAATGGCATCATTCACACAAATGGTGGTGTCACCATCAAACGAAACATTTAAAAACGTATTGATATCAATAATGCCAATAGATAGGGGTGAAGGATTCGGAGCTCCAATGGTAAGACGAACTAAAGTGCCAGATAAATCCCACGGTTGATCCGAATTCGTTGCTACTATTCGCATGTAGTAATTCCCGGGAATTAATCCAACCGTAAACAAATTGGGCAAATTAGGAATGATTAATTGAACCGTTGTGTCATTGATTGCTACAACAGAGCCAACTACTCCAGTACTTAATACACCAAATGATTGAAAATCTAAAAGCTGAATTTGAAATTCATTGGGTGGAGTATAGGTAGCTTCTGGTGGATATACTCCAATATCTACAGTGAGTAAAGTATCGCCGCCATGAACATCATCAATGCAAAATTTTACGTCTTGCTTTTGGTTGGTTTCTATATCACAATCTCGAATACAAAATGGACCGTATACACTTCCAATTGTGGAAGGACTGCTAGAAATAACCCGAATATAATAATTGCATCCTGGTGGAATAGGTTGATTTTGAGCCCTTACTAATCCTGGTACATTTCCTTTGGGGATTGTTCCTGGTGGATAAGTTGTATTGTCATTGACAAATCCCAATACATTTGGATTTGCAGGAAATAAACCGTTAGAATCGGATAATTGGGCGATGTATGTATTGTTAAGAAATACTCCTAATGAGTAAAAAGGAACATCAATCACACTTCCAACGCATAAAGTATCTGTTGGATTTAAAAGGACTGCAGGTTGAAGCGTGATTATTTGATTCGGGCAACTTTCAACTTGAATACAAATACTCGTATCGGAAACAACAATCGGAAAAACATCAATCCGCATAACTCTTAATCGATAACAGGGATTGGGATTTAGATTGCTAGGAACCGGCAATGTAAACAGGATTTGTTGGGAATTTTGATTATTCAATTGAAAAATCCCCAAGGAAGTATAATTTGTAAAATCACTGAATTCATTAGAGAATTGTACTTCGTAAAATCCTGTACCACACAATGGAACTGGGTTGCTGAAAAATAATAATACCCCATCTCCTCGACAAACAGGATTGGGTGTAATGCTATCCAATTCTAAGCGAACATTGTAAAGTTCAGGTGTATAATTTCCAACGATTCTAACTCCATCAATACCCATCGACACGGTTGGAACGCCTCCACTACCATCATTTGTCCATCGGAATCCAAAGCGCAAATTGTTTTTATTGTCAAAAGCCTCATCATAAAATTCGATGTAATTCCAATGGCTAACATTGTTAAAAACGGCACCAGGAACAGCAGTCCAGGGTCCACCATCCGATTGCGAAAACAATTGTGCACTCGCTCCAGGATTACCAACACAGGTATAATAAAAAGCAATACGAACACTATCTAAACCAAGGGTACAAAAACTCGTTGTTGAAGTAAATCGATCAGAAGCATCTGTTGTACTAAAATTGGCATTCGAAATATTTTGGGTAGCTGCAGCCACCGAATCGGTGATATGAAGATAATTACTAAATGGAGCAAAATTGATCAAACCACCAGTTGTACTGTCTTGACTTATTGTATTTGGGAATAAAGACGCTCCAGAATATTCAGCATTTACAACCCAAAAATTCTGACCTGTATTTGTTCCTACTTCAGCGCTGGTGTTTAAGCCAAATGCACCCGAGCCATTTTCAAAATCTTCGGTATAAACGAGTGTGCTTTGAGCTTCTGAATGAACAATAGCAAAGAGAGTGAACCAAGCAAATACGAAAAATTTCAAGGAAATGTGTTTCATGCGATTCTAAAATTGATTGGCTTCCATTGAACCCTCATGGGTAAAAATAAGAAATTTTCGTCCCAAGCACTCTCATTTCTCAAATATTGAATCACCTTAATTTCTTTTCTAAATTTACGGAGAATGAAATCCATTGTTCAATTCATAATTTTCGTCATCATCGTGCAATTTTCAACAGAATTGCATGCAACTCACTTGATGGGAGGAGAAATAACTTGGCAATGCCAGGGCAATGGAAATTATATTTTTACTTTAAAACTTTACCGAGATTGCAATGGAGTACCTCTTCAATTCCCAGTTGGGTTACGTGTTCACAATCATCCAACTGTAGTAGGAATTCCAATGACTTTAATAAGTCAAACTGATATTTCACCTCAATGCAATGGTTCTGGACCTACTATCTCATGCGCCGGAGGAGGTAATGGAGCAGTTGAAGAATTTGTATTTCGATCAAATTCCATTTCACTTGGAGGAAATCCCCCTCCACAAGGTTGGGTATTTACATTCGATGGATGTTGTCGAAATGCTGCTATTAGTAATCTGATTATAAGCCCCAATGCTACCGGATTTACTTTACGGGCTATTATGTATCCTTATAATGGAACGAATACTTCTCCATGTTTTGATTCATCCCCAGTATTTACACAACGTCCTGCAACTATTATTTGTGCTGGAAATCAGTTTACATACAATCACAATGCATATGATCCTGATAAAGATTCCCTCGAATATTCATTCGCTGCTCCGCTTGATTGGCTAAATGGTGCCGATTTTACTTCTACCAGTCCACCAGAGTTAACTTTTCAAACGGCTTATTCAGTAAATTCACCTTTCCCAGGTCCTGGACAAAATGGAAGTGTTCCTGCAACAATTAATAGTGTAAGTGGCGAAATTTCATTTTTACCCAACTATACAGGAAATTTCGTAACAGTAGTTCGAGTAAGATCCTATCGATGTGGACAGCTCATAGCTGAAATTTACCGAGAAATTCAAGTTGTAATTTTAGCTTGTGGTATCAATTCTTCTCCAACTGTTACAGCACCTTTTAATGATCCTGGTACCGGGCTTCAAACATCCTTTACTACCACAGTGCAAGCGGGCGATCTCGTAAACTTTACCATCACAGCTACTGACAATGAATTTTTACCAATAGGTATTCCACAAACAATTCATGTAGATGCATCAGGTGGACAATTTGGTTCGGGCTTTTCTGATCCTAATTCGGGATGTACCAACCCTCCTTGCGCTACTTTAACACCTGCACCCCCAGTCATTCTTGCAAATAATCAAGTAATCACATTCAATTGGCAAACTAGCTGTGATCATATTGCCATTTTAAACGATTGCTATGTTCCATCTAATACACACACATTTGTACTCACCTTCCAGGATGATTATTGTCCTGCTCCTGCATATCATATAGCAACCATTTCAGTTGTCGTAACTGCTCCGCCAACTCTTCCTTCACCACCATTGCACTGTGTCGATGTTCAACCAAATGGGGATGTGACTTTAACTTGGGTTCCACTTTCTAGCGATCCAGATGGATTATTTAATAGTTACCATCTTTTTAGTGGAACAAGTCCCAATGGACCTTTTACCGTTGTCGATAGTTTCTTTGTGCTCGGTCAGAACACCTATACGCACGTAGGTGCAAATGCCAATGCTCATTCGGTTTATTATTATATACGGACGCGTTCAGGATGTGGTGGGCAAGTTTTTTCTGCTGCTGTTGATACCTTACAAAGCATATTCTTAAGTGTTACGGATGCCGGTTCGGGGCATATCGATTTGGATTGGAACCCACTATCATCTCCTCTTCTTGCCTCCACTCAATTGCCTTATCGCGTCGATCGAGAATTTGTTCCTGCTGTTCCTGCTTTCTATGTCAATACCAATGTGAGTGCTGCCCAAGATTCCATGGTGGGTTGTCTCAAGGAAATTTATTACAAGGTGCAAATCTCCGATGCAATTGGATGTATTTCACATTCGAATAGGGCAGGAGGTGAGTTTAGTAATGATGATGCACCCGAAACTCCTTTTCTTGATTCCATTACCGTTCAGTTTGTGGGAAACAACGTTGAAATAGGTTGGGAAGAATCTACTTCATCCGATACGCGTGCATACGTGGTGTATCAACTAGTCAACGGAAGTGTTGTGCAAGTTGATACCGTTTATGGAATTCATTCAACTTCGTTTACATCAACTGGATTAAATCCCAATGCAGGACCAATCACCTATCAAGTTGCAGCCATTGATAATTGCAATAATCTGAGTATTAAATCTGTTGCACATAGTACTATGTACATGCAATTCGATTTATTTTCCTGTTTAAATCGCGTTGATTTAAGTTGGACTGGATATCAGGGATGGAATCCTCAACCCGATTCCTATCAGATTTATCAAAAAGTGGGGGTTGGGAATTTTAGTTTAGTAGGTTCTTCACCCGGAACAACTCCTTCATTTAGTGTATCCAATCTCATTCCTGAAGAAACGTATTGTTTTTATGTTCAAGCTGTTTTTTCTTCTTTACATGCAAGTAGCACATCCAATCAAATTTGTTTTAGTGCCGATGTTCAAGATCTTCCTGAATTTGCTTATTTACGTAAAGCTACAGTATTAACAAGTGGTGCAGCCTATTCAAAATGTTATATCGATACTGCATCCGACATTGTTTCTTACCGTGTTTTGCGTGCCACATATCCTGGAGGAACTTTTGTTCCCGTTTTTAATTCTGTCATTCCACCTTTAACAGCTTTTGTAGATTATACCGATATCGATGTAAGCACCAACCTGCAGAGTTACATCTATCAATATCAACTTATTGATAAATGCGATAATGCTTCAGGACAATCGAATGATGGCAGAACAATATTGTTACAAGGAACTGCTCTGGATGGATTTGTCAATAAAATCCAATGGAACACTTATGCTCAATGGGATGCAGGGGTTTTGAATTATGAAGTATTTCGATCTGTTGATGGTGGAAATACATACGCATTTTTAGAAGACAATGCCTTGGATTCAACTTACCGTGATGTAGTGGTAGATATGGTAGATACGCTACTTGAGTTCTGTTATTATGTTCGAGCGATTGAGCAAAATGGAAATCAGTATAATTTTAGAGATACAAGTATTAGTAATCGTGTGTGCGTTATTCAAAAACCAACGATTTATATTCCTTCAGCCTTCCGACCGGGAGAAATTGGATTTAATTCGAAGTTCAAACCCATTGGACTTTATGAAAAGTTAGCAATCGATCACGAATTCATGATTTATAACCGATGGGGTGAACAATTATTTTATACGAAAGATCCCACAAAACCATGGGATGGGAAATATATGTCGGCGATTGTTGAAACCGGAATCTATGTTTATCGAATACGATTTAAACTTCCCGATGGATCTTCGTATGATAAACGAGGTGCTGTAATGGTGCTTGATTAAAATAAAAAACCCGCTTTGGAAGCGGGTTTTGTTGTCCGACTAGGTTTCGAACCTAGACTCTTCTGAACCAAAATCAGACGTGTTGCCAGTTACACCATCGGACAATCTTGATGTTGCCGCAAAATTAGTAAAACTTCAGTAATAGCAAATTCAAGGTTCATCTTTCCTCCAGAATAGTTCGATTGGATTGAATAACAGAGGGATAATTTCTATTTCAAGGAGTTTTTCAGCATCATAAACGATAATTAGCTGAAAACTTTCTACCTATTTTCCCGCGAATTGGATACGGTTTCCTATTTTCGTCGCGTTTTCTTGCACTTAATTATCGCTTGGATTCATTTTACCCATCAGATCTATGAAGCAATATAAACTTCTGAATAATGTTTTTGGCTGGCTGGCATTTGCAATCGCCATGTATACTTACGGTTCAACCATTGAACCAACTGCCAGTTTTTGGGATTGCGGCGAATTTATAGCCACCGCCTATAAACTTCAAATAGGTCACCCACCGGGAGCTCCTTTCTTTATGATACTTGGCCGTGTTGCCACCTTGTTCGCTTTTGATGATACAAGTAAAGTAGCCATGATGATGAACATGCTTTCGGCACTCGCATCTGCTGGTACAATTCTATTTCTCTTTTGGACAATCACCCACTTAACTCGAAAAATTCTAGTTGGCTTCAAAGGAGAAATCAGTAACGGAAATTTATTTGCCATCTTAGGAAGTGGTTTGGTTGGTGCGCTTGCTTACACATTTTCTGATACATTTTGGTTTTCAGCTGTTGAAGGTGAAGTTTATGCAACCTCATCTTTTTTCACTGCTGTTGTTTTTTGGGCGATGCTTAAATGGGAAGAAGTGGCCGACGAACCGTTTGCTGATCGATACATTGTATTAATTGCCTACCTGATGGGAATTTCAATCGGAATCCACTTACTAAACCTCTTGGCAATTCCTGCAATTGCATACATCTATTACTTCCGCAAATTCTCACCAACACGTTTAGGAATTCTCCTAACTGGTATCCTAGGAATGCTCCTCGTTGGTTTTGTACAATTTGGACTAATTCCTAAAGTGGTTGGTAATGCTGCTATTTTTGAATTGATGTTTACTAACTCCATGGGTCTTCCTTTTGGATCTGGTGCTGTTGTATACATCATTTTGGTTATCACCGCGATCACTATTGCTCTCATGCAATCGCGAAAAGGAAATCAACATCCAACCTTTGTCATTCTAGCAATTTTACTTCTGCTTGTATTAGGTTGGTTAGGTGTTATTGCAGGTGGAATTCTTGCTTACTTCATTTATGGACCACGTCAAAATTATGTACTAGCCAATACCTTAACATTGTGTATTACCGCCATGGTAATCGGTTATGGTAGTTATGGAATGATTCTCATTCGTTCCGCGGCTGATACACCTATGGATGAAAATAATCCGGAAAATGTTTTCTCCTTATTGAGCTACCTCAACCGTGAACAATACGGTACACGTCCTTTAGCATATGGACAATACTATAATGCTCCGCTTCATCCGGATGCTAAAAAGCGCTATAAGCCAGGAAATACAGTGTATTCGCCAAATCCTAAAACTGGTAAATACGAAGTCATAGCAACTCCTAAAGACACCGAAGAACCTGTTTACGATCCTGCTTATTGCACTGTTTTCCCACGCATGTGGAGCAGTCAACCACAACACGTTCGTGGATATAAAACTTGGGCCGATATCAAAGGAGATCCGAAGAAAAAACCTTCGTTCGGACAAAACATGTCCTTCTTCTTTAGTTACCAGCTGGGCTTCATGTATTTCCGATATTTTGCTTGGAACTTTGTAGGTCGACAAAATGACATTCAAGGTCAAGGCAACATTTCTGATGGAAATTGGAAAAGCGGGTTGAATTTTATAGATGATGGTAATTTGGGTACTCAAAGTAATTTACCTCCATCACTTGCAGATAATAAAGCCAATAACAATTTCTATTTCCTTCCGATGATTTTAGGATTGATCGGATTGGTATTTCAACTGATGAGGAGCAAGCGCGATTTCTTAGTCGTTTTACTCTTTTTCTTTTTCACCGGTATCGCCATTATCCTCTTCCTAAACCAATATACCAATGAACCACGTGAGCGTGATTATGGTTTTGCCGGTTCATTTTATGCCTATTCCATTTGGATAGGAATTGGTGTTGCTGCGATTTATTCCTTCTTGAAAAAATTTGGACCACAACCTATTGTTGCTATTGGTGTAACTGGATTATGTACAGTAGCAGTTCCAGGAATTATGGCGAAAGCTGGATGGGATGATCACAATCGTTCCGATCGCTATACAGCCCGCGACTATGCTAGCAATTATTTGAATTCCTGTCAGAAAAATGCGATCGTATTTACCAATGGTGATAATGATACATTCCCACTTTGGTATGCTCAAGAGGTGGAAGGAATTCGAACCGATATTCGCGTTGTGAATTTAAGTCTTTTGAATACCGATTGGTATATTGATCAGATTAAACGTAAGGCTTACGATTCGGATGCTGTTCCATTATCAATGACTCAAGATAAATACCGTCAAGGTAAACGCGAGCAAATTCTGATTTACGAACAAAAAGGACTAGAAGGATATCAGAATATTCGTGAAATGGTTGATTTTGTTGCGAGTGATGATCCTCGAAATAAATTCGATTATGGTGATCGTGCTTTCGATTATTTCCCTTCTGGTAAATTCAGTATTCCTGTTGATTCGGCTAAAGTAGTTGCCAATGGAACAGTTCCAAAAGGAATGGAAAATCAAATAGTAAAATCTATCGACTTCGAAATAGATCGCAACTATATCTTGAAAGCCGAATTAATGATTTTGGATCTTTTAGCAACTAACAATTGGGAACGCCCAGTTTACTTTGCTGTTACTGTTGGTGATGATTCCTATATCGGACTTCAAGATTATTTCCAATTAGAAGGATTAGCTTATCGTCTCGTTCCAATTAAGAGTCCATCGGGTAGAGGAGATA
Organism: Bacteroidia bacterium; assembly: GCA_965279035.1. Classification (GTDB taxonomy): domain Bacteria; phylum Bacteroidota; class Bacteroidia; order M30B66; family M30B66; genus CALQRR01. The sequence continues at coordinate 3,215,128 of OZ257142.1, read as the reverse complement.
ATTTTGGTCGTATCAATACCGATGTGATGTACGACAATATGATGAACAAATTCAAATGGGGCGGATTGGATAAGAAAGAAGTATATATGGATGAAAATAATATCCGTATGACGATGAACCTACGAAGCAATTTCGATCGTTTGGCTTCTTCTTTAATTCAGGAAGGCAAAAAGGATTCAGCCATTAAAGTGGTTGATCGTGCTTTTGAAATGTTACCTGAGAAAAATGTTCCTTATAATTTCTTTGTCGTTCAATTGGCCGAAGATTATTATCAAGCGGGAGTGAACGATAAAGCAGATAAAATATTAAAACGATATGCCGATATCATAGAGCAGGAACTGGTTTATTATTACAGCCAGAAACCGAAAATCATGAAACGCTTTGATTCGGAAATTCAACGGAATATGTCCATCTTCAAGTTTATTACCGATGTTGCCAAACGTGGTAAACGCGATGAATTGATTAAGAATTTAGATGCTCGTTTTAAAACCCTCGAAGGACAGTATATGGCAACTGGAGGTTCTTCCATGCGAGGAGGAGGAAATTAACTACTCATGAGCCTGGTTCAACCGGCTTTCTTATTAAGATCACTCTTGCCCGGAGCTATTTGGCGTTTGCCAGCTTCGGGCAAGGTGGTTTATCTTACCTTCGATGATGGACCAACTCCCGGAATTACCAACGAAGTATTGGATATTTTAGAAGTATTTAAAGCAAAAGCTACCTTTTTCTGCTTAGGGAAAAATGTAGAATCATATCCCGATTTATTTAGTTCAATTACCCAGAAAGGTCATCGTATTGGAAACCATTCCTACGCTCATCCCAATGGCTGGAAAACCCCGAGTGCAGATTATTTAAGCGATATTCAACACGCTGAATCTTTTATTCATTCCAATTTATTCAGACCACCTTACGGTAGATTAAAACCAACACAATTTCTTCGACTTAAAAAGAAATATAAAATTATCATGTGGGATGTGTTGGCAATGGACTATGACATCAAACTAAGTCCTGAAAAATGTTTAGATAATGTATTAAATCACACCCGTTCAGGATCAATCATCACGTTTCATGATTCACAAAAAGCATGGCCTCGATTGAAAGTGATTTTACCTCTCATATTGAATGAATTAAGCAATCAAGGATATCGCTTTGAAATTCTCTTTACTACAGAGGTTTTGTCTTAAGTAAAAAACTTCGTTCTTTGCCCATATGGACAAGGAAATAGAAACGGGATATTTTGATCCCATCCGCCCTTTTTATGATGAAGAAGTTCAAGATGCCATAGAGCGTTTATTGAAACAAGCATCATTTCATACAGCTTTGCGCTATGTTTTTCCAGATGTAAGTAGTGAAGATGTTCAGGAACGTTTGAGATCACTTCATTCGGTAGATGAATTCCAGGCGAAAATTATTTCCAATGCTGTAGCATCCATTATTCGTAGTTCTACCAATGGAGTTAGAGCTTCAGGTTTGGAGAATTTGGACCCTAAAAAAGCCTATTTATTTATATCCAATCACCGTGATATTGTTTTAGATTCTGCTTTATTAAATTACCTGTTGCACATTGAGGAATTTCCCACAACACGTATAGCTATTGGAAGCAATCTATTACAGAAATCGTGGATTGAAGATCTTGTTAAATTAAACAAGAATTTCATTGTTCATCGCGATGTTCAAGCAAGACAAGCGTATGAATATTCACTTCGTTTATCTCGTTACATTCGGCATTCAATAACAAATGATTTAACTTCTGTTTGGATTGCTCAAAAAGAAGGGCGTACGAAAAATGGATACGATCAAACACAAGCGGGGCTCATAAAGATGTTTGGTATGAGTTCAGAAGATGGGGCCAATGGATATGCTGAATTGAATATTGTTCCAGTGAGTATTTCCTATGAATTGGAACCTTGCGCTGGAATGAAAACAATGGAGAAATACATCTTTGCTCAAACTGGATCCTATGTTAAATCGGAAGGTGAAGATTTGAAAAGTATGCAAATGGGAATTGCTCGTCCTAAAGGAAGGGTTCAGTTTAGTTTCAGCAAACCACTTGAAAAGGAAGAAATTGATGCCGCATTTTCAAGTGGAAATCGAAATGAAGCCATGAAACAAATTGCCGAATTAATTGATTCGAAAATCATTGCTAATTATCGACTGTTCCCATACAATTACTTAGCTCATGATCTCTTGAGTGGAAGTGAAGTATTTTCAAAACAATACAACGAAAAAGATAAAACGGCTTTTGAAAATTATCTTCAAGAAGTATTAAAACCCTTGAAAGGAGAGCCCGAAGCTTTGCGAAATCAGTTATTACTTATTTATGCAAATCCAATCAATCGGCTACAAGAATTTCAATCCTTAAACGTATAATCAACCACTAAATCCTGTCTTGCGGTGTGTACCATCACAATAGGGTTTATTAGATGAAGCGCCGCAACGACATAAAGCTACAACACCTTCCTTCACTGTTTGATTTCCATGCACATCTTCAATGATGCATCCACTCTATATAAGTAATGGTCCAGCATTCGAAACGTGAATAATAGGAGCAGAGTTATTTGTTTCTTTTTGTTCAGCCATTTGTGAGTTTTTTAATTGATATGAAATTGCTCCAGAAGGACAAACTCCAATAGTTTCGATTATCTCTTGAGAACTTGCATTTTCCATGATTATCCAAGGCTTTCGGCGAGGATCAAAAACAGAACTTAATTTCCTGAAACAATTCCCAGAATGGATACAAACATCCGGTTTCCATGTCACAACTAGTTCATCATTTTCGTAGTGCTTTATCATAATTCATTTTCAAATAAAATTAATTCTCTTTTCCATGTAGTTAGATGGAATTGAAATTCATCTTCATTTATTATTTCAATGCTCTCAAAACTTCGATTTATCAAGTCATTCAAAAACATACGTTCAGGATAAATTTTACAATCTATGAAAGTGAATGAATAATATTTTCCCATTCTTTTCAATTCATAAAATGAAATCGGATTTTCGATTTTGAAAAACGTATTTCCATCGATATATTTTCGAAATTGAGGATATTCCATTCGTAATAGTTGAAGTCTGAACAAAGAATACACGTTCTTGTTTCATTCCGTAATTTCAGTAAAAAATCATCCATGTCCAAATCAGCTATAGTTATTGGTGCAGGTTTTTCGGGAATGTCTGTTGCTACTTCTTTAGCTCAGGCTGGTTATCAAGTAACTGTGCTCGAAAAGTTTAGTCAACCGGGTGGTCGTGCCCGTAAATTAGTTGAAAAAGGGTATACATTCGATATGGGACCAAGCTGGTATTGGATGCCAGATGTTTTTGAAGCCTATTTTGCAAAATTCGGTAAAAAAGTTTCTGATTATTATCACCTTGATCAACTCGATCCTTCTTATTTAGTTTATTGGGGCAAGAACGATTATTCATCCATACCTGCAAAACTTTCGGAACTGAAAGCTCTTTTCGATTCCATTGATCAAGGAAGTGGAGAACGTTTGCAAACATTTCTTGATGAAGCCCAATACAAATACCGCGTTGGGATGAACAATCTCGTTTATAAACCGGGACAAAGTGTATTCGAATTTGCTGATCTTGATTTCATAAGTGGTTTATTCCGATTAGATGTATTTAAAAGCTTATCCAAGCATGCACGAAAAGTAACAACCAATCCTCGCCTCATTCAAATTCTTGAATTCCCAGTTTTATTTTTAGGAGCCCGCCCAGAAGAAACACCCGCTTTATACAGCTTAATGAATTATGCCGACATGGTTTTAGGCACTTGGTTTCCTCGTGGTGGAATGTATGAAATTGTAAACGCCATGTTTTCACTAGCGAAGGAGCTGGGAGTAGATTTTCAATTTTCAAGCCCGGTTGATGAATTTAAAATTTCAAACAATACTATCACAGCAGTTATCAGCAATGGGAAGTCATTTACTGCTGATGTCATTATTTCTTCGGCCGATTATCATTATACCGAAACCAAACTTTTACCTAAAAAATACCAGTCGTATTCTTCCAAGTATTGGGAATCACGCGTTATGGCTCCATCTAGCCTGATTTATTATTTAGGAGTGAAGAAAAAGTTGAATCATTTAGAACATCATAATTTATTTTTTGATCAGGATTTTGGAAAGCATGCTCACGAAATATATACCGAGCCGGCTTGGCCAAGTGCTCCACTTTTTTATGTTTCAATCATTTCTAAAACAGATTTAACTTCAGCTCCCGATGGCTGTGAGAATGTTTTTATTTTAATTCCAGTTGCTGCAGGTTTGGAAGATACCGATGAAATACGAAAAATCTATTTCAATAAAATAATGGATCGTATGGAAGAACAAACTGGAGAATCGATTCGCCCCTTTATTGATTACTATAAGAGTTATGCCTATCGTGATTTTGTTTCCGATTATGGTGCATTTAAAGGCAATGCTTATGGATTAGCCAATACACTTAAACAAACTGCTATTTTAAAACCCTCTTGCAAAAGCAAAAAAATGGAGAATTTATTTTACACTGGTCAATTAACCGTTCCTGGACCGGGAGTTCCTCCTGCTTTAATTTCTGGACAAGTGGTAGCCAAGGAGGTTGAAAAGAAATTTCCAATCATTAAATAATTGAGATTCTCCTTTTCTTAACTTGCTTTTTTGAAAAGGCCGTATGAAGTACACTCTATCCAATATCATAGGATTGTTTTTCCTATTCTTATCCAGTAGTCAATTAGTTTCTCAAGAACGATGTTCATTCAATCAGTACATTGAATTTAAAGGAAGTTCAAATCCAAACTGGTTGAGTCAAGTTCAGCAAGTTCAACAAACCATTGAACAATTTGCTACTAATACATCTCGCAGTTTTAATGGAGAAATTGCACACATTCCAGTTGTGGTTCATATTCTTTATAACAACGAAATTCAAAATATTTCTGATCAACAAGTTTTTGATCAAATTCAAGTCTTAAACCAAGACTACCGTCGATTGAATTCAGATACAACGCTTACGCGCGATATTTTTAAGCCTGTTGCAGCTGATGCCGGAATTGAATTTTATCTCGCCCAAACAGATCCTGATGGAAATCCGACCAATGGAATTACTCGTACTCAAACGGACCAAACTTCCTTCTGGTTAAGTATGACAGATATGAAATCCTCTTTAACAGGAGGGAAGGATGCTTGGCCCGTTGGACAATATCTCAATCTTTGGGTTTGCAACATGTCGATACCAATAGTAAATACACCTTTTATTTTGGGATTTGCTACTCCTCCGAATGGAGCACCTAATTGGCCAGCTAATTCGGGTGCAGAACAAATTCAGGAGGATGGAGTTGTAATTCATTATGAAGTTTTCGGTCCTCATCCGGATGTAACAGGAACTTTGGCTACTGTTAATAGAGGACGAACTGCTTCACATGAAATCGGACATTATTTAGGTTTAAGACACATTTGGGGAGATGGTGATTGTACGGTTGATGATGGATTAACAGACACACCCAATGCTGCCGCTGCAAATCAACAAACATGCGATTATGCTACAAATTCATGCACCGATGATGTGAATGATTTGCCTGATATGCTCGAAAACTATATGGATTATTCTGATGAAAACTGTTTGAATATGTTCACTCAACAGCAAGTAGCAGCTATGCATTTTGTTATTGAAAATTTCCGTTCAGGTTTGATAACTCAAATTGATCCATATATTTCTTCACAACCTTCAAGCATATCTGTATTTCCAAACCCGTGTGTTGATGAAATTCATGTAGATTTTAAACAAAAAATAAATCAACCTTTCTCTTTTGAATGTTTTGACTTAACAGGACGACCTGTTTTGCTTCCTCAAAAAGATTTTTCAAAGGTTTTCAACACATCAGAATTAAATTCTGGTCAGTATTTAATTCGTATTAAAAATGAAAGTCAAATTTTTACAATCCGATTTGTAAAAAAATAATTGCCCAAACCCTTGACATTCGATGTGTTGAATAAAATCATGTTTCATTTTATTACTAATTGTCTACTGCTAAAATTTCATTTTCAAAGAGTCTTTCAAACAATTAAAATTAATAAACTCTGAAAAGCTGAAATTTGGCGTGTTCTATCTTTTTTTTATCTCGTCAATCTGATTATTTTTGCCCGTCGCATAAACCCACTTTGTATGAAAAAAAGCTTTTACCTGGCTTTACTTTTCGTTGGAATTTCAATTAACTCGCTACTTTCAGCGAATGTGAATGTTATTCCAGCAGCCGGTCATTCCGATTATGATTCCTCGCCTTTTCTTTCATTTTCAACCACAACACCAAGTGCGGATGAAACAAACGGTTCAATTACCTTGATTACCCAACCCGTAACTGGAACACTTTGTTCAGGTTCAGCCTTGGTTGTAAATTTTACTACATCTGGTGGTTTTTACGGAATCAATAATAATTTCACTGTTGAGCTTTCTGATGCAAGTGGAAGTTTTGCTTCTCCAACTATTATCTCAACATCACCATTAAGCCTTATTGGTTTAGTTACTGACGGTCAAATTTATTGTCAGATTCCTAATGGAACTCCATTTGGAACGGGGTATCGTGTTCGTGTTGTTAGTTCTGATCCTGCAATTAATGGAACAGATAATGGGTCTGATATCATAATTAAAGTAGATGTTGCTCCTTCAATCCCGACTGTTTCGGTAAATGGACCAACAGATTTTTGTTACGGATCTGCCACAACATTTTTAACATCTAGTGTAGCTCAAAACAATCTTTGGTTTCCTGGAGGTGTTAATACCAATCCATTTATTGGTGTTGTAGGTGGCGGATGTTATTACACTCAAATAACTGGAAGCAATGGTTGTGCGACTTCTTCCTATCCAGTTTGTATCAATGTAAATACTCCCATTTTTACTTTCTTAGGGTATTTTGAAAACAATGCTCTTGTAACAACTTCCGATACAACAGTTACAATTTGTGAAGGTGATTCAGCTCAACTAGGTTTAATCATCGAAGGTGGTATTCCTCCTTATGATATTTTCTATACACCCGATGGCATAGATGTAATTACTGTTAATGATGTTGGCGTTCCTTATAATGCAAATTCATACGTCTATACATTTTATGCAAGTCAACCAGGATTTTACCAAACGATTGGTATTACTGATAATTTCCCTACGAATTGTGGATCTAATGGGAACTCTGGTTTAGTTTCAATTCAAACTACACCTCCTCCTGTTACCGCTTTTTCATACAATCCATTTTGCGGTCCTGTTTCTCAACCACCTGTTGGCGCAACTGGATTTTTAGCTGGTGGTGTTTATACATTTGATGTTGCTCCAGTTGATGCAGCTACAATAAATCCTGCAACTGGTGTAATTAGCAATGCAACAATTGCTAATACATATATAATACGTTACACAGTTGAAGGTGATTTTTGTCAGGCCTCTTCCACAACATCTGTAACAGTTAATACAACAGATGTTACTGATTTCACTATTGCTCCATTTTGTTCAAGTGGATCATCATTAGCTCCTGTTGGAGCTACCGGTTTTGCAAGTGGAGGAACATATAGCTTTTTACCAATCCCTTCAGATGGAGCAACAATCAATTCCTTAACTGGGATTATTTCAAACGCTTCTGGTAACACTACATATACTGTAGTTTATACTTCTCCTGATGGAGCTTGTCAAAATACTAGTACAACAACTGTTACAACAATCGAAAGTCCTTCAGTTTCAGGAACAGTAGTAAATACATTATGTAGTCAATCTACTGGTAGCATCGACGCATCAGTTTCAGGTGGACTTTTACCTTATACATATAGTTGGTCAAATTCAGCTATAACCGAAGACATCTCCGATTTATCTGCCAATAGCTACACCTTAACTGTAACCGATGATAACGGTTGTACAGGTGATAGCACGTTCACCATTACAAATACCAACGAACCTGAACTTGCTCTTGTTGCAACCAATGCAACTTGCGGTAATACGAATGGTACAGTAAATCTTACTGTAACAGGTGGTGTTGGTCCTTTTGATTATTTATGGACTCCAACTAATGCCGTAACAGAAGATATCTCAGGATTATCTGCAGATACGTATTCAGTTCAAGTAACTGATAATGGTACAACGTGCGTTGTGAATGGTTCTGCATCCGTTATAAATCAAGATGCTCCAACTGTTACCTTTACACAAGTAGATGCTTTGTGTGCACAATCTAACGGTTCAATTGATGTAACAGTTACTTTGAATGGAGGATCTTCTTCTATAACGCATCATTGGAGCAATGGCTTAACAACTGAGGATATTTCCGGTTTAGATGCCGGTACATATATAGATACTGTTCGCGATGGTAATAGTTGTGAAGTCATTATCACTGCTACCATCATCAACTCAAATCAATTTACTGCTTCATCTACCGTTACAAATCCAACTTGTGCATCTCCAAACGGAGGGGCAATTGATGTTTCAATCGTTGGTGGTGCTGAACCATTTACTTATGTATGGTCACCAAATTCAAATGCAACAGATCAAGATGTAACCAATCTTTCATCAGGAACCTATACAGTTGTTATTACTGATGCTGCTAGTTGTTCTACATCTGTTGTATCAACGGTTGCTCCTTTGAATACGATATCACTTTCAACTTCTCAAATAAATGCAACTTGCGGAAATACAGATGGCTCGATTGATTTAACTGTAAGCGGTGGTTCAGGGACCTATGAATTCCTTTGGAGTAATTCGGCAATCACTGAAGATATTGCTGGTTTAGATACTGGTAGTTATTCAGTAACAGTTCGCGATTTAGTAGATACAACATGTACTGCAACAGCCAATGTTTCTATTATCTATGGTAATCTTCCTCAGTTAAGTTTTACAACTACACCAGTTTCTTGTACGGCTAATGACGGAGCAGTTAATTTAACTGTAATTGGAGGTTCTGATAATTATGATTATAGCTGGACTGGACCGAATTCATTTACTGCAAATACTCAAGATCTTTCTAATTTAGAAACAGGACAATACGATGTAACTGTTACAGACTTAACTACAACATGTATTGTTTCAGGTTCAGCAGAAGTTCAACCGGTAAATCCTCCTGTTTTATCTGCAGTTGTTGCTAATACAACGTGTGGTCAAGTAAACGGAATTATTGATGTAACTGTAACAGGTGGAACTGAGCCATTCACAATTGAATGGAGTAATCTTGCTAATACATTAGATCAATTTAATCTTGGTGATGGTACTTATACACTTACACTAACCGATGATAATGGTTGTGTTGCAACTGCAGAATATACTATCAATCCAAGTGTTCAACCTACTTCTGATTTAGTTATCACTCAACCAACATGTAATAATGATACTGGTAGTGTTACATTAAATTTAGTTGATGCTCAGAATCCAATTCTATACAATTGGACTTTGGATGGAAATCCATTTGCATCGTTTGCTAATTTGACTGACTTAGGTCCTGGTACATATATATTAACTGCATCTGATGGTAATGGTTGTATTGTTCTCGATACTGCAGTTTTAGCTTATCCGAATCTGCCTACATTATCTACTACTGTTACAAATACTCAGTGTGGTTTATCTCTTGGAGCAATCGATTTGACAGTTACAGGCGGTACTCCAAATTTCACTTTCTCTTGGGATGATTCATTTGGATTTACAGCTACAACAGAAGATATCAGCGACTTACCATTTGGATGTTATTCTGTTACTGTTGTAGATGCAAATGGTTGCGAGGCTACTACACAAGCCTGTGTTGAAAATGAAAATGCTCCTTCAGCTCAATTTGAAATCACTCAACCAAGTTGTAATCTCGATAATGGGGTAATAACAGCTCATATTACTGGAGGTGTTCAACCTTATAGTATTTCTTGGACTGGAACTTTATCAGGTGATACAACTATTTCAGATCTTACTGACGGTGTATACTACTTACTAATAACAGATGATAACGGATGTGAGGCAATTGATTCTGTTACTTTAAGTAATACAGGTGTTCCAGTATTAACTGGAGATATTAATGAACCTTCTTGTGGAAACTCGGATGGCGCTATTGATGTTTCGGTTTCAGGTGGAGTTTCTCCTTATACTTATTCTTGGACCCCTAACAATGAAATCACTCAAGATCTTAGTGGTTTAACTGCTGGTGAATATACTGTTACAGTTACAGATGATGCTGGTTGTCAAGTTTCAGGTCCATTCACTTTAGAGAATCAAAATGGTCCACAATTGAGCGAAACACATGTAAATGCTCTTTGTGGTTCAAGTAATGGTTCTATCGATTTAACGGTAACGGATGGTTCTGGTGATTTTACATACTCTTGGACAGGTGATTCAAATTATACAGCTTCAACTGAAGACATTTCCAATTTAGCTCAAGGAGATTATCAAGTAGTTGTTACCGACAATGTTTTTGGTTGTCAGGATTCAATCACTGTGACTATTACGAATAGCAATAGCTTTACAATACAGTCATCAGTAACACCTGCAGCATGTAATCAAAGTAATGGAGCAATTGATATTACATTAACTGGAAGTTCTACAGATTATAGCTTTTCTTGGACTGGCGATGGTGGATTTACAGCTTCCACTGAAGACATCTCAAATCTTGCAACAGGTGATTATCAAGTTGTTGTTACAGATAATTTAAATGGATGTATTGATTCAGTTACAGTATCAGTAACCAATGGAGTTATCTTTACAATTCAAGGTAATGTAACACCAGCTTCTTGTGGTTTAAATAATGGAGCAGTTGATATCACACTAACTAACGGTCAAAATCCTTTCACTTATTTATGGTGTAATGGTCAAGTTACTCAAGATGCAACTGGATTAGCTCCAGGAACATGTGAAGTAATTGTTACTGACAACAACGGTTGTGTTGTAACTCAAGAATTCACAATTGATTCAATTCAAGGTTTATCACTTTCTGCAAATGCAGTGAATGCTAAATGTGGATTATGTAATGGTTCTATTGATTTACAAATTATTGATGCAGTTAACCCAGTAACAATCCTTTGGAGTAATGGTGCATCTGATTCTACACTAACAAATCTTTGTGCAGGTGATTACTCAGTAACTGTAACTGATGCCAATGGATGTTCAAGTGCTTATAGTACAACATTAACTAATACACTTCCTCCTTCCATTGCATTCACACAAGTAAATACGCAATGTGGTCAATCATTAGGATCAATTGATGCAACCATTACAGACGGTACAGGGAATATCACGTATTCATGGACTGGACCTTCATCTTTTACAGCTTCAACAGAAGATATTTCTGGTTTAGCTTCTGGTGATTATACACTTCAAGTTACTGATCAATTAAATTGTTCTGAAACAATCACTGTTTCTATTACCAATACAGATGATCCTATTTTATCCTTTGCTGTTACAAATGCAAGTTGTGGTTCATCTACAGGTGCTATCGACTTAACAGTTAGTGGAAATTCAGGTCCGTTTACATATACTTGGACTGGTCCAGGTGCATTCTCTGCTTCAACAGAAGATTTAACTGCTATTCCTGTAGGAACATATACTGTTACAGTAAATGCAGGTTCTTGTTCAGTAACTGCTGATACTTCAATTATCAATACAGATGCACCAACGGCAAGTATTTCTTTAAGTAATGATACAATTTGTTCAGGTTCACCTTTAACGCTAAGTGTTGATATCACAGGAAATGGTCCTTTTACATTCGTATATTCAGATGGAAATGTGAATACAACTGAAACCCTTTCTTCGGCAGGTACGTTTAGTGTCGCTGTGAGTCCAACTACAACAACTACATATTCATTAGTGTCGTTAATTTCCGATTCTGATCCTAGCTGTCCTGGTAACTTTCCAGTTGGCTCAGCTACAGTTGTTGTAAATCCTACACCAGCTCAACCTACAATTACAGCTAGCGGTTCACTTACTTTCTGTGAAGGTGGTTCGGTGATATTAACTTCAAGTGCTCAAACAGGAAATACTTGGAATCAAACTGGCTCAGATCAATTCAATCAATCAATTACTGTTGATACGACTGGTTCTTATTATGTTTTCGTAACAAATTCTTTTGGATGTTCTGATACCTCTGCAACAGTCGATGTAGAAGTTCTTCCACTTCCTGCTACAAATGCTGGATTAGATACAACTGTTTGTGCTGGAACACCAATCCAATTTACTGGAACAGGTGCTGATACTTATGTATGGAGTCCTTCTATCTACTTATCTGGAACAATCATTTCAAATCCGGTTTGTACTCCATTTGAAACTACTACTTATACATTAACTGGAACAAACTCTTGTGGAACCTCTACTGATATTGTTGTAGTTACTGTTCTTCCAATTGTGAATGCAGGTTTAGGAAATGATCAAGTGATTTGTCCAGGTGACACAGTTAACCTCTCTGTTGAAAATAGTGTTGGAGCAACGTATGTTTGGTCCCCTTCTGGAATCTATTTAGGAAATTCTGATGGAGCTTCTGTTAGCTTTATTGCTACTTCTGATGTTACAGTAAGTGTTGATATTCTTAGTGCAAACGGATGTGCTTCTACAGATACAGTTCAGATTAATTTAAACACACCTCCCGCAGCTCCAATTATTACTGCTCAAGGTCCAACTACATTCTGCGAAGGAGATAGTTTAGTTTTAAGTTCATCTACAGGGAATTTCGTTGTATGGAGTAATGGACTTCTAAACTTTGATCAAATCCTTGTCACTGAATCTGGTTCATATTACGTTACTGCTTTTGATGGTGTTTGTCCCGCAACTTCTGATACTATTGATGTAACAGTTACACCGCTTCCTCAAGCAACTATCATAGCAAATGATGGAACAACAGCTTGTGAAGGAACATGCGTAAGTCTTTCTGCTGTTCAAACAACAGGAGTTCAATGGACATTAGCGGATGGAACAAATTCAAGTCAGAATGCAATATCAGCATGTACAACAGGTGAATATATTCTCAATGTTTCTGAGAGTGGTTGTACAGCAACAGATTCAATTCTTGTAACTATTGTTCCACAACCCAATCAGCCAATTATTACATTGGATGGTCCGGCTGTAATTTGTGAAAACCAATTTGTTACTCTAGTAAGTAGCTATGCAACTGGAAATCAGTGGTTGTTTAATGGTAATCCTATTACTGGAGCTACTAGTAATACACTATCAGTAACTGAAGCTGGTTCTTATACAGTGATTTACTCAAATGGACTAGGTTGTTCTGCTACTTCTCCCGTTCAAGTAATTACTGTAAAACCTTTAACACCTTTATCAATTACTGCAAGTGCTGATACTGTACTTTGTGGTAATACTCCTGAGAGTGTTGATTTAACTGCTAGTTTAGGTTTTGTTTCTTATGTTTGGAACACTACTGAGAATACTCAAACAATTACAATCAATAGCGCTAATACGTATTCAGTTACTGCAACTAACCAAGATGGTTGTGTATCTCAGGCAAGTATTACGTTTATCGTTGCTCCAGCGTTTAACTTGACATTAACAAGTCCTGTTTATTTCGATGATTACAATGTAACGATTAAAGGTGCTTCTGATGGATCGGTGAATTTGACAGTTGATCCAGCTGGTAATTATGCATATTCATGGTCAAGTGGACAAACAACCGAAGACTTGGTTAATATTCCTGCAGGAACATACACTGTAACTGTAACAGACGAATTTGGTTGTCCTCAAACAGGTTCAATTGATGTGAAAGAGCCAGATGATATTAAGCTTCCAAATGGATTTACTCCAAATGGTGACGGTTACAACGATTTTTATGTGATCAAAGGAATTCAAGGTTATACTGAAAATCAAGTTGATATATTCAACCGTTGGGGTAATTTGGTTTACAGTAAAAAAGGATATACAAATGATTGGAATGGGGTAAGTAATGATGGCAATCAATTGCCTGATGGTACCTATTTCATAGTTGTAGATCTGAATAAAGAAGGAAAAGAAAACGTGAAAAGTTCTATTGACCTTCGTAGAAAATAATAATTGCAGAAAAGAAACTTAACCCTTCAAAAACGAATAGCACCAAAACCAATCAAAATGAAGAGAATAGCTACAGTGATTAGTATGCTGGCCTTCTCCCTGATGGGCTCTGCTCAGCAGGAGCTTCAGATCAGTCAATACATGTTTAATGGACTGTTTCTGAATCCAGCTTATGCCGGTACACACCCATACTGGAGCGCCACAGTGCTCCATAGAAGCCAATGGGTTAATTTTCCGGGAGCGCCCAAATCCAATTTATTGGCAGTGGACGGTCCAATTAAGAATAAGAAAATGGGATTAGGATTTATGGTAGCCAACGATAATATCGGGTTAACCAAAATCAATGATATCTCTGCTGCTTATTCTTATCGGATAAGACTCGGTAAAAAAGATGGTCAGTTATCATTCGGACTTCGTGCTGGAATCCGAAATCAAACGTTTAATGTTGCCGATCTTCAAAATATTCCTGATCCCAACGATCCTCTATACACAAATGGGAACCAGAGTATTTGGACACCTAAATTTGATTTTGGGGTGTATTATTATAAAGAGCGTGCATATCTTGGATTAACTATTCCAAACGTTCTAGCGATTGATTCTCGTAAAAAAGATAATACAGACGCCGGACTTCGTCGCCATTACTACTTGAATGGAGGATATGTTTGGAAATTATCTAACTCGGTTGATTTCAAACCTTCATTCTTAGTTAAGTACGAGCCAACAGCTCCTGTTTCTGTCGATCTAAATGCTCACTTCTTATTTAATCAACGTTTATGGATAGGAGTTTCTTATCGATATAATGCTGCATTTGTAGGAATGATCGAATTTGCCATTACTCCTAATCTTCGTGCTGGTTATGCCTATGACTACACTACTACAGCTATTCGTACGTATCAAGGCGGTTCACACGAAATTATGTTAGGATATGACTTTACGCAGAAACTCGTAAAAATTAAAAACCCACGATATTTCTAATGCCCTACCAAGCGATCTCTACTATGAAAAAGACATACCCAATTTTCCTCTTAAGCCTGGGACTTATTCTGGGTGGCTGTGGTGCACAGTACTTTGTTAAGCAGGGTAATAAAAAGTATGACGCTTATGCATATTCAGATGCGGTAGCGCAATACAAAAAAGCACTCGATAAGAAACCTTTGTATGAAGCAAAAGCCAAATTGGCAAATTCATATAGGTTGATGAATAATACAACTGCGGCTGAAGAAATTTATCGCGATGTTGTAACTATGCCCGAAAGTGATTCTATCAATCAATTTTATTTCGGTAAAGTTTTAATGGAGAATCAAAAGTATGATGAAGCAAAAAAAGCTTTTCAGGAATATGCGAAACGTGTACCTGATGATAAAGTTTTACAAGGCTTAATTGATGCTTGTGCGAATCCGAAAAAATTCGATAATAGTTTGGATACCTGTGCCTATAGTTTGACAAAAATTGAATTGAGTGGTGTTAATACCGCTTTCGGCGCAACTCCTTATAATTATGGTTTTGTTTTCGCTGCTCAAACTGTTGTTGAAGATAAAAAACAAAGAGATCCTTATTCTGGACTTTCTTTCATGGATCTTTACTATTCTAAGAAAGATAAAGCAGGTAAATGGTCTGCTCCCGAATTAATTAAAGGTGGAGTTAATAGTGAATATCATGATGCATTTGGCGCTGTCACTTCTGATGGACAAACCATGTATTTTACTCGTACCAATCAATTCAAAGGGAAAATCAAAAAAAATGTCGAAAATGTAGCTAACCTTAAAATTTTAAAAGCTACACTCATTGAAGGTGAATGGACAAATATTGAAGAATTTCCTTTCAACAGCGATGAATTCTCTAATGGTCATCCAGCATTAAGTCCTGATGGTAAGATTCTATATTTCTCTTCTGATCGCCCAGGTGGATATGGTCAAACGGATTTATATAGTTGCACTTGGAATGGAACAGCTTGGGGAGATCCTGTTAATCTTGGACCAATGATTAATACTTCTGGTCGTGAAATGATGCCTCAAGTAGGATTCAATGAAAAGTTCTATTTCTCTTCCGACGGTCATGCAGGTATGGGTGGATTGGACATTTTCGTTAGTTCTAAAAACGGAAGTACATTTAGTCAACCAGTGAATTTGAAATCTCCAATCAATTCTTCGAAAGATGATTTCAGTTTCACACTTGATAATGATGGTAAAATTGGAAATCTAACTTCTGCTCGTTCTGGTTCTGATCAACTTTATGAAGTGATTTATAAAGATCCAATTATTCCGGCAGAAATTTGTGTTCAAGACAAAGAAACCAAAGCTCCTTTTGTTGGTTGTACAGTTTATGCAACAAACAAAGAAACTGGTGAAGTTGATAGCTCTATGACTGATAGTCGCGGTGTTGCAAACTTCCGTTTCAAAGGCGGTTTCAATTTCTCAATCAATGCTCGTTATAATCAAACATTAACAAACTCAATTGATATTTCTACAGTTGAAAGAAAATGTTCTGATATTATAATTACGTGTAAAGAGAACAAGATTATCGAACTTGAAAAAACAGTTGGTCCTCGCGTACTTGATATCTACTATGATTACAATAAAGCAGATATTCGTCCAGATGCAGCTATTGAACTTGACAAACTTGTTAAATTGTTAACTGATAATCCTCAATATAAAATTGAGTTTGGTTCTCATACTGATTGTCGTGGTGATGATGCTTATAATCAGCGTTTATCTGAAGCTCGAGCTAAATCGGTGTTGAAATATTGTACTCTTCGTGATATTGATCCTAAGCGATTAACATTCAAAGGATATGGTGAAACACAACCGAAAGCTGTTTGTGAATGCACTACATGCACCGAAGAGCAACATCAGTTGAATCGTCGTACGGAGTTTAAAGTTGTTGAATAAGCATTTTAAACGTATATAAATGTTTAAAAAGCCACGCAATTGCGTGGCTTTTTGTTTTTTGCACCATGAAAAAATCAATCGATTTTCATGTGCAATCTTTTTGGGCCTACCAACCGATGAGTCGATTGGTCATTAGTTTTGGAATAGGCTGTTTACTCTGTAATTT
Organism: Bacteroidia bacterium; assembly: GCA_965279035.1. Taxonomy (GTDB): domain Bacteria; phylum Bacteroidota; class Bacteroidia; order M30B66; family M30B66; genus CALQRR01. The sequence continues at coordinate 3,198,118 of OZ257142.1, read as the reverse complement.
TGAAATATTATCTAATTTAAATTTACCCTATGTTTTAGAAGTATTTCTTGCGATTTTCTTGATTTTTATAGGTATTGGACTTTCTAAGAATTTTAGAAAAATCTTTCCAGCATATTTTCAGGGTACACTTATTCATTTGATCTTCTTCATAGGCGGGATTATTTCAATTCATCAAACACGTGTATTAAATTATAAGAATGATTCACATCTAAATAGAATCAATAAGTCAGAACCTTACTTTATAGAGGTTATAGACGACCCTCGATTTAAGCAAGGAGTCGTTTCGTTTGATTGCAATTTGATCGATGTATCTTCATTGAATTCTATTCATTCTCATACTTGGAAGGTCCGAACACAAATTGTCGATAATCACAAACAGCAAATTCAAATAAATGATCGATTCATTGTTTGGGGAAAACTTAAATCTATTCAAGCTCCGAATATTCCAGGTGAATTTGATTACAAATCCTTTCTTGCCAAACGGGGTATATTTTCACAATTAAGAATTCAAGCAGATCAGTTATTCAAATTATCGATGGATGATTTTTCCTTCAAGCGAATCACAAATTCTTGGAGAAGCAAATTATTAAGTCAACTTGACGACTCTATATTTCATCCAGATGAAAAGCAAGTAGCATCAGCTTTACTATTAGGTGACCGATCAGAAATGAATAATGATCTTATAAAAACCTATTCTGCAGGAGGCATCATTCATATTTTAGCAGTATCAGGATTGCATGTCGGCTTACTTTTTCAAGCACTAACTTTTTTATTTGGCTTCATACCTTTTTTGAAGAAAGGGAAAATGAATATCCTTTTGATTCTTATGATTTTATGGGTTTATGCAGCAATGACTGGTTTATCTCCTTCTGTAAATCGAGCAGTTTGCATGTTCACATTGATTATGGTTTCGAATCTTTTGAATAGGCGAGTTTCACCTTTTAATATTTTATCGGGAGCGGCATTTATTATCCTTCTTTTAACACCACAAGTAATGATGGATATTGGATTTCAATTATCATTTGCAGCTGTTTGGGCAATATTATCCATAAAACCGATTTTAGATTTTATTCAAAAAATTCCTAATCGTTTGTTTAGAAACATTTTAGCACCTATAGCAATTTCAACTGCTGCCCAGATTGCAACTTCGCCCATTTCTTTTTTTGTTTTTGGGACTTTTCCTACTTGGTTTCTACCAGCCAATCTCATTGCAGTTCCGCTTTCTACCTTATTAACATACTGTGGTATACTAACACTTCTTTTAGCTAAGATTCCATTGCTTGGAATTGGATTCATGTATCTCTTCTCTTTCGGAATAGGTCTATTAAATAAGTGGGCGATTTTCATTGGCACACTCCCATTTGCTAAAATTTCACTTTCTTCAATATCAATATCTCAATTGATTTTTTACTCAGCCACTATCTTTTTTGCATTCGCATGTATAAAACGAATTTCAGTTAAGTATTTAAAAGCAAGCATCATAACTCTAAGTATCGGGTTAATACTTGGTATTATTAATGAAACAATTTTTGCTGAGAAATCCCCCAATTATATCTATTCAACAAGTAATTCTATTCATTTCCAAACAAATGAAGGTCAGCACTTTATTTTATTACAAGGTCGGCGCTTCATTCAATTTCCCTCAAACTATCAACTTCAAATTCCAACATTGATCAATCAAGCTGATGGGATAAATGTATTCCCCACCATCGTTGAAATGTTAGATTCTAAAAATGGAGTGACTATTAATTCGAAATGTAAGTCATTGAATGTTAATGCGATTTGGTCTAAAGCAGGTTTTTTTAAAGTGAATAATGTTCTAATATTAAAATCAATTAATAGACAAACGATAGCGATATTAGAAAAAGTGAATCAAGCAGATGTAATTCTATTATTTTGTCCTTGGTTGAGAATGATGGATAGAATTCCAATCGAACTTGTAGCAAAAAGGAAGCATTGGATTTGTTGCGATCCATTGCATGATGGGTTTATTTCATATTGAATTTATGCTGATTTTATCATTAAATCATGTTCGGTTTAACCGATAGTATGCATTTTATGTATTTGATAATTTGTAATATGAGTTTGTAAATTTGAATTCAATCGTTACAATTGGAAATTATCAGCCTTTAATACTATTAAGTTGGCAAATATTTCCTTAACCTTGTGCGGTTTTATTTTAAAATAACATTCAAGAACCACAACACATGAAAAGATTTACTTTGATGTTCATGTCTTTTGCCCTGACACTTTCTTTCGGAAATGTAATGGGACAATCTAAGCATGTACCCCACAAATGTTCTTCCGTTGAAGTAATGGAGCAGGAACTTACTAAGCATCCTGAACTTCGTGCAGAACGAGAACAATACGAAAAAAGTATTCAACAATATCTTTTACATAATAGCGGTCAATCTAGATCAGGGAATAAGCGAATTATTCCAGTAGTATTTCATGTAATTCATGAATGTGGTCCAGAAAATATTTCTCGTGCGCAAATATTAGATCAGATTCGTATAATGAATGAGGATTACAGTTTAACAAATCCAAATTTCACTCAAACTCCTGAAGCTTTTGTTCCATTAGCTGCAGATTGTCAAATTGAATTTCGTTTAGCTACTAAAGATGATTTAGGAAATTGTACTGATGGAATTGTTCGCGTGTATTCTCCTAAAACAAACGAAGCCAACAATGACAATGGAGTGAAATCTGTTTCTCATTGGAATTCATATAAATACCTAAACGTTTGGGTTGTTAAATCGATAGGAGATGTGCAAGGGACTGGTGGAGAAGTTTTAGGATATGCTCAATTTCCATTGGGAGGCTTGTTATCGACTGATGGAATTGTAATTCGTAATGATTGTATTGGAAGTATTGGTACTGCGGCAACAGGCTCATTTGGCCCTCGTTTAGGTAGAACCGTTACTCATGAAGTTGGTCACTGGTTAGGTTTACGTCATATTTGGGGTGATGCTGATTGTGGTAGCGATGGAGTTGATGATACACCAATTGCGCTAGGCCCTAATTATGGTATCTGTTGGTCTGATTACCCTTATAATTTAACTACATGTAATCGTGATACGAATGATACTTCTGGCGAGATGTTCAATAATTATATGGACTATTCAGATGATCAATGCATGAGTATGTTTACACATGGTCAAAAGAATGTTATGGATGGAACACTTGCTACAGTTCGATACTATCTGCAATCAGATGAAAACCTTGCAGCTACAGGAACTCGAGATGAAGATGTTGCTAACCCAGTAAGTTGTGCTCCAATTGCTAGTTTTTGCGATAATCGCCGTTTAGTGTGTGAAGGTGCTACAGTGACTTACTCTGATTTTTCCTATAATTCAGATTCATACACACGTGCTTGGGAATTTGAAGGTGGTTCACCCGCAACATCTACTGTTTCGACACCAGTTGTAAGCTATTCTACTGCAGGAATTTATAATGTTAAGCTTACTACTTCGAATGCAATTGGTGAAAATGCAGTTCAGAAAAATGATTACGTAACGATAAGTAGTCAAACTGCTGATTTTTCAACTGGTCCTTTTTGGGATAATCTAGATTACAATTCAAATTTTGATCGTTGGATTGTGTTTAACAATGATAATTCAGCTAATAAATGGGAATTCAGCCCATGGACAGGATTTGGAACATTTGGAAGTTGTGTGAAAATGAGAAATTATAACAACACTCCAACAGAAACGGATGACTTCATTTCACCTTCATATAATTTAGCAACGGTAGCTAGTCCTTCATTAACTTTCCGTATTTCAGGAGCTGAAAGAAATGGAACTGCAGATGATGCATTAAAAGTGTATACATCTGTGAATTGTGGACAAACATGGATTTTGCGTAAAACATTATCGGGTGCTGAATTAATTACAGCTGGACTTTATACATCTGAGTTTGTTCCAACGAATACGAATCAATGGCAAACAATTGCTTTAGGTTTGACAAGTGTTGCAACTCAAACGAATGTTCGTTTCCGTTTTGAATTTGTTGCCGGAACAAATGGAAGTAATAATCTTTATCTAGACGATATCAACATTGGTGTTGCACTAGGAATTGAAGATGCTGCCGATTTAATTGGATTAAATGCTTACCCAAATCCAACAACTGGATTAACTAAGATTGAATTTAATACGGTGAATTCTTCTAAAGTTCAAATTCGCTTAATTGATATTCTAGGTAAGCAAGTTCTTGCTCCATATTCTGGACAAGTAAATCCGGGAGCTCAAAATTTCAACCTTGATTTATCAACGATTTCATCAGGAATCTATACCATTCAAATAGAAATTGATGGTCAGGTATATCATAAAAAAATAATCAAGAATTAATCAAAAACGTGATTAAACAAAACCCCGCTTATTGCGGGGTTTTGTTTTTATAATAAATACTTATCATCTTCGTTAAAATATCAAACAATTTCACATGAAGAATTTCCTCCTACTTATAGTTCTTAGTTATGCATCTATCACTTCTGCTCAGGATGTAATTACCTTAATTGATGGTGGTACAATAGAAGCAAAAATTCAAGAAGTAACGAAACATGATGTTCTATATAAGAAGTTCAGTAATCAAAATGGTCCTAATTATCATATCGACCTAAATGAGATTGAAAAAATTACCTATGAAAGTGGAGCTGTTGATATCATAAATGCACCAAAAGAAAAAGGACAAAATAGTACTTCGTATGATCCGAGAAATCTAGGTAGAAATATTTTGGGTTTGAATCTTCCAGATATATTATTCCAAAACGTTACATTTTCTTATGAGAGAATTGTTGGAGATCAAGGTAAATTAGGGATAAGAATTCCTGTGAGTTTGAGTTTATATGGAGATAATAGCAATAATTTCAATGAACTAAGGAATTGGTATAATATATTTTATTCAGGTTTTGATCTAAACTTTTATCCAACAGGACAAGGGCAAGCACGGCTATTCTTGGGCCCATCTTTTCGAAGTGGATATGCACGTGTTCGTGATAATTCTTATAATAATAATTATTACAATAGTACTTCCATTCAAAATACTGGATACTTTTCTTTCTTAATTCAGGGAGGTTTTATTTGGAATCCAATAAAGGATTTTTCGATTTGTTCTTCATTTGGACTTGGATCGAAGAAATATTTTACTGCAGCTCCTGGCAATGGAAATTTAACACGTGCGGCAGCTTCCTATAATTTTTCTTTTGCTTATCGTTTCTGAATTATAAGCTCTTCTTCTTCGAAAAGAATTCCAAATTCTGTTCGAAGCTCATTTAAAATAGGCTCGTAAATTTCTGGTAAAATAGGAATTAACAAGCCTTTTTTTGTGCACTTGCCTTGTATTAAATTCTTTAATGCAATAGCTAAAGGTAGACCTACTGTTTTAGCCATTGCAGTACGTTGATTGCTTTCTCCTTCAATTTGAAGTGAACTTCGTATGAGAAATTTTTCACCTTCGATTTCATATTCAAAAAGATGTTGCATTACCACTAAATCACGATCATTTTCTTTTAATAACCATTTCCGCTCAAGTAGATCTTGTAAAATAGAAGCGGGACTGTGAGTACTGGAAAGTGGAATCTCTATTTGTTCAGTAATTCCTGTCCACATTACACACTCAATAGCTTCTTGATCATACTCTTCACCCATTAATAATTGAATTCGAGATTTTAGATTCGATCCGTTTCCGGGTAAGTAAGCATCACATAAATCATAGTAGGTAAATGAATTGGAAATAGGAAGGACATATGAATCGTCTGTAAGTCCCATTTGAACAAAGATGTTCCAGGCTTTACAATAACCTTTATGTCTCAAGGTGCCACGCACCATCGTTTTTATATCCTTTAATCCATATACATCTTGATAGGAAATAGAATCTCTATTAGGATATCCATCATAGATTTCACCACTTGAAAATTCAATGGATTCGGGTTCGTTGAATAATCGAGAATAGGGTTTGAATTTTAAACGTCCATGTTCAAGAAATCGTGCAATTCCTTGTCCGGCCAATATGACATTTCTAGGATTCCAACTGAATTTATACCCCCAAGGATTATCGATAGATTCATGAGCGACAAGTCCACCACAAAAAGATCGAAACGAAGTGATTTTTGCTCCAGAATCTTGTAGTTTATGAATGATTCTCATGGCCGACATGTGATCAATTCCTGGATCAAGACCGCACTCATTAAGAAATTGCAAACCTTTTTCTTCTATTAACGATTTCAATTCACGCATTTCATCACTTTCGTATGAAGCGGTAACCAGATTCACATTGAGTCGAACACAATCACGAGCAATTATAGAATGCATAAAAGCAGGAAGCAAAGAAGCAACCCATTGAGCACTGCTAATTAATTCTTCTCTTGCTTGTGGATCATTCACATTTGATTCAACAGCGTGGGCATTTTCGTATTGAGAAAATAATACATTTAAATGTCCAATATGTTGATCGGTAACTGTGAGTTTCCATCCATGTTGTTTAGATAGATTGAAGATATATTCAATGAAAAATCCAGCAGAGCGGCCTGCTCCGAAAACAACTATGTGCGTCATTCAATTGAATTATTGGGATAAGATATCTACAAAACCACCTTCATATCCTCTCACATGAACATAATTGGAGATTCCTCCAGATTGTTCTAAGCGTTTTGCATGAAACTCAAAGCCTCCTGAAATTTGGAAAATACCTTGAGTAATTTTGTAACTTGAAATTTCAATTCTACCAGAATCTGCATTAAATAAGCGAGATCCAGCATCTTTATATTGAATAGAGATCGTACTATCTCCATTTCCTAATTCGTGAATTTTTTCTTCTGTACCAGGAAATCGTAAGGTAATTTCAGAATTATCTGTTCTAAAAAGTACTAGGTAATTCTGAAGTTCAGTAACACCAGTTATATAATATGAGTATCTTGAAAAGGTAGTATAGGAGCCATTAATTAAGACAGAACCAATTACTTTAGCTGGTACTTCATCTGTCTTGGATTTATCTTTTTTACAAGAAGCTAGGCTTAAAAATCCGGAAAACACGAGGAACGACAGAGAAAATAATGTTATTCCAGAAAGTTTCGAGGAAAGAATCATACAGATGGTTTTGTGAATCTTTTTGTAAAAGTACTAAAATCTGAGTAAGCATCTATATGCTCATCACAACATTCGAAGGAAAATCCCTAGGTTTGTTGAAATGTTTAGTCCTGATCAGCTGAATTCTATTCGGCAACACCTTCTTCACGATTCTCAAATTTCTATCGTAGTTCATCGAAACCCCGACGGTGATGCACTTGGGTCTTCCATTGGGTTGAAATTATACCTTGAAAAACGATATCAACGTCATATTCAGGTAATCATCCCTGATCCATTTCCTGATTTTTTGGATTGGCTACCACGTGCTTCCGAGACCATTGAATTTGAAGCAAATCCAGAACAAACAGCAAAAATTCTGAATGATTCGGGTTTGATATTTTGCCTCGATTTTAATCATCCATCACGAGTAGGTGATATGGAGGAAACTCTTCGAAATACAAAAGCTGTTAAGGTGATGATAGACCATCATCAAGAACCTGATGATTTTGTAGAATTCATGTGTTCAAATACTCAAGCCTCATCCACATGTGAGCTTGTATTAGAGTATATTCAAGCTGATGGAGGCGATTCGTTTATAGATAAAGAAATTGCTGGTTGCTTATATACTGGAATCATGACGGATACAGGTTCGTTTCGATTTTCTGCAACAAAGCCACGTACACATCTTCTTACTTCCCGATTGCTTGAAACCGGACTTGAACAATGGAAGATTCATGAATCCATTTTCAACCAAAATTCATTGTCAAAGTTGCAATTATGGGGGTATGCAATGAGTAATAAAATGAAGTATGTCGATGGACTTAATACCTGTTATATTTATTTAACCGAAGATGAATTAACACGACATTCCTATCAAGAAGGGGATTTGGAAGGACTTGTAAACTTTGCTTTGAGCATTCGAGGAACAAAACTGGGTGTTTTATTTAGCGAAAGAAAGGGGCGTGTGCGAATTTCCTTTCGATCTATTGGAGATTTTCCTGCCAACCAATTATCCAAGAAATATTTTAATGGAGGCGGTCATATTAATGCTGCTGGTGGCTCATCTGAAGAATCAATGGATGAAACTGTTACTAAATTTTTAAAGATTCTTCCAGAATATAAACAACTATTAAATGCATGAAATCAATTTTGGGCTTTCTCTCTTTGGTATTATTACCTGTTTTGATTTCGTGTGGACAATCGCCTAAACCTGCTCCTCATCAACCCTCTGAAAAAGAGATACAAGAGTCCTTAATCCGGGTGAATAAGGAATTGAATCGAAGAGAATCTGATGAAATTGATGCGTATATAGTGAAGCATAACATGAAGGTAACTAGAACTGGAACTGGCCTTCGCTATGAAATATATACCCATGGAAAAGGAAAAAAAGCGAAAGCTGGATTGAATGCCAAAGTAAAATTCACAGTAACATTACTCGATGGAACTCTCTGTTATTCTTCTGATTCAACAGGAGCCGAGTCGTTTTTAATCGATCATGATCAAGTTGAAAGTGGATTGCATGAAGGCATCAAACTCTTACAGGAAGGTGATAGAGCCAAATTTATTTTACCTTCGCACCTTGCTCATGGATTAATAGGGGACAAGAGCCGGATTCCAGCCAGATCGCCCATTGTTTATGACATTGAACTGATTCAAATTTACTAAATGATTACACCATTCATCCGGATTTCGACCGGATTAGCAACACTAGCAATACTATTGCTTAGTTCATGTGATTCATCCCGACATAAGGGATACGAAGAAACAGACGGAGGTTTGTTTTATCAATTTCATCGTCAAGATGAAAAAGGGAAATCACCCCAAATGAAAGATATTTTATATACTCACATGTCTTTGAGTATTAAAGGTAAAACTGATGAGGATAAAGATTCGCTCTTATTTGATTCTTTTAAATTCCCAGATTTTCCTGAAGGAATTAAATTTATTCAACTTTCTAAGCCATTGTTTCAAGGTGATATCATGGAAGGATTAACCATGATGCATATTGGAGATAGTGCTTCCTTTATCGTTTCGGCCGATTCATTCTTTTTAGTTTCTAATAAACTAGATAAACTTCCTCCTGGTTTAAAAGCAGGTGATGAACTCGTTTTTCACATTGGCTTAGTTGATATTCAATCGGAAGAAGCTACTTTGAAAAAATTAGAAGCTTTACGATCTCAAATGAATTCCGAGCAAAAAGGAATGATGGATAAAATGCAAGCTGAAGAGCCTGCTGCAATTGAAGACTATTTAAAAAGAAAGAATTTAAAAGGAACTCCAACTGCTAGTGGCATGTACTTTTTTGAAACAGCCAAAGGAAATGGTCCTAAAGTGAAAAAAGGTCAAAAAGTAACGATGCAATACACTGGTTATTTATTGAATGGAAAAAAATTCGATTCAAGTTTTGATCACGGACAACCATTTACTTTTAAATTAGGTGCATCAGAAGTAATTGCTGGATGGGATGAAGGAGTTGCCATGATGAATGTTGGATCATCCGCAACATTTGTTATTCCGTCAGTTTTAGGATATGGATCAAATGGACAAGGCCCCATTCCCCCATTTTCGCCATTAGTTTTTGAAGTTCAATTGATGAAAGCTGAATAAGATGAAGAATAAAAGACTCCATTTTCTTGTAGGAATAGCAGCAATTTGTTTGAGTTTAAAAACAATCGATTTAACTGCTCAAACAAATTCTAAAAACGAGATTCCCAAAGGATTTTCGGTAAGTCCAAACGGTTTATTATACAAAAACATTCGAAAAAATAAAGATGCTAAAGTGCCAGTAAAAGATGATATCGTGTCGATTAGAGCGCGTTATTACATGCAAATTGGTAATGTAGATTCTTTATTATTTGATTCAAAAGTTAATCCTGCTGGATTTATTTCGATTCAAGTTGGAAAGCCAGAATATAAAGGGGATTTGATTGAAGGTATCTCCATGATGCATTTGGGAGATTCCACCACTTTTTTAGTTCCCGCAGATTCTTTTTTCTTAAAAACAGTTCATTTAGAAACACTTCCTCCATTTTGCACTCCGGGTCAAAAAATTCGCTTTGAGATTGGCTTAGCAGAAATAAGTACTTTGGATGAAATGAAGAAAAAACAAGCTGTTTTAGATTCTATATCTCAAGTGAATATGCAAACACAACGTGAAAAAGAAATGGGCTTGTTGATTGCTAAAATGCAAGCGAATGGAGATAATATAGCACCCGAGCCAAGTGGTTTGATTATTATTCGTCGTACTCCAGGTAATGGTGTGAAGCCTATTGTAGGTCAAACTGTTACAGTACATTATACAGGGAAATTATTGGATGGAACTGTGTTCGATTCGAGTATTGAACGTAAGGAGCCAATTTCTTTTCCATTAGGAAATGGTTCTGTAATTAAAGGCTGGGATGAAGGAATTGCCGCACTTGAGATAGGTTCTAAAGCAACGCTAATGATACCTTCATGGTTAGGTTATGGTCCTAGAAATATGGGGTCTATTCCTTCAAATTCTTCTCTTATTTTTGAGGTTGAGTTGATTAAAGCTGAATAATTATGAGAGTACTTCTTTTTTCGTTTCTTTTTCTTTCATGGAGCTCGCTCAACTCCCAATCACTGAAACTGAAAGTGGATGAAGAGGTTACCACAGCCAGTGGTTTAAAGATAAAACTCACCCATGCTGGCAAAGGAAGAACGGTAGCAAAAGGGGACAAAGTGAAAGTCCATTATTCCGGAACTCTTGTGGATGGCCGTAAATTCGACAGTTCAAGAGAGCGTAATCAGCCTTTCGAATTTGTGATAGGAATGAAACAAGCGATTGCGGGCTGGGATGAAGCTTTTCAACTTTTAAAAGTTGGTGATAAGGCAATCTTAACCATTCCTCCAGATCTTGGATACGGCGATACGCCAATGCCTAAAATACCTGCCGGATCTTATTTGATTTTTGATGTTGAAGTTTTAGATGTTTTTAAAGATTTTGCTCCTAAGCCGTTTATTGTCAAAGCAAAACAAAAAGTTATTACGGCTTCTGGTTTAGAATACAATATTGTTGAACAAGGAAAAGGAGCAAAGGCCGAAAGAGGTAAAACAGTCGAAGTGCATTATACTGGTTTTCTAGAAAACGGTGATATTTTCGATTCTTCCGTATTGAGAGGACAACCGATTACTTTTCGCATTGGTGCTGGAATGGTTATTCCAGGATGGGACGAAGGGATTGGATACTTAAACGAAGGAGGAAAAGCATTGTTATCGATTCCTTATAACCTAGCGTATGGAGAAAGTGGAAGACCTCCGCTTATTCCACCTAAGTCTCGTTTGATTTTTAATGTTGAACTTATATCTGTTAAATAAAAAATCCCGCTTAGGCGGGATTTTTTATTTAATCTATTTGGTCTTAACCAGCTGCAAGTTCTGATTGTAAATCATCAATTACACGTTGCAATATATCTTCTACCTTTTGCATTAAGCTTGGTATTTCATCCAAATTACTCATCTCTTTGCCATAACGCTCTAGTGATCGGATGTCTTCTTTTAGACTTTCAATTCCCATTGTATCAATAGATGGCTTGATTTTATGAGCAACTGCACCTAAACTCGCCCAATTCCTATCCGATAAATGCTGTTTTAATTCTTGAATTGCTGGAGGCATCGTTTCAATAAATAAAGACATCATCTTCTTTACGAAATCGTTATTACCATGAGCTATTTCTCGAATCATAGTTAAGTCGTAAAGGCTGCTATCTGAACTCATAGAGGCTATTTTATTGCGGTAAATGTATATTTTTTTATTTCAGTTCAATCTGCATTCAGGTGTGTTTGCAATTTTTTTCATCAATTGAATCCAATTTTAATTTGTTTTTAAAATCAAATTCATCAAGATGATTCATACTTTTTATCTGATTGATTTGAAGAAATTGTCTTCAAAGCAGGTTCGATATACGCTCAATTATCATATTTGTTCGATGTCTTAATTGAATTTTAATGGGTTTCAATTATTTCAAACGAATGTGTTTGATAGTTCATTTAGAAATTCGGACGGAACATATATTTATTATAGAAATCATTGATCGCTTGTACAGCTTCTTCGGGCGTATCAACCAAACTGAATAAGTTCAAATCTTCTTCTGCAATGAATGGGTTTTCTCGCATTTGTTGTTCTTTCACCCATTCAACTAAACCACCCCAGAATTTCTTTCCAACAAGTACCAATGGGAAACGGGCAATTTTATTCGTTTGAATTAAGGTGATGGCTTCAAAAAATTCATCTAATGTTCCAAATCCGCCAGGCATAATAACAAAACCCTGTGCGTATTTCATAAACATCACTTTACGTACGAAGAAGTAATCGAAATTGATAATCTTATCGCGATCAATAAAGCGATTTCCTTCTTGTTCATGAGGAAGTACGATGTTTAATCCTACTGATTTTCCACCTCCACGATGTGCTCCTTTATTTCCAGCTTCCATAATACCTGGTCCGCCTCCAGTAATAATCCCATAACCCTCCATGGTTAAACGATAGGCAATATCTTCGGCCATGATGTAATATGGATCTTCTGGTTTAGAACGTGCCGATCCAAAAATCGAAACGCATGGTCCAATTTTTCCAAGCTTTTCAAATCCTTCAACAAACTCAGCCATAATCTTAAAGATCTGCCAAGAGTTGGTTGTCTTAATTTCAAAATTGTCTTTCTCTTTAAATGCCTCGATGATTTTATCTTCGTGACCACTTTTTTTGTTAATGTCCATAAGTGATTGCGTTAAGTTCTTTTTTTAAAAATTCGGCTGTGTAGCTTGTTGGATGTTGAGATACAAATTCAGGTGTTCCGGCTGCGATAACAGTTCCACCCCGAGCTCCACCTTCAGGGCCAATATCGATAAGATAATCTGCTACTTTGATAATATCAAGATTATGTTCAATAATCAAAACAGTATTTCCTCTATCAACCAGTTTTTGAAGCACGTCGAGCAATATACGTATATCCTCGAAATGCAAACCTGTAGTTGGTTCATCTAAAATGTAAAAGGTGCTACCTGTATCTTTTTTAGAAAGCTCTGTTGCTAATTTTACTCGTTGAGCCTCGCCACCACTCAGTGTTGTAGAAGATTGACCAAGTGAAATATATCCTAAACCAACATCTTGCAATGTTTTTATCTTATGCAGTATAGAAGGGATATTTCCGAAAAATTCAACAGCCATATCAATGGTCATATTGAGTACATCGCTGATCGATTTTCCTTTGTATCGTACTTCCAGCGTTTCACGGTTGTAACGTTTTCCTTGGCAGGATGGACATTGAACATATACATCCGGCAGGAAATTCATTTCAATTACTTGCATTCCACCACCACTACAGGTCTCGCATCTTCCACCTTTAACATTGAACGAAAAACGCCCTGCTTTATATCCTCGGATACTCGCTTCAGGAAGTGATGCAAACAGATTTCGGATATCAGAAAATACATTCGTATACGTTGCTGGATTGGAACGAGGCGTTCGTCCAATGGGGCTTTGATCAATGTCGATTACTTTATCGATATGCTGTAAACCTTCGATTTTCTTGTAAGCAAGTGGTTTTTTATTCGAACGGAAAAAGTGCTGACTAAGAATAGGGTAGAGGGTTTCATTGATTAAAGTCGACTTCCCACTTCCTGAAACACCCGAAACACAAATGAGCATCCCTAAAGGAAATTCAACTGTAACATCCTTCAAATTATTTCCACTGGCGTGAGAGAGTTTCAACTTTTTCCCATTCCCTTTTCTACGTTCAGTTGGAACGGCAATTTCAATTTCGTGACGAAGGTATTTTGCTGTCAATGAATCACCACTCATCAATGAAAGTCCTGTTCCTTGGGCAACTACTTTTCCACCATGAACTCCGGCTCCCGGACCAATATCAATCACATGATCGGCAGCCATGATCATGTCTTTATCGTGTTCTACAACTAAAACAGAATTACCAGAATCTCTTAATTCTTGAAGTGCTTTAATTAATCGAACATTATCGCGTTGATGCAATCCAATACTAGGTTCATCCAAAATATAAAGTACACCAACGAGCTTAGAACCAATTTGAGTAGCTAAACGAATTCGCTGCGATTCTCCACCAGAAAGGCTTCCCGCACTTCGATTCAATGTCAAATATTCTAATCCAACATCCATCAAGAATCCAATTCGTGTTCTGATTTCCTTCACCACTTCTTGAGCAATAGCAAGCTGGCGATCTTCCATACGTTGCTCAATTCCAGAAAACCAAGATTCTAAATGGGCAATATCGAGTCGTGCTAGTTCACCAATATTTCTCCCATCGATTTTAAACCAAAGTGCTTCTTTCTTCACACGATCTCCATGGCATTCTGGGCATTCCACATCGTTCATGTATTCGAGTGCCCAACTTTTCGTGTTCTCAGAGGAACTTTCTTCGTGTTGATCGGTGATGAAATTGACAATTCCGTTAAACTGCATGGCATAACCACCCGCATTGTAATTTGGATTCTTGATTTTCAGAATTTCTTCTGTACCATACAGAATAGCATTAATAGCAGATTCATCAATGTCTTCAATCGGATCTTTTAAATTGAATCCATACTTATCGGCAATGGCTTCGATTTGGGCAAAAATCCAATTGTTTTTGTATTCTCCCAATGGAACAATACCACCATTTCGCAAGCTCTTTTTAGGATCGGGGATAATTTTATTTAAATCTACTTCTGTCACTTTCCCTAAACCATGACAGCGTGGACATGCACCATAAGGAGAATTGAAAGAGAAGAGGTTAGGTGCTGGCTCGTCGTATGAAATACCCGATGTTGGGCACATGAGAAAACGACTGAAATGGCGCACTTCATCCGTATCTGCATCCAAAACCATCATACTTCCTTTCCCATGTTTCATGGCAAGTTTGAGTGATTCAGAAATACGCTGAGCAACATCATCTTTCACCTCAATGCGATCAACTACAATCTCAATATCATGCACTTTGTAGCGGTCGAGTTTCATCCCAAAGGTGATGTCCAGAACTTTTCCATCCACCCGAACTTTGAGATAGCCCATTTTTCGGATTTGCTCAAAGAGCTCACGATAATGTCCTTTACGACCTTTTACAACCGGAGAAAGTAGACTTATTTTTTTGTCGGCATAATCCTGAAGAATGAGAGCTTGAATTTGTTGTTCAGAATAACGGATCATTTTTTCGCCCGTTACATACGAATACGCTTCACCAGCACGGGCGAAAAGCAATCGTAAAAAATCGTAGATCTCGGTTATAGTTCCTACAGTTGATCTTGGATTTTTACCTGTCGTTTTTTGTTCTATGGAAATGACAGGACTTAATCCTGTTATTTTATCAACCTCGGGACGTTCCATATTACCAAGGAACTGTCTTGCATAGGCTGAGAAGCTTTCGATGTAACGTCGTTGTCCTTCAGCATAAATAGTATCAAAAGCCAAAGATGATTTTCCACTTCCACTCAATCCGGTTATAACAACCAGCTTGTTGCGAGGAATACTCACGTCTATGTTTTTGAGATTATGTTCGCGGGCACCATACACTTCAATAGAAGCATCGCCTACGGAATCGATTATATCCATGGAAAAACAAACCGCGAAATTAGTCATTTTGTTTGCCGATTTAGCTATTGCTTGTGCTCTTTCCTCCTTTCGTACATTTGTTTTCGAATGCATCCTAGAAACAGCTACCTATTTTTTGGATTTCTCTGTTTTATCGTTTCCAGTTTATGGTTAGGAATTGACACGCATGCATCCTCATTTCCCCAAATTAAAAAGAGAGGTCGTTATTCAGAATTTCCTGATCCTATTCCACAAGGTGATGCATTGAAAGTTCGAATTCCCATTAAACGTTCTGGGAATCTGTTGTTATTGGAGGTTCGGATTGACTCGCTTGTTGGGAATTTAATTTTAGATACAGGTGCGCCACATTTAGTATTGAACAAAACCTATTTCCGTGATTATCCACGTTATGGTTCAGTGATGGCTGCGGGAATTACGGGTGGTGCTGGCGAAGGAAATCAAACCTTAGTGAAACATCTCGAAATTTCTCCTGGATTATTTTTTACAAAAGTCGATGCCGATGTGATTCCTCTTGGGCATTTGGAGTCGAATAAAGGCGTTAAAATATTGGGATTGTTTGGATTAAATCTACTTAAGCGCCTAGAAATCCATTTTCATATTGGAGAAAGTGAAATTGTACTCTATCGTCTTTCAAAAAAAGGAGTACGATTGGCTGAAGATTCAACTCTGAAATACCCCAATAAACCCATTCAAATTTCTCAAGAGAATGGACTCATATTGATTAATGTTACGATTAATGAAAGGAAACTTCGATTTTACTTTGATACAGGAGCCGAAACCAATGTGTTGCATTCGGGTGCTTCGAAAAAAGTATTTGAATTGGTTACTTTAACTAAGCGGAATACACTCAATGGAGCTGGAAATAATAAAGTTGATATTTTGAGTGGGGAAATTTCAGAATTATTAGTCGATGGAATTTTGTTTAGTAAACTAGATGTCATAATAACGAATCTCAATGCGATGAGATCAGCTTATGAAACAAGTATCGATGGCATGTTAGGTTATGGCTTTATTGCTCGTCGTGATATGGGAATCAATTTCATGAAAGGAGAAATGTATATATGGGAATGAGGTGGAATTTTTCTTTTTATAAGTCATTCGTATACCTCTTGTTTATAGGTGTGACCTTACTTGCTTATCCAAATTCAAGCAAAGCACAAACAGGCAATCCACCAAATTGTAAAATTGAAGATGGCAATATGATTATTTCAGTGCCTATGCCTTATGATTCGGCTCAGGTGGATAGTTTAATTCGACATTTTGACTTACAAGATATCGGATTGATTGAGAGTTTGCATTCAGGAAATTGGTCTAAATCGGAGCAAGGTGGATGGATTTATAAAATCAATAAGAAATCAATTGAATTACTCAAGCCAATTGTAGAAATGAATGGGCTTGATGAAATGTTGAAGTACCTCATGACATCTTCTATTCAAGATTCAATGTTTTCAGGTATTCCAGTAATGATTAAAAAGTACGGAGTAAATAATTACAAAAAGAAGGATTTTCAACCTGTAGAAAATGCCGATGGAACCTCTTTATTTCAATTGGAAGGATTTCAAAAAGCTTCAAGTGTTTTCATTTCAGGTTCATTTAATAATTGGAGTTTATCGGGCAGCCCTCTAAGTAAATCGAATTCGGGATGGCAAATTTCCATTCCATTAAAATCAGGAAAACACCTATATAAATTTATTGTTGATGGTCGTTGGATGGAAGACCCCAATAATAAAGTAACTGAAAACGATGGATTTGATGGGAAAAATTCGGTGTGTTACAAATCGAATTATAAATTCAAACTAGCTGGAAATACCGAAGCGCGTCGAGTAATTTTAGCTGGTAGTTTTAATTCATGGGATGAACGTGAAATCGAAATGAATAGAGTAGAAGATGGCTGGGAACTCCCCATTTATTTAGAAGATGGAACCTATTTATACAAATTCATAATTGATGGTAATTGGATAAATGATTCTACAAATCCAAGAAAAGTAGATGATTCCAATGGTGGATTTAATTCAGTTATTTCTATCGGAACTCCTTATTTATTTCGGTTGAAAGGATATACAAATGCCCAACGAGTAATGCTCTCGGGAGATTTTAATAATTGGAATCCAGATGAATTAGCCTTATCGAAAACCGATTCGGGTTGGGTGCTTCCTTATGTATTAAAAGCGGGCAATTATTCCTATAAATTTATTGTCGATAATGTATGGATTTTAGATCCTAACAATGAACTCGTTTCAAAGGATAATACTGGAAATGCGAATTCGCTCCTCATTCTTGGAGCCAATCAAACATTTACTTTGAAAGATTATTTGAATGCGAAGGAAGTTATCCTCTCTGGCGATTTTAATTCTTGGGATACAAGTAATTTAAAGATGAAGAAGACCGAGCAAGGATGGACATTTTCGATCTATCTAAGTCCAGGGAAGCATCTGTATAAATACATTGTTGATGGCACATGGATAAATGATCCAGGCAATCCAATCTGGGAGGAAAATGAAGTTGGAACAGGAAATTCGGTGATTTGGCAATTGCCTTAATTTCCAAGTGAATCGCTAACAGGAATCGCAGCAGGAGCCATTTCAGCATCGGCCATTCTCATTAAAGCATCGTAATTTTTTACACTTGGAGGTGGAATTTTTAGTTGGAATTTTTTCCCCTCTGGATTTGTCAAAGTTTCTGATCTAAGCCAAGGATTAAAATATTTCAGGAGTTTGTAATTCAAGCCTAAATTTTCGGCGAAAGATGCCAAATCGGTAATACTGGTATCCACGTTAATTGTCTTGCTAGGTAAAGGTGGATATAGGTCTTTTTTACGGTAGATAAATCCATAGCGACGAGGATTGCTCAGTATTTCTTTCATTGCTAAAACACGAAATACATACCGTGCAGTTTCCTCATTCAACAGTAAATCATAATAATTCGTTACTTTTTGACGAATCATTTGTCGCTGTAAGCCATTGAGTCCAATATTGAACGAAGCTGCTACGAGTGTCCAATTTCCTAATTCTTTGTAGGCTTCCTTGAATAATCTACATGCTGCTTCAGTCGATTTTTCAACGTGATAGCGTTCGTCGATCTCTTCGTTTACGGTTAAGCCATACGCTTCGGCAGTGCTCGGAATAAATTGCCAGTAGCCTGCTGCTCCTTTGCTCGAAACACCATGCATGAAGCCACTTTCAACAACGGCGAGGTATTTAAAATCCTCAGGAATTCCATTTCGTTTGAGAATTGGGGTTATAATAGGAAACCAGCGATTGGAACGTTTTGCTAAAAGTAGCGTTTGTGATTGCCAATAGGTGTTTACAAGGAATTCTCGATCAACCCGTTCGCGCACTTCGAAATCCTGAAGTGGAACAGGTTCTCCTGCAAAATTGAGGTCGTTGGGAATATTGACAGCAAAAACTTTGTAGCTATCGGTGAAATATTTTTGGTAGAGATCGTCGTTACTTTGAAACCGCGTCGAAAAGTTAAACAACCTCACAAAACCGAGAGTTCCAAGGAGAAAGGTCATGGATATCATGATTTTCCACCAAGTTCCGGGAATGCGATTAATGATTGTTTTGAATTTCACGTTTTGCTTTTGGGTTTACTCAACTTAGTTGTTGAATAAAGCGCAATGCCAATGACTAGAAAAAGTGATGCAAATAATAACGAATGAAACCATCTCCAGGTTTCAATGTTGTTGATAATAAACACGCCACATACAACAGTTCCTAATGAGATAGCGATCATGAGCATGGCAATATGTCGATCGCTTAAGCCCATATAAGAAAGATGATGTGTAGTATGATCTCTTCCTCCAACAAATGGACTTTGGCCTCTCATCAAACGATTGATTGAGACTGTTGTTGTGTCACTGATGGGAACAATAAATAAAAGGGCAACGAGAAGGAGTTGTTTTTCGGGAATATATTGACCATAATAATCGGGTGCATTCCAAAGGTAGTGAATAGCCATTCCGGCTAGGAAAGCTCCTAAGAACTGAGAACCACTATCGCCCATGTACATGCGTGATGGATTCCAGTTATAATAAAGAAAACCACCAATCCCAGCAATTACACCTAATAATAACACAAGATCGAGATTCAGAAAATCGCCTTTGAAAACGAGAATCATCGCCATACCAAAGCAAATAACGGTCGAAACGCTAGCCGTTATAGCATCCATATTATCGAGCATATTAATTGAATTCATCATACCAACTACCCAAATAAAAGTGAGTACGATATTGAGCCATTCCCAGGGAAAGGTTTGAATGCAATTATCAGTAACAATAAAGAGAATAGCGCAAAGAAACTGAACCGCGAATTTTAGGAAAGGCTTTGTATTGTAGGCATCGTCGGCAAGTCCCATCATGAAACCCATTGAACTGGCAATGAGAATACCTAAGAATTTGGCATTGAGCAAAATTTGACCATTTCCAAAAAATATAGCGAAGAAAACAATGGAAACAAGAAATAGAATGAAAAAGGAAACGCCACCAAAAGCTGGTTTAGTTGTAGATGCCCAACGTACTTGATTTACTTCGTTTTTGGCACCAAGATTCAGAGAAAATTTAATAAGAATCCCATTAATCACCAGCGAAAGGAGAAACATCCCGAAAATATAAATCAGGTAGATAACAGGTAAAGAGAAGTTTCCCAGATTCATTGGTATTCTAATGTTTATGAGAAGGTAAATGGAGATTGAAAATCAGAAAAAAGGGTGTTGAGTTTATCTTTTTCTGAAAGAATTGGATCTTGAATATTCCAATCAATATTGAGTGTTTTGTCGTTCCAAAGAATTCCATCTTCAGCGGCTTTATGATAATAGTTTCCGCATTTATAGGAGAAAATGGTATTATCTTCTAATGTAAGAAAGCCATGAGCAAAACCTGTTGGGATGTAAAACATGAGTTTGTTTTGTTCACTCAATACAATGGTAAAATGTTGACCATAACAAGGCGATCCTTTACGAATATCAACTACAACATCTAAAACAGAACCTTTAATTACTCGAACTAATTTAGATTGCGCATGAGGTGGATGTTGGAAATGCAAACCTCTTAAAACCCCTTTTTGAGAAAGGCTTTGATTGGATTGAACGAATTCTTCAGCAATACCAGCTTCTTCAAATGATTTTTTACTGTATGATTCGAAGAAATATCCACGTGGATCTTCGAAAACATTTGGAGAAATAACTTTTAAACCAGGAATTTTTACTTCGTCGAGTTTCATACTTATTTGCTGATCATTTTTCGGAAGAATTCTTTGATACTAAATTTCTCACGGCGAATATCCTCATCATAATACCCAAAACCATAACCGTAACCGTATCCGTAGTCATAATCATAAACACCACTGTATCCATAGCCAGATCGTTTAATATCGACTGAATTTAAGATGACAGACATGTTTTTAATATTATTATCACGGATTAGTTTTTTGACATTTTGAACGAAGTTTCTTTTGGAGAAATTTTCACGGAAAACATAAATTGGATAATCGGCCAATTTAATAATTCGTATACCGTCCGTTACGAGTCCAACAGGCGGATTATCAATTACTATTACATCGTATTTCGTTTTCAATTCCTGAATAACATCGAGCATTTTAGAACTAATAATTAGTTCTGATGGATTTGGAGGAACTGGGCCAGCTGTAATAAAATCAAGGTTATTTAAGCTGGATTTAAAAATACATTCATCAATTGAATTTCTGTTGATGAGAATCGTACTCATTCCTTTATCGTTAGGTACACCAAAGCCAACGTGGATTTTTGGCTTGCGCATATCCAAATCGAGAATGATTACTTTTTTCTCAGAAAAGGCAATAATTCCGGCAAGATTTAAGGCTACAAACGTTTTTCCTTCACCCGAAATAGTTGATGTAATTGCTAGAACTTTTGGACCATCGGAATGAGAAAGAAACTCCAAATTGGATCGAATCGACCTCAATGATTCTGCAATAATAGACTTCGGTTTTTTATCAACCAATAATTGAGAAATTGGAATGACATCTTTGTAGTTTGGAACAATACCCAACATCGGGATTTCCAAATACTTCATAATCTCGTTGAGTGAGGTTATTTCGTTATGAAATAAATAACGAATAATGACTAATCCTAAACTCACTAAAATCCAACCAATAAAGGCACTCAAAGCAACAATTCTCCTACTTGGAAAATAGGGAGAGGCTGGTGTAGAAGAAGTTTCGAGTACTGTATTTTCGGAAGTCAATCCCGCATTCGAAATCGTTAATTCAGATTTTATTTCAACGAGTCGGTTATAGTACTTTTCACTTATCTGATTCAATTTTTGAAGTCGAACAAATTCAATACGATCAAAGTTTAAAGTGCTATTTCTAACCTCATCCTCATATTTTTCAACTCGATTTTTAATTTCTTGTTTTTGATCGTTAATATTTTTTTGATAGGCAATTATCGTTTCAATAATCAGTTTTCGTTGAATTTGAATTTGATATTCCAATTGAGAAAATGCAGATGAATTCGAAGTGTAGGAATATTTTAAATTCTCCTGTTTGGACAATAAATTCCGAAGTTCGTTCAACATGCCCGAAATATTTGTGACATTACTTGTTCCAGCGAGCAAGGAAACTAATTTGTATATGTCAATATCTCGGTTGTCAGAAACTGCTTGATGAATTGTTTCTAATCCAGATTCCTCAATTTCAAGATTATTCAGTTTTGTTTCTAAATCATTAATTCTAGAATTAAAATCGGGAAGTGGAGTTTCGTCATTTAATTTATTTCTCGTCTTAAAATCTTGTAAATCAACTTCACTATCATAAAGTTTATCATAGATTAATTTTAATTGTTCATCAACGAACTTAATAGTATTTAAAGAGCTTTCGGATTGTTTTTCAATATCGTACGCTTTAAATTCTTCAGCAATTGTATTACATATATCAGCAGCTTTTGATGGATTACGCTCGTGAAAAACTAGCTTAATTGTTCCTGCTTGTTCGTTTTCGGTTGTTACGTTTAAGTTTGCTGAATATGTTCGTACAAGATTTTCGCGTTTAGCTAAAACGAAATAATAAGGTCGTTCATTCAATCCCTTCATATCAGAACGAATCTTCTCATAATTCCTGATTGTAACACGCATTGAATCAAGAATTGGAATTCGAACCCAGGTGTTGGATTTTACTCGGTAAACATTTTCTTTATTGTTGATATTGACCGAAAGAGAGATGTTATTTTCGTCGGTGAAAGATAAAAAGACAGGTAAATTATAGAGTTCGTTTATTGGGTTTTTGTATTCGATATTAAATGGAGATGTTCTATACATCTCATAATTTAACACGCTTCCCGTTTGATAATACATGATGTCGAGTGGTAATTTATTAAACACTCGATTTAAAAAGGTGGGCGATTTTAGTAATTCAACTTTACTAGGTAAATCACTCTTTACAGTGAATTCACCTTGAGGCAACATTCTCGAATTTGAATTCGATAATCCGATTTGAATAATAGTTTTGGCTTCATAAATAGGATAGGTATATCGTAAATACAAAAAGGCCATCAAAAAAGAAATAATAAAAAACAGCACAATCCAAGCTGCGTTTTTACGAGCGACCTTAAAAAATAATTTTAAGTCGAATTCATCGTTTATGTTCGATACTTTGCGTTCGACCATTTGTTATT
Source organism: Bacteroidia bacterium (assembly GCA_965279035.1). Taxonomy (GTDB): domain Bacteria; phylum Bacteroidota; class Bacteroidia; order M30B66; family M30B66; genus CALQRR01. The sequence continues at coordinate 3,174,832 of OZ257142.1, read as the reverse complement.
TTAATATGCTGTATAAGATTACAAACAAATTCAATGTAGTAAAATACACCGAAATTCTACTGGTGAAATTCACTATGTAATCATTCACAGGTTCTATATAAACAATATCATTTCCTTGCAACACAATATTCCCCGCTTTCATTCCCTCAATAGTTGATAAATCGATCAAATAAATTTGAGGGTTTGAGGGTTCTCCTCGAATTAATTTAACTCGATGTGCTTTCGCATTTCCAGTAATACCTCCACTAAGCGCAATGACTTCTGTTAAGGTTGTATTTTGATTTTGAAGTGTTACAACCCTAGCAGCACCGCTACTTCCAGGGAAAAGAATGACTCTTTTGTTAGATACACTAAGCTTAACAAAGGGATCGATATAAAATTCTTTGAAACGTTCTTCCAACATCAACTCAGCTTCACGTACTGAAAGATTTATTATCGATAATCTTCCCAGAATAGGAATTTTAATTGTTCCGTCAAATTCAACGGCAGCTTTAATCATGATTGTTGTAGAACTCGTAGAACCAATTTCAACTGCCCCTTTATTGGGTGACAATTGAATTGCTACTTCATCATTCTTCATGATTTTATATTCTCTGTTATCAGGAATACTCGCCAGATCATCGTACTTATAATTTCTTTTTGTCTTAAACATGATTGATCTGTTATTGCATGAAGATAACAGAATCAAAGAAATAAGAGAGAAAAGGAAAGCTGAATAAGGGCTTAGAATGGGTCTCATCGACTACAAAGCTACTAAAAAAATCCTAGAATACTATTCGGTTATTCCTTTGCTGACGCAGTTTCCAGTAATTCATAATAGAGCTCTGTCATGTCTCTTACCAATCGTGTATAATGGAATTTATTTTTCACATGTTCCCAACCAACACGCGACATTTCCAAACGTAATTCTGCATTTTCAGTTAAACGCAATAGGAGTTCTGCAAACTGTTTTGGGTCGGTTTTCGAATGTGATAACAATGCTGTAATCCCTTCGATAACCACATTTTCGATTCCACCTACATTGGTAGTAACTATCGGTTTATTTGCTGCTTGAGCTTCAATCAAACTTACTGGAGTTCCTTCATTTAAAGAAGTTAGAGCGATAATATCCAATCCAGCACAAGCTACATCAATGTCTTTTATCCACGAAGTGAAAGTAAGTGGTGCTTTATCATTACTAAGCATAGCATCCACAAATGGAATTCCAGCTCCTCGTGCCATTGCCTCAATGTTTAATCGATCTTCCCCATCACCAATTATGAAAAAACGAACCTTATTTTTTGTTTGCTCAAGCACAATTTTGCAAGCATCTACAAACAGTTTATGGTTTTTAATTGGCACTAATCGTCCAATAATTCCAACCGCTATTTCATCATCTGCTAAATGATACCGTTGGCGAAATGACTTGCGTTTCTCCTCCATATTCTCAGTGAAACGTGATAAATCAAATCCCAGCGGAACTACCCGAATCTTTTCTGGTTTGCAAATTCGATGAATCAAACACAATTCTGTCTTTTGTTTTTCACTAATAGCAATGATTGTAGAACTACGACGCGCCAAATTTCGTTCGATGTTTTTGTACATCACCGTTTTCATCTTCCCGAAATACGAATGGAAAACATGACCGTGAAACGTATGTATAATCACCGGTACATTCATATTCGCAGCCGCTAATCGACCAATTGTACCTGCTTTAGATGCGTGTGTATGAACAATGTCAGGTTTGAAATCTTGAATCAACTTGACCATTTTGCGATACGCCTCGAAGTCGTTTTTCAAGTCAATCTCCCGCTTCATTTCGGGAATGATAATCGGGTCTAATCCTAAATTTTTCACAATGAATTCGGAACTATCCTCCGAATCGTCTTTCTCTCCACCTACCAATAAAGTTTCAAATTCGGATGGCATATACCGCGATAAATACGCAGCATTGTATGTTGGTCCCCCGAGATTGAAACGATTTATTATCCTTAATATTTTGGGCATAAGTGGTTGAGCTTAGGCGGGCTCAAATGTATCTATTTCATTCGCTTAATCCACCAAGATTGAAATACGATTAAAGCCCAAATACGAGCTGTCGAATCTCCTGGATCAGATGAGTGAAGTTGTTTTTTCAATGATTCAATGGCTGAATGGTGGAAAAGTCCCTGTTCCTTAAGTAGTTGAGTGGAAAGTAATTCTCCAAAAATCCAAGAATTTAATTCGTTTCTAAACCAAGATAATAATGGAACTTCAAATCCATGTTTGGGGCGATTGTATAATTCTTCGGGCAACATCGAACGAAAAGCATCCTGAACAATTCGCTTACGTCCTGCTCCAGAAATCTTATAATCAGCAGGTAAACGCATCGCAAAATCAACTACTTCAACATCCAAAAATGGAGCGCGCACTTCCAAGCTATTCGCCATCGACATTAAATCCACTTTCGTCAACATATCCCCCGGAAGCACTAATTGCATATCACTTCTCAACATATCGTTCATATCGCCAGTGATTCCAATTGAACTCAGGTGATTTCTTTTGTATTCCTCTCCTTTTTGTTGATTGAAAGGTCCAGCCCACAAATTGCTTAGATAGGCTTCATCTGCATATCCGCACCAACGCCAATAACGTTCTTGCGAACTCAAATTTGCTCCTTCGCTAAATTTCTGCAGCTTTCGAGCTATATCACCCAATTTACTGTTACGCGATTTAGGAAGTACATTCCAAACTGGACCCAAAAGCCTCACTGCATTGGCAGCTAAACCTCCTTGTCGCATTTTCCATTCAGCCGAATGTTTTCGATAACCTCCAAATAATTCATCCGCTCCATCGCCCGACAAAGCCACAGTAACATGTTTCCGAGTTTCCTTACTTAAAATGTAAACCGCGAGGGCTGATGAATCAGCAAAGGGTTCATCGATATAATCTAACACATCATGTAGATGCTTAAACAAATCTTCGTTGCTTAAGGAAAACACGGTATGATTGGTTTTATACCGATCCACCACCAATCGAGCATATTTCGTTTCGTCGAAAAGTGGTTCGTCTTTGTAACCAATCGAAAAGGTATTCAAGTGATTCGTGTGACGAGAAGCCAAGGCTACAACAACCGAAGAATCTATACCTCCGCTGAGAAAAGCACCTAAAGGAACGTCCGAAATGAGACGACGTTCAACGGCTGCATCCAATAGTTTTATCAATTCTTTTTGTGATGAAGCATAATCAGATGAAGCTTCATTTTTTGATGGAGCAGGAGGGAAGTTGTACCAGTTTTTTTGCTCTATTTTACTACCATTCAAGCGCATCCAAGATCCAGGTTGCAGCTTTTTTACCGATTCAAAAATGCTTTCAGGTCCCGGAATGTAATTGAGGTGAAAATACTGACGAGCAGCTTCATTGTCGATTTTTCGAGGCCATTCGAAGGCCAACAAGGACTTCATTTCCGAAGCAAAACCAATCCCATCTTCGGTTTGAGCGATCAACAAAGGCTTTTCACCATAACGATCGCGTGCAATAAACAGTTCTTCAGTTTGGTTGTCATACACCGCAAATGCGAAGAACCCATTGACTTTATGCAAACAGGCTTCTTTCTCCCGAATGTAGAGATACAACAAAACCTCTGTATCACTTGTAGATCGAAAGGCTTGTCCGGATTTTAAAAGTGCTTCACGATGTTCTTGGAAATTGAAAAATTCTCCATTAAACACAATTGTCCATCGACCTGAATCATCGGTAAATGGCTGCGATGCAGCATTACTGACATCAATAATGGATAATCGTGCATGTCCTAATGCAACTGAATTATTTTTAAAAATACCAGAGCCGTCAGGTCCACGCAAAGCGAGAGCAGCAACTGAAGCATCAATATGTTGCAATTGTTCTTTCCCTTTTGGGGTAAAAGCATAGTATCCGCTAATTCCGCACATATAGAAAAAAGCCCCGATCGAAATCGAGGCTTTTAGAAATTAAAGGTGAATGACTTCTCCGTAAGCAGCAGCTGCGGCTTCCATAATGGCTTCCGACATCGTTGGATGCGGATGAACACTCTTAATAATTTCGTGTCCGGTAGTTTCTAAGTTACGAGCAACAACAGCTTCTGCAATCATTTCGGTTACGTTAGCACCAATCATGTGACAACCTAGCCATTCGCCATATTTAGCATCGAAAATCACTTTCACAAAGCCATCTTTTGAACTAGCAGCAGAAGCTTTACCAGAAGCCGAGAATGGGAATTTCCCCACTTTGATTTCATAACCTGCTTCACGAGCTGCTTTTTCGGTCATCCCAACAGAAGCGATTTCGGGGCTGCAATACGTACATCCCGGAATATTGCCATAATTAAGTGGAGCTGGATGATGTCCTGCAATTTTCTCCACACAAATAATTCCTTCGGCAGAAGCAACGTGAGCCAAAGCTGGACCTTTCACAATATCACCAATGGCGTATATTCCATCGATGTTGGTTTTGTAGAAATCATCTACCAGTACTTTGCCTTTGTCGGTTTTTACACCTGCTTCTTCTAAACCAATATTCTCGATATTCGAAACAATTCCAACGGCCGATAAAACAACATCTGCCTCTAAAATTTCTTCTCCTTTTTTAGTTTTTACTTTCACTTTCAGCACATCCGAACTCGTATCAACCGATTCAACGGATGCATCAGTCATAATGGAAATACCCGATTTCTTCAAGCTACGCTCCAATTGCTTGCTTACTTCTTCATCTTCCACCGGAACAATATTCGGTAGGAATTCAACCACTGTTACTTTCGTTCCAATAGCATTGTAGAAATAAGCGAACTCAATTCCAATCGCTCCCGAACCAACAACAACGAGAGATTTAGGTTGCTTTGCTAAGGTCATCGCTTGACGATAACCAATGATTTTTTTACCGTCTTGTTTCAAATTCGGCAATTCGCGACTGCGGGCACCTGTAGCAAGTACGATACTTTTAGCTGTATAAAGAGAAGTTTTTCCATCAACTCCTTTTACTTCTACTTTTTTGTCTTTGGTAATTTTTCCAAATCCGATGATGGTATCGATTTTATTTTTCTTGAGGAGGAATTGAATGCCTTTACTCATTCCATCGGCAACGCCACGACTACGTTTAACCATGCTTTCGAAATCAGCTTCAGCAGCACCGTTGATTTTGATTCCATAATCGGCAGCGTGTTGAAGATATTCAAACACTTGAGCACTTTTCAATAGCGCTTTTGTTGGAATACATCCCCAATTGAGGCAGATTCCACCTAGTTCATCACGTTCAACTACCGCTACTTTTAATCCCAATTGGGATGCACGGATGGCAGCTACATAGCCTCCCGGGCCGCTACCTATTACAATCAGATCGTAGTTCATTCGGAATATATGCTTAGCTCCGGTTTGTTCCGGATCGGCGGCGAAATTAAGTGAAAATCCTGTAATCTCAGCGATTGCTTTAGGGGTTCTGAACAGGTTTTTCAGCTTGTTTGTATTCGTGCATCTAAATAGAAATCCTTAACCAATTGACCAAATTCAGCGGTGTATACAGAACGTTCTTCACTTTCTATACACAGTTCTTCTTCGATCAATTCTGAGGGTTGCTTTACTAAATGAACTAAAACGCGTTTGAATTCTTTTCCCGCATGTCCTCGAACATTTACTCTCATTTTTACATGCCAACCGGCTGCAATTGCTTCACTGAGCCATTCATTTGCAAACTCATAGGGAAAGATAAATGCTGCCCGCCCTGTTTCTTTTGTGATTTTGTAAGCCGCTTCAAACCAAGTTTTCTTAATCTCTGTCTTGGGACTTAATAAATGTCTTGCTTGATTTCGTGGAGCATTTGATGGACGAACATGACCTTGGAAAAAGGGAGGATTGCACACCACTAAATCAAATTGTCCAGCCCATAAATTGCTCATCTCATGCACATCAGCCCAAACACTTTCAAGTCGTTCTGGCCAAGGAGATTGAACAAAATTTTCAGCAGATTGCGTTGCGGCATCCATTTCCGATTCGATTCCGGTAATGCGCGCTTTAGATCGCTGAGCAATCATGAGTGTGATGATACCAGTTCCAGAACCTAAATCAACAACACGTTTTGCCTGTTCAACTGGAGCCCAAGCACCAAGCAAGACTCCGTCGGTGCCCACTTTCATGGCACATTTATCTTGTTCGATTCTGAATTGTTTGAATTGAAACCAGCTGTTGGACATCTGATACTCCAGCTGATGAATTATTTCCGGTTGACTTCTAAAAGTCCTTCAGGTAAATTCATGGTAATAACTCCGAGTTCACGATCTACTGAAACTATCCAATCGTCAGCAACTGGAATGAGGACTTCCTGTCCATCGCTTGTGAGTTGAAACAGGTCGTTGGGACCATTTTCGAGCACATCTTTAATGATTCCGGCAGAGATTCCAGAAGTAAGGTCATGGATTTTCCAACCAATCACTTCGTGGTAGTAGAAATTCGTTCCGCTTAATGGAGGAAGCTTTTCAAGTGGAAGGAAAACACCACTTCCAATGAGCGATTCGGCTTGTTCGGCATTATCAACATCTTCGAGCTTAACGTGCGCTGTGTTAGATGGTTGAAGTCGAAATGATAAAACGAAAAACGGAACCAGTTTCCCGTGGAGTTCCACAAAGACTGATTCCGTTTTAATATAAGCTTCGGGTTGATCGGTATCGAGTTGCAGACCTAATCTGCCATCGGTTCCTACTTTCCGAGTAAAGACTCCGAGCTGAAAACACTGTTCCTGCTTCATGAGTCAGAAATTCAATTATTCAGCAGCTGGTTTTTCTTCTTCAGCAGCTGGTGCTTCTTCAGCTGCAGGAGCTTCAGCAACCGGTGCTTCAACAACTGGTTCAGTAGCAGGAGCTTCTTCAGCAACTGGAGTTTCAACAACTGGTTCAGCAGCAGGAACTTCTTCAGCTACAGGAGCTTCAACAGCAACTTCAACTGGAGCTTCAACTTCAGCTTCAGCAATATCAGCTTCTACCGCTTCAGCAACAGGAGAGTTTTTGGCAAGGATTGCGGCAGCACGTGCAGCGTTCTTGGTAGCTTCATCCTGAAGACGCTTTTTGTGGTAATCTGATTTTCCTTCAGCTAATTTGCTGATTTTGCCATCCACCTTCGCATTCTTCTCGTCCATCCATTTCTGGAATTTAGCAGCAGCTTGCTCTTCAGTCATCGCACCTTTTGCAACACCTTTATCTAGGTGAAGTTGCATCAAAATACCTTTGTAGCTAAGGATTGCACGAGCTGTATCAGTCGGTTGCGCTCCGTTTTTTAGCCATGTAAGGGCTTTTTCATTATCCAGCTCAATAGTAGCTGGGTTTGTGTTTGGATTGTACGTGCCTAGTTTTTCAATAAACTTCCCATCTCGAGGTGCACGACCATCGGCAATCACAATATGATAAAAAGCATAACTCTTTTTACCATGTCGTTGTAATCTGATTTTTACTGGCATTTGTTGTTTTTTATTGATTCAAATTGGGCGGCAAAGATATAATTTTTCGCATTCCCAAATCATTCAGCCTTGAATATTATCGAAGAGAATGTTTGATCTCATCATTTAGTTTCAGATATTTTTCCTTTTTGAGCTTGGTTAATGAATAGATAATCTCTCTATAATGGCTGATATTACTATCATTTTAAACTACTTCAACAAGAATCATCACACCAAGTCTTTTCCGCATTAGTACATTATTATTTCTCAATTACCTTTGCAGCCCGAATTTACCCACATGAGCGAATACTATTCTGAACTTGAAATTCAACGCCGCCAAAGTCTTGATGAATTAATCAACCTTGGCATCAATCCTTATCCTGCAGATCTTTTCCCTGTGAATGTTACTGCCAAGGAAGTCAACGAGAAGTTTGTCAAGGATTCGGGCGATTTTCAAGAAGTTTTTATTGCCGGTCGTATCATGACTCGCCGAATTATGGGGAATGCTTCTTTTGCTGTTCTTCAAGATGCTAGCGATCGCATACAGATATATATACGTCGCGATGATATTTGTCCGGGTGAAGACAAGACCTTATATAATACGGTATTCAAAAAGCTACTTGATATAGGTGATATTATCGGAGTGAGTGGTTATGCATTTTCAACTCAAACGGGAGAAACAACCATTCATGTTACTTCTCTAAAAGTGTTAACTAAATCACTTCGTCCTTTACCTATTGTGAAGGAAAAAGACGGTGAAGTGTATGATGCTTTTGCTGATCCTGATTTACGATATCGTCAGCGTTATGTCGATTTGATCGTGAATCATCAAGTAAAAGACACTTTTATCAAGCGTACTCAACTGACCAATTCGATTCGTCAGTATTTGAATACACGTGGGTATTTGGAAGTTGAAACGCCGATTCTTCAACCTTTATATGGTGGTGCTGCTGCGCGTCCATTCAAAACGCATCACAACACACTCGACATGACGCTCTATTTGCGTATTGCGAATGAGTTGTATTTGAAACGTTTGATTGTCGGTGGATTTGATGGTGTGTATGAATTTGCGAAGGATTTCCGAAATGAAGGAATGAGTCGTTTTCACAATCCAGAATTCACGCAAGTTGAGTTGTATGTAGCCTACAAGGATTATAACTGGATGATGGATTTGGTGGAAGAGATGGTTGAAAAGGCTGCACTTGATATTCATGGTAAAACCGATATCCAAGTGGGTGAAAATATCATCAATTTCCAACGTCCATGGAAACGCATGACGATGTATGAAGCCATTCATGAATTTACCGGAGTGGATATTTCGGAGATGGATGAAGATACGATGGCTGCTGCTGCTCGTAAAATGAATATTCAAATTGACGCTTCAATGGGGCGTGGTAAAATCATCGATGAAATTTTCGGTGAAACCTGCGAACCGCATTTGATTCAACCCACATTTATTACAGATTATCCGGTGGAGATGTCGCCATTGGCAAAGAAACACCGCAGCAAACCGGGATTGGTAGAACGATTCGAAGGAATTTGCAACGGAAAGGAAATTTGCAATGCTTTCTCTGAGCTAAACGATCCCATTGATCAACGTAAGCGCTTTGAAGAACAATTGGAGTTAGGAAAACGCGGTGATGAAGAAGCGATGATGTTGGATGAAGATTTTCTGCGTGCCATTGAGTATGGAATGCCACCTACAGCAGGTTTAGGAATTGGTATCGACCGTTTAGCGATGATTATGACCAATTCGAAATCGATACAGGATGTGTTGTTCTTCCCTCAAATGCGACCGGAGAAAAATGATGAATAATTAAATACGCATTTTAGCGCGTTTCATTAAATACGGCATTAACACCTGTGAAAAATCCTGATTGATATCGGCTTCAACGAAATCAATGTGGTATTGAGCACAACGTAGCTTTAGTTCGGCTGTTAAGGATTGAATTTGTTCCAAGTATTTTTCCCGAACTTCCTGAGGTTGAAGTTTTATTTCTTCTCCACTTTCTAAATCTACAAATCGATAAGGGCGGTTGTCGAAATCAAATTCGAGTTCCTTCTGTTTATCGGCTACGTGAAATAGTACAACTTCGTGTTTATTATGTTTTAAGTGTTGAAGCGCTGAAAAGAGATGTTCCAGATCATTGGTTTCTTCGAACATATCGCTAAACACCATGATCAAACTGCGTTTATGAACTGCCTCGGCAATAGTGTGAAGCACTTGAGCAGCATGGGTTTTACCCGGTTTACCATCCCAAGGTGTATCCATCATTTTTTCCAACTCCGCATACAACATCGCCATGTGAACACCTGAAGAACGAGCTGGTGTTTGTATTTCTAAATCATCTGAAAAAACACTCAAACCAGTTGCATCGCGTTGCTTGTTCAACATATAAAACAAAGCCGCTGCAGCTTTTACCGAAAAACTCAGTTTACTTTCTTTGCCTTTTTCCTTCGCATCCAAGGGATAATACATCGAAGGAGATCGATCAATCACAACTTGACAGCGCAAATTGGTTTCTTCTTCAAACCGTTTTACATAGAGTTTATCGGTTTTCCCAAACAATCGCCAGTCGATGTAACGTGTCGATTCTCCTTGATTATAGGAACGGTATTCTGCAAACTCAACGGAAAATCCATGAAAGGGACTTTTATGTAGTCCGGTAATAAACCCTTCCACCACCTGACGTGCTAATAGCTCGAGATGTCCAAATTGTTGTATTTCCTGTCGGTTGATTGGCATAAGGATGCAATTAAACAAAAAAAACACAGTGGAAAGCACTGTGTTTTTCTGAAATGTCAATGAATTGTTTTAAGCTAGTTGAGCGTCAAGTTTTGAAGCTAATACTGTTTTAGGAACAGCACCTACTTGTTTGTCGACAACCTGACCGTTCTTAAACACTAAAAGTGTAGGAATATTGCGAATTCCGAATTGCATGGAAATGTTTGGATTGCTATCCACATCTACTTTTCCTACAACTGCTTTTCCATCGTAATCTTTGGAAAGTTCTTCAACGATAGGACCAACAACGCGGCAAGGGCCACACCATTCTGCCCAAAAGTCAAGTAGGACGGGTTTATCTGATTTAAGAACTAGTTCTTCGAAGTTTGCATCTGTGATTTCTAAAGCCATGATCTATGTTTGCTTGTTAATGATTCGGGTTTTAACAAAGATACAACCAGAGAGCATCCGGCTGACAATTTGTGTGGGCTTGGTTATAAACACTCCAAATTTTACATTGTTTACTTAGGTTGTATTCTTCTGAAAATGATTTCATTACATATTAGTTAAACAATTCTAAGAAAGAAATCAACTGAATGTTGAACCTGAGGAAGTAATTGGCATATTGCTGCCAAAACGTCCCAAAATATGCGGTTATTTTTGATCATCACTGGAATCCTTTTGTCCTTGCTGTGTTATGGGCAAGCACAAGCACCAGCAAACAATTCACAACAAATTCGAGTTCAACCTTTGCATTACCGATTAAATAAAGGGAAATCAAACAATCGCAAGCTGGAAGAAAAGAAAAATGAGAACGATGATTCACCCGCTAAAAGTGAACAAAGGGATGATGAATCAGTCAAATTTAATCTGAATTCAAATCAAGTTTCACAGGAACGAGAAGTTTATTGGTATGATGCATATCAAAATAAACGTAATTCAGATTTATCGGATGATGGAAAATTAGATAGTAAAGAGCAACAAGAATTAGATCAGTTAATTCGGAGTAGTCAAGCAGAAATTGCAGGAAGTTTTACATATCAGTATTTGCAACTCCGCGAAAACAGGAATAGTCCAGAAGCAGTAAATTATTTTACTCAGGCATCCCGAATAAATCCGAATAATAGTTTGCTTGCTCCCGAAGCAGCTTGGTTGGCTGAGCGAAACGGAGATATTTCATCTCGTACAAAAGCCCTTGCAGCATGTCGATCCAATGGAACCATTTCGAACTTTCAACGCGAATATGCAAAATGGATGATTGAGTCGGTTCCGGAAGGAAGTTTAATCATTAGTAATGGTGAATTTGATACGTATCCTTTATGGGAGCAATTGAATGCTAAGAAAGTCACCATAATTTCTCTCGCCATGATTGAAGATGCTGCATGGTTGAAGAAAACAATTTCAGCTTGGGATCGAAATCTCACTTATTCAGGAAACTCAGAAGCGGCACTTTTTACTACGATCTCTCTCAGTAAAAAACCGGTATATATTTCTTGGACTGTTCGTCCTGATATACTCACAAAATACCAATCTAATTTATTTCCTGTTGGACCACTTTGTCGCTTTAGTGCAGGAGAAATTAAAAATTTAAAAGAACTACAAAAATTTTATACAAATAAACAGGTAATAGCCTATATCGAATCGAAACTTTGGCAATCGGATCGTTATGCAGTATTAGCTGGGAATTTACTTCCTGGAATAATTGTTCTTCAATCAAGTTCACTATTAAGTGAGGAGGAAAAGAGCAATTTAGGAATGAGTAAAGAAATCATTGAACGATTTATTTCTAACGCTTCCGGAAAATGAGCAAAGACCTTTCAACACTCAGCGATGAGCAATTGATGGAGTTGATCATTGCCCGCGATAAAATGGCTTTTTCTGTTTTGTACGATCGATATAGTCCACGCTTGTTAGCTTATTTAAAGCGATTACTTTGGAATAATCACGAGCTCGCAGAAGATTGTCTGCAAGATTTATTCATTAAGATTGCCCGACAGCCCGAATTGTTTGATATCAGCCGAACATTTCGCCCTTGGGTTTATACCGTTGCCACTAATATCTGTAAAATGGAATACAGAAAAGCCAGTCGAAAAGGACATTCCGTTTCGTTGGATAATGCGCCCGAATTATCGGATAATTCTCAAAAGATTACCGAGCGAATTGATAAGCGAGCGTTTACTCGAAAATTAAAAGAAGTGTTAGAGACCATAGATGAACCACATAAAAGCACGTTTATGTTGCGCTATTTTGAGGAATTATCCTTGAAGGAAATATCGGCGGTTCTTAATTGCAGCGAAGGCACAGTTAAATCACGTTTATTTTATGCTTTGCGGAAAATCGCAGGTAAAATGCCACAATTTCAACACATCTGATTATGGAGCCATTTAATCACTTTCAGGAAGATTTCGAGCAGTTAATTCTGCAAAAGGAATTTCATCAATTACATGCTACAGATTTAAAAAATTTGGGAGCAGAAAACATGAGTGAAGATGAATACAATCATATTCGTCGGATGCTTTTGTCCTTGAATGAGTTGGATGAAGAAACAGAACAACCATCTGCTGCATTAAAGCAAAAATTATTGGATGTATTTGATGAAGGAAAAGAGAAGAAAGGAATTATTATTCGATGGCCGATTATTGCCGGAATTACGCTTGCTGCAGCTGCTATGATCGCACTGGGAATTTTTTTATTTCATCCCGATTCAGATCATTTTGAATTAAAAAATGATGTTTCACAAGACATTCGGCCCAGTACGAAAAAGGATTTAGATGTACCTTCAGTAACAGATACACTCAAAATAGAAACGAATAGTACAGGGTGTGAAACACAAGTGAAAACAGAAGAAGTAGCAGTAGCAAACGATGATTTACCGCCAGGGAATTCATCATTTGAACCAATAAAAAAACTTGATTTAGTTGAAGCTCCTGTTGAAGCAAAAGAAGAAGTTGAAATGAAGGATGTTGCAGTTAAAGCTCCAACTGTAACCGATGCAAATGCCACATTAAGTTCAGGTTCAACGGTAACCTTAAGTAGTGCTCATTTTGGAAATTCGTATAATTGGGACAATAATGTTTCAAATTCTACAAAAGAATTAGCAGTATTAGAAAAATCAAAAAGTAAAAAAGAGAAGCAACAGCAATCCTTGTCATTAGCTGATTTCCCTCAAGTAATTTCCAATACTGTTACAATTTATTAATTGAATTATTTAATTAATTAATTCATTAAAATCCGACTCGTTCGGATTTTTTTATTTGGTGGTGAACCTATTTATTTTAATCACATAAGGGAGGAAAAATAAACTCATGAAAAAAAGATTTTTCCTCAGCGCTTCCTGCATTTTTACTTCAGCACTTTTATTTGCCCAATCGGCTGGTAATTCAGTTTTTCAGGGCAATGTTTCTACAAATTGTTCGGCAGGAAATTCTATTTTTAATAATTCCACTGGGAATTTAAGTTTTGTTAATTATATTCCTCCAGCAGGAGTCAATTTAACTACACAAATGAATAGTAGTTCGATGACTCCGATTAAAGCGGATGTGATGATAAATGTACGAGCTACATCGTACGTTGCTATTTTAAGTATTACTCAGGCAGGAGAGAGCATTGTTGAAACAGATTCTTTAATGGATATTCGATTAAATAATGTATTTGATGAATTACGTAAAGTTGGAATTCAATTAGAAAATACGCATGTTGATTTTATTTCGATGTTGCCTACATATGAGTTTGAATTAACCGAAAAACGATATAGTAAAACACTGAATGAAGTTCCTACTGGATTTGAAATGAAGAAAAATATTCATGTTAAGTTCAGCGATCATGATCGATTAAATGATTTGATTTCGGCAGCTGCAGAAGCAGAAATTTATGACTTAGTGAAGATTGATTATAATGTAGCAAACATGGATCAGATTTATTCTGAGCTACGCAAAAAAGCTGAAGAAATTATTCAAACCAAAGCTGAATCTTATAAACGTATGGGATTTAATTTGGAAGTGCAAAATTATGCTACAACACAAGGTTCTGTTTATCCCATGGAACGGTATGTGAAATATACTGCCGCCAATACGGGAATTCCGAAAGTATATTCTAAAAAATCATCAAAGGATAAAGAAAAACCGATGGAATATAATTATGCAGAAAAAAATAAAACGGTGTATTACGAGCGTGTTCCTTATGGACAATTCGATGTAGTATTAAATGCTGATATGGTTGAGCCTTCCGTTCAGTTTTATTATTCTATGAATTTGAATTATAAAATTGTGATTGAAGAAGTGGCAAAACGCGAAAAAGAAGATCGTGATTTAGATTTGTTATTACGACGCACCCAAATTCAAAATCAAATAAAAGCAGCTGGAGGAAATCCAAGTACGGTGAGCAATACAACAGTAACTGTAAGAACAAAATAATTTTAATTGAACGTATAATTCCCCATTTTGCTTTTCCTAGCAGAGTGGGGATATTTTATTATTTCTACTGAATAAATAAGATCAATTCTGACAAAGTTCCGTAATATCCTAAATCTATTAAATCATTCGTTGAATTAATAGAAGCTAATCCATAGATGTCATCTTCAGCACTATAAAAGAGTATTTTATTTTTTTCTTGATCGATAATAACTGTCCAGTATTCATTCGAATTTGAATGATCAATCGCATTCAAATATGGTTGTTTAACAGGTTTAATTATAGATTTGCTCCAATCGAAACCAAATTGCAATGACATTTTTAGTTCAGATTTTATTTCTGAATCAAGTTTGGCTAGTAGATCGTTTTCATCCATTGAAAATAAAATTATTTAAATTAAATGTATAATTATAAGTTAGTTTAAAATGATCTTTTTAGTTGTTGAGTGTCCCTTGCTATCCATTAATCGGATAAAGTAAATCCCTGCTTTTAAATCGCCTCTATCTAGTATCAATTTTGATCCAGAGAATGGAATGCATTTTAATTCTTCTCCCATTTCATTAAGGACTTGAATGCTTGCATTTTTTTGATTGACTTCAAACTCAACTGTAAATTGATCTATTGCTGGATTGGGATAAACAGCAGCTATATCAGCCTTTTGAAATTCGGAATCATTGATTCCAACTTGCTGATTGAAAGAAATAAATTTTCCAAAAGCTGCCGGATTATTACCTACAGGAATTGTTGCAACTGTATTGTAAGTGGCCGTACTAATGACTTTAACGAAATTCCCAAATTGACTGATAACGTATATTTTGGTTCCATCAGGGTTTAGATCAATACCGCTTGGACCATTATCAACATAAGCTGTATAGAGAGGATATATTGGATTTGGATCAATAATAACAGCCGAATTACTTGAAGCGCTAATAGCGCACATTCGATGACCATTGGCACTAATTGCCACTTGATCGGTATATTCAGGAACGGTGATGCCTGATGTAATATAATCGGTACTCGTATTAATTTGAGCAACGCCACTTCCGATATTCGTTGCGTACATTCTGTTACCATCGGGATTCATGCAGATTCCCCAAGGAAAGGAAAAATAAATGATGGTGGCAGTTACTTCATTTAAGCTTGCATCTATTACACTGATGGTTTGTGATTCGGTATTTGAGACGTAAATTTTAGAACCATTGGGAGTAATGGTAATTCCTTGTGGATGCGAACCAACTGGGATTGTATTTAAAAGGGTATTTGTTGAAGTAGAATAGACACATATTTCGGTGCCATTATTTTTAGCAACATACAGTTTTTGTCCATTGGGACTTACACAAATTCCCGAAGGACTGAACCCTAAAGGAATTGTTGCAATTACCGTGTTGGATGAGGTTTGAATTACACTTATCGAATTAGAACCAGTATTGCCTACATAAACGGCACTTCCACCGGTACTCACCGAAATGGGATTGGGTGAAGTTCCAACTGGTATTGTGCTTGTTACAGTATTTGTAGCTAAGCTAATAACTGATATGGTATTATCGCCAGTATTAGGAATATACGCCGATTGGCAGAAACATACTATGCTCATTAAAAAGAATAGAACGATTAGATTCAATCGAAGCATACGTTTTTTTGAATTGAAGTTCAGCTTAAATTCATGTTTCATGGTGGATGTTTGCTATATTATTTACATTTTTTGAAGCTTCTTACAATAATACGAAATTGGTTTTTGAAATTTTAAAATGATAAAAGAATATGAATAAACTCAATTTTGAATGATCAACTTTGAAGTTAATTGAGTCTTATTAAAATTCCAAACAATCCAATAAACTCCTTTATCTAAATTAAGTGGTATTTCACCTTTTGGATTGGTGATTAAACCAGTTTGCATTAGACGACCATCCATGCTATAAATCATATAATTTGTAGCAAATTGCTTATCGAATTTGTATGTTATTTTATTCGTTGTGGGAATGGGAAATAGCTGAGGTGGATTTTCAGTTTTTATTTCTTGAACATTTAAGGTATAAAAACCGCAATTAAATGATGGAGTGCTTGAATAGTTATAGCAGTTAAAAGTTGCTGGGGATAGTTTACCAAAAAGGCTATCGGAGAAACAACCTAAAATATAAATCGACTCTTCTTGTGAATTACATGCTCCGTGATCTGGAAAAAAATTGTGATCAATAAATCCAACATGTTCAATGGCTTTTCCTCCAAATGTACCTGAGTCGGAATGGATTTTTATCCATCTATATGGAAATCCATTAAATAGTTCATTTCCAACACTATCGACTGTAATGATTTCTGAATCACATGCATATAAAGAATCCATTTGGCTATAATTGATTATATTCCATGTATCGCCAACAGAAGCACCAAAATCAAATAGCATATTAAAAATGCCATTTAAATAATGATATAATGTATCGCCGGAGTAATATACATAACTAGTTAGACCATCATATTCAGGTCCTGGGTGAGGAGTATTGGGGCCAGGAAAAATATATCTCCATTTATTTTGAAGGATCTGACAGTTTTTATTTTCAATAAGTGTGTCGCCTGTATATTTTAGCAAAGCTGCTGATTGTACTTGACCAATCATTTCAAACTCCCAAGTTGCACCTGGTTGACACCAATAGCTTTGAGAAAAACTAGAAATACTTGAGATAGCTAGAAATATTGTAAGTAGTAGATGTTTCATGCTTTTTTTATTCTTAATAAATTACAAAAATATCAAGATTTTATTTAGCCTTATTGGAATTATGAAAATCCTAATTAATTCTTAAATTAATGATTATTTACTAAATCTGTTAAGGACTAAGTAAATACGACTCATTATATTCAATGAATTTATTGTCGGCATAGATTGTTAGATTGTTTTTTACAATTGAAATTTGGGTTTTATAAAGTGTAGTTTTTGAACCATAATAATAAAGCACGGGAGAAGAATCTGTATGTATGGAAATATATACAGAATCGTATGTAATTGGATCGATAAAATTGGTATTGATTGAAATATCGTTTTTGCTTATTCCTTTCCAATAGGTTCTATTCCAACCTACTGACATTCGAAAATGTCGCTCTTCAATTATAGGTGCTTTCACTTCGAAATATGAAATATTTGAGAGAGAGGTATCAATGGCACTAAGGAAAGTCGTAATGGTATCGCCCTTTGCGATGCGTTTCATGGCTGTAAATTGAACGATAGGTTGATAGTGAAATTCATAAAGGGTATCCTGTATTTTGTTGATTCTTCCTTTGTATATTTTATAAAATGAATTTCCAGAATAGGTTGTTTTTAAATAGCATGTTGAATCGGGATTTAAAATAAACTCAGATTTGAGATCGGTTTTATCATCTCGAATCGTTTTGTAATGTGATTGTCCAGAGCTTATTGTTGAAATAAGCAGAAAAATAAATGCTACACCAGTTATTTTCATTCTACTATTTATGAGATGATTCTCAAAATTTCTTTGAATGGTTGTTTAAATTTATCAATAAACATAGAGAATTAATTCCAATGAATAAATAATTCATTGAGTGGAATTTTATTTTGTACATGAATGTTCCTTTTGCAATCGAGCGACAAGGATAGAACGGAAAGCCCGAAAGCATGAGGTTCCGATATTTCTCGGAATGGAGTGATAGCCCGCCCTGCCGCCATGAAACGATATATGATCGTCCCATAGGGACTATACGATGTACGATATACGACAAACTTCACAAGGACATCGTACATCGAAATACGTATATCGGATAACACTATTCTCTTATTATTGCATGATGATAAACCCCAAAGAATATTTCGAAGAATTGCAAGCGCTTTTGCAGCTCGAGAAGGAGGAAGAAATGCGACAATTTGATGTGATGATGCGGGGGACAACTGTGCAACAACGTGTTGAATTGGGATATTGTTGGTTTCCATTGAGGGTGGTAGAAACGGGATATGGATTTGGAGATTATCCCTTTGTGATTTTAGAACGTACGAAGCAGAAAGACCGTCCACATTCATTTTCGGCAGGAAAAGTTGTGTTGGTATTTTCGTCCGATTCGGATGCTGCTGATCCTATAAAAGGAGCTATTCAGTTTGTGAATGGAGATCAGATGAAAGTGATTTTTTTTTGTGATGATTTGCCCGAAGTGCTCGACTATGGCCGTTTGGGTTTAAATATTATGCCTGATGAAAATGCCTATCGTGAGCAAGAAAATGCAATGAAATTGGTTGCGAATGCGCGGAATTGTCGATTAGCAGTGAATCGTGAAATTTTATTACTGAATAAACCGGCTGAACACGATACAGATACTGAGATTCCCGAATTTCCAGCGCATTTGAATTCATCTCAACAGGAAGCGGTGAAAATGATTTTGGAATCGAGTGATGTGTGTTTGTTGCATGGTCCACCAGGTACGGGAAAGACGACGACACTGATTGCTGCAGCTAAGATTTTGGTAGAACAGGGAGAGCAAATTTTGCTTTGTGCACCGAGTAATGCTGCCGCCGATTGGTTGACTCAAAAATCGCTTGAAGCTGGAATGCGAGTGTTGAGAATTGGAAATAGTGCACGAATTAATGAAACGTTGGAAGCATCAACGGTTGAAGGGCAGGTGCGACAACATCCGCAGTATGGAGATATTAAGGAATTTCGAAAACGAGCTGCCGAATTGCGACGCATGGCAGGGAAATACAAACGTCAATTTGGACATGCTGAACGTGAGCAACGGAAATTGATATTATCGGAAGCGAAAAGCATTGCATCAGAAGCGCGAAAATTGGAAGCTTTTATTTTGGAAAGTTGTGTAGATAAAGCCGAAGTGATCACCTGCACTTTGGTAGGAGCGAATCATTCTATTTTGGAAAAACGTAATTTTTCGACCGTGTTTATCGACGAAGCTGCTCAAGCTCCAGAACCTAGTTGTTGGATTCCAATTTCGAAAGCCGATCGAGTGGTGCTGGCGGGTGATCCGTTTCAATTGCCACCCACAGTAAAATCGCAAGAAGCGGCACGTAAAGGATTATCGATTACTTTAATGGAAAAAGTATTGGATAAAATCCCTACAGCCCTTTTAACACATCAGTATCGAATGAATGAGTCGATTATGGCTTTTTCGAATCAATGGTTTTATCAAGGTCGATTAATAGCTCATAAAGATGTTGCGAATTGGGGCATTGGAGATGATCCAATGATTGAATTTATTGATACAGCAGGCTTGGGTTGGGAAGAACAACTAAATCCTGAAACGCAGAGTTTAACCAATCCGGAAGAAGCTCGATTTCTCTGGCAGCGTGTGAATGCATTGGCTGAATTGCTGCATGGGAAAATGATTCGTTTGGGAGTAATTTCTCCTTATCATGCGCAGGTTGGCGAAATTTCAACACAGTTGAATGATTGGAAAAATGCATTACCGGAGAATTTGCAGATAGAAATTCAGACCATCGATTCGTTTCAGGGACAGGAAAGGGATGCGATTTATGTATCCTTGGTTCGAAGTAATAATCGAAATGAAATTGGATTCTTGCAAGATTATCGACGCATGAATGTGGCTATGACACGGGCGAAGAAAAAACTAGTACTCATTGGAGATAGTGCTACCTTGGGCAATGATCTTTTTTACAAAGCCTTGATAGATCATTGCGAATTAACTGGAGCGTATCGTTCAGCTTGGGAATTGATAAATGAATAAAAATGCACATACGATCTTTATTTGAGAAATCGCTTGGTGAAATGAATCCAGTGGTATTGGATTTATCGGCTAACAATGAACGTATTCAAGGAATTAATTTAGATAATCAATCCGAATTTGAAGCATTTATTCAACATGAAATCGCTTTTCAAAACGGAGGCTGTGGCATTGGTGGATATTTAGAGAATCGTATTGTGTATCGTCGAAGTGCTCATTATGAAAATGGCCAAAATACGCGCTGTATTCACTTGGGAGTTGATATTTGGACTTCTGCGGGCACGCCCATTTTTGCGCCTTTAGATGGCTTTATTCATAGCATGGCGATTAATTCGGCCTATGGAGATTATGGTGCAACTATCATAATAGAACACGAACGTGAAGGAAAGCCTTTGTATAGTTTATATGGACATCTTTCACATGCGAGTTTAGAACGTTGGAAAGTAGGTGATTCCATTCGTCGTGGATCTTCCTTAGCTGAGCTAGGAAAATGGGAAGAAAATGGGAATTGGCCTCCACATTTGCATTTTCAATTGATACGTGATTTAAACGAAATGAAAGGTGATTATCCGGGTGTGTGTAGTTTGGAAGACTTGGATTTTTATTCAGAAAATTGTTTGGATCCTATGATGTATCTAGTTTAGAATAAGTTTATTTTTTGATATATCAAGGTTGAAATCTTCGCGTTTATTGTTTTCTTAATTTATATGAAGCGCATTGTTTTCCTCGTTTTATTAGTTGGTTTGGGTGTTTTCTTTTTCACGAATTGGGGAAGTAAGAATTCACATTTCAACAAGAGAAGTCCTGAGAAATCAGCGAATAAAGATTCACGTGTTGCGATATTGAAACAAAAAGCAGATGTAGCCTTGACTTATTGTCAACAGAATAAACTCAATACTCAATATGCGTTTTTATTGGATTATGGGAAGCATTCGGGAAAGCATCGATTTTATGTTTGGAATTTTGAAAAGAAACTAGCTATCGATTCCGGATTGGTGAGTCATGGTTGTGGTTCGAACTCATGGGGATCGACCTATACAGCGGATAAGCCTGTATTTAGTAATCAACCGGATAGTCATGCTTCAAGTGCGGGTAAATATCGTATAGGAAAACGAGGATATAGTCAGTGGGGAATTCATGTGAATTATCTGCTTCACGGTTTGGAAAAAACAAATTCGGCAGCGGTAAAACGTGAGATTGTTTTACATTCTTGGGAAGCGGTTTCGGAGCAATCTATTTATCCGAGTGGAACGCCAGAAGGTTGGGGTTGTCCTGCGGTGAGTAATGGCTTTATGAAGCGGATAGATGTGATTTTGAAGGAAGCGGATAAGTCGGTGTTGATGTGGGTTTTTGAGTGAGAAAAATTTAATTAATTACGAATTACGAATTACGGGTTACGAATTACGGATTACGAATTACGAATTTAATTAGTTAAACACGTTGTGCGGTTAAAAATTAGAATTATTCTTCAACACTATTTATCGCTTACCCCAATAATCAATACTTATGTAATGCCTTTAAATTAAATTACTTAAAATTAAAATTAGGTTTAGAAACGGATCAGTGTGGTGACTATGTCTGGGCGGCGAGGGTGTGTTTCGACATAGATGAGAAAAAAGCTTATCCGAGCAAAATGGTCGAAAAAAGGCCTTGAGCGTAAGCAGCATCGTCCAGACTTGACCTTCTTTATTCGTAAGTGTTTATTTTTCATAGGAACTCATGAGGGTTTCGCCGTTGATTACTTTCTTGTGTCAAGACAAGAAAGTAATACGTCGTAGACAAACATGAATGATATAGTGACAAGAAGCATTAACAGTCTTATTTCATTGATTGATATAAAAAAAATAAATTGATAATTCAACAGCACAACAGGTTTAGTTAAACTTAATTTTTCTCAATAGATAGTTCATAAATCGAGATTTTAACCATGTGTTTAATTTATTTGATGTTTTTTTCTAAGATTAAATGGAATTTGATAGGATACTGAAATACGCATAGAGCCAACTGAGCGTCTGAGGTAGTGATAACCTATGTCTAAATTAAAAGAGATCGTACTTTGATTCTTAAATCGATGAAATATTGAGCAATAATTCTCATAATAATCATTATAACGATGCTCAAGAATTCCTATTTTTTTCTTGTATGAATCGTATATGCTTTCGGTAAGAGTTAACGAATTCTTTATTTTACCAACACGTGTTCCAAACATAAATCCTAAATTCAGTAAATCTGAATAATATGAATATAATCCATAAATAGCAAAGCCACTAAAGTAAACGGATGAACTATTATATTCTGGTGAAACATTACCAAAGAGTTCTTCAATTTTGCCTTTTCCATCAAAAAATTCAGCGCCGAATTGAATATAGGAATGGGTTTTTATTGTGCTATAATATCCCAAACCAATTTGTTTGCTATTATAATGATGTAGATCTGAATAAATTCCCAAATTATGGGTATTCGCATGTCGAAATCCAGATTGAAGATAAACATGTTTGATAAGGCTAAAAGCAGCTTGCAACTCATAATTAACACCGACTGTTGCGGCAATACAAACATCACCGCGATCTTTGAAATTATAGGAGCGAATGCTGGGTGGTTGTAGGATAGAACA
Organism: Bacteroidia bacterium; assembly: GCA_965279035.1. Lineage (GTDB taxonomy): Bacteria > Bacteroidota > Bacteroidia > M30B66 > M30B66 > CALQRR01. Next base: position 3,151,983 of record OZ257142.1, on the reverse strand, counting down.
AGAACTTAAAATAACACAAACACCTATTATCCATGAAAAGGAATACTTGAATGTAGGTATACGATTATTCATTATTCGAAATTTATAATAAAAAAATAGTTAATTCACTTTGTGTTTCTTTCGAATATTAAAGGGAATTTGGTAGGATAAGGAAAATCGAATAGTTCCCGTACCTTTTTTTAAATCGGTTTTAAGATCATGTAAACCTATATCAATATTGAAAGCTAGAATGCTGAAATCTTTATAGCGACGAAATGTTGAAAAGCAATATTCAGAATACGTAAATATTTTATGCTCAAGAATCCCTATTTTATATTTATTCAATGTGAAATGATCATCAATTAATGTTTCAGCATTCCATGTTTTCCCTTTTCGAATTCCGAAAATAAATCCAGCTTTATGAAGTTCTGAATAATATGAATAAAGTCCACTAATTGCGAAGCCTTTTGTGTAAAATGTTGAGTAAGTATATTCAGGAGTACTATTTCCAACTTGATTTTCAATTTTCCCTGCCCCATCAAAAAATTCAGTCCCAAATTGTATATATGAATTTGACTTAAATGTTTTATAATACCCTGCACCCAATTGATGGCTATTATATTTATGATTGTTAGAAATTATTCCAAAATCATTTCTTTTCGCATGTCGAAATCCAGATTTAAGATAAACATGTTTCATTGGGCTGTAGGCTGCTTGGAATTCATAATTACTTCCTATTGTAGCGGCAATGCATACATCCCCTCGTTCTTTGAAATTATAGGAGCGGAGGCTAGGTGGTTGAAACATGGAACAAGAACTTAGGTATATAATAATAAAACTAATTGCAAAATATCTTAACAAATTGAAGTATGTATAATTCTTCATTGCTTAACTATTAATTTCTTTCTAATTATTTAATCGATAGAATTTGAAATAGCAATTTATTTTATTGGTATAAATACAAAATGAAAATTAGTATAAATAAATGGATCAAAAAATTAAAAACCACTGTCTGAAATTCAAACAGTAGTTTTTATTCGTGACCCCGGAGGGATTCGAACCCCCAACCAACAGAACCGGAATCTGTCATTCTATCCAATTGAACTACGGAGCCTTTTGCGGGGGGCAAAAGTAGGAATAATTCAAATGGAAACAAGCATCAAGGAGTTTTTGCAAGGTGTAAATTCAGAAGTCTATCATAGATGCCTATGCCACTTGTGTATTTCCAGATCATACGTGAGCCTATTGAACCTGACAGCATGCAGTTTTCTTTGATTTCAACCGTGTCGTAAATGGGTTCAAGTAGTATGTTTCCATTTGCATCGCATACCCCAGAACGGTAGGATGAATTAGCAAGGAATGCATGGTGATCGAGTTTTCGAATTGCATAAAAACGTGGTTGAATTATCCATTCTCCTGTATTATCAATACAACCCCAACCATTTTCTTCTTTTACCCACGCTTTCCCTTGATCAAAAGGCATAGCATCACTATAAGTAACTTCAAAAATATTCTCACCTCTTTTGTTTAGAAAACTATAGCCATTACAACTGCTATTGTAATTAAGTATAAACCCATCTGAAAAGGCTCCAATCAAGCGCCCCTGTGCATAAAATGCAATGGTACCAACAGAGTCGATCAAACAGGATGAATTCCCTTTTTGTGCCACAGTATATCCTTGATTTAACTGTCGAATAGCATTAAATTTCTCATCACTCAATACAGCTAAACTTGTATCAGCCAATACCCAACCATCTTTCTTTCTCAAAGCGAATCTACCTTCTGCAGTTTTACCAATTCCACTTGTTCGTCGAACTCTTTTTTCTTTCGTATTTTCATGTTTAAGAAATAAACGATTGCCCTTACTTAATGCATATAAATCATCCCCTAAGGCTTGAATTCGATTGTATTGAATAGCAATCAACATTTCCCCATCGGGAGAAATTAATCCCCATTTCGTTCCATTACTCACTGCGATATTCGGAGAATTTTTCATTAAACTCACTTTGCTGAAACCTGCTACATGCATGGCTTTTCCATCAGTATCGGTGATAAACCAATTCTTCCCATTGTGGGCTAAGAATTTTCCATCTACTAATGGCTTCATATTTTTCCAGGGAAGCGCCTCACTTAATTCACCATTTAAATATATAAATTTCCATTTTCCATGATCCTTCACAGCAGCCTTTCCCTCATAAAAATCAAATGCTTTTGTATAGGATTCATCATTTAGTTTTTCCCCGTTTTCGAAATAATATTGCCATTTCGAACTGGAGCAAACGGCAATAATTCCTTGTTTTAGTTTCCCTGTTTTTTCTGCATGTTTAAATAATACAGGTTTGTTTAAATCCATCAAAAAACCAACAGAAAATGCTTGCTTCACATATGCAACTTGGCCATCGTAATTCACAATCGAAGTGTTGTTTTCTATTGGGATAATTTCTTGATCCATATTCACTAAACTTTGTGTACTATCTTCTTTCATCAAGAAATAGATCTCAGTTCCATTGACTATTTTTCTTCGTATAAATTCAAATTTACGAACAACAGCGTATGTTCCATTTTGCTTTAATAATCCGTATTTTTTAGTAGTATAATCTTGGACAATTGATAAAGGATATTCAAATGATTCGGCTTCTGAAAAATACCCGAGAGGATTAATTTCTCCCGGAAATACATACACCCATTTTTTTAGACTGGAGGTCATGTATTGACGGGAAATTGAACGTTTGCTTTTTGAATGTTCGTAATTGAACTGGGGGTTAACTATTCTTGAAGTCCAGGAATTTACTGAACAGATATTGTCTTTTGAACGTTTACTTATTCGATCAATTCCATTACCTCCTAAACATCGAACAGGCGATTGAATGGAATTATCAACCCAAGCAAATACAGGCATTTTATCGTTATTTCCCGGGATAATTAATTGATAAAAAAACTGTTCGGTAATTCCAAAAAACAGAGGTGTTTTTATAGGACCACTAAGAAAAACATCAACGTAACGCGGCTCAATGAGCACTTTCCCAGATTGAGGATCAACTAATCCAGCACGTGCTCGTATGTTGAATGTTGCCCCATATAAATTTGTTTCTCGTTCATATATTTTAACATAAACATGCGTGTAGGGATAGGTTTGATTATTTACTATGTAATCGTATTTTGCAGGGATTGCAATTTTTCCATCTGGAAATTTTAAGCCCCATTTCTTTGTTTTTTCATCTTTAAACCAACGTGAAATCGGTTCATTTTCATTTTTTGATTTACTCTCCAAAGTGGGCTTTGACCGTTCTTCACTATAGCCTGTAACGTTCAATTTCATCACATTTTCGAAGCTTTGTTTGGAGATGATTTTTCCTTTTTCGTTCACCTGAAAAGAAGTCATATTCGTACCATCGTAATACTTTACTTTATTTCCCAATACTTCGGGATCATGCATATTACTTAGTAAACTATTTCCTAATGAATCTAATAAAATCCAATCGTTCTCTCGTTCTGCTACCCAAGCCGGAGTGCTAAGCGATTGAATGCTTGCAAAAACTTCAGATGAAAGTGATTTTCCTTCTAAATTAAATAAACTCCATACACTGTCTTTTTGAGTAATATAAGCACCGTGTTCCTTCTGAATACTCGAGAACTCAATCGGTAATACCAGTTTATTTTCATTCGAAATAATTCCCTGGCCACTATCATTTTCCACTTTTGCTACATCATTATTTAACTCAATCTGATTAAATAATTGCGGATAGAATTCTTTGATTTTAAGATTATACAAGTACAATCCACGCTCATCTGCTAAACTTAAAAATTGAGAATTCGAATCACTTATTTCATCCCAATTGCATGTAATAATCCAATTCTGTTTTTGAGAATCATATATACCTAATTTAAAAGCTTCACCCAATCGTGGGAATAGTAAGCCATCATTCCTATAATAGATTGATTCATATATTGGCTCAAGAAGAAGCTCTCCTTTTGCATTTATCCAGCCACTTTTTTTGCAGCTTATTACCTCAAAACCGTGATTTCCATGTGCCTTTATTAGCTCATATAAAATTGGTGTAATTATGCCTTGATTGATGTGCCCGAGTCCACAGCTATCGCCTTCATAATAGCTGAAATACCCATTCGAAAGCTTGCCAATATGCTGATAACTTTTCGGAAGAATTTTCCTTCCGCTTTCGCTTACTAAAAATTGCCCTTCCTCAGAACGAATAATGAGAATACTATCATTGAATAATTCGGGAATTCCTTTAAATGGTAAAGGCAACAAATTTCCCTGTCGGGTGATGAGATTCCAAGTGCCCTCTTTTTTTACTTTTCCATAGCGAGCAGTTCCCCAATAAAGTACCGATTCGTATTGACAAGGAAATACGATTATTCCTTTAGTATTAACGAAGCCCCATTTACCTTGCTCATTTACCGGTAGTAAGGTGTCGACCGATTGAGCAAATAAAGAGGTTACGCAGCAAAATAAGCCAATGCTAAATCGACTTATTAGCTGAGCTAAACTTCTTACCATCGCTCAAATTCGATTTAAAAATGCTTGTAAATCTTGAGGTGTTTTAATAGATGATTTTGAAACTTTAATTTCTATGTTCAAATCCTTTTTCTCTGCTTCTGATTTTCGAGCGGAAGCTACCAATTGATCGTTCGAGACATAGCCCAATTTGCCATCATTAAGAACAAATACTAATTTATTTTCACGTCCCAAATCAAATTTAATTGTATTTAAATATTGAGCAACGGCTGAATTATCATTGCTAATTAAATAAAGAGCAGAGTAATTTTTTATTGGAATTCCATTCAATATATAATTCGGTTCTAATGCTACAGGCTGTTCGTATTGAATAACTCGATCACAATTATAAATCCCGAATCCATTCACCGATAAATTGCGTTGAAATTCAAACATAGCATCCATTTGAGTAGTCGCATTTTGTAATGCTATTGCTCTTGCTTTTTCTACTTCAATTCGTGCTAATTCATAGCGTTTTTCAAGGCGAGCGCGTTCTTCACGACTAATTACAGGTTGTACTTTTACTTCTTTTATTTGGCCTGCATTACTTAATCGAAGTTTAAAATCATTTATACCAGTTCCAGTGCTAATTAAATTGGTGTAATCCCATTGAACATCTGATAATTCTTTGGCATTTTCGGATGATTCAACTTGCCATGCTAAACCATAAAAATCGCGTAATTGAGGATATTTACGATAATCTACATCAATATCGAGAACAAGTGCGCCTTTTTCGGGAAGATTGGGCATGTTGTTTAAGTTATCCGATTTTGCTATTTTTTGAATTGAATCTGCTAAGGTTTGACGACTTTGATTTACACTTGCTGAAGTAGCACTTAATCGTTCCCATTTCGCAGTTTTTTCATTGAGTTGAAAGAAATCATAATTCGAATCTTTGTTTGAAGAAGCTAATTGTACATTCAATGTTTTACCCTTGGCAACTTCTATTTGTTCACCATTGCAACTTCCATCAATGCGAAACATACCTGCACTTTCGAAGGATTCATCTACACCATTTTGTTCATAGTGCATGGTGATTCCGCTAAGAAAAATATCGGATGCTGAATGAAATTCTTCCAATTCAATCATTACTGGTTCCTCAATTATTTTTCCTGATTTATCTACAAAGGCATGCTCAGGAATTTGAATTACCGTACCTGTTTTGAAATGAAATTCGCCTCCTTTCGAAGGATCAACTTGAAGCACATTTAAGGGTGTTTCGACGTGCTTTAACGGTCGTTGAACTGCATGATATTGTTGATTTATTTGTTGCCGAGAATCGCATCCCATGGCAAAAAAGATAGCGAGCAGAAAACTGCCAATAACACATTGATTTTTCATACGACAGAGTTTGAGTTGTAGGTCGAATTTTCACATAGGCAATTAAATAGCGATTTGATTTTATTAAGTTTAAGCAAGACGATGCCCTGCCGAAATTCAGCGTGTTTTATTGGAATGAAATGGAATTAAAAAGACAGAAATGTCGTGATTGACAATTCTATAACTACAAAAAAACAGCGCTTGGTATGTGCGCTGTTAAATTTTCTTAAAAAGCTTATTAAATAAAGTGTTCAGACTTTACGTGCTACTTTTTCAAGGGATTTTCGAATGCGTGGAGCTGATTCACGTTGTTTTAATTCTTCGGATAAATCACTTCCGTCACCTTGAAAACCAATAGCAATACAACAAACTACATCGTGTGTTTCAGGAATGGAAAGTTTAATCTGAGTTGCTTCATAATCAACACCTCCCATAATATGAGCAAACATTCCCATCGAAGTAGCTTGAAGCACTAATTGAGCATTGGCTAATCCTGCATCATGCCATGCATGTTTGTAAGGCTTCCCATTTTCGTGATTTTTAAGCGCAGTACAAATAATTAATAGTGGTGCATTTTTCGCCCATACTTGGTTAAATGGTAATAAACAAGAAACAATTTTTTCAAACCCTACATGATCGTGATTTGTAGCATAAATATATTCCCACGATTGCCCATTCATGGAAGATGCAGCCCAACGTGCCGCTTCAAAAAGTAATTCAATTTGCTCTTCTGTTATTTGTTGTTTGGAAAATGTACGTATGCTTTTACGTTGTTGAATTGCAGGAAGCAAATGCAGTGTTGTCGTGGTCATTGAAGGTTCAAATACAAATGTCGATTGATTCTTCGTATTCAAACTGGGACGTTCCCATCGAATACTCATGGCTTATATGGAATATTTTGATTTCCGTTTGCCAACTTAATAACCAGCGAATGACGTGTTTGTTGTAAATCGTTTAAATGAATTTTAAATACGAGTTCGATTTTCTTTTTTTCCGTATTAACTGAATGATTTTTTCGAACTAAAACAGCTGCTTGTTGTGGAGGAATGCTTTTGGTTCTTTGAGCTGAAATATAGAAATGAAAATCGCTTGGATCGCTAGGTATTGCTTTCACACGAAGAATTAAAGTATCGACTGAAATTTGATATGAAACGAATTCAATTCCACTCGTGTCTTTTAAATTTTCCGTTAAATTATTTACCATTTGAGATTCGAGAAAAATAGGTTTTATTTCAACCAATTTATTTCGATGAATTCCGCAAGAAATAAATAAAATAATGCAACAAACAGGAATAATTAATTTCATTTTTCCTTGAGTAATTTTTCCAAAGCAAATAATTCATCTCTTAATCGAGCAGCTTCTAGGAAATCCAATTCTTTTGCTGCTTTTTCCATCGATTTACGCGTTTGAGCAATCGACTTTTGTAATTGCTCCTTACTCATGTATTTCACCACTGGATCAGCTGCTAAATCAATTGATTCATTTTCTACATACGGTCGAGGCGAAGAGGATGAACTGCTTCCTCCGCTGCGTTTTGCAAAAATGCTATCGTGCGATTTTACAATTTGTGTTGGAGTGATATTGTGATCGATGTTGTATTTGATTTGTTTTTCTCTGCGACGATTGGTTTCATCTATTGTTTGAGCCATCGAAGCCGTGATTTTATCTGCATACATGATCACCCTTCCATTTACATTACGAGCAGCACGTCCAACTGTTTGTACTAATGAACGAACCGAACGTAAAAATCCTTCTTTATCTGCATCTAAAATCGCCACCAAAGATACTTCAGGTAAATCCAATCCTTCGCGTAATAAATTCACACCAATCAACACATCAAATTTACCCAAACGTAAATCACCTAAAATTTCAACACGCTCCATCGTATCCACATCAGAGTGAATATAGCGACAACGAATATTCAAGCGGGTCATGTATTTAGATAATTCTTCCGCCATGCGTTTGGTCAAAGTCGTTACTAATACACGCTCATCGCGCTTCACAACCTTATCAACCGCTTCCAATAAATCGTCAATTTGATTTTGGCTTGGACGCACTTCAATAATCGGATCAAGCAATCCAGTGGGACGAATGAGTTGTTCCACCACAATACCTTCGCTCTGATTGAGCTCATATTCGGCAGGTGTTGCACTCACGTAAATTAATTGGTTGACGAGTGCAGTAAATTCATCAAACTGCAAAGGACGATTATCCATCGCTGCAGGTAAGCGGAATCCATATTCTACCAAATTCACTTTGCGCGAACGATCTCCACCATACATGGCTTTAATTTGAGGAAGCGTCACATGACTTTCATCAATGACCATAAGGAAATCGTCTGGAAAATAATCGAGTAAACAAAAAGGACGAGTGCCTTTAATTCTGCCATCAAAATAGCGAGAATAATTTTCAATTCCACTACAATATCCTAATTCCCGAATCATCTCCAGATCATACGTAACACGATCTTCCAAACGTTTTGCTTCGAGGTATTTTCCTTCTTCTTTAAAGAAATCGCATTGCTTTACCATATCCTCTTGAATGAGGTAAATGGCGTCTTTCATGGTTTCTTTGTTAGCCACATAAATAGTCGCTGGATAAATAACCACATTGTCGAGTTCTTCAATGCGAGCTCCACTTTCCGGTTCAATCACTTCGATTTGTTCTATTTCATCACCGAAGAAATAAAAGCGATAAGCCACTGATGCATTTCCAATAAATACATCCACCGTATCACCTTTCACGCGAAAAGTTCCGTTTTTAAATTCGGTTTCTGTACGTGAATACAAAGCCGAAACGAGCATGTGTAAAAAGCGATTGCGGCTGATGATTTCACTGCGCTTCACTTTGACTGTATTGGATTTAATATTCTCTGGATTTCCCATACCATAGATGCAGGAAACTGAAGAAATAACAATGATATCGCGTCTTCCAGAGAGTAGGGAAGAGGCTGTACTTAATCGAAGTTTTTCAATTTCATCGTTAATCTGTAAATCTTTTTCGATGTAGGTATTGGTAACAGGTAAATACGCTTCGGGCTGATAATAATCGTAATACGAAACAAAATACTCGACCGCATTTTTGGGGAAGAATGTTTTGAATTCTTGATACAGTTGCGCTGCTAAGGTTTTATTGTGACTTAAAATGAGCGTTGGTCGTCCGGTTTGTTGTATAACATTAGCGACAGTAAAAGTTTTACCTGATCCGGTAACACCTAATAATACTTGAGCTTTATCACCACGTTCAACACCTTCGCACAATTCACGAATTGCTTCGGGTTGATCGCCTGTTGGTGAAAAATCGGAAATGAGCTGAAAATCCATCCTTACAAAACAGAATTAATGAAACCTTGTTTAAAGGCTATTCTTCATTTCAACGAGAAATGACCGAATCCGCTGAAGATTTTTAACGACTTCGTGACTTTGTTCTAATTCCCCTTTATTCTGTTTCATTTTTTGTTTGGCACCTTGCAACGTATAGCCGCGTTCTTTCACTAAATGAAAAATGAGGTGGAAATTATCGAGATCTTCTTTTGTAAAAAGTCGATTTCCCTTTTTGTTTTTCTGCGGCTTGATGCTATCAAATTCTTTTTCCCAGAACCGAATGAGCGATGCATTCACGTCGAAACGCGCGGCAACTTCACCAATGGTATAGAAGAGCTTTTCGTTTTCGTCGTCGTTTTTAAGTGCCATGCAGCAAAGATAGAAAAAGCCGTCCCGATTGGATAGAACATGCGTTTAGTTTGAAAATAAAATAATCACTGAAGTTGAAATTGTAAAATTTGAGATCAATATGAGTGTTTTCAAAAATTCATGGAAATAGTTGAAAATAGAGGCAATTCCTGTTGATAACCCTGTCTATATCTTTCTTTCATAATTCCCACTTTTTTGGTATTCACTTAATTAAATTTGAAAAACGCACACACAACCTGACCATGAGCCAAACGACTACATTAACTAAGACCAGGCACGAGCAAGTGCTTGACACAATCGATGAGGTTACTCGAATTTCGTCTAATTTGGGAATTGCTCAATTGCAGATTGAAGATGAAGAAATTAATGGTCGCACTATCCATGTGAATGGAAAAGAGGTTGTTAATTTCGGATCATGTAGTTATTTAGGGCTTGAGAAACATCCGGCAATAATCCAAGGAGTTGTGGATGCTGTTACTCGGTATGGATCGCAGTTTTCATCTTCACGAGCCTATGCTTCTGTTACTTTATATACCGAAGCAGAGCGTTTGTTAGAAGCAGTTTTTGAACGTCCTATTTTGTTAGCTCCAACAGTTACATTGGGACATCTTTCGAATATTCCGGTGTTGGTTGGTGATCGAGATTGTGTGATTCTGGATCTTCAAGTTCATTCCTGTGTTCAAACTGCAGCACAATTAGTTAAAGCACGCGGAATTCATGTGGAGTTGATTCGTCATAATCGAATGGATATTCTCGAAGAACGCATCAACGACTTAAAAGGCAAATACGAGAAAATCTGGTACATGGCCGATGGTGTGTATTCGATGTATGGAGATTTTCTTCCACTGAACGAATTATACACGCTCCTTGATACGTATGAGCAATTTCATTTGTATGTAGATGACGCTCATGGAACAGGTTGGGCAGGTAAAAATGGAGCCGGTTATGTGTTGAGTCAGAAACCGTTTCACGAACGTTTGTATTTAGTTGCTGGATTAGCAAAAAGCTTTGCAGCTTGTGGTGGTGTGCTTGTTTTTCCAAATGAACAAATCAAGAAACGTGTTCGGAATTGTGGTGGAACATTCATTTTTTCAGGACCTATTCAACCACCAATGTTGGGCGCTATCATTGCCTCTGCAAAATTGCATTTGAGTCCAGAAATTAAAAATCATCAGGCAGAACTTCAAAAACGTGTTGACTATTTTGTAGAAACCTGCAAAAGTTTCAAACTGCCACTTATTGGAGAATCTAATTCACCCATTTTCTTCATTGGAGTTGGCAAACCGGGTGTTGGTTATAATATGGTCACACGTATCATGAACAAAGGTTTTTATATCAACCTCAGTGTGTTTCCGAGTGTTCCGTATAAAAACACTGGACTACGCGTTCCACTTACTACAGGTCATACGTTTGAAGATATTTACAACCTACTTTCTGTAATTGCTGAGCAATTGCCATTTGCATTGAAAGACAATAATTCGAGCATGGAAGAAATCAACCGTGCATTTAAAATCTGAAGGGTCATCCACCCAACACAGCCGCAATGGAGCAATCTGTTGCGGCTTTTATTTTAACGCTTTGCGTGATTGTTTTTTACCACCAATGTTGTCCAGTCAATCTTGCTAATTCCAAGCGTGCTAGACAGAGTTGATAAGTATAATTCACCACATTTAAATTCACACGTTGTAAATTGCTGATGGCATTCATCAAATCAGTATGTGTGGCTGTTCCATTCGCATAACGAACTTCTCCAACGCGAACTGCTTCTTTCGCATTCTTCACCATATTTTGGGCGTTTTCTAAACGGGTTTTTACTGAAAGCAAATCGCTTTGTGCTTGAAGTAAATCGCGCTTGGTCGACTTCTGAAGATTGTCCAAAGCCAAGTCGTTCAGATGCATAGTTGAAGCATTAATTTTCTTTTGAATACGAGATCTTCCACCTTGATATAAAGGAGCGTTTAAGCTAAAACCAAGAGCATAATTATAACGCATCTCGAAAATATCAGGCTGATATCCATTGCGAAATCCGGTTCCCGCAGTAACGCTCAAATTCGGTAAAAATGCACGTTCAGCTTGACGCGCATCCAAACGTGCAGCTTCGGTTCTGCTTTTCACAACAGCAAAATCGGGATTTGTTGATTCTGCCAATTGATGCAATGCAGTAATCTCTTGTCTTTCATCTACCGAAAAATCCAAACGAAGATCTGACTCTGATGGAGATTTTCCAGTAATGTATTCTAAGAGAATTCTCTGTTTATCAAAGGCTGCTTGAAATTCCAAGCGTCGGTTTTTTTCCAACTCTACAGTCGATTGTAGATTCATTAAATCAAGCTGCAAGGCATCACCATTATTTACTCTTTTTTCTGTAACACGTAAATTCTCTTCCAAGGTTGTGATCAAACTATCTTCAATACTCAACGAAGATTTCAAACTTGCTAATGAAAAATACACTTGTGCAACTTGAGTAGCAATTTGGTTTTTAGCAATTTCGATATTCAACTTTGAAGTCGTTAGTTCTGCTTTGCTTTTGTCGATTGTTGCGCGAGCACGACCAAAATCAAACAATAAATAATTGACACTCAATCCCAAATTTAGGTTGTTATTGGGCTGAAATCGGATAGTTGAAGATTGATTAGGACCGCTTGGAAATTGAACTTGCCCAATTGGGTTGATGTAATTATACGTCCCAAATGCATTCACCGTAGGTAAAAGATAAGATGCCATATAATCGGTTCGAGCAGCTTGCAATTCGGATTGAGTTTCGAGTTCTGCTAAGCGAGGCGTATATCCAAACGATGCATTCACCAAGTCTTTTAAAGGAGTTGGAGCAATAGGCTGAGCGAGGATATTACTTGAAATAAAAACGAGGATTAGTAAGGTATTTTTCATAGGAGAAAATTCAATGAGCTTCTTCGGCAACACGCGCCTGAGTAGCTTTGTCAAGTTTTTTAGTGCGAAGCATTAAGATGAATGGAGCTGCACATATAAAAAATATAGATATCAAGAGAAAGGCATCCATATAGGAAAGCAGAAAACTTTGTCGATTTACTGTGCCTTCCAATATTCCATAACTCATTTGTTTCGCATCAACCGCATTATAACCACGTGCAACAGCACCTTGAGCATAAGAGTTTAAGCGATCGATGGTTTGAGGATCGTTTGGTTGGAGATTACTGACTAAATCTGTACGATGAACCGCATATCGGCGCGACACGTAGGTATTCATTACGGCGATTCCGAATGCTCCGCCCAATTGTCGCAACATATTGGTGAGCGCAATTCCCGAAGACATTTCCTTTGGAGCTAATCCAATTACTGCTTGGTTTATTAAAGGGACAGTTAAGCAAGCCGTTCCAATTCCACGGAAAATTTGAGGAACGATAAACCAATTTTTACCAGCATCTAAATTGGCAACAGATGATAAATATCCATGCAAGAAAAAGGCTATAAAACCAATCACTACAAAGTAAATGGGCGATGTTCCAGCCTGAAGACGTTTCCCAATAAATGGCATCATCACCAATCCCATCAAAGCTCCTGGAACAATTGCTAAACCGGCTTCTGTGGGTGTATATCCCATGATGCGTTGAACTACCACTGGAAAAACGAACACCGATCCGAATAAGCCAAATCCGCACACAAATGTGAGTACATTACTCGCAATGAGGTTGGTGTTTTTCAATACTTTGAGATCGATCACCGGATGCGCTGTCGTGAGTTCTCTCCAAATAAATAATCCAATGCCTGTAATGGCGCTAAACGTAAATGTTCGTATCCAGAAATCATTGAACCAATCGTCGGGTTGACCTTTTTCCAATACATATTGCAAAGAACCAACTCCAATGGCTAAGAAGAGAACACCCAAATAATCTATGGTGATGGCTGATCGGTTGATGTTAAGCTCTTCGGGTTTTTTGTCGATAAACCGAATGGCTAAGCTTGTAGCTAAAATTCCAAATGGAATATTAATATCGAAAATCCATGACCAGTGGTAGTTGTCGACGATTAAACCACCGAGAGTGGGACCGATGGTTGGGCCAAGCACGATTCCCATACCGAATAATCCAGAAGCGACACCACGTTGATTGGGAGGAAAGGCATCGAATAAAATACCTTGAGAAGTGGATAACAATGCACCGCCACCAATGCCTTGAATAAACCGCCAAAAAACGAGCTCCCACAGGCTGGTCGAATTACCGCACATGAAAGAAGCGATGGTGAAAAGTATGATAGAAGCTACATAGTAGTTTTTGCGACCAAAGTAACGCGCCAAGAAGCCTGTCATGGGAATGATGATCACATTAGCAATTGCATAGGCTGTAATGACCCAAGAAGCATCTTCGATTGTAGCTCCAAGATTTCCGCTTATTTGCGAAAGAGCCACATTCACAATGGAAGTATCGATCAGCTCCATAATGGCCGCCGATACGGTTGTTAGTATGATGATAAAACGCGCTAAACCTGACATTTTCAGTCGAGTTGAACTTCCACTTCAGCACTTAATCCAGCGCGGAGAAATGCTTTTAATTCAGCTTGATTGTCGAGTTCAATCTTCACCGGAATACGTTGTGTTACTTTCACAAAATTGCCGGTTGCGTTGTCGGGTGGGAGCAGAGCGAACTTGGCACCAGTGGCATCCGAAAATGATGCAATTTTTCCTTTAACTTCTTTGTCTTTATAGCCATCTAGTTTTATGCTAACCACTTGTCCTTGATGAAGATGTTCAAGTTGAGTTTCTTTGAAATTTGCTACAATCCAAAATTCATCACCGCTTACAATGGTGAATAGGTTTTGCCCAGGTTGAACGTATTGACCTTTTCCAAGATTTCGTTTTCCAATTCTACCCGCTGCAGGAGCGGTGATGCGACAATAACTCAAACGTAATTGTGCTTGTTCCAATGCAGCTTTTCGAGCTTCAACTACAGCTAATGCTTTTTGAGTTTGTGCTTCGGCGGTTTTCACTTGAACACTGGCAAGGTTTACTTGCTCTTTAGCTGCATACGATTGTTTATCGGCAGTTTGTGAAGCAGCACGACTATCATCTACTTGTTTTTTCGTGGCAGCACCATCGCGAAACAATTGCTCATCGCGTTGTAAATCGGCTTTTGCTTTTGCAGTGCGCACTTCCTGAGTTTCGAAGTTCGCTTTTGCTACACCAAGCGAAGCACGTGCATTGGCTTCTCCAGCAGCTGATGCTTGAACATCGGCTTCGGCTGTCAACAAATCGGCATTCGATTGCATCACAGCAATGCGGTATTCCCGATCATCGAGTTTGACTAATAACTGTCCCGCTTTTACCGAATCGTAATCGACAATTCCCAAAGAATCAACATAGCCCGAAATACGCGAAAGCACTGGTGTTGAATTGGTTTCTACTTGCGCATTATCGGTACTTTCGAAGGCATTGCTATGCATCCAAGTTTTAACACCGAAAAAAATTCCAGCTATTAGTATGATAGGAAGAATGAAAACGATTGGTTTTCTTTTTTTGGGTTGGGCGTTTTCCATAGTCAAGATTTCGGGGGCAAATGTAAACTAAGTTGACTAATTGGTCAACCTAGTTGATTAAAAAAAAGATAAATTTGCAGCATTATGTCATCACATTCCTTAACATCAGCAGAAAGAAATTCTTTTGAGAAGGAGCTTTCAGGATATCTTTTACAGAAAGACCGGAATTTTGCTCGTATATTATCTTCACTTAAACGCTTGTTCGACCGTTGGGCGATGGAGCGATTAACACGGGATGTGCATCCCGGAATGAAAGTAGGTTTTATGCCTTTTCTCATGCATATTGGAGTGAAGGGTACAACTTCAAGTGTTTTAGCTCAAGATCTTTTAGTTTCAAAACAAGCGATGAGTAAAACGCTGAAGGAGCTACTAGAGCTCGATTTGATCGATATTCGGCCTAATCCAGATGACGCTCGAAGTCAGCTCATTTTCTTGAGTGATTTTGGGTTAGAAACGGTGGTTTTATCGCGCAGAGCGATTGGAGATTTAACACAGGAATACACAGCTCATTTTGGAAAAAAAGAATACAACGCCTGTATTGATTTATTGTTGAAAATTGAGCAAATGCATCTAACCGGAAAATAGATTTAGATTCCGAGAACTTCTTTTAAACGAGCATAACCGCTTCTGCTTAAGGGAAGTCGTGTTTTATCTTTTAAGATGGCTTGATGTTGATCTTTTTCGGCAGGCTCGATGCGTGTAAGTTCGCTGAGGTTGAGCAAATACGAGCGATGTATTCTTAAAAATGAAGAAGCTTGAAGCTTTCTTTCAAAATATCCGAGCGTTTGTTTTTTGAGAAACATGCCTGTTTGTGTGTAAATCTTTACATAATCATCGTAAGCTTCTAAATACCGAATTTCAGACAGTGGAAGAATCCGAATATCAGCTCCCGACTTTACCACAATGCGATCACTCATCGATATTTCCTCACTTACTTTTTCTTGTACTTCAGCAGCTTGATTTGTACTCAAACCGTTTTCACGAGAAAGGCGGAATTTATCTAGAGACTTGATCAAACGTTCGGATGGAAATGGCTTTAAGAGATAATCAATCGCATTGGCTTCGAAAGCTTTCAAGGCAAATTCATCAAAGGCTGTGGTAAAAATAACAGCAGGTGCAGGATCTAAAAGTTCAAGTAATTCGAAACCTGAAATTTTGGGCATTTGAACATCCAGAAAAATCAAATCCGGTTTGTGTTGTGCAATGGCCTTTGCTGCCTCAAAACCATCACCACATTCAGCAACAACTTCCACATCAGTTTGTGTTTGGAGATATTTTCTAACCAACTGCCTTGCAAGTGGTTCATCATCGATGAGAATGACACGTATCATGCTTTAGAAGGAATTCGAATGGTGATGTAAAATTGTTGATTTTCTTTACGGGTGATGAGCAAATCATTTCGTGCAAAAAGCAAATACAGTCTTCTAGCTACCGAACTTAAACCAAACCCAGTTCCTTGTGAATTCCCAGTGTCGTTATCATACGGATTGTTGGTCGTGATTTCCAATAAATCATTTACCATGCGAGCACTTATTCCAATTCGAATGGATCCAGTTGTTCCATACAAGCCAAATTTCACTGCATTTTCGATGATCGGTTGTAAAATAAGTGCTGGAACTTTATGTGAAAAGGTCGATTCATCTAATTGCCAATCGATGTTTAGCCGATCTGAAAACCGAATGCTTTCAATGGCTAAATACAAGCGTACTTGTTTTATTTCTTCTTCGAATGTAAGGAATTGCGTTGGTTCTTTTTTGACTGTTCCTCTCAAGAAATCCGACAATAATCGCAGCATTTCGCGGGCTTTGTCAGGATCAAGTTCCATCAATGCCTGAATAGAGTTGAGGCTGTTGAAGAGAAAATGTGGTTGTAATTGTTGACGTAGGCTATTGAGTTCTGCATTTCGCGCCAGTTCTTCTTGATCTAATTTGCGTTTTGTATCCTCTTCACGTTCTTTTAATGTGAGCCATAACCAATGAATTAGTCCTGTACACAAAAGAAAAAGAAAGCTTAAAGTAAACAAGACAACTGATGCATTGGGTAGTTTGTCGAGAATTCGTTCGCCAGATTTTAAAAACAGTTCTGAACTCCAGGTGTACACATACATTACACCCGCCGAAACGGCTGCATTCCATACAACAAAACCAATGGCTTTTTTCCAATCAGGTTTGTAGTATTTAAGAATTCGGCTATTGCTACCAGCGATCAAAAAAAGAATACTTCCAAACAGAAATGCATCCTTCAATGCGGGTTGAAAAGCCACGTCTTGCTTCTCTAAGAAAAGCATGTGTAAACTGGTCCATAAAACCCATCCAATAATCGCAGGAAAAACAACAGGCGAATTCTTCATATTTATAGGATTCGCTGAGTCGACATCATTTCAACTTCAAGTTGGCTATTAAAACGTCGGATTTGAGATTGAATGAGTTTGTTTTCTTCTTCAAACGAATTCGAATTTCGTTGGGAAGAGTCGAGGAGAAGTCCAGAGTGAATTTGTTCAATTTCATCAAGTGAAGTCAATCCTTCAAACACCCAAATTACAGAACCACCGCGGTAAAAAGGAAAATTTCCTTCTTCGGTGTGACCAATAGCATTGGCTTGAGTGAAAGCATCCAATTTATCTTTTGCAATGAACATACGTAATTGTTCCTCAAACACAGGTTGAGCTTGTTGAGGTTCCCATTGAACTTGAAAAATCAAGCGAGCGAGAAAGCTTTTCATGCTTAATAACTTTTAATGTCGATTCCTCCAAATACAGTTGTGCCTCGTAATATCAAAATCCGATTCGGATCTTCTTGAACACCCGGATGTATTGCGCGTTTATCTTCTACACCTCCCATAACGGCTACAATTTCTGAGCGTACCTGCCAATGTGCAGGAAGAATCAATTTGGTTCCTCCAAATACCTGAGAAATCTCCAATGTAACGGGTTGTTGGATTTCTGCTTGACTCAAATTGATCTCGGTTCCACCCATAAAATTGACTACTTGTCCACCTTTAAAATCTTTAGTGAAAAAGTTCTTTTTTACTGCACCAAAAATGGCAGTTGTATCGAGATAAGATTCACTTGTAGCATCGGCTGAGCTATTTTCAAATCCAGAAGTATAACCCGCCATCTGGCTGTATCGACGATTTTTCCAACGTTCGGCTCGGTGTCTTCGGTGGTTTGACCAAGAGTGCTTACCTGGAGTAAACATCATCCAAATACCACCAATAATGATGATCATTGGCCAGAAAAATTGACCGATATACAGATCAGGGATGACATTGTCGATGAGCAAAAATCCACCAAATGCCATCAGTAATAAACCACTCGTACTATGAAATGCACTGCGCGCCCAAATGTAAAATCCTAGACCAATGAGGAATGTTTCGAACGTAAAGAGCCATTCGGGAAAGTAAACTCCTGCTTGTCTTGCAAAGAGTAAAGAACCCACACCAATAATCACCAAGCCTCCTAATATGCGTCCAGTTTTATTTCTGTTGGATGGTTCGAAAGTAGGTGTGTTCTTGTTTTCTTGTGTTTCTGTTGATGAAGTTTCCATGATTCAATTTTGTTAATCAGACTTGATTATTGAAAATACTTGGATGATTATCTCCGGCAATGTTGCCATTTTTCATGATGATGCATCTGATAAGCCCAAGCACGATTTCTTTTGGGTTTTAAAATCATTACTGCACCAAAGACAATAATCAAAATTGGCCAGAAAAATTGACTAATAAGCAGTGTCGGAAATATTTTTCCAAGAAGTAAAACTCCACCAATCATCATAAGAATCAATCCTTTTGGGCGGCGAAATGAGTTTCGTGCAAGGAAGAAAAGACCGAGCGTAATTAAGAATGTTGGTCCTGAAAAAAGCCATTCAGGAAAAGGAACGCCTGCATTTCGGGCGAATAAAAACGCTCCAGCGCCTATAATGACTAATCCTCCTAGGATTCGCCCCATTCGGGTTTTACGGTTCGGTTTACAAATGGGTATTTCGTTGTTTTCGGGTGATTCTGTGTTGTTCGTTTCCATGTTGTTTAATTTGATGAGGCAAACATACATCGCCCCAATCACCTACAAAACGACTATTCGGTCAATGACATGAATTCGTCGGTGAATAACGAAAACCAGCGTATTTACAAAATAGATCAACGACTTGCCGATTCGCGCAAACGTTCACCGACTGATTGAAACAGGAGAACCGTAAAGAAAATAGCCAAACCGGGAAAAAGAACCATCCACCAGGCATCAAATTGTTGTCTACCTGTACTTAAGATAGAACCCCAGGTTATGACTTCTTCGGGAACACCAATACCAAGGAAGGAAAGGCTGCTTTCGGCGACAATGCTACCAGCTACAATAAATGCAATCTCAATAAATACGGGGGCAAAAGCATTGGGAAGAGCATGTTTGAAAATGATGCGCATATCGTTCATTCCAATACTTCGAGCAGCTTCTATATAACTTAAGTTTCGAGTGCGCAGCATTTCGGCACGGGTAAAGCGACTTACCGATGGCCAATTCGTTAATCCAATAATGCCGATCACCATTCCAACACTTTTTTCCCGGAAAACAGCTGCCAAAGTGATAATGATCAAAAGTTTAGGAAGCGAGTTGAAGACTTCTGTAAAGCGTTGAATCATACTGTCGAGCGGAACATTTCTTTGGGCTTTTCCAAAAGGTAAAAAGCGAAGAACTTTTCCTAAAAAAGCGAATACTATGAGTGAAATAACAGGAATGCAACAACTCCAGAAAAGTTGCAAAACGCTCGTCCAGAATCCAGCTTGAAAGGCATCTGCTAGGACGAAAGCACGGGAAATAAATCCCCAAAAAATCCCTAGAAGAAATCCTATCCAACCTAAATAATATTCTAATTGAGAAACGCTCAATCGATCATCACCATAATACCCTGAAAAGGCGCCAAGAAGAATTCCAAAGAAAGAGGCGATGAAGGCAGCAAACAATCCAACCTTGAGCGAAATTCTGCTTCCGTGAATCAATCCACTCAGTAAATCATTTCCTAATTGATCAGTTCCAAAATGATGTCGGAATTTAAAGTTAGCAGCTACAATGTTTCCATCGTCCGCTTTCATTTTCTGTTCATCAAATGGACCCGTATAATCTCTATTCAATGCATCTGGCTTGCCCGGCGACCAAGGAACCAATGCCCAAACAACACTTTCTTTATTGAGTTCTTTCCAATCGAGTATGTCGAATTGCAAAGTTTCTTTTGCTCCCGTTTTAGGATCTGTCACTATTTCGGAGCGTTCTGGATTGAGCAATGCCGAGAATGCCGGAAACCAAGAATTACCTTTATATCGAACATACAATGGCTGATTGGTCGCTAAAATATCAGCAAACAAAGCCGTGAACACGATCAATCCCAAACAGAATAGTAAGAACTTCCCAATACGATCCGATTTGAATCGTTTCCACATGCCGGGTTCGTTAACTAAATTGCTTACTCCGCTCATTTTTGGGAAGTTGAAAACCGTATTCGTGGATCAGCAAAAGCATACAAAATATCCGAAATCAAATATCCCAACATGGTTAAAAAACCAAATATGGTAAATATGGCAACAATCATGGGGTAATCATAATTGAGAACACTTTCGTAAATCTCTTGGCCCATTCCAGGAATAGAAAAAATACTTTCAATAATAACAGATCCACCAAAAATGAGCGGAAGTGCTTGTCCAAATAAAGTGATGATGGGAAGCAGGGAATTTCGAAATGCATGAACTAAAATCACACGACGTTCGGGAATTCCTTTCGCACGTGCTGTTCGAATATAGTCTTGTTTCAGTTGATTGAAAATACCCGAACGTACTTGACGGCTGATGAATGCAAACGAAGCATACGTATAGCTTATCACCGGTAAAACCAAATAGGGGATATAATGGAAAAGTCGTTTATAAATAGGCCATTCAGGATCGAATTTACTGATGTCGCGCACTCCGGAAGATGGAAACCAATCGAGGAAATCGGGATTGGCAAATAAAACGAGCAAGCCGGTAGCGACAAAAAATCCTGGTAGTGCATATAAGCCGAATACAAAGAAGCCCGAAAGATTATCGAACCAGCCATCTTTTCGACTTCCGGCAATTAATCCAACAGGAATGCTAACGATGTATGCAAGGAAAATGGAGAGGAATGATAAGGCAAATGACCATTTCAAGCGAGGGAGAATTCGGTCGGAAATGGGTTGACCATCGCGAAACGATAAACCAAAATCACCTCGTAAAATGCCTTTCCGTTCTTCGCCATCACCAAACATCCAGCGGTGATATTGATTATTTAAACCATGCCAGTGAATGACAGGAATCCATTGTTCCCAGGTTGATTCATAGAGATAAATATCTTCACGAATCTGCATTGATTTTTTCCAAGAACTTCTCACTTCAGTTAATCCGGGAATGATGGAGAAAAGAAGGCTAAGAGAATCTTTACGCACTGCATAGCTTTCAGGTGATGAAGTTCTCCCAACGCTATGCAATAAAGCACGACTTCGAGCAAGATTTTCTGCATAATGCGGGTCTTTGAGCATGGCTGAGTCGACCTTTAAATGCTCCAGTAAATCTTCGGTATGCGAAATTTGGTGATACCAAGCGATTGACATTTCAGGCTGTCCGCTATGGCGCGCAAGGCGTTGTACAGTTTCTTGTTGAACGGGATCTTGTAGTTTGTAAATGGTGTCAATATCCGACAGTGCCGAAAAGCTAAAATAAAACACGGGTAAATCGATGCCTAAGCGATGGCGGAGTTTTGCTTTTTCGGCATTTCGATCCATGTTCACAACTTGAGCTTCACCCGAAGAAGTTTGATCACCAGCTAATAAACGCTCAACAGGATCGCCCGGTGAAGAAACGCTGATCACAAACGCCAATAGCGATATCACTACCATCATAGGTAGGAATGTGAGCAAACGTTTTAGAATATAGCGCAACATCAGGGTTGATCGGGACTTGACATAGTACTTTGAGGAAGGAGTTCAAGGTAATTCAAAAGCAGATGTGGTCGTTCGGGAAATAAATCACCATGAGCAAATCGTTTATGAACGCATACTTTTTTAGTCGCATTGAATAGGAAAACATAGGGTTGTTCTTCCCAGATAGCGCGTTGTAATGTCTGCATAATGACTTTCCGTTTCATCGGATTCATTTCCAAATTGGCCTCTTCGATGAGTTTGTCGGTGACAGCATTTCCAAATCCAACGAAATTACTTCCATTCTTCGTCCAATTTTCCGAATGCCATATCTGTCGCGGATCTTCGGGCAAAGCAGAACTCGACCAAGCACCAAGTATCGCATCAAAATTATGATTGTATGCTTGCTGATAGAAGAGTGAAAAATCCATCGGATCGAGTCGAGCATCGATGCCAACTTTATACATTTCATTCCGAATCATGAGCGCAATTTCTTTGGTAACGGGTGAAATCATGTAACTCAAAGCAAAGGAAAAAGGAACACGTTCACCATTGATGAGTTTGTCGCGCACATTATCGCCATCCGTATCTACCCAGCCAGCTTCATCGAGTAATTCTTTCGAACGCTTTAAGTTGAGAGGAATCAGAGGTAAAGTAGCATCGAAATCGGATTGTGCTGGTAAAATAAATCCAGGAATCCGTGTCGCATAGCCTTTGGCAATTACTTGAATGATCTCATCCACCGGAACGCAATAGGCCATTGCTTTTCGTACACGTCGATCAGTGAAATAAGGAATTCTTCCTCCATCGGGTCGCATATTCATACCTAAATAGGTGTAGCTGAAAGATCCCAAAAATTCGGAATGGTATTTTTCGTTGAAATACTCGCGTTTACGCAATTTCACTAGGGCAGGAGTGGAGAGTTCGGTTGTTACATCAATCTGCTCTTTTTTCAAAGCCAGTACTGTAGGCTCCATGTCTTTGATAATCTGAAAAACGATTTTCTCAGGAAATGCTTTTTCATAAGGCGAAGTACTGTTTTTCCCCCACCAATTTGCCTTGCGTTCGAGCACGATGGATGAACCAATATTCCATTCAACTAATTTATAAGGTCCTAATCCATTGAGCTTCGATGGAACTCGTCCATTTTCTGCTGCGTTAAATGTGCTTGCAAATTCTTTCAATGTAGGATCAGACGCAGCTATAAATCCATCTTTTTGAAAATCAGTCACACTGTATTTCCTTAGAATTCCTTTTGGATCATGGAATTTTTCCTGCAATACAATGACATAACTCAACAAACTCAGGTTGTCGTAATACCGCTTGTTTAATCGAAATATAAATTGATCATCGCTTTCGCTAACCGATTCTACCGATAACAAATTATAGAAATAGGATTTCCCATCTGGATTATTCACTAAAGGGCAAGTAATCACTTTAAATGTGAATAGAATATCGTTTAAACTCAGCGCTGTTCCATCATCCCAGCGAATGTCCTTACGAATTCGACAGAGATAGGAAAGACTGTCTGATTGAATTTGCGGAAAATCAGCCAATACATCTGGACGCAGTTTTTGCTCTTTCAAATCGATAAACATCAAACGCTTCTGAGTGCATTGAAATACAAAACGCTGATATGCATTGTTGTCGTTAGTAGGATGCAATCCGCCAGGTTCTGCTAAGAAGTGCACCACCACTGTGTTTTGCGATAAATCACGCTTCTCTGTACACCCGATATAGAGCAGGATCAACCCAAAGAAAATCTGTTTAATATAGAACTTGAAGTGATGGTTCATGCGCATCCAAACTTACCCGAAATCGATTTCACTTGCAAGTTGTACTGTTGTCATTTAGAATTATTAACGAAGCTTTTTATTCTTATACAACATTTCGTTCAGTAACAAGGCTTCCTGAAGAATCTCACGGACTTGATTTTCATGCTGATTGAATACTTCAAGGCTCAGAATTGGAATGCTAGCAACAATTTTCCGTTCACGTATTTCGAGCAATTGTTGCTCATTCGAAAGAGCATGTCCTCTGAAAAAGCCAATATCAACACCTCCTTTATACTGATTGAGATACACCAATGGACCGAAATAATAGAAAAATGGAATCTTGTAGGAAATCTTTTCGGTAATGGCTGGACCTGAATCTAAAATCAACGAACGTGTTACTTTAAAGAGAGTACGAGCCGATTTGGGTAGATCTTCTATATAGTATTCAACGGCATTCATTTTATAGATGAAGGATGCGTGCCGAATACATTTCCTTGCCTTGAAAAACCCGAATTGAATACAATCCTGTTGCGTAGGCTTTCAAATTCATTGTGAATATTGAACTGCTTTGCATTTCTTGAACAAGCAATTTTCCCTGTTGATCAACCAATTGAACCACAACCGCTTTTCCTTGTTGAAATGGATTTTTCACATGAATTTCCTCAGAAGCAGGGTTCGGGTAGAGCTTTAGTTGATTCGCGTTAATGTCCTCAATACCAACAATTTTAATTACATCAATTGTTGTTTGAATCGTATCACTTCCACAGTCGTTTTTTACAATCAATTCTATTGAATACGTATTGTCGAAAGGGAAATTATATGTGCAATTCGTTGTTGTATACTCGTGACCATCTAGTGTCCAAATGCTATGATTGGCATGTGTAGACGTATTAGTAAACGCTACATTGAAATTGTCAATTTGCAAGAATGTAAATCCAGCCACTGGAGCAATTCCGGGAACAACTAACACCGAATCGCTCGATTCAACTGAACATCCATGGATATCCATTCCACTTGCTTTGTACCAAGTTGAATCAGTTGGTGATGCAAAAGTTGTAGCATTCAGCGGATCCAATAAACCAGATATCGGCTCCCAACTTATATTTCCGGCTCCCGATGCATCTAATTCTACTCCGTTACCATCGCAAAACATTCCTCCGCCCGAAACTGTCAAGACTTGCGGTTCCCAAACTATCACCTCCACCGAATCTTGAGCTGTGCAGCCACCTGCTGTACTCGCATTCACATAATACATCGATGTGGTATCGGGATTTGCAATTGGAGCAGTCGGATTGCTCACATCCAAGCTAGTATTTGTTGTCCAAGAATAACTATCAGCTCCCGAAACATTCAGTGTAACCGAATTCCCTAAACAAATACTCGTATCGGCCATCACTTGCAAATTGAGATAATCTCCAACTTGCACCAGCACGGTAT
Organism: Bacteroidia bacterium; assembly: GCA_965279035.1. Classification (GTDB taxonomy): domain Bacteria; phylum Bacteroidota; class Bacteroidia; order M30B66; family M30B66; genus CALQRR01. The sequence goes on along the minus strand of OZ257142.1, from coordinate 3,126,844 downwards.
CGCTTGCAGTACAGCCATTAGCATCGATAACATTTAATACATATTCGCTCGAATCAACAGGCGTTACGTTAGGATTAGCTAAACTCGGATCACTAATTTCTGGATCGGGATTCCAACTGAGTGTTCCCGAACCTGATCCATTGAGTTGTCCTGTTTGGCCGGCACACAAAAACAAATCAGAACCTGCATTTACCAATGGTGTTGGAGAAAAATCAACCGAAACAGCGATAGTTTGAGCCAATGCACATGAACTCACATAATAGGTTGTTGGAGCAGAAACTGTTGGATTGAACAATGAATCCGTTTCTAAGCTTGTCCCTAAAAATACGTCTGACCATGATAAAGCACTTCCTCCCGTATTACTTGCTTGCAATGTTGCTATTCCTGGTCCACACAACGTATCACTTGTAGCTTGTAAATTCAAAATTGGGTTGATTAGTAAAACTTCTCCATCTCCACCTTTTGTAGCCCCATTCGGAGTGAACTCACTTAAGGCGTTAGAATCTGTTGTACCATTCAATCCGCCTGTAATGGTTGTTGATGCAACTGTATTGCTAACTAATACATATCCACCGCCGCCGCCACCGCCTGGTCCTTCAGTTTCGTTCACAAATGCTAATACATCCTGACTACCACCATTTCCACCTTTTGCTTCAATCGCCACATTCGTTATGCTCCCAGCAGCTTGCAAAACAATCGAACCTCCAGCACCTCCGCCACTTGCACCATCAGTACCACTGGCAAAAGTTCCTCCGCTAGCACTTGTTCCATTAGCACCGTTTGCCATGAATTTCCCCGTCCCTGTTACATTTCCATAACAACGAACGAAAATAATTCCAGCACCATTTCCTCCCGGACCACCATACCCATTATTGGCTTCACCCGCGCCACCCGCGCCACCCATAAAAATTCCTCCGTTTGTATGATCAAGTGGACGACCACCTAAACCACCATTATTTCTTCTCCAATCACCACCCCAACTCGATAAAAAAGTACCAATGTTTAAGGCGTTGAGGTTGTTGCTCGAAAAACTGTATCCACCTTTTCCACCACCACTCGAACTAGAAGTTGCAAATCCAGCATATTCTAAATTCCAAGCTTGCGACCAGTTAGCTGTTGTTAGCGAAGGATTTCCTTTCCCATTCCATGCAGTTGGATTTCCACCATTCGCGCCGCCGCCACCGCCGCTATTATGTGAATTTCCTCCACCACCGCCATTGGCAGCAGCACCGCGACAATATCTTCCTCCCAATAAATCGTAATCTGTAACCGATCCGGCAATGCCTTCGCCTTTCTCAGCTCCAACCAAATCGTTGGTCGATAAGAAATTAACTCCTCCAAATAAATTGTCCGAAGGTCCATTTGCACCACCTCTAAATCCGAGCGCACTCACATCCACACTTCCATTATTCTGTATAGTTAAATCGCCGTTCGTTTCAATAACAACTATTCCGCCTGTACTTCCATTCCAATTTGGACAAGTAAGTTTAGCATTGCTTTGAATGCTGAGTGTGGTATAACGTGGAACACGGATAATTTGGGTGTGTCCAGAAACGATATAGCTTTTTTCCAATCCGCAGGCAAAGCTGATGGTGTTAGCATTCAAATCAACCGACTGAACCTCTTTCCACTCATAATTTCCAGCGCCATTGTAATTCGATATTGTTCCATAAGTGCTATCGTCGGCAGTGGTAATCGAAGCACCTTGAATTTGAATAATCAAAAGCAGATCGCCTGCTTCGAGATTTCCAGTAAACCGACCATTGGCATTTAAACCCGCATTGCTAACCGAAATCGTTGTGCTACCTGTTACTGCATCGGCACTTAAAGCAGTGTATTCATTAACAATGTAATTCGGCCCGGGACTACCTGAACTTAAGGTTTTACTTCCATTTTTTCCTCGCTGTGCTTGAGCTTGTGTGATGCATAAAACACTAATCAAGGCTAAAAGACAAATTCGTTTCAACATGGTATTTCAATAATCTCGGCAATTTACTAAAAAGCCTGCTCACCGAATTTAGAATCAGTAAGCAGGCATTGATTTTAATCTTATTTAAAAGGCTTAACGCGTCTGTAATTCAGAGCGAACGTGTTGGAATTTACGTTCCTTCAAAAAGTATTGATTTCCTTTAGCTAAAACGTGTACTACCAAATGTTCAATCGAAACGGGCATACCATCTTCAATATCAGCAATGTTCGAGTATTTAATCTCATGTCCATCAAAGATGAGCACCAAGCCCGAACCAATGGTTTCCATTTCGTTTCCGTTGCGTATCAACACTCCCGTGTCTTCACCTAAACCAATCCCAATGCAGGCTGGATTACTACATACAGCTTGAGCCAAACGTCCAAATCGCCCCCGTTTCACAAAGTGTGAATCGATAATCACATTTTGAATAAACGCCAATCCTGTTGTGATTTTCACTTTCCCTTTCAACAACGCTTCGTGGCTCGCACCTTCATATATCATCGTGTTCGACATAGCCATCGCACCCGCGCTCGTACCAGCAATTACAAACGCTTCATTCATATAGCGTTCGTGCAGAATTTCTAAGAAATGCGTTCCGCCATAGATCATCGTAAGGCGCATCTGATTTCCACCTGTCATCATCACCCCATCGGCTTTGCTAATGCGATCTAAATACTCAGGTTTCGCAGCATCTTCGCGGTTCTTCACGTGAATCACGCCCACGTTCTGACAACCCAATCGGTTAAAAGCATCCACGTAATTTTGTCCAACTTCTTCTGGAATTTCCGATGCAGTCGTAATCACTTCCACGTGCGAATCCACACCTTTCATTTCCGACAAAATACGCTTGAGAATCCCGGCTTCAAAGAAGTTGAGCTTGCTGCTTTTTTCGTAATCCGACTCGTCGGCTGTTCCTTTATCGACATTCCCGCCGATCGAAATTAAAATGCCTTTAGGGGCTATCATGCGCTTCGTTTTGATGAATAGAAGCGCAAAAGTACAGGAATGAATAGGCAATCAACCCAAAAACACATACGAATTGCAGCGTTTTTTACACAGTATTTTAACAATCTACCTATTTCTACTCAATTTGGGGCTTGCCCAGTCCCCAAAAGGCCTGTGCCGCGTCATCGCTCATACTCCGTTCCTCCTTCGTCGGAGCCGGGGTAATCCGCTCTACCGTAAACCCCTTCGGGGCTAAGCCAAAAGTTCAGCTAATCATATATTAGTGGATTTAGAGCTTGATTCTATTAAATTTGAAAAAAACTAATCTCATGAAAACAATTTTAACATTATTACTACCAGCTATTGCATTATTAACTTCATGTACATCATTAGATTACTATCAGTTATATGAAGTAAAGGGAGATAAAAATTTCAAAGATGAAAACAATCTAATTTATGAAGATAGCAAGTTGAAAGTGACTTATAAATTATGGTCAGAAGGTGGAAATTTAGCGATTGAGATCATGAATAAAACCGATAATGAAATGGTTATTGATTTGCAAAAATCATTTTATATACTCAATAATATTTCATCTGAATATTTCGAGAATAAAGCAATAAGAAGTACATTTTCTTCATCAAGAACTTATACAAGTTCAAGCTATAATCCTTATTCTCGCTATAATTGGAATAGTTCAACATCAAGTAGTGTTATTAAAGAAGAATATTCAAATGAAATTAAAGACAAAGAAAAAATTACAATTCCTGATCATTCAGCGATTGTACTTTCTAATTTCAACATTGTAAATGAAAGATATATTCATTGTGATTTGCCTAAAGTACCAGGGACGAGGAATATTAAAAAAATATTATTTATCAAAGATTCTAGTCCAATTAATGTGAGAAACATTATCACGCTTTATTCTAAAAATGATACAATTAAAATTGATAATAGTTTCCATGTTAGTGAGATTTCAAATTATCAAAGTCAATCTTTTGAAATGACTGTAGATACTTCAATTTGTGGAAGAAAATTAGAATTTGGAGAAACTCGTAAAATTTTTAAATATCAAAATCAGAATGCATTTTTCTTTAAATATAATCTTAAAGAACCCGTTGTGCGGTTAAAAAGCCAAAGTATGTTTGACCTGGTTTAGAGGTCTTTGATTGATCATATTCAAGTATTGTAGACAAGTGAATGCCCCTATTTTACTAGTGATTCGTGCAAAGAATCCATAAAAGCTTTTAGCAAAATTCTTTTTAATTGAGAACTGATCACAGAATTGAGAAAAGGTTGTTTCGATTCTTTTTCTTGTTTTGCGATATAGTGGATTCCATTGAGTTGGTCCAACTTGATTTCCACGCAATGGTGTAATCAATTTTACTGAGTATTCTTTGAATAAACTTAATTGGATGTTTTTCCCAATATAACCTTTGTCCCCAAGCAAATTTACATTCTCTAAAAACCCTTTTGTCATATCATCTAAAGTCTTTACATCATGCACATTTGCTTGCGTTATAGCGAAATTATTGATTACTGAATTTGAGCTAACAACCATATTGAGTTTATAACCAAAATAATGCGTTTTATCAATTGCAGAAAATCCTTTTGCAGGCAAAAAATCAAGATCATCTTTCATAATTTTAAGATTACTACAACGAACAAAACGACAAATTGGAAGAGGCATTGAATCTATGATAAAAGTTTCTTCTCCTTCAGAAAGTTCATTACTTAGTTTTTCAGAGAGCTGATCAATAAAAGGCTGCAAGAATCTTCTGCGTCGATTGAAATTAGTTCTGTCTGGAAGTGTTTTGCAATACTGTGGATATGAATTTCTTAGAATTGAGAATAGCATGTTTTCAGAATCTATTTGCATTGCTTCTGCTGTAAAAGCCAATGCAACTATCTCAATATCTGAAGCTTTAGGCTGGTTCGAGTATCGACGAAAATTTCCATTTGTCAGATTATCAGCGCCATATACTTCGATTAGCAATTGACGAAACTTGGTTATATTCGCTATGAGGTTGTGCATATTAGATTTGTGTGAGAACTCTTCTAATATACTGTATATCAGCTTAATGCACAACCTTATTTTAAATTAATTATCTACATATTCAACCGCACAACGGGTTTAAAGAATAATTTAATTTAAGAGTAATTTATAAGGAATATGCAGCTAAAGTCCTACAGCATAATAGGATTTCAATCCTATTTCCCCAACACAACTGGTTTTGCTAATCATAAATATGAACATGCAGCATTATTCCTACAGCACAAATGGATTTCAATCCATTTCCCCTATATAAATGGATTTCAATCCTATTTCCCAACACTAATGGATTTCAATCCATTCCAATCGATTAATTTTCATTCAAAATTCAACAATGCAGTATAAATACCTATTTTAGGCAGCAAGTACCACTCACTCTCTATGAAAATACTCGAAATAAGGGCCATGCGCGGTCCCAATTATTGGTCAATTCGTCGCCGCAAACTCATTGTCATGAAGCTTGATATTGAGGAACTTGAAGAACGACCAACCGATAAAATTGATGGTTTTGCCGATCGTCTCGAAGCCTTATTTCCGAGCATGTACGAACATCGCTGCTCCGAAACCAAAGCGGGTGGATTCTTCTATCGTGTTCGTCGCGGTACATGGATGGGGCATGTGATCGAACACATCGCACTCGAAATTCAAACTTTAGCTGGCATGGAAGTCGGTTTTGGTCGTACTCGTAGCACTTCCGAAGAAGGAATCTACAATGTCGTATTTGCCTACGCCGAAGAAAAAGTGGGAATTTATGCTGCTAAATCGGCTGTGCGTATTGCTCAAGCACTCGTTAATGGCGAATCGTACGACCTCGATTCTGACATTCAATCGATGCGCGAAATTCGCGAAGACGAACGTCTAGGTCCATCTACTGGTTCCATCGTCGAAGAAGCCGAAGCACGCGGCATTCCGTGGATTCGACTTAATCGCCATTCGCTTGTACAATTAGGCTATGGTGTCAACCAAAAACGTATTCAAGCAACCGTTGCCAGCACCACTTCTAATATTGCTGTCGAAATTGCCTGCGATAAAGAAGAAACCAAAAACCTCTTAGATGCTGCTGGTATTTCAGTTCCTAAAGGATACATAGTATATGACGAAGAAGATCTCGAAGATGCCGTTCGTAAAGTCGGGTATCCAATTGTATTAAAACCAGTAAGTGGAAATCACGGTCGTGGAGCAACCATCAACGTTACCAATTGGGCCGATGCTCAGGAAGCACTTGCTGCAGCTAAGAAAGTTTCTCGTGGTGTTATCTGCGAACGCTTTATCACTGGATTCGATTTTCGTCTCTTAGTAATCAATTACAAATTGGTTGCTGCTGCTAAACGAACTCCTGCCGCTGTTACCGGAAATGGAAAACAGAGCATTCAAGAATTAATCAACGAAGTCAACAAAGATCCGCGTCGTGGATATGGACACGAAAAAGTCCTCACTGCTATCAAGGTCGACGAAATGACTTTGAACATACTCAAAGAGAAAAACCTCAGTTTAGAAACGGTGCTTGCTGATGGGGAAATCGTTTATCTAAAATCGACGGCAAATCTCAGCACTGGTGGAACCGCAACCGATATTACCGATTTGGTGCATCCGTATAATGTATTCATGGCAGAGCGTATTGCTAAAATTGTTGGACTCGACATTTGCGGTATCGACATCATGGCACCCGATCTCACATCGCCTATTAATGAAAATGGAGGTGCAATTTTGGAAGTCAATGCAGCTCCTGGTTTCCGTATGCACATTGCTCCAACCGAAGGTTTACCACGCAACGTAGCAGAACCGGTAATCGACATGCTTTTCCCTCCGGGAACTTCTGCTCGTATTCCTATTATTGCTGTTACAGGTACGAATGGAAAAACCACCACAACTCGTCTGCTTGCCCATATAGTAAAGACAATGGGATACAAAGTAGGCTTTACTACTACCGATGGTATTTACATCCAAAACCGCATGCTTCAAAGCGGCGATTGTACCGGTCCGGTAAGTGCTGAGTTTGTATTGAAAGATCCAACAGTCGATTTTGCTGTTCTTGAAACTGCGCGTGGAGGAATTTTACGAGCTGGTTTAGGATTTCATTCCTGCGATATGGCCATAGTGACTAATCTCGCAGCCGATCACTTAGGATTGAAAGACATCAATACACTCGAAGACATGGCGCGTGTAAAAGCCGTTGTTCCTGCAAGTGTGAAATCGGACGGTTATGCTATTTTAAATGCTGATGATGATTATGTATTTGGAATGCAAAGTGAGCTTCGTTCCAAAGTGGCATTGTTTAGTTTAGATGCGAATAATCCACGCATCGTGAAACATTGCAACGAAGGTGGATATGCTGCCATAGTAGAAGATGGTTACGTTACTATTTGCAAAGGCAATTGGAAAATCCGTGTCGATAAAGTGATCAACATTCCTTTGACATTTTCTGGAAAAGCGGTATTCAATATTTATAACATACTTCCGGCTGTATTAGCAGGATTCCTCCAAGGATTTAAAATCGAGGATATGCGTTTGGCATTGGAAACATTCATTCCATCACCAACCCAAACACCGGGACGAATGAACATGTTCCAATTCCGCAACTTCCAGGTTATGGTCGATTATGCGCATAATACCGCAGGTTTCCAAGCAATCAGTCGTTTCCTCGAAAAAGTGGAGGCAACACCAAAAATTGGAATTATAGCTGGTGTTGGTGATCGCCGCGATGAAGATATTATTTCATTGGGTAAAGTGGCTGCTCAGATGTTCGATGAAATCATTATACGTCAAGATCGCAATTTGCGTGGTCGTTCCGAAGATGAGATCATCAATTTCATGTTAGATGGAGTTCGTACAATCGATTCAACGAAACAGGTAAAAGTGATTCCAACGGAGAAAGAAGCCATCATTCATGCATTAACAACTGCAGTTAAAGGTTCATTCATTGTTATTTGCAGCGATGTTGTACCTGATGCATTAGATCAAGTGATGAAATTCAAAGAAGAAGAAGATAGCTTTCAACTTCAACCACGTGATATTCATACTGTAAGTTAATATTGATAGTTCAAAATGCCGGTTATTTTCAGCAATTTTTCTGATGTAACCGGCATTTTATTTTTCTTTCAACAAAGAATTTCAGTCATTTAGTTTGCTGAAATAAATCCATTGAAAATGCTCAAAAAATACCCGTCCATTACTGTTCTCATTCTTCTTACAGCAATGGCGGCTTTTTATAATTATTTCTCTGTTTACAATAAAGCAGCGTATTCGAACCACGCTTGGCGACAAAGCGATTGTCTTTCTTTTACAGTAAATTATTACGAAGAAGGCATGCACTTCTTTGAACCATCGCAACATTACCTGAATGAAACCGGTGATGGGAAAACGATTTCTGAATTTCCTATTATCTATTATTCTGTAGCAGCCATTTGGCATATTACAGGAAAGCAGTATTTCATTTTTAGATTGTTCAATACTCTCATTGTTTTTGCTGGATTAATTTGTCTGTTTAAGCTGTGTTTGGGTTTATTTAAAAGTCGGTTTTGGGCGGCCTTTGTTGTTCTTTCCTTATTTAGTTCCCCTGTTTTAGCATTTTACACCAATACATTTATGGCCGATGCTCCAGCTTTGGGAATTTCGCTCATAGCCTGGTTTTTCTTTTGGAACTATTCGGTCAAATTGAAAATCAATCAGCTTTATATCTCCCAATTTTTCTTTTTACTAGCAGGATTAATCAAAGCATCAGCACTCATTGGTTTTGCTACTTTATTGGGAATTTTCTTTTTAGAACTGAGTGGAATTGTTCGTTTTAAAAAAACAGGAAAACTCTTTCCTCAACCCATTCAAACAGGAATTTCTATGTTGCTCCTTATCTTGCTCATGGCATCTTGGATAAGCTTTGCAGCGCATTACAATGCAGCGCATAACGACAATATTTTCCTCATTGGAATTTTACCCATTTGGGAACTTTCATCAGCAGAGCAATACACCATCATGCGATTGCTCTATAATGAACTCATTCCACAATTTTTCCCATCGGCAGTTTTACACGGACTCATTTTTTGTGCACTCATTTTCATTACGCGTGAACGCACTTTGCCTTTTTTCCAATGGGCAACTGGATTGATATTGCTTGGATTTTTATTCTTTATTCTACTCTTTTTCCAAGTATTTAATGTGCATGAGTATTATTTACTCAACATGCTTGCAATTGTTCCGGTGATATTCATTTCTCTAATTGTATATGTTCAGCAGAAATTCCCTGAAATCTTAAACACGAAAGGAGCTCGATTTGCTGCTGGTTTGCTATTGTTTTTTATGGTGTTAAATGCTGGGGCTCAGGTGAGAATGCGATACAATGCTTCCGATTTTTTAGGGAAAAATGATCCTGCTATTTCGGCTGATTTATCGGGGCAAAACGATTATTTACATGCATACGAAATCACGCATCAAGAAGCGATGTTGACTGCTTCACCTTGGCTGAAAAGCTTAGGAATTAAACGAACAGATCGTGTTTTGAGTTTGCCTGATCAAAGTCCTAATATCAGCTTATCAAAACTCGATTTAAAAGGCTATACCGATTATGCGATTCGAAATGGTGTTATCGATTCGAGCAATGTGCAATCCTTTATTCAAAAAGGTGTTCAATATTTAATTGTGAATGATACAGCAATCGTTAATAAACGTCACTTGCTAAAATTCTTTCCCAAAAAGCTGGGCGAATACCAAAATCTTGTCGCCTACCGAATAGCAGATTTACAGAAATAATTTTCAGGCTTCTTCCTGCGGAACAGCTAAAAAATAATATTCCGAATTCATTTTAAAATTCGAAATAAATTCAGATTCTGTGAGTGCAATTTTCGTTTGAAACCAATTTTTCAAAGTAAAAAGCAGCATGTCATTTTCTCGCATTAATTGAAACATTTCCTCAGGTGAAGCTTGATAAAATTCAGCTGAGCCTAATCCAAATTCAAACAACACACATGGTCTGCTTTCTTTGAGTATACGGCTTGTTCCTTTAAGAACATCCAATTCGGCTCCTTCAACATCCAGCTTAATCAAGCGAATTTTCTTTGAAGGAGGAATGATATCATCTAAACGTTCAACATTGACTTCTATAATTTCTAAATCGGGATTTTCTACTGCGTATTTCCGTTGTTTAATTCCACTGTAAGCAGGTGCATTTTTGACAACAGTAAAATTCAATCGGCCGGCTTCTTTACTCAAGGCTAAATTGAATAAATGCACATTGGGGAAATCAAATTTATTTTTCAATCCCTCAAATAAAAATGGAATAGGCTCAAAAGCATAGTGCTCTCCTTTGGGCGAAAAACGAAGTATCCATTCTAAAATCTCTCCTTTGTGGCAACCAATATCAACACAATTACTCTCCTCTTTTAAAAGCGTTTGAAATAATCGAAGGGTATACCGATCATATTTCATATTGCGTGTGACATCCAAATGCAAGTTCCACAAAGCTTGCTTTAAGATACGTTTGAGCGCAGACTTTAAACTCATCGGTTAATCAAAATTCGATGGTTAATTACTGATTTTCCATCCTTAGAAATTAGACGAATTAAATACACTCCCGATTCAGCATCAGGAATCTCAATCGTAATCATTCCTTCAGAATATGTCAATAAAACATTCATCAAGCGACCTTGCATATCGCGCACTTCAATTTCTTTGGGTTTTGCTTCCGTTTGAATGTGAAAAATTCCTTCACTCGGATTCGGGAAAATAGAAGAATGTTCCCATTCGATTTGATCTTGAATGCTTAGCTGAACTGTATTGTCGTATGTACAATTCATGGCTGCTTTCATCAAAAAGATACTGCTAATTCCAGGTGCTAAAGAATTATATGTTCCAGTCATGAGCATATATCCATCTCGAGTAGCTATAGCTTCAGTCGCAAAACTATTGGCGAGATCGTTTGCAGAGGCATTACATAAATAATCGAGCAAAACAGTAAAGCGGTAAAACGTGGCGCGCGTTATACTTTGATCTGTATAATTAACCGAAAACACGAATGAATTATTCCCCGGGAAATAATCAACCGATTGAACTTCAATATGTCTTGGTGATACAAAATCATTCACGTTTAATATCAATCCATCTACATCAACAGTCACTAAATATTCGCGTGTATTTCCTTCTATTTGGGTACGATTTCCAGCTAAACAAATTCTCAAATCGGCCGAATAAGCAATGTCGGCAACTGTTTCATTCAAGGTATCAGTACCATAATAGTTCGACCAAAGTGTATCACCCGTTGAAGAATATTTTACTAGCAACATGTCGGTGTCGCTATGATTGCTTTGTGTTCCTTGTCCACCAATGAGCAAACTGCCATCAGGTAACTCTGCAATTCCTCTTGCGAAATTTGATTGTCCACGATTTAAATAATTATCCCATACAAGATTTCCATCCGTATCGAGCTTCAATAGATAAAATGTTCCAGTAGTATAAGGTTCATTGTATGAAGTTGCCGCAATTGCAAATCCTCCATCGGCTAGTGCTGTAATATCTTCCACAATATCCCAAAAAGGCGAACCATAGGTTTTCGTCCAAACAGGATTTCCCATCGAATCGGTTCTTATGACACGAATATCATAATCGCCTTCTGAATTCTCGTTGGTTATTCCTGTTAAGATAAATCCTTTATCGCTGAGGGCTTTTACCGAAATGCCTTTTTCTGAAGCAGAATTTCCATAAATATGCTCCCAAATGGTAGTTCCTAACGTATCGGTTTTTACTAAGACCATATCACCATTTACAGCTCCCCAACCACTGGTTGATCCAAAGAAAACGTAGTTCGAATCGGCCGACTGTGCCACAGCATTGCTTTGATTGAATTCACCCGGCGAGCCATACGTGCGGGTAAATAATGACTGAGCATTTGATAAAATACTCAACAACAGCGCAAAAAGTAGAAAGCAATTTTTCATAAGCGATGCTGATAGTTGATTTGGAAACCTGCTCCAGACCATTTTTTAGGATTGATCAAACCTTCGGTGAAATAGGTTCCAATGGAAAAACTTTGTTTCGTTTTATTGATTAACACTGCACGTAAACTGGTTTGGAATCCGCCATAACCACCGTAATGAAATCCAAGTTTAACCAAATTATTACCTAATCCTTTTCCCAGTTCAATGCTAGCCATTGGCTGAAATCCTTTGATGTAGCGGTATTGAACAGAAGCTCCAACAGTGATTTTTCGAGCAAAAAGCCTGTTTGCTTCTAATCGAAATAAAGCAGGCAGAATCGTCATCTGTTGTGTTTGAACTTTATTTTTTTGGAGTTTGTTGAGTAAAGAATCACCCACATTCAGTGTTGTGTTTTTATCAAAATTCAACAAATCATAAAATTGTAAACCACTAAATCGAAAGGAGGTATCGCTAGGAATGTAGGTGCTTGATTGATTCCAATTGATAAATCCCAAATCCTGAATTTGTTCGTGAATTATCCATCTTCCATTGAATGCTTGACGTGCTTCCAGATCGATAGAAGCTCCCATAGAGGGTTGATTTTTCAATTGATTGGAAACTCTACCAGTTTGAGAATAGTTGCCTTGCCAGTTGATGTCGAGGTAACTTCCATCTAATTGAGTAAATAAACTGGCTTTATTAAATAGCACTTGCGAATAATTAATTCCGTGCACTAATCCCAAATCAACACTGAACATGTTATTCAGGTGACGTTGTAAAATTCCTATTTTGAATGATTGATATCCAATAGAGGTGAAAGATGACTCATCAAAAGTCACAAGCTTTCCAGCATAGGCAGCATTACCGCTAAATAAAACATGAAACAAATCATTGCTGAATTGAGAAGCAATGATACTTTTTTGTTCTATACCAATTCTGAATTGCAAACCTTGAGATTTCCAAATACTATCGGGACTGAACGAGGCAATCACACTGGCATTGAGCTCAGCACCAAAATGATTTGTAGTTTTTAAACGATCGTAAGCAGCCGATTTCATTTCTTCAGTTATGAAAGTCGGAAAAAGAAATACATTACTAAACTGAGTTGGAATAGCATTACTCTGTGAGAAAAATTGTCCACTCAGGCGAATGGTTCCATTGCTATCGAATGTAAAAGGTTGATCAAAATAGCATTGAAGTTTTTCGAGTGGAACCAATTGGGAGGCCGTAACAACTTGAGGTATTACTTGCGATTTGATCGGCTTTTGCGCCATCAAAAACATACACTGGAATACACAAAATGCGAAGAAGGAAAACTGCTTTTTCATTTTACTTTCACCCGGTATTTCCCGTCGCCAATAAGCTGCAGGTGAAGTTCATAATCGGCATACATCGGCAATATGGTATTTTCAGGCTGCGTATTTAGCATCGCTTTAAGAACGATGTAGCGAGCTTGATCTAGATGAATTTTCAATGCATCATTCACCGGAATTGTGAGTGTGGTATATTGAGGATTTTCAACATGTAGATCGGTATTTACCAAAGCGGCTGCAATGGTTTGATTACTCAATAAGGAATCAATCAAAACCTTGTTTTCATCCAATAAATACCCTTTCACTTGCAATTCAAACGGAAACGTATTGCTTGCTAAAATTTTTAAAGCACCCGAAAGATACGGTTCGGTTTTAGTCGCTTCAATTCCTTTGGTTGTAAGTGTATCGGCAAAATATAAGGCATTTGCAGAAAAGCTAAGTGGTAATTCCAAGACCGATTTAATTCTCAAATTGCTGGAATTGTATATAAAATCATTTCCACTTGAAACATTCCCTAAAGGATTGAGATTCGCATTAGCAATGAATGAAAACCGTTGAGGTAGAAGTTCAACTAAGTCTTTTAAATTCGAGTTTGTAGTGGTGAAACTATAGTGTTTATGTGTTGGAATATAGGGTGAATCGCCTTGGGCAATGTGTTGCGCTCTGCTGAGTTGTTGCGTACTTCCTATGATTGGATGTATCAAATTTAAATCAACACCATTGCGAGATGCCTTAATATTTTGAATGCTTAGAGAAAAATCAGCACCAATCGAATTTTCAATATCTAAATCGAGTGAAATGTCTTGTAATCGAAGCATTCCAGATAATTTACGCATATCGGAAAGATTCAAATAATCGTTGCCAGTAAAGTCGGCACTTCCTAAATATCCTCTAGCGAAATAGGGTTTAACACTAATAAATTTGTTAGAATAATTGAATAAGGTTTGATTTCCTGTGGCAGAAGCACCGTTTCCAGATGGATTTAATTTCGCATTGAGGTTTACACGAAGTTGATTGGATTGAATTCCATTATCACCCCGAAGATCTAAATAGTATCCACTTAAATCGATCGTTTTCTCTACGGATGAAGGTGCATACAAACTACCTGCTTCAATTTCTTGATTCGTTAATAAAAGTGGAATCCCATCTTTAAATGCTTTAGGGATGGTATAATCGAAAAACACTTTATCACTCAAAGTACTTTGAACTTTAAAAACAGCTTCACCTGATGCAATAACGGCTTCGGTTAGTTGAGCATCTTTAAATGCAAACTTTACAATTTGAGATAGATTGAGGACTTGAAATCCAGCGGGTAAGCTCACCGTTAATGGTAAACTAAACGCATTATTGAACGAAGTATCAGGAATTTGGAAAAGCGAATCGTTCGGAATGAGATCGTATGTACTTGTATAACGAATAACAACAGGAGCTCCGGGTTCACTGATAATTAAGGAATCAACAAAAATATCGCGAACAGATAAACGCGCCTCTGCCAAAGGGGCTAATACATCTATATCCCATGATGTTTCCTTATCCGATGAACAGGAACTCAGAATACTAAGGAGCAAGAGTAGAATTGAAAATGGAAGTCGAATCTTTTTTAGATAATTCATGCGCTGTAAAAATAGCCAAAATACCTAGCCTTTAGACACGAAAAAGGCAGCCGAAGCTGCCCCTTTTATATCTCGTAGTAAAAGAAAATTAAGATGTTACTGAACGATAATCGTATACGTATTTCCGTTAATAGTCACAGTTGCCGTATTATCACAATCACCATTTCCAAAATCAACAGTTCGTTGTGGACGATTGGATGGTGTTATTACTAAAATTCCGCTAACGGTTTGATGACAACTACGTTTATGAACCAAAGCTGTTGTGATGGATGATGTCCAGGTTTGTCCATTTACTTTTGTTCCATTAGAAGAACCAGTCACACTAAATACATCATCGGAGAAAAGTAGAGGTGTAGAGTAACCTTCGGTCCAAGTGCGTGTTCTGTTTGCGTTCCAAGTGATCGTTCCGCCTGCATTTGCTAGGATAATGCTACCCGTAACTTGGATAGAAAAAGTAGGTTGTCCCAAGGTATTCGGTCCTAAATTAGTCACAACACGAGAACCAATAATTTGGTTACTGTTAACGAAATAATTCTGTGGAGTGATTGTAACAACAGTTCCTTGATCGCGATAGCGACCAGTAGCACTGATAATGATTTTTCCACTTCGGGTTTTGTTGTCGTTTCCAACGCAGCTCGTTCCAAAATCAATGATAATGGTGTCGGGATTACTTGCAGAAACAGAACTTGAGGTGTCGAAAGTGACAGTAGCACAATTTGAAAGAAGGACTCCTTCATCAGCGGCTAATTTAAAGGAAGATAAATCGCCTGTTTTCACTGCCTGATCAGAAAGGTCGTTTACTTCGTTGAAATAACGTTCGGCAACACTTTCGTTTTTAGAGGCATTTGTATCAGTATCGTTTTCAGTATCTTTTTTACATGAACTGAAAGAAGCAAGCACTGTTGCGGCAATCAGAGCAGTAAAGCGCAATTGAGATTTGAACATGTTCATATATTTTAAGTTTAGTACGAGGCAGACCACGCGAAAGTACTAACGTTTAATCAGATTGAAAATTATGCTGTTTTTAATATTCCAAACACAGCAGGTAACTTCTGAATTTGGGGTTTTATCAATTTCCATTTAGAAATAGGAAGTGTTCTAATCCAACCCGCAGGAACAGTCAAGTTTACTCCAATACATAAGCGAGTTCCTGCGTGAAGTATCGAATAACAATCTTCTAATATGGATGTATTTCGATAGGGAGTTTCGATAAAAAACTGAGCATAACCCGTTTGGAAAGAAACCTGTTCTAACTCTCGAAGTTTTTTTGCACGTGCAATTTTATCAATCGGTAGATATCCGTGAAAAGTAAATTGTTGTCCGTTTAAGCCCGAAGCCATAATACTCAACATAATCGCCGAAGGCCCAGGAATAGGCACAACTGGAATTCCCATATCATGAGCTAAGGAAATCAAACTTGCTCCAGGATCGGCAATGGCGGGTGCACCTGCTTCTGAAAGAACACCAACATCAGCTCCATTGAGAATGAGGTTTAATAAGTCGAGTTGTTCTTCTATGCGTGTGTCTTTATCAACACGATGTAAAGTAATATCGTCGAACGAATCTTTATATCCAGCTTTACGAAGAAAGCGTCGAGCACTTTTTTCATTTTCGGTAAAGTAAATGCGAAGCTCTTGAATTAAAGCTGTTTCCCAACCACAGAGAGAATCTGATTTGGCTTCATCTCCTAAATAGGAAGGAAGTAAATAAAGGGTTCCTGAATTCATACTCACAGTTTACTGAGTAGTAGAATGGAGGCTTCATTTAATAATTTAAACACTTCATCAAATCCTTCCATTCCTCCATAATAGGGATCAGGAACAGAACGATTGCTATCGGGGTGACTAATATTGAGAATCAAACTCACTTTTTTTCTATCCTCATCGTTACGAGCTAAGGAAAGTATATTCATGAGATTGGACGCATCCATCGCATAGATGAAATCAAAATCATCAAAATCCTTGACTGTAAATTGTCGAGCAGAAAGGCCTGATATATCAATACCACGTTTCTCTAGTGTACGAATAGCGCGGAAGTCCGGACTTTCACCTGTGTGATAGTCGGAAGTGCCGGCTGAATCGACAATAACTTTTTTACCTGCTTCTTCGATACGGGCGCGCAGGATACCTTCGGCCATTGGTGAGCGACAAATGTTGCCCAAACAGACCATCAAAACTTTATTTATAGACAATTGAGCGAGTGCCTGTTTTTATTGGTTGCCGATTTTCTTTTCAATCTCATCGATGTAAACGCGGAATTTCTTGTCGGTCTCGAGTAGATTATTTACGGTACGGCAAGCATGTAGAACAGTTGCGTGATCTTTACCTCCACATTGTAAACCAATACTAGCGAGTGAAGATTTTGTCATATTCTTCGCAAAGAACATAGCAATCTGACGTGCTTGAACCACTTCTCTTTTACGAGTTTTAGATTTAAGCAATTCCAGTGGTAAGCTGAAATAATCAGAAACGACTTTCTGAATGAAATCGATAGAGATTTCACGTGTTGTATTCTTAACAAACTTATCAATCATCTGGCGCGCAAGCTCCATTGTGATCGACTTGCGGTTTAAAGTTGATTGAGCTACTAATGAGATGAGTGCCCCTTCTAACTCACGAACATTTGTAGTGATGTTGTATGCTAAGTATTCGATAACGTCGCGTGGCATTTCAATACCATCGGCGTATATCTTTTTCTCAAGGATGGCAATGCGTGTTTCAAGATTAGGTACTTGAAGATCGGCACTTAAACCCCATTTGAAACGTGATAATAAACGTTGCTCCAATCCAATTAATTCAATGGGTGATTTATCGGATGTGAGAACGAGTTGTTTTCCGGTTTGATGTAAGTGATTGAAAATTTGAAAGAAAACGTCCTGAGTTTTTTCTTTGCCTGCAAAAAACTGAACGTCATCAATAATCAACACATCAATCATCTGGTAAAAATGAATGAAGTCGTTATGTGAATTGTTTTTCACAGCATCAACAAACTGATGGCAGAACTTTTCAGATTGAACGTAAAGAACAGTTTTATTAGGAAAGTTTTTCTTGATTTCAATCCCAATAGCATTGGAAAGATGGGTTTTTCCTAAACCAACTCCACCATAAATTAACAATGGATTGAATGCTGTACCACCTGGTTTATTGGCAACAGCAAATCCCGCAGAGCGTGCTAGGCGATTACAATCTCCTTCAACCAAATTATCGAATGAGTAATTCGGATTGAGTTGAGATTCAACATTCATTTTCTTCAGACCAGGAAGGATGAACGGGTTTTTTATTGAGTTGCTGTTGAGGTCAATCGGCATCGAAACAGCCGGATTTTTCAGCGATTTATGGTTAACTGCAGGAATATTAACTGTATACGGATTAGCGTTACGGTAATTGTTTTCCATAATAATGGAATATTCCAAACGACCTTCTGGTCCAAGCTCTTTGTTAATCGTCTTTTTTAGAAGATCGATATAATGTTCTTCTAACCATTCATAAAAAAACTGACTTGGTACTTGAATAGTCAATACACTTCCGTTCAATTTTACGGGACGAATTGGATCAAACCAAGTTTTAAAGCTTTGTTGATTGACGTTATCCTTAATAATGTCGAGGCAATTCTGCCAGATTTTTTCAAATGTTTTTTCCATTCTAAGTATAATATGTTAGCGCTGCGTTGATTAAGAATAAAAACTCAAATTCATCTGAACACTAAGAGGGGGAAATTTTGTAGGGGGCAAATATTTACTAAAAATTCATGAAAAAAAAATCAAACTGCTATTGACTTTTTAAAAACTTCAATTCGGGTGAATGCCTGATTTTTCACGTTGTTTATACTACTAAAATGGTAATCGAGCCGACCTAATCTAAGTCCAGCCCAACCTACCTGATTAATGGTCACGGGATTGCCAATTTTATTCATAATGGTTATGGGTTTTTCAAGGAAAGTATGGGTATGTCCGCCTAGTATGAGGTCAATATCCTTAGTGCCAGCTGCCAACATGTAGTCAGAAACCTTTGGAGTATCGTATTGCAAACCGAGGTGTGATAAGCAGATAACCATATCACAAGCACGTTCATTCTTTAGATAAGTAGCCTCATTATCAGCTTCTACAATGGGATTGTTGTAACGAATACCTTTCCAGTTTGCATCAGGAACTAAGCCCTTTAAATCAATCCCAACACCCAAAATCCCAATCTTCAACCCATTCTTCTTCAACACAATGGATCTTTTTAACTTCCCCTCAAGCGCTGTGTCTCTTACATCGTAGTTGCAATTCAAAAAAGGGAAGTCGGCAAAAGGCATTTTGTTAACAAGTCCCTCAATTCCATTATCAAAATCGTGATTTCCCAAAGTGGCTGCATCATATCCCATAGCCGACATCAATTTAAATTCAGGCTCGCCCCCATAAAAATTGAAATAAGGTGTTCCTTGAAAAATATCGCCAGCATCTAACAATAAAACATGGTCTTGTTCTTTCCGAATCTGATCAATCAATGCTGCACGTCGCGCTGCGCCACCTTGTCCCGCATATTTTGGATCATTGTCAGGAAAAGGATCTATTCTACTATGCCAATCATTGGTATGTAAAACGGTTAAACTTTTTAAACCGTTTTCTGCATTCAAGGCTTTGGCCCAGTCGGGTAGAGCAGAAAGTGCCACCAGACCAAGTCCATTCCGTAAAAACTTACGGCGTGTCTGAGAGGTAAATTCTTCCATCTAATTTAGGGTGTAACGTTGAATTTGTTTTTTTCATTTCATGCAACTCAGCAATTAGCGCATCGCGTAGCTTTATTTTAAGTGATGTTCTATTTTGAAACGGAGGAATCGTGTAATTATCACCTCCATTGATTAAATAATCGTTTGAAACAAGCGTATACACACGTTCATTTTGAATGGCTTGACCACCTATTAAAACTGTATAACCTCCTTTTGAATCCAATTTCATTTGAATGCCTGCAACAGGACCACCTTTTCGTTTAGCAATTTGTTCGAATAAAAGTGGAAGATCTTTTCCCAGTATATCGATGGTTTCTAATTCATTTTCAAATGGTGCTAATTCATAAATCATTGAAACAGTAATATCACCTTTAGGCAATTCGATGCGAAGTCCGCCCGTATTGTAAAAAGCAATATCGATTTTTTTTCCGCTAATTCGACTCGCTTGGTTGATCATAAAATCGCAAACCAAATTCCCTAAACTGCTTTCAGGTAAAGCCTTAGTAGCTGGTGCATCGCTCACAATGATTACCTCAGCCATTGTTTCTTGTAAAGGAAGACGATAAGGAACGATCATTTGTTCAATTTGCTCATTGCTCGCCAGACTTCCATTTTTACCAATAACGATATTTTCTCTCCCTGCTGATTGAGGTTTTAGTGAGCTTGTACAGGCTGCCAATAAACTGAGAGCCAGTAAGTGTATAACTGTATGGATAACTTTCGTTGGATTCAAAACAGGATGGAAGAAGAAACCCGAAAATTTACATCAATTCATTTAATAACATTCATCCTTTAGAAAAAAAAATTGTTTACACATCAAACCCTTGTGCGTGTGCGATATGCAGAAACAGATCAGATGGGAATTGTCTATTATGGACATTATGCCACCTACTTCGAAGTGGCTCGAGTAGAAGCTATGCGCGCTCTTGGAATGAGTTATCGTTCCATTGAAGAATCTGGAATCCTCATGCCGGTCACCGATTTTCACATTCATTACAAGAAACCGGGTCGTTACGATGAACTTCTTCGAATAGAGACACGTATTGAAGAAATTCCATCCATACGTATACGTTTTCATTATTCTACGTTTAATGAAATGAACGAAGCGCTTAACACCGCAGAAACCGAATTGGTGTTTATTGATAAAGAACGAAACCGACCTGTGAAAGCACCCTTACCTTTGTTAACAGCTTTATCTCCTTATTTCTCCTCGGCTGGCCTATAAATTGGAAAGCCCCAGAAAACAAGCCATGCGGATCATCCTTTCTATTTTCGTCTTCCTACTACTGTCTTTCAACAGTATGGCACAAATTCCTTTAAAAGAAAGAATTAAACTAGTAGGAACTCCTCAACCAACCGGATTTAAAGTATCGTATATCATAACCGAAAATGGTGATACACTTCCGGTTGTTACTTTACAGCCCGTTAGTATTTCTGAAAAAAGAAGTTTTAGTAGCAAACGCGAAGAGCGTAAATGGAGCCGACTCAAACGCGATGTTGCTAAAGTGTATCCTTATTCTAAAGTTGCCGGGAAAAAACTCCTCGAGTACAACGAAAAGATGAAAGGGAAATCGGAGAAAGAGCAAAAACGCATGTTGAAGTTAGCCGAAGAAGATCTAAAGAAAGAATTCGAAGGTGATATTCGGAACATGACCTTGAATCAAGGAAGAATCCTCATAAAACTCATCGACCGAGAAACAGGTAACACTTCCTACGGCTTAGTGAAGGATTTGCGTGGATCTTTTGAAGCATTTTTCTGGCAATCGCTCGCACGCGTATTCAAAACAAACTTAAAATCTTCCTACGATCCCAATGCCAATGCGGAAGATAAAATGATTGAAGATATTATTGAATCGATTGAAGATGGAACGTTTGTCAATTAAGCAAACTGATCTGCCACACGCGCCTGTTTGATTCCAGCACTATAATCATAAAATCCAACACCCGATTTCACACCCAATTGACCAGCCATCACCATATTTACTAATAAAGGTGATGGTGCATATTTAGGATTTCCAAAACCATCTTGCAATACTCTTAGAATAGATAAACAAACATCCAAACCAATAAAATCGGCTAATTGCAATGGTCCCATTGGATGTGCCATTCCTAGTTTCATCACCGTATCAATTTCATTAACACCAGCAACGCCTTCGTGTAAAGTAATGATGGCTTCATTGATCATAGGCATTAGAATTTTATTAGCAACAAAGCCCGGATAATCATTCACAACGACCGGAATTTTCGAAAGAGTTTCGGTTAATTCAACAGTAATAGCGCTTGTTTGAGATGAAGTTGAATATCCATTGATAATTTCAACCAATTTCATCACCGGAACGGGATTCATAAAGTGCATTCCGATTACTTGAGCAGGACGTTTTGTTTCGGCTGCAATGCGCGTAATAGAAATGGAAGAAGTGTTCGAAGCTAAAATGCAAGAGGCTTGACAAAACTGATCAAGCTGACGGAAAACAGAGGATTTAATTTGAAAATTTTCAGATGCTGCTTCAACTACTAAATCACGATCAAAAAGACGTTCGTCAATTTGATTCAATGTAGTTATACGAGCAATGGTTTCTGTTTTTTGTGTTTCGGTAAGAATTCCTTTTTGAACTTGACGATCGAGATTATTCGTAATAGCCGACATTCCTTTAGAAAGAGCAGCTTCACTCACATCAACTAGAATAACAGGAAATCCAAATTGAGCAAACGTATGAGCGATTCCATTGCCCATTGTTCCAGCACCGATAACAGCAATTTTTTTCATTGAAATGATGGTTAATTCTGAAGGATGTGATTTTCAGAAAGGACTGCAAATAACGCAAACTACATCCGAAACTTCAAACGAGAATTGGACTATTTTCCTCTTCCTTGAAGTACAATAAGAAATGTGTAAATCAATATTTTTAGGTCTAGCGCTAAAGTCATATTCTCTATATAAAGAATATCGTATTTGAGGCGATCAACCATTTGATCTACGTTTTCGGCATATCCAAATTTCACTTGTCCCCAACCTGTAATACCTGGACGAACCTTATGTAATAAACGATAGTGAGGGGCAACTTCTACAATTTGATCAATGAAAAACTGACGTTCAGGTCGAGGACCAACAATCGACATCGTACCAATGAGTACATTGTAAAACTGAGGAATTTCATCGAGGCGAGTCTTGCGCATGAATTTCCCAAAAGGCGTTATGCGCGAATCGTTTTTACTACTGAGTTGAGGTCCACGTTTTTCGGCATCACAAAACATCGAACGAAACTTATAAATACGAAATGGTTTACCGTTAAAACCAATGCGCGTATGGCTGTATAAAGCAGGACCGCTGGAACTTGTTTTTACAAGAATGGCTGTGATGAGATAAATAGGAGAGAGGAAAACGAGTACAAAAAGTGAAACTGTAATATCGAATAAACGCTTCAGTGATTTCTGCCAACGAGGCATTAACTGGCGTTTCATTTCAATGACCGGAGCACCAAAAATGGCCGACATACGAACCGATCCCAAAAGAATATCGGTGATGTCAGGAATTACTTTGATAACAACGGTTGTGACTTCCAATTCGGTAAGGAATTTTCCTAAGTAGGAATGTTCCGAATTTTCGGGAGCTACTATCACCTCTTCAATATCGAGTTCCTGAATAAGTTGAACCATTTGATCGAAATGACCAATGCGCGAAAGGGCTTTATCCAATTCAGGTTCATGCGTTCCATTAACAGGGACATAACCTAAAAAGCGGTTACCACTACGAATGGGTTGTTCTTCAATTTTTCGATAGATATCTAAGGCTTTTTTGCCAGAACCAATAAGAAGGGTGTTAAAGAAGACTTTTTGATGTTGAATTTTTCGAGCGTTAAAAGTTGCCAAAATCATTCGCTGAATTGCTGTGATCAGAAAATGCAGTCCGAACAAGGCCGAAAATGAAATATAGTAGTAACGATATGAAAGCACAAAATCGTCGAGCGAAACTGCGAAGAAAAGAATGATAGAACCTAAAATACTCACCCAAACCGTTGTGCCTAAAATCCCCAGTCGTGATTTTCTGTACACATCGAAGTATGCACCGGAGATGTGATAGAGAATGAGCCAAAAGACAGGAATTACAGCCAATCCCAAATAGAAAGTAGTATTGAATTCCATTCGTACTGGATGTCCAAATACGATGGGCTCGATATAGACTTTTCGAAACGCATAATACAGCGTCCAAACCAGAAGTGCCGAAAGATAATCAGCAGCAATCTGAATGCGGGTTTGTTTTTTATCGCGTTTTATAGAAATCACTCGCTAATAAACGATTTTAAGGTTGTCGAGAAGAATTTCCAAAGGTTCAGATCCTGCTGGTTTATAGCTTGAAAAGAACACACGATGATTGTCGGCACCAACTCGGGAACTAACAGTTTTTGTTAAGTTGATGTATATTTTATTCCACTCTGTATTGGCGTATAGCTTTATGATATTATCTTCTTTGCTAGCAGATCCTGTAAAATAAGAGCGAAGTCCAACAACCAAGGCTTGATTGGTTTTATAATTCATCTCTAAATAAACAGTTCTACCACCTTTAGGAAGTGCAATTCCATCGATCATTTGAAAATCAACATAACCACTATCTCGCGATAGGCGTGTGATAAATGATCCTGCACCTTCAAAAACTTTCGAAGGATTAGTAGTTAAATCTGCAGTTGTATCGCTTGCCGCTGTAGAGCTAAGTTTATTGCCCGATATATCATCAAAATTGGCTTTGAAACCAAATGTCAATGAATCAAAATAAACAACCGATGGATTTAGTTGAGTTGTTAATCCGGCTTCGAGGTCGACATTTTCTTGCTGATAGAAACGGTAAAATACATAAGGTGTTCTAAGCGAAGAAATACCGTTGATTTTTATTCCAGCACCGATAGAAATCTTATGAATGCCGGTTTTCAATACAGGAATTTTACAAGGAAGTGGAAATGCACCAATTAGGTTATCATCAACATAAATCCAGGCATCCGAAATATTGGCCGAATTGCTTCCTTGGATATCAGCATCGGTGCTTAAAGCAACTTGATTGATCGAAATGTAAGACGCTTCCTTTTCATCCGGGTTGATGATATTACATCCGAACAAAAGGGCGAAACAAACCGAAAGCAAAACCAAGTAGCCTTGTTTCATGTTTCAGGAAAGTAAATGGGGCGTTGAATTCATTTTCTCTATAATCCGGTAAGCTACATCAAGAGCCTGAAGCCCATGTGTTGCCGTTACCGCAGGAATCTGATTATGCGTTATCGACTCTGCAAAACTTTCTAATTCTGCTTTTATTGCATTTGTTGGTAAAATTTCGGGCTTTTCTAAAAATATCTGTTTCAATCCTTTGCCTTCCCCCAATTCGATAGTTAATGCCAATGGATCGGGTTCACCTTCAACAGCATTCATTCTTATCACTTCAACTTCTTTGTCCAAAAAATCAACACTTATATAGGCATCCCGTTGAAAAAAACGTGTCTTTCTCATGTTCTTCATCGATAGACGACTTGCTGTTAAGTTAGCAACACAACCATTGTCGAATTCGATACGAGCATTCGCAATATCGGGTGTTTCACTAACCACCGAAACGCCCGAAGCACTGATTTTCTTTACGGTAGAATTGACGCTATGTAGAACGATGTCGATATCGTGAATCATTAAATCGAGCACCACCGATACATCCGTTCCTCGTGGATTGAACAATGCTAAACGATGTGTTTCGATGAACATCGGGTTTTTGCAGAATGGAATTGCAGCAGTATATGCCGGATTGAAACGTTCCACATGCCCAACCTGAACTTTTTTGCCTGCTTCAACAGCCAATTGTTCCAAATCGCGCGCTTCTTCAACGGTGGTTGCAATAGGCTTTTCAATAAATACATGTTTACTTGCCCGAAGCGCTTTACTGGCATACTGATGATGATAAATGGTTGGCGTAACAACATCGACCACATCCACCGCATCAAGCAATTCTTCGAAACTTGCAAATGCATGTATATTCAAGTCTTTCGCTACGGCAGCAGCAGTTTCAGGATCAGCATCATAAAAGCCAGCCAAGTGGTAAGAATCAATTTCCCCAATCAATTTAAGGTGGATTTTACCAAGGTGTCCGGCACCGACTACGCCTATCTTAAGCATACTCTTTAATTTTGCGCAAACCTAGCGCATTTTGATTGAAAGAAAAGAACCTGAAGCATCGAAAGAAGAAATCCTGAAGGAAAAAAAATGAACAAACGTTTGTGAACGATTGGGTTCATCGAACAAACAATCCATCTTCTCCTCCATGTATTTTCGTGCATTCCGAGGAGAAAGAACGATGCTGTTACCCGATTCATTCAGACATAAAGGATTACGCAACCGGCTGGTTGATGAATTACGTGCTAAGGGCATTGTGAACGAAACTGTGTTGGATGCTATACGTGCTGTTCCTCGTCATCAGTTTTTTCAAGATATTGCCTTTGTCGAAAAAGCATACGAAGACATCGCCTTTCAAATTGGTGCTGGACAAACCATTTCGCATCCTTCAACCGTTGCTTTTCAAACACACTTATTGGGATTGAAAGCAGGGGAAAAAATCCTAGAAATTGGAACCGGAAGTGGTTATCAAACAGCGGTATTGGCTCAGTTTGGAGTGAAAATTTTTAGCATCGAGCGTCAGCATGCTTTATATGTTCGTACAAAAAAGTTGCTCGAACTCATGAACATTCAAGCACGTTTGTTTTTTGGTGATGGATATATAGGTCAGCCTGCTTTTGCTCCATTCGACAAAATTCTTGTAACAGCTGGAGCGCCATTTATTCCGGATGCATTAATTGATCAATTAAAACCGGGAGGGAAACTTGTGATTCCGGTTGGTTTGGATGGAAAGCAAGTGATGCATGTGCTCGATAAATCAGCCGATGGTTCAATCGTAAGTGAAGAACATGGAGAATTTCGCTTTGTTCCATTACTAGAACATCGAAGCTAAATCAATCAGCGTCTTGACGAGCTAAATTTCGCTTTACAACTTTGTCCTTAAGCGATTCGCGTTTGTCGTATAGTTTCTTTCCTTTCGCTAAGGCAATATCCAATTTGGCAAAACCACTTTCACTCAAGAACATTTGAAGTGGAACTATGGTCAAACCTTTGTCTTTCATTTTCCCCCGAAGTTTCGATAGCTCCGTTTTATTCAAAAGCAGTTTCCGATCGCGCTTGGGTTCATGATTAAATATGTTGCCCATTTCGTATTCCTGAATGTGCATGTTGCGCACATACAATTCTTCTTTTACAAAGGTGCAGTATGCATCGGCGATATTCACTTTCCCGGCACGTACCGATTTTATTTCAGTTCCAGTTAACATAATGCCCGCGCTAAACTGCATAAGCAATTGATATTCGAACGAGGCTTTTCTGTTCTTAATATTGAGTTGGATAACCTGTTTATTGGGTTGAGCCATGATTCAGGATTTAACCAAAATGTTTGCAGCAACGTGCCGCGATATAATCACTTCGTTACTATCTCCAATGCGAATTCCAGCCGAACCATCAAAGCCAAAGCGACGTGTAACTGTTACACTCGATCCGGGCATTAGGTTGATGGCTTGTAGATATTGTAAAAAATCGGGTAGGTGATCAGTAACGCCTTCTACAATTTTTAAAACGCCCGACTCCACATCTAACAAACTCACTTGAGAACGACGTTCCATTTTTCCACTTTTGTCGGGAATAGGATCGCCATGAGGATCGAAACGCGGAAAGTTGAGGTAACGATCGAGGTGTTCATATAATTTAGGAGAACTGGTATGTTCTAATTGTTCGGCAATGTCGTGTACTTCTTCCCAACCTAAACCCAATTGTTCAACCAGAAATACTTCCCAAAGCCGGTGTTTACGCACAATATCGAGTGCACATTTTCGACCTAAATCGGTCAGCCGAACTCCTTGATAGCGTTGATGGTTTACTAAATTCTTCTCCCCCAATTTTTTAATCATGTCGGTAACCGACGAAGCTTTGGTTTGTAAAACTTCCGCAATGGCGTTGGTGCTCACATTCCCCTCGGTTTGACCGGCAAGCTTGAATATTGCTTTCAGATAATTTTCTTCGGTAAACGAGGTAAGCATGGGGCAAAGATAGAGAAATGCAGCGCTTTCTTGAAATCAAGATTGTCATCCACGAATCCAATAAACATCTTGTTCGTTTCTAACTAAATTGGTGTAGTGAAATCCATCGGGTTCGGGTATTTCTTCTGCTAAATCGAACAATTCTACATCGGCCGGAAATCCTTCAAAAATTAAGGTAAATGTATACGCTTGTTTGGAAAGAACTTCGGTCCAAATGGGAGCAATACTTATATTTTCAACATGGAGCAATCGACTCCGATGATTTGTATTTCTTGATATTAAATAAGTGCTACGCCAAATCCGAATCACGTACATTTCTAGTTGCGGTGGAAATACAATATGAACTACAACTTGACCATGAGGTTTTATCGCACGCGCAAGTTCTTCGCGCATTTCTGCTTGAACAATCTTCTTTTTTATTTTCTCCCGAACAATCGTATTAGGCGACATTTTAAAGACGTTTAACAATTCCGAATTACGGATAAATTAAATAAGGATTCATGAATTTATTCAAAATTTACTATCAAAATTCATAGAATTATTTCAATTTAATTTTGGGCAAATGCCAATTGGTATTCCGCCTTGCTTCATCCCAATCGTCATCAGGCTTTCGCCCATGCACGGCATTTGGCTCAATCCTTTTTGCAGCATTTTCGTTAATTATGAATTACGCATTTATAAATATTCATTCCGATTTAATTTATTCTTTCTAAGTTTTACTAATTCACTACTATTTTTTAGAATCTATTAACTCTGAAAAATTTCAAAGGAATATTCATATCGATTTCAATTCGTTAAATTCATCTAAGTTTGCAGCAATGGAAAAAATTGACCGCAAATCCGAAATCCTTCAAGTATCAGCAAAGCTGTTTCGTGTAAGAGGATACAATGCGGTTTCCATGCGCGATATAGCTCAGGAATTAGATATCAAAGCAGCTAGTCTTTACAATCATATCAAATCCAAACAAGAAATCCTCGAGCTCATTATCATTCGTATTGCCGAAGATTTTACAACTGGAATCAATGATGTTTCTGGATTAAAAATTCCAGTCAAAGAACAATTACATCAACTCATCGATTTGCATATTGATTTGACACTGCGTGATCCTGATGCCATGGCCTGTGTAAACAACGACTGGATGCATTTGGCTACCGAAGAACTCGAATATTTCATCCGCATGCGCGATCGCTACGAAGAAAAATTTCGTAGCATCTTAAAAAAAGGTATTAGTTCAGGAGAAATTTCCGATTTGAATGTCGAACTCATGCTTTTTTCCATGCTTTCTACATTAAGAACGCTTCATCTTTGGTACGGGCGTAAAAAATCGCTGCAACCAGCTCAGCTCAAAGCCGACATGTCGCGCGTATTGTTGCAGGGAATTCTCTAGAGAAAAATCTTCTTTTCGAGTTTATTCAATCGATTGTAATATTGATTCTATTTTGCTTCTTAGTCTTGGCAAATCATGCATTATGATATCCCAAACTAGGCGATTGTCTATTCCAAAATATTCATGGACAAATACATTACGCATTCCTATAATTTGCCCCCATTCAATTTCAGAAAATTCTAATTTCATTTCTGATGATATATGATTGCTTGCTTCACCTATGATTTCCATATGTTTTATGCATGCAAATCGCATCATAGAATGCTCTGAAAATGAGTTGAAATCAACATTCCCGACATACGAATCGATTTCTTTAATTGCTTCAAGGATATGCAGTAAACGAACTCGATCTCCTAGTTTACCTCGCATAAATCAGCTTCTTTTCCGAATCTATAATTGCTTGAAGATGCTTAGAAATACCTTGGGAAGAAACCAAATCAACTTTATTATTGAGCAACTTCTCGAGTTCTATTTGCATTTGAACAAATCGAAGACCTATATGCTGGGAATAATCCAATTCAACAAGAATATCTACATCACTTTTATGGTCCGCTTCACCTCTGACATAAGAACCAAATAGATATGCCTTTAACACAGGACAAGCGCTAAAGTACTTTCTGACAGATTCAAGTTTTTGATTGTCGATAGTCATTTTACAAATATAAGATTTTCTCATTTTCAATTTCAGTTAGGAAATTTGCTTTTCATGATACTTTAGCAAACCGACTTATTCTTTTTTATTACCATCATATTTTTTTTCAAGCCATTGCTGAATTGAAATAAACTTCTAAATTTGCTCAACAAACTAACATTTGTTAGTCTGCGCACCCAACCCAAACAATGGCTAAATTTTTTCCTCTTTTAATCTCCGATATTTATAAAGACACCGACGAATGCTCGGTAATTACGCTTGAAGTTCCCGAACAATTAAAACGTGAATTTCAATACAAACAAGGTCAACACCTCACACTACGCGCCATGATAGGAAATCAGGATGTACGTCGATCTTACTCACTTTGCTCCAGTCCGCTCGAACGGAAATGGCAAGTTGCGGTTAAGAAAATCGATGGCGGACTTTTCTCAACCTATGCGAATGAGACCTTGAAAAAAGGCGATACCATTGAAGTGATGCCACCCAATGGAACATTCTTTAAAGACTGCAATCCAACACAAGAAAGAAACTACATCGCCTTTGCTGCCGGAAGTGGAATCACACCTATTTTATCCATAATCAAAACGCATTTAGCATCCGAGTCTAAAAGCACTTTCAAGCTTTTCTATTTGAATCGAAATGTAAAATCAATTCTATTCAAAGAAGATATTGAGGCCTTGAAAAATGAATATTTCAATCGATTCGAAATATTCTATTTTCTCACCAAAGAACACCGCGATGTTCCTTTGATGAACGGTCGTTTTACGGCAGATAAAATCAACATTTTATCCAGCAAATTATTCGATCCTAAATCCATAGACGAATGTTTTATTTGTGGTCCAGAATCCATGATTTTCCTCATTCGTGATGAATTAGAATCTGCCGGCATATCGAAAGAAAAAATCCATTTCGAACTTTTCACTACTAGTAATTCTACCGAACTACAATCACAAGTTAAAAGTGTATTGGATAAAAAAGTAGAAGGAACAGAAGTAACCATTATCGATGGCGGAAAAGAGTTTCATTTTACTATGTCGAAAGAGTTCGACAATATCCTCGATGGAGCTTTAGCAGCAGGTGCCGATTTACCATTTGCTTGTAAAGGTGGTGTTTGTAGCACCTGTCGTTGTAAAGTATTAGAAGGTGAAGCAGAAATGAAAGTTAATTACGCCCTAGATGAATCAGAATTAAAACGCAAGTTTATTTTGAGTTGTCAGGCAGTTCCCACGACTTCCCGTTTGGTAGTCGATTTTGATGTTTAATTCTCTTTTTTACGGATCATAAATAGAACACGTAACATGACAGAACAGGAAAATCAAGCGCTCGAAGATGCATTCAACCTGCGCATAATTAACGACGAGAAAATTGAGCCCAAAGACTGGATGCCCGAGAAGTATCGTTTAACACATATCCGTCAAATTTCTCAGCACGCACATT
Source organism: Bacteroidia bacterium (assembly GCA_965279035.1). Classification (GTDB taxonomy): domain Bacteria; phylum Bacteroidota; class Bacteroidia; order M30B66; family M30B66; genus CALQRR01. Next base: position 3,095,759 of record OZ257142.1, on the reverse strand, counting down.
CCGAAATTGTTGGAATGTTGCCCGAAGGAAATTGGGTTACACGTTGTCCATCACTTCGTCGTAAAGTGGCTTTATTAGCTAAAATTCAAGATGAAGGCGGACATGGTTTGTATTTATACAGTGCTGCCGAAACACTTGGTATTTCGCGTGAAGAATTAATTGATCAATTGCATAGTGGAAAAGCAAAATATTCAAGCATCTTTAATTATCCAGCATTGAATTGGGCCGATATCGGAGCAATTGGCTGGTTAGTAGATGGTGCTGCCATTATGAATCAAGTGGCATTAATTAATACATCCTACGGACCATATTCCCGTGCAATGATTCGTATTTGCAAGGAAGAAAGTTTCCACCAACGTCAGGGCTACGAAATCCTAATGACCTTGATGAACGGAACGCCTCAACAAAAAGAAATGGCTCAAGATGCTATGAATCGCTGGTGGTGGCCTGCTTTGATGATGTTTGGTCCGGCCGATGACAAATCTCCTAATACCGAACAATCGATGCATTGGAAATTGAAACGCAAAACCAATGATGAACTTCGTCAGGCATTTGTCGACCAAACCGTTCCTCAAGCGAACCTTATTGGATTAACTGTTCCAGATAAAGAGTTGAAGTGGAACGATAACCGTAATCATTATGATTTTGGTCCACTTAATTGGGATGAATTCTGGCAAGTTGTAAACGGTCATGGTCCATGTAACAAAACCCGTATGGAAGCTCGTCGCAAAGCACATGCAGATGGAGCTTGGGTTCGTGATGCAGCCATGGCTTATGCAGAGAAAAAAGCTGTTGTTGAATTGGTTTGATTAATTACGAATTACGAATTACGAATTACGAATTACGAATTTGCAATCTAATCACCAGCACATCAGCACACTAGCACATTAACACACTAGCACACTGGCATATCAGCACATTAACTAATCAAATTTTCATATTATGAAAGACTGGCCACTATGGGAAGTTTTTATCAGAAGTAAAAACGGACTAGAACACCGCCACTGCGGTAGCCTTCACGCGGCAGATGCTGCAATGGCAATGGAAAATGCTCGCGATGTTTATACCCGTCGCAACGAGGGCGTTAGTATTTGGGTAGTTCCTTCTGCACAAATAACTGCATCTCGTCCAGAGGAAAATGCAGAATTGTTCGAACCGGCAGCCGATAAAGCTTATCGTCACCCTACATTCTACGTGCTTCCTGAAGAAGTTAAACACATGTAATCAGGTTTAACCTGAATCAATTTTAAATCGAATTCCTATGACGAATAACCTGATCGAATACATTTACGGCATTGCCGATAATGACCTTATTCTCGGACAACGTCTCGGTGAATTGTGTGGACATGGTCCCAACATCGAAACCGATATCGCACTCACCAATATAAGCCTCGACCTTTTTGGGCAAGTACGAAGCTTTTATCAGTATGTTGCTTCACTTCAAGGGGCAGATGCAAACGAAGATTCTGTTGCATTTCTCCGCAAAGAATTTGAATACAAAAATGTGCTGCTTGTTGAGCAACCCAATACCGATTTTGGCTATGTAATCTCTCGTCAATTTCTGTTCGATGTATTTCATCATCACCTTATTAGTCGTTTGCAAGACAGTAAAGACGAAACGATAGCTGCCATAGCTAAAAAAGGATTTAAAGAAGTATCCTATCATGTTCGTTTTTCTTCCGATTGGATTCGTCGCTTAGGTGATGGTACTGCCGAAAGTCATCAACGCATCCAAACTGCTATCAACGATCTTTGGGTTTATACGGAAGAATTATTTCAGCAAACCGATGCCGATAAAGCAATGATTGCTGCAGGTGTTGGAGTTGATGTAACTCACTATCGTGAAGATTACTATAAACGTGTTAGTGAAATTTTAACCGAAGCAACATTGCAAACACCCGAGTCGAAGTATTTCCAACAGGGAGGTAAATCCGGAAAACATACCGAACATATGGGATTCATTTTAACCGAAATGCAATACATGCAACGTACCTATCCTAACATGACTTGGTAATAAAACCATGGAACAAGAGATTGATTCAACTCTTTATCATATTCTAGATGAAGTTGCCGACCCTGAAATACCCGTCCTGTCGGTTGTTCAGATGGGTGTAGTTCGGAAAGCACAATTTGTGGGAACGGGCGTGGTAGTAGATATCACGCCCACTTACAGCGGTTGTCCAGCTATGGATATGATGGGCGACGATATTAAAAAAGCACTCCAAGTAGCTGGTTACGAAGCAAAAGTTAATTTAATTCTATCTCCAGCTTGGAGCACCGATTGGATCACCGAAAAAGGCCGTAAAGCCCTCGAAGGTTATGGTATTGCTGCTCCTTTATCTCCCGAAGCCGATAAAGCTGTCCTACTCGGCAATAAACGCTTGGTAAAATGTCCGCAATGTGGATCTACCAATACAGTGATGATTAGTCAGTTTGGTTCTACCGCCTGCAAAGCATTATTCAAATGCGAGGATTGCTTGGAGCCCTTTGATTACTTCAAGTGTTTGAAGTAATTCACTACTCAATAACAACTTAATTAACAGGTCTGTGGATAGCTTTAAAGTGCTACCTGTTTAACGTATTCTTATCATTTGTAAATTTCCACTGGGAAGGGGATAGTGCTGGGAATTCCCTAAAATAATTTCTATTAATTGTCAAGCGGGAATTACAAACAAAGAAGTTGATAAACTTTATCAACAGGCGGGTTCATTATTTTCTATTCTTAATTGTCGAGAGAATTCTTCCGCGAATTAATTTTCCACTGGGAAGGGGATGATTGTGGGAATTCCCTAATTAATTTGTAATTTATTATCAAGCTGGAATTACAAACAGATTAGTTAATAAACAGTATCAACAGTCATGTGAATACCTTTTTAGCTTCCGTATTTTAATAAGTATTAATTTTCCAATGGGAAGGGGATAGTCGTGGGAATTCCCTACATCAATTTTCAACATCATCCAAGCAGGATTTACCAACAAGTCCGTTGATAAAGAATCGATTATATCTTTCAATAAATCCTCTCAAATCAGCAAAGCTTGTGTATTTTGCAGCCCTCAAAAAAGCTCATGGAATCAATTCTTTCTCGCATAGAAAATGGTATTGGATATATTCAATTCAATCGCCCCGATGTATTTAATTCGTTTAATCGTGAAATGGCACTGTCATTTCAAAAAGTACTTGATGCCTTCGCGCATGATCATTTAGTTCGTGCTATTCTTATTACAGGAAACGGAAAGGCATTTTGTGCTGGACAAGATTTAAAAGAAGTTACTACACCCGAATTAAATCCAGGATTTAGAGTCATTTTGGATGAGCATTATAATCCTATTATCACACGCATTCGGAACATCGAAAAACCAGTAATTGCCGCTGTAAACGGTGTTGCTGCTGGAGCGGGAGCTAATATCGCCCTCGCTTGTGATGTTGTACTTGCAAGTGAAAATGCTAGTTTTATCCAGGCATTTAGTAAAATCGGATTAATTCCCGATAGCGCTGGAACATTCTTCTTACCTCGATTAGTAGGCTTTCAAAAAGCACTTGCACTATGTCTACTTGGCGATAAAGTTTCAGCTGTTGATGCAGAGAAAATGGGGATGATTTACAAAGCTATTCCTGCAGATCAATTCGAAGCTGAAGTAGAAAAGACTGCACTTACGCTAGCTCAAATGCCTACAAAAGCTTTGGGATTAACAAAAAATCTTTTCAATCAAAGTTTATCAAATGACCTGTATGCTCAACTAAAGGCAGAAGGAGATTTTCAAATTCAAGCCAGCGAAAGTCACGATTACCAAGAAGGTGTAAATGCATTTGTGGAAAAACGAAAGCCGATTTTCCGAGGAGAATAATTTTAATTAATACATCTTGATAATTACCTCTCAATTAATTTTCAAAGACACAGTAGACTAAGAATTTCAACCTTGCGTGAGGGATAGTAGCGAAAAGTCCACAGCGATTGCCGAAGCAATAGCGAAGGCAAGTAGCGAGGACTTGTAGCGTATAGCCCGCCCCGATCTTGAGGCTGAAGTTTTAGATTAAATTATTTTGGGCACGCCCTAATTCAATCAAAAATTGCTATGCTATAAATGCATTTCAATAATTAAGTTTGACGTTTAATAAATAAAAATGGATTTACACCATATTGCCGTAATAGGAGCAGGAACAATGGGTAGCGGAATTGCCCAAGTAGCCGCAACTGCCGGTTGTTCTGTTCAATTAGTAGATGCCTTTCCTGAAGCTTTGAAAAAAGCAGAAATGAACCTGCAAACAACGCTTGCTAAATTGGTTGAAAAAGGAAAAATTAACCATGAAGAAAGTGTAAGAATTGCAGGCAATATTCTTTATGAAAGTTCCGTGTCGGCCTTGACAAATGCTCAATTGGTAATTGAAGCCATTGTGGAGAATTTGGAAGTAAAACGCAATTTATTTTCAGAATTAGAAAGCATCGTTTCCGAAGAGTGTATTCTTGCATCTAATACCAGTTCATTATCCATCGCATCCATTGCAGCATCCTGCAAAAAATCGAATCGCGTAATAGGGATTCACTTCTTCAATCCAGCGCCACTTATGCAATTGGTTGAAGTCATTCCTGCTGTGCAAACTTCCACCGAAGTGCGGGATCAAATAAGTTCCACTATCACTGCTTGGAAAAAAACTGTGGCAGTGTGTAAAGACACGCCTGGATTCATTGTCAACCGTGTGGCACGTCCGTTTTACAGTGAAGCCATTCGCTTGTACGAAGAAGGAGCTGCCGATTTTGCTACCATCGATCAGGCTATGAAAGCGCTCGGATTTCGCATGGGACCTTTCGAACTCATGGATTTTATTGGCAACGACGTGAATTATGCTGTCACCGAATCGGTCTTCACATCCTTCTATTTCGATCCACGTTATAAGCCTTCATTCACGCAAAAACGTTTGTCTGAAGCAGGATTTTTCGGGCGTAAATCAGGACGTGGTTATTACGATTATAGCGAAGGTGCCGAAAAGCCCGAAGCGCAAGACAATAAAGAGCTTCAGGACGAGATTGCTGATCGTATTTTAGTTATGCTTATCAACGAAGCAGCTGATGCCCTTTTCCTCAATGTTGCGTCGGCACACGATATCGATATGGCAATGACTAAAGGAGTGAATTATCCCAAAGGATTGCTAGTCTGGGGCGAAGAAAAAGGTATCGATTGGTGTGTTGATCAACTCGATGAATTGTATAATGAATACCACGAAGACCGTTATCGTTGCAGCGCTTTGTTACGCAGAATGAAACGAGAAGGATCCTCATTTTTCGACTAACATGACACCAGCAGAAATTATTTCCAAAATGATGAATAAGGATGCTTTCAGTCAATGGCTAGGCATTCAGGTCGATCATATTTCAAACGGAAAGTGCCAATTATCCATGGAAATTCGTGCTGAAATGCTCAACGGTTTTGGCATTGCTCATGGCGGCATTAGCTATTCTATTGCCGATAGTTGCTTGGCGTTTGCCTCCAATTCCCATGGGCGACAATCCCTCAGCATCGATACGTCCATCAATCATATCGAACCGCTTGTTGTGGGTGATAAAATCATCGCCATCGCCAAAGAAGAATCTCTAAAAAACCGCTTCTCCTTTTACCGAGTTGAAATTCTGCGCGGAGATACTTTAGTCGCCCTGTTCAAAGGAACGGTGTATCGTACGGAGAAGATGTGGGAATAATTCCAATGTGCTGATGTGTTAATGTGCTGGTGTGCTGTTTTCATGTGCTGGTGTGATAGTGAGATGATGTGCTGTTTTTTTGATTAGAAAATTAATGGCGTGCCCCTTCTTACTTGCGTAATATGCTTCGGTAAGCGAGACGGGCCGGGCTTTACGCTGCAATTTTTGTTCGTGCCTCACAAAAGATTTCCGCTGCCTGCCTGCTGCAGGTAGGCAATCCCTCACGCAATTTCACTGCTATCATTAACCAACCTTCTTTAAATTTTATTTCTCGTAAAATCCAATAATCTATTTGAAAAACATTTCCCAATAAATCTAAAATTCATTAATATTTATTTGAAATATTTAGATTAGTAAAACATTCATCCCAGTCATGGGTTTGACTATATAATTCGACAATAAACGATTTTCCTTAGGAGTCGAATTCCCAACTTTTGACTACACTAACTTTATTTCGATATCCTCCTAAAAATCAATTCTGGGCATTTGCTCAAATGCAATTAGCGCATGCGAAACTGAAGAATATCCCAGGCTTGAAATTCTACAAACTCATGGGTAGCGGCGGTAATGGAGGATTCGGACTTTGGCCTAATTGGAGTGTGTATGCATTCTTGGGTATTTGGGAATCAACCGAAGCATGGTCGCTGTTTCAAACAGAAAATTCCTTTGCGCTTGAAGCTAATGAACGTTGTAGTGAGCAAATGAACAGCTTTCTCCAGCCCATTCGGACTCATGGATTATGGAATGGTGCCAATCCATTCGAACCCATTTCACCCTTAAAAACAAATGCCGATTCTCCCATTGCAGTTATTACACGAGCTAAAATCCGCATCAAACGATTGCCCGAATTCCTACTCAATACATCTGTCGCAAAAAGTATTTTAAAAAATCAACCAGATTTATTACTCAGTATCGGTCTAGGTGAAAAACCCTTAATCTATCAAGCAACATTCAGTATTTGGCGTAATCTCGAAGCCATGCAACAATATGCCTATAAATCGCCCGAACACGCCAAAGTCATTAGCAAATCACGCCAGCGAAATTGGTATAGCGAAGAATTGTTTACTCGATTTCAGGTAATGGGTTGTGAAGGTGTTTGGAATGGTAAGAAGATGGATTTTTAATTTGAAAATTAGGGAATTTGAAAATTTGAAGATGGATTTCATTTCGTTTACTTAGCAATTATCGAGGGCATATTGAGCAATGTGCTGGTTATATAATTTGAAAATTTCCTTGCCCACCTATTAGGTGGGAAGTTGGAGTTTTTTCGAGGCCTGAGCATTAGTCGTAGGCTGAGTAAACGAAAAGTTTTTTTTTAATTTGAAAATAGTCCATTACTAAATACTCATTGAATGATTAGTATTCCTAAAAGGACATACTTATTAAAACGCAATGTTCTTTTATAACGAGACCTAAAACATTTTCAAATCTTCAAATTTTCAAATCAAAACATCCTCAAATCAGCACATCAACCATAAGGGAATCTTGCTAATTTTGCCCCGCCTAAACGGCATTTCAAGCGATTCAAATGGAAGCATATATCATTGACGGGGTGCGCACTCCGATTGGAAGTTATCAAGGAACCTTATCGGCTGTTCGTACCGACGATCTTGCGGCATTGGTGATTAAAACCGTGGTGGAACGCAATCCTGCTATTCCTGCTGCCGATTACGACGATGTGATTTTAGGCTGTGCCAATCAGGCGGGTGAAGACAACAGAAACGTGGCGCGAATGGCGGCATTGTTAGCGGGTTTACCTGTAACCGTTCCGGGCGAAACCGTAAATCGTTTGTGTAGTTCTGGATTAGCTGCCATCATTGGGGCGAACCGCGCTATTAAAGCAGGCGATGGTCACGTGTTTATTGCTGGTGGTGTAGAAAACATGACCCGCGGTCCGCTCGTTATTTCCAAGCCTTCTAGCGCTTTTGGAACCGATTCTAAAATGTACGATTCCAGCTTCGGATGGCGTTTCATCAACCCGAAAATGCACAACTTGTATGGTACCGATGCCATGGGCGAAACAGCCGAAAACTTGGTCGATCAATACCATATCTCACGCGAAGACCAAGATACTTTTGCATTGAATAGTCAACTAAAAGCCGCTGCTGCTCAGTCTTCTGGACGCTTGGCAAAAGAGATTGTTCCTGTGCTTATTCCGCAACGAAAAGGTGATCCTTTATCCTTTGAAAAAGACGAATTTGTAAAACCTACTACAAGCCTCGAAGGTTTGGCGAAATTACGTCCAGCCTTTCGTAAGGAGGGTGGAACCGTGACTGCTGGTAATGCTTCCGGTTTGAACGATGGCGCTGCAGCGACCATCATCGCATCCGAAGAAGCCGTAAAACGATACGGTTTAAAACCCTTAGCACGCATTGTTAGCTCTGCGGTGGTAGGTGTTGAGCCGCGCATCATGGGCATTGGTCCGGTAGAAGCCAGCAACCGTGCTTTGGCAAAAGCTGGTTTGACTATGGCCGATATGGACATCATCGAACTCAACGAAGCCTTTGCTGCTCAAGCATTGGCCTGTACACGTGCATGGGGATTTGCCGATAATGATCCTCGCTTAAATCCAAACGGTGGAAGCATCGCCATTGGACATCCACTCGGAGTGACCGGTGCGCGCATTGCCTATTCTGCTGCCCTCGAATTACAATTGACTGGTAAACGCTATGCCCTTATCACCATGTGTATTGGTGTTGGACAAGGCTTCGCGGCCATTATAGAACGCGCTTGATGAATTTTCCTATTTGATGTTGTTTCAATCGGTAAAAGCTTTCAAACCTTGAATTTAAATTAGAAATTGCTTCGCTTGTACCTTCAAATAAATGCAATCATGAAAAAAGCCAATAATAATTTGACCTCGTTTGAAGATCATCTTGAGAGTCAATATGGTAAGCGCGGGACGGCTCTTCGTGAGGAATTAGAAGAGGGATTCGAGGTATTTAAATTAGGTGTTTTACTTCAAGAATTACGGAAAGAAAAAGGCCTTACACAGGAAGAAATAGCGCTGAAATGTGGCACTACAAAAAATTACATTTCAAGAATTGAAAACAATGCAAGCGATATTCGATTGTCAACACTTATGCGCATCATTCGTGAAGGCTTTGGTGGTCAATTGAAATTCAACGTTGATTTTTAATCCTACAGTTCAATCGTCAACAATAAAATAAACCCATTTCTTTGAATAGGTTTTAACAGCATAAAGATACCATGACTAAGCTTCAAAATTATGTAAACGGCCACTGGACCGACGGACAAGGCGAAGGTGTTCCGCTCATCGATTCGGTGACGGGTGAAGTGATTTGCCACGCTACTGCCGAAGGATTGAATTTTGGCGAAATCCTCCATTATGGTCGCACTAAGGGCGGGGAGAAACTGCGCCGAATGACCTTTCAGGAACGTGGGAACATGATTAAGAAACTCGCGCTGTACCTGAGCAAACGCAAGGAACAGTTCTACGAAATTTCCTATCGTACCGGGGCAACGCGTGTCGATAGTTGGATTGATATTGAAGGTGGTTTTGGGAACCTGTTTGCCAATGCTTCCTTGCGTAAATTATTTCCCAATCAGCCTTATCATGTGGAAGGTGATCCGATTGACCTTTCGCGTGGTGGACGCTTTATGGCTCATCATATCCTCGTTCCTAAACGCGGAGTGGCGGTGCACATCAATGCCTTCAATTTCCCTATTTGGGGGATGCTCGAAAAATGTGCGGTGAACTGGATGGCGGGCGTGCCTGCAGTAGTGAAACCTGCTACTTCAACGTCCTATTTGACAGAAGCGGTCGTGCGCGAAATCATTGCGTCGAACATTCTTCCCGAAGGTGCTTTGCAACTTATTTGTGGTTCAGCGGGCGATATGCTCAATCACCTAAACGACCAAGATGTAGTGACCTTCACCGGCTCTGCATCCACCGGAAGAAAACTTAAAGCGCATCCACGCATTATTGCCGAATCTGTCCCATTTAACATGGAGGCCGACTCACTCAATAGCTCTGTTTTAGGGCTAGATGCTGCTCCAGGAACACCTGAATTCGATTTGTTTATCAGTCAGGCACGTTCCGAAATTACCGTGAAAGCTGGACAGAAATGTACTGCCATTCGCCGCTTGATTGTGCCTGCTAATTACATGGACGATGTGCAGGTAGCACTCAGTAAGGCACTCGATAAAGTGAGCTTGGGTGATCCACGCTTGAAAGAAGTGCGCATGGGTTCTTTGGTGAGCAAAGATCAAGTGCGTGAAGTGAAAGAACGCGTAGCCGAAATTGCCGAAACCGCTTCTATCGTTTATGGAAATGTAGATACCCTCGAATTGATTGGTGCCGATGCCGAAAAAGGAGCTTTCATTGCGCCTATTTTACTGCGTGAAGAAAAGCCGTTCGAGAACATGCGTGTGCACGAAACCGAAGCCTTTGGTCCTGTTTCTACCTTGATGCCATACAGCACCATCGACGAAGCCGTTGATTTAGCGCGCTTAGGAAAAGGTTCCTTGGTTTCTTCTATTGTAACCAATGATGATCACTTGGCGAAAGACTATGTGATTCAATCGGCTACGCATCACGGACGTATCCTCGTGCTCAATCGCGAAAATGCGAAACAAAGTACAGGACATGGTTCTCCGCTTCCATTATTGGTGCACGGCGGACCAGGTCGTGCCGGTGGGGGCGAAGAGATGGGCGGTGTGCGCGGAATTAAGCATTACATGCAACGCTGTGCTATTCAGGGTAGTCCAACTACGTTGACCGAAATTACGGGCATTTATCAGCCGAATGCGGCTTATAAAGAAGCGGCAGAACATCCGTTTAAATACCATTGGGAAGACATTCAACCGGGCATGTCGCTCAAAACGCATAAGCGCACGGTGACCGATTCCGATATCATCAGCTTTGCTAACGTAAGCTGGGATCATTTCTATGCGCATACCGATATTACTTCCCTTAAAGGCAGCATTTTCGAAAAACGTACGGCTCACGGCTATTTCATTCTTTCGGCTGCTGCGGGATTATTCGTTTATCCGAACAAAGGTCCAGTGGCTGCGAATTATGGCTTGGAAGAATGTCGCTTTGTGCGCCCTATTTACCATAACGACACGATTTACGTGCGTTTGACCTGCAAACAGAAAATTGAGCGCGACAGTGTGGGCAAAGAAATTCCATGTGGCATTGTGAAATGGTTTGTAGAGGTGTTCGATCAAAACGACGAGCTTGTAGCCATCGCCACCATTTTGACCATGGTGCAAAAGAAATCGCCATTTGTGCAAATTACCCGCGCCAATGTGGAAGGTTTCCTCGCTAAATTAAAGGAAAACACACCTGCTGCTTGGGGCCAATTAACGCCGCAACACATGGTAGAGCACATGGAATTTACCTTACGTATTGCCGCTGGTGAAATCCAAGATTTTGAATTCTCTACTCCAGCCGAACACCTCGAAAAATTCCACGATTCGGTGTATAATTTCAGAGCCATGCCGCGCGATTTCAAGCATCCGCTTATGTCTCCAGATAGCCTCGAACCACTCCGCCACGCCGACCTCAAAACGGCTAAAGCCAAACTCCTCGAATCCTGGGATGCATTTGAAGCCTATTTCAAAGCCAACCCCGACGCCCAAACCAAAAACATGGTCTTTGGCATGCTCGACAAATTTGAATGGGATCTGATTAACATCAAGCATTTCAACCATCATTTTGAGCAGTTTGGGATGTTAGTATAGAGTACTGAGTATAGAGTATTAAGACCTCTTTGTACTTGATACTTTGTACTTAATACAGTCATTTGAATTTTTCTATCTTTATCAGTATGAAGCATTATTCAGAAATAATTACCATTGATCCTCAGATTCGATTTGGAAAGCCTTGTATTAGAGGCATGAGGATTTCTGTATATGATATCTTAAGTTGGTTAGCATCAGGAATGTCTTCAAGTGAAATACTACAAGACTACCCTGATCTTACAGATGAGGATATTAAAGCAGCTCTTGAATATGCTGCCGACAGAGAGCATAAAATTAGAATTGCATCGTGAAATTGCTTTTTGATCAAAACATTTCTTTTCGTGTTTAAAACTTGATTGCTGAAAAGTTTCCAGAATCAAAGCATGTGAAAGACTTTGGATTACATCATTCAAGTGATCGGCAAATATGGAATTTTGCGAAAGAAAATGACTTTCATAATAGTAACATAGGATATTGACTTCTATGATTTAGTCACATTATACGGACATCCTCCTAAAGTAATATGGCTTCGCTTAGGTAACACTTCTTCCCAGAATATCGCTAAGAAACTAAATGACTTCGCCGAAGGAGTGAGGAAATTTATTGAAAACATGGAATGTAAGGACCTTGCGTGTTTAGAGATTAGTTGAGGTATTCACTTTATAGTTGTTGACAACATCAAACATTTCAACCATCATATTGAGCAGTTTGGGTTGTTAGTATAGAGTACTGAGTATAGAGTAATAAGACCTCTTGTCCGTGACTGAAATAGGTTGACCAAAATCAACTTAAAAAACGGGACATGAAAAAGCATTTAAATCGCAAAGAAGTAATTCGGCCACGAAGAGTTTTTAGTGAAGAATTAAAGCGTCAAACAGTTAAGGATATTGAATCCGGAGTGGCTTCAGTATCTAAAGTAGCCCAGGAACTAGGAGTAACAATAACTTCAGTTTATCGATGGATTTATCAATATAGTCGATATTTGAAGAGAGGAAAAATCTTAGTAGTGGAAGAGCAAAGCGAATCATACAAAAGCAAAGAGCTTGAGCAGCGCATCCGTGAATTGGAAGCCGCATTGGGCCGAAAACAGATGGAACTTGATTTATTGAGCAAGGTCATTGAGTTAGCAAATGAGGAGTTCCAAACTGATTTAAAAAAAAATTTATTAAACCAGCCTTACTCTGGTTCCGATCCACAAAAGGACAAAAGCACGGGTACAAAATGAAGAGTCTGTTAGAAGTGGCAGGCCTTAGTAAGCAAGCACTTTGGAAGAGTGAAAGACGAAGTCGCGACCAATTAAAGGTGGAAGAAAGTATCGTTCGTTACATATCAAAAGTGCGTCATAATCATCGCCAAATGGGTTGTAGAAAGATCTATTTTATGGATCCACAACGCCATCCAATAGGTAGGGATGCTTTTGAGCGGATTGGTTTTAGGTACGGATATAAGGTTAAGAAGAAGAGAAATCCAATACGAACGACTTGGTCTCAACGCGTTGAGATATATGACAATCTGATAAATGGAATAACGATTAATGATGTGAATATGCTTTGGCAATCTGACATATTTTATCTCGATGTAGAGCATGCACATCATTATGGAATCTGTATTGAAGATGTCTATTCAAGGCGCTTATTAGCTCTACATCTGTCTCCAAGCTTAAGAGCGGAGGAAAATATCAAAGCACTTAGAAAAGCCTTTAAAATAAGGAAAGGGCACGATTTAGATAATTGCATTTTTCATTCTGATCGAGGTTCACAATACATCAGCACGATGCATAAAGAGATGCTAAAAAGCAAAGGAATACGAATCAGTATGGCGTCAATAGCACAAGAAAATGCTTATGTTGAACGAATAAATGGCATCATAAAAAACGAGTACTTACTTCAATGGAATCTAACCAAAAGCAATCTCAATGAGATGGCAAAAAAGGCAATGGATCTTTACAATAATGAACGACCACACAGTGAATTAGGCATGCTAACACCTACTGAATATGAAAAAGTGAATAACCAAAGAAATCAAAATCCTTCTATGACCATATATAACTGGAATTCAGGAAATATCAACAGAAATACAACTTCTTAACAAAGAAAAAAGAACCAAAAAAGAAACTTAAAACAACAAACAATAAACTACTTTAACAAAGTAGAAAGTGATAATAAAAAGTCAACCTATTTTAGGCAAGGACATCTTTGTACTTGATACTTGGTACTTTTTACTTAATACTTTTTACACTCACACTGAAACAATATCCGTGTTGTTTCGTTTGGATATTTGTCTTATACTTGCAGACAAGTGTCTAAAACGAGCGGTTATGGCAAGCGCAACAACAAAGCTAGAAGGTAGGCTAAACAAGGAAATTTCAAGCTATTTTAAAACGCATCGCTTTAGCGGATATGCTGCTGCAGTAAAAGGAACAATTAGTTACGAGGAATTCTTAAAAGATAAGATGCTCATCATACTTGCCATTCGTGCAGGTATACCCTATTCATTATTCGATTTAATACAAGAATACACGCCATTCTCGGAAAATGATTGGGCTAGTTTTCTTGATATTTCTACCAAATCACTTCAACGCTACAGAGTGGCAACTGCCTATCAATTCAAGTCTATTCATTCAGAAAAGATTATTGAAATGGCCGAAGTAACGAAATTGGGTATAGAAGTGTTTGGAAGTAGTGACAAACTCCGCTTGTGGCTCAATACTCCTAGTTATGCTTTGGGTTCATTAAAGCCTATTGAACTGCTCAAAGATTCCTATGGCAAAGAAATGGTCATGAGTGAATTAACCCGCATTAACTACGGAATATTGGTTTAAATGGAAGTATATCGTCTTGCAAGAGAGCAATATGCTACACCATTATCTGGATTAGGAGCTGCTTTAAAAGGAGCAAGATGGAATTCGGTGGGGATAGAACTCATTTACACCGCCAATAACCGCTCACTTGCTATGGCCGAAGTGGCAGTACATTTTACCTTGGCCACTTTACCCGACGATTATGTGATGATTAGCATTTACATTCCCGATGATATCGAAGTAAAGCACATTCAAGAAAGGGAATTACCCATTAATTGGAAAGAATTTCCACATCCATTCAGCACTCAGAAAATAGGAAATGACTTTGTAACAGAAAATAAGTACTGTGTGGCATTTATCCCTTCGGTTGTCACTCAAGGCGATTTCAATGTGCTAATCAATCCAAACCATAAAGATTTTAGTAGAATACGTATCCAGAACATTCAAAAGTTCCCATTTGACAAGCGGATTTTTAAATAGAACTTGAATCTGATGGCTTAGTTTGGTTGTTAATAAAGAGTAATGAGGTTAGTGTATTAAGCGGTCTAAGTGCTTGGTAATCTATACATTATACAACCTTTGTACTTAATACTCTTTACTTGATACTAGTTAATCGGCTGGTGTTTTTTTGTGGGGGATGTTTGGAGATTTCATAATTGATAAATTTTATGTTTTAGCATATTGTAATATTAATTCTGTTTTGTTACACCCAAAATCAACTAAGTATGCATTATTAACTTTGGATGAATTGAATTCGATTATTAAAACGAAAAGAATTCAGTATCAAATTAACTTATGATAAAGAAAGAGAAAGTATCAAGTTGTCATTTAAAAGTAATAAAGTTCAGTTAAAAACTCCTTAGCTTTAAAGTGTTCTTAACTGTACTTGGATTTGAAAAATGGTTAATTTAGGCAAATTCAAAAAGATATAATGGCTTACAATTTCATAGACTTATTTGCTGGTGCAGGTGGACTTTCAGAAGGTTTTATTCAAGCTGGTTTTGAACCAATAGCTCATGTTGAAATTGAAAAATCAGCCTGTAATACACTTCGAACACGGGCTGTATTTCATTATTTAAAAGGAATTAAGAAGTATGATAAATATACATCTTACCTCAAAGGTGAAATTACACGTGAGCAGCTTTATGCGAATGTTCCAAATCAAATTTTGGATTCTATTATTAACTTGCCAATAGGTGATGATAATAATCAATTAATTCATAAAAAAATTAAAGGAATATTAGGAAATAGAAAAGTTGATTTAATAATTGGTGGACCACCTTGTCAAGCGTATTCTTTAGTTGGAAGGTCTAGATCAAAGACCAAAATGGAGGGTGATCCTAGGAATTATTTATTTATTCAATATGCTGGTTATTTACAAAAATATAAACCCAAAATGTTTGTTTTCGAAAATGTTCTTGGACTTAAATCTGCAAAACAGGGTCACTATCTTGCAGAAATGGAAAGGTTGTTTCAAAGCAAAGGATATCTGATTAAGCTTTTCACACTAGAGGCAAAAAATTTCGAAGTTTTACAAAATAGAAAACGTATTGTTATTCTTGGTTGGCAAAAAAAGTTAAATATAAATATTCCTAATCTTGAAGATATAAATTGTGAAAGCAACTTTAAAGTAAACGACTTATTAATGGACTTGCCAGCAATAAATGCAGGAGATGGTATAGATAAATTTGTTAAATATAAATCAGAAGCTTCAGATTATTTAAAAAGGCATGCATTTAGAAATGGTCTAAATGTTTTAACTCAACATATTTCACGTCCTCATCGTGATCAGGATAAAGAAATATATAAGATTGCAGTTAAAAAATGGGAAAAGAAAAAAGAACGGTTGAATTATAATGATTTACCAGAAAATTTAAAGACTCATCAAAATCGAACTTCATTTTTTGATAGGTTTAAAGTAGTCGCCTCTGATTTACCCTATTCTCAAACTGTTGTTGCTCATATTTCCAAAGACGGGCATTATTATATTCATCCAGATATAAAGCAAAATAGATCAATTAGCGTAAGAGAAGCTGCACGTCTTCAATCATTTCCAGATGATTATTATTTTGAAGGCGAAAAAGAAAGTGCTAATAGAACTGCAGCATTCAAACAAATTGGAAATGCAGTACCGCCATTAATGGCTAAAACAATAGCAAATACAATTAGTCAACTTTTTGATGGAAAATAGAAATCCACTTTCAGAGATTGCAGATCCCAATCCTGAGTATCTCATAAAATCAATTGCTGAACAGGGATATAGTTTGGAATCATCATTAGCTGATTTGATGGACAATTCTGTTTCAGCAAACGCTAACAAAATTGAAGTGCTTATTAAGATGGAACAAGAGCCATTTGCCTTGTTCATTGCTGATAATGGTGATGGAATGAATGAGGAAGCACTTAAAGCAAGTATGCAGTTTCCAAGTAACTCACCAGAAGAAGAGAGAAATGCTCTTGATTTAGGAAGATTTGGATTAGGTATGAAGACGGCCTCCTTTTCACAAACTAGATGCTTTACCGTTTTGTCTAGGAAAAAGGGAACTAAGGAATTTTATGGTAGAACTTGGGATGTCAACTATCTGAAGCAAGTTGGTAAATGGCGTCTGATTGTAAATAATCAAATAGAAATAGAAAACCTCATTAAACAATATCGAATCCTCAGTGAAGGACATTTAAATCGCTTTGAAAATTTTGAGGCAAATACAATTGTAGTCTGGCAAGGGCTCTACAAGTTTGAAAATTATTTAGAAGAAGAGAAAAGGCAATCAGCATTAAAGAAACAAATAACAGAAGTTACCTCGGATTATTTATCATTAGTATTTCATAGATATATGGAGAGAAAAGACAATCCGTTACTAATTAGAATTAACAACAATCTCATAGCATCTTTTAATCCTTTCCCAACACAGGAAACAGATTTTAGGCCTATAGAATTCAAGCAAAAACAATTCAGCACAGATACAATTAAAATTGAAGGTTTTGTTCTTCCTTCCAGAAGTATTGATGAAAGCCAAAGTATATCCAAATGGACAACAAAAAACCGAAGTTTAATGGATATGGAAGGAATATATATATACAGAGCAGACAGGTTAATTCACTTTGGAGGATGGAATGGCTTAATTAAAAAAGCACCTCGACTTCAATTAGCAAGATTACGTGTTGATATAGGCAACAGTGTTGACCATTTATTGCATTTGAATGTAGCAAAATCACAAATTGAAATACCACATGATTTAACAGTTGCTTTTGAAAAATATATTGATGAATTGAAAATTCAGGCTGAAAGAGAATTTTTCAATAAAGGAATCAGAAAGTTTTCAGCAAATCGCAAAGAGGATAATGTGCAACTCTTTGAGAGAAAAGCAAGCAGTAAAGGGACTTTGTTGGAAGTAAACAATAGTTTTCCTTTACTAAAATCATTGATGAGTGAATTGGAAAAAGATCAATTAGTAAAATTGAATTTGATCATTCGGATGATAAATACAAGGATTAATGAAATCAGACAAACTCATGAGGAGAAAGAATTTGTAGGCATTGAAGAGAAAGATGGATTGTCTTTGAAAGATTTAATTACATGTGTCAACCAACTCATAGAAAGCGGGCTGTCATCTGAACTGATAAAAAAAGATATTCTTCCAAATCTCGGGTTTACTGAAAGTTCATTACCTCAAGAAGTCATTCAACTATTAAAATAAATTTTATGAAGAATAGATACATTGACATCATAATCAAAATTATCGAAGGAAAAGCAAAGGAATACTCAAAAAATAATTCTTTATCCCCTAATTATTTTTTGAACCTATTACCCGAGATTAAAGATTCAATTAACATAATCATTAAACATTTGAGTTATCCTGAAATTGATGAGGTAACTTTGAAAAATTATTTTGAGACTGCCAAGAATCAGTATTTGTCTGTTAATCCAATTGATATTGACCCAAGTAATTCATTAACAAAAAAAGGATTCAAAACTTGGCTGACAGCAGAAAGAAAAGAGGAGATGAAAAACTCTTGGAATTATAGCGACAGATATTTCACTTTACTTGAAAAAGCCGGGCGTTCTGAAAAAGTAATTGACGAAACAAAAACAACAAGCCTTGAAATTTTGGGAAAGATGGGAGATCCAAAATCAAGAGAGGAGTTTTATGTCAAGGGTTTAGTAGTCGGTAGTGTTCAAGCAGGGAAAACCCAAAACTTTAATGCTGTAATCAACCGTGCAATTGATTCTGGTTACGGATTAATAATTGTTCTTGCAGGTTTAATGGAGGATTTGAGAAATCAAACACAATTAAGAATTGAAAGTGATGTGGTGGGAGAAGGGCTTGATATTGATACTGATACTTTGGTAAAAAAAGGAGTTGGCGCAATAAGAAGGTTTGGAAATATGGGTGATAGCAGCGTCACTCAAGTCATTTCTATTACATCAGCAAAATCGGATTTTAAAAAGAACTTACTTGATGCAGACTTCTCACTTAATCATACGAACATACTTGTATGTAAGAACAATGTGAGTGTGTTGCGTAACCTGATTGTATGGCTGCATGACTACCTTGAAGAAAACAAAGACCAACACGATATTCCATTGCTTATTTTGGATGATGAAGCAGACAACGCATCATTGAACAATGAAGGCAAATTAGGAAGAGAATATGCATCAAAAACAAATGGACACATTAGGGCTTTACTTGCATTGTTTAAACGCAAAACATATTTGGGCTATACAGCAACACCATTTGCAAATATTCTTGCTGACAGAAATGATGCACCTGAAAATAACTGGATTGTAAAATATAAGGTTAGAAGACAGACGGAGGAAAAAGCCTTGCAACGAGTTGATAATTTATTTCCAGATGATTTTATTGTGCTGCTAAATCCACCAACAAATTATGTTGGAGCAAAGCAAATTTTTGAGACAACAAAACCAATAGATAACAAAGCTGAATTAAAAATTCCTTTGGTTGAACTTGTGGATGATAACATTGAACATTTCCCAGACAAGGTTTATTTTTCTAACGAAAGTGAATTGGTAGGTGTGTTGAAAATCAAAAATCAAAATGACTGGAACGAAAAGATTGGACAGTTTAATTCTTATCTTGATTTTGCTGATTACAGCGAATACAGAAGACAAACAAGGTCTTCCAGAACTGGAGATGGATTCCCAAAAAGATTGCCAGATTCAATAAAAGAAAGTATTCTCTGTTTTATTCTCTCAATTGCAATTCGTGAAAGCAGGAAACCTGCTATGGTAAATTCTACAATGTTCAATCCGCATAATTCAATGTTGATTCACATTTCGAGATACACTCTATGGCAAAACAGTCTGAAAGATTTAATTGATGGGTATTTAAGAGACATGCAAAGTAGTTTACAACTAGATGACCCGAGTAATCCTAGTTCCATCTTTGCAACCTTTGAGAGAATCTGGTTCAAATACTACTCAACAATTATTGAACATGTTTCTGACTATTTGCCGAAAGGATACGACGATGAATTTCTAAAACCTATTAGTTTTGAAACTATAAAAAATAATTTTCTCACCGATTCAATTAAAGGGATTGAAGTTAAAGCAGTCAATAGTTCTACTGGCGACAAACTTGTTTATCCGAAGAACACGCCGAAGAAATATATTGCCATTGGTGGAAATAGATTATCCCGTGGATTTACTCTTGAGGGATTAAGCATAAACTATTTTGTCCGATCAACCGATTATTCTGATGCTTTGCTACAAATGGGAAGATGGTTTGGTTACAGACCAGGATATCTGGATTGTTGTAAACTTTTCATTACCCGAGATTCAATGGAGAAATATGATTTGGTTACAAGAACCATAGAAGAACTTGAAACTGAGTTCAGGAAAATGGAAGAGAAAGATAAAACACCTGCTAATTTTATACTTCGGGTAAAGAAACATCCCGGAGCTCTTAAAATTACTCGTCCATCCATTCTCAGGGATACTTTAGAAGTCAATTGGTCATATCAGGATGAACTTGAAGAAACAACAAAATTTGAGTTAATAAAAGAAAAAATAGAAAGTGTTTTTTCGAGTTTTAAAAATAATATTGTCACTAAGTTAAATTTTGAACCATACATAAAGCATGGTGAAAAAGATGTCAGTTTTCTTGTAGCCCAAACAGATATAGTTGGAATGATTACCATACTTGAACAAGAAAATAATTTCGGTAAAGACAGATGCGATAGCATGATAAAGTTTTTACAAAGATGTCAATCTGACAAAAAACTTCAAAACTGGACAATAGCAATTAAAGCCACAGGAAGAGCAGATGATGTAAAAGGCAAAGGTATCTTGAAAAAGGAAGAATCGAATTTGGTAATCAATATTGGAATGACAATCAGAAGAGGACCAGGAGAAACTGTTGCTGCAAAACACTATAGAAACCAATTTATTCACAATAAACTTTTTAGTGCATCTGGCAAATCAGCCCATATTATTTCTGCAAATCAAGACTTATCAATTCTTTTAACACAATCCCAAATTCAAGATGCTGAAAGGGAATATCGGGAAATTAAAAAAAGGGAATATCAAATTAAATATCCTGATTGGTCTATTAAAAAGGTAGAAAAAGAAGTAGAAAAAATAAACGTTCCCGAAAGAGTGTATCGGGAAAAAATGACAGACCAAGAAGGATTACTTTTAATTTATGTTTTAGATTCATACTATGTTTTTCTCCAAGAAAAGGGTATGGAAGATCCTGAAATGAAAACGTTTGTTGAAAACGAAAGAATTGATTTGAACATTCCATTGATTGGATATGCCATTGGTTTTCCACCAATTGAACCAGATCCCGGTGGAGTATATGTTCATGGTAATTATGGATTTGAAGAGGAAGATGAAATAGAGTTTAATTTAATTGATTCTGAATTGCCAGAGGATGCAAACGAAATATAATTATGACAAGTATTGATTTAAAGCAAAAGTGGTCAGGGCTTTCAGAGAATACTTTAACAAGTGGCTTTCGATCTCTAAGAATTTCCGCTGACTGTATTTGTGAACTTTACCTTGGTGTTAGCAACGAAGGGAAGAGATGTTTGATACTTGCATTGCAGAGCAACAAGAGTTTAGATTTCAAAGGAGTTCAAAAAGAAAATTTATCCATTGAATACTTCAGAGAAAAAAATCTAATCGTACTTCAATTAACTCATAGTGATTTCAACGACCTTTTTGATGACCTTATCCTCTCTCTCTATCATGGCATAAAAAGTATCAGTCAGGTTGATGAATATTCAAATTATTTCATTCAGACCTTTTACAGATGGAGTGAATTCTTTGAAGAAAGGAAATCAGATTTACTCTCTGAGGAAGCTATAAAAGGCATCATAGGAGAATTATTGGTTCTGAAATTATTATTAACTGCACAAGATAGGCCCGAAATCAATTTTCTTATGGAGGCGTGGACTGGCCTTTATGATAAAGGGAATGACTTTGAATTAGAAAGTAAAAATATAGAAGTAAAATCAAAATCTCCATCTGGCATTGATGTTAAAATATCAAGTGAATTTCAGTTGGAAGTTTCTCGAGGCAAAGGACTTGAATTGATTGTTGTCTCATTATTAAGTGATTTCAACGTTGGTATTCATATCAGAGATTTGATTTCAGAAATAAAGAAATTGGTTCAGGAATCTTCCGGTGACAATACAATTTTATGGAAGGCATTAAGCCAAAAGAATATAACTGCTAAAAATTTGATACAGTATGATAAATACAGATTTAAGCCAGTCAACTGGACATCATACAACTGTGCAGATGAAAATTTCCCAAAACTTAGTAAATCAAATATTCCAGAAGAAGTAAATGGTTTGAAATACTCCCTGAGAACGAACTTGCTTACATCTTTTATCATTGAACAAAATGAATTTTAAATATGAAAATTCAAGAATTTCTTAGTTATAGAAAAGAATTACTCGACAGCTCAAAAGACGATGAGGGATTTGTTCAGCAAACACAATTGCTGAGTCAAATTCTTCCTTTAATGGTTGATGCTAAATTGCTCGATTCAGAAGACTGGAATGATTCATATTTCTTGAATACTTCAGATAACTTAAAGTTGAATGGATATACAGTTAATGAATCATCAGAACGATTGCAGTTATTTATTGTTGATGAATCAAGTATAGACCTTACTTCATCTGAAAAAGATTTGCAAATTTCAACTAAAAGTCTTTATGACAATCAGTTTAAGAGGGTAACAAAGTTTTTGAATAAAGCTATCAAAGGATATTTAAATGAAGATGTCCAGGATGCTGACCCTATTAGACCATTGTTATCTCAACTCTCATCCTCAACAGGTGCTGAACAATATGATGTTATTGAAATATTCTTAGTAAGTGCAACAGCAACAACTGAATCCAGAGGCTCTGTCCCACAGCCAAAAAGGATAGAGTTTGAAGATGAAAATATTTCAGTTACTTATACAAGAAATAGAGAAAGAGTTACTAAAGAATTACTGATCATTAAAAAATTAGTTGACCTCAATTTTTTATATGATGTTTTAATTTCTCAAGGTAACAGAGAAGCACTTGTTATAGATTTTGAAAATTTGTTTAATTATAAAATAGAAGCCATTAAAGCCGCAGAGGAAGAAAACTTTGAATCTTATCTCTGTGTTCTACCTGCAACTATACTCTCTGACCTTTATAAAAGGTATAGTTCAAGATTACTTGAAAAGAATGTGAGGTCATTTCTTCAATTTAAAGGTGCGAACAAAGGAATAAGAGAAACAATAAGAGTAAGTCCTGAGAAATTTATTGCTTTCAATAATGGAATTACAATAACATCAACAGCTAAAGAAATTGAATCAAAAGATGGAAAAATTTATATAAAATCATTGACTGATTTTCAAATTGTAAACGGTGGTCAAACAACTGCCAGCATCTACTTCACTCAAAAAGATGGGTTTTCAATTGAAAAGGTCAAAATAATGGCTAAGATAAATGTTGCTCGCGATGTATCTGAAGATGGGTTAGATACTTTGATTTCGGATATAAGTAGATACTCTAATTCTCAGACTAAGGTTTCAAATGTTGATTTAAGTTCAAGAAGTCCGCAATTAAATAAACTAAAAGCACTTTCCGATAGTATCGTAACTCCTTCTGGAAGGAAATGGTTCTTTGAAAAATCAAGAGGAGAATTCAATACCAAACTTAGAATTGCAGGTTCAAACAAAGCAAGAATTGAAAAAGAATACCCTAAGAATTATCGTTTCTCAAAAGAGCAGTTAGGTAAATATTTTACTGCATGGGGTGATCAACCTTATATTGTTAAAAAGGGTGGCGAAAAGGTTTTTAGATATTTTTTAGAAGAAATTACTGGTGAGTCAAAAGGCAAGAAAGCAATCATTGTAAATAGAGATTTTTACGAAGATTTAATATCTAAATTTATACTGTTTACTCAGCTTGAAAAGATTTATGGTCAAGGGAAGCATTCAATGGGTCAGATAAGATCAGCTGTTGTCCCTTACTCAATTTCAATAATTTACATTTATACTGACGGGGCAAAACAAGGAAAGCGATTTGATCTATCGAAAATCTGGAAGAAAGAAAAACTAGATGACGACCTGATTACATTTTTTACAGAGTTGATGGCGTTAATGAATGATTTGATTAAAAAATACTCGGAAAGCGATGATTTTGGAGAATATTCAAAGAATAAAAAATTGTGGGATAATATTTCAGTCTCACATGAGATTGAGAAATTCATGTCTTCAAAAATTTCTCAGCAAATACTTAACAAATATTCAGTTTCAGTTAAAGATAAATTGAAAAGAGATAAAACGGAGGTTGATTTTGAAAGAATACAAATGAACATTGAAATTCTTTCTAAAGGCGGAGAGTTTTACAATCAGATAAAAAAGAAATATGATACACTTTCTCAATTCCAAACGAAAAAAGTGGATAGTATTATTTCTTCACTATTAAAGTTAGAAGATTTAAGTGAAGACCTATTGCAATTTGAAAACACTCTGTTGAACGAAATTCGAAAAAATAATCCTGAGATTTTTGACCAAATAGATACCCCATACAATTATCAAATTGAAAGCACATTAAAGTTTATAATATTGAAATACAACCAAGCTATTGAAAACGGAATAGGACTTCTTGACTTATTTAAGTCAATTGAGCAGAAGGCTTCTGAAAGTACTAATATGTTTGCTTCTGTATTTAATAAGATTGCAGTTGAACTTTCAAAAGGTATTGCCCCATCTGTTAAGGACATTCATTTGGCATCAAACTATTTTAACAAAGAAACAACAAAAACTAAAGAAAGTTCTTCAATAGCGGTTCCTAAAGTAAACTTGAATGTTTTAAGACAAATGGTAGAATGGGATTCTAGAATGAAAATATTAACTCATGGTGAAAGAACATACATAGCAGATTTGGCATATGAACTCAAACCATTAAATGATTTCCATAAATCTATTGCTGAAAAACATTTGAAAACATTATTAAAATCCGGATTTGAATTAACCTAAAAATCTAATTCTAATATTGTACATATATCTTTAAAATATTCTCTATTTGAGATGATATTAACATCTTTGATTTTGAATTGTATAGTGTTTTCCATCCTACCAAGATATCCTCATCACCAAAGAATCTGCTGAAAACATGCGTGTAGTAGGGGAGTTTGTTAGGGTGTTGTAATTAGTGTAGTTAAATCCATGTAAAATATTTTGTTTTATAAACCGGGCTGACTTTATATTGATTTCTCATTATTTGTCAACCGAGCACTATTTCACTACTTTCCCTTTTCAATAGTACTCCATGCTCAAAAACACCCAACCCAATTTATTCATTTGTTTCTTTTGGGTGCTTCTCTCCCTCAACGCCTGCAACGGACAAACTCCATCTCCCATTCCTTCTGATAAAAAAACGGTTGCATTTTCACAATTAAGCAGAAAGCCCTTAGTAACACGTACGCAAAGCGTTGGTATTTACACCAACTTCACCTGTGGCATTCAAGACAAATCAGGTATTCTTTGGTTCGGTTCCAATGGAGAAGGCCTCTATCGTTTCGATGGTAAGGAATTTATCCAATTCACCACCAAAGAAGGACTCAGTAGCAATTACGTTTGGTCCATTTATGAAGATCGAGTGGGACGAATTTGGATTGGTACAACCGAGGGTATTTGTTGCCTCGATGGGGAAACCATTAAACGCATTCCGATAAGTGATCTGATTCGTCCTGTCACCGATAATATGTATTATTCCGATTGGTGCCCCAAAAGTACCATCTGGAGCATTCTGCAAGATAAAAACGGATTAATGTGGTTTGGAGGAGGTGATGGGGTATACTGTTACGATGGTTTTAATTTCACCCTTTTTTTAGCCAATAAGCAAGTCGAAAATAGAGACAGTTTGCACCTCAAATTAATCTCCGATATGGTCGAGGATTCTGATGGAAACATGTGGTTTGCTTCCGGCATGCTCCCTGGATATGAAGGACTCATTAAATACGATGGAAAAGCACTCACTCGTTTTCGTCCGCAAGGCGAGGGCTGGTTTCGCCACATCGTTAAAAGTAAAAACGGAAATTTATTATTAGCTACACGCCATTATGGTGTCTGGTCATACAATGGAAACACTTTCAACGATTATCTTCAACCGAATGAATTAATAGAAGGTTCTTTAAATGCCATTATAGAAGATAAATCGGGGAAATTGTGGGTGGCTTCTGGTTATGGAAAAGACAAAGGCGATACATTAGGCGGATTGTGGCATTCTAATTTTAAAGGAAATCCAGTATCGAGCGCTCCATTTTCCAAAGTATTCAATAAAGAAGTTTATTTTATGATGGAAGATAAAGACTCAACTATCTGGTTTAGTTCTATGGGAATGAGTTTATTTCGCTATGATGGGAAATCTGTTGTGAAATTTTCAGAATAACTGGAATTGTATAATATTAATTAGGAATTGATTGAATCTGGTATTTAAGTTTTAATAAAAAAAACAATATGGCATTATCAAACACACGTGAATTAGTATTATCCGAAAATCCAGTATTACGCTATTTTACATTTATCGTCTTATATTTCTCCCAAGGAATTCCAGAAGGGATAACCATTTTTGCCATACCAGCTTGGTTGGCCATGAATGGTAAAAGTGCAACCGAAATTGCAGGTTATAGTGCAATAGTTCTAATCCCTTTTAGTCTTAAAATACTATTAGCTCCCATGATGGAGCGTTATACCTATTTACCCATGGGGCGCAGAAGGCCCTGGTTAATTATGGGACAATTTGGAATTCTCTGTAGTTTAATTGCTTTGTCCTTCGTTCCCAACCCTTTGGAAAACCTAGCGCTCATCACCACACTGGCATTATGTGTTCATGTTTTTATCCTATTTCAAGATATTGCCACCGATAGCTTAGTAATCGACATTGTGCCTCTCGAGCAACAAGGAAAAGCCAATAGCCTCATGTGGGGCTCTAAAACAATTGGAACATCAATCTCATTATTCTTAGGAAGCTGGTTAATCAACGAACAGGGTTTTTCTACTGCTGTTTTAAGCATGTCTATTTCAATTGTGATAATTCTATTTGTTCCCCTATTTCTGCGTGAAAGAAGAGGGGAGAAGCTACTACCCTGGACTAAAGGAGTGACGTCTCCTGATGCTGCTCTTTTAATAGTTGATTCATGGGGTAAATTATTTAAATCGTTTAAACAAGTTTTAGTACTCCGAAATACCCTTTTACTTGTTGTAACCGTTTTTATTACCATGGCAGCTTTGCATTATATGCGGACTTTGCTACCTATTTTTACCATTAAAGAACTCGGTTGGACGAATATTTATTATTCCAAAGTTTTTTCATTATCTAATTTAGTTGGTGGTATTTTGGGCATGTTAATCGGCGTTATTGTTATTCAGCGATTTGGTATTATTCGCTTAATTCAAGGCGGATTCGTTCTCATAGCACTGCTTAGTATTTCCATGGTATTTGCTGAGTACCTTTGGAAAAACGATCAAATAATTATTGCTTTTATTGCCATCTTTTGTTCCCTACTCACGTTAATAAATATTGGTGTTTTAGCTTTGGCTATGCATTTATGCTGGAAGCGTATTTCGGCCATTCAATTTACTTTATGCATGACTGTTTTCAATACAGGTTTATCGGCCGGAGCTGCATTGTTTGGATTCATTCGCCCATTTAGTAATTGGAAAATGCTCTTTTTAGTTTTTGCCTGTTTGGTTATTGTTGCGTCTGTTATTTTGAAGGTTATCAAAACCAATAAACACCGCGAACAAGTTGAAGTACTTGAGAAAAATTACCTGGAACTAGCTTTGGCAGAAGGTTCATTATTAGTGAAACCGGAAACTGCGTAATATTAAACCAGCTTTCCTGATTAACTTCTGAATAGTCGAATTATTATTTATTCGCATCATATTCATTTTTAACTATTCTTTTTCTTTATTTGAACCTTCCATTTAGTGGTTCTATGCAAGAAGAATACATCAAACGCATCTATAAGGTTTTATCTTATATCGATGAGCATTTGGAAGCTGATCTAACCTTAGAAAAGGTTTCTGCTATAGCTTTTTATTCTCCTTTTCACCTGCATCGTCTGTTTAAAGCTATTACCAATGAAACGTTGAATACCTACATTACCCGTAAACGCATCGAACGGACAGCCTTAATGCTCATTCATAACAATGAATACAGTATTGCTCAAATAGCTGAGAAGTATGGGTTTAAAAACGATTCTACCTATTCTCGCACATTTAGGAAAATCTATAATCAAAGTCCATCCGCTTTTCGAAAATCCAACCTGAATAATTTTAGCAAGATTGGTAAAGAGATTAGCAAGATGCATCAACAGGACTTTATCACCCAGGAATATCTTTGTACAATCGAACAACTTAAAACCTGGCTGAAAATGAATGCAACAATGGAGATTAAAGAAATGCCTAACATGTTTTTTGCCTACACAACACATATCGGCGTTAGTAACATCGAATCAACATTTAAACGTGTGCTTAAATGGGCAAATCCAAAGGGAATTTTGAGCAAAAGTGATACACATATTTGTCGTGTTTTTCATGATAGTTTTAAAATTACCGATGCCCATAAAGTGCGCATGAGTATTGGTGTAATATCACCAACTGAATTAAAAACCGAAGCTGAAATGAGCAAAAGTAATTTGGAAAAGGGTAGATGTATTGTTGCTCGTTTTCATATTGCATCACAAGAGTTTGAACAATCATGGAACAGCGTATTTATTTGGATGAGTGAACAAGGTTATAAAAAGGCAGATCGCAATCCGTTTGAAATTTATCATAGTTCATTTAATAGCGAACCATCTGGTAAATTTGAAGTGGATTTATGTATTCCTATTGAGTAATTCTGGTTGATTATATTCTATCAATCAATGCATGAGACTTATACACGAAAATAAAATCTTTAAATTAATTCTATTTTTCACATTTGAAAAAAGACGTAATTAGAACACTTTATAAGCTTACCTTTCACAGAATAATTTAAAAGTAATAATTCTTAGTTAAAGATTTGCTTTTTTTTTTTTAAATCTAAATTAATTTAATGAAAATATTTGTCAAAAACATGGCTTGTGAAAGCTGCAAAGCATTTGTTCGTGAAGCTTTGAATGAACTTCATATTTCCCCAATAAGAGTTGAATTGGGAGAAATTGAAACAAAAAAAGATGTGACAGATGAAGATAAGATTCTGTTAAATAATAAAATAAAGAAAGTTGGATTGGAGCTTTTAGAGAAAAAGCAAGGTATTTTAATCGAACGGATTCGCAAAGTGATGGTTGATTATGTCTATAAATCGGATGATAAACCCAATATGAACTTTTCAGTTTTATTGAGTGAAGAGTTGGAAATGAGTTATCCTTATTTAGCTAATTTCTTTTCAGAGGTAGAAGCTACTACGATAGAGCAATTTATTATTGCTTTAAAAATTGAACGAATCAAAGAGTTAATAATCTTTGGTGAAGATACTTTAACAGAGATTTCTTATAAGCTACATTATAGCAGTGTTGCGCATTTATCAGCTCAGTTTAAGAAAGTAACTGGCTTAACACCATCACATTTTAAAGCTTTGAAAGTGAAAAGACGAATTTCAATTCAGAATATTTGATTGAAAATTTCTATTTTATCAATTAACATAATTTGAAGTATTGAAGCTAAGTGGAATAAGTTAATTTATCGAAAATTGATAGATTGATTAATCTAGTTTAATAGAAAACTTGATTTTAATTTTTAGAATTATTTCGTTTATTTAATCATTCAATCCATTATTTATGAATCAAGGATCCGAAAAAGTCATCATTAGTTCACGTATATTTTCAGAAAGTATAGCTCGTGTTTACAAGGCTTTTGAAGATCCCATTCAATTAGCTACTTGGTGGGGACCTCAAGGCTTTACAAATACAATTCACAAATTCGATTTGCAACCGGGTGGGAAATGGCTACTAACCATGCACGGTCCCGAAAAAGGGAACTATGAAAATTCATCTGTTTTTACTCATGTTGAACCAATGAAAAAGGTGAGTTGGTCAAGGAATAGTCAACCTTTATTTGATATGGATATCCTGTTTAAAGCGATTTCAGAAATGGAAACTCGAATGACCTTTTGCATGTATTTTCCAAGTCTTGATGAATGTGAAAAAATGAAGCCTTTTGTTATTCCTAAAAATGAAGAAAATTTTAATCGCTTGGAGCGCTTTTTAAGTGTATAAGATTAATAGCACGTTTTATTATTCGTGATGAATTCAGAATATAATTATGATGGCATATATAATCTATTCTTCGTTTGATATATATACATGGCTATAAAACAATAGCGGGTTGTCAAAAACAACCAAATAGATAGCTTATACATCTATATATAGCTGTTGTTTTTATGTTAGGTTGATTGGTGAAATGCCTTTATCTTATCTCCCAAACAACGATATTTAATTCAAAAAATTAATTTTATGAAAGGCAATTGGAGTAGGAAGTTTTTTTGAAACAATTTTGATTGAATCGATTCTAAACTGATTACATTCATTCAACTATTTTATAAATATATTTCATGAGATTATTTCACACATACAATTGAAATTCAACTCAATTTAGTTGATTTTACGGTTAAAATGGATTGAACTGTTCTTATTAGTACTTGATTTTTTTATGCTTTACATGATGGGTTTACAATGACATTAAAGAATTTTAATCTGATGATTAAATTTTTATCTATATTTTTATACAGTACTGTCCGGTTAAAATTGAGATTGCATGATTTACCTTCTGTAGTTGCAGTAAATGCGGGTGTTGATGGTATTTATTTAAAATAAAGCCCCCTATGGAGGGAACAATGGCAGTTGAAAGGATTTAATTTGATTTCTAATTAGCGATTTTTCAGGATTGATGAGGAATTCAAAAAGGTTGATATAGGTCATCAAATGTAGCCTGACCATGGCTGCAAGATTTGAAAACGACCAGTTTTTACCAGCTCTTGCTTTGACAATTTTTAAGACAAGGTCAGCGATCAGGGCACACCAGATTTGGATTTTGATCGCATTTTCGCTCTCTCCAAGGAAGCTTTGCATCGGATAGTTCTGTTTGATACGCTTAAATAGCGATTCGATCTGCCAACGATTTTTATAAAACAGTGCGATTGAGGAGGGTTTGAATTGATTGTTATTGGTTATGAATTCAAATATCCTCTTCGATTTTTTGTCCTCATATTTTATAAGACGTGCCTTCACTCGTGTATTGTTATTGTGCTTGGTGTGGCCCATTTCTATAATCTGGTCGAGCAAAATTCCGTTCTGCTTTTCCTTGTCTGAAATTTTCTTTTCCCGCAGGACTTTGATCACGGTGTTGTTTCGTAATCGGGTCACCCATGTGACATTTTCTTCCGAGAAACGGTTGTATTGCTTGTAATCATTATAACCACGATCAAACACCACAATGGACCCACGTTGCAGGTGTATGTTCTGCAGAAATGGGCTGTCGGCTCCAGCTCCAGCAGAGAACCTTATCAAGCAAGGCACGTCTTGATCACTCCTCATTAAAGTATGCACCTTAATACCGCCTTTGCGCTTACCATCGGCGGGATTACGACCGGCATTTTTCAAAACTTCCTGAAACAACTGAATCGTTGTCGAGTCAACAATATAAAGCCGGGATGCGATTTTACTTCGGCTGTCCGGTAAAAAATGCTTGTATCGGTCATAAAGCCAGTAGTAAATATCTTCAAAGACATCGGCTGGTCGACTGGTATTTGCATCTGAAATCGTGCTCCTTCTGGGAAAGTAGTTGATTCCTAAATGCTGTATCCTGCCTTCCCAGGCAAGTAGGCCTGAGGTCACTTCTCGGATACCTGTACACCGATTAAAGATTGCGTAAAGCATCGTTACTAGGTGCGTATAAGTCCTGAAGTTCTTATAATACCTATCAGCGTTATGCTCATCAGCTATGTCCTTTACTTTCGTCTGAGGCAGATAAGAAAGGAGTTGACTGTAAATCGGCTGTCCGGTAAAATATTTACTTTTACTCATGATTATTTTGGTGTGTCGTAACTCAAAAATAATCACAAAAGGAGTGATCGAAATGGTCGCTCCTTTTTTCTGATTTAAACTTTAACCGGACAGTACTGATTTTTATATACAAGTGTAGTTAATGATGTTTGGGCATTTTAGTCCTAATTTAAGTAAGGGGTTGTTATTGTTCGGAATTATATAGTAAAGATTAAATTAACTAAGGCTAATATAAATGGATAACATTGCTGATTATAAACATGCACTTGATGAATCGTCTATTGTTGCGATTACAGATCAAAAGGGAACAATCATTTATGTAAATGATAATTTCTGTAAAATTTCAAAATACACATCCAAAGAGCTTATAGGACAAGATCATCGAATAATTAATTCTGGTTATCATTCGAAGGAGTTTATTCGTGAATTATGGAGGACTATTGCAAGTGGTAAAGTATGGAAAGGAGAATTGAAAAATAGAGCTAAGGATGGTTCTATATATTGGGTTGATACCACAATAGTCCCTTTTCTAAATGCGGAGAATAAACCATATAAATATGTTGCCATTCGATCTGATATTACGAATAGAAAGATAAATGAAGAGGAATTGATTAAAATTTTGCAAGAAATTTCCGATTATAAATATGCTCTTGATGAATCAGCTATTGTTGCAATAACGAATCAAAAGGGAATAATTACTCATGTAAATGAAAATTTTTGTAGAATATCTAAATACAGTTCTGAAGAATTAATTGGACAAGATCATCGTATTATTAATTCTGGTTATCATTCAAAAGAATTTATTAAAAACATTTGGACTACAATAGCTCATGGTGAAGTATGGAAAGGTGAACTGAAGAACAAAGCAAAAGACGGTACCTTTTATTGGGTAGACACTACCATTGTTCCATTTTTAAATCAATCAAATAAACCTTATCAATATGTTGCTATTAGATCTGATATCACAGAACGAAAAGAAGGAGAAGATCTGATACGATTGAATAATGCAAAAGTCATTGAGCAATCTCAGAAATTGACTTATAAAAACAACCAATTAATAGATTTCTGTAATATAGTTTCACATAATTTAAGAGCTCCTTTAATCAACATTTCAATGCTAGTCGATTATGTTGAACAAAGCAATGATGAAGTGGAACGCATGGAAGTACTATTGAAAATTAAGCCTGTTGTTAATCATTTATTAGAAGTGTTTAATGAATTGGTTGAATCAATTCAAATTAAGCAAGACACTAATATTAAATCCGATAAAATTGAATTGAAAAAATGTATTGACAGGGTATTAATAGGTTTTAAAACTCAAATTGTTGAATATGAAGCAAATATTGATATTAAAATAAATAAAGCACCCATCATATACTTCCCTCATAAATACATGGAAAGTATCTTAACTAATTTAATTAGCAATTCATTGAAATATAAATCACCATTTAGAAAACCGGAAATTCAAATTCAAATAAAGAAAACACAAGATGGAATCGTTCAAATGAGCATTTCCGATAATGGTTTAGGGATTGATTTAGTGCGACATAAGGATAATATTTTTAAGATACGTAAGACATTTCATAAACATCCTGATGCTAAGGGATTTGGCTTATTTATGACAAAAACACAAGTTGAAGCGATGAATGGAAAAATATGGGCAGTGAGCCAACCTGATAAAGGATGTACCTTTTTTATTGAATTTAAATCTCTTGAATATGAACCGAGTTAAAAACTTTACACTTGTTGATGATGACGATGTTTTCGTTTTTTTAACAAAAAAAGTAATTGAGAAAACGAATTTGGTAGACTTAATTAAAGTCTTTGGAAATGGTTTAGATGCACTTGAATTCCTTTGGGAGAATAAGGACAATTTAAGTGCATTGCCTGAAATAATTTTACTTGATTTAAGTATGCCTATTATGGATGGCTGGCAATTCTTAGAGGAATTTACAAAGCTTTATCCTAAGATTGGGAAAAAAATCACAATTGTTATTTGCTCATCATCTATTTCTCCAGATGATGTGATGAGAGCTAAATCTATTAGTGAGGTATCGGACTACATCATAAAACCAATTACAATAGACAAATTAATTGATTTAATAAATGGACTTTGATTTAAACTAGTGTTCAGCATCATATAACTATATTTGAAGCTTTAAACAACAACTAGTTGTCGAAAAACAACTAGTTGTATAGCTTATACAACTAAATGTAGCTATTAATTTTGTGTCAGGTTGATTTGTCAAAATACCTTTGTCTCATCACCAAAACATCAATCAATATGCTCAACTCAAAATCAATCGGTTCAAAAATTACGCAAGCACGTAAACGTTTAAATCTATCTCAAGCTGATTTAGCTTTGCAAATATCGATCAGTGCTCAAGCCGTTGGAAAATGGGAACGCGGTGAATCCTTACCCGATATTACCACCTTAAATCACTTAGCTGAAATTCTGGGAGTTGATTTAAATTATTTTTCAGATTCCTTTCCCTCATTAAGCACGGAAACTAATCCTGATCAAGTACTAGAGAGTAAAGTAAACAAGACACCAACTGCTTCAACAATTAAGAAGCAAACTTGGAACATGTCGCAAGGAAATTGGGACGATGCTGATTTCTCTGGACTTAAGAATATTCAAGATAAATTCAGTCATTCCAATATGAAGTGTTGCAAATTTGTTGGGGCCGATTTGTCGGAACTTCAACTTAAAAGTAATAATATTGAAAGTTGCGACTTCACCGATTCTATCATCAATAATTGCCAAATTGAGAGTTCGAATTTGAACAATAATAGTTTTAGAAACTGTTCTTTTCTCAAATCAACCTTCACAAAGAACAACATTGGTAATTGCGATTTTACTCATGCCGATTTTACAGAATCTGAATTTAAAATGCTCAATTTCACTAAAAATGAATTGACCCAAGCCATTTGGAATCAAACTTCATTTATAGGTATTCAGTTAAATGAAATTAAGTTTACGGGAAAAGTGTATGATTGTATTTTTGAAAATTGTGCATTTTATCGTGTTATTTTTCAGGATTCAATTTTAACTAACACCTTCTTCAAAAACAATAAGAATCTCAAACGCATACAGTTCATCGATTGTCAAACAGATCGAATAACATACGAATTCTTGAAAATTGGAAAGGCTAATCTAGCAGGCATTTCAATTATTCCTGATTGATACCATATATTGGATGAATTGATCATAAAGTTAAATTGTACTTCTTTATTTAAATTCCAATAAATTAGTAGTTTAAATTTGACAATTTAATCATGTCCACACACCGCATTTTCACTATGCCTTTTGCTCAGGTTTATCCACTTTATATTGCTAAAGTTGAGCGGAAAGGTCGAACGAAGGCGGAAGTGGATGAGATTATATTTTGGTTGACTGGTTACAATACATCCAGCTTACAACAGCTATTAGATGACAAAACAGATTTCACCACTTTCTTTGCAAAGGCTCCGCAATTACATCCCAATGTGAGCCTCATTACAGGAATGATATGTGGCTATCGAGTCGAAGAAATAGAAGATCCTCTTATGCGTAAGATTCGTTACATGGATAAATTAATTGATGAATTAGCTAAAGGAAAATCAATGGATAAAATTTTACGGAAATAGGTTGTTTTTACCTTTTTGATTAATTACTCTAGATTTTTCTATTTCAACTTGCGTGTGGTGCAGCTTAGGAGTATGTTTGAAATGGAAAAACGTCATATGCATTTTTCCAAAGTAAGGATACAAATGACCAACTGATGAACTTTAAGCCTGCCTTTTTAACTATATTATTGCTGTTTTCATATTCCCTTTTTTTTGGACAAAATTTCAGCTTTAACTACACAAACAATAGTCGTCGCGTTTGCTTAATCACATCAGAAATAGAAGATGGGATGAATGCGATTCGACTATTTTTCCATGATTTACTTATTAATACATCTGCCTCAATTTTTATCAATCGTAGAGCTTTGGGAACTAATTCATGGTCAAAAGTAGCATCAGCTTTAACACTGAGAATATAATCCAAACTAAAACTATTTTTATTATCTTTTGTGTAAGTTGAAGCCTATTTTAAGACTAAAATGGATATGGCTTTAACAATCATGAATGATTAATTAACTAGAGACGAATTAACCTTAAGGCATAGATTAATACAAAAAATCATGTAAAATTATTAAACAAACAGCGGCTTAGTTATTATATTTGAAATTCTAAAACATGTATTAATAAACAATCACGTCTATTTTTATGCATCCATTTCATCCTAAGGTTGAAGAATTTTTAAGTAAAGCTCATAGATGGCCGAATGAGTTATTACAATTTAGAAGAATTATTCTTGATTGTGGTTTAGAAGAAGACTTCAAATGGCGAAATCCATGCTATACATTTCATGGAAATAACATTATTATACTTGGGGAATTTAAAGATTATTGTGCTTTTTCTTTTTTCAAAGGTGTGTTATTAGCAGATACTGAGCATCTTTTACAAAAACCAGGTGAGAATTCTCAATCAGTTCGCTTATTTAAATTTAAGAACATTGAAGAAATTCTGCGTTTAGAACCCATAATAAAAACGTATATCTATGAAGCATTAGAAGTAGATAAGATTGGGTTAAAGGTTGAGCTGAAATCCAATACAGAACTTGAGTTTCCCGAAGAATTATTACTTAAAATGGATGCTGATGCTGCATTTAAAAAAGCATTTGAAGCTTTAACGCCAGGTCGTCAACGTGCCTACAACCTTTTTTTTACTGGATCTAAACAATCAGCTACTCGATTATCTCGAATAGACAAGTATATCGATCGCATTATGCAAGGAAAAGGAATCAATGATTGTATTTGTGGTTTTTCTAAACGGATGCCTAATTGCGATGGTTCTCATAAGTATCATAAGTAGTTGGATGTTCAATAGAGCAATCTATTTAAGAGTTTATAAATTAACTTTTTAACTAGTTTGTTTCAAATAATTTAAAGAACCCCAAAGTTCTTTTTTTCATCCAAATTGAAATTTGGAAAATTTAATCCAACTAAGAATGTATGAGAGTATTCATTGTATTTAATAGATGTATTATCATCTTAATACTTATTTTATCATCATCTAACTACTTGAATTCTCAACAAGTAACACCTTATTTATCTCATGAAATTGATTCTGTTGTTTTAAAATGTATTTCGAAATATAAAATACCAGGGCTTTCCATTGGTTTAGTAAAAGATAATAAAATTATTTATTTGAAAGGCTACGGTTCTAAAGAAGTTGGGAAGTATGCTCCAGTTGACAGTTTAACAAATTTCTTGACTTGTTCAATTTCTAAATTATTTACAGCTACAGCCATCATGCAACTTGTTGAAGATGGAAAAATTGATATTCATAAAAAACTAGTCGATTATGTTCCTGAATTTAAGATGAAAGGGAAAGGCTTTTTAGATATTACGATTGAGCAAATGCTTACACATACATCTGGTTTGCCCAATATTTATAATTCACATTTTATTCATCCATCAAATGATAGTATTGCATTATCAGAATTTGCTCATAAATTAAAACATAAGAAATTAAGCTATAAACCAGGGGTTCAATTAAGTGAAAAAACATATAGCAATACAGCTTATAATATTTTGGGATTAGTGATTGAGCGAGTTACTCATCAACCATTTTCCACCTACATTACTGAATCTATCTTAAAACCTATTGGGATGAATCAGAGCAGTTTCTTTTATCAATCTATACCTAAAGATAGAAGAAGTGTTCCTCATAAACGTAATTTTATAACTCATAAAGTAAAAGCTTCTCATTATTATCCCGATATTCCACAGGACAAACCTTGCGGTAATCTGAATTCTTGTTCTTCTGATTTATGTAAATGGATGATTCATATGATTTCTTTATATGATTCTAATTTAAACCAATCGGGAATTATCAAACAATCTACATTAATGAATATGTGGACTACACATAAAGTTATTCCTGGATATACTACTTCCATTGGTATTGGTTGGTGGATTGTGAATTCTAAAAAATATGGCGACTATGTATTTCACGATGGCAATGATCCGGGATATTCGGCTTCTTTAATCATTTCACCCAAAAATAAATTTGGAATTGTGCTTTTATGTAACGCATTATACCCGAAAGAAATCATCTGGAATTCATTACCATTTGAAATAATTGATTTGTTTCAAAATAATTGGGTTAAATAATTCAATTAAAACATTTTTTATTCATTAAAATCGATTATACCCTTTTTCTTCCTCAATTATTTATAGAGTTATACATTAATTTCTCCAATTATATATTGAAAATAACTATGAATTCTCATATCTAAAACCTATTTTTATAGGCTTCTCAATTCAAATGAATTATCCAATACAACTCTCTATTTTTGAAGACAATGAGCAAATGCGATCTAGTTTAAAGCTTTTGTTTTCATTAGAAAATGATTTTCACATCTGTGGAATATTTGATCAGGCTAGCGATATTCAATCACATATGAAAGAATCCAATCCTGACATGATCTTAATGGATATAGATATGCCAGGAATCAATGGAATTGAAGCATTAAAGCAAGCACTTACAATTAAACCAGATACTAATGTTGTTATGTACACAGTATTTGAAGATGATGATAAAATTTACAATGCAATTTGTGAAGGAGCTAGAGGATATATTTTAAAGAAAACACCTAACGATAAATTGACTTCAACATTAAAAGAAATTTTTGAAGGCGGTTCTTATATGACTCCAGTTATTGCTCGTAAGGCTTTGGCTATGTTTCAGAAAAAAAAGAATAGCAATATTGATTATAATTTAAGTGAACGAGAAAAAGAAATACTTCATTTTTTAGTTGTTGGCTTTAGTTATAAAATGATCGCTTCACATTGTTTCATTTCATTAGACACTGTCCGTTCTCATATAAAGAACATATACGCTAAACTACAAGTGAATTCGAATGTGGAAGCTGTCCGTAAAGCAATTGAGAAAGGTCTTTAATATTTATTTGTCACTAAACAGTTTCATCAAGTATTAAATATCACATCATGATGTGATTGTGCTAAAAGGCTATATGAATGTCCTTTGTAGCATGAAAAAACAACTACTTCTCTTCGCCCTCGGACTGAGCTTGACATCTTCGGCACAGTTCCATTATGAACTAAGTTCAACAAATCAAACGTATGAGCCATTAACAAGTGGAGCAACACAAGTTAACACAGAAGCTCCATGGCTAACAACCAGTTTCATTGTGGAACTCCCATTTATATATCACTTAAATGGGCTCACCTTTGACACTTATTCGATATTCTGGGGAACTGGATTAACACCATCTTCTGACACTACAAGTACGATACATTTAGAAGGATTTTCACCTATGGATGCTTGGTTAATGGATAAAGGAAATTTAACAGGTTCTAGTATTTCTCCAATACGTTATCGTATTGACGGAACAAGTCCAAGTCGTATTTTTAAATTGGAATATTTCAATACTGGATTCTTGAAAGAAGCAGTGGATTCTGGAACAGTGAATGATTCCCTTAATTTGCAAATGTGGTTATACGAAACCTCGGATATTATTGAGATGCATTATGGAGGCTCACAAGTTACTTATCCACAAGAATACTTTTTCAACGGTTCTCAACCATTCATTTCTTATATTAAGAATCTTGATCCAAGTACAGGAACTGGTCGCTATTACTACCTAGTTGGTGATGCAACAAACCCTCAACTAGATAGCGCCAACCTTGGAGATCTGCAACCCGGTTTCGAAACGATTGATGCATTTCCTTCCAATGGACAGGTTTATCGTTTTACACCAACAAATACTGCTTCATTTGCAAGATTAAATTCAGCTGATGTAAGAGTTTATCCTACTATTACCAGTGGCTGGGTTAATATAACTTCCATACCAAATGGGAATTACAAATATCGTTTAATTCAAATCCAAGGAAAAGAAACAGGTATTTCAGGGAATTTAACCTCAGGCTCGAATCAAATTAATTGCAGTGGATTAGAAAGCGGAATTTATCTTCTTACACTTACGGATGAGATTTCAAAATCACGCATTAACTACAAGATTGTGAAGAAATAGTAGTTGAGAAGCCTGTATTTACTATATTGTAGTTAAAAAGTGCAGGTATGATTTTCCTCATTTGTTTGTGTATTAAATCAGCCGTACATTTTACGGCTGATTTTTATTTTAAATATCATGTTTAAAGCTTTCTCAATTATTTTGTTATCTTTTATTTTCTCCTTTAAAGCCATTTCACAAAATGGAGTGAAGTTGAGTTATCTTGATTCATTAATTCAGCGTTCAAATACAGAAAAGAATGATTCAATACGCCTTTCAATATTTAGGAATATAATTCTTGAAGAATTAGATTCAAATCCAATTTCTTGTTTAAATTATTCTCAAAAGGCAATGGCAATTGCAGTCAGGAATAATTGGAAAGACCAAGTAGCCTATATTAATCGATTGGTAGGTCATTGTTACTTTAATACTTCACAATTTCCAGAGGCTTTGAAGCATTTCTTTATAGCACTTCGAATTGATGAGAATTTAGACAAATTAGATGCTGCCTATGATATGAATAGTGTGGCAATGGTATATAGAAAGGAAAAAAAAATTGATAAAGCCATTTATTATTATAAGAAAGCATGGGCAATTAATGAATTGGACAAACGCAAAGAAGATATCGGCAATCATATAGCTGGAATTGGAATCGTTTACGATGATATAGCTAAATATGATAGTGCATTATTTTATTATAAAATAGCTTTAAATGCACATATTAAATATGGAAATAAACTTGGTCAAGAGATTGTCAAAATCAATATGGGGAACTCCTTCATGAATTTGTACCAGTTTGATAAAGCAGAAAACTATATGCTGAATGGTCTGTCGGCCATGAAAAAACTTGATAATCAATTTGGAATAATGTTGACTTCAGGAAATTTGGCAGATTTATATATAAAAATGGCCAATCCTCCAAAGGAATTGGGAATGTCATGTAATATTACAGAAAGGAATAATTATTATAAAAAAGCAATTCATTATGCTCATTTATCAATTCAAGTTGCAACGCAATTGGGTGACTGGGATATACGGGAAAGTTCATATGCCTTTCTTTCTGAGGCACAGGCTGGACTTGGATTATATAATGATGCATTAGAAAGTTATAAGCAACATGAATTATTTAAAGATTCAATATTCAATCAAAATAACGAAGATGCTATAGCTAATCTATCTGTTCAACATGAATTAGATATGAAATCTCGACAAATAGCTGAAAGAGAAAAGGATTTAATTATCGCACACCAAGAAGCAAGCTTGAATAAAACAAATACGCGTAATCAACTTTATGCATTTTTAGCATCTATAGGACTTGTCATAGGTATTGCTATGTTGGTTTTTTACTTAGTTAGAATAAAGCAACTTCGTAAACTTTATCAAGTTAGAAATACCATTGCAGCTAACTTGCACGATGAAGTAGGGGCTACTCTTTCAAGTATTTCGATGATGAGTCAGATAGCTAAACGCAATCGTGGGGATGAAGAAGAATTATTAGATAAAATTAGTTCCAATTCCCAAACAATGCTCGAAAGTATGAGTGATATTGTATGGAGTATTCGTCCCGATAATGATAAATTAGGTGATATCGTTAAACGTATTCGTTTGTTTGCTGCAGATACTTTGGAAGAACAAAATGTAGTTTTGAATATGGTTATAGAAGGAAATATCGAAGGTCTGCCAATTCCTATGGAATTTCGAAAAGATATTTACCTCATTGCGAAAGAAGCCATTATTAATATTGCTAAGTATGCAAAAGCTTCTCAAGTTAATATTCATTTATATTCCAATAACTCCAAACTACTAGTAGAAATTGCAGACAATGGCATTGGGATAGAACAATCTAAAGGGAGTAAACTAGGAGGTAATGGATTAGTAAACATGGCACAACGTGCTCAAAAACTAAATGGATCAGTTCATATACAATCAACTCCATTATCTGGTACACGTATTATTTTTGAGATGCCATTGAAATAACAGCTTAATATTAACATAGGAGAAGATGAATTTTACAATTACCATCAAATTTAGCTAGTGAGTTTTCCAAATTCACGGACTGCTTTATGAAGTATGTTTCTTTGATATTTATTTTGGAAAATTAGAGTTCAATTTCTTCTTGGAAAATTATGTATTATCGATTGTATTAATTATTTCATTATTATTACTAAGTTAATTTAAGTCTTTTCATTTATATTTTTAAAAATATGAAATTTAAATTTACCCTGATTGGAGTTTTTCTTGTTTTATTTTTCAATAATATAGTTGCTCAACATGAGTATTATGGAGCTTTACCCTATGGAATTAATTCTCAAGGTCCTAATTATTTTGGAGGAAGAATCTTTAAATTAGATTCATTGGGAGGTAATTTTCAAGTGCTTTATGAGTTTGATAGTGCTGGTACATTAGGAGCAAATCCATATGCTCCGCTTATCCAAGCTACAAATGGTAAATTATACGGTACCACAATGTATGGTGGATATTCTCCTCAAACAGGCTTATCACCACAGGGTGTTTTATTTGAATTTGATCCGGTAATTGATTCTTTTCATGTGGTTAAAAACATGCCATATACCTGTCGATCTGCTTTGTACCAAGCCAGTAATGGTAGTTTATATTGGACTAGTTCTGGATCCGATGGATATTTGTATGAATATAATTTCGTGACAGATAGTATTTATCAATGGAATTTTATTCCATACAATGAAACTCCGATAGGCATTTCAGGCGAATACAATGGTTGTATTTATGGATTAACAGCATTAGGAGGTGGAAATGGAAATGTTGGATATGGTGGACGTATTTTTAAATTCAATTTAACAACTCATACATTAACATACTTACATAATTTTTTCTGTGCTACTGAAGGTTGTGTGCCGGTTGGAAATCTTATCATTGCAAGCGATGGAAATATGTATGGCGGATTAAGCTATCAAGTTGGAAATTCAAGTTCAAGTGGTGGAAGTATTTTTCGATTTAATCCTCAAACAAATGCAGTTACTCATCTAGTCAATATCCCCGATAGTATTGGAAATATTATTAGTTTGAAATGGGGCACAAACAATAAAATATATGGTACTGCTTCACACGGTACTGATGCTGTAGGTAATCATTATGGGAGCATATTTGAGTATGATATTACATTGAATCAATTGCGCTTAGTGCATAATTTCGGACAGCAAGCAGATCAATCTTTCACTGGAAGCATTCCAACCGGAGATTTATTACTAGCCAGTAATGGTCGAATGTATGGTTGGTGTGCTAGTTTAGGTCCTTTTGAATATGACTATTTAAATAATGATCTTCCAACTTTAACTGCCATAGGTGTGAGTAGTGGCTCTACATTACAAGGTATGATTGAAATATGTAGAAAACCGGCATATACATACTTTGAATCAGATACCATTGAAGTTTGTAATTATACAAATTTCAATTATCTAATTAGTAGTCCAAATACTTACCAATATCAATGGCTAAGAAATGGTGTATTAATGCCTGAACAAACCGATAGTAATTTGCATTTTGAATCATTTCAATATTTTGATGAGGCTTATTATACCTGTATACTAACCAATTCCTGCGGGATAACAACTCCCATTCATGGTGTACAACTTAAGATGATTGACTTGCCTTATGTTTCAACAATTGATGAAGGATTCAATTATCCTTATTGTATTGGAGAAGTTGCTGAATTATCGGGAAATTTTGATGGAGTATGGAGTACTGGTGATTCAACCTATTCCATCACAACCGTAAATAATGGTGATTATTTTATACAATCTTCGAATGTTTGTGGGACGGTTTATTCAGACACATTTACAGTCTTTTTTCACTCAATTCCACCTGTTCCAACCATAAACTTTTTGGATGGTGCTTTAGTAACTAATCCTGGTTATGGATATAATTGGACA
This sequence comes from Bacteroidia bacterium, assembly GCA_965279035.1. Lineage (GTDB taxonomy): Bacteria > Bacteroidota > Bacteroidia > M30B66 > M30B66 > CALQRR01. Next base: position 3,052,081 of record OZ257142.1, on the reverse strand, counting down.
ATAAATTCTATTTCAATTGAATCTGCAATAACGAATATATATTTTCCAATTTATAATGGTGAATATCAAGTTACAATTTATGATGATTTTGGCTGTTCTTCTCAATCTGAAGTATTTAACTTGATAAGTGTTTCCACAAGTAAAGTTCCTAAGGTTTACAATGAATTAAATATTTTTCCTAATCCAATGCAATCCGAAACACATCTGTATTTTGGGTACAAGCAAATAAATACTCATATTGTTGTTATTGATGCTCTAGGTAAAGAAGTTTTTACTGATATAATTCATGGGCAACACTATCAATTGTCGAAAGGTTCATTATCATCGGGAATTTATTCACTTCTAATCCAAGCGGAAAAAGAGGAATTAATTATTCGTAAACTTATTATTCACTAATTATTAATGAATATTTAGAAGTATAAGATGAATCAACTATTTCTTTTTTCAGTGTTTTATAATTGCTGCTAATTCCTTTTATTTTAATACACACTCTATTGTATTTAATTCTATTTTTTTGTTGTTTAGAGTCTGATTTATAATGAACGATGATTTATAGCGTCTCCATCAGAACCATTTACCATTGCTCTCTCGAAAGTGCATTCAAAACTCCTATGCTGTGCAATGTTTCGAAAGTGCATACCGGATATGGACTTATGCCCAGAGTAACCCATTGTACAGATGATGGAAATTGGGGAAAGCCGGGATTTAGTAAAAAAGTATATGTTGCTAAATCGCTTACACAGAAAGGTGGATTTGCTTCTGTTGATACAGTGATTAAACGAGTGGAGAATAAATATTGGATGATTGAAGTCAGTCAATTTCAAGCGTGGATGTTGGGTTTTTATAAATTTGTTGGCGAATGGGAAACAACTGAATTAGAATCGAATAAAATTCAAATTGATTACACCTATACTTTGTATTCTAATTCAATACTATTATCCCCATTCTCATGGATATTTACTCATTTATTTTGGAAAAAATATATGAAACAAGTGATTGACAATATTCGAAAATTGATTGAAGAAAATGAACCTTATATTTATAATTAATTTCATCATGTGTACATTCATTTTTAATTAGATTAATTCTTATGTTAATTTCCGTAAATCCCAAACTCCCCATGCGGGATAAAGAAATAACTCGCGCATTTTATCTTCATAAATTGGGCTTTGATCTAGTTGGAAGTACTGATTTTGATGGCTATTTAATGCTTCAAAAGGATGCTATTCAAATTCACTTTTTTGCATTTAAGGACTTGGATGTTTATTCCAATTATGGACAAATCTATATTTGTACAAATGCGATTGAACAATTATATCAATCTTTTATGGATAATGATGTACAAATACATCCTAATGGTCCATTGGAATTAAAACCTTGGGGACAATTGGAATTTTCTATTCTTGATCCAGATCATAATCTACTAACATTTGGACAAAGTATATAGTATTTATAAAAACATTTTGGCGATTTGAAATCCTTGAGTATTTTAGTTTTTAATATTCAAATTTTCCCCAACCCATGAAAAAAATAACTATTCTAGCCGGAATCATTTTTTGCTTTTATTTAATTTTAACCAGTTCTTCTTGTACGAATACAGAACAGGTCAAGAAAGGCGATCATGATAGTATTGCTGTTAAACCTGAAGATGTTATTAAACGAGGAGAATATTTAGTAGGTATAATGGGTTGTAATGATTGTCATTCTCCTAAACGAATGGGCGAGAAGGGACCTGAACTTATACCAGAACTGTTGCTTTCGGGATATCCTGCAGATCGTCCAATTGTTACCTTTGATAGTAAATTAATTAAGGAAGGTTTTGCCATGTTATATCCCGATTTGACTGGTGCTGCAGGTCCTTGGGGTGTTTCTTTTGCTGCGAATTTAACTCCCGACGAAACAGGTATTGGTAATTGGACAGAGGAGCAATTTAGAAAGGCATTGAAAGAAGGTAAATACAAAGGAATGGATGGTGGAAGAATGCTTTTACCTCCAATGCCTTGGATGAATTATATCAACCTTTCTGATGCTGATTTGCATGCTATGTTCCAATATTTCATGAGCATTAAACCTGTCAAAAACATCGTTCCACAGCCAATCTCACCTGATAAAATGTAATTATTTTCTAGGCTATTTTCATTAGAAAATTTTGGTTTAAATATATTAGATATTTTTTCGAGAATTATTTTTTGAATTAGAATAGAGATTTCAAAATTTATGAAACATGCTAATTTATTGCTTTTTGGTGAGGAATCAGAACGATTATCTTATCGTAAAGTAGATGATTCCTATTTTCCTGAATGGATGGAATTTTGTTCCGATTATGAATCATTGAAATATATTGGAATTAATCAAGAGCTTTCTCCTCAAGAAAAATGTCAAATCTGGTTTGATCGTGTTTATAATCGCTATGAGAATAATCTAGGAGGAATGAATGCACTCATTTTAAAACAAAATAATCAGTTTGTCGGTCAATGCGGGCTTTTAATTCAAACAATAGATGAAATTCAAGAGGTAGAAGTAGGCTATTCTTTAATGCCCAATCATCGAAATCAAGGGTATGCCATTGAAGCTGCAAAAAAGTGTCGAGATTTTGCTTTTGAAAATAATTTAGCTGAATCCTTAATATCTACCATTCATATGGATAATGTATGTTCAGCTAAAGTGGCTGTGAAAAATGGGATGAAACTCGAAAAGAAAACTTTATTCAGAGGATTACCAGTTCAAATTTTTAGAATATCGAAAGCAGATTGGAATCATTAATCTAATTGGACACAAAAATTTTTTAACTAAAAAGGAATCAGTTCGTTATCCATATATAGTTTAGGGACTAACATATAACGACAATTGATTGCCAAATAAAGTATTGAAAAATATTTTACTGCATTCGAAATTTGCCTTGTTGGGCAATTTGGGCGAAATAATATTTGGCAAAAAACGCGTTTACTAAAACATCTAATTTGTTATTTTTGTATCGTACCCAATGCCTAACTTCTATGAACGAAGCCTATGTTCAGCACACGCTTGCTGAAGGAATTGCAAGCATCACCTTTTTTCACCCCGATCAAAACTCGCTTCCTGGAACCATCCTAGCTCAACTAGCTGATACGATTACGCAAGTCGGTAAACTAGATGAAGTAAAAGTGATTATCCTTAAAAGTGGAGGAGATCGTACGTTTTGTGCTGGAGCGAGTTTTAAAGAACTCATCACTATAAACGATGCAGAAACAGGTAAAATCTTCTTTTCTGGATTTGCTAACGTGATTAACGCCATGCGTAAATGCCCGAAATTTATTTTAGGTCGCGTGCAAGGCAAAACAGTTGGTGGTGGAGTTGGTTTAGCTGCTTCAACTGATTATTGTTTTGCTACAAAGTATGCTTCAATCAAACTAAGCGAACTCAACGTAGGCATTGGTCCTTTTGTGGTTAGTCCTGCCATTGAGCGTAAGATGGGTGTTTCTGCTATGTCGCAAATTGCCATTGATGCTAATACATTCTACGATGCAACATGGGCAATGCAAAAAGGATTGTATGCTCAAGTCTTCGAAAGCATTGAAGAAATGGATTCTGTCATTGAAGCTTTTGCTAAACACTTATGTTCTTATAATCCAGAGGCAATGAAGGAAATGAAGCAGATTTTCTGGCGTGGTACGGATGATTGGGATCAACTTTTGGCCGATCGCGCTACCATTAGTGGGCGTCTCGTGTTATCTGACTTCACCAAAACAACCCTTCAGAAGTTCAAATAAATTCCTTCTATGGTATACGAGTTTAATGGTTTCATACCAGTCATTCATGAAAGTAGTTTCATTCATCCACAAGCAGCTGTTTCGGGGAATGTGATTATTGGAAAAGACGTGTATGTTGGTCCTGGTGCTGCTATACGTGGCGATTGGGGCGGAATCATCATAGAAGATGGTTGTAATGTTCAGGAAAACTGCACCATTCACATGTTTCCAGGAAAGGATATCACCCTAAAAAAAGGGGCACATATTGGTCATGGTGCAATTATTCACGGAGCTAATATTGGTGCTAATTGCTTAGTGGGAATGAATGCTGTCATTATGGATGATGTGGATTTAGGTGATGAATGTATCGTGGGAGCATTATCATTTGTAAAGGCAGGTATGAAGATTCCTTCTCGCAAGATGTTAATTGGAAATCCTGCTCAAATAATCAAAGATGTTAGTGATGAAATGATTGATTGGAAAACGCGTGGAACTGCCTTGTATCAACAATTACCCAAGGAATGTTTTGATACTTTAAAGGAAGTTGAACCATTGCGTGAAATACCTAAGAATCGTCCTATCCAGCAAGCTGTTTATCCAACTTTAGGTGAATTCAAGAAAAAATAACCCAATGCCTAAAATCGAATTTAAATTGCCCCGAATGGGCGAAAGTATCACCGAAGCAACCATCTTGAAATGGCTGAAAAATGAAGGTGATTTCATTGCTGCTGAAGAAATTTTACTCGAAGTAGGAACTGATAAAGTGGATAGTGATGTTTCTGTTCCATTTGCAGGAATTATTCAAGAAATCTATTTTAAACAAGGAGATGTAGTTCCTGTTGGATCTATTCTAGCAATAATAGAAGCTGACGATTCGGCTATCGTTCAAGAAATAGAAGAAACTACATCACCTGAATTAACTTATCAAACCGAGAAGCCTAGAGCCCAAGCTGGTAATATTCAGCCACTAGGTTTCCTTTCTCCTCTATTACGAAGTATTGTAATAAAAGAGGGAATTACACTAGAGGAATTGCAACATGTTATAGGCTCTGGTCATCAAGGAAGAATTCAAAAAAGCGATCTTTTTACCTACCTAAAAAATCGACTTGAACCTTCCAAACGTCATTCATCCCAAACAACGATTTCAACCTATCCGAAGCCTGTTATTTCCTTTGTCGAAGGATATGATCAAGTGATTGAAATGGATCGGATGCGTAAGATGATTGCCGATCACATGGTGTATTCAAAACATACTTCACCACATGTAACTGCCTACATCGAAATTGATGTGACAAATCTGAGTGATTGGCGAAATCGGGTGAAGGATGATTTCCAACAGAAATATGGACAAAAACTCACCTTTACTCCACTTTTTGTAGATGCTGTAACGCGTGCTATTGTTGATTTTCCAATGATCAATGCATCTGTAGATGAAAACAAGATCATTGTGCATAAAGACATACACATTGGTATGGCAACAGCTTTACCAAGTGGAAACCTAATTGTTCCTGTAGTTCGAAATGCAGCTGGAAAAAACTTGTCTCAACTAGCAGAGAAAGTAAATGCATTAGCCGACAATGCTCGGAATAATCAATTACACCCTGACGATGTGCAAGGCAGCACATTTACTATTTCCAATGTGGGGACTTTTGGAAGTTTAATGGGAACGCCCATCATCAATCAACCCGAAGTAGCCATTTTAGCCTTTGGGGTTATAAAAAGACGCGCTGAAGTTATTCTAACACAAGGCAAAGAAGAAGTAGCTATCCGAAGCATGATGTTTTTATCGCTTTCCTTTGATCACCGTGCTGTTGACGGATATTTAGGAGGCTCATTTTTACGTCGGGTAGGGGATTACTTAGAACAATTTGATATTCAAACGGCTATTTAGCCAAACAAACCATCATGAGTTACGAAATCACCATCACACGCACCTCACATTCGAAAATCGGAGAAACCGATATCGATCATATTCCAATGGGAATTTGTTTTACCGATCACATGTTTGTGTGCGATTACAGAGAAGGAGTTTGGCAAAATCCACGCATTGAACCGATGGCTTCCATTCCAATGCATCCATCAGCAATGGCATTGCATTATGGGCAGGCTATTTTTGAAGGGATGAAAGTAACTTGGGGAAAGAATAATACTCCTATTTTATTTCGGCCTTACGACAATGCAAAGCGATTGAATTTTAGTGCTGATCGGATGTCGATGCCACATTTCCCTGAAACGCTTTTTGTTGAAGGATTGAAAGCATTGGTTGCATTGGAACATAACTGGATTCCAAAAACCGAAGGGAGTGCATTATACCTGCGTCCATTTATGTTTGCCGACGAATCCTATACAGGGATGCGTGCTGCAACGAGTTATAAGTTCATCATTTTCGCAACACCTGCTGGTCCTTATTTCAATCGGAGAATACGTTTATATGCTGAAACGAAATTTATTCGAGCTGCTAATGGTGGAACAGGCGAGGCAAAAGCTGCTGGAAATTATGGAGCTGCAATTCGTCCAACGGAAATAGCTAAAGCCAATGGCTATGATCAAGTCTTATGGCTTGATGCAACGAATTTCGAAAACATCATGGAAGTAGGAACGATGAATATCTTTTTTAAGATCAATGGTGTTTTTATTACGCCTGCTTTAGATGGTTCTGTATTAGCTGGAATAACGCGACGATGTGTGATTGATTTGTTACGTTATAAAGGCTATGAAGTTTATGAAAAAGTAATTTCGATGAAGGAAATTCTTGAGGCAAGTGAATCGGATGCTTTAGAAGAAGCATTTGGAACTGGAACTGCGGTTGGAATTGCTATGATAGATGAAATTGGATACAAAAACCTCTTCATAAAACTGCCGCCAGAAAATCCTGTAGCTACGATGATTAACGACACATTGAATAAAATCAAAACACAGGAAGAACCCGATCCATTTGGTTGGACAATTCCTGTGTCGATTGTTCAATAAAGAAACCCAAACATCCAAAGTGGAATACGAGATCCACTTCCAATTTCTATACTATCAGAAACAATCCAAGAGTCGTTAGCCCCTTTTAGTTGTTTCCCGGTTTTCTGTTTCCCTCCAAGTTCGAAATGGAATTTTCCATCAGCACTAAAATCACCATCTTGAATGTATTCTACTGTGTGATTATATTGCAATTGATTGAGGAAAAAGCATTCGCGAACATGACCGATATTGGGTTTTTGACCAGTTAAAATGAAGTGTAGATTGGGATTGTCTAGGTATATTTTATCGGGTTTTTGCAAACGAGATACTCCTTTAATGTCTTTATAAAGGTTCCGAGTTAATCCGGCTTCATTAAGGTAAAAGAGGTAGGAGATGAATGTGTTCCGATTAATACCAATTCGTTCACTGAGCTTAGATACATTCGGAACAAAAGGAGCAGATTCGGCTATAACATGAAGTAATTGCTTCATTTTAGGAATGTACGATACATCCAATTTTCGAAGCAATGGCAATTCTATATAGAGAATCATACTGATAATTTCCTCCACTTTGGATGGATACAAATTGATGGATTCTCTGTAAAATGGATAATATCCATATTGTAAATAATCTCGGAAATACTCCAATGGGCGTAGCTTTTCGCACACTTCTTTAGCCCTTTCCTCATGGTTTTCTTGTAAATTATTGATTGTTATAATTGGGAGTGCTTGGTCTGTTTCGAAATTTATAAACTCTCTTAATGATAATCCCTGCATATCATATACAATCGCACGTCGACTTAAATCGGCTCGAGCATTAAGGATTTCGAGTAATGAAGAACCTGTAAAAACAACATGTAATTCAGGAAGATCATCATACACGTTTTTGAGTTCCTGAGCCCAATTCGGGTATTTATGTACTTCATCCATAAACAAGTATAATCCTCCTTCGCGTGCAAAGGTTTCTGCCAACTCAACTAAGCTATTCTGACTAAACCATATTGAGTCGCAACTCACATATAACGCTTTATTTGCTGGAAGATTGAGCAATTTTAGTCGTTGTAACAACAAAGTGGTTTTGCCTACACCTCTAGCGCCTTTTAATCCTATAAGACGCTGATTCCAGTCGATTTCATCCATTAAATAACGAATATGAACCAATTCGGTTTGATTTAGCTTTCGAGCATTTCGTTCTAAAAGAGAATCTATTTGTGCCATTTTGAATTTATAATCACCAAAGATAGCAACATATGAATAAAATGCTTAATATATTAAGCAAACTGCAATTATTTGATACAATATACAGAAAAACAGATAGTTGCGAAGGTCTTTTTTGATAGATTGATCTTGAGTTTGGAAATTTATAAACCTAAAATAGGGTGTAAAAATTGTATGAATTCATAAGGACTATCAATATTGAATGATGTAAACAATTGAATAACAATATTATATAACTAAATTATTCAAATTGCTTAGTGTGTTAAGCAAAAAGAATTTTAATAGATTAGTATAAAATACATTTTGCCCTTCTATCTCCAGAATTCAATCATAACGAATTTGTTATCTTCGCGCCCTCTATGCAAGGTATTCCAAGGAACATCCTCGAAAAGGCTTTTTATCTAATGGCATCAGCCAAAGCCATGACGGAATTGTATGAATCCAATTTCAAAGTGGTTTCGAAATATGTACATGCTACCTCGCGAGGTCATGAAGCAATTCAACTTGCCACCGCCCTACAGTTATTGCCTCAAGATTACGCATTTCCTTATTACCGTGATGATTCCATGTTGCTTGGTATTGGTATGCAGCCTTATGATTTGATGTTGCAATTGATGGCCAAACGAGATGATCCATTTTCCGGTGGGAGAACTTATTACTGTCACCCAAGTTTGCGTGATGTTGATAAACCTAAAATCCCTCATCAATCTTCTGCTACTGGTATGCAAGCCATTCCTGCTACTGGAACTGCCATGGGATTTTGGTACAAAGAAAATGTCGCATTAAACGATCCATCCATCACCGATTTACCCTTGGTGGTGTGTTCCTTAGGTGATGCATCTGTTACCGAAGGAGAAGTCGCAGAAGCCTTTCAAATGGCTGCTTTGAAGCAATTGCCTATATTGTATTTGGTGCAAGACAATGGCTGGGATATTTCTGCCAATGCGAAAGAAACCCGAGCTCAAAGTGCATTCGATTATATCAAAGGTTTTAATGGAATAGAAGCCATTTCGATTGATGGAGCTAATTTTAGCGAATGTTATGAGGCTTTATCGAAAGTAATACATACGATTCGCACCGAACGTCGTCCCTTTTTAGTTCATGCAAAAGTGCCATTGCTCAATCACCACACTTCGGGTGTGCGCATGGAATGGTATCGCGATGATCTAAATGAAGCTCGTTCTCGAGATCCTTATCCAGTGCTTATTAAACAACTCATCGAGGCTGGATTTGCTCAATCTGAAATTGACGCTCTGGAAAAATCGGCACAAGAAAAAGTACAATTGGATTACAATCGGGCAATCCTAGCGGAAGATCCTCGACCTGAAGATTTATTTACCCACGATTTCGCTCCAACAACCATAATCGAAGAAACCGGAAATAGAACTCCACAACGAGATGATAAAATTCTCATGGTGGATTGTGCCCTTTTTGCGGTTGAAGAACTCATGCGTAAGCATCCTGAATGCTTATTATACGGACAAGATGTTGGCGCACGCTTAGGTGGTGTGTTCCGCGAAGCTGCAACACTGGCACAGAAATTTGGTGATGAACGCGTTTTCAATACACCCATTCAGGAAGCCTTTATCGTTGGTTCTACGGTAGGAATGTCGGCTGTTGGATTAAAACCGATAGTAGAAGTTCAATTCGCGGATTATATCTGGCCAGGCTTGAATCAGCTTTTTACTGAAGTAGCACGTTCGTGTTATTTGACCAATGGTAAATGGCCCGTTAGCATGATTTTACGTGTTCCAATTGGTGCTTATGGAAGTGGAGGACCGTATCACTCTTCATCAGTAGAAAGTGTCTTAGCTAATATTCGTGGAATTAAAATCGTTTATCCAAGCAATGGTGCCGATTTAAAGGGTTTGATGAAAGCAGCTTATTACGATCCAAATCCAGTCGTGATTTTGGAGCATAAAGGTTTGTATTGGTCAAAAGTAAAAGGTACTGACGAAGCACGTTCTATAGAACCAGCTGAAGATTATATTTTGCCTTTAGGAAAAGCAGCCATTGTACAAGAAATTGAAGAACAAAAAACGCATGAAACCATCTCCGTTATTACTTATGGAATGGGTGTGCATTGGGCATTGAATGCATCTAAAAGCATAAAAGATAAAGTTGAAATCATTGATTTGCGTACGATTTATCCATTAGATGAAAATGCTATTTTCAACTCCGTTCGTAAGACAAAAAAATGCTTAATTGTTACCGAAGAATCGGTGAGTAATTCTTTTGCTCGCAGTCTTTCCGGATTAATTCAAGAACAATGTTTCGAATCGCTCGATGGACCTGTTCGTGTGATTGGTTCAGAAAATTTACCTGCAATTCCATTGAATAGTGTGTTAGAATTTACCATGATTCCCAACATTGAAAAAGTAAAAGCTGCCATGGAGGATTTGCTGCGTTATTGATTTTAGCAAAGCGCTTCATTTCAATCGGATTAATATCTTAGTATTTCCATTATAGCTTGAATGAAAGTCAGCTTTGTATCATTTCTTTTTCTATTCATTTTTCTTTCTTGTTCCAAGGAAAAGCATTCGGATAAGGCATTTGGTAATATGCAGGAATTTGTCATTCAAATTTCAACCTATGCCCGTGGATTTGATTCCGATTTCATTATTGTACCTCAGAATGGAATAGAGCTGGCTTTTAATGATCAAGATCCAGCAAATGGGCTGAATATGGACTATTTGAACGCAATTGATGGAGTAGGAGTAGAGGAATTATTTTATAATGGTGAATCTGCTTTGGATACTGATCGTTTATCCATGCTTCAGCAAGTGAAACAAAGTAAAAAAGTATTGGTTTCGGAATATGTTACCAATGATGCATTCATATCGGATGCTTATGCTAAAAATTCGGCTGAATCATTTATTTGCTTTACTCGAACGAGTCAGAACTACGATTATGTTCAGATTCCTGATACGATTCCTAATGAGAATAATTTAAATATCACACAGCTATCTCAAGCGCAAAATTATTTGTATCTCATTGGTCCCGATGAAACTCAATTTACATCGAAGGATGCATATTTATCTGCGATTTCATCTACAAATTATGATGTAATCTTAATTGATTTATTTTTTAATGATGAGGAATTGTCAGCAACAGATATCAGTCAATTAAAAACAAAAGCCAATGGTGGAAGTCGATTAGTGATTTCCTATATTAATATTGGAGCAGCAGAAAAGGATCGATATTATTGGAAAAAAGGCTGGGGAATGCTTCATCCGCTTTTGATTAAGAGGAAATATGAAGGATATGATCGGGAGTTTTGGGTGAGATTTTGGAAAAAAAATTGGCAAGAAATTATTTATGGGAATGATGATTCTTATATGAAGAAAATTCTGAATGCGGGTTTTGATGGGGCTTATCTGGACAATGTAGAAGCCTATTATTTTTTATATTACAAGGATTAATTATTTTAATCCTTTGAATGAATCCAATTCAAATCTATGTTTTTAAAATATCGAAATCTGCTTGTTTTATTTTTATTTTTAGTTTTCTTTTTATCAGAAAGCAATGTTATTGCGCAAGATTTAAATGTCTTTTATTTAATTCCCTACGAAAAAACAGCGAAGCAAACGGTTGGATTTATTTCGATGTCGGATGTGTATTTCCCGAGCGAATCACCCGATTCTGCTGCTATACCTTCCATGGAATTGTTGGATACAGTTCAATCAAAACATTTTTATCTTGATTCGATTTATCGTAAACGCTTTTTAGAAGGGACACATATTACTCCTACTGATAGTGTTTTTATCTATAATTACGAGAGTCATTTGAGTGCCTCTTTCTCTGTTAAATCGTTGAAAGTAATAGCCAAATTGAATGATTATCGTTCCGATGATGAATATCCACATCAAGCCTATGATTATCAAATTGGATTTGAAATCCCTTCAGCAATTCGGAAAAAATTATGTCCCAATTATTTTTTCCCATTGGTATGCATTGGTAAAAAAAATCCTTTCATAAAAGGACAAATGAAACCCATTGTTTGGACAAAAGTTCCAGCTAAAGAATTCCCTCCTTATGAGGTTGATACGACCAATAGATGGGTATTGCGTAATGTGAAAAGAGGAACTACATATCGTGCTACTTTAGTTGGTTATACCATTTTTGCACAAGATATTTTGAGTAATGAAAATGATAACTTAGCTGCAAGACAACTCATTGTAACCGACAGTAAAACCAATACACTCGTTCGAAATGATTGTTTTTATGATTCTGAAAGTACCATGCCTGCGCCTTTAAATTTGATGACAAATGAAAAGATGATAAATCAATTTGTTGGTAGATTATTCAAAGGGAAACCACCAGTAATTATGGGTTTTGAGTATATGTCTTTTGGCTGTGATAAAATTACCTTTTTGAAGAAAGACCTACCACCCGTTTATATCAATTGTGATAATCGGCATTAAATCAATAAACGAGATTCAGGATGAAAATACAGTGGAAGGAAATAGCTAAATTTTTATCAGGTGCATTTTTCGTTACGGCGGGCGCTAGCTGGTATTTCTCCTATTTAAAAATCGATTTACCCTTTATGGGAAGTACAATGACACATGAATTTTTATTTATTCGTGGTTGTATACATTTCGTGTTTTTCTTATTCAGTTTTTATTTTGGGTTTGTTCGTAAATCAAAATCAACTCATTAATTCAGAAGTTTTTTATTCCACATTTATTACGATTACTAATTATTTGCATGAAGTTACCAATCAACCATTTTAGAATTTAATGAAACAATCATCCCATTTCTTAAAGATCGTTTTGCCACCCTTGATTACATCTTTACTCATATGGATCAATCCTTTTCATTGGTCCATTCAAGTTATAATGGTGTTGGGAATATTACTCTGGATGCTTGCTTGGTGGCTGCTTGAATCAGTTCCAATGGCTGTTACAGCATTATTACCCATTTTGCTTTTTCCCGTTTTAGGAATTTCCACCATGGAAGCCGCATGCGCACCTTATGGAGATAAATTCGTGTTTCTTTTTTTAGGTGGATTTCTCATGGCATTGGCGCTCGAAAAATCCCAATTACATAAACGTTTTTCCTTGAGTTTAGTGCTCATAACAGGAACAAATTCCAATCGTATTATTCTCGGATTTATGTTGTCTTCGTGGTTCATCAGCATGTGGATTTCGAATACAGCAACCACATTAATGATGTTTCCTATTGCGTTGGCTGTAGCAAATTTATTTCACACCGATGAAACCGAACATAGTCGCTCCATTCGCAATTTTAAGCTCAATCTTTTTCTAGGAATAGCATATGCATCCAGTATTGGTGGAATGGCTACTCTCATTGGAACACCGCCCAATGCAGCTGCTGTTGGAATATTAAGTGAGACTTTTAACCGAGAAATTTCCTTCGCCGAATGGATGCTTTATGGAACTCCTTTTTCATTGGTTTTATTGCTATCAGCGTATTATGTTTTAAGCCATTGGATATTTCCGGTGCATTTAGGGAAATTTGAAAAAGGACATGCATTTTTTCAACATGAATTAATACAATTAGGAGCTTTTAGTAAAAGTGAAAAGCGTATGTTGATTGTCTTCTGTTGTGCTGTTACGTTATGGCTCTCCGAAGGAATTATCAAATCTTTTTATCCAACTTATCCATTGAGTGATGTTTGGGTAGCTATGGCAGCGGGTGTGAGTTTATTTATTATCAAAGGAAATGACGATGAAACCATGTTGCATTGGGATGACACAAGCCGTTTACCTTGGGGAATTTTGCTCATGTTTGGTGGTGGTTTATCGCTGGCTATGGCTTTTAAAAAATGTGGTGCACTTGATATGCTTACCAGTCATTTGGCTTCATTACAAGGCCTCAGTGCGGATGCTTATCTCATTTTATTATGTGGAATCGGTTTGATTCTCACTGCATTTATGAGCAATTTAGCGATGGTGACGATTTTCGTTCCCGTTGTTGCTGCTTTAGCTCAAACTCGTGGAATTGATCCTTTGGTATTTGCTATTCCAGTAACTATTTCGGCAAGCTGCGATTTTATGTTTCCCATGAGTACACCACCGAATGCTATTGCTTTTAGTAGTGGTCATATTCGTCCATCCGAAATGTTGAGAGCCGGAATTGTACTCAATATTATTTCATTTATTTTATTGGTGATTTTAGTACTTATTTTTTGATTTTAACGTGTCTTAATAAATCGGATTTGAGCATCTGTTTTTTCCTTTGAAAACAAGCGAATAATATAGGCTGAAGGTGCTAATGCACTCAAATCAATGACTGAATTACTCAAATCTGAAACAATGGTTCCGCTTTGTTGAATACGACCAGCTAAGTCGATAATTTGATAGCTATTCGTATTTGTAGCTGAAGGATGCGCGAGGTAAAGTTGATTATGCGCTGGATTGGGATAAACGCTCCATCCATTTGACGATGCAAGTTCTTGAGTACTCACATCAAAATTCTCTTCAAAATAGGCTTTGAATAAAACACTATTTAAATTGAGTGTATCTATAAATACCGATTGCAATGTATCATTTAATAAAGCATTATTTCCCCAATGCAAGAAATGATAACCCGTATTAGCAATGGCTTCAATTTTCACTGGAATACCATTAAAATACACCCCATTCCAAGGATATTCATCAGGTGTAATGGTGCTGATTTTTATTTTACCTGAACCTGCAGGAAATACATCCAAAGTCATATCCACCTGACTGGGTAATTCGAAATTGCTTTGAATATTATTCCGGACAATTTCGGTACGTTGTGAAAGCTGATCTTGAAAAAATAAATGATTATCGTAAAAGGAAGTCATTTGTTGTGAAATAGCATTGGGATCGCCCCAGCGTCCATATTCATTGGGCATTTCCAATACTGTAGAATTAAACATGCTATTTTCAATTCCCAATAAACGATCGATGCGATATGTGGTGTTCATATTATCCGCGAAACGGTTGATGAAATAATCGTGGAAACGCTTGTTCTGTATACCTTTTAAAAAGATGTTGATATAGGGATTATTTTGATCTTGACCGAGCATATAAGCAATATGATCAATAGTACAATCGGTAAAAGCAAAAGGTCCCATCGACATTTCTAAATCGATCGTACAAAACCGATAACGTTGATTGGTTGCATCGGAACGATATATTTTAATATTATTTGCTGGCCAATCGGTATTTCCCATCCAACTTTCTCCAATAATATAATCGGTGTAATAGGTCATGTCGAAATACTGATCGGCATTATTCCAGAAATTAGAATCATTGGGATCTAATTGATCGAATTGAGCATGTACCGAATAAAAATTTTCTACAGATCCAGTTAATGCACGCAATCCCCAACCATACCAAGCACTTGCTGTTAGTATTTCGGTTTGTGCAGAAGTTGCACCTTCGAGTGTTTTAAAATATTCGGTATCGAACTTTTCACGTAGTTCATATAAACCAAAATAATTTCCATTGATATACACGGTGACAGGGCGCCAAGCAGAGAAATAATTATTTGTTTCGCCAGCCATCATCATCACCTGTGAGGCATCTTTATAGGGCAATGCGAGGTATTGATTACTACCATTGCGTAAATAAAAATTACTGTATTTGGTTCTATTAGGACGATTGGGAATAAATGGAAAATTCACCGATCCTTCGCCTAAAACTCCATTATCTAATTCTAATCGAAATGAATGTTGAGGATTGGATCGACTTCCTCCCCAGCCACCATCGATTTGCATTCCGCTGTTTTGGGAAAATATAAGGCTATGATCTGTATCGAAATAATCAACATGCACGGGGCGCTCCCAATCCTGATCCCAATGATCGAAAATACCAGCATTTCCATATAAATTACTGGAATTGGTCATGACTGAAATAATGGGAGTTACATGATTTAATCCTAATAAATAGGATGCTGAACTTACGCTACTTGGTAATTTTCCTTCAATAAATGCACGTGCCCGAATGGTGCTTGAAGTGAAAATAAATATTCCAGATGAAGTATAAAGTGTTGATGAATCATTCGGCTCGCTTCCATCGGTGGTGTAACGTATTATTGCTTGTTCGGAAACTGGATTTAAGTCACTTATAGATATGTTTAACGTTGATTGAAAAAGACCGGATGGAGTAATTAAATCGGGTGCTAAAGCATAAGAATTAAATATGTTTGATTGATTGTTGGATGCTGCTGGACTTGCAATATCAAACAGAACAGTATTGCTGCTAGCATCAGGAAATAATCCGGTGCTATTATCAAGATTTTGGACGGAAACTTCTAAGGAACTTATCGGCAAATGATCTGGTGAAAAGAGGTAAACTGTTTCACCATCGGAAGAAATTTTAAAATTGGTGTGTTGGTTCATATTGGGATCGATCGATTGAAATTCAGTAGTCAGATTGTTTTCTGAAACTAATTTCATGTTGAGTTCGATGTAATCGTAAACCGTACTTGGTTCTGTTGATGCAATATCGAAGGAGAGACTATTGATATTTCCGGCAGTTAAACCGGACGCATTTAATTCGTTGGCTGGAATTAACAATTGATGTCGAGCGCCCCAATACCAATTTCCATAAGGAGCAGGATAATCGGTGTTGCCATTTTGCGATGTTCCTGAACCAATAATTGAATTGTTCAATTTTATGTTTGGTCGACGCGTTGCAGCTGTTCCATATTGAGCTGAACAAGAAGCTGGGCTGCCATCTTGAAAGCTGTATAAGGTAGAATTGTAGGTAGTTTCAGTTTGGTTGAAAATAGAATTTACAGTATATCCAGTAGATGAAAATGAACACACATTGATGAGGATATTGGAAATTCCATCCCAATAAAAAGGTTCTGTAAAAGTGTGGGTATTCCAACCAGTAACTGGATTGAATGCATTGCTTGTAACAACATGTTGAAAGCCACTTATCGGTTTTCGGTTTTTACCACTACAGAATACAACTTTAAATTCTCCCGGTGCAAGGTTAATGGGTGGAAAAAGCCATTGAGAAGGTTGATCTAATGCGTCGCTTAAGGCATAATTATACAAATTGACTGTATCGTTTCCAGCATTGTATAATTCAATCCAATCGGGGAAATCGCCATTTTCGTCGGCAATAGTTGAGTAGTTTCTGTTGGAACCTTCGTTGATGATAATTTGCGCAAAACCATTGTAGAATTGGAAAATCAACAAGCAAAAGCAGAAAAGTAAATGGAATTTACGCATGCAGATGGAGAGAATGGATACATTATTATTTCCGAGAAATAATGAATGAATTGGTCAGGTAGATTTTGATTGATTTAATCAAATGGTCTTGCAATATACGTTGGATTTTGAATGAAGTTAATTGGTTCAATGGAATTTAATTCTTAACTAATTGTTGAATTCTAATTATCTAAACCTATGTGTGGTTGATTTATCAATTTTATTATTTCATATCAATCAATGAAATAAAGCTGTTAAAGCAACTTGTTAATATATCATTCATGTTTGTCTACGACGTGTTACTTTCTTGTCTTGAAACAAGAAAGTAACCAAAGAAGTTCAAGTCTGGACGATGCTGCTTGCGCGCATGGCCTTTTTTCGACCATTCTGCTCGGAAATTCATTTTTCTAATGAAAGTCGAAACACACCCTCGCCGCCCAGACATAGCCATCGCACTGATACGTTTCTAAACCTAAATTTAGTTTAATATAATTTAATTTTTAGAGCCTTCCACTAACATTCAATATTTGCATATGCGATTAACATTTTTGAATTGTGTTTTAATTTTACCATTCAACAGGTTTATTTAGTTTGAGAGTATTCTTGCAAAAGCGATAGAGCCAAATGCCATGCATGGGCGAAAGCGCGGTAATAAAAGGGATGAAGCTTAGCGGAAGTCCTTTTATTATTTGCCCAAAAGGGAATTAAATGATACTAACTTGTTAAAATACATGTTCATATTCTCTGAGATATATTCCAATAATTTCTTTAATAGTGGTAAATTTAATGAATTCAAAAACTATTTCTGATGAGGAAATTTATATTAAGTTTTCTGGTTTTATTATGCATTCAAAAAAGCCAAAGCCAAACGCTATCGCCGGAATTAACGAACATGTTGCAGGATACATTAACGTATTACACATCGTTGATTTCGAATATTAAGGGAATGTCGGCTAGTGTGTATTTGCCTGGACAGGGCATGTGGAAAGGTGTTTCTGGTTTATCGCATACGGGTGTTCCAATAAATTCGGATATGGAATTTGGAATTGCGAGTAATACGAAATTATTTGTTTCGACGGTGATGTTGAAACTTGCCGAAAACAATCAAATTAATCTGGATGCTGCAATAGGAACATGGTTGCCAGCGCATCCGAATATTAATTCTGCTATTACGGTTCGACAATTATTAAATCATACGAGTGGAATTTCGGATCCATTATTTGTTGCACCGTATATGGATACAATTAATAATAATTCAGATCGCGTTTTTAGTCCGGAGGAAGTATTGGGATGGGTTGGAACTCCACAATTTGCAGCAGGTACAGGTTGGGGCTATTCGAATATAAATTATGTAATTGCTGGAATGATTGCAGAAAATATTACTGGATTTCATATTTCAAGATTAATTCGAGATAGTATTTTAATTCCATTGAATATGGATAGCACATTTTATGATGTGCAAGAACCTTGGGTTGGAACAGTGGCGCATCGTTGGTGGAATACGATTGATTATAACGATACGTCAACAACGGGTTTAAATACGGCAGGCGGTGCAGCTGGAGCAATTTATTCTACATCGGGCGAAATGGCTCAGTGGTATGCTGCATTATTTAATGGTCAGATTTTAAATCAACAATCGCTTAGTGAATTAACTACGTTCGTTGCAACTCCATCGCCCACATACGATTATGGACTTGGATTAAGCCGTGAAACAACTCAAAATCACACCTATTGGGGACATGGAGGTAGAACCTGGGGCTATCGAAGTAAAATGATTTATGATGATTGTATGAATGCTGTTGTTTGTGGATTGACGAATTCAGATCCATCGGGAATGGATGGAGTTACATTTTTATTGTATCGCGTATTGTTGAATCATCTTCCTGCGTGTAGCGGTCCTATTATAGGGAGTTTGAGCACGTGTAGAGGACAAAATTCCGTCACATATACTGTTGCGTCCATTGCGGGAGCGAATTCGTATGAATGGATTTTACCTTCAGGATTTATTGGGACAAGTACGAGCAATTCCATTACGGTGAATATTAATTTGTCAGCATTTTCGGGGGAAATTACTGTACGAGGTGTGAATGTTTATGGAAAAGGAGGAGAATCGACATTGTTTGTACAAGTGAATCCACTACCAGAAACACCCACTATTACTCTCAATGGAAATACGCTGCATTCGTCATCTATCAATGGAAATCAATGGTATAATCAAGATGGGATTCTTATTAGTGAAACTGCTCAAGATCTAACAGTGAATGCCACAGGAATTTATTACGTTATAGTTAGTGAATTGGGTTGTATTTCGGCAAATTCGAATAGTATTCAAATTACTATAACTGATTTAATTGCAAGTGAAAATGAATTAGGATTTAAATTGTATCCCAATCCAGTTGATGACAAATTAGTCATTGAAACGATGGGCATTTATACAGAATTTGAAATTAAAGATGCTGCAGGAAAGCTCATGATGCAAGGAACAATAAATGCAAAAGAAATTCTAGATATCCAAAATTTTCAATCGGGAATTTATTTTATTCGGTTAAAGAATACTAATCGGGTGAAGTCTTATAGGTTCATGAAATGTTGATGAAAAAAAATAGTTGAGATGTTATATATATCTAACATGTTATATATTTGTAACATATAAAATTAACACTATGCAACTACGTAAAACTCTTCAACTGTTCACTCTCCTTGCTGTATTAGCTGTTTTAGCACCTATTACCGGGGATAATTCTTGGTTAACTTTCTTATCGTTTTTAGCTTTTGGCGCCTTTAGTAAAGTGACCAAAGACGAACGAATGAAACAAAATAGTGATAAAGCCGCTCGAAATGGCTTTATTGCAGCGATTATTGCAAATGTGATTTTGGCATTTTTTATTATTCAAAAACCATCGACCGATCAACTAATTTTAGCAATTCAAGGAATAACTTGGTTTATGTGTTTAACAGTGGGGATTTCGTACACCATTTATGACCGAAAAGGAAGTTGAAAAAAGCAGTCCGGTGATGCAAAACCGGATAAAACAATTACGTCAAGAATTAAGTATTTCTCAAGAGGAATTGGCGAATCGTGTTCAGGTACGGCGTGAAACGATTGTACATTTAGAAAACAATCGCTACAATCCATCCTTGAAATTAGCGAGTGATATTGCGCGCGTATTTCAATTAGCAATTGAGGAAGTTATATGGTTTGAATACAAACTTTAATTCATTGAATGTCGTTAATTTGCCTTTCTTTTATTTAAATCCATGAGGCGTTTCGTTTTTGTTTTGCTTTTTCAATTCACTATTTCCATTTCCATTTGGGCACAGAGTGATACACTTTATTTCAATAAGGATGGACAATCCTGTAATCAGATTGAAGCTTCTAGCTATAAAATATCAAGTCCACAAGCGATAGGATTTCTTGTTCGGGAATTTGATATTAGTGGAACAATTAAAACGGAATATCAAGTAAGTTCTATCATTCCACGCGAAATTAAAGATGGAATTTATACACAGTATTTAAAAACAGGAGAAAAGGTGCAAGAGATATTTTATAAAAATGGAATGCGCAATGGGAATGAACGAATCTTTTATCCGAATGGAAAAGTGAGTTTTGAGGGAGAATATCGAAATGATTTAGCCATTGGTGCACATTTTTGGTATACTCCTGATGGGAAAATGCGTAGGAAAGAACTATACGATGCTGGCAAGATGATTAAAGGAACTTGTTATACGAAGAGTGGGGCAGATACAACGTATTTTCCAGCTGAAGAATTGCCCCAATTTCCGGGTACAGAACAAGCCCTTTATCAGTATATTTCTAATAATGTACGCTATCCCAAAGAATGTCGAAAGAAAAGTATTGAAGGGAAAGTTTTTGTGAAGTTTAAGGTTGGGAGTGATGGTTTAGTGAGCGATTGTACGATTATTCGAAGTGTTCATCCATTGCTTGATGCAGAAGCACTTCGTGTTGTTTCGAGTTTGCCCAAATGGATTCCAGGGCGACAAGAAGGCAAACCTGTGGCTGTTATGTACACTTTACCTATAAGTTTTAAGCTTCAATAAATTGGTGATTTAGATCATGTATTAATGCACAAAATGCGCTAATTTTGACCGCTAATTATTCGATGTTTCACCGAATTCTACCATGAAAATTTACAAGGATTTCAATTTCGAAGCTGCACATTTTTTACCAGCAGTTCCTGAAGGACATAAGTGTCGTCGCTTGCATGGACATTCGTATAAAATTAGACTTTGGGTAGAAGGGCAACCCGATGCTGTAACTGGTTGGATTATGGATTTTGGGGATTTGAAAAAGGCATTTAGGCCCTTTCTCGATTTGCTTGATCATAATTATTTGAATGATATTGATGGATTGGAAAATCCAACAAGTGAGCAGTTGGCCATTTGGATTTGGAATAAAGTGAAACCTGCATTACCAGAACTTTCAGATGTTGAAGTTGCTGAAACCTGCACTTCGGGCTGTATTTATTCGGGGAACTAATTAGAATTATTTCATTATTTCTTTTAATAAATTGAAATAAGAAGAATTATGTAAATTATTTCCATAAATATATAATTTGCTCAGAAAGGAAATCTTCATTTTTGTTTATTAGAAATGATGATTTATTTAACTTAATATGTCCTTTTTGTGCCAGAAAAAAGCTCTCCTAAATACTTTCTATCCCAAGAGCTTGATGCCTATTTTACAGGTTTATACAAAGCATTCCATTTTTTTATTCAATTACTAAAGAACCTTTTAATTCCTCCATTTCACTTTAAGGAAATTGTAAATCAATGTTATGAAATTGGGGTTAAGTCCTTATCATTAATTACACTCACAGGATTTATTATTGGCATTGTTTTCACCAAACAATCGCGACCTCCATTAGAAGATTTAGGTGCGACTTCTTGGTTGCCCTCTTTAATGGGAATTGCCATTGTTAAAGCATTAGGACCACTTGTAACGGCTATAATATGTGCTGGGAAAGTTGGTTCTGGAATCGGTGCTGAATTGGGTTCCATGAAAGTTACGGAGCAAATAGATGCTATGGAAGTTTCAGCTATAAATCCATTTAAATATCTAGTTGCCACTCGTGTTACTGCCTCATTAATCACTATTCCAATTCTTTCTTTTTACTGCACCATAGTGGCATTATTTGGTTCGTTCACCAATGTCTATTCCAATGAGTCAACCAATTTTTTCGCTTATATCGACAATGCATTTTCGAATGTTAGTTTTTTAGATTTTTTTACTGCAGTTGTCAAAGCAATTTTCTACGGATTTACCATCGGAGCCATTGGATGTTATAAAGGATTTAATGCTAGTCAAGGAACACGAGGCGTTGGAATAGCAGCGAATGAAGCAGTAGTAATTTCCATTTTTGTGATTTTCATAGAAGAAATACTCATTGTTCAAGTCTCTAATTGGATTCGATATTATTAAAGATGAAAAGCGAGCCTATAATACCAAATTCAAATTCAATCATTGAAATAAACGATTTATATAAATCCTTTGGTGATTTAGCTGTTTTAAACGGAATTAATTTACTCGTTGGAAAAGGCGAAAATGTTGTAATTCTTGGTAAATCAGGAAGTGGAAAATCTGTATTAATTAAAATTCTGGTTGGCTTAATAAAATCCGATCGTGGTGATGTAAAAGTTCTCGGACAAGATATGAATGCTATTTCTGAAAAAGAACTCAATAAATTAAGAATACGAGTTGGATTTTCCTTTCAAAATAGTGCTTTATACGACAGCATGAGTGTTGAGGAAAATATCCGTTTTCCTTTAGAAATGAATAAAAAGGAATTGAGTAAACAAGAAATAAAAATTGCAGTGGAAGAAGTGCTCAATGCCGTTGGATTAATGGATAAGATACATGTAATGCCTTCCGACTTATCGGGTGGACAAAGAAAGCGAATAGGTATAGCTCGAACATTAATTTTAAGACCTGAAATTATGTTGTATGATGAGCCAACAGCTGGTTTGGATCCTATAACATCTTCAGAAATAAATAAACTCATCAACCAAGTTCAAAAAACATATAAGACTACGTCATTAATCATTACTCATGATTTAACGTGTGCCCGTGAAACAGGCAATCGGGTAGCTATTTTACTCAATGGAAGTTTTCAGAAAATTGGAAAATTTGATGAAGTATTTCTTACAGAGAATGAGGAAATAAAGAAGTTTTACTCCTACAATTTTATACATTAATCATGGAAAATAAATCAAAAAGGCGTCCTGTAATTGTTGGAATATTTGTTTTATTGGGATTGATATTTCTTATAGCTGGCATCTTAGTTATTGGTAATATACATGAAACCTTTAAACAAAAAATCACATTAATTGCTCTATTTGATGATGTAAATGGTTTGAAAGAAGGAAATAATATTTGGTTTTCGGGAGTAAAAGTTGGCACTGTTAGTAAACTTGAATTTGTTGAAAACAATAAAGTACGAGTTGAATTGAAAGTGGATGTTAATTCAGTTCCATTTATTCGAAAAAATTCATATGTTAAACTCAGTACGGATGGATTAATTGGGAATAAAATATTAATAATCTATGGGGGAACTGCTTTGCATCCTACTGTAGAACAAGGAGATCAACTTGGAGTTGAAAAAACATTTACTTCAGACGATATGATTAATACCTTACAAGAAAACAATAAAAATATTTTAGCAATTACAAATGATTTAAAGGTGGTGAGTAGTGATTTATCAAATGGAAATGGGACTATTGGTAAATTATTAAAAGAGGATGATTTATATAATCAATTGAATGAAGCTGGAACCTCGCTCAATCATGCATCTCAGAAGGCAAACGAATTTTTAAGTTCTATCACTACCTATTCCAAAGGTTTAAATAAAAAAGGTTCTCTTGCTAATGAACTAGTGAGCGATACTATTCTATTTAATTCACTTAAATTAAGTGCTATTCAATTTCATGAAATCATAGATTCAGCATCTGCTTTTGTAAGCAGTGTAAAAGAATCTGCAAATTCGACCAATGCTCCTTTGGGCTTGTTGTTGAATGATGCTGAAACAGGAACTCACATCAAACAAACATTAGCCAATTTAGACAGTGGTTCAAAGAAACTCGATGCCGATTTAGAAGCATTGCAACATACTTTTTTATTACAACGCTATTTTAGAAAAATCAATAAAAAAAATAAGAAGTAGAATTTCTAAGTTAACACACATTCAATAATTTAATCATTCGCAATTATCAATTTTTGAATTCCAAGAACCTGATTGTTCTCTTGAATTTGAATGAAATATATTCCTGAATTCAGCTCCGCTTTTGAAAATTCAAAGGTTTTTCCTTGAATTCCTTGAATCAATTTCACTTCTTGTCCTAGAGAGTTTAAAATAACACAGGATGCATCTTTTAATTCTCTTTCACATTTTACTGTGCATACAGAATTAAATGGATTCGGTTGAATGGATAATTTAAATAGTATTGAATGAATGTTCTCACCAGTTGAAGTACAAGTTAAAGAACAGTTTTGTTGTCCTTGTATTGAAATGGCGGTGCTAATCGTTGTTTGAAAATCAAGACCTGAAGCACAATCATCTTGTAATTGAAATTTTAACCAGGTTGTTAAATAGAAATTTGCAGTTGCTTGTTGTTGAGCAGGTGCAAGGGCTGGACCGGGCGTACACGTTGCTTCTCCTAATGAACACGTAAAACTCGTTCCTGCAAATTGACAATGACTAGCTCCTAATATGCTCACAAACGATTTACAACTAGAACCAAGTGCATAATACATCGGAATTTGATGATTAGCTGGTGGTGCAATACAATCGTTAGCACCTGAAATAGTTAATGAAGGAATTGTAATAGAAGAAGCTGCTGTTACCGAAGAAGGATTTGTAACGGCTGCCGCTACTGTTGCTAATGCTGTTATTGTAGGATCATATTGAACAGCTAAAAATGCACTACCACCGCCCATTGAATGTCCCATTACGGCCGATTTGGTTGCAATTGCATTGTAGAAAAATGAACTCGAGTTTAATCCTTCCGATTTCATCGCTCCATTTAAAAATGATAGGTCTTTTGCAAAATCGGTGTGTGATGGCGAAATAGAACCTTCTGTTGTTGGAAATACCATAATAAATCCTTCAGGAACAATCCAATCCCATATCACATTGTATGCATCGTATGTCATTAAAAATCCATGTCCGAAAATGAGGACAGGAAATTGTCCAGAAGCAATGGGGACATTATCACCATCAGTAGTTGATGGATAATAAACTTCGGCAGGAATACTTCGATTGGAACGCGAAGGATCGGTAAATATTTGTTGGGTATGTCCTACAGAATAAATTTGTGATTGGACTGAACTTCCTATAAATACTAGGAAAAACAGAAGGATACTATTTTTCATAACATCGAACTATATTGAATAAATGGATGATTCTTGAAGACATTTTGCCTTTCTGTAAAGCAATGAATTTTTTGTGAGAATCATTCAGTTTACAGGTGAAATAGGAATTTTCAAATTCAATTTTCATATTCTCAAAATGCCTTGTTAGTTTCAATATAAATTAGTGAAAATACTTGTTTGATATTATTGTAATGTAAACAATGTCAGCATGTTAAAATAGATTAATTTATTTTTTCATAGTGTAAATTAGCGTAAGGAAACTCAGAATATGTAGAAACAAGTCTGTCATTCTAGTGTATAAGATTGTGTTATTCAAAATATATATACACGCGTGAAAAACAGCAACCCGAAAATGAAGAAGTCGCTTAAAGGGCTTCCGGGAAGAATAGGCATTCGCCTGTTCATGCTGCTGCTGTGTATTTCGGTTCGACTAGCTGCACAAACTCCGATTGCTAGTTTTAGTACACCAAGCGTTTCGGGTTGTGCTCCATTGAGTGTTAATTTTACGAATACTTCCACCAATGCTGTTTCTTATCAATGGGATTTTGGGAATGGAAATTTCTCCACACTTGTTAATCCTCAGAATGTTTACATCCAACCGGGAACATACACTGTTCGGTTGATTGCCATTGCTGCTAATGGCTCTCGTGATACAACAACACTTGCAAATTACATTACCGCTACTCCGGGACCTCAATTAGCCATTTCGGTAAACACCTACAATGGCTGCGATAATTTCACCAGTTTTCAATTTGCCTGTGTTTCTCCTGATGCAACTAACCTTAACTGGGATTTTGGTGATGGTTCAACTTCTTCACTTCTAAATCCAATTAAAACCTACAATAACACAGGGACTTACAATGTGAGTTTGCTTGCAACAAACGTGAATGGTTGTCAAACGGTAGTAAATTTACCACAACCCGTACAGGTTATTGCAACGCCACATGCTAGTTATTCGGTCGATATCACTTCCACCTGTGATCTTCAACAAAACTTTCATTTCACTTCAGGCTCAGTAACAAATGACACGTATACATGGGATTTTGGAGATGGACTTTTTAGTAGTGATATCAACCCAGATCATGTATTTGCTAATTCAGGAGTTTTTTCGGTTGAATTGAAAATGACCAATGCTTTTGGATGTGCCGATTCGGTGACTATTCCCAATGTTGCAACCGTTTTTCCGGATAATACACCCATTATTTCTGGAAATTTAAGTGGATGTTTACCTTTTGCAACCACATTGAGTTCGCAGGTTGTGGGAGCTACTTCGTATTCGTGGCATTCGAGTGATGGACAATCGGCAACAACGCCAACGTTTGCGCTTACGTATTTTCCAGCAGGAGCTTATGACATTACATTGACTGTGGTTATGCCTAACGGCTGTACCTATTCTTTACCAGCACCAGCAGTTGTTCATGTGAATCCCAAACCAACTGCAGCATTTACAGCAACCAATACAGTTGGATGTGCGCCCTTAGCGGTGCAATTGACCAATACTTCAGTTGGTGCTACTAATTATTTTTGGACGTTTGGTGATGGAGGATATTCCTTCGATCCAACTCCCATCTATTCCTATACACAACCGGGAGTTTATACAATCACCTTAAAAGCCTACAATCAATTTGGTTGCTGGAGAACAACTACGGTTTCGAATGTAATTGTTACAGCTCCTGAGATTTTTGCAACAATGAGCAACACCACAGGTTGTCCTCCATTGAATGTTCAGTTTACCAATACGACGCTCAATGCCATTTCCTATTTATGGGATTTTGGTGATGGAACAACTTCAACGGATTCATTGCCATCGCATATTTATACCACATTTGGACAATATCAAGTACGTTTAATTGCTTATGGTTCTGGAGGATGTTCCGATACTTTAGATTTTCCGGGAGGAGTAAATGTAACGGCACAACTAGCAAATTATCCAACACCGCCGCCTATTTCAGGCTGCTCGCCATTTACAACGTCTTTCGGAATTAACGATCCCAATATCACTTCTTTTGCTTGGGATTTTGGTGATGGAACTACTTCGAACTTAGCTGCACCATCTCATACATATACATCACCTGGAAATTATACCGTTTCACTCCAAGTGAGCGATGGAAGCATTTGTGGATTATCTTATCCTATTTATCAGCAAATTACGGTTGAAGGAATTATTCCAGAATTCCAGGTTATAGTTGATCCATGTCCACCTCATACGGTTCATTTTTCTGATACCATTTCGGATGCTGTTTCATGGCTTTGGGATTTTGGTGATGGTACTACTTCAACACAACACAATCCGACACATAATTATCCAACAACCAATAATTATCATGTTGGTTTAACCATTACCACTGCTGCAGGTTGCGAACGAACATTTGTTGGATTTAATGCGGTTACATTTACCGAATTCAATCCTTCTTTTTCAACTTCATACGATCCAGCTGATCCGTTCCCAACTCCGGTTTCATTTACTCCCGGAATAGGAGGAATTACATCTTGGCTTTGGGATTTTGGTGATGGAACAACTTCCACACAATCAAACCCAATTCATATATATCAAACGGCTGGAAATTACGTTGCAACATTAACTGTTATAGCTAATGGTTGTACTCTCACGGTAACAGGTAATCCTTTTGCATTACCAAACGGAGGAAATAATGGAAGTGGTGGAAGTAATCCAACATCAACCACCATTCCTTCTACACCATTTATTTCTTGTGCTCCTGCAGGAATTTCGTTTTTCCGTCAATCACCAACGCATCAAATAATTCAATGGAATTTTGGAGATGGAACCACTTCAACGGATACCAATCCACTAAAAGTGTATACAACACCGGGTATTTATAATGTTTCCTATACTGCAAATACACCTTTTGGAATTCAAACAATAACGTATCCGCAAAGCATTAATATTGGCGGTTATACGGCCGAAATGTTACTAACTACTAGTAATAATTGTACAACGTTTTTCATAGCTACAGATTTAGCAAATGCTGCATTATTCGATCAAGTTCAATGGGTTTTTGGAACTAGCAATCCATACAATGGCGTTCAAGTAAATTACCAAACACCGCTCACGAATTCAGGAATTAATATTCGAGTTATCGTGACCGATACTTTGGGTTGTTCATCCATTTCGAATCAGAATATTTTGATGAATAAACCAATGCCTTTTGTTTCCTATCCAACAACAGTTTGTCGCGATTCGGTGCATTTTGAACAATTGGCAAACACCAATGGATTATCGTTTTTCTGGCAGTTTGGTGATGGAGGAACTTCGAATTTAGCTGAGCCAGTTTATCAATATGATTCAACAGGTTCGTATACCATTCATCTTCAAATTACGACTTCGGATGGTTGTGTTTATAATAATACACTCACACAACACATTGTTTATGCAACTCCCAAATTGGATGTAATTATCAATGGGAATTGGGATGGTTGTGCTCCTCATGAAGTACAGATCATTTCTCCCGCTCCTTTAACGTATGTGAATTATTACGATAATCTTACTTTCCTCACCAATTCTGATACATTGAATTTGGCGTATGCCGATACTGGAACATACAGTGGATTAATGATGATTGCTACAACAACATGGATAACAACATGTAAAGACACACTTCTTTTCGATCCTATTCACGTGTACAATGCCTATCCCGATTTTAGCTTTACACAAGATCAAAACTGTTTACCTGCTATTGCTCAGTTTTCCGATTCAAGTTTAGAAGCTCAATCCTGGTTTTGGGATTTTGGAAACGGAATTACATCTACCGAACAAAATCCGCTCATCACCTTTTCTCAAGAACCCGCCGATTCGGTTAAACTAACCATTACAACTCCTTTTGGTTGTACCGATTCGATTGTTAAACCGGGAGTATTAATCTATCATCTTCAACAAACAGCAACATATATTGGCTCATGTAATCCATTGCCCGTTTCGTTTTTTGCACAAAGTAATTTGCAGGGACAATTTGAATGGCACACCGGAGATGGAGCTATTTTTACCGACTCCGCATTTTCATATACCTATTTACAAGATGGACTTTTCAGTCCCTATGTTGTCGGAATTACGCCTTCGGGTTGTTCGGATACGTCTTGGGTTGCACCTATTCGGGTGAGTAGTATACATGCCAATTTTGTTTCACCTTCACCAGCTGCATGTGCTCCTTCTATTGTTGAATTTTATGATAGTACAGGTACTGCCGTTTCTTGGGATTGGGATTTTGGTGACAATAGTGGTTCCTCGCTTCAAAATCCAGTTAAACTTTACGATTCACCAGGAATTTATTCTATTCAATTAATTGTCACTTCTGCATTTGGTTGTTCCGATACCATTGTTCGTCCTGATTATATCACAGTTTTAGGACCTGCAACTTCCTTTACAATTTCCAATGCCTCGGGATGTGTTGGTGTTCCACTTCAGTTTGAAGATCAATCGCTCAATGCAGTAGAGTGGGAGTGGAACTTTGGTGAAGGAACGTCGAGCACTGATCAAAATCCGGTATTCTTATACGACGAACCGGGTTCATACGTAATTACCTTGTTCTCTCGCGATACAGTAGGTTGTTCTGCTTTCAATTCGAGCACAATTCCTTTTCAAGTATACGAACGTCCAAATGCTCAATTCACACTAGAATCGGATAGTGGTTGTACTCCTTTTAGTCCAATCGTTCATAATCTCACTTCTGATGCAGTAAATTATTCTTGGAATTTCGGCGATGGATCAGCATTCTTAAACGATTCAACTCCTTCACATACCTATTTCTCTGCGGGTGAATATTATATCGAATTGGTTACTCAAAATTCATTGGGTTGCTATGATACACTTCGTGTTGATTCGGTGGATGCTTTGCTCGTTCCTGATGCTTCTTTATCTATCATGCAAGGCACTGGTTGTTTACCATTATTGGTTGAATTTGAAAATACCAGTTCAAGTTTGCTTTCTCCTAGCTACGAACTAGTCTTTAACGATACAGCAACATTTACCAATCCCGATTCAACCTATTCGTTTGGAAATCCTGGATTTTATGATGTTTCGCTTTATGTTCAAAATTTAAATGGATGTACTGATTCGATCACTTATCCATCGGCGGTTGAAGTTTTCGATAGCATTCCTCCACCAATCAGTCCAATACTTCGCGTTTCTGTTGAAGGACTTGATTCCATTATCATAGAATGGATTGAAAATTTTGCTGAACATTTTTCTCATTACAACATTTTACGAAGAAGTTCCGGTATTTCTACCTACTCATTAATTACAACTATCAATGATTCGCATCAATTAAGCTTTTACGATACCCAAGTAAACACGCAGGATTCGGTGTATTGTTATAAGGTTGAAGCGGTTGATATCTGTGGTAGAAAAGTAAATATCGACAGCTTGCAAGAACACTGCACGATCAATATACAAGCAATCACTCAACTCAATAATCTCATTGATGTGAATTGGACGCCTTATGTAGGACGACTTCCACACAGCTATATCGTTTTGAGAACTGAAATTGGAACTGGTACATTATTGAACGTAGGTTCAGTTGATGGTTTAACAACCCATTTTGTTGATAGTTCGGTGGTTTGTCCTGTGCAATACAAATATGAAGTTTTAGCTCAAGAGCTGGATGGAATTCTCCACTTAGAATCTTCATCCGATTATGATTTGCCAGCAGTAATATCAAATCCATTTATCAACCAGTACGTCAATATTGGACGATCAACAGTGGTAAACAATTCGATGATTTTAACGGAATGGGCACCACCTGATACGCTTTTAGATAAAATTACTGGATATGGAATTTACCGCGCTGCTGAAGGAGAACCGTATGTATTATTGGCAGAATTGCCGGTTGATCAAACCTATTACATGGATGAACAAGTGGAAGTGAATGAAACCAAATATCAATATCAGGTTTTTGCACGCAACATTTGTAAAGTTGAAGCAGGCGCTGGTGTAGAGGGTGATAATGTTGTATTAAAAGTGGAAGCATATAATGAAGTATATAATCAATTATTCTGGACACCATATCAAAGCTGGGGGCCAAACGGAGTTGGATTTTATGTAATTGAAAAGCAGAATAAAAATGGTGGATGGGAAATTCTAAAAACCTTACCAGGGACTGAGAAGACGTATTTAGATGAGAATTTTTAAACGTTCTTCAAATTAGGAAAGCCTGCAACACTCAACCCTCAAAGTTTTTATAATGGATGGGTATTTCCGGAAAACGGAATTTATTTCCCCACAATCACGTTAAAACTTACCATGCATTTCCGAAAAACGGAAATTTTAATATCTACAAATTCTAATTATTTTATCTTATTATAATTTGAATATCAGATAGTTGTAATAAAGTTATTTTACAGAAGATTAGAGGGTGTTCAAATTTAACCTTGTTTCTATTTTGAACTTACATAGCGAGTAACTCACATACTACTTAGGCGTAAACACTCAACAAGATTCCCTAATTAATCATGGACACATTCGTTGATTTATTCGAATTAAAAGCAACAGCTCAACAGCCGAATCTCACTATGTTCATTATTATTTCAAGTGGATTTAAATCTAACCAACCATCAACAAATACCATCTTATGAAAACGAATACGCAAATTCTGAACAGTATTTTTTTACTCGACGATGATCCTCATTGCCTTGCGATGTACGAGCGACATATTCGCAATATTGGCGTGAAAGAAGTTCGTTTATTTGAAGATAGTCAGGATTTCTTAAATCAATTAATGGATGAACCGGATGCCGTTATTATCGACCATTCGATGCAGCCTTTTGATGGATTGGAAGTATTGAAAAAAATTAAACGTCAGAATCCTGATATTCCTGTGATTTATTTGTCGGCTCAGAAAGACATGAAAACAGCTGTGGACGCTCTTAAATACGGAGCTTTCGACTATATCATAAAAGACGATAATGACCTTGATCATTTAACAGAAGTAATTACACGTTTGAACAATTACTTGAGAGAAATTCAACTTCGTCGTAAGCGCAGTTTTGCTGGCATTTTGTCTTCTATTACCAAAATGTTTTAAGCATGAAACACCTTTCCTTCCTGAGTATTCTACTATTTTTGTTTGTTCTTATGATGTTTCCATCATGTAGGACACAAAATCTTCGTTATCCGGAAGTGAAATCATCAGCAGATAGTTCTGCGTTTTTCAAAGCATCAACAAACGAACACATTCTTAAATCCGACGATAAAATCAACTTGAGTATTCAAGGACATGATGATTTGAGTTTGGGTTCGGTATATGGAATTTACAATGCAAACGAAGTATATGGTCGTTGGGTGTTAATTGATCCTGATGGTTATGCTGCTTTACCACGTGTTGGACAAGTCCACATTGCAGGAATGACAGTGAGTCAAGCAGAAGATTCCTTGACAAAAATTTATGCGAAATCAATCGTAAATCCTGTTATTCGATTACGTGTTTTAAATCGTCAAATTTCAATTTTGGGAGAAATGAAAAATCCCGGATTTATGAATTTGGAGAAAGAACAAAACACTCTCGCCGAGTGCTTAGCTAGAGCGGGCGATTTCGATTTTTATGCGGATAAACGGAATATTCAAATTGCACGTGTAGTTAACGATACGTTGCGCGCCCTCACTGTCGATTTAACTGATCCAGATCAAGCCTATTTGAATAAACTTTCGGTAAAACCGGGAGATATCATTTATGTTCCATCGCGTAAAGGAAAAGTTTGGGATAAACGTTCGGCCAATATCATGACTGTTACTAGTGTTTTAACCACCATTGTTGTTTTAACACAATTATTTAAATAGCCATGTTTTCGAAAGAAATGAATTCCACATTACGACCATTCTTGAGAGGACTTCCTTTCACGTTGGTTTTAGTTTTCTTGGGAATTTGGCTTGCAGGTAAATATGTTTCCTATGTTACACCAGTATACGAAAGTACCGCTCGAATTAAATTAGCCGATAATCAGCAAGGACCAACGGGTTCGCATCTTTACGATGATATTGATTACTTCGCCACTGAAAATAAAATTTCGGCTGAAATCGAATTAATTAAATCGAATTCAATTCTTGAAAAAGTTGCTGCCAATCTTCCTGAATCCTATATTATTTATCGTGTAGGTGATATTCATTCGACTGAATTGTACGATCAATCACCTTTGAAAATTTTCACGGTAATTAATGATTCTTCATTGTTAGATCGACCATTCCAATTAATTATTCATGGAAATGATTACAGTTTAACAACACCTGGTGAAAAGCAGTTTAAATGCAAATTAGGTCGATCTCTTACTGTTGGTAATTCTGAAATTCTCATTCTAAAAAATGAGGAGCTTTTGAAGAAACGCCCTAGCATGCAAGTCGATGATAATTACCGTTTTGTTTTAAGATCTAAGTCACGTTTAGTGTCCGAAATTCGAAGTAATTTGGATGTATTGGCGATGGATAAAGACGTTCCAGTTATTCGATTAAGTTATAAATCGCCTGTTCCTCAAAAAGCTCACGATGTTGTAAATCTAGTTGCAAGCTGTTATATCCGCGATTTTGAAGAAACGAAATATTTAACTGCTGATACTACAGTTACATTTCTAGACAAGCAATTGAAGCAATATGCTCACGAATTAGATAGCTCTGAAAATAATATTGAATTTTATCGAAATTCTAAGAATATCATCAATATCCGCCAGGAAACAGAAACCGATTTACGGAAGATTTCTGATTTGAAAAAACAACAAGTCAATATCCGAATGAATTTGGCAGCAATTGATACACTTAATCATTATATACATCAAGGTGATGATCGCTTTTTAGAACTAGCTCCGAACTTTGAAGCGTTTAACGACCTGCTCTCTACCGAATTAGTAAAGAAGATAAAAACATATAGAGCAGAGAAAAAAGAAATGCTCATAAAATATACTCCTGATCATGAAAAGGTGAAAATTATCGATGAGAATATTCATGATCTTATAGAATATATTAAAGAGAGTATTAATAATACTAAAACAAATACACAAATAAAATTAAGCAGTTTAGAAGAAGAAATTGCGGATGCAGAAGCTTCTTTTGTAGGTCTACCAACACGTGAACGAACATTAGGTGGATTGGAACGAAGCAACCAAATGAATGAATCTATTTTTCGTTTCCTTCATGAGAAAAAAACGGAAGCTGAGATTGCGCGTGCTGCAAAAATGTCCTTTCATAGAATTATCGATTTTGGAGAAGTTCCTACAACTCCTACATCGCCAAGTCCAAGTCTTTTCAAAGCTTTAGCTGCATTTTTGACATTTCTATTTGGAACATTACTTTCCATCATATTATTTAAAGTTCGATTTCCAATTGGTGATGAAGAATTTATTCAGAAAAGAACTTTATTGCCTTTTATTAAATCAATACCATTTTTCAAGAATAGAATGAGTGAACAATTATTCTTTTCTCAATGGGCATCCGTTTTATGGTTAAACGAATATTTTGGAAAAGATAAAATACTTTGTTTAACAGCTGTTCGCACAGGGAATCAAAAGGAATTCATAACCGATCGAATTGCCACAGCTCTTCAAATAATGGGTAAAAAAGTCCTCGTTATTTATGCAGAGGAAAATACTATTTACTCAAATTCAAAAAAATTGTATGATGCTGCTTTCATTGATCATTTATTAAACGAAGATCAAACTTGGAAATCGGATGAATTGAATCAGTACGATTGTGTTCTTTGTGATCCAGGAACACTCGATCATGAGGCAAGATCGTTTTTGATTTTATCTGCTTGTTCAAGCACCATTTTGGTTATCGACTCACTAAATTCAAAAGCTACAGAAGTTGATCAAGCAAACGAGATTAGCGAAACCTTACAGGGACTCAAATTAGAGATTGTTCTCAATCGCTCAAGTTATTATCCCAAATTAATTAGTTTGAATAAAATCCTTGATTTGGGTAAGAGAATACTGCGATTTGAACATAAATTAAAGCCATCTGTAGGATGAAAAATTTATACACATGGCTGAGGAATTTAGATGCACGATTGCTTCTTATAGCTGATCAATCGCTCATTAGTGCTGCCGGTTTTCTTAGTAATTTTTTACTTGCTTGGAAATTACAACTCGAAGGATACGGAACTTATGCATTAGTTTATTTGGGAATGATGTTATTGATGTCATTTCAACAAGCATTATTTATTCAACCTGCACAAGTTTTCCTTGGTAAACTAGGAGAAACTTCCAGAAGAAAATACACCGGAACCATTCTATTTTTAGCATTTCCTTCTGCAATAATATTATCAATCATATTTGAGTTTTTATTTCAAATCATTTACAATCCTTCTTTGCATTTTGGAATATTATTTTTAGTCTCTTTTATTTGGCTTATATCTGATTTGCTTCGTAAACTCTGTATTATCCTTTATCCAGGATTAAATCTTTTAATAATTGATGGATTAAATGTGCTTTTATTTGGAGGGGCAATTTTAATTTTATCTCCTACTCACCCTGCACAAGCTCTTCTCATTTTAGGAGGATCCTCTTTAACTGGATTACTTTTCCTTTTCATCCTCAAACCTACATCATCGGGAAGACGAATGAAAGGATATTACATCAAGAAAACAGCTTCCACAGCAGGATGGATGGTGATTACTTCGGTAGTTCAATGGAGTAGTTCCAACTATTTATTGATGGCTGCTGGAGCATGGATAAGCGCATCTGCACTCGGACTGCTTCGTTTAACACAGTATTTATTTGGATTGTTAAATATTTTCCTTCAAGCATACGAAAATTACGCAGTTCCTAAAGTGGCGGCATGGAATGGACGTTCAGGTGATAAAGCTTCATTTGTTTTAAGAATCTCTGCAGCTTTTTTATTACCTGTTGCTGGATTATTGGTGCTTTTAGCTTTGTTCTTCCCATTCTTAGCTAAATTAATTAGTCCTCAAGAAATAACAGAACCTCTTCATCTTTGGATTGCTTTATTGTATTTCCTCATTCTAATTGCATACCCAATTCGAGTTTTAATTCGTGCTTCAGGATATAATCATGTTTATTTTATTGCACATGCTGCTGCATTAGTTCTGATTTTAATTTCTGCAAGTTTTCTTATTCGGACTTATCAATCGGCCGGTATCATTGCTGGAATGATGCTCAGTCAAATATTAATGACAAGTATCTGGATCATCTTCCTTTACCGTAAAAAACATTTCGCATGGAAATTATCCATATCGCATTAGGAAAAGTAAATCCTCAGCGTATGAATGGGGTGAATAAAGTAGTCTATAATTTAGCTACTGAACAATCTAAAGCAGGCATCCCTGTTCAGGTTTGGGGTATTTCCAATTCTCTTGAACACGATTATCCTGAACGGAATTTTAAAACTGTACTTTTTAAAAAGTATAGATTTCCGTTTTTTATTCCCGAATTCATGAAGCTTGCAATTTTGGAAACTTCGGATGATGTTGTTTTTCATTTGCATGGTGGATTTATTCCCGTTTTTTATTCAATCGCTAATTATTTAGCTGCGCATGGTAAGAAATTTATTTTCACTCCTCATGGAAGCTACAACCGCATCGCTTGGAGAAAAAGTGGAATGTCGAAAGCCATTTATTTTCGCCTCTTTGAACAATCGATGTTGCAAAAAGCTGCCATTGTTCACGTATTAGGTAAAAGCGAATCAGATGGACTCAATCATTTATTAAAAGGCATTCAAATACAACGTGTTCCTTATGGATTTGAATTATTTGGCGAACATGCAGCTATTTTAAATTCTGCGACTTCCAATTACCTCATTGGTTTTTGTGGACGGGTTGATGTATATACCAAAGGTTTGGATGTTTTACTTGACGCTTTTACACTCTTTCTGAATGAAGTTCCTACAGCCCATCTTTGGATAATTGGTGATGGTCCCGAACGTACCTCACTTGAGCAACGCGCAGAAACACTTGGGATTAAAGAAAAAATTACGTTTTGGGGTAGTCGCTTTGGTGCCGAAAAGGATGGTTTACTTGCACAATTGAATCTATTTGTTCATCCAAGTCGTAATGAAGGTCTGCCTACAGCCGTGCTCGAAGCAGCTTCTATGGGAATACCGTGTTTAATTTCTGAAGCAACTAATTTAGGTGATGAAATCCGTCAGTCTAAAGCTGGTATTGTTATTTCGGATACGAACAAAATTGAAATGCTGGAAGGACTCATTGCTTCCTACAGAATGTACATTCATACTGCTCCTCAAGAACTTCAAATTCGTTCTCGAGCTATGGTTGAATCGAACTTCAACTGGAAAAAAATACTCAAGGATTTTAATTCCATTTATCAACGTGCTTTGAGTATATGATACGTTCCGAAGAGGATAAACTGAGATTTTTTAAACGGCTGCAAACCTTGCTGCTTATAATCTTGTTTATTAAACTCGCCGGATTTTTCACTTGGAGCGAAAACATCAATATCACCCGTATTATTAAAATCATCACCCGATTTAGCATGACCATGTTAATCATTTGGGTGCGTAACAACATAGTTGCTCATGGCGCTTCCAGCAAGATATCTTGGAAGTTTGGATTAAGCCCGTTTTTATATTCTGCCTATTTAGCATTAGGATTAATTTCCTTTCTCTGGTCTACGAATTTGGGCTATAGCTCATTACAGTGGATCATGGATTTTGAAGGTTTAATCTTCGCTTTCTTCTTTGTTCAGTGTTTCATATTACTCGATGGATATTTCCCCGATTGTGGAATTAAATTATATCATGTTGCAGGTAATGCTGTATTTCTGATGATTTTGATATTCTTAGTGGGCATGTATATCAATCCAGATGATTTTTACCGACTTACTCATGGTGGTGAAGAAGCGCGTTTGGGTGGATTTTTCATGAATCCAAACGAACTTGGAATGCTTTGCGCTGTTGGAATTTCCTGTCTAATTTTCAATTTATATCGAAATCATCGGAAAGTATGGACCATCATTAAAGTGCTTCTTTTGTTGTGGGCATTGGTTCTTACTGGTTCACGATCAAGTACGATTGGTGCTTTATTAATTGCATTTTTTCATATTCGACAAAGCTCCAATGTGAAATTAAAAATTGCCATGTATGCTTCTTCCTTTATGGCGATTCCGCTTGCATTGGAGAAAATGATTGTAAAAGAAAATGCAGGTGGTTTAGATGAAGTAATGTCGATGACTGGTCGTTTACCTTTTTGGCAAGCATTGATAACAGAAGGTTTGCCCAAAGAACCTTTACTCGGATTTGGTTTTATGCGGATTGCCTATAAAGACTATTTTCAAGGTGTTCACACATACGCCGGACAAATGACACATAATACCTTTATTCAAGTTTTAATGAATTTAGGTTTTATTGGATTTACTATCGTTTTATTTCAGTTGTTTTTTACGTTGAAAGCCACTGTTACAGAGAAAGTAAACGATAAGAAACTGATGATCTTAGGAATGTTCATTCCAATTCTCATTAATAGTTTTACCGAGTTTGGAATTTTTGGAGAAACCAATTATGGTATTTTATTTTACCAATTAATAATTTTCTATATCACCATGCAATTGCCTCAAACCTTGAGTCTTCGCGAACGTGTAAAATTGAAAATACGACAAAAGAAATACGCCTGGCTTCAATCAGATCAATCATCTCAACTTAGTTCTACCTGATGGAAAAGGCGCTATCTCTTTCATTTAACATGTCTGCTTCATCAGAAAATGAAAGACTTCATTCTGAAGTTAAACTTGATACAACAATTAATTCTTTCAAAGAAGATAAAAATTTTGATATTGAATTATTAAAAGCTTTTGGATTAATTCGAAAATCAAGTTCCAAATCCATTCTCACTTTTCATTGTATTTATAATTCTGATGGAACAACCCGTTGGCTTTGGTCAGCAAATGCTTCTCAGCCTAATTTTATTCATTTTTATAATCAAGGAAATTTTAAAAGTAAACTCTTTGTTTTAGCTGCAAAATTCAGCTTTAAACTTGGACTTGGCAGGTTTTTTAAACAAGGAATAATACAAGTAGCTGATTTTGAATATTGCGATCCTTCTAATCGAATTTGGGCAGTTTTTACTGGTACAGTTGGACCGAATCGTAAAGCCATTTTGCGGACAATCGATGAGAATGGAAATGTTGTTTTTGATAAATTCCCCTTCACTGAAATTGCAAAACAAAATCTCGGAAATGAGAACAAAGCATTAAGCAATTTAAAAGCATCTTCGGCGGAACGTTTTTTTGATTATCCCTTTTCAATCAATAAAAATAATTCATCCAATTTTTCTCAAACTTCTTTAAAAGGAGAATCTGCCAAATCAGTACCTTTAGTTTCTCAATTGGACGTTTCGAGCTTTGTTGAATGGGTTTCGAGTGGATTGAATAATACATCACCTACGATTGAAACATTTTCTTTAAATCCCAAAAAATTCAATCCTGAATTTATTGTTGATTTTACAAAACTTCAATCATTTTGTTTGAGCAATCCTTTGTTTCATTCTGCTCCTGTTCATGGTGATTTCACGCCTTGGAATTGCCGCATGTTGGGCAAACGACTGCAGATTCTTGATTGGGAAATGTATCAAGAACAGGGAATTCCTCTCGAAGATCTTTTTCATTACGTATATCAACAAGCCATTTTAGTTGAACGAATTTCCTTTGCTCAAATCCGATCTCGTATTCAGGAAATGCTTGCTATTCCTACTGTAGATTCGTTTTTAAAATCCAATCAAATCCATCCGGCACTCATCGAAATGCATTATCTCAATCGAGTGTGTTCCTATTATCTGAATGTATATTCGAATCAAGAAAAATGGCACACGCAAGTCAACTGGTTGTTGGAAACTTGGGCTCAATCCATTCAGTATTTGCTTGCTGTGCAAAATGAAGAAGTTCGTAAATCTGTCCTTATCGATTTTCAAAAGGAAATTTCTTCATTCGAATATGCCTTATTGAAATTCAATTTACCCGATTTATCGTATACGCCAATAAATTCAGATATTGATTTGTGCACAACCCGAGCTGATGCCCAAAAGATGATTGATTTTTTTAAACAGCATTCTTGGGTGAAACACGTTGTGATTAAGAATTTAATTAAAATGCTTCAGGTGGAAGTTATTTTATTGGATGGTAGCAGAATCGATCTGGATTTCATATTTCAATTCAAACGAAATCATATCGAATATTTGGATGCCTCGAAAGTGCTTAAAAATAGAATCATTTCTCACAATGGAATTTCCAATGCATCACCAGAATCCAATAGGGAATATGTGCTATTATTCTACACGCTCAATGGGGCTCTAATTCCTCAAAAACATCTCATCTGGACACACAATCAACCTGATAAGATTGAGCAAAAGAAGCTTATTCAATCTGTTTTAAATCGTCCTGAAAATTCAGGTTTTTCTAAAATCAAAAACAGAATCAGATATTGGACCGAAATTCTTCAAAATATGCGCAGCGAAAAAGGATTCTTAATTACATTCAGCGGAGTTGATGGTGCTGGAAAATCAACCATCATTGATGCTGTTAAAACAGAACTCGAAAAGAAACATCGTCGTCGCGTTATTGTTATTCGGCATCGTCCTTCTATATTACCTATTATCAGTGCTTTGAAATATGGAAAAAAAGGAGCTGAAGAACGCTCTGTTTCTACCTTACCTCGTCAAGGACAAAACTCAAGTAAAATCTCATCACTCATTCGTTTTGCTTATTACCTCTGCGATTATATTTTTGGTCAGTGGTTTATTTATTTCCGTTATGTAAGAAAAAATACCATTGTGCTTTATGATCGATATTACTTCGATTTTATCAATGATAGTCGAAGAAGTAACATTGCATTAAATCCTAAATTCACCGAAAAATTCTATCCATTTATTAAAAAACCAGAATTTAATTATTTCCTGTGGGCTGCGCCAGACGTGATTTTAAAGCGTAAACAAGAGCTCGATAAAGAAACTATTATCAGCCTCACAAAACAATACACCGAATTATTTGCTCGTCTTCAAAAAGGAGATCATACTCATCTGTATCGATGTATAGAAAACGTAGAAATTGGCGAAACAGTGGAATCCATCATGCGTAATGTGGTGGGTAACACAAGCAATGAAACACCTATACACTCGACTCATTCAAGTACGAAATCCTGACTTCAACATGCATGAAGCCGTAACTGGCAAAATGCTTTGGAGTTTTGGAATTCAAACCGTGTTTCAATTACTGAGAGGTTTCAAAGTCCTTCTCAGAGGGCGTTCTCCTAAAATGATGATGCTCGGTTCTGGTGTTCGTTTTCGTTATTTTTCTTCCTTTCGCTATGGTCGTTTGCTTAAAGCTGGCGACCATGTTTTGTTTTCAGCCTTAAGTACTCAAGGTATTCAACTTGGTAAAAACGTAAGTATTGGTTCGTATAGTCAAATTGTAGCATCAACATCGCTTAATCAACCTGGAATCGGAATTCAAATTGGCGATCGCGTTGGAATGGGCGAGTTTGCTTATTTAGGTGGGGGTGGAGGATTGAAGATTGGTTCAGACTGTATCATTGGACAATATTTTTCTTGTCATCCCGAAAACCATGTATTTATAAATCCCGAAGAACTTATCCGTTTGCAAGGAGTAACGCGCAAAGGAATTGTCATTGGTTCGGGATGTTGGATTGGTTCTAAAGTAAGCATCTTGGATGGTGCAACAATCGGAAATCATTGTGTGATAGCTGCCGGAGCTGTTGTAACCGGACATTTTCCCGACTATGCTGTTATTGGCGGCGTACCTGCGCGGATTTTAAAACAACGTGATCAACAATCTGCTGCATGATAAACACTTCTACTCCGAACATTACTGTGTTTGCCTCTGCCTATGCCATCAATCCGTTCAAAGGTTCGGAAGATGGTATGGGCTGGAATTTTGTTTTGCAAATCGCAAAAAATTGCAAAGTCATTGCTGTCACGCGGAAAAACAATCGTCCTGCAATTGAGAAATATCAAGAGGAACATCCCGAATTAAATGAACTTTATGATCGTATCGAATTCCGATATTACGATTGGCCTAAGAAATTATTATTCTGGAAAAAAGGCCCCGTTTTAAGTCTCATTTATTATTATTTCTGGCAACTCGGATTAGCGCTTCATTTTCGATCATTGCGCAATCAAGTGGATGTGGTTCATAATTTAAATTTCCACAACGATTGGACTCCTAGTTTTCTTTGGATTTGGCGTAAGCCTTTTGTTTGGGGACCTGTAGGACATCATCCGCGTATTCCTAAAGGATTTATTCGTCCATTTTATTCGACTCGGAATTTAATTATGGATCGATTTCTTTGGACTCTGAAAAATGTTTTTTGGTACCTAGATCCTTTCTTAAAAATAACACGCAATTCGGCTGATCATATTTTCTGCATGCATCAAGAAGCAGCGAATAAATTAGGACTGAAAAATAAGTACTCCATTTTGCCTTCTGTTGCATCCGAAGAAGTTGATAAACCGATTGAAACAGATGAGTTTATTGTTTTATCTGCTGGACGTTTTGTTGGATTAAAAGGTTTTGATATTACGATAGAAGCATTTCATCAATTCTATATTCAACTCAAAGATTCTGAAAAACATAAAGCTAAATTAATTCTCGTTGGAAGTGGACCAGAAAAACACAAATTAAAAGCATTAGCAATCTCACTTGGAATTTCTGCTCAACTCGAAATTATCGAATGGATTCCAAGGGATGAATTGAAAAAGATTTATCAAACCACTTCGGTTTTTCTTTTCCCATCGCACGAAGGTGCAGGAATGGTTGTAGCAGAAGCATTGAGTTATGGTGTACCAGTTTTATGTTGGGATAATTGTGGTCCAGGACGATTTATTCATCCGGATTCAGCATTGAAAATAGAGTATAATCCGAATGCTGATTGGAAAAATGCCTTTGCAGATCAACTCCTACGATTGAAACATGATTCAGCATTTTATCAGCACGAACGCCAATTAGCACGGCAACGATTTTTAAGCACTTTCCTTTGGGAAAACCGGGCAGACGAACTGTATGCTATCTATCGTAAAGTTGCTGGAAATACTCAAAATGCCCAATCATCATCCGATCAAAATGAAACCCTTTTTAGTTTAACCGGAAATACCATTTCACAATGAAAAATTCAGGAAAACTATACGGCATTCATTTATTAAACGACATCAGCGGAAGTCCTCTTGTATTTTCAATGGTACTATTGGATTATGTGGAAGCTGGAAAAGATGTTCATCTGTATACTTCAAATAGCAAGGGCTTCCTGTCGGATATTGAAGGTGTTCACTATCATCATTTACCCTATTCCTGGAGCCCGAAAAAATATATTACACTCTTGAATTTTCTCTATGTTCAGGTGTATTTATTTACGTCTTTATTAGTAAAACTGAAAAAGAATGATACTGTTCATGTCAATACCTTATTGCCATTTGGAGCATTAATAGCAGCGAAAATTCGGGGTGTTCATACCATTCAGCACATGCATGAAGTAAGTGTAAAACCCGCTTCATTATTCCGTTTTCTTTGTTTCATTTCGGAGCATTGCACCCGTGAAATGATTTTTGTTTCACATTATTTGAAAAGTTGTTTTCAATTTAAAAAACCAATTCAAGGTGTTATCCATAATCGCTTGGATAAAGAGTTTCTTGCCGAAGTGAAAAAGCACGGAAAAGTGAAACCGAAAGGCCCTTTCACCGTGTTGATGCTTTGTAGTTTAAAAGAATATAAAGGCGTGTATGTTTTTACCCGCTTAGCCAAAGATTTTCCACATGTACGTTTTCGATTAATGTTAAATGCTTCCGAAGGAGATATTCAAGATTTTATTGAAAAAGAAAAACCACCTGCGAATTGCGAAATTCTATCACCAACACGCAATACGCATCCCGCTTATCAACAAGCCGATTTAGTCATGAATTTAAGTCTGCCTGATCAATGGATAGAAACATTTGGAATGACCATTTTAGAAGCTAAAGCCTATGGCATTCGGGTCATTGCTCCGCCTATTGGTGGTCCGGCAGAAATTGTTTCAGAACCCGATGATGGTTGGTTAATCGATTCACGAAACTATGAATCACTACATCATAAAATACACGAATTAACACACAATTTCTCTCGTCAATCAATTGATGAAAATACCGTTTCAACTATTTCTTATACC
Source organism: Bacteroidia bacterium (assembly GCA_965279035.1). GTDB lineage: Bacteria > Bacteroidota > Bacteroidia > M30B66 > M30B66 > CALQRR01. The sequence continues at coordinate 3,007,536 of OZ257142.1, read as the reverse complement.
GATTTGAACTCATGAAAACACCAGAACAAACGAACGGAAAAGAAAAGCGCAAAACCCGTGTTGCCGTAATAGGTACCGTAGGATTGCCAGCCTGCTATGGTGGTTTTGAAACATTGGCAGAGCATCTTGCAACAAATATGTCCGAAAGCTGCGATATGACAGTCTATTGCAGTGGTAAAAAATATAAGAAATCGGAACGTTTAAAATCGTATAAAGGCGCAAAACTGGTTTATATTCCCTTGGATGCAAATGGAAAATCGTCCATTTTATACGATTGTTTGAGTATACTACATGCCGTTTTATTTTCGGATGTATTAATAGTACTGGGCGTAAGTGGTGGATTTTTATTTCCTTTTGTGAAATGGTTTACGCGACGAAAGCTCATTGTTTCTATCGATGGAATTGAATGGAAGCGAGCTAAATGGGGCAAATATGCACGTTGGTATTTGTGGTTTGCGGAATATTTGGCTGTAAAATTCAGCGATGCTGATATTGCCGACAATGAAGCAATTCAGGATTATACTGCGATTCGATATAAGAGCCTGAGTCATATTATCGAATATGGCGCTGATCATGCCTCTTTTCAAGAACCAATTCCGGAGGATCGTGAGAAATATCCTTTCTTAAATGCTCCTTATTATTTCAGTGTTTGTCGCATTGAACCCGAAAACAATGTGCACATTTTATTAAAAGCATTTTCCGAATTCACCGATAAAACTTACGTGTTTGTTGGAAATTGGAACCATAGCGAATATGGAAAAGCACTTCGGGAAAAATATGCTACATTTTCTAATCTGATCATTCTCGATCCAATCTACGATCAACGCACATTGGATGTATTGCGCAGCACGGCTGTAGCCTACGTGCATGGTCATTCAGCTGGTGGAACAAATCCTTCCCTTGTTGAAGCTATGTATCTCGGTTGTGCTGTGATTGCCTTTGGTGTAAAATACAATGTCACCACCACGCAAGGACATGCCATTTATTTTAAAGATGCTCGAACCTTATCAGAAATTCTGAGCAATATCAACATCGAAAAATTAAACGAAAATGCTTCTGTCATGAAACAGATTGCATTAAAACGCTACACATGGGAAACAATCGCTTCGCGCTATTTGCATCTCGTAAAACGCGTGTATGAAGGCCGCCCTTCAAAACGATTGGTATCCATTGCTTCTCGTGTATTTAGGAAAGAAGAATTTGATCAGTTTGGAATACCGCATTTACGTCACACTTACCACTTTTTTGAAAAACGTTGATTTATGAAAAGCTTCTGGATAGAACTACTTACTGGAACAATCCTCGTGATTGTCCAACTTCCCTTGCTCATTAAACTGTTTCATAAATTCAGTTTATTAGACAAGCCCGATGAACGTAAAACCCATAAAAAGGCGATTCCTGCAATTGGTGGTTTGGCATTAGGAATTACCTGGATTGAAATGACCCTCATTTTTGGATCGGTACGTGAATTTTGGTATGAGCACATTGCCGTTTCTGCTCCTTTGTTACTGCTCATGATTACAGGTGCTTGGGACGATCAACGCAATCTTTCCTCTGGATTCCGATTTATGATACAAATCGGATGCGGTGCATTTTTAGTCATCAACGGAATTACCATTAATAATCTAGGTGGATTATTTGGACTCAATGAATTACCCTTTTGGTTTGATGCAATTCTCACAATTATAGCTGTTACTGGTGTTACCAATGCATTTAATTTAATTGATGGAATTGATGGTTTAGCCGGCGGAATGGCCATGTTAAATCTCTTAGTTTTTGGATTCATTGGTTATCTATCGGCTGATCAAGGTTTATTTATGATTTCAGTTACTTGGGCCGCCATGGTTCTAGCATTCTTATTCTTTAATTGGTCACCTGCCAAAGTATTTATGGGCGATGGTGGATCACTTGTTTTTGGATTCTTTTTCATCGCCATGGGATTGTCGTTTCGCCAATATGAACTTGTCCAAAAATGGCTTTCTCCTGCCGATTCTTTAGCTATTTTATCAGCATTGTTAATCGTTCCAGTTACCGATACGCTGCGTGTTTTTGCCTTTCGTATTTCACAAGGTAGATCGCCGTATTCTGCAGATCGAAACCATTTACATCACTGGATTATTCGCAATCGAATTCCTCATAAAATTGCTACCTTAAGAATCCTCACACTACATACCAGTATTTTGCCTTTTACTATTGGAATGATATACAGTGGATTTTCACTTTTCTTTATTCTAATTATTCAGTTTTTTATTGTGATTGCCTACACGAAGATTGTGCATACTATCACTAATTTCAATCGTTGGTATCGCTTTATTCGTCGCTATGAAATGACTGATACTGGAGTAACAATTTGAAGCATATGAAAAATACTGCATTGAAAATTGTTCTCAAAAAAAGTGATCCTTGGAATTCGGATTCTCTCATTCAGTTATGTAAAAAAAATGAAGAGGAAATAACCGAAATTGAAGGAGCTAAAGAATTCTTAAGCGTGTTGTATCGTGGATTAAGTTTGAAAGAAATTAATCGGAGAATCATTCAACAATGTCTCGAAGAGAATAGCTATAATGTTGTAAAGACGGCTGTTTTGCTCGAGATTGGAAAGACAAAATTATATGAGTTAATTGCTTCAGGAGAAATTCAAATTCAGCAATGTTAAATCAAGAGGATGATTTAAAGCAAGTATTAATTAACGAACGAGAATCTCGTATTCGTGCTGAATCGGAATTAAAAAAAGCCGAACGCCGAATTCATGAATTAGAAAAGAAATTTTCTACTGCTTTAAATGCGTCTCGGATCTTAAAAAACAATGTTGCTTTTTCAACTCCTGGTGGTAAACGCTCCGAAGCGAAAGGCTTTGATTTCGATGGTGATGGTATTTGGCATTTAGATATAAAAAACCGAATCGCCTCTTTTTCTCCTGGATTTTGTAAAAAATTCGGAATTCATAATGATGAATTAAATGAAGTAATTACTCAACTTCGTCTTATTGGAAATCCCGAAGGATATTCAATCATAGTAGATTTAATTAATTCGGAAGATCATCTCGAAGATACAATCCAAACAACCTGTCAATTAATGACTGTTGATGGTGATTACCGTTGGGTTTTAGAAAAAGCACAAATCATTGAACGTGATACTCAAGGCGTTCCGGTTTTGATTCTAGGTGAAACAATCGACATCACCTACCAAAAAGTAATTGAGGAGCAATTTAAAATTATTGCACGTCGATTTTCTGGACTTCTCGAGAACATTCAAATGGGTGTTTTGGTGGAAGACGAAAACCGAGATATCGCTTTAGTGAATCAAACATTCTGTCAATTATTTCGAGTTCCAGTTCCAGCCGAAAAAATGATTGGAATAAATTGTGAAAATACAGCAAAAGAAACTGCTCAATTATTTCTGGATTCTGATTTATTTATTCAACGAATAAAACAACTTTTAGAAAAAAGAGAACTTGTAGTAAATGAAGAATTAGATTTAGCTGATGGGCGCGTATTTGAACGTGATTACATTCCTCTTTTTATTGATGATGAATACCGAGGAAACCTCTGGAAATACCGGGATATAACCGAACGAAAAACGCAAGAAAACAAGCTACGTAGGCGAGAAGAAAAATACCGTTCAATTATCGAGAATATGAATCTAGGGATTCTCGAAGTCAATACGGATGAAACCATTCAATATGCCAATCAAAGTTTTTGCAAAATGAGTGGCTATTCATTGGATGAATTAATTGGTAAAAATGCATCTGAATTATTTATTTCTCATTCGCATGATGAATTAATCGAAGAGAAGATTAATTTACGTCAGAAAGGGATTTCAGATGCATACGAAATGCCTGTTACTATTCGAAATGGAGAAGAAAAATGGTGGCTTATTTCTGGGGCTCCTCGTTTTAATGATGATGGTGTTCAAATTGGTTCTATTGGAATTCACCTCGATATTACCAATCAAAAGAAACTTCAATCTGAATTAATTGAAGAAAAAGAACGAGCCGATCAATCGGTTATAGCACGCGATTCCTTTATTGCTAATATGAGCCACGAAATTCGAACTCCGATGAATGCTATCATTGGTTTGGGTGCTTTAATGGCAAAAACAGAATTAGATCCAGTTCAAGATAAATACTTAAATCATATTAATAATTCGGCAAAAAATTTACTGGTCATTTTAAATGATGTGCTCGACTATTCTAAGCTGGAAGCGGGCAAATTAACCATCGAAAAAATTCAATTTAGTTTAAAAGAATCCATAGAAAAATCGGTCAATATTTTAGGATATAAAGCGGAAGAAAAAGGGGTGGCCATTTTTTATAATTACGACAATCGCATTTCACCTTGGTTAATTGGAGATCCATCGCGTCTCAATCAAATCATGATGAATTTATTAAGTAATGCGATCAAATTTACAAGTGAAGGAAGTATTACCATTCAATGCAGTTTAATTCGTTCGGAAGGAAATAATCAACTCATTCGGATGAGTGTCTCTGATACTGGTATTGGGATGGAAGGCGATTTCTTAAATAAAATATTTGAGAAATTTACTCAGGAAGATCAACGTGTTTCTAAACAATATGGTGGAACTGGATTAGGAATGACCATTACCAGTGAATTGGTAAAATTGATGGATGGGAAATTGAATTTGAGTAGTCAAAAAGGTTCAGGTACTACTGTCACTATTGAATTTCCATTTGAAATTTCAACAGCACCAATTCAACAAGAAAAAAACATTCTTCCCGATTCTATTTTCAATTTAAAAAGCAAAAAAGTGCTCTTGGTTGAAGACAATCCAACGAATAGAATTGTTGCAAGTTCGATGCTTATGCCTTATGGGATTGAACTTACCGAAGCAGAAGATGGGTATATCGCCTTGGATTTATTAAAACAATTCAAACCGGATATTATTCTCATGGATATACAAATGCCCGGTATTGATGGACTAGAAACAACCCGAAGGATTCGTGAACTCTATGGGAATGAATTTCCAATTATCGCCTTAACAGCGAATGTACTTCTACCTATGCAGATAAAATGCAAAGAAAGTGGAATGAACGATTTTTTAGCAAAACCATTTGAAGAAGAAGATTTGATAGCGAAGATTACGAGTTTATTAAAAACGGACGTTCAAATTTTGCCTCAAACAGCTTCTATTGAACCAATCGTTCAATCTGAAATTCAAGCAAGTGATTTTCCTCTTTACGATTTATCAAAACTCGAAAAACTCAGTAGGGGAGACAAAGAATTTCTAAATCATATGGTATCGATTTTCATAAAAGAAGTACCAAATACTTTAGCAAAATTGAAAAAGGCCTTAGCAGAAGAGAATTATACAGATATGAAAGCTTATGCACACCGCTTAAAGCCATCAATCAAAGACATGGGAATTATCAGTTTGAAAGATATCTTACCCGAAACAGAACAGGCTGCTGAAGAGCATAATTTAGATTTACTCAAAAAGCATATTCCAATCATTGGAAATACGATAGAACTCGTTATTCAAAAATTAAGTGCTTGAGCTATTTAGCTCAGTATTATAAATTACTCGTTTTTTCTCTGATTTGATAAGAATTCCGATCATGCCCGTTGCGTGAAATTAATTCACCCAGAAAACCGGCCAAAAATAATTGTGTTCCAACAACCATAAAGAACAATCCGAAATAAAACAAAGGACGTTCGGTCATTTTATAGGCTTGATGGGCAAATTTTGCAAACGTGAGATATGCCGCAATAAAAAATCCAATCATAAAACTCAAGGTCCCAAGCAAACCAAATAAATGCATGGGACGTTTACCAAATCGGGAAACAAAGGTGATGCTTAATAAATCGAGAAAGCCATTTACAAATCGCTCCCAACCAAACTTGGTAGTTCCATATTTGCGAGCACGATGTTGAACTACTTTTTCACCAATCTTTTTAAATCCTGCCCATTTGGCTAACACCGGAATATAGCGATGCATTTCTCCATACACTTCGATACTTTTCACCACTTCACCACGATAGGCTTTTAATCCACAGTTGAAATCGTGCAAATAAATTCCACTCATTCTGCGCGCTGCCCAATTGAATAATTTAGTAGGAACTGTCTTCGTTATTGGATCAAATCGTTTCTGCTTCCAACCACTTACCAAATCAAATCCTTCTTCGGTAATCATTCGATAAAGCTGTGGTATTTCGTCTGGGCTATCTTGTAAATCAGCATCCATTGTTATAACCACATTTCCTGAACAGGCCTCAAATCCAACATTGAGCGCTCCTGATTTTCCATAATTCCTGCGGAATCGAATGCCTTTAATATGTGAATCTTCTTTTTGTAAGTTGGAGATCACCTCCCAGGAAGAATCACTACTACCATCATCCACCAAAATAACTTCCCACGAAAACTGGTTTTCCTGCATTACTTTGGCAATCCAGGCACATAGTTCAGGAAGGGATTCTTCCTCGTTATAAAGTGGAACAACAACAGAAATGTCGATCATCAAAGTGTATCATTATCGAATGTTCCACTGCTTTCATTTTCTTTTTTGAGAAACACTGAAAGTACGAGGCTGAAAACAAGTCCCATAAATACATATCCAATAACCGACATGATAGCAATAGCAAAGGGAGTGAATATTTTACGATTCATTTCCATCGCCATTTCAAGCTGCTCCGGTGCTAAATTTTGTTCTTCTAGTTTTGCTTCTGATTCAATCAATAATTTATCAATGATTGAAGCATCGATGTATTTATAAAGTACAAATACAAATACAGATGAAATGATTCCTGCCATGAGCGAAACAAGAACACCATAGCCAACGGATTTACCATAAGATACAAATCCTCCATTGAGTTGATCACGGTAATTACGTATCGAAAGAAATAGCCCAGTAATTAATATTACGTATGAAATATAACCCAATCCTGAATCTAGTTTAATATCTGCTAGATAAAAGACCGTTTGCATGATCACTAAAGAAAGTCCCAGAAAAAAACCATGACGAGAAGCCGGCGGCATCATGGGAGCATTGACTATTTGAGCCATTTTAATTTGATTTAGGGGCAAATATAACAGTTTCAGCATGCGAAATTCCTTCCTTTCCATTTGATTCTTGCACTGCTTAATTAGCTGCTTAATATAAATACTTGAATAATAGGCGCTTTCAAAAAAATAGAGCGATATCAAACTTTCATACGTTCATTTTCCTATTTTTGCGGCGGGTAAGTCTTGTACGACCAGCTCCTGCTGAAATCCCCCAGGACCGGAAGGTAGCAAGGGTAGGTGGTTGAGCGGTGCGATATAAGTAACTTACCCATTTTTTTGTCATGGCAAACCGCATTCTTTCAATCGTCATTCCTGCTTACAACGAAGGTGCTACTATCCATTTCATATTGGATAAAGTGCGAGCAGTTGTTTTACCCGAAAACATGGAAAAACAAGTAATCATTGTGAATGATTGCTCTAAAGATGATACAGAACTAGCGGTTCAACGATATATGGACCAATATCCTGAAACAGGTATTGTGTATGTAAAACACGAAGTGAATGCAGGAAAAGGTGCTGCACTTCACACAGGAATCAAACGTGCAACGGGCGATTTTGTCATCATTCAAGATGCCGATTTGGAGTATGATCCTCAAGAATACCTCATCCTGTTAAAACCTATTCTCGATGGTTTTGCTGATGTCGTTTATGGTAGTCGCTTTATTGGAGGAAACCCCCATCGAATCTTATTTTTCTGGCATACGATCGGAAATCGACTGCTCACTTTCCTATCAAACATGTTCACGAATTTGAACTTGTCGGATATGGAAACCTGCTACAAACTTTTTCGTCGCGAAACCATACAATCGCTTAACCTAAGGGAGAAGCGTTTTGGTTTTGAGCCTGAGGTTACTGCTCGCATTGCACGTATCCCTAACATTCGGATTTATGAAGTGGGTATTTCCTATTATGGAAGAACCTATGCCGAAGGAAAGAAAATCGGTTGGAAAGATGGTTTCCGTGCAATTTGGTGCATCTTAAAATACAATCTCTTTATCCGAAAATGAAGTTCCGCCATCCACTTTGGATCGTCGCCCTAGCTGTTATTGTTTATCTCTTGGCGATTCCTGTGGATATCATGGAAGTAGATTCTGCGCAGTATGCAAATATGTCGCGCGAAATGCTCAGCAGTGGCGACTTCCTTCATGTTTTTGATCGAGGTAAAGAATATCTCGATAAACCACCTTTCATTTTTTGGATTACTGCTTTATTCTACAGCATTTTCGGAGTAGGGGAGCTTGCTTTTAAACTCCCAGCTATACTTTTCGCACTTTTAGGAATCTATTCCATTTATCGATTTACTCGCATTTGGTATCCTGAACGAACTGCAGTTTTGGCTGCCATTATTTTAGCAACATCACAAGGTTATTTTCATTTTACAAACGATGTCCGAACCGACGTTTACCTTACGAATGCAGTAATTGCCGCCATCTGGCTTTTAAGTGAACAGATTCGACAAAGCCGAGGATATTATTGGATTCCAGCATTTTTCTTCATTGGAATTGGCATGCTAGCTAAAGGACCATTGGGAATTGTAGTTCCTGTGATGGCTTTAGGTACTCATTTACTCTTGAAAGGAGATTGGAAGAATATTTTTCGTTGGGAATGGCTGATTGGTTTATTCATTACCGCTATTGTTCTTTCTCCTATGGTTTGGGGTTTATATCAACAATTTGATTTACATCCTGAGAAAACAGTCAATGGAAATCAAGGTGTTTCTGGAATCCGGTTTTTCTTTTGGGAACAAAGCTTTGGTCGAATTACCGGTGAAAATGTGTGGAAGAATGATACCGGTCCTTTCTTCTTTGTGCATAGCCTTGCTTGGTCATTTTTGCCTTGGACCTTAGGACTCATTGGAGCAGGTGTTCTATTTATTCAATCAGCAATTAAAAACTGGACTGAATTCATACGGTCAAAATCAGAATGGATAAGTTTTGGTGGATTTTGGTTGCCATTTATAGCATTATCGGCATCTCACTATAAATTGCCACATTACATCTATGTAGTATTTCCAATGGCAGCTGTAATGACTGCTAATTTTCTTCATGAAATTGAACAGCGCGAAAGTAAATTCAATTTTAATTGGCTAAATATTCCACAAGCTGTTGTTCTTTTTGGATGCTGGGGATTTGGAGCGCTCATATTTGTATGGTTTTTCCCAATCACTAACCCAGTTCTTATTCTCATCGGAATCGGTGGATTTGTTGCCTTCCTTTGGGCTTTGATCCATCATTTTGAACAGCGATTATCGAAATTCCTTTGGATGTCGCTCGTTTCCTCACTGAGTGTAAATGTATTGATGGCAACTTGGTTTTATCCTCAAGTGTTGAATTACCAATCTTCCTCTCAAACAGGAAAATGGATGTTGGAAAATGGATTAGCAAATCAACCACTCTATATCACTAAAGTAAATGCACGCTCTATTGACGTTTATACTCACAAGACGGCAATTGAAATAAGCACTTCGGATCTTGATACACTCTTAAAAAGAAATCCGAGATTTTATCTTTTTACAAATGAAGAAGGGTTGCAAGAAATAATAGATGCTGGTAACTGTCAATGGAAAGTCATTCGAAAAAACGATGATTATCCAGCAGCTTTATTAAGTATGAATTTTGGGAATCCTCAAAAGAGGCCTGATGTACTTAGAAAAACGTATCTATTAGAAATTCAAGCAGTTCGAAATGACTAACTTATTTAGTCATATTCACAATACAATCGTTATTGACAACTGCATTGATACGGATTTTATACTGAATAGTAATAATATTTCCTTGAATTGAACCTTCTCCTTGTATTGCATGACCAGTTCCATCAGGATCTTGACGATCAATTACAAAAGTGGTTCGGTTCACTGTTGCTCTAACTGGATTGATATACGTATTATTGAAATTAAATATGAGAATGTCTGTTAGATTATCGTTTGCCTTACGAACTTCAGAAAAGAAAGCATTCGTATTTGTAATAATGCATTGTTCTTGAGCATCATATAATCCCAAAAACTTTTGTCTTTGAGTGATGCACGTAGCATTTTCAATCTCAGCAGAGGGATCGTAGTTTTCAGCTAATGGATCAGTACATCCTTGCTTTTTATCACATCCACTGAAAAGGAATGATGATAAAATTACCAAAGAGAAAACAGATTTATATAGAAGTGGTCGAATCATGAAATAATACGTGCTACACAAAGATAGTAAAACTTGTTGTTAAACTAACTAAAGAAAAAACAAGATCGTACTGAATACGAAAAGTTGTAAGGAGAGTTGCATTATTTGATTTTATTTACCGAAATACCACAGGTGTCCAAGGTTCCTAAATTGTCTGTTATATAATTCAAAACAATTTGATCTTCGTAATAAGAAGCTGATCCTGAAATGGTATAGGTTTCTAAATCGTTCGAAATCGTTTGTGAAGCAATAATTAATAGCAACTCATTTTGACTATTTACGGAAGCATGAACATTGGAACCACTTACAGGAAAATCGTTGATGATAATTTTCGAATATTCATTTCCATCAGCAGTGACTGAAATAGAAATCAATGTATCAGTTGTTGGTGTATTGCATAAACGCTTACCTGAATAAGAACCCAGAAATTTATCACGTTTGAATGTACACGAACCATCATCTTCATTTACATCAGCCGAATAGTTTTTGGCTTCAGAATTCATACAGCCCTTTACTTTGTCTTTTTTACAGGATGATTGAGTAATCAAAAACAGTGTAAACAAAAGGACTGTGAAAGGAATGAGTATTTTTTTCATAAATGAAACTTCTTCCGACAAATATGATTAATTCTACATCCTAAAACAAGCATCAAGGATGATAGCGAAATATTACTGATTCTCGATAACCTACTGGTGACCATAATACAGGTTTCTTTTTCAAGACCATTCCATTTGTATCCGATAAAAGAAAGGCATTGTTTAAAAACAAGCGATTTAAGGAATCCATATTTGCCTTTGGTGTTGTTATACCAGCAAACCAATGATATTGTTTCGAATTTTGTTTTTGTGCAACATCCAAATACAACATAGGCTTACACGAACTTAACAAACTCAATTCAACTAGCGTTTCAGGACCAATTCCATTGCCTTGTGTTTCGCAAAGATTCCTAGTTTCAATGGCCGCTTCTCGTAATGTAAAATGCGGTTGAATTATTTCTGTTGATAATATTGCTAATGAGGTGATTACGACTATCGATACCCATGAAATGCTGAATTGATATTTCCAGTTTAATTTCCAAGCAGTTAAAAGTCCGAATCCAATCACTACACCATGTGCAATCATGCATGGTAAAAATCCCCAATGAGTGCTTTGATTAAGAAATATCGAACTATGATAAATTGATAACAAAATCCAATATAGAATTCCCGATCTAAATATGATCAATGGTGCATCCAACTTAAACTTCTTTAAAAGATAAAATGCTCCAAGAAAAAGACTTGTATAAATCAATAAAAACCAAGGAATACTTTCGAATAGCTGATTGAATGTATTCGGATTACCAGGATGAATGATCGCTGTAAAACTGGTAAACAAAGGAATTCCAAGAATCCAAGCAAAGGCAGTTCTGAAATTAGCTTTTGATGTTCTTTCGTGTGGTTCAACAAGTACCAATGGAAGTAGCACGAGTAAAACAAGGATTCTTCGATCAGAGAAATCTGAAAACAGCAGGAAGAATAAGCACAATGCCGCTAATGAAGCAAATCCAGTCTTTCTTGAAGGCAAAGTCCCTTGACCTATTCGAATAAGAATTCCACTAATTAATAAACAATTCATAGGAGTTGTGACACTCAATTTCTCAGGCAGCCAAGCAAGACGAATAAACCAACCTCTCGGATCGAGTAATTGATGGATTGGATAATAGCTCTTTGAAAAATAGGCATTGAATTGTTCGAAATCCTGATTGAAAGGATAGAAGTAAAAAAGATAGCTTAAGCTGCTAAGAAGGAAAAACGTAACAAATGCAACAAGTAGGTTTTTAATTCCAATATGTCGGTATAGAAACCAAGAACCCAAAGCTGGTAGAAAGTAAATGAATGAGAGTTTGATAAGTAGTGCACAAGTCAACAAAATCCCAATTACAAACCAAGTTGTTGCTTTTGTATGAAATGATAAAAGTGCAATGAGAATCAACATAAAACTAAGCAATGCTTCCACATGTCCAATACGACTCATCGACCAAAAAATAGGCATAACAACAAGCAGTGCAGAAGCTTGAATGCCTTGGGTTTTATCAATTCCTGGAATTTTTTTCCATAATACGAGAATCACACTTGCTGTTGCTGGAATAAGTGCAATGAGTCGTAAACTAAAAAAATTCAACCCAAATAATTTGAAGTGAATCCAATGAATCAATGCAGTGATTGGCCCAACTGCAAATGAGCGGGCAAATGCATCTCCAGGCCAAGGTTCGCCATAAAAAAGTCTACGCACATTCTCTGCCCACCAAGCTTCATCATGAATGTCGTCGGTACTTTTCCACCAAGCTGGATCGGACTCGAGAAATATGAAACGACTGAATGCAAACAGCAGAATAAGAATGATGAATAGGATATGTGTCCGCTTGCTTTGCATGTGGTAAAATAAAAAAAGTCCTGATGTTACCACCAGGACTTTCTTAAACAAAATCAGAAATTATTCGAAAATCAATTTGATAGTACCGCGACCTTTTTCGGTAACAACCTGTAGAAGGTAAATACCTGAAGGAAGATCGTTACGGTTAATTTGGTATGTAGATGTTTTCAAACCACTTTCAACTAAAACTTGACGACCAGTAAGATCGAACATCGCAAGAGAATTCAATTGACCAGCACCAACAATAGAACGAATCATCACAGTTCCGTTTGATGGATTTGGATAAGCACTTACCAAGTTATTAGAAGCGTTGATTTCATGGATACCTTCAGCATCAAACAAATTACATTCAGCTAAATTCAATGCACAAACGATACGTGGATTGATATAACGTTGAACAGTATCAATGTATGTTAATCCAGAAGTACGACCAACTTCATTGCTAGTAGCCATTGCAGGATTGCTAGCAGCAGAAGCTTGGTGAGTTGTGATGGTATTTCCTCCAACTACTACTGGGTAATTTGCAGTAGCTTGTCCTGAATTCCAGAACTGCCAAGGACTTCCGTTATTATATGGATAAATGGAAGCTTCAGGAAGAATGAAAGGAAGCAAACCTTTTCCAGTTCCAATATTGATAGTAGAACTTGCAAATGGAATGCTTTGTCCATAATGAGATTCTACAGCAGCAGTAATGGCATCAGGATAAATACGTGTTGAAAAAGAGGCATTGTTACCATATGCATTGGCTTTTTCAATGTTAAATCCTGCTCCAGATGCAAATGGAATAACAAGGTCACCTGTAGTAGGAACGATTACATCACCAATTTGATAAGGTGCATTTGGATCGCGTACAGCATGGATTCCAATCATTGGAATTTGACCATCATCTAACCAAGATGTATCTCCCAATGCTCCACCCATATTGATTACAATATTTGCATCTGAAGAATAGCCAGGGTTATTGGCAACGTTTCCTGTTATTTTCAAGAAATTACCACTCGTAGCAAATGGAATCAAGTTAACAGTAATATCATTTGTTCCATCAAAATTACCTATACGTGTTGTATCAATAACAGAAGAATCGGGAGCTTGTGTACGAAGGAATTTATCATCCCCTAATCCAGGTAAACGTCCAATTTTCCATGGTTGATCTAGGAAAGCATGCGCCATCACTACATATCCACCAGTACCTTCTCCAAAAAGCACTACGCGAGTTGGGTCAATTTTAAAAGTATTTGTTGTAGCGCGATCATTACGGAAAAATCGAACAGCCGCTTTGGTATCCTGCTGACCTTTATAGGCTGCATTCAAAATAGTTCCTGTACGAATGATTTGATCAGTTGAAAATGGATTCCATCCTAAACGATAATCAACAACAGCACACACATATCCGCGTTTAGCAAATTGTTTAGCCATGTTCACACACGAGCTGTCTTTACGACTACCTGTAGGTGAGCCATTGATACCTGCAGGTAGAAAGTTTCCTGTTGGTGCATAAATAACTAAAGGGCGTTCTGTAATATTATCCCCAGCTATGGTTGGATAATAAACATCCATTAACAATGGAAGTATACTAGGCGCAATATTTTGAGGCGGTGTTGCAAGTGCACCTAAAACCGTATTTTGTATTGATAGGTTTTCTCCGTATTGAACGTCATTTTGAATAGTAATCTGAGCATCAGTGAATACCTCTGTGAGGTATCGTTGTGCATTTGCTTGGAAGGAAAATCCCCCCATAACAAGTGCGAGCGAAAGTTTGTATAGTTTATTCATGATTAAGGGGTTTAATGTGCAATGTACAAAGTTGATGAAGATTTCGACTTTTGCAAGTGTTCAATGGAATAACATACAATTTAGTTACTAAGGTCTACAAGCACTGAGAAATAAGCCAAACGACCTACTTTCGGGCCACCATAAACCATCGAAACTTTGTTATTTAACAAGTTAGATGCACCCAATTTAAATACGCTCCTCCATTTTTCAACAGCATAACTAATTTGTCCGTCGAGCATTCCATACGAAGGAATTGATCCAGTAAATTGTGGAGATCCTTCAAATCGGAATCCTTGAACCCATTTGTAATTCGTGTTAAAAGAAAAGCGTTCTCCCTTAATCCAAGGAAGTTTGATTTTCCTTCCACTTAATCCTAGATTGAATTTATTGTAGGGAGTGTTGAATGCCGTGATAATTTCATCGGTGATATTGGGACGACTGAGGAAATTGTAAGAATAATTACCCGAAAGTTCGAGTTTATTAAACAGGTAATAATTTAATCCAAGCGAAAGTCCTTGTGTATAGACTAAATCTTTGGTATTGGCAGCAAGTCGATAAGCTTGAATTTGAGGAACACTTCCTGTGAATTTTACATCCAAGCCAATTTTATAACCAATAAAATCGCGGTATTGTGAGTAGTAATAACTTGCATCCACAAAAAGTCGTTTGAATAAAGTACTTCGATAACCGAATTCTACGGTTTGCACTTTTTCGGGACGAATTGGATCCACATTAAAGTATCTCAGTTCTTTTGGATTCAACGTATTGAGGTAATTAAAGAATGAATTAATTTCAATCAAAGAATCTTTCCCTGTAATGTTTCCTAAAAGAATGGCTCGACCTACGTTATAATATAAATACTGATCAGCTAATGTGGGGTTTCTTACTGCTGATGAATAAACCGCACGGAAAGTATGGTTGTTATTGTGAGTATAAATTCCCGAAAAACTCTGAGTGGAAATCCAATTGAAATTTTGATTCTTATCAACACGCAAGGTGGCATTCAAACTTAAACGTTCGGCCAATAATTTTCGTTGAAAACCAGCATAAGCACCAAACTCCTTGTTAACAATAACACGTCTTTTATACGTTGTATCTGCACCCGAAATTTTATCTATAATGAGTGTATCACTGAAAATAGTTCCATTTGAATTTGGACGATACATTCTCACATTGGAGCCAACAACCAAACGACTAAATTTCCCAAAATTGAATTTGTATTCAGCATGGGCATGATACAGTGCCGATTTATCTTTTAATAATGAACCTTTATTCGCTAATGTTCTTGATTTTACAGCAGCAAAGGCAGAATCAAAACGTGCAGTTCCCGGTTTGAAAAAATTGATCGACGAAACACCATTCCCTCTATCCGTTTTTGCTCTCACCGAATCATGCAAAACAACTAAACGATCATAATTTGCTGCCATTACCGAATCATATTTCGATTCATTAAATGGTGTTGGATAACCATCAAATCCTTTCACAATAAATCGGGGTGCATTAAATCCACCTGCTGTCCATCCATTTTGATAATCTTGTTTCCACTGATTATTCGACTTTGAAAGATTTTGCATCTCAAATGCTGATACAACAGCGTCGAACGAATCTCCAGCATCCTCGTTTGTAGCATAAACACGAAGGAAAAATTTATCTTTTTTAGTTATCTCAAACCGCTGTTGAAAGAATAAAATATTCTTCAAACTGAAGCGATTCTCTCCTTGATAGATTGTAGTTCCTGTTCCGAAATTACTACTCAAAATCAATTCTACATCCGGCTTCAAACGATAGTGAAATGCCGCATTGAGCTTGATGTTTCGTGTATTATAATCCACCAAATCTTTTTCATTATATCCTGTTCGATAAATTGTTCCTAAACCCGAATAGGTTGATTTTAAAAGTGAGCTTGAAGCATAATTGTTCCGATAGCCACCCAATTCTTCATCACCGTACCGATTAACAGCATCATAACCTCCCGGATTCCCAACTTTTCCAACCGATTGATCCGTCGCATCCATATTATCAGCTACCCAATCATAAGCACGCATGAACGACATATTGAGCTTAAAAGCAAACTTATCTTCTCCCTTTTTATTCTGAAATTTTTCCGCATACCGAATGGCCGTTTCATATAAATTCCGTTCACCCACTTTCGTCTGAACCGACAATCCAGTATAGTCAAAAGGGTTTTTGGTTGTCATGCTTATTACTCCATTGAAAGCATTCGGTCCATAAAAGGCCGAACTTGCTCCAACGATAATATCCACCTTTTGAACATCCAATTCGGATGAACCTAAAAAGTTCCCAAGTGAAAAGTTTAATCCAGGTGATTGATTATCTACCCCATCTATAATTTGCAAAGAACGAACGGGCGATGTGCTATTGAATCCTCGTGTATTGATAATCTTAAAACCCAAACTAGCTGCCGTTAAATCGACACCTTTTAGCGTTCCAAGTCCATCATAAAAGTTGGCAGCAGGTGTTTCTTTTATGGCTAAGAGATCCATTGCTTCAACCGTTAATGGAGATTCTCTTTGCTTTTCAGTTAAACGAGAATCAACAATTTCAACCTCTTTGAGCAACTTCTCGTTCGGACTTAACTTGATGATAAGTTTTTGATCTAAGGAATTTACTTGCATTTCTTTGGTCGTAAATCCTACAAAGGATACAACTAAGACAAAGGGTGGATTTCCCGGATTTTGAATGACAAAATTCCCATCAATATCTGCACTTGCTCCAATCGAAGTACCTTTTATGACAGCTGTTGCTCCAATTAATGTTTCACCATTTTTGGCACTACTTATCGTGCCTCGCAACTGCTGAGCTTCAAGTGTTAGTGATGAAAAGATTGTTAAACTGAAAGTAAGCAAACAGGATAGAACAATTCGCATAGGCATCCTTGTAGTTCAATTTTAAGGAAAACCTAAAATACACCGAGCAATTGGTTTATACCAGAGTTTTATTAAAAAATCTTCACAGTACAGTTAACAATGACATTTTGTTTATTTCGCCATCAACATAGTACCCTTTAATGGCGCAACTCCTTTGCCTATATCCAAAATATAAAAATAGGTTCCAGCTGGTGCATCGCCTCCATCCCAATTGTTTTTATAATTATCACTGCTGTATAGTTCATTTCCCCAGCGATTGAAAATCAGGAGTTTGGAATTCTCAAATAAATTGAGGTTCGCAATCTTAAACACATCATTAATTCCATCACCATTTGGTGAAAATGCATTCGGCACAACAACATCTTTCACAACCAAAACCGTCTCATAGGTAGTATCAATACATCCTTCTTGATTTGTTACTACTAACATAACAGAATATGTTCCGGTATCAGCGTATAAATGATTGATCGTTGTCCCTGATCCAAAATCGCCATCTTCGAAATCCCAATTGAAAATTACATTTTGAGAATAGGGAGAAACAATCGAGGAATCGCTAAACTGAAATTCATTTCCAAGGAAAACGTAATAATTAGGTGCTGTTATAAAATTGGCAATCGGCTCAGCCAAATGTACTGTTGCTGAAACGGTTCTACTACAACCATCTTTTGTTGCAGATATGCTATAAGTTCCTGGCAAAGCGGTAATACTTGCAACTGTATCCGAAGTTGACCAAGTAAAATCATCAAAAGGACCATTACCAATGCTCAAAAGTGTGTTTTCTCCTTCACATAAAATTGTATCACCTAAAATGACTTGATTGGGTAATGGGATGATATTCACTTCAACAAAAGCGAGCGGACTTTTACATTGTCCATTGTCCTGATATGCATTGTAAAAACCATCGGCTAATAAAGAGGCGTTTGGAATAGTTTGAACTGCGCCATCAGCATGAAAGAAGTTAATACCATCCCAAGTAACAGGATAGGTGGCACCTGTAGCAGTCAACGTTAAATCTTCGCCCTCACAAATAGGAGTAGTAGCTTGAACAGTAAGCATTGGAGGAACAACGCCAAATTCAACTCCTAATGTATCCCTTGAATAACATCCACCAAGCGACATCACTTCTACCCAATAATCTCCCTCGGTATTTACATAGTATAAAGAATCATTATTGCTGCTCAAATCCATCCATTCGTAGGTAATAAAGCCTGAATGTGCATTTAAAAAAACATCATTTGAACCGCACACGACTATGTGTTCATTATCAAATTGAATATGAGTTGTGTCTTTTGCAACTATAATCGTATCGGTTGATGTACAGCCATTGTAAGTGGTTGTTACAGAATACTGTCCTTGAAGAAAAACAGTGATTTCTTGTGTATTTGCACCCGTGTTCCATTGGTAAGAATCCATGTTTGCACCAGCATCTAAACGAAGTGTATCGCCCAAACATACCAAACGATTGCCACCAAGGTTTGCAGTGCTGAAATCAGAAAAATAACCATAGCGACAACCAGTCGAAGAACCGCCATCAATCATTCCTAAATGAAATAAATTAGACGTAGTTGATGTATTAATAAGTACACTCGTTTCACCAACTGGAACTTGACTCGTTGTGAAACTAATTTGTGCTGCAACCCAAGCATTTGATGTACCTGCAACAGGTTGAAATGCTGAAGCCGGAACCAATGTACTATTTCCATTCAACAAGAAATTCCCTTGAGAACCGCTTCGTGTCATGATGTTCAATCCAAATAAATCG
Organism: Bacteroidia bacterium; assembly: GCA_965279035.1. Lineage (GTDB taxonomy): Bacteria > Bacteroidota > Bacteroidia > M30B66 > M30B66 > CALQRR01. The sequence goes on along the minus strand of OZ257142.1, from coordinate 2,988,514 downwards.
CCGGTTGCACGAGTAAAATAAACAGCATCAGAACCTGTACATTGAATAGGAGGAAGGACAGCTCCTCCAACTTCACATCCATACCCTGAAATATGCAAGACATAGGCAGGTTTGCTAGTTTCAATAAATGTTGTTGATTGTCCTAAAGGTATCGTATACATGTATTGCTCGCCAGTATTAATGGTGGCAACAGGAGTTGAATTTCCAGCAACAAAAATATCGGTAGCATCTTCTGTAGCAAGAACAAATGCATATTCATCGGTTAGTAAAAAACCACGCATCACAATGTATTGCAAGCCAACTAATTCAACGGGAATAATCTGATCACCCCATAAATCGCGGCAAGTGTCGTTGGACATAGAATCATCCTTTATAGTCACACAAATGGGACGATTAGAACTGATTTCCGAACCTGCTGGGTGATTTGCTGCCAAAGTTCCAGCTGCTAAACACGAATAGGTTTCTCCTCGGTTTAAGGTAATAGTAAATGGAACACCTGCAGGATGACTATTAATTGCAATACTTGGCGTAATCGTAACAGTTGTATTGTCTTCGGTTGCTACAATGTCAAAACTGGAATAAGGCTGAACGGAGAATGCTCCATTATCGAAAATATTCTGAAAAGGGGTGTAAAAGTGAGTGCCTAGTGCATTTCTTCCTTTAAGCGGGAAAATGTCTGGATTATTGGGCGCACTGACTTCGTAATAAACTGTGATAGGTTTGTTTGAGTGTACATACAATCCTCGAGGCAATACCGTATTGGCTGGAATATTCTCGAGCAATGCTTTGTAGGCTGTTAGATCCAATGTCCATGAACTATCAGCTGGAATGGTGATTCCTATTGGAGCAAAGGCAGGATTGGCGGGAATACTAATAAGTACATTCGCATCCTGACTTTGAGCACTCATCCGTAAATAGATTGGATTATCGCCATGTGTGATAGAAACTTCTGGTGCTGCAAACCAAAATTCAGTATCGGATTGACTACTCACAACCAGGGGAAAAAGAAGAAAAATGCTAATTATTAAAGGAAAGTGGTAGATTTTTTTCATACTCAGTTCTAAGTTTCAAGTATACGAAATTGTCATTTCTACACCTTAGTCTAACACGTTTTTATTCTAACAACCTGAATGCACTAAAATTTATTTATCGTAAATCTACGATATATGATAAATATGTTTTTACTTTGTCCTACAAACTGCATTATGGCACTCAATAGAAAAGCTGAATTTTCGTCTGAACTTGTTGAAATGGCTGAGTTTGCAAGAGCAATTGCTCATCCTGCACGCTTGGCTATTTTACAGATTCTTTCAGAACGAGATACTTGTATCTGTGGTGAGATTGTGGAAGGTTTACCCTTAGCTCAAGCAACAGTATCTCAACATCTTCTTGCTTTAAAAAAAGCAGGACTCATCAAAGGCACTGTTTCAGGTGTAAAATCTTGCTATTGTATCCATCGCGAAAACTGGAATAAAATGCTACAGGCATTTCAAACCTTTCATATTGATTTAGATAAACCAATGAATTCAACGTGTTGTTAGTTATGCCTAGAATCTAAAATCTTCTAAATGAATACATCTTTATTCCCAGCAACTCAGGACTTCAGTCCTGAGACTCAACAACACTAGACCACATACCGAAGACATAGAAATCTCGAATCAACTAAATGAATCTTCATACCCCCAGCAACTCAGGACTTCAGTCCTGAGACTCAAATAACAAATAAATCATCACTCATACACAACCAGACTTCAGTCCTGAGACTCAAACATCAACAAATCAACATTCCTAAATTAAAATATCTAACCATGAAAACCTCCGAAGAAATAAAAAATACCGTACGCGAAAAATACGCAACCATCGCCTTACAGGATAAATCAGACAATGCCGCATCCTGTTGTGGAAGCGGACCTGTTTCGCAAGAAGTGTATACGATCATGAGCGATGATTATTCCCAACTGGAAGGCTATCATCCCGATGCCGATTTAGGATTAGGTTGCGGTTTACCAACTCAATTTGCCAAGATCAAAACTGGAAATACGGTCATCGATTTAGGATCTGGAGCGGGGAACGATTGTTTTATCGCTCGTGCCGAAGCAGGCGAAACAGGACATGTAATTGGTATTGATTTCACACCCGAAATGATCACAAAAGCTCGTCAAAATGCAGAAGTACGAGGATTTTCAAATGTAGAATTTCGTCAAGGCGATATCGAAAAACTACCTCTTACTTCGAATGTGGCGGATGTTGTTGTGAGTAATTGTGTACTAAATCTTGTACCCGATAAAGCTGCAGTTTTCTCAGAAATCATGCGTGTTCTCAAGCCAGGTGGACATTTTAGTATTTCAGATATTGTTCTCACAGGAACTTTGCCTGAGCATATTCGTCAAGCAGCCGAAATGTATGCAGGATGTGTTTCAGGGGCATTGCAAATTGATACCTATATGGGTTCAATTTTCCGCGCTGGTTTTCAGAATGTGAGCATTCAGAAGCAAAAACCAATCATTGTTCCTGACGATATTTTAAATAACTATTTAAACGATTCCGAACTAGCTAATTTCCGTGCTCAAGGTGATGTGATTTATAGCATAACAGTGTATGGTGAAAAACCAGGAAAAGAACCGTGTTGCGCACCCAATTCGGGCTGTTGTTAAAATGAGGGCGTGCCCCTTCGGGTCAGGCTTTCGCGTCGTAGGAACTCCGCTCAATCCTTCACGCTTGAACTAGTAGAAAGTACAAAGTAGATTGAGCAGTGTATTCATTCATACATATTCAATCATTCGTAATTGATCATTCTTAATTCGTAATTGATCATTCGTAATTGCTAATTCTCCCCATGTCTTTCCTTGATCGCTTTTTAACACTTTGGATTTTTCTAGCAATGACAGCTGGAATTGTTTTAAGCTTAGTCTTTCCTAGTTTACCCAATTTCATTAATCAAATGGGGCAGGGCAGTACCAATATTCCACTTGCTATAGGACTCATTCTGATGATGATTCCTCCATTAGCAAAAGTCAATTACAGCCGAATACCTGTACTATTTCGAAATATAAAATTATTTGGAATTGTTTTTCTTTTCAATTGGGTTCTTTCACCGCTTCTTATGTTTTTATTGGCTCGTATTTTTTTGCCAAATGAAGTTGAATATACGGTTGGACTTATGCTAATTGGAATTGCACCTTGCATTGCAATGGTTATTGTTTGGAATGATTTGGCTGGTGGTGATCGCGATTATGTGGCCGCACTTGTTGCATTTAATAGCATTTTTCAAGTTGTGTTTTATTCTATTTATGCTTGGTTTTTTATAACGTTCCTGCCCGAATTATTTGGTTTTACAGGCATTGTGGTCGATATACCCATGAGCGAAATTGCAGGAACTGTTTTTATTTATTTAGGCATTCCATTTATTATCGGCATTTTATTGCGCACTTGTTTAATTCCAATGAAAGGAAAAAGCTGGTATTCAAACGTTTTTCTTCCCCGCATTAGCCCAATAACACTCATTGCATTATTATTTACTATTGTGCTCATGTTCAGTCTTAAAGGACAAACACTCATCAATCTTCCACTTGATGTTATCCGAATTGCCATTCCATTAAGCATCTTTTTTGGAATCATATTTTTCTTAGCTTTTTATCTTGCTCGTAAAACCGGTGCTCAGTATTCCGAAGCAGTTACCATTGCATTCACATCTTCTGGAAATAATTTCGAATTAGGAATTGCAGTTGCCATTGCCGTTTTCGGATTATCATCAGGTGCTGCATTTGCCGCCGTTATCGGTCCTCTTATCGAAGTGCCCGTTTTAATTTTACTTGTTCGTTTTGCCCGCTCTCAAAAATCAAAATTTCAAACATCTTAAACACTTCAGCCAAGTCATTTCAAATGCACGTACCTCAATTCCCATTTCGTAATTGATCATTCGTAATTCGTAATTGCCAATTCGTAATTGAAAATCCGTAATTAAATGAACATCCTCATTCTCTGCACTGGAAACTCCTGTCGATCCCAAATGGCCGAAGGATATTTTCGACATTTCTTGGGAAATAAAGCTCAAATCTATTCAGCTGGAATCGAAGCGCATGGACTGAATCAACGTGCAATTGCTGTTATGAAAGAAGACGGTATTGATATTTCAAATCATACCTCCACTGTTTTGGATGAATATTTAGGAATTGAATTCAATTATATCATTACTGTATGCGATAATGCCAATGAAAACTGTCCTTATTTTTCCGGCAAAGCCATTCGAATTCATCAAAATTTTCCCGATCCAGCAAAGGCTTTAGGAACTGAAAATGAAATCATGCAATCATTTCGTTCAGTAAGAAATCAAATTAAATCTTGGACTAAACAATTTGTAAATCAACATTCCATAGTGTTCAATGAATCATTCCTTTAATATTTGGAAGTATTGCGTTAAATCGTTTTTATAAATATTTAAAATAGTTCAAGAACCTTTTAAATTAACACTAAATATTATTTTTAGCCTATAAATCATTCCATGATTCGAGTTTGTTGCGCCATTATAGTATGTGAAAATAAAGTTTTTGCTGTGCGCCGATCAGCTCACATGAACATGCCCGGTAAATGGGAATTCCCAGGTGGTAAAATTGAATTAGGAGAATCAGCAGAACAGTGTATTCAACGAGAAATAAAAGAAGAATTGAATCTCGATATTGAAATTATTCAATCTTTAAAAACAGTAGAGCATCGATATGAAACAATGCATATACAACTCATCCCTTTTTTAGTAAAAATAATTCATGGCAATTTGAAACTACAGGAACATGATCACTATTGTTGGTGTGATGAAAATGAATTAAGAAAACTCGATTGGTCCGAAGCCGATATTCCAATCATGGAAGAAATTATTTCTTTAAATTTATTTCAACCCAAAAGCTAAACTTCTTTTACTGATGACTGTTTTAATTCACTCATTTTAACAGACATTATATTCAATGTTCTATCTCCTAATACCGATTCTTTTTTGTATTGGCATTTATGCATTTCTTCAAACCAAACGTTTTGGGAAACATCCACAAGGCGATCGATTAAATATAATAGAACAATCTCCTAATTATCAGAAGAAAAAGTTTCAAAATAGCAGTCCAACTCCCGATTTTACGAATGGAGCAACTGTGTTTTCGGTTATGCGCGATTTCCTTTTAAACAAAGACAAACGTAGCGTTCCTTCATCTCCAATTCCTACAATCAAAACCAATTTAAAATCAATTTCGCCCAATGAAAATTGTCTCGTTTGGTTTGGACATTCTTCCTATTTTCTTCAAGTAGATGGGAAGAAATTTTTAATCGATCCAGTACTCAATGGAACAGCATCTCCCATTGCTTCTACAACGCGAAGTTTCAAAGGAAGCGATGCCTTTCAGGTTTCCGATATTCCGGATATCGATTATCTAATCATTACCCACGATCACTGGGATCATTTAGATTATAAAACTGTAAAAGCACTTCTACCACGCGTAAATAAAGTGATTTGTCCTCTCGGTGTTGGTGCTCACCTCGAACATTGGGGATTTTCTAAGGAAATCATTTTGGAAAAAAATTGGCATCAATCGCATACCCTTGAATCTGGTTTTGACATATTCTACACACCTTCGCGGCATTTTTCTGGAAGAGGAATTCGGCGCCAATCCAGCTTATGGACTTCCTATGTTTTGAAAACACCTAGCTTCTCACTTTTTCTTGGCGGTGATAGTGGATATGATTCACATTTTAAAGAAATAGGAGAACAATATGGACCATTCGATTTGGCCATACTCGAATGTGGGCAGTACAATAAAAACTGGAGTCATATTCACATGATGCCCGAAGAAGTGGTTCTTGCGGCAATCGATCTTAAAGCCGAAGTGCTGCTTCCTGTTCATTGGGCTAAATTCAGTTTATCGATGCATGCGTGGGATGAACCGATCAAACGTGTACTTGCTGAAAGTAAAAAATTCAATATGCCTATTATTCATCCGATGATTGGTGAATTGAGTGTATTAAAAGAACTTAAGACATATTCTTCTTGGTGGGAAACAGTAGAATAGGATTCAAATAAGATTAAAGTAGAAATGGATGAACAGTACTAAAATCCAGAATGTTTGATTTTTCCTAATTCACCAAATGGACCTAATCAATTAAAAATAATAGGAATTTATTAGATGCTGTCATTCCACACTATAATAGCCAAATGAGGTGAATGGAATGCTTTAGATTAGACGAAAATAACAAGTAAAACGAATACCTCAAACTCCCGAAATGCTTGGCTTTGATGGTGTGTGCTGTTATAAGTTGGGCGGATGTATTATTACTTTCGTTAATGTGTCTACAGAGAAGTATAGTTACCTTTTCCGAAATGTTCTTTTTTTGCTTTGTTGTCTTGACATGAGCGGTCTCAGTTTTAATTTTTACAGGAGTGAAGGGAAACTTTCTCTTTTCACACTACGCATACACATGCAAGGAAGAAGATGGCAAGTCAAAGCTCCATAGTTGGCTATGAAAAATTTAGCTGTCCTTGCAGTATGATTTTTTTGCATTACATATAAATTTTCACAATAAAAAACCCGTTCGGCAAAACGGGATATTTATTTTAATTCAATTCGAGTAAGGTTATGCAGCCTTTCCCGTTTTATGAAGCTTACACTATTTCTTTTCTCTTTCTTTATTCGCTTGATATAGTTTTTTTAATTTTTAATTCGCTACTTACTTTATCCATCTGATCTGTTGGGAACTTGTTTGCTTTAAAAAATTCAAAATCCTGTTCTATCATATTCTCCCACGAAAAAGAAGGTTCAATAGTTTGCGTTAAATTTCTTTTGTAAATTTCTATGGCCTTGTCATATTCGTTTTTAAATAAATAACAATGTGCAAGATTTCCTTCCAAAAGCAAGTTCTTAGGGTATAGCTGTAAACCACGTTTAATATACTCCAATGCCACATCGTATTGTTTATTTTCTAACAAATACCACCCAATGTCGTTTAAAAATTCAACTGAACCCATTAACGTGTCCGTACTTCTAATCTTTGTGGCTTTTGGATTTGTATTACCATCTACATTGCTAGTATAACCAAGTATGTTTCCTTTTTCATCTTTTAAAAATTCTCTTGCAACTGAGAAAAATTCAGTAAAAAAAACAGTGGGAGCACTATAATACATTTTTAGATATGTATGGGATAGATAGTAATAATATTCGCCATCTCTTTTAGTAATAGCTTCCCATGTTCCATCATCAAATAAATAAATACCTTCATAAGACTTAAGTGTTTTATCGTCAAGCTCGATGCTTTTTTTCCTTATTGGCTCGTGATAAAAATTTTTCCAGTTGTATGCTTTCGCAACACTATTTATTACTTCGGGTAAAATTTTTTGATCTTCCTTATTTAAAAATACAACTACACCATAGCCGCCTTCTAAACTGCCATAAAAGTCTCCACAAAAACCATCATTGGCAGCTCCGTGCTCAAAATATTTAGCTCCATTGTGGTCCTCAATAAAGGAACCAAGTGATGTAGGTCCGTCATTATAAGTTGTTAAATGCAGTTTTACCATTTCAGGTGTCAATACTTTAGATGGTTTGCCCTGATAAGCCAATTGCATGTCAATAATATAATTACATAGATCGCTTGGCGTCATCCACAAACCTGCTGCTGCCTGCTCTGGGTAAACATGAAATTTGTTTGAGACAGGAGAGCCATCGGAATAGAAACCCGAGGCGCACAACAATTGCTTATCTTTTGCAGGAGGCTGTGCAAAAGAACTATTTTCCATACCGATTGGTTTTAAAACATTTTCATACATCCAGGTAGCATATGCTTGCTTCGTAACATCCATAAGCAGTAATTGCGAAATAGTAGTGCCTCCTCCTGAATACTCAAACCTTAAACCGGGTTCAAACATACTTCGGACAGCAGGTGTAACAGCGGGTTTTGTTCCGTCTAAAACATCAAACACCGTTGGAATTGGTCCGTTGATATCATGACCAGGGAAACCATGCACTGATAACCCTGCAGTATGGCTAAGTATCTGAGCTAATGTTATTTTTTTTTCTTTTGAAAGTGAATCGTATGGGAATTTCCAGGAAGTTAAATAGGTATTAATGTCAGTATTAAGATCAATTTTTTTTTCTTGTGCTAATTTTAAAATGCCAAGAGCGTTCAATGATTTACTTATTGATCCTGGTTCAAATAAGGTTTCGGTTGTTACAGGTATTTTCTGTTCCTCATCGGCCCAGCCATAACCTTTTGCCCAAACAATTTTGTAATCTTGGATAACCGCGATACTCATGCCTTTTAAATTGTATTTAGCCATCCGCTCTATAATCGTGCTTGGTTGGTCATCATTAAGGATAATTCTTCCTGTAATATTGTTTTCGACCTCTTTTATTTTTTCGAGTGTTTCGGAAGAATAATTTGTTTGGGAAAAAACAACCGAGCTAAATAGCAAAATGATAGTTAACAAAAGAGAGGTTTTCATTGTGAAGGTTTTGTTTTAAAGAAGGGAATTTTATGCTGTAACTTGTTATCTAATTGTTATAGTGAGTATTTCCGAAGGGTATTTTTAAATTAATTGACTTAAAACCGCACTCTCTATATTCTTTATAGCTAACTCTATTCGAATAAGATTAAACACAACTAATGCTGTTGGCAACTGATCGAAATTGGATTGTTCCCAGGAAACTTGTTCATCATTCATATTCAACATTCCTGTTTTTAAAATGGATAAATCAATTGAACTCGAATTTGCATTAACAAATTGCTTATAATTTTCAATTTTATTTTTCAATTCAACAGCACTATACTTTGAATTAGTATTGTCAAACAAAATTGAATGAATAATTTCTTCTCCACTTGATGAGCGCAAGTCATCCAATTTAATTTTTCTGGCATCTTCTTCCGAGATTTGTTCTGAAGCGGAAATTACCTTTATTTTCATTTCATCAATATAATCAACCAACTCGTCAGTTTTTGATTTTAAAAGATGAATAGAATTCATTGATTTTGGAGAATCTTCAATTACAATTTTCTTATCTACATTTTCATAAAAAGTTTGATTCTCTTTTTTGATAAAAGATAAAAGCTGATCACTTTCTGTTACCCCTCTCCAAAAACTATCTGATACTGGTCTTGACATTCCGGAGTTGGATTGAGCTACAAACAATCCCACTCCAGCTATAATTATAATTACCGTTGCCGTTGCATTTATTTTGTTGGTTGTGTTTTTATAAATACTAATAAAATAAATCGGTAGGTAACCCAAGATTAGAAGTAAACAGCCAGAAACAGTCAACATTTCTGCATAAGGCCAATGCATAATTTTAAATAATACACCAAAACAAAGTAGACCTGATGCAACACCGGCAATCATACTTAAAACAATACTTCTGTTATTTTCTGCACTCGATTTAAATTTTAAAATAAAGAGCAATGGTAAAAAAAGTACAGCAAGAATAAATACTCCCAATTGCATTAAAGCGTCATCTCCAGGCCAGTGTTTATATTTAAAAAATGCTCCAGATAATATCATCAATGATGAAGCGTATCCACTAATTTTCATTGTTGAGTTCATGATATAATAGTGTTTAAATGTGAGTAGTCGATTTGTTTCTTCTTGTATTTCTTTCAATCCTTTTTCGCCAAAAAGCAAAAGAGTTTCTTGATATACCGTTTCGAAGTTCCTGCATTCATCCAGATTGTTTTCAATTAAGCAACAGATATGATCCAACAGATCGATATTTAAGTCAGGAGAAGTTATCCCCCTGACTCTAATATCGTTTTCAATAAAGGCGATTTGCTGATCGTTTAAACTAAACATACTTTACGCTTGGCTTGAGATCAAGTAAAATATTCATTGTGTTAATGAAATCGGCAAATTCATAAAGCTTTTCTTTAGCCCGCTCATTTCCGGTTTGAGTGAGTGTATAGTATTTCCTTACGCGTTTTCCAATGTTAACCGTTTCTGTTGTTACTGTTCCTTCAGCTTCCAGCTGATGAAGCAAAGGGTAAAGTGCACCTTCTGTTATAACAATTTTAGAATCAGTTAACTCTTTTACTTTTTGGGTAATCTCATATCCGTACATATGTTTTGTTTCGGATAACAACTTTAGAACTATCGTTTTTAAAGTTCCTTTTATTAGCTCTGATGAATACATAACACAAACATACATAAGAATATTATGTATTTGCAAATTAGGTATTGAAAATATATTTATGGTGTTGATTGTAAGTATATTAAGATTTAGTCAAAATTATTTTGAACAACTTATTGATTAAATATTGATGTTTATAAATGTGATGAAACGTGGAAACACACCGCTGAAAAGTGGGGTATTTTGTTTTCTGAATGTTTAATTGTCGAGTGAAATTTATCTACGTAGAATTTTTCACTCCTTGTGCTTAACTATACGGCTTACCTTGATAACATTACTGAAAGGAAAATTATAATGTTGGAAATTATCGTCATTAGTGAAGTGGAAGGGAGATTGAAACTTTTTTGCAGGAAAGGCTGCCTATTTATTTAAAATTAATATTGCTTTTGGTTAACGATAGGTTGTCTTAGGATGATGCCAACCCGCCTTACTAATAACTTGTTTATCGAAGAAGTAGTTTATTTCCAAATATTAAAATTGAGTTTGAATTTTTTAGACTGAAATAACTCACGCCAATTTATAAAAAGCAATGAAAACAAGAGCAATATTCCAACAACGATTGATGTTATTGATTTCCAGGAAATAATTCCACTAAAAATTTCAGGTAAATTATCGGCAGTATATTTTCCAGCAAAAACACTTATCGAATCACTGATAAATTTCCCAATAATAAATCCAGGTAAAATGAGATAAGGTTTCATTTTCGCCATTCCACCTGCAATAAATAAAGGTGTTGTTGGTAAGGGTAAAAGCGAATACGTGAAAATGACCAAATGTCCTTTCCAACTTTTTTCTTTTAACTTTTTACCAAGGTATTGAACATCAGCATTTTTAGCTGGATTAAATAAAGTACCAGCAACACGAGGAATGTATAAAGTGAGAATATATCTGCCTAATACAGAACCAGCAACACCAAAATAAATGACCGTCCAAACATCCAGCTTAAAATAAATCTGTAAAAATATCATGGCTGTAAAAGCAGGGGGCAATGGCAATGGAACTACATCAAATAAAAATGCAATAAGAAAAACAAGAAGGTATAAATGCCACATAGTATAATTTCAGCCCAATGAATCAAATCGAGTAAATGTTGGCTTTTTTTCGAGATTTTTCTTTACGACATACGAATTAAACCAAATCGACGTTTCGAACTCAAGATGCAACACGGATACGCTAAGAACTTTGTATATGATAAGCTCAGGGAATTCAAATCCAGAACTGCATTCTGTATTCGCTCAATCGAATAATCAAAATTATTCCAATCAATCAGCAGGGAATAAGACGATTAGTGTATCAAAACCTATTAGTGAACGGCTTCGTCAATTTTTAGAACAACTCGATTTGTCTTTACGAAGAATCGATGCTGGATTAATGTAATTGATTTTATTTCAATCCCCATAAATCAATATCGTAAAGGATGTTATATAAATCCTTTTATGCAGCTTTAATAGTAGATTGTCCTTCAATACTATTTGTTGTTTAAGTAAATCTAATAAGGCAATTGTATATTCTTAAATACTTGTCCTTGCCTAAAATAGGTTGACTTTTATTATCAATCCTATTCCTCATTCTCTACTTTTTTAATTTCCACTTGTCCGTGACTGAAATAGGTTGACCAAAATCAACTTAAAAAACGGGACATGAAAAAGCATTTAAATCGCAAAGAAGTAATTCGGCCACGAAGAGTTTTTAGTGAAGAATTAAAGCGTCAAACAGTTAAGGATATTGAATCCGGAGTGGCTTCAGTATCTAAAGTAGCCCAGGAACTAGGAGTAACAATAACTTCAGTTTATCGATGGATTTATCAATATAGTCGATATTTGAAGAGAGGAAAAATCTTAGTAGTGGAAGTGCAAAGCGAATCATACAAAAGCAAAGAGCTTGAGCAGCGCATCCGTGAATTGGAAGCCGCATTGGGCCGAAAACAGATGGAACTTGATTTATTGAGCAAGGTCATTGAGTTAGCAAATGAGGAGTTCCAAACTGATTTAAAAAAAAATTTATTAAACCAGCCTTACTCTGGTTCCGATCCACAAAAGGACAAAAGCACGGGTACAAAATGAAGAGTCTGTTAGAAGTGGCAGGCCTTAGTAAGCAAGCACTTTGGAAGAGTGAAAGACGAAGTCGCGACCAATTAAAGGTGGAAGAAAGTATCGTTCGTTACATATCAAAAGTGCGTCATAATCATCGCCAAATGGGTTGTAGAAAGATCTATTTTATGGATCCACAACGCCATCCAATAGGTAGGGATGCTTTTGAGCGGATTGGTTTTAGGTACGGATATAAGGTTAAGAAGAAGAGAAATCCAATACGAACGACTTGGTCTCAACGCGTTGAGATATATGACAATCTGATAAATGGAATAACGATTAATGATGTGAATATGCTTTGGCAATCTGACATATTTTATCTCGATGTAGAGCATGCACATCATTATGGAATCTGTATTGAAGATGTCTATTCAAGGCGCTTATTAGCTCTACATCTGTCTCCAAGCTTAAGAGCGGAGGAAAATATCAAAGCACTTAGAAAAGCCTTTAAAATAAGGAAAGGGCACGATTTAGATAATTGCATTTTTCATTCTGATCGAGGTTCACAATACATCAGCACGATGCATAAAGAGATGCTAAAAAGCAAAGGAATACGAATCAGTATGGCGTCAATAGCACAAGAAAATGCTTATGTTGAACGAATAAATGGCATCATAAAAAACGAGTACTTACTTCAATGGAATCTAACCAAAAGCAATCTCAATGAGATGGCAAAAAAGGCAATGGATCTTTACAATAATGAACGACCACACAGTGAATTAGGCATGCTAACACCTACTGAATATGAAAAAGTGAATAACCAAAGAAATCAAAATCCTTCTATGACCATATATAACTGGAATTCAGGAAATATCAACAGAAATACAACTTCTTAACAAAGAAAAAAGAACCAAAAAAGAAACTTAAAACAACAAACAATAAACTACTTTAACAAAGTAGAAAGTGATAATAAAAAGTCAACCTATTTTAGGCAAGGACAACTTTCCACTTTCCACTTTCCACTTTATACATATTACTCTATACTTTCTACTCTATACTTAGTACTTCCTATTTGTTTACTTTTGCCGCCCATCTTTTCAATATGATCACGGTCGACAATCTAACAGTAGAATACACGGGTAAAACCTTATTCAGCGGTATTTCCTTCGCCATCAACCCAACTGATAAAATTGCCCTCATGGGTAAAAACGGGGCAGGGAAATCAACCATAATGAAAATTATTGCAGGCGAATCAAATGCTACTCGTGGTGCTGTTCGGGCTCCTAAAGAAGCAGTTATAGCCTATCTACCTCAGCATTTATTGACCGAAGATAATACAACTGTTTTCGACGAAGCAGCTAAGGCGTTTAGTCATGTGTTTGCGATGCGCGATGAGATGGAATTTCTCAATAAAGAACTCGAAACGCGTACTGATTACGAGAGCAAAGAATACATGCAAATCATCGAACGGGTGTCGGATTTATCTGAGAAATACTATGCACTTGAAGAGGTTAATTACGACGCAGAAGTAGAAAAAGCTCTGAAAGGACTTGGCTTTAAGCAGGAAGATTTATATCGTCCAACAAGTGAGTTTAGCGGTGGTTGGAGAATGCGAATTGAATTGGCAAAAATCCTCCTCAAAAAACCCGATTTAATTTTGTTGGATGAGCCTACGAATCACATCGACATTGAATCGGTAATGTGGTTAGAGGATTTCTTGGTGAATAAAGCGAATGCTGTTTTAGTTATTTCGCACGACAAGGCATTTATCGATAATATCACCAACCGTACAATCGAAATCACGATGGGGCGGATGTACGATTACAAAGCTAATTACACACATTATCTGCAACTGCGTGAAGAACGACGATCGCATCAAGTTAAAGCTTGGCAGGAACAGCAAAAGATTATTGCCGATAACATGGCTTTTATCGAACGTTTCAAAGGCACGTATTCCAAAACAAATCAGGTTTCATCACGAGAGCGGATGTTGGAAAAATTAGATATCATCGAAATTGACGAAGTGGAAACAGCTGCTTTACGTTTGAGATTTCCACCCTCACCACGTTCAGGAGAACATCCAGTTACCGTTCGCGATGTGTCGAAATCGTATGGTGATCAGGTGATTTTCAATCAAGCGAATATGTCCATTACCCGTGGTGAAAAAGTAGCTTTTGTCGGACGAAATGGGGAAGGTAAATCCACCATGATAAAAGCCATTTTAGGCGAATTGGAAGTGGAAGGACAAGTGCATTTGGGTCACAATGTGAAAGTGGGATATTTTGCTCAAAATCAAGCGACATTGCTCGATCCTACGCTTACGGTTTTCGAAACGGTAGATCAAGTTGCCGAAGGTGATATTCGAACTCAAGTCAAGAATATGCTTGGGCGTTTCATGTTTAGTGGCGATGATATCAATAAGAAAGTGTCTGTCTTATCGGGTGGAGAACGCACACGTTTGGCAATGGTCAAACTTCTGCTTGAGCCGGTGAATCTGCTTATTCTGGATGAGCCAACCAATCACCTCGATCTAAAATCGAAGGATGTTTTGAAGGAAGCACTACTCGATTTTGATGGAACCTTGATTCTAGTTTCTCACGATCGTGCCTTTTTGATGGGATTGGCTAAGAAAGTATTCGAATTCAAGGATAAACGGGTGATAGAACACCTTGAAACCATTGATGAATTCTTGGAACGAAATCGAATCAAGAACATCGCCGAATTGAATCTAATGAACCATCCTTCTAGTCGTTCCTAAGCTTTAATTAGGTTTACGAAGAAGGAAAACAAAGCCGTTTTTTTCTCCCACTTTTTCTATGCCCGGCATGTTAAGGTATTCATGTGCATGGACCGATTTTACTACAAAATAAACGGGTTTATCGATATTGCCATGTAAATACCAATCACGCAAAACATCGATATTATAGTACCCAGATCTGTCTTTGCAATTAGTGGCTTCGAGTGCTGAAAAGCCTTGTTTTCGTGTGTAAAAATATTGGGCGAAACTTTTAAAATGCAAGGTTTCTACATACACATCTTTCCCTTGTAAACCTTGGTAAAAATCAACCGCAGCTTGTTGTGTATAGCCTGCAATACGTTTAGGAAACGTCATCAAGAAAACGGCAGTTGATAGCACCGTTACGGTAAAGAAAGCCACCAAAGCACTTCGATTGGTTCCCTTCCATAGCCAATATGCGCCAGCCAATGTGCCGATAATCCAAATCAATCCGGGTAGCAAATCAAGCATCGACCAATGAACTACAGCCTGAAGATTTTGCACTGCAAATGGATCTTTCATTAAAGGAACTAATTGCTGAATGTTGAGTCCAACATATGGAATCGCCAACATCACCAAACCAATAGGAAATCCAATAAAAAACACGCCTATCACTTGCCAGAATTTCCAAGCTTGTCGGCCACGTAAATATTCCTCCATACTCATAGCTGCTATGGCACTAAGAGGCAGATAAGCCATCGAAGAATAATGCACAATTTTGGTCGTAACTATGGAAAATAATATCAATACAACCCAAAGTAGAATTTTCATCCAAAGTAAAAAGTCGGGATCATCAACCCGAAATTGTGGACGACGAAATAATCCTTTCAAAGCCAAAGCCGACATCGGAAAACAGCCTAATAAAACCACTACAAAATGGTAATAGATTGGTTGAGCGTGTCCTGCATCTGGAGTGGAAAAGAGACGGATTTGATAGGTGATAAATTCGTTGAAAAACCAAGTGCCGTGTTGGTAGGTTTCGGGACCGAACCAAGCCAATGTCACAAACAAAGCACTAAACGTAAATAGCAATAAATTCTTAAATGATACAACTGGTTTGAAGCGTTTAAATGCCCAGAAAATTCCAAAGGTTAAACAGGCGAGAACGAGTCCAACCGGACCTTTGGTGAGAATGGCTAAACCAATACACAATCCTGCATAAAGCGATTGTCGGGTAGCGGTTTTAGTTCCATAATGTCGAACAGCGCGGGAAATAAACCAGATGGAGGTAAAGATGAAATAATTGAAAACTGGGTCAATGATTCCCGATTTGAAATACACGAGTGGCAAGAAACTGCCTGCCATACAAAGCGCCCAGAGAAATCCGAAACGTTCGCTACGCAGGTTGCGTCCCATTTCGAATAAGGTGAGTATGGTAAGAATTCCAAAAACAGCATTCGGAAAGCGGGCAGCATATTCGTTGATGCCAAAAACTTTCATACTGAGCACTTGCATCCAAAAGAAGAGCGGTGGTTTTTCCCAGAATGGTTGAAAATTGATTTGAACACGTGAATAGTTTCCAGTAACCAACATCTCTCGAGCCGATTCTGCAAAGTTGATTTCATCCCAATCGAAAAGTGGAGCCGCACCCAAGAAAGGAAGAAACAATGCCGCTCCAATCAGAAATAGAATAATCCGATAATGTGAAGCTTGTAGATTCATCGTTTGAGAAGGTTTTTATTTGCCCAAGCAGGTTGCTTTACTCGAAAGCGATTATCCATCCACATACGTGTAAAAACTAGGGCTAATGCGCCGAGGATGAGTCCTACAAAAACATCCTCAGGAAAGTGCATGTAAAGATAAATTCGTGAATAGCCAGTAACAAGTGCCATAATTCCACAAAGAGCATGTACTGGTTTACTGTTCGTGAGCGTAGCAATAAATAGAAACAATGTCGCTGCCGATGCCGAATGTCCCGATGGAAAGCTGTGCCATTCATGCGGATTCAAACCAGCAGGTAGTTCAAATGGATAGTGATTCAACTCAAACCATTTTACAGGTCGAGGAGTGGGATGGAAGATGAGCATTTTGCACACTTGAACCAAAATACCACCACTGAGATAGGCGACCAATAGAGTTAGGGCATTACGATACGTATTGAAAATCAATAAGAGCAAAACCATTCCAACGGCAAAAAGGCCATCACCTGGAAAAGTTAAAATTCCAACTACTAAATTGAGAGTTGACGAATGCGGAATTTGCAAAGCTAAAAAGCCAGATGCTTTGTCCTGAAATAGCAGAATCCCCAATAAAATCAGCAATCCCAAGCCGAGGACAATCCAAAACGAAACAGTACGATTTAGCAATAAACGCATGGTGCAATTTAGGGAAATGTGTCAATGAATGAAGCGTTAATCTGCTTGGTATTCCTTAGGTTTGCCACGTTTTATGTCGAAACAAGGTCCATCGGTCTTTCAAATAAGTCAATTTGCACACCCGGCAGCATTAAAACCGGACGTGTACATTCGAACGTTTCAAGAGCATAAACAGGAGCATCCATTTGTGATGAAGCCTCATGGACATGATTTTTATCTCTTGATGTTTTTCACGAAAGGGCAGGGGAGTCATACGATAGAATTGGAAACGTATCCAGTCAATGCGGGATCTGTATTTTTCATGTCTCCATCTGAAGTTCATGAATGGAATTTAAGTGATAATTCGGACGGATATGTGGTGTTTTTTAATGCATCGTTTTACCGCATGGAAGCTAATCCACAGCATTTGTCGGAACTACCATTTTACCAAGCTGGAGGAAAGTTGAGATATGCGGAAGTGCCTGTAAATGGGCGTAAAGAATTGTCTGATGTATTTTGTTTGATGATGCAGGCGTATCTAAAGGAAAGCACTTATCGTGAACGTATTTTACGTGCTTATTTGGATGTGATATTATTTCAATTGTCGGCATTGATTGCTCCTCAACGGAAGCAATTAACGCATGCTGTTTCGATCATTCCAGCTTTGGAACATTTGATCGAAAAGCATTATGCGGAACATCAGCCTGTCACTTTTTATGCGGAACAATTGCATGTTTCGGTATCACAACTGAATACGAGTACTCGGCAACAACTCAATAAAACTGTAACCGAATTACTCCAGGAACGCTTGATAGCAGAGGCGCGCAGGTTATTGGCTTACTCCAATAAAACAGTAAGTGAAATTGCCTGGCAACTCAACTTTAGCGATAATTCGTATTTCAGTCGCTTCTTCAAAAAGCATTGCGGTTTAACACCCGAAGCATTTCGCAAGAACCTTTGAGATGTACCATCATTCGGTGAAATTGTACCATAGTCGAAAGCTTTAGTCGATCGACATTTGTATCACCAACCTGAACAATATGTCGATTAAAGACAGCAAACTTTACAGCATCGCTTCGAATAAGTGTCCGCATTGCCACGAGGGCAATTTCTTTACGTATTCTAATCCTTATAAACTGGAGCATTTCATGGAAATGAACCAACGTTGTGAGGTGTGTAATGAAGATTTTCGCCGTGAACCCGGATATTACTTCGGGGCGATGTATGTGAGTTATGCGTTGACAGTAGGATTGGGAGTGTTGTTATACTTATTGATGTGTGTTGGATTTTCTGCTACAGTTACTCAGTATTTTGTGAGTTTTATTGTCGTGTTAATTGTATTGATTCCTATTTTTTATCGAACAGCCCGTATAATTTGGATTCATTTTTTTGTGCGTTACCATAAACCAATTTCTGTTCAAAAGTTAAGTGCTTAATTTGGATAATTTGTTTTAGATGAGTAGTTTGGTGAAATGAAACACAAACTGCTCATTTTGTTTATTTGCCTTTCGTTCGCTTCTGTTAAGGCTCAATCCTACTTAAATGAAACGGCGCGCTGGAATCAAGTCTATACTTGGTCGGGCTTTGATGCACATACTTCTTGTAATGATGTTTATTACATCGCTGGAGATTCGGTGATTAATGATACCAATTACTTTAAAATTAACTTACAAAGCCTTTGTTATTATACACATACAGTTTATGATAACATGGGTAATGGTGAACAAGTAACAGATACCAATTTGACTGATGAATTATCCATTTTAATTCGGGAATACAATAAGCAATTTATTCAACGAAGTGCTGAGCAAGAATACCTGCTCTACAATTTCGACTTAATAGATAGTACAGCCATAGAAAATGCAACACCGTTTCCTAGTTGTGGACTTTCTGGAGGAGTTTCACTATTGAATCATGATACAGTGTGTATTGGCTCAATTGGACGAAAGCGTTGGATGATTAGCATGTCGAATTACCCATTAGCTTATTATTTCATTGAAGGTGTGGGGCCAAGTTCCGGTTTTCGTTCTCCTATTTGTAGGAATGGTTGTCCAGAATGCGGCTATGGTTTAACCAGTTTTGTACTAAATGGTGATACGCTTTATCAAGGGAATTGCTCCATAACTGGAATCGAAGAATCCAAAGACTTGAGCGACTTCTCGTTTCAATATGGAATGAATAATCTCTCTTTTCAAGCGAAAAATTTACACTGGGTTGAACTCTATTCTACTGCCGGATTGCGAACGCATATTATTAAAGCCAACGATGGTAAAGTGGAGTTACCAGCGAGTTCACTTGTGTCTGGTGTTTATATCTATCGTGCTTGGGTTGACGGGAAAATGGAGACTGGTAAGGTGGTGATTTCACAGTGATTTTCTAATTGATTGAACGACAAGGAATCGAGGAGCGAATCAACAAAAAGTGAATAAGTCGGTTGGCATCCTAACCAAAATGTGTGTTTCGAACTTCATGTGCTTTTAGATTTTTGTGAAAAGACCAAACACACATGAACACGCCATCCACTTTAGAAGATCAATTGAAGGCGATGCTTGAAGCACGTCAGATTCGTTTTAATCAGATGTTAAAGGTGCTTGATGCCATTCCGGGCGACACCAGTTTAAGCACATTAACCAACGAACAGGTAGCATTAATTAACTTGAAACTCGCGTCCAGCGGCGAAGACGAGTGTGAAACCTGCTCCGGTTAGAGAAAAATTTGCAGAGGCTTTGCAAAATTGTCAATTCGTGTATATTTGCAGCCCCAAATGGCGGGGTAGCTCAGATGGTTAGAGCGCAGGATTCATAACCCTGAGGTCACGGGTTCAACTCCCGTCCCCGCTACTACGAAACCCCTTGATAATCAAGGGGTTTTTCTTTTTTAGGGCCGTCCGATTTTTTGAGTTTGGAGCGGAGGTACAACAATGGTACAACAAATTGGACCTATAGGCACCAAGGGGTGTTGAGCGCGTAAGGTATTTTTGGGAAGATTGAACCCAAAATCTGCCGTTTTGAACTCCATCGAATCATTTTTTTTGAAGAAATTTTTCAGCTCAATGAATTTTTTTTGGTAGAAGGAATGTTTTCGCTTTGAGCGATGACATATATATGTAAAGACCTTTTAAGAGGGATGGGCTATATATAGTCTCTGCCGTTTTTGAGGTGATTTGCTCGAGTATTGATCAAAATCGCTGACGCATCCTAATACCTAATTCTCATATTGCCTCTAAAGGACAGATTCCAAAATTCTAGGCAAATAGTTGGAAATCGACCATAAATCGAAAGAATAAATTTGGTTTTAAACTTTAAAGTATACACAAAGTGTACACCACAAGCCTTACTGATAGCGGATTTCGTATTTTTTTTAGGCATTTTGTAACGCTTAAATTTTTTAATAAGATTTATTTATTATCTAATGTTGCATTCGAAATCGTTCGAACGCAGTTTAGGTATACAAACCAAACGCTCGATCTAATTCGAAATTTTAAACAGGACAATGGAATTAATCACATTCGATTCAGCAGTATTTGAAGCTCTGAAACGAGAGATTAAAGGTTATGTGAAAGAGGCAGTGGCAGAATTGCTAATTGAAAAGGCCCAAAGCTATCAGAGTGACTGGATTCCACTTTCAGAGGCTAAGAAATTGCTTCCGTTCAAGTCCAAAACCTCATGGCAGAAGATTCGGGACAATGGTGAGATCAAGTTCACCCAATTCGGAAGAAAAATATTGTACTCACGCAATAGCATCAATGAGTTTCTGATTAAGAATAAAATCCAATTCTAACATGGCAGCAATGATTTCAAAAAAGTGTGCAAATGAAGTGTGCGGTAAACCGTTCGATGGAAAGAACCCCAAGAAACGATTCTGTTGTCCGCATTGTAAAAATCAAGCAGCGTATAATTATCGGATGGCTAATTATGCGTGGGAAGTCAAAATGCTCAAGGCAAGAAACAAGAACATTCAAATCCTAGAATATTTATGGAATAGGAAAATGGTGAGAATTAAGGAAGAAGAATTACTTAAACTGGGATTCGATTTTATAGCAGGTTACATGTATACGATTAATGAGAAAGGAACTATAATGTTTAGGTATGGTAACATTGGTATACTGCTGCAATCAAAGACTGAAGTCAAGCTCATAGAATTCAAACACGATGAATGATGATGAAAATGAAACCTGCGAATATTTTTGATTTTTATGCCCCAACTGGAGGTGCAACCAAGATTGCAGACTTTAAAGTGAGCACTTCTGCTCCAAATTCCTTTGGAAATACCCCCAATGTTTCTGGAGCTAAACACATGGAATTTTCAACAAATAAGTCTGTTGAGGTTGTTGGTTCTGATAACAAGATAAAATGGGGATATTGGATAATTGGAGGAATAATCGTTCTAGGTACGACAGCTTTTCTAATTTGGTATTATAGCGAAGAGCAGAAGAGAAAGAGGAGGGGAAAGGGAAGGTTAATTTTTGATGGGTGATTTCAATTTAATTAACCACTCGATTACTTGGTGAACTGATTATCCATATTAACATTGCTAATTTTGTTCTTCTTGAAGCGGACTTGATGAGATTGTCTTGATGCAGTAATTTCAATTTTATCAATTTCGCGTTTATCCTCGATTATCTTAATTTAGCGAAATATCACTTCTTTTATTTGAGAGTTATGCTCGATGCGTCACGATTATATGATAATTCACTTTAAACTATCAATACTGTATTGATTTTTATGAATGAAACTCAAAGTAAATTGATTGGTCCAATATTGACTCATACTAAACATAATGAAGATGAGCCATATTTTTATAAAATTGAGGACGATGATATAGGATATTATAGATATGCGAAGCCTCTGAATTTTGAACATGCATTTGTATATACTTCAGAAGGTTGGAATATCATCGATAGAGAAGGTCGATCATCCATTTTTAGAGAAGATAATCAAAAAGAATGGAGTTTTTTTAAGACAATTTTCAAAACTATAGTTCCTCAAAATAAGTTTTTTCTGAAAAATTACTTTTTCAATGAAATGATAATTGTTTCAGTGAATCCTAATATGTTGTTCAATTTATTAAGTAATGATTTTAAGAAATACAGTACCTATTTTGAATCCTACAAAGATATTTCATCAGGTATTCTCATTTTAAATTTAACGAACGAAGAATATTCATTTTCATTTGTTGAAGATATTACATTACCAATAGATCAATTAGTTGGAGTAAAACACTTTAATAAATTATGGGGATATATTTCAGAAGAGAGTTTCAAAAATAATAAGTTACAAGATTTTGTCATAAATCAGCAATTTGAATATGCTTGTTCACATATAAATGGATTAGCTAAAGTGAAAATTAATGGGTTATTTGGATTTATTAATAAGACCGGACAATTTGTAATTCCTGCAATTTATGATGACGCCAGATCTTTTTCAGAAGGTTATGCAGCTGTTGCAATAAGTAATTATAGAAGAAATACTTCAAATGCTACTAAATATTATAGATATGAATTGAGGTGGAATTTTATTGATCAGAATAACAAACCACTTTTAGAAAATACATTATCTGGCTTAACTTCTTTATTGAATGGTAATTATTATTATTTGACAAACGATAATCCGCAAAAATATGGTTGTAAAAATATTTTTGGAAATGATATAATTGATGACCAATTATTTAGTATTTATCAAGAATTTGAATTTATTCATTTTATTCGAGGTTTTAGTCCAGTAACACCTTTTACTGCTAATTTTTGTGAATTATACTCAATTGGCCAATTGCATCCAATTTTCCTTCTGAAGTTTTTAAAATATCAGATGAGATTAATTGATAATACTGTAACATCTGATTTGTTTTATGAAGATGAATGCAATATTCATCGTATGCTTGGAAACAGACTATGGGATTTGACAATTAATGATAATAATTTCGATTTTGATATTTCTCAAATGACTATGGATATAATATCTAGCCAAAGTTCACTTTTTATTAAATATGGTAATAAATATCTTGAATATAGAGATCGCGTGTGCAAAGAAATTGATCAAGAAAAGTTAAGAGAAAAAAATAATAATCTAAATAATTATTGGAAATCTGCAGAAGAGTTTGGGCGAGATGAACTTAGAGAAATGACTAAAGATCATCCTGAATGGCTTTGGAATACTGATTAGGTTTCTTTTTAATTAGTTTGTAGTAAAGTTCGATTATCTTTTCGATTAAGCGCTCCACAGAATAACAGCACATACCAGCAAAGCCATGCATTTCTGGAGTTTGAGGCATCCGTTTTTCTTGTTATATTCGTCTAATCTAAATCATTCCGTTCATCTCATTTGGCTCTTCAGGTGTGTGCGGAACGTTAACGGTAACCATTTTAAAATCATTATCTTATGCATGAACTTCCACAAGAATTATTAGACATTATAAAAAATCACATAAAGAAACGTTCGAGAAGAGGCGAAAAGGGATGGGATTATTCAAATGCAGAAGAAGATTCAGTAGTTGGAGATTATTTAGGAAATCTTAGGTCAGAAAAGAAAACTATGAAAATTGACAGCAAAACTTATTATTGGATAATTTACTATAAGAAATTTCAAGGCAGAGGACCAGGCGCTGAAGAAAAACGAATTGGAGCGGACTCTATTATATCCTTAGATATTGAGGATAAAGACACAAATATTAAAACCACGAAATCCATTATTTTCCAGGCTAAGAAAGTAGGAAATAACAGTGGGTTAATTGTTCAAAAAAAGAAAATGGATAAATATGCAAAGAATGGAAACTTTATTTTGACTTGCGGGCCAAACGGATATTTTGCTTCAGAAGATATTAATGGAGGAAATACAAAAGTAGGTGATTTTTTAGCTGATCAATTTTTAGCATGTAAAGTTGGAATTAAAGGAATGTATTACGATCCTATTCGTAAAGAATTGACGGTAGATAAAATTAAGTTAACTCAATTTGAGTTTGAAAGTAGGGTTCTAATTGATATTGGCTTTTGGGACGATAGCAACCGCTAACGGCATACTAGCAAAGCCAAGCATTTCGGGAGTTTGAAGCATTCGTTTTTCTTGTTATATTCATCTAATCTAAAGCATTTCGTTCACCTCGTTTGGCTCTTCAGGTGTGTGCGGAACGATATCTATGAGTTTTCCAAATTAATTTACTTGATAATTTTCTTGGTAAGGCGTTCCTCTTTTTACCACTGCTAAGACACGTTGCAACAGTTTATTCCGCACGGCATTAATTACGCTCATTTTGGATTTTCCCTCAGCTACTTTCCTCTGATAATATGTTTTAAGCTCAGGTACGTAACGAATTGAAGAAAGTGCAGCCAAGTGTAAAGTTGATTTAAGTCCCATGTTAGCAAAGTTTGAAGTTCCATTTCTTCCATGCACACTCGTGCCGGAAGTATGAGAAAAAGGAGCGACTCCGCAATAGCAGGCCAGTTGTTTGGCTTCATCCATTCTTTTAAATGCATGTGTATAAACAATCAGTTCGGTTGCCAATACATTACCCACACCTTTGACAGAAGTAACCAGCTCAAATAGCTCGTTCAGTTCAGGATCCATCGCTATTAATTCCATCATCCGTTTTTCCAACGCCATCTTGCTTTTCAATAATCCAGAAAGGGCTGGTTTATTAATCCTCAAGAGCTCTTTTGCTGTTGCTGCATCGACTCTTTGCATTTCATCAATGGAGACTTTTATGGACTGGTAGGCCTTTTTACTCCGCTCTCTTGCACTCATAAGGTCTTTGATAAGCAACAATGTTTTATTGGAAAGATTTACGAGCCTGGCTTGGTCCTGATGAGTCATTGCATAGCGTGCAATTCGCAGTGAATCGATCTTATCACTTTTGCCCCTTGTCATGCCCATAGAACGCTTTAAATGCAGTGCCGACTCCATCCATACCTTTGCTTCTTTCGAAAGGAGGAATTCAACAAACTGACGAGTGTAAATTCCTGTATGTTCCATGCAGAATAAAGTATTTTCAAAACTGAATTCAGGATAGGTTTCTAGCCATTTCAGCAATTGCTTAAAGCCCTTGCTGTCATTTGAAAATTGCTGATGAAAATGCATTGAGGAGTTGAAAAAGATCGTTACATCAAGTGTTTCTTTTGAAACATCTGTTCCTACAAAATGTTTTTGGTTGTTCTGGTTTGAATTCATAATTTTATAATTAGCAAAACGGATTAACCAATGGTTATTTGTACCTCAAAACCTTTATAATGGGCCTGAATCCCGAATATCTATCTGAGGCTTAAATAACCAGAAAGTAGGGCACTATATCGTTCCATAGGCCTATTATCCTTGTTAGCGCATAGGTCGCCCTGCTTTCGGTTAACTACATTTATTTATGGTAAATTTATCAGCTAAAATCTTTGACTGCAAGTCTAAAGGTTAGTGGTAATTTAATGAAACAGACAATCATCATACAGACATTTATTTTGCTTTCAAGTTTGCAGACACTTTGTCATGCTCAAGCGACTAGGCAAGACAAATTACTTGATTCGACAAAAACTATTTTAATAAGTAATCCAGCACCAAGTTTTCCATGTGGTGAAGACAGCTTAATAGCTTTTATTAGACGTAATATTAAATGGCCTATCGCAGATGGTTGTGAGCATGGAACTGTATTTATAACATTTAGAATAGACACAACCGGAAAAATAAATAACCCTAAAATTCTGAAAGGAATATGTCCTCCATATGACAACGAAGCATTAAGAATTGTTTCAATTATGCCTAAATGGAATCCAGCTATAGAAATTAAAGACAATAAGAGAAGAACCATTAGTTCCGAGTGGACATTACCATTTAAATTTGCATTGAAGTAGACCGATATTACAAGTAACGAAATAGTAAACTACCACTAACAGCACACACCTGCAAAGCCAAGCATTTCGGGAGTTTGAGGCATCCGTTTTTCTTGTTATATTCGTCTAATCTAAAGCATTCCGTTCATCTCATTTGGCTCTTCAGGTGTGTGCGGAACGTTCCAGCAAAGCCGCGATCTCGGTCGACTTAAGCATATTCGTTTTTTACTGCGAGTAACCATGATGAGTTTGAAAAACGCAAATGGTTTATTTTTACATTTAATAAGCATACAACAAACTTAAAACACATGAAACTGCATTTTAAAAAGATTGAATACGAGGATCTTAGCCCAAAACAGAAAGAATCCTTTAATTTCCAAAAACTTTCAGGCATTCTAGCTGATTATGGCTTGGAAACTATTCGATTAAATGACGATTGGAATGGTGCGGATTTTTTGATGATAAATAGAAAATATGATGACGTCACCTACAAAGTACAATTAAAATCAAGGTTTACTCTAAATATAAAATATAGTAACAGCGAAAATTTATATGTTGCTTTTCCCAATGGCGATAATTGGTATTTATTCCATCATAAGTCGGTTCTAGAAAGATGTTACAAAGTATTGAATCTTGAAAATGACAAAGTTTGGAAGGAAACTGGAAAATATTCACAGGCTAATGTTTCAAAGAATTTGGAAATGTTGCTTCATGAATATTTAATCAGTGAAAATCATGAATATCAATTATGCCCAATTTGTCTAAACAAAACTGGGTTTAGCCATCGATATCCAAAACAAATCTGTAAAGACTGTATAGACAAAACAACAGATGAAAATGGAAAACCAATTGAGTTTTTTAATGATGGCATGTTCGGGCAAGGCTTGAAAGGGAAATACAAAAATGTTGAAAGAGAATATAGTAGTAACATTTGTTATGTAAATGGAATTCCATGCAAAGCTGCAGAACGCCATTTTGGCGGAATCGTAATTGAAATTGAATGAAATGTCTCGGTTATTCATAAACAAAGAATTTCCTGAAATCAAATAATTCAATGACTATTTCTTTAAGTACAAAACGGATTAGCTGGTAATAGCACACATTAGAAAAACCAGGCATTTCGGGAGTTTGAGGCATCGGTTTTTCTTGTTATATTCGTCTAATCTAAAGCATTTCGTTCACCTCGTTTGGCTCTTCAGGTGTGTGCGGAACATAACAAGAAAGTGGCTCTTTTAGTCTTTTCAATAAGCATTTGCATTAATACTCAATTGAAATAATTAACTTAATTTAGATTTTTAAAACTACATAAACTAAGTTTAAAACCTTTAAATATAATCATGAACGATTTCACTTCAATACTTAAAATAATATTTTCAAAAGTTGCTGATTTTTTTGAAATTTTAGATTTATCAATTTTACTTGCAGGAATTGCTGTTATTTCAGGCATATACTTTTGGTATTTCCAAAATGGAAATCTCTTCTCTATTAATTTCTTTAATAATTCCTTGATACTAGTGCACATTGTAATTGGTTATTTGATTGGTATAATTTGTTTCTCATGTGGTCGAAATTTAAGAAGATTGATTACTAGATTTAATATATTCAAACTCACACCCGTCCAAGACGTTTTAAAATAGGGTAAAAAAATAGAGTTGGTCCGGATTAAATCCGGTATGTTTGAGTTACGACACAAAAACATAAACCAACTCCGGCATGAAGATCACATTATTTGCTCAGATATTCCAAAAAATTAAGCGAGATTCTTTCAATAAACTAGTAGAAAAGTTTGAGTCCAATAAACATTGTAAAGGCAATGATGCTTGGTCTCACTTTGTGACAATGGTTTTTTGCCAGTTTTCCAAGTCTAATAGCTTAAATGACGTTTGCAATGGAATGCGATCAGCAACAGGCGATTTAAATCATCTGGGAGTGTCAAAAGCCATGAGGCGATCATCGTTGGCATATAATAACCAACATCGCAACTGGGAGCTGTTTCAAGCGATGTATTTTAACTTGTATGAGCAGTTTGAATCAACCTTAAAAACAAGCCGAAAGCTGCTTCCCAAACGTAAAATCTATCTGCTCGATTCAACCACGATTGACCTTTGTCTTAAAGTGTTCGACTGGGCACTATTTCGAAAGAAGAAGGGAGCTATAAAACTTCACACAGTCCTTGACTTTGACGGCTGTATGCCCGTTTTTGCTGATTTGAGTGATGGCAAAAAGCACGATGTAAATGCAGCACATGATATTGAATTTCCCACAGGAAGCATTGTTGTAGCTGATAGAGGATATGTCGATTTTAACTGGATGAGAAAATTAGATGAACAAGGAGTATTCTTTGTTATTCGAGGAAAAGAAAACATTCAGTTTGAACTTTATGAGCGAACTAAGAGCCCAACCGATGAAGCAAATCCAGACTTGCAATACGACTGGAAAGGCTTTTTGAGTTTACCTCAATCAAAAGAAAAATACCCGCAAAAGCTCCGAATGGTTCAGATCTGGGATGAAGAACAACAGATATATCTTGAACTTCTTACAAACAATTTTTCTTGGACAGCATCGACCATTTCAGAACTATATAAACGTAGATGGAGCATCGAATCGTTCTTCAAGGAGATCAAAACACACCTGAAAATCAAGTCTTTCATAGGAACCAGCATGAATGCTGTTCTGATACAGATTTGGACAGCACTAATCACCATACTGCTTTTAAAGACACTTCAAAAGGAAGCAAAACACTCTTGGCACCTCTCAAATTTGGTGTCCTTTATTCGATTAAATCTCTTTGTGAAAATTGACCTCAAAAAATGGCTTGATAAACCCTTTTTAGATGATGACGAAATTGATAAACTGGAATTACAAATGTCCCTTTTTTAAATTATAGAGGGTTTAATTTTCAAAAGAGCGTTCTTTGATGAGTAATCTCGCATCAAATCAGGATTGTATTTTCGTTATACAAACGTCTTGGACGGGTGTGATTCAAACTATATAGCACTCATAATAATTTTAATGAGTTTAATACATTGTTGGAAATACATAATTTAAATAATCACATTATACTTTCAAATTATTACCCAGTTACACAAATAAATGTTTATCCTCTGTTGGCATACTTATGGTCGCATTTAAGGCAAGATTTAAACTATGGATATTCTTTATCTTTCCTAAAAAAATACTGGTCAATGTCGATAGCCTTTGATTCAATTCTATTCGCAACATTCTCTTTTGATATAATATATCTTGACCTATGCTTAGGTCTCGTTGGTGATGTTTTTATTACAAATCCAGTCTTATGGGTTATTTACTCAATTTTTTCAATTATAATTAAGGTATCCATAATTAAGAGTGCAAGTAAATATGACAGATA
The DNA here is from genome assembly GCA_965279035.1 of Bacteroidia bacterium. GTDB lineage: Bacteria > Bacteroidota > Bacteroidia > M30B66 > M30B66 > CALQRR01. The sequence goes on along the minus strand of OZ257142.1, from coordinate 2,959,090 downwards.
TCAAAACGAAGAATTAATTGGATCATTTGCTGCACTAAATAACGTTAATCAACAACTCTAATCAAATTTTAATATAAACAACTTATAAATATAATCAATGTAATATTGAAAAAGTTCAATATTAGATTTTTACTTATATTGGTTTTAATGATTTTGTAAGCTCCCCCGAAAATAGTACAGTTTGAAAAAAGAATTTCTAATTTTAAAACTGTAATATGAGAAAGACAAGATTCACCCCGACGCAGATTGCAAAGATCCTTAAAGAGTTTGAACAAGGAAAAGATGTTGAAACAATTAGCAGAGAGCATGGAGTATCGAAGGCTACTTTTTACAAGTGGCGACAACGATACGGTGGCATGGAGGCTAGTGAGTTGAAGAATATAAAACGGCTAGAAGAGGAAAATGCAAAGTTAAAGCGCATGTATACAGATTTAGCTTTAGAGCTAGATATGGCAAAGTATATAATCGAAAAAAAGCTTTAAAGCCTTGCCACAAAAGAGCGATTGTAGAAGAGCTCAAGCATCATTATCCTCATGGCATAAGCAAGGCGTGTCGTATTTTACAAACAAGCAGGAGTAGTTTAAACTATCGTTCCCAAAAGGATGATTCGTTTTTAAATGATGCTTTAAGTAAACTAAGCATTGAACACCCCAGAGAAGGCTTTTGGAAGAGTTATTATCGTTTACGCAACAAGAGTGTCAAAGTAAACCACAAACGCCTCCACAGGGTTTATAAGCAAATGGGTCTACCATTAAGACGCAAGGCAAAAAAGCGTTTGCCAGCAAGAGTAAAAGAACAAATCGTAATACCAAGTGAATTTAACCATACTTGGAGTATTGATTTTGTACATGACGTTCTCAGCAATGGTCGCAAGTTCAGATCCTTTAATGTTATAGATGATTACAATCGTGAGGTATTATTTATCGAAACAGATTATTCATTAAAAAGTAGCAGAGTAATCTGGGTGCTAAACCACCTAATCAATAAACATGGAAAACCTAAAAAAATACGAATGGATAACGGACCTGAATTTATCGCCAAGCTTTCGAAAGAATGGAGTGAAATAAAAGAAATAGACTTTCATTACATACAGCCTGGAAAGCCAACACAAAATGCATTGATAGAAAGATTTAATAAAACCTTTAGAGGAGGAATCCTTGATAATTATATTTTTGAATCTCTCTATGAGGTAAGAAGCATCACTGAAACATGGATGCAAGACTACAATGAAGAAAGGCCACATGATGCTTTGGGTGGCTTAAGTCCAGTGATGTATAAACGTAAAAATCAGACTCTTCTTGGCCTCCGTTCCGCTACGCTTCACTCCAGCCAAGAAGAGTTAATCAATGATAATAAATTGTAATTTAGAACCGTACTAAAAATGGGGAGCCTACAATTTATTAGTAAATCTCTTTTTCGATTTTATTTTGATTCACTTTATATTGAAAGCAATCTTAGAATTTGATTGTCAAATAAAACACATTTCGATTCACAAATTTACAATTACCATTAATGCTACCATCTTGTAACAGCACTCACCAGCAAAGCGATGCATTTCGTAGGTTTGATACATTCGTTTTTCTTGTTATATTCGTCTAATCTAAAGCATTTCATTCACCAAGTTTGGCTCTGCAGGTGTGTGTGAAACGTTATGGTACATTATAAAAAAGCAAACAATGATTAATTCGACTAAACAATTAAATGAAATAATAAGAAACTTATCCAAAGAGAATGCAAATATGAGCATTAGTCAATTGGCAGGGATTATTAATTTTTGTTCAAAAGCCGGATTTAGATTTTCTTATGAAGTAAATTATGAAGAAACATTGGCATCATTTACAGCCAATAAATTTCCTGAATGGAATGTGGAAGACACAAACCGTGAGATAGAATCACTTGCAAACCAAGGTAAGTATGAAGAAGCCGCTATAAGTCGAGATAAAACGTTATCATTAAAAAACGAAATACACAGGAAGTTCAGACTTGAAAATTATGGAACCGAAGATTGGTACACGGTTAAATCAGAAAGTGAGATATTCTTTTTACAAACAAAAAATGCAGTTATTGACAGTTTGATTCCTGGATATATACTTTGAAACATAACGTCGCACAACAGCACACACGAACAAATCTAAGCATTTCTGGAGTTTGATGCTTAGTATTTTTGTTTTATTCGTCTAATCTAAAGCATTCTGTTAGTATCGTTCGGCTCTTTAGGTGTATGCTGAACATTAGGCTATAAAATACGTTTAATATAGAATAATTTATCTTTTGGATTAAAAAGGATTATTATATTTGTTTTTGAATCACATTTGTAATATGTTATGATTTCATATGAAAAAAATAAATAAATCAAATATAAATTCTGATTCCTTAGAAAGGAGTCTAAATAAATTTATTTACAATTCAAAGAATATTGAAGAATTTTTAATTGAGCATAAGAATCAATTAGAATTTATGGATAATATGGGCAATGGAGCATATATTTATAACTATCAAAATGGTTCATATTCCTATTTGAGTAATACAATTTGTAGAATCCTCGGAGTTTCTAAAGATGATATTTTAACAGGAGGGGTTCAAGTATTTCTAAATCTTATTCATATTTCAGATATAGACAGGGTAGTTTTTCTAATACATGAAACAGTAAATTTTGTTAATAAATTACCAGAAATTCAGAGAGAAAAAGTAATCACAAGAATGTACTATCGCTTAAAACATAATGCAGGATCAGGGACTTGGGTATTACAAACAAATAGAGTAATTCGTAATAAATCTAATACATGGTTTGATCTTGGGTTTCTAAGTCAACTAATTGATTCTGAAGAAAATCATCCAATAGATTGCATTATTTCATATGGAGACCAAGTTAAGTATATTCATGCACCAGAAAATTTAATAAAGAATAATTTATTAAAGTTTACAGAAAAAGAACAAGAAATATATGATTTAATTAAGCGAGGACTAAGCATAAATCAAATTTCAAAATCAATACTAATATCTGAATCTGGCGTTCGTTATCATAGGAAAAATATCCTTAAAAAACTCGGGCGTAAGAATTTCATAGGGCTTTAAGTTATCGAATTACTACCTGTGGAGATAGTTTTTTAATTATGGTTTGAAGTATATTTTTGTTTCTCGAGAAATAAAAATAATCCCTTTTACCATGAAATTACTAACTCAAATTTTGCTTATTATTTCTTTTATTAGTTTAAGGATTAACAAATTAGATGCCCAATGTAGCCCTAGTATTCCTGTATATATAACTGGTTCATTAGAATCTGGACCGATTGTACCTGCAATATCATGCACAACTCCTCAAGTTAACTTATCAATTAATCAAGTAGTAACTTGTTATAAAAATACTTCTTATCCTTGGTATAACTTTTCAGGAACACCAAATCCAGTTTGTGACAATGCTTATGCTACATATACTGAAGAATGGTTTCCTCAATTTAATACAGACCCACCAATTACTTCAATAGCCCAAAATTCATTTGTTGAAGTTGTAAACAACACCCCACAAACAATAAGATATAAAGTTCCTGGAACTTATAATCTTTCATTAACAATTTCTTCAACTCACAATCCTCCTTTTCAATCATGCAATACTTCTAGAACTGGGCCGAGATTACAATATATAAAAGTAAACTACCCTTCTGCTCCTCAGGCTTCTTTTTCAATTAATGGGTCCAATAATTCAACTGTTTCTGTATATCAAAATGCTACCGTCAATTTATCATATACTAATATTGGAAGTACTCAATATTTTGCAAAAACTATTGAGTGGTCAATTTCAAATGCATCTGGTAATACGTACAATTTTGTTGGAGGAACAAATACAACATCTATTAATCCTCAAATTCAGTTTACAACACCAGGTACTTATACCATTAATCAAACTGTTACAAATCCTCTTGGTAATAGTACGTTAAGTAAAACAATTATTGTTCAGCCCATTGCACCAATTGCCAATTTTAAAATTAATGGAAATGTTAATGATCAGGTGTCTGTTATTCAAGGGACACTTATTAATATAAGTGACAACTCCTTTAATTCTCCGAGTACTAGATTATGGACTATTTCTCCTTCAACAGGATGGAATTACCAATCAGGGTCAAGTTCTTCTAGTATAAATCCAACAATTAGTTTTACATCTTCAGGAACTTATACGATAACTCTAACAGTAACGAATTCCTCAGGAAGTTCAGCTAAAAGTAAAACTATAATTGCAATTCCACCTTCACCTGTAGTAAATTCACCAATAGACTTATGTAAAAATAGTTTATCATCAACATTAAATGCAACTGGATCTAACTTAAAATGGTATACATCAGAAAATGGAGGGAATTTCTCATTAACAGCACCATTACCCAATACAAGTATTGAGGGTAATTATACATATTATGTTTCTCAAACAGAAAATAATATAGAAAGTAATAGAAGTTTAATTACTGTTAGAATTCAACCAATTCCTAGTTCTCCAATAATAACTACACCATTATACATATGCCAAGGAGCTAGTACATCTGCACTTACAGCAATTGGAACTAATATCAAGTGGTACACAAATTCATCAGGAGGAAATGCTTTACCTACACCACCAACCCCCAATAGTTCAAATGTTGGTTTTCAAACATATTATCTTTCGCAAACAAGTGAATTTGGATGTGAAAGTTCAAGGATTGGATATCAAATTATTGTAAACGCTCAACCTGTTGCTCCATCAGCTGTATCCCCAATTTCATATTGCAGAAATTCACCTTCATCACCTTTAAATGTATCTGGGACAGGTCTTTTATGGTACACAACATCAACCGGGGGAAATTCTTCAACAACAACTCCTATACCTAGTACAGTTTCATCTGGTGTTTTTAATTATTGGGTATCTCAAACTGCCATTGGCTGTCCAGAAAGCCCAAGAACCCAAATTACTGTGAATGTAAGTGCTACTCTGGCACCAAGCGCACCTGTTGTTGTTTCAACACAAAACTATTATTTAGGAAACACTAGTACACAATTGTCTGCTACTGGTACTAATTTAAAATGGTATAATGAATTAGTTGGGGGTAATTCATTAACAAATGCTCCAATTCCATCTACTTTAATAGCTGGCAATACTCAATATTTTGTAAGTCAAACAGTTGGCGTATGCGAAAGTCCTAAAGCATCTATTTCAGTAATTGTTTCAAATTATCCTACAATTACAACTTCAAATCTAGCATTGGGAAGTTTTTGTATAGGAGATCAAGTATCTATACCTTTTTCAACAACTAGTATTTTTCAATCTGGAAACTCTTTTGTAGCTCAATTATCAGATCCATTAGGTTCATTTGCTAATCCAACATATATTGGAATTGGTTTAACCAGTCCTATAATTTCGAATATACCTATTTCTTCTCAAATTGGTTCTAGTTACAGAATTAGGGTTGTTTCTTCAAATCCAGCAATTACTGGAAATCCCAATTTATCTAATATTACTTTAAATGAAAATTACAGTTTAGGTACTGCAGTATTAGATACATATACAAGTCCTGCTTCAGATTATATTTTTTTAAGAAACGGAGTTTATAATTATTGTGGTCAAGATGATATTTCAATCTCTTTGTTACTTCAAGATGTTATTGGAGCAAATCCAAATATAAATATACAATGGTATTATAAAGAGGGGATAATAGAAGATGTTCCTTTTGGAAATGATGTTACAGGATGGTTGCCACTAAATGGTGATTTAGATTCAACTTCGGGCGCAACAACAACTATTTTTAATTCTGATAGGACCTATGCATGTTATGTTAGCAGAAATGTTGCACAAAATTGTTTACCTAGTGGATGGTGTGGAAATACGATAAAGATAAAAGCCAGTGGGAATCAAATTTCAATTCTAAACCCAATAATAAATCCAAGTTGTGGCTATGAACCCTCCAATTCAGGATCATTTCAATTTGATTTACCAATAGACATAAATCAAATTGCCTACTATTATAACTATAATATTCAATTTGGAGATGGAACTATTGATAATCTAGTTTCTAATAGAACTGGTTATATTAACAGAAGTCCTAATGGGCACTTTAATTTATATAATTTATATGCATCTGATGGTTATATTACTATTGGTCAGATTGGGTGTGAAGGTTATTTGCCGCTTGTTTATGGAATATCCAATAATAATTTTTCATATTTAGATATTGGGGCAAATACAGGGAGTTCATTTCCTCCAGGTTCATTCTCGTCAGACACAGGCTATTATTGTGGTTCTTACGATCCAACCCCAATTTATATAAATAATAATGGGCTTAATGGCGAATGGCGCTATTTGGATTTTGATCAAATTGATAATAATAATTGTATTGAAGTAGATCTTAGAAATATTGATATTTCAAATTGGATTAGTACTGGAGTTGTTGGAAATATTGACCCTCCATTATTATTCAAATCTAGAGTATACGCTTATTGGGTGTATGATTGTGATAGATACAAAATTTTAAATAATACTTTACTCAATTATAAAATTGTTGATTATGGATCAATTGGGAATGGAAATATTGAATATTGTTCAGGTACAACTTCATCATCGATCTCATTTGAGAACGTCCCAGGCGATTATATTGAAAGTAATTGCCTTCAAGGTTACCAATATAGATGGTATTATAAACAAGGGGTAAATCAATCAACTACTAGTGGATCAACTTCTGGATGGACTGTTTTATCAAACTCTAATGATTATGGAACAATCTATCCACCTTATGTTAGCGAATCACGCACATATGCATGTTGGATTATACCTCCTTCAGATTTTACTGATTGTAATGCCAATTGGGCATTTGGGACTTGGAATGTTAGTCCTAACACATTTAACAGTAGAGGAAGCATTGGTAATAATAGTACTATAGTTCCTGTAAACATTACTCCGTCTTCTATTACTTGTAAATCGTCAGCATAAAGTGGACTAAATATAGTCAAAACTAAGAGAGTGTTTCTAAGTTATATTTTTAATTTTAACAACCATGGAAACAAAGAAAAAACAAACGACCGAGAATTACATTAAAGAAATCCGCAGAAAGACAAGAAGAATTTTCAGTTCAGAACAGAAGATCCAGATAGTTATGGAGGCATTGCGTGCTGAATTGTCAGTAGCAGAATTGTGTAGGAAGTATTCTATACAGGAGAGTCAATTTTATAAATGGAATAAGGAGTTTTTGGAAGCAGGTAAGAAGCGTCTCTCCGGTGATGTAACCCGCGAAGCTACGAGTGATGAAGTGTCAGAGCTTCGCAAAGAAAATCAGCGCTTAAAGGAAATGGTCGCTGATTTGGTTTTGCGCTATGACATTGTAAAAAAAAGCTTGTCCATGCTGGATTAACTGTAAAACTGAAAAAATATATGCGTTTTACAGCATCCGAAAAGCAGGAACTCATCGATCTCGTTGTTCAATCTGAAATTGGTGTCAATCGCACCTTACGTGAAATAGGGCTTAATAAGAGCACATTTTACAAATGGTATAAATCATATGCTGACAACGGCGTTGATGGCTTAAATCCAAGCAAGCGGGTTTTAAAAAGGCAATGGAATAGTATTCCACAACAGCAAAAGAATCTTGTAGTAGATCTTGCTTTGAATTATCCTGAATTATCATCTCGTGAACTTGCTTTTAAGCTAACTGATGAGCAACAGATTTTCATTTCAGAATCGAGCGTTTATCGTATTTTGAAATCGAGAGGCTTAATCAATTCACCAGCCCATATTTTCATTTCAGCAGCCGATGAATTTTCTAAGAAAACAGGATTTGTTCATCAAATGTGGCAAACAGACTTTACTTACTTTAAAATCATTGGTTGGGGCTGGTATTATTTAAGTACCATCTTAGATGATTACAGCCGATATATTGTGCATTGGGAACTCTGTTCTGGGATGAAAGTTGAAGATGTAAAAAGAACCGTTGATAGAGCCATTAAAAAGGCCAAATTACTGTCAAAGCCTCGTCCCAAACTATTATCGGATAATGGTTCATGTTATATTGCTGCGGAACTCAGTGCTTACCTTAAGCAAAACCATGAGATAGATCAAATACACGGTAGGCCTTTTCATCCTCAAACACAAGGTAAAATAGAACGTTATCATCGTACAATGAAAAACGTGGTTAAGCTAAATCACTATTATTGTCCGGAAGAACTTGAAGATGCCCTGGGAAAATTTGTTGATAATTACAATAACCAACGTTATCATGAATCATTGCAAAACCTAACTCCTGCTGATATATACTATGGAAGAGGTGATCAAATCCTTAAAGAAAGAAAACGCTTAAAACACGAAGCATTAAACTCAAGAAGAATGGAATATGAGATGATAAAATCTAAACTCAAATCACAAAATCAAAATTTAAATCTAATTTTGATTTGATAATGAAATACTCTCTAAGTAAAAGTCCACTTTTGTTTGAAGACATACATTTTAGGATTCATAACCCTGAGGTCACGGGTTCAACTCCCGTCCCCGCTACTAGATATAAAAAAGACGCTTTATGGCGTCTTTTTTTTTATTTAGATATTTAGAATTGACCAATATTTTATTAATTATAAAGCTAAAAATGCTATTTCAAAATACTCTTTTGAAAGCGAGTCAGTAATAAGTTTAATAGTTTAAATCATCATTTATTCAAAATTTTGTCTCCTAGTTGTTTGCATTGTATTCTACTTTTTGATTGAAATAGCTCATTTCTAGGAGAATTATTTATAGTTAAACTGGATATCTTTTTTCTTTTCTTATTTCGTTACGGTTTAATTTTACACTAGAAATTATAGTTAAAAATTAGCATATATGATAGTAGAATTACTACCTTTGGAAATCAGTCAGTTCTTTTATGAAATACTCTGAGGTACATAAAAGAATTAGAAAGGCTGGGTGGAAATATTTAAAAGCAGAAGGAAGCCATTATCTCTATGAAAAAGATGGTCGTGTTTATCCGGTACCATTTCATGGAAGTAAAGAAATGAGTGAGGGATTGCGTTTTAAAATTTTCAAAGACATGAATATTTAAATGAAAAAAATGAATACTGAGAAAATTAAGGTAATCATTACCAAAGGTTCGGATGATTTTGGTGCTTATATAGCAGATATTCCGGGTATATATGGTGCAGGAGATTCTGCTGCTGAAGCAAAAAAATCTTTGGAAAAATCATTGGTTTTATACATGCATAACAATGCCGATTTGCCTCTTGTATTAAAAGGGAAATTCACGTTAATCTATCAACTCGACTGCATTAGTATTCTGAATTATTATAAAGGAATATTTACTCATTCAGCTTTGGAAAAGCTAACAGGAATCAATCAACGACAATTGCAGCATTATGCTTCTGGGTTAAAATCGCCACGTAAACCTCAATTAAAGAAAATAGAAAAAGCATTACACCAATTGGGTAATGAATTGCTTTCTATTGAACTTTAATTCCTTATTCTTCCACTAGTATTTTACTCAAACGAACATTCCCATTTTTAAGCTGAACCTGGAGCAAATACAAGCCGGGTTTACTTAATTGAATGTTGTGTTTTTGTAGATTCTTTGTTTGACAATTTTCCTGCAATATCAATCTGCCTGAAGTGTCGAATACCTGAATATTCACAGGAGAATTGCTTTCATTCCAACCGCTTAATTCAACGATTCCTTTGCTTGGATTAGGATATACAGTTAAATCACCATTTTCGACTTCCTTAATGCCTGTTTGATCAGGCCAACAATATCCGGGAATGGCTGCATCTAACCATGCTAGACGTTTCATGACCCACATTTTGAGAGTGTCTAATTCGGCAGTGTAGGTAGTTGGAATAATGCCGATTTCAGGTGCCGGACCGCTAACTCCTAATATAGGCCATTTTTTAAAATGACGTGCTTGTGCATTTTGTACGAGCGTTCCTACACTATCGATGTAACCGAAAATGTATTCTGTATTGAAGAATTGATCTCGGTATGACTCATACGTGCAGCGTAGTTCATTTTGAAAAGATGTGTCTTGTAAAAGTCGCACATACCAACCACAAGAAGGATTGTCGGTTGCGCAATTATTTATTTCATGCGCCCAACCAGAACCATCTATTGCAGAGAAAATATCACAGGTAGCCATATTTTTCCAAGCCCAGTCAAAATCCCAAACGGGACCAGCATGCACTTTTCCGCCATTGGAGAATTTATCTTTAAAAAAGAATTCACTCTTTTTAAATCCATCGTTATTGCGCGATAATTCATTAATCAGAAAATAATCGATAAACGATTTCGTGTCTAAATATTTACGATATCCAGTAGCAGTATCAGCGAAATTGGGACTGTATAAAGCCGTTTCTAAACTATCAACATAATCGCGTAAATAATTCCGTTGGTTCTGTGAAATAGAGTCGAGTTTGGGATATTCGTAAATAAAATGCACCTGCATTTCGGGATGGTCAATAGGCGAATAATTCGATAAAAAACTGTTATTATCGTCCCAATAATTTTGCGAGAAAATATATCCACCTGTTAAATCATCTCCAGCATTTTCGTAGCTATATAATTTAGCAATATCCACCCGATTTGCATTCCGTTTTATTTTCTCCCCAAATACATAAATTCCTTTGTAGGAACTGTCGATCATCACTTCGCAGAGTTTGGTGCGGGAAGCATATTGTCCCATCCAATTAGCCAGTTTAAATGCTAACGTGTTGCGTATGAACGAACGATCATTGTAGTTCGATAATAGCACCCAATCGTTTTCGGCTGGCATGCCCAATAATTCTACATCCAAATTTTCTCCTAGATTGTCGCGTGTTTCGAACCCATATGGACGTTGAGGATAACCAGCTGATGTAGCTCCACGAATTTCAATACCTATGTGTCCGCTATAAATATTCGGCTCTTGATTTAGCAGCGTGTAGTTCCCATCACCGTTGTATTTGATGTCCATGAGTGCATCAATTTTAGTTTCGGGAACAATGGGTTGGTTTTGAGTATTGATAAGCACTATTGGAAGTTCGGATCCATCAAATTGGATGATTCCTAAATCGTGCGCACAGAGTTGAAATTCGCCTGTTCCGCCACCATAGCCAAATGCTTGGATGTAGAGCGTTTGTCCGGGAATGAGGTCATAACCTGCGACTAGGGAATAATATCCACCTCCACCATCATCGTCGCAGGCTATTGCTTGTAGTGAAAAACATGAACTATCGGGTTGAATCCAAAGCGCAAGTCCGGTATCGGTTAATCCACCATTGGAAGTATTGAAATACACATTACCCGATGGTGGAACAATGAGTTTATACCAGATATCCGCTCCGGCATAATTAGCACATCCAGGATTTAAACCCGAGCCAGGGAAATTGGTGTTGGACGTTTGAACGCATGCTCCTGTATCAATGGGAATGGCCGTGCAGGCGCTAGTTCCGGGAGCAGGTAAAGTATTGCAATTGGCTATATTGTTGAATACGATTCCTGTGTCAGGATTGGGACCAGCCGAGTACAACACGTTATGGGCTGCATCGATTAAAGCATAGGAATTTTCCTCTTCATAATCGGCAGCGGTGTATTGTAATCGGATGGAGTCTCCGGTGCAGACTTGAAATGTATCGACTGTTCCGAAATTGGAAGCGGTAAATATTCCGAGTGATTGATTGTTACGAAATATCTCTAGAGTGCCACCATTCCAACCATCGCCGTAGCTATCGTGCATGTTAATACTATACGTACAGCATTGAGAAAAGGCATTAGAAAAGCATAGAAAACTGCAAAGAAAAAGGAGGTAGATTTTCTTCATGAAATCGTTGGAAATAACTGCTCTAATATAGGATGTTCGACCATTATTTACGCTAAGCCGGCTGAGGGATTGCAGCGGAAATCTTTTTGAGAGGAACGAACAAAAAATTGCAACGTAAAGCCCGACCGTTTTAATTGGGCAGGCATGTGCGAAATGAAATTAAAAGGGGCAGCCCCAACTATTTTCGGTAATATATTTTGCAGCCAAACGAAGGTGTTTCGGGTGTTTTAACTTCTTGATTTTGTAATAAGGACTCAATTACTGGGGCAATATAGGAATGCGCCAATTCGGGATAATCGCCATTATCGTCGATTGCACCTTTGTATTTGACTGTTAATTTCCCATTTTCTTTCCATACAATAAAGACCTGCGGTGTATGTTGGGCATTGAAATATTTACCTGCAATTTGTGTTGGATCTTGTAAATACGGGAAATTAAATTGATCGGTAATTGCCTTTTTTTGCATGAGTTCGAATCGCTCTTCATCGTATAGCAAAGTATCCATGGGATTGATTGCCAGCAAAGGAATTCCGAGTTTTGCGTAAGTGGAATTTAATGCATTTAAGCGTTGACTATAAAGCTTCGCAAACGGACAATGATTGCAGGTGAAAACAATAATAAATCCTTTGGCTTCGGGATAGGAATCGAATGAAATCATGCGATTATCGACATTGCGTAAACTGAATTTTTCGTAGCCTAAATTCAGCTGTGAAAAGCCAATTTTAACTAGAAAAATCAATCCTATTAGCAAACAATTTCGCATGATTTTTAATTATTTAATTCTTGATGAATTTTACCGTTTGAAGTGATTTAGTTTTTGTATCCATCACATCCAATAAATACATGCCTGCGGGTAATGTTGATACATCAATTCCTGTTTCTAATTGCGGTTTTGGCAACATGATTAATGCTTTTCCTTGAAGGTTGCGAACAGTCACATAATACACGTCATTATCGATTGAATTTACCTTTAAATACACGCGATTATTTGCCGGATTTGGAAATACACTGAATGCTAATTCTTTTTTTACAGAGGATAAACCAAGTGCCGGATCGGTAACAATAAATTGTCCCATCATTCCACCATCTTCGTGATTACTGAAATGGCAGTGATACATAAATGGGTGAATGGCATCGGCATAATCGTCGAATTTAGCAACAAACGATACCGATTCATTTCTTGGAACATACATCACATCTTTCCATCCCGATTCGTGTGAACCAACATTGGCGGCACTTCCATTACGTTCGACAATTTTAAATTCAACATCGTGAATGTGAAATGCATGTCCGAAAATATTGTTATTCGTCACTGTCCATTTTTCGATTGTATTCAGATTTACCGTTTTGTTAATTGTTTCGAAAACAAAACCAGTATTATCGAACGTGAATGGATTGGGACCTTGTCCACCTGTGATTGCTACATTACGCGTTACTGTTGCTTGAGAAGCAGTGAAATAGGTATTGGAAACCAAAGTACTAGGCAGGCTTGTAATTGGATTATTTGTAGCAGCTCCAATATTGATATGCAATACTTTAAAATCGGTGTTGTTAAGTAAACTTCCGAATTGTCCAGATGTATTTGGTTCTCCACCCGGAAATCCGAATGCTTGTCCAGAATTAAAGGCTTTTAGATCGAGGCTGCTGCCAAGTGCGTCGTTGCTGAGATCGACTAAGATTTCTACACGTTCGCCCACCATGATTTTTACACGCGTAACAGACACAGGAGCATCGAGCAAACCACCATCATTTCCAATGATATAAAATGTTCTGTTATCGCTAAAACCGAGGTCGTATCCACGTTCAATTTCCCCATTTAAAATGCGTAAACGAACGAATTGCTTAGGAAGTGTTACTTCAGCATCGGGAGTTCCATTGCTAAGCATATAATCGCCATACGAAGTATTAACCGTTTGAAATTGATTGTTGGTATCGTAACGACGAGATGTGAGAACCAAAGGAAAATCATCGATTCCATAGCGACGCGGGATTGCAAGTGCAGCCTCAGCAGGATCGCGAACGATGATTAAACCACCTAAACCTTTGGTTACATGTTCGAGTGTCATTTGGTGAAGATGCGGGTGATACCAATAAGTTCCGGCATTATTGGTGACTTTCCAGTAAGGTTGCCAAAGCGTTCCTGGCGGGATGATTTGATGAGGACCGCCATCCATCACCGCTGGTAGGTGCATACCATGCCAATGCAGGGTAGTGGAATCATTGAGGTTATTTTGCACATTCAGGTGAACGGTATCGCCTTGATTGAAGAATAAAGTTGGTCCCCAGAAACTGGCATTTATACCACCGGTGATGGTTTGATTTCCCGAACGAAGCTGTGCAAAGGTATCGCGCATGACGAGGTTAAAGGTGGTTCCGTTTAGGGTGTCGGGAATATGAAGTTGATTATAGGTTTGTGAAAACGAGGTGATTGTGTACGATAAAAAGATAAAAAAGGATAGAATTACTTTCTTCATGTTTCGGGTTTTGGCGGGTGAGGGAGTAGGGTATTTATATAAGGTTTAAAGGGAAGATATAATTTCTAATTTTCATTATCTTTCATTGATATTTTAATTAGCCATGCGACTTAGATTAATTCTTGTATTTATTATTTTTTCTGTTCAAGTTAAAAGTCAATGTGTTGCACATGCAGGTCGTGATACTATTTTATGTGCAGAATATGGTTTAGGAGGATTTCAGCTAGGCTCAGAACCAACTGCTACTGGAGGCGAGGCCCCATATACGTATCGGTGGGCGTTTCGGGATTCATTTTTAATTTGGAATGTTACATTTCAAGTATATGCTTCCGATTTATTGGATGATACAACTAGCGCCAATCCACAATTAATTGCAACATTCTCAGAATACAATTATCATTACTTTTACTTAACTGTAACCGATTCCATTGGAAACCAATGTTATGATACTATTCGTGTTAGGACTTCTAATTGGATAACTTCTTTAGAAAATTTTCCGGCGACCATTCATCTTGGCGATAGTGCCATTATTACACCTTTCATCTTTGGTGGAATTGAACCTGTTAGTTATAGTTGGACACCCAATTATTGTTTGGCTAATCCACATGCCATTAGCACAATGAGTAGTCCCGATACAACAACGTGGTTTACATTAACTATGATTGATTCGGCTGGTTGTCAGGTGATCGACCATTTTTTAGTCAATGTTTTACCAACAGGAATTTTTGATATTAATTCAAAGACTGAAGAGCTATTTCTCTATCCTAACCCATGTTTTGAAAAGATAGATTTATCAGTTAATTCCAAATTGGAATACAAAACGGATGTGAGAATTATTGATGATATGGGAAGGGAAGTAAAATGTTTGACACAATTTCCCATACATATGGGTAGTAATTACATTCCGATAAATACAAGGGAATTATATGCTGGAACATATTTTATTTTGATGAAAATAGGAGGGAAGCAGTGTATTCGGAAATTTATTCGGGGATGAAAAGTTGACGAATTGAAATTGAGTGCAAGTGAAGCAGAATTGCTTTATATTAGCAGTCAAATTGCTGCACGATGAAAAAAGTTGCTAATAAAACGCAATCATTTAATACCAGTAGAAGCTTACAAAATAAAGCTGCTCAAAAAAGTTCTGCAACTAAATCTACCCTGAATGAAGCGAGTGTAGTTTATGGTCTGGGTAATAAAATGGAGCGGGTTAAAACTATACGTGAAGGTATTCCGTACGAATTCATTGAGGTAATAAGTAAACGATTAAACAATCCAATAAAAAATGTATTGGCTTTAATTGGTATACCTCAAACTACCTATAACAAAAAGAAAAGTGAGCATTTATTACTTGATAGTAGAAATAGCGAATTAATTATTTTGATCAATGAATTACTAGATTTTGGTTTAGATGTTTTCAATAACGAAGAGGCGAAATTTCAACGATGGCTTAAAAAACCGAATCTTTATTTAGGTGGAAATTCACCCGAAAGCATGCTTGATACCATTACGGGAATCAATGAAGTAAAATTTAGTTTGAATCGAATTGAGTTTGGAAACTTCGCCTAATGGTTGTTTACCGTATTGAAAGGGAAAAATATATTGATACTACTTTATCGGGTGTTGGCGCTTCTTTATCGGAAGGGTTTAGATGGAATTCTTTAAATACTCGAATTGTTTATACTTCCGAGAGTAGGGCATTAGCGCTACTTGAAATTTCTGTCCATTTGGATTTAAGTGAAGATTTACCCAATGACCGATATTTAATTGAAATTGAAATTCCCGATGATGTATTGATTCAAGAAGTGATATTAGCGGATTTACCCCAGGATTGGAATTCTCAACCTCCTAGTTTAATTACTCAAATTATTGGGGATGATTTTGTGAAGTATAATGAATCGGCTATTTTGAAAGTTCCTAGCAGTATAATACCTCAAGAATTTAATTACTTAATAAATCCAAATCATCAAGATGCATCCAAACTCAGGGTTTTGAATGCTTTTAAAATGCAATTTGATTCGAGGTTAAAATTATAGGGGTGAAATTGTAGGCTCCCCCTTTTTTCGGACCATTCAAAATTAGAATTTCAACTGATTACTTCTGCATTTTCATATTCAGTTGGTGTTAAATAGTTTAATGCTTTATGCGGGCGATTGTTATTGTAGTCTGTCATCCATTCTTCGGCAAGTATTCGAACTTCATTTATGTTTCTGAACACATATGCATTTAAAAGCTCTCTTCTGAATGAGCCATTAAATCTTTCCACATAAGCGTTTTCTGTAGGTTTTCCAGGTCGTATAAATAACAACTGTATTCGATTTTCTTTACACCATATATCGAGCTTAGCTGAGATAAATTCAGGTCCATTGTCTACGCGTATTATTTCTGGTAAGCCACGACTTTCTTTTATTCTCTCTAAGACACGTATTACTCGTAATGTAGGCAATGACGTATCGGCTTCTATTGCCAATACTTTCCGGTTAAAATCATCGATTACATTTAGTGTTCGGAACTTTCTACCATCCCATAAACTATCGCTCATAAAATCGACACTCCATACTTTATTGGGTGCAGCAGGTTGATAAAGCATTTGTTTTGTGCGTGCAGGAAGTCGCTTTTTAGAGCGTCTGCGAATATTAAGCTTCAATGAGCTGTATACTCTATACATTCTCTTGTGATTGTCCTTAAAGCCTTGTTTACGCATCCTGAAATAACACTGCCAAAAACCAATGGATGGATGCTTCTCTGTAAGCCTATTAAACGCATCGATTAAGAGATCGTCAGATCGCTTCCGAACTGATTTATAACTCCATATTTTGCGATCAATATGAACCGCTTTACACGCCTTGCGAGTGCTGATTCCATGTTCTTTAACCATGTGTTCAGCCAGAGCTTCTTTACTTACAAGGCTTATAGCTTTTTTTCGACTGCATCTTTCAAGGCGTAATGCAAAAGACTCAGTTCTGCATACATCTTCTTCAAGCGGCTATTTTCCTCTTCAAGAGATTTCATTCGCTTCACATCATTGACTTCCATGCCTCCATACTTGGCTTTCCAATTGTAAAACGTTGCATCGCTAATGCCGAGTTCTCGGCATAAATCACTCACCTTGGAGCCGGCCTCTTGCTGTTTGAGCACCTTTACGATTTGTGCTTCTGTAAATCTTGTTTTCTTCATGGTTTTCGGTTTTAAAATTAGTAATTCTCTTGGATTGCCTTCCGCGCCTAAAGGCTTGGAGAATTCTAATTTCAAATGGCCGAATTTAAGGGGAGCCTACAAAATCAGACCATTAACAAAATAGAGAAGATTGAATAGGCTAGTTCGCATAAATAAATTTATCTCTTAAAATCTCATTTTCTAATTTTACTTCAATAAAATAAAGTCCATAACTTAAATTAATTTGTTCAAGGTTAACTTGCTGGCTGAGATAAAATTCAGAGGAATATAAAACTGAACCTTGCGCATTCCGTACAAAAAGTTGCGCCTTTGCACCTTGATTTTTAAGCTGAACATACAGCATCCCTCGGCTAGGGTTGGGATACACTAACATTTTGGTTGGTTCCAATTGAATTTCCGAAACATGTGTACTTAGCGTATCGCATGGACTACCTTGTAATGCGCCTAATTTAAAATTCGCCCAATTGGAGGGCATAACAAAAGTTGCATTGTTGTTAATGTGATATTTGTGTTCTACATAATTACAAGCAGTTCCCGCTTCATTGGGATTTTCAATTTCACTTAATGTTTGATAAGTAACTCCATTTTCATCATATGATGACTGTTGAAGAATTGATTTACCATTAGGTGAAGCATTTGGTGCAGAAGCAGAAAAAGCTAAATAAGTATAATTTCCATTAAGGAGATCATATTGTAATAAACCTTGAATCTGAGGAAATATAGGAGTGAAATTGTATTTCCGAATGTAGATTTTGGTGCCATCTGGACTTAAGGCAAATGCATTAATATCACCATACATCAATGAGTCTGTCATATCGATGGTAATCGGGTTGGATAAAGTTCCGTTACATCGATCAAAGTCATACACAAACATGGTTCGAGTGTATGTACCGGTGTAATGAAAGTACTTAGTTCCATCAAAAGAGAATTGAGAAAAAGTTCCTGCTTGATGTCTGGAAGTTATGTCTGGAATTTCAAGTAACTGCATTGTTATTCCTGAAGGTGATAATAATCCAAAATAAATTTGATTTTCCTTCAACCCCGGTTTTATGAGCCACCAATCACGTCCATTGGCATGACGGCAAGCCTGCATATCTCCTGAGTTGGTAGTATCTGTTAAAATGATATTATTCTTGCTGATTAGCGTTTTAGTTGGAATATCTAAGTAGGCATATGTAAAAAAAATATCAGCCCTCATTTGCTGGTTAACTGCATTAAACAATCTTTTATACTGCCCATAAAAAAGGTATGCTTTAGCAGCATCTCCGGGATCATCTAAAAACAAAGGACCCATATTAACGAGAAGCATAGTAGAATCGTAAGAATCATCGGGATGAGGCATGGAATCAAGCCAAAGCTTATGTGCTAAGATTTCACCTGAACTATTTACCAATCGCCATCCATTACTAGCAAAAACTAGGTTGCCTGCAGTATCTGAAAAGGCTGCACGACTATAATAGGTTGCCAAATTTAAATCAACAGGTTCAATGATTTGTTCTAATGAATCATCATTGAATTTAAGAATCATATTTGCATAAGGCTCAATGCAACCATTCTGAAGCGTTTGACTACAATCACCGTTCATGGTAGTATAAGCTTGTTTTTGAGCTTGAATCAGTCCACTGAAAAAACAAAGAAGAATGAATAGGTTAGTTCGCATAAATAAATTTATCTCTTAAAATCTCATTTGCTAATTAACTCTATGAAATAATTCAGGAGCATTCGGACTATTTCAAATATATGGTTTTCATCAGGTTTAATGTATAGTCTAGAATTATGTTTCAGAGTACATTGATTGTGATGAAGTGTTCTAGCATCCGGTTGACCTCACCCCCGGCCCCTTGTAATAGAATTGGGATGCTAGAAAAAGAAATAGTTTGGATTTAACTAGCATCCGGTTGACCTCACCCCCGGCCCCTCTCCTCGGGGAGAGGGGAGTTTGAAAAAGTGTCATGCTAATTCTATCTTTTATTGAAATAAAAAAAGCGCCATCCTAAAATAGGACAGCGCTTAAAAAAGATTGAATTTAATTTTATAATTCTACCGGTTTTGCTTTTACATCATCCGGAATATCATGTGTTAATGTTCCCAAGAATTTAACAATACTTGATACTTGTTCTGGATTTAGGTCTTTATTATTTTGTGTTTTAGCCATGATGCGAACCGCGTCGTTCAAAGATTTTACGCTGCCATCGTGGAAATACGGTGCTGTTTTTTCTACGTTACGCAAGCCACACACTTTGAAAATATCTATATCACTTTCTTTCTTCGTTAAATCCATCAAACCATTATCTCCATTGGTACTTCCTGTTAAAGGACGATAATCGGTATGTACCCCAAATTTCATCATCATCGTTCCACCAAGTGAAGATCCGCTATGACAAGTGGTGCAGCCTGTTTCCATAAATAAACTTAAACCCGCTTTTTCTTCTGCATTCAAAGCCTTTGTTTCGCCAGCTAAGAATTTATCGAAGCGAGAAGGAGTAAGCAATGTACGTTCGAAAGCTCCAATGGCTAGCGCTACATTTTTAAAGCTAATTGGGTTTTTATCAACCGGAAATACTTTTTTGAATTTCTCCACATACATAGGAACTGCAGCTAATTTCTTTTCCAATGCAGCTTCGTTTGGAATCGCCATTTCTACTGGATTTAGAATAGGCATTCCAGCTTGTTCTTCAACCGTTTTAGCGCGACCATCCCAAAATTGCATGCTATGTAATGCAGCATTGAATGAAGTAGGTGAATTTCGTCCACCTAATTTACCTGCATCACCGGTTGAAAACGCTTTGTTATCTACTCCAAACGTGCTCAAATTGTGGCATGAATTACAGCTGATATTTCCTGTAGCCGAAAGTCGGGTGTCGAAATAGAGCAATTTACCCAAGGCAATTTTCTCTGGACTCATGGGGTTTTCCAACACCTCGGCTGTTGATGGCAATGCTTGAAAGAAGGTTTGTGCTTTGGTTAGCAATTCTTTATCGGCTGCCAAATTTTTAGCATTATCCTGATCGGCTGGTTGATGACTTCCTGAACAGGCTACCATTCCTACAGAAATGGCCAATAGGGGAAAAAGCAAGAATTTATTCATGACGATAAATTTATATTGTCAAATTACAGTAACATCTAAGCTCCATAGTATGACATACATCATAAAATTATAACTGAATATTATTTTTAATTAATCATCTTGATGTTGACTTTACAATACAATATTTTGATTAAATCATTAAATAAAGTCTGAGTTATCTTTTTTCAAATTAGTCATTCATGATTGTCTGCGACGCCATACTTTCTTGTCTTGACACACGCTTCGACAAGCTCAGCGTGCACCTAAAGAAGTTCAAGTCTGGACGATGCTACTTACGCGCAAGGCCTTTTTTCGACTATGCTGTTCGGATAATCTTTATTCTAATCTATGTCGAAACACACCCTCGCCGCCCAGACATAGCCATCGCAAGATCTGTGTCCAATTCTAATTTTACTTTAAAAAATAATTTATGTCTTTACTTTAGCATTGAGAATAGTAATAAACATCATTAATGGATAATTTTAATGAATCCGGTATTTATAAAAATTAAAATCTAACCTTGATTTATTTCTCAATAATCACTTTGGATTGCACAAATTTTCCTCGCTTCGTTTCTAAGCGCATTAAATAGGTTCCTGCAGCTAAATGCTCAACCGGAAATACCCATCCACGCATTCCACTTGGAATCATCAATCGTCCCATACTTCTGCCCGACATATCGAATAACTCTGCATAACGCATGTCCTCTTTTTCCCAGGTGAGAGAAACTTGAGTTTTAGCTGGATTCGGGAATACCTTTAAATTGGAATTTTCCACTATTGCTATTGGTTGAATTCCTAAGCTGCTATCGAGTTCTGCGAATGTGTATTCTCCCAACATTAAACTATCTAATGTGAACGATCCGTATTTATCGGTCGTACTAGATAGTGTGTTTTTAGTGGCATTAAGTACAGTCCAATCTGAGCTATTATCTTTCCGATAAAGCAACACTAATTTGTTTTCATCGGTAACTAGTTCATTATCCAACCAGCCACTTGAGGTGCTCGATGTTCGTCCGTTATAGGTGAATTTTCCACTGGCTTTAAATCCATCGCGTAACACGCCGTCAACATGCCAGTAGCGGTTTGGACTTAAACGATACATGGCATATGCTTGTTTAAATGGATCTGGTGCCACCCAATTATGTTCAACACGAATTAAAACCGAATCTTGAACTGAAGCAGTATTAATTTCTAAAAGTGCATTGGTCCAATTCGCATTTCCGGTTGTTTTGATGAACCGTTCTTCTGCTGTCACCGCATGTGAAATGGCCTCGTTACGATTGAGTGAAGCATACATCGGTTCAAACGGTACCGAAACATCTACAAAGCCGTTTGGACCACTCAACACAACCTGAGCTGTAAACAATTCGAAATTGCTTCCTCGGCAACTTAATTCAAATGGTACATTCGAATAGGTATGGGTATTTCCAGCCGATTTTTGACTGTAGTAAAAACGATTTCCAATACCACCAGTAATGATCATTGAATCGATTTCAAATTCTCCCCAACCGGGCGTATCTACCCAATCGGCAAAGAAATCATGTAAAGGGACGCTGGTCGCAGCTTCTAATGCATCACGTAAGTCGTTTGAATTTGCATCATGAAAGGTGTATGTGTTAAAATAATGCTTCAATCCCACATAAAACAAGCTATCACCCATGTAGGTGCGAAGCGTATGGATAATGTCGGATGGGCGTTCGTAGGTGGATGTGGTATACGTATACGCTTGAGGCACATTCGATAAAGGCCAGTAACCACTATCTTTTACGTGACACAGATTCACCATTGTGCGGTGATTTGCTCTCACTTGAGCATCATACGTTGCGCGGGAAATGAGCCATTCGTCGAACAAGCGCTCGCAGTATGAAGCAAATCCTTCGTTAAGCCACATGTGAGAAGCAGTTCTACAGGTTGCTAAATCGCCAAACCAATGATGCGAAAGTTCATGCGCCATGATGTGTTGATTTCCCGCTGCACCAGTTGAAAGTAAATCGCGTGGATAACCAATGTTACTGGCATGTTCCATCGCGCCAGCTTGAAAAGGTGTCATCACATAGCCAACCCGATCCCAACGATATGGACCAAAATGACTTTCATATTGATGGAAAATAGGTTCAAGACTGACGAAAGCATTTTTCATCGCAGTCGTATCACCCGGAACAGCCGCCAGTTTTACATTTAACTGCGGATTGAGCATGCTCGAAAACGTGTAATTCACCTCGGTATAAGGAGCTACAGCAACCGATGCGAGGTAACTTGGGATTTCTTGATTGAGTGTCCAATGGCGTGTGCGAAATCCATTTTCTACCGTGTCTTCTTCCAAAATCCCACCACAGTACGAACTTAAATTTTCGGGAGTTTTAACGATGAGTGAAAAGGTGCAGCGTTCAACAAAATTGTCGAAACAAGGAAACCAAACGCGACCGAAATTGTGTGGATCAGCATCGAATCCAACACCAATATTGTAAGCATATCCACCGGAAAAACTAAAACCACCAAAACCTGAAGCATCTTCGATTGGAGTTCCGTGATAATATACTTCAACTGCTGTGTTATTGCCCGATTGTAAAGCAAACAATAAATCAATTTTTAATTTGCTGCCCACATGTGTAAACGAAACAGTTTCGGGTCCTTGCTTTACAGAATCAACCGTTAAACCTTCTAAATCCAAGGTAATATGACTGATATTATTCACTTTGGCGGAGAAATTCACTAAACAAGCTCCAATTAAATTGGGAGTAGGAAGTGCGCTAAAATCGAGGTTGATGTTGGTGTGACTAATATCGATGCTATCACTACGAGTATCAAGTGTTGTGGCATCGGCAGTTGAAGGCGTACCTGAAGGATGTTCGATGGATGCAATTTGAGCCTGAGAAGCAACAAAGAGCAATGAAAGCAAAAGCGAGGAAATAAGACGCATAGGAAAATTTGGGAAGACAAAAATGCAGGAAATCTTTTAGAAAATGGAGGTTCATTCTTATCAAGAGATAAGTTTGAAAAACACTCAGCTATTTCTGTTTTCTTTGTAGGATTAAAATGACGAAAATGCGCTTGCGGAATGCCTTGCTATATTTAGGAATTAGTGTGTTGATTGGTTTGAATTCATGCAAAAAAGATCTAGCCGATCGTGAGAAACCAAGCATAGTTGCTTTCAATGTTCCTGCAGATAGTGCAACGGTAAGCGGAAATACTCTTCACATTGAGGCAGTTTTTAGCGACAACCACGAACTTGCTCAATACAAACTGATCATTAAGCCTTCGGATGAAGCTTTTGTTCCAATCGATTCAACAGCATTGCTTGCTTGGAATTTAACGCGCATTTGGGATGTTACAGGAAATTCCACCACAGTTTCTCAGGATATTTCAATTCCCGATTCAATTGCAACAGGTTGGTACGAATTGATGCTGAATGTGGTTGATGCCTCTGGAAATTTGAGTCCGACCGATACGCAGCATGTTTTTATTCAAAGTCCACTTGATACACAATTGCCCACACTTCTACTTCAATGGCCAGCCGATTTACAGTACTTGAGTAATACGAGCACGCTCACTGTAAATGCCGATGCTAGTGATAATGTAGGAATTTCTGCTGCGGTTTTTAAGGTGTATGGAGGATCAACGCAAGTGCATTCCGAAATCCAATATCCAGCTTCAAATCCAGCTTCCTTGACTTTCAATTTTCCCTTATCAGGATTAAGCAATGGACTGTATCGCTTTGAATTAACACTTTACGATAAAGCATTAAATTCAAGACAAGAGCAGCGAAATTTTGTTGTTCAGGATTGATTTAGAACAAGGGTTCTTTTGTACGAATATCTCTACTTAATGCAGCCAATTCAATGGCCGTAATTGCAGCTTCATCGCCTTTGTTGCCGTGAATTCCGCCGCAACGATCGAGAGCTTGTTGTAAGGTGTTTACTGTTAATACACCAAATATTACCGGAATATCTTGAGTTGAACACAAGTTCGCTAATCCGTTTGTAACACCTTGGCAGATGTATTCAAAATGAGGTGTGTCGCCTTTGATAACAGCACCAATACAAATTACAGCATCGGTTTGACTATGCGTTAAGGCTAATCGAGCAGCACTGATTAGTTCCCAGCTACCGGGCACTGAAAGTATACGGATATTTTGTTGAGGAATGCCGTTAAGAAGTAGTGTTTCGACGCATCCTTTTTCGAGTTCACCAGTTACTTCATAATTCCACTGAGCAACAATGACGGTAAAACGAAAATGGTCAATATTCGGAATATTGACCATTTTACGACTTGATAAATTGTGGTGTGCAGACGACATTATTTGCTGCCGTTTTCTTTGAAGCCTTCAACGCGAGCAATGTATTTTTCTGCTTCACGTCCCTCGCTCGTTTGATAAAAGTCTTTACGAACTTTCGTATAAATCTCTAAGGCTTTATCGTAGTTTTTCATGTCCTCATAAGCAATTCCAGCTTTCATAAGGTACATTGGAGAACTAAACATATTTTCGTTTTTTCCAGCCGCTTTGATGTATTGATCAATAGCTTCTTGTGTTTTTCCTAATTCCATCAAGGCATCACCTTTAGCGCCCATAGCAACGGAAGATGTTAAGATATCTTCTCCATCGTAAGCGTCCAATTGATCAATTGCTTCTTGAAATTTACCTAAATGCAAATAGCAAATACCGGCATAGTAATGAGCAAGGTTTCCAGATTTGGTGCCGCTATATGAGTCGATGATTGAAAGGAAACCTTCAGTAGTTCCTTTTCCATTCAAAGCCAGGTTGAAAGAATCTTTTTCAAAATAGATTTCTGCACGGAAAATGGCAGCTTGAGCTTCTGCTTCTTTCGGCTTTACAATAAATTGTTTGTAAGCTAAAACAGCTCCAACAGCTACTATAATAGCAGCCAAAACCATCAGAAGTTTCTTCTGGTTGCGTTCAATAAACATCTCGGTATTCGAAAGAGATGCTTCAATATCTTGTAACGTGTCGTGCTTTGGTTTGGTCTTATCGGCCATAATCTGTGTAAAAAAATGAGGCGCAAAAATAAGGTTTTTTTGTTACCAACAACTACAGAAAATGATCATTCAATTTTCTTCAATTCTATGAATGAAACCGTGTGTTTCTTGTGTAAAACCTCTTGTGATTTTCAAACTCAGCTGTTTTTCTACCTCAATGCTCCGTGTATCTTTGCCTTTCGATGCAAATAAGCGAACTCCATTTAGTAAATTATCGAAATTACCCTGAGGCAGATCTCGAGTTTGCTCAACAAATCGTGGTATTCACTGGAAAAAATGGATCTGGGAAAACCAATTTGCTCGACGCCATCCATTACCTCGCTTTTTGTAAAAGTTTCCTCAATCCAATCGATTCACAAAACATTCGGAATGAAGAACCCTTTTTTCTCATTCAAGGAAATTTCCTCAATGAAGAAAAAAAAGAAGCTATTTATTGTGGTATCAAGCGTGGACAGAAGAAGCAATTCAAGCGAAATAATAAAGAATACGAGCGACTATCAGAGCACATTGGTTTGGTGCCATTGGTTGTTATTTCACCTTCCGATATTGCCCTGATTACCGAAGGTAGTGAAGAACGTAGACGTTTTATGGATAGCGTAATTTCTCAATATGATAAACCTTATCTGGAGAATTTAATTCGCTACGGAAAAGTACTTCAGCAGCGCAATGCCTATTTGCGATCGGGACAAAGCAATTCTGAAATGCTTGATATCTGGGATGAACAATTGGCTCATTATGCTCGTCCGGTTTTCGAAGCAAGACAATCATTTCTTAAACGAATTAGACCGCATTTTCAAGAGGTATATTCATTCATTACGAATAGTTCCGAATCGGTAGAGCTTTCCTACGAAAGCAAGCTTTTTCAAAGCGATCCTTATGAACTTTTGCAGCAAACACGGGAGAAAGATCGCATCATGCAGTACACCACTTCCGGTATTCATAAGGACGATTTGGGAATGCTTATCCATGGATTTCCTTTACGTAAATATGCAAGTCAGGGACAGCAAAAATCATTTCTCATTGCATTGAAGTTGGCTCAGTTTGACGTGTTGAGTGATGTGAAGCAGATGAAACCTTTATTGTTACTCGATGATATTTTTGAAAAGCTCGATCAGGAGCGGATCACAGCATTGATGACTTTGGTAAGTAAGCAGCATTTCGGACAAATTTTCATAACTGATTCACATCCCGAACGAATTGCAGAAATCCTCCAAGGAATTCAGGCTACCTTTGACCACTTTGTCGTTCACCAAGGAACGGTTCAATCTGCATGAAACGTAAAAGCAACGATTCGACTGTCACCGAGCTCATCGATTTATGGCTCAAGCAATACGGCCTTAATGGTAAGTATCGTGAATTTCGTATGCTTCAATCTTGGGCAGAACTGATGGGACCAATGATCGCGAACCGAACCAACGATATACGCATATATGAGGGCACCTTGTATATTCAACTTTCTTCGGCAACATTGAGAAACGAGTTGAGTTTTGCGAAATCGAAAATCATCAAATCGCTAAATGAAAAGGCAGGGGAGGAGCTGATTAAGGAAATTGTATTCCGTTGATTTTGGGCCTGCCCTTCGTCTGTTTCGTAAACTCAACACACTCAGGTCGCGCTTTCGGCTAATTCCGATAGCTATCAGAACCTCCTGTTCGCCTTCGCTTCCGCTTCGGCGCACAATGCGGGCTATCCGCCTCAATCGCTCAGGCAAATTGGAATTGCATTTAAACTGAAATCTGATTAATATATCGTGCTTTTTAGAAATTATAATGTTGAAGCATAATCAATCATATCTAGCTTTATTAATTCCCAATGCTTTCCTCTTAAACAAATTGGGTCGAAATCTTCATCAGCCAAAGAAAAGTCAATTAACTTAGATTTTATAGTTTCCATATTATGAGTGAAAGGATAACGATTTTCATGGAATGAAGCCATTTCAATTAATGAATAATGATTTTGTAATTCGTGTATATCCCAAAAATCTTTTTTCCTCCCGTTTCGGGCAATTACATCTAGTTTCATTGCCGAAATTTCTTCTAGACTAGTCATTCGGATTTGATCAAGCTCTATAATTGGATGAATAAATGTGTCAGTATAGAACAAATCAATCTTAATACAATTCATTTCATTTTCGCCAACTTAATACGATTTTCCCATTCCAATTTCTTGATAACTATTGGTGTCGAAATAAGGGAATTCTAATCGTAAAAATTTCTCAATCGCTTTAAAATCAACAGTACCATAATCGGTATAAGTAAATAAATCAATATCAATCGATTTTCTATGACCAAGAAATAAACTTAATGCAGTACCTCCAACTAATCGAAATTTTGAAAATGATTTTTCAACCATCAATTTCTTTAGAACACTAAGTAATTCTGGAGAAACTGTTGAATAATGTAATTTCATTCAGTTTGATTTAATAAAACTTGCTCTATGAGTACTTTTCCATAAAAATCAGAAATAACATTTTTCTCCATTTCATTTCCTCTCGAATACACACGTTTTATAATAGAACTCTTTTGTTTGTCCCAATCAATTTTGCCAATTTCAGTGTCCCAAAACAACACAGGTCTTATTTTGGAGATGTCGGGTTTCAGGACATTTTTCTTCTTTTGTTCCGCTATATCATAATAAATCTGAAGAACCATCAGAAAACCTTCTTCTAAATCGAGCGCTTGTTCAATTTTTAAAGCGAGAGAAGTATTCATTTTTCTTTTCCCTTTTGTAATGGCTACAAGCGTTTGAGGGAATTCTTGAAGTGATATTGCAAATCGACTTTTTCGAATGTTACGTTTCTTGAGTTCTCGCTCAAGGTAAAATCCTGGATGAATTCCTTTTAATATCGACAATTGACTTTCCATAGTCAAAAATAAACAAAATTGTTTACAAAAGTTTATTTATAAATGAGGCTTTGGAATCGTGTTTTCGTTTAAAAATTTTATAAATCTAGTTTGCTACAATTCTTCCAACCGGATAGAGTAAATAGGTTTTATCAGCATAAGGCGATTGCTCGTAAAACCAGCGTAATTGAGCTTGTTGGTCTTTTGCAAATACTGAATCGCTCGTTTTCTTGCTTTCAAATGCTAATTTAAGTGATGGATTTTTCTTGAGTTGCTCGACTGCATATGGCTCCAATACGTATGTTTCGAAATACTCAGTTCTCTCTAAACATTCCGGAAAAAAGCCCCATTGGAAGTACGAATCCGTAAATTCAGGTTCGAGCAATAAAACAGCTAAATCGCCCAAAGCCTGATTTGTTGAAACGAGTACAGAACCTTTAGGAAATACTACTTGCATCGATTCCTCTTTCGCATCAGCCTTCAAGCGGCATCTTCCCTGATTAGGGAGTTTTCCTTGAATTTGTGGATTGCTCAAACGGTACATGCTGAGTTGTATGGTTGAGTCGGATTGAATATTTTTCATCTCCACTCCATGCTGCTTCAAACGAAAAATGACTTGGTCGAACTGAACTGGAATTATGTAATACGACGGACGAGCAACATGCGAAGTAGCTACATTGGTTTTCCGAATCGGAATATGTTGGGTTTCGGCTTTGCCCAACCATTCAACGTATTCGGAACCTGTTACTTCCGACTTCACTTTCTTTGAAGCAATGCCAGCAAAATGCATTGAATCACTTGCAGTTTTAGGGAAATCCCAAGTCAATGCTAAGGTTTTCGGTGTCCGTTTTTGATCAGAAGAGATAGCATTTTTCAACGAAGCTCCTTCTAAATTTAAAACGCGCAGTGTTTCAAATAACAACACATAGGTTCCTAATACGCGCTGACGAAAGGGTTTTAAGGAATGATTTTCTACAAGAATACTAGGTAAATGACGTGCGTCACCATAGCCATGAGAAAAGCGTGGTGAAAATGTATATTCATTATTCCCCTCTTTAAAATCTTCGTCATTCACAGCAAACAGAAGCGGCCCAGGTATATGACCATTGCTCGAAAGTGCCCCATCAACCGGTGGACGAAATTTCGATTTTAACCAGTTTGAAATAGCAGGTGAATAAGCATGTTCACCTTGAAATCCATAAGTGATATCATATTGATAATCTGCCCCATCGGTCACGTGAATATCCATATACAACACCGGATTTTCCCGATTTATAACTGCAAGCACCGACTGAATTTCCTTCGTGTCAAGCTTTGTATAATCGCGGTTGAGGTTTTGGTTGAGAGCATTACTTCTCCAACCCATGATACTTGGTCCGCGTTGATTTATTCGATTGAATTCAGATGCTCGTTCATGTCCATCTACATTCAAAATTGGGATGAATAGCACATTGACATTTTGGAGTAATTGAGCTTGATTTTCCAGCACATCCCGAAAGAAAAGCATGCCTGCATCTTTGCCGTCAATTTCTCCAGCATGAATACCAGCTTGAAATAGAAAAGTTGGTTTTTCCTTTCCCGCACGACGAATCGAATACATCCAGATATCACGATTCTGCGCAGATTTACCAATGCTTTCACTCTGTATATCAGGAAATTTAAGCATCAGTTTGCTAAACCAATTGGATAATTCTTCAGATGAAGCAGAATTTAATCCTGAACTTAGTTCAAATGGAGTAACAAGAGGATCTTTGATAGTTCTTAAAATTCCTTCACTTTTTCCTTTCCAGGCGAGGGTAGGAGGTAAATAGGTTTGTCCAGAAACACATTTTATTAACAGTAATAAACCTAGTATCAAACAATTTTTTGTCAAACTCATAGGTTCAAATAAACAAAAAAGCCATGCATATCAGTCACTTCAATGAATTTTTATTTTGATTTTTCTAATTATTTTTCTTCAATCAAAATCTTATTTTTCAAACAAAACCACCCTAAAATTGGAAACCTACTATATTAATATAGCGTTAAACATTTTTGTTATTATTACTTTCGCATTTCCTAACCTCAAATTGTGCTGAAAATAGCTAAGTCGCTATTATTACTTTTTTCTATTGTTCTGCTTCAGACCTCTGGATTTGCGCAGCTTACGCTGGGTTTCAATTCAAATGGAAATACGGCTGGGTGCGCTCCGTATACGTTGACTTTTCCGATTACTAACATTGCAGGCAATCCGGCGAACACCACGTATGTTGTCAATTTTGGAGATGGTAGTGCTGTATTAAACTTCACACAAGCGAATATTCCAGCTTCGGTTACGCATACTTACACTACAAATTCATGTGGAGCTGCTTTCCAAACAACCAGTAATGTTTTTGGGGCAACCATTACAGCATCTAGCCCTACAAACTCGCCCTTTACTGCAGCTGTTTCGCCCATTGTAATTTCATCACCACCCGATGCGATTATCTCACCACTTACCTCAACTGTGTGTGTTGGTTCTTCTGTTTCATTTAACAACAATTCCTCACAGGGAGTTTATATTGATCCAAGTGCTGGATATACATGCTCCACAACTGGTGCAATTTCTTATTGGACAATCTCACCAGCAGCAGGTTGGACTGCGAGTGCAGCAAGCATGGGAGGCAACAATGGATTCCCAAGTGCTTCGGATTATGATGTATGGACGCAAGGTTCAACACCTTTGAGTGTTCAATTTAATACAGCTGGAAACTACCGTGTTAAAATCTGGATTGCCAATACCTGCGGACTAGATACCATGTCGGTTCCCGTTTGTGTAGTTCCTCCACCAAATCCACAATTTAATCTGAATCCGAGTTTTGGATGTATTCCTCCCAATTTGAGTGTCACAGCAAATAATACAACTGCAATTACACCTTCGTCTTGCTACACACCAACTTAT
Source organism: Bacteroidia bacterium (assembly GCA_965279035.1). Taxonomy (GTDB): domain Bacteria; phylum Bacteroidota; class Bacteroidia; order M30B66; family M30B66; genus CALQRR01. The sequence goes on along the minus strand of OZ257142.1, from coordinate 2,927,834 downwards.
TCCTACAATTGGAGTATTTCGCCTGCAAGTAATTGGGCATTTAATGGTGCAAGCAATTCTAGTTCAACTTCTCCTTCTTTTACTTTTTCAGCATCCGGAACATACACTGTTACCTTAACGGCAAGTATCAGTGCTTTGTCAGGATGCTCGGCTTCTATCAACCATAATGTTACTGTTAATCAAGCTGCTACAGCGAATGCTGGTTCGGACCAATCGGTGTGTGTGGGATCACCAGCCATTCAATTAACAGGTACTCCAGCGGGTGGAACTTGGTCAGGCACGGGTGTTAACGCTTCTGGATTATTCACTCCCGGTGCTACTGGAAACTTCACTCTTACCTACACCATTCCTGCTTCAGCTGGAACAGGTTGTCCTGCAGTTACCGATCAAGTTATCGTTTCAGTTATCACTCCTACAGCAGCTAATGCCGGATCTGATCAGTTTCTTTGTCCAGGTTCACCAGCCATTCAACTTACAGCAACTCCAACAGGTGGAACTTGGTCAGGAACAGGCGTAACATCAGGTGGAATATTTACACCTACAACTCCAGGAAACTTCACGCTGACCTATTCATTCGGTACCGGACCTTGTGCTGTTTCAGATCAAAAAATAATTACCGTTTACACTCCACCAACGGTTTCAGTAAATAGCCCTGTGATTTGTGCCGGAGCTAATGCAACGCTTACTGCTGTAGGAGCAGCCGGATTAGGACCTTACACGTATTCATGGTCGCCAAGTGCTGGATTAAGTGCAAGTTCCGGAGCATCTGTTACCACTTCACCCGCACCTTTAAATTCCACCAGCTATACCGTCACAGTTACCGATGCTCATACCTGCACAGCCAATGCTGTCTCTAACATAACAGTTAATCCGCTACCATCCGTTGCAGCCGGTTCAGATATTTCGGTGTGTAATAATGCACAAGTAACTCAACTAACAGGAACTCCAACCGGCGGAACTTGGTCTGGAACAGGCGTCACTGCTGGTGGAGCATTCACTCCTCCCGGATTAGGAAATTATACGCTCACTTACACATTCACCAATGCAAACACGTGTACGTCGAGCGATCAAATCATAGTGAGTGTAGTCAATCCAAGTCCTGCTGGTGCAGGTTTAGATCAACATATTTGCGTTGGAGCAACTCCTCTTCAACTTAATGGAACACCTGCTGGAGGAACATGGTCAGGCACAGATGTTTCTGGTTCTGGACTATTTACTCCAACTGCAGCAGGAGTCATTAATTTGACTTACAGTTTTGGTTCTGGAACTTGTGCTTCAACCGATCAAATGCAAATGACCGTTTATGCTGCTCCAACGGTGAACGTGAATAATCCTACCGTTTGTGAAGGAAGTCCAGCAACGCTAACTGCTGTTGGTTCGGGTGGATTAGGTCCTTATTCCTACTCTTGGAATCCATCGGCAGGATTAAGCGCTTCTGTTGGAGCTAGTGTAGTTGCGAATTTATCATCAACAAGCAACATTACCGTTACGCTCACCGATTTTCATTCCTGTCAAGCAACAGATGTGGCTTTGGTAACGGTCAATCCTGTTCCTGTTGTCAATGCAGGAGCAGATCAAACAATCTGTCTCAATCCATCCACCATCCAAATGAATGGAACTCCAGTAGGAGGAACTTGGACAGGTGATAACGTTACAACTACAGGAGCTTACACGCCCGTAGCAGCTGGAACTGATTCACTTTTTTACACCATTTCCAGTTCTGGATGTACGCGTTCTGATACCATGGTGGTGCATGTTCAAGTTCCTGGTTCATTGCAACTTACACCCGATACAACTGTTTGTCTCAATAGCGGCAATTTTCAGTTGTTTGCTGCCACGCCCGGTGGAAACTGGACCAGCAGCACAGCCACTTTAACTTCAGGTGGAGTTTTTACTCCTGATGCAGTGGGCGTTTTTGTCGTTAGCTATTCGGTTGGAGCAGGGTTTTGTGCCGTAGGCGGAAGTTTACAAGTGACCGTTATCGCTCCTCCAACTGTGAATGCCGGTTCGGATGTGATACTTTGTGCTAATTCGCCAGCTTATACCTTTCCAGGTGAAAGTCCCACTACTGGTGGAACTTGGTCTTGGTCAGGAACAGGAATCACAAATGCAACGACTGGAGTTTTTAATCCGAGTGTTTCGGGAGCTGGAGTTTTTCCAATCACTTACACATTCACTTCAACAGCAACTGGATGTTCTGCATCAGACGCCTTACAGGTAAATGTGAATGCTCTGCCTAACATTGTTCTCAATCCTGCTGTTCTCAATGTGTGTTTAACTCCTTTTGGAAGTCAACTAACTGCTAGTCCTTCAGGTGGTTTTTGGACAGGTACTGGGCTTACATACGGCTCAAACATAATCGCACCGCAGGATACAGCTACTTATACGCCAAGTGCCGCAGGTTCATTTTCGGTGTATTATACTTACACCGATGCAAATACTTGTGTGAATCGCGATACGGTATTGATTAACGTAAGTATTCCAACAGCTGCGAATGCTGGTCCTGATACGGCGTTTTGTTTTTCATCTTTATCTCATCAGCTGACTGGAACACCAGCTGGTACTTGGGTAAACCCTAGTTGGTTAAATGCAAATGGGACGTTCATCAGCAATAATGTGGGAACATTCAATGCAGTTTATGCTGTGGGCGGAGGTTCGTGTTTGGTGTATGATACAGCACATGTTACTATTCATCCTTTACCGGTAGTTCATGCCGGTTTAGATCAGCAATTATGTGCTGCTGATCCTTGTTTCAACTTAGTTGCGCCTTCGCCACTTGGTGGAGCATGGTCGGGACCTGGAATTGCCAATACAGCAAGCGGACAATTTTGTGCTGCCACAGCCAATAATGGTGTAAATCAAGTTATTTACACTTATCAAAACCCAACAACCACGTGTTCGAATACCGATACTTTGCTTGTGACCATTGTTCCAATGCCAGTTCCGGGATTATCAATCAATCCTTTATTCTGCATTAATACACCAGTTCCAGTAACGAATTTAAGTTCAGGCGCAGCTGCCACTTTTGCGTGGAATGTGAAGAATACCCTGACAGGCGCTGTGGTTCAAACAAGCACTTTGGCTTCACCTAGTGTGAATATTGCTACAGCTGGTTCGTATCTAATCGAACAAATCTGTTATTCAATCTATAACTGCGAAACCCGCGATACTGCTTACTTTACAGTTGTTGCACCGCCTACAGCTGCTTTTAGTTTAGCCGATAATGTTATTTGTGGACCACATCAGGAGACGGTAACGAATACTTCATCCGGTTATCAGATTTCCTTCTTATGGGATTTTGGTCCATCAAGTCCGGGTTCAACCGATACCATTCCGATTTTACCTGTATTTGCAGCGCCTATCATAGCTGATTCGCTTTATCATGTTACGCTTTCGGTTAGCAATCTTTGTGGAACTCGAACGGCTGTCGATTCGGTGGTTATTCGTCCTGTTCCGGTTGCGCTCATTGGGACAGATTATAGTCAAGGATGTTCGCCATTTTCGGCTGTGATACAGAATGTGAGTTATGGTTCTCCTGATTGGTTTATATGGGATTTGGGTGATGGAACAACTTCAACCGATTCGCTTCCTCCAGCTCATACATACACAACAACAGATACAGTTAGCTTCATTCCAATCACGCTACAAATAGGCAATACCTGCGGAAACGCGAATGCTGCAACGAATGTGATTGTTTATCCTGATCACATCAATCCAACTGCTCAAACACCCATTGTTGGATGCTCTCCGCTGGAAGTAGATTTTAATTTTCCTTTAGGAGATTTGACTTATTATCTCTGGGATTTTGGCGATAGTACAGGCATTGCTGGAGATTCTGTTTCTCATATTTACGAATCTCCTGGAGTATTCAACGTGATGCTTACTGTTTCGAATTTCTGTTTGGTTGATACGATTTTGAATAGCGTTACTGTCTTAGCTGGACCCGAACTCGCATTCAGCATTGATCAACCATCTATTTGTGAAAGCAGTCAAGTGCAAATCACCAATTCTTCTCTGAATAGTTCCAATGTGATTATTGATTTTGGTGATGGAACTGTTAGTCCGATATCAACTTCTTTAAATCATATCTACACAGTAACAGGAAACCAAACGATTCAGTTATACGGACAAAATGCCGCTACCGGTTGTGTGGATACAATTAGTCAAACGGTAGATGTAGTTCCATTTCCGATAATCAATGTTTCAGCCGATCCTGATACGGGTTGCATGCCTTTGCAGGTTCAGTTTTTCAATACAAGTACGCAAGCTACTGGCTATGAATGGCATTTTCCAGATGGAACAAGTTCTATCCTAGCCGAACCACAGATTCTGCTTGCCCAATCAGGCGATTTTCAAGCGCAGCTGATTGCTCATAATTACCAAGGAATTGGAGCTGATTGTCCTGATACAGCTTTTGTTACTATTCATGTAAATCCTTCTCCTCAAAGTTCCTTTGTCATGGCTACCGACTCTGCTTGCGGTCCACCTGCACAAACAGCGGTAAGTAATACTTCTACTGGTGGTGATACTTATACTTGGCTTTGGGAATCGAGCAGTTCAACTGATTTTGAACCGATTCTTCAATTTGCCGATACAGGTGCACACCAGGTGCGTTTAATAGCTGAAAATGCGTTTGCTTGTCGCGATACTTCTTATTCATCTTTTCAAGTTCTTGGACAACCAAGTATCGCTTTAACCATTGATCTACCAAATGGTTGTGCTCCACACGAGGTGACATTTGATAATTTGAGTTCTTATGGAAATCAAGTCCAGTGGGCTTTTGGAGATGGACAGTTTTCTACCATTGATTCTGTTAGTCATGTGTATGAAGAAGCTGGATTGTATTCAGTTGAATTGTTAGTTTCTACAGGAGGATTGTGTTCGAACGATTCTATCTTGGTTGAGGTCATTCATGTTTTTCCAACAGCTCAAGCTGAATTGTCGGTGAGCCCTTCTGTAATTTCGGAGTCATCTCCTCGAATTGATTTAGTAAATAATAGCCAAGAAGCCAATCAGTATCAGTTCTTTATAGAGGATCAATTAATTAGTGAAGACATACCTGCAAACTACATTTTCGACAATCCAGATACAGGCTTTGTTCAACTCAGCTTGATTGCTAATAATATCTTCAATTGTCCTGATACGTCATTCACTGAAATCTACATAAAATCGGCACCCAATATTTATATTCCAAATTCTTTCAGTCCCAATAGCGACGGCACAAACGATGGTTTTAAACCATTTCTAGATCGAGCTCCACACTATTATTATTTTGCCATTTATGATCGTTGGGGACATCTCGTTTTTGATACGTTTAATCGAGATACAGAATGGGATGGAACCTTTAAAAATAAAGGGAAAAAGGCAATTAAGCAGGATGTGTATGTGTATAAACTAACTGCCATTTTTGAGTCGGATCAAATATTTAATCTTTACGGTAATATCACGGTAATTCATTGATCCAGCTCGTTAACCATATACGCTTAGCCAGTTTCAGACTGAGAAAAATGAAGCTCATTTGGATGCTTCTATTTTCAGTCATTGGAGGATGTTTGAATGCTCAGTGCGATTTGAATATTGGTAATAATATCACCATTTGTAATGGAGGAACAGCCTATTTAGGAGGAACAGCCACCTTAACAGGAGCAACAGGAGCCATTACTTCCTATCAATGGAATATTTTAGGTGGGGCAAATGTGGCTGCAACTCCTACTTATCTAGCTTCTCCAGCTGCAACTACATCCTATGTACTAACGGTTCAGGCGCCAGGTTGCGCTGCTACTTTAGATACCGTAGTTGTTACCGTTGCTGCAGGTGCTTGTCCAACTGCATTATTTACTATGCCTGCTGGTCCAGTCTGCGACGAAACCGCCGTTACCATTACGAACAACACGGTTCATGTTGCTGGGAATACCTATTTCTGGATTTGGGGAGATGGAACTACTTCGAATCAACAAAACCCAGGTTCTCATACATTTAACATTCCTCCGGGTGTTGGTAATCAAACTGTAACTGTAACACTTATTGTTACCAATGCGGCTGGACGTTCAGACATCATTCAGCATACCATTCAAATTCACGAAATACCTGATCCACCGCTCTTGAGTTCGAACTCTTTGGTTCAGTTTAATGGCTTATGGTTTTTGAAAAAATGTACCAATAATCCAAATGCAAATATTTCAATTAGCGACAATACTCCCAATCTTCCTTGGATTCAGAATTATACGATTAACTGGGGAGATGCAACAGCTAATTGGACAAGTGCAACAGAACCTTCAGGTTTAATTCACAATTATTCCGTTGGAACGTATACGTTAACATACACTATTACTGGTCCTACTGGTTGCCTTTCAGTCAATACGTATCAGGTTTTCGTTGGAAGTACGCCCAGTATCGGATTAAATGGACAACAGGTTGATACCTGCGCAGCTTATACAGCATCTTATCAAATCAGTAACGTAAGCAATAATGTTGCAGGAACTTATTATGAAGTTACCTACAACGATGGTTCACCCATGGTTACATACAACCATCCGCCACCGGCTTCGTTTACACATACCTTTACAACAACATCCTGCGGAAATTCTTCTCCCAATTACGCCAATGCCTACTATTGTCAGATAAAAGCCATTAACCCATGTGGTGAAGGACAAGCTACCATTGAGCCTATCCGGATATCTACACCACCAGTAGCTGCTTTTACGATAAATCCGAATCCAGCTTGTGTAAATTCTACGGTAACAGTTACCAATACAGGCGATCCCGGCGATGTGGTTACTATTAACGGATGTACTTCTAACTACAAAGTTGTTTGGAGTATTACGCCAGCAACCGGTTGGACGCTCACTTCTGGAACGTTTGGTTCTACGAATAGTGCTCCTTATGCCGGCTGGACTGCGGGAACCGATCAATTGGGATTTACCTTTACCCAAGCAGGAACGTATCAAATTACCCAACGCATTGGTAATTCCTTTTGTGGAGATAATGTAATCACACAAACGCTCTGTGTGGTGAATCCAATAACTGCCGATTTTACTACAACAGCGAGCGGTTCTTGCGCACCAGTAACCATAACAACTGATAATACTTCTACAGGTGTTGCAGGTTGTGCTGCGCCAGTTTATCAGTGGAGTATTTCTCCAACAGCAGGTTTCCAAACGGGAAATGCCAACTCATTTGAACCTACATTTCTCTTAACTACCGATGGCGTTTATACCGTAACACTTTCGACCACGAACGCTTGCGGAACAACAACCGATAATGTTCAATACACGGTTGTTTCACCTCCGACCGTAGCTATTTCAGCTATAGTTGCTGGTTGTGCACCTTATACGGTTGATCCATCGGCTGTATATGATAATGGCGGAGGAATTCTAAACACGCCAAGCTGGACATTCCAAGGTGGAACTCCTGCCACATACAGCGGAACCGATCCGGGGAATGTGATTTTCCCTACTTCTGGATCACCTCAAATTTCAGTTACTGTTTCGAATCAGTGTGCTACGGCAACCAACACCATTAGTGTTCAGGTGAGCGATGCACCTCAAATTTCGGTTTCCGATTTTACGATGTGTTCGGGTTCGAATGTGACTATCAATAACGGTAATCCTGTATTAACAGGAGGAATCGGAACTCCACCTTACACTTACAATTGGTCAGGAGCTGGAGGTTCTTCCAGTCAATCCAATCCAACCATCAACCTTAGCAATTCGGGAACATCACCTTCTGTTCAAACGCTAACTCTAATAGCAACTGATGATGTAGGCTGTTCATCAACCGATAACATTGATGTAACGGTCAATCCATTACCTATCCTGAATGTAACTTCTACATCTCCGGTCAATAATGCGAATGACGGATTTGAGATGTGTGCTGGTTCTCCTCCGGTTGTCCTAAACGTGGGAGCAGATATTCCGGGAACTACTTTTACTTGGTCACCTTCGGGTGGATTGAACGGAAGTACAGGTCCAACGGTTGATGCCAATCCGGGAACAAGCACGCAATACACTGTTACTGGATACGATGCGACTACAGGTTGTTATTCATCTGGCTATCCGGTAACGATTAGTGTTAATGCCTTACCTGTTGTGGATGCTGGAAACGATTTAGTACTCTGCTCTCAAGGAATACCTGCTATTTTATTAGCTCAAACTCCAACAGGTGGTGTTTGGACAGATCCAAGTCCGCTTACAGGAACGCTCAACACCAACGATACCTATTTGCCTGATGCTCCTGGAAGTATCGACACATTGCTTTACACATATACTGACGCAGAAGGTTGTATTAATTCCGACCTTTTACCCATCTCTGTTTTAGCACCAAGCTTACCTGTTGCTGGTCCTGACTCTAATTTTTGTTTAAATGCCATTCCGTATCATTTGACTATGGGCATGCCTTTCGGCGGAATATGGACTGGTCCCGGTGTTACTTACGGTTTGCCCGACACGACATTTGTTCCATCTTCAGCAGGTGTAGGAATTCATGATTTGGTTTACACCATCGGATTGAACACCACCTGCGAAACGCACGATACCATTCAGGTTGAGGTGTATTCCATTCCAACATTGGTCATTCCTCCCGATCAGGAAACATGTCACCACGATACCATTTCGTTTGTAGCAACTGCCAGTGGCGGTTTATATCCATACACCTGGGCTTGGTATCCAGCATTTTGGGCTTTGGTTTCATCATCCGATTCAACCGTAACAATGGTTCCGGGAAATCCGGGAGCAACAAATCTCTACGCACCTGTTACGATTGAGGTCACCGATTCCAATCATTGTTTGGTGAGCAATTGGTTCGAATTGACTGTTCATCCGCTTCCGGTCATCACCGCAGGACCTGATACAAGCATCTGTTTTAGCCCAACTGTACCTTACACCTTAAGCGGATTTTCCCCAGCAACAGGTGGTTCATGGACTACTGCACCAAGTAATCAAGGAACACTAGTCGGACTTAATTACACGAGCGGTGGACTGGGCGTTGATTCAATTTTTTATCACTATACCGATGCCTTAGGTTGTACCAATCACGATACATTGCTGATTAACGTCGGTAGTCCTATTAGCATCAATGCAGGAACAGGTTTCCATCGTTGCATTACCGATGCTGCGGTGCTTTTACCCATGCCTCAGCCAAGCAATCCTCCAGCTCAGTTTAATGCCTACTGGACAGGTTCAGGAATATCGAATGTCGGTACGAATTACTATTTCGATCCTTCGACTGCTGGAGCAGGCAATTTCACGCTTACCTACATTTACGAAACGGGTGCTACTTGTGCCGCATCCGATACCATTCATGTCATTGTGGGTGGATTGCCAGTCGTAAATGCTGGAGCAAACGCTGGTGTGTGTGGTGGTGATACCATTTCGCTTTCGGGAAGTGTGCAGGCAGGAACCGGAACTTCTCCTTTTGTGTATCAGTGGTCTCCTGCAACAGGTTTATCTTCAACCACCATTCTCAATCCAGAATATGCATCGGTTGCTACGGGATTAGCAGTTCCAGTAATTCAATCGATCACATTAACCGTAACCGATTCGTATGGTTGTCAGGTTTCGGATGTGGTAGATGTGAGTGTTAATCCGATTCCTAATGTGATTGCTCCAGATTATTCGTTTTGTAATCAACTAATAGCAGAAACGCTTACAGGAGCAACTCCAGCCGGTGGAACTTGGACTTCTTCCAATACAACAATCAGTTCTGCGGGAGTATTCACACCTAATGGAAATGGCGTTTTCAACGTGGTATATCATTACACTGATGCTAGCGGTTGTTCTGCTTCTGATCCTTCCACTATCACAGTTTCCACTCCGCCTGTTACCTCAATCGGATCGAATCTAGAAGTCTGTGCACAATCTGGAATCATCACCTTCACGCCAAGCTTTGTTTCTGTCCCTGCAACATGGACAGGAAGCGCTACAGCTGCTGGACAATTCGATCCGCTCGTTGCTGGAACATACAACATCATTTTCAACACAGGAACTGGATCGTGTCGTGTAAGTGATACGACCGAAGTGCTTGTTGATCCGCTACCGATAGTGAATGCTGGGAATAACGTTTCTATTTGTAACAACGCTGCTCCAATCGTACTTAGCGGACAATCACCCACAACAGGTGGGACAGGTGTTTGGTCAGGAACAGGGATTACCAATACAGCAACTGGAGCCTTCGATCCAACAGGAATGCCGATTGGAAATTCATGGGTGTATTATCAGTTTACCATTGCAGCAACAGGCTGTGTGGCGACCGATAGTTTACAAGTAAGCATGCATGGTCCATCGCCAATTAGCTTTGGAAGTACTCAGTTAGATTATTGTTTCACCAGTTTCATAAACAGTTTAGGTTTGGTAACGGCTTTACCAGCTGGCGGTGTATGGACAGGAAATGGTGTTAGTTCCTCAGGTGGCGGATATGTTTTCGTTACTCCAAACATCGGAACAACCAATCTCACATACACCTATACCAATGGATTTGGCTGCGTTTCGGATAGCATAATTCCAGCTGTAGTTATAGCACCAACCTATGCCAGTGCTAATGGCGGAGCCGATATTCAATTTTGTCACGATGCCGATACAACCTATACTCTACAAGCAACTCCTGCTGGTGGTTCATGGGTTTTTCCATCGTGGCTAAATGCAAATGGAACATTCTCTGGCAACTTAGCCGATACGAGTATTGCTGTTTATACTTACGGAACTTTCGGTTGTCAAACCTGGGATACCATCACCGTTCAGGTACATGCTTTACCTATCGTAAAAGCTGGTCCCGATCGGGTCGATTGTATCAATGCAGCTTGTCTTCAACTGGATCAATTTCAACCTGTAAATGGAAATGGATTGCCTCCTGCAACGGGATTCTGGGCAGGGCAGGGGAGTATATCGGCTACTGGAACATATTGTCCGCAGTTAAGTCCGCCAGGAACAAACCAACTCATTTATACTTATACGCAACCAGTAACTGGATGTGTCAACCGTGATACCTTGTTGTATTTGGTTCATCCAATGCCTCAGGCGAGTTTGAGTTTGCCCGCAGCATTTTGCCATAATGCACCATACAATCTAATTCAGACTTCAGTAGGAGATACATCTTTTCCGGGTGCGTTTCAATCGGAATGGACTGTTCTAGATGAAAATCTAAGCACCATTCTCAGTTCTACCAATGCTTCTCCTGCCATCACCTTTGTGGATACAGGAACGTATTCCATTCAGCTGATCATCACAACTGCCACTGGTTGTAAAGACACCATTCAAGCGACTGTACTTTCGGTAGATCCGCCTACTGCTGAATTCACTATGTCGGCCGATACGGTGTGTGCTCCAGCGCCAATTGTTTTAACGAATATATCGGTTGGATTTGCTCCTTCCTTTACTTGGTCGGTAACTGGCGTGTATTCGAACAATCAACCATTGCCCGATACCATTTTGCTACCTATGCCCGTACTGCACGATACCACCTATCTGGTGCATGTGAACGTGCAGAATTTGTGTGGCGCCGATGATTACGAATTGCCTGTGTTTGCACGTGTTTCACCAACACCAGTCTTTACGGTGGATGCACAAACGGGTTGTTCTCCTTTTGTTCCGGTATTTAGCAATTTGAGTTACGGTCAGCCCGATTCGTTTTTCTGGGAATTAGGCGACGGAACTACAAGCACCGATACCGTTCCAGTTGGACATGGTTTTATTGCCCAAAACAACGATACGAGTGTATATGCAACGCGTTTGATTGTTGAAAATGGTTGTCGCATCGATACCATGCTCCTATACATCACCGCTTTACCTAATACGGTGACGTCTTTCTTCAATACCGATCCACCTTGGGGTTGCGCTCCGCTTCCAGTTAATTTCACCAATATTTCTGCTGGTGCAACTGATTATCTCTGGGATTTTGGCGATGGTAGTCCACTTCAAACTGCCGAAGACATTTCGCATACCTATACAACAGGCGGGAATTTCACCATTTCCTTAGTAGCTAAAGATGCCTGTTCGATTGATACTTCCTATGCTAACGTGCTTGTATATGCTGCGCCCGATGTAGCTTTTACGCTCGACGAAAATGTGATCTGCCTCGGAACCACGTTAAGCATCAACAACCTTTCTACTGGTTCGGCTGCCTATAGCTGGACCTTTGGAAATGGGGAAGATGCCGTAGGTTTTGAACCTCCGTATCTCTATCCAGCACAAGGGAATTTCCAAATTCGACTGATTGGTTATTCTCCTGTTTTTGGTTGTCCTGATACTACATACCAGCAAGTTCAGGTAGATGCCGTTCCTCAAATCGACTTCCTTGCCGATCCAGTTCAAGGTTGTATGCCATTGCATGTAACCTTCACGAATTCGACGCAATTTTCAACCAGTCAGGAATGGGATTTTGGAAATGGATTTACTTCAACCGCCTTTTCTCCATCTACCAATTACCTAGGACAAGGAACGTATCTGGCTACGATCACGGCTCATAATTTCAATTTTGCAGCTAACCTCGATTGTCCAGCTCAAGCGCAAGTAGAAATCGACGTATTCCCTAAGCCATTAAGCAGTTTTACTTTGGATGCGAATTCAGCGTGTGGACCGCCTGCATCAACCGGAGTTCAGAATCAATCAAGCGCTGGAATGGCGTATATCTGGACGTGGGAGAATCAGACTTCGATGTTATTCGAACCACTCTTAACCTTTGCCGATACCGGAATGAAGCAGGTTTCCTTGGTCGTTTCGAATGAATATTCTTGCTCCGATACAACACAGTCATACTTCGAAGTGATTGGTCAACCGGTCAATGATTTACGCATTACTCCTCCTGCCGGATGTGCACCAATGGACATTGAATTTGAATCGTTCACTCAATATGGCGATACTTGGGAATGGGATTTTGGTGATGGAACAACCGGCATGGGCGGACCAACAACTCAACATCAATACACTGAACCAGGCGTGTACGATATCACCATGCGTATCACCAGTCAGGATCAATGTGCTAGCGATACACTTGTAACTAGTGCCGTAGTGGTTTATCCCAACGCACATGCAGAATTTACCGTGAGTCCGGATGAGATTGCTACATCATACCCATTAGCTCAATTCGAAAACATGAGCACCGGAGCGAACAGTTTCGAATTCGATATGGGCGATGGATCCACTTACCCCGACTTTATCAATCAGCATATTTACGACATCACCGCAGAATCAGAATTCATCATCACATTGATTGCTAACAACAGCTTCAATTGTCCCGATACGGTTCAGCACGCATTGAAAGTAGCGCCAGCACCAAGCATCTACATTCCGAGTTCGTTTACTCCAAATGGTGATGGGAAAAACGACTCCTTTGGTCCAGTATTACTCGAAACACCTAAAGTATTCGACTTCCTCATTTTTGATCGTTGGGGCCACCTTGTTTTCGAAACATTTAATAAAGACGAAAAATGGGATGGAACTTTATATAACAATGGCAAGAAACCAATCAAGCAGGACGTGTATGTGTATAAAGTAGTGCTAGGTTTTAGCTTAGATGAAGTGAAGGAAATTTATGGGAATGTGACGGTGATATATTAGGAGTATTAAGTAGTGAGAATTAAGTATTATGATATATAGATTGAAAGTAAAATTGCGATTAGGAATTGAATTCTCGACTTAAATCCCTTGCTAGTTATGGGAAACAAACTTTGTATATTTGTGTATAAAGCGTGATGACAACTAAAGAAAACATACTCATTGCATTGAGAAGCCGCAAGCCGGAATTCTCAAAATTAGGTATTCGAAATGTTGGATTGTTTGGTTCTTATTCTCGAGGGGAAGAAGTTTCGAATAGTGATATTGATGTTTTGCTTGATTTCGAGCCGGATGCAGAAAGCTTTGATAATTTCATGGCTGTCTATGATATTTTAGAGCAACTCTTTCAAGGTGAAAAAATTGAAGTAGTCACTAAGAATGGTTTGAGTCCATATATAGGTCCTTCTATTTTGAAAGAAGTACACTATGTCTAAAGATCCCATAGAATATCTTCGACATATTTATGATGAATGTGAGTTTATCGTATCGACTAGTAAAAATTTATCTAAAGATGAATTTATTGCCGATGAAGTACTAAAGCGCGCTGTAACTCGAAGTTTAGAAGTCATTGGAGAAGCGACAAAGAAAATTCCTGCAGATTATAAATTGAAGTGGAATTCCATCCAATGGAAGAATATGGCAGGAATGCGAGATAGATTAATCCATGATTATATTGGAGATAATTATTCCATTGTTTGGGATGTTGTAAAAAATAAAATCCCTCAATTACATGAGTAAATTCATGATTTATTGAAATGAGAATAACAGATCCAATATTTAAATACAAAGCAATTTTTCTTAAATCGTATTTAGTAATAAGTACAAAGTATTACGAGTTGTTAATGATGAGCATTAGAAACTTTATACTATATCACTTTCCACTTTCCACTTTCCACTTTTTACTTTTTCACTTTTCTACTTTCCACTTTTCCACTCTTCTAGTGCTGAACAACAAACCTCTCCCTTACCTGTTTTCCATCTAATCCAATAATTTGAAAAAGATAAATCCCATCAGCTAAATTCTGTGTATTTAATTCAATTTGATTAAGCTCTTGAATTTTTAATTGATGAATTAATCTACCTGAAATATCTCTTAAAAATAAATTAGCACCCGATTTAATTAAAGGACTTTGAAGTGTGATAGAGTTATTGGAAGGATTGGGGAAAAGATGAATGGATGATTTGTCAATTTTTTCTAACCCACTTAAATCAATCACCATCGTATCGCTCAATTCAACCCGACAATTTCTAGTGTGTAGCGTGTATGAAGAGCCGTCACTAACTTGCAAATACAAACTATCACCATTTCCAAGCACTAAGTCATCGCCTGTTTTGTACCAACTTCTTTCTTCTTGAAAGGTGGTATCGATTAACCAAACAAAACCGGGAGTATCTGAAAGTGCTACATGTATTTGCGGTTCTTGTATGGGAACAATATACATATCGTCGAAATAGAAGTAGACAAAAGTACTATAGAGGAATATTAAGTTATCTGAAATTGGCAAGCTGTAAAGTGAGTCAATATTATAGTTGGTGGCTAATTGAAAGCCAGATAGAGTATCTGAAAATAGATTACCTAATACTACATACTTTTCATTTCCTTCAGCAACATATGGGGTTCGAATATGTTCCCAATTAAGTGTGTCGGTAATTAGAGTTGAATCTTCTTTTGTAAGGCGACATTTATGATCAATACTCGAAAATAGCCAAGTATCAGATAAGTTAGGCAAAGTAGAATGGAATCCTAATGAGGCCTGATTAGAAAATACAGTCCAGTATTTGTTGGAATTGGGTACATATCGAAGATTCATATTGTTCATCCAACCTCCTAAACAATATTGCTGACCAGTAATCAAATTTTGATTTAATAAAGCTACAATATACTCTCGTCCTTGATTAAAATATGGAAGTGTATCATGACGATTATAATACAAACCATAGTACAACCCCAAAAATCCATTGCCATTATTAGGATATTGATAAGTTAGCCAAGAATAGGGCACCCAATAACAAGGATTATAAAGGTAAGGCGGGTTGCTATTGAAAGTGGAGTCATTGCACTTATTATAGGCATCAGGTGTGCCACCTGTATTCATCACCATCCAATTGGTCAGATTCCATTGCCAGTCAGTATTAGGCGGAATACATGTTGTTATATTTTCAAAGCTGGGATTGGGTAATAGATTCTGTGCATTGCTAATATGAGCAAAGGCACAGAATCCAATTAATAAAAACCGAAGTCTTATCATTTTAGTGAATCAATACAATCCGTTCTCGTTTTACAATTCCCATTTTTGTTTGTACCTCAATCAGATAAGTACCAGCAGCAAGTTCAGATAATGATATTGTAGAATTCATACTTAAACTTTTACTCATCATTAATTGGCCTGTGAGTGAATACAAACTAATTTCACCTGTTTCACTATCCAATTGAATGGTGAGTGCTCCATTCGTTGGGTTAGGGAAAATGCCACATTTCAATTGTGATAAAAAATACAATCCGCTCGTATTATTCGATTCGTTTGCTGTGGTGAGATTGGCTGCAAACACCATCCACTGATTTCCACCATCTGTTTGCAAACCATAACTTTCATTGACATCCAATGCAGGAATAATTACCTGATCTACTAATTGATAGGTATCATCCGCTTTGCGATGCAACAAGAGTGTGTCGCCCGTTGCAGAAAGTTTAAAATTCACATTGTTGCGACTAAGCTCTTCATCACTATTTGCCCATAAAAGTTTAAAGCCATGACTTGGTATCGACACATTCGGCATAGGCCATTTGTTGAGGTAATTCTGCTTGTTGGAAAGATAATATCCATCAATGCTGAAAGTACTTGCCTGACTATTATACAATTCAATCCAATCAGAAAAATCACCTGCTTCATCGGGTATGCAAGAGCTATTGTCGCTCATCAATTCGTTAAGTAAATTATCGCTTGATGCATTTATGAAAAATACACGCGAACCACATGGCCATAATTGAGTTATAGAACTACCCGTTTCTTGGTAACGAAAACGATAATAAATTTGGTCTGTTTCAAATGGTGGAAATGGTAAATCACCCGAATAAAGTCCATCATCGGCAGTCAAGTCAGGAGATAGCCCATCGTCATGTAAGGTATATGTAGCTAGTATCGCAGACATATCACTTAAAACACTTACTTCAATTTGAACGAGTCCGTTTACCTGTCCGTTTAGTTGAGCATACGCTAAAGAAGAATTCACTTTTATCCAACCACCCGTTAAATGCGCTACCTGCTGCGAAGCCGTAGTTTGATTTAAAGCAGAAGCCACTCGTAAAGCAGCATAATCATTTATCCCATAAGCTACATGACTGCCCCAAGCACTGCTGGCAGAATTCAAAAAATCATCATAGGTAAATCCAAAATCCAAGGTGCGATACGTGTCATTTACTGCAGCATCTTGAATCAATGCTAACTTAGATGCCGATTTCGCTGCAATGCTATCGGGATGAAAAACGGAAGCTGCAAACTCGCGAATGTAATTTTGGTAACGTGACGAATATTCTGGAACCTGCAACAAACGTTTGAACAAAGGTCGATTCTCGCTCGAAGGTGCCCAGCTCATCACATTGCGGGTGGTCCAATCTTGTCCAACCCAATCGATTCCTAGCGTATTGTCTAAATCATACGGTATAAAATGAAAACGCCCGGTTTGATAATCTTTCTGCAAATAGAAATTGTTCTTGTTGTAAATATAACCGTCCCAATTGCCCGTCAATACATCCAAAGCCGCATAACGTAAATAGCTATCCACATCAAATCGGCGCTCTAAAGCACAGGGCAAATTCGATAAAGAAGTTTGGTTAAGAATGGTGATAAATTCGGCTAATTCACGGTAATCGTTGGTGTAATCGTTCGTGGTTTGGTCATAGGGGCGACGATCAAATTGAATGTAATTATAATCGTTCGGATTGGAGCTAATATATTCCAACGTAGCAGGATACAAACATTTAAACTGTGTGCTATACTGACTTTGCGGAAAGTACAAATCGGCAAAATTCTCGTCGATATGTTCGATGTTCGAATACAAACCACGGTATTCACCATTGATATACAACTTAACGAATGATGTGCGAGCACCCGGTAAATCGGCATCACGAATAATATCCCAACATAACTTGGCGCGAATCATCGAAGGATCGTTGGCACTTCCATTTAGGTTGAGTTTTTCTAGCCCTTGCCATTTAGCCGATTGATAGGTATTGAACGAAACCTTGAACGATTTCTTGTCTGAGTTGATACTCGTATTTCCACGAAGGCGAAATCCAATTTCAGCAACAGAATCGGTTAAAACACTGCTTTCGTATTTAAAGGTAGCTGGGAATTCGCGATCTGTTCCAGCAAATTCCGACGACAACAATGCATCGAGTGAATCTGGATTTATTGTGATACGAACAGTCGCAACTTCGTTTTGCAAAAATGCCGGACCGAAATCGGGCAATTGAGCGAAAATTGAACTAGAAAGTAAAATGCAAAATGAAATAAATACATGGATAGGATTAATCTTCATTGGAATTGAATTTCTAAAAGATTTAATAGGAATAAAAATTGAAATCAAACTATCAAATATACCAATCACTGGGGATTTTATATTTTAAATATCCTCTTATTCAATTTGGAATTCTTTGAAATTAAAAAATGGAAATAAAAAAGCCCGAAAATGAAATTCTCAGGCTTATTTATTTAATCAATAATTAAGCTCAAATGCTTATTTATAAATACCGTAAAAAATAGGTTTTTGGACAGAAATGATGATTTGCTGATTGAAATACACATTCTTTTTAAAGAGTCGGCGAATAAAATTGGGGATGGATTTTTTATTCAATTCTTGGAAAACAATTTCGGGTTTATGAAACATAGTATTTCCAAATATCTCCAACATTTCGGCATGTGTAGTCAAGCCATGGTGCTCATTATCGGGATTGTTGTGCGTATGAGCAATGTGAATATTCATCGGGTTTTTGAATTTAGCAAGCGCTAAAATCCGACGGAAAAAATTCGACATTTTCAAATAACTTTTATTGGGAGTTTTAATGGTAAAACGTCCACCCGGTTTTAATACTCGGAAAGTCTCATTGATAAAATTGATTTTTTGTTCACGTGTAATGTGCTCAAATACATCACCCGAAAAGGCTGAATCGAAATAATTATCTTCATATTGAAGAAATTCACAATTACCAGCTTTCATGACAAAATTAGAATACCCATTCTTTTTAAATGTGTCGGTTCCAATGTCAAGGTATTTCTGAGATAAATCTTGTCCAGCAACTAACTCAGCTCCCATTTTCAAAAACGTGAGCGAATACAATCCATTTCCACAACCAATATCGAGGACCTTTTTTCCTTCAATTCCACCTAAAGTAAACAAGGCTAAATCACGAAACCGAATCTCTTCAAAATCGCGGCGATAATATTCTTTCTGACCAAAACCTGTATAGAAGAAACCTTGATACCAATAATTTTCATGTAAGTCACTCGCTTTTACAACTTCCGTGGAATTCCAGTTCTTCATATTTTTTGTTTCAAAGGTTGATTCTGTTTTTTCTGTTTCTCAAGATAATCGAATGATCTAATTCAGAAGCAACAATTTTTGTGGTTGAAATTTTTGAAGCCGTAAAGATAATTTTTTTTCAATTTGCCTTCCCTGAATCAATTCGCACATTTTGAATGGATTACGATTTTCAATTCATCAAAGATTTAACTGAATAGCTTCTTCGTTCTTGATTATCACTCTGAAATTCTCCAAGAAATTTATTCTGAAAGAGGTGAAATTCATTTCGAATCATCCTTTCATTTTAGAATATCTAGAAGATCGAATTCGATACTACGTTTGGGCGTTTCAACGATGCGTCCAATTTCTTTATCATCACGAAAAACAATAATCGTAGGCACATTGGTAATATCCCAGTTTTTACATTCCTTCTTATCAAAAGGACATTCTTTTTCCCGATTCACTCCAATTAAAGTATAGTTCAATTCCATCTTATTCGCTACTTGAATAAAAGCCGGAATATGTGTTTTACTATCTTCGCACCAGGTTCCGAGATAGACAATAACATTCAAATTCGCTGTCGGAATTTGAGCAAGTTGATCTATGATGGCAGCATCAGGAAGGTACTTTATCGATTCGCTATTCCATGATCGAAACCATTCACTTGAAAGAAGATCTTCGGAGAATTTTCCTGTAACGATAATAGAATCGGATTGTGCAAGCATAGAAAAAGGGATAAGGGATAGAAGGAAGAAAATATGTTTCATTTTAATTGGGAATCGAGGCTAGAAATGCAAGCGTATCCACACCATCGGCATAATCGCCCGGACCAGGATTTTGAGAAGTACCAAATGGAATCGATGGAATTCCACTCAAAGGAGAAGCTACAACACATTGCAATTCATCCTTTCGAGTTATCAACATTTCTTTTAGTAAATCAATGTCTTTGTAACGAACGAAATTGATTACACCAATGGGTGGATGCAAGGATTCATCTTCCCGAAGGATGAGGAAATTATTGTCGAAATGTGGGATCGAATTCACCAAATACACCGATTTATTATACGTGTAATTGTTATTGTATTTCTGATGATTGTACAATTCGGCCCAATCTTCAGCCGCTTCATAAAACGTATCCACTTTGAAATCATCGGGCACAAACAGACAAGAAACATTGCGACAACCCAATCCAAAATACCGGAAAATGTCTTCGCATAATGCCTGTAATTCTTGGTGACTTTCGGCGCCAGTCAATACAGCGACTGAAGTTCTATTTTTACGAATGATGTTAGGATACTTGCTAAAATAGTAGTCAAAATACCGTGATGAATTATTGCTACCTGTTGCAATGATGGCATCAATTTTAGGCAGACGCTCTTCGGTAAAGTGAATGCGATCGATAAACAAAGGTTCAATAGCACAGAGCATTGCAGCTAAAGCTGGAAGCAAAACTAGGTCGCTTGAGGAAAGTTTGGCATTCAGGATATTTCCAGAAAGTAGGACGCATAGCATATCATGAAAGCCAACTGCCGGAATGTTTCCCGCCATGATAACTCCAACCGAATGCAATCTTTCTTCTTGAAATTGATCAGAATAGCTTTCCCACCAAGAGCGAATAGTTTGACTTTCGAGCATGTTAGCTATGCCCAATAATGCATGACGTGTATTTTCAAAAGTAAACCAGCCATTACTATGATGCATGCGCTCAGTGAGCTGATATAGTTGTTGTTGAAGAATATTTTGTTGTTCTGTAGGAAGGGAAAAAGTTTGTTGAATCTCGATCCCTAATTGAATAAATGCTGAAATGCGTTGTTCGGATGTCATGTATGAAAGCAATTATACCTTAGTTTTGCGCTGCGAAAATAAACCTTAAATCTGACGTGATATGGCGATCATGATTACTGATGAATGCATCAATTGTGGTGCATGCGAACCGGAATGTCCAAACAATGCAATCTATGAAGGTGGCACGGAATGGCGTTTCTCTGATGGAACTTCTTTGAATGGAGAAGTGAATGCTGCCAGTGGTGTATACCAAGCTGGAGCAACACAAAAGCCTGTTCAAATGGATACATACTATATTGTTAGTGATAAATGTACCGAATGTGTTGGTTTTCATGATGAACCACAATGTGCGGCAGTTTGTCCGGTTGATTGTTGTGTAGACGATCCTGATCACCGCGAAACACAGGAGCAACTTTTGGCAAAGAAACAATACATGCACTTGTAATTGGGTGTTTATTTCTTTTAAACAGAATTCTTGAATCAGCTTTTGGATTCAATCATCCTAAATTTATAACATGACCATTCACCGTGAAGGCCATCGTATTTTACTTTCCCTGCTGATTATTCTGGCAATTATCAATGTTTCTCTTTTTGCCCTTTTGCCAGATGCAACCTTAGCACATCAACTCGTTTGGTTGGCTTCATTCGTAGTGTTTGTTTTGGTATTGCAGTTTTTTCGCAGCCCCAATAGAACACAAAATTTGGGAGATGATTGGGTTCTTTGTCCAGCCGATGGGAAAATTGTTGCCATTGAAGAAGTAGATGAACCTGAATATTACAAGGGAAAGCGGAAGCAAGTTTCAGTTTTTATGTCGCCCTTGAATGTGCATGTGAATCGTTATGCTATCTCAGGAAAGGTGACGTATTTCAAGTATCACCAAGGATTGTATTTGATTGCTTCACATCCAAAATCTTCAACAGAAAACGAGCGAACAACGGTTGTTGTTGAAGATGGAAAGCGTTCTGTTTTATTGCGCCAAATTGCTGGAGCTGTGGCTCGTCGGATAGTTACTTATTCGAAAGTGGGAGATGAGGCAAAGCAAGGAGGCGAGTTTGGATTTATAAAATTCGGATCGCGAGTGGATATTTTTATGCCTTTGGATGCTGATGTTCAAGTGAAGTTGGGCGAAGTGGTTAAAGGAGGTATCACAATCATTGCTAAATTTAATCGTTAATGCAGTTGAAAGCAATTAAGCTTTCGTACATTTGAAAAACACAATCTCTAAAAATGAAAAAAATCATCTCCATGCTTTGCCTTGCTGCTTTTATGAGCAGTGCCATTGCAGCTCCATTAGCATCTGCTTTAAATCAAGGAAATACTGTTGTAGCTAAATTGGATAAAGACAAGGACAAAGACAAAAAGAAAAAATCTGAGAAATCGTGCTGTTCAAAAGAAGCAGCTAAATCTTGTCACGAAGGTGAAGGCGCAAAATCAGGAGCTGCATCAACAGGCTCTGGAAATGGCGGATCAACCGAAAAGAAATGTTGTTCTAAAGACGCTGCAAAATCGTGCGATAAAGACAAAAAGAAAACAGAAGCTGCGCACTAAACGCTTTTGAAAAAAATGAATCCCGTTTCTTCCTAAGGAACGGGATTTTTTATTTATAAATGTTCTAGCAATTCAGGCAAAGTGGCTACTTCACGAACATTTAAATTATGTTTTAGATTCATCGTATTCACTAAAAAAGCCTCCCAACCAGCTTTCTGAGCACCCACAATATCAATTTCAGGATCATCGCCAATCATCATACTTGTTTGTTTGGTCGCACCTGCAATACTTAAGGAATAATCGAAAATTTCGGGATTGGGTTTTCTGGAATTTGCTCCATCACTCGTAATGACTTCTTGAAAATACTCGCGTATTCCACAATTGATGAGTTTGAAATTCTGTACATCTTCAAATCCATTGGTAATGATATGAAGCGTATATTTTTTAGATAAAATTTGAAGCGTTTCTTTAGCTCCATCAAGTAATTTCTTTTTGGCAGGTGTTACTTCGAGATACGAATCTTCTAATTGTAAAGCCAAATCCGAATCGTTTAATCCAAGTCGTTTAATAGTGTTGAGAAAACGGTTTTTTCGTAAATATTCTTTGTCAATTTTATTGGATGTGAATGCTTCCCATAACAATGAATTTTCGAAACGAAATATTCTAGCAAATGTGTCTTTATCTTCTTGAACTTTATCTATTAAATACTGATCGTGTAGGTCGTTTAACGTTTCGCGGCTATTGGTTTCATAATCCCAAATGGTACGGTCGAGATCAAAAAAAAGATGTTGAATTTCCATTTAGAATGAACTAATAAATTTGGGGAAATGAAGGATTACCGAGAGCGTTATTGACCAAAGAATAATCGAAATACACAGGTATAGCAACACTTTTTTTCGGTCTGGAAATAAGCGCCTAGCCAATAAAGTTCCAACTGGAATTGAAATAAGCGTTGGAGTAATAAATGCAATTCCTGCTAATCCATATTGGCGAATTACTTTCACATAGATTCTGCTGAACCGATTAAACACACGTTTTTTCTTTGGTTTTTTAACAGGGAAAATTCGTCTTTTCAGCGTATCCCAAAACGCAAATAGGTAATTGCTAAAAAACATAAAAGCAAAAACTCCTGTAAATCCAGAGCCAATTCCAAAAAGTATTAATTCGAAAAAACCCAGATGCAATGCTTTGAATGCTGATGGAATTCCAACAACAAACTTTACAGAACTTAGTAAAAAAAGCAGAACAAACTGAATAACAGTCGACATTGGAATTGGGTAGATTATAAGTCAATTTGAATCATCTACAAGGATGAAACACTCAATCTAGATCAATGTTCGATTAGAGTTTTTGACCGAAAGCCAAATCTCCTGCATCACCTAAGCCAGGAACGATATAGGATTTTACAGTTAACTCATCATCCACAGCGCCCATCCAAAAACTGGTATTTTCGGGGAAATGACTTTTTACATACGAAAGTCCTTCAATACTTGCAATTAATCCAACAACATGAATATGACGAGGCTTCCCGCGTTGAATTAATGCCTTGTATGCAAGTAACATCGATTGTCCGGTAGCCAACATGGGATCACAAATAATCAACACTTTATCGTTCAATTCAGGGCTACTCATGTATTCAACCTTAATTTCAAAGGTATTGTCTTTATGGTGCTTTCGGTAGGCTGATACAAAGGCATTTCCTGCACGATCGAAATAATTAAGCATTCCTTGATGAACGGGCAAACCAGCGCGAAGTATTGTCGCAATGACAGGTTGATCTTTTAGCACAGGAACTTGAGCAATACCGAGTGGTGTAGTAACATCCTGTTCAGTATATTCCAAGGTTTTACTAATCTCATAAGCAATGATTTCCCCTAAACGTTCCAGATTTCGTCTGAAGCGCATAGAATCTTTCTGAATGTTCTCATCACGTAGTTCGCTAATAAACACATTCACCAATGAATTTTCATTACTTAAAATCCGCGACATCGCTTAAGGTTTTAGCCAGCGCATGTAAAATGGCAGGCGGTTAAGTTTCAAATGTACATAGTTCGACTCAATGCTACCAAAACTCTTGTAGAATCGTGCAAGCCCTTCTTGGTCAGAGCCTTCGAAATCGAAAATGCGTATATGTGCAGGAGCCGTTGACAAATAATGATGAATTAAAGCAGGTAAAGCACCATGTTCTTTTCCTTCAACACTATTGCACGAAAAAATAAATGTTGCTCGTCCTTTCCATTCTGTTATAAATGCACCAGCGATTAATTCCCCATTGGGATTATAAACTCCTATTGCTTGTCCGAAATTCCGAAGCATGCACACATTGTATAAGCGATCGAGCACATTGTAATTTTCAATGTTCCAATTGTCTATTTCTTTCTCTTTGTGATCTTGAAAAAGCTTAATCATTTGTCGGATAGATGCCGTTCCAAAACGAATTTCTGCTTTCTCTGCTTTCTTAATATTACGTTGCGTGTTTTCGTTGTATTCGTTAAAAATCGAAGAACGGTCGGTAGGAATCGGTTTTACATGATTTAATCGAGAACGAATTTCAAAATTTCCTTCCGAAGGTCTTGCATTTTCAGCATTGAGTTGATATTCGATCAATTTCACATTGGCTTCGATGTGTTTTAAAAAATGATCCGTCAGTTCACTTGTAAATGGACCGGGGCCAAAAATTCCTAATTGCTGAATAAATAAGGGTGTTGGTAGATAACGAACTCCTGCTTTCTTTTTAATAGGCAAAGGCATTAACCATGTATAATCTTCACTCACTAAAGCCGACCAACTATCATTCGTTACAACATCTAAATACCAAGTTGTAGCATACACCAATCCATTTGAACTTTGCAATAAAGCTTCATCCCAACGTATTTTATTTATTTGTGCGTGATTAAGAAATTTTAGTTTAGGTAATTCATTCATAATTTATTCGGGTAAAGCTTTTTCTATCATGTCTTCGTATACTTTTCTCCAACCTTTCCAGCGTGTATTTTCAGCAAAAGATTCATTATGCCAAACAGAAATAAACTCTCCTTTTACTTTTTTAACTTCATCAATTAATGGATGAATAATTTCGTTTGCATTTTCAGGCTGAATATTCATGTAATCGCGTAATGTTCCATCCATAATGGCAAAAGGATGAAGTCTTAATGATGTTTCTATTTCCAAGTCAAGATCGTAAAAAAAGAAGGGCGTACAAATTCCCGCTCTAAATCCAGGTTGATCAGGATATCCCATCGTGTAATCATCTGTGATGTCGCATTCTATCAAACGTTGATAGGTATCGGGTAAACTCAATCTTAAGAAATGCTGTCGACTTAAATGAATTTCTTGGTGAAGAATATAGGACAATCGTGAGATTTCGTAAGGGATTTTCTTCGGAAAGTCGTTTGAAGCATAAGATGGATGAATACCAACTTCGCCAAAATCACCCATAAATTTTATGAGTGATTGCATGTGTTTGTTTTGATGAGGAACGCTTTTATCATACGTAGCATAATCACCCAGCAATACAAAAAAGATTTGATTGAGCTTGTATTTCTGAATTAATTCTATTTGATATTCATAGGTATCATATGGATCATGACTCAAATGAAAAACAGCTTTGAAACGCTTCGTAAATCCAGCAAAATTCAAATTCATCAAATCGGAAATCATTCCTGCACCAATGCGAATAAACCCTTTATGGCGATAAGCCCAAGCATTGTCAATATCGATGGTTGGCTTGAAGCTATAATGATGTTCTTTGGCTGGAATTTTTCCATAACGCTCTTCTATGCGTCTTAGAATTTCAATAGCCCATTGGTTGACTACGGGTTTTTGAAGAAATCCATGCAAGTAGGAAAGACTTTGTTTTGCTTCGAATCGACCGTGTTTATCGCGGATATGAGGAAGATATTCTTCGTATCGACTAACTAAGAAAAACGAAGCTGCAAATGGATCAAAAGGCAGTTCAGAATTACGAATGGTAGGATAAAAAACTTTCGTTCCACCCCAAGTTAAAAATCCCGTTTCTTGAACAACAATGCCATTTTCAAAAAGTAAATCTGTTGCAAAAAAGAAAATCTCATCCGCTACAGGTCGATTGCAATAACTGATTTTAGCTCCAGTGTATTCTTTGAATCTTATTTTATCAGATGTTACTTCATAGCTCAGTCCTAAAATTTCTCCGAAGATTAATTTAAACGTGTATTTATTTCTAGAAGTAATCCGATGTGTATAAATAAGAATCATGAAAAGTACAGATTACAATCCTATAGCTGCATTTAATTGAACATCTGATTTTTGAACATTTTCGAATAATTGATTGAGAATGAAATCAGCAGCTTTTCCATCACCAAAAACAGCAGGAAAATTCAATTCATCTGCTTGTTTAATAAAATAATGAAAGGCTTCTCGAATGCGCACAGGATCGGCATCACAAATACGTGCAGTTCCATTTTGAACAAGTTCTACCCATTCGGTTTCGGGACGTAAAATGATACATGGCTTCTTAAAGAAAAAGGCTTCTTTTTGAACTCCTCCAGAATCGGTAATCACGAGTTTAGCTCCTTGTTCTAAGACAATCATTTCTAAAAAGGAGGCAGGCTCAATGAGTTGAATCCACTCATTTTTTAGCTTTTCTTGAATTTCAGATGTCAATAAATCCTGCATC
The DNA here is from genome assembly GCA_965279035.1 of Bacteroidia bacterium. Classification (GTDB taxonomy): domain Bacteria; phylum Bacteroidota; class Bacteroidia; order M30B66; family M30B66; genus CALQRR01. The sequence continues at coordinate 2,900,839 of OZ257142.1, read as the reverse complement.
ATTTTTCGTGTTCTCGGATGCAATGGAAGTAGAATTCGAATTCCTGATTCTTCGGCTAAATCTAATAAAGTCGAGAACAGTGCATTAAGTCGATCAGGCTCATCCGTATTGTTATTCCGATGAATTGTCGCCAAAATATAGGGCTTAGAATCCAATTGAAGTTTTTCTACGATATCGGTTTTTTCTCTGGCAACAGATGCAAAGAACAAACTATTATCATACATCAAATCACCACATTGAAAAATACCTGGATGATCAGCATTGAATGGACCTGTATTTTGTTTGAAACCTTCCTTTAGCAAATTGTTATAGCCGGTTGGAGTAGGAGAGAACAACAAGGTTGAAACATGATCGCACACAATCCGATTCACTTCTTCGGGCATCTTTTTATTAAACGATCTCAATCCTGATTCGATGTGAGCAATCGGAATATGAATTTTTGAACCGGCAATAGCTGCAGCTAAGGTCGAATTGGTATCGCCATACACCACTAACCAATCGGGATTTTCCTTCATTAATATTTCTTCCATGCCCGAAATAATCGCTGCCGTTTGCTTGCCATGAGAACCTGAACCTACACCCAAATTGTAATCGGGTTGGGGTATACCAAGTTCATTAATAAACACTTCCGACATATTGGCATCGTAATGTTGACCAGTATGAACGATGATTTCAGTGACTTTCTCCTTGAAATTCCTGACTGCGCGACTTAATGCTGCGGCTTTGATGATTTGAGGTCGAGCCCCAATGACGGTTACTAGTTTCATTCGGGTTAAAAATAGGAAAAATGACGTTCTTTAGTTGATACTATTTTCTCATAGGAATCTGTACATTTAACCTTTCGAGTTGTATGAAGAATTGGTTTTTTAGAGTAATCGTATCGTCTGTTGCGGTATTGATTACAGCTTATTTGTTACCCCATGTCCAAGTGGATAATTGGCAAGCAGCCATCATGCTAGCAATATTACTTTCATTTTTGAATTCCTTTTTAAAGCCAATCTTAATACTGCTCACTTTGCCTGTAACGGTGCTCAGTTTAGGGCTTTTTCTTTTGGTTATCAATGCAGGAATCATTGTTTTTGCTGATTATCTTTTGGTTGAATTTCGGGTAGATAGTTTTTTTTGGGCGCTCTTATTTAGTTTAATCTTATCCATTGTGAATTCAATTTTAGAAGGGATTTTAGGTACCAATAAGAAAGAAGGAGAAGAACATGAGTGATTTTTCGATTGATGCACAATTGCCTTTAAGTATCCTCATGGGAGCGGTAGAAAATGCTTCTTCCATGGTGATTATTTCAAGCTATGAGGAAGGTGATTCTACTTATTTGTTGAAGATCGATTATGTAAATCAAACCTTTCATAAAATAACCAATATTCCACGAAAACAAATTGTAGGTTCTAATCCTTTGCTTTGTTTTAATTTCAATGAATCTGTACGTTCAGTTTCGACCTTTAAATCGGCGTTGCTTTCTGGTCTTACGCTTAAAACTGAATTGGAAATTAATGTTCATAATAATCAAAAAAGAACGGTCAATTTTTCCATTCATTCATTTAAAGAAGACAAACGAATTTATCAAGTTTGGACTCAAATAGAAACAGCCCCAAACAACGTTTATCAGGGGATTGAAGAAAATAAAGATTTTCTAAGAAAAGTTTTTGACGACAGTATCGATTTGGTGTTTTGTTTATCTCCTGATCAACAAATTATGTATGTCAATGATGCCTTCTTAAGGGAAACTGGTCATTCGGAACAATCAATCTTTCAGCATAATATATTCTCACTAATTCTCGATGGGGAAGAGAATATGGTCGAAGAAGCTTTTCATTCGGCGAAACAAGGAATTCCTCAACAGTTTTCTGCTCGAATCATACAAAAAGAAGGTTCGCCTCATTGGTTTCGCTTCAATGTAACGCCTATGATGAGCAATGGAAATGTGCAAGGAGTATATTTTATAGGATATCAGGCAACAAATGAAGTATTACGCATTCGTCATGAAAAGGTACTCGAGCAAATCTTAACTATTTTCAATAACAAAGATGGTTTAAGGTCGAATTTAGAGCAAATGTTGAGTATCATTTGCAATCGTTATGGATGGCAATGCGGCGAATGTTGGTTGCCTGATCAGCACTATCAAAAAAGCAAACTCTTTGCTTGGCATTATCCAGAAAGTAATGAATACAATGATTTTTTAGCAATTTCATCAACGCTGGAATTAACGAATCAAAAGAACGATGCGCTACAAACGCATAAAGGGAATGCATTATCTAATCAGTTTACTAATTTATTTCTTGATGCTAATTTTCCAAGAAAGAATTGGGCAAATAAAGCAGGACTTAAAAGTGGATTTACAGTTCCGGTAAACTCTGGTGGACAAACAGTTGCCTTGCTAACATTTTTCTCAGAACAAGAAAATAATATGAATGAATCAGAAATAATACATCTGGTTCGCGTATTATCAAATCATATAGGAATTCATATTGAAAGCAGCCGACTATCGTACGATTTCAATCAGGTTTTTGAGCTCGTTCCGGATTTCTTGTGTGTGCTGGATGTTTCAGGTCGATTTTACAGAGCCAATAAGCATTTGCGACAAACTATTGGTTTAAGTGTAGAGGAACTTACTTCACATTCATTTTTTGAATTTGTGGATGAAACGTATTTAGATTCTGTTGTAGAATTTTTTCAACGTTTGAAAGTCGAATTATTAATTCGATTCGAAATTGCATTTATTTCGGGAAATAACCGATTGTTGTTGGAATGGTCTCTTTCGTATAATCCAGAAGAAGGAGTTATTTATGGAGCGGCAAAAGATGTTACACTTCGTATGAAATATGACGAAGAATTGAGATTAAATAATGAGCGTTTCCAATTAATTTCAAGAGCAACGAAAGACGTTATTTATGAATGGGATATTCAACATGATCATATCGAATGGGGAGAAAATTTTCAACGTTTATTTGGTCATCAAGAAACATCCTCGTACAATTCATTTGAAGGTTGGGGGAATTTTTTACACCCCAGTGATGTAGATCGCGTAAATAATAATTTGAATGCTGTGTTGTTTCAACCAGTCACACTTTGGAGTGATGAATATCGCTATCGTTGCGCAGACGGAACCTATAAATTCATTCTTGATCGAGGTACATTTATTCGAAATGAAAAAGGAGTTGCATTGAAAATGATAGGTGCAATGCAAGACATTACGGCTTTAAAAGAAAGTGAAGAAACACTCATTCGATTGAATGATGCTTTGCAATCGAGAGCGCGTCAATTACAAGGATTTAATAAAGAACTCGAGCAATTTGCCTACATCGTTTCTCATGATTTGCAGGAACCACTTCGGATGATTTCGAGTTTTATGCAATTACTTTTAAATAGTACTGATATTGAGAAAAACGAAAAGTCCGAACAGTATATCAATTTTGCCATTGATGGAGCTATTCGAATGAAGCGTTTAATACAGGATTTGCTTACTTATTCGCGCATTGGAACTACCGAAGAAGATTTTATCGAATTGAATACAGAAGAAATTCTGAACGATACTTTGCTTGTATATCAGCAAGTTATTCATGATAAAAATGCCGAAATTGTTGTAGAAAAACTTCCTAAAATTCATGGTATTGCTTCATTAATCGGGCAGATTTTCGATAATTTATTATCGAATGCTTTGAAGTATACAGATAAATCAAAACCAACAATTCATATTCGTTCTGAATCAACAGAAACACACCATGTATTTTGTTTCAAGGACAATGGAATTGGTATTGATCCACGATTTTTCGATACAATCTATTTACCATTCAAACGGCTTCACAATCGAAACGAATATTCAGGAACCGGGATTGGATTAGCCGTATGTAAAAAGATTGCAGAAAAACACAACGGACAAATATGGGTGGAAAGTAAACCAGGTTTTGGAAGTACGTTTTATTTTAGTGTTGCTCGTTAATTTATTCTACAATTAATCGGAGCCGTTCTTCGCGCAGTGGTTTCGAAATAAAATCTTTTACAAAAGAATAGGTATGCGCTTTTTGTTGATCTCTTGGATCAATAGAAGAAGTGAGCATATACACGTTTATTGGGAGTTTTAATTTTTCAAATTCTTCTAAAAACTCCCATCCATTCATTCTCGGCATATTGATATCAAGAAAGATGGCATCTGGTTTCAACGTACTGTTTTTTTGAAGTTCATTCAAGGCTTCTTCGGCATCAATAAATGTACGGCATTTAGTATCAGGGAAGTGTTTACCAATTAATCGCTCACTCAATAAATTATTAATATCATCATCATCAATAAACCATATTTTTTTCAACGAAGTTAATTGAGGCTTGCTAACAGATTGATTAGTAAATGAAATTGCATCATTCATTTCTTTAATTACTTCATCAATTTGCTGAGCAGAAGTTCTTATTTTACGAATAACTGTTTCATCTTCTTTTGTTTTATATGAGCTTTCATCAATCATATTAACTAATCCAATAATATTGGCAACAGGTAATCTTAAATTATGAGATGTGATATATGCAAATTTCTCAAGTCGTTGTAAATACTCTTTTAGTTTAGATTCATCGGTCTTTATTTTAGAAATATCTAGAAACAAACCAATGACGCGAGTTGGCTTTCCTTCAGAATCTCTTTCATAGGTTTTGCCTTTGTCCATGATCCATTTATACCCACCATTTTTATGTTTCATTCGAATTTCACTTCGGAAGCCTTCTATTTCTCCTGATAGCAGATCTCTTCGAACTTTTACTGCCTTATCTAAATCATCTGGATGAATTATTTCTGCCCATGCCAGTAAATTTTGCTTTACATCATTTTCATCTAATCCAAGCATTGCTCGACACGAATCCGACAAGTACAAATGGTCATTTACAACATCATAATCCCAAACTCCGTATTGATTTCCTTCGATAGCAAAATGAAGTCGTTCTTGACTTAATTTAAGTTCTTGTTCCGCTTTTTTCGAATCAGTGATATCCATTCCATAAATGGCAACACCGATAATTTCAGTCGATAAATAAATGGGGTTAAAACTCACCTCAAAATAATTACCAGCAACCTCCAATTCCAACTCGAATTGATTTCCTTTGAACGCTAATTCATATTGGGCTTTCCAATAGTTTGCCACTTCAGGCATAGAACTCAAAGCATCAATGATATTATCACCAATATCAAGTTTATTCCCATAATATTGGAAATGTTCTTCTTTAAAATTATTATTACAGGTAGTTAAATTGTAATTCAAATCTATCGACCAGATACTTACTTTGTTGAAATTATTAATAAGTGACTCAAGATTACTTTTTGTTTGAAGAATACGAGCATTCAAATTCATTTGCTCTGTAACATCTCGTCCTATTCCCTGAACTTCATCTGTTTGCCCCTTTGTATTTTCAATACCTACGAGTTCCCATTCTTGGATAACATTTTCTCCTTTGGAGTTTTTTAGTTTTAAGAGTAGAATTTCAGATTTTCCGGGTGTTTGAAAGCACTTATCTAATGCATTTTGTAATAATAATCGTTGATCGGAATGTAGAAAGGGTGATAACCAAATGCTATCAGAACACATATTTTCTAAACCAAAATAATTTCTAAATCGAATGTTGCTATACGTAACAACACCTGTTTTATTCAATCGTATAAGAAGAGAATTTTGTGCATCGATTAATGAACTCATCCGATTTCTATCTAAAATGAGTTGCTCCGATTCTATTTTACTTTCAGTAATATCGGCCATCGTGCCCACAAATTTCCATGGTTGACGACGTGTATCATATAGACAACGTCCCATACAATGTAAATAATGGATTGTTGAATCGGATAAGATTACTCTAAATTCAATGTCAAGGCTTCCTCCATTCTCTTTTACATCTTTCCAATGTTTAGTTAAACGTTCGATATCAGAGGGATGAATTTTCTTAAGAAAATCTTCTGTTATGTTTGTTTTTCCATGTGCTGGAATATTAAATAATGCGCACATCCATTCATTTAAATACCATTCAGTATTATCAAATTCATATTCCCAAATTCCTAAATTACTGATGGAAGCAGCCAATTGAAGTCGCTCATAAGTACTTCTTAATGTCTTTCGAGATTCTACTTTTTCGGTGACATCTTGCCATTCAAATGAGAGCATTGGAAAATCGTCCAATTCAACTCTACTTTGAATATAATCTAGTTTTATTTTATTACCATCATCTTGAATTAAAATAATCTTGCCTTCGATAGGTTCTATACTTTCACTAAGAAAAAATTGCTCTTTATCTATTTTTTCTCGATAAACCCCTGTAGCTTCTGCTATGACGTCAAATAGATTTAAGTCTTTAATTTCAAGATGAGAACCACTCAATTTGAATAGTTTCCGAAATGCTTGATTGGTAAGAACAAAGCTACCATCAAGCAAAACTAAACATCGGGGAGCATATCCCTGATCAAACAACTGTTGATGAATGCTGATCGCCTTTGTGATCATTTGTCTGCCTCCTTTCAGAAAATGATTATTCGATGAAAATACAAATATTTTTAGAATTCCAACTATAAAATTATTTTAGCCAATCAATGAGAACTTTCTTTCATTTTTAATTAGCTTATATTTAGGCTGTCTTATTCAATGTAACCTTATACTGATTCTAGGCGTAGTACTATTATTTATTGAATGAGAAATCGATACATTCATAAGGAGAATAAAATCTCGAAATCCATTTTCATTTTTTCAAGCTTCATGTTTGGGAATATGAATAGGATTTTATGTTTGGGAAAGTCGGGATGATATGAAAACACAGCGACTTCAGATTTTAATTGTAGAAGACAATACAGGAGATTTTCTGCTTATTCAGCAGATGTTGAATGAAAGTCGTGATTTCTCCAAAGACATCATTCATGTTACTTCATTGCAGGATGCGATCAGTTCGGTTGAAGCTTCTGATCCAGATGTAATACTGCTCGATCTTTCATTACCTGATTCTTATGGTTTTGATTCTTTTCAACGACTCAATGCCGTTAATCCTTCCATTCCAATTCTAATTCTATCAGGATTAAACGATACTCGATTTGCTCACGAAGCAGTAAAAAATGGTGCTCAAGATTATTTGGTGAAAGGGGAATTTGAAGAAAAACTACTAGCTAAATCCATCTTATATAGTATAGAACGGAAATCCAGTATGGAACTTATCCGTCAAAGCCAAGCCTCTTACAAACTGCTTTTTGAAAATAATCCAATTCCAATGTATATCCGTGAAAAAGACGGATTACGTATATTAAAGGTAAACCAATCGGCAATTGATCATTTTGGTTATTCGGAAGAAGAGTTTTTACATATGCAGGTTACCGATCTGCATCCAATCGAAGAAGTTGAATCGCTTAAACGTATGATCCGTGAGCGTTTTGGAGATTATAGTAGTGCCGAAATATTTCATCATGTAAAAAAAGACGGGACCATCATCACTGTTGAATGTCGGGTTCAAGAAACCGAACTTGATGGACATGATTGTTATTTGATTTTGGCAGATGACATCACCGAAAAAAGACATGTTCAGGAAGAAATGCTCTTTCAGGCGGGAGTTCTTAAAAATGTACGTGATACCATATTTGTTACAGATCGAAAAGGAATTATTACCTACTGGAACGAAGGTGCGGAATTAAGTTTTGGGTATTCGAGAGAAGAGATTGTTGGACGAAATTTCGATCAATTGTATGCTGAAGTTGATAAACTCAATGTTCGTGTTGAACAACATGAAATAATTGCTGGACGAATCTCTCAATGGGAAACTCGTTTAATTACAAAAGATGATAAAATCGTTTGGACCGACATCAAGGCTTCTCATTTATATGATGAAAATGGTCAAATCATTGGAATAATTCGAGTCTGTAAAGACATCACTCAAAGCCGCTACTTTAGCGAGAAGCAGAAAGAAACGGTGGCGATGTTGAATTCCATTTTCAATAATGTCAATCAAAGCATTGTTTTGCTAGATAATAACCAGCGGATCAAGGCGTATAATGTGATTGCGAATCGTCAAAACATCCAATTGATGGGCGAGGAGCTTCGCGAGAACAGTCCTTTTACGGATTATTTACTAGCTGATATTCGCGAAGTTTTTAGCAAAAAGTTTGGTGAAGCCATGCTCGATAAGCAGGTGCAGTGGGAAATGGCCTATCGCTTTTCTCCAACATCGGTGCATTGGTACAGCATAAGTTTAAGTCCAGTTTCGGATGAAAAGCTTAATGTTTTGGGTGCATGCGTGAGTATGATGAACATTACTGAACGTAAAATGGCCGATGAGAAATTCCGAGGTCAGTTTATTGAAATCGAAAATAACAATAAGGAATTAGATCGATTGGTAAAAATCCTTTCTCACGATTTGAAAGCACCTATGAATTCGGTGAGTGGCTTGATTACCTTGGCACGTGATGAAAAAAATCCAGCTGAATTTGTCAATTACCTCAATATGATGGAGAAGAGTTTGAAAAAACTCGAAACATTTACAAATGATATTATTGCTTCTCTTCGAAGCCGAGGACAAGTGGTAACGATCAAGGTGAATTTAAAACAGCAAGTTCAAGATGTGATTGATGAATTGCGATTTGCACCTGGAGCTGAATCTATATTATTTCAAAATGAAATAGAAGAGGAAGTTCAGTTGAGTTCTGATCCAGCCCGTTTACGTGTTATATTAAGTAACTTAATTTCCAATGCAATCAAATATTCTGATCCAACGAAACCAGAATGTTATGTTAAAGTAGCTTGCATTGAATATCCGTTAATGTTAGAAATCCAAGTGGAGGATAATGGAATTGGAATTTCAACAGAACATCATAGTCGAATTTTTGATTCGTATTATAAATTAGGTGATCGTCCTGATAGCAATGGACTAGGACTTTCGAATGTGAAAGACGCTGTTCAGAAATTGCAGGGAACCATTGAAGTTGAATCTACTCTTGGTCTTGGATCGATTTTTAAAATACAACTTCCAACACTTTAAATCACCCCTAAATAAAACTTAAACCTCAGAATTCTCTGGGGTTTTTTTATGTGATTTAATTTGAAAATAATATGAATTTTGATTTCTAATTTTAAAAGAATTACGATTGAATTTAATAATAAGGAATCAGAAATTAACTCAAAAAAAAGCCTCGAATTTAAATCCGAGGCTTTTTTGAATAGATGAAATAAATTCAAATTAATTCACAACAATTCGATGTGTTTCTATGCCTTTTTCAGAGCATATTTTCAATAGATAAATTCCATTGCTTAATTGTGAAACATCCAGTTTATTAGAACCTTGATTCGCTATTTGTTGCGAAATGATTTGTCCGTTTACTGAATAAATTTGAATGTTCACTATTCCATTTAATTCAGGCAATTGAATAGTTAAAACATCATGCACCGGATTAGGGAAAATGGAAGTTAATCCATGAATATTTTCAATACGAAGAGGATCGCCGATTAGAATTTCTATAGTTGATGTATCAGAACATGATCCATTAAAAGCAACACAGGTAACGAGATATGTTCCAGCAACAAAGAAATCATGAGTAGGATTTTGTTCTGTTGAAGTAGGGGAGTCATCATTAAAATCCCAAAGGAATTGAGCACCACCACTAGCTGAAGCGGTGAAATCGACAATGGAATTTGGTAATGCTAAAATTTCCGCAGAAGCACTTGTTGTAAGAGTTACAGGAGTTGAAGCTTCAATAGTAAATGATTCATCATACGTTGAACCATCTGCAAAAGAGTAGGTGAGTAGATAATCTCCTGCTGGTAACCCGCTATATTCAAAATTACTTAAATCGCTTGATGTTGTTATTGAAACACCATCCGAAGTGCTTAATTCAACACTAGTTCCCGGTATTGCTTCTGCAGTTAGATTCAAATAGCCATCATTTTGGGAACAACTTTCTCCTACAGCTTCAACGGATACTTGCAATTGAAGGTAATTGTAAAGGCTCTGTGCTCGATCGGCAGCTGCTTGCAATTGAGACAAATCTTCAGCAATCAGCATGACATACTTAATCGTAATAGAATCTCCTGCAGCTAAATTAAATGAGCTGGTTCCAATCAGATTGGCAATATCACCCGCTGGGGAAGAATTTCGAGTTTGAGAACCAGATAGTGTCGCAAATTTTTCTGTCCCTGAAAATCCATCATATAAATTAATACTACCTGATGAACCATCACTATTAAAACAATAGGCATGTGATGCTGGACCTTCTAACAGTTTAACTCCTGCATACATTCCTCCGGGTTCGAATGCATAACTCAAATTCCTACTTGCATCCCAAGCACCTTGGTTATTGCCAGCATTTTGAATATCCCAATCAGTAAATATTCCAGCACTTAAACCATTCGCAGCTGAATTTCCTGTGTTTTTAATGGTGTACATCATCATTACTGCATGATCGTCGGGCGATGCTGAAAGGGCTGCAGCCATTTGATTTACTACCAATCTTCCTACACTGGCGCTATCGGTATAAAAAGTCGAACGGATTTGTTGTTGACTGGTAGTATTTTGAATGTATCGGGCTCCATTTTGACGAAAGAAATCATTGTCATATCCTGGAATGGAAGAAGCATAAACATTATCGGCCACTTTGGATGCACTGCTTCCCAACATAAATCCAGAAGCATATATAATACTTGCACTGCTATCGAGTGTTACTCCTAAACCTTCGCTTGCATAATCGGCGTTGTAGCCAATACTTCCTCTACTTGTTATCGTAGTATGAAGATGATTCACATCTAAATTCAAATAATCAAGATTGACACGAACTTCGATGTATTCAAATGCTGTATAGCCTGCATCCGTGTAGTCGATACGAAAGATTAAATCGAGATTATTCGGTGCATTAGCTGCAATATGAAAACTAAAAGGATTGCTACTATTTGCCACAGTTGCTAATGTTCCAATAGCACCTGGATGATTACTTCCATTGATTATTGTCACATAGGGAGAACTACACGAAATAGTAGCATTGAGATTTGTAGTTGGAGAAAGGAAGTTTTTATAAATACCAGTAATTGTAACATCTTCATTGGCTTGTAAGATTGCATCACCACCAGCATCTAAATAGTTTGGATTGGTGAAATGAACTGATGGTGTAGCTGGATCGGTCAATGCACGAAGCATATTCAATCGACCCGACCCCATTAATCCATTCCAAGCAGAATTTCCCGGAAGTGAATAGATTGAATTGTCGGCAGTTACGCGCAAACGTTCGGCAACTTGTTGAGCAGTATAGCTAGGAAAATGACTTTTCACAATGGCCGCAGCACCGGCAACTAAAGGCGATGAAAATGAAGTTCCGCTGCTAATATCGTAACCATTAAAAGGCCAGCAAGATTGAACAAGTTCACCGGGAGCAACAATATCAACCGAAGTATTAAACGTAGATCCGCTCCATTTTAGGTCGGTAGATCCTGTTGCGCCAACGCTCATCACATTTTCATATGATGCAGGATAGTATTTTTCATCTATTCCTGAATTTCCGCAAGCAGCCACAATTAATACACCTTGATTGACCGTTGCATAAAGAATGGCTTCTGCATTTACGGGATTTGGAAATGTACCACCCCAACTGGCATTAATTATTTGACAACCTCGGGCAGCGGCATAAACAATTCCTTCATAACCATAATTAAAACCAGTGGCATCGTCAATTCGGATAGGAACAAAACGGCATTGGTTGGCATTTCCGGCAAGTCCTAAACCATTGTTCGCAGTAGCATTGCTCATTCCACTTGTAAACATTCCGTGAGGAGAAAGTGTAGCTGTAGGATCGTTTGTATTGTTGGCTGTATTCCAACCGGCTATGTCATCAATGTAACCATTACCGTCATCATCAATTCCATTTACTATTTCAGCATAATTGTATTGCCAATTCCCCAAATCTTCATGATCAAACTGAATTCCTCCATCGGTAATACCAATAAGAATTGTAGAATCACCTTGTTCTATATCCCAGGCTTCGAATGTTTTGATTAAGGCATGATGATATTGTTGAGCAACGAGCGGATCGTTAGGAACAGCCATGGGTTGTGCTGTAAAACGTGGTTGAACATATTCGACTAATCCCGTTTTTTGAAGTAATGCAGCAGCTTGATAAATCGAAGTATTGCTTGTATATCTTAACTCATAGATGAGAGAAAGATCTGCTAAACGTTCTCCATTTTCGTTGAATTTCTTACCCGGTTGTTTTGAGGCAGGAAAGTTTTTATGAAGCGAACTTCCTCCAAGTTGATTAATTACATGAGCAATTTTCTCGGAGTTAATTCCATGTTCATTCGCTAAAGAACGGTATTGTTCTCGAAGTTTAAAAAGGACTTGCCCGGAAACATATTGATCCGACTTAAGACCTTGAGGAATTACGTAGTGCTGCGCTTGAGCGAGCGGAGCAGCTCCTAAAAGGAAAGCAAAACAGAGAAGGTTGAACTGTTTCATCATAAGAATTTGAAGGTACGAAATCGTCAGTATATTTTTATGTTGTTGACGTATATTATTAACTGTTTTGTACACGAAGAGTTGCGGGTAATTTTAATTAGAACTTACTTGGGTTTGTAGTTGATTTGAATGAATTGAATTCTAAGTGATCCATTGGATATTAATCAAATCACAATCGATTGTGGATTAGTTCTTCCATCTTTTCGATTTGGTATGATTCATTTTCATTGATTCGTAATGGAAATGAACAAACATGTATTAGATGAAAGCTTATTTTAGAAATGTTATTATTCGACTGATTCGATCTCAGGATTCGAAGGTGAATGAAAGTCATTTGAATTCTGCTTATTTTATTGGTCGACAATACCGATTATTGCGGTTGAAATTCCAATTATTTATTCGGGATTTTTTATTGATTTCTTTAGGAATATTATCGGCTACATTTGGATTTAAAGGATTTCTATTAACCAATCATTTTATAGATGGAGGAGCAACAGGAATTTCATTGCTCATATCAGCATTGACAGATTGGCCTTTGTTCGTTTTACTTATAGTAATAAATGCTCCATTTGTATTGCTTGGAAAGAATTTTATGGGGAAAACATTTGCCATAAAAACAGCATTAGCTATTACTGGATTGGCTATTTGTGTAGCAACAATCCCTTTTCCCAATGTCACAAATGATAATTTACTTGTTGCAGTTTTTGGTGGATTCTTTCTAGGTGCTGGAATAGGTTTAGCAATGCGAGGAGGCGCTGTGATTGATGGGACCGAGGTATTAGCAATATATTTAAGTCGGAAAATTGGGACTACAGTTGGAGATATTATTATTCTCATAAATGTTGTTATTTTTTCTTCTGCAGCTTATTTCTTATCTATGGAAATAGCTTTGTATTCGATGATTACTTATTTATCTGCCTCTAAAACACTTGATTTTATAATTGAAGGGATTGAAGAATATATTGGAGTAACAATTATTGCCGCCCGTTGTGATGAAATTCGATTGATGATTATCAACGATTTAGGTCGTGGAGTTACTGTGTATAAAGGAAAAGGCGGATATGGAAAATCGGGCGAATCAGAAGAGCGCGATATTTTATTTACGGTGATTACGCGTTTGGAATTAAATAAGTTGAATGCCGAAATTCAACGGATCGAACCCAAGGCATTTGTAGTAATGAATAGTGTGAAAGATACAAAAGGCGGGATCGTTAAGAAACGACCATTACATGCTTAATTGGCAGAATTATTATTATATAAAAACTTTTTTGTGGTTTAGTAATCAAAGTGTTTTTTCAGTTCATTCATTTAATTAATGCTTTATTAGCATAATATCAATTATTCATTCATGTTTGTCTACGACGTATTACTTTCTTGTCTTGAAACAAGAAAGTAATCAAAGAAGTTCAAGTCTGGACGATGCTTCAGCGCGCAATGCCATTTTTCGCCCATTGTGCTGGGAGTTATATTTTTCTCAGGAATGGCGAAACGCTGCCTCGCCGCCCAGACAGGCCAGCGCACCAGATTCATGTTTACTTCCTACAATTTAAGCTAGATTCAGTTTACTGTAAATCATTCAACTGTATTAGAATTTGAATTTTCTAGAATTCGAAACGTTACCTCCCCACCTAGACAAAGCCAACTCTAGTTCTGTAATAATCTCACCTCTCCTGCCACATAGTGGTCCCTTACCCGTAGGGATCACTATGTGACGGGAGGAGGGAGGGGGAAGTCACTGCCCAGAAATAGCTATCGCTATGATCCGATTCTAAACTTAATTTTACTAATTAAAAATAAATATTTAGGCAAAACAATGTTTTCAACCAAGAGTAAACTATAATCATTGTTGAAGGATAAATATTATTTTTAAGGTATTAATATTAATTTTTGAACCACAGCCAGGTAGATTAAGGTTCATTATTAAGCATGAAAATTCTACTCAACAACTACTGTTGATGTCAATAATAGGATTATTAGCTTTTTTAAGCTTTGGCTAGAAATTCTGTACGAAGTACAATTCCCATTTTTTCAACGCGACAATCCACTTCATCAGGATCATCGGTCAATTTGATGTTTTTAACAACGGTTCCACGCTTCAAAGTGATGGAAGAACCTTTCACTTTGAGGTCTTTGATTAATTTTACAGAATCACCGTCTTTCAAAATGTTTCCGTTGCTGTCTTTGGTAATAATTTCTTCCATAAAAGTTTGATTAATTTGGCGAATGTCGTATTCTCGTTGATGTAAAACAATTTTTATTCATTCTAAATTCTTTCACTATGTCTAGCATTCATCTCAAAAATCCGGAAGTAGATGAATATATTCACTCATTTCCAGAAACAACACAAAAACAATTGCAGCATATTCGTGCAATTATTCGTTCAGTAATTCCTCAAGCCGAAGAAGTGATTAGTTATAAAATGCCAGCCTATAAATTAAATCGAGTCATCGTTTATTTTGCCGGATATGCTAAACACATCGGATTTTATCCAACGGGATCAGGTATCGCTCATTTTCAACATGAATTTGGCCATTATAAAAGTTCAAAAGGAGCAGTTCAATTTCCAATAGATCAACCTTTACCTGTTGAATTAATCGAACGAATTGTTGCATTTAAAGCCCAAGAGGATCAATTGAGAAATAAATAGTTTAACGAAATACGTACAACGATTTACGTACATCGAATCTACAATTCCTGCATTTCTGTTCCACCGCTTCCGGGTTCTCTTCTGGAATTATTTCTACGACGAAATAGCGATACATCCGGTTCGCCAAATTTCCATGTAATATTCACTCGCACATAGCGTGTTTCCCAACGACGTGAGATATCCTGATTGAAGCTTAAACTCTGATAGCTTGTGCCATATCGTTTGGTATTAAACACATCACTTAAAGTGGCAGAAGCGGAGAATTTTTTATTAATTGTTAAGTTGCAAGAAACATCCGAAAACCAAATGGCATTGATCGTTCCTTGCGGGATGATTCGCGGTGCTTCATAGCTTCCGTTCACTTGAAAACTCAGTTTTTTTGATGCTTTGATGCTGAACATTGTTTTTGCATTCCAGCTAGTACCTTCATTTTGAGTTATAATCCCCTTTTGCTCTAAGCTGATTTTACTGTAAAAAACATGGGTGTTTAAACTAAAATCTAACCAGGAAACGATTTTCTGTTTCCATGTGTTTTCCCATCCAAAATCGAATTTGTCTTTTCCATTTCCAAATGAACTAACCAAAATATCCGGATTGCTTGGAGATTTATACAATACAGTTGTGATAGCTTGTAAAGTTTGTCGAGTATAAATTCCACTCAAAACACTGAATTTATTTCCTTGGAAACTGTAATTAAATTCAGCAAGATTTATGAATTCTGGACCTAAAACTGGATTTCCAATTTGCACACTTTGTCGATCAGCATAAGTGATAAAAGGGATTAATTGCATATATCCTGGCCGCCCAATTTTTCTAGAGAAATTCAATTGGAACTCGTGATTTTCTTTTATTTTTTTAGAAAAGTAAATCGCCGGAAAAAGTACTTTGTCTATATCATGAATTGAATTTGGATAGATATAGCTGTAATGTTGCCCAGTTTTTTGAGATTCAGCAACAAACCAAGTATGCTCATATCTTATTCCAGCTTGATAAAGAAATGGACCTAATTTTCCCGCATAATTCAAATAGGCCGCTCCAATAAAATCATCCACACGAAAGGCATTGGAAAGCCCGGTATCACTTATTATTTGATTATTTATTGGATTTATGGCATTGACTTCAAAGTCGGAAAACGATTGTTTATAGGCAATTCGAGCACCCCATTCTAAGCGGCTAGTGGCATTTAAGGGATTTGAATAGTCTATTTGTCCATTGTAAAGCGTAGCTGAGCGATTACCTGTATTATTTTGTTGTTCATGAGGAATGTAATTCGGATTTAACAAATTGCTTGTTGTATAGGTATCAAATAGCGAGAAATTATAATTATCCGAATGCGTTAATCCAATATCGGCGCTTAATTCTTTTCCTTGTTTTGGGTAGTTCTTTTTGAATAGAATTTGAGCAGAATGTATTTTCCAGTTGTTCTTCAAATCATTGTTTCGATTTCCAGAATTGACTAGTTGAGAAAGACTGTCTTTACTAGTGTAATCTTGATTTTCAGAAGTGTTTACACCATTTTCTGAATAGCTATAATTTGCACTTAATAGCGAACGAATATTGATTTTATAATCAGCAGCAATACGGCCACTTGAATTCCAACGACTTGTTAAATTTGAATTATCTAGATTAAATTTCCCTGAAGAAATTCCTGATGTGAAACTTTCCCTTCGAGTAAATCCATTATTATGATTTTGCGATGAGCCATAATTACCGGATAGTTGAATACTAAATTTCTTTTCTCTAACACTAATATTCCCATTTGTTGAATACCGATTGTTGCTGCCTATTCCTGCACTGAGAGAACCGAAATAACCTGGGCGAAGGTTCTTTTTCAAAACAACATTCAAAATACCTCCTGTTGCACTTGCAGAATATTTAACCGATGGATTGGTAATTACTTCAATACGATCAATATCGTCGGCTGGAATTTGATCTAAACTGAGTAAACTCGGTCGTCCATCAACAAAGATTGTTGGTCCTTGATTTCTTAATTGAACTGAATTGTCGCTGCCCACAGTTATTCCAGGAATATTTTTTATCGCATCGAGTGCAGTTCCACCTTTTGCACCTATGTCTTTATCTACTTGATAGATTCGTCGGTCGATGCCTAAAGTCATTTGAGATTTCTCACCTTCAATAGTAACTTCTTTTAGTTGTTGTTGATTTATTTTCAAATGGATATTTCCCAAATCATACAATGATATGGAAGCCTCAGTTTTAAGATAAATAATCTGAGTTTCGTAACCAATAAATTGTATTTTGATTTTACTCGTTTTTCGGGAGATGTTTTCCAACACGAAATCTCCATTCCCTTGACTTAATCCACCACCTAACAGACTATCTGAAGGAGATAATGCTGAAATAATGACAAATTCAATCGGCTTATTCGTTGCAGAATCAAATATTCTCCCCATAATACGGATAGACTGAGCCTGAATATCCATCCTTATTCCTAACAAAAGAAAAGAAACAATCAAACAATATCCGACACGTAAAACGCCCATTTCAAGAAGCACAATTTAAATGCAAAGAAAGAGGGTTATACTTAATATCAAATAGAACGTTTTAGAAATACTAATTTCTTGATTTATTCGAATCAAATAACACTAAGCGATTGTATGTCCTAGTTCTTTTAAACGAATAACATGGGATTTAAACGCATCCCATAAAGTTGGTTTGAGATTATATTGATATCCGTATTTATGTGCAGTTGCCTCAACGATGGGGGCAATTTTAGGATAATGTATGTGACAAATATTAGGGAAAATATGATGTTCGATTTGGAAGTTCAATCCGCCTACATACCAATTAAATAATTTGTTTTTGGGTGCAAAATCAGAAGTCGTGTTCAATTCATGAACGGTCCAATCACAGGCAATTATCCCATTTTTATCAGGGATTGGTTGTTCTGCACCTTCAACAACATGAGCCATTTGGAATACAGTACTTAGAATAACACCTGCTGTCCAATGCATAATTAAAAATCCTATGAGAACTTGCCACCAAGTATAATTAGTAAATGCAATGGGAAGTCCGATAATAATCATCAAATACACTAATTTGTAGATAACCATTTTAATGTATTCTATAGTTGGATTGAATTTATAATTCTTTGTAATTCCTGCTTTATTATAGGATGCTAATTGAGTAAAATCCTTTGTCAGCTTAGCTAAAGTCATCAATCCATAAAAAAGAAAGGCATGTATAAATTGGTATTTGTGAAATTGTTTTAGAGGAGCATTTTCTGAAAGTCGAATTGGACCTTTTGATTCAATATCCTGATCTAAACCATTTATATTCGTATAGGTGTGGTGAAGTACATTGTGTTGAATTTTCCAGTTAAATACATTGCTTCCTAATAAATACAAAGTACCACCCATGAGAGTATTCATCCATTTTTTTGAAGAGTATGCACCATGAACGGCATCGTGCATTGTACACATACCAGTTCCTGCAATACCAATTCCCATAAGGATTGTAAAAAAAATTGCTAGTATATTAGGAATTGGGAAAATGAAAAATAAAATAAATGGAACCACATATAACAAAACCATTATAATTGAACGAAATAATAAGCCTGCATCTCCTTTCGTTGAAAGTTTATTCTCTTTAAAATAGGCTAAAACATTTTTTCTGACTTCTGCGGCAAATTGCTTCTGATGCAAATCGTTACTAACAAACTTAACGGTTTTCATTGATTAAAATTTGAATGCAAAATTACAAGTCAAATAAATAATTTAACTGATAGAAATCATATAATTATAGAGGTTTACAACAGATTGATTTAAGTTCGTTTAATTACAAATTTGGTCTGTATTAGAAAATGTGACTGAAATTACAATCCAAGTTTATCCATTGCTTCACGTTCATATTCACCATCTTCTGCTGGATAGCGGAGAACAGACTCAAATTTTCCACTTTGTTTAGCTAAAGCCCAAACCAAACTTTCGCCAGCTGGAATTATGCTGGGCTTTTGAGAATAAAATTCATCGTTATAAGCATCTTCAATGGATGTAAATTCCCAGCCATTCGCTTTGAAATATTCAATTAAATCGCCTAAAAAAAGCGCTGCGGCTAAATTATGATGCAATAAAAGTACATGATGAATATGTCGCCCACAGAGTTGGAACGCAAGCGAATCATAATAAGTAGCGCGATTAAATAAATGTTCTATATAATATTTCTTATAAGCACTGATATTGGCTTTAGGTTGTTGTTTCAAGCGTTTTACCAAACGAGCATCAATATACCAATCCGAAGCATCAATACTGACATGTGCATTTGAATATCCTTTTGATTTCAGAAAATCTCGAAATCCGTTCACTTTTTCTGCTGTATTTCCTTCTTTGAGAAATGGAAACCGAAAGAAAGGAAAGTAATTGCTATATAAACGAATGATTGAGTCGTTTTTTAAAAAATCCTGTTCAAACTGTAAAAGTGAATAAGTAGGATTATTGAAATTTTGATGAGAAAAAGAATGATTCCCTATTCGATGTCCCGCAGCATTCCAGGAATTTAAAATGAATTTTCCTTTGATATTTTGTTTGTTTTTTCCTGAGGAAAATAATGCTGATTGAATTTGATATTTTTGAAGATGTTTGAGTAAAAGCTCATTCCATTTTTCGAGTGAATAGCCGGGCATATCACTCGTAGAACCATCATCAAAACTTAATGCAATTTTAGGTTGATTATCAATGTGATTCTTTGCAATTACTGTTGATGAAATGCATGCAAGAAGAAATGTATATACGAAGAATCGATAAATCATTCTAACTTATTATACTTTCAAGTAGCGTTCTTTTATTACGGAAGTATGATGTAAAACATGCCCAATGAGAATGTATGCAATGGCTCGAACCGACATGGGGTGTCCTTCGGTATTTGCAAGCGATGTAGATTGTTCTTCTGTTACTTGTTCGAATAAGCAACGATTCGAAAACCGAACAGCTTTAAATTCTTCTATCAGATAATTCAAACTACACGTTTCATGTGCAGAAACCTGAGCATAGGAATCCTCATCGAAAGAATATAAAAGTGATTTATCTCCACGCGCTGCAACAAGAGCACGATATCCAAATACCCGATCACAATCAATCAGATGACGAAGGATTTGTTTAATTGTCCATTTTCCCGGAGCATAGAAATAATCATGTTTTTCAAGTGGGATTGATTCTAGGAATTGAATGAATTCAAGGTTTGTTTTATCGTATTGCTCAAAAAAATCTTCGCCTTTTACCAAACTTATATAGCGATGGAAATAGGGTTTATATTCGGATGGTAGTGGATAATTCATAGGAATTTGTTTTTTTTTGTTTGCTTGGATACGAATCGACACGCTCAACGTACTTCATTTTTAGCTTGAATTATAGGTTTGAAAGTGATTTCTTTAATTGATATACAAAATTTAATGTGTTTGATTCATCTTGGGAAGGAATATTTTCCTCAGCTATTTTTAATGCACCCAATTTTTCAGTTGCCTTTTGAGAACGTATATTTTTAGCTCCAATATGCAAAATTATCTCATCAGAAAACTGAAAAGCATACTCTGTTAAGAGTTTCTTCATCGCTTGATTATAAATACCTCCCCAATACTGACGAGTTAGAAATGTATAGCCAATTGCAATGGATTTCTTTTCAGGGAAATAGTTGTATAATCGAGTACTTCCGATGATTTTTCTTGTTTTTACATCTTCA
The DNA here is from genome assembly GCA_965279035.1 of Bacteroidia bacterium. GTDB lineage: Bacteria > Bacteroidota > Bacteroidia > M30B66 > M30B66 > CALQRR01. The sequence continues at coordinate 2,880,056 of OZ257142.1, read as the reverse complement.
ATTGCAAAAGCCATTTTTCCTGCAATTGCTTCTTGAAAATACACATCAAATACTTCACGTTTGTAGCGAAATTTATTTGGATGGATTTCCCAAATCAAGGGATCGGAAGCACATTGATATAATTCCTCATAATCCGACTCAAGTAAAGCTCTCAGTCGAATCAATTCATTTTCTAATGTTGGTTGGAAATTGACCACAGGATTGAATTTTCAAATTTGAGATTAATCTATTAATTTTTCTAACACCTCATGTTTTTTACGGGTCGAAACAGGAACATTACTTCCATCTTTCATGATCAAATAACCCCCTTCTCCTTTGATAAATTCTTTCACCTGTTTGAGATTTATTAAATGACTTTGATGTACACGTAAAAAACCAAGCGGACTAAGGAGTTCATCAAATTCTTTCAGCGTTCGAGTAACTAGTAATTTGGATTTATCTTTAAAATAAAAACGTGTGTAATTATCATCTGATTCGCAGTGGATAATTTCTTCAATGGTTACCACATGAATTTTCTCCAATGTATGAAGTGCTATGCGATCTGTTTGTTTTTTTGAAGTTAATTGGTGTTTTAGAAATTCTAAATTTTCACCAGAATATTCGTGTTTTTTAATTTTAGCAACTGCTGCTTTTAATTCATCTGGATCAATTGGTTTGAGCAAATAATCAATCGCTGCATACCGAAAAGCTTTAACAGCAAAAGCATCAGAAGCTGTTGTGAAAATTACGTGTAATTGCATCTCACCAAGAATATCCAACAAATCAAACCCACTACCATCCTGCATTTGAATATCGAGGAAAACTAAATTAGGTTTCAGTTTCCGAATTTCTTTCGCCCCAGAAATAACTCCATCCGCCTCGCCGATGATTTCCACTTCTGGACACCAATCGGTCAAATCTCTACGTAAATTATTACGAGCTTCAGAAATATCATCAATAATGAGTGCTTGGAAAGGCATGGTTGAATAATGAATTACGAATTACGAATTACGAATCAGTACTGTCCGGTTAAAGTTTAAATCAGAAAAAAGGAGCGACCATTTCGATCACTCCTTTTGTGATTATTTTTGAGTTACGACACACCAAAATAATCATGAGTAAAAGTAAATATTTTACCGGACAGCCGATTTACAGTCAACTCCTTTCTTATCTGCCTCAGACGAAAGTAAAGGACATAGCTGATGAGCATAACGCTGATAGGTATTATAAGAACTTCAGGACTTATACGCACCTAGTAACGATGCTTTACGCAATCTTTAATCGGTGTACAGGTATCCGAGAAGTGACCTCAGGCCTACTTGCCTGGGAAGGCAGGATACAGCATTTAGGAATCAACTACTTTCCCAGAAGGAGCACGATTTCAGATGCAAATACCAGTCGACCAGCCGATGTCTTTGAAGATATTTACTACTGGCTTTATGACCGATACAAGCATTTTTTACCGGACAGCCGAAGTAAAATCGCATCCCGGCTTTATATTGTTGACTCGACAACGATTCAGTTGTTTCAGGAAGTTTTGAAAAATGCCGGTCGTAATCCCGCCGATGGTAAGCGCAAAGGCGGTATTAAGGTGCATACTTTAATGAGGAGTGATCAAGACGTGCCTTGCTTGATAAGGTTCTCTGCTGGAGCTGGAGCCGACAGCCCATTTCTGCAGAACATACACCTGCAACGTGGGTCCATTGTGGTGTTTGATCGTGGTTATAATGATTACAAGCAATACAACCGTTTCTCGGAAGAAAATGTCACATGGGTGACCCGATTACGAAACAACACCGTGATCAAAGTCCTGCGGGAAAAGAAAATTTCAGACAAGGAAAAGCAGAACGGAATTTTGCTCGACCAGATTATAGAAATGGGCCACACCAAGCACAATAACAATACACGAGTGAAGGCACGTCTTATAAAATATGAGGACAAAAAATCGAAGAGGATATTTGAATTCATAACCAATAACAATCAATTCAAACCCTCCTCAATCGCACTGTTTTATAAAAATCGTTGGCAGATCGAATCGCTATTTAAGCGTATCAAACAGAACTATCCGATGCAAAGCTTCCTTGGAGAGAGCGAAAATGCGATCAAAATCCAAATCTGGTGTGCCCTGATCGCTGACCTTGTCTTAAAAATTGTCAAAGCAAGAGCTGGTAAAAACTGGTCGTTTTCAAATCTTGCAGCCATGGTCAGGCTACATTTGATGACCTATATCAACCTTTTTGAATTCCTCATCAATCCTGAAAAATCGCTAATTAGAAATCAAATTAAATCCTTTCAACTGCCATTGTTCCCTCCATAGGGGGCTTTATTTTAAATAAATACCATCAACACCCGCATTTACTGCAACTACAGAAGGTAAATCATGCAATCTCAATTTTAACCGGACAGTACTGATTACAAATTACAAATTACGAATTGACCTTGCTTGTTTATAATTTATATTCAATTTAATACAGTATTTAGCGAATGTATGCAATTAAAATCGCGGTGAAAATAATTTATTCAAATGTAGTAAAAGGTAAGCTCACAATCACTTCTGTTCCGATTGGGGAGCCATCATCATTGGTCAAATCGTTTATTTGAATATGTGTTTTTCCTTCGAGTAATGCGAGTCGTTCTTGAACAACTAATAAAGCAGTTGATTTATGTTGTTGATCTTGTTGAGAACGTCGTTCACGCGCTTTTTCACGGCCAATACCATTATCCATTATCCTAACTAATAATTGATTTTCGAATTTACTAAATAGTATTTGAATGTGTCCATCTGCTCCTTTTGGAATAAGTCCATGTATAACAGCATTTTCCACAAATGGATGAATAAGCATTGGTAAAATACTTGTGTTTTTAATATCTATAGAATCTTCATAATTTATTTTCCAAGTGAATTTAACACCATGACTGAATTGTTCAATACTCAAATAATTCTCTAAAATACTAATTTCCATTTCCAACGGAATTAGCTGTTCTCGGCTACTTTCGAGTATTTGGCGCATTAAGCGGGAAAATTTCGACAGATAATAACGAGCCGTTTTTTCGTCTTGTGTACCAATAAGAGCTTGTATAGAATTCAATGCATTGAAAATAAAATGCGGATTCATTTGAAGCTGTAAAGCTTTTTGTTCAAGCTTAAGGACATCTGTTTCCAACTTCAATTTTTCTTGAGCTTCTTTCGCTTTGTGCTTAATTCGTCTTAGTCTCCAGCGGAAATATATCCAAACAAATACAACCAAAAATCCAACTGAGATTGTTAAAAACCACCAACGTTTCCAAATAGGTTGTTCAATGCTAAAATGAATTGATTTTGATTCACTCCAAATTCCATCCTCATTCTCTGCTCGATACAATAAAGTATACTCACCTGGCGGAAGATTAGAATAAGTAATATTATGTTGAAACCCTGCAGGAGTCCAGTTTTCATCCAAGCCGACAAGCTTCCATTGGTATTTCACCTGTTCGGGATTTCGTTGATTTACTCCAAAGAAATCGAAGCTTAAATGATTTTGATTGTATGGTAATTTTAAAACACTCGTCGTATCTCGATCAATCGTTTCCCAAAAGGGGGCATAATTCGTTTCTAACAATGGTTTAAAAAACAAACGAATATCTCGTAGTTGAAGAATTGGTGCTATTTTGTTGATATCAGTAAGGGAAGGATTGAAGCGCGTTAATCCGTTAATCGTCCCAAACCAAAGCTTTCCTTGACTATCAAGAATTGCAGCATTTTGAGACGTTTCAATGCCAATAAATCCTTCGGAATAGCCGTAATGCTTGATTTCTTCAACCTCAACATCACTTCCCAATGTTATTCGATCAAGCCCTTTTTCAGTTCCATTCCAAAGTCGACCATCATGATCAAAAATGAGTAAATAACTATTGTCGGAAGTTAAACCTTGCTTTACCGAAATACTTCTAAAATTTGCTCGATTACCTTGCATTGTAACAACGCTTAGTCCTCGATCTGCAGTTCCAATCCAAACATCACCATTTGGAGCCATTGTCAATGATCGCAACTTTTGACTACTTAATCCATCTTTTGTGTTGAACGAATAAATGGAATCATTTTCAATAAAACCACATCCACTACTTGTTGTTGCAAACCATATTCTACCAATTTTATCTTGTAATAATGCATTGATGCGATCTTCGGGTAATCCTTGTTCTACCCCAAATTGACGGATTTCAAACTTGGAATTTACTTCCGAAACTTTTGCTATTCCTCCTCCCGCTTTAGCTATCCAAATATTACCTGCCAAATCCTGAATAATGTCCCTAATCCAATTACCCATCAAGCCATTTTCATTTCCTAAATGGGTAAAATCTTTTCCATTATATATATAAATTCCTTCACCTTCAGTTCCAATCCACAATCGGTTTTGAAGGTCAATCATCAGTTTTTTAATTTTAACTGTAGGAAAGCCTTCCGCTCGGCTGAAATCCTTTATCAAATTCCCTTCGGCTCGACACAAGCCCCCAGATGATGTACTAAACCAAATTGCTCCTGAACTATCTTCAGCAAGTGCATACACATTGCGTCCAGGTAAACCGCTACGCTGATCGAAATGAGTGAATTGCTGTCCGAAATATTTACTTACTCCGCCACCCGAAGATCCTAACCAAATATTTCCCCAATAATCATCAATAATGCAGCGAATATGATTATTGCAAAGTCCATCTCGTTCGTTAATAAATCGGAATAAACTATCACTTGGATTCCAATACCCAGCTCCTGCCTCTTGTGTTCCTATCCAAATGCGGTTTTGATTATCTCGATATAGACTCTGAACTATCGGATCGGGCAAAACACTTTTAGAGTTCATTACTCGAATTCCTTTTGTAGTTATCCAAGCAATGCCGTGTCCATACGTTCCAATCCAAATTGTTCCTCCAGCATCTTCAGTTATACATCGTATCGCTTCACTTGGCAAACCTTCCTTACTTCCAACATGTTGAATTGTCTTTTTATCGATACACGTTAGACCACTATTATTCCCAATCCACAATCGATTTTTATGATCGTTATACAAACAAGTAATATTCTCTTGAATACTTTTAATATCAGTTCTGAATCGATTCCATTTGTTTGCTTTTAATTCATAGATTCCTTTTTGAGTTCCAATGATCAAAGCATTTTGATAATTCAGTAAAATACTCTCAACGACAATTGTCCCACTATCTGGTAAAATTTCTGATTTAAATACTCTTCCATTAAAAGAACAAAGTCCGTTGTTTGTTCCAATCCAAAGAATGCCATTAGAATCTTCAGTTAAACAGAGAATATAATTATCCGCTAAACCATCTTTGGTAGTGTAATTTTGAAAACGTATACCATCGAAAGCACTTAAACCGCCTCCGCGTGTCCCCATCCATATGGTTCCATTTTTAGATTGACAAAGCGTATAAACTTGGCTTTGTGCCAATCCTTCGCTCAAAGAGTAATTCCGAAAATGAAACTGTTGTGCTCCAATTCCCAATGGAAAAAGCAGTAACAGAAGCAGAATTTTAGAATGGTGGAGCATGGATTTCTACAAATGTAGAAACATAGTAGGAGGGAGGGAATGTAAAACGAATTTTAAGGAGAATTTGAAAATATACTTAAGAATAGATTGTCTGTAAAGCCTATCAATAAAGCATTGTCTTCGCGCACGCGGGGGCCGACCTCTAACCACCCACCGACTCAAAGTTAATTTAACCTTTTGAGGTAAGTCGTATAGTAAACGTTTAAGAACGGATAGTTTTCGACGTGTATGTTGATAAATAATTCATGCTATTCATTTATTTAACATGTTGAAAATGAAATCAGAATAAATTCTAAACACAGCTGTTGAAATATATAGCTGGAGAAAGATTAATTGCTTAGAACATTCTCCATTGCTGCTCGTTTCCTTAATTCAAAACAATTGAAATTTGAATTTTATGGATTGGATTGTTGGAATTCGAGCTAAAAACTTGGTGTTATTGGGCAAACAAATCGATTGATTGAAATCGATTTTTCCATTTAACCATTTTATAAACAAATTCTACCTTGCAGCCTGTTAAGATGAATATGGAAGTACAAACACTTTTGAATAAAGCACTTCAAATGGAGTGGCTTAGTATTGAAGAAGGAGTATTCTTATTTGAAAATGCTCCTCTTGCTGATATCATGTTTGTAGGTAACGAACTAAAAACGAAGCAAAAGCCTGATGGGAAAGTAACTTGGATGATCGATCGCAATGTCAATACAACCAATGTATGTATTGCAAATTGTAAGTTTTGTAATTTTTACAGAATACCAGGACATGTTGAATCCTATATTACAACACTCGATGAATACCGTGTAAAGATTGAGGAAATGCGTCGTTTAGGTGGAGATCAAATGCTTTTGCAAGGCGGCCATCATCCTGAATTAGGAATTGAATTTTATGAGCAGCTTTTTCGTGATTTGAAATCTAATTTTCCAGATATAAAACTTCATGCTCTCGGTCCACCTGAAATAGCGCATATTGCAAAACTGGGAAATTTGAGTCATACTGAAGTTTTATCACGATTAAAAAATGCGGGATTAGATTCCTTGCCTGGTGCAGGTGCCGAAATATTAAATGACCGTGTTAGACGTATGATTTCCAAAGGAAAATGCAGTGGAGCTGAATGGTTGGATGTGATGCGAGCTGCTCATCAATTGGATATTACAACTTCAGCTACAATGATGTTTGGACATATCGAAACGCTTGAAGAACGTTTTGAACACCTTGCCTGGATTCGTCAAGTTCAAAGTGAGAAACCTGCCCATTCAAAAGGATTTTTAGCATTTATTCCATGGCCATTTATGGATGATGGAACTTTATTGCGACGAGTGAAGAATGTACGCAATCATGTTACTGGGGATGAATATATCCGAATGATTGCTTTAAGTAGAATGATGTTGCCGAATGTGATCAATATTCAAGCTTCGTGGCTTACTGTTGGTGAAAAAACAGCGCAACTCTGTTTACATGCTGGTGCAAATGATTTTGGATCAATTATGATTGAAGAGAATGTTGTTTCGGCTGCTGGTGCGCCTCATCGGTTTACGGCCGACGGAATTCAACAAGCTATAAAAGAGGCAGGATTTGAGCCTCAATTAAGAACTCAACAGTATGAATTCCGTGAATTACCAAAAGAAATCGAACAACAAGTAATTCAATATTAATTTTCGTTTCTGTTCATACATAACTTTATATTACCTTAGAGATTCCTGTAGTTATCAACAATAGGGTCTCGATACTTTTCCTAAATGGGGCTTTTTAAAAGCTTGACTCCGTTTAATTTAACCTCCTTAAAAATGCAGTTTTTATGAAGTTAATTTGGACGATGTTACTGTTTGTTTCTGCATGTACAATTACTGATGCACAACAGTTTACTTGGGGTAAAACATACGGAGGAGCTTCGGCCGATAATATCCAGCGTATAGCGCTTGATTCTAATGGGAATGTATTTGCTGCCGGCACGTTTACTGGACCATTGCAATCTATTTTGGGAACAATCCCTTCCTATGGATTTCAAGATGTATTTCTAACCAAATACAATTCAGATGGAACACTATTATGGCAAATTTCAATCGGTGGACCCAATACAGATCAAATTTCTTCCATTTCTTGTGATACTGCCGATAATATTTGGGTTGCGGGACGTTTTCAAACGAGTATCGATTTAGACCCAAGCGATTCTACCGAAATAATCACCTCAGATCCTTCAGGCGCATTGGAGGGTTTTTTAGCAAAATATGATGGGCAAACAGGAGTACTAATCGAATATCGAAACATTACTTCTGGAGGAACAATCGATATTCGATGCATTCGAATTAATGAATTCAACGAAATATTTATTGCTGGACAATACACTCAAACAGTAGATTTTGATTTTGGTGGAGGAACTTTTTCTAAAACATCGAATGTGTTTTCGGGTGATTGTTTTATTGGAAAATATTATGGTGATTTTCAATTGATCTGGATGAATGTCATTGGCTCTCAAACACCTGCCATCGATTTTATTTCTGATTTCTGTTTAGGGGCTGATGGTTATGTTTATTCTACAGGTTTAATTGGTGGTACAGCCGATATTAATCCAGGTGCTGGAACAACCAATTTAGTTGCTGCAACGGATGCTTTCTTAATTCGATATTCACAAAATGATGGAACACTTTCTTGGGGATTTTTACTCGGTGGAAGTTCGCTTGAATTGGGGAATGCGGTTGCAATGACAGAAAATGGACAAGTGATAATTACAGGAAATATAAACAGTACGAGTATGGATGTTGATCCAGGTGCTGCAGCAGTTATGTTAACGAAAACGGGAACGAATGCCGCTCCATTCCTTGCTCGTTATACCTCTTCGGCAGTTTTAGTTTCTGCTGTTATCATGCAGGGAAGTCAAACCCTTACGGCTTCTGTAAGTCGTTTATATACAGGTCCAAATAATACCATGATTGCTACAGGGAATTATAAAGGCGATGTAGATTTAGAACTTGGAGCAGCTGTTTATACTGTTAGTTCTGGTGATTCGACCAATGCATTTATACTTCGTTTTGAAGATGATTGGTCACTTATGAATTACTTTGAACAAGGGGGAAACGGAGATCAACTTGGGAATGATATTGTTTTAAAAGGAACATTGGTATATCAAAGCGGTCAAGTAAGCAATACAACCTTTCCAGAATATCCTTCTCAAACAATTTCTATCCCGCGCGTTGGTTCAGGACTCGATGGATTTCTCTTTAAGTATAACCTTGTTCCGGATGCATTATCAATTAACTCAAAAGAATCAATTCAATTATCAGTATTTCCCAATCCGGCTAATTCTCAAGTTTACGTAAGAAATTCAACTCTGGAAAACACTCAAATCATTGATCAATTCGGAAGAAAAATAAACCTTGAAATCAACCAAAGTGTGATTGATTTGAAGGAATTAACTCCAGGGATTTACATTGTTTTGCAACAAACAAAATCAGGATTTAAATCTGCCCGATTGATTAAATACTAATGTGAAATCCTTCAGGTGGATTTGATTGATAATAGAGCTCCAAGACATCTACTCCAACCGCGATACTTTCGTATGGTTTTAAATTTAATGTTGGAGCTTTCAATCCTTTTTCAAGATTCATCGGTGCTCTAAAACGTCGAATTTCATCCCATAACCCTAATTCAAGAAAACGCCCAAGCGTAGCAGAACCTCCTTCAACAATCACCGAAGTGAGTTTCTCATAACGTAGATAATCCATAATTCGTGGTAAAATCTCTTCAGCAAAATTGAGTTGGATATATTCAATATTGAAAATAGGACGTGTTTCTAAACGATTAAATACAATCGTCCTTCCGCGATCTTCGAAAATTTTATGAGTGCGCGGCACCTTCAAATTCGCGTCTATTACAATACGAACAGGATCTTTTCCTGGCCAATGACGTGCAGTTAATTGTGGATTATCTATAAAGACAGTTCGTGAACCAACCAATATGGCCGACTCTTCTGTCCTCCATTTATGAACCTGAATTTTAGCTTCTTTCCCACTAATAGCAAAGCTTCCAGTTTCGCCATGTTCACGGGCAATATCCATAAATCCATCCTTCGTCTCTGCCCACTTTAATATAATATAAGGCCTGTATTTTTCGTGAAATGTAAAAAAGCGACGATTCTGCCAACGTGCTAAGTCTTCCAATAAACCAACCTGAACATTCACTCCTGCCTTTTGCAAAAGTTCAACTCCTTTTCCCGCTACCACTGGATTTGAATCTCGAGTAGCAATGACAACCCGAGGGATTTTATGTTCTAAAATTAGATGAGTACAGGGCGGTGTAAATCCGGTATGATTGCAGGGTTCAAGTGTAACAAATAGTGTTGAATCCTTTAACAAGTCTTTGTTTTCAACAGATTGAATGGCATTCACTTCTGCATGAGCACCACCATAGCGTTGATGAAATCCTTCTCCAATAATTTTATCTTGATGAACAATCACACAACCAACCAGTGGATTAGGTGCAACTTTGCCCATTCCTTGTTCTGCCAGTTCAATGGCACGACGCATATACATTTCCATGTTGCCAAATTAGAGAAAAGCTGGTTTCATAGTGCGATTTTCAATCAACTTTATGTCCTTTGCCTTGCATTTTTTTTAACAAGGTGATTGATGAAAATTCAGGGAAATAGCATTGCTCATATTAAACGATATTTTGAAGAAGAACTGAAAAATCTCTATTCAAGCAGTGAAATCCTTGCCTTGTTTCGTATGGCTGCTGAAAAAATAAATGGCTGGTCGATGATACAAATCCATCTTCAGCCTGAAACACGCGTCAATGAAAGTGATTTGCTACAGTATTCCCAATTTGTAAAACGACTTCGAAACCATGAACCAGTTCAATATATATTAGGTAACGCTTGGTTTTGTGGACTAGAAATCGGTGTTGAACCGGGTGTTTTAATTCCTCGTCCCGAAACGGAAGAGCTTGTAAATGGATTGTTAGAAAGTAAAATCCCATCCGATCCAGTCATTTTAGATGCATGTACAGGTAGCGGTTGTATCGCTTTCGCCTTGAAAAATTATCTTCCTCAAGCCAGCATTTTTGCCTGTGATCTTTCGGATGAAGCATTACGTATCGCTCAAAAAAATGCCCTCAATCTCAAGCTTGAAATTTCTTTTTCTAAAGTCGATCTTATTCAAGATTCTGCTCAAGGCTTTCCTGAATTAGATATCTTGATTTCTAATCCACCTTATATTCCTGAATCGGAGCGACCAAGCATGGCGAAACATGTGCACGAGCAAGAACCATCCATGGCACTCTTCGTTCCCGATCAAGATCCTATGATATTCTATCGTCACCTTGCACGCTGGGGAAATGCCTTACTCAAACCAGATGGAATTTTATTAGCAGAAAGTCACTCTGCTCTAACAAACCAAGTAAAAGCCTGTTGGGAAGATGCTGGATTCAAACAAGTTGAAATTCATTTCGATCTCAATGGTTTACCTCGTTGGTTAAGTGCCATTTCTGTTAAATCGAATTAAAAAATAGCTCGATTCTAAACACGTGATGTATTGAATATTTTCAAAAGTAGCGAATATTACATTCATTGTTTCGCCTAAGTACTTGCAGCTTGTAGAATTTGATTATACTTGCAACCTTAATTCCTGAATTTATGTCAAAGAAAGTTTCTGAGGCTTCTGTGAAAGCTTCCTCCGCTCGCCACCCATTTGGTGATCCGGAACAGAACGCCGGTTTTGTCATGTGGCAGGTTTCGATGCTTTGGCAACGCAAACTTAAAAATGGCCTCGATACAATCGGTATTACACACGCTCAATTCTTACTTCTTGCTTCTTTGCAGTTTATTGGAACTCAAAAAAATATTGTTTCTCAGCAAGACTTAGCCAAACATTGCCGCATCGATAAAATGATGACTTCCAAAATTCTGAGAACATTACAGAAAAAAGGACTCCTCAGTAGGAAGAAAAATAAAATGGATACACGCTCTAAAACTCTTGCCCTGAGCGAAGAAGGTGAAGATTTATTAGCAAAAGCATTTAAAATAATAGATCGTATCGACGGCGATTTTGTTCTGCCATTAGGCTTAAATTCTATGTCCTTTACCGATGATATGAGGACACTGCTTAAACAAAACAGTTAAGCTCAAACTCTTTTTTTATCTTGGCGGAAAGTTTATCCGCATGATTCAACCTTCCTCTCTTATCGTATTGCTTAGCATACTGCTTAGCCTGCCAACTTTTTCGCAGTCTACAATCAGCTCAATGCTTCAGCAACGTATGCTCAATGCACCCAATCAAAAACAACGCATTCAGCTATACATGCGCGATCGTGTTGATACACGTCAACTAAGCATCGATTTTCAAAATCAACATACATCCAACGCCGATCGAAATCGAATTCTAAATCAAGCGCTTATTCAACAAGCAAACTCGTCTCAAGAACCTGTTGTTGCATATATTAAAAGCGTATTAGGTGATGAAGATGGAATGGCTGCTATCGTCCGTCAATACCATATAATCAACCTTATGGTTGTTGATGCTACACCATCATTGATCATGGAATTAGCTTCTCTTCCTCAAGTGGATTACATCGAATCGAACGACCGCTTCACCATTACTCCTGTTCCCATTGTAGAAAAGCATGAATCTGTTTCACGTAGCGTTGGTGGACATGAAGCCGGATTGGAAGCGATTCACGCACCTTTTATGTGGAATTTAGGATACACCGGATTAGGTCGTAAATTATTTACTTGCGATACAGGAGTTTGGTCGGTGCATCCCGCAATTCGTCGTCAATACAGAGGAAATTACTTGCCTCAAGCATGGTGCTGGAAAGGATTCGATTCAGATGTTCCTGCCGATAAACCCGATGCACATGGAACACACGTTACTGGAACTATCTTAGGATTGGATACTGCTTTTGCCGATACTATTGGAATTGCATTCAATGCTTCCTATATGGCTGCCGATCCAATTGTTGAAGATGTTGCTGATATCAAACCGGTAACTGTCATTTTTGAAGCTTTCGAATTTGCTATAAATCCCGATGGCAATGTTGCTACAAGCGATGATGTTCCTGATGTAATTTGTAATTCTTGGGGTGTTGGTGATTCAATTTTTGATGGATTGTGCACAGCTCAATTTATGATTGATCTTTTTTCTTCATTGGATGCTGCTGGAATTGCCGTTGAGTTTTCGGCAGGAAATGAAGGACCCGGAGCTGGAACCATTGGATTGCCTCAATACGTTACTTTCGATAGTCTCTCCATTTTTACTGTTGGTGCTCTCAATGCCAACACATCCACTTTACCCATTGCTAGTTTTTCAAGTCGTGGACCAACTTCTTGCGATGTAATTGATGCTTGGAAAATAAAACCCGAAGTATCTGCTCCAGGTGTGAATGTGCGTTCAAGTGTTCAACAAAATCAATACGCCGAATATTCTGGTACTTCCATGGCTGGACCTCACGTAGCTGGTTCAGTCCTTATTTTGAAAGAAGCATTTCCATTTTTAACCGGTAGAGATATTCTCAATGCTTTATATCAAACTGCTACTGATTTAGGTGATGTTGGTGAAGATAATACCTATGGAAAAGGAATTATCAATCTCGAAAATGCTTATAATTTTCTGGCAGCACTTTATACGCCAGTTCCTCCTAATACCTCAGAATTCGATCTCGCTATCGAATCCATTATCAATACCGGTTTTGCTTGTGTTGGAAATTACACACCCACAGTCGAAATCCGAAATGTAGGAACAGTTGCTACAGGAATGGGACAAATCTCATGGAGTATTGATGGAGTGAATGTTGGGTCAACAGATTGGCAAACAATTCTTCAACCCGGTGCAAGTGAACTTGTAACTTTAAGTTCAGGTTTTTTAAGCCCAGGAATACACGAAATTCAAGCAGTATTAATTCCATTTGGAAATTTTGTTGAACGTGAATTATTAAATAATAGTCGCATTGCCCATATTCACGTTCAGCCTATTGTCGAATTACCCTATGCCGAAAGTTTCGAAAATAATGACTTCAGTATCAACAATTGGTTACGTTTAAATTACGATAACAGTAAAACCTGGGATACGCTTCATACTGCGGGTTTGAACAATAGTTCGTATTCTGCACGTATGCCGTTTTTGAGTTATACCAATCGGAAACAATTCGATGATATCATTACACCTAATATCAATGTTCCTTCCTCAGTTGATTCATTGTTTTTACGTTTCGATATTGCTTACCGCTTTCGTAGCACTACATTGAGTGATACATTGGATATTGCAGTTTCGGACGATTGCGGAGAAACATGGACTTCCGTGTTTTTTAAAGGCGGACAAGAATTAGCAACCTTTGATTCACTTTGGACGAATTTCCATCCCTTAAAACCGCATCATTGGAATTACAAGAAAATTGATCTTTTACCTTATTTATCCTCCAACTCAATCATGGTGCGCTTCCGTGGAATTAATGGTGGAGGAACCAATTTATTTCTCGATAATATTGGAATTTACTCAGCATCCGATCCAACTGGAATTCAAACACCCATTCTTTCGGCGAATGTTTTCCCAAATCCTAGCAACGATTTAATCCATATTCAACTTGCTCAAAATACTAGTGCCGTTCAAGTTCAGCTCATCGATTTACAAGGGCGTTTAGTGCAGCAATCAAGTATTAGCAAAGGCCTGTCGCAAGGACAAATCAGTGTTCACGATCTAAGCAAAGGAGTTTATTTTCTACGCTTATTTTCTTCCAATGCTTCAGCCGTTAAAAAAATTTTAGTGAATTAATTCAAGTAAATTTTGAAGAAGCCTCAGAGAAATCTAGGGCTTTTTTATTTTCAGGGCATGTTGCCTTCGCAAAAGCTGCGGCAAGCGCGCTATATATTCCATTGCTATCGCTCATGCTTGTTCTTTGCTGAACAAAAACTACCTTTCCATTTCCTATTTTCTTTTGCAAATGGTCCGTTTTATACTCTGCGCAATGTGTGTTTGTATTATTGCTCAGTTACAATCGCAAAACGTTTTAATTTCCAATACCAACAATCCAAACGAACCATCCATTATCATGGATCCCAATCACCCCAATGTATTGGTGGCTGGAGCTAATTTGAATAATTATTATTTGAGTAACGATACCGGCTCAACATGGACTCATCATACACTCAGTTCTAGCTATGGTGTTTGGGGAGATCCCTGCCTTGTTGTTGATACTGCCGGTGATTTCTATTTCTTCCATTTATCTAACCCAAGCGGCGGAAATACTTGGATAGATCGTATTGTGTGTCAAAAAACAAGCGACAATGGAACCACCTGGAATAACGGGAGTTTTATAGGATTAAATAGCACCAAAAAACAAGACAAACAATGGTGCTGCGTCGACCGAACCAACAACATCATGTACCTTACTTGGACACAATTTGATCAATACAATAGCACAATTACAACCGATAGCAGCATCATTCTTTTTTCAAAATCCTTCGATGGGGGTTTAACTTGGACAACACCTAACCGTATTAACAAACAAGCAGGAGATTGCCTCGATAGCGACAATACCGTCGAAGGTGCTATTCCTGTTGTTGGACCCAATGGGGAAATTTATGTTTCATGGGCAGGTCCTAATGGAATTGTATTTAATCGTTCTTTCGATCAAGGTGAAACATGGTTAGATGAAGAAATTTTTGTCAGCGATATTCCCGGTGGTTGGAATTATACCATTTCGGGCTTTGAAAGGGTCAATGGATTGCCTGTCATCACCTGCGATTTAAGTGCTGGACCGAACAGCGGAACGATTTATATCAATTGGTCAGATCAACGCAATGGGACTGAAAATACCGATATCTGGTTGGTTCGCTCCGACGATGGTGGAAATTCATGGAGTAGCCCAACGCGCGTTAATACAGATACTTCTACCCGAAATCAATTTTTTACTTGGATGACGATTGATCAAACTACTGGGAATTTGTTTTTCGTTTTCTACGATCGCCGCGATTATACAGACGATACAACCGATGTTTATTTAGCAGTATCGAACGACGGTGGATCAACATTTATCAATCAACGCATTTCTGAATCACCCTTCAATCCAATTAGTTCGGTGTTTTTTGGCGATTATACCAATATCACTGCTCACAATGGCATTGTTCGGCCTATTTGGACTCGTCAACATAATGGACAATTAAGTATTTGGACACATAAAATCAGCTATCAGGACATTATTACTAATTCAAACAAATCCAAGGATCTGGGTAAACTTTCTTTTGAAAACTATCCCAATCCATCTTCCGATTTCGTTTATGTTTCATTCAAGTTGCGCGGTCCATCGCTTCTCGATTTGGATTTATATGATATGACTGGAAAACTTCAAAAATCATTTATGAAAAATGAGCATCGTGATTATGGCAAATACGTGGAGCAAATTGATTTAAAAGAACTAGGATTAAATTCTGGAATTTATAGTTTACAATTAAAAGTAAATGGAACCATAAAAAGTACTCGTCAAGTATTTTTAAAATAATAGGTCTAGGGACTTATTGTAGAGCTTACAATTACTATATTCGCTTCAAAGCTCTATTCTATGAAATTTCGCTTTCTTCTATTTTCGCTGTTGTTTTTATTTCCATTTCATAGTGATGCGTTTCAAGTAACGTTTCGACTAAACATGCGCGGATATTCGGGATTTACATTGCCCGAAGTAAATGGAACATTTAATAATTGGTGTGGCAACTGCAATGCACTATCGGATGCGAATGGAGATGGAATTTGGGAAACAACTATTTCAATACCTTCAGGTACTTACGAATATAAATTTTCATTTGATAGTTGGACTGGACAAGAAAATCTATCCGATGCCGGAGGATGTACCATTACGAATGGAACGTTTAGTAATCGAACATTAACTGTTACTTCCGATGTTATTTTAAATACAGTATGTTGGGGTTTGTGCTCAGATTGTCTTTCTGAGAATACGCTAGTATGGAATCAAGTTTGGTCGGAAGAATTTGAAGGAACTCAGCTCAATTCCAACAATTGGAGCTATGAGATTGGCAATAGTGGATGGGGAAATAATGAATTGCAGAATTATACCAATTCGCCATCGAACATTGAATTAAGTAATGGATCATTAAAAATTACTGCGAGGAATGAAAACAGTAATGGCAGCGATTATTCATCAGCTCGCATTATAAGTAATAATTTGCAGGAAGTGCAATACGGTAAAATTGAAGCGCGAATAAAAGCTCCAATTGGTCAAGGCATTTGGCCTGCATTCTGGATGTTAGGTGCGAATTACGAAAACGTAGGTTGGCCTCAATGTGGCGAAATTGATATAATGGAACACATCAATAATGAATCGCTTACGAATGGAACCATGCATTGGTATAATGGAACAGGGCATTCATACAAAGGCAGTTCTGTGCCGATGATTGAGCAAGATTTTCATGTTTACGGTATAATTTGGGATGAAGTAAGCGTACAATTTCTTCTTGATAGTATGCCTTATTATGAATTCGAATATTCGAATTATCAAAATGCGACTCCCATTTTTACGAAACCATTTTTCTTTCTTCTAAATGTGGCTGTTGGTGGTAATTGGCCAGGAAATCCAGATGCAACAACGGTGTTTCCTGCAACAATGGAAGTCGATTATATTCGATTATTTAAAAACACGATTCAAGGAATTGAACCTGCTTCCAATTTTAAATCAATTCGTGTTTTTCCTGTACCATTTAATGATCATTTGAGTATTCAAAATTTGCCCCAAGATGTAACATGGAATGTGTGTGTATTTTCTAGTATTGGACAGCAATTGGAATCAATTACTGGAAATTCAACTTCACTAGAATTGGATACACACTATTGGAATCAAGGAATGTATTTCGTTCAAGTTAAATCGACCAAAGCAGATTCGAGAACATTCCGGATTTTGAAAAATTAAATTTTTGAATTGTTGTTTTCACTACGTTCATTTTAATTCAACCATTCAAATTAATCTTTATTTGAATGATCGAAATACCCACGACTTTCAACTTTATTTGAAAAGAAATTGATGAATAAAACAACAAACATTAAGAATATAACCGATTGAGAACAAACAAGTAGTTTTCCAATTCCGGTGATTGGGTAATATTCACCTAATCCGATTGTAGATAATATCACCATGCTGAAATAAATAGGATCGTACCAATGTTCGAACGCTTGATTTAAATAATTTCCACAGGAATAGATATAGGCGTAAGCAAATGCAATTTCCAGGTAATTAAAAAATAACATAAGCATCGAACGCCGATAGGAGCTAGGGCGAGAAAAGAAATCGGATGCAAAGATTAATGTGGGAATGTATAAGAGCGTTTCTAATAGGAACCAAATGATGATGTAAATTGAAATAGGATAGGGAATCCAATTGGAGAAATACAACAGTGTAACTGGTAAAACAACTTTGCCGAGGATATAAAAATCCATGGCTAAATCTTGGAAATCGCTGCCTTGCTTGGAAAAAAAATGTTTCACATACAATCCGGGGAAAATGAATTGCGATGTAGCTAACACTAAGCGAAATAGTTTTTCAATTCCAACATCATCATGGTGTTCATTATTCCAAATGCCACGGATGTTTTGAATACGTTTAGTTATTATTCCATTCGATGAAGATAAGGATTTGGGATTTTCAGTAAGTACTAGTTTTTTTATGAGCCTTTTCATTTTATTGAATAGCAGTATATGCAAATGTAATTGAGTTTATTGGGATAATCCACTCGAATAAAATCTAAAATCAGGAATGAATCATGTTTATGAATCTCTCATAAATCAAGGTGTTTGTGTCATTTAGATTCGTTTCAATATTTCAATCGTTTAAGGATTTTCCATGCATCAATTAAGCAGCAGCGATTGAAGCGTGTACCACGCCAAAGGCTGGCAAAGGGTGGCGCGGAGTACAGCGTAAAGCGCGAATGCTGCCCAAATATTCAACATAATTACTTTAACCTATGATCTTGTTTATGAATCAAGGCAAAGAAATTTAGAAATTTCAAATGCACGTTTTAGTTTTCGTCAATTATGATTAATATTGAAACAGATTTTTAATTGAATAAAAATGATCAAGTATTTGAGTGTTTCTATTGGCATTTTATTTCTGTTTTCTTGTAATCAAGCTACAAAAATGCAGGAGGTAAAAGTGAAGAATCAATATGCTATTGATTTGCCTGATTTCTTGAGTGTTTCAACTGATTTGAATGAGAATGCTTCATTACAATATAAAAATATACTCAAAGAATTTTATATTATAATAATTGATGAATCGAAAGATGAAATGCAAAAAGCATTGGATAATAATGCATTGCAAGGATTGTATGAGAATAATTTGGATGGTTATTCAAAATTAATTTTAGATAATTTCGAATCAAATGTTGAAGTAAGTTATCAATCTGAAAAACGAGACACAACTATTCACAATTTGAAAGCGAAATTGGTTGAATATGATGCGATTTCGAATAAAGTAGATGCTTATTTTAAATACGCATTAGTGGAAGGTAAAAGCCACTATTATCAAGTATTATTGTGGACGTTGAAAGATAAGAAGAATGAACATTCGTCTGATATGTCGAAAATTATTGGAACATTTAGAGAATTGAATGGGGCGGAAACAAAACAAACCAAAGAGGTTCATTAAAATATTCTATTGAGACTTAAAAATTAAAGGCTGCTTCGTTTTATACAAAGCAACCTTTAATTTATCGGGCATTATTTTAAACCACTTTTCGTTAAAAATGCTTCCAAATCATTCATAAGTTTTGTATCCTGAAGCACTTGTGTTTGTGTTGCATTGATTAAATAATCGATTGTTTCTTGGCTTGAATTACTCATATCAGCATGTTCTTCATTGTCGATATTGATTGTCAGTCGTAAATAATTTCCTTCTTCCATCATTTCCGACATTTCATAGTGTGTTGTTTTATTCACACCGCGCATCATAATATCACTGATATTTTTGGCCCAATAAATTTCTCCTTTATTGGCACTTTCATCGTCTTTAATAGAGCTTGAATACGTTCCTGTACCTATAGAAAGGACAAAAATATTATCATAATGTATATCTTCCTTTTTCTCAATGCTTGGATCGTAATGTTTGAAATTCTTAATGAATTCGGATAGTGCTGCCATGGAAGGATTATTCACATACACACCACCATCGATACAATTTCGATGAGGAAGTTCTTTGTCTGGATTTTTAGGATAATTAAAACGATACGTTGGTAAATAAGTTGGACCAGCCGAAGTGGCACGGCATATATTATATAATTCCGCATCCAATGCAGGGTTTTCTAAATGGTCGATCGACTTAAAAAATAAAGGCATATTATTATTCAAATCATAGGTACTAACCAAAATATTCGTTAAGCAATCCGAAATTTTACTATTTCCAACTACATCGCGAAATACTTTTGCAATTCCATCATCATCAAATGTTGGTCTTGCGATATCTTTTATTTTATGGAATAAATTCCCAATTACATTATGATGTGGAAAAATTTCATGTCCTCTATTAATGTATACATTGAGTATATCGTTTAATGTGTACTTGGCTTTTCCAGTAGATCGATCACCTAAGGTCATGGCAGAAGTTATTAAACCTCCTGTTGAAGTTCCTGCAATAAGGTCGAAACATTTCCAAAGCTCTGGAGCATTGGGGATTCTTCGTTGAATATCAGATAAAATGGTAAGTGGAACTACGCCCCGAAGGCCACCACCGTCGATTGAAAGAATACGGATTGTTTTCATAGATTGTTAAATGATTATTTTAAAATAAAAATAGCTTTATTTTAATTCCAAGCTAGTGTGAATAGCTTTGAAATGACCGTGAATTTTCCTGTTTTTAATCGGGTTTTTTTCACGTATAATTTATTTCTACCTTATATTTATATCAAATCTTGATTGTGTTTTAAGAAATGTGAATTATATAAGGAATATTAAATTTCTTATAATTATATTGTCGGTAATTCTGTTTATTTTAACATGAATGAAATCTAAAACTAAATATCATCGAATTATTTTTTTGTTAGTCCTATTTTGTATTTTATTTATAGGTAGTTTATTTTTTATTCATTCATATATTAAAAAAAGAATCATAAATGAGTTAGTTGAATTAGTTGATCAACGTAGCAAAGGAAATTATAAATTAGATATTGAAGATATTGATATACAGTATTTATCATCATCAATTAATCTTAATAAGATTTCATTTAAGCCTACTAATAAGGATGATCATTCATTTAATTCCATTGATTTTAAAGCAGATCGTATTCGTTTTACTGATTTGAATTTATTTACTTTTTGGTCTAGCAAATCTCTTCGAATAGATAAAATACTATTTAAGAATCCTCAAATATTCATATCTCCTAAACAAATAAATTCGAAACCAATTAATCATTCATTTGAGAAAAATAAACAGAATTCTGATTCTCAAATTCAGTCTATTTCTATCAATTCGATTTATGTTGAAAATATTCTAATGCAGATTATTGGTGCTAGAACCGAACTGAATCAATCTCTTTCAGAAGCTCAATTTAAATTGGATATCCAGAATATTAACTATAAGATTCATGATACATTATTAAGTCCTGAATTTGGATTTTCAAAATTTAATGTTCAATTGAATCATTTTCAATTTCCAATTAAAAGTGATTTATATACGTTAAAAAGCAATTCAATTTCTTTTAATTATTTAGACTCATTACTTATCATCGACTCTCTAAATTTAGATCCAATCTATGAACCAGAAGAATTTGGAGATAAAGCTGGCCGGCAATCAACCTACACGTCCATTCATATTCCCAAAATAATTTGTTCTGGATTTAATCCATTGCATTTGATGAATGAAAATGCAAAACTTCATTTAAAGGAGCTTCATTTGAATGATGGTATAATTGAAGCATACAGAGATAATAACATTAAAATTATTCCAAAAACATGTTTAACACTCCAGGAGATTATTCGAAATATTCCAATTCAATTATCAATCGAATCACTATTTGTTAAAAATGCATCTGCACATTTTCGTGTGATTGCACCTAAACAATCAAAGCCGGGTGAACTCTTTTTGAATAAAATGAATATAGCCATTCATGATTTTAAATCTGATTATCCAAATGATAATTCATTAGTACTCATTCGATTAAATATGGATGCACAAATTATGAATACGGGAAAATTGAACATGGAATTTATCTTCCCTTATGGAAAGAATAATAAAACATTTGATTGCAATGGATCTTTAGGAAATATGCCTTTTTCAGCCTTTAATGGGCTAGTTCGAAATACATTAAATATTCAATTTACTCAAGGTAATATCGATGGTGTTTCTTTCCATTTTCATGCAGGAGAGAAAGTAGCTCGTGGGAAAATGACATTCAACTATCATAATTTAAACGTAGATAATTTAAAAGGGCACAAGAAAGAATCAATCATGCATAAGAAATTATCATCATTCTTCCTAAATAAACTGGTTGTTCAGGTTCGAAATCCTGATCAATCAGGATTTTTAAGAACAAGTAATATAAGTGCAACAAGAGACACTTCACGCTATTTTTTACATTATGCATCTCAAGCAATTATTAGTGGAATATCTCAAGCGCTTCTTGGTGAAAAGAAAATAAACTTAGGTAAGAATATACAATCTAGAAGAAAATAAAATGTATTCCTATCAATTAAATTATGTAAGTCTAATTCCGAATTGTGTAAGTCATCTGTTGTGTCAAATGTGCAGTTTTGTTTATTGAAATAATTCAAAATAATATGAATTCTTCATTAAACTAAAACCAAAGACTCTACGTATGAAACTTAATCTTCTCTTTTCATTTTTTCTTTTAGTTGTTTCCTTTCATTTGAATGCACAGGATTCAACTAAGACGAATATAACAGTGAATACCAATACTAGCTCAACTACCGGAACGAACAATTTACCAACAGATAATCGAGAAAAATTGCAATTTGGAGTGAAAGCAGGTATGTGCATTTCGGATGTATTTGCAGGACAAGGTGATCAGTTTCAAGCTGAAACTAAATATGCTTTAACTGCTGGTGCTTTAATTCATTTCCCTGTAACTAAATACATTGGTTTTCAACCCGAAATTGCAGTGTCTCAAAAGGGTTTTAAAGGTTCGGGATTGTTGCTCGCTAGTAATTATAATTTTACTAGAACTTCATTGATTATGGATATTCCTTTACAGGTAGTTGTAAAACCATCCGAATTTATTTCATTATTAGCTGGTTTTCAATATTCCTATTTGCTTAAACAACGCAATGAATTTACAACCTCCTTTTCGAGCTATACACAAGAGCAAGTATTTAGAAATGAATCCTTAAGAAGGAATAATGTTGGATTTATTTGTGGAGCCGATATTAACTTAAAGCATATGTTTCTTAGTGCGCGTGCTAGCTGGGATTTTTTCAGAAATACAACAATGGATAATGCTCCAACACCGCGTTATAAAAATGTTTGTTTTCTTGGTACCATAGGATATAAGTTTTATGCTGATTAATTATTTGAGAACATTATAATCAACCGATGTGCGGTTGAATTATCAATTTATTTTTTTTATATCAATCAATGAAATAAGACTGTTAATGCTTCTTGTCACTATATCATTCATGTTTGTCTACGACGTATTACTTTCTTGTCTTGACACAAGAAAGTAATCAAAGAAGGTCAAGTCTGGACGATGCTGCTTACGCTCAAGGCCTTTTTTCGACCATTTTGCTCGGATAAGCTTTTTTCTCATCTATGTCGAAACACACCCTCGCCGCCCAGACATAGCCTCCACACTGATCCGTTTCTAAACCTAATTTTAATTTAAATAATTTAATCTAAAGGCATTACATAAGTATTGATTATTTGGGTAAGCGATAAATAGTTTTGACGAATAATTCTAATTTTTAACCGCACAACGGGTTTATAATCATTTATTGTTATATCGAATGTGAAAGACAATTATTTCACATTGATTTATTTCAAATTTCAGGTAAATTCGTCGTTCACGTTTTTACTATGCGACAATTCCTATTTATAATTGGTTTCGTTTGTACATTTTCATTCTCATTTTCTCAGCCTCATCCTTATGGATGTCAACATTGGCGAAAACTAGGAGGACAAACGCTAATCCCCAATCAGGTTGATAGTCGTTCACTAAACGAAAGCATTCTGCGTAGTGATACCTTCGATATTTTGCATTATGATATATCCATCGATATTACAGATTATGCAGGACAAACAATCAAAGCAGAAACTCAAATTCAATTTGTACCTAAAATGAATGCTCAACAAAGCATTCGTTTCGATTTAGTCCGTTTAACCGTTGATTCCGTAAAGAATCAAAACAATCTATTACCATTTGAAACTGATAGTCAATTTGTAACTATTCATTTAGCAAATACACTTTCACTAAATGATACAACAACGTTAACGTTATATTATCATGGTCATCCCTATCGTGATCCAGTTTGGGGTGGATTTTATTTTGAATCCGGTTATATCTACAATTTAGGGATAGGCTTATCGACCATTCCTCCCAATTTTGGAAAAGTATGGTATCCTTGTTTTGATTCTTTTGTTGAACGTGCCACGTATCGGTATCATGTAAAGAGTTCTGGCGCATTTAAAGCACATTGTCAAGGCACATTCGAAGGAGAAACCAATGTTGGTGGTGATACTGTTATTCGCAGCTATTCCTTTAATCAACCTTTGCCTACGCATCTTTCTGCATTTGCTGCATCAGATTATCGTGATTTAACATACGTACATCAGGGGAATTATGCTCCAGTTCCCGTTAAACTCACAGCAAAACCGGCCGATACAAGTGCAATGCGTACTAAATTTTTAAATCTAGGAAATGCCATCAATGCCTGTGAAAATTGGTACGGTCCAACGGGATGGCCTGGAGTAGGTTATGCACTAACAACCGATGGTGCCTTAGAAATAACGGGAAATGTGGCTTATCCTCAATTTATGATGGGACAAGCCGAATTAGAAAATCGGAATCTTTTCGCACATGAATTAGGTCATTATTGGTGGGGGAATTGGATCGCTCCATACAATCACAATGATATGTGGTTGAAAGAAGGACCAGCAGAATATAGCGCACATCTAACCGTAGAAGAAGTTGATGGACATGATGCATTTATAAACGAGGTGAAGGATAATCATGAATATGTTTTAAAAACAGCTCACATCACAGATAATGGATATTTTGCCCTTTCACCAATGCCTGACGATAATATATACGGCGATCACACATATTACAAAGGAGCTTCTGTGATGCATAATTTACGTGGGTATTTGGGTGATGATTTATTTCGTCAAGCTATGTCGGCAGTTCAAGCTGCTCATCCTTATGAAACCATCACTCCATTTCAGTTACGTGATTATTTAGAAGCAGCTAGCGGTTTTGATTTACACGATTTTTTTGAAGATCAAGTTTACAAACCGGGATTTTCTGTATTTGTTGTTGATTCATTTGCCTCAACACAATCTGGGGCGAATTGGAATTCCACGATTCACATTCAACAGAAATTGAGAAAATGTCCAAGTTTTTATGGTGATGTTCCATTGGATTTAACTCTGATTGGCGCAAATCGACAAAGTCAAGATGTTAGAATTACTGCCAACGGTCAATATTCTAATGTAAATATTACTTCATCATTTGAACCTAAAATGGTGATTTTAAATCGTCATACACGATTGAATCAGGCTCGCACAGATTATGAAAATACGTTTGTTCCCGATGAAAGCATTTTAAATGGAATATTACCTTATTCTGAAATGCGTTTGTATTTAGATACGCTTACAGATTCAACATTAGTTCGCATTGATCATATTTGGGCAGCTCCCGATTCGAGTTTACGTTCAGAAGATATTTATCAATTTTCTGCTAATCATTACTGGCATGTTGATGGAATTTGGCCGGCTACAACCGAAATGCATGCACAATTAAATTATGTTGGAAATACAAGTGAATCATTAGATAATGATCTTTTTGATAATACCGAAGCCCAAGCTGTTCTTATCTATCGAGAAAATGCTTCAGCACAATGGAAAGTGTATACCGACTTTACATTAAATGCAGGATCCATTACCAATGGCATTGGTTCCATGAAAATCTCTCAATTACGAAAAGGTGATTATGCATTTGCTAATGGAAATATTCTCGCTAACATTAACCCCGAAAAAGGGAATTCAGCTTCTATTAAAATCTACCCAAATCCATCCAATCAATTACTGAAAATTTCCATCGACAATAAACAAAATGAAAAATTGATTTATTCGATTTATTCAGTAGATGGAAGACTTTGCCTACAAGCAAATTTGAACTCCAATGCTGAATTTTCTTTGGATGTTTCGAAATTAAATAATGGAACGTATATTCTGAATATTCAGAACTTGGACGGAAGACACATCGAAGGAAAGGTTTTTCAAGTGATTCATTAATTCATAAACAATCAATCACATTTTCCATCGGGATTACAAACGGGGCCTTCTTGAATTTCGAATGAATGAGCAGGATTGGATAATCTCCATTCGGAAAATGATTTTTGAAGTGTCTGTAAAAATGCTTCTACAGGTTGCGCACCACTGATAGCGTATTTTCTATTAAATACGAAAAATGGAACACCTTGAATTCCTAATTGGGAAGCTTCTTCAATATCGTCTTTTACTTTAGCTGAGAATGCTTCACTTGTTAAAGCAGCTGCAATTTCATCCACATTTAACCCAATCTCTTTTCCTAGTTGAATTAATGTTGTATGATCAGCGAAATCCTTTCCTTCTATAAAATAAGCTCGAAATAAGCGTTCTTCAGCTTCATCACCTAAGCCTTTTGTTTTGGCTAGTTGAATCATTTTATGAGCATCAAACGAATTCGCAATTACTGCTTGATCGAAATTATAATTCAATCCAGCTTGTTTCGCCATTGCAACCACATTATCGTGCATTTTGCGCGATTGTTCTTCGCTCATTCCTTTGCGCTCGGCTAGGTATTTATAAACGTTGTTTTTATTTTCTGGATTTTGAGGAATTGTTGGATCCAATTGAAAACTTTTCCATTCAATTTGAATTGAATTACTGTCAGCAAATTGCTTTAAAGCAGCTTCGTAATGACGTTTTCCAATGTAGCAGAATGGACACATAATATCGCTCCAAACTTCCACTTTCATTTTAACTTGAGGTGTGTTCATAGGTTGAAGATCTACCATCGAATTTGAATTTTGTGCATGTATATTCAATATTAAAATACATGTGCAAATAAATAAACAGCTTATTATTCGCATTGTTTATTTGAATTCAATTCCAACTGAATAATTTGGAAATAGGGGAGAGCTAGACTTATTTTATGCTTTAACAAAGCGCTTTACAGCAATCGTTTTATCATTTTCAAACAATTGAATAAAATAAACACCATGCGCAAGTGTTTCGATATTGATTTGTTTAAACGAATTGACTATTCCACTTTGAATAAGACTTCCTGTTAAATTAACTATTCGATAGTTAGTTGAATTTTTTGAAGCGATGTTAAGGAAGGATATTGCTGGATTTGGAAAAACCAATTCGGAATTTTGAATTTCAACAGTTGGAATTCCTACCGAAGAAATAATATTCACTATATAATCTTCCGTTTCTCCCCAATCCATAATGTCTTCTGCAGTTGCACTTGCATTACATGCCGAAATTGCTGCTCCATTTGCTCCAGTATACATATCATCTTCAACAATTCTAACGCGCATGCGTGTTTGTCCTGCCATTGCTATAGGAGAAATCGTAATGCTTTCATTTATCATCGTGTTATCTGAAATTTCCATCCACGCATTGAATATTGAACCAGCAACTTTCTCAGTTACTTCAAAGACATTATTATGATTATAGTCTATCCAAATGCCAAAACCTGCACCACCATGCACTTCGAATGTTGCGCTAAACGAATAGGCAGCTCCAATTGTTAAATTTGGAACAGACAAATTATTGTAAAATACATAATGTGGAAAAGCATATTGCGCATTGCTTGTATTACTTAAAGTGCCAAACGAAACGCTTTTTATTTGATCTGCTACATTAAAAGTTCCATCCATGTCATCAAACGATGCATCACAATAGGGGGCAGGATTGGTTGATTGTGCGTGAATAGGAAGATTGAACAGAATGATAAATGCAGCAAAAGCTGGAAGCAATTTTTTCATGTTGGGAAGATGTATTATTCAAATAAAAAGCGAATATACTATAAAATAAATGTTCAATATAATCTGTATATTTTTGAAAAATGGAGGCCATTTTAAAACAACAAATTCGAGTATTGTATTTAAAGAATATGCTATTGCTATTTGTTTAAATCAACATAAAATCGTTGAATTTATTTGGATAAATTAATTTCTATGTATCAAGTATTTAGTTTCTCGCATTTATTTCTTTATTGAAATTGTTTGAATTCATGAAAGTTTTTGAAGCCACATTATTCAAGAATTATTTTTTTTGTTGTGATACTATTTTCAAATTTAAATTGGGCAAAATATAATCCTTTCGAAAATCCTGAAATATCAATTGAATATGAATTTATTGACTCCGTTATTTCCTTAGAGAATATTGTTCTTCCTAAAAAATCTTTTAATTCAATTTGTAAAATACTAGAGAAATCATTTTCAAATTTCATTGTTAGAAATTGATGAGCTGGATTTGGATAAACTACGATTTTAGATTCATACATATCATGATTATTAAGAACTAAAGTACAGGAAGATGAGTTTGTATTGGAGTTTTCTATAGTGTTTGAAGGCAATATTGTTTGACTTGTAAAACCCGAATAATTGCTTGAATAAAAGCTGCATCTAAATACTAAGTTTTGTATTGGAGTTGAACCTTGAGCGATTATCCCAGTAGTAGATACTGGATTTATATAAGTCCAAAGAATATTTCCTAGCGAATCGATTTCATAAAAACTTCCACTTGGACCATTACAAAAAAGTACATTTCCATTGGAAAGTTGTTGTGCTCCTGAAATATTTTGAGCATAAAAACTATTCGAATTGGTCGCATTATAAATCCATGAAGTTGAGGAAGGCAAATACGGCAATATTGACTGATAGTCAATTCCATTTATAGGTGGATTGATAATTTCGATGGTAGAATAATTTCCTCCTGTTCTACCATTACCATTATTGAAAACCATTATCTCATTTTGATAAGGAAATCCAATTTCTATCCAGTGCGCATGATGTTGCCCGAAAAACTTTTGATTGCTTACAGTACCATTCCCATAGGCTTGAGGATTTCCCCATCGATATAATAAATCACCACCTTTATTTGAAGTTCCACCTGAATGATTGGCTGCCTGAGAACTAGTTGTGCTATGATCAATAATCCAAATTTCATTAAATGAATGAGAACTTACTAATATTTGATCTAAACTTGGGTTATAGTCAATGGAGTTCATGTGAATCCAATCTTGACCATTTGACGTGTTGGAACTCGCATTATAATTGACATTTACTAATTGAGGATTAGAAGCAACGCTGCCATAATTAGGTTTTATATTGTCAAAATCTTGTATTAAATGATCCCAAAGATGCCATTCCCAAACAACCGTTCCTCCTGTTGATCCAATAGGTTGTATTTCTATGATTTTTTCAGTCCAAATACTTTGTGTAGTTAATGCGGGATTTCTACCTAGAGCAATCGCTTCTGTATTTGTTTTTGATTCCCAAACAATAGCTAATACATTTCCATTGGGCAAAGCTTTAATATCGTGATGTTGGCATTCGCTTGAATTGGAAATAGTATAGCTCCATGTTACATTACCATTCCAATCGATCTTTTCAATGATTCCTCCTTTACCACCTGCATTGAAAGTTGTATTGTTTGTATTTCCTGATCTCAATAAAGTTCCATCTGGTAAAATATAACATGATTGTCCCGGCTTAAAACTACTTGGCCAGGTTTTTACTTGTTTGCCACATTTGTCTATTAAATAAGTAGTTGTACTTCCTAATGGTGCAAATAATACATACCCATCTTCTAATGTTCCCGCCTCATTTTGAAGAAGTCCAACTGTAGTTTGAGCAATTGAAAAATTGGATATTGCTAATAAAATAATTAGCACTTTTATTAATTTCATAATTATTAGGTTCAATTCTAGAAATGAATTCCTGTTGATTCTCAATTTCATTTAAAGTTTAATCAATTTAATGTTTTTTGGTGATTAAATTCATTTATCAATGATTCACTTGTTATTTTAATCCATCGATAGACTAATACATATCCCAATTAATCTCTGAATAATGATAAAAGCCTATTCGATTTGGTTTCATTCAATTGAGAGCTTGAGAGGGGAATTTATACAATTTCCAATTTCAATTTCTTGATAAATGGATAGTTAAGATGAAGAAATTAGAGTTAGTATTTAATTTGAAATATCAAATAGATTAAATTTATTAAGTGTAAATTAAATAATAGAGAATTCATTATTTTATTTGAATTCTCTAATTAACAATCAAGCGAATTTTGGTTACTAGAATTAATACATAAGTAGATTTATTCATAATTTAATTTACTAGTCTTTAAAAGGTTGTTTTTCTAAATTTGAATTTGCTAACTCCAATTGGATTTACTTTTTTCCTAACCAATGTAGTTTTTTCGTATTACTCTTCTTCCAATTCACCTTCTAATTCAGCTAAAATTAATTCTTCATTTCTTCCTTGAGACTAATCAAATCTCAATTTTTGTTTGCAAATCCAACTTCATTTCATGTTTTTCAATACAATCGGGGTTGAATAATTTAAGTAATTCAAGTTCTTATAATAAAAAAGGCAGTCAATTATTGACTGCCTTTTTTATAAATTAAATCGAACTTTTAGTTGTTATCCCACCAAACTTTAGAGAGCAAATTAGTGATAACAGTAGCTTTCGGATTATACAAACGTTCATCCTGAGAAGTAGGTAAAATACTTGGAATTCCTGGAACAACACCGCTAGGATTTGGTGTTAATTGAGGAATATTGGTTCTTCTCCAATCATTCCAAACTTCTACTTGCGTAAATAAGGCGATGTATTTTTGGAACATGATTTTTTCCAATGAAATAGTACCCGCAAATTCAGCAGCAAAGGCAGCCTCGTAGGTATCGTCGTTTGTACCAGTAATTTGAAGTATGGAAGCTTTTACAGCATCGTTATGTGCTGTTGCAGCACCATCATTATCTCCTGCACGAAATTTGGCTTCCGCTTCGATAAATTTTGCTTCAACATACGTTGCAATCGGTGCTACAGATGCAGCACTTCCGAAATATGGACCAATCGCCGAAGTTGTCACATCTGCTTCTGAAGGATCAACAGAAGAACCAGTATATCCACCATTATCATCCAACGCTGCATAAAAAGGCAAACGAGGATCGGCGGTAGCAGTAAGTGTATCCACAAAATATTTTCCCATACGGATGTATCCTCCACGAGCAGATTCGAAGGCATACCATTGATTTAATTCAGTTCCACCTTCACCAAAAATGGAATTTAAATCATTCTCAGTACCTGTAAGTCCAGCATTGTTTAAATAATCAAGTGCTAAGCTTGCCGAGCCTGATGGATCTCTTAAACTCAATCGATTGGCATAACGCGCTTTCAAAAGCCAAGCTGAAGAAATCCACGAAGCCGCATCACCCGAAAAAATTAAATCTCCCGTTGGGAAATAGCTATTGCTTGTAGGATCTTTCGATAAATCACTGATTGCTTCTGTTAGCAATGTTTGAAGTCCGGCATAAATACTTTCTTGAGTATCGTATTTCGGTTCAGTATTACCAGTAAGACCTAAGCCTGCATCAGTAAAAGGAACGTCACCCCACATATCGGTAGCTAAACCAATATTTAATGCTTTTAGAATTTTAGCAATTCCTGCATAATAGGGGTTTTTATCACCATAGCTTTCTACCAACAAATTGCAATTAATGACTGCATTGTTATAGATTCCTTTCCATTCGTTAGTCACATCACCTTCGAGAATCTGATAATTTGCTAATTGAATCATTTGTCCATCCGTTCCAGCCATTTGTTGTGTTAATATGGCAGCACGGCGAGCAGAATTACCAGCATAATTAGAAAATGTAGCGACTTCAATATTGGCAAGTAAAGAACCCGGTGAGCCAACAGATGGATCATTGGGATTTTCGGTTGCATCTTCCAGGTATTTTTTACATCCTGGGAGAATAGCTGCTGTAAGAGTTAGCAGCAACATGGATTTTATAAGAGTTTTCATGTTGTCTTCTAGTTAAGGATGATTAAAAACCGGCACGAATACCGAAAGAGAATGTTTTAACACCTGGATTGTTGAAGTAATCAAAACCTTGAATATTTGATCCTGCACCTGTCAAACTAGTTTCTGGATCTACACCTTTGTATTTGGTGAATAATAAAAGATTGATTGCTGTAGCGTTGATATCGATGTATTGAATGAATTTCTTTCCAGCCGCATTGGCTTTGAAATTAATTCGATAACTCGCACTCAATTCGCGTAAACGAGCCCAGCTACCATCTTGGATTTGACTTTCGATAGCTCCACCTGCATCACCTAAATACGAACGGTAATAATCGAATGATGAAACCTCCGTTGTATTTTTTGCAGTTCCTGCGATAGCATAGCCTTGATCATCAAAACCTGTGGCAACTACACCATCAATTACTTTAGGTTTATCACGGTCAACAGCCGATTCAGCAGTTTGTCCCAAACGATTCAAACGTGCCCAGGTACCATTCCAAATTTTTCCCCCTTTACGGAAATCCCATAACATCGAAAGAGTGAAATTTTTACCAATTGTAAAGGTGTTCCGAACTCCTGAAAGCCAATCTGGATATGGACTACCAAGTGCTTGACGTTTTGGATCGATGATAGGTAAACCAGTGCTTGGGTCGATAATCAATTGACCATCACTTGTCTTTTGCCATGCAGAACCGAAGAATGTTCCATAAGGTTGTCCTACAACAGCAAAGCTTCCAACATCTTCAAATGCTTCTTCAATATCCACTTGGTCAACACCTGGTGCTAGTGCTAATACTTTTGAACGGTTACGATACCATGTAGCACTGATGTCCCATGTAAAATTGGTTGTTTTAACTGGTGTGCCTGTGATAGCCACTTCCCAACCTTGATTTTGCATTTTTCCAGTGTTCACATATTCACGATTAAAACCAGAAGATGGAGCAACTGGTTTGTCCAATAAAATATCAACCGTTGTTTGAAGGTAATAGGTAACTTCTAAACCTAAACGACCTTGGAAAAACTTCATTTCAGTTCCCACTTCTTTTCCGTTCACACGTTCAGGTAAGAGGTTCGAATTGCCTTTGATACTGTTAATTCCGTATCCTACTTGACCTAAATACGGGAAGCTATTTCCATTAGTAAAACCATCAGCAAAAAATGGCTGAGAATAATAGGTTTTATTTTTATATGGCTGTGGCGAAATTCCACTTTGAGCCAAAGCACCGCGCAACTTCAAGAAACTGAACCAATCAGGTAGTTTGGTTAATTCACTTACTACTACCGAAAGACTTGCAGAAGGATAGAAGAAATTGTTTTTATCCTTATTAAAAGTTGAAGACCATTCGTTACGACCTGTTAAAGTTAAATACACTGCATTCTTCCAATCAATTTCTCCATTAAAGAAAACAGCTGCTGTACGAATACGATCCTGACTATTGGAAGTATAGCGTTCAATTGAATTTCCTAGATTGTAGAAATCATCAATAATTAAATCACGGCCACGACTGAATGTACTTTGGAAATTGGTATTCCAAACATTATTTCCTAAAGTTAAATTGGTATGGATGTCTTTTCCGAAATCTTTTTTTGCAGTCACTAAGAGATCAGAATACAATTGGAAACTATTGATGTTATCCATGTTTACTTGACCATAACGGAGTGAATTATCATCACCTGCAGAAGAACGATGATACACTTGACGACGTTGTTCGCTGTATTGGTCAATACCCACTTTATACATGATGTTGAGCCATTTGGTTGGATCAGCATTGATGTAGGTATTTCCAAATACACGATTCACATTTCCTGTGTTAGGATTTTTATAGGCTGTATACAATGGATTATCATACAATCCATAATAATTGCGTGTGTAACCATTGTCGTATTGATAATCACTACCATCGAAACTCGCAGGCATACGCATCAATCCAAGCATGATTCCCGCGAGGTTTGAACCATTTTGCGGTTTAGTTGAACGTGTATTTGAATAACTAATGCTTGTTCCAACTTTGATTTTGTCTGTCAAACGATGCTCAGATGCTAGACGAACAGTTGTTCTATCCAATTTTGAATTTGGAATAACACCACTGCTATTGTAATTAGAAATGGAGAATCGATACATTGTATTTTCTGTACCACCGTCAATCGCAATTTGATTGTTGAAGTTTTGTCCCGTTTTAAAGAAATTCTTCGCATTGTCATGAGCTGTAATACCTTGATCGGAAAGCGATGCGATGGTTGGTCCCCATACGGAACTAGTACCATAAGAAACATCATCATCGGTATCGAAAATGCGGTCTGGACCTGGATCAGCTGTTGAATATTGAGGAACTCCATTTTCATCGGGAGCACCTTGTGCATAGGTGTTTTGACGTTCAGGTAGTTTGTTTACTTTCTGTAATTCAATAGTAGAAGAGAAAGTCACACCAATGCCTTTTTTGTATTTGCCTTTTTTCGTTGTGTAAATGATAGCACCTGTTCCAGCACGTTGGCCGTAAAGTGCAGCAGCAGCAGGGCCTTTAAGGATTGTTACCGATTCTATATCATCGGGATTAATATCCAATGCACGGTTTGAATTGTTAACGCCTGATAGATTTCCATTGTATGGATCATCAGCAGCTGCTGAAGTATACGTAGTATTGTCAATAGGAACACCATCTACAACAATGAGTGGTTGATTATTCCCTGTAAATGTTTGATTTCCGCGAATATTAATTTTTGAAGATGATCCCGGAGTTCCTCCTGAGCCTGTGACTTGCACACCAGCTGCTTTCGAAGATAAACCCTGAATGATATTCGCTTCCCCCGAACGAACTAAATCAGCTCCACTAACTTCGGAAACAGCATAACCTAATGCTTTCTTCTCATGCGAAACACCCAATGCCGTAACGACAAGTTCTTTGAGGCTTCCTTTGAGAAACATTGATACATTAATAACGTCTTTATCGGCTTTCACCTCGCGAGGATCCATTCCAACATAGCTGAAAACAAGCACACTTTCAGTTCCTTTAACAGTTAAAGTAAATTCACCATTCATGTTGGTGAGTGTGTTGTTGCTCGTTCCTTTTTCAAGTACGATTACACCAGGCAAAGCCGAGCCGCCATCTGACTCGTTGAGCACTTTTCCTTTGACAATTCGTTGAGCCTGCATTCCAATCGATAGGATCAGAAATAACAGAATCAGCTTCCATGGCAGATAAAGTTGTTTCATAATTGGTTGATTTGGTTTATAGCAAGTATATAAAAAAGCAGATTCCTTAACGTAAAATTAATTTAGGGAATCTTACCTATACTGCTTGCATATTTCAAATCAACATCTGTGTATGAAGCAGTTAACCTTTAAAAAGACTGCTTAAAGGAGAAAAAAACTTTTCAACAATTCTTGTGAATTGGAATTGAAAACCACTAGTATCAACGCTTATCAGAAACTTGGTTGATTGAGCTGTTCTTTGAATTGAAGTTCGAACAAATGCTTATAATATCCGTTTTGACGAAGTAATTCTTGATGATTTCCTCGTTCAACAATTTGTCCTTTTTCCATTACCAGAATTACATCGGCCTTTTGAATGGTAGCCAAGCGATGTGCAATGACAATCGAGGTTCTGTTTTTTGTAACGGTATCAATCGCCTGTTGAATGAGCTGTTCGGTTTCTGTATCAACCGACGATGTTGCTTCATCTAAAACAAGAATGGCTGGATTGAAGAGATAGGCACGAATAAAAGCAATCAGTTGTCTTTGTCCTGCACTGAGCATCGCACCGCGTTCCATCACATTGTAATCATATCCGCCAGGTAAACGCCGAATAAACACATCAGCTCCTACTTTTTCGGCTGCAGCGATGATTTGTTCGCGTGATATTTCTGGATTATTGAGTGTGATGTTATTGGCAATCGAATCGGAAAACAAAAACACATCTTGCAAAACGACAGCAACTTGACTACGAATAGCATGTGCATCGTATTGTCGAATATCAATACCATCAATGAGAATTTCGCCTTTTTGAAATTCATAAAAACGGTTGATCAAATTGATGATGGTTGTTTTTCCTGAACCAGTTGCTCCAACAATGGCAATGGTACTTCCCGGTGGAGCATCAAAACTGAGATCCCGTAAAATCCATTCTTCCTCATTATAAGCCATCCATACCTGATCAAATTTGATTTGACCTTTCAATGTTTGAGGTTTGATAGTTCCTGTATCTGCAATCGTTTCCTGAGTATCGAGCACTGCAAATACACGTTCAGAACTTACCATGCCCATTTGTAGTGTATTGAAACGGTCGGCCAGCGTACGTATTGGACGAAACAGCATGTTCACATACAACGTAAATGCAACCAAATTTCCTATGGTAAATGTTCCATCAATCACACCACGTGCACCAAGCCAAATCAACAATCCTATTGAAACAGCACTGAGTATTTCGACAATGGGTAGGAAAACCGAATAATGCCAAACAGAGCGAATATTAGCCTGTGCATGTTGCAAGTTGATTTCCTTAAAAACCTCCATCTCCTCTTTTTCACGATTAAATATTTGCACGATGTTCATGCCCGTAATATGCTCTTGCACAAAGGAATTAAGTCGCGCTACCTGTGTTCTTACATCTTGGAATGATGCTTTGATTCCGTTTTTGAACACGTTGGTCGCTACAAGTAAAAGTGGAATTGTAGAAATCGATATTAATGAAAGTCGCCAATCGGTATAAAACATCACCGCTAAAACAACGGTAAGCTGAAGTAAATCGCCAAAAACAATCACAACACCTTCGGTAAAAATACTAGCAATGGTTTCAATATCACTGACAACACGCGTGACCAACATGC
This sequence comes from Bacteroidia bacterium, assembly GCA_965279035.1. Classification (GTDB taxonomy): domain Bacteria; phylum Bacteroidota; class Bacteroidia; order M30B66; family M30B66; genus CALQRR01. The sequence goes on along the minus strand of OZ257142.1, from coordinate 2,843,480 downwards.
CAATGGGATTATTGTCGAAATACTTCACTTTCAAACGTGAAATATGATTAAACACATCGGTTCGTAAGTCACGAATAACGCTTTGTCCAAGAAGATTGGTGATGTAATTACTGAAAAATTGTCCCAATGCTTCAAATATCAACACGCCTATCATAATCAAGGTCATGCTGAGCAACCTATTTGAATCAGGAAATAGGATGTAATGATCAATCGTGTATTGAATCAACAGTGGACGAACTGGTGATATAAAAGCCAAAATAACAGTTAAGCTAACGGAGGTCCAAAGCCAAGTTCTGTATGGTTTTACGTAAGCTATTACACGTCGTAATAATGAAAAATCGAAAGCTTTCCCCGAAACACTCATCTGGCGACAAAGATAAACTATTTGATTTCGGGTAAAATGCTCGAAGAATTCCTTGAAAGAATTGTTTCTGGATAGAGCACTTGTGTGAGAAAAAGTCCGCAAGCAGGAACACTCATCCCAGCTTCGGAGCGGTTCTTAGATTCGATGATTTCGGAAATATCGGTGATGTTTCGTTTGCCCATTCCAATTTCGAGTAAAGTTCCCACAATGGCTCTCACCATATTGCGTAAAAAGCGATCGGCGGTAATGGTAAAAACAAGCACATCATTTTGAACTTCCCATTGAGCTTTAGTGATAGTGCAGTTATTGGTAAACACTTGAGTATGAGCTTTTGAAAATGCACCGAAATCTTTTTTCCCAAGAAGTTCTTTTGCAGCAGAATTCATCGATTCGAGGTTGAGATTTCCAAAATAGAAATAAGCTAAACCTTCGAGAAATGGATTGCGTTCGCGGATAATTCGGTATTCGTAAGTACGTTGAATGGCATCGAATCGTGCATGGGCAGTATCAGCAACTTGATGGATTGATCGAAACTGAATACCTGGAATTTTCATCGAATCGAGCCGATTGATGATTGCTTGTGGAGATGCAATGGGTTCATCAATGTCGAAATGCGCATAAAAATCATCCGCATGAACTCCAGTATCTGTTCTGCCGCAACCAAGGGTTTCGATGTCTTTTCTAAGAACCAACGAAAGCGCACGATTGACTTCTGCCTGAACTGCATGTGCATTATTTTGCACTTGCCAACCATGATAATCGGTGCCTTTGTAACGAAGACGGATAAAATAGCGCATCGCGACAAAGGTAATCGTCATTCATTCATTCACATTTTTTTGTTGGTGATTTCCAATTGAAGAATGTAAAAGCCTTCCCGAATAAGGCGAACATTGACGTTTGGATTGTTCAATTGATTTGGTAAAGGGTTTTGAGGTTTCAATTTTTAAGTATACAGAATCACTCAAAATCGCGTTTCCCTTTCCGATTGATCACCAAACTAAATCTTTAACATTTTTTAGAAATATACATCTTGACGTTGGAGAATCATATTTCTTTCTTTGCGCCACAAATTAAAAAATCATATGGCAGACATTCGCGAGATAAACGAACGGATTGAACGTGAATCGGCATTTATCGAATTACTTAAAATGGAACTCGATAAAGTCATTATTGGTCAGCATTATATGCTCGATCGATTATTAATTGGACTTTTAGCAAACGGGCATATTTTGCTCGAAGGTGTTCCGGGTTTAGCAAAGACATTGGCCATTAAAAGTTTGGCTCAAACGGTTGATGCACATTTTAGTCGTATTCAATTCACCCCCGATTTATTGCCAGCCGATTTGGTTGGAACGATGATTTACAATCAAAAACAGGAATCATTCAGCGTACGTAAAGGTCCCATTTTCGCCAATTTTATTTTGGCTGATGAGATTAACCGAGCTCCAGCAAAAGTTCAAAGTGCTCTGTTAGAAGCCATGCAGGAACGTCAAGTTACCATTGGTGATACAACGCATAAACTACCAGAACCCTTTTTGGTTTTAGCTACACAAAATCCAGTTGAGCAGGAGGGAACTTATCCTTTACCTGAAGCACAAGTAGATCGTTTCATGCTCAAAGTGGTGATTGGTTATCCTACGAAAGAAGAAGAAACACGAATCATCCGTAGCAATCTAGCCGCAGAATATCCAACACCGAATAAAGTAGTTCAACCCGAACAGATTTTGCGTGCTCGTCAAGTGGTTCGTGAGGTGTATATGGATGAGAAGATTGAGAAATACATTGTCGATATCGTTTTCGCAACGCGTTTCCCGAAAGATCACAACCTCGCCAAGTATCAACCTTTAATCAGTTTTGGCGCTTCACCACGTGCATCCATCAGCCTCGCTCTTGCAGCAAAAGCCTATGCTTTCATCAAACGTCGCGGTTATGTGATACCAGAAGATATTCGTGCTGTATGCATGGATGTTTTACGTCACCGCATTGGCCTCACCTACGAAGCCGAAGCCGAGAATATCACTACAGAAAATATCATTAGTGAGATATTGAATGTGGTGGAGGTACCTTGATTGGTGTGCTAATGTGTTGGTGTGCTAATGTGCTGTTAATTAGATGGTGAATGATGATTGATGAGTTTTTAACAGAGTTGTTGATGTTTTAGGTGTTTGAAATAAATGAGGAGAAAAATGTTTTGATATTTTACAGACTTAATAAACCTTATTTATTAATTCTATGAATACTACTCAAAACACAATCGTTCAGCTTACTGAGGACTTTGCTTTAGAAACAATTCGATTTAGTCGAATATTAAAAAAAGAAGATCAACGCGAATTAGCATTTCAACTCTTTAAATCAGGAACGTCAATCGGAGCCAACGTTGCAGAAGCTCAACATGCAGAAAGTAAAATTGATTTCATTCTTAAACTTAAAATTGCTGCAAAAGAAGCACACGAATCAGCTTATTGGTTAAGACTATGTCGACTATCATCTCATTTGCCCGAAAACACTCATGCCGAATGCCAATTGTTATCTATTGAAAAGATGCTAAGTAAAATCATCAGCACCTCCAAGAAATCACTTGTCAAATAAATTTAAAAAAAACTCTCCAAACGGTGCCTTCGATAAAAACTCAGGCACCAAACATTGTTGAAATTTGAACATCTTCAATCACAAACACACACAATATCAAAACATAATCACACCATCAACTAAAACACTATCAAATCTTCCATCAACACACTAACCCATCATCACACCTACACATCAGCCATAAGCACATTACCCACTAGCACACTAGCACATCAACAAACTAGCACACCAGCACATCAACACAATGGAACAAAAAGAACTTCTCAAAAAGGTACGTAAGCTCGAGATCAAGAGTCGTGGACTTTCTGCGCAGTTGTTTTCGGGGCAATACCATAGTGCGTTTAAAGGGCGCGGAATGTCGTTTTCGGAGGTGAGGGAATATCAACCGGGTGATGATGTGAGGACAATCGATTGGAACGTATCGGCGCGGTTAAATCATCCTTATGTGAAGGTGTACGAGGAAGAGCGGGAGTTGACCATTATGTTAGTTGTTGATGTGAGCGGTTCGAAAGATTTTGGAACACAGGTGCAGTTTAAAATGGAACTCGTAACGGAACTCTGCGCTGTGTTGGCTTTTTCGGCTATGCAGAATAACGATAAGATCGGCGTGATTTTCTTCAGCGATAAAATCGAAAAATACATCCCACCTAAAAAGGGAAAATCACATATACTTCGCATCATTCGGGAATTAATCGACTTCCGTCCCGAAAACCGACTCACCAATATTGATCAAGCTTTGCGCTTTCTTACCAATGTTATTCGGAAACGCTGTACCGCCTTTGTGCTTTCCGATTTTTATGGAAAAGGCTACGAAGACACCTTGAAAATTGCGAATAAAAAACACGATATCGTTGCCTTACGTGTGACCGATCCGCGCGAAATTGCCTTACCCGATGTTGGACTCGTTCGTTTTCGCGATGCTGAAACAGGAGAAGCCATTTGGGTAGATACATCCGATCGTTCGGTTCGAAAAGCATACGAAGTGCATTATAAAAAACACGAAGATTTTGTGAAATCTGCTTTCAGTAAAGCCGGTGTAGATCAAGCAGTATTGCATACAGATCGCTCCTACATTCAGCCTTTGAGTAACCTCTTTAAACGCCGCGGAACTCGATGAAACGTATTCTATTCTTTTGTTTCACGTTTTTCTTTATTCAGTCTTCAGTCCTTGCTCAGGTGGCAAGTGTTAAGTCGGACCGGTATCGGATTCGACTTGGTGAAGCATTTTCATTAACGCTCAAAGCCACCGTCAAAGATGGACAACGCGTGGTTTGGCCTTTTGTGAATGATTCAATCGGTTCGCATTTCGACATACTCAAAAAAGGTCCAGTCGATACCATGGCAGATGCTGATCTCAAAGGCATGGAGCTTTTACAGAAAATTCAAGCGACTTCCTTTGATAGTGGAATGCATACCATGCCTGTTTTTGCATTCGACATTATTTCTGCGAATGGCGATACAGCCCATGTGGTAACCGATCCGTTATCTTTTCAAGTTCTCACTGTGCCAGTTGATACGACTAAAGCTATCAAAGACATTCACGGAGTGGTAGATGTACCTTTTGATATTGGAGAATACATTCCTTGGATTTTGCTTGGACTAGGTATAGCAGCATTACTCATAGCTGGAATTTATTTGTGGCTCAAACGCAAACGTCCAGAAAAACCTGCGGCTCCTGAAGTACCTAAAACACCGGCATGGCAACGCGCATTGGAAGCATTGGAAGAAATTGGAAAAGAAAAAGCCTGGCAATCGGGGCGCGATAAGCAATACCATTCGGCAATTTCAGAAACATTACGCGCCTATATTGAAGAACAATTTCAGGTTCCCGCATTAGAATCAACAACCGATGAAACACTCGCAATGGTTCGTAAAGTCCTTGCTGATCAATCGGCCATTCAGCATTTGCGTCAAATTCTAGTGCTTGCCGATTTGGTCAAATTCGCCAAAGAAAAACCGCTTCCTGCTGAACATGAACGAAGTTTAGAACAAGCCAAGAATTTTGTTGAAGCAACGCGTCCGCGCGAAATCGTTCAATCTACAAAAGAAGAAGGAAAGGAGGAAAGCCATGAATGAGTGGAATGGTTTGCGTTTGCCACCTCTCGACGAAGTAACGTTTGCGCATCCTTGGGCATTGTGGTTTTTACTCATCGTTCCCATGATGATTCTTTGGTACATCTTCAAAGGACGTAAGGGAAAACCCGAATTGCAAATGGCCACATTGGCTCCTTTTATTGGGAGAAAACCATCGGCTGTTGTTCGTTTGATGCATTTGCCTTTTGTATTACGTTGCATCACGGTAGCATTGGTTATTGCGGCATTAGCTCGTCCTCAAACGAAATTGGCTTGGCAAGACATGACTGCCGAAGGAATCGATATCATGCTTGCGATGGACCTTTCGCCCAGTATGTTGGCTCGCGATTTCAAACCCAACCGACTCGAAGCTGCCAAGAATGTGGGGATGGATTTTATCGATGGAAGACCGAACGATCGCATTGGCTTAGTGGTATTTTCTGGAGAATCGTTTACGCAATGTCCGCTGACAATCGATCACTCCGTGTTGAAAAATTTACTCACTTCGGCAGAGCCTGATTTCTTAGCTGATGGAACTGCAATCGGAATGGGCTTGGCTACTTCGGTCAATCGCTTGAAAGAAAGTAAATCGACCAGTAAAGTCATCATCCTCATTACCGACGGTGAAAACAATGCTGGATCTGTTTCACCATTGACGGCTGCCGAAATTGCTCAGATATATGGAATTCGGGTGTACACTATTGGCGTTGGAACACGTGGAATGGCGTATTCTCCGGCTTATCGTTATCCCAACGGTGAATTTGCTTTCGATTATGTGGAAGTGCGCATTGATGAGCCATTGTTGGAGAAAATTGCAAAAATGACCGACGGACAATACTTCCGTGCAACCAATAACGAAGCCTTGAAGGATATTTATAAGAAGATTGATTTGTTAGAAAAGACCAGATTTGATGTCACCGAATTTCGTCGTAAGCGTGAAGAATTTTGGCCTTTGGTGCTTTTAGCTGCTGTGTTTCTTTTTACCGAATGGTTGTTACGTAATACTTTAATGCGTTCTATTCCTTAAGCTATGTTCCGATTCGCCTATCCGTTTTTTCTTTGGGGCCTTGCGGTATTGCCGATGTTCGGTTTGCTTTTCGCTGCGCGGATGTCGTGGAAACGTAAAGCAATCAAGCGTTTTGGCGATCCAGCCTTAATGGAAGTCTTGATGCCCGATCGTTCGCAAGGGAAAATTCGCACGAAGTTTTTTCTATTAGCAGCTGCTTGGATTTTTCTAATCATCGGCCTAGCCAATCCTCAAATTGGTTCTAAATACGAAGAAGTAAAACGTCAGGGAGTTGATCTCATCATTGCCTTAGATGTTTCCAATAGTATGTTGGCTGAAGACATTCGTCCAAACAGGCTCGAACGTGCTAAACAAGCCATCATCAAATTACTCGATAAACTGCACGACGACCGCATTGGGATTGTGATTTTTGCTGGAGATGCTTACCTGCAATTGCCATTTACCAACGATTATGCTGCTGCTCGCATGTTTCTTAGTACAGTGAGTAACGAAAGCATTCAATTCCAAGGAACGGCAATCGGTGCTGCGATACAGATGGGTGTGAAAAGTTTACCTCGCGGAGGAGTTCGAAACAAAGCTATCATTGTGATTACCGATGGAGAAAATCACGAAGACGATGCATTAGCCGAAGCCAAAGCTGCGAAAGAAGCCGGAGTGATTGTACATACTTTAGGAATTGGAACTCCTGATGGATCGCCTATTCCAGAGATGCGCGATGGGGAACGCATTGGTTTTAAAACGGACGAAAATGGTGAAACTGTTATTTCACGTATGAATCCTCAAATGCTACAAGAAGTGGCGCAAGCAGGCGGTGGAAAATTCGTTCAGGCAACCGGAAGTGATATTGGTTTGGAGGAATTATTCAGTCAAATCAACACCATGCAAAAATCCGATTTCGGTACAAAAGCATTTACCGATTACGAAGACCGATTCCAGAATTTCCTTGTTGTTGCATTGTTATTATTACTTGTTGAATTTCTTGTTGATGAACGCCGAAGTGCCATCTCCCGTAGGGTAAACATTTTTGGAACTAAACGAAAAAACCGATGAGAAAACTCATTTTATTCTTCTATATCTGCCTTCCTATTTTCGGTTTCGCACAGAGTGAAACAAGTCATTTTCGTAAGGGAAACGATTTGTTTAAAGCCGGAAAATTCAATGATGCTGAAATTGAATACCGCAAAGGATTGGAGAAACATAATAAATCCTGGACGGGGAAATTTAATTTAGCTGATGCGCTGTATAAGCAAGACAAATACAAAGAAGCTTCTGTATTGCTTGATTCATTAAGTAGAACAACGAAAAATGAAAAACAGCTTTCTTCGGTTTACCACAATTTAGGAAATGCCCAATTAAAGGCGAAGGAATATGAGAAAAGTGTTGAATCATTTAAGAAGGCGCTCAAACTCGATCCACAAGCCGAAGACACTCGGTATAATTTATCGTATGCGCTTCAAAAATTAAGGCAACAACAACAACAGCAGCAGCAGCAACAACAACAAAATAAAGATCAGAAACAACAACAGCAACAACAAAAACAGCCGCAACAGCAAAAGCAAGATCAAAAGAAAGAGGAAGAGAAAAAGCAGAATATCAATCGTCAAGAAGCAGAGCGCATGTTGGATGCTTTGGATAAAGATGAGAAAGAATTGAGGAAGAAAACAGAGAAAAAGGAAAACCGCAATGGACAAGGCGGAACTGGAAAAGACTGGTAAAAAAGAAAATCAATGAAACGTTTATTCATACTTGGATGTCTGGTTCATTTTGCGCTACTCAGCATAGGGCAGGAAGTTCGATTTAGTGGTGCTGCTTCTAAAGCGCGCGTAGCTGTAGGCGAACAGTTTCGATTAACCTATTCGGTCAATACCAATGCCGCCGGTTTTACGGGGCCGGATTTAAGTGCATTCGATGTGTATTCGGGTCCCAACCAAAATACGAGCATGCAAATAATCAATGGAGCTGTTTCTCAAACTCTCAGCTTCTATTACATTCTATCACCTCGTAAAGAAGGAAAATACACCTTAAAACCTGCAACAATCAATGTTGCTAATGGTCGTGTTCGTTCTAATGAGGTGCAAATTGAAGTCGTTAAAGGCAATCCAACAACGAACAATCAAAACACGCCCAATCCTAATTCTCGAAATAATCCAGGGCAATCGAATCAGCCCATCAATGAAAGTGCTGGTGATAAATTGTTTATTCGTGCTATCGTGAATAAATCATCGGTGTATTTGGGTGAACAGATTTCGGTCACGTATAAGATTTATTCGAAGTATGGACAGATCAATTTCTCCGATCTGAAACTGCCCACATTCAACGGGTTTTATACCGAAGAAATACCCATGGGGAAAAACGATAAACTCGAAACAGAATCCTATAATGGTTCTCAATATTATACTGCCGAATTAAAGAAAACGCTGCTCTTTCCTCAAAAAAGCGGAAAGCTTGAAATCCCAACTTTGGACGCAACCTGTTTGGTTCGTGAACGCGTGAATTCTCAAAATTTCTTCGATCAGTTTTTCGGTGGTGGATACCGCGATGTGAGTGTGAAAGTGAAAAGTCAGTCTTTGAATATCAATGTGCTAGCGCATCCATCAACCGCCAAACCAGCCGATTTTAATGGTGCTACCGGCGAGTTAACCGTAACAGCCGAAATCGATAAAAACAAAGTCCGTTCGGGCGATCCTGTGAATTTGAAATTCAGTGTTTCGGGAAAAGGAAATTTTAAATTACTCGAAGCTCCGGCACTCACTTTTCCACCCGAATTTGAAGCCTATGATCCTCAAACCAAAGACAAAATCTCAATTTCTGAATCGGGAATGTCGGGATCGAGAACTTTTGAATATTTACTTATTCCACGTGCTGGAGGAGAGTATTTTTTAGGACCATTTACCTATACTTTTTTTTCACCAACGAAACGAGCTTTTCAAACGGTAACCATTCCACGCATGGTGGTGAATGTGGAGAAAACCGCAGGAGATCAAAGTAATATTGTCCGTTCAGGAACCGCATCAGCACCCAAGCAATTGGCTGTAGATATTCGATTTAATAAGAAAAATACGCATGCCTTTGAGCCATTAGATGAAAAGCCATTTTTTCTTTCAACTGGATTTTATGCTTTTTCGGCAATTCCACCTTTGAGTTTAATTCTGCTCTTATTTATCCGTCGTAAAAAAGCCGATCGCTCAGCTAATTCTGGATTGTATCGCATGAAAGAAGCGGGAAGCATGGCTCAAAAACGCTTGAAAAAAGCCAATGAATTATTGAAAGCCGATAAGAAAGATGAGTTTTACGAAGAAGTATATCGTGCTTTGTATGGCTATTTGAGCGATAAATTACAAATTCCGGTAGCTGAATTAGCTCGACCTAAAATCCTATTTGAATTAAACGGAAAAAAGGTTCCTGAATTCGAATGCAATGAATTAATTCGATTGCTCGATGCCTGCGAATTTGCACGTTTTGCACCAGGTGCGAGTTCCGGAATGCAGCAAGTGTTTACCGATTCAGTTTCTCTATTAACGCGTACCGAAAAATACCTGAAATCATGAGAGAAATCCTCCTCCTGATTGCTTGTCTTTTTAGCGTGCTTTCGAGCAAAGCAATCTCTCCTGCATCGCTTTTTGTTGAAGCCGAAAATGCCTATATCAAAGGCGATTATAAGACTTCTGTGATTAAGTATGAGCAAATTATTTCGGATCAGAAATTAGCTAATGCAGAGCTGTATTTTAATTTGGGAAATTCCTATTACAAACTCACCGATTATCCCAATGCCATCCTGAATTACGAGCGTTCTTTGCGACTCAATCCCGACGATGAAGATGTGCGATTTAATTTGGAAATTGTCAATCAACGCATTGAAGATAAAATAGAACCTGTTCCTGAATTATTTTACATCCGTTGGATGATTTCATTACGCAGTATGGCGAGTGCCGATGTGTGGGGAATCCTTTTTCTGCTTGCCTTTGCGCTCTCGAGTGCTGGATTTTTTCTCTATGTTTTAGGGAAAACAATCTTCCAAAAGAAATTCGGATTTTATACTGGAATTATATTGTTGTTGGGTTCATTTCTTTTTGTAGGATTGGGCATTTCGATGTATCATCAACAAACCAAACACAACGAAGCCATCGTATTTTCGGGCAGCGTTTCGGTAAAAAGTTCACCGGTAGAAAGCGGAACGGGATTGTTTGTCGTGCATGCCGGCACCAAAGTCTATCTCACCGACGAATTAGGCGATTGGGTAAAAATACGCCTAGCCGATGGCAATGTAGGCTGGCTTCCCTTGGCCGATTTGGAGAAGATTTAAATTTTTTTTTAGCGGCAGTAATGGCTATTCGATTTGCGACGAATAAAATAGAAACTCATTGAACTTAAATTATAATCCTAAATTCATAATTCATTTTTAATATATCGTCATCCATAATTCGTAATTAATTTCACCCCTTCTTCATCACATGCTTTAATCCCCAAATACTCATAGCTTCCATCACGGGTTTGAGCGTTTTGCCCTTTTCGCTTAATTCATATTCTACACGTGGTGGCGTTTCGTTGTACTTGCGACGAATGATTAATTCATGCTCTTCTAATTCTTTCAATTGTTCTGTCAGTATTTTGCGACTAATGCCTCCAATCACCGCATCCAACTGACCAAATCGCTTTTTGCCTCCGCTAAGTGTGTATAAAATAACCGGTTTCCAGCGACCACCAATTACACTCAATGTAGCTGTTACAGGACATTCAAAATCGTCTTGTTTTGCCATAGTTACCTCCGGGTTACCACTATTTTCAATAATTGTTACAATATGAAACTAATGTTTGTTTCTTTGCAAAACTAATGAATTTAATTTTCACACTAAAAACAAAATACCATGATTGTAGTAACTGGAGCCAGCGGAAATATTGGATCTAAAATAGTCAAGCACTTATTAGCTCAAGGCAAACAAGTGAAAGCCATTGCTCGCCATGCCGATAAATTGGAAAGTCTTCGTGAGCAAGGAGCACTCATCGAAACAGGTGATTTGCATGATGCTCTGTTCTTATCTCAAGCCCTGCAAGGAGCAGAAGCCGTATTCTTTTTGATTCCACCTTATTTGCAAGCAGCAAACATCGCCAAACACCAGGACGAAGTAGGTGAAGCACAAATCACTGCCATTAAGAGTTCAGGAGTGAAAACGTGATTTTCCTTTCTTCCCAAGGGGCACAGAATATTGAAAATACAGGAGTTGTTGCTGGTGTAGGCCGACAAGAAATTCGATTAAATCAATTACCCGAAGATGTGAATGTATTAAGTGTTCGTGCTGCTTATTTTATGGAAAATTTATTCAACCAAATAGGTGTGATTAAAAGCATGGGAATTATTGGAAGTCCTGTGAAAAGTTCAATTAAAATGGGCATGATTGCAACCCAAGACATTGCCGCTTTTGTTGCAGCACGTTTAACAGCGCTCGATTTCAAAGGAAAACAAGTAGCAGATTTACTAGGTGATCGTCATTACGATCATAATGAAATTGCCTCCATCGTTGGACAAGCCATTGGCAAACCCGATTTAGCCTATGTAGAATTTTCGTATGAGGATAATAAGAATGCCCTGTTGCAATATGGCATTTCTGAGAGCATGGCAGATGCATTTAACGGCATGTATGTAGGAATTAACGAAGGATTATTTTCAGTTTCCGAACGCAATGCGCAATCAACCACACCAACCCGTTTGGAGGATTTTGTTAATAATGTATTTAAGCATGCGATGAATTAGAATTATGTTATAGTAGATCCCATAGCCCTTGATTGAATCCATGGGCTATGGGGTTTGGATATTAATGTAAAATTCAAGTCAATTCAATCACCAGGTAGGGCTTCTGAGCCCCTCTAAAATTGTTTATCCACCTCCAGTACAATCCAACACGAGTTCTTACCTTACAGGGCGTAAAACATACGAACTCTGCAACCACCTCGGTAACGTCATGGCTACAATTTCAGATCTAAAGCAAGCGGTCGATCTAGAACAGGACGGGGTGACCGATTATTTCATTGCTACCGTCAAAACACAACAAGATTATTACCCTTTCGGTATGCTTATGCCCGGTAGATCATATACTGCTAACTCAACTGAAATGTATAGGTATGGGTTTAATGGAATGGAAAAAAATGATGAAATAGAAGGTGTGGAAAATAGCTATACTACACTATATAGACAAAATGATCCTCGATTAGGAAGGTGGTTTAGTATTGACCCTGAGACTCAACCATGGCAAAGTCCGTTTTGCTCAATGGATAATAATCCAATTATTTTTACAGATGTTTTAGGAGATGTAATTCGAGCATCAAGACAAGAAAAAGGGGAATTGCGAAAAAGAAAAGATTGGAATCAAATTAAGGATAAGTACCAAAATAAGTGGTTTCAAGACGGGAAAATATTTCAAAAATCAGAAAAGGATTTAAATGTTGAAGGACATACAATTAATGGGAATATTACAAATGGGATTGAATCAGCACAAATTCAGGATGTAACATTAAATGGATCAAGTTCTGTTGAACGTCAGGACTATCTCCATTATAAAATACCTAACAAAACTGAAACTAAAACTTTCAAATTTGAAAATGTTGAAAATCTTCAATATGAAAATACTAGTTCCCCTAAATTAACTAGAATTTTTCCTTTGTCAGTTGGCAACGATTTTCATTGTATTTCACTACTAAGAAAAGAGAGTATAAATTCTTACTTAAAGCAACAGCATGGGGTATTAACATATAATATCTCTGTCGATAATATATATGTCAAGCCTGATGATACAAATCCTACAAATCCAGCAACATATTGGTTCTTTTTAAATTCCGCACCTTGGAATCTTGGATTGTCTGGTCCTAATGGAAACAGAAAACCAGCAACATTTGCTAATCCAAACTTTAAACCAGTAATAGGTACAATGTTAGATACTAGAGATAATATATCTGCAGCTGGCATTTGGAATACTATCAATGGTCATGTAGATGCTTGCAGAGGTTTTCGAATTCGTGCAACTTTAACAATAACTAAGAAGGCTAAATAATGGATTTGACTTTTTCATTCTTCAGATTTAAACAAAATCAAAGAAATGTTTTTGAAATATTTCTTTGTTTATTAATATTTTTTGCATTTTCATTTGAATTAAATTCTCAATCAATATATAATTCATGGTATAGTGCTAACGCGAATGTATGTCTAACATTACAAAAAGAAGGCTTTTCACATCTTAACGAATTTGAGCATATCACATTTAAAAAGAGAAAAGATAAGCTAATTATTATTGAGCATTTTGGAAATGTTTTTTTTGGAAAAAAACAAAGATTTAAATTTAAAATCGAAAAATTAACTTCCGACACTTTGGTACTTAATCAGGAATCAGTTGCGATTGAAAAAAGATGTGAATCAATATCAGATAACATTATCGTTTTTATTGCGGTTCCTGAAGGTTGTGACAACAGGGTCATTTATATTAAGCAATAAAGTGATACGAGGTTAAGCATCGTATGCAAGTTTAATGCAATTAGCTTTGATTGGACGAAATAATAATTTAATAATTTTTTCTAATTTTGAATTGAGAATCCAATGCACACTTTTATTAAGCACTAACTCCTTTAATTACTATTCTCGACTTTAATCACTTAAATAAAAAATACACACAACAGAGTTTAGGATTAAGTCTGATTTTTTAAATACAATAAGTAGAATCGAACTTCCTATTTTATTGGCGGTGGTGGGATTCTATAGAAATATTTTCCATTATAATAAAACATATCTCTATAAATATTATCATATTCTTTATTTGATAAATAAAATTTGAAGTCATCTGTTTCAAAATTGTAAGGAGAAGGACTATATACAAACTCACTAATATCTGAATCTGAGTAAATAAAAATAAAATTAGATTGAAATTTTACAATAGTATATAATTTGTCAAATGTTTTAGGAGGTTTGGATTTTAAAAAAAAAACATATCCTGAGTCATTTTTATTCACGTCCATAACTATTAATTCATCACAATAAGGGCAGTAGTATTTAGACTCAATCTTAAATTTCTCAATTTGGAGTACTAACTCCTTATTTACAAAAAAAGATTCATTTCTTTGACATGAAATTAAAAATGCAAAAACAAATATTATAATGAGTAAAGTTATTGTTCTATTTTCCATTATTATTTTTTATTAATTACTTCAAATGTTTTTGAGGTACTGAAGATTACTATTTTGCTATTATGTAAAATAATTACATTAGGCATAGATGGAGCAAATATTTCATAAAATTCAGGAATTCGACCTTTGTATTCATTATTATCATATTCATAAGATGGTCGATCACCTTCTTCTGATGAAATTGTTAAATCATAATTAAATCCTGACGGTACTAAAGGATAATTATTAGAAGGATTAAAATTTCCGTAATGACTATGGGACTGAGACAAAAGTCTTAATTCTTTATAATTTTTTAATAAATATCGATAAGGGAGTGTTGATACAGCACCTTGATCATTTTCTGTACTTAATGTTGAAAATGTACTATTTTTATTTTGAAAAGTGCACAAACTCCATTCTACATTTGAGTTTGTTGCCACAAACTTATACAGTCTGTTCATATCTGCAATATTTTCAGACAATCTAACTGTATTTGTTTCCGACGAAGTACCGTCTTTTTCTTTGTATTGATATTCACCTTTGTTAGCAATAATTCCTTTTTCAACAGTAATGGAATTATTAAGATCTATATCACCAGCTTCGTTCTCTGCATAAATCCTATCTGTATTTTCTTCTGTTTCTCTAATTTTTACTATGCCTCCACTTTCCCTGTCTAATTTATAATCATCGTCGTTTGCACCGATTGGATCAATATTTTGAATCGGATTATTACTAAATGCATGAAATGGAGACATCCAGTATTTAATAACAGGATCCATATTCCACCTTCTACCTAATCTGGTATCATACTCCCAGAATAAGGCTGAATTTAAGTTTCCTTCCCCATAAACTTCATCATCCTTTTCCTGCCCGTTGAACCCATACTTATACATTTCAGTTGAGTTAGCAGTATATGATCTACCGGGCATAAGCATACCGAAAGGGTAATAATCTTGTTGTGTTTTGACGGTAGCAATGAAATAATCGGTCACCTGATCCGGTTCAATATCGACCGCCTGTTTTAGATCTGAAATTGTAGCCATGACGTTACCGAGGTGGTTGCAGAGTTCGTATGTTTTACGCCCTGTAAGGTACGAACTCGTGTTGGATTGTGTTGGAGATGGATAAACAATTATAGAGGGGCTCAGAAGCCCTAATCGAGAGGAGCCATAGAGATGTAATTCATCTAGGGTAAGTTGCTCTTGTCCTTGTTGTGATGTTTTGGAATAGGTAGCTAGAGAATTCCCCTGCGCATCGCGAACGTAATAGGTGCTTGTCGTTTGTCCGGATTGGGTAACTGTTTTACCGACACGGTTTCCGGTTGGGTCATACTGAAATGTGATGAGTTTACCAGAGCCTTGAATCTGTCTTATTTTACCATAAGGATTCCACTGTATGGTTAGATTTTCGGCATAATCATGTGTGAGATTTCCGCTTGGATCATATTCATAGAAATAGTCTGAAGTAGATGCTGGTTGGTTTTCAATGTCTTCATAGTCTTGGGTGTAAGTCAATAAAACTTGATCACTTACTCTTCTGAGTTGGTTCGTTCCAGATATATATTTATACCCAAGACTGTCCATATTAATTCCGCTAGCAGAGTTTCCATTACGGAGATAACGCTGAATGTTTCCATTGGGATCATAGGTAATCCGCTCTTTGTAATCGTCTAATTGAACAGTACTGGATGTCCATGTATTGGTTGATGCATTGAGTCCAGTATAGGCATCCATGCCAGTTAAACGGTTTAACTGATCATAGGAGTAATTATACCCAATGGTATGACTACCATTTGTACTTACCTCAATAAACCAACGGTCATTTGTTTGATGTTCCCATTGAAGAGTCCTTGATCACCCATGTCATAAGCACTAGCAGTCTCATTAGATGGAACAGGATTTATGAATCCAGATGCTCCCCCTCCAATTGGGTTATAATCCCCACTAAAGTAATTGAGAACAAATCCAAAGACATCTTTAGCAATTCCGGCAGTAGTACCATCTTTTCCGGGATCAACAGTTGGCTCAAGAGAGGGTGAATAAAGCAACTTTGCCTTCTCCAACGCAATGTTAGTTAATTTCTAGAATTCAATAATCCAATTCGATATTGTTTAGCAGTTTTGAAAATTCAATTCTTGATAACCGAAATTAGATTTTGAAAAACGGTTCTCAAGAATTTGAGAACTCAAATCGTGAGAACCGAAATCGGTTATCGTAAAAACGGTTCTCAAAAATTGGAAAACTCAAAATGTGTTTGTATATTTAGTTCTCAAATTCAACTTATAGCCGAGATTATTTGAACCGATTGGATAATCGGCTGGTGGTTTAAAAGCAATCTACGATGTCGGTATTAATTCGAGAACTAAGAGAAAATCTTAACATATCACAAGTACAACTAGCGCGAATACTAGGCTTGACAAAGAATAACCTCAATTCCATTGAGCAAGGAAATAGAGCCTTGCCACAAAAGCTCAAGTCAACCTATGTTCAATTGCAGCTTTTGTCAGAACAAGAAAGTTTTAAGCGTTTGCTTGACGATCGTAACTTTGAAGAGGGTATAAATGCATTATTATTCAGGCAATTACAGGTGCAGTTGGATAGACTAAACTTTCAATTAAAGACAAAGCAAAAGAGATTAACTGCTTTTCACGAAAAATATGAAACAATGCACGTCCAAATGCGGAGCTTAAGCGCATTGGAACAGCTATTACCGAAAGATTCTGATCCCTTATTAAATGTTCGTATTCAAAAGGAAATGTATCAAGTGCAATTTGATTTAGAGCATAAAGTCTTGAATTTACTGGTAAAGCAGCTATTTGATGTTACCGAAATCCAAGCAAAAATTGAAAGTATTGAAATACTACTAAAAAAGGGGGTTATTTCACCCTAATTTCCACCTCAATCTCAATTTATTCAAAATATACTTGTATTTATCTTAATTGGATTTTAAGTTTGAAATACTATAAACCAAATCCAATTTTTTATGGCGTACATGTTAAACAGCATTACCTCTATTGCAGATTGTGATGCATTACTCGACCAATTAAATGATGACCGTGAAGTCATTGAAAACAAAAAACAGAATCTCATTTTCAAATCGAATCAATTAACCGACGATGCCTTAGATTTTCAGGCTCTACTTGATTCTAAAAAAGCTGAGTTAGAATTTGATCAACCTCGTTACGAAGCAATGCCTCCGAGTGAGCGAAAAGAAATTGCTCGTTTAGCCTTATTGGATTTGCAATCGGAAATTGGTAAAATGGAACTTAAGAAAGATAGATACGGAGCAATTGGATCTGTATTACGCGAATTATCGCTGAATAATGCTATTCAACAATTAGCCGAAACGGATTTATTAATTACACAAGTTACGGCTTACAAAGCGGGTTTAGCGGCTTAAGCTCGCAGCCATGAGGAAAGCAAGTCTGGAAACGGGCTTGCTTTTTTTTATTGAAGAATTCATTGTTAACACTTAATCCATTTAAATCAAAACCTAACTTTCAAAACATGAACTTAAAACCGTTCCGAAATACCATACTCCACTTCTGTCAAATGGAACTTGGCATAACAGAAAAGACCTGTTTTTAAACTCCAAGAGACTTCAAATTGGGTTGGAATAAGTATCTGATTCCATAATTTATAATCTGCTAATTGAATTATCCAATCTTCTAATTTATTTTCATCCATATAGCGATTCGTTTTCATTTCGATTATCTCACCGGCTTGATTTAATCTAACTACAAAAAATAGCGAAAGTCCATTGTATTCAAACAGTATTTTTGATGAGTTATCATCTATTGGATGCCATTGTAAACGTTCACTCGGTAATAAATTGGTTGGATATAAAACACTTTCTCCAAGCCAACGAAGCAGTTCTCCTTGATCATACTGTTTTCCAGTCGCATTGACCATAGTTACTAACGCCAAAAGCCTTACAATCAACTTTCCATTCTCTTTTATATACATATCAAAAGCATTAAAGAATGCAGTAGTTCCTTTCCATATAAAACCGGGCTTTTCTGTTGTTGCATAGTGTTCACCTTGAATGTTGATCCACCCTTTGTGAATACCCGTTTTGAAACGTCCTTCGTGTCGCATTCTTACATAATTGATATAGGTTTGTCCTTCTATTAAAACACGATTGAAATAGCGTTGAACTGGTTCGGGCAAATCCTTTATTTGTTCGTTCGAATATGTTCGTTGAGAAGGATTTTTTGAATTCCTAAAAAGTGTTTCTATCTGCCTATTAAATTGGAAGGATAAATTGATTTTCCCTAGACTATACAATACGAGTAGAAAACCTATTATTGATAATGTAATGATTATACCATTCATTTTCCATTTGAATTAATTCCAATCATTAAATAAAGAATTAACCAACAGAACTCCCCATTTTTTCCACTTCCGTTAACCAGCGTTTCCGTTGCGATTCGTTGGATGATTTTATTGGTCCAAACGATTTAATCTTCACTGGTTTAATACCACAAAATTCGAGTATTCCCAATCTCATTGAATTGTGTCCGGGTCGTCGATTCATAAGCCAATAATACCAACGAGGTGTGTCCATTGTGACAATAAGTTGGGCTGTTTTTCCTTTGAAAAGCTTATCCCAAAAGGGATCATTTTTATGGTATTTAAAAGCGAAGTTTGGCAGAAACGTGCGATCAATAAATCCTTTAAGTAATGCTGGATAAGTGCTCCACCAATTGGGATACACAAATACTAAATGATCGGCTGCAAGTATATCGTTTTGTGCTTGAATTAAATCCGGTTCTAAATCTGTAATTTCTCTATACCCTGAGCCTAGAATTGGATTGAATTTTAAATCAATTAAATGAATGATTTTGCATCCGGCTCCTGAATGATCTGTCCCCTTTTTATAACTTTCTGCTAATGCATAACAAAAGCTTTCTTTATCTGGGTGTCCATTGATAATGAGTATTTTTTTCATGGATTCTTAACTGGATATAATTTAAATGAAAAGAGTTCTTCAAAGAGTAACATTCAAGAATGGATTGAACTATTCATCCTAAATCATTTCAAATACTGCTTCCAAAGTCGAACACCAATGCGTATTACCGGAGAAACATCTGCATTGGGAATGGTATATCGTATACTTCCAAAATCAACATGATTGCTTTGTCTTAAATACAAATGAAATCCCGGTTGTATGTATAAATAACGACCAATAAAAAACTGATAGCTAAATCCAATACCTGAGTCAATACTTTTTAAATCGTGTTGCAAACCTGAACTACGCTGTGTTATTCGGAATGTGTGAAATTCTAAATAGGAATAAACATCCAAGTTTTTCCAGATAGTATAACCCAAAAATACTCCGGGTGAAGTGGTGTAATAACGCTTAAAATTGGCTGAATTATTATTTATTCCGGCTGTTTCGGCGTTGTATGTGCCACCATTAATTACACTAAAACGTAACCTGAATTTTTTATAGCGATATCCCAAAGCGAAATGATATCCACCCGTAATAAACATGGGAAATAAACTTTCGATTTCTACAGCCTGCTTTACTTGATAATTGCGTGGAATAGGTTTCAAGCAAGTGCCAATCGAATCGGGAGTTTGAGCAATTAAACGTGTTCCTAGACTCAAAATGAATAGAATTCCTAAAACGTTTTTCATGGAGTTGATTGCTTTCTCTATAAATTTTTAGATGGCGAACTTGCAAAGCCTTCTTTTGATTGATTTCAAGTATCAAAGCTGCTTTCTATTCTTCTCTGAATCATTATAGAATTTGGGATACTATTTACATAAGTCATTGGGGGATAAGATTGAGATTGGGTAGAATGGTGTAGCATTATTCCCACGATTGAAATCGTGGGTTGCTGGAGATATTATGATGCAGCTCGTGTCATTATGAGGTTATATGGTATGGTGTAGCATTAATCCCACGATTGAAATCGTGGGGTGCTAGAGGAATATTAGAGCAGCTAGATACTATTGAGGCTAGAGGTTTTGAGATATAGATAGCTGCCTTACACATGTAATAAATTCTCCCTTTCTGTGAGCTAATCACATAACTCGCATTTGAGGCTTCACGTAAACCAAGCATTCATGTTTGATACAGTGAGCCGGATGGACACAACGCATACTCTTAACCTACGTAAACGCTTCCTGAAAGGAGCCGGGCTGCTTTTGGCAGTGCTTGCTTTGATGGTTTCTGTTACCGATTCTTTCGGTCAGCAGGAGCGTTTCTTCAATTGGTATTTTGGGAATAAAGCGGGTGTTTCGTTTGCCTCTGGATCGCCCGTAGCATTAACTAACAGCCAAATGGTCACCACCGAAGGCTGTGCTTCCATTTCGGATGCAACAGGTTTGCTCATGTTTTATACCGATGGTATTTCGGTTTGGAATCGGAATCACCTAGTAATGACAAACGGCACAGGCCTCACAGGACACGCTTCATCAACCCAATCGGGTATCATTGTTCAAAAGCCTAATAGCACGAATATCTACTACATTTTTACTGCGGATGCTGATATTGGTCCTAACGGAATTCGTTATTCCGAAGTAAACATGAGTCTTTCGGGTGGATTAGGAGCTGTTACAGCTACTAAAAACGTACTTCTTCAAACTCCTTCTTGCGAAAAATTAACTGCTGTTCGTCACTGCAACAACCGCGATCTCTGGATAGTTTCGCACGACTGGAATACCAATGGGTTTAGAGCTTGGCTGGTAACACCAACAGGTGTCAATACAACACCCGTTACAAGTGCTACTGGTTCTGTGATTACGGGAATCAATCAATCAGCTTACGGACAATTAAAAGCCAATCCAGACGGAAATAAACTACTCGCTGGTTATTATGGGTTTGCCGGAAGTGGTACCAATAAATTTGAGCTCTACGATTTCAATAATTCCACCGGCGTTGTTAGCAATGGAATAACCTTAGCGACCGAAATTGGCGCCTATGGCTGTGAGTTTTCGCCCGATGGACGTATTGCGTATGGAGGAACCAACGGAGGACGATTGGTTCAATTTAATTTATGTGCTGGTAATACAGCAGCAATACAAGCTTCTAAATATGTAGTAGGAGTTTTGGGACCATTCATCGGTTCTATGCAAATGGGCCCTGATGGAAAAGTATATGTTTCTCGGAACACGACTTCCTTATCGGTAATCAACAATCCCAACGTATATGGAGCCGGATGTGGTTTTGTGAATGGAGCCATCTCCCTTGCTGGGAAATCTTCGAGTATGGGATTGCCTAACATCGCTTCCTTTTATGTGCGTCCAGTTACGCCTCCGTTTACTTATTCAGCCAATTGCCTCAATGTAAGTTTTACTCCGCCTGTCGTAAATTCTACAGCTAATTCATGCTCTGGAGCTGGAAGTGCCATTCAAGGTACTCGTTGGAATTTTGGTGATGGGGCATCGGGTGCAAGTAATACTTCCACACTCGCCAGCCCATCGCATACTTTCTCGGCCGTTGGAAACTATCAAGTGACGCTCATTCTCAATATGGGATGTTATAACGACACCTTGATTCAAACGGTAAGTGTAAGTGGCTTTACAGTCAATACAAGCGTAACACTTGCCAGTTGTGGTTCTTCCAATGGAACAGCTACGGCCACTCCAGCTGTAGCAGGTACGTATACATATGCATGGAGTAATGGACAAACAACTCAAACAGCTACAGGCTTAGCAGCAGGATCTTATACCTGTGTTGTTTCAGCATCTAGCGGATGTACTTCCACTGTAACAGTAAGCATTGTAAGCAGTGGATCGCTTAGCGCTACAACTTCAGTAAATAGTGTTGCCTGTTTTGGAGGATCAACCGGATCTGCCACAGCAAGTGGAACAGGAGGAACATCACCTTATACCTATTCATGGAGTAATGGAGCTAGCGGAGCAACAGCAAGTAATTTAGCAGCTGGTACTTATACAGTAACTGTTAGTGATGCTTCGGGATGTTCTACAACACAAACAGCAATCATTACCCAACCAACAACTGCACTAGCCGCAACAGCGACAGCAGCCGCTCCTTCGTGTTTAGGTGGAACAGGTTCGGCTACGGTTTCGGCAAGTGGTGGAACTAGTCCGTATACCTATCTCTGGTCGAATGGTGCAATAACAACTACTGCCAGTGGATTGAGCAATGGAAATTATACAGTGACAGTGACCGATAATCGGGGATGTACTATTACCAAATCGGTAACAGTCAATCAACCGACTTTATTAGTCGCCAGCATCAGCTCAACAGCTATTCTTTGTAATGGAGTTGCTAGTGGAGCACTCAGTGCATCAGCAAGTGGCGGAACAGCACCTTATTCGTATTCTTGGTCAACTGGAGCTACAACGACAAGTATCAGCAACCTCGGACCAGGAACCTATACAGTAACAGTAACCGATGCTTCAGGATGTATAAAAACAGCATCATCCACATTAACACAACCAGCATTGTTGATTGCGAGTATCAGCTCAACAGCGATCACTTGTAATGGTGCGGCCAATGGAGCATTAATAGCATCAGCCAGCGGCGGAACATCGCCTTATTCGTATTCTTGGTCAACAGGCGCATTAACTGCAAGCATCAGCAATTTAGGTCCAGCAACGTATACAGTTACCGTAACAGATGCTTCGGGTTGTACTAAAACGGCATCATCCACTTTAACCCAACCAGCCGCATTGAATGTGAGCATGGGTTCTACCATTGCCAGTTGTGGCGCTTCAAACGGAACAGCTACCGCTACGCCAGCAATTGCAGGTACGTATAGCTATGTATGGAGTAATGGTCAAACAACGCAAACAGCTACCGCCTTGGCTGCAGGAAATTACTCCGTAACAGTAACATCAGCAAGCGGATGTACTACCAATGCCTCTGTCATTGTAAGTAGCACCGGATCAGTTGGAGTTACAGTCAATACAAGCAATGTAAGCTGTTTTGGAACTGCCACAGGATCTGCCACAGCGAGCGGAACTGGAGGAACATCGCCTTATACTTTTTCTTGGAGTAATGGTGCAAGTGGAGCAACGGCTTCGAACCTCAGTGCAGGAAATTATTCAGTTACTGCAAGCGATGCTTCGGGTTGTACCAGTACACAAACATTTGTCATTACTCAACCAACAGCTTTAACAGCAACAGCAACTGCTGCAGCACCTTCGTGTGTTGGTGGGACTGGATCGGCATCGGTAAGTGTTAGTGGCGGAACAGCTCCGTATTCTTATTTATGGACCAATGGATCCACATCAACAGTAGCAAGCAATTTAAGTAATGGATCGCACAGTGTTACGATTACCGATTCGCGTGGATGTACAATTACACGTTCGGTAACGATTACTCAACCAAGTGCTTTATCGGGAAGTATCAGTAAAACCAATGTCACCTGTAATGGATTGAGCAATGGTTCGGCAATCGCCAGTATTTCGGGAGGAACAAGTCCTTACAGTTATGCATGGAGTAGTGGAGCTAGTCTTGCAACAGCATCAAACCTTGCTGCTGGAAATTATACTTTAACAGTAACTGATGCCAATGGATGTTCATTGTCTTTAAGTACGAGCATTACTCAACCAACATTTTTGACGGCTTCGGCAACTGCAACTCCTGCGACTTGTTTACCAACAGGATCAGCATCGGCAACGGCATCGGGAGGAACTTCGCCTTACACCTATGCATGGTCGAATAGTGCAACAACATCAAGTGTAAATGGATTGAGTTCAGGAACCTATACGGTAACAGTAAGCGATGCGAATCTATGTTCAGCAAGCGCCAGTGTTACAGTTTCTCAACCAGCTGCTCTGTCGGCTACTATAAATCAAACGGCAATTACCTGCAATGCTGCTTCCAATGGAGCATTAACAGCAGTACCAAGCGGAGGAACTTCACCTTATTCTTATACTTGGTCGAATAGTGGCAACACAGCAAACATTCAAAATCTTTCTCCCGGAACCTATACAGTAACGGTGAGCGATGCATCGGGTTGCAGTGTAAATGCAAGTGCAACGCTTACACAACCTGCCGGTATGACTTTAAGCAGCAGTATTACTCCTGCAACTTGTGGAGGAAATGATGGAACGGCTTCGGTTACAGTGAGCGCAGGAACGGGACCATTTACATATGCATGGACAACTACACCAGTACAAACAACTGCTACAGCTACAGGATTATCTTCAGGATCCTATTCTGTAACAGTTACAGATGCTAGTGGATGTTCAGCCAATACGAGCGTATCTATTGCCAATACAGGTGGTTTGACTTTGCTCGTTACCCCAACATCACAAATTAGTTGTTTTGGAGGAAGTGATGGTTCGGCAGTCGCTGTAGCCAATGGAGGAGTTTCGCCTTATACGTATGTGTGGAGTAATGCGGCAACAGGTTCAACATTAAGCAATGTTGTAGCAGGTACGTATACTTGCACTGTTACAGCAGCCAATGGTTGCACGGCAGGACAATCGATCACCTTAACAGAACCAACAGCATTAACTGCATTAGTTAGTACAACGCCTATAAGTTGTTATAATGCCAACGATGGTACAGCAACGATTAATGCTTCAGGCGGAGCCGGATTATACACCTATTCATGGAGCAATGGTGCTTTAGGAGCAACTGCAACTAATTTGGGTACAGGAACAATCACGGTGGTGATTACCGATCAAAATAATTGCAGTATATCGCGTACTATTTCGATGAGTGCACCAGCACAGTTAGTAGTTCAATCTACACCTAGCATGGTCAATTGTTCGGGTGGATCAACTGGGGCAATCAGTTTAGCGATTTCGGGTGGAAATTCACCGTATACAACAAGTTGGAGCAATTCGGCAACAGGAAATTCAATCAATGGCTTAAGTGCCGGAACATACACATACACGGTGACCGATGCTTCGGGATGCACATCCTCTGCAAATGTCGTTATTACTGAACCTGTGCAGTTGCAAGCATCTGTTGTTTCAAGTCCAGCAACGTGTTATGGCCTAGCCGATGGATCAGTTAATTTGAGTATTTCGGGAGGAAATCAACCCTATCAAATCAATTGGAGTAACGGCAATACAACTGAAGATATTTCTGGACAAGCTTCAGGAAATTACACAGCAAACATTACCGATAATTCGGGCTGTTTAACGAGTATATCAACGATAATTACTCAACCAGATTCCATTAGTTATACCTACACTCAAACGGCTTCAACATGCAGCGGCTCAACAGGAACTTTACTTTTTAGCGCAAGCGGAGGAACAGCACCGTATAGCTATTTGTTAGATAATGGAAGTTTCCAAACATCTCCTTTCTTTTCAAGCCTTACTGCTGGATTGCACACCATTGAAATACGCGATGCAAACCTATGCAGCATCATCCGTACAGCCATTGTTGCTTCTCCAGCCAATGTTGGAATTCAAGTAACAAACTTAAGTGATGTAAGCTGTTATGGCGGAGCCGATGGTTCGGCACAAGCTGTTGTGAGTGGCGGAAATGCTCCGTTCTCCATTGCTTGGTCATCGGGCGAATCGGGTGTTAGTGCATCACAATTGACTGTTGGCTCACATCAAGTAACCGTAACCGATGCATCAGGATGTTCGGCATTCCAAACCTTTTCGATAGCTCAACCAGCAAGCATGGTGTTAAGTCATACTATGACCGCTGTGCAATGTTATGGAGGAAGCGATGGATCATTAGGAATTACTATTAGTGGTGGTTCAGGTTCGTACAATATCCTCTGGGAAACCAATGCAGCAACAGCTCAAATTAGCAATATGCCAGTTGGCTTTTACGATGTTACAGTAAGCGATGCTAATGGTTGTGCACTAAGCGATACATTCGAAATTACTCAACCTGCTCAACCAATCTTATTGCAAACGGTTGTCACCCCGGGCGATTGCGGTGGAACAGGTGGAACCATTACCGTTTTAGCCTCAGGTGGAACTCAACCGTATTCCTATTTATGGAACACCACACCTGCCGAAACTGACGCCATTGCTGGAAATCTTCAACCAGGAACTTATACTGTTGTGGTAACTGATGCTCATGGATGTCAACAAACAGCAAGTGCTACTCTCCAACAATTTCCACCATTAACTGCACAGGTCGATTCGATTCATGCCGTTTCGTGTTATGGGGTTGAAGATGGCGAGGTATTCTTGACAATACAAGGAGGAGCTGCACCGTACGAATATCAATGGGGAATTGGAACTCAAACGTCGCTTCCAAGTAATTTAGGTGGAGGAACATATACCTTAACCGTGATTGATAGCAATGGTTGCACAGGTTCTGTCAACTTTACGATTCCACAACCAACTTTATTATCGGCCACAGTAACGCCTCAACATGTTACATGTAATGGAGGCACAAACGGACGTGCCTTATTGAGTGTAAGTGGAGGAACTCAACCTTATACTTTTGCTTGGATCAATGGTGTTCAGACTTCATCAAATAATAATATCCCAGCTGGAAATTACAGTTGTGTCATTACCGATGCACATGGATGCTTTGTTGAGGTATCGACTGTGATTACTGAACCTGCTGTATTAACAGCCAGCATGGACGTTCATCAACCGGGTTGTAATGGAAATAACAACGGTGAAATTTTAGTGAATGCCAGTGGAGGAACTGGATTTTACACTTACCAATGGAGTACAGGTTCACAATCGCCCGAATTGGATGGTTTAGCTCCGGGGGATTATACTGTCAATGTGATAGATCAAAATGGCTGCACCATACAGTTAACACAAACACTCGAATCGCAACCTGCGTTCACCATTGCTATTACAGGCGATACGCTGATTTGTCAAGGCGAACAAGCCATGATTGAAGCCAGTGCAAATGGCATTCACAATTTATACAGTTATGTTTGGGATCACGGTGTTACTGGAGCTTTGTTTGGTGCAAATCCGTTAGAAACAACAACGTATGTAGTAAATGTTCAGGATTCTGTTGGCTGTATTGCACAAGATTCAATTGTAATTCATGTAAATCAAACACCACAGGTGACAATTATTGCTGATGATACATCAGGTTGTGCTCCTTTTTGTGCTAAGCTTTTTGCTGAATCGACTACTGCAACAAGTTTCAATTGGATCTTGAGTGATGGATCTTTTTATAATACAAGTCACATTGTACCATGCTTTGATTCTCCAGGAGTTTTCTCTGTGAATTTATCGGTTAAAGACGATGCTGGCTGTAGTGCAACAATGACCTGGGGAGAATTTATCCAAGTTCATCCTTCACCTCAAGCCGAATTTGCTGCTAGTCCAACCGAAACCAATATTGAACATGCAACGGTTCAGTTTGTAGATCAAAGTCAAGGAGCGACTAATTACACGTATTTCTTTGGAGATCCTTCGCAGAGTTCGGTGATGTTGAATAATACGGCATTTACATATCAAGATACTGGAACATTCGAAGTGCGTTTGCAAGTTCAAAACGAATTTGGTTGTATGGATGATGCTATTCAAACTGTCCATATTGGTGGCTTTACAGCGTTTTATATTCCAAAGGCTTTTACACCGGGCAATACCGATGGATTGAATGATGTGTTCTTACCAAAATCAACGGGTATGGCACCTACAGGTTTTGAAATGCGGATTTACGATCGTTGGGGAAATCTGGTATTTTATTCCGATAGTTGGGAAAAAGGCTGGGATGGAACAATCAATGGAAAAGCCGTTCCAGTGGATACGTATGTGTGTAAAATCCGCTATTACGACAAACTCGGAAACGGAAACGA
Source organism: Bacteroidia bacterium (assembly GCA_965279035.1). Lineage (GTDB taxonomy): Bacteria > Bacteroidota > Bacteroidia > M30B66 > M30B66 > CALQRR01. The sequence continues at coordinate 2,815,604 of OZ257142.1, read as the reverse complement.
TCATATCGGTGCAGTTACGGTAACAGAATAAATTTTTAAAATTATATCCCTGAAAATGAGTGCAATGGGATAAGTTAGATTGTTTTGTAGTTTTGCGTGTAAACCCTTTTTTAATTCAAGACGTGATTGGGTTTAGAAACGTCTAAAACTATAAACATGAAAAAATTCCTGACTCTTGTAATGGGCATCGTTTTATCGAGCACATTACTCAATGCGCAGTTCTTGTGCAGCTTTACTTACTCTGGTGATTCAACTACCGGAACGTATTATTTCTCTGCCGATCCTCCTTCGGCTGATTCTTTGGCTTACTCGTATCAATGGACACTTAACAATGGATCTGTAGTTAGTAATGGTATTTATGCTCAATATCAATACAGCCAATCCATGGTTGATGTTGTAAGCTTATATATTTACAATAATTCAGATTCATCTTTATACTGTACAAGTTCACAAAATGTAACAGTAACGGTTGATTCATCTAATAATCCAAGTTGTCCTATTTCATTTGATCCTTCACCTGCCGATCCTTATACGTATGTATTTTACGTTCAAGGAGCTAATTATGCTCCAACTTGGACATTCGATAATGGAACTACTACAACATCTGGATTTCAAGTTTCTCAAACATTCAACAGTCCAGGTATGCATACCGTATGTATGAATATTACGGGTGGTGGTTTTACTTGTAATAGCTGTTTAGACATCTTTATTCCGGGAGATACTACAGTAACTCCAACGTGCAGTGCCGATTTCTGGGCTTCTACTTCAGCATTAGTTGGATACTTCATTCCAACAGGTTATACAATGGCGAACACTTCTACCTTTTCTTGGGATTTTGGTGATGGTTCTGTATCAGGCGAAGTATATCCATATCACCAATATGCTACTTCAGGAACATACAATGTATGTTTAACATATGCTGATGGTTCTTGCTCTGATAATTCATGTCAAAGTGTATTTATTCCTGAAAGCAATCCAGTTCCTGCTGATTCATCTTGCTATGCTGGATTTATTATTTCGCAAGACAATCCATATGAAGTGAACGTAGTAAATGCATCTACAGGAAATAACTTAGATTTCACTTGGACTGTTTCTTCTGGAATATTCTCAATTACTTCAAGTGGTGCTTTCCCTTCGATTGTTGTTGATAGCACAGGTAGCTTTGTTCTATGCGTAGAAATTAGCAATGGTAATTGTTCTGCTTCTTATTGCGATTCAATTATTGTTGGTTCAAATGGAATTCTTGGAGGACGTTTGAGATCACCAGGTTTCACAATCAACGTTCAAAGTCCGCAAACGATTACAGGATATGTTTTAGGAATTGAAGAAAATGCAACAAGCACTTTCAGTGTATATCCTAATCCATTCAATGATGTTGTGAATATCAACACAGCTGGAAAAGATTTCAAAACCTATACGATTTTCTCAGTAGATGGCAAACGTGTTCAAGCTGGTTCAATCAACGGAACAACTCAAACATTGAATACTTCTGATTTAAGTCAAGGTGTTTATGTATTGACTTTGACTGATGCAAAAGGCGATCGTCAAGTACAGAAAATAGTGAAGAAATAATTGTTCTCTTTCATAGCTCTCCGTCGGTGTGGCGGGGAGCTTTTTTTTCAATGGAAAATCCACCACTCTCCCTTTTAAAGCAATGCAAGGGCAATGACCGGAAGGCTCATTATGCTTTGTATGAGTGGTGTTTTAAAGACCTGATTCAGATTTGTCGACGCTATTATAAAAACGAAGATGAATTAAAATCAGCAGTTAATATGAGTTTTTTAAAGCTCATTCAATCGATGGAAACAATTATTCAGAAATACGACGAATTGGTTTTTTATCATTGGATGAAACGCATCGCAGTAAATCACATTATTGATGAATTCCGAAGAAATAAAAACTATCGTGAAAACATCGATTTGCAAGAAGAACAAGAAATATTAAAGAACAATACAGAATATGCCGACGATCAATCGGAATGGAAAGAGAATCTAGCCATTATTCAACGAGCGATCGACAGTTTGCCAGCAATGAGTAAGGCTGTTTTTAATTTATATGCTATTGATGGTTATAAACACGAAGAGATCGGGGAATTATTAAATATATCAGCCAATACTTCCAAAGTCCATTTTTTTAGAGCAAGAACCAAATTACAGGGAATGCTCCGAAATGAAAAAAGCTATTTGTCATGAGCGAAAACGAAAACTACAAGATCGAAGATTTCTGGCCAGGAGCCGAGGAATTGCTGGATCAACATTTTCAGAATAAAAAAGGTTTTGGTAAAAAAGCCGGATTTATTTCTGTTGCTATTGTTTTGCTTTCCTGCATGACTGCCTATTATTTTATTCAACAATCCGATTCTACATTTAGTTCTCAAAAAGCAACTCTACATAGCGAATCAACATCCATTGCTTCAACCAATACTATCGAAACTAAATCAAATTCTTCAACCAATTCATCATCAAATCAACAAGAAAATTCTTCTAAGCAATCCCTAATTAATTCTGCAAATACTTCTTCACAAACACCAGTCAGTAATGAAAATAGTAGCAGCAATGAAAAATTGATTTCAGAAAAAAATCCTTCAGAAAAAATACAAGCTACATCAAGCACTCAAACACACACTGAACTTTCTGGAAAAGATTCTAAAAGCATCCGTGTTCAAAATAATTTAGGAAATAAGAAATCAACACAGATCTCTACTATTCCGAATGAAGATGTAATAGCATCAAGCAATGCAGCTGAACAGAATCACAAAAATTTAATAAAACAACATACCGAAAACAATGGAAATCCAACTCAGCCAATTTCGGAAACGCAAGCTGGATCTATCAATAACGATCGGGTTTCGATTCCAACGTCTTCAAACTACTCAGAGCAAAATTCAAATGCTTCAACTACAATAGCTGCTATTTCTTCTCCCAAAAAGGAAATAAATGCTATTCAAAATATTGATAATTCTACTGCTAATTCTGAATTAAATTCAATCAGTAATTCAACTACGTTAATTCTACAAAAAGCCAATGCTTCTAATCAATTTGCACTGGAATATCTTCCTACGTTAAATTGGAAAATGAATTCTGATGTGAATCTTCCTACTGAAACTACCATTACAACACTCCAAAGCAAGGACAATTTGAGCGCCTATCCTGTAAAAGCGAAGAAATCGTCAATTTCCTATGAATTGGGTGCAGGTGTTTTTCAAGTGAATAAAACACTCAGTGCGAATTCAAACTCGGAATATATAAATCGTCGGAAATCCGAAGAAAAAAGTGCGCTCTATGCATCATACCAAGTGGGCGTTCGTTACCAAATAAAACGTTGGGCTATTTCGAGCGGTTTAGAATTAAATCAATACGGAGAAAAAATTCAGTATTCTAATTGGTTAAATGGGACAATTACATCGGTAAATTCGGTGTCAACAATTAGTCAAGATAGTACTACAATTACTCAAAATTATTATATCCAAGGCAATCAGTTTGACCATCAAATAATGCAGTACAGTTCTGATACATTAATCACTTACGATACTGTTGCAACTGCTGGTAAAGTAGCTGCAGATGTTGCAAAAGTGAATAGTAAAACACAATTTTCGTATATCGAAATTCCTTTGATTTTCGATTATGATTTCATTCAGAAAAAGAAAATAACACTTGCTCTTCGAACTGGAATTTCTGTTGGAATCTTAAGTCAAAAACGTGGTTATTATTTAGATAATCAATTAAAGGAATTTCGGAATTTAAATTCGATGGATGATTTTCGTCCTTGGGTTTTGAATGCACGTGTAGGCTTAGATTTGCATTATTATTTCCGTCCTACAACAAGCCTGTTTATTCGTCCCGAGTACAGAACCAATTTGCAATCTGTATTTAATCAATCAACTGGAATTCAGCAAAAATATTCCGGCTGGGGAATTCGATTTGGATTGAGTAAGACATTTTAATAAACTTCCATTTTTTTGGAAAATGATGTATGTTTGAAATATGCATCCATCCCCAACTCATTCCTTTAAATCGATTGTAGATAAGACAGACGGCGGTTTTCAATCCTTACATTTTATAATCATTCCACATGAAATTGCTGCAGTTTTAAGCGATAAATTTCCTTTTCGAGTGCTCTGTACCATGAATGGATTTACGTTTCATGCAGGAATTGTAAAACGTGGATTGGATGGTTTTGTCATTCAAATGGGAATGAAGACGGTAAAGAGTTGCAACATTGCATTAGGACAAGAGGTTGAGGTAAAAATTCAAGCCGATGAGACCGAATATGGCTACGAACTTCCCGAAGAAATGCAGGAATTATTGCTGCAAGATGATATCGGACGAGATAATTGGGAAGCGCTCAATCCGGGACATAAGCGCAGTTTGTTACATTATGTATGTTCCACTAAAAATCCTGAATTACGAATAAAACGTTCGCTCATCATTTTACAACGTGCAGCAGAAATCAGGGCAGAACGAAAGAAAAAGGGATTGGAGTGATTTACGAATTACGAATTACGAATCAGTACTGTCCGGTTAAAATTGAGATTGCATGATTTACCTTCTGTAGTTGCAGTAAATGCGGGTGTTGATGGTATTTATTTAAAATAAAGCCCCCTATGGAGGGAACAATGGCAGTTGAAAGGATTTAATTTGATTTCTAATTAGCGATTTTTCAGGATTGATGAGGAATTCAAAAAGGTTGATATAGGTCATCAAATGTAGCCTGACCATGGCTGCAAGATTTGAAAACGACCAGTTTTTACCAGCTCTTGCTTTGACAATTTTTAAGACAAGGTCAGCGATCAGGGCACACCAGATTTGGATTTTGATCGCATTTTCGCTCTCTCCAAGGAAGCTTTGCATCGGATAGTTCTGTTTGATACGCTTAAATAGCGATTCGATCTGCCAACGATTTTTATAAAACAGTGCGATTGAGGAGGGTTTGAATTGATTGTTATTGGTTATGAATTCAAATATCCTCTTCGATTTTTTGTCCTCATATTTTATAAGACGTGCCTTCACTCGTGTATTGTTATTGTGCTTGGTGTGGCCCATTTCTATAATCTGGTCGAGCAAAATTCCGTTCTGCTTTTCCTTGTCTGAAATTTTCTTTTCCCGCAGGACTTTGATCACGGTGTTGTTTCGTAATCGGGTCACCCATGTGACATTTTCTTCCGAGAAACGGTTGTATTGCTTGTAATCATTATAACCACGATCAAACACCACAATGGACCCACGTTGCAGGTGTATGTTCTGCAGAAATGGGCTGTCGGCTCCAGCTCCAGCAGAGAACCTTATCAAGCAAGGCACGTCTTGATCACTCCTCATTAAAGTATGCACCTTAATACCGCCTTTGCGCTTACCATCGGCGGGATTACGACCGGCATTTTTCAAAACTTCCTGAAACAACTGAATCGTTGTCGAGTCAACAATATAAAGCCGGGATGCGATTTTACTTCGGCTGTCCGGTAAAAAATGCTTGTATCGGTCATAAAGCCAGTAGTAAATATCTTCAAAGACATCGGCTGGTCGACTGGTATTTGCATCTGAAATCGTGCTCCTTCTGGGAAAGTAGTTGATTCCTAAATGCTGTATCCTGCCTTCCCAGGCAAGTAGGCCTGAGGTCACTTCTCGGATACCTGTACACCGATTAAAGATTGCGTAAAGCATCGTTACTAGGTGCGTATAAGTCCTGAAGTTCTTATAATACCTATCAGCGTTATGCTCATCAGCTATGTTCTTTACTTTCGTCTGAGGCAGATAAGAAAGGAGTTGACTGTAAATCGGCTGTCCGGTAAAATATTTACTTTTACTCATGATTATTTTGGTGTGTCGTAACTCAAAAATAATCACAAAAGGAGTGATCGAAATGGTCGCTCCTTTTTTCTGATTTAAACTTTAACCGGACAGTACTGATTACGAATTGATAATTTTTAATTATAATGAATTGCGATAATCGATGTTCTGAATTCTTATATCGTAATAAGTAAATCGGTGTAAGTAATTCGTAATTGATAATTCGTAATTACTTTTTCCCCTTTAAATTCAAGATTGCTTTTTTCGGATCGGGCATATTGAAAACGGCACTTCCGGCTACTAAAACATCGGCGCCAGCTTCGACTAATTCGGCATAATTACTTTCGTCAACGCCGCCATCTACTTCAATTATTGCTTTGCTTTGGTGTTGAATCAACAGGCGTTTTAATGCCCATACTTTTTGAATGGTATTGGGGATGAATTTCTGTCCGCCAAAACCAGGATTCACACTCATTACCAAAAATAAATCAGCATCGTTTACAATATCTTCCAATTGATTAATAGGCGTTCCTGGATTGATTGCTACACCTGCTTTAATTCCTAATGAACGAATCTTTTGTAGCGTACGATGAATGTGGTTACACGCTTCCAAATGCACAGTAATAACATCTGCTCCAGCCTTGGCAAATTCTTCTAAATAACGATCAGGTTCCACAATCATCAAATGACAATCGAGCGGCTTTTGTGACAGTTTTTTTACATGCTTCAAAATGGGAAACCCAAAGGAAATATTCGGTACAAAAACACCATCCATCACATCAATATGAAACCAATCTGCTTCGCTTTCATTAATGAGCTGAATGTCTTTACTCAGGTGATTAAAATCGGCAGATAAAATGGATGGAGCAAGTAAATGTGACATGCCGCAAATGTAATTAATTTTTATTTGTTCCTTCTTTGCTCCCTTCGACAAGCTCAGGGATTAAAGAGGGATAAAATGAGGTATGAAAATTCAAATTAAATAACATCATCTGGTAATTGAGGAGCAGACTGTTTTTTTAATTCGGAAATGTCAATTCCCATGGCTTCTGAATAGGCAATGCTGATATACACAGGCCAAATTAAAATCATAGCTAAATCCAAATCGGGTAGGGGAAGTGGAAGATGAAACAAGCGGAGTAGAAATAGAATTCCAGCAAGCATTCCCGTTACTACTTTGATCCAATCGAGCCAAGTTTGATTGGTGTTTCGAATGAAAAATAATAAATACGCAATCATCATCATTCCGGTAGAAAGCACTTGAATTTCGAAAGCAAACGACCAACGCATAACGCGTAAACCCAATCCGATTAATGCCAATGTGGAAGCCATTGTTATGGTTCTGAATTTAGTTCCACGAAATGAGCGACTGCAATAAAATAAGTACAAAGCGCATACACAGGAACTGTATTCGAACCAAGTTTGCCATTCGAAACGCTTTAAGAATGTAAGCCAAAATAATACAGCCAAAAAAGAGGCAATGGCCCATATAATAGCAAAATAGCGGTTGATTAATTTCATTGAATGCTTCTTTGGGGCAATTTATTCAAATTAATATAGAGGATATGTTACGTCTTTGATCAAAAAACGATACAACCACTGCGCGTGTTCACCTGCATAATCAACACCTATGCGCGGACTTTTCTCAATAGAATTCTTAGGAATTTTCACTTTCCGATCTTCAATCCAAATGGAATTTTGCAATAAGGTTGTTCCATTCATTGAAGTATTTAATCCCAAGGCTTGTGCTGCAGTTGCTGGTCCAGCGCTAAAATTCTTTCCTGCTTTTTTTCCTTTTCTACGTTCTTGCATAATCGAAAATCCTTCGAGTGGATGAATTCCTCGAATTAATATAGCATGCGGAATTCCTTCAGACGCTGTTACTACATTAAATAAATGATGCATCCCATAACACAAATAAATGTAAGCGATTCCACCAGCTTGATACATTGTTTCGGTGCGAGCTGTTCTTCGTCCACCAAAAGCATGACTGGCTTGATCAATTTCACCTTCGTAAGCTTCGGTTTCTGTAATGATTCCGCTGCAATACTGTCCGTTAATGTTAGTGCATATCACTTTCCCAATTAATTCTTCTGCTTGGGCAACAACATCGGTCCTTAAATACCAAGAGAGATTTAATCGTTCGAATTCCATTGTATCCATCCCTTTTCTGTTTCTTGGAGAATTCCTTCATCTAACCAAACACGCATGTATTCTAAAAGCCTATCCGGATTATCAGGGAATTGCTTTACGATTTCATCAGGATGCATGGATTTACCTTCCAAGAGCATTTTCAATTTCACACGCATCCGTTCAAGTGATGCATCTAATTTTCCCCGTTTATCTTGATCTAAACATACATCACATTGACCACATCTTAAGGCATTTTTCTCCCCGAAATAATGAACTAAATATTTCGAACGACAAACATCCGATTCCCTTACGTAGCGAGACATAGCTTGCATTCGCTTTAAAGCAGCATCGCGACGTTCGTTGTAACGTTTCAAGGAAATTGGAAGACGATCAGGATGTTGACGCGCCGTGGTAAAATAAATCTGCGATTCATCATTTGATGCATAAAAGCTGATGAGCCCAAGTTTATCGAGATAATTCAACATCTCAATTAATCGGTTGAATTGTATACCTGTTCGGTCGGAAATATCCTGTTCTCTAATTTGTACATATTCTTGAAATAAGCCACCATAGGAGCGAAGCAATGTTTTTAACACCTGCTCATATTCGGGATGACCTAATTCGAATTCATAAATTTTCTCTTGATTTACTGGAATAAAAATGCGTGAAGGCTGATAGTGATTTTCTTGAAGACTAATTAATCCTTCACGTTCTAAAAATCGCAAGCCAGAATAACATTCTACGGGATGCTGTTTATAACGTTTGGCAAAGCTTCCTAAATCGAATGGAAATGATTGTTCTTCGCCAGCTCCAACAGGTAGTTGAAGATAATTTCCTAACCAATTGTAGATAGCTTTAATCGTGTCAAATCCAGGAAATGCATGATTAAATCGATCTTCAAAATCACGTTCATCCCCATCGTCGGTAAGCAATACGGCAAATGCTTTTTCACCATCACGACCGGCTCTACCAGCTTCTTGAAAATAAGCTTCAGGCGAATCGGGTAATTCAAGATGAATCACACTGCGAACATCGGGTTTGTCGATGCCCATTCCAAATGCATTGGTGCATACCATCACACGAACACGCCCCTCGATCCATTGAATCTGACGTAAATTGCGGGTTGCGCCATCTAAACCTGCATGATAATAAGAAGCCGAAATTCCTTCTTTGAGAAGTATATCAGCCACGTCTTTGCAACGTTTTCTATTACGTACATACACCACCGAACTACCTTGAACATTTTGTAAAATGCGTAAAAGCTGAGCCGGTTTATCTTCGGTATGACGAACGATATACCCTAAATTGGAACGAGTAAAGCTTTTCTTAAACCGCTTATTCTGCTTGAATTTTAGCTGAATTTCAATGTCATCACATACTTCAGGTGTAGCGGTTGCAGTGAGTGCAATAATGGGAATTCCGGGTAATACTTCACGGATATCAGCAATCTGTGTATAGCTTGGGCGGAAATCATAGCCCCATTGTGATATGCAATGCGCTTCATCTACTGCAATCATCCCAATATTCATATTCGGAATGACTTCAAGAAAACGTTCACTTTTTAGACGTTCAGGTGAAACATAGAGAAATTGCATTTCACCATCTAAGCAGCGATTGAGCAGCATATCGATTTCCAATGCTTTCATCGAAGAGGAAATCATACCTGCTTGAATGCCTTTCTTTCCTAAATTTTCCACTTGGTCTTTCATCAAGGCGATGAGTGGTGAAATCACAATACACAGCTTTTCTAAACATAAGGCAGGCACTTGAAAACAAATGGATTTTCCACCACCAGTTGGCAGCAATGCCAGTGTGTCGTGTCTGTTTAATACAGATTGTACGATGTCTTCCTGTAGCGGACGAAATTCTTTAAATCCCCAGTAACGCTCAAGTATCTCTTTTGGGTTTCCCATCAGGACCAAATTTACTTGATTCCGGCTTTATTCAATATGTATTGAGCTCGCCAACGAATGGAGCCCATTGGGACAGGAATTAGTTCATAACCAAGTTCAGTATAAACCGATTCCAATGCTTTATGAACCTTGATTGCAGCAGCAAAGTCTTCTTTTCGTTCAGCATCACGATGAAAAATGGCTTCCCAAGGCGGTGTGATAAATACCTGTTTTTCGTAAGGGAAATCCTGACAAAGTTGCCAAATATCTTCGGGCGTTTCCTTTTTCTCTTTGCGTAAAAAGCCAGCTATATCGGGCAATCCGCGATCATAAAACCATACCCCATTTTCTCCTTCGGCATATTGATCAATTCTACCTTGAAGCACCTTTGCCGAAAATGAAGCAATATCTATCCATGGCACAGCTGTTCCTCCAATGGAGATTTCGTGTTGAATAATTTGTCGAGCAACTTCGTGAAACACAGAAAATTCCATGCGTTCCAATTCTTGGATTATGCTTGATTTCCCGAAACCGGGACCACCTGTTAGAAGAATTCGTTTGGTCAAGCTACAAAGTAAATCTAGTTCATTGCTTTTTCCTATTGCTTAAGCTGCTTTATTCAAATAAAATTCAGAATGTTTTAAGTGCTTTATTTTGAATAGAATGAAACATAGAAAACCAATCTTTTTGCTTTATAATGCAGATTGATAAATGAAATGAATCATTGAATTCCTGATTTTATCCGATAAAGTCGCTAATCTGTTTTTTCTATCTCTTTTAAATCAAACTACCTTTTACCTGTTCATTTATACGTCTAAAATCAAGTCCTATGAACAAGCTCTATTTTATTTTCAGCTTTTTAATTGGATGCTCCTTCACAATGGGAGCACAAGTCGATACTAGTCAGAAAAAGCCAATTACCTGGACTAAAGAATTGCACGAAGTGACAATTCGCGATGTTCGTAAACCAGATACTTTGGTACAATCGCCAGTGTGGATGATTCGCGATTTTCATTTCCGGGGAGATAGTTTAGTTGTTCTCACATGGGATAAAAACCCCGACAAATGCACCATACGATTGATTGATCGGGTAGGGAAGGAGTTGGCTTCAATGAAATTAAATGATAAGCCATTGGGATTTCATAAAGACGTGTATGATAAATTGTATATCGAATGCAAATCGGCCACATATCGACTTGATTTTTATGCTGGAGCAATTTATTTACAAGCAATGGATGAACGGTTTTATTTTACTGCTATTCGTCCAACAGTAGCTGCCAATGAAGAATTATTTTTTCTAAGTAGTTTTCATCCTCAGCGCCCCGATTTTGCTTTTATGCGAACAAATCGAATGAGCCGTGAAACCGATACTTTATTAGAAATTCGAGATGCTCATTTATATGATTTGTATTATGCCGAATATAAATTTCTGCCCTTTAAAACACAGTGTGCACTCAAGCGTCAAAGTCGCGAAACAGGAAAAAGCAAATACGATTTAGCGGCTGAATTCACAGGTTTTACACATTCATTATGGTGGCATACATTGTATTCTCCCTTAGTACATAACGATTCATTGGTATATATTTTTGATCATTATCGTGATAGTTTGTTTTGTTATTCTGCCGATGGAGAATTGAGCAAGAAATTAGAAATGCATTTTCACAAAGAAAAAACCTATAAGAAACAACTCATTCAGGATGAAATAACAAATGAGGTGTATGCCTTACATTTTCATGGAGGAAATTATTCGCTGGCTCCTATATCTTTAATTGATGCATCGGAAGGAAATGAAATTCCATTGTATTACCGTTATGTAGATCATATTCGCATTCGAAATAATAGAGTGTATTATGTTTATCGTCCTTTTGAATCGTCTCAAAATAGCTTTATCTATACTGAGCAATTACCAATGAGTAACCTTGCGGGGCGTTAACCATAAGTCGGTTTACACTTCAGAAATTTCTTTATTTAGTTAAATCGATTGATTTGTAAATTGAATAATGCTTTGGTATTTTAATCTTAAAATATTTTTTAAAAAAAAACATATAGTTATTTCTAGGAATTTATTGCGCATTCATACAAGTTTTTTATTCAGATAGTCGAGCAGGTAAAAAGTTTATAGTACAAGAACCAAATACCGCTCAACTTCTTTATAGATATTATCTTTGCGACCATTGGGAATGTTTGTACAGGACGTTTCTTTTGTTACATTCGTGCGTTCTAATTCATTTTAAGCACCAAAAATAATAACGTTCTAATTTGGTGAATTTAAAATGCACTATTCATTCGAAGGCGCATCTTTGAATGTTCAAAAACACGGACACTACATAATATGGCGAAGAAAGCTGAAAAAGAAATTTGGAAGAAAATTACAACTCAAAATGAAATTGAATCAACCAATAAGTTAGATATAGAAATTTCGAATTTTGGGCGTTTGCGAAGTTTTTCAAAAATTTCAAAAGGGCAAGTTCTTGCCTTTAGTTTAATGAAAGGGTATCCAGTTGTTCGGTTCAAATTATATACTGAACGGGATTCAAAATCAAATCAACGACTTGAATATTTTAGAGTTCAAATTTCATTATTACAAGAACAAATAAAAAAAATACAGAAAGAAATAATTGAAATTCAAGAAAAAGGTAAATCAACCGTTAAACTTGAACGTTCTATTTTACAACAAGAAAAATTACTTGATTTAATTAAACAGAATTATAAAAAAGACCTTAGAAAAATAGAAAATGAGAGAACCATTAATATTGGTTTTTTAATACATCGACTAGTTGCAGAGTATTTTGTTAAGAAAGCAACTCCAAATCATTCTATTGTAGCTCATTTAGATTTTAACAAGGAAAATAATCATTATTCAAACATTTGTTGGATGACTAAAGAAGAGCATTTAATTCATCGAGAAAAAAATCCACGTGTAATACAAGCAAGGAAAGATCGAATTGGTGTTCATAATTTGCACTCGAAACAATATAAATTAACAATCCCCAAAGTTCGGGTTATTAAAAAGAAGATCAATGAAGGAGTAACGTTAAGTTCTCTTTCAAAGAAATACAACATAACCCAGACACAACTTTTACGCATAAAACGCGGAGAGAATTGGTCAACAATTCCAGCTGCTTTGTAGAGATTTATAGAATTTTTGATTTATAAATTTTGTGCTTCGATACTTAAATTTCGTTTGAATAAATATTCAATTTAATTCAAGGGAACGATTTGAATATTTCGACAATTAGAACATTAATTCATACAAGGTCTGTTATTGATGGATTTAATTCTACCCTGTGTCGTTGCGTTGTTGGCATCAATTCTCACTTTTTTTAGTGGATTTGGATTGGGTACACTTCTACTTCCAGCATTTGCCTTGATTGTCCCCATTCAGGATGCGATTTTACTGACTGCATTGGTACACATGCTCAATAATCTTTTCAAACTAGTTCTAATTGGTAAACAAGTCGCATTTGATTTAGCACTCAAGTTTTCTTTATTCACCATTCCGGCTTCGCTCTTAGGAAGTTATGCATTAGATTATTTAGATGAAATAAATCCAATAAAAATCTACCGCTTGGGTGCTGAACTACATGAAATCACTTTCATCAAATTGATTATTGGAATATTCATGATCGTATTTGCTGGATTTGAAATCATTCCTCGCTGGAAAGCTTTTCAATTTCCTACTAAACTTCTACCTATTGGAGCTGTACTATCAGGTTTCTTTGGTGGCTTGAGCGGACATCAAGGTGCTTTAAGGAGTGCATTCTTGGTTCGATCTGGTTTGAGCAAAGAAGCATTTATTGCAACCGGAGTCGTAATCGCTTTGGTGATTGATTTTACTCGAATTCCTTATTATCTTTTTTCATTCGACCAAAGCCTCAATAATCAAGAAGCGATGTTGTGGATTCTTCCAACACTGTTTGCTTTTGTAGGCGCTTATTTTGGAAATAGATTGTTGAAAAAAGTGCAAATGGGATTTGTACAAACACTAGTTGCAGTCTTTTTAATAGCGATTGCCCTCCTGTTGATTTCAGGTATACTTTAATCAAGCAGAAAGAATTTTCCAGCGAATTATTCCAGCTTTATGCAGGAAGTACTTCAAGGAAACATTCAATACACCAAGACCATATATGGAGGAACGTTTGAAATTAATGGATGAAGCTTCTTCAAAATACTTCGTTGGACAAGTAATTTCAGCGATTTCATTGCCCTTTATGAAAATCTGAGCAATCATTTCGTTATCGAAAATAAAATCGTCGGAGTTGTGTGTAAAGTCCAAACTTCGTAAAACCTCACCCGAAAATGCGCGAAAACCGGTGTGGTATTCCGATAATTTTTGATTCATCAGCAGGTTTTGACTTAGTGTTAGAAAGCGATTGGCGATATACTTATATATTGGCATTCCGCCCTTGAGCGCACCTTTACCTAAAATACGAGAACCAAACACCACCGGGTAAAGTCCATTGGCGATCAAAGCAACCATCGAATGGATGAGTAAAGGAGTATATTGATAGTCGGGATGAAGCATTACAACCACATCGGCATCTAATTCGAGCGCTTTGGCATAGCAGGTTTTTTGATTTCCTCCGTATCCTTTGTTTTTTTCGTGACGGATAATGTGTTTTATCCCAAGCGATTTGCCTAGGTCGGAGGTATTATCCCGACTATGATCATCCACTAAAACCACCTCATCAACAATCTCAAAAGGAATCTCTTTATAGGTCTTTTCGAGCGTTAATGCTGCATTGTAGGCGGGTAAAACCACCACGACTTTCTTCCCGTTAAACATGCCGCGAAATTAGTAATCTTTTTTTGAGGAATTTATCAACGGGCTTACTTGTATTCTGTTTCAAACTTTTACATGAAATAATTTGCAGGCAACCTTGCTTTTCGTATAATCGCATCCGCTAGTTAATCATCCAATACCTGCAAATGGGAGGATATAAAAAAATAGAAATAGAATACATTCTGAAATCATCTCCAGGTGTGTTGTTCTCATTCCTAACTGAGCCAAGTGGCTTATCGGAATGGTTTTGCGACGATGTCAATATTCGTAGCAGTGTGTACACATTTGTTTGGAATAAGGACTCGGAACAAAAAGCAAAGCTGGTCAGCTTTAAGGAAAATATTTTCGTTAAGTACCATTGGTTAGACGAACCCGATGAAACTTATTTTGAATTTCGCATTGAAGTGGACGATATCACTGGCGAAACTGCCATGATGATTACCGATTTCTGCGAAGAAGACGATGAAGACGAAACTGTATTAAGCTGGAATTCAGCAATGCAACGACTTCATCGGGTGATTGGCTCTTGATGTATATCTTTGTGCCCTGATTCCGAATCGATCCTTGAAACGAATCGACACCTTTGTATTACGATCTTATCTTGGTCCGTTTATCCTGACCTTCTTCATCGCGCTTTTCATTCTGCTCATGCAGTTTGTTTGGAAATACGTCGATGATTTGGTTGGTAAAGGCTTAGAATGGATCATTATTTTAAAGCTTCTCGGTTTAGTTGCCATAACAATGATTTCGCTTGCATTGCCTTTGGCTGTGCTGCTTTCCTCGCTCATGACTTTTGGAAATCTGGGCGAATACATGGAATTAACCGCCCTCAAATCTTCCGGTATTTCGCTTCAACGTTCGATGCGTTCTGTGCTCGTTTTCGCTTTATTCTTGAGTATCTCGGCTTTCTATTTTTCCAATAGCATTCTCCCAAGAGCCAATCTCAAAATGAAAACGCTCCTTCAGGACATCTCCAATAAACGGCCTGAACTCAACATTAAACCAGGAATCTTCAATAGCGATATTCAGAACTACGTCATCCGAATTGGGAAAAAAAGCAACGACGGAAAACAGCTCGAACAAATTATGATTTACGATCATTCCAACCGCATTGGAAACGATCGTGTGATCATTGCCGAACGAGGAACAATGGGACTTTCGACCGACAAACGCTACCTCGAACTCAATCTCATCAACGGACATACCTATACCGAAGCCGAACCTGGAAGAAAGAAAAAAGGACGCTATCCTTTTCTGCGTGAGAATTTTCAGTCCGATTTAATTCGTTTCGACTTGTCCATTTTTGAAATGACGAAAACGGATGAGAGCGTATATAAACGGAATTATCAGATGTTAAATCTGACTCAGCTTCAATTGTCAGCCGATACTTTACGATGGGCGCTCAATAAAGAACGAAGTTATTTGCCAAGCGTATTATTACACGGTCCTTTTTTCGATTCAACTAAAACCTATTCTACCAAATGGTCGGCTGATGATGGAAAACCAGTGCTCAAAAAACGCGACTCAAGCAATGTAAAGCCTGTTATTACTGCAAGTCCAGAAGCTGATAGTGCAGCACGGAAATTATTATTGCGTGCCGAGGCTGCTCGATTGTTGGCAACCGGAAGAGCAGATACTAATTTCGGTAAGTCATTATCGGATAGTAATGGAACTCGATTTTTAACAAGCAATCAACGCGTTAAGAAAATCATTCCTCTCAAATCGAAAACGCATGTGCTCGAAAATTTTAGTCGAAGCGAGCAGCAACGTATATTAGAAGCTGCCATGAACAATCTTCGGGCGAACAAAAGCACCATTGATTATTCGGAACAAAATTTTGCACAAGACCAAGAGCGTATCAATCGCCACGACATCGAATGGCATCGGAAATTCACTTTGTCATTTGCTTGTATCATACTCTTTCTCATTGGAGCACCATTAGGCGCCATTGTCCGCAAAGGTGGTTTAGGAATGCCGGTAATTTTCTCACTGATTTTCTTTGTGTTGTATCATATGATATCTATAACGGGAGAAAAATTAGCACGTGAAGGTGTATTAACTGCATTTTGGGGAATGTGGCTGTCTTCGGCGGTTTTATTACCTGTTGGGATATTTTTAAGCTACAAGGCAACCACCGATTCGGCATTGTTTGAAAAAGAAGTGTACGTTCGATTTTTCAAAAAATGTTGGAATTTTTTCTCTAGTAAAAAGCTCGCATGAAAGTGCTGCAACTCTGCACGAAACCCTTGTTTGCTCCTTTTGACGGTGGAAAAATTGCCATGCTCAATCTGGCTCAAGGACTCAAAGAAAGCGATGTAGATCTTATCCAGTGGATGATTTCAACACCGAAACATCCTATTCCAGAAAGAATTCCAGCCGATTATCCATTTGAAGTTCATCATCATTTTATTGACACCCGAATAAAACCTTGGGACGCATTACTCAATCTATTCAGCAGCAAATCGTATAATTTAAGTCGATTCGAAACCTTAGAAGGAACGCGACTTCAAACAGAATGGCTTCAGAAAAATCCGGTGGATGTTATACAAGCTGAAAGTATTTATGCATTGACTGGAATCAGGGAATTACGAAAAGCGAGTAAAGCAACACTCATATTACGAGCTCATAACGTTGAGTTTTTGATTTGGAAACGCATGGCAGATCAATGTCGAAATCCATTGAAAAAAGCCTATTTGAACTTACTTTCCTATCGATTACGAAATGAAGAAATTGATTTGTGTAATGCCTGTGATGGATTGGTGGTGATGTCGGAAATTGATGCTGCTGAATTTCGAAATGCAGGAGTGAAAGTTCCTATTGAAGTAATCGGCATTTCAACCCCTTTGAAACCAACAAAGCCAGATTCACTATTAAGCACAAAACAACTGTTTCACTTAGGAGCCATGGATTGGTTGCCGAATATCGAAGGTGTCGATTGGTTTATTCAATCTGTTTGGCCTGAAATACATCAAGCTTTACCTGATTGGAAATTCATCCTAGCAGGTAAAAACATGCCCGATTCGTTTCAACACCTTCAAGCCCAAAACATCGAAGTTAAACAAGCTACTGATGCTGTTGAATTTATGCAGGATCATGGAATTATGATTGTTCCTTTAATGAGTGGTAGCGGCATTCGCGTGAAGATAATCGAAGGTTTAGCTTTAGGGAAAGTAATTATAACTACCGTAATTGGTTTGGAAGGAATTCCTGCTGTTGATGGAAAACACATTCTCATTGTTCACAAACCGACTGATTTTCTGCGACATCTGCAAGAACTGATTGCTTCACCTGAACGAGCAATTCGCATTTCAGAAAATGCCATTACCTTTGCCAACGAACATTTCAGATCTGAGGTGCTGACAAAACAGTTACTTCAGTTTTATGAAAAAAGCAGTTCTCCGGTTTGAAGATTTTAGTTGCGCTATCTCGATTTCCATTTCCTACCGATAAAGGGGATAAACTCCGTGCTTGGAACCAGCTTCTTGGACTTGCAACTCAGCATGAAGTTCACGTTTTTTGCTTATCCGACGAAGTCGTAAAACCAGAATCTCTCAAAAAAGCCCAATCACTATTTGCATCTGTTCGTGTTTATCAAATGAACAAGTGGTCGATTTATAAACGATTACTTTTCAACTTCGGTCGCAAAACGCCCTTTCAAGTTGCTTATTTTTCAGATAAAAATGCAATCAACGCGTTTCAACTCTTGGCAAACGAACTAAAACCTGATACTGTTATTTGTCAGTTAGCCCGCATGGCCGAATTTGTTCGACCGCTTTCAAATTGTCAGAAAGTGCTCGATTACCAAGATGCATTCTCGATTGGACTAGAACGACGCTTACTTCACGATGTTTGGTGGAAGCGCATGATGATTTCGAACGAAGGGAAACGATTGAAAGCCTACGAAACCGAAATCTTTGCAGATTTTGATGTAAAAACCATGATTTCGGCCCAAGATGCAGCTTTGATAGATCATCCCGATCATTCTGAAATAAAGATCATTCCGAACGGAGTAGATACCGATTATTACAAACCTGAACCACGTGCACGAACGCTCGATTTGCTCTTTACTGGCAATATGCAATACGAGCCCAATGTAAATTGTATAATCTATATGGTTGAAAAGGTCTTGCCTTTACTTGCCAATGAATTTCCACATCTTCAATTTGTGGCAGCAGGTAAAAATCCATCCCGTGAACTTCGTCAACTCAGCGCTCGAAATCTGCAATTAACGGGTTGGGTTGATGATCTTCGAAGCTATTATCAGCAAACGCGTCTGTTTGTCGCCCCGATGCAAATTGGAATCGGGATGCAAAATAAGATATTGGAAGCTATGTCGATGGGATTGCCCGTTATTACAAGTTCTTTAGCTAATAACGCCATTGGAGCAACGCATGGAAAAGATGTTTGGATAGCCGATTCTCCCGAGAAAGTTGCTGAAGCCATTGCCTATTTGTTAAACAATACCGAACTCGCTTTAACGATTGGTCAAAACGCTCGAAAACGCATGTTAGATGAATTTAGCTGGACCAAACAAAACGAACGTTTGAATCGTTTGATCAGCGGATCATCTGTAAAAGATTTGATCGTCTAATTAAAATCCCTTTTAGGGTAAATCGTATGTCGAAACTGAACACTATAGAAGAAGCCATTGACGCCATTCGTCAGGGTAAAGTGATCATCGTAGTAGATGATGAGAACAGAGAAAATGAAGGTGATTTTCTAACAGCAGCACGCAATGCTTCACCTGAGGTCATTAATTTTATGGCAAGTCAAGGCCGTGGATTGATCTGCGCCGCATTAACCGAAGAGCGTTGCAAAGAACTGAAGCTCGAAATGATGGTGTCACAAAACACGTCATCACACGATACTGCATTTACCGTTTCGGTCGATTTGATTGGCCATGGCTGTACCACTGGAATTTCCGCATCGGATCGTTCAAAAACCATGAAAGCCTTGGTAGATCCTGAAATTCGACCAGAAGATTTCGGAAGACCGGGACATATTTTTCCACTCCGTGCCAAAACGGGAGGAGTTCTTCGTCGCGCTGGACATACCGAAGCAACCGTTGATCTTGCACGATTAGCCGGTTTCGAACCTGCTGGTGTTTTGGTTGAGATAATGAATGAAGATGGAACAATGGCTCGACTTCCTGAATTGTTGGAATTGGCTCAGAAGCTCGATTTAAAAATCATTTCGATTGAAGATTTGATCAAATACCGACTCGAGCACGATAGTTTGATTCAACGCGAAGTGGAAGTTAATTTACCAACCGAACATGGCGATTTCCGCATGGTTGCTTATACTCAAACCAATACCGGAGAACAGCATTTGGCCTTAGTAAAAGGAGATTTTAATCCAGGTGAAGCTGTTTTAGTTCGCGTTCATAGTTCCTGTATGACAGGAGATATTTTCGGGTCATGCCGTTGCGAATGTGGCCCACAATTGCATGCTGCCATGAATATGATTGAAGCAGAAGGAAAAGGCATCATAGTCTATATGAATCAAGAAGGACGAGGCATTGGTTTATTGAATAAACTCAAAGCATACAAGCTACAAGAAGAAGGATATGATACGGTTGAAGCCAATGTCAAACTTGGTTTCAAAATGGATGAACGTGATTACGGCGTTGGAGCTCAGATTTTGCGCGATTTAGGTGTGAGTAAACTACGCTTGATGACAAACAATCCAACCAAACGTGCAGGATTAATTGGCTACGGATTAGAGATTGTGGAAAATGTTCCCATTGTGATTGAAGCAAACATTCACAATGTGAAATACCTCAATACCAAACGCGATAAAATGGGTCATTCATTTTAAGAATGATTGTGTATTAGTAGATTTTTTCTTGAATTGAACCAATAAAGAGTATGAAATCACTTTCGATTTTTCTGTTGTGTTTGCTGCTGAACTTTAGCTTTTGTGAGGCTCAATCTTTTAATAAAGCCAAAGCCGACAGCCTGTTTGATTTGTTGCAGAATAAGAACAAAGCAATGGGTTCTGTGTGCATTCAAAAAAACGGGAAAGTACTCTATCAACGTGCGTTTGGTTGGACAGAAGCACGAGCTCACGTTCGGAACAACGATTCAACTGCTTTTCGAATTGGTTCAATAACGAAGGTGTTTACTTCGGTTTTAATTCACCAGATGTTAGAAAAACACGCTTTGGAATTGGAGACGAAAGTCAGCACTTTTTTTCCTGATCTCAAGAATATACAAGGAGTTACGATTGCAAATTTATTGGATCACAGTAGCGGCATCCATAATTTTACTGATGATTCAACGTATGGAAATTACTTTACTCAATTCCATACACATGATGAAATGCTTGAAATCATTGGGGGGAATGCTCCTGATTTTTCACCAGGAACAAAGCATGCGTATTCGAACAGCAATTTTGTATTGTTAGGATATATTGTAGAACAACTGAGTAGTTCGGATTATGCAACTCAAGTAAAAGACAAGATCGTAAAACCCTTAGGCTTGCGACATACCTATGCTTTCAAAAGTTTAGGAACAAGTCCCAATGAAGCTCGGTCGTATGAATTTGATGGAAGTGAATGGAAAGCTGTTCCCGAAACTGATTGGAGTATTCCGCAAGGAGCAGGTGTTATCTCTTCTTCACCCAAAGAACTCTGTATTTTTA
This sequence comes from Bacteroidia bacterium, assembly GCA_965279035.1. Taxonomy (GTDB): domain Bacteria; phylum Bacteroidota; class Bacteroidia; order M30B66; family M30B66; genus CALQRR01. The sequence goes on along the minus strand of OZ257142.1, from coordinate 2,794,371 downwards.
TTGAATCCTTGATGCAAGGAAAACTCATTCCACAAAAAGAATTAACTCATCTTTTGGAAATTCATGATGGCTATGGATCAGGCATTTTTCAAATTCCTTTTGGAAAAAGAAAAGCATTTGGACATACTGGAGGAATCGATAATTTCAGATCAGTTGTAGCCTATTTTCCAGACGATAGCACCAGTTTCGCCTGTTCGTTTAACGGACTCGATTTCGAGATGAATGACATTTTGATTGGCTTATTAAGTATCTATTACAACATCCCGTATAAGTTGATGGATTTTAAAGTTCCGGAGGTGTATTTTACCCCAGAAGAAATCAAAAATTATCCTGGAACATATGCATGTAATGGCTTTCTTATGGATATCAATATTCGCGAAAGCAATGGGAAATTTTTCGCTCAAGCAAAGGGACAAAGTGAATTTCCCTTGACAGCGATGAGCAATACCGAATTTCGTTTTGAAACTGCCGGTATTGTGATTATTTTCAAGGCAATTCAAGATAAGCCGGGAAATTTTTCGTTTACTTTAAAACAAGCAGGACAACAGTTTGAGTTTTTTAAGAAGCCATAAGAGTTGAAGCTTTAGTTGCTTTGAAATTGTTGAAAAGGGAGCAGATTTCTACCTATTTCTGTTAATAACTCGCACTTACCAACCATTCCATGTTGATGATTTTAGTCTTTCTAAGGCTAATCAATCGCTATATTTGCCGTGCTTTCAGCTGAAATGGATTCACGCTGAACACGAAATCTTAAACACATGACCCGAATAATCGCAATCGCCAATCAGAAGGGAGGAGTAGGAAAGACGACCACTGCCATTAATCTGGCTGCCAGTCTGGCAATTCTGGAACACAAAACCTTGTTGATCGATGCAGATCCGCAGGCAAACGCAACCTCAGGAATTGGTTTTGACCCACGCAATATTAAAACGAGCATTTACGAATGCATTATTAATGAAGTGGAGCCCAAGGACATCATCCTGAGCACCAACACGCCGAATTTGGATTTGATTCCAGCACATATCGACTTGGTAGGAGCGGAGATCGAAATGATTAATCTGCCCAATCGGGAACACATGATGCGCGCTGCAATCAACAAGATTAGCGACCAATACGAATTCATCATCATCGACTGTTCTCCTTCCTTAGGATTGATCACAGTGAATTCATTAACAGCTGCCGATTCTGTAATCATTCCGGTACAATGCGAATATTTTGCACTCGAAGGATTGGGTAAATTGCTCAATACCATTAAGATTGTTCAATCGCGTTTGAATCCAGAATTGGAGATTGAAGGCATTTTGCTAACGATGTATGATAGTCGACTTCGCTTGAGTAATCAGGTGGTTGACGAGGTGAAAACGCATTTTCAGCAAATGGTTTTCGATACCATCATTCAGCGTAATACACGATTAGGTGAAGCACCTAGTTTTGGATTGTCGGTAATCATGCATGATGCAGGCTCGTCGGGTGCAATCAATTATTTGAATTTGGCCCGTGAAATTTTACAGAAATACGATTTAACGCGTATCTCGAATGCGGATAAGGTGATTGAGCCATTGAACGAAAATTTAAACTGAAGGGCTTAATCCCGAATGCTTTATGAATAATAAACGGAATGCCTTGGGGAAAGGCTTAGGCGCACTTCTCACAAGTCCCGATACAGATATTACTACCAAAGGAGCTACTCAAACAGAGTCGGGCTTGGTTGGTTCCATTTCAGAATTACAGGTTGATCAAATTGAAGCAAATCCGTTTCAACCAAGAACCTATTTTGAAGAAGAAGCTTTGCGCGAACTAGCCGAGTCGATTCAAGAAATGGGCTTGATTCAACCTGTTACTGTGCGGAAATTAGGCTACGATAAATACCAGCTCATTAGTGGAGAACGTCGTTTTCGGGCATCTCAAATGGCTGGCTTGCGCACGATACCAGCTTACATACGCATAGCCAATGATCAGGCAATGTTGGAAATGGCTTTGGTGGAGAACATTCAACGCGAAGAACTCGATTCAATCGAAATTGCTTTGGCTTACCAACGATTGATTGAAGAAGTAAAACTGACTCAGGAAGAAGTGAGTGAGAAAGTGGCTAAAAAACGCTCTACCGTTGCGAATTATTTGCGTTTACTCAAACTTCCACCCGAAATTCAATTGGGAATTCGCGAACGCAAAATCAGCATGGGGCATGCCCGCGCACTTGTTGCCATCGAAGATACTAAACAACAACTCAGCTTATTCAATCAAATATTGACAAGCGAGATGTCGGTGCGACAAGTGGAAGAAGCCACACGTAAGAACAAACAACCGGAATCAGGTGCTACACGTTCTTCCAAATTGGTATTGCCAGTTGAATTGAAAGCAGCCATTGCCAGTTTGCATAAACGATTGGCGGTTCCGGTGGATATTAAAACAGATAAAGAAGGGAAGGGACAATTAAATATTCGTTTTAATTCTTCCGAAGAGTTAGCTCAGCTACTCAGCAAACTCATCCCCTGATGTTGATTCGTATTCTGCTTATTTTCATCACACTTGAACTTGCAATGCCAGTTTCTAAAGCCATTGCACAAAACAATCAAGGCAGTATGAAGCAGAATTTTGAAGTAAAAAAAGATTCATCTGTAATAATTCAACCACAAGCAATACTAATTACCCAAAGCGACACTCTGAAAAAGCCTGCCGATACCGTTCATGTTCATTCTCCTAGAAAAGCAGCTTTGTTATCGGCTGTTCTTCCCGGTGCGGGACAAATTTACAATCGGAAATATTGGAAAGTTGGTGTGTTGGCAGCAGGAACTGGCGCCCTGATTTACGGACTTAACTTCAATCAACGCAACTTCAAATTATTTAAAACGGAATTGATTCATCGTCAACAAGGAAAGGGAGAAGCGAATTTGGATTTAGTTAAGTATTCCGATTCGAATTTGAACGAACTTCAAGAGTTTTATCATAGAAACAGAGATTTAACCATCGTTGGAATTTCCCTGCTTTATGCAATCAATATTATTGATGCTACAGTGGATGCTCATTTCTTTGATTTCAATATCAACGATGATTTATCGATGCGCATTCGTCCCGAGCCCGTTTATTCATCCATTTTAACTATGCCAGTTACTGGTTTAGGATTAACACTTCGTTTCTGAATATGAAAATAGCATTGATCGGATATGGAGGAATGGGAAAAGCCATTGAGGCAACAGCCAAAGCTCGTGGTCATGAAGTGGTTTTACGTGTCCATAAAAGCAGTAATGATGATTGGAAATCGGAATTAAGTAAAGCCGATGTGGCGATTGAGTTTACACAACCCGAAGCCGCGGTCGAAAATATCTATACCTGTTTTGAGCATAAAATCCCCGTTGTTACTGGAACAACTGGCTGGTATGATCATTTGCACGAAGTAAGCAATCGCTGTTTGGATATGAAACAGAGTTTATTTTATGCGACTAATTTCAGCATTGGAGTGAATATGTTTTTCCAGATGAATCGCTTTCTTGCGCGACTCATGGCTACACAGGAAGATTATACGGTGATGATGGAAGAGATTCATCATATCCGAAAAAAAGATGCACCTAGTGGAACTGCTATCACGCTTGCCGAAGGTATCATTGCCGAACATCCGGCATACGATAGCTGGCGTCGTTCTGAAGAAGCACCCGAAATGGGAGATCTTCCTATTCACTCCATTCGTACCGATGATGTTCCTGGGACACATAGTATCGTGTACCGTTCTGGTGTTGATGAAATTAATATTACTCATACTGCTTTTAGTCGCGAAGGATTTGCGCTTGGAGCAGTTAGAGCTGCCGAATTTCTACAAAAGAAAAAAGGCATTTATACTATGTCGGACCTTTTAAACTTCTCGATGCCTCATGGATTATAAGTGGATCGTAAATATTCTTTTGCTGGTCATTTTATTTCTTGGCCTTTCTAAAATTTTCACCAAAGCTGGTCGTCAAGCTTGGGAAGCCTTTGTACCCGGATACAATTTTTGGGTTTGGCTTCGCATTATCGATAAACCATGGTGGTGGTTGATTTTATTGCTTATTCCCGGTGTTAACTTGATGATGGTTTTGATCATGGTTTTTCTGACCATGCGTAATTTTGAAGTGGAATCAACACTCGAAATTATTGCGGGAATTATCTTCTTTCCTTTCTATATCTGCTACCTCGGTTTTGGCGATAAATACCGCTTCATGGGTGCTGATTATTGGAAAAAATACGAAAGAACTAAAGGCGTTGAATGGTCCGAAGCCATTGTCTTTGCTGTGGTTGTTGCAACCATTGTTCGCACATTTTTCTTCGAAGCCTTTACCATTCCAACTTCCTCCATGGAGAAAACCTTGCTCGTAGGTGATTTCCTTTTTGTAAGTAAAGTAAGCTACGGCGCCAAAACACCTAATACTCCGCTTACCATTCCGTTTACGCATCACACAATGCCTTTTACCGAAACGGTTCCTTCCTATTCCGAATGGATTGAACTCCCATATTTTCGGTTTCCAGGTTTTGGGAAAGTAAAAAATAACGACATCGTTGTTTTCAATTATCCTGATGGCGATACGGTTTCTATCAACATGCAGAATATTAGCTATTATCGATTGGTTCGTTCTTTTGGATGGCAACAAGTAAATACACCCAATGCAATCAATCCATACAATCAAAAACCATTTGGGAAAGTTGTCGCTCGTCCGGTTGATAAACGCGATAATTACGTAAAACGCTGTGTTGCTGTTGCTGGTGATAAATTAGAAATTAAAAACAAGCAGCTATACATTAACGATCAAGCAGCAGTGAATCCTGAGATGATGCAATTCTCTTATGATTTACAATTTAAATCCTTGGACGATCCACAAAAAACATTCGATAAACTTGATGTAACAGATGCAGAGCGCTATCGAAACATTGCCAATGCGAATTTGTGGCAAGTGCATTTGAATGGAAAGAATAAGGAGAAGCTAAAAGATTCACCCTTAGTGGCTCAAATGGCCGAACGCATGGATCCAGCTGGAACCTATGATCCAGATATTTTCCCCAATGCTCCATCGTATAATTGGAATAAAGATAATTACGGACCGCTCGTAATACCGAAAGCAGGAGTTCAAGTAGCGCTCGATACGCATTCTATCCATTTGTATAAACGCATCATTGGGGTATACGAAGGCAATGATTTAAAAATAAATGGAACTCAAATTCTGATTAATGGAGTTCCTGCAACGAGCTATACATTTAAGCAAGATTATTATTTTATGATGGGTGATAATCGTCACAACTCCGCTGATTCGCGCTTTTGGGGATTTGTACCACACGATCACATTGTTGGAAAAGCCGTATTTATTTGGTTAAGTCGCTCGACCAACCGCAGTTTTCCAAATATTCGTTTCGAACGTGTATTTAGCTTTATTCGAAATGATGGTGTGACTAAATCCTATTTCTTATATATCATGATTCCACTTGTATTGCTAATTGTAGGTTGGAATAATCGAAATCGTTTTCGTGTAAAGCATTAATAGCAAATCACAGAAATGAAAAATCCCCGGTAATGTTGAGTTACCGGGGATTTTTTTTAAGGTTCAATTAAAGAATGCTGCGTAAATGATTTACTAAAACAGCTAATCCTTTGTCGTAGCTAATGTTGTTGGTTACAATAATATCAGCATCATCGCGGTAAGGGCGTAAATACTGATGATAGCTGGGCATCACATGGTTGTTCCATTGATACAATACAGTTTCTTCGGGATAGCCACGTTCGTCTTTATCGCGACGTAAGCGACGTTCCAATTTGAGGTCTTCACGTGCATCGATGTAAACTTTTAAATCGAGTTGCTTGCGAATTTCTTCGTAGTGAAAGATGAACAATCCTTCCATGATGATGATGGGAGCTGGATTGAGTTCGATAGTTTGGGAAGAATGCGATGCGTTGTTGAAAGTATATTCTTGGATGATCACTTGTTCTCCATTCATCAAATGCCGCATATCCGCATAAAATGCATCGCGGTGAATAGACGTTGGCAAATCGAAATTGATTTGATTATTCTCGTCTTTAATTTGCTGTTCTTTAGGAAGGTAGTAATTGTCCTGCGAAATAATGCAAGCCGCACCAAGAGGCAAAGCTTCGCATAAATTCTTCAGGAAAGAGGTTTTTCCCGAAGCGCTCCCGCCAGAGATTCCAACAACATAAGGTCTTCTGCTCATCGGGACGCGAAAGTACATTTTCTAAATCAATTTATTCGCTTTTAGAATGAGTTAATTTTCTTGAATTGATTGATGATTTAAATTCAATTTGTTAGTTGATGAATACTTGAATTGGAGAAATATATTCAAACTCAAGAAAAAAAAAGCAGCCTGATTGAATCAAGCTGCTTTCTATTAAATCAATTCTATTATTTATTGGAACATCGCGGCACCCAGTATTTGCATATTATCAACTGGATTCATTACCATCACAGGAATTTTCTTTTCGTTTGCAATGATATCCTGTTCATGAGATCCGGTGAAAATTTCTGAAAAGTCACGTTCCTCATCGGTCATAATCAATAACAAATCGGCTTCTTTTGCTGCCGAGTAAATGATAATTTCTTTATGAAATGCAGTTGAACCACTTGCTGTATCTACAGAAAAACTACAGCCGTGTTGGGTTAAATATTTTTTTGCAAATGTCATGTTATTATCCATTCGGTGACGAATGAATTCATCTGTTTGATGTTCTGCAAGTAATAAGAAATGGCAATTGAAAAGTTTGGCTAAATGAATAGACCAAGCCAGTTTTTGGCGACTTTCTACTGTAAAAGAAAAGGGAAGAACAACTGTTTTTATACTATCTCGTTTCGGTTCTTCTTGAACTACAATAAATGGAACGTCCTTCGTATTACGAATGACTCTCATGGCATTGCTCCCCGTCCAACGTTGTAATCCTCGAATACCTTTGGTACCCATAATCACTAGTGTTGCATTTAATTCGGCAGCTAGTTCTCCAATGCCATCATGGAAATGACCACGTCGCACAAGAACAGTTGTTTCAATTCCACTTTCGTCATATATTTCTTCAGCAAGATTTTGAAGTTTTGAGAGTGCTTCATCTTCTTCCAATTGCAACTCATGTTCTTTATCGCCCCAACCTTTATCGATCAAATGAACAAGCTTAATTGGTTTTTTGAAAATTTCGGCATACAGTTTTGCGTGTGCAAGAGCTGGAGCTGTGATTTCGGAAAAGTCAACAGGGACTAATATTGTTTCAGTTGATTCGAAAGAATTCATGCTTGAAATTCAAGTTAAAATTGGTGCATCGAAATTAGTGCTTTCACCATTACTTTCGTGATTTAGAATAAGAAATAATTTGATGTCAATGAAGGAAATTCGAGGTGACAAAAAGGTCATTCGTGCTTGGACAGTTTTTGATTGGGCAAATTCGGTGTATCAATTAAGTATTACTTCGGCAATTTTGCCCGCTTATTATGGGTTTGTAGCGAAAGGTGATGAACATGGAATGGTTTCTTTTTTCGGATTCCAGGTGGTAAATACATCGCTGTATGCTTGGGCTGTGTCGGCTTCTTTTCTCATTGTAGCTTTGTTTTCGCCCATTTTAGCTTCCATTGCAGATTATACAGGGAGACGTAAATTCTTTATGAAATTGTTTACCTGGATTGGTGGATTGGCATGTGCTGGACTTTATTTTTTTACAGCCGATCGTTTAGAATGGGGAATTATCGCTTTTACATTAGCAGGAATTGGATATAGCGGTGGATTGGTTTTTTACAATGCTTGGTTACCCGAAATTGCTCCTAAGGGCGAAGAAGATCATATTTCAGCTCGAGGTTATGCGCTAGGATATATTGGTGGTGTGGTATTGCTTATTATTAATTTAATCATGTTGCTTAAGCCTGAATTGTTTGGCTTAATTAAAAATGGCATGGCCGCCCGAATTAGTTTTATTACTGTTGGAATTTGGTGGATAGGTTTTGCTCAATACACGTTTTATTATCTACCAAAATATACTTCAGTAAAAATGAAAGTCGCTAATCCATTGATGAATGGTTACCGCGAACTAGCTACAGTATGGAGAGAATTCAAGGCTTCTCAGGTTTTACGAACCTATTTATTTGCTTTCTTTTTTACGATGATGGCTGTATTAACAATCATGTATATGGCAGCTAATTTTGGGAAAAAGGAAATTGGTTTAAAGGATGAAGTTTTGATTCCTACAATACTTATTATTCAACTTGTTGGTGTAGCTGGATCAATTGGATTTGCTAAGCTTTCGAAGCGATATGGGAATATGGAAGCCATGATTACATCTGTTGTAATTTGGATAGGAATCTGTGTTGGAGCTTACTATGTTACAGAATCAATCGGTTTTATGATTCTTGCCAGTGTTGTGGGTTTGGTGATGGGTGGTGTTCAAGCTTTGGCACGTTCGACGTATGCACGACTTTTACCTGAAACGAATGATCATACAGCCTATTTTAGTTTTTACGATGTTACCGAAAAAATGTCGGTAGTGTTGGGGACATTTCTTTTTGGTTTACTCGAAACGCTGACTGGATCGATGCGAGCATCTATATTATTACTGGGCGTTTTGTTTGTTTTAGGCTTAGTATTTCTATTGAAATTAAGATCGCTAAAAATCCCAGCAATTACTGTAAATGGGAGCGAAGTATAAGCACACTTGGAATGTGTTCTAACCACAGACTTTTGCTATCAATTAATCCTTTCCAGCTTTGATAATTAATTAGCATTAATTCCTGTTGAGATAGGAAATCTTTTCCAATTGTTTTTGCAGTCAGTAAATGAATGCGTTCGGGGAATTCGGATTGTAAACGATTGTATTTTTCTTTCATTACAGAATCGGCAGTCATTTGATCAAATGCATCCATCACCGAAATATCTGATTTTGAATTCAGAATAAATTTGCGTGCATAATTCAATAAATAGGCATCTTCTTCTCCAAATAAAGGAAGGAAAATAGTGCCGGCATCGCTAAAGTCACGGTCAATTAAAACGCCTACATCGCAGAGTGCATTTTCGACAAATTGACGCGCTTTATCATCAATTAAATAATCGGTTCTAAAAAGAGGATTCGCACCAGTGATTGTTCCTAAAAGGTTTTCGGGTGATAAGGCTTTTGTAACTCCAACAATGTTTCCTAATAAAGATCCAGTGTACAGTGATTTTCCAGCACCAATTAATAAAATGTTTATTTCATTTTCTTCAATAATTCCTGATACCTCTTTATTTAAATCATTACTTAATTTATAATGTGATTTTAAATCAATTTTTAGTTTTTCTGCTTCGGTACGAATGGGGCGAAAACTTTGTTGTTCAAACTCTGCCACATTCAATAAACTCACATCGGCACTTGGTGTAACGTGAATGGCTGTATAATTTACCAAATGATTGTCATGTCCAAACATTTGAGCTGCTAATCGTAGGATTTTTCGGCCTGAACTTGCAAGTCCAAATGAAATTAAAATTTTATAGGATGGTGTCTCTTTTTTGATTGGAATTATTTCAGGTTGAACGTATTTTTCTTTGAATGCCCAATTAATAAAGGTAAGTGATGGTCCAGTCATGAAGGTTGTTACGAGCGCCATAATCACCATCATTGCGAAAATAGTTGGCGTGAGTATTCCCAAATCGTATCCAATATTGAGTACGATTAATTCCATGAGTCCACGGGTATTCATTAAGGCACCAATGGATAAACTTTCTTTCCAGCTTTGACCAATGATTTTGGCTGCAAGTGCCGAACCCACGAATTTTCCAGCAACTGCAACAGAAATAACAACGCCACATAATTGCCATAAATGGGCATCGTTTAATAATCCGATTTGTGTTCTTAAACCCGTTAATACGAAAAATAAAGGCAGTAATAAAACGAGTGAAACATCTTCGATTTTATCAATTAAAATCTTTCTGAAATTCAAGTTAGGCGGCATAATAACACCTGCTAGAAAAGCCCCGAATAAGGCATGAATTCCAATGATTTCGGTGGTATAGGCTGATGCTAATAATATGACAAAAACGAGTGCAACTATGCCTTTTGAAATGGTTTCGCGGTTAGAATAAATGGAACCTAATCGTTTTAAAAAGGGACCAATTAAATACACCATAATCACTACATATACGAGCGAAAATCCGATAGTAAATAAAGCGGTAACTAAGGTGCCGGCTTTAACAATAGCGATAACAGCTGCTAAAATGCACCATGCGGTAATATCGTCGGCTGCTGCGCTGGTGATTGCGATGGCGCCCAGTTTTGTTCGGGTTAAGCCTCGTTCTTGGATAATTCTTGCCAATACCGGAAATGCGGTGATACTCATGGCAATTCCCATGAATAATCCAAAGGATAAAAAGGGAATATTGGGAGGAGCAAAATCAGCATAAATGAAATAGGCGAGTGCCATTCCCAAAGTATATGGAATCACAATGCTGGCATGCGAAATTACAACAGCTTCGTGTGCTTTATTTTTTAACACATTTAAGTCGAGCTCCATGCCAATAACAAACATGAAAAGGATTAAACCAACTTGACTTAGAAATTGCAGATTTCCGAGAGATTCTTTAGGGAAAAGAAATAAAGAATATTCGGGAAAGTACATGCCCAAAAGCGATGGTCCTAAAATAATTCCGGCAGTTATTTCGCCGATGACCGAAGGTTGGCCCATGCGAGTAAAAAGCAAACCAAAGATTCGGGCAACAACGATGATTGCAACAATTTGAAGAATTAATATGGCTAAAGGATGATGTAAATTGGTGACAAACGAATCGATGCTATGTTGTAATAAATCGGGAGTTTCAATTTTAGCAGGAGTTTCGATTGGCCTACCGATTTCGAGCAGTTTGCCTGATCGCACTACATACCAAATAGATGCAATAGCTCCTATAATTATACTTAGATAAAATAAAATGGTGCGACGCATCGGGTTGGATAATAGGGGACGAAGATAATTGACTTTTGCGCCAATTTAGGGCTTGATGGAAAATTAATTCAGGGTTTATATTGCTTGATTTTATTAATAATCTTATTGCTTCTTTAATAAATAATTAAGTTTAGAATTAATACGTTGTCCATTGTTGCCAAGACACAATAGAGCTGTATCTCCTTTGCGTTCGAAGTAACGTGTGATTTCGGGTTGATTGGGATGGAATACTAAAATAGTAGCTTCGGGATTGGCAATGATTCCTTTTTTGATGGAGTATGAACCGCTATCGCTGAATGATTGATCACCTTCTTTTGTTTCGATAAATGTTTGAAATAAATGAAAGGTTCCATTGGTATCGCTTTGTGGTTTGATATTTACGTGAAGATCAATTCCAGCACAATCGGCGCATGGGACGCGGCCTGTGTAGCTTGTTTCTTGTTGAATGCTGCTTTCTTTTTTTGTTTCAGCATGTTGGCATCCTGTGAGGATGAATAAAAGACAGATAACATTAAATAATATACTGTTCGATTTCATCATTGTTTTTTTCGTGAACGGTAATTTAACTATTCGATTTATAAGTTGAGAATTTACGAAATGTTGCATGAGCGGTTGAGCCGGATAGCTCGCCTTGTGAACCGAAGCCTAAGCGAAGGCTCACAAAAGGACTTAGAGGCGAAGACGCGACCCTTTGTTGTGCGTTGGGCAGAGCGAAAGCACAAAGGGGCATGCCCAAAATCAACGTTTAATTAATTCATCACAATAGTGAATTCCCCAAGTATCGTATCGCTGAAATTGTGCGCTCATGCGTTTTTTGAAACTTGCGAAACTGCGTGTTTGTTGTGGGCTCCAAACAACTTCGCTCATGGCTGCTAATCGCGGAAAAAGCATGTATTCGAGTTTGGATGTATTCCCAATATATTCGGTCCAAACATTGGCTTGTGCACCTAAAATGTATTTGTGAAGATTGGGGCTCAACACCTTTGGAATTGGGTTGTAGGCATACACGCTATCAATCAAAACCGGTTTTCCTAATCCAGTGGAATCGTCTTTGAAACGTTGCGGATGATCGAAATAGCAGGCATTTCCGGGAGTCATTACCACATAATGATTCTTTTTTGCAGCAAATATTCCACCTGATGTACCCATCCAACTCATGACAGTCGCATTGGGTGCTAATCCACCTTGAAGAATTTCGTTCCAACCAATGATTGTTTTTCCTTTCGAATTCAGGAATTTTTCGACGCGTTGTATGAAATAACTCTGAAGTGCTTTTTCATCTTTTAAGCCTTTTTCTTTTTTCAACTGTTGACAAAAAGCCGATTCTTTCCACCAACGTTTCGAGCATTCATCGCCACCAATGTGGATGTATTGCGAAGGAAAAAGCTGCATGACTTCGGTTAAGACATCTTCCAAAAACTGGAAGGTCGTATCGCTCGGATTGAGCACATTGTTGTATTCGTAATCGCCATAATTTACCCAACCTTTAGCTACTTTCTTTGGTTTGTCGGGCGTGGTGCTTAAAAACGGATAGGCTGCAATGGCCGCCATGCTATGACCGGGCATTTCGATTTCGGGAATCACTTCAACATGTCGCGAAGCTGCATAGGCAACAACTTCTTTGATTTGATCTTGAGTGTAAAATCCACCGTAACGTAGTGTGTCGTAGCCTTTGCCGGGATGTTTTCCGATGAGCGTACCATCGCGCCAAGCACCGACTTCGGTTAATAATGGATATTTTTTTATTTCAATTCTCCAGCCTTGATCATCGGTTAGATGCCAATGAAAGACATTCATTTTATGATATGCAATGTAATCGAGGTAGCGTTTTATATATTCGATTGGAAAGAAGTGTCGACTTACATCGAGGTGTAATCCACGGTAAGCAAATCGGGGATGATCTTGAATTTCGACATTGGGAATAAGTGGTTCTTCGCCCGCTTTTGTAGGTAAAAGTTGAATGATGGTTTGAATACCATAAAACACACCACTGGTATTGTCGCCACCGATATATACTTCGTCGCTTTTAACAGTTAAATTATATGCACCTGGAAAAGGATGATCGAGCCGATCGTAGTTAAGCACAATGCGCGATACTGCTTTTGATTTTCCAGAAGAATCAATTTTTAGATCGAATTGAAAATACTGTTTGATATAATCGCGCAGATAGATGGCTTCTGTTCTCAACGAACCTCCCCAAATAGCAATTTCGGTTGCAGGTGTTATTCGAAATTCGCCCGGATTTTCTTTGACAGAAACGGGTTGAGGAATAATTTGAATTCGGTTTTGCGCAGTAGCAGAGCAGGCGAGGAGCAAAAAAGCAAATAGTAAATGGCTGAACTTCATGTGCTAAAAATAGAGCATTGTCAAGCTGTTTTGAGGATTTTTAAATGAATGATTCAACAGGTCTTCGTGAGTTGCTGGCAATTCTCTAATTTCGTCCCCTACGTGGAAGATAAATCGAATCTCAAAGTTTTCTGGATAACCGGTGCCTCATCGGGTATTGGTGCTGCACTTGCGAAGCAATTGTCTAAACCGGGGAATGCACTTATTTTAAGTGGTCGTAATGTAGAAGCACTTGAAAAAGTGAGAGCAAACTGTCTTACTCAAATTTCACACGTTGAGCTTTTACCGTTCGATATGTTCGATTTGAATTCATTTCCTGGGCAGGTAAAAAAAGCCATTTCCCTTTTTGGTCATGTTGATGTTTTGGTTAATAATGCAGGTGTTTCGCAGCGATCATTGGCCATGGAAACCTCAGAAGTAGTTGAACGCAAGTTGATGGAACTAGATTATTTTGCACCTGTTGCTTTAACTAAAGCTGTACTTCCTCATTTTATTTCGCGCAGGAAAGGACATGTCGTTGTGATATCGAGCATTGCCGGGAAGTTTGGATTTACATTACGAAGTACATATGCAGCGGCTAAACATGCATTACTCGGCTTTTTCGGAGCATTGCGTTTAGAATTAAAAGACATTCCCATTGATGTTACGATTGTTTGTCCCGGAAGAGTGAAAACTAACATTTCGTTTTCGGCAGTAAAATCGGATGGTTCGGCGCATGGTAAAATGGACGATGGACAACGAAACGGTGTAAGTGCGGAGAAATGTGCACAAGCGATTGATAAAGCTATTCGGAGAAAATCACCCGAAATTCTTGTTGGAAAAGCCGAATTAATTCCAGTGTATTTGAAGAGGTATTTTCCAGCCTTATTTTATTTTTTGATCAAACGCATCAAAGCGACCTGATGTTATGGCACAGAGCAATTCTTTATTAAGCGGAATTCAGCAAGTTGGTATTGGAGTAAAAGATGCGGAAGCCGCATTTACTTGGTATCGCCGCAATTTAGGCATGGATGTGCCAGTGTTTAAAGATGCTTCAACCGCTGAGTTAATGGTTCGTTATACCGGTAATGAAGCACGTAAGCGCTATGCGATTCTTGCCATGAATATGCAAGGTGGTGGAGGTTTTGAAATATGGCAGTACACGAGCCGCGATCCACAACCCGCTGCATTTCATATTCAAGCTGGCGATTTAGGGATTTTCGGAATACTACTAAAATGCCGTGATGTAAAAGCTGCACATTCAAAATATAAAGCGAAAGGAATTCAAGTTTCGGATGTTTTTCCCACTCCCGATGGAGGTTCTCGATTTCATTTGAATGATCCCTATGGAAACCGTTTTACCTTCGCTCCCGGACTCGATTGGTTTGATACTGGTAAACACCAAAACGGCGGAATCACGGGCGTTCAAATTGGCGTTTCGGATATTGAACGTTCACTCCAATTTTATCAAGAAACGCTCGGTTTTAATCAAGTAATTTTCGACCAAACAGGACCAGCTCCTGAATTAGGAAACGGACATTTTCGTCGGGTTTTATTACGCCCCAATCCAGCATTTGGTGGCGCATTTCGTCGTTTGTTAGGAGCTGCAGAAGTGGAATTAATTCAGTCGATGCAGCATGTTGGTCGTAAAATATTTGAACATCGTTTTTGGGGTGACCTAGGGTACATTCACGTTTGCTTCGATGTAAACGATATGGATGGACTCGAAAAGCAGTGTTCAAAAATGGGATCTCCTTTTACTGTGAATAGTCGCGATAGCTTCGACATGGGTGAAGCAGCCGGACATTTCACTTACACCGAAGATCCTGATGGAACATTAATCGAGTTTGTTCATACACACCGAATTCCCTTGGTAAAGAAAATTGGCTGGTACCTCGATCTCAAGAAACGTGGATCATACAAACCACTTCCCGATTGGATGTTACGCACGCTTGGTTGGGGAAGAGTGAAGGATTAGATTTTTTATTATAGTATACTCGGACAATATCCCCGGAATGAATTCCGGGGATGCGAGTAGTAATCTCAATCAGTATATTAGAAAACCAGCACATCTCCCGATAAATAGAGGGATCACCAACACATCTCCCGATAGCTATCGGGATCATCAGCAATCATTTCAACTTCTTCCTCAAGCTCCTTGCGCGCTGTTGTCCGAGCGCTTCAGAATAAAGTAGAGTCATTCGTAATAAAATAGGAAAAAGGGGAATAAGAAGAATTAAATACGGAGCATAAAAGGCTTTGCAGATACTAATAAACAGGTACCAAATAGCTGTAAAGAAAAATCCAGTTCCCATCAAAACTGAATTAATGAATTGAGCATCGCGTACCTTTTTACCTGTAAACCAAAAGGCTAGGCTCATGGGAATTGCATGAATAATTAATCCTAAAAATGCAGGAATAAATCCAAGAATTAAAAAGAGAACTCGGCTTTGTGGAATTTGAGCGTGGGCAAGTGTTAGCGGGAGATGTAATTCATCACTTTTCTTTGCAAAACGATGTAGTTTTTCGCGTAATTCGGGTGTGTCGCGTTCGATAAAATTGGCTAGTACCTGTTGTTCGTGATCTAGACGACCCTCCTCTTTGTAGCGAAAACGAAAAAGTGGATATTGTTTTTCAGCACGCCCAATAGCCAATGCAATGTTTGCGGAATCATCTTGAGCTCGTTCAGGAATATGAATCATCTCCTGATGTATACCTTGGAAAATTTGATGGTTTAGCGCACGCAATCCTCGGGCTTGATCGGTTTCATATTCAGTGCGAAAATCTGAAACGGTAATGGGAGCTCCAAAACCCAACATCACTTCGGTTCGAAATCGTGTATGATCAACATAATTAATTCCGACTGGGATAATTTTTAATTCGCTCGACCAATTCATGGTTTCAGCCGATTGAAAAGCAATGCGTGCACTTCCTTTTTTTAATGGACGAAGTCGTTTTTCGGGATGTGCATTTCCTTCGGAAAAAATTAAAATCGCACCACCATCATTTAAGATTTTTGCACAAAGGGCGAAGGTTTCATTGTTTTGTTCAAGGCTATCAATTCCATCTCGAATGCGATAAACGGGAATCATTTTTATTTTCCCAAGTATATAACGTTGCCAGGATTTTTTAAAAACATCTGCACGTGTGAGAAAGTGGACAGGACGTTTTAATGTTATGGCTATCAATACAGCATCTAAAAAAGCATTTCCATGATTACACGTAAGTATGATCGGTTCATTTTTAGGAACATTATCCAATCCACGAATAAATAATCGTTTCAAATGAATCCGCATCCAAGCCCCAATGAGCAGATGTAAAACCCTGTACAACATGGGCGCAAGATAATATATTAGTGTGCTGATGTGTTAATGTGCTCCCTTCGACAGGCTCAGGGAGCGATTAAACCCGCGCGCTGAGCTTGTCGAAGCGTGCTTTGTTAATCTGTATTCGTTGTTCTTTCAAGGGTAATCTGATAATGCGAATAAATGCCATTTAAGCTTTCAGTCACATAATGCCAAATTTGTTTCGATTTGCCAACATTCTCCATCGTTAAGGATGAAGTAGCTACATATGTGTAATTTACATAATAAGAAAATGAAATTCGTTTATCATCATTTTCCATATTCCAAACTTTTTCATAGCCTTCTCCACCAGAAAACAAAGGTGGTGTCCAATCTCCGTATAAATCAAGTTCATTGTAAAAACCACCCGATTGAGAAGTGTATAAGAGGATATAGGATTTTCCAACGATAATAGCAGAATCTTTTAAAAATACTTGATCTTTATAAATGCTGCATTTAGCCTCCGTAAACTGATAGGAACCAGCTTCTATGGTTTCCCAATAATCTTCGTACAGTGTCCCTTTTTTACTACAGGATTGCATGATAAAAAGGAGCAGAATAAATAAGCAGCTATTTTTCATGTCTAGTTTGTATTTGAAATTGAATAACTAATTCCAATCATGATTTTATTTCCCTTCGATTTATCGTGAACCACCAATTTGCTATCTAAAATATATTGGAATGGATCAGCATTATAAGAAGCATAATCTTGAGGTAATTGCGAACCGCCGGTGCCTTTAAATGCTTTGAAATCGCTTTTGTCGTCCATAGTTGATGGAGTAAGTGAATTGTTCCATTGTTTCACCATTCCAATGTCTATTTGTATTTTTTTACTGATTCTATATTGAATTAAAAATCCCAATTCAGAGCCCAATGCACCAAGTCCCAAATAAGTTCCATTTAAGCTTTTGTCGCCGCCCATACTTTCAAATCCATCGGCATATTTATACGAAGAAACAATGCGAGTCTTGCTTGTAATTCTCATATTATACACCAAACTCACATTAAACTTTTTATCTACATTTCTTAATTTATACCCAAAACCCCAAGCAACAGCATTGGCGTGTAAATCGAATAATCGTGATTCATTATTGGTGAATTTTGCACTAGCTCTTCCATAATAACGTTGATAGGAAAGCGTACTATAAAAGCGATTCAGATTGATTCGATATCCTAAATCAAAATTAAACCCTTGTTCAAAATCACCTAGTTTTTCGCTTGGTAATACGGTTGCATTATAACTTTCCGCAAAATATTTCCATTCATTTAATTGCAGACTTTCAACCAATCCATAATGAAAGAAAAGTTCACTGTAGCGATTTTCAAATTGTGCATTCACCGTTAAATAGTGGCACATTAGAATTAAGATACATGCATAGAATTTAGAACGCATAATTCAAATTTATATTGACACCCAAATTGGTGATATTGAAAAATTCAGATTGCTTTAATTTATCCTCCAAAATCTCAACATATCCGCCACCCGTATCCATTTCATAATAGGGAACTACATTGAGATAAATGTGATTAGTCAATTTCATTAAAGTGTATAATCCAAATCGAAACGAAATCCCTTTTCTTGAACCAACAGTTCCACTAAAATCATCAAATCCTTTGCGATCTTCTTTTAATTTAAATGAGTAAAATCCAACGCCCACTTGTGCTCGATAAATAAATTTTGTTTCATTTAATTCAGAATACCCAATTTTATTTCCTAAGCCATAATTGACATAAAAAACATTGAGTTTTTCATTATACTGATCTGTTATTTTAATTCCCAATCCTTCTCTCGTTCCGCTAAACCGATTGTTTTTCCCGCAAAACTCTAAGCCAAAAACACTGCGACCAATTGTCATATTCGTTCCCAAAACAATTCCTCCATTCAATCGATTGGGATTCATTTCTTTTTTTACATCCGTATAATTATTAAACAACCAAGCTCTTGTTTCAAGCGGACCTTGAAAATGCTGATACATGCCGAAACTACGTCCTATATAGAAATGAGCCTGAGGAAAGCATTGTCCCGAAATCAACAAAAAAAGAAATAATATGGATGAGAGAATTCGATTTTTCATTCCTGCTTTTTTAATAAATCTTGATTTTATACCTGAATCGCTCAATTGATTTTTGAAAAATAGAATGATTACTTGTTATAATTTCTTTGATTCTCATTATTTATTAACATTGATTTTATAATTTCAAAAAACTTGAATTCATTAATATATACTTAAATCAAATTCAGAATTCAACCAACCGAGATAAAATAAATATCAAACACTTCATAAATAAATTCAATACCTGATATAGGTCATATTTTGAGAAGGCTATTCCAATCAATTTTGTTTATCTTTTTTAAATCTGTCAAAATCGATTTTTATGAAAATTGAACAACTTTATACAGGTTGCCTTGCCGAAGCAGCCTACTACATAGAAAGTAAAGGCGAAGTTGCGATTGTTGATCCTTTGCGCGAATCATCACCATACATCGAAATGGCAAAAAACGACAATGCCAAAATCAAGTACATTTTAGAAACGCATTTCCATGCTGATTTTGTCTCCGGGCACCTCGATTTAGCTAAGAAAACAGGTGCTCAAATTGTATTTGGTCCAACAGCACAACCTGCATTCGAAGCACATATTGCCAAGGATAACGAAGACTTGAAATTGGGCGATATTACCATTCGCGTTTTGCATACACCCGGTCATACCATGGAATCTTGTACCTTTCTTCTCATCGATGAAGAAGGAATTGAACAAGCAATTTTTAGTGGCGATACCTTGTTTATTGGTGATGTTGGTCGCCCCGATTTAGCTGTTAAATCGGACCTTTCGCGCGAAGATCTTGCAGGACATTTATACGATTCTTTACACATAAAAATTTTCCCATTATCCGACGATGTTATTGTATATCCGGGGCATGGTGCAGGTTCGGCTTGTGGTAAAAATATGAGCAAAGAAACTATCGACACGCTCGGACATCAAAAACAAGTGAACTATGCTTTACGTGCATTAACAAAAAAGGAATTTATTAAAGAAGTAACCGATGGACTCGTTGCACCGCCACAATATTTTCCAAAGAATGCAGTGATGAATAAAACAGGATATGCCTCTTTTGATGAAGTGCTTACGAAAGGAACTACGGCACTCGATATCGATGCTTTCCTTCTCATATTAGAAACTGAAAAAGCACTCGTAATCGACACACGTAAAAAAGAATATTTTACTCAAGCACATATTCCAGGTTCTTGGTATATCGGCATTGAAGATAGCTTTGCTCCTTGGGTTGGCGCATTGGTAATGGATTTAAATCAGCCCATTCTTTTCCTTGCCGATCCAGGTTTTGAAAATGAAGTAGTTACTCGACTTGCACGTGTTGGTTACGATAATACCTTGGGTTATTTAAAAGGGGGAATTACTTCTTGGAAATTGGCTGGAAAGCCTATTGGAAGTCTCGCTGAAATAGATGCCGAAAGTTTCGCTGAGAAGTTCGAAATAGAGCCACTTAATTTGTTGGATGTACGACGTAAAAGTGAATTCGATTCAGAACATTTAATCGGTGCTATTAATTTACCACTCGATTTTATTCATCAAAAAATACATACCATAAATTCCGATAAAACCTATTATATCCATTGTGCTGGAGGATATCGTTCAGTGATTGCGGCTTCAATTTTAATGTCAAAAGGCTATCATAAAGTGGTGAATATTCTCGGTGGATATAAAGCACTACGAACTACATCATTAAAGCACACAAATTATTTGGAACCTAAAACAATGCTTTAAAATTTCACACACTAAATCAAAAAGCTACTGCATGCATGTGGTAGCTTTTTTATTTGGGGGCATGCTCCGCACCGCGCTTTCGCATCGCAGGAGCTCAGCTCAATCCCTTGCCCGATTCCGTGTTTTATCTATCATTTTAATATATTTAGGATTTCAATCGGCTATCACTTTATGCAGTTAAGAATTTAAAAGTATCTTAAAAATAAATCATACTTCAAATATTTTATCGTTTACTACAATACTCAATGCTAATTAAAGGCCTTAAATTATTTTATTTTAATGTAAAATTAGGTTTAGAAACGGATCAGAGCGGTGGCTTCGTCTGGGCGGCGAGGGTGTGTTTCGACATAGATGAGAAAAAGCTTATCCCATCACAATGGTCGAAAAAAGGCCTTGCGCGTAAGCAGTATCGTCCAGACTTGACCTTCTTTTAATGCACGCTGAGCTTGTCGAAGCGTGTGTCAAGACAAGAAAGTATGGCGTCGCAGACAAACATGAATGATAAATTTTCATGATTCTACTGCATTCTTTATTCAATGATTGATTGAATAAATTATATTGATTAATCAACAACCTCTCAGGTTTATAAGAATATTTAATTCAAAAAACTAAAACTCTACATCCAGCACCAGCGTTTCTTTACCACGCAATACGGTGACTTTAGTTTTATCTCCTTTGCTGAATTTCCCCAATCCTTCCATGTAAGATTGAATTCCGGTGACTTTGACATCTCCCATTTGAGTAATAATGTCGCCATCTTTCATTCCTGCTTTGAAAGCTGCTTTATCGTCGAGCACTGCTTCTACTTTTAAGCCGGCTGCGTCTTCGGCATAAGAAGGCATAATGCCTAAGGTTACTTTAAAGGCCGAAGCGCTTCCCATCGAAGGATTGCGAGTTTTCAAAAATGCCAATTTGTGATCAGTAGGTAATTTAGCAATGACTCCAGAAATCACCATTAACACCGCTTCTTCACCTTGAGCATTAATCTTCTCTACATCATCCGAAGGTTTATGATAATCGCTGTGTGTACCCGTAAAGAAATGCAATACCGGAATTTGTTTGTTGTAAAACGACGTATGATCTGATGGACCAACACCTGCCGAATCGCATTTAATTTCCATAGCTGCACTCGAAAACGATTTCACCAAATCCATCCATTCAGCGGCTGTTCCAACACCAGAAACTTCCAATACCGGTTTATCTGTTTTCAAACGACCAATCATATCCATATTGATCATGCAATTCACCTGAGCTAAATCAATCGTAGGATGATTGGCAAAATATTCAGAACCCAATAAACCCAATTCTTCACCTGAAAAACAAATAAATAGAAAATTGAATTTTTCGGTTTCCTTATTCATTCCATAGAAACGAGCTAATTCAATCACTCCGCTTGTTCCCGATGCATTGTCATCCGCGCCGTTGTGGATTTGACCTTTCGCATGTGCATCCAAGGAATGTCCATCCGAACCATCTCCTAAATGGTCCATGTGTGCACCTATGACAATAGTTGTTGCCGCTTTATTATCGAGAAAACCTATGATGTTATTTGTTTTTCCACTTCGTCCACCTTTGCCATGCATGCCCGCATTGAAATCAAATTCTTGAAACCAAGAACCATGTTCACCTTTTGGCTGAATGCCGGCAGCTTTCCACTGAGCAATTACATATTCGGCAGCTTTGCGCTCATCTTCGGTTCCTGTTCCGCGTCCGCGTAGCGAATCAGAAGCTATTACCGAAATATGTTGAAGAATGATTTTAGGATCAAACCAGTTTTGTGCACCCAATTGGCTGCTAATCAACAAGGCTAAAAGTGAAATTGAACGAAGTTTCATGTTAAATACAATAAGGTTTAATCTTTCCAATCGGCTATAAACACATTCGTATCGCGCGTTCCGCCATTGTTGCGATTCGAAGAAAATACGAGTCTCTTTCCATCGGGTGAAAACATCGGAAACGCGTTAAAGTTGCTGATGTTGGTAATTTGCTCCAGACCAGTTCCATCGAGATTGATCATGAATAAATTGAAGTCGTATCCTTTGGTAGATGAGTGATTAGAAGCAAAAATAATTTTCTTACCTGATGGATGGAAGAAAGGTGCCCAATTCGCCTTTCCCAATTGCGTGAGTTGTTTCTGCTCTGTTCCATCAACATTACAGGTATAAATTTCCATAGTGGTTGGAGCAACCAATCCTTCGCGAAGCAATTGCTTATAGCTAGCAATTTCATCAGGTGTTTTTGGACGAGATGCTCGATACACCAATTTCTTACTATCGGGCGAAAAGAAAGCACCACCGTCATAGCCTAAACCAGAAGTGATTTGTCGTACGTTTTTTCCGTCAATATCCATGATATACAATTCCAAATCGCCCGAACGATCGGAGGTGAAAACAATCATTTTTCCATCAGGAGAAACCGTTGCTTCAGCATCATAACCGGGCGCATTGGTGAGTTGATTTACAATTTTTCCATTCAAATCGGCCACGTAAATATCAAACGTATTGTAAATCGGCCATAGGTATTTTCCGTCTTTACGCGGCGCTGGTGGCGGTGGACAGGTATCAGCAGCTGCGTGAGTAGAAGCGTACAAAATGGTTTTATCACCCGGCATAAAATAGGAGCAAGTTGTACGACCTTTTCCAGTGCTAATGCGGCGTGGAACAACTTTATCTTCGTTTTGCAAATCCATCAAATAAATCTGATCACAGGGAATTCCTTGTTTGGGATTGGTAATTTGCAAAGTGAGTTTGCTGTTATCAAAACTGAAATAAGCTTCGGCATTATCGCCACCAAAAGTGAGCTGACGAATATTCTGAAGATGTGGTTCTTGAGCCAAAAGCGAGCTGCTAAATAAAGCAGCAATGAATAAGATGGAAAGGGTTTTCATTCGGGCAAATGTACTTCGATTGATTCTTTTTCTTTTATGATTTTTGTCAGTAAATATTGAGCTCCAAACAACGTTAAGCAGGCAAGTCCACCGCTAAATCCGGCAATCGATCCTATGAGCGTATCTCCATCTTGAATAAACAAAAATGTTCCTCCAGCAGCAGCATTGATCATTCCATGCAATGCGCCGGGACCTAGAATAGAGCCCGTTTTACGGCGTATCCAATCCATCGGAAATGAAAGTGAAACACAAAAAAACACCATCATCAAAATGCCTAAATAGGGATGATCGGGATAATTATGTCCCATCAATATAAGCGGTGCATGCCATAAACCCCAAATGGTTCCGGTAATTAAGCTACGTTTCAACCAAGATTGATTTTCGAGTTGTTTAAAGAGGAATCCACGCCAGCCAATTTCTTCGCCCAAGGTAAAAGGCAAATTCACCGTTGCTCCAGCCACCACACCCGATATTGCCACGAGTAAAAAAATCACATAGGTAGGAGGGAAGTTTATTTCGCTCAAATCGGTTTT
Source organism: Bacteroidia bacterium (assembly GCA_965279035.1). Taxonomy (GTDB): domain Bacteria; phylum Bacteroidota; class Bacteroidia; order M30B66; family M30B66; genus CALQRR01. The sequence continues at coordinate 2,770,589 of OZ257142.1, read as the reverse complement.
ACCCTGTGTCATTTCCTCCAATTTGAGAAGAAAGCCATCCATGCTAAAATCAAGAGTTCCAAAAGCATCAATTCCAAAGGCATTTCCAAGCAAAGCAATCCATCCAAAATTGAAAATCAACAATAGAAATAGCCAAAGTGGAATTAAATACAATTGATTGCGATTCGCTCGTTTCCAAGTCAAACCGAGTTCCGAGAATGGACGTTTAAGAATGCGTGTTTGAACCAACCAAGCAGCGAGGGCAGGGGCGGGCATACAAATGAACGCAACAATAAGTGTTGAGGCGATAGAACCATATCCTAAATCAAGGAAATGAATGAGTGCCGCGCCAAGCCAACAAACGCCAAAGCAAATAAGTAAGTAATAAAGAATCGATCGAGCCATGGGAGCAAGATAGGAAATTGAATTTCATATTTTAAATGGCCTGCCCTTCATTCGCTCAACTCAGCAATGCTTCGTTAAGTTCATGCAGGTCGGGCTTTACGCTGCAATTTTTGCTCGTTCCTCACAAAAGATTTCCGCTGCAATCCCTCAGGCAAATACAGATTATAAACGAACTATACGTTTACAAATAAGTGATTTTCCTGTATTGATTCGAATCAAATAAACACCCGAATTAGGAAGATTTATCTGATACTTTAATCCTGAATTTGGCGCTATTCGATTTACCAATCGTCCATTCATATCAATCACATCCAATTGTTCAGCATGCTCCGATAATTGAATTTCTATCAATCCAGAACTTGGATTTGGAAATATATTGATTGTCGAATTGTCAAGGGTTTCTATACTATTCGGTGGAACAATAACGCAATGGTCATTTCCATATTTAGCAATATAATAATCGTTGTCTCCCGCAGCTTGCAAGCCATCATTTGCCACTGTTAAGTAGGTGCCGAAATTTCCACCTAAATAAAAACTTCCATTCGGATCGCAGGTTAAGAAACGCGAATCTTCATCAAAACCACTCACACCCGAAAGACTATCGAGTTTCAAGAGCATTCCTGTATTTGCATTGAATACAGCTACAAATGGATCTCTTCCTTCATTGGCAATTTGTTGCAATTTTAAATTACTGTTTTCCCAACGAAGGGTTCCTGGATACACACCACTAACGGCAACCGTATCAGCATGTAGCGCAATTCCCCATGCAACTGCAGGATATTCAACCGATGCATTTTGCGTCCAAATAAGACTTCCATTCGGATTAAACTTCACCAAAAATGGCATACTAGCAATGTTTTGAGTAATGGTATTTACGAATGCATGTCCCGCCAATGTATCGCTGTGACTGCAAGTTCCCGAAGCAAAAATGTTATTGTTTTCATCACATACCGGTCTGCCTGTAAAAACGGGATTGTAAAATAGATTATCCAGTTCGGGACGAATACCAAATTCATGAAGCCAATTCAACTGAATATCGGATGTGTAGCTTGCAATAAATGAGTGTTCAATAGGTGTTTGTGAAACTACCATCGAATCAACATCGGTATAAAAACTATATGCACTCACAATGTAATTCCCATTATTACTTCGTGTCATGTGCATCGACATGCGATATGTCGAATTATTATGACAATGAATAGGCATTTTATCAGCATGTATAAAAGCACCTTGCGAAGAATAACGCAACATATACACGTCGGGTTGAGTGGTAACTAATTGTCCGCCAATATTAGCACCGGGCGAAAGTAAACTCATCACCGAAACCTCTCCCGAAGGAGTTACATGCATGTCGATGGGGTAGGTATTATTAAAGGCATTGTTAAATGAAATGGTATCCGATTGTGGTGTTGCCAACCAATCTAATGCACCTGTACTATCAATGCGTATAATGTACAGGGAGCGATTGGTTCCTGAAATGGCGGGCTCATTACCTACAAATCCTGTTAAACCATCTTGCATAAAAATAGCTGCAAGTAAATACACACCACCCATGGTATCGGTTTGAACCGACTTAGAATAAGCTCCATTTGGAGTTCCAATAATTTTTGACCAACGCAATGAACCATCACAGCGATAACTGCTGAGTTGAATGTTATTTGAAAACGAACTGAAGCTAGCAGGTATGGTGTGTGTATCGGCCGAAATGGTTTGTGAAGTCCGCACTAAACCTGCAACATAGATATTTCCTGCATTATCGCTTGTGAGGTCGCTCATAATCTCATTATCCGATTGTGTGCCGGTTATGTAAGTGCTTCCCAATCGTTTTCCCCATTGCCACGATTGCGCATTGAGTGGATTCAAATAGGCTAGGAGAGCCAATATGCTAAGAATAGATATAATATGTTTTATCAACGTGTATTGAATGGCTTTAACGAAAGTAATTATTTGAAGAATTAAATTCTTAAAAATTGTTTGGTGAATATTTATTCATTTATATTTGTGCACTCAAACAATCATGGCAAAACCACGCGACGAGCAGAAGATAGAACGCATCCATGCAGCCACCTTAAAATTGGTGCAGCAGCAAGGTTTTGGTGGTTTGAAGATGGCCGATGTGGCGAAAGAAGCTCAAGTAGCGACTGGTACATTGTACGTTTATTTTAAAGATAAAGTGGAATTGATTAACGCACTTTACCTACACTTAAAGCGGAAACAAGCCAAACATTACCTCAAACCCGAAGATTTGAATCGTCCTTTCAAAATGAGTTTCCGCTTGGTTTGGGAGAATTTTTTATTGGTGAGTCTCGATTATCCAGAGGAATCGGCATTTATAGAACAATATTATCGTTCTCCTTTTCTTCGTCCCGAAGTTCGTAACGAAGCCGATCTTTTGCTTCAAGCTGCACATGATGTGTTGCTACGTGGTCAAGCCGAAGAACTCATTAAACCACTAGATACTAGTTTGATGTTAGCCCATTTATCGGGTAGTATTCTCGAATTGGTTAAATGGCATTATGCCGGAATCATCCAACTCGATCGTTCCAATTTAGATGCACCATTTTCGCTCGCTTGGGATAGTGTAAAACGCTGAATTTTTTTGACAAATAAATGAATAGATATTCAACTAAAATGAACCAAACAGTCATCATTACCGGAGCTTCCACCGGAATAGGAAGAGCAGCAGCCGAATATTTTGCTTCACAAGGATGGAATGTAGCAGCCACCATGCGTAATCCGGAAAAATATCCTGAATTAAGTTCTATTTCAGGTATAAAAACCTATGTACTCGATGTAACCGAAACAGCTAGTATCGATTCAGCATTAAGTCAAATTCAAAAAGATTTCGGACGAATTGATGTATTAGTCAACAATGCCGGATATGCCGTTGATGGTGTATTTGAAGCCATGAACGATGCTGTTTTTGAAAAGCAATTCGATACGAATGTGTTTGGTTTAATGCGAATGACTCGCGCGATAATTCCAGTTTTTCGTGCTCAAAAATCAGGAACTATTATTCAAATTGCTTCTATGGGTGGTCGCATTGCCTTTCCTTTATTTTCCATCTATCATGGCACCAAATGGGCGGTAGAAGGTTTTTCGGAAAGTTTGCGTTATGAACTTGAACCTTTAGGAATTAAAGTCCGCATAATTGAACCGGGAGTAATAAAAACTGATTTTTATACTCGAAATCGCGTGTTTGTCAAACCCGAAACTACAAACCAATACGATGCATTTGTAACTAAATGTGAAAAGACATCTAGCAATGCTGGTAATACAGGAACATCTGCAATCTCAGTAGCTAAAGTCATATTTCGAGCAGCTACCGATAGAGGAAATCGTTTACGCTACGCAGCTGGAAATCCTGCTCCCATGTTGCTTTGGTTACGAAAATGGATGCCTGATAGTTGGTTTAAATTTCTTGTTAAATCGAGTTATGGAATCTAATATGAAGACAGATATCTCATTTATCGCCCGTTATTTCAAAGCCGAACAGCTCGAAAGTCTTGTCTTTATTGCTATTGGTATAATTACTTTTTCTATTGCTCTTGCTGCTTGGTTTAAATTTAAAACACCTTTTTTAACAGGATTAGCTTGGCCATTTTTACTGGTTGCACTCATTCAATTAACCGTTGGTTTGAGTGTGTATTTCCGTTCTCACAAAGACAGATTTCGAGTGGAAGCAATTGCCTTTAATTCTCAAGAATTATCAAAACAAGAAATTCCTCGGATGGAAACAGTCATGAAAAATTTTGTGATTTATCGATACGTTGAAATGAGCTTGTTATTGATCGGAATCGTGTTATTTATTTTTCTTCAATCGGCCTATATGAGAGGCATTGGATTCGGTTTACTCCTCCAAGCAGCACTCATGTTAGGAGCCGATTATTTTGCAGAAAAACGCGGAGCAGAATATCAAGAAGCTATACAGACTCACATCAATAAGTTGAAAAATTAAGGACGGAATCGAATGCGTTCTTGCTTGTTTGAAATGGAGAAATTAAAGTCTAACCAGGTAATTCCTTCTTTCGATTCATAAAGGAAATACAAGTTTTCACGTGCTTTAATTTTCTGATAATGGTTCGGATCTGATAAAACTCGTATGCCAAGTGTTTCCTGTTTATTGAGCACTAAGATCCGATGGAATTTATTACGTTTTATTTTCGTAATTAAATGGCCACGACGATCGTACGATTTAATTATGGTTGTGGGTAAATCGTTCACCAAACACGGGCATGCATAGGAAAGTAATAAGTAATTAAACTCGTATGTTTCGTTTATAGCAAAAACAATTAAATCGGGTTTATAGTGATTGGAGATTTTTTGAAGCTCGTTACATTTATAAAACACATGTTCAATAGGCATTTGCTGTACCCGAATTTCCTCTTTATTAATAGTTTCCCATTTACTACGAATGGCTAATTCATTGTGTTTTTGAATTGAAATCATCGAGCTCAATAAAACAACTATGAGTATACTTAACCAGCTATATTGAAAACGTTGAATCCATTTCGAAAAAATGGTTGCTAAAAACAAAATCAATACAAGGGAAAAGCAGATAAACATGCGTGATAATGGAAAGAAAATATCACTCGAAACACCGTCTTTTATTTTCTCAAATCCAGTAGAAAAAACTAAAATGAATAGAAACGATAAATAAATCAGGAGCATTTCCCAATTTTTATTGCGAAAAAACGTGACCAGTGGAATGAGTAAAAAGATGAAAACCATCTGTGAGAATTTCCACAAACCAGGCGTTAAATAGCCTAACCAATTGTTCCAATTCGTCCAAAATTCAAGAATGTATTTCCATTTAAACTTGCTTATTTCTATCGAATGAACTAGATAATGTGGATGAGTTAAATAAAAGTTTCGTGTAAATACTATCCATAGGATGCCGGGAACAGTAAGAATAAAGCTGAATACAAAAAATGAAATGGGTTTCTTGTAATGTGCTATTGCCAATTTAACTAGAAAAGGAACAAGGAAAATAACGGTGTTGTAATTGAGCCAAAAGGCAAACGGTAAAGTGAAAAATGCCAATAAAAGCGCTTTTTTGTTTTCAGGAAAAAACCAAGCTGGAAGTAAAAAAGAACAAGCAAATAATCCAGTTACAAATCCCCGAGGTAAAGCGGTAAATAAATCATAAAAAGGAGGCAACCACAAGTAAAGTAATAAGGTGAAAATTGCTGCCCACCAATCTTTTTTTCGAATAAATAAAAGACTTAGAATTAAATAAGGTAATAATGAAATACATATAGAAATGAGTGGAAGTGCATAATATTCCTTCATTCCCAATGCATAAAATGGGCATGCTAAATAGCTTTCAAGTGCCGAATTATAGGCTTGTCCATAAAAGCAGGGTTGATAAAAATTTCCCTTCGAAATATCATGCAAAGTCTGCCACAGAACAGCTTGATCGCAATCGGTGTATTTTATTGAGAACTGAAAAAACACGACTGCTTTTACCCATACAATTAAAACAATCAACCAAAAAATTAGGAATGCTGATTTTAATTTATTGGTATGGAAAAGAACGTTTTTCACATGCGTTTTTATCAGCTTAAATTGTTTTAAAAACTAGCCTGCAATCGTAGATTTAATAGTCGATTGGTGAGATAATTCGGTATAGCATACGTGCGATTGGTGACATCTTTTATCCAGATATACGAAACCGTATTATTTACCCCCAATAAATTAAAAACTTCCAAACTAAGTGTCAGTGTTTTTAAATTATGAAAGGGAGATGACTTCGGAAGTGGTTTTCCCGCACGAATAAATTGTTTTGCAAATCCTATATCAACACGACGATAAGGAGGAATTCTTAACGTATCGCGGTAACGATTAAAATCGGGTGGTCCAAGTGGTAATCGTGATCCAAAAACCAATGTAATTTGCATCGAAATACTTTCATTTTTGGGTAGATAATCTTGAAAGAACAAGCTAAAATTAAAACGCTGATCGGTTGGACGGGGAATGTATCCTGGTTCTACTCGTTGAGAATCAACAGCAACATTATTGGCGGTATATCCAGGAATAATTTTCTCTCCATCACTATTAAAACGATTGTAATAGAAATCATTCCGCAAATTTTCCTGCGTTTTCATAATACTCATACTCGCCCAACTTTGCACACCTTTCACAAATTCACCATTCACTTTCATATCAATTCCAGTAGCATAACCATCACTAATATTATCGGCATAATAACGCACACGCACATTATCAATCTCATAAGGAACCAAATTTCGAAGAATCTTATAATATCCTTCAGCATAAAACCCAAATGGTCGTCCCCACGCTTTAAACGTAAAATCAGCACCGGTGATAAAGTGCCAGCTTTCTTGTGCTTTTAAATTCCGATTAAGCGATCCATCAAAGCCGCGCATTTCTCTGTAAAATGGGGGTTGTGCATAATGCCCTGCAGCCATGCGAAATGTAATATCGCGTTTCCAACTTAATGGACTAAAGGAAAATACTACACGTGGACTTACAATCGTTTGTCCGTTTATTGTCCAATGATTTGCACGAATTCCTCCAGTTATTGCAAAATCAATAGAATCTTTTCTCCACTTATAATTGTCTTGAAAATATCCTTGATAACGCATAGAATTAAGCGTTGCAGAACTTTTAGTGTATGAGTTTAAGGTAATGGAATCGGGACCATACAAATCATCAATTGATTGACTCACTGGCATCGAATAACCAGCAGAATCAATCATTCTCCATTCTTTTAAATGATCGGTAATTTGTTCATTTTGAGCACGCGCTCCCCATAATATATAGTGTTTACCAGACTCGAAATATCCTTTGTGTTCGATATTCATTACGGTATAATGCAAATCATTTCGAATAAAGGTTTGATATGCTCCAATTCCACGATTAAAGGCTACATCACCAAAATCTTTACTTCCAAGATCTCGATCTAATTCGTTGATATAATATTCACCCGCTACATCCGATTTTTCTGTTTCAGACGAATTAAACATGGACGTAATAATCTTCAATTTTAATTTTCGATTTGGTCGCCAAGTACTTGTCATTGCCCCCATAGACGTAGCAAAGCGACTTTGATCTTTTCCATCGAAATACACTTTTAATTGAAGTGCTTGATTGATTGTTCCAAATTCGGTGGTTTGATCTTGAGGAAAAACTCGATAATTATTTACGGCATAATTTCCTAAAAAATCAATATCCCATTTTTCAGTAATGTTATACAAAACATAACCTTGAATATCCGTAAACGAAGGTCGATACTGTCCTTTAACATCTAAGCTGTTGAGCAAGTATTGTGTAGTTCTATATCGAGCACCGATCATTCCTGAAAGGCGATAATTTTTTGTAGCACCTTCGAGTTGAAGATTTCCTCCTAATATACTTGCCGATGCTGAGCCACCAAATTTCTTAGGACGTTTATAGGTGATATCTAAAACGGATGACATTTTATCCCCATACTTCGCTTCAAAACCTCCAGCCGAAAATTTCAAACTCTCCACCATCGATGGATTCGCAAAACTCAATCCTTCTTGTTGTCCTGCTCGAACTAAAAATGGACGATATATTTCTACATCATTCACATACACCAAGTTCTCGTCATAATTTCCACCTCGCACCGAATATTGAGAGCTTAATTCGTTGTTTGAATAAACACCCGGTAAGGTTTTCAAGGTCATCGAAATGGCATCACCTGGTCCCGTTAGCGTATTGACAATCAATGGATCTAATCGTTGCAAACCTGTTTGTCGATCACCTTTATCAATCACTTCGAATTCCGAAAAATCGCGCACTTTCATGCTTAAATAGCGATCAATGAATTTTTGTTCTCCCGCTTTTAATCGAAGCGCCATCGTATCCGATTCAAATCCAGTTAATTTATACACGATATACAATTGTTGATCAGCAGGAACATTCAATTTAAAACGTCCTTCTGAATCGGTTGTTACCGCTTTTCCCAAATCACCAATGCGATATACAATTACACCGGCTAGTAGATTGCCTTGTTCACCAGTAACGCGACCAAGAATTGTTGCATTTTGAGCTAGAATTCCGTTTGAAACAACGAGAAGAAATAAAAGAAGCAGTCGCTGCATTTGAATGTATTGCTTGGGGATATCGTAAAGAATCTCCAATAGAAATTAATTGCTTTTACGTTTAAAATCACCTTTTTTCCAGGCATCTACAAACTTTGCCCAAGCGATTGGATTGAGTAAATTATTCATAGGAATTTGTCCAGCTGTATAAAGTCGCGTATTGTAATTCTGCATCGAATTTCTAAAATTCATATTAGCATCCATCGGCATATTGATAGCCATGTCGTTGATTTTTTCTTGAGCTAAATTTTTACGGGCACGCTCCACATCATCATCCGGAATTGGGGCACTTAAAAAATATTCATAAATCTGCTCACGTGTGGGCCAAGCATAGATAACGGTAGTAGCCAATTCGATAGTATCGCGATTTAAAACTTGGATAATGGAATATTTCGATTCATCCAAATTCTTTGGAATAATGTATTGTGCCTTTCTAAACCCAATACTGCTAAATTCAATCGTATCGTTTTCTTGGGCTACGAAGGAGAAAAATCCATAGTAGTCGCTCACGGTTCCTCTATGGGTTGATTTATCAGAAATGTTGGTATATGGCACTGGCTGTAAACTATCGCCACTCACCACAACACCCGAAAATTGAATCACTTTACGATTAGGCGATTGAGCATACGCAAAATGCAAACTCAAAAGGATAAATATAAAGGGTAGAGAAATTTGCTTCATAAGTACTTACTTCAGGGCGAAAGTACGATAAAACGTTGTTTCCTCTATTTTTGGTATAGGAAAGCATAAACAGTTTTCTGAACAAAGGATATTCGTAAAAAATTGTAGGTTAGCTGCATGCACAAACGACCTAAACTAAGGCGCTTTCTTATAATTATTGGGCTATTGCTTTTTTGTTTGTCTGTGATTTATGTGGCACGTCGACCAATCATGCGGTTTGCAGGGAATTATTTAATTGAAGAAGATGCATTAAGTCCATGTGAAGCATTGTTTGTTTTAAGTGGAAATCCGAATGATCGTTCTTTGGAAGCAGCTCGTTTGTTAAAATTAGGGTATGCACCTTATGTTGTGTGTACCGGTGCTTCTATTCCTCGAATATTTGAAGTAATTGGCGATAGTACCGATGAAGCCGATTTGAGTCGCATCGCTTTATTGGCTGCAGGGATATCGGATGATAAAATTCGAGTATTGCATATTGGTACAAGCACGCGCGAAGAAAGTGATGCAATTTTAGCCTATTGCAAATTGAATGGATTACATAAGATCATGGTAGTTTCGGATAAGTTCCACACCAATAGAATCAATTATGCTTTTCGCGATTTATATAAGAATTCGGGAATTGAAATGATTCTTCGTGGAAGTCCGAGCACAGCTTACAAAGAAGATGTTTGGTGGGGGAATGAAGCTGGATTGTTGATGGTTAATAACGAATATGTGAAACTCTTCTATTATCACATTCGACACTAATCACATTTTACGGCGTTCTCCAATTTGCATCAAAATGAGTTCAATGCCTTGTTGAGCAAATTTTTCCTTGGCTTCTGTATGATCTATTTCAATTGTCGGAAAAGTGTCGTAATGCATACCAATCACTTGTCTCACCCTCAAAAGTATTGCTGCTTCACAGGCTGCTTCAATATTCATGGTAAACACATCCCCAATAGGAAGAAAGGCAAATGAAGGTTGAAATCTACGGGCAATGAGCTGCATATCGGAAAACAAATCGGTATCACCCGAATAATAAAAGCCTCCTTCGCTCGATTGGATTGCAAAGCCATTGGGATTTCCTCCATAGCTTCCATCAGGCAAACTACTCGAATGAACGGCAGGTGTCATGTGAATTTTACCAAAAGGGGTTTTGAAACTACCACCACTATTCATTGGTTGAACATGTTGAAGTCCTTTCTTAACAAACCATTGATGAATTTCCCAATTGGTTATTAGAAGTGCATTGGTGTTTTTTGCTATCTCTTCAGCATCAGCTATATGGTCGAAATGACCATGACTTACCAGGAGATAATCTGCTTCTATTTTAAGCGGATCAATTTGCTGCGCTTTAGAATTAGGGCGAATAAAGGGATCGAATAGTATCTTTGTGTCGGCAATTTCAACTTGAAAACAAGAATGCCCGAAATAGGTTATATACATCTGTGAAATTTAAACAGATGCAATTTACATGGAACAAATGAATATGACGACACTCCTTTCAGCTACAAATCGACATCATAGCATGACACGAAAAGTAACGGAGAAATATGCTGAATTGTTAAAGGACAAAGGAATTGAACATCGAGTGATGAATTTGGAAAACATACCAGTTCAATTGATCAATGAAGCATTTTATAAGAAAGGTGAAAACGATATGAAGAAGTATGCACATGAAATTTTTCAAGCATCCGACCGCTTTATTATCATATCTCCCGAATACAATGGAAGTATTCCAGGTATACTGAAATTATTAATTGATTCCTGTAATCCAGATATTTTCAAAGGGAAAAAATTTGCTTTGGTAGGTGTTTCTTCTGGTCGTGCGGGAAACTTGAGAGGAATGGATCACTTAACCGATATTTTGCATTATTTGAATGCCGAAGTATATTCTGTGAAGCAACCCATTTCACAGATTTTCAATTTGCTCAATGAAGAAAAAGAATTGATTGACCAAACAACGATTCAAGTATTAACTAAGCAATTGGATGGCTTTATGAAGTTCTAATATTTTTAGTGTTCTGATAAATAGGTTGTTGCGGCTGTTGAATTCAAAATCAGCTTCATTTTTTTTCTGTTGATACTCAAGCGTGTTATCTTGTGTCGAACCAAAAAACATGAAATTGTATGGATCAATACATCAATCACGCTCCACAAGCTATTCGAATTGCACAAATTGCATTTTCTAGTTTTTTTGCTGTTTTATTCATTCAATCAGGATTAGACAAAATGACAAACTTCCAAGAAAATTTATCTTGGCTAGTCGGTCATTTTTCCAAAACCTTTTTAAGTGCATTGGTGCCAATCCTATTTATATTATTGACACTTTCTGAAATCTCTGCTGGATTAGTGTCAGCATATGGAATAGTAGAGCTTATTATACACAAAAGCAGCACAGTGGCTTACTACGGTGCTGCTTTATCGGTGCTTTCGCTCCTGTTTTTGTTTTTCGGACAACGAATCGCCAAAGATTACGGAGGAGCAAGTGGACTGGTTTCCTATTTTATTGCCAGTGTTTTTGCTTTGATATTAATGGCTTGACTTAGGCTTTACCGTCTAAATCGTCAAATTCAACATTCGACCAGGTATTGGATTCAACTTCCTTTACAGGTTCTGGTGTATATTCAGAATTAACGGGTGAAGCTGTCGTATTGCCAACGTTATTATCAGAAATAAATCCAATGGCATCATTCAATCCTTCAGTAAATTTTTCGAAATCTTCTTTATATAGAAAGATTTTATGTTTTTCATAGAAGAATGTTCCATCATCCTTGAAGCGTTTTTTGCTTTCAGTAATGGTGAGGTACAAATCATCTCCACGCGTACTTTTTACGTCAAAGAAATAAGTCCTTTTGCCTGCTCTTACTGGTCTTGAGTAAATTTCCTCCCGATCCTGTTGTTCGTTGTAATCCATGCTTTGTACGTTAAGAAAATGCGTTTGATTTAGGGGTAGCAGGACAAATTTATTAAAATTCTTTTCCCTTAGTCTATTCGTTAAAGAAAATCAGATATTCTTTGATAAAAAGATTCAATAGAATACTTGAGTATGAAACAGGATGATTAAAAACAATCTTAATGAAAATGAATGCTAACAATTAACTCTAAATTTGAGCACTAATTTTTTCTCATGTTAACAGTCGATCCACACGAAGTATCTATCGCGAAATTTCATAGTATTTTATTAGGAGCAGTTGGGCCAAGACCAATTGCATTTGCAAGTACGATAGACGAACATGGAAATCCGAATTTAAGTCCCTTTAGTTTTTTCAATGCATTTAGTGCCAATCCTCCCATGTTGGTTTTTTCTCCTGCGCGGAGAGTGCGCGACAATACAACAAAACACACACTCGACAATGTGTTAAAGGTTCCGGAAGTGGTAATCAATGTGGTGAATTACGACATGGTTCAACAAATGTCGCTTGCCAGTACAGAATATGCACAAGGGGTGAATGAATTCGAAAAGGCTGGATTTACGGCTATTGCATCAAGTAAAATCAAACCATTCCGGGTGAAAGAATCACCTGTTCAATTTGAATGTATAGTAAAAGAGGTAATCGCTCTCGGTGATCAAGGTGGTGCTGGGAATTTGATTTTATGTGAAGTGGTGATGGCACATATTCATAATGAAGTTCTAAATGGGGAGAATCATATCGATCAACAGAAGATCGATTTGGTTGGTCGCATGGGTGGAAATTGGTATAGTAGAGCACATGGTTCTTCTTTGTTTGAAGTTGAAAAGCCTCTCACAACACTTGGAATTGGGGTAGATTCAATTCCTCAACATATTCGTTTTTCACCTGTTTTAACTGGAAATAATTTAGGTCAATTAGGAAATGTGGAGCATATCCCTAACGAAGAGGAATTAACTGATTTTAAAACATCAGGAGAATTTGATATCTTGATGGAATCGGTTTCTGAAAGTGATTTCGCATCACATCGCCTTGCTCAGCAATTGCTCAATAAAGGGGAAATTCAAAAAGCGTGGAAGGTATTACTAATTGGAGGATGATTATTTTCTCCTCAAATACCAGATATTAATTAATACCAAGGCTGAAGCTGCAAAGCAAAGAATTGAAGGTGTATTTAATATTCCCCATGTGAGAGGAAGAGGCAAAGAACTTAAATAACATGCGCCTGCAAAAAGTGTCATGAAAATGAGTGAATTCCCAATTCGTTTGCTTGCTAAATTCACTTCTTTGGCTAATTGTCGTGTAGCTCGATCATCGATTTGAACTTTTACTTGGTCGTTTTTAAGTTTATCTACAATCTTTCGTGCATCACCGGGAAATGATGCTGCTAATGAAGCTAAATCAGCTAAAGCGGAAATAATTTTTCTGCTTTTAAATAGATTTTTGGGGTTTAGGTTTTTTTGTAAAAGCTTAAATGCATATGGTTTTATTACTTCTAAAGACCGAAACTCTGGATCTAAACTCATCCCAAGTCCTTCTAACATAGAAACAGTTCGGAGCAATAAAAACAAATCGGGATTGAGTTTGAGTTTGTGCTTATTGATTAATAAACGACCTCGATTTAATGCTTCATTTAAGTCGATGTCTTTAACCGCTTGCGTTCCAAATTCTTCAATAAAGGCAGACATATCAACTTCTAAAGCAGGCTTGTCGGCAATTTCAGAACCTTGAAGTTTTTCTATATTTTTTACAATACGCGCTGTGTCATCGCTTCCTAATCCAATAATAAATTCAACCAAAGCCGCTCGATCTTTTTCACTCAATCGCCCTACCATTCCGAAATCAAGAATACCAATCACTTCTCCTGGTAAAACCATTAAATTTCCTGGATGAGGATCAGCATGAAAATATCCCCATTCGAAAATCTGTTTGAAATAGGCATCAAATCCTCTTCGGGCAATCGCTTTAAGGTCGTAACCTTGAGCTTTCAGTTCATCGGTTTTATTTATTTTAATTCCATCAATATACTCAAGAGTAATGACTTTACTCGAACAATAGGTAGAATAAAGAGTTGGTATTTTTACAAGCGTATCTCCTTGAAATTGCTCATTGAAACGGCGTAGGTGAACGGCTTCTTTTCGAAAATCCAATTCTTCAAGAATCGATCGTTCAAAGGCAGCAACTAATTCTTTAGGTCGTAGTGATGACAATTCCTCCGAACGCATCATCAAGCCTGCTATATCGCGCAGTATTTCAACGTCTGCACGAATGATTTCTTCAATTCCGGGACGTTGAACTTTAACGGCTACTTTTTCACCACTCAATAAAACAGCTTTGTGAACTTGAGCAATGGATGCAGAGGCAATTGGAATTATTTCGATGCTTTGAAATAATTCAGTAATAGGTTTTTTAAATTCTGATTCAAGGATTGATTTTACTTCTTCATATGTAAAAGGAGGAACAGCATCTTGCAATTTTGCTAATTCCAAAACCAAATCATCGGGCAATAAACCCGGTCGGTTACTTAATACTTGCCCAAATTTAATATACGTTGGACCTAATTCTTCCAAGACCAATCGAAGTCGAATCCAACGGTCTTTTATTTTTTGAGCTTCTTGCTCAGGTGTTCTTTTTTTTCGGAATAGACGAATCCATTTTTGTCCACTCAATTGTCCAACGATATCGTCGAATCCATGATGGGCCAAAATTCCAAATACTTTCCGATATCTTTTTCCCGAGGAGATCACGCTTCAGTTGAAGATGCTTTTTCTTTTTCTAGCGCTTCGACACGGGATTTAAGTGCGTCAAATTCATCTCGAGATGGAACGCCAGTTTTTTCGATCCATTCGCGGATTGTTTCCTTGCTATTTTCTTTGAATTCGGCACCCGCTTTATGCGTTTCAGCTGTTATTTCATCAAAAAGCTTCTTGCCTTCTTCGCGTGACATTTTCCCTTTTTCGACCATTTCGGCAACGGCTTTTTCCACTTTATCGCGTGTGATTGCAACTACACCTAATCCTTGATAAAATAGGTTTTTAAGTTTCTCTTCCATGATGTTGGAATTTGTAAATTAGTATGAACGGCAATGAAACGCAAAGTTAGTTAAGTTGTTGTAGGTAGCGAATTTTGATTTGATACGAGTAGGAATTCATCAATGATTTATTTTTCGAATTTTTCAGTTAATATGATTGCTGAAATTCAATTTTTTGGGAATATTCAAAAATGATAATTTCTGTTTCATGTGATCGATGCTATTTTGATTTAGAAATTATAGAAACTTAGAAAATTCTCCTCGTTTTTTTATTTTTACAACTATGAATTTTTTCTGAAAATCTAGTAAAATAGGGGAAAGCATCTCGCGCATGCGGGGGCCGACCTCTAACCACCCACCGGCTGAAAGAAACAAAAAAATGATCACATATATCCGATTTAAACATTTAAGATCGGCTAGTTTTTGACAAACCTGTTCATAAAAAATTTCTCAGAAATATTGCTGAAAGAACTGTTAAATCAGGATTTTTCGAAATATTAACATAGCTGTTGATAGATTAATGCTAAAGACATCATACACGTTTTTAGAAAATTATATCGGCATTTGCATGAGCGGTTGAGCCGGAACTAGCCCGCATTGGGCGCCGAGCAAGGGCGAAGGTGTCCAAGAGGACTATGAGGCGAAGACGCGACCTTTTATACTGATGAATTTTGCGTAGGCATAAAAGGGCATGCACAAACGAATTCTAGTTGGATATCAGCAGATTCTCGAAATATAACTTGATAAAGGAATGGAAAAAGCATTTTCGTTTCAGATTTTGTCCAATGAAACGAGTTAAACGCTTTTTGAAATTCATTTTACCCGAGTTATTCTGCTTCCTACTTGGGTTTTACACCTTTTGTTTACCAGATCATTTATTTGCCGATCCAGCCTGTACAGTTTTGGAAGATCGAGATGGAAATCTTTTATCGGCAAGGATTGCAGCCGACGGGCAGTGGCGTTTTCCCTATAATTCGCAAGTGCCTTATCGATTTAAACAGGCAATCATTCAGTTTGAGGACCGCGATTTTTATGATCATATTGGAGTTAGTCCCAAAGCTGTTGGACGAGCACTTTGGCAGAATTCGCAAAGTATGCAAGTGAAAAGTGGAGGAAGTACCTTAACGATGCAATTAGCGCGTATGTCGAGGAAAAATTCTGATCGTGGTATCTGGGATAAGCTGATTGAAAGTATTTGGGCAACTCGTATCGAAATCCAATATTCGAAAGAAGAAATTCTTGCACTGTATTCTTCGAATGCCCCTTTTGGAGGAAATGTGGTGGGATTGGATGCTGCGTCATGGAGATATTTTGGTCGACCATCTGATAAGTTGAGTTGGGCAGAATCGGCTACATTAGCGGTACTTCCCAATGCACCGAGTTTAATATTTCCAGGTAAAAACCAACATCGCTTATTGAGCAAACGAAATCGATTATTGAATCGAATGCATGAAGCCAATTATTTAGATGATACCGATTTGGAACTTGCACTTCAAGAGCCTTTACCTCAGAAACCGTTTCCTATTCCACAACTCGCCACCCAATTAATGGATCGTGCCATTGCAGAGGGACATGGAGCAACCGTGATTCATTCAACCATCAATAGCGATCTTCAAAAGCAAATTCAACAGGTTATGATGATGCATAATGCGAGGTTTAAAACGAATGATGTTCATCATATGGCATCTCTTGTTATCGATTTAAAAACAAACCAAGTTGTATCCTATGTTGGCAATATCAGCGATTTTAGTTCTAGCCACGAAATGGGCGATGTTGTAGATGTTATTCGTGCTCCCAGAAGCTCTGGCAGTATCTTGAAACCTTTGTTGTATGCATCTGCATTGGATGAAGGACTTATTACACCTAACAGTTTGCTCCCAGATATTCCTACGCATCTGTCAGGATTTTCGCCTAAAAATTTTAATCATACGTACGATGGTGCTGTTCCAGCTAAAGAGGCATTATCACGTTCGTTGAATATTCCAATGGTGCGTTTACTGGGCGATTTTGGTGTGGAGAAATTTCATCAGAAACTTCGTCGATTGGGGCTGAGTACAATCAATCGACCGGCTTCTCATTATGGTTTAGCTTTAATTCTTGGTGGAGCTGAAGTGAGCTTGTGGGATTTATGTAATGCCTATGGTAGATTAGCTCGAGAGCTTCGTGCAAATGAGCGCAAACTATCAAATGACCCACATTTAGCTTCATATATTCAGGGTAAATCAAATGCTAAAAACACATTGAATACGGGATTTTCTCCAGCATCTGCTTGGTTGATGTTGGATGCAATGGTGGAAGTGAATCGTCCCGGTGAGGAAGCTCAATGGAAGGAATTGGGGAAAGGGAAAAAGATTGCTTGGAAAACAGGAACTAGCTATGGATTTCGCGATGCTTGGAGCATTGGGGTAACACCTCGTTATGTGGTTGGTGTTTGGGTTGGAAATGCAAGTGGAGAAGGTCGCCCCGGATTGACAGGTATAAGTTGTGCTGCACCAGTATTGTTCGATATTTTCGACAAACTTCCTTATGATGGTTGGTTTACCAAGCCTGTCGATAAAATGAAAACGCTGCCTATTTGTGCACAAAGTGGTTTCCGTTTGACAGAATATTGCACTGATACCTTATTTCTTAAATTACCCGAATCGGCGATGTACAGCAAAGCTTGTCCGTATCACCAACGCATACATTTAGATGCTCGTGAGCCTTTGCGTGTAAATAGTTCCTGTGCTGATGTCAGCTCCATGCGACATGTGAATTGGTTTGTATTGCCTCCAGTGATGGAAAATTATTATGCTCAACATACTCCAACGTATGCTCCTTTACCTGCTTGGAAACTGGGTTGCGAGCCTGAACCGGAACAAAATATTGCGCTCGTTTATCCACGAAAAAATAGTCGTATATCGGTGCCGATTGGATTAGAAGGAATTCCAACAGCAACCATTTTCGAAGCCAATCATCGTCGTTCAGATGCAGTTATTTATTGGCATTTAGATGATGAATTTATTGGATCAACCCGCGATATTCATCAGCTGCAATTACAACCGATACCAGGAAAACACAAACTCACTTTAGTGGATGATCAAGGAAATTCGATAAGTTGTGGATTTGAGGTGTTGAGTTAATTCTACCACTTAATCATTCATTTTAACCATAGGCTCATTCTGATATTATAATTGAACTAAGTCATTTCAATTTAGCGCATCTAAATTTATTTTTCGAATGCGTTATTCAGTGTCGGTTTTATTTTTCAGCATCTGTTTTCAATCTTTTTCTCAAGCACCCGACACACTTTGGACACGTTGTTATGGTGGAGCTTCCTATGAAAATGCTAAATCGGTAAGACCTACTGTCGATGGAGGTTTAATTGTGATTGGATCTACTACTTCCTATGATGGTGAAGTGGAAGGAAATCATGGTAGCAGTGATATCTGGGTAGTGAAATTAGATGAATCGGGTGAGCCTGAATGGACCAAAACACTTGGTGGAACTTATCAAGATGAAGGTTTTGATATTGTTCAATTGCCCGACGAATCATACGTTTTAGCCGGACATACCATTTCGCAAGATGGTGATGTGAGTATGAATCATGGACAAACTTACGATGCTTGGATAGTCAAATTATCGGTTGATGGTGAACTAGTTTGGGATCTTTCCATTGGAGGTTCGGATAACGAAGAACTTTATGGAATGACTATTTCGGGACAGAATATTATTGTAGTCGGAAATGCTTATTCAACCGATGGCGATATTAGTGGAAATCATGGATTGAGTGATGTATTTATTGCACGAATTAGTTTTTTTGGAGCAGTTGAGAATATCGTTTTATTAGGTGGAACTAGTTCTGAAACGGCTTATGCTGTAGCAAATTCGAACGATCAAGGTTTTATTATAGCAGGTATTTCTAATTCGAGTGATGGTGATGTTCCAACTAATCTTGGACAACAAGATATTTGGGTTATTAAAACCGATTATACAGGTGCATTGGAATGGTCTAAAGTTTTTGGTGGATCAGCCATGGATCGTCCACGAGGAATTATTCCTACTAATGATGGAGAATATTTATTATTAGCAGAAAGCTCTTCGGCTGATGGTGATTTGACTAGCAATAGTGGGTTTTACGATTGCTGGGTGGCGAAATTAAGTCAACTAGGAATTGTTGAATGGCAGCAGTGTTTTGGTGGAATTAGTTTCGATGGTAGTTTTTCTGGAATTCAGTTGAGTGATGGTTCCTATATAACAGCCAATGAAATTTATGCACCTGAATCGCCCGGAGAATTAACCCCACACGGAGGAACGGACATGGTTCTTAAAGCATTTTCTGCAGATGGAACTCCTACTTGGGAAAGCTGGTATGGAGGCTCCGGTTTAGAACGTCCGTATTGTTTGAGGAAAATGAGTGATTCTTCTTGGGTGATGGTTGGAGAAACCAATTCTATTGATGGGGATGTTACTGGAAATCATGGTGATGATGATTTTTGGGTAGTGAAATTCGGAGACGAGAGTTTGCCTTTAGGTTTTAAAAATAATTCTTCAACACACATGAAAATATATCCGCAACCAGCTTCTGAGCTAATCACTATCGAAATGGATACTGAGCTCACCGATGCCCATTATACTCTTTTTGATGTACTTGGAAATAAAATTCAAACCGGAATAGTGAATTTAAATGCTACGTTTTCACTATCTGTTAATTCTTTGCCTTCAGGTATTTATTTTCTTCAGATAGATACCAATACAGATCAGTATTCACGAACCATTCAAGTGACACACTCATTTTAAAATCATATCATTTTTATGAATAAAATCGTTTTCACAGGAATTATTTATTTTCTGTTTAATTCAGTTCAGCTTTCAGCTCAAGAATTAGATCCATCCTTTGGAACTAACGGTAAATCCTACGTTTCCTTTGGTTTTGTATCGTACTATATGGAAGAAATGGAATTCCAATCTTCAAATAAAATTATTGCAGCAGGCGACAATGAGAATATATTAAATCCATTTGTTGTTTGTCGATTAAAAAACGATGGCTCACTTGATTCTACATTCCAAGGAACAGGTATTCTAACTTTTGGTTTTGGATATACCTATGAGTTTTGTAGTGCTCTTCAAATAGATAATCAAGATCGAATTATTCTAGGTGGTTCATCCAATGGAGATATGGTTTTAGCTCGACTTTTACCCGATGGAGATTTTGATACAACCTTTAGTGAAGATGGAAAAGTGAAACTCTCATTTGGTTTAGGAAATGGCTCAAAAGCACACAAACTACTCATTCAAAATGACGGGAAAATATTAGCTATTGGTGAAGCTTATGGTGGAGAAAATTTCAATTTTGCAGCTGCACGATTTCTAGCGAATGGCACTGTTGACAGTACATTTGGCGTGAATGGATATATCACTCATGATTTAAATGGATTTAATGATTTTGGACAGGATGCTTTACTAGTATCGGATGGAAAAATACTCATTGGCGGAAGTGCGAATAATAGTGAAGGGAATAGTGCATTTGCATGGATTCGATTAAATGCAGATGGTACATTAGATACTAATTTTGGTAGTAATGGAAAGCTCATTTCTAGTATCAATTCAAATTTGAACGAAGTAGTTGAAACCATGGAGTTACATCCAAATGGCAAAGTCATTTCGGCTGGTTATTCGGCTGGTGATTTTGCCGTTTATTGCATGAGTACTGATGGTGTTTTGGATGCTTCATTTGGCTCAAATGGGCATACTACATCCGACTTTGATGATTATCAGGATAAAGCCTTTGCATTGAAAATTGATGCACAAGGAAAAATCATCCTTGCAGGACATGGCTATGATGGTTCCGTTAATACGTTTTTAGATTTTGCTATCGCTCGATATACCGAAAATGGAAACCTCGATAATACGTTCAGTTCGGATGGTAAATTAGTGGTGAAAATGGGTGCATATTCCAGCGGAATTAAAGATATACTTATTCAAGAAGATGGGAAAATCTTATTTGGTGGATATTCTTTAGAAACTCAAGGAGGTTTTGTTGATTTCGGATTTTTGCAGTTAGATGTTTCAGCTATAACATCCATTTTAACGAATGATTATTCAAATTTTCAATTATACCCCAATCCAGTCACAGACGTACTCGCCATTCGAAATGATACATTCAATGAAGATTTGGATTTGATTCAAGTTTACTCAATTTCTGGTCAATTGTTAAACGAATACAAAGCGCAAAATCAAGTTGTACAGATAGATATTTCAGCTATGAATGCTGGAATTTATATGGTTAATATTCAAACGAGTAAATCCATTCAAACTATCAAGTTTATCAAGCAATAGAATCCTCATTCTAACTGATTTCTTGCGAGAGAATTTGGGCTTGAAGAAATGGTATATTTAGCCAATGCAGTTCGGTAGACAGTTATTATGCTTAATCAGTGGGTTGATAATTTATTTATCCACTTGTCAGCATGCACTTGCTCAGAGATTTAGCAATCGGATGTATCATTATTCTTCACGTGATGGATTACCCTCGAATGAAGTAAGTAAAATTTTGACCGATAAGGAAGGTTTTACTTGGGTTTTAACGACAAACGGACTTGCTCGATTTGATGGAAATAGATTTATTTCTGTTTTACACGATGATAATAATATACAATCAATCTCAACAGGTGCTATTAAGGATATCGTGCTTGATGAAAATAGAAATCTTTGGATAATTCAGGGAAATCAACTTAGTAAACACGTCAATACAGGATTCGATTTCAAAACTTATCCTTTACCTGATTCTCTTATTTCCAATCAAATTACTTCCTGTTATATTGATACACATCAGTCACAAGCATGGATAGGTTCAATTGGCGATTTTCTAATTTTGGATTTAAAGTCAGGAACTTACCGATCATCAGGTTGGCGTAATTTTGTTAAAAAGCAAGTCCCTTCTTTTAAACCTATTCTTCAAGGGATTTCAATTATTCCGAAATCATACAATGAATTATGGTTGCTTGCTACAAACGGACTTTTTAGTTTTTCAACTTCAACAAATCAATTCCACTATTATCCAAGCGACTTATTAAAAGATTTTCAAGGACTTTATCTTTATTCCTATTCAAATGAAAAGCTTTGGATGGGTTCCTATAATAAAGGAATTGTTGGATATGATTTACAGAATAATATATGGAACTCGTGGTTATTACCTGATTCGTTACTTGATTCTAGTACATTACAATCGGTATATTCTTTAAATTTAATATCATCCAATAAATTAATTGGAATTTCTCGAAATCGAATTATTATTTTCAGTCTACCAGAAGGAACTTTCAGCTCTTTTCCACTATCTGGTTTGAGTAATGAACCATTAACTATTGTTCCTCAATCGCTTTTTATTGAAGGAAAAAATAATCGATTATGGATAGCAACTCGTCATGGTATTTATCGCTCTTTAGATGCGCCTCTATTTGATTTTATACCGATTTCTACAACAGGAGTTGATCACTTTTATACACAGTTTATCGAAGATGAATCAAAACAGGAAATCCAAGCAGTTTCGGTTTATTCAAATCAACTAGTTACGCTCGTAAATAAAAGTGAAAGGCCGATTTCTTCTAAAAAAATTGGACACTATGATATCGACTTTATTTCTGCCATTCGAGAAGATCCACGAGGAAATCGATGGGTATGTATGCGTAATGAAGTACTCATTCATCAAGCAAATTCGAGCAACTGGCAAAAAGTAAACTTGCCTGAATCTCCTGTTAAGAGTAAAAATCGAGCTTTTTGGGATATCGTTTTTGATTCTCAAGGTTTTGCATACGCTTGTAGTTGGACGGATGGAGTTTTTCAAATTTCTCCCGATTTTAAGTTCAAAAAAATGGTGGATATAAAATCCGCAAACAGTGATTTTCGCTACATTGGAATTAAATACGATTTAAAACATAATAGACTTTGGATTGCTACCGAAAATCAAGGTGTTTATTGCTTAAATCTATCAGATAATTCTTCCTTTTGGCTGAAATATCAAAAGAATAATCCACAGTCTTTACCCGGTTATCCTATTCTGGATTTGGAATTAGCGAATGATGGTTCTATTTGGATGTGTAGCCTTGGAAATGGAATTGCTCGATATGATGCAGATAAAAAATTAATGTATCAGTATAATCAACAACATGGGCTACCTTCCGACATTACTTATTGGTGCTCTCATGATGTAAATGGTCGTATTTGGGTGGCATGTCCTGGTTCGATTAATTTATTTAATCAACAAAGTCAAACTTTTACCTCTTTTGGAACAGAATCAGGATGGACTGATCAAGAAGTGTTTAAGCCTTCTCGTATGCGAAATGGCGAACTTCTTTTTGGAACTATGAACGGTTATTTTCAAGTAAGAGAAAAACAATTTGCAACTGGAATTAAAAATCCGGAAGTATATATTCGAAGTGTTTTATTGGGTGATAGTTTATTGTCTATCAATGAAAATACAATTTTAAATTCAGATCAAAATTCTATTACCATTCAATTTGGAGCGATCGATTATACATTGCCCGATAAGTTACATTTTCAATATTTGATTAATACGGATACTGCTTGGAAAAATACCAATGAGCGGGAATTGAGTTTAATTAATTTACCACCGGGTGACTACACCATTCAAATACGTGCTGCAAATATTCACCATTCATGGAGCAAGCCTGTAACTTGGCAATTTATCATTCAAACTCCGTTTTGGAGGAAAACGTGGTTTATCGCTTTAAGTATTGGTTTATTTGCATTTATTGCTTATTTAATTATTCGCCGACGATTAATAGCTATTCGGACGAAAGCTCAATTAAAGCAACGTATAGCCGAAACCGAAATGGCTGCTCTCCGAGCTCAAATGAATCCGCATTTTATTTTTAATTGTTTGAATTCCATTGACAATCTTATCCAACAAAATGATTCGTTAAATGCAGCAAAATATTTGCATCGGTTTGCACGTCTCATTCGTGATGTGCTGGATCATTCTCGTTCAACGGAAATTCCATTTAGGAAAGATTGGGAAACTATTCGCATCTATTTGGAATTAGAACAATTACGTCAGGATGGTTCAATTATCTTGACATTTGAAGCAGACGCCGAATTACTGCAAGGTGATTATCGCGTGCCACCATTATTAATTCAACCATTTATTGAAAATGCTTTGCATCACGGCTTACTTCATAAAATGGATGGTGATAAGAATCTAAAAATATTAGCTCAAATTATAGGTGAGGAACTCGTTTATACGATAGAAGATAACGGCATTGGTCGCGATGCTGCTTTAAAAATTAAATCAGCTCATTCGAAAGATCGACCATCCTTAGGTGTTCAAATTAGTTCGGAGCGAATTGCCTTCTACACAACCCGATTAGGTAGTAGTTCTATTGAAACTATTGATCTTTATGATCCCGATGGAAGTGCCGCCGGAACACGCGTAATTGTTCGTCTTCAAACATAGAAATTCATGATTAAAGCTATACTAATCGACGACGAACGTCCCAGTCGTGAAGCGTTACAGAATAAAATCTTATTGCATTGTCAGGATGTGGAGTTAGTGTGCATGTGCAATTCTGCGCAAGAAGGTTTAGATGCTATCGTAAAATTCAATCCTGATTTAGTATTTCTAGATATTGAAATGCCTCTTATGAATGGATTTTCCTTCCTTGAACAAGTAAAAGATCGTTCCTTTCAAGTAATATTCACTACAGCCTACGATCATTATGCTATTCAAGCCATTCGTTTCAGTGCAATTGATTATTTAGTAAAACCCATTGATGTAGATGATTTAAAAGCGGCTGTTGAACGAGTTAAATCGAGTTTGTCAAATCAATCTCAGGACAAACGATTAGAATTTTTACTAAAGAATCTTCAACAAGGGCAAATACCTAAAACACTCGCTATAACTACCGGACAAGGATTATTATTTTTGAATTTCTCTGATATTACGTATTTAGCAGCTGATGGAAACTATACTTATATCCACACATTAACACAAAAAATATTATCATCTAAAACATTACGTGAATTTGAAGATATTTTACCAACTCAATTATTTTTCCGAGTTCATCATTCTTATATTATTCACTTGGAGCATTTAAAAGAATATCATCGTGGTGAAGGGGGAGAAGTAGTAATGCAAGATGGAAGTCATTTACCCGTTGCACGTAGACGCAAAGATGAATTATTGGAAACCCTTAAGCGATTTTCATTTAAAGTATAGATAAATTCACACCCGTCCAAGACGTTTGTATAACGAAAATACAATCCTGATTTGATGCGAGATTACTCATCAAAGAACGCTCTTTTGAAAATTAAACCCTCTATAATTTAAAAAAGGGACATTTGTAATTCCAGTTTATCAATTTCGTCATCATCTAAAAAGGGTTTATCAAGCCATTTTTTGAGGTCAATTTTCACAAAGAGATTTAATCGAATAAAGGACACCAAATTTGAGAGGTGCCAAGAGTGTTTTGCTTCCTTTTGAAGTGTCTTTAAAAGCAGTATGGTGATTAGTGCTGTCCAAATCTGTATCAGAACAGCATTCATGCTGGTTCCTATGAAAGACTTGATTTTCAGGTGTGTTTTGATCTCCTTGAAGAACGATTCGATGCTCCATCTACGTTTATATAGTTCTGAAATGGTCGATGCTGTCCAAGAAAAATTGTTTGTAAGAAGTTCAAGATATATCTGTTGTTCTTCATCCCAGATCTGAACCATTCGGAGCTTTTGCGGGTATTTTTCTTTTGATTGAGGTAAACTCAAAAAGCCTTTCCAGTCGTATTGCAAGTCTGGATTTGCTTCATCGGTTGGGCTCTTAGTTCGCTCATAAAGTTCAAACTGAATGTTTTCTTTTCCTCGAATAACAAAGAATACTCCTTGTTCATCTAATTTTCTCATCCAGTTAAAATCGACATATCCTCTATCAGCTACAACAATGCTTCCTGTGGGAAATTCAATATCATGTGCTGCATTTACATCGTGCTTTTTGCCATCACTCAAATCAGCAAAAACGGGCATACAGCCGTCAAAGTCAAGGACTGTGTGAAGTTTTATAGCTCCCTTCTTCTTTCGAAATAGTGCCCAGTCGAACACTTTAAGACAAAGGTCAATCGTGGTTGAATCGAGCAGATAGATTTTACGTTTGGGAAGCAGCTTTCGGCTTGTTTTTAAGGTTGATTCAAACTGCTCATACAAGTTAAAATACATCGCTTGAAACAGCTCCCAGTTGCGATGTTGGTTATTATATGCCAACGATGATCGCCTCATGGCTTTTGACACTCCCAGATGATTTAAATCGCCTGTTGCTGATCGCATTCCATTGCAAACGTCATTTAAGCTATTAGACTTGGAAAACTGGCAAAAAACCATTGTCACAAAGTGAGACCAAGCATCATTGCCTTTACAATGTTTATTGGACTCAAACTTTTCTACTAGTTTATTGAAAGAATCTCGCTTAATTTTTTGGAATATCTGAGCAAATAATGTGATCTTCATGCCGGAGTTGGTTTATGTTTTTGTGTCGTAACTCAAACATACCGGATTTAATCCGGACCAACTCTATTTTTTTACCCTATTTTAAAACGTCTTGGACGGGTGTGAGATAAATTGAATGTTTGAGTTAAATTAGTTTCTTGTAATGGAAGAATTTCATTCTTTACCTGTGAAGATTCTTTTGATGAATTGAATTTCGTTATTTTGAACAACTAATTATTTTCCTTGTTATTTGATTTCTACCTTATTCAATATGAAAAAAATCTACCTGCTTTCATTCTGTATTGCCCTATTTTCATCAGCCTATTCACAAATTAATGGAACTACATTCGGAGTTGTTCGCAAGAATTATTTCAGCGATGTGATCAATCCAATTGATTCCTCAATTATTTATCAGCAACTCGATTCGTCAAGCATTCGCCTTGGTAAAGTCGATCATGCTACTGGTTTAGTTACCAGCATTGGACCGGAGCAAATGAATGAAGCTGTTAATTTAACAGGCGCAGCTTTAATCCATACGATAGCACCTATATTTTTATGGGCTCAACTCAAATGCTAGTCATTTCTCTAACCGACGGAGAAATTCTGAATCGGGTAACTATTTCTAATCCAATTGCAGAAAGCTATTTCGAGAATTTTCGGTTCAACAATTCTGATTCTACACTCTACGGTTTAGCTCGTCGTTTTTACACCGATCCAATTACTTCTGAAACAAATGGTGAAGTGTATTTAGCTAAAATCAATACAACAACAGGCGTCATTACTCAAATTTCACCTAATTCTGTTGCTCAAGGGTATGCACTTGCAGGTAGCGCCATTAATCCTTACGAAATGGTATATTATTTCTCTATAGGTTCCAATTTAATCGGTTTGGATTTGTACACCGGAGAAGTTTACAACAATGTTCCTATTCAAGATCTCGATGGAATAATCTTCGATAATTTCACATACAGTTGCTCAGATACCTCCCTTTATGGATTAGTTCGGAAAAATTATTTCTCTACAGAATTTGATTCCATTTTAGGTTTTCCTACCCAATTTTTGGATTCTGCAACTGTTCGCTTAGGTAAAATTGATATAGCTACTGGAAACGTTACGATTATTTCACCTGCTTCAATTGTATCTGGTGGATATTCACTCAATGCAGGTGCAACCATCGATCCTTCAACCGACACCTATTATTTCAGTAATGGTGATCAATTATTAGGCGTGGACATTCATACTGGAACAACCGTTTCAAATCCAATTCTCAATTATAACGATGGAATGTATTTCGATTTAATGCGCAATTTCGGCGATTGTAAAAACGCTCTTCGTATGCGTTCTAATCCAATATTGACTGCAATACCAAATGAAAATCCAAATAAATCATTGGATCTTTTTCCAAATCCAGCTAGTAATTTTATTCAGCTTCAACTTGATCATTTTAATCATTCAATTTCCATCAACGATTTATCTGGAAAAACCTTGTTACGATTAAACTCCAACGGAAATACTTCATTCCAAATTCCAGTAAATCAATTGCAAGATGGCATGTATTTGATTTCTGTTGATGCAACTAAGTATTCAAAATTTGTAGTAAAACATTGATGCTAATTCATTCAATTAAGGGGCATTTGTGAAAGCAGATGCCCTTTTTATTTTAATTATTTCAATACCATTAAAGGAATTGTTGCTCTTTTCCCATCATCCATTTTAAATACAACGAAATACAAGCCTTCTTTTAGATGAGCTGTACTAAGCGTTAATGATTGACCAACGCATTGATTCATTTCTAATTTTCTACCCGTTAAATCCGAAATGCAATAGTCAATTTTCTTGTTTGTCCAATTTTCAGGAAAAATAAAATGTGTGATATCCTGTGTTGGATTTGGATAAGCCCTGATCTCATTATTTTCTAAATTGATTTCATCTAGTCCTAGTGGAATGTCAAAACAAATTTGATCATCGCTTGGATCACGATCCGGCTGGCCATTCGGAGTGCTTGTCCAAAAGCAAATTGGTAATGGCGATAAAGAACTACTAACAACAATGCTAAAAGGCAGTATAGCGCTTGCACCTGGAGCAAGATTTAAATTGGATTTATTCAGTGTTTTTTGATAATCGTAGCAATATAGATTGCAGCCATAAACATTTATCCAAGATGGCTCCCATTGACTGTTTATGAATAATGATTGAATGACTGAATCAGATCGATTCTCTATGGTTATATCATATTGAATATAATATAAATAAGCATGTAAAAATGGATTTCCACAATACGAGGGAGTTACACTAATCATATCAACACCCGTTAAAGCAATATTCTCATTAGATTTAACAATTGAAGGCGCATTTATATCATATACCTGCATTAAAAGATGTTTATTAATAACTGCCGACTCATACCCAATGAGCATGAATTGTTGATTATTGGGATTCAAAGCAAAACGTATAAATTGAGCTTTACTAGTATCAATTGGAAATGATGAAATAAAGAGACCATTTTCATACGAATTTAGAACCACGGAATTATTCAATTCACCTAATACCCAAAACTGATTTTCTTTATAACTTACTTGATAGATCGAATCTATTAAATCGACTCTAGCAAGCTGATCCAGGATGTTTCCCGATTGATCACTAATACGAAATGTATCTGGGCAAATCAGTAAATAGTTTGTATCTGAATAGGTTGTTGTAACAGAATCAATTGTAAAATTAAATGCATTTATTTCACTCATATTCGCATTGGTATCGAGTGAATAAACTGCATGTTGTGAAAATGCTAAGCCTAAATCTTCCTGAAAAGGAAATAAACAGAGTAGTGAAATTGGAAGTGTATCCAGAAAAGCATTGCATTCATATTGGACACCATGAACCCGTTGGAACATAGTATCACCAATAGCAATCCAACTTCCAGTTGAACTCATAAAAGCACCATCACAAAATGGGTATTCAGTATAGTCGATAAACAAATTATGTTCTGAATAATACTGACGTGGATCAGCTTGATTTAATAATTCCTTGGTGTCGGCATTCAAAATATTGAAATCCCAATAGCCCCAAGGGAGAACAACATCCATTGCACATACATATTCTGAATTACCAACTCCAATGAGCTTTTCAGGTTCATTATTTGACTGAGAAAGTTTTGTCCAACGTTCTACAAACCAATAGGCACTATCTGAATAAGTACCATCCCAATCTATATGAATGAGTTCATTGTCTTTAACTTTTGATCCGGATGCATGCGTCAATGCATGCAATACAACTTTTCCATTATCTAATTGAAATTGTGATAATATTTCATGCTCCCAGCCTTTCTGTATCACCTTTTCCCATTGCAATTGTTGAGCTTGGGTGTTAAGTGATAATAGTGTGAAAATGACTAAATAGAAATTTTTCATATTAAATGATATTCGTAAAAAACATAGTCGATATCACACCCGTCCAAGACGTTTGTATAACGAAAATACAATCCTGATTTGATGCGAGATTACTCATCAAAGAACGCTCTTTTGAAAATTAAACCCTCTATAATTTAAAAAAGGGACATTTGTAATTCCAGTTTATCAATTTCGTCATCATCTAAAAAGGGTTTATCAAGCCATTTTTTGAGGTCAATTTTCACAAAGAGATTTAATCGAATAAAGGACACCAAATTTGAGAGGTGCCAAGAGTGTTTTGCTTCCTTTTGAAGTGTCTTTAAAAGCAGTATGGTGATTAGTGCTGTCCAAATCTGTATCAGAACAGCATTCATGCTGGTTCCTATGAAAGACTTGATTTTCAGGTGTGTTTTGATCTCCTTGAAGAACGATTCGATGCTCCATCTACGTTTATATAGTTCTGAAATGGTCGATGCTGTCCAAGAAAAATTGTTTGTAAGAAGTTCAAGATATATCTGTTGTTCTTCATCCCAGATCTGAACCATTCGGAGCTTTTGCGGGTATTTTTCTTTTGATTGAGGTAAACTCAAAAAGCCTTTCCAGTCGTATTGCAAGTCTGGATTTGCTTCATCGGTTGGGCTCTTAGTTCGCTCATAAAGTTCAAACTGAATGTTTTCTTTTCCTCGAATAACAAAGAATACTCCTTGTTCATCTAATTTTCTCATCCAGTTAAAATCGACATATCCTCTATCAGCTACAACAATGCTTCCTGTGGGAAATTCAATATCATGTGCTGCATTTACATCGTGCTTTTTGCCATCACTCAAATCAGCAAAAACGGGCATACAGCCGTCAAAGTCAAGGACTGTGTGAAGTTTTATAGCTCCCTTCTTCTTTCGAAATAGTGCCCAGTCGAACACTTTAAGACAAAGGTCAATCGTGGTTGAATCGAGCAGATAGATTTTACGTTTGGGAAGCAGCTTTCGGCTTGTTTTTAAGGTTGATTCAAACTGCTCATACAAGTTAAAATACATCGCTTGAAACAGCTCCCAGTTGCGATGTTGGTTATTATATGCCAACGATGATCGCCTCATGGCTTTTGACACTCCCAGATGATTTAAATCGCCTGTTGCTGATCGCATTCCATTGCAAACGTCATTTAAGCTATTAGACTTGGAAAACTGGCAAAAAACCATTGTCACAAAGTGAGACCAAGCATCATTGCCTTTACAATGTTTATTGGACTCAAACTTTTCTACTAGTTTATTGAAAGAATCTCGCTTAATTTTTTGGAATATCTGAGCAAATAATGTGATCTTCATGCCGGAGTTGGTTTATGTTTTTGTGTCGTAACTCAAACATACCGGATTTAATCCGGACCAACTCTATTTTTTTACCCTATTTTAAAACGTCTTGGACGGGTGTGAGTCGATATAATCAATTAAATATAAAATAAATAATAGTTCATTCTTGGGGCTTTCCCAAAATAGAACACGCCATTGAAAATTAATACGAATATTTTAACAAAAAAGACCGTCTAGCCTATGCCAAACGGTCTCTGTTTTTGGAAGATTATTTTCTTTATTCCACTATAATCGTTGTGCGAGCAATCTTTCCATCTTTCGATTGAAAAACAACTAAATACATTCCACTTGAAAGCTTAGAAACAAGTGTTGAGCAATTCCTGCCTTTACCTAATTGAGATTGCATTCTTTTTCCCATCATATCAAACAAAGTCAACGAATAGTAATTGTTGGTCCATGATTCAGGTAATACAAATGTCGCCAAATCTTTTGCTGGAATAGGGTAGGCAAGGAGCTTATCATTTGAAGCTGTAGAAATACCCAAAGCAATATCTCCAACAGTACGAATGGCTGTATTGGTGCGAATTGGAGGATTAAAATCAAAATAAATATCAGCAAAATTATCAATCTCATAATTGGCAGGATTGCCAACTTGCTGAGCAACATTAAATCGGATATATCCAATACTTCCAGCCATATTCGTGGATGAATCTGGTAGCTCGATATTCGGGAAAGTAAAGGTTACAACATTCCCATTAACCTCATAAATATACGGATGACTATTTCCTGTAATTCGAATTGAAGTCGGATCTAAAAGATCACTCAAGGTATCAACAACGACAATAGTAAATGCAGTATCATTCCCTGTATTTTGAAAACGAATTCGGTATTCTAAATCGTCTAAACGATCTATTTTCGATGTGTTTCCTTCACCAAAAGGCCAAGCAAATTTATCGTTTGGATCAAATGAACCAATGATTACTTCAATGTCTTGATCTAACCAAGGTTGTAGGTCATTTATGGCTAAACTTGGAGATGTGCCACCAAAATTCAAAGCACTATGACAATCACTAAATCCCCAAGCGATAGTATTGAAAGGATTTCCATCGGTTTCATATACTTTCAACATCACCATATCATTGTCGTTTGCAACATTGAAACTTTGTGATGCCCCAGCATTTAATTGGATTGTCCCTGCACTTTCTAATATATTATTTCTTCGAATTTCGTATGGCATCGCAGTCGACATATTTGCATTACCAGTATTGCTTACTGTGAATGTTGCATTGATGCTATCGCTACAAATAGCGTGAACTTCCAAGTCTGATTGATCCCAATCTACTGGCAATAAAACACAGGTTGGAATAGGTGTAATTCGTGCTTCAACCAAGGCATAGCTTCCAATACCATTTTCACATCCAACCGAATCAATCACATAAAAACTACCACAACCACCTACTGGAATTGTATCAATAGAAAAACTGTATTCATTTCCATTTTGAGTATACGCTGCAGAAAAATACACAGGATAAATTCCTGGCTCATAGGTCAATGTTACAACGGCATTTTCAACAGGCAATGTCCCTTGATTACAATATTGAACCTGACGAGTATTCGTAAAACAACGTCGCATAAAGCTGGTTGAAGTACTCACCGATGGAATAGCACAACTTATACTGCTATAATAAGCCACATCTGCCGTCATTGTTGAGCCTCCTCCAAAATCAAGAGCGAAAATAGGTTGTTGTTCAGAACAGTTGTTTTGCCAAAGCAATGGAGATAGATTACCATTACTCACTTGTATATTTCCTGTTGAACTCGCTGGAACTAAAAGAGAATAATCTCCATTTAGGTCAGTAATATCATATAAAATGGTTCCTTGATAAACTACCTGAGCGTTTGAAATTGGTGTATCGCCAGTATCATACACACAATTATTATTTAAATCGGCATAGACTTTTCCACTTACTACACTGCTATTAATTGGGATAATACCTACACTTCCTCCAACAATAAGTTGAAAAGGATCTGGCATATTTGAAAAATTGGTAATGATCAAATAATAGGTTCTTCCCGGCAAACAACCAACATTTACATATTCGTTTGGTGATGCACTATAGCTACATCCCAATACAGGTGGGAATTGATATGCATAGGTAAAAGTGTCAAATTCAGCACAAGGGAAATTGGTTCCATCGATCAACAAATAATCATAATCATATGTACCTATAAGGTTAATTCCTACATATCCTGTGTCTTCAACAGCAAACGAGAACCATGTTTGATTTGGTGCAGTTGCTAAACAATTGTTGGGAAGCTGAACTGGATTGGTTCCCATACTTGCAGCTCCATTGATAATGTTATTCAAACTGGAATTTACAGTAGGCAAAAAGTAAAATTGTCCACTTGTTAGTGGAAGAGCATATTCACAATCCGATCCCGGTTCACCAGAGCGTTGAGCATTGTTCATTGTCGGAATAACTGTTGGATGATCCAATTTATATTGATCTTCCTCATTTAATGTTTGAGCCTGCATAGTGCCGCCCACACATACCAATGCCAATAAAAAGAAAAGGAAACGTTTCATCATAAATATCAGAATTTGCTTAACCAAACCTAATCAATTTATTTAAATTCAGCTAAATAGACTTTCTTTTTTAAAAGGTATTTGTCCCCACAATTATCACGCACGCTTCGCCAAGCTCAGCGCGCGGATTTATTCGCTCCCTGAGCTTGTCGAAGGGAGCGAGCACATCAAAAAAAAATCCCCGGCAAAACCGGGGATTTTTTTTAACCTAAATACGTTTTCAGAATCTTACTTCGTGAAGTCTGTTTCAAACGACGAATCGCTTTTTCCTTGATCTGACGAACACGCTCACGTGTTAAATCGAACTTTTCACCAATCTCTTCCAAAGTCATCGCATGTTCACCATTCAAGCCGAAGTAATACTTAATCACATCCGCTTCACGAGCTGTTAATGTCGATAATGCACGATCAATTTCTTTACGTAACGAATCGTTAATCAAACCAGCTTCCGGACTTGGACTATCGCTCGAACGCAATACATCATACATATTACTTTCTTCACCTTGAACCAGAGGAGCATCCATCGAAATATGGCGTCCCGAATTTTTCATGCTTTCCTTTACATCATTTTCAGTAAGTTCAAGCAATTCAGCAATTTCTTCAGCACTTGGTTCGCGCTCATATTCCTGCTCTAGCTTAGAGAAGGCTTTGTTAATCTTGTTTATCGATCCAATCTTATTCAATGGCAAACGAACAATACGCGATTGCTCTGCTAATGCCTGAAGTATCGATTGACGAATCCACCAAACAGCATACGAAATAAATTTGAAACCACGAGTCTCATCAAAGCGCTGTGCAGCTTTAATCAATCCTAAATTTCCTTCATTAATCAAATCGGGAAGACTCAATCCTTGATTCTGATACTGTTTCGAAACAGAAACCACAAATCGTAGGTTGGCCTTGGTGAGTTTTTCTAAAGCAGACTGATCACCTTGACGAATACGTTGCGCCAATTGAACTTCTTCTTCTGCAGTGATGAGCTCAACTTTACCGATTTCCTGAAGGTACTTGTCTAAGGACGCTGTTTCCCGGTTCGTAACCTGCTTGGTAATCTTTAGTTGTCTCATGTTTTGATATAGTTTGAGGAGCTAGAACGAAACGGCGAAATTAATAAAATGTTCCATACAAAATACGAATATTAAATTCTTATCCTATTGCAACATTTTTCTCTGGTACACCCGGACTTAAGTCCGAGGCTGCTGAATTTCCCCTGAAGCAATAGTGCTCGGGAATTGATAGTGCTTCTGAAAGAATAATTACTACTTCCCCTAATGCATCATTTTTCTCTGGTACCCCTGGACTTAAGTCCGGGGCTACCATACCTAAAATGCTACAATTTCCTCCCCGCACCCTCGGACTAAAGTCCGAGGCTACTATACCTCAAATGCTACAATTCACTACCCGTACCCCATACCTAAAATGCTACAATTTCCTCCCCGCACCCTAGGAATTCAGTCCGAGGTCATTCCCGAATGAAAAATCGCCTCAACAAATCTCCCGTCTTACTCGCCATTCCACCCAAGATTCCTCCAATAATACCTGTAATCAGAATCAACAAGGCCGACGATTTAGGCAAAGGAAACAACTGAATCACCCGTTGCGATAAGATCGAATCGTTCATCCAATCAATAGATATTGCCATTCCTGTCCACAACAGAAAAATACCTATAAAGCCAGCCCAAAAAGCCGAACGATTTACAGGAGCAGTCAAAAAGCCAAGTACAAAACAACTTGTCGGCATGCTCCAAAAAGGCAAATACCATTGTGCCACGCCAGCTATGATTACAATCAACAGCATGCGCGGTATAAACCAACGACGAGCTCTACGGCGCGCAACGCTGGACATATAGGATCCTGCTGTGTTGTTCATTGGGTTTTAATAATAAGAGGTTATAGTATTTTCCTTTGCCCCAGTCTTCAATAAAATTCGCGTAGTATTTACTTCCCGGATTTCCACTTTGTCCACCCGGATATATTCCCCAAGCTTCACCTGCACTGCCCGGACTCACTACCATTCTCCAACTTGGACCTTTTTTCTCACTCGTCGCATTCACAATTCCTGCATTTCCGCCATTTTGAACATTCTCCACACTAAAAGCCAACTGCTGACTCAAATGTGTCACTGTGGTATGTTTGAAATTCGCCCAAGTCAACACCTCTTTGGGATGTTCCTTTTCCCATTTCTGAACTTCTTCAACCGAAGTATGAAAAGTCGCGTTGACCAATTGAGCCAAACTCTCATCTTCCTTCGTCGTATGATCATCAATCAATTCACCATCTGGAAAACGTTTCAAGTATCGAATCGTATGAAAAAAACCAGGTGCTTGGAGTAATCGTTTATCATCATCAAATTCATCCCAAATCCGACTATGGAGTTTTTTCCACCAAGTTTCAAAATACACTGGGGCTCGTAATTCTGGATCATTCAAGAAAGTCCAACCTTTCAGTTCTGCCAAACCTTCCCGTTCGTTCGAGCGAATCTCATTATCATTCAATAAAGAAAGCATTAATGGCAAAATCTCCGATGCGTACAAATTGTAATTATCATTCTGCAAATCCATCATATCCTGCATCTTCACCATCGTTTTCGAATTGGTCAATGCAGCTAAGCGTTCGTTAATTCGACGATTTCTAAAATACTCGTAAATACCTGTATAGTAATAAGGATAAGTCGAGTCGGTAGGATGTTGATTCGCTGAACTCACCCAACCACGTTCCGGATTCAAGGTGTGCGGATTATGATCTTGAGGAATATAGCCTCGCCATTTAGTTTTTGAAGTCGTTCCATCCATTACAAATCGTCCTTGCTCAGGAAAGCGATTTACGAATTTTCCTTGCTGCCAAATAGCAATATCTCCAGCACTCGATGCAAATACGAAATTCTGTCCAGGACACCGATAATGGGCAATAGCAGATTTATAATCCGAATAATTTTGTCCTTTATTCAAGTTATAAAACGTCAGCATTTCATTGCTTGGATCATGAGCAGTCCAGCGTAATGCTCTATTTTCCGTTTCCACGCCATGATTAAACGATTTATCATAGGCAACCGGTCCCTGTTCGGTATGAATAATTGTATCGTAAACAATTCCTTTCCCGCGCACATAAAAGCGTTCTACAACATAGCTAGTTGGTTTCCAAATACCATCGTATAAATATTCTTTTCGTTTTCCATCACGAAATTCTATGGAATACCAATCTTTCACATCCATGGCAGCATTGGTAATTCCCCAAGCAATGCTATCATTAAAACCGCTAATTACGCAAGGTGCGCCCGGAATACTTGCCCCATACACATTCATATCGGGAGTATGTAATTGAATTTCAAACCAAATACTCGGCAAGTTCAATCCCAAATGAGGGTCATTACACAAAATCGGTTTCCCATTCTGAGTCATTTTTCCGCTCACAGCCCAGTTATTACTACCATAATCTGCTTCCGGACGATCAAATGGATAAGCCAAAGCAGCAACTTCAGCGGTTTTCGGTATAAACGAAATTTGTTGACTATCAGGTAAAATAGTAGCCATCGGAAACACAGTTCCAATAGGAATAATTGGATCTATTAATGAATCTGGAAAATCGGGTGTGATTTGATTCAACACATTATATCCCAATAATTTAACGGCATTGGTATTTTCAAAATCGTGTTCATAACCAGTCAACATATTGGCCATGTATTTCAACAGTAAAACTGTTTTAAATGGCGACCAAGCTTCTGGTTTAAAATCAAGTAATTTATATTCAAGTGGATAATCTTTAGGATCAAGACTTGAAATCCAAGCATTCACACCAGCGGCATAACGTTCGGCTATCATCCTGCTTTTCGGATCAAGATTCAGAAAGGCGAGGGAACGTTGAGCGCCCAATTTCAATCCTATCCGACGAGCTTCAATGTCTTTCTCCAGCAGCTTTTCCCCAATCACTTCACTCAAACGACCTTCGGCTACTCTCACTTGCATATCCATCTGCCATAAACGCTGAGAAGCTGTTACATATCCTTGAAGAAAATATAAATCCTCCTCATTTTCGGCAAACACGTGAGGCACCATGCGGTCGTCATAAGATACCGATGCTTCCGATTTCAATCCCTCAATTTTTAGTGAGTTATTCGATTTCTCGGATACATTTTCAGCATTTTGCCAAAATCCTTCAAAGGGCGAAAAGAACGATCCCAGAGGGGGAAGCGGCCCCGTTTTATGTGCATACACCCACCAAAGCAAGAGTGTGGCAATTAATAGTAAAATCCATCGCAGCAAGCGAAAAGCCATTGATAACAGATTAGATGTGCAAGATAGTAATTGTCCGCTTTAAATTAACCAGATGTAAGGAGAGGTTAGACTTCGTTAGTATTGATTTTTTTAATAGGTGAATATGAGTCTATTCAATTAAATAGGATTTGCTTGTTAAAATAGTAAGTCCTTTTTGTAATATCTATTCAAACTTAATTATGCAATGAAATTTCTACTATGAATCTATTTATTTGGATTCAATATTAAACTCATTTAAAGTAGAATTAAGTTTGTATTTGAAAATTTAATACTAAAGCTTTCTTTCATATTTTATTAGTTAAAAGCGAGTAAAGCAAAATAATAATAAAACAAGTTTTAACTATTTAAACTTACACTTCAAAAAATAGCAAAATTTATTTTTAAATATTTCAAAGAAGAATTAAGATTTATATTGATGATAATCTTTCCAATCCAATTGTTTTATTAAAAACTCGGATTCTAATGATTTGAAATAGTTCAAAACCAAACAGCCTCCTTATTTACAAACACATCAATTATCTTTAGTTTTCTTTGTGGATCGCCACAATTCGATCTAATTATTTAATTAACAGCGATATAGGTGTAATAATAATAGGTAATCTTAAATAGTCAATATTGTTTATATTGCAATAAAATTCTCCATTATGCTTAAGCGCTGGTATATATTATTGCTGTTATTAATCAGTATTTCAATAAATAAAAACAGTAAAGCTCAAAACATAGAAGAATATGTTTTTGAGCAATCCAATAGTAATTACCAAGGTATTTTGGGAGGAACTGTATTAGGTTCTGGAACCAGTTTGGAAAGCCAACTTTATCTAGTAGCCCTTCCATTTAGTTTTAGTTTTGATGATGCTCCTTATACCTACGCTAAAGTATGCGCGAATGGCTTTATCTCACTTGGATCTGATGGATATATCAATCAGAATCCAATTTCAAATTTGAATTCTAGCCTTATTAGTATTAGTCCTTTAGGATGCAATTTAAATGGAACTGCTTCTTCTGATATACGTGTTTTAGCTACTGGTGCAGCTCCCTCGCGTGTTTATACAATCGAGTGGCGAAATATGGATGTGAATCATTCGGGTTCAAGTAGCCTCACTTTCCAAATAAAATTGTTTGAATCAACAAATCAAATTCGATTTAGTTATTCTAATTGCCAGTCCTCAGTTTCCTTTTCAGCTGAAGTCGGAATTCGTTCATTGAGTAACTCCAATTTCCAGTCGCGCTCAAGTGCAACAGGTAATTGGAATTCTACCACATTAAGTACTTCAAATACAGACAATATTACTTCTTCACCGGGCAATGTTCCAAGCACAGGCTTAGTTTTTAGTTATAGCATCCCTCAATATGGGATATGTACACCACCCGTTGATGTCCCTACATCACTATCCTGTGTTGCCAATTATTCAAACATGAGTGTGTCGTTTGAACCTCTATCAAATTGTAAATACTTGGTTGTTCGAACGAATGATCAACCTCTAAATACTTTGCCCCAAGATTCTGTTTCTTATACGCTCAATCAGCTAATTGGAAATGGACAAGTAGTCTATAATGGTCACTCTAATAATTTTTCCAATTTTACTCAACACAACACTTGGTATCGTTATACTGTTTTTGCTTATTATGATTTTGGTTGTGAAAATGGCCCTATTTATAATACAAGTTCAGCAATAAGTAATCGATTCAGGTCATTTTCCGCTAAACAATACACCTTTATTCCGACTACTGGTTCTGCCAACTTTCAATCTTCTGGAAGTTGGTTTCCTGCTCGCTATACACCCATGATTGATGATACTTTAATCTTTTCGGGTGGGAATGTGAATGTCACAAATGTACCTGATCAAGAAATTAGTGTTTTAAGGATAGATGGGAATGGACATTACTCATTTGATGGAGGAAATTGTTTCTTGAGTATTCGAAAAAAACTAAAAATTGAAACAGGATCTGAACTTGATTTTAATGCAACAATTTATGGTGGAATTCAATTCGTATCTTATCAAAATGCGACTGCTGAAATTAATGGGAAATTGAAT
This sequence comes from Bacteroidia bacterium, assembly GCA_965279035.1. Taxonomy (GTDB): domain Bacteria; phylum Bacteroidota; class Bacteroidia; order M30B66; family M30B66; genus CALQRR01. The sequence continues at coordinate 2,730,459 of OZ257142.1, read as the reverse complement.
TTATCAGAATTGGCCTATTATGATGCAACGTATTCTTCAACATCTGTATTTGGAGAAATAAAACAAATTGGACCCTATACGGCAGTAGTGAATAATGGAAACAAATCCAATCTCACTTTTGAAGCTGGAGGAACCTATATTCACGCAAGAGATGGTGGAAATGCCCCAACAGCTCTTTTCAAGAGTCAATCAATATTTAAGCTAACGGGAATAGAAACAGGAAACTTTTCATTCCCAACAGGTACCACTCTCGGACATTTTATTTACGATTGTCCAAATCAACAATCGTATCAAACGACCATAGAAATAGATACTGTATTAAATAATTATCGAGTAGTAAACACCAACGGAAAATTAATAGAAAATGGTGCTACTAAAATATTCGGAGATTTTATTCAAGATGATGGCAAATTTGCAATTGAACCTACCAACGACGGATTAAGTGTTTATGGAAATACGTATATAAATGGTGGGATTTTTAATTTATCTAGCTTTTATTCAAATAGCATACAACTTACAATCTATAGAAATTTAATTGTTTCAAATAGTGCACAATTTAAAGCATTTAATGCAGATGGACTTAGCTTTAGTGGTGCATTGCATCAAGACGTTAATTTTGGATCGGGTATCACAGGATCGGTAAACCTGATTTTAAATAATGCCCAAGGTGTTAAACTGGTAAATGATATTGCGCTTGATTCACTTTCTCATGTCACCATAATAAATGGGCATTTCGATGCGAATGCAGGACATATTTCTTATCATCCAACAGCATCAACCTTAGAGTATTCGGGTACAAATCTGTTGCAAATAACGTCTGTTGAATGGCCTGATTTTAATGGACCAAGTACATTACGTGTAAACCTCACAGGAACTGGCCTAGCAAAGCAATTGCAATTCACTACAAATAAAGAGGTGAATAATTTAGACTTGGCAAAAGGCCTTTTGCTGCTTAATTCAAGTAATCTACTCATTAAGCAATCAATAGTTTCCCAATTCAGCAATATGAATCCATTAGTTGATCGAATGATAGTAGTCAACGGAATTGGAAGAGTGAAACATATTTTATATCCGAATATTAGTTCTACAATCAAATTCCCAATGGGGACTTTTAGTACTTCCAATGTTGCTCAAGCTACAGGTCTTGATTTCTACTATAGAGATAATGCTGTGCAACGAACCATTACTGTTGGTGTGTTAAACGCAACGCATCCCTCAAATATTTCAACGAATTACTTAAAAAGATATTGGACATTTCAGGATGATGGTGCAAATGCAATCATGACCTATTCATTAAAAACCAATTACCTAACTGAAGATATTGTGGGTGATTATTTATATTTTCTTCCTCATAGCTTTCATTCGGGTTCATGGCAATCCATTGGTACTATCTATGAGACTCAAACTTTACAATCAGATACCCTTACAACAACTGCATATTCTTTAGCAAATACAGATTATACAGGGACATTCACTAGCAGCAATGTGTATCAGTGGTCGGGTGCAATTAACAACGATTTTCAATTAGCAGGTAATTGGGTCCCAGCTCGGACAACTCCTTTATTTACCGATTGGCTCAAATTTTCAACTGGTCAAACAGATACAGTTATAAATGTTCCAACACAAACGATTGCTCGATTAAGTATTTCAAACTCTACATGCGTTACATTTTCAACAGCATCAGCCAATCAACTGAAATTAAATTTTTGTTTAATAGCCGATAGCACGCAATTAGTTATTGACCAAGGTTCTCGTTTAATTATTGAAGATTCTATATACCAATTGACTTTGAATTTGGGTCATGGTTATAACCAAATTGCCGGTGTGCTTGAAATGAAGTCAGGACTAAATACTAATTATTTATTAGCAACAGGTGGAAAGACTGAAGTAACATCAACGGGGACCTTTAGAATCATTAGGAATCCTTATATAACTTCTAACACAAGTAGTTTGAAAATATATGGAAATATTGAATATCAGGTGAATGGAACAAATGTTATTTTTCCTTCAGCCTATTATGCACCAGATGTCAATGTTCAAATACATGGAAAATGCACAAGTATTTCATTTACGAATATGCCAACAGTAAATGATATTTTATTTAATCTGAATAATCAAACAACTGATCTTTGGGTTTATTATATGCCTAATGTAAAGGGGACATGTACGTTAGAATCATCTGGTACTGCACGATTGCGCGTACTCGTTTTTAATAATCCAATTGAAATAAATAATTTCCATCAACTAGGAGGAAGCTTAGATTTTGTCAAAAACTCATCGAATAATGGCAATTTATTACTTGCTGTTGCAGGAACGTTTAATCAAGAAGCGGGACTAATATCCTATTCGTCATCTTTTTACATTATGACATTTGATTTTAATGGTCAAATGGGGCAACAAGTGGTGAATTTAGTTTCAACACCTACTGGAGGGATTTCTTATAAAATCAGTAATCCTGATGGCATTTTATTGAATATGAATGGAGGTGCGGTTTCATCTTTTAATGTTACAGGACTTTCTGAAATTGCAATTGCTACGCAAGCCCTTCAGCCAATTACAACTTCCGACACCATAAAATACTCAAATGGAGGCGGACTAAACTATATTACTCCCTTAGATGCAACCATTAGCGACAATTTATATCCTGCCCAATTTGGTCCACACAGACTCATTATTAATTCAACGGCATTAAATGGAATAACACTTCCATTTGATAGAAGTGTTAAATCGGTAACTATGTCAAGAGGAAATTTAATACTGAATGAACACATACTTACTATTGGTGATTCAACAGCTAATGGAGTAATATATTTTAATAATTTTTATCAAAGGCATCATTTTGTTTTAAGTACTGGGGGAATTAAAAATTGGGCTACTAGCGCAATTGCTTCTACTATTCCGATTCTTTACAATGGTTTTGATCGCTCAACATACATAGGATTAAATACTAGTACTAGTCTTCTTCATAAAGGAAGTATTTCAATTCGAATGGAAGGGCAAAATGGATTTACATCGCTTACAAACCCTATCATTGATGGTGTGGATACAGTTATAAACCGAATCAACCCAAATTGGATAGTAACCGCTGAAGATGGATTATTACTAGCAGATTCTTCTTTTGTATTGAAATTAGCAGCAGTTGAATATAATTCAGTTGAGAATGCAGATTCTTCTCTTCATATAATTCAAGCTGATACTGTTGCAGGGCTGTTTGCACCTTCTCAGTTTATTAATTCAAATTACTGGGCTGTCAGAAATCGTTTATCATTAAGTGATTTAACAAACGAAGGATTTTCAATCGGTTCGAATGAACCAGTTCCTCATTTTATTTATTCAGTAAGCGATGGTGATTGGAACAATCCAGCTACATGGAATATAGCTAGTGTACCTAATTTTTCTGATAATGTTCTTATTTCGGAAGGTGATCACGTAACTGTGTCCGATGTTCAAGCGTGTAAATCCATTACCATTTCGGTATATAGTGAACTAAATATTCTGAATTCCTTAACTGTAGCCGATAGTATTGTATCCTTTGGTAAATTCTATTTTAATGGGACAAGTGTTGATATAGGTAATGAAGGTGGAGGAAAAGCGCCATTTATCAATAATGGAATCTTTGAAATAGAAGCAGGTATCTGCACTATCAATGGTTATATATACAATCCACTCAATTCTACCTTTATTCAAAATGGAGGGGAGATTGTGTTAGATGGAAATGCAGGAGGCAACATAAATGAAAGTCTAACAACAAAAGCAGCACTTACATTTTCATCCTATGATTTCCATTTAAATGATGGAACAATTAAGGTCATAGATCCAATTTTCAGTCAATACACAATCAAGCTAGATTTGTTGAATAATCAACTCAATTTTGTAAATCCGTTGTATGAAGTTGGGAATGGGCATATCTTAATTTTGGGTGATGGAATCTCAACGGATACCACACTGTTAAATGAATTTAACCTTTTAAATTCTTCTTATAATTCCTCTGCATCCAGTACCTTGATTTTTAGCAACATCATTTTAAACGGCACACCTGGTCAAAAAACGCGATTTCTGAATCAATCTTATTTGGATGTATTGCATGATTTCACCATGAATAATGATGGTGCGCTTTATATGGGACGCCTTACAATTGGTGGGAATATAGCAGTTAATGAAGGAGCGGTTTTTGAAAATTCTAGTTTGCTATTTATCAATAGGGCAAATAATGAATATAATGACGTTTTAGTTCCTCAATATGTAACAGGGCAAGGAACATTTATTTCATATTACAACACTAACTTAAGTGAGATTAACGTACGAAACACATCATATGAAGGCGTTGTATTTCAAATTGGTGATGTAAAGGTTAATTATAGAGCATTGTTATTAAAAGGGAAATTGAATTTTGGTCAACATACATTAACTACAGATTTACTTGTAAATGATAATAGCAACAATGTGAATGGAAATGGTTGGTTAGTTGGTAAGTATAGCCCTAAAAATGTTTATTATTCTTATAATAAAGTAATTCCATTAGGAACCCTCACTACCTATTTACCTGTTGAATTTAATGAGCCAGCTGTTACTACTCAAGGAGCATTTAAAATTTCAATTAATGAAGGAGACCATCCTTTGATTGCTCAATCATCCATTGATTCAAACAAATCCTTGAATTATTATTTCCAGCTAGAGAAAATCGATGATTTCAATTTCTCTCCCAATTTAACCATGAAATTTAGATGGCCTTCAACAGCGATTGATACATTATCCAATGAACTTAATTTTAAGGCAGCTATTCTGGAAAATGGCATCTGGACAACATTTGGTTCAAGTATCTCTCAGTCAGGTTTACTCACAATCAATAACATTAGCAATGAGTTTGGGACATATCAACTCGGTGAATCAACATCAATAACATCCATTTATACTCCCATAATTCAACCGGTAACCCAGAATATTTGTAATGGTGAAAGTGTTTCTTTTGCTTTTAATTTTGCAAATAATCAAGATTTTAATTTCAAATGGCAACATTTAGTTGATGGCATTTGGGTGAGTCTCCAAAATGATTCACTTTATAATGGTGCTAATCAGAATGAACTATTCATTTCTCATCCACCCCTTAGTATTGATAGTACTTTTTTCCGATGCATCGCATACATTGATGCTGATTCTATAATATCAAATGAATCTCAACTTTTAATTAATACTGTTTCCGAATCTGCTGTTTCTATTTCAACATTATCAAACGGCCAATTGTGCCAAGGAAGTCAAATCACTTTTAATGCTTCAATTTCAAATGCAGGATCAAATCCTATTATCAATTGGTATAGAAATAATAATGTTCTTTTAACTAATTCCCTAACGCTTAGTTCGAATGTATTTTCGGATAATGATCAAGTTCGATGTGTTGTTAATAGTTCTGATGTTTGTCCTTTAATTGAAACTGTTCAAAGTAATTCTATCAGTGTTGATATTGTTGCCAATGTAACACCAACGGTTACAATAAATGCTCCTTTATCCCAATATTCATTCTGTGAAAATGATACACTATCATATAGTTCAATAGGCACAAACATGGGGACTAATCCATTAATTCAATGGTATGGAAATGGTGAGCTTTTAAATAGTGGAGCAAGTATTAATTCAGTAATTAATTCCGATACTACACTACTTTATTGCACTCTAACATCCAATTTAATTTGTGTGACATCATCTGTTGATACTAGTCAAACAATTACATTAATAAAAAAACCAACCATTTTTCCAATAATAACAATTACAAATAATGATGCGTATTCCTGTATTGGTGAACCAATAAACTTTGTATCGAATTATACGCACGGAGGGACTTCTCCAGCGTTTGTTTGGTCTGTAAACGGTAATACCGATTTATCCAATACAGATTCAATCTATGTTTCATCATCACTTCAAGATGGAGATGAAGTACTCTGCACTTTAGTAAGTTCTGAGCAATGTGTTAGCTCGGAATCAGTTTACTCAAATACACTTGAAGTTGATTTTATACCAGTGTTTACACCTCATATTGAAATTCATGCAATGCCTGGTATTATTGTTAACGAAGGCACTTCAATTTTGTATACTTCAACTATTGATGATATTGGAATACTTCCAATTTATATTTGGAGAAAAAATGGAATTATCGTTGGAAATGAACCTTATTATTTAGATGAAAATCCTGCATCGGGTGATATTATTACGCTGGAACTTGAAAGCACATTCTTATGTAATCCAGTGAATTCATTCCTAAGCGATACGCTTGTTATAGATGTCATTAATCACATCAGCAATCAGTCTGGTAATTCTATCTCCATTTATCCGAATCCTTCGAATGGACAATTTGTAATTAAAGGGAATTTCCAATCACACGTTAATCAATCTATAACAATTTCCATTCACAGTCTAGAAGGGAAAAATGTCTTCAATCAGGAATTTGAAATGCAAACTAATGCGAATTCAATTACACTTCCATTGAATGTAACCAACGTATTGTCAAATGGTATTTATTTCCTTTCCCTAAAAGTGGAAAACGCGAACCTTGTTCAAAAACTAATAATTACAAACTAATTATTTTGAAATATGCGATTTATCTATCAATCCGACGATAAGGCAATTCAAAAACAAATTTCTTAATGGTGTTAAAACAAATGAAAAAGTCCTTTTTAAAATAATGATTTAGAGAACAAAAATGCCAGCAAGTTGTATTTAGATGAAGGCGGTTTATTACTTCTCCTTGTTAATATATTCATCTGTAAAATGACCTTTTTGTTTAGGCTTTGAAAATTTATCAGCATTGTAAGAAATTGATTGTCCTTTTGGAATTGACAATGAATTCCAATGATTATTTGTTGCCATTTTTCCAATAAATACAATTTGTCCAACATGATAAGCATAATGAGCAAGTTGCCTGAATATAGCTTCAATTATAGTGTGCCCTTGATTACGAATGAAAATTTCTTTTTGCAAGTCCTCAGATGTCAATGAGTTCAGTGCATTAAATAAACATTTCCAACCTTCTTCCCATTTATCAATAAGTTCTTGACGTGTTGTAATGTCATTTTCAAATTCAGCATCACGATTTCTCCATTCTTTTTCTCCATCTGTCGTTAAAAAATCAGTCCATCTTGACAGCATATTTCCCTATAGATGTTTCACTATTGTTCCAATGCTATTACTGTCTTCATTAAATTTCCAAAATAAATTATCGTCTTCAATTTGGGTAAATGTTTTATCACCGAGCATTTTATAATACTCGAATTGTTTTTTTAGACTTTCTAAGTAGTCGTAAGTCATATTTCGAATATTAATAATTAGTCTAGCTAACTATTTGATCACCGAAAATCGTATAGTAATTGGTTGAAATTTATTCGAAACAAACTTTACCAAATAGTTGCCAGAAGACAAATAAGTCGTGTTTATAAGTGTTGATGAGCCATTGGAAATAGCTTGTTCACCTACCATTCTACCAGCTAAATCGGTGATATAGATTTGACCACTTACTTGAGGGTGTACAATGGTAATTTGTTCATTAGCAGGATTGGGATACAATCGTATATCTGAAGGAGAAAGTTCAATAATTCCTAAGGTACTGATTGTATAGCAATCGGATGTTTTAATGCATCCATTTATTGTCAATACATTCACTTTATATGATCCGTTGGATGTTGGAATAAACACTTGAGATGAAGCGCCTTCAATAGGTTCATTTGTAGCGCAATTAATCCACTGATAAAACTGCATTCCTTGAATTACCGAAAGAACAGGATCATTTACATACACATCAAAATCCACAGGAAGTAAAGTAATGTCGGTGGTAACAATCGAATCACATCCAAAACTTGAATTATACGTGGTTGTGAAATTATCGGCACTTGTAAAAGTTTGATTATTCAAAATCAAGGTATCGCCTTCGCATAAAGTGTAATGCTGGGTGGAAGTAGCAGGTTGACCCAAAATAAGAGTCATAGTGACAGTTGAATCACATCCATGCACAGAGGAATAGATTCTTGAGAAAACACCTGCTGAATCATAGGTAATGCCGTCAATGATGATACTTTCTCCTTGACAAATTTGTTGTGTATAAGCATTTTCAATAATAGACCGGAATTGTAAAGTTGTATTTACTGTTGAATCGCAACCATAAATTGAACTCATTGCTGTTGAATATTCTCCTTCATTTATAAACCAAGTATTTCCAACCTTTAATGAATCTCCATGACATAACAAAATGTTCTGGTAGAGCTGTGTAGGCGAGCATAGGCGTATGATTGCATCGTTGGTTACAACTGGCTCATTAAAATCAAAATAGATAGATGCTTTATTGTGTATTGTTTGAACACCGCTCAGATCATCTTTAGTTTTAATGCGGTATTGCACCCAACCATGGCTTTCGGGTTCATTGCTCGTAGAGTCGGCTAGGAAAATATTAGGAAAATTGAAATGAACAATGCCATTTTCAAGCACCTGAGTAAATAAGGTATGACTAGATCCTAATTTTTCAAATGAAGCCCAATTGAGTTGTGAATCGAGTGTATCTTTTAATAAGATGTTGATTGCTGGTGCAGTTCCCGTATTTTGAAAATGAATGGTATAAGTATGCCATAATCCTGCTTCTTCAACTGTCGATGGATATACTTCTTTGAAATTAGGATCGAACGAATTAATTACGTCAAAACAATGAGTAATTGTATTATTTATAGGATTATTATCAATCCCATTTGCTTGAATATTGATAGTTAAACAAAATTGAGAACCTGCAGGAGGAAATGTATCGGTTAAAAATGATAAATGATAATGATCTTCAATATTTAGTTGGCTAATATCATTTAAAGCTAAACTAAGTGTATCATTATTAAGTGTCCAACCTTGAGGTATTGTATTAAATGATTCTGGACCACTAAACCAAGCCTTTATTGTTCCTGCCAATCCTTCAGTATTACAATTAACGCCATAATATTGTGCAAGATCTCCTGCACTAAAATAAACATTAGCAACTTGATTAGGGAAAAACAAACCATTGTAATGTACAATGTAACGTGAAGTTAAATCAAATCCAGGCTTACACTGTAAAGCAAAATTTGAACTAAAGTCAAGCGTATCAGGGCCAAATGGATTGAAAATATATGAGTTCGTATTTGGACAAATTATATCGAATGGAAGGTTTGTTGTGTCAATCTTAATTTCATATTCATTTAAATCGGTATTAAAGGAATAAAATCCAGCAAAGTTTGAATAAACTTGTTGTACAACAACTCCAGCTAATATTAATTGGACTTTTACTTGTTCAATTGCAGGTTCACTAGTTTGTCTGACACAATCCGAATTATCGTCTCTATGGATTTGACCAGCAACATTCCATGCTATTTCACAACCATTGGGATTACTAAAAATCCCACATAATGGCAAAGTATCAATAGAAGGAATAGAATATGAATGTTCAATATAATTAGGTAAACAAATAATTCCTGTATTTTCTATCGAAAAAGGCCCATACCCAATGAATTTTTCAATCGCTGGGAGACACATTATATTGGGGTTGTTTCTAATTAAAAATAGATATAAGTTCTGTGGTAAATTGGGTAAATTATTGATATTATTAAAACTACAATCTAGGTACTTTAAATTAGTTGGTAAATTAGGAAGAGTAGTTAGTTGATTATGCATGCACCTCAAATCATATAGTTGGTTATAGATAGTTGGAATAGAATCAAGTAAATTATTCGAACAATAAAGTACTTGTAAATTAGAATTTAAAGCTGGAAGAGTATGTAGTGAATCATTTTCACATAATAAACTTTTTAATGTTGATGGTAAAGTAGGCAAACCATTGGAAAGATTGTTATTAGAACAAACTAAGTATTGTAAATTTTCTAATGAAGGTAAATAGGTAAGATAATTATTGTTACATTCTAGCGATATTAAATTTTGTGAAAGTGTTGGTAATGATGTAATTGAATTGAAATCACAATATAATTCTGTAAGTGTATTTGGGAGTATTGGAATATTTGTTAATACATTATTAGAGCAAACAACTTTATTCAATTGAGGTAAATTATTCAATTGAGGTAAACTGTTGAGAGAATTACTTGAAACATCTAAATTAATTAAATTTTGAGGTAAGGTTGGTATAGATTGAAATTGATTATTTGATAAATTAATACCAAGAGCTGAATCAGGTAATGAATAGATTGTTGAAATGGAATTATAGCTTGCATCTAATTGTGTTATACTATTGGGTAAAGAAGGAAGAGCTGTAAGGTGATTGTAACTGCAATCGAAATATTTTAGCATGGTTGGTAAACTAGGAATACTTTCTAATTGATTATATTGAATTCCTATGAGAAGCAATGAATTTGGAAATGAGCTAATAGTATTGATGGAATTGTATTCCAATTCTAAGTATGTTAATGTATTAGGTAAATAGGAAATAGTAGTTAATCCAGAATAATTAGCTATCAAGGTATCTAAATTTTGAAAAACTTCTAAACCACTTAAATCTTGAATATTCGCATAGCTACAATTTATTTTAGTTGCATTGATCACTAATGGACAAGAACCATCTAACATATTCCCACTTAAACATCCGGCATATCCATTTCCTTGAAGCCATGTTGCAAAACCATTTGAAACTGAAACTAGTTGAGCATTACTTTTAGTAGGAACAAAAAGTATGGTCAATAATACGATGAGTGATAGTAGTATTTTATTCATATTCAGTTAATTATATGTTCTTGGCCCAGTTGGGATGTGTTATGATGTTAAATATCTGAAAATTTTATTAAATAACAAGTTAGAATTATTATATTGCCTTAATAAATCGTATAAATATGTAATGTATGAGAATAGGTATCAAACTAATACTAATAAGTATTCTCTTTAATATTCGCATTCATGCCCAAATTGTAAATGAATACACATTTGACCAATCTATCAATAATTATATTGGAATATTGGGAGGTAATGTTGTTGCATCGGGTAGTAATATGGAGAATCAGTATTATACTCAATATCTTCCTTTCACATTCAATCTAGGGCCTAATTCATACACTAGTTTGAGTGTAAATGTCAACGGTTTTCTTGTCCTGGGATCAACAGCTTCTATAAATCAATATCCTATAGCAAGTACATCCAGTAATGTAACATGTATTTGTCCTTTTTCAGCGGATTTAAATGGAGTAGCAGAATCTGAAATTCGCTATTTAGCAACCGGGGCTTCACCTTCTCGAGTTGTAACTATTGAGTGGCGAAACATGGATGCCAATCATTCAGATTCAACACGATTAACATTTCAAGTAAAGTTGTTTGAAACTACAAATGAAATTAAATTCAGCTATAATCAATGTCATTCAACTACCTCAATTTCAACGGAGGTAGGAATCCGTTTCCAAACTAATACCAATTTTTTATCACGAAAAAGCTCCAGCGGAAATTGGAGTTCAACAACATCAAGTAGTAATTGTACAGATCGAATAAACTATACTCCAGGGAATGACCCCTCATCAGGATTGACATTTAAATACTTGCCACCAGTATTAGTACCATGCGATCCTCCAACAACCCAACCAACAAATTTAACTGCAACATCTAATTATACTTCCCTTGCTTTAGCCTATCAAACTGGAAATAACAAAAAATGCTTAGTTGTTCAAACACCAGATATTGAATTAGATTCATTACCTCATAATGGTATAATCTATTCCTATGGGAATTTAATAGGAAATGGTAAAGTAATTTATTCAGGAAATCTAAATAGCACATATGATTCCTATTTAACTGAAAATACTTGGTTTCGATATGCGATATTCGAATACAATGATATTGGTTGTAATAATGGGCCTTTATACAATGTTGTCAATCCATTAACAGGAAGATTTAAAACCTTAAGTTCTCAGAGTTATACATTTCTGCCTAGCTCTGGTTCTGCCGATTTCCAAGTAGAAAGTAATTGGTTTCCCTCTCGAATAACACCCCGCCCTAACGACACACTTATTTTCCAAGGTGGAAATGTCAACGTGACCAATATACCTAATCAAGAAATTGATGTATTACAAATAACAGGTAATGGAGTGTATACATTTAATGGAACGAATACTTACTTGACTATTGATAAAAAATTATGTATTGAAAATAATTCGAATCTAGTTTTAACATTTACTACTTCTGGGGGAATTAAATTTAATGATACTCAAACAGTTGAGTCAGTAATTAAAGGTCAACTTGAACTAACCGAATCTTCTTATTTTGATGTTTCCTATTCCCATTCTATTATTTATGGTGTAATTAAACAGTCAGGACCTTATACAGCTATTGTAAATACAGGGAATAAATCCAATTTGGTTTTTGAATATGGTAGTTTGTATTTACATGCACGCAATGGTGGTGGTATTCCATTAGCTAATTATAAAAGTCATTCTACAGTTAAAATAATTGGTGTTACAAGTGAATCGGTATCTATACCTTCAGGAAGTACTTTGGGGAATTTTATTTATGATTGCCCGAATCAATCAATTCAAACGGCTTATTTGCGTGATGCTATAGATACAGTTCTAAACGACTATCATGTCGTAAACACGAATGGGAAATGGTTAAGTAATGGTTCTAGCAATTCTACAGTTTCAACTACAATTGTCTTGGGTGATTTTATTCAAGATAATGCAAATTTTATTGTTACTTATTATTGTAGCTCATTAGTTATAAACGGAAATCTGATTTTAAATAATGGTCAGTTTACGTTGAAAACGGAATCAAGTATTAGTTCAAACGTTCCCAATGTATTGCATGTTAAGGGAAATATCATTCAATCACCAAGTGTTACAATTAATTCAATAAAATACGCTGGAATTATTTTTGAAGGAACTATTCATCAAGAATTTACAATGAATGGTTCTATTTCAGGTTCTGTTAGTATCGTTTTAAATAATTCAGAGGGAGCAACTTTAAATAATATTTTAGCTTTAGATTCTGCGTCTCGGGTTACTATTTCAAAAGGACATTTTGATGGACCCGGTCGATTTCAATATAACCAATCGAATTCTTCGCTAATTTATTCAGGTAATGATGAAGTTTTAGCAACTTCAATTGAATGGCCAGATTCCAATGGACCAATTGCCTTAAAAATAGATTTAACTGGAGCTGGGACTACTAATAGAATTCAAATTCCCGGGGAGAGAAGCATTCATACACTCGATCTAAAACATGGAATACTACTATTAAATGATTATGATTTAATAATTAGAAATTGTGTTTTGTCGAATTATTCGACCACAACAGGCATTTCTCAACGAATGGTTGCTATCAATGGAAACGGAAAATTTAATTACACATTATATCCCGATTCTATCACAACAGCCCGATTCCCAATTGGTACCATTAATCCGAATGACGTTCCTGTTGGTTCTGATTTAGAATTTTTTTATGGAGATAATTCTGTCGAAAGAACAATTAGAGTTGGAGTGAATGCAATGGTTCATCCAAATTCAAATTTTACAAATTCTCTTCACCGATATTGGAGTTTTGAAGATACTGGAATCGATGCTCCAATGATCTATGCGATTAAAGCATACTTTCAACAAGGAGATGCGGATGATGGAATTTGTTATTATCAACCCAAATTTTGGAATGGGAATGTTTGGAACAATGTTGAATATGTTTATGGTAATTGCTATTTGCAAACGGATACACTTTTAATTTCCGATAACCCACTGAATTCATTTGATTTGACAGGTGGAGATAATCATACTGCAATGTATCATTGGACTGGAGCAATCAATCAAGATTATCAAGTTGCAGGAAATTGGTCGCCAAGTCGAATTCATCCATCCCCTTTTGATTGGATTGAAATATCTACTGGGCAGACAGATACTTTATCGAATGTTCCATCTGAAATTGTAGCTAAATTTAGTATTATCAATAACTCCAACGTTTATTTTCAAGCATCCAATTTAAGTACAGAATCGACTGTAAATTATCTAATCGACTTTAATTCAGCTATTGATAGTACTCAACTTACCATTGAAGCAGGTTCAAGTTTGCATCTGGAAGGAATGGAAAAAAATTTCCAAATGAAATTTGGATTTGGTAAGAATGAAATTTCTGGAATTCTTGCTGTTAAATCTGAAATTGTAACCAATAAATTTGTAGCTTATAATAGCAAAACTACTGTTACAAGTTCTGGTAAATTAATTAATATAAATGAGGAAAATATCACAAGCACTTCATCATGTTTGTTTGTTTATGGGACTCTTGAATTGCAATTTCCTCAATATAATTCAATGCCACAAGCTTTTTTTGGGGATAGTTCAACAGTAATTTTTTCCGGAAAAATAGCTTCTACAGTTTTTAGTTTAACAAGTCAATTTTCAAAAATTAGGAAATTAATTATTGATTGCCCTTTGCAAGAAAATGAAATTCAACTATATGGAATACCTGAAATTACTGATTCTCTCATAGTTATTTCTTCAGGTACTGCTAACTTAAAATTAATTCCATATTCTAATGGATATAAAATTAATAATTATTATCAAACGGGGGGAAATGTATTATTTACTTATGATAGTCAATTTAGTCATAATTTTTTTGGGATGTCGATTTCTGGTAATTTTATCCAAGTTGGCGGGACTTGTAGTACAGGAATATATAATTCCACGAATTCATTTGGTTTGGAATTTAAAAGACAGGACATTCAACAATCTCTCATTTTTAATTCTCAGCCATTAGGGGGATTTAATTATATTATTCGTAATCCTCAAGGTATTCAGGTTAGCTTAATAAATAATCAAAATGGATTATTTGAAATAAATAATCTTAGCAAATTAACAATTGCTACATATGCTCCACAACCATTCATTTCAAACTTGGAGCTTACGTATGCTAATTCATCAACGTTGGTTATCGATTCAATTATTAATAATATCATTTCAACCGATTTATTACCCTTGAATACTATGCAAATTAACTTAGTCATAGATGTTGGTGAACAAAATTCTATTTCTCTCCCATTTGATGTTCAATTAAAATCGTTGTATTTAAAAAGTGGTAATCTAATTGTGAATGAACATTCCATTAGTTTGGGAGATTCAACAGTTACTGGAATAATAAATTACAATGAAAATAGTCAAAATCATTTTGTTGTTTTAACTACCGGTTCCATTACAAAATGGTATAAGGTAGGCAGTATTCCAATTTCTTCGACTAATTTCCAGTGGAGCACATTTCCTGTATTAATTGATGGAATGGATAATACCTCATCTATCTGGTTTAACGCAAGCACAAGTTTAGTTCATTCAGGGACTATTCAATTATCTTTTCTCGGTACTGTTGGATTGAATGAAAATCAAATTTCAATTATCGACAATGGAGTTCATATTCAACAACGTATTAATCGTAATTGGATTTTTGAAACTGGAAATGGAATTCAATTTAATGATTCTACATTAAATATTAAATTATCAACAACTGAGCTATTTAATTCCCTGTCAGCTTACTCAATTCATATTATTCATGGAGATACTATAGCTGGGGCTCATGTTCAAGGACTTCAAGATGATCTTAACTATGTTGGCATTCGTTCTCAATTATCCATGAATGATTTAACTCCTAGTGGATTTTCAATAGGTTCTTCGGATAGCTTATCTCATATCATTTATTCTGTACAAAATGGAAATTGGGAAGATGGAACAACTTGGAACCAAGGCCTTGTGCCCAATTATGATGATTTTGTTTTGATTTCAGGAGGCACAACCGTTGATATTAATCAAAATAGTGCTTGTAAAATACTGAATGTAAGTAATGGTGGGACTATTCAAATTAATCAGGGTATGTTAACTATTTCGGATAAAATTCTATCGAATGGTACATTCAACATATCTGGAGGAAATATTCTTCTTGGTCCAGAAGGAGGAGGAAAATCACCTTTTGTGAATTACGGAAATTTCATTATTGATTCAGGTGGAATTACCGTTAATGGTTATATTGATACAAAATTCCACTCTTCTTTTCATCAAAACGGAGGAGAAATTAGTATTGATGGTAATGCAGGAAATGTTCTTGAATCTAGTGTATCATCCCAAGCAGTTTTAACGATTTCGACTATTGAATTTGAATTAAATTCGGGTACTTTAAAACTGATAGATCCTTGTTTTTATTCAAACGATATTAAACTTGATTTAAAACCCACACTTTCAAATTTTAGTTCAAGAATTCCCAACGCTGGCTCTGATCATACCTTTATCATTGGAGATGGCTTTTCTACGAGTACTTCAAATCGTAGTTTTAATTTTTCTTTAATTAACAGTTATAATGTATCTAATAATAGTTATTTGGATAACTATATCATATTCAATCATGTTATAATTAATGGTACTCCTTCTGTAGTTAACCGAAAAGTAATGACCGATCTTAGAATAAATGGGGATTTTACCATGAATAATTATGAAGCCTACTTTCAGGGTTGGTTATCTTTAGGCGGAAATCTATTGGTGAATGAAGGGGCTTCATTTGTTGATACTGACTTATATTTTTACAAAACAAATGATTTAGGACTTTTGGAAAATGTTACTGTACCTCAATATGTTACAGGTGATGGAAATTATTTGAATAATTCTTATCCATCTTCAACTAGAGGCTTTAATTCAATTTCAATAATGAACTCTTCTTATGAAGGTGTTATTTTCGATATCGGTGATATCATTGTAAATGAAAAAGTTGTTTTATATAAAGGGAAATTAAATATTGGATACAATACATTGACATGTAATATACTATGTAATATATATTATTATTCCGCTTCATATATTGTCAATGGAAATGGTTGGTTGATTGGTAAATATAAAATGCCGTATTCTAATAATAATTTTGTAAGTATTCCAATTGGGACATTAACCGATTATTTTAATATTACATTGTATGATCCTAATTATACAATAAGAAGTTTTAAATTAAGTCTTCATGAAGGAGATGACCCGCTCATTGCTCAAAGTGGAATGGACTCTACAAAGACTCTGAATTACACAGCAACATTCGAACAAATGAGCATGTTTGGTCAATCAGATCAATTAGATTTAAATATTTATTGGCCTTCAAATGCTATAGATGCGTCCTCTAATCCCTTGAATTTTGTTGCCTTAAAGAAAGTGAATAACGATTGGATTCATGTTGGTTCAGAATCGCCTCAAGTTGGACAAATGACCATTTCAAATGTTTCAAATCTATATGGAACATATCAACTTGGTGAAACAATAGATTATCCATATATACTCAATCAAACTTCTGATGTAACTATTTGTTTAGGAGAAAATGCTTTATTTTCAGTAGAAACAGGTTACTATGCATCATTCAATTATCAATGGCAACAATTGATTGGTAATTCTTGGATAGATCTTCAAGAAGATTCAGTTTTTATGGGTGTTTCAGAGGCTGAATTGTTCTTGACAAATCCAACTATTGCTTTGGATTCATCATTTTTTCGTTGTAGAATTTCAAATTCAAATGACTCATTATTTAGTGAGATTATTCCATTTCGTATTCATAACTATTTACAACCAGGTAACATAAACATTTCAACTTCCAATACCGAACCAGTTTGTTCTGGAACAGAGATTAATTTTGCAGCTATTACTACAAATTTGAGTAATGATGCTTCACTTAACTGGTATAGGAATGGAATTTTAATTGCATCAGGTACAAATTCATTTTCAAGCTCTGCTTTGTTAGATAATGATATAATCAGATGTTATTCAATGAATACAAATGCTTGTTCAATAGATGAATCCGTCTTAAGTAATTCTCTTACTATGGATCTCATAAATAAAGTAACACCCAGTATTTCAATTTATAATTTAGGCTCTACAACTGTTTATTGTGAGAATGAAACCAAAACATTTCATTCAAATGGCAGTAATTTAGGAACTACACCAGAAATTCAATGGTTTGAGAACGGAACATTGGTAAATATTGGCAATACATATAGTTTAACAATTACTGAGGATTCTACTTTGTTATTTTGTTCAGTAATTTCAAGTAATACATGTACAACAACTCCTTTTGATACAAGTAATACTTATACAATCATAAAAAAACACACTGTAATACCAGAAATTACAATTACATCTGATGATGATTATATCTGCCCTGGCGATTCAGTAACCTATACTGCTCAATATTTAAACGGTGGTCCAGCCCCTCAATTTTCATGGTATCGAAACAATGTTCTATTATCTACTAGTACTACTCCTTTTTATAGTTCGAATTCAATTCAAAATGGAAATATTATAAGCTGTAGCACACCCGTCCAAGACGTTTTAAAATAGGGTAAAAAAATAGAGTTGGTCCGGATTAAATCCGGTATGTTTGAGTTACGACACAAAAACATAAACCAACTCCGGCATGAAGATCACATTATTTGCTCAGATATTCCAAAAAATTAAGCGAGATTCTTTCAATAAACTAGTAGAAAAGTTTGAGTCCAATAAACATTGTAAAGGCAATGATGCTTGGTCTCACTTTGTGACAATGGTTTTTTGCCAGTTTTCCAAGTCTAATAGCTTAAATGACGTTTGCAATGGAATGCGATCAGCAACAGGCGATTTAAATCATCTGGGAGTGTCAAAAGCCATGAGGCGATCATCGTTGGCATATAATAACCAACATCGCAACTGGGAGCTGTTTCAAGCGATGTATTTTAACTTGTATGAGCAGTTTGAATCAACCTTAAAAACAAGCCGAAAGCTGCTTCCCAAACGTAAAATCTATCTGCTCGATTCAACCACGATTGACCTTTGTCTTAAAGTGTTCGACTGGGCACTATTTCGAAAGAAGAAGGGAGCTATAAAACTTCACACAGTCCTTGACTTTGACGGCTGTATGCCCGTTTTTGCTGATTTGAGTGATGGCAAAAAGCACGATGTAAATGCAGCACATGATATTGAATTTCCCACAGGAAGCATTGTTGTAGCTGATAGAGGATATGTCGATTTTAACTGGATGAGAAAATTAGATGAACAAGGAGTATTCTTTGTTATTCGAGGAAAAGAAAACATTCAGTTTGAACTTTATGAGCGAACTAAGAGCCCAACCGATGAAGCAAATCCAGACTTGCAATACGACTGGAAAGGCTTTTTGAGTTTACCTCAATCAAAAGAAAAATACCCGCAAAAGCTCCGAATGGTTCAGATCTGGGATGAAGAACAACAGATATATCTTGAACTTCTTACAAACAATTTTTCTTGGACAGCATCGACCATTTCAGAACTATATAAACGTAGATGGAGCATCGAATCGTTCTTCAAGGAGATCAAAACACACCTGAAAATCAAGTCTTTCATAGGAACCAGCATGAATGCTGTTCTGATACAGATTTGGACAGCACTAATCACCATACTGCTTTTAAAGACACTTCAAAAGGAAGCAAAACACTCTTGGCACCTCTCAAATTTGGTGTCCTTTATTCGATTAAATCTCTTTGTGAAAATTGACCTCAAAAAATGGCTTGATAAACCCTTTTTAGATGATGACGAAATTGATAAACTGGAATTACAAATGTCCCTTTTTTAAATTATAGAGGGTTTAATTTTCAAAAGAGCGTTCTTTGATGAGTAATCTCGCATCAAATCAGGATTGTATTTTCGTTATACAAACGTCTTGGACGGGTGTGAAGCTGTAGATTAATTAATAATGAGCAATGCGTGAGTCAAAGCAGTACGATCTCGAATACTATTAATATGCATGTTTTGCCAACTCTAATTCCTACTGTTTCAATTCAAGCAATACCGAATACAACAGTCAATGTAGGAGATGAAATTTTATTTACGTCTTCTATTACAAATCCTGGATTAAATCCTCAGTTATATTGGATGAAAAATGGGATTATTGTAGGAAATGAAAACTATTATTTAGAGCATAACCCTCAAATTGGAGATATCATCAGATTAGAATTTCAATGTGATGTGAATTGTTTAGAATTTACATCTTTTTTAAGTAATTCTCTCACACTGGATCTGATAGATCATTTAGATACTCCAGAGAATGAATTTATTAAACTATTCCCAAATCCTAGTCAAGGTGATTTTCTGATTTCAGGAAATTATCATTCTTCTTTTTCTAAATCTACAACTATATCGCTTTTAGGTATTGATGGTAGATTAATCCAAACACAACAAGTCTATTTGAATTCTGGAATATTCTCCTTGCCTATGAGCATTCCTAATTCAATTTCAGATGGAATTTATTTTATTACCATTCAAAACGATGAGTTAAACTACATCCAAAAACTCATCCTTAGTCGATAACTCTACATGAGATTTAAATCATTTAATTACACTGAATCTAAGTGTTTTCGATTCGATGCTCGTTGATTTTACTTTCAATAAGTAATTTCCCGATGATAGATTTGTGGTATTAATGAGTGTTGAATTCGTTTTTGATAATGTTAATTCCGAAATAATTCTACCTGTTAAATCACATAAGTAAATAGTTCCATCCATTTCAGGATGTATTAGTGTTAATTGATCAAATGCTGGATTAGGGTATAATTTAAAATGAATATCATTTATAGGATTAATTCCAACAAAACCAATGGCAAAACAATCAGATGTTTTAATGCATCCATTTTCTGTTAATACAAGCACTTTATAAATACCATTAATTTCAGGTGTAAATACTTGCATCGAAGCTCCCATAACTGGTTCATTTGTTATACAATCAATCCATTGATAAAATTGCATATTTTGAACAACGCTTAGAGTAGGATCATTATTAATGACGGTAAATTCAACAGGCAATTCCTCAATGATTGTAGTTACAACCGAATCGCAACCAGAAGAAGATGTAAAATTTGTAATAAAAGAAGTTGGATTAAAGTAATAATGTCCATGCACATAAATATTATCACCTTCACAAAAGATAAAATTCTCAGTAGAAGATGTATCTGTATTTGTATGAATGGAGATTGTTACAAGTGAGTCACATCCAAATGCAGAAGTGTAATTACGTTCATAATTACCATCAGTATCATAAACAATTCCATCATACGTAATGCTTTCTCCTTGACACAAAGCAATATTTACAATATTTCCACTTGTTGATCTAAATTGAAGTATGGTATTAATTGTTGAATCGCAACCACTTATAGAACTATATTGATAGGAATATACTCCTTCTTCTTTATGCCAACTATTTCCAATTAAAACAGAATCTCCTTGACAGAATAATATTGTATTGTTTTGTTGGGAGGGTGTGCAAAATTTTATTTGTGCATCATTCGTAATAACGGGACTATTGAAATCAAAATAAATTGCTGCCTTATTATGAATTGTTGTAGCAGTTGTTAGGTTTTGGTTGGTTTTAATTCTGTATTGAACCCACCCGTGACTTTCAGGTTCATTGCTCGTGGAATCTGGAAGATTGATTTGTGGGAAATTAAAGTGAACAATCCCATTTTCTAAAACTTGTGTAAATACCGAATGACTCGATGCTAGTTTTTCAAATGAAGCCCAATTAAGGTTCACATCAAGTGTATCTTTTAGCAGTATATTTTGTGCTGCTGCAGTTCCTGTGTTTTGAAAATGAATCGTATAGGTATGCCACTCTCCAGGAAGTTCTGAATAGGATGGATATACTTCTTTGTAGTTCGGATCAAAGGAATTTATTACATCAAAACAATGCATAGTAGTATCATTGAATGGATTATTGTCTATTCCATTAGCTTGAATTTCAACGGTTAAGCAAAATTGAGATCCTGCTGGTGGAAATGTATCGGTTAGAAAACTTAATGTGAATCCTTGTTCTAAATTAAGTTGGCTAATATCATTCAATGACAAAGTCAGGGTATCATTATTTTGAGTCCATCCTGAAGGAATATATGTAAAGGATTGAGGTCCGCTAAACCAAGCTTTGATGGTTCCGGCAACTCCTATTGTATTGCAATTCACGCCATAGTATTGAGCTAAATCGCCTGCACTAAAAACTACAGTTGCTGTATTTGTAGGAAAAAACATTCCAGATGTATGTGAAATATAGCGTGTGGTCAAATCATAACCAGGTTTGCATTCCAATGCAAAATTCCCATTAAAATCTAAGGTGTCGATTCCAAATAGATTCGTCACATATGAATTTGAATTGGGACAAACAACATTAAATGGAAGTCCCGTTGTATCTATTTTTATTTCATATTCATTTAAATCTGAATTAAACGAGTAAAATCCTGCAGTATTGGAATATACCTGTTGTACAACAGTACTTCCTAAGGCAAGTTGCATTTTGATTTGATTAATATTAAATTCTACACTATCGAATAAGCAATTTGAATTTTCATCAATATAAATTCTGCCAGCAATATTCCAAGCAATTTCACAACCTGCAGGATTACTAAAAATGCCACACAATGGAAGTGTATCAATTGATGGTAAAGAGTAATAATGTTGAATATAATTTGGTAAGCAATGAATACCTGTATTTGTAATAGAAAAATTATAGGAATTCCCATTAAATTTTTCAATAGCTGGGAGGCACATTATATTGGGATTATCATTTATAAGAATTTGGGATAATTCGGAAGGTAAATTTGGTAAATTCGTTAATTCATTATGACTACAATTTAACTTAAAAAGTAAAGTCGGTATGCTTGGTAAATTTGTTATCTGATTAAAACTGCAATTCAAAACATACAATGATACTGGTAATTGAGGCAAACTTGTTAA
This sequence comes from Bacteroidia bacterium, assembly GCA_965279035.1. Lineage (GTDB taxonomy): Bacteria > Bacteroidota > Bacteroidia > M30B66 > M30B66 > CALQRR01. The sequence continues at coordinate 2,707,765 of OZ257142.1, read as the reverse complement.
ATTATTATTACTACAATTTAGATTTTGAATATTTATAGGTAAAGTAGGTAATGTTGAAAGTGAATCTTCTTGACAATCTAATTCTAGTAATGTATTCGGTAAAGTTGGTAATCCACTATATAATGGGTTTTGTGAGCAATAGAGGTACTTAAGATTCGCTAAATTAGGTAAAGCAGTAATGTCGTTTTGACTACATTCTAATCTTTGTAAAGACATCGGTAATGATGGTAATGAGATTAATTGATTATCATTACAGTATAGTTTAATTAATGAATTAGGAAGTGCTGAAAGGCTAGTAAGTAAATTTGATGCACAATTAAATTCAATTAAACTACTTGCATTACTTAAAACTGGAAGGGAATTTATTACATTATTTGAGCAATAAAATTTAATCATATTATTCCCTATTTCAGGTATTGTAGTTAATGAGTTATAATCACAATACATATATTCAAGTGTATTGGATAGATTGGGTAATGATGTTATTTGATTATTATTAATATAGGCAATTTGAATAGAATCAGATAATGTACCTATATCGGTTAAACTATTGTAGGATGCATTTAATTCTATAAGTCCAGAAGGTAAAGAAGGTATTGAAGTTAATTGATTTGAATGACAATCCAATTGCTTTAAATTAGATGGTAATTGAGGTAGTGCTGTCAAATCATTATTTGATATATTGAGATATTTTAAGTTGTAAGAAAATGAATTAATCGATGTAATAGAATTGGAGCTTAAGTCTAATCTTGTTAGGGTATATGGTAATGAATTAATATAATTTAATTGACATCCAGACGCAATCAATGTATCCAAATGAATAAATAACTCAATGCCATCTAATGATTGAATATTGTATGAACTGCAATTAATTTTTGTTGTATTGATTACAATAGGACAAGAACCATCCAATACATTCCCAGATAAACATCCTGCATATCCATTTCCTTGCAACCATGCGGCAAACCCGCTTGTTACAGTAACTGTTTGAGCTATACAACTCGTTGAATAAAAAAAGAGGAATAAATAAGATAGAATGAATAGTTGGAACTTTTTCATAAACACTTAAGCTTGAAACATTGGTTAAAGTGATGGTTCGTTTCTTTAATTGATAAATATCGAAATTAATTATGATAAATTTTAACTATTAGCCGAAAAAAAAGGATTTCAATTCTTATAATGGTTGAATCTTTATTTTGCAATTTAATATTTTAATAGATGAAAAAATCAAATAACATGTTTAAATACAAGCTTTGATAAATTCATTTATTATATGAAGAAAGAATACACCACTAGTATTCTCAATTATTTATTCAAATCAGATTATTTTATGTTTCAAAAAAATCTCGTTTCTTCTCGCACCTTTTCCCGCTTTTCGTGTTTATATTGCTCCAATTCTGAATTATGGGCTATAAAAGTCTTAACGAATGTATTAATGATCTGGAGCAAAGTGGTCAACTTCTGCGTATTAAGGAAGAAGTTGACCCAAGCTTGGAAATGGCTTCTATTCATTTGCGTGAATATGCCAAAGGTGGAAAAGCCATTCTCTTTGAAAAAGTAAAAGGCTCAAAATTTCCAGCTGTGTCTAATTTGTTTGGGACAGTTGAGCGAAGCAAATTTATGTTTCGGGATACCTATGCTGATATTCAACAATTGATTGCTCTAAAATCCAATCCGATGGCGGCGCTTAAGCAACCATTGAAGTATTGGAAAATGCCTTTTCTAGCCTTGAAAGCATTGCCTCGCAAATTGAGTTCGGGCAGTTTGCACGGCTTTCAGGAATGTCAAATTAGCGATTTGCCTCTTATCCAACATTGGCCAAACGATGGTGGTGCTTTCGTAACATTGCCTGCCGTTTACACCGAAGACATTGACAAACCCGGGATCATGAATGCCAATTTGGGCATGTATCGCATACAACTTTCTGGAAATGATTACAATCTCAATAAAGAAATTGGATTACATTATCAGTTACATCGGGGCATTGGTGTTCATCAATCTAAAAGCAATGCGAAAGGATTACCGCTCAAAGTGAGCATTTTTGTTGGCGGTCCTCCTGCACATATTCTCGCTGCTGTGATGCCTTTGCCCGAGGGAATGTCGGAAATGACGTTTGCTGGTGCTCTGAATAACCGACGCTTTCGCTATTTCTACGATTCAGAAGGATTTTGTTTGAATGCAGAAGCTGATTTTGTTATTACTGGCGAAGTGTATCCAAATGAAAATAAACCTGAAGGACCATTTGGAGATCATTTGGGCTATTATAGCCTAAAGCACGATTTCCCTATGATGCGTGTTAAAAAGGTATATCACCGCGAACATGCGATTTGGCCATTTACAGTAGTTGGTCGTCCACCACAAGAAGACACGAGTTTTGGTGCACTCATCCATGATATGACAGGTGGTGCTATTCGCGATGAATTGCCCGGCGTGCATGATGTTCACGCAGTTGATGCTGCAGGAGTTCATCCTTTATTGCTTGCTATTGGAAGTGAACGTTACACACCTTATTCAACCGAAGATCGACGCCCTGCTGAAATTTTAACTATTTCAAATCACATCTTAGGTACTGGACAATTAAGTTTAGCCAAATATCTTTTTATTGCAGCTAAAGAAGACAATGCAGCTCTCGATACACATCAGGAAAAGGCTTTTTTTAGTCATATTTTAGAACGCATTCAGCTTCAACGCGATTTGCATTTTCACACCCAAACCAGTATCGATACACTCGATTATAGTGGTGATGGATTGAATACCGGGTCAAAATTAGTTTTGGCTGCAGCTGGAAAAAAGAGGCGAAATTTAGGAGAACAAATCCCAGCTCTTTCATTACCAGATAAATTCAGCAAGATGAAAGTGGCGATGCCTGGAGTGCTTGCTATTAGTGGACCAAAGTTTCTTTCGTATACCGATGCTGAGCAACAAATACAAGGACTTATTTCAGCAATTCCAGTAGAATTAGAAAAAACATTTCCACTCATTGTAGTATGCGATGATGCGGAATTTATTGCTGCAACTTTCAACAATTGGGTATGGGTAACGTTTACTCGTAGCAATCCATCGCACGATATATATGGAGTGGATGCATTTCAGAAAAACAAACATTGGGGATGCAATGGATCACTCATTATTGATGCTCGCATTAAGCCTCATCATGCTCCTGTGTTAGAGCTTGATCCAGAAATTGAAAAACGGGTTGATGCCCTGTTTTCACGAATTGCATCAAGTTAGATTGAATTTATTAATCTTGTAGCCATGTCGCTCATTGGTAATTTTTTAAGTCCAGGTGCTCGTATTTTTAAATTGCTTGCCTATAACGGTACGCGTGATGAGTTGCGTGGTTTGGGCATGATCGATTGGTTATCAAAGCGTGTGATTCCTGATGATCCTCAGGTGAAAGTCAAAAAATTATTAGTGGAAGGAATGGAGGCTGCTTGGTTTGAACCTAAAACGATTTTATCGAATAAGGTGATGTTGTATTTTCATGGTGGCGGATATTGTGTTTGTTCTTGGCAAACGCATCGTAGTTTAATTGGTCGATTGAGTAGAGCAGCTGGAATGAAAACTTTAGCAATTAATTATCGTTTAGCACCCGAAAATCCATTCCCTGCAGCACTGGAAGATGGATTAAAAGCCTATCAGTTTTTATTGAAATCAAATGCGCCTGAAAAGATAGTATTAGCTGGCGATTCGGCGGGTGGTGGTTTATGTATGGGACTATTGCTTTATTTAAAACAACTCGATATTCCTCATCCAAATAAAGTAATTGCTTTATCGCCCTGGCTCGATTTGAGCGTGCCCGAAGAATCGTATGCTGCCGACTTAAATCAAGATCCAATGCTTACAATTCCGGCGGTGAAAGTATGGGCAAACCGGTATTTGAATACCACACATCCACAGCATCCATTAGCTTCTCCACTGTACGGAGATTTATCAGGATTGCCACCTTTATTAATTCATGTGGGTGAACGCGAAATGCTCTTGAGTGATACTATACGATTTGTAGAAAAAGCCCGCGAAGCCGGCGTAGATGCTCACATGCAACTTTGGCCTGGAATGGTTCACGTTTTCCAGTTTTTACATACCATTATGCCCGAAGCCAAACAGAGTATAGAAGAATTAGGTTCCTTTTTACAAAAATAATTTGTATTTAGTAATCCATAAATTCGTAATTAAATGATTAAACACTGTATATCATCTGTATTTTTTCTAATTATTTTAATCTTGTTTTTTGGTTCTTTTCGGAACGAAAATTCAATTAAATATCATTCAAATTATTCCATAATACTCGATAGTTTTCCCAAACCTGTTGGATTTGTAAATGATTTTGAAGGTGTTTTGACAGATAAAGAAGAAGCTCAATTAGGTTCGATGGTTATGGATGTTGAAAAACAAACAGGCGCACAAATAGCCATTGTTTCGATAGATAATTATAATCCATCACCTGATTTAGCAAGCTATTCCATTGGTTTATTTAATACATGGGGAATTGGAAATAAGAATAAAAACGATGGCGTTTTAATTTTATTTAGTAAAGGATTACGTGAAATAAGAATTTCAACAGGTATTGGTATTGAAGACAAATTGACCAATGTTAAATGTCAAAATATTATTGATGAATTTATTCTACCTCCATTTAAGAATGGGAATTTTTATGTTGGTTTAGTAAAAGCAATAGAAGCAATAAAACGGGAATTAATTTAGTTATTCGTATATGGAAAATGGATTTATACTAAAAACTCAAACAGGAATTCAAATACGCTTTTTCTATTATTTAAAAGAGGCTCCTGTTACCTGTGACGCATTTAATGCGTTATTACCTTTTAAACGGACTTTCATGCATGCACGTGTTTCTGGACAAGAAATATGGATTGATGATGCTCCTCAACTCGATATCATACAAGAAAATGCCAGTGTATTTACTCATCCTGGTGAAGTAGTATATGGTCCAGTACATCCTAATAGAACGAAGACGGCAAATTGTATGGGGATTTATTATGGTGAAGGAAAAGGTTTGGATGCTGCCAATATTTTTGCCTGTGTTGATGAAAATGATCGCACTCTTTTAATTCGTTTAGGAGAACAGATTTGGAAAGAGGGGATGATGGAATTGAATTTCGAACGTCTTCATTTATAGCATTTTGCTTTTTTAAGGTCGAGAAAATCGATTTTGCAAAGGGATTTTGTCTATTTTTCAGCAAGTTAAAACTGGTTATGTCAGAAGCACTCACCTTTTTTCTTGATGAAGAAAATGTTGTCAACGGACTGGAATACCCGGATGCCGCTATTGACCATGTATACATGTTACACCCCTCCGAATGGGCTGATTTACTATTGGAATGGCCAGGGCGATCGGCAATGTGGAAAGAGGGGATAACCTATTTTGCAGCCTTTGTTCCCATGAAAGAAAGTGGGCAATTGCTTGTCACTGCACTACATGATCCAGATGAAAATATCGTTTTTCAGTCTATCTTTTCAATTCACCAAAGTTTAACGGAAGAGTTGGATGAAACAGGACTAATCTCATTCATTTTTACTGATAACATCAAAAATAAAATCAGGAAAGAATTGGAAGAGCGTGAAGATAGTTTTGAAGAATTTCCTGAACTCACTGAATTGTTAGAGCTTTTAGATGAGTTGTAATCGATTTTATCAATGAAACGCAAGCGGTAACGATTGATTGGATAGCCCGAAGAGCGTAGTTTGTGCGTTTGCCGGACTAGGAAAGAAAGCGTGTGCACCGCCCAAATTCGTTTTCAAATCCTAATTTTCTTCTTGCTTGAATATCTGATCGATTGATTTGGTGGTTTTGTTTGTAAAACTGACATTCGCAGCATAATTCAATCGCTTACACTAAACCTTTATTCATTTTCAAACTCTCTCGCTGGCTAATTTGTAAATATGAATTTGATTCTAGCATGAGATTTCAGCTTCAAATCCCAACTAGCGCTCGTTTTTAGTGATGTTGAAATTCATTTAACTGGCGTTTTTTCTTTTTTTGATTTCCTTTCATGAAACATTGTTTTCTCTTTTTTTCTTTATTTCTTTTTGCTGTTTCCCTTTCTGCACAACAGTTTCAACTAAAAGGTCGCATTATAGATAAATCAACAAACGAATCCATTGTTGGAGCAAACGTTGGGATGTATCGACTGCCTGATTCTGTGTTGGTTACTGGAGCTCAGACCGATGCCCAAGGAAATTTTGTTATTCCGAATGTTCCTATGGGAATGTATCGAATTCAAATTTCATTTATTGGCTATGCGAGTTTGCGTTTTCCAATTCGGATGAACGAGGATAAAGACATTGGTACTCGAGGAATAGAAAGTACGATGCGTAATTTGAAAGGATTGGAAGTGGAAGGAACTCAACAACGAGCAGTTCAGAAAGGCGATACGACGGAGATTAATGCCGATGCGTTTAAAGTAAATCCCGATGCAACTGCCGAAGATTTAGTGAAGAAAATGCCTGGAATTACAGTTGATAATGGTGTTGTGAAATCGGGTGGGGAAGAAGTGAAGAAGGTGTTGATTGACGGGAAGGAATTTTTTGGCGACGATGCTTCGATGGCATTAAAAAACCTACCTGCCGAAGTGGTGAATAAAATTCAAGTTTTTGATAAACTCAGTGATCAAGCTCAGTTTAGTGGTTTTGATGATGGGAATTCGAGAAAGACTATGAACGTTATTACGCGAAGAGGAATGAAGAATGCCCAATTTGGGAAAGTGTACGCAGGTGGTGGAACAAATGATCGATACAATGCAGGGCTGAACATGAATTATTTTAAGGGAAATCGTCGGTTTACGATTCTTGGACAAAGCAACAATGTGAATCAACAAAATTTCTCGAATCAAGATTTGTTAGGTGTGATGGGAAGCAGTGGTGGACAAGGTGGCGGCGGAATGGGCGGTGGTGGAATTGGACGTATGATGGGTATGGCTCCGGGAGCGAATGATCCTTCGAATTTTATGGTGGGACAATCGAACGGAATTAATACAACGCATTCGTTAGGGTTGAATTATAGCGATTCGTTAAGTCCAAAAGTGAAATTAAGTGGTAGTTATTTCTTTAATAATAGTGCGAATAAAACCAGCAAAAATGTAGATCGGGATTATTACTTAAACGACAGCACCAATCAACGGTATAGCGAATCGAATACAGGTTGGAGCAATAATCTAAATCACCGCTTGAATTTGCGTGTAGAAATTAATCTCGACACGAATAATTCCATTATTTATACACCGCGAATTAGCTGGCAAGCCAATCAAAATGGTAGTGATGTGAATGGAAATACTGTTCGGAATTCTATCAATCCTATAAGTGCAACTAGCACCAATAATTACTCACAAAACTCGGGATATTCGATGAGTCATAATGTGCTTCTTCGACATAAATTCAAAAAGTTTGGGCGTACAATTTCACTCACGTTGAATTCGGATAATTCCGAAAAAAGTGGTTTGTCGGGACTTGGTTCTTCAAATTCTTTTTATGGATTGGTTGATACAACCATTGTATTAAAACAACAATCCAATACCTATACGAACGCTCAAACATATTCTACCAACATCATGTATACTGAGCCATTGGGGAAAGTGGCTCAATTATTTTTGAATTATGCTCCATCGCTCAGTTTGAATAATTCATTAAAATATACCAATCGTTTTAATGCAATTTCAGGTTCATATTCTACACTCGATTCCTTGTTGTCGAACCGTTATGATAATACGATAACCACTCAAAAAGGGGGAGCTGGAATTCGAATTCGAACTGCAAAATTAATGATGGTTTTTAATGCCAATATGCAGCAAGTGACTCTCGATGGAAATCAATCGTATCCGCATGCATTTGCAATAAAACGAAGCTTTAACAACATCGTTCCTTTTGCTATGTTGAATTATAAATTTAGTAGTTCAACCAATATTCGAGTTTTTTACAGAAGTAATACCAATGTTCCTTCTATTTCACAATTACAAAGCGTAGTTGACAATAGTAATCCACTTCAATTATCAACAGGTAATTCAAATCTTAAACAGGAATATTCTCAATCGATTAGTACACGATTCGCTACGGCTAACTTAAAAAGCAGTCGTGCTTTCTTTGCAAATATCAGTAGCACATTCACCAATAATTACATTGGTAATTCCACCTTTTTAGCCAATAACGACACCCTCATTGCAGGAATTCATTTGCGAAAAGGTTCACAATTAACGCGACCTGTCAATCTCAATGGCTATGTGAATCTCAGTTCTCTGCTCACCTATTCTTTACCAGTTAAGTGGATTAAAAGCACCTTGAATATTCAAGGAGGAGTGAATTATACTTTAAAGCCGGGAGAAATAAATGGATTGAGAAATGAAACCAGCACTACAACGTACAATGGAGGTGTGGTTGTAGCAAGTAACATCAGCGAAAAAATCGATTTTACATTGAGTTATAACGGAGGATGGAATGAGGTTCAAAGCACCTTGCAACCTTCACTCAATAACAATTATGTTGTTCAAACGGCAGGATTCAAATGGAATTGGTTGCCTTGGAAAGGTCTTGTTTTAAATACCGAAATTACGCATTCACGTTATAATGGTTTGGGAAGTGGATTCAATCAGAATTTCACGCTTTGGAATGCAGGAATTGGGTATAAATTTCTCAAAGGAAAATCGGGAGAACTTCGCGCAACTGCTTTTGATTTACTAAATCAAAATACGAGTATTAGTAGAACAATTACTGAGACTTATGTTGAAGACAATCGCACTAAAGTTTTAAACCGTTATTTCATGCTCACTTTCACATTTACTTTCCGAAAATTCAATGGAATGAAAATGCCTGAAATGCCGACAGATCCTCATGGTGGTCCGGGCGGTCCAGGAGGTCCACCAATGGGTCCACCTCCAGGAGGAAGATAGAAAACAGCATCCCGAAATGAATAAACGTTTCGGGATTTTTTATTTTAAATAGGTGTGAATGATTTCATCTAGAAAGAGCTGCATTCCTTGACATTTTTTTTCACCCGAAGCATTCATTAATACAATAATAGCCAGGTCTTTTTCTTTAATAATCCGCACATCAGAACGAAAACTAGCTGCATTTCCTGCATTGTGAGCAATGTGAAAATTTTCATCTTCTGAATTAAACCAACCCATCGAAAATTCAGGATATCCAAAAAGCATTTTATTCATTTCGTTTTCACTAAAAAAGGAGGAATTTCCTTTTAATGCTTTTAATTCTTCTTGAATAAATATTTGATAATCGGGTAAATTCATGTGCACATTTCCAGCACATAACAACCAATTTAATTTCGTTAAATTACTTAAAAGAGCAGGTCGATTATTTTCATCATGTCCTTGAACTTGTGTGGAATCACTAATCACAGGTGGATTTATTCCAAAATGAATATGCATTCTATTTCCTAAATCGTTTAATAATTCTTCATACGATTTCCCACTTGCACGTTCGAGCATGAGACCAGCGAGAATTTAATCGACATTCGATCTGGTTAAACCTTTTTCTGTTTTCATAGCGGGCTGTTTCAGAAAATACTGTGCAACTAAATATCGTTGTTGGTTGTATTTCCCTTTTATATCTATGGGATTTGGTTGATCGAATGTATAGGTATAGGGTGGTACTTTTCCTCGAAATGTTAGGAGCATTTCAAGCGTGATTTTTTGATATTCTTTTTTGCTTGTGGATGATAATTCGGGAAATAAGTCGAAGAAGCAGGTTTGCCATTGAAGTTTACCTTGCTTTACTAAATCGGCAGCAATGAATGCTGTAATGGCTTTGGTGTTCGATCCTAAATGAAAGCAATCATTTTGATGAGCAATTCTGCCGCTTTCCCACACTGGTGTTCCTCCAACATACGAATAGATAACCGAATCGGATGAGATAACTGCAAATGCTAATTCCGGAATTTGAAAAGCCTTTCGGAAGCTATCGGCTCTCATTTCAAGCGATTGAGCATTGAGTATTAAAGGGAAGAAGCTGAATAGAGAAAATAGAATACGATACATTCCTACAAAATTGTAAAATTAATTACACCAAAACCTAATCGATTAATGCTTTAAATAAAGGGCAATTCATTGAATTGTTGTGTATCTATTCTAATTCTTATCCTATTTTAAATTCAACCTTACATTCTAGGGGCTAATACCTTGATTTTACTAGTAAATAAGGAAACAATCAAGGCTTAAACAGGGTATGAATAGCTGTGAATTGCCGAATGATATTCAGGACTTTTTTTACTACTATTTTCTCTTGTAAAAAAGTAACAAGGGAGAAGAATGTCCGCTTGGCTTACATTCAACTCTTTTTCTTGATATCGTTTTCTATCATGCATATCGCTATGCTTGCTTCGCCTCAGCATGTGGAAAATGATCCCTATACAATCGATCCACTTGTAGGAATTGAGAAATCAACTCGAGAATATGCACTTGCGATGGATCATCGCGATAATGAGTCTGCTGCTGCAGCTCTTATTCAGATGGGTAAATTTTATTTTCTTCAAGGGGATTATAATTTAGCTGAAGATCTATTTTCAAAATCACTTTCGATTTACCTTAAACTTAAGAATGGCAGAGGTATAACGCAAGCAATCATAGGTCAAGGGAATGTTTATCGAAAAGAAAAGAAATATGCTCAAGCATTAATTCAATTTAATGCAGCCGAAAAAATCGCAAACAAATGGAATTATGAAAAAGAAACTGGTTTGATCTACAATCATATTGGAGATATTTACAGGCATCAACGCAATTACGAATTGGCAGAACGCTATTACGAACGCTCATTATACATTGCCAATAAGCGGAATGATTCAATTGAAATTGCAAATAACTACACCAATCTAGGAGAAATAAAACGATTGGAAAATAAACTTGCAATTGCACGTAATTATTACGAAAAAGCCTTAATCATTTCGCGAAATTCGGATAATCGTTTTGGAATTGTAGAAAACCAACATGGGCTGGCTTGTATTGATACTATTCAAGGTAAAAATGAAGAAGCAATGGTGCGATTGCAAGAAGCTCGCGGTATTGCAGAGAAACGACATTATAGAGAAGAACTAAAAAATGTATATGCGCTTGAAGCATCTATGTTTGAAAAGAAAGGTGACTTAGTTCAGTCTCTCAAAATTCAGAAAGAGTTCAACGATCTGAATGAACGATTATACTTATCATCGGTGACACTACAAAACACTCAACAACGTACCATGAACGAAATTGAGCAAAAAAACCGTGAATTATTCGAAAAGTCATCTACTATATCGGTGATGTCGCGTATGCAAATTGGCTTATTCATCGCACTCGTTTTATTGCTCATCGGTTCAGGATTTTTATATTATTTAAATACGCGACATACCATTAACAAACAAGCTTTAGCAAATCAGACTCTTCAGCTTAAAGAGCATGTTGAACAAATTGAATTGCAGCAAAAACAATTGCTTCAAACCAATGAAATGAATTCTCGTTTATTGAATTTGTTGAATTCGGATATTCGAAATCCGATTGACGAATCCATACGTCGATTAGAAACACTCATGCATCATCCCGAAAGTGCAAAACGTTTGTATGAAACCTGTGCTACTGTTGTTGCAGATCTTCAGCTGACAAATCAGGTAATTGATAATTTGCTTTTTTGGTCCAATAAAACAACGCATCGAATCCAGGCAGGTTTTGAAATAGTTAACTTAAGGATATGTCTTTCAGATGAACTCTATTTATTAGAATCTCTTGCGAAAGGAAAATCAATTCAACTCATTAACGATCTTCCTGAAACGCAAGTTGTATATGCCGATCCTCAATTGATACTAATGAGTATTCGAAATCTGGTATTAGATTCAATTAAAAATTCAAAACCAGGTGCAACCATTAAAGTAGATGCTACTAGAATAAACGGTCATGTGGAAGTGCGTGTGCAACAAACTGGAAAAGAACTTTCAAGCGATGAAATAGCTTCTCTTTTTGATGAGAAACGCATTTTTAGTCAAACGGCATCGAACCAAATTGCAAGTGGTTTATCACATTTACTTGTGAATGAAGTAGTACAGAAAAACCGTGGACATATTCATGCGACATCTGAATATGGACATGGAATGACCTATCATTTTACGTTGCAAGCGATTTAATTATACACGATTTAAACGTTTGAAAAACCAAACTTTTAATAAATCGGCAGTGAATATATAAGCTGCAACAATACTAAGCATTACACCTAGGTTAAGCATTGGGAGCGGAACTAAGCCGAATTCCTGAGAAAAAGGCATATAAGGAAGTCCAAGTGTAATACTTAAACCTAAAGCACTCATGGCGACCATATATTTTGCTGGTTTACTTTTGAAGAAATTCTTGTGTGTACGGATAATAAAAAGAATAAAGAGTTCTGATAAAACCGATTCAATAAACCAACTTGTTTGAAAATATGATTCCTGTGCTTTTAATAGGAATAATAAAGTGAGGAAGGTTATGATATCAAACAATGAACTGTGAATTCCAAAAACAATCATATAATTTCGAATAATCCTGAAATTCCATTTACCGGGTTTTTCTAATTGCTCTTCATCTACATTATCAGAAGCTACAGTTAAATAGGGAAAATCAGTCAAGAAATTCGTGAGTAATATTTGCTTTGGAAGCATTGGAAGAAAAGGCAATATAAGTGATGCAACTGCCACACTGCACATATTTCCAAAGGTAGATCCCGTACTGATGTATATATATTTAAGTGTGTTAGCAAAAGTTTTTCGTCCTTCTTTAATGCCATCGGTTAATACAATTAATTCCTTTTCCATGAGCACAAAATCGGCCGCTTCTTTCGCAACATCTACTGCATTTTCAACCGATATTCCTACATCTGCAGCATTCAATGCTGAAACATCATTAATACCATCACCTATATAGGCAACTGTATAAGAATGTCGAAGAGATTGAATTATAAGTTCTTTTTGTTGTGGTTCTACTTCAGCAAAAATATGGACCAGCTTTACTCGCAGTGTTAATTCATCAGCACTTAAAGAAAGCAATTCTGCTCCTGTAATTATATTGGGATTTTCAATACCTATACTTAATGCAATCGAACGTGCAACATGTTGATTATCTCCAGTAATAATTTTTAGTCCAACTTTGAGTTGTTTTAGCGCATCAATTGTTTCAATTATTCCAGTCTTGATAGGATCTTGCAGAAGAACAAAACCTGCAAATATCATTTCATTTTCATCGTCTTTATCTACACTTTCTTTTGTAATTGATTTATAACAAATCACACCCGTCCAAGACGTTTGTATAACGAAAATACAATCCTGATTTGATGCGAGATTACTCATCAAAGAACGCTCTTTTGAAAATTAAACCCTCTATAATTTAAAAAAGGGACATTTGTAATTCCAGTTTATCAATTTCGTCATCATCTAAAAAGGGTTTATCAAGCCATTTTTTGAGGTCAATTTTCACAAAGAGATTTAATCGAATAAAGGACACCAAATTTGAGAGGTGCCAAGAGTGTTTTGCTTCCTTTTGAAGTGTCTTTAAAAGCAGTATGGTGATTAGTGCTGTCCAAATCTGTATCAGAACAGCATTCATGCTGGTTCCTATGAAAGACTTGATTTTCAGGTGTGTTTTGATCTCCTTGAAGAACGATTCGATGCTCCATCTACGTTTATATAGTTCTGAAATGGTCGATGCTGTCCAAGAAAAATTGTTTGTAAGAAGTTCAAGATATATCTGTTGTTCTTCATCCCAGATCTGAACCATTCGGAGCTTTTGCGGGTATTTTTCTTTTGATTGAGGTAAACTCAAAAAGCCTTTCCAGTCGTATTGCAAGTCTGGATTTGCTTCATCGGTTGGGCTCTTAGTTCGCTCATAAAGTTCAAACTGAATGTTTTCTTTTCCTCGAATAACAAAGAATACTCCTTGTTCATCTAATTTTCTCATCCAGTTAAAATCGACATATCCTCTATCAGCTACAACAATGCTTCCTGTGGGAAATTCAATATCATGTGCTGCATTTACATCGTGCTTTTTGCCATCACTCAAATCAGCAAAAACGGGCATACAGCCGTCAAAGTCAAGGACTGTGTGAAGTTTTATAGCTCCCTTCTTCTTTCGAAATAGTGCCCAGTCGAACACTTTAAGACAAAGGTCAATCGTGGTTGAATCGAGCAGATAGATTTTACGTTTGGGAAGCAGCTTTCGGCTTGTTTTTAAGGTTGATTCAAACTGCTCATACAAGTTAAAATACATCGCTTGAAACAGCTCCCAGTTGCGATGTTGGTTATTATATGCCAACGATGATCGCCTCATGGCTTTTGACACTCCCAGATGATTTAAATCGCCTGTTGCTGATCGCATTCCATTGCAAACGTCATTTAAGCTATTAGACTTGGAAAACTGGCAAAAAACCATTGTCACAAAGTGAGACCAAGCATCATTGCCTTTACAATGTTTATTGGACTCAAACTTTTCTACTAGTTTATTGAAAGAATCTCGCTTAATTTTTTGGAATATCTGAGCAAATAATGTGATCTTCATGCCGGAGTTGGTTTATGTTTTTGTGTCGTAACTCAAACATACCGGATTTAATCCGGACCAACTCTATTTTTTTACCCTATTTTAAAACGTCTTGGACGGGTGTGATAACAAATACCTATGGCTCTTAATCCTTTATTTCCATAGTCAATAAATTGAGAATCGAGCGAATTCTTAAGAACATCAATCGCCACAATGCTTCCATCACTCATTCGTGCTTGATTACAAATAGGAAGAATCGTTTGATAGGATCCTTTAGAAATAAGCAATTTATCTTGTTCTTTTTGTAATGCAATGCTTAATCTTTTGCGAATAAAATCATAAGGAACTTCTCCTAACTTTTTTATTTGAACTGTATTTTCAATATGTAATTCCTTCAGTGCATCATCAATGGGATTTGAATATCCCGATTCTAAACTTGAATTCCAATAAGCTAGTTCTTTTAAAAATTCACTTTCCTTTCCTTCTCCATCATGCAATCCAAACACTTTAATTATTCCTTCTGTTATCGTTCCCGTTTTATCGGTGCAGAGTAAATTTACTTCACCTAAATTCTGAATGGATGTGAGCTTTTTTACTATCACCTTTTTGGCTAACATCCGTTTCGAGCCAGCACTCATAGCAATAGTTGTTATTGCTGGCAATAATTCGGGTGCCATTCCTACTGCTAAGGCTAAAGCAAATAATGCAGAATCAATTACACTTTTATGATTGAGTAAATTCACTGTCAAAATAAACACCGACAATGCCAGCGTAATCTTCATTAAAAAATATCCGAAATCACGAATGCCTTTTTCAAACGAAGTTTCAATAGTAGTTTCTGCACTTTTTGTTATACTTCCAAATAAACTATCAGCCCCAGTGTTTATAACCAATGCTTTGGCATTTCCACTCACAATACTAGATCCTTCCCATAAGGAATTACTTCGTTTAGCTAATGGTGTTTCGACAGGAAGAGCTCCTGGTAATTTTCTGACTGGAAACGATTCACCCGTTAAACTTGATTCATTCGCCTGAACTTCGTTTCCTTCTATTATTAAACAATCGGCAGGTAGAATATCTCCTGCTTTAATAAGTAAAATATCACCAGGTAATATGTGAGATGAAATAATTTGCTCTTCTTTCCCATTGCGTAATACAGTGCATTTTAAGGCAATCATTGATTGTAATTTTTCAACTACTTTTCCAGCATTTCGCTCTTGAAAAAAACTAATCAAACCCGTTGAAATAACAATAAAGAGTATAATAAATACATCAGAAGTATCACCCAAAAATGCTGATAAAAGAACAGCTCCCAAAAGCATCAACATCAATGGACTTTTAAATTGTCCCAAAAACAAAAGCAGCCCTTTAATAAAAGGAGATGTGATCTTTCTTTGATGAATTTGCGATTGCCTTTCTGCTATAACTTCTAGCGATAAACCACTATTTTGACTATTCAATTTACCAAACCAATAAGTAGAATCGAATTGCCAAAAAGCATTACTATCGGAAGTTTCCATACTAATTATCTTGTTATTACTAATAGGGAAATATAGGAAAGAGAATGCATCTTTCAGATTAAATCGAAATGAATATCGATCAATCATTTTTTAGTTAAATGTTAAGGAATTCAATCCATGTTAATTTTTAAAATCTAATCAAATAAAGGAAAATTGAATTTTTACATAATTCCCATTTCATGATTTAAATTCTATTTTTCATCATTTCATAACACGATATTGCTCTATCAATAAATAATTATGAAATCTATTTTTCAGAAGGTTCGTGCCCGCATTTTAGATGAACAATTTGATCGATTAAACGAAATTTCTATTGAAAAACCCCTGCAATTTAATTGGGTGCGCGATGTGTTTGAAGCATTAAACGTACAAGAAATGCCCAATGAAAAAGCACTCATTTGGACCAATGGAAATATTACCCAATCCTTTTCCTTCGATCAACTGAGAAAGGAAACCAATTGCTTTCTCAATTTTTTGCGTACAAATGGATTGAAACAACAGGATATTATTTTATTTCAAATGGCTTTATTGCCGATGAATTGGTTGACGATTCTAACTGGAATAAAAGGTGGATTTCGACTCATTCCAGCTGCAACTATTTTAGGTGTTCACGATTTAGTTTACCGTTTTGGTCGTTTAATGCCTTCGCTTGTTATTTCTGATTTGGAAAATGCTCCTAAAATGGATGAGGCAGAAATCCTATCAGGCAAAACCATCCCGCTGAAATTACTGGTCGATGGAACACGCGATGGTTGGATCAGCATCGATGAAATCTATAAGCACTCAATTGAAGCCGAGGCTGCCATTACTGCTCCCGACGATCCGCTTTTTCTATTCTTCACCTCAGGAACGACTGGTATGCCCAAAGTGGTTATTCACACACATATGAGTTATCCACTCGGTCATTTATCTACTGCATCGTGGATTGGTCTTCGAAAAGGAGATATTCATTATAATATTTCTCAACCGGGTTGGGCGAAATTTGCGTGGAGCAGTTTCTTTGCTCCTTGGAATGTTGGTGCTACCATTTTTGCTTTTCATCAAGCGGGAAGATTTCAAGCTGCAGAACAATTACAACTCATTCAAGATCATAAAATCACCACTTTCTGCGCTCCACCAACGGTTCTGCGATTACTCATTCAAGAAGATCTTAACAAGTATCAATTCAGCTTTCGTCAATGTGTAGCAGCGGGCGAACCACTCAATCCCGAAATTATCGAAACTTGGAAACGTGGTACTGGACTCATCATTCGTGATGGATATGGTCAAACCGAAAGCACCTGTATGATTGCAAACCTTCCGGGCAATGTGCTGAAATATGGAAGCATGGGAAAACCAACTTTTCTCTATGAAATTGTCATTGCAGATGAACATGGAAATGAACTGCCCATCGGTGAAGAAGGAAATATCACCGTCAAAACGACTACTGGAAAACCCAATGGAATTTTTAATTCCTATTTCGAAGATCCTGAAAAATTGAAGGACGTGTTTAAACATGGTTTGTATTACACGGGTGATAAGGCTTACAAAGACAATGATGGTTATATCTGGTTTGTCGGTCGCGACGATGATGTCATTAAATCTTCTGATTACCGTGTTGGTCCATTTGAAGTGGAAAGTGTTTTAATTGAACACGAATCGGTTGTAGAATCGGCAGTTGTGGGAAGTCCACATACAGTTAAAGGATATGAGATCAAGGCATTTATCATTTTAGCTAACGGATACATTTCTGATAAAGGGTTAGCGGATGAAATCTTTGCCTTTGCACGTAAAAACTTAGCTCCATACAAAATGCCTCGTATTATTGAATTTGTTCCCGAGCTTCCTAAAACTATCAGTGGAAAAATTCGGCGTATCGAGTTACGTGCTTCAGAAGCTCAACATCGAGCCAGTGGAAATCAACATTCAAACGAATTCTTTTATTCTAAATAACTATGCGCTCTGCAATTTCCTATTCTAGTGGACCATCGGATGTTCCCTTATTGGGTGAAACGATTGGACAAAATCTCCAACGAACTGTTGCTCGTTTTCCTCAACAGGATGCACTGATATGTGTTGAACAAGGATATCGCGCAAGCTATTCATCCTTTTATTCTCAAACCACTCAAGCTGCTAAAAGTCTTGTGGCATCGGGCATCCAGCCAGGCGATCGGGTAGGAGTGTGGGCGCCGAATCGTTACGAATGGGTGATACTGCAATATGCAACAGCGCGCATTGGAAGTATTTTAGTCAATATCAACCCAGCTTATCGTTCACATGAATT
This sequence comes from Bacteroidia bacterium, assembly GCA_965279035.1. Classification (GTDB taxonomy): domain Bacteria; phylum Bacteroidota; class Bacteroidia; order M30B66; family M30B66; genus CALQRR01. The sequence continues at coordinate 2,689,493 of OZ257142.1, read as the reverse complement.
AGCCTTTGTCATCAATCAATCGGGATTGAAAATGCTCTTTGCTGCGACCCAATTCAAAAGCAGCAATTACAAAGAAATAATTAGCCAAGTGCAGCCAGAATGCAGTCAATTGGACCAAGTCGTTTTTTTCGAACTCGCTTGGCAAGATTTCTTAGAGCGTGGAAATGGAATTAAGGATGATCAAATTTCAGCCATTGAAAACAGCATTCAATTCGACGATCCAGTCAATATTCAATACACTTCTGGTACAACAGGATTTCCTAAAGGAGTTACACTTACGCATCATAATTTACTCAACAATGGCTATTTTATTGGGCGTCGATTGAACTACACGCAGCACGATCGTGTATGTATTCCAGTTCCATTTTACCATTGTTTTGGAATGGTTATCGGAAATTTGTGTTGCACATCTCATGGTGCATGTATGGTTATTCCTGCTGCCAGTTTTGATCCTGCAAAAACACTCGAAGCCATACAATTAGAAAAATGTACTTCACTTTATGGCGTGCCTACGATGTTTATCGCCGAATTGCAATTACCAGATTTTGATCGCTTCAATTTAAGTTCATTGCGAACAGGCGTGATGGCTGGTTCCCCTTGTCCAATCGAAATCATGAAACAAGTGCAAACCAAGATGCACATGCGCGAAATGAGTATTTGTTATGGAATGACCGAAACTTCGCCCGTTTCCGCTCAAACAGTAATTGGTACTCCACTCGAAAAACAAATTAGCACGGTTGGTACTGTGCAAGATCATTTAGAATTAAAAGTGATTGATCCGGAAACAGGACACATTGTAGATCGAGGTGTTGCGGGAGAATTGTGTACACGCGGATATTCCGTAATGCTTAAATATTGGAACAATCCCGAATCAACATTGCAAGTGCTCGACAATGCACGTTGGATGCATACTGGTGACATGGCAACAATGGATGATGAAGGCTATATCAACATCACCGGAAGAATTAAAGATGTAATCATTCGAGGTGGAGAAAATATTTCACCCAAAGAAATTGAAGACTTTTTATATACACATCCCGCCATTAGCGATGTTCAAGTGATTGGCGTTCCAAGCGAAAAATATGGGGAAGAAGTCATGGCTTGGGTGAAAATAAAAGAACATACTTCTTTAACCGAATCGGAATTAGCAGCTTTTTGTGATCAACAAATTGCGCATTATAAAGTGCCACGCTACTGGAAATTCACCAAGGAATTCCCAGTTACAATTTCTGGTAAAGTTCGAAAAGTGGAAATGCGTGAAGTCTCTATCAAAGAATTAGGACTCGAACACATAGCTCGCATTCGCACATCATAAAATTATAATCTCAACTCCAATTCATCAAATACGGGTGCATCGCATACTGTTCCGCGACATACATAATAAGTCAAGGTTTCGGTGTTTGATCTTCCTTCCATCAAAGGCAATAAACTGAATTGTTCTGTTGCGGCTATGAGCAAATCTGGACGATGGGTTTTTCGTATTCGTTTAGCTGTTGAAATAGCATTTGGACCGCTAATTACCATTTCCTTAAAATCAAATTCCCGTTCCAATACCAACAATCCCCAGTTCGAATAACCCGGTCCGTAATTCAGCAATTCATCACGCACAGTTCGTAACATCGAATCGGTTTGTTGCATCCACTCGGCTTTGCCAAAATAAATTCCTAATGTGTATAGATTTCTTGCCATCATCGAATTCGACGCAGGCTGAACATTATCCGAAGATTCTAATTGTTTTGCTACCCAAACTCCCTGTTGCGAGGAAGTGAAATAAAATAAACCACTTGTACTTCGTTCAAAATCTCCTAAAACAGTGTACATCAAATCGCGCGCTTCCAACAACCAATGATCTTCATAACTAGCTTCATACAAGCCAATCAAGGCATCAATTAGAAATGCATAATCTTCTAAAAAACCAAGAACACTACGCTTTCCATTTTTCCAAGTATGCCAGAGTCTTCCGTTTTCATCTTTCAACTCTTGTAGAATAAAACGCGCAGCTTTTTCAGCATCTAACAGTAATTGTTCTTCATCTAAAAAACGTGATGCATCGGCCAAGCCACGAATCATCATCGCATTCCAACTACACAATAATTTATCATCCAAACCCGGACGAATCCGCAGTTCGCGCGCTTCCATCAATTTCGAATTAATTTTCCGAATGTGCTTCTCCAGCTGCAACTCATCCAATTCGAGCACTTCCGCAACAATGCGGTTTTCGTCGCGTCTCAACAAAATGTATTGCTCATGTTCCCAAAATCCGAAATCATTCACATTATAATAAACACTTGCAATACGAAATTCTTCCTCAGTCAAAATTGCTTTCAACTCATCCAATTTCCAGGTATAAAATTTCCCTTCAACGCCTTCACTATCTGCATCCAAAGCTGAATAAAAATAACCCTCTTTTGCTGTCAATTCTCGCTTCACAAACTCAGCCGTTTGCAAACAAATTGTCCGATAATCTTCATCCGCATTCTGCTGATATGCTTCTGAATACAAACTCAGCAATTGCCCATTATCATACAACATCTTCTCAAAATGTGGAACCTTCCACCAAACATCCGTCGAATACCTCGAAAAGCCGCCACCAATCTGATCGTAAATTCCACCAAACGCCATCTTTTTCAAGGTCAAATGCACATGTTCTAACTCATGCTTTTGATTGGTCAACACCGAATAACGTAGTAAAAACAAATAATTCGAAGGCAAAGGAAATTTAGGTGCACGATTCGGTCCTCCTTCTTCTTGATCAATCATTCCCAGCCATTTTCCAACGCTTTGCTGCAAATCGTTTTTGTTGATCGATTCAGCACCTTCCTTCACCTTAAACAATTCCATCTGCTCAATTCCTTTGGTCAAATTGCCAGCATATTCCTGCACTTTTTCCCAATCATTTATGTACAATGAATCAATCTGCTTCAACACATGCTGCCAGTTTTCCTTAGGAAAATAAGTGCCTCCGTAAATCGGTCTTCCATCAGGTAATGCAAAACAGTTTAATGGCCAACCACCACGTTGTGTCATTAATTGAACAGCTGCCATATAAATTTGGTCAATATCGGGGCGCTCTTCTCGATCAACTTTGATACATACAAAATGCGCATTCATCAAAGCTGCAGTTTCTTCATCCTCAAACGATTCGTGCTCCATCACATGGCACCAATGACAAGCCGAATAGCCAATGCTTACCAATAAAGGTTTATTTTCTCGTTTGGCTTTTTCGAGTGCTTCTTCACCCCAAGGATACCAATTCACAGGATTGTGCGCGTGTTGCAGCAAATACGGACTGCTCGAATCAATTAATGCATTCGTGAATTTGGGTTGGGGCTGTGTCATTCCAATATTATTTCTGCAAACCTACAATACAAAAAGCACCGAAATTCACGAAGAACCTCGGTGCTTTAATAAGATGTTAAATTCAAGAAATTAATTGCGCATTTACCGTTATAGTGGTATTAAGCAACTTCGAAATCGGACAATTTTTTTCAGCATCTGCAACTAGTTCATCAAATTTCTCCTTCGAAATTCCCGGAATATTTGCCACCAATTCCAAATACGATTCTTTTATCGAACCATCTTCAAACGTAATGGTACACGATGTTTCGAGCTTTTCTGCTTTAAATCCTGCTGCGTCCGTATTAAACGACAATTTCATCGTAAAACAGCCCGAATGTGCTGCTGCAATTAATTCTTCAGGATTTGTTCCAATGCCTTCAGCAAAGCGACTTCCGAACGAATATTGCGTTTCTTTCAATACAGAACTTTGCGTGCTTAAATGTCCATGGCCTTCTTTTCCAGAGCCTTGCCAAACAGCTTGTGCTTTTCTTTTCATGTTGGTTGGGTTTTTTTATACGAACACAAATTAGAGCATTCTGTTCAAAATATCAGGAGTATTATTTGGGCGTGCCCTTCGCCTGAAAAAGGCTCAAGTCAGGCTGTGCAGGGCTTCGCTTCGCTGCGGTACGCCTAAAAAGGCGCACAAACCCTTTCCATCCTTCACGCAATTCCTCTCGAAATTTTAGTGCTCAATAAGCATCACTTGTTTCCAACTTTTGCCTGCCGATTCAACTTCCAATACATAACTTCCATTGCTTATATCACTCAATCCGAAAGCGGATGTTTCTCCACTTATCTGTTGTTGTTTCACCAATTCACCTGACATCGAAAACAACTTAACCTGAGCCGGAACAGCCGTATTTCGCTTAATCACAAAACTCTCAGAACTCGGATTTGGATATGCGATCACATCCAATTGCTGACGACTAATCAAATCAAATCCAGTAATTAAATTGTACAATTGTACATCATCCACCACAAAGCGAGAACCCAGCGCTGGTTGACGAACACCCGGAGCTTGAGTATAAAAATTACTAAACTTAATCATCGCCGAAGCAGGCATTTCACTCGAAGTATACTCAATCGGAGTTACTGCATGCGTATAGGCCAATGTAGAATTGGGAATGATTGTACGTCCAAATCCAATCTCATTTCCTAAGCTATCAAATACCGTAATTTCTGCCGAAGCAGTGTCGCCATCCACACCAACATGCTTGTAAAAAAAGCCAAGCGATGAAGGTGTTGCATTTAAAGGAATCGTTTCAAACGAACCCCAAGCCGAAAATACACTATCTAAATCAGCTATAATTGCACCTGCACGTCCTATGTTTTGAGTGTAATTATAGGAATTACGCATCTCAGCTGCCCATGAGCCATTCCAAGCATCATCCGATTGAAAATAATATGCAAAGTCCAAATAAGTTGAATCTCCATGCATTTCTCCTGTCGTATCAAGCCATGCTTCTTGTAAGTAAACATTGCCCCAGTTACGAAGTGAACCATCGAAATTAGCTTCTTCAAAACTGAAATTAGGTACTTGTGCTTGAATCGTTCCAACAAGGAAAATAGAACAAGCAATAAGGGTCAGGAACTTTTTCATGTGCGACAAATTTAAATGAATTGATTGAGTATAACCGATTGTTCTCTTATGCTCAATCGGTTTAACAAATCTCCATCAATTCAATACCTTCAGCTAATTATTGAGGTAGACAATAGGTGAACATTTTATATGTAATGGTCTTCAACGAGTAAACACGAACTCTATAACGCTAAAATAAACTCCGTCAAATTATCCTCTGAATTCATTTTTAACTTTTTTCGTAAACGATATCGAGCCGTTTTAACACTGTCGGGCGAGATGTTTAAAATCCCCGCCATTTCCTTAATCGACATATTCAACTTAATCAAGGCACATAGTTTTAAATCATTTGGACTTATCTCAGGATATGCTTCTTTCAATCGAGTATAAAAATTCTTATTCAAGCTTTCAAATTGAATATTGAAATCAGACCATTCTTTATCTTGATAATCACTTCTATTCAACAAGCGACTTAAATCATTTTCGCTTGTTTGTCCGCCCTGCTTTTCCAATTGATCTTTTAATGCACTCATCAATTCATTCTTCTGCAACATCTGCAAAGCCATGGCACTAATCTGACTTTCTTTGAATTCTAATTCATTCTGCATTTGTTTCTCTTTGAGTATTTTCTTCTCCTCTTCCGCCTTAAATAAAGATTCTCGCGTTTCTAATAATTGCTTGTTTCTACGATTAATTTTTCGCTGAAATCCAACTACTCCTACTACTAAAACCATCATCGATATTACTATAACCCATAACAAGGAATTTGTTAATTGAGCAATATCCTTTTCTTGTCGAACAATGCGTAATGCTCGATCTTTTTCCGATACTTCAAATTCAACTTCTAATCGTTTTACTGTTTCTTCTTTGTCGCGTGTATAAAGCGTATCACGTATATCCTGAATTATTTCTTCATATTCCAATGCTTTTTCAAAATCGCCTTTTTCTTTGCTCCAATCGGCTTTGATTTTTAAACAGCGTAGTAAAAATGATTTATCACTTAAACCCAAGGCTATTTCTCCAGCTAAATTGAGCTTTGCCATTGCTTCTTTTTCCGATTGATCGAATTTCAAAAGCCATCTATATTCAGCTAAAAGTACCATCACTTGTGCCTGTCGGTTACTTGTTCTAAAGGCAATTTCACGTGCCTTAGTCTGTAATTGTTGGCTTTCAACAGAATTTCCCTGAGCCATTTCTAATTCAGCAACTTTCAAATAAGCCGTTGGTAAATAGGTCTCATTTTTTTCTAAAAGCTGTTCTTCCAAGGCTTTGCGATAGAAGTATTTAGTTGAATCCGGTTTCCCTAGTGCTTGATAAGCTGAACCTAAACTCGAATAAATCAGTCCCAAAGTCCCTGTACTATCTTTCCCCGGTTTAAATCCTAACTCAGCTTGTTTACTTAATCCGATCGCCTCACGGAATTTCCCTTGACGCATATAGATTGTGCTAATCAATTGCAAACATCGACTTCGTCCGATTAGCGCTTTTTCAGGATTAAATTTCTCCAAGGATTCAAATGCTTTCATTGAAGAATTCGCATACTCCAAACCTTTGCTGTAACTCACACTGTATGAACAAATTCCTAAATGTAACAAGGCAGTTCCAACAGCTTCTTGATCGTTTTCTTCTCTAGCAATTTCCAGTGCCGCTCCAAAATGCCGCATGGCCTCAATATCATCATCTTTGACTAAAGCCGCCCATCCTTTTTTTAATTCTGTATCAGCATTTCCAGCCCAACAAACCATTCCCCAGAATAAACACAGCATGAGAATGCAACAACGGTTGTATGCCACATTCCAGTTGATTTTAATAAAGTTTTGATGCTTGGTTTTCACAAATCGAAAATCCTATTTTTTCTTTAGTGTAGAAACTACTTCATGATAAGCAGTCCTTATGATATCTTCCAATTGTTCTTCGCGAACACGGCTTAAATTAACTAATGTCCAACCTTGATTTCCAAATTTATTGGGAACGGGAAAAATGCAGTCCGGATCAAATGCTCCAAAAGCCGATTGATCAATTAAAGAAAGCTTCACACAAATCCGATTTTCTTTTTCATTCATCGTCAAGAATATCTTCTTCTTTACACGAAAAGAGGTCTTATCAAAATGGGGCATTTCCTCGCTCGCATCAAGTGATAAAGCCAATTCTCTAACACGTTCAAAGGTGACCATATTCATAATTTGTATGGGAATATAGCTAGAAAAAAGAAATGCCTGATTGTAGAATAACAATCAGGCAATCCATTTTAACTGAATTCTATTAAGCTAACTTCACATCCACCGCACTTTTTCCTTTGGGAGTTTGCTCTGTAGTAAACGTTACTTTATCGTTTTCTTTAATGGAATCAACCAAACCGTTGATATGTACAAAAATGCTTTCCTGACTCACGTGGTCTTTAATAAAACCATATCCTTTCGATGTATTGAAAAATGAAACAGTTCCTTTTCTCAATAAATCCTCTGCTTCTTGTTCTTCTTTTTTAGCAACACCAATTTGAATTTCTTCAATATTGACCACTCGTTTTTTAGATGGATCGGGAGGAGTAGAAGTTAAATTTCCATTTTCATCTACATAAGCAATCATATCATCAAAGCTCTTCGCTTTTCCCTCATTCGCTTTTCGATCTTCTTTTTTCTGCTCTTTATCCTTCTTCTTCTTCAAGCGTTTTTTCTCGTTCTCTTTTTTATTAAAGGTTTCAGATGATTTTGCCATGCTTTGCTTTGCCTTGTAGTTTAGGAACCTGCCACAAGACAAAGTTCAGTTTAGATTCAGCAAATGTAGCCTTTTAAATTGGATGATTGGGATAAACGATATACGTATTTCGATATACGAATTACGAAACCAATAGAAACTAATTTTTCGATATAAATGTTGGAATCGATTAACTCAAAAAATAAATCTTCAAATCACATCAACTAACCAGCGCACCATCACACTTCGACAGGCTCAGTGTGCAGGCTTAGTCGCTCCCTGAGCCAGTAGAAGGAGCACATCAAAACACAGGAATCTCCACCGGTAATTTCAATTTCACAGGAACTGTTTTTGACCAAAGAAATTTGCCAATGGTCATGGTACCACTCACTTCGAAATCAATTTTACCACGAAATAACGTCCCTAATAATGCACCCGGTTTTTTGAGTAATGGTGCTAGTTCGGCAGTCACTTCCCAATGAAGTTCAGGTTCAATTTGTCGACGAATTTTCATTTTGCGTTCCGACTTCAACTCAGCCACACGCACACCTGCGAATATCAATTCCAGATTTACTCGTTTCACATGAAACTTAAGTTTGTCAGGATTTTTTAAGGTTGTATTGAAACTTAAAGGAAGTTTTCCTTCTGACAGCTTCCCAATCTTAAATCCCGAGATACCACTTACAGTTGGAGCAGTTACTTGATCATAACTCGAACAAGAACAAACGAGTAAAACGCAACTTAACGTAATTAACTGAAGGAGTTTATTCATCCGATTTAACCCGATTGTTTAGAAAAAATCAAGGCACAACTGTAACGCTGCTTGTCGTTACTGTATTGCTCGAATGGCCAGCCCGATCTTTAATATAAACTTGGAATGTGGCACTTTCACTTGTCGAACTTGAATTTAATAATCCTATGGATGGTACTACAATATTCAAATTACCGCGAATTATGATATTCGCATTATCAGGAGCCAATTGACGTATTCTAAACGTATAGAGAAGATTAGTTCGAGTGTCAGTAACAAAGGCATTTTCAATTCCGGTTCCATTTTCACCTAAATCACCATCTCCATCAGTATACTCAATGCCAATAACTACCGAATCTTTAAATTCTTTAATGGTTCCCGGACTGATACTTTTAAATGTGATGTTGGGTGTGGATGTTATTTCAACTTCATCATCCTTTTTACACGAAACTAAAACAAGCGAAAGTAGGAGTAGGCTTAATAGCTTTTTCATACAATTAAGGTTGAAGAATAAAACTCCAATAGGATTTGTAAAATGGATTACTTGTCGTTTCTGGAAATTCAGTGTTTTGAGCATGATGTCCATCATTTACATAATACCTCATGAAATATTGAGCACCTGCTGTTAATCCTGAAGTTGGAACAGTTACGAGCCAAATAGGATCTTGTCCAGGAATATTAAAAAAGGTGGCAGTTAACATGATAGCTCCAGCAAAATTATCTTGACTTGTACTCAAGTAAAGTTTATTGACTAATAATTCACCTGTAGGTGTAATATCATCAGTAACAGGAACGGCTATATAAAAACTACTTGTTCCACTTGGAATGTAAAAAGGATTGTAGATTAAGCTGTCTAACCGATTCGTTTCAGCCGAAAGTTCAATATCAAACGTGGAATTTGCAGCGAAATAATATTGAACAACTGGTTCTAAATCGGGACGAGTAGAAACTTCTCCATCTACGTTTTTTGCTCCATTCATAATCCATTGACCAACATGTTGAATATCGGATGCTGGCAATGCTGTACCTATATTATCCTGAGGCATACGATCGTCTTCATTTACAAAACAGCAATTCGTAATACGTTCATACAAAACCGACATAGCAGTATCACCTGGAACTACACGATAAGTAAATGAATTGGCTGCATTATTCTTTTTAACAGGCGCATAAACCATGGTTGAATAGGTGCTTTGAATAGTACGGAAATCGGGTTCAAAAACACCATCGTGACATCCAGGTAATGCACATCTTGTCAAAAACAAATTACGATGCAAACCAACTAAGGAAGCAGGGTCAACGGTATCGGGTTCTGGAGTATCGTCACCATAATTAATCGAATCGTATGGATTTACTGGAACAGGTTCATCTTTTTTACAAGAATTAATCAAGAGGATTCCAGCTATACCAATTGAAAGGAAAACGAGAATTTGCTTTTTCATACAAACGATTCATTTAAGATTCGCCCATTAAGCAAACCTCCAGGAATTTCATCATGGAAGCCAAGAATATGAGCAATAGTAGGAACTACATCGATGCTTTCTCCAGTAACCTGTGTTATATTTTGGTTTTGAACCACTTTACCAGGAGGACCAACCACCAAACAGAAAATCTCTCGCGAAGTATCATCACTTGTATGATCTATAGCAGCATTTCCAAATTGATCTATCAAGGTGTTCGGTTGTAAATTTCGTCCATGTTCTGGTACAACAATTAATATCGTATCATTTGCCATCCCCGGCGTGTTTTGAATGGTTTCCCATAAATGCCCAACGGCATAGTCGGCTTTTCGAAGATTATTACAATATTCAGTAAAATTGGAGTGGCATACATCTACTCCTTGCATATTCACAACAGTTAACTCAGGCTTGAATGTTTGAATAATGCGTTCGGTGAAATAAACATTATACATATCACCATTCATACTTGTACCAACTCCCCAAGGATCTGTATAACCGCCATTTCCTGCTGTTATTAATTCCTGTCTTAGAAATTCCTGAACTGGATCTCTATCAATTAATCCATTGTCAACTCCTGCATTTCCATATTGACCGCTTTTTGAAAAACTGTCATTGAAAAAATTACGAAGTGAATTTATTTTGGTTTTTTCAGCTTGACTGAAGATTTGTGGATTGGACAATGCATCTAAGCCATCACCACTTATCAATGTTAATGGTTGAACATAATTGGCTCCGTAAAGAGCTCCATATCCTGGATAGGAACTATAATTTAATGAAGGGTAGGGACCAAGTGAATTCGAAATCCACCAAGCATTTAATGCTGTTTGTGATGGACTGTTGTGTTTACGATAATATTCAAAAATGGTAGGCATTTTAGGTGCCTCTTTTATACTCAAATCTTGTAAAGTGTAATTGCCGGTAAGTGCAGTAGAATGTCCGTTGAAATGTCCTGTTGGTCCTTGTGCATAGCGGAATTCACGAAATAATGTTGCTTGAGCTTGAAGCGATGTACCATTGAAATTGGGTAATGGATCAACACCAGCTGCAATACTAGGAGCAACTGAACCCGCGCCTGTTAAACTGCGAGGCATTAAATTGCCACGTTGCATATCAACAGACTCAATGTTTCTAATTCCACCTGCAAATAAACAAAATACAACATGATTTGCTACTCGGCTTCCCGACGATGCAAACAAACGCCCGCTCGGTAATATGTAAGGAGCAGCAATTGTTGCTGCAGTAGCCAGGGCGGTCCTTTTCAGGAAGCTTCTTCTTGGGATGTAATTCGACATAGTTTAGTAGTATCGGTATTCGTCAGAAGTCATCATGGAATAGTAAACCATAACGGAAGTCAAATCGGCATTTTCATCAATATTTTTCTTCAAAGTATAAGCTTCCAATTCGTTTGGTTCACGGTTAAACAGTTTGATATAAGTGCTTTTCACATAGGCAGCAACATCAGCACGCATAGTGGCATTACTTGGCAATTGAGATTCCGGACGATTAATCATATTCTTGATGAGTAAATCCTCTAATAGTTTCTTATCTCCAAATGCTAAATAAAGCAGTGATAAACGATTCAATTGGTTTTGAGTAATGGTTGAACCAAAAATGTCTGAATATGCTATAGACAAAAACTCAATGGTGCTTTTTGAAATGTCTTTATTGGTTTGATCTTTCTCAACTTGAGTTGAATCAACCTCATAGATGTACTCCGTTTCTTTTTTACAGGATTGGAATATCAGAACAACTAAACAGAAAACAAGGATCTTCTTCATGGATTTAGTTTGTTAAACCGGCAAATTCATCACTACTAAGAATTTCAGCCAGAATTGATTTGTAATCCGAATTCGCTTTCAACTTATTTGTGTAATAAGCAGTTTCTTCAGAAGTAGGTAAGCGCAATAAGAATCGATAAAAACTCAATTTTATCTGTCCTTCATAATATGCATCAGAATTGAAAAAAATGCTTTCATATTCATTTTTCGATTGAGCAATTTGAAGAAATAATATTCCATTAAACCCATCAATAATTTTCACTCCTTCACTTTTTTCAAATTCTGTTGGATTTCTTAATAGCAAATGCTGGAAAGTAGCAATGACAAAATTGAGCGATCCCATATTAATTTGATCAAAGAAGTAATTATCTACACAGCGTTTATGCATTTCTTTCAATGTAACTGTTCCATTTCTCAAGCCCATTGGAACTGCTCGTAATGCTTGTAAACGAGTAAGTTCAATTTGAATAAATGGCCATTGAGCCTCATAAGCGGGACTAGTAAGTAGAAACTCAAACGTATTAATCATATCTGTTATTTGAATCGTATCGGTACTATTTAATAAGTCGTTCCGATAAATTTCAAATTCACGATCATAAAATTCATCATTAGTAAGTATTTGACTAATAACGTTTTTACGGGAATTTTCAGAAAATTGAGTTTGATCTAAAATAGACTTTGCAGAATTGAATTCATCAGTATCTGGTTCACGTCCTAGAATACTGATATATGCTTTATTAATAAAGCCAACCTGCAAACTTGATGGAATGGTATTATCTGGTGGAGGTTTATTTCCAGTGATTAATTTCTCCTCCTTTTTATTACAAGCACTTATCAGGAGAATTCCAGAAAATATAAAAGCAATCGATTTTCTGATCATAAGAAGATAAATTATCCAGGCAGAAAATTGGTGCTTTCCTGCCTGGAGTTTATTTTATTTAGCTGATTTCATTTCAGCGTAGTATTTGTAAAAGTAGGGAATCGTTTCTATTCCTTTCAAATAATTAAACACTCCATAATGTTCATCGGGTGAATGAATATCATCGGTGTCTAATCCAAATCCCATTAATACAGTTTTTAAACCCAGTATTTTTTCAAATGAAGCTACAATTGGAATACTTCCTCCACCACGAGCAGGAATGGGTTGTTTACCAAACGTTGTTTCCATTGCCTTTGCAGCAGCACGATATTCAACCGAATCAACAGGTGTTACTGCAGGAAATCCACCATGATGTGGACTTACTTTTACTTTCACGCTTGCAGGGGCTATGCTTTCAAAATGTTTTTGAAACAAGGCAGTGATTTCATCAGGTGTTTGATTTGGAACTAAGCGCATTGATATTTTTGCAAATGCTTTTGATGGTAGAACGGTTTTAGCTCCTTCTCCAGTATATCCACCCCAAATTCCATTTACATCTAATGTTGGACGAATTGAAGTGCGTTCCACAGTTGTGTATCCTTTTTCACCTAATACATCATTGATTTTCAATTCAGCATTGTATTCGTCTTGACTAAACGGCGCTTCTGCAATCATGGCACGTTCAACGGTACTGAGTTCCATTACATTATCGTAAAAACCGGGAATGGTGATATGTCGGTTTTCATCATGTAACGAAGCAATCATTGTACATAGTACATTGACTGGATTAGCAACTCCTCCACCATATACACCTGAATGCAAATCTCTATTTGGACCTGTTACCTCAACTTCTACATAACTCAAACCACGTAAACCTGTTGTGATAGAGGGAATATCATTCGCTAACATCGATGTATCAGAAACCAATACACAGTCGGCTTTTAAACGTTCTTTATTATTAACAAGGAAGGTATCTAGATTAGATGATCCAACTTCTTCTTCCCCTTCAATCATAAATTTAACATTGCAAGCAAGTTGATTATGTTGAAGCATTAATTCAAAAGCTTTTACATGCATGAACATTTGACCTTTGTCATCGGCCGAACCTCTGGCGAAAATATTTCCATCACGAATAACAGGTTCAAATGGGGGGGAAGTCCACAAATTAATTGGATCTGCTGGTTGAACATCGTAATGACCATAAACTAATATGGTTGGTAAAGCAGGATCGATGATTTTTTCACCATATACAATGGGAAAACCAGCGGTTGAGCAAACTTCAACTTTATCAGCACCTGCTTTGATTAAATGATCTCGAACAGAATCGGCAGTGCGCAAAACATCAGCACTGTATTTTGGATCTGCACTTACCGATGGAATGCGTAAAAGTTCAAATAATTCGGCTAAAAATCGGTCTTTGTTCTGGTCTACCAGCGTTTTCATATCACTCATATTGAAAAGTTTGTTGAAGAATTTAAAATTGGACGAAAGTTTACACTAAATTTGACTAAGAACTGGCACAGAATTCGCTAAAGGCGCCCGGTTTTTAAACCTTCGATAGATAAAACAATCCATCGGATTCTGCGTTCACAAAGCAAATGGGTTCAAACGGTAAAAGCAACATAATTCTTCAAACAATCTCAGCAATTTTGCTGTTGGTTCCTGCTTTTACAAATGCCCAGTTAATTGTTAACCAACAAAATGCTTCCACTTTAGTACAAAATGTATTAGTTGGTTCTGGTGTTACAGTTTCGAATATTACATTTAATGGCTCATCTTCTATGTTGGGCCGTTTTGATGGAACAAATTCAAATATCGGTTTAACTTCAGGTGTTATTATGAGTACTGGCATAATTCAAGATGCACCAGGACCCAACAACACTCCCAGTTCTGGTCAAGATTTGTCGGTTGGTGGTAATGCTCAAATAGAACAACTCTTAGGTGGGAATGTAGAATCTAAAGATGCTGCTGTTTTACGATTCAATTTCTTTTGTGAAAGCGATAAAGTTCAATTTAAATATGTTTTTGCTTCCGAAGAATATCCAGAATTTGTAGGTTCTGAATTTAATGATGCATTTGCTTTCTTTATCCAAGGTCCCGGTATTACAGGTGCTCAAAATATTGCTCTTATCCCTGGAACAAATTTACCTGTAGCAATCAATAACATCAATTCGGGAAGTTTTGCATCCTACTATATTGATAATGGAAATGGAATAAATGGGGGAGGGCCAACCGTTCAATTTGATGGATTTACTAAACCATTTATTGCTCAAGCAACAGTTATTCCCTGTCAAACATATACCATTACTTTAGTTATTGCTGACGTAAAGGATGGAATTTATGATTCAGCTGTTTTTTTAGAATCCTCCAGTTTCTCATCTCCTGAAGTTACAATTGAACAAAAGCCGAGTTATATAAATGGATCCGATGTTATTTATGAAAGCTGTGGAAATAATAAGATTATTTTAAAAAGAACTGGTTCAACAAACGAAGCTCTAACAATTTATTTAGAACATGCTGGTTCAGCTCAATTTGGAACTGACTATTCAACCTTTCCAACTACAATCACATTTCAACCTGGTCAAAGCGAGGTTGATTTTAATATTTTTGCCTTACCCGATAATATCACAGAATCGGGAGGTGAAACGGTTTCCATCATTTACCGAGATACAGGTTGTACAACAATAGAAATTAAGCGAGTTGATTTTTTTATATATGATCCTCCACCACTTTTAGATGTTGATCCGGGACAGAATGTAACATTAATTTGTCCATTAACACCTGTGAATTTAAATGCTGTAGTAACTGGCGGAGTTTCACCATATTCTATAAATTGGATTGGGCAAACCATTGGCAATCCTATAACAGTATATCCAGATTCTTCAACATGGTATGTTGTAACAGCTACAGATCAATGTGGTTCAGTAGCTAGTGATTCTATACTTGCCAATATTTTGAATTATACTAAAATGAAATTGTATTTATCTAATGATACTACTATTTGCAAAGGGAAGGAAGCACATTTAATTGGTTATTCAACGGGGGGCAAAGCGCCTTTTGTATATTCTTGGTTGGATAATAGTAGCTTGCAAAATCTAGATAGATTTGTAAAGCCTATGGAATCAACTAGTTATTATTTGTCAGTTACAGATAGTTGTGGAATAAAAATTTCCAAATCGATGACTGTTAATGTTCGTGAAATACATGCTTTATATACTCTTCAATACTTTGAACACTCTACTATCCAATTTACTGATTTATCCTATCCAGAAGTGAATGTATGGAACTGGGATTTTGGAGATGGAATAGGTGAATCGAATGATCAAAACCCATTGTATACGTTTCCAGATACTGGAAAATTTAATGTTCAATTGATTGCTACTAATATATATGGATGTAAAGACACCGTTAGTAATCCTATAAAATCATATCCACCTTTCAGTTTTTATATTCCTAATGCATTCACACCAGATGGGGATGGACTAAATGATAGTTTTTCGGGATTGGGAGAAGGTTTTGTTTCCTTTGAAATGTATATATACAATCGTTGGGGAGAGGAAATTTTCCATACGGATGATTATGATAAAAAATGGGGTACAGGAGTAAGGGGAGTGCTTGATCGAATTCCTATTGATGTATATGCATACAAAGTAATACTTACCAAACCAACACTTGAGAAAGAACAATTTATTGGTAGAGTTTCAGTAATTAGATGATTGTTCTTTATTAAAACAGAGTACATTAGTTGTTTCTTTTTTTGAATTTATTTTGTTACTAATGATCAGATTTTTACTGATTATTTTATTCTTTTTTATTCAGCTGCCTAATTCAGGTTTGCTTAAAGCTACACATATTATAGGAGGAGAAATATATTATGATTGTCTAGGAAATGGACAATTTCGAATCACATTGAAATTATATCGTGATTGCTTAAATGGTCAAGCGCCATATGATAGTCCAGCTAATGTGGCAGTTTACAATTCGAATGGAGGATTTGTTCGAAATGTTGAAATGATTTATCCCGGGAGTCATTTGATTCCTCCAATCAATATTAATCCATGTTTTCAAGATGCTGCTAATGTGTGTGTTGAAGAATGTATTTATTCTGAAGTTGTCTCATTGCCTTCTTATCCTGGTGGTTATACTTTAGTTTACCAACGTTGTTGTAGAAACCAATCGATTTTAAATCTTAACAATCCGGGTGATACTGGAGCTACATATGTAGCACACATTCCTGAATCTGCTTGGACATCCTGTAATTCGAGTCCGCGTTACAATGGTTTTCCTCCTATCGTTTTGTGTATTAATGATCATTTGAATTTTAATCATTCAGCAACAGATCCTGATGGGGATGTTCTTGTGTATTCTCTTTGTGATCCATTTGAGGGTGCTACACCAGATGTCCCAATGCCAATTCCACCGGCAGGTCCACCCTATAATTTTGTTAGTTTTTCTAGTCCGTATTCTGCTACGAATCCAATGCCTTCAACACCACAAGCAAGTATTGATCCGGCTACAGGTATGCTAACAGCTTATCCAACTCAGCTTGGACAATATGTTGTTGCCGTGTGTGTGAGTGAATACCGTAATGGTGTATTGCTAAGTGTAAATAAACGGGATTTTCAATTTAATGTAGTTCAATGTGGGAATACTACATTAGCAGAATTTGAAGCACCATTAAGTGACATAAATGGTGGAACATCTTTATGTAATGGTTTGCAAGCTAGTTTTGTAAATCAAAGTACGAATGCAGCCAATTATCTATGGGATTTTGGGGTTGCTGGGATTACTTCTGATGTAAGTACATTAACAAATCCTGTTTACTCTTATCCAGATTCAGGTCAATTTACTGTTTTACTTATTGCGAATCCAGGTTATTCCTGCGCTGATACAGCATTTTTAAATATTGCTGTTTATCGAAAAATTGATGCAATTATACCCGAACAAGCACCTCAATGCATCTCAACAAACTCATTTTCATTTCAAGCATCTGGGCAGTACGAAAGTAATGCAACGTTTCAATGGGAATTTACAGGTCCCGCATCCATTTCAACATCTACTTTACAAAATCCACAAAATGTAGTTTGGTCTGAACCAGGAATTTGGCCTGTTTATTTAACGATTACCGATCCACATTGCGAAGATCACGATACAGTCTTAGTAACTGTTTATGGAATGTTAACGGTCGATTTTTCAGTTAATAATCAAAATGCATGTGAGCCTGCTAACTTGGTTTTTCAAAATCTTTCAAACTACTCTCCCGGTGCGTTGTTTTATTGGGATTTTGGCGATGGTTCTACTTCTACATTAGCAAATCCAACACATATATATACCGAACCAGGTATTTATGATTTATCATTAACCGTCCAAAATATTATTGGTTGTACAGATACAATTCAAACAACGTATCCAGGATTTATTCAAATTCGTCCTCGACCTTTAGCTGGCATTGATGCAAATCCACGCCAGGCGAGTATTTTAACACCTAATATTACTTTTTTTGATTTATCATCTGAGAATTCGGGAAGTTGGTTAGATCCTGGAAATGGAGATATTCAAGATGATCCTAATATTACATACACCTATACTGACACTGGATGGTATAAAGCCAAAATAATCGCAGTGAATGAAGTAGGATGTTATGATACTTCAAAAATTAGAATTCGTATTGATCCTATTTATACTTGTTATATACCCAATGCATTTACTCCCGATGGTGATGGAATAAATGAAACGTTTAGCCCGAAAGGAGAAGGATTTAAAACCTATCGCATGATTATTTTTGATCGATGGGGAGTCGAAATTTTTCAGACTAACACATATTCAGAAGAGTGGGATGGAAGAGCCAATGAAGGGAAAAAGCCATCAGAAACAGGTGTTTATAATTACAAACTTTGGATTAAAGACGTCTTTAACACGGAACATGTTTATACTGGAATAGTTGTACTTGTTCGATAGTTGTTAATAACCTTCAAAATCTATTATAACAGTAAGGATACAGGTATATTTTATTGATTTGATAAAATATACTGTTTAATCAAGGAACTATTTTATGTAGTCGAAATTTTTTTAGTATATTTAGCAAACTGTTTTGAATACTACGCACATTCAGATAAAGTCTGCTTACAGATTGAAAACTCTACTCCCCAACCACCTGAGGCTCTTAGTATTAGCCAGCTACTTAATTATAACTGGTAATTTATTTTCGCAAACACTTTCTATCTCACCTGCGAACGATACGGTATTATGTACGAATCAAACTCTTCCTTTGCATGCTACAGTTAACACAACTGTAAGTGGAAATAGCTCTCAAATGTTTGTTGGATACAATTATTCAACAATTCCTTTGAATGCTGGACCAACAACAGGAACAGCAATTTCTTTAGCAGATGACGGAGCAAGTGGTGCCATTACAATTGGTTTCCCCTTTCAATTTTATGGGAACACCTATAATCAATTGTATGTGAGTCCCAATGGTTTTGTGAGTTTTGTTCAACCGGTTCCTACCGACTATACTCCTGAAGCTTTACCTTCTTGTAATACAGGCACACCTCAAAGTGCTATTATGGCATGTTGGCAAGATTTTAATCCAGGAACAGGAGGTTCTGTGACTTATACAACAACGGGTGTTGCTCCAAATCGTCGTTTTATTATCAGTTGGAATAATGTACCGTTTTTTGGAACCGACTGCCCAGGTTTGAATTCATCATTTCAAATTCAATTATTTGAAACTACGAACATTATTCAAATTCATGTAATTAATAAACCAGCTTGTGCTACTCTATGGAATACAGGTTGGGTTATGGGATTGATGGGGGCTAATTCTAGTCCTATGTGTAGCTGTGGTAGTATTCCAACAGGTTTTAATAATGTTACTGGAGGAATGTCAAATCAAGCATTTCAATATGCTCCTGCAACAGGTACTTTAAATGGGATCACAGCTAATTTGGTTTCATTGCAGTGGACTGTTAATGGGACAAATGTTGGGACTTTAAATAATCCCAATTATACTGCATTCATGTTAAACACAACAACCAATAGAACGGTTATTTGTACAGCAACATTCAGTATTCCTTGTATTGGTAATGTTGTAGTAAAAGATACAGTGATCATCCGTCCTAGGAAATATGATGCAACATTTACTGTTACTTCCCCTATTTGTGCTGGTCAAGAAACCTCTCTTTTTACATTTATAGGGCAACCAACTCCAACAGCGACAGCCGTTCCAACATGGAATTTTGATAGTGGAACTGCAGTTCCAGGCACTGGTTTGGGGCCACAAAATGTAAACTGGGCTACTTCAGGAACTAAAAATGTAAGTTTGAGAATTAATGGCGGTGCTTGTGCTGCTGATACATTTACTACTACAGTTGATGTATATCCATCACCAACATCTACATTTACTACTTCTGCTAGTCAAGTTTGTGGAGCAGCTCCGGTTACCGTATCTTATACTGGAAATGCACCTGCTTCGGCTACATTTGTTTGGAATTTTAATGGTGGCGTGGCATCACCGGCCAGTGGTATCGGTCCTTTTTCAGTTACTTGGGCAACACCAGGAGTTAAAACTATTAACTTAGAAGTACATGTTGGCTCATGTATTTCATCTGTAACTTCTCATACAGTTACAATACTACCTCCTCCAACTTCAACATTTACTGTTAGTCCCAATGCCCTTTGTGCTGGACTTTCAACTACATTAACATATACAGGTACTGCAGCTTTAACTTCAACTTTTACTTGGAATTTTGATGGAGGAACTGGAACGCCAGCAACTGGCTCAGGGCCAATAAGTGTAACATGGCCAACAGGTGGAACAAAGAACATTACTTTATCATGTAACGATAATGGCTGTGTATCTAATACTTCTACTGTTCCTGTAACAGTATATCCAATTCCAACATCAACATTTACGGCAACTCCTTCTGTTTGCCCAAATCAAAATGCTACAATTACATATAGTGGAACTGCAACCGCGGGAGCAACCTATACTTGGAATTGGGATGGTGGTGTTGTTGCAAGCGGAACTGGTGCTGGGCCATATACTGTAAATTGGGCAACTGCTGGTTCTAAGAATATTACTTTATCAGTTACTCAAAACGGGTGTGTTTCTACTGTAACAACCAATACCGTTGTTGTAAATCCTATTCCAACATCAACTTTTACGATTAATCCTACAGGTGTTTGTGTTGGAATTCAATCAACTTTAACGTATTCTGGAATCGCTAGTGCTAATGCTTCTTTTGCTTGGACATATAGTAATGGGACTATTACGCCTGGAGGCACAACTTCAGGCATTCAACAAGTTTCTTGGTCAAATTCTGGATCTCATGCCGTTGGTTTGACTGTTACAGATAATGGATGTACTTCAACTGTAACAACACAACAGGTAACAGTTTACCCAACTCCAACTGCAGCATTTACAATTACACCAGCCGTTTGTCCAGGTATTAATGCAATAACAAATTATACCGGAACAGGAACAAGTGCAGGTACTTATGTTTGGTCATTTGATGGAGGAATCGCATCAACAACTGGAGGAACTTCTGGGCCTTATAATGTAAATTGGAATGCTTCGGGTACAAAAACTGTTTCATTAACTGTTACAGAAAATGGATGTTCTTCATTACCTATTTCACAAACTGTTACAGTATATAATACACCTCTTTCTTCTTTTACAGCATTAAGTCCTGTATGTGAAGGAAGTCCAAGTATCGTAACATATACGGGTGGAGCAGGGGCAACAGCAACTTTTAATTGGTCATTCCCAACTGCAACACCATTAACTTCAACTTCATCAGGTCCAATCAATGTTACTTGGGGAACTGCTGGTTCATATTTTCTAAACTTAACAGTAACAGAGAATGGTTGTCCGTCCTTGCCTACACAAATTCAAGTAGTAGTAAATCCGATACCTTCATCAACATTCACAGCTAGTACACCTGTTTGTTTGGACGGAGAATCTACTATACAATATTCTGGATCTGCTCCAGCAAATGCAATCTATAATTGGGATTTTGGTGATGGTTTAGCGAATACGACTGTTGGGCCAGGTCCTATTACTGTAAAATGGAACACAACAGGTGGTAAATCAATTGGTTTATCTGTAGTTTCCTTAGGTTGCCAATCATTGCCTTCAACACAAAACATTCAAGTGCTTTCATTACCATTGGTGGATGCAGGTTCGGATCATGAAGTTTGTTCTGGAGCTACTGCTACGATTGGTGTTGCAGGAAACCCAGCTTATACTTATCAATGGACACCTTTAATTGGAATTTCAGATCCAACATTATCGGAAGCTTCAATTCAATTGTATAATAATACCACGAACACCCAAACATATCAGTTTATATTAACGGCAAATGATGGACAATGTGATGCAACAGACACCTTGTTTTATTCTGTAACCGCTCCACCATTTGTGAATTTTGAAGTTCCTCCTGGTCAGTGTCTCAATGGAAACTCATTTAGTTTTGAAGCACAAGGTGAGTTTACACCAACCGCTACATTCATATGGAATTTTGGTGCGAATGCTAATATCCCATCAAGTAGTATTTTAAATCCTTCAAATATTTCTTTCGGAACTACAGGATCACAAACTATCTCACTTCAAATTGATGACTCAGGTTGTTTCAGTAATTTATACACTTCAGATGTAATCATTTATCCTGAGCCAGTAGCTGACTTTTATGCTGAAGTAATTACTGGATGTGTGCCTGTAAAAGTGAATTTTATCAATTTATCAACTGGACCAGCTAATATGATATACAGCTGGAATTTTGGAACAGGAAATCCTTCTGCATCTGAAACACCATCTTTTAATTATGAAGAAGCCGGTTTATATGACGTTTCTTTAAATGTAACAACTTCACATGGTTGTTCTTCAAGTAAAGATCGTAAGCAATACATTTTAATTAATCCTGTTCCTAAAGCTGGTTTCGGCTTAGATCAATTGGAAGCAACAGTGATTGAACCAGAAATTTCTTTCAACAGCACGGCGACGCAAGCAGATTCGGTTTGGTATGTTATTTCAACTGGAGATACGCTGTATGGCTTAAATCAAGATTATGTATTTCCTGATACAGCAGGTATTTATTCGATTCATCAATTTGTTGGTAATGAGTTTGGATGTTTAGATTCTTTAGAACGAAGTATTACAATTACTACCGGATACAGAATTTATATTCCGAACAGTTTTACTCCAAATGGTGATGAAGTGAATGATTTTTTCCGCCCTTATGGTGAAGGAATGCAAGCATTTCATATATACATATTTAATCGATGGGGACAGCAAGTATATGCTTCCTATGATATGGAAAATGGATGGGACGGTAAACCTTTTACTTCTTCAACAACAGCCCCACCAGGTTCATATTTGTACAAGATTGAAGTAACCGATGATCGTGGTTTTATTCAACGCTACGAAGGATTGGTCAATTTGATAAAATAGTCAATAAAATTTTATGATAAAGAAAGGCTGGAACTACTTCCAGCCTTTCTTATTTTACAAACGTTTCATTAAAAAATGATACATCTCAATCATGCTTTGAATGTCTTTTTTATGAACGGTTTCATCCGGGGTATGGACATTTTTTTCTGGAGCACCAATAAAACACCAATCAAAAGGTAAATGACCTTTTTGCAATTCTGTACCATCGCTTCCTCCACTTCCTTCCACTTCCAATTGAAATGGAATTTTAGATTCAATGGCTAGCTCACGAATTTTATTTACGTATGATCTTCTTGGAATTCCAGAATCTCGAATTGAAATTGCAACACCTTTACCAGCTTTAACACCTTCTGTAACCCATGTAATATCAGAAATGAGAGCTTGTCTTACCTTGTATTTCTTAAAGATAAAATCGGCTATATAATTTACCGAACCTCCACCATGTTCTTCCCAACATGAAAAAGCAATAATTCCATTTTCGAGTGTTTCTGCTACTTTTAAAGCGGAATAAATTCCTAGTCGGTTATCCATGTAACAACATTGGACTTGGCTTGATGTTTCTCGAAAATCAGGTTTAAAAGAAAGCGGAGTTCCAATATCTATTGTTCGGTGAAATATAGAATTCAGTTCACCGTCATCATCCACCGAAAGGATGCAATCTATTTCACCTTTAGAATCTTCACCAACCAGAGCATAACCATTAACGGTTCTTGGTCCTCCAATCTTTACCAATTGATTCTTATATCGGACGGTAAATCCAATTGAATCCATATGAGCAAAGATGACAGTTCGAGGCTTTCCAAAAACGAGTAACAGACAATCTTGCAAATCATCATTTTCTATGATTAGCGGTTTGTTTTTCCAATGATGTTGATTTTGATGGATAAATTCCAGCAGGAATTTCTTCATTGGGCCCTCATCTCCGGAAGTAGCTCTAACGGCACATAGATCTTTTAATAATTTCATCTTTCAAAGATGAAAAAAAGCCGGCTTAATCCAATGATAGTTAAGCCGGCTTCACAAAGAGATTTTATTATTTTTCAGAATCTCCTTGAGCAATTGGTCCAGTGACAATTACTTGTTTTGTGACGATGCTAGTGCAATCAAAATTATTGGCAGTTAGCACAATGGAATAGATTCCAGGTTTCGAGTATTTATGATTTACTTGTTTTTCACCATATATGGGTTGCGTGCCATCACCAAAATCCCATATATATTCAGCACCAGATTCGCTAATCGCAGTGAACGAAAGTTCATTTCCACTGAGGTATTGGTTTTTGTTGGACATTTCAATACTTGACATCATTGCATTGGGCTTAATGACTGTGAATTCATCAACTGCTGATGTTCCATCGGGTAATGTAAATTGAATGAGATACGAACCAGTTTCTAAACTTCCGATACGTCTATTATATCCTACTAATCCCTCACTAACTATTGTCCCTTCTTTGCGAATGACTTTATATTTCCAATCAGCACCAGAGGGATTTAATAATGCTAAAACACCTTGTTGTTTATCACAGATAGGTTGTTCTACTTTTACTTGAACAACACGTGCATCACCACCATCGGTATATTTCATAGATTCCATGGTTCTAAAGGTTCCACAAGAAGCTGTTTTTGAACCTTGAATTGCAACAACACTTTGATTGAGTGCTGCTAATTTCGGCGAATATTGAGCAGAAGAATATTGGACGGAAATCAAAGAAATCAATCCAATTGAAAATAAGTACTTGTTCATCATTGTAATTAGTTAGGTCAATTAAGAAATCAAAACTACCTAAGCTTTAAAACGTATAAATGCAAGATCATCAAGAGATCAAACAGATGTAAGTTTCGAATGAACGTGGTGAATAAAAGAGATTACATTGAATTATTTTAATAGCTCATTTCAAATTTATATCTAGGCCTTATCTAAAAAATAAATTAGAAGTATCTTCATAATAATGTGAGAAGCTATACTCTTCAAGTTAGTTTAAAAATGGAATGCTTTTAATTTGAGTTATCCATAAAAATGTAAAACTCAAATACTAGTATATATGTAAGTTTAATTTATTTTGAAAAGAATAAAAGGATAATTAGAAAACCTATAAAATTCCTGATTTAGGTATTTAAATTTTTAAGCTTATTGTATCATGATTTAAAAAAAGAAGTGTGCAGATTTTGTCGAATGCATGCGTAAATGAATTAAATTAAATGGGTATTTTGATAAGAAATCAATTTCCTTAGAATGTTAAATATCAGTTGTTTTGAATCTGAAGGTAAATAATAAACGGCTATTGAAATCATTAATTCGATATGAAAATGCTGTTCGTGTTTTATTGAATAAATGGGATAATTTAAGGTTGAATCAACAACAGTTCAAACCAAGTGATTCAACGTGGGGAATTATGGAAGTATACGATCACCTTTTTCAAGTAGAAAGGCTCACTTTAATTTCAATGAAGAAACGAGTTGAAAGTGGAAAATTTAGTCGACCTCAATTTAAACACAAACGGCGGTATGCTTTGTTAACACTCAATTTGATTCTTCCTAAACGATTTCAAACACCCAAACAAATAATCGAAGAATCCATTGCTCATGATTCAAAGGAAATAAAAGCCGAATGGAAGCAACAACTCATTCAATTACGAGAATTTATTGAAACTCTTCATTGGCAGCAACATTCCAATTTGATATTTAAACATCCCCTAGCAGGAGCTCTTACTGCAGATCAAACTCTTGGATTTTTATATTGGCATTTGATACATCATCTGCGTCAATTAGATTCCATTCAACGAAAGAATGGTTATCCGAAATCCTGAAATTTAGATTTGTCTAAAAATTAATTTCGGCTATTGTAAAAAAGCTATCTTTGTCGAAAATTCTTGAGAATGAATCATCGTCTAGTTAAAGTGCTTTTTTTGTTTGTACTAGTATTAACGGGCTGTTCATCAAATCAAAATTCTTCTTCAAACCGTAAAAAGAAAGTTGTAGCAACTACAGGAATGGTTGCCGACTTCGCACAAAATATTCTAGGAGATTTAGTTGAAATACAGGTATTGATGGGTCCCGGTGTTGATCCTCATTTATATAAAGCATCCCAAGGAGATATGAATTTACTTTCCAACGCGGATATTATTTTATATAGTGGTCATCATTTAGAAGGTAAAATGGCTGATGTACTCCATAAATTGAGTCGTAATAAACCTGTTATTGGAATTGGCGAATATGTGAATGAAAATTTACTTCAACTTGCTGGTGATGGAACACAAACTATTGATCCACATCTTTGGATGGATCCAAGTGTTTGGCTTAGTGGAGTTCGAGGAGCAACCGATACGCTAAAAGGTCTTTTTCCAAATGACACCAGTCAAATAGGTTCAAATTATAGAGCTTATCGTGATACATTAGATAAAGTTCGTGATGAAGTTTTTATTGCTATTCAAACTATTCCCTTAGATCGAAGAGTCCTCATCACATCGCATGATGCATTTCGTTATTTTGGATTAACAAATAAAATTGAAGTGAAAGGATTGCAGGGAATTTCTACCGTTTCAGAATATGGATTGCAGGATGTGAGTAACATGGTCAATTTTATTACAGACAGGAAAATCAAAGCCGTATTTGTAGAAAGTTCTGTTTCTCAAAAATCATTACAAGCAGTTATAGAAGGTTGTGCTGCGAAAGGACATCCAATTAGAATTGGTGGAACACTTTATTCCGATTCTATGGGCAAGAAAGGAAGTCCAGAAGGAACCTATAAAGGTATGCTTCGACACAATGCTCACACAATTGCAAATGCATTACGTTAAGTATGGCAGAAATACAGAATCCATCGATTGAAGCACATAACTTAACCGTTATTTACCATCGTAAACCGGTATTATGGAATATTGATTTTTTATTGCCACAAGGGCAAATCATTGGAATTATGGGACCCAATGGTGCCGGAAAATCAACCTTGGTAAAAGCAATTTTAGGATTGGTTCCTTTAAATTCTGGATATGCACGTGTATATGGCGAAGAACTAACTAAAGTTCGCAAACGCGTTTCGTATATTCCACAACGTCAAACAGTCGATTGGGATTTTCCTGCAACGGTATTGGATGTTGTGTTGATGGGAAGATATCAGCAAAGAGGAATGTTTCAGCGAATTTCGACAGAAGATAAAAAGATTGCAGGGGAAGCATTAGAGCAAGTCAATATGTTGACTTATTCGAATCGACAGATTTCACAATTATCGGGAGGACAGCAGCAACGTGTTTTTTTAGCGAGAGCTTTGGCTCAGCAGGCAGATTTGTACTTGCTTGATGAGCCTTTTGTAGGAGTTGATGCAGCAACAGAACAATCGATAGTAGAAATGTTGCGCAAAATGAAAGCTGCTGGTAAAACAATCATTGTTGTACATCATGATTTACATACAGCACCTGAATATTTCGATTGGTTAGTTTTATTAAATGCATCACTCATTGCCAATGGACCTTTGAAAGATGTATTTACGGATGAAAATCTAAAAATTACGTATAGTGGAAAGTTGACTGTTTTATCTCAAGTAGGGGATCAGTTGAGAGAGCGTAATTTTCCTGTACGCGAAACATGAACGAGCAGGTATTCAGCGATTTCTTTTTTTTACGTGAGCCCAATGTGAGATTGGTTGTAGCTGGTTCCATCATACTTTGTGGAATGGCTGCCATAGTTGGCTGTTTTACTTTTTTGAGAAAGAGAGCTTTAGTTGGAGATGCCATTTCGCATAGTGTTTTACCTGGCGTTTGTTTGGCATTTATTTTAACAGGAGAAAAAAATCCCTTGTACTTTTTAATTGGAGCAATCTTAAGTGGCATGTTGAGCTTAATGATCATGGAGGCGCTTACTCGTTCCAAGCAAGTTCGTCCAGACACAGCCATTGCATTAATGCTTTCTGTTTTTTTTGGGGTTGGAATTGTCTTACTTACATCTATTCAACACAGTGGAAATGCATCACAAGCTGGGTTAGATAAATTTCTATTTGGAAAAGCCGCTTCAATTACCTTGGAAGACATTCAATTGTTTTCTATTTCATCAATCCTCATTTTAGGAATACTCTTTCTTTTTTTGCGTGGATTTACAGCCATATCTTTTGATGAGGAATTTGCCATTTCGGTAGGATTTCCTGTAAAAATGCTTCGGTTTGGATTGTCGTTTATTACGGTGTGGGCTGTTTCTGTTGGCATTCAAGCCGTTGGAGTTGTGCTTATGTCGGCCTTGTTAATTACTCCCGCTTTAACTGCTCGGTTGTGGACCAATTCTATGCAGAAACTTCTTTTTCTAGCTATGGTTATTGGAATGTTTTCGGGATATATGGGAGCCTTTGTTTCTTATACTGCTCCAGCTATGCCCACAGGACCATGGATCGTTGTAGTAGCGACTGTTGTTGCAGGATTGTCGATGTTATTTGCTCCCCAAAGAGGTTTATTAGCACAATGGTTTGAGAAAGAAAAAAACAGAAATAAAACTTTAGAAGAAAATATATTGAAGCTATTTTATCAGATAGGAGAAAAAACGGGCAATGCATTGAAACCTGTTTTGGAAGAAGATTTAATTAATTACCGAGCATTTTCAAATCGTCAACTTCATAAAGGATTAAAGTTGTTAGAGAAAAAGGGACTTGTTTCAATGAGCTTGCATGCTTGGAGTTTGAGTTTAGGTGGAGAAGTAGAAGCACGTCGAATTGTTCGTTTACATCGTTTGTGGGAACTTTATTTACAGCAATATTTAAATCTTGATCCCGATCATGTGCATGATGATGCTGAAGCTATGGAACATGTTATTACACCTGAAATAGAGGCACAATTGGATGAAATTCTTGGGCATCCTAAAATAGATCCACACAATACTGTAATACCTTCCAAGCAATGATGATGAATGATTTTTGGATTCTATTCACATCAAGTCTCATCGCTTTATGTTGTGTAATTCCAGGTACATTCTTGGTCTTAAGACGCATGGCTATGTTTGGAGATGCTATTTCACATGCTGTTCTTCCGGGTTTGGTTGTGGCTTATATGCTAAGTGGTTCAAGAGAAAGTATTGTGATGTTACCTGGGGCTGCAGCTTGTGGATTATTGGTTACGTTTCTAATCGAATGGGTTCAAAAAAGAATGCATATTCAAAATGATGCAGCCATTGGGCTCATATACACATTCTTATTTGCCATTGGAGTTATTCTCGTTTCTGGATATACAGCACAAACAGACTTAGATCAAGATTGTGTATTATATGGTGAAATTGCTTACGTCCCTTTTGATTTAATTATAACCGAAAATGGAGTTTCACTAGGACCTCGTCAGGTATGGATTGCTGGAGGTTTATTGGTGATTTTAATCGGTATGTTAATAATTGGATATCGTGCACTTTATTTAACAACGTTTGATCCTGGATATGCAACTGCACTTGGGATTTCTGTTGTGTTTTGGCATTATTTACTTATGGGTATGGTGTCGATGGCAACCGTTGTTTCTTTCGAATCGGTAGGAGCTGTTTTGGTGATTGCACTTTTGGTTGGTCCACCAGCAACCGCCGCATTGTTTGCTAAGCGATTACCATTTTTACTTGTATTAGCTGGAATGATTGGAATAGCTTCCTGTGTTGGAGGTTACTATTTAGCTGTTTGGTGGAATGCTTCCATTGCAGGAGCAATATCTATGGTAATTGGAATTCTTTTCGGATTGGGAATCGTGTTGAAGAAATTGATTAGAATCTGATACTCGTTTTATATAATATTTATTTAACTACTGAATGAATTAAGCAAATTCAAATAGTAAACTTGTGATTAAGTTTATTTGAATTCCATGCATACAGAATTCAGAGATTCTTTGCATTATTCATTATGAAAAAGCAATCAAAAGCAAAAGAAAAGCAATGAGTGGAAGTAAATACCTTATCATATCATTTCAAATATTTTTTAAACGGATATAAATAGGTTTTAGTATTAAATTATGAATTAAGCAAATCGGTTATTTCAATTAACTTGCGCAATCAACCATTTCACTATGAAAAGAATTTCTTTCTTGATTGCTTTTTTTGCCTTTTTTAGTCTGAATGCTCAAGAGAATTACAATTTAACCGTGCGGGGACATTTGGCATTTCCTGGTAGAGAATTAGCAAATATTGGTGGATATGTGGATAGTCTCGGGAATGAATATGCATTAGTTGGAACTACGACAGGTTTATCCATTGTGGATGTGAGTAATCCTGATATTCCAGTATTAAGTTTTGAAGTAAATGGCGTGGAGAGTATTTGGCGTGAAGTGAAAACATGGAATGGATTTGCATACGTTACTACCGAAGGAACTAATGGAGGATTAACGATCATCGATATGCGTGAACTTCCTGATACCATTTATTCTCATGTATATCGTGGAGATGGAGCTATATTAAATCAATTGAGCAAAGCACATACATTACATATTGATAATGGATTTTGTTATGTGTATGGTTCTAATATCGGAGAAGGAGGAGCTTTATTTTTAAATTTAACAGATCCCTGGAATCCTGTTTATCAAGGTAGATATGATGAGCGTTATATTCATGATGGAATTGTTTCGGGTGATACAATTTGGGGATCACATATTTATGATGGATTTTATTCTGCAATCGATGTCAGCGATAAATCCAATCCTGTAACATTAATCACTCAGACAACTCCAGGAAATTTCACGCATAACACCTGGTTAAGCGATGATCACAATACCCTTTTTACAACGGATGAAGTCCCTGATTCTTATTTAACTTCTTATAACATTGATGTACTTGGAAATATTTCTGAACTCGATCGTTATCAAACTGCTCCAGGCTCCAATTGCATTGTACATAATACGCATATTTTAAACGATTATGCAGTTACTTCGTGGTATACCGAAGGTGTTGTGATTGTTGATGGAGCTCGTCCGGCGAATTTGATTGAAGTCGCAAAAAATGATTTTTCGAGCTATGAAGGAAATACATTCAATGGATGTTGGGGTGTATATCCATTTTTACCAAGCGGAAATTTAGTAGCCTCTGATATTGAAGGTGGTTTGTATGTATTAACACCAACGTATGTGCGTGGTTGTTACTTCGAAGGAATTGTGAAAGATAGTTCTTGTGGAGCATTGCTCGATAATGTAACAGTTAGTATTGTTGAAGCAGGCATTTCGGAACAAACAGGTATAGACGGAACTTACCGAACCGGAACCGCCATTCCTGGAACGTATACAATCATATTTTCAAAGCCAGGATATAACACATTCACGTTAACCAATGTAGTTCTTGCTAATGGAGTTTTAACTGAATTTGAGATCAATTTATTTAGTCCAAGCGGTTTTGCTTTAAATGGAAATGTTGAAAATTCAAGTGGTTCGGCCATTGAATCGGCATTGGTTTCTTTGTCGAATTCAAATTCAGGGATTCAATTAAGTACCGACAATCAAGGGAATTATAGCAAATGCGATTTGGTTCCAGATACTTACCAGCTTGCTATTGGGAAATGGGGGTTTGAGACTTTATGCAATCCTCAAATTTCAATTGATAATTCCATTTCAACCATTCAATCTACTTTGAATGCTAATTATTATGATGATTTTCAGTTTAATTATGGATGGATAGTTACCTCAACTACTTCAACTGGAATATTTGAAAGAGCCATTCCTGTTGCAACCAATTTAAATGGAGTTGCATCCAATCCAGGAACAGATTATAGTGGTGATTGTAATGGATATGCGTATGTAACTGGAAATAATGCAGGAACTTCTGCAGGAAACGATGATGTAGATGATGGTTACACGCGATTAACTTCTCCCATCATGGATTTATCTACTTATATAGAACCAACAATTTGGTATGACAGATGGTTTTTTAATGGAGGAGGAAATGATGCTATCAATGACACATTATTTATCCGATTAATTAATAATGGTGGAGCACCTTTAACTATTAAAAAAATTATCCAAGGAACAAACTCTTCTCAATGGGTAAGTGAATCGATTAAAGTGAAGGATTTTATTCCGAATCCGGGACAAGTTCGTTTTGTAATGGAAGCGGTTGATTTTCCAAATGGACATATAGTTGAAGCTGGATTGGATCATTTTTATGTAGTTGATTCAGTTACAACGAACATAGCGAGTCTTAATCAGGATGATTTGATTTTGAAGGCATACCCAATTCCTTCGGATGGATTGGTGAATGTGTATTATCAAACGAAACAACAGTTGAATTCCTTGAAATTGAATGTAACAGATATAAGTGGTCGGATAATTCAACGAGAAAATCTTTCGGGAAATGAAGGGACAATTCAGCTGGGAAATACACTTCCATCTGGAATTTATTTCATTCAGATTTTATCGAATGATTATATTCTAGCGACAAAGCGAGTTGTTTTTACACATTAATTATTTCAATTGCTAATTGAACTATTTTAGAAATTGAATCTTGTTTTTTCTGAATGAAGGCATAAAAAAAGCCGGAAATGTGAACATTTCCGGCTTTTAAATTATTTATTATCTCACCAATCATCTTTCTTTTTCAAAGGATCCGTTTCGATAAAAGTTTCGAGTGATTTGATTAATTCTTTTACGTATTTGTCGGTTTGTTGAAGATACGAAGCATAATTAGGATCATAGTTTTTGGCATCTTTATCCAACCAACGTTCAATTGGATAATACGAAGCTTGTTGCCATGAAAAATTGGTGATTTCGTATTTGAATTTTCCGTCTTTACAAAAGAGCTTCATTTTATAATTTACATAACCAGCATCAACAAGCGGAGCGGGTGTTTTTTTAGAAGCTGGATCTGGGCGTTGTATGGTAAAGGTATATCCACCATCAATTGTTCGTCCTTCGGCATCAGCTAATTTAATTGCCTTGTTTGGGTTTTTGAAATACGACTTAAACCAGCGAAGACCACGGTTATACAGTGTGTCTTTATTCATTCCCGGTTCTTCAACCACATCGGTGTAAGTAACGAGCTTACTTACTTCATCAACAGGCATTTTAGGAGCTGCGGGAGCTTGTGCAAACGTGACACTTCCCTGAAGCCCCATAACTAGGAAAGCTAGCATTACATGTTTTTTCATACGTTGAATCTTCATATTACAAATCTAGGTTGTAGAATGGGATAGGAAATAAAAACAAAATTTAAGTATCACCTGAGTTTTTAACAAGTGTAGACTATAAAATGCTTCTTCATTCAATGAATCTCAAGTATGAAATTTCATTGATCAAAACATTCATTAACAAATTGAATTGTTAATGAATGCTTGTTGCTTAACAGAATTATTTAATCAATTAATGGCATTTGTAAATAGACTTATCCATTAAATCCAATGTGTGTTCCATCAGGAATTAAAGCCTTTTTCTTTAAGACTACTATGCCATCAACGATGCAGTATTGATCGGTTTCAATGTTCGGAAGTGAATTGTCGCCTTTTATAATTACGTTATTTCCAATGCGGCAATCTTTATCGATGATGGCTTGTTCGATGTGACATCCTTTACCAATTCCCATGGGGATTTCATCTTTCTTAAGGACAATTTCTTCCAAGGATTGATAAAAGTCGTTCCCCATAATGATGGAATTTTTTACCACTGTTTTCGATCCTATGCGTGAGCGAACACCAATCACAGAATAATCGATCAGTTTAGCATGAATGATACATCCTTCGGCAACGATCGATTTATTTAATCGTGTTCCAAAAAACTTAGAAGGAGCAAGGGCACGTGCACGACTATAAATCCGTTTGTGGTTATCGAACAAATTGAATTTTGGAAGATTGTCGCATAATTCCAAATTAGCTTCATAGAACGAACGAATGTTTCCTATGTCGGTCCAATAATTATCAAACTGGAAGGAAGCAACATTATAACCCGATTTAATAGCTGCAGGAATAATTCCTTTTCCAAAGTCGGTGGCATCTGGGTTTTCATCAAAGAGACGTTTTAAAGCATCTTTTCTAAAAATATAAATTCCCATTGAAGCTAGATATTCACGACCTTTCTTTTTAAGTGAGTTTGGAACATGAGAAGTCCATTCTGATAGAACTTCAGGCTTAGGTTTTTCAATGAACGTTTCAATTACATTGCTTTTGTTCACTTTCATAATGCCAAACTCGGGAGCATCATTTTTATCCACCGGAATTGTAGCAATAGTCAAATCAGCTTTATGATCAATATGAAATTCAGCCATCAGCTTAAAGTCCATTTGATACAATTGATCTCCACTTAAAATCAACACATAATCAAAATCATGTCCTGTCAAGTGATGCATACTTTGCCTTACCGCATCGGCAGTTCCTTGAAACCACTTATCGCTATTGGGTGTTTGTTCGGCTGCTAAAATGTCGACAAATCCTGCACTAAAATTATCGAAGTGATAGGTGTTTTTGATGTGTCTATTGAGTGAAGCAGAATTAAACTGAGTCAACACAAACATCCGTCGAACGCCCGAATTGATACAATTTGAAATGGGAATATCGATCAAACGGTATTTACCACCAATTGGAACAGCTGGCTTAGAACGACTGCTGGTTAAAGGATACAAACGACTTCCTTGTCCGCCTCCTAAAATGAGGCAGATCATTTTAATTGCTCCTTTCATACTGATGAATTTGTAGAGATTGGTAAATTGAAATGTATTGATTTGCTGCTTTTTCCCAACTGAAATCGAGTTGCATGATTTGCAATCTCAATGTGTTGAGGAATTCAGTGTGTTTATATAATTCAGCAGCACGATGAAAAGAACGACAAAGAGCATCTTCGCTAAAATCGTCAAACCGAATTCCATTTCCATTGGGTTGTGAAATATCGATTACCGTTTCGGCTAGTCCGCCAATGCTGCGAACGATTGGTATGGTTCCGTAACGAAACGAATAGAGTTGATTCAATCCGCAAGGTTCAACACGCGAAGGCATCATTAAATAATCGCTGCCAGCATACAATTGGTGTGAAAGTGTTTCGTTGTATTCGATAGAAGTATCGAAATAACTCCAGAGTTTATCACGCATTTGGAGGAAAATATCGCGTAAAGCAGGATCGCCTGTTCCCAAAACAACAAACGCTGCTTGACCACCTTGTTCTAAGAAGCGAAAGATTGCTCCGGGAATAATATCAGCTCCTTTTTCGGAAACCAATCTCCCAATAAAAGTGATTAATGGTAAGTCCGATTGAATAGCAAAACGTTCCGCAATTACTTGCTTATTGACTGCTTTATATTGAGCAACATCATTTGAAAATGGTTGTGCAATACGATCATCATTTGCAGGATCCCACACTTGATTATCTATTCCATTTACAATACCTGATGCTTTATGGAACTCCATATTGATAAGGCTTTCCAAACCATTAGCAGCATAGCGTAATTCATTTAAATATCCACCCGAAACCGTACTGAATTTCCAGCAACATTTTATTGCACAAGCTAGTGGATTGATGGTATGATCCCATTCAAGTAAACCATTAGCACTGGCATCATACCAAGGCAAAATCCAGCTTCTATTCCAACCAAATGCACCATGATATTGTCCATTGTGTATAGTGAAAACGCTAGGAATATCGGCTAATTCGCGGTATTCGGGACAATGTTTCATCATAAATGGAATTAATCCAGTATGATGATCGTGACAATGAATAACAGAAGGTTTTTCGTCCATTTCAAGAATGAATCTCAAAGCTGCTTGCTGAAAAAGGACATAACGTTCTGGTTCATCGCTGTAGCCATACCCCGTGTGGATGTCGGTATAAATTCCTTCACGATCAAAAAATCCAGGAATGTCAACTACATACAATCCAAAACCAAGAGGATTTCCGGTATGACGTTCGACGTGCGCCGGAACGAGCATATCGCCTAAACGAATCAAGGTGCTATAAATACGCTCGAATGGTTGATTTTGAATCCATTTCTGCATGTATTTAGGAATGATAACGGCTGATGGATGCCCTGCTTGACTAAGATATTTAGGAAGTGCTCCAACTACATCGCCCAATCCACCAGCTTTTGCGGCAGGATAACATTCGGCACTTATATGAAGAATTTGCATAGAAAAGGCTAAGTGGTAAAGTTAATCGGGGAAATTAGAAAAAGGAAATAGCTCTAAAGAAATTATTTCGATCAATTCAATTCAATTTATATTCGAGTAATTCCACCAGAAACAATAAACTTCATTATTTCATCAGATGGTGCATCAATCGGAGTAATCAAATCGTTGTCTACAATAAATAAATTACCCGAAAAATTATAGCTATGAGGTAAATACACCGCCGATTTTCCTTCTTTAATACCTAAATAGCTGAGGTCTTTTTGAGTAACAAAACCCAATTTATACAAATCAGAATCTCGTCCTACTTTGACCATGACTGGTTTATTGAATCGTTTTTCATTCCCAACAAAAGCAGCGAGCATATCTCGAACAGAAGTATAAATTACTTTGATGAGAGGAACACGATCTATTGTTTTGTTGAAGAGTGATTTAAGTGGAGTTTGGATGAGTGCAGTACCAATGAGACCAAGAAATGCAGTGCCAAATATGATAATCAAAATACTTACTCCTGGAACTTCATACGGTATAAGTCCATCGAGAAACATAAATACTTTATATACAACATAAACAGTAATTCCTAAGGGAACAATTAACACAAGACCTTTTAGGAAATAACTGGTAAAACGACGAAATAATCGGCGGAAAAAATTACTGACAGGATTCATTTACAAAATAATATGCTGCAAATGTAAGCCAATCGGCGAAAGTTTTAGTGGCTTACAACCTTCAATCCTATGATCGAAGCAATGAGTGTACAGAGGAAAAATATTCTCCAAACATCTGCTGGTTCTTTAAATAATAATAGTCCAATAATGACTGTTCCAACGGCGCCAACTCCAGTCCAAACAGCATAAGCAGTTCCAATGGGGATTGTTTGACTTGCTTTATACAATAAACTCATGCTGATTGAAAGACAGATGAAAAATCCAATCATCCAAAATAAAGCAGAATTCCCTGTTGATTCTTTTGCTTTCCCTAGGCATGTTGCAAAACCAACTTCGAAAAGACCGGCGATTAAGAGAAGGAGCCAATTCATATTAAACTCTCTTTGACTTTTCGAGTAAGGCTTGCAAATACTAAATTATAGGAATGTTGAATGAGGTCTTTGATTAATTCTGAAGGCAACGCGTCAAAGTGAACCGTGTTCCAATTGGTTTTGCTCATATGATATCCTGGTTCAATGGCAGTATATTCTTCTCGAAGACTGATTGCTCGCTCGGGATCACATTTTAAATTCATTTGACCACCTTTTTCCAAAGGAATGAGCGAAAATATTTTCCCACCAATACGAAGTGCTAGCGTGTATTCATCAAAGGGGAAATCTTCTGTTACATGAGGCAAACTCAAGCTGAATTCACGGATTTCTTCGATGTTCATGATGTTGGTGTGCTGATTAATAATGTGCTAGTGTGCTGATGATCCCGATAGCTATCGGGAGATGTGTTGGTGAATGATGTGCAAATGTGCTGATTATTGATGTGCTGGTTTGCTGATTATTGATGTGCTGATGATTAATATGCTGGTGTGCTGATGGTCCCGATAGCTATCGGGAAATGTGCTTGTGTTTTACTATGCTGATTTACTTAATCTCGCATCCCCAGAATTCATTCCGGGGAGCAGGTATGATGATGAATGAAGGCTGATGATTGTTTTTCTCATATGTTGATTTACTTAATCTCGCATCCCTGGAATTCATTCCGGGGAGCTAGCCAGATGATTCTTATAATTATGTATGAGAGTGCTCCCTTCGACAAGCTCAGGGAGCGGAAAACGCTGCTTGAGAAAGTCGCTGCCTGAGCTTGTCGAAGGCAGCTGTTTAATCATATTTCAGTGGTAATGTTCGGGATTGTTTTATTTCGGAGATGATTAACATGGTTTCAACGTGGCGAACTTCTTCCATTTTTGAAAACTGATCGGCAATTAATTTTTCGAATGCAGGAATATCTTGAACAAGAACTTTCAAGAGATAATCGGCATTTCCGGTTATTTGGTAACATTCCATGATTTCGGGAATGCCCATAATGCGGTCTTTGAATTTGTTAATCACATTTTCTACCTGACGAGCTAAACTCACTTCAATGAAAACACTAACTCCCAATTTGAGTTTGGTTTTATTCAAGCGCGCATGATAGCCATCGATGAACTTTTGCTTTTCTAATTTCTTTACGCGTTCGAGCGTTGGAGCAGGCGAGAGGCCTATTTGATTGCTTAATTCCAAGTTCGTCATCCTTCCATCTTCTTGAAGAAGTTTTAGGATTTTATAATCTATCGCATCTAATTTATCGGCTGATGTACTCATGCGTTAAAAATAATAAATGCCAGTTCAATTCAAGAAATTTCTTTAAAAACACTTATTGAAATAATCGACTAGCAATTCCATCGGCAAATAACCAAGAACTTGGGGCTAAAGTAAAAGCAGTTTCGGTTTCAGTAATGATGCTTGGATCAGGAAGGTTTTTTCGAGCCTTAGTAAAATACTGAATACTCTCTTTGCCTAATTGTATGAGCGCTATTTTATTGATGCCATTGATCGTTCTCAATCCAGTCAAAACCAATTCGTTGTATCGTGTCTTCTTATCTATTACTTCCAGTACGTTAGGACAATCACCATGAATTAATCCACGAATGTAGCGGGTATTATTTGCTTCATTTACACGACGGGTTTTTCCATCAAATGAATGAGCAGAAGGACCAATTCCAACATAGGAGTTTCCTTTCCAATAGGATGAATTATGAACGGCTATCTGATTTCCACGTGATAAATTGCTGATTTCATAATGCACAAATCCAAGTTCTGGAGCCATTTTCTGCAGTATTTCAAACTGATGAGCAGCTTGTTCTTCTTCTGGATTTAGATAATTTCCTAATCGAATTCCTTTGGCTAAAGGCGTATTGGGTTCAACGGTGAGCGCATAACACGAAAGATGATTGATAGGGAAAGATGCTGCTTTTCGGAGATTTTCAATCCAACGTGAATCGCTTAAACCGGGAGTTCCATAAATTAAATCGATGCTGATTTGATCGAAGCCTGATTGTGCAGCAAGATCAATGCATTGCATCGCTTCATCTGCCCGATGTGCTCGATTCATGAAATGAAGATCTTCGTCGAAAAAGGACTGCACGCCAATACTTAAGCGGTTTATTCCTAATGATTTTAACTCGAGTAGTTTGTCTTTGGATAAATCGTCGGGATTGGCTTCTAAGGTGATTTCGGCTGTATTCGAAATTCCAAACCGTTTTTGAATAAACGACAGGAGTTTTTCCAATTCGAATGCAGAAAGTTGAGAAGGAGTTCCTCCACCGAAATAAACAGAAGATAGCTCTGGTTGAATTTCTTCGGAACGAATTTCCATTTCCCGAATCAAGGCATCTACCAATTCCGATTTATAACGCACCGAGGTTGTAAAGTGAAAATCACAATACGTACAAGCCTGTTTGCAAAATGGAATATGGAGATAAAGCACGATGGGTGATGAATGAAAATTGAAAGGAACTATTCGGAAATAGGTAGCAATATCCTGAATGTAGTTCCTTTTCCAATTTCTGATCTACGAACAAAAATCTTCCCTTTATGATATTCTTCGATGATGCGTTTTGCTAATGATAATCCTAATCCCCAACCACGTTTCTTACTTGTATAACCTGGTTGAAAAACGGTTTTCAATTTCGATTTAACAATTCCTTTTCCCGTATCGGCTACATCGATATATGCGAATTTGCCCTTCAAACCAAAATGCACTTCCAAAGACCCCGAAGTTTCCATGGCATCAATCGCATTGCGAAATAGATTTTCAATCACCCAATCGAATAAAGGAACATTGAGCTTCACAATGATCCGATCATCATTAGGTAAAAGATTAAACAGATCAATACTAATCTTACGTGAAGTTCTAGGTCGCATATAACCAATACTTTCCTCAAGAACTTGTTCTAAATCTTGCGGTTTGAGTTCTGGTTTAGAGCCAATTTTAGAAAAGCGTTCGGTAATGATTTCAAGGCGTTTGATGTCCTTGCCCATTTCGCCCAAGGTTTCTTCATCGATGCCTTTCATGCGCAATATCTCAATCCATGCAATAAGACTCGAAAGTGGTGTGCCTAATTGATGCGCCGTTTCCTTAGACATACCAACCCAAACTTGATTTTGTTCTGCTCGGCGTGAGAAATTAAAAAGGAAATAAGCCAAGACCATAAACAAGGCGATCACGGTAAACTGAATAACCGGATAATACTTTAACTGTGTAAGCAAAAACGAGCCTTGGTAGTATATGCTACATTTTCCATAATCAGGCAATTCAATCTCCAAAGGTGTGTTTTCGGAAGCCATGCTTGTCGTTAAATTAAGCATCGCACTAGTGTCGGAAACGATTTTCTGATCGAGGTTTCCTGATGCAATCACATGACGTTTCCTTTTATCAACAACGATTACAGGAACGCTCGCCGAATTAACAACAACTTCGGAAATGAAGGATTTGATGATATTGTCTAGAACTTCGCGTAGTTCACTAAAAACGCGCGAGTCTTGGTAGTAGATGAAAAAGGTATTGGAGAAACCATCATCAATTACGATGGGACGATGATCTGAAAAAGCAGCTTTTACTTTCCCAGTGAAAAATTCAGATTTTCCGAAACCGGCAGTATCGGCATTGGTAATGTAGTTGACACGATTTTGCTGATCAACAATAATTGCTGGAATTGTATTGTTCTCAGAAACTACTTTAAGGTAGAAAGAACGGGCATCGTCATCTTCGGTTGTACTTAAATTCTGAGTTGCTTGAGCCCAGATTTCGGCACGTTTGCGCTCTTCGGTTTTTAGGCGATCGAATAAACTTTCGGTGTACTTTACTAACTCGGCTCGATTGCGAACAGCATCTGCCCACAATTCCACTTTCTTACGTTCTTCTTTGGATACCTTTTTTACTAATTCATTGGTGTACCAAAGCGAGGCTGCAATGATCAAGACTGCCATTACAGCAAGCCAAAGTTTCCAACGGTATTTTTTGATGTAGATACTCAAATTACTTGTCCTTGCTAAGTTCGAAAAGTAGGGCTTTTTCTTCTTTGCTCAGACTGTCGTAGCCCGAACGGGAAATCTTATCTAATATATCGTCGATACGTTTTTGTTTTGCTTTGTTATTGATATTCCAATCTTCGTCTTTCATTGGACGTTTGTGAGTCACTTTTAATTTCGATTTCTTGGGTTTATTGAATTGAAAGAAATCTTGAACATGATTGAAGAATGCTGCGATATCGTTTCCATTTTTCAAATTCATCGCCCAAATAAATCCGAAAAGGGCACCACCTAAATGAGCCAGATGTCCACCTTCGTTGCCGCTGCTAATGGAAATTAAATCGAGAAGGACAAAGATTAAGGCAAGCCAACGCAATTTCATTTTAAATGCGCCAAAGAGAAATACTTCATCGTCGGGGCGATAGGTACAAATGGCAATCAGAGTGCCCATCACAGCAGCTGAAGCACCAACAGCAGAATAGTAATGCTCGATTCCAGTGAAAAGTGGAAATAGATTGACTGATAATAAAAACGTAAGCGCACCAGCAAATCCACTTACGAAATAGACATTGATAAAACGTCGATCTTCAAAATACCTTGAGAATAGCTGATAGGTAAAAAACAGGGTGAGCATATTGAATAAAATATGCATCAATCCACGATGAACAAAGAGATGAGTTATGATTGTCCAAGGTTTGAAAAGCAAACGCATTAAATTACCCGGAAGCTCGAGCTGTTCCATGATGAGCCCGCCAACTGCATCCATTTTGAGTAGGTGAAGCACCGAGATGGGCACAAACACCAGCACAAAAACCAAAACATTGATGATAATCAATCGGACACCTGCACCTGAGGTTGCCCATAAAACACGCGCTTGACTCATTGTTCGAAAACGTTACGGTTTCGATCTTGTTTTTTCCAGAGTAAAATAAGTATGATTCCGAAGAGCATTCCACCTAAATGGGCAAAGTGAGCTACGTTATCGTCCACATTATTTCGTAGTCCAGAGAATAGTTCGATGGCACCAAACACCATTACAAAATACTTGGCTTTCATTGGAATGGGTGGAATCAACATCATGATCATCACATTAGGGAAAATCATCCCAAAGGCAAGTAATAAACCATACAATGAACCTGATGCACCAACATTCACGGTGTTTTGACGCATTTGGCACACTTCACTTACAAGCTGTTTCGATTCTGAAATATAGCCCGGATTGTTCGGGTCGTAATACCAAGCTTTTAAGAATTCGTTGAGTTCTTCATTGTCGTATGAACCCGGTAAATAGTTGGAAGTGAATTTTTGAAAAGAATCGTAATTAGGATACGTTGCATAAGCACTTGCTGCATTTTGCATCGGTTCTAATTGAAAACTAGTGACTGTAGTTTGAACTACACCGGCTCCAATTCCAGTGATGAGAAAATAGATGAGAAACTTTTTAGATCCCCAAAAACGCTCGAGACTTGAACCAAACATCCACAAACCAAACATGTTAAAGAATAAGTGGAAGGGTTCTTTGGTATCGTGCATGAACAGATGAGTAAGCAACTGCCAAGGACGAAAATTAGAAGAATTGAAATTGAAGAGACCGAGGTAATTGGTTAGGTTAATACCCATCTCTGAACCTCCAATAGTTAATAGCCAGAGCGCTACACACAGAATTATAATTGCACGAACAATAGGGGTAACAGAAAAAGAAGAACCAGAATTCATGGGGCTAAATTAAAAAAATGCATGATCAATCGAGGAAATAGAACGTGTTCAACGTGTGAAACGTGCATCTAGTTCATCGAGTGGAATAATGGTAATGATTGATTTACCATTCGGAGTAAATGCTGGTGTTTCGCAGGCAAAAAGTTGATCAATTAAGACCGACATTTTTTCGGGACTGATGTTGCCCGAAGCTGAACGTGCAGCATTGGATGCCAATGTTTTAGCTAATTGTTCGGCACGGTTGAGTTTTAAATCTTGTTGGCTCCGTTTGAATTGTTCCAACAAAGAATCGAATAGGTTTTTAATATCGAGGTCTTGAACTTCGGGAGGAACTCCATTGACCGCGATTGCTGTTTTACCAAAATTTTCGAAGTCGAAACCGAGTGCTTGAAGTTCGGGTTCTAAAGCGCGGATAAGTTCAAAATCGGGAGCGGAAAATTCCTTTACTACAGGAAATAACAATTGCTGAGATACACCATGATGTCCACTTTCTGCTTTTTGTTTGAGCAGACGTTCAAAGTGAATGCGTTCGAAAGCACCTGCTTGATCGATTAACATGAGGCCACTGCGCACTTGGGTGCACACATATTTTCCATGTAGTTGCCAAGGCTGAGTTTTTTCGGGTGTTTCGGTTGGTTTACTTGGCTTACTTGGCTTTTGGTTTTGTGGAAAGATGAGTTCGGTTGGTGGTCCAGCCAGCTCTTCCCAACGAGCTTGGCTTAGTTTACGAAGTTGATCGTGTTTTTCTACCGGAGCTGGACGTGGATTGCTGAATGGATTATAATCGGGATTGACTTGAATTTCAGGTGCTTTGATTTCGCGGTTGTGTGGAAGCGGAATTTCAAAAGCTTGCTCCGTTTCGAAATCGAGTGTGGGAGAAAGTGAAAATGCTCCAATCGATTTACGAACAGCCGAACGTAAAATGGCATAAACAGATCGATCGTCCTCGAATTTGATTTCGGTTTTGGTTGGGTGAATGTTGATGTCGATGGTTTTGGGATCGACTTCGAAGCGAAGGAAATACACCGGAAAACTATCTCCAGGAATGAGGCCTTGAAAAGCACCTTGAACCGCGTGGTTGAGGTAGGAATTTTTGATGAAGCGATTGTTGATGAAGAAGAATTGCTCTCCTCTAGTTTTGCGAGCAGCATCGGGCTTTCCAACAAAACCAGTTATGGTGACAACT
Organism: Bacteroidia bacterium; assembly: GCA_965279035.1. Lineage (GTDB taxonomy): Bacteria > Bacteroidota > Bacteroidia > M30B66 > M30B66 > CALQRR01. Next base: position 2,645,646 of record OZ257142.1, on the reverse strand, counting down.
GTTGTTTCTTCTTTCACTGCAATGAGACGTTCATTCCAAGTTTGTCCAAATAATCCTACAATCCGTTGTTTGAATGTACCGGGCATGAGTCGATACACTTCTTGTTTGTTATTGATGAGTGAAAAAGCGATATCGGGAAATGCGAGTGCCACACGTTGGAATTCATCCAAGATGTGTTTGGTTTCGACCGGATTGCTTTTGAGGAAATTACGTCGAGCAGGAACGTTGAAAAAGAGATTCTTGATGGAAATGGAAGTTCCTTCGGGACAGGCAATGGCTTCTTGGCGTTTAACTTCAGAACCTTCAATTTCGAGGAGTGTTCCTAATTCTTCACCAGTAAGTCGGGTGCGCATTTCCACTTGAGCAACAGCAGCAATTGAAGCCATTGCTTCACCACGAAAACCCATAGTGCGAATAGCCCAAAGATCGTCAGCTTGTCGAATTTTAGAAGTAGCATGTCGTGCGAAAGCCATTCGGGCATCGATTTCGGACATGCCGCAGCCGTTGTCGATTACTTGAATGAGTGTACGACCGCCATCTTTGACAATGAGTTGGATGTTTTTAGCTCCCGAATCAACGGCGTTTTCCATGAGTTCCTTAACGGCACTGGCTGGGCGTTGAATTACTTCTCCAGCAGCAATCTGGTTAGCAACGTGTTCGGGAAGAAGCTGGATAATATCGGCCATAACAAGGGCGGCAAAGGTAAGCAGGAAGAATCTTGTATGAGCATATCAATTTTGAATAGTTCCTAAATAGATTGTTGCTAGCATACAATTAGAAAATGAGCAGGAAGTGGTAAGGATAGAGTGTACAGGCAGGTAAGAAATATTTATAAACGATGCTGTTGAAAAATGGATTGAGGTAGATGAATGCCTTGTCCTGCCTGGCAGCGATAGCCTGGGCACCACCCAAAAAGAGAAAGAAAATTGGAGAAACATCGCTGAATTTGAAATACGGGTATATTGCGCGTTCAAAGCCAAAGCGTGGAGCAATTTTCAAGTTACCAGTATATTCAAAATCAGTCAACGATGTTGCAAGCTGCCGTTGTTCTAGGAAGCTGTAAAGAGATTGCGATTGATTTGGAATTTGATCGCGACCGGTATGCGTATGGATTTACACTTTGCTTAATTCAGATTTATGGTAAGGGCATTTGTTATTTGTTTGATCCATTTGTTGGACTTGATTTCGGGCCGATTTTCGATTTATTGGAAGATGAAACGATATTGAAAGTGTTGCATTCGCCCGGAGAAGATTTGCAGTTGTTGCATAAAATGGACTGTTTTCCCAAGAACCTATTTGATACAGAACGCAGTGCGCGCATCTTGAATTATGGAGCATTTTCTTTATCGAATTTATTGAAAGACATCCTTGGAGTTCAGTTGGATAAATCGCAGCAGAAGTCGAATTGGACACGAAGTCCGTTGAGTGATGCACAATTAAAATATGCGGCAAGTGATGTGGCGCATTTGATTGAATTGAAGGATGAATTGCAGATGCAAGCCATGCAAAAAGGGCTAAGTGCTTGGTTGAAAGAAGAAAACGCTGCTTGGGATGCGTATCGAGTAGATGAGAAGCCAGCTGGTCATTTTGCGAATAAAGAAGATTCGAAGAAGTTGCCACCATTTCAGTTGCATGTGTACAATGCTGTTTTGGGTTTGCGCGATCAGTATGCGCAGGAGATGAATAAGCCAGGTTATCAAGTTATTCCAAAGGAGATAGCGATGGATGTGGTATTTAAGCCGGAGATATTGTCCAATTGGATGAATCAAAAAGGCTTAAATCCTCGGGTGAAAACGCTCGATTTTAAACGACAGTTGCAAGAGATAATTGACAAAGCGCAAACAGTAGCAACAGAAAAAGGTTTGTTGAAACGCAATCCGGGAAATCATTTATCTCCTGAACAGCGCGAGCAACAGGCGAAAGAACGTGAGCGCATTGCTGGAGTGGTTGATTCGAGTTACCGTTTGATTTTAAATGTTTTGATAGAACGTTATGGTGAATTTGCAGCTTCTTATTTTTTGAATGAAAAAACAATGACTGAATTGGTGAGTGGAACGATGAAGTTGAGCGAATTGCCTTACCAATATCGGATTGATTTAATTCAGCAAATTGCCAAGGAGCTTTCTATTGAACTGCCTTTTAGTTGATATTTGCTTTCAAGAATTTATTAAAATACAATGTATCGTATTCTGATTGTTGAAGATGATGCGAATTTATCGTCCGACCTGAAAGCCCAGCTTCATGATGAAGGCTATTATACAGAGCAAGTGTATGATGGTTCGATAGCTGAAAAAATGATTATTCGTGAAACGTATGATTTGATTTTGCTCGATGTGAATATGCCTGGTTTGAATGGATATGAGTTATGTAAACGGATTCGATCTCGTAATATTCAAACACCTATTTTAATGTTGACGGCTTTTGGGGAAGTAGAAGATAAAGTAACAGGGTTTGATAGCGGTGCTGATGATTATTTGAGCAAGCCCTTTTATATGAAGGAATTGTTGGTGCGAATTCGGGTATTAATCAAGCGTCAATTCATTTCAGAATCTGAACCAGAGCAAATTGCGATTGATACTTTATTGATTTTTCCTCGCAAGAAAATCGTTAGTCGAAATAATACGACTATCAAATTAACAGCACGCGAATATGCCTTATTGTATGCATTAGCAATGGCTGATGGTAATCCTGTTTCGAAAAAGGATTTGATGAAATCGGTTTGGGGAACATCGGTCGACGTTAATACGAATACGGTTGAGGTATTTATCAATTCGTTGAGAAACAAAATTGATCGCGATTATCCAGTGAAATTGTTGCATACACGAACTGGTTTCGGCTATAGTTTAAGTGCTGAAGATGAAGCTTAGGCAACGCATTATACTCTTGTTTTCGACAACTTTTTTGATTGTCCTTGGGCTTGCATTATTTGGTGTTTATTCTTTATCGGCGCAATACCGGCAGCAAGAATTTTTAGAGAGATTGAAAGATAAAACATCAACTACATTTAAGTTGCTGTTTGAGGTTGAAGAAATTGATCAGGATTTATTGAGGGTTTTTGATAGTAATATTATCAATAGTTTATATGAAGAAAAGATTCTGCTTTTTGATTCAACGGGAACTTTAATATATAGTAGCGTTGATGACACCAAAGTGTTGTTTCCCGAAGAAGTTGTTGAACGCTTACAACAAGGAGAAGATGAAATCACGTATACAGAGGGGGAATTTGATGTGTATGCACATGTAATTCATGAAAAGGGAAAAGAATATTTTGCTATTGGGAAAGCGTATGATCGTTACGGAAAAGACAAATTGGAATTTCTTTTTTGGATATTAGTCTTCATCTTTTTTGCTTCAATTATTTTAGTTTCGGGATTGATTTTTTATATCACCAAACAATTAACTCGCCCTATTTTGAAATTAACGGGCGATGTTGAACAAATTACTGCCAACAATTTCAGAAAAGTTGAAGTGCCGCCAACACACGATGAAATAACTTCATTAGCCATTGGTTTTAATGAGATGCTTGACCGTGTTGATGAATCGTTTCAGTTTCAAAAAAATCTGATTCATCATATATCGCATGAATTAAAAACGCCCATAGCTGTTTTGATGTCGAATGTTGAGCGCGGATTAAATCAGAAAACGGTTGAACTGCTTCGCGAGAGCATGGAATTTCAACGGAATGGATTGATGCAGATGGCAGGAGTGATTAACACCTTACTTGAAATTTCAAAATATGAATCCATTCCAGAACGTGTCTTTGAAGGGGAAGTTCGGCTAATGGATGTGATTTTTGAATGCACTGATGAAATTCAATTGCTTGATCCTGAAGTGAGGATTGATTTTGAATTGGATGAAAATGTTCACGACTCGGGTGAGTTAACAATTCCCGGAAGCGAACGCATGCTAAAAATTGCATTAAGTAATATCTTGAAAAATGCCGTTAATTATTCTGAAGATAAACACGTAATGGTTTATTTGGAAATGAATACTAAATCGGTTGAATTGCGTATTCAGAATAATGGAGAAGTTTTAACACAGGATGATCAAACCAAGTTATTTGGCCATTTCTTTAGAGGAAGTAATAGTCGTAAAAAAGCAGGAATTGGATTAGGCTTAGTGATGACTGCCCGAATTATAGAATTACATAAAGGAACAATTCAGTATTCTGTTTCGAAAAGTGGCTTGAATCAGTTTATAATCGTGTTAAACAGATAATCACGTTCAGAATAAAACTTAAGGACATATTTATATTACTTAAGGATTTCTTAAGCATTCCAATTGGAGATTTGCGCCATGTTAAGGAGTGCATTTTTTTTATTGCTTTCAACGTTTTCCATTCACACATTTTCTCAGGACACACTTTCACTTGATATCGTTCAAGCGGATAGCTTATTTCTAAAAAATAACCTGTTACTTCTTGCTTCACAGTATTCGATTACGGCTGAAGAAGCATTGATAATTCAAGCGAAATCCTATCCCAATCCACAATTTACGCTCGATCTGAATGCGATCGACAATCAGAATAAACGCTATTTCCATACGGGAGCAACTGGACAAAAGTCGATGGCTTTGGATCAATTGATTTTAATTGGAGGAAAGCGTAAATCAGAAATTGAATTAGCTAAAGGCAATGTTCAATTAGCGAAATTCTCATTTACCGATTTATTGAGAAATCTTCGCTTTCAGATGCAGGGAAGCTTTTTCAGACTGAATCAACAAAACAGTTTGCTAAAAAAATATGAGCGTCAATTGGTCATTTTAGATACGCTCATTTCGACCTATAACCGACAAGCAGAGAAAGGAAATGTACCTATGAAAGATGTGGTACGATTGAAAACGGTTTATCTCAAACTCAATAATAACCGTTCTGAGGTAGCTATGCAATCGGCTCAAGAGCAGGCGCAACTTCAAATTTTGTTGCAAACAACGGCGGTCATTCTACCTCAAATTCAAGAAAATTATTATTCTAAAATCAATCAAACTTTAGCCATCGAAGAGCTTCTACAAAAGGCCGAAAGTACTCGTCCTGATTTACTTTATTCGTTGTGTGCAAATGATCAAGGAGCGATCAACTTACGATTACAAAAACAAAATGCGATTCCTGATTTGCATTTGATTGGAAGCTATGATCAACGCGGAGGAGCATTTACCAATCAAGTCAATGTAGGATTTGGAATTCCTTTACCTATTTGGGATCGTAACAAAGGAAATATTCGAGCCGCAGCTGCCGGTTTAGAAAGTATAAAACTTCAAACAGATCAGAAGAAATTGGCTGTAAAAACGGAAGTGCTCAGTGCTTGGAAAATGATGCAACTCAGCATTTTGGAATTTAATAAAGTGAATAAGATTTATTCGAAAGATTTTGAAGAAGTGATTCAAGGAGTGAATGATAATTTTCAAAAGAAGAATATTACCATTTTGGAGTTTGTCGATTTCTTTGAGGCTTACAATGAATCTCAAGCGGAGATTGAGCGCATACGGACACAGTTGGCCATCTCGGCAGCAACAATTAATTACACGACAGCAAGTACTATTTATTGATCATGAAATCAATCATCAGGATATTAACAGCATTCCTTATTTCAATTACATGGATTTCGTGTACCAAGAAATCGCCCGATGAGCAGCGTGTTGCTTTTACTATGAGCGATACCATGATGCAACGTTGCGAATTTACCGAGGCTCATTATAAAGAAGTAAAAAACGTATTGCGACTATTCGGGAAGATATCGGCCGACAATAACAAATTAGCCGAAGTGTATCCGATTGTAGGAGGAAATGTGATCAAGATTAATACGGAATTGGGCGATTATGTTGAGCAAGGACAAGTTTTAGCTGTAGTGCGTAGTTCTGAAATTGCCGATTTTGAGCGTCAACGATTGGATGCGCGAGCTGATGCTGCTTTAGCTGAAAAAAATCTTCAGGTAGCACGCGAATTATTCGAAGGAAAATTGAATTCAGAACGCGATGTTAAATCGGCACAAAAAGAATTAGAAAAAGCCCAAGCAGAATTGAATCGTATCAATGAAGTCTTTGCTATTTATAATATCAAGCAAGGTTCTGTTTACAATATTACCGCACCTATCAGTGGATTTGTAGTTTCCAAAAACATCACACCCAACGAACAATTTCGAAGTGATAAATCGGATGTGATATTTTCTATTGCACGTATTGATGAAGTATGGGCATTAGCGAACGTGAACGAATCGGATATCTCGCTGATTCAACCTGGCTATGAAGCGGATATTAGTACAATAAGCTATCCTGATACTGTATTTCATGGAAAAGTAGATCGGATTTTTAATGCGATTGATCCATCTACCAAAGCCATGAAAGTGATGGTGAAAATTGCCAATCCAACCTATTTGTTAAAACCGGATATGAGCGCTACGGTGAATGTATCTTATTCTGAAAATAAAAAGTTGTTGGCGGTTCCTTCATCTTCGGTCATTTTTGACAAAAGCCGCAATTGGATAATGGTTTTTAAAGACCGAAATAATGTGGAAACGCGACAGGTCGAAGTTTATCGTCAATTGGGTGATATCACTTGGGTGACTACTGGAATTAAAGAAGGCGAAAAGGTGATCTCGAAAAACGGGCTCATGATTTACGATGCATTAAACGACTGATTTATGAATCGTTTTATCAGGAACATCATTAGTTTTTCATTGAAAAATAAGGTGTTTACCTTTTTCTGGGTTGGATTACTTGTCATTGCTGGATTTATCAGCTTTCAACAATTACCTATTGAAGCATTTCCCGATGTTACCAATACGCAAATCATTATTGTAACCGAATGGAATGGTCGTTCGGCTGAAGAAATTGAGCGTTTTGTAACTACACCGATCGAAATTTCGATGAATTCGGTGCAACGTAAAACCAATGTGCGAAGCATTAGTATGTTTGGTTTGTCGGTAATTAAAATCATTTTTGAAGATGATGTAGATGATTTTTTTGCACGTCAACAGGTAAATAATCAATTGCGGAATGTTCAGCTGCCTGATGCCGTTGAGCCCGATGTTCAGCCACCTTATGGTCCAACGGGTGAAATATTTCGGTATGTTTTAAAATCGGATACACGAGATACACGCGATTTACTCACCATACAAAATTGGGTGATCGATCGTCAATTACGCGCTGTTCCAGGTATTGCAGATGTTGTTGCTTTTGGTGGACAAGAAAAAATTTACGAAATATCTGTCGATCCAGTTAAACTCAATAAATACGATTTAACTCCACAGCAGGTATTTGAAGCCGTTTCTAAAGCCAATTTAAATGTTGGTGGAGATGTAATCGAAAAAAACGGACAAGCATACGTTGTGCGTGGTTTGGGATTATTAACGTCGATAGCTGATATTGAAAATACCATAGTTGCTGAATTAAATGATAATCCAATCCTTGTAAAAAACATTGCTCATGTGCTCGAAAGTAGCGCTCCGCGTGTAGGACAAGTTGGATTAAATAAAAGTGATGATGTTGTTGAAGGCATTGTGGTAATGCGCAAAGGAGAAAATCCGAGCGAAGTTTTAGGTAGATTAAAAGAAAAAATTGAAGAATTAAACCATGGTGTTCTTCCTCCCGATGTGAAGATGGAAACATTTTATGATCGGGATAATTTAATGAGTTATTGCACCGAAACAGTGATGCATAATTTATTAGAGGGAATTATTCTGGTTACAGTCATTGTATTTCTTTTCATGGCCGATTGGCGAACAACGCTCATTGTTTCCATCATCATTCCACTCGCACTTTTATTTGCATTTCTCTGTCTCAAACTCAAGGGAATGAGTGCAAATTTACTATCACTTGGAGCTGTTGATTTTGGAATTATCATCGACGGTGCTGTCGTCATGGTGGAAGGATTATTTGTTGCGCTCGACCATTTGCAAAATCGAGTAGGAGTGGAGCGTTTCAATCGTTTATCGAAATTGGGATTAATTAAACAAACGGGAGCTGGTTTAGGTAAGGCTGTATTCTTTTCTAAATTAATTATTATATCCGCCTTGCTGCCCATTTTTGCCTTTCAAAAAGTAGAGGGAAAAATGTTTTCTCCTTTAGCATTTACGCTCGGTTTTGCCTTATTGGGTGCACTCATATTTACCTTGACTTTAGTGCCTCTTTTAGTTTCAATTCTTCTTAAAAAGAATGTGCGTGAAAAGCATAATGTATTAGTTGAATTTATCAATAAAGGAGTTGAGAAAGCCTTTCGATTTACTTTCAAACATAAACGAAGTTCTTTGATTGTTTCCATTGCGATACTAGCTGTATCTCTATTCTCAGTGCGCTGGTTAGGAACGGAATTTTTGCCTCCATTAAATGAAGGAGCATTGTGGGTTGAAGCTAAATTACCCATGAGTTCATCCTTAAGTGAAACTATAAAAACAGTTACTGTTTTAAGAAAAGAATTAATGGCATTTCCTGAAGTAAATGGAGTGCTTTCACAAACAGGAAGAAGCAACGATGGTACTGATCCAAGTGGATTTTACTACGTTCAGATGCAAGTGAATTTGAAGCCTAAAAAAGAGTGGGATCGTAAGATTAGTATGGATGATCTGGTGGAAGAAATGGATCACCGGCTGAAAAATTATCAAGGTATCGTGTATAATTATTCCCAACCAATTATTGATAATGTAGCTGAATCGGTAGCTGGAATCAATGCTTCAAATGCGGTTAAAATTTATGGGGATGATTTAGATAAACTCGATGAAATTGCTAATAAAGTAATTAGCTCCATTCAAGATGTACCAGGAATTAAGGATGTAGGAATTTTGCGAAACGTTGGACAGCCCGAAATTTCAGTGCTATTGGATGAAGAGAAAATGGCCATTTATGGAGTGCAGAAAGCGGATGCTCAGAGTATGATTGAGATGGCGATAGGTGGAAAAACTGCAACGGAAAAATACGAGGGTGAAAAGAAATTCGACATCCGAATTCGGTATCAAAAAGACTATCGGAAAAACGAAGAAGACATCATGCATTTGATGGTTCCAACATTACGAGGCGATAAAATTCCACTACAAGAAATTGCTACAATTCGAAAAGTCACAGGACCAGCGTTTATCTATCGTGATAATACGAAACGATTTATAGGAGTGAAATTTTCAATCCGTGAACGTGATTTAGGAAGCACCATTGCAGATGCACAAGCACGTGTAACAAAGAACATTAAATTACCTACTGGATATAAGATTGGATGGACGGGTGAATTCGAAAATCAGGTACGTGCTACAAGTAGATTAGCACAAGTAGTACCTATTAGTTTAATATTAATTTTTGTTTTGCTTTTTATTTTATTTGGCAATGTCAAGGATGCTACATTGGTCTTGGCAAATGTTCCTTTTGCATTGATTGGTGGTATAGCTGCTTTACATTTTACCGGAATGAATTTCGGGATTTCGGCAGGTGTTGGATTTATAGCACTATTCGGAATTTGTATTCAAAATGGAGTTATTCTAATCTCCCAATTTCAACAAAACATTGCAGCAAAAGAAGGATTGGTTTCATCCATATTTCATGCTGTAAAAGTGCGAACACGACCAGTTGTTATGACGGCTTTGATGGCAGCTATTGGATTATTTCCAGCAGCAATATCAAGTGGTATTGGATCAGAATCCCAAAAACCTTTAGCTATTGTTATCATTGGAGGTTTAGTAACTGCAACATTGTTTACACTACTCATTTTTCCAATCATTTATTATCGAGCAGTGAAAAGGAAGCACGATTGATTTTTAATTTAAATAAAGCATTTTGAAATGTACTTTTTGTTTGCTTAAGCTTTGTTTTTCAGCTCTGTTTAAATGACGTTTCCTCCTTAAACGTTATGATTGAGCAAGGGTTTTGGTTTTCCTGAATGACAAGGCGCCCCGAAGTTTTCTTCGGGGTTTTTTATTTTAATAGAAAATTTTACAATCGAATGACATTCTAAATTTTTGATTTCATCAGGTTTGCACCATGAAGCTAAATTCTTCTTTAAACCGTTTCCGTTTGGTGGCATTGGCCGAAGGTTGGTCATTTTTATTTCTCTTGTTTATTGCAATGCCACTCAAATATATGGCGCACATGCCCTTGCCAGTCAAAATTGGTGGTTGGATACATGGTCTATTGTTCGTGCTTTACGGATTCACTTTAATTCAAGTATGGGCCGATCGAAACTGGAAATTCTCAAAGGCATTGCTTGCTTTTATTGTATCATTTATTCCTTTAGGAACATTCTGGCTCGATACTAAATTGAAATTAGAAGACTGAAACATCAGAGGATTAGGTATTTTCGCAGTTGAAAATCAAGCCAATGAAACGATTTTTTACCTCTATTCTATTCCTTTTATCTCTCCAATGTAGCGCTACTCGTTGGTATGTGAACGCATCAGTAAGTGGAGCAAATTCAGGCATTTCATGGACAGATGCGTTTGTTGATTTACAAACAGCTCTAGGGAATTCAACTTTTGGAGATGAGATTTGGGTAGCGGCTGGAACGTATAAACCAACAACTACGACCTCTACATCAATTTCCTTTTTACTAGTAAATGGGGTATCACTTTATGGTGGTTTTAATGGTTCTGAAAGTTTACTCTCAGAGCGAAATTTTCTTACTAACATTAGTATTCTAAGTGGGAATATTGGCAATGGAGGATCAACAACCGATAATTCAATTCATGTTGTTGGTGGAGATAATGTTGGTAGCCAAACCCGACTCGATGGTTTTAGAATCAGCGATGGTCATTCCAGTTCATTGGCTGGAGGAGTTTATTTAAGTTCTAGTTCACCAACTATTTCTAATTGTACTTTCATCAACAATTTCGCTTTAGATGCTGCTGGAGCACTAACTCACAATGGAGGAACTTTAACCTTAACCAATTGTACTTTTCTATCAAACTTCACTGATGGTATTGGAGGAGCACTTCAAATTCGAAGTGGAACAGCACGCATTACTGACTGTAAATTCACTTCCAATCTCGCAGGATCAACTGGCGGTGCAATGTACTTATCGGGTGGAGTATCTTATATTGATCGTTGCATTTTTGATGGAAATACCGCACAAACGAATAGTGGTGCTATTTATCATTTGTATGATAATTCCATGATCCTGAGTAACTCCTTGTTTATTGGAAATTATGCTCCACGTATTTCAATTATGTATATACCGCCTTCGTCAAACGGACAAGCCCATAGCATTATCAACTGCACTTTTGCTCATAATAGACAAACTCAAAATACAGGAATCGAATATCCAATTGTAGTTAATTCTTTAACTGAAATTGCCAATTCAATTTTTTGGGATAATGGAGGAGTTGCATCCATGTATCCCAATGCAAATGCACATGATTGCCTTATTCAAGGAGGATTTACTTCTGGTACCGCAAACATTTCATCGAATCCAACTTTTGTAAATCCTGGGTTAACTGTTTTAGCTCCATTTACATTAGATGGTTTAGATTATCATGTTTTAGCAACTTCTCCTGTAATAGATTTAGGTGTGAATGCTGAAATTGTTGCTCCAGCCGATCACGATTTAGATAATGCAACACGCATTTTCGGACCGAGATGCGATTTGGGTGCATATGAATTAGCTTATTGTAATTTACCTGTTAGCATTATTTCCGAATCGCCTATTCCATTTTGTCCTCAAACTACCCATACTCTTTCAGCAAGTAGTGGAGATAATTTTAGTTGGTCTAAAGGAACAAGTGCTTTAGGTACAAGCAATTCGATTGATGTATCAACACCCGGAATTTACAATGTATCTGCATCAAGTGCTGAAGGGTGTCGTGGAACTGCATCGCTAACTGTTACGTATTCAACCATTACGTTTTTAATTACAGGTAACTTAACATTCTGTGCAGGAGAATCAACTACATTATCATTAAGTGGAGATTTTCAAAATCCAGTGTGGAATAATTCAATTAACAATGCACAGCTTGTAGTTACTAGTTCAGGAACTCAAAGTGTTACAGCTCAAACTACCGAAGGTTGCGAAATTACTTTAACAGCAAATGTCGCATCTCAACCTTTACCAAACCCAAACATTACCTTAGTTGGAAATCACTTAAATGCTGGAACTGGTTTTTCTAGTTACCAATGGTATTTGAATGGAAATCCGATATCAGGTGCGAATCAATATAATTATACACCTACTGAAAATGGTGATTATACTGTCAAAGTAACCAATTCATCGGGTTGTGAAAAAACATCAAATCCATTTTCATTTAATTCATTAGGAATTGAAATTGAAAATTCCGAATCAATTAAAATCTATCCTCAACCAAGTACTAATATTCTTTACATAGATGGAATTCCTGAAAATGCAAACATTCGTTGTTTGGACATTATCGGAAAAGTAATTTTCGTGAATAAAATATCACAAGGGAAAACACAGTGTTTCGACCTCAGTTCTTTGGATTCTGGTTTATATGTAATTCAAATTGTGCATTCTGGAAGGCTCATTTATTCTAACAAAATACTTAAGAATTAAAGCAATATCAAGGATTATTTAGGTAGTGTTTCAATTCTATATTCTTTATGAAAATAACGCTGATTGGTTGTGGTAACATGGGATTAATTTATGCCCGTGCATTTTTAAAATACGCTTTAGTTAAGTCCGATGAATTATTACTTGTTGAGAAAAATGAAGCACGGGTAGTAGAACTTCAAAAAATGGCCCTTGGAAAAGTAGTCACACCCAATGATCCATTAATTGAATCGAGCGATATTCTGCTTCTTGCTGTTAAACCTCAAGATTTTTTAGAGCTTGCCAGCATTCTGAAACATCATTTAAATCCCAATTGTGTTGTTATATCCATTATGGCTGGCGTTCGACTATCTGTTTTAGAAGAACGTCTTCAACATAAAAGCTTGGTTAGGGCGATGCCTAATTCTCCTGCAAGTTTAGGTATGGGAATAACAGCTTTAATTTCTTCTCCCGAAACGAGTACTGAGCATGTTCGAAAAGCTGAACAATTATTATCTACAACAGGCAGAACAGTATATTTAGATGAAGAATCTCAATTAGATGCTGTTACTGCTTTAAGTGGAAGTGGTCCTGCCTATTTCTTTTATCTCATCAAGCACATGATTGAAGCAGGTAAAGTCATGGGATTGGATGAAGGAGTTTCTTCCATGCTTGTAAAACAAACCATGTTAGGTGCTTTTCATTTAGTTAATCAAGCAGATAAGAGCTTAGATGAATTAATTCAAGCAGTTGCATCTAAAGGTGGTACAACCGAAGCGGCATTTCGGGTTTTTGAAGAATTCCATTTAGGTGAATCATTGCAAAAAGCAATTTTGGCTGCTCAGAAAAGAGCAACTGAATTATCAAAAAGTTAAGGAACGGTTCACTTTGTTGACTATACTTCAATATTATTCTATATTTGCCGTCGATTTCTGTAAGATTATTGAATTCAAATTCAATCTAACATTTAATATATGAGTAAAGGTGCTGATATTGACTCGCTCGATAGGAAAATTTTAACCATCTTAATGAATGATGCTGTTGTTCCTTATACAGAAATTGCTAAACAGCTTGATGTTTCTGCCGGAACGATTCATGTTCGAATGAAAAAATTGATCGAAATAGGAGTTGTTATTGGCTCACAACTGATTATTAATCCTACGGTTATTGGTTATGATATTTGTGCCTTTATCGGAATATTTTTAGACAAGGGTTCTGCTTATAATGATGCTCGTCAAAAAATGATGGACATTTCTGAAATCGTTGAGTTGCATTATACAACGGGTGTTTACAGCATTTTTGCCAAGGTACTTTGTCGTGATACGAGTCATTTACGCGAGGTTTTAAATGAGAAAATCCAACCAATTCCTGGAATTCAAAGAACCGAAACATTTATCACATTAGAGCAAGGATTTTCGCGTCAGATAAATATTATTTAAAATTTCAGAGCCATTGTTTCTCACAATTGCTTGTTAAGAAACTATTAAAACCTTGTGATTAGAATTAATTAATTCACCTAAAATTTGTGTGTACCAAAATTCTTACACATGAAAAAAGGTTTATTCTTAGCAGCTCTCCTCTTTGGATTCGGTTCTGCTCAAGCACAATTAACATCTAAAAAAGGAGAAAATTATCTTCCTGAAGCAGGCGATTGGTCTGTAGGTGTTGATGCAACTCCATTTTTAAATTATGTTGGAAACATGTTGAGTTCAAATGGGAATTCAGCACCAACACAAAATTTCTTAAATGCCACGCAAACCATCGTTGGTAAGTATTTCAGAACCGACAAAATGGCCTATCGTGGAATATTGCGTATTGGAAGTAACTCTCAACATTGGTCTGCTAACATTATGCAAGCTGGTATAACTGCTCCAGTTTATCCTGCTGTACCTGCCATGGTGGAAGACAAATACAAACAATCAGGAATGAACGTTGGATTAGGTGGTGGACTTGAATGGCGTCGTGGAACTACTCGTCTTCAAGGATATTACGGTGCTGATGTTATGATTACATTCAGTAATTCAAGTAGAACATTTGAATATGGAAATGCATTAAATGATTCTACAGCTGTTAACGCAATTTCAACTGATTGGGGACAAGAAAATGAGACTTCAATCAATATTGTTAATGATACTTATGGCAATACTGCTCGTGTGACTGAGCAAAAATTTGGAAGTTCTTTCGCATTCACACTTCGTGGATTTGGTGGTGTAGAATATTTCATCTTCCCTAAAATTTCCCTTGCTGGTGAATTTGGTTGGGGACTTACAATTGCTAGTTCAGGTGCTGGTTCTACTACTACTGAATCAGTTAATTTCCAAGCACAAACACCAACCATTGGAACTCAAACTATTGATGGTTCAAAAGGTGGTCGTTTTTCTTTAGATACTGATCGCAATTTAACAGGTACTACTTCTGGTGCCTTACGTATCAACTTCCATTTCTAAATAAATATCATTCTCGAAAATCCCGCTAGTCCTCAGATTAGCGGGATTTTTTTTTGACTAAAACTCAAAACGAATCTGGGTAATTGTTCTCATTTCAAACAGTATATTTGTCGATCTAACGCCACTATCATGTCAACCATTATTCCTGCAGCATTTTTTGAACCTGCAAATCTTCAGGCATTACATAAACAGTTTGATGCTGGTCTTCCGTTTCGTCATTTGGTAATCGACAATTTTTTGGAGCCTACATTCGCTGAAACCTTGTATGAAAATTTCCCTGGATTTGATTTAATGTCGCGGAATTACCATGGATTAAATGAACATAAATCTGAAGGATCTGGATTTGAGAATTTTCATCCTGCATTTACTCAACTTCGTGCAGAACTCAATAAACCAGAATTTTATAAAACACTCAGCACCATTACAGGGATTGAAAATTTATATTCTGTTGAAGATGCTCTAGGGATGGGTGTTCATCAAGGTGGAAAAGATTCTTACCTCGATGTGCATATTGATTTTAATATTCATACTGCACGAAATATCCATCGTCGTGTAAATCTGCTCATCTTTTTAAATAAACATTGGCAAGAAAGCTATGGTGGACACGTTGAATTATGGAATAAAGATGTAAGCAAACTCGAACAGAAAGTCCTACCAATATTAAATCGCTGTGTGATTTTCGAAACCAATGAAATCTCTTACCACGGTTACAGTAAAATCAATGTTCCCGAAGGTGAAACACGGAAATCTTTCTACAGTTATTTCTACACTGATCTTCGTGAAGATGCTGCCCGTTTTCATGATACCGTATTCAAAGCACGTCCCGAAGAAGGATTGATTAAAAAGGTAAAAACCGACGTAAAAGAAACTTTGAAAAATACCATCAAACGCAACCTTAAAAAAGTAGGAATCAATATCTGATGAAACAAGAAGCAATCAAGTATACCCAATACACCGAATATCCTTGCCATTTAAGTCGATTAGAATGGATTTACGATACAATAGATAAAGGAAGAACTCCAGGTTCTAAAGTGAAAGTGCTCGATGTGGGTGCAGGAACAGGAAACGTTACTATTCCACTTGGAACAATCGATAATTCAGAAATTTTAGGCATTGATATTCATCAACCTACTCTAGATATTGCCATCGCTGCCAATACACTTCCTAACGTCCATTTTAAATTCGAATACCTCCAAGATTCACCTCTTGCTGGAATGGAATACATCATTCTAACCGAAGTGTTGGAACATATTGGTCCATATCATGAAATCTTAGATTATTTAGGGAAGAATTCGGATAAAAACATGAAGCTGCTTATCACAGTTCCTAATGGTCGTGGTCCATTCGAAATTGCTATGCAGCCTTTGTATTTAATGCGTAAAATGGGTTTGAATAATTTCATCCTCAAAGTGAAACGTGTACTCGGAAAGAAAGAACCTTATTCCCAGAATTACGAAACTCCTCACGTAAATTTCTTTACCGTTTCGCGTATGCGAAGAGAATTAAAGCAATATGGTTTGAAAATTACCGAAGTGAAAAAGGCTTATGTTTTCGCCCCAATCATCGAAACATACCTTCCTTTTATTCCCTTAAAAAGCATCGCTCGTATTGATAATAAACTTGCTGGAGCGCTTCCTGCATTTTTAGCTTCTGGTTTCTATTTCAAAATCGAACACGAATAACCTGTAAGTTTCCCTACACGCATTCATTTTCAAAACAAAATGCCTCTTACATATTCCTGTTTGAGGCTTTTTTTATTCTTGTTCTATAAACGAGCTTAGCATCTTAACTTTTGAATATTAGGCATTTGCGTGTTTGTTAATTTTATGCTGTTGTTTACAGATATTCTATTTCTTACACGAATTCTGTGAGTTACAGAAAATAATAATTTGGATTGAGGTTGTTTCAGGTTTAACTTGTACCATTCTTCGTTCGAATTATGCGGTTGAAAATAGCTCAAGGACTTCTCTTTGTATTTCTTCTAATGACTAGCATGCTGGTTTTCTCTTGTAAAAAGGAAAGCTCAGATTTATATACCAATAATACTCCTCCAGCTTATAATTCAGTATCCTCGGTGAAGGTTCGAAATTTCGTCAATCGAACATACATCGATCTTATTGGGCGTGAACCAACCGATGCTGAAATGGATCTTCAAACTGCCGCTGTACAATCGGGAAATGCCAATGCTGAAGCTCGAGCTGCTTTGGTTGACAAACTGATGACGGATACAACCTTCCGTGATGGCGATACTTCCTACACACTCGCCTATCACAAACGACTCTACGATTTAGGTAAAATCCGCTTTCTTGATGGTGTTTCAGAAGCTCAATTAATTCAGCAAGCAGGAATTTATCGAAGCAATGCCATTAGCGATTCATTAAGTGGAAATACTTCTGGTTATGAAGAAGATATGGGACGCTATCACTTAATGGAAAATGTATTACTCTCAGCAACCCGTTATATGGCTGGCGAAATTACCCTACAACAGCAATATGCAGCCATGATCAATAATGCGATTTACGACATCATCAATATGAATTCTTTCAATTTCGTCAATGCGAGTTTCAACGATTTGTTTTATCGTTTTCCGAGTGCTGCCGAATTTGATATTGCCTACAATATGGTTGAAAGTAATATTGCCGGTGTGCTCTTTAATTCCAGTGGTGAAAATAAAACAGAGTATGTTTCTCTCATAACTCAAAGCCGTGAATGCCGCGAAGGAACTATCATTTGGGCATTCCAAACCTACCTTGGACGAAATCCAAGTTCAGCAGAAATTTACGATGAAATGTTGCTATTCGGACAAGACAACGATCTGAAAGCATTGCAAAAAAGACTCATCATTACAAACGAATACGCTAATTTCTAGACAATGAAAAAGCAATCATTTTTCATAGTGATTTTATGGTTTGTTCTTGTTGGGGCGAGCAGTTGCAAAAAAGAAGCTGAGCCTGATCAATTTGAATTAAATCAAATCAAACTCTATCCATCTATTGGTGCGAAAAATAAAGTCAAATCGCAGGAACAATATGTTTCGATTCTATATACTAACCTTTTTCAGCAAGCCTTATCGGGGAATAAACTCGTAGAAATTATCGATTGTCTTGAATCCATTGGAGATAAAGAACTCGGACGCGAAGTGCTGATTTCCAATTTCATGAATAATCCTTCGGTTTCACTTCCAACCGATTCAACCATGCGCTCCAATCCGGATAAATTCATTCGTGATACCTACGAGCGCTTTTTTGTACGCATTCCCTCAGAAGCTGAAATTACCTGGTTTCGCAATTTCATTGAAGCACATCCTCAACTCAGTGCCGAAATGGTGTATTTCTCCTTTGCATTATCAAACGAATACCTGTATTACTAGCCGCCTATGAATCGTCGCCGTTTTATCCGGGCTGCCGGAATCGCTTCTGCTGGGGCTTTTGCAGCTCCTTACATACTTCCATCCGGTAGATTATTTGCCTCTACAGGGCGACAAATTGCTAGTCATGTGGTGTATGTACTTTTTGCTGGCGGTGTTCGTCAACAAGAATCCGTGCTTCAACGCTACCTCAGCGATTCTCAAGGTTTGCCATGGGAAGGTAATGTAATGTACAACATGCTCGATGGGGATGCTCCAACCAATAAAATTGTCTACGGAACCGATCAAGGTGGCGGAGCTTCTGGCGGAACACCAATACCTCGCATTCTCAATCAAACACTACAATCTCAAGGTATTTTGTTTAAAGAAGTGGGTAGCCAATCCAACGGACATTATGGTGGATTGAATAACCTGCTGCAAGGAAGTACTGTAACAACTCAAGGTTTAAAGCAAAAGCCCGTTAATCCTACAATTTTCGAATATCTCCGACGTCACGGTGGCTATTCAGCTACAGATGCTTGGTTTATCGGAAATGGAATCGGAAACTCAATCCCATTGCTCAATTATAGCAATCATCCTAATTACGGTTCTCAATACGGGGCGAATTTCTTTGCACCAACGGTCACATTTGGAAATCTTGGCTTTGAACATCTTTCCAATGCGAAAGTGTATCATCCCGAAAATGAACTCAATCAATGTACCAAATGAAATACTTTCTTGATCAAAGCTTTAATAGCGTAGGGCAGGGGAGCGATTCACTTGGAAATACAGAAGAGGAAAAACAACAAATCAAACAGTTCATGCGCGATACCTACGATCGTGTAACTCAAGGTGCGATTCCATTTCCTTCAGTTACCGATGATAGCGATGCCATTTCGATTGGTTTTGCTTGTGAAGTGATGCGCGTTTTTCAACCGGCTATTACAGTTGTCAACTTAAGTGGCGTTGATGGTTGCCATAGCGACTTTACAGGTTACTTACGTGCTCTTCATCGTGCCGATCATGCTGTTGGTCATCTTTGGAATTATCTACAAACACAAATTCCTGGAATGGCAAATGATACCATCATCATTGCTTCTCCCGAATGTGGCAGGAATCTAAATCACAACCCAATTAAAGACGTGAACGATTGGTATGCTTATGATCACAGTGATTTGAATTCTTCTCGTGTGTTTACTTTGATGGCTGGTCCTTCGGTTCCTTCGAATTTGGTGATTGGTTCTGAATCAAATCCTGTTGGTTTTACTTCCGATAATGTTCCAACCATTGCCGATATTTTAGGGGTAAAAGATGAAGTGATGAATGCTGGTTTAATTCAATCGGGCGCTCGCTCATTATTCGAACGAATATGATTCCAATGCGCTTTGCAATTTTCTTTAGTTTACTTCTTCTTTTTGCTTGTAAAAAGGCAGAAAAAGAAAATCCGTACGACCTTATTGTCAACCAACCAACAGATACATCGAATCATCATTCAGTGCCCGATCCTAATTCTTTAGCAGGATTGCATCAAGCTATTTTTGCTCCTACCTGTGCCAATTCAGGCTGCCACGACGGAACCTTTGAACCTGATTTTAGAACACCCGAAAGCACTTACAATACGCTTGTATTACGTCCGATAATTAAGAATTCTCCTGCTGGAAACTATACCTACCGTGTTGTTCCGGGCGATTATCAAAATTCCATTTTATATCAACGATTGATGATTGATATTGATGGACAATCTGGCATAATGCCTTTGGTTTTAGAACCATCTTCCGATTGGAATTCCAAAAAAGCGCAATACATCGAAAACATTCAAAACTGGATTCAAAACGGAGCCAAAGATATTTTCGGAAATGCTCCTGCTGATTTCGATTTACCACCACAACTTCAAGGAATCTTTATTTCATCCGTAGGAAGTACCAATCCTTTTCCAAGGAATTCAACTTCAGGTTCTATTGTTATTCCTGTTGGAACAAGTGCTGTCGATGTTTGGCTATCCATAACAGATGATCAAACCGCCATTGATCAACTCACGTATTTAAAAGTGAAATGTGGTTCTTACATGAATGATTTTTCATCGGTAGCTGAGCAAAATCTAAGTTTAGTAAATGCTGTTTCAGAATTAGGCTATTCAGGAAATCAAGTTCCATTTCGACATAAATTCACGCTTTCGCTCGCCGGTATTTCAGGAACACAACCTTGGTTTATTCGCGCTTATGTGCAAGATGCAGCTTCATCACCTACCGAAATGCCTTCGAACGGAAGTGCCGAATACATCAAACATTTTTATTCATTTCAAATCGGAGAATGATGAAGCCACTTATTTTCGGATTTCTAAGTTGCTTTCTACTCTTTGCCTGCAGCGAAAAAGAAAAGGTGAATAATCCAGCAGCACCTGTAATTGGCGTTTTATCTATCACTCCCGATTCATTGATTCAATTTCAAGATTCTGCTTTTGTTACAATACAATATGAAGATATTAACGGCGATATCGGAAGTATCGATCCTGATGTGAACGATCTTGAAATCAAAGACTCACGTTTAAGTACAGCCGATCTATTTCACATTCAACCATTAAGCCCCGATGGAAAAGAACTCTTCATTCGTGGACAAATAAAAGTAAAGCTCAATTCTTTATTTCTCCTAGGAAACGGAGATTATGAATCGGTCAATTTCACCATCCGCCTACGCGATCAAAAAGGCGATTGGAGCACTTCAGTTACAACCGACGCGATTGTTATAAAGCGCCAATGAAAATCAATTTCAGTCATGTGCTAGCCTTGTTTTTTCTGCTGATTTGCGGAGCAGAAAATCTATTAGCACAACTGGAATTCAATATGTCGGATACTACTGTCACCGAATGCAAAGGGATTTTATACGATGATGGGGGTGATGGATTAAATTATCATCACAATGCCAATGAATCATTTACAATTTGTTTAGATGCACCCGGAACATTGACCTTAAGTTTTGATGAATTTTGTGTTGAGCAAAGTTCCGACACACTTACCTTTCACGCTGGTTCATCCTATCTCGATCCTCAAATTGGTCCACCCTACGGAGGCACAATTTTACCACCTAGTCATACTATTACAAGTGGATGCATCACTTTACATTTTGTAACAGATGCCAGTGTTGCATGTACTGGTTGGGAAGCTCATTGGACGACTGAAGTTGTTCCTCCCGTTCCACCTCAAATAGATGCTGTTATTCCAATTCCAGCATGTTCAAGTAGTACGGCAATCATCAATTTGAGTAAATATGTCGCCTGCGATTCAGTATATGCATCCGCATTCGAACTCACTGGCGCTCTCGATCAACCTATCCTTTCGGCACAACCTATCAATTGTATTGGTGATAGTACGCAACAAGTTCAAGTTACATTTGCTACCGGTCTCAATTTGGGCGGAACGTATCAACTTGCTTTTACTACTCATTATTGGGATGCCTGCGATAGTCTCTGGAATTTTACCAGTTTCGATAATTTTCAGGTAGATGATTGTCCAATTGTCGTTACGCTCAGTCCAACGACCGATAGCCTTTGCTTTGGTGATTGCACCAATTTCGAAATCAATGTAACGGGCGGTGATGGAAATTATAGCTATTCTTGGAGTAATGGAATGCCTTATTCTGGCAATCCTCAGCAAGTTTGCCCATTAACAACTAGCACCTTTACGTTAACTGTTGATGATACCTCTCCGGCGCTAGCAGCAAGCGGTTCGACTACAATTACCGTATTTCAGCCAGCTACAGTTCCAGCTCCAATGAGCATTTGTCAATCGGATCCTGCTTTTGATTTAACTGCAAATCCATTGGGTGGATGGTGGATTGGTTCTGGAATTATCGACACATTGGCTGGTACTTTTTTAGGAGATTCAGCCAACGCAGGATTAAATCAGCCCGGATATTATTTGCCTATTAATCCATCTTTTGGTTGTACAACTTTGGTTGATATTACTGTTTTGCCTATCAATGCTGGATTTGCTCAAGCAGCTTGTCCGGGAACTTCGGCTTTTCAGGTCTTGGGTTTTAGCCCTCTCGGTGGAACTTGGTCTGGCCCCAACATCAGCAATTCTGGAATTTTCGATCCCATTGCACCCGGTGTTTATACCGTTACCTATTCGGTGAATGGTTGTTCTGAAGATTTAACCATTTATGTGGATGATATTTCCAATGTTCCAGTTTTGGTTGATACGCTTTGTCAGAGTGATGACTCTCAAATTTATTCGCTAAATCCACCCGGTGGACGCTGGTCGGGCGAAGGAATAGTCGATTCATTATTGGGAGTTTTTGATCCCGGAGAAACAAATGCAGGTCTTATCAACCTTACTTATTCATTGAATGGTTGTTCGCAGATTGTTCAGGTATATGTAAAAGAAATTTTTGCAGGATGGGATCGAACGGCTTGTCCAACCCAAGATTCATTTCTGTTGGTTGATTTTACTCCCCTTGGAGGAATTTGGTCTGGGCAAGGAATATCAGATTCATTGACTGGAATGTTTTTTCCGGGTGATGCAGACAGTAGCGATTTCACTACGGATTTAATCTACTCACATCCCAATGGCTGCAGCGATACAATGACCATTTACGTTGTTTACACAAACATTGGCTTGGATTCTTTGTTTTTCTGTAGTGGTCAAAACGGAACTTTACTCAACCACATTATGCTACAAACAGATCCTTGGACTGGAATCTGGTCGGGTTCAGGAGTGATCAATGGGAGTAATCCAGACTCAGCTTATTTTGATCCTCTACTACTCAATGCTGGAATTTACCCCCTTGTTTTCGATGTGAATTCTTGCAGTGATACCAGTTTATTCATCATTCAAAAATCCTTTATTCCAGATATTCAAACAGTTTGTGAAGTTGCCCCAACAATCGAAATTCAAGTCCCCAATTATGCTTCAGGTGGTCAGTTTTCGGGTGATGGAATCGTGAATAATTCAAGCACGTTTGATCCATCTAGTGCAGGTCTTGGAATTCATGAAATTCATTACGAAACATCGCAAGGTTGTCGCGATACTTTTCTGATACCTGTTGAATCGTTTATTCAAGCCAGCATTGACGGGCCTTCGGGCATTTTGTGTTTTACTGATTCACTTTACGCCATAGATATTCAGCCATCCAATGCCTTGTATTATGGAACTGGCTCTGTTTTATCCGATCAGTTTAATCCCTTGATTGCAGGCGAAGGCGATCATTGGTTGTATTCAGAAACAGGACAAGGCTATTGCAGAAGTATCGATTCGGTGCTCATTACCGTAGGACCAGCAATTGGATATTCTTTAACAGTTTCAAAAGATTCATTGTGTTATGGTGATTATGCTTCCATTCAAGTGAATGCCTTCGGCGGAAATGGAAATCTCATTACATATTCCTGGAATCAAGGACTTCAACCATTAACTCAACAAGTTGTAAGTCCAATAATTCCAACAGATTATCAAATTACAATTTCAGATGGTTGCTCCTTATTGCGCGATACAGTTTCCATTTATGTAAGTCCTAAAATTGATTATTCCATTTCAACAAGTGATTCACTTTGTTATGGCGAATTAGGCTTTGTTAATATAAGTGGAGGTCACGGAGTGAATTATCAAATTCAATGGCAAAATCAAACCTATCAAACAGGAAATCAACTTCCCGGATTAGCATCGAATAGCTATATCACTCAAATTATTGATACAGTTAATTCTTGTTCTATTGATACTTTAATTACCATTCCCGGATTTCCATTAGTAAAATCTCAATTCTCAGTAAATCCCGACTATCCTTGCATTCCCGAAGAAATCAAAGACATTAATTTTATCGATTTAAGTACCGGCGCTACACAAGGAACTTGGAATTTTGGGGATGGAACAATCATTCCCTATGTTTCTGGAGAAAATCCAACGCATTCATACAGCACCTATGGCGAATATGTTATTGTGCTCGATGTGGCTGATAGTAATGGATGTTCGAATAAAAAGGAAGAAACAATTTGCCTCAAAGAACCATTTAAAGTGTATTTGCCGAGTGCTTTCACAGTCAATAACGATGGACTGAATGAAGTCTTTTTAGCAAGAGGAACTGGAATAATCGATTTCCATATGTGGATATATGAACGAAGTGGAAAAGTAATTTTCGAATCAGATGGCTTGGATAAAGGATGGGATGGAAAACTCAATGGTAGAACTGTTCAAAGTGGTGTTTATGGTTGGATTGTAGAAGTTCAATGGACCGATAAACAATGGTTCACAACAGCAGGAACAGTGACACTTATTCGTTAATTTGAAGCATTATTTATTCCTACAAGCATGCTCACTTTCCAACCTTTCCCTTTTATTGCGAATCGCTATTTGACGCAGCTTAGCGGACACGATCTGCTTGTTACCAATAAATTCACAAACGAGATTATTGCGCGTGTTCCACAAATCAATAATCAACAAGCAGATGAAACTATTGCTTCAGCATTGAATGGTTTTCAAGAAATGCGAAAGCTCAATTTGGATCAACGAGCAGCATTGTTGCAAAACATGAAAAATCTTTTAGCTGCTAGAAAAGAGGATTTTTCAAAATTGATAGTTGCAGAATCGGGTAAACCCATTGCATTTGCTCGTCAAGAATTGGAACGTAGTATTTCAACTATCGATGCAGGAATTCGAGAAATTTGGAAAGCCGAAGGTGAAGTTGTGCCGATGAATGCTGGACTTGGAATAGGGAAGATGGCAATTACCAAACGATTTCCAACAGGTCCCATTTTAGGAATTTCGCCGTTTAATTTCCCCTTGAATCTCGCATTACATAAGATCATACCTGCATTAGCTATTGGTACTAGTATCGTTTTAAAAGCAGCACCTCAATCACCACTTTCCTTGTTAATTTTAGCTGGATTGATTGCCGAAGCCGGAGCACCATCGGGCGCTGTGAATGTGATTGTGTGTGATATTCCTGTTGCCGAAAAACTTGTGAAAGATCCTCGTTTTACTGTGCTTTCATTTACTGGAAGTTCACTTGTTGGCTGGCATTTGAAACAGCTTGCTGGCAAAAAGAAAGTGCTGCTCGAATTAGGTGGAAATGCTCCAGTTGTTATAGATGAAACAGCCGATTTAGCCGATGCTGCCAGGCAAGTTGCTCGTGGAGCCTTTCTCTTTGCTGGACAAATATGTATTTCCACACAAAGAATCTATGTAGTTGAAAGTGTTGCTGAAGAATTCAAAGATTTATTTCTATCCGAAACCTCTCGCATACGAAGCGGAGATCCAAACGACGAGTATACTGTAAATGGTCCAATGATCGATTCCAATGCGATTCAACGAATGAACGAATGGATTCTAGAAGCAACACGAATGGGTGCTGAAATACTTTTCGGAGGACAAGTCCTTGATAATGAATCACGAATTTTTTCTCCAACTATCATCACTCGTACAAGTCCCGATATGAAATTGGTTTGCGAAGAACTATTTGGTCCATTAGCAATATTAGAAACTGTTCGCAATCTTGAACATGGAATAGACCTAGCCAATGCAAGTGCTTATGGTTTACAATGCGGCATTTTTACTTCCAATATCAATCGTTTTAAATACGCATTTGAAAAACTAGAATTTGGAAGTGTTATTTTCAATGCTGCTCCGGGATTTAGAATGGATCATATGCCATACGGAGGAACGAAAGAAAGCGGTATAGGCAAAGAAGGAATTCGTTATTGTATGGACGAATTCTCTGAAATTAAATTAGCCGTTTTTTAATTTCGGTGTTCAAAAAACGATAGTTTCACCAATTGAATTGATACAATCGTCAATGAATGATAAATGAGTTATCGCCTAATTGCTTTCTCCTATATCAACCAAACTACCTTATTTTATGAGTTTCCATCGCATTCGAACTGAAGAAGAATATCATCGCGCTTATAACGAAAGTGTCAGTAATCCAGAAGGCTTTTGGGCTGATGTTGCAGGCCGATTAAGCTGGCAAAAAAAGTGGGACAAAGTCTTAGATTGGAATTTTACAGATCCATCAATTAATTGGTTTTCAGGTGGAAAGCTCAACATTACAGAAAATTGTCT
Organism: Bacteroidia bacterium; assembly: GCA_965279035.1. Lineage (GTDB taxonomy): Bacteria > Bacteroidota > Bacteroidia > M30B66 > M30B66 > CALQRR01. Next base: position 2,619,360 of record OZ257142.1, on the reverse strand, counting down.
CGATCGGCATTTGGATACTGATGGGAATAAAATAGCCATGATTTGGGAACCCAATGATCCAAAGGAAAGAGCTAAGAAAATAAAGTACAGAGAGCTGTTTGTTCAAGTATGCAAGTTTGCTAATGTGCTCAAACGCAATGGAGTTCGAAAAGGCGATCGCGTTTGTATCTACATGCCTATGATTCCCGAATTAGCCATTGCAACCTTAGCATGTGCTCGCATTGGTGCTGTACACTCAGTAGTATTTGCTGGATTTTCTGCACAGTCAATTGCTGATAGAATCAACGACTCCGCTTGTTCGGTAGTAATAACAACTGATGGATTGAATCGAGGAGCAAAACAAATGTCGTTGAAACGTGTGGTAGATGAAGCCTTGGAACTTTGCACTTCAGTGAATCGTGTAATCGTTCATAATCACTTGAATTGGGATCCTGAAATGCAAGCTGGTCGCGATGTTTGGTGGCATGAAGAAATGGAATTAGTCGATAGCGATTGTCCAGCCGAACCCATGGATTCGGAGGATATGCTATTTATTTTATACACTTCAGGATCAACCGGAAAACCCAAAGGTGTTGTACATACCTGCGGTGGTTACATGACCTATATCGACTATACCTTTCGCAATGTGTTTCAAATTGAAAGTAACGATGTGTATTGGTGCACAGCCGATATTGGTTGGGTAACAGGGCATTCCTATTTGTTGTACGGACCGTTGATGTCGGCTACTACAACGCTTATGTTTGAAGGAATTCCTACGTATCCGGATGCAGGTCGTTTTTGGAGTATCATCGATAAACACAGTGTGAGTGTATTCTATACTGCACCAACAGCTATTAGATCCTTGATGGCTGCAGGAATTGATCATGTTCTTGCATACAGTCTCAATTCATTACGAGTACTTGGTTCCGTAGGTGAGCCAATTAATGAAGAAGCATGGCATTGGTATAATGTTCATATTGGTAAAGAGCATTGCCCGATTGTCGACACTTGGTGGCAAACCGAAACTGGCGGAATGATGATTACATCTCTTGCAGGTGTAACTCCTTCTAAACCTAGTTTTGCTGGATTGCCATTACCAGGAATTCAACCTGTATTGTTAAATGGAGAAGGAAAAGAAATTGAAGCGAACGGTGAAGAAGGCTATTTAGCAATTAAGTTTCCCTGGCCGGGGATGATTCGAACTACGTTTGGAGATCATGAACGATGTCGAGTTACTTACTTTTCTACCTATAAAAACTACTATTTTACTGGTGATGGTGCTCGTCGCGATGAAGATGGAATGTATCGGATTATTGGGCGTGTGGATGATGTAATCAATGTATCAGGTCATCGTTTTGGTACTGCCGAAATTGAAAATGCCATCAATCAAAACAAACATGTAATCGAAAGTGCCGTTGTTGGATATCCTCATGATATCAAGGGACAGGGAATTTATGCATTTGTGATATGCGATAAGCTCCCCGAAAATCCCAATCAATTGAGAGAGGATATTTATGATACGGTAAGCACTCAGATTGGCCGCATAGCAAAACCCGATAAAATTCAATTTGTAAGTGGTTTACCCAAGACTCGTTCAGGTAAAATCATGCGGAGGATTTTAAGAAAGGTAGCGGAGAATGAGTTGAGCAATTTAGGTGATGTAAGCACATTGCTCGATCCCTTGATAGTAGATGAAATTGTACAAGGAAAATTATAATCCTAGAATCTCCTTCATGGGTGCTAACACTCATATTTAGTAAATAACTGATTGATTTTTCAACTATTCTCTAAAATGGTTGAAAAATGAATAGTTTTGCAATGGCTAATTTTAACATAGGGATTCTTGTGAAGTTGAACATTGAAGCCAAAGACATTGGGACATGTGAAGATGTCATTTGTGATTTTGCAACCTAAGCTCTGTCTCACTCAGAGAAAATCCATTGGTTGCCGGCCCATACCGGGAAAAATGGTTTGTGAGAACCCTGCTTTGTACAAACGAAGCAGGGTTTGTTTTTTTTAGAATATCGCTATTAATTTTTTGAAACAGGTGCAATTTCTATATTGCAAATCCTAAAACAAACTCAATGAACAGAATGGTTGTTACAGCAGCCTTACTGCTAATATTCTTTTCAATTTCATCATTTTCACAAGTGTTAAACGATTCATTAGTTAAGCTTGAAAGTGATTTAACTTTTTCTGGCACTCGAATAAATCCATATGATGCTGAAGTTGATACAAGTGGTAAAATTGAATTTTTAGGGTATGTAGATGCCTATTATGCTACATATAGCGATACTGCATCCATGGGAGCTTTTCAAAAAATACCAACCGTTTCTCCCCGTAGTAATTCTTTCGGAATCAATATCGCACAGGCTACTGTAAAGTATTATAGTGCACATTTTCGAAGTATTGCAACCGTTTTTATTGGTGATGTTGAAAAAAGTGCATGGTCACCAATTTATTCCTCCATTCAAGAAGCAAATGTTGGCTTTCGTTTAAGGAAAAAATTATGGATCGATGCTGGTTTTTTTCGAACGCATTTGGGCTTAGAATCAATTCAGCCTCGCGAAAATATGACCTTGAGCATTGCATCAACAACCTATTATGAACCTTATTATTTAAGTGGAGCAAAACTAACTTGGGAATTTAATCCAAAAATTACAATCCAAGCCAATGTCTTCAATAGTTTCAATGGTTTTGTAGATAATAATAAAAATAAAGCAATTGGACTTTCGATTTCTTATCAACCCTTTAAAGGTTTTCAAATAATCTATGGAAATTTATTAAGCGAAGAAACTCCTGGATCGAAAGCCGGTAACCAACAACGTTTTTATAATGACTTATCTATTTCATTTAAAAAGAGAAGATTCACGCTCGGTTTGGAAATTAATTATGGCATACAGAATCATACATCTTTACAAGGAAAAAATCAGCAAGCACAAATGTTTAGTTCATTATTAGCAGCTAAATACCGTATTACTCCAATCATTTCAACTTACATCCGAGGGGAATACTTTTCCGATCCCAATGAGATTCTCACAGGACCAGTTCAAAATGAGTATCATCAATTGATTGGGTTGAAAATAGGTGGAATAACAACTGGGTTTGAAATTAAGCCAATCCCAAATTCTTATTTACGTATCGAAGGTCGTTGGTTGGATGCTCGGAAGGATGAACATATTTTCTTTCTTAACAATAAACCATCAAATTATCGCTATGAACTATTAACCGGAATTGGTATTTGGTTTTAAATAAAAAACCGGAATTCTAATTTAAAATTCCGGTTCATTTACATGTTATATGCGATATTTATTTTACAAGAACACCATCTTTCACTTCAACATCCATTAGATATCCATTACAAAATCCTTTAAACGTTGCTTGTTCTCCTGATTTTACTGCATCAGCATCTTTGAGGTGTCGCGTATCCAATGTTACTCGAACAGCTCCCATCATTGCATCTGGGAAAGTGAGCATCACACGAGAAATGGTATCCGATTTTTCAATGTCTCCAACGGTTCCAGTTACTTCTACCACTTTACCCACATAGGTCGAGTTAGCTTGTTGTTCGTTCGATTCAAATGCTTTGTATAAAACATCTGCTGTTACTTTTACTCCTTCCATCTCTGAAGCATCGGCATGTGGTTTATTCCACATTCGATAGGCTACAAAGCCACCAATTCCACCACCAATAAGCAATACAGCCAAAATTATTTTAATCGATTTTTTCATTCTCTTAAGTTTTACCTGACAAATGTAGTATTCCTTTTCCTCCGATTTCGAAATAAAATCGAGATCATTTATTGATACAATGTAATGGATTCGTGATATTTTGAAATTTATTATAATAATCCATGCAACGATAGTTGGATTGTATTCGTCATTAATATGTCCAAGAATAAAATCGAAAAATTGAGTTTTTAAAATGCAGAAAATCAGTTGTTTGAAAAATTACTTCTATTGAATTCGTTTTAAATTCAATAATGTTAACATATTCTTGGAAATTAACTATTAAACAAACCATGTTATAAATCTGTTCTTTTTTAAGTTTTTTTGAATTCCTAAATCCCCAACTTGCACATTCAACCAAACGTCCTCTCAACCATGAAATTCCTACATTTGAAATTCCCTCTGATTGTCCTGATGTCAGCCTCGCTCGCTTTCATTTCATCATGTAAACATGAACTTGATTATCCCGATGGCAATGGTAATCCAATTGATACTACTACAACTCCAATTGATACAAGCGGAAATGATACTACTATTATCCCACCTCCGCCTCCAGTTGATACCATGATTTGTTTCGAAAGCCAAATTTTGCCTTTGTTCATAAGCAATTGCGCTATGCCCGATTGTCATGATGCTATCACACATGAAGAAGGTCTTCGTTTGTATGATTATTCACATATCATTTCCCATATTTCGGCATTTAATCCAACTAGTGGTTCTGTTATGCATTCTATAATGAATGGTAGTATGCCACCAAATCCTTATAATAATTTGTCGAATGATCAAATTGCTCTCATTCAACAATGGATTAATCAAGGAGCACTCAATACGACCAATTGTGCATCCACTTGTGATACAACAGCATTCACTTATTCTGCCGATATTGCACCCATGATGGGAACATATTGTAATGGTTGTCATAGTGGTTCATTCCCTTCTGGTGGTATTAATACATCTACTCATGCTGGTTTGCAAACAAGCGTGAACAATGGTAGTTTACTTGGATCTGTTCAACATGCTTCTGGCTTTTCTGCAATGCCTAAGAGTGCTGCAAAAATGGATGATTGTAACATTACTAAAATCCGTAAGTGGATTCAAGCGGGTGCACTTAATAATTAATTGAATCTCAAACCCAAAATGAAATTGAAATCGTTTATTGTTACTGGGATTGTTTTAATGCTTGTTGGTTTCAGTTTAACAGGTTGTTATTATGATACCGAAGAAGAATTATATCCCGATAAAGGATCTGGAACCTGCGACACTACAACGTCTCGGTATTCTGTAGAAGTGAAAACAATTTTGGATGCGAAATGTAATAGCTCTGCATGTCATGGTGGTGCAAGTAATCCAAGCGGAATTCCACTTGATTCTTATGATGGTGTTAAAGCATACTTGGATTACGATAAAGCTCGTTTCATTTCATCCATAGTTCAAGATGGCAACGCGAGTAACATGCCGAAAGGAACTACCAAAATGATTGATTGTAATATCAATATGATCAAATCATGGATTAATAAAGGATATCCTAATAACTAGATTTTTTGAGCACGATAATTGAAAATCAATCGAAAATCCAAACCATGAAAATAAAATCATTTTTACTGTCCTCTTTGATTGTTTCAGGAGTGTTCAGTGCATCAGCCCAAGATGTTTTCTTTACTAAAACTGCTAAGGTTGAATTTGATTGTACACCAGTTAATCCGGTAGAGAAAATTGATGCTATCAATAACGAAGCAACCTCTTTCTTAAATAAAGCAACAGGTGACGTTGTTTTTGCCGTGTTAGTGAAAAGTTTTCGTTTCGAAAAAGCGCTTATGGAAGAGCATTTCAACGAAAATTATTTGGAAAGCGGTAAATTTCCTAAAGCAGAATTCAAAGGGAAAATCACCAATCTAGCTGATGTTAATTTTGCAAAAGATGGTGATTATGCCATTAAAGTTTCTGGTAATTTAACCATGCATGGTGTTACTCAAGTTGTAACAGCTGATGGTACAATTAGTATTAAAGGTGGAAAAATTCATGCTAAATCGAAATTCTCTGTTAAACTAGCTGATTTTAAAGTTGATCGCCCTTCGGTTGTTGCAGATAAAATTGCTGAAAAAGCGACCATCACAGTTGACGCTAGTTACGAGCCTAAAAAATAATTTGAACGGGAACCGAATCACTCAGGTTCCCGTTTTTTATTCCTTCCAATGAAACGATTTTTTATCACAACCTGTATTGCTTTTATAGGCATCGTTCCTTCTTTTGCTCAACCCGACGACCTTTCCAAAATGATGGAAGAAGAAATGTCGAAAGACGCTGAGCCCGATTATGCAACTGCCACATTTAAAACAACACGTCTTATCAATGGACATACTGTTGAAAATGTTGCTGGAGGTGTGTTGGATATGAGGATTTCTCATCGCTTTGGTGCACTTAATACAGGAATTAATCAATTTTATGGATTAGACGTTGCCACTATGCGTGTGAGTTTGGAATATGGTATTAATCGTTGGTTAATGATTGGTGGTGGAAGAAGTACCTACGAAAAAACATACGATAGTTTTTTGAAAGCAAAAATCTTACGTCAAAGTAAAGGCTCTCGGAATATGCCGGTAACAGTAAGTTATATGGCAGCAATGCAAACGAAAACAGTTCCTTATTCTGATCCTAATCGTACAAATTTTTACACATCTAATATGTTTTTCGTCAATCAATTAATTATTGGACGAAAATTCAATGAAAGCTTTTCTTTTCAAGTAATGCCAACCTTAGTACATCGGAATTTGGTAGATTCTATTTCTACTCCTCACGATTTGTTTTCTATTGGGATGGGCGGTAGAATGAAACTAACACGCAGAACAAGTGTCAATTTCGAATATTTCTATCAACTTCCTAAATTCAAACCGGAAGGAACTCACGATGTTTTATCCATTGGCTTCGATATAGAAACTGGTGGACACGTATTCCAATTATGTTTTACGAATAGTCCGTATATGATTGAAAAAGCATTCATTCACGAAACGAAAGGTTCCTGGAAAGCGGGTGATATCATTGGCGGATTTAATCTTTCACGAAATTTTACCATTCGAGATCCTCGAAAAAAGAAATCAAAAGGGCCAACTGAATAAATAAAAAAAGCCGGTTTTTCCGGCTTTTTTTATGTTTATAATTAATTCATCCTCATATCATCTTCATCCAAATCATCTGCGAAAAAGACCGAACTAAAAAGATCTTTGAATAACATTCCACTATCTAAAGCAAGTCGATTTAGTTGAGAATAGGATGCTAAACCATAAAGCACAAATTCCATTAAAAGCAAGCGATCTGGTTCAAGTAAACTTTTATAATAAAGATCTACAAGCGTTTTTAATCCATCAACCGATTTTAATTTTCGGGTATAATCCTGTGATTTTTCATCGAGCAATAAATCAACTTCATTGTTATTATTAAACCAGGTAATAATCTGTTCGTAGGGATTGCTTTCTTTCTTCCGTTTAAATCGTTCTGGATCAGGAAAATAATTCACGAATAAAGTACGAATTGCTTTGGCAATAAGGAACTGAGCAACATTCACTGGACCTTCTTGCTCACCTTCGTAAACCAATTCAATTTTTCCATTAATGGCAGAAATGGCTCCCCAAATATCACTGATTCGGGCCGTAGTATTTGTTTCTTTATTGATAAGGGCACGACGTTCAGCAGTGCTTACCATATTTTCATAAGCCGAAATACTTAAACGTGCAGATACACCACTTTTCGCATCTACATATTCCGAATTCCGCGCTTCGAAGCTGATTTGTTCTATAATATCGCGAATGAGTTCAGGAACTTTCACCAAATCGGTTTGCTGTTTGGGGAGTCGAGCTTCTTGATGTGTAATGCTTTTGGCTATCTCAATATTTTTCGGATAATGAGTTACAATTTGACTTTGAATTCGGTCTTTCAAGGGAGTAACAATGCTTCCTCTATTCGTATAATCTTCGGGATTGGCCGTAAATATAAATTGAAGATCTAAAGGCAAACGCATTCTGAACCCACGAATTTGAATATCTCCTTCTTGCAAAATATTAAACAAGGCAACTTGAATGCGTGCCTGCAAATCGGGAATTTCATTAATAACGAAAATGCATCGATTCGAACGTGGAATTAAACCATAATGTATGGCTCGTTCATCAGCATAGGATATTTTGAGATTCGCGGCTTTAATAGGATCAATATCACCAATTAAATCAGCTACTGTAACATCCGGAGTAGCCAGCTTTTCGACAAAACGTTCTGATCGATGCATCCAATGTATAGGTGTATCATCTCCATGAATTGCCAAGGTTTCTCTACCATGAAATGAAACTGGATTGAATGGATCATCATTGGTTTCAGAACCAGAAATAACGGGAATGAATTCATCCAATAATTCGGTCATTTGTCGCGCAATACGTGTTTTAGCTTGACCACGCAATCCAAGGAAATTGATGTTATGACGCGATAAAATAGCTCGTTGAATTTCAGGAATAACAGTATTTTCATACCCAAGAATTCCCTCAAAAACGTTTTGATTTGACTTGATTCGTTCAATGAGATTATTGCGTAATTCATCTTTAATCGGTTGACTTACATAACCTGATTTTTTGAGTTCACCAAATGTGATTATGTGGGGCGTTTTTTTCATTTTTATTTAACGAATTTTTCGTGAGCGATTGCGTTCATAATCGGAAAATACTAGATCTCCCAAACCTTTTAAGCCAGTATAAAATGCTCTTCCTCCATTGGTTTCGGTGAATTCTTTTACAAAATCCTGAAGCCAAGAATCACTTGCTAACATAAAGGTTGTTATGGGTATTTTCAATCTTCTGCATTGAGCAGCTAAACCAAGAGTTTTATTGACAATTTTTCGATCTAAACCATTTGAATTTTTGTAATAATGATCTCCTTCTTTGAGGCAAGTAGGTTTCCCATCGGTGATCATAAAAATTTGTTTGTTAGGATTTTTTCTCCTTCTCAAAATATCCATCGCCAGCTCTAAACCAGCTACCGTATTCGTATGATATGGTCCAACTTGCAAATAGGGAATGTATTTTACTTGAATTTGCCAAGCATCATTTCCAAATACGATAACATCCAAGGTGTCTTTAGGATATTTGATTTTCACAAGCTCCGACATAGCCATTGCTACTCTTTTGGCAGGAGTAATGCGATCTTCTCCATATAAAATCATCGAATGAGAAATATCGATCATTAACACCGTTGACGTTTGTGTTTTATATTCTTGTTCTATTACCTCCAAATCTCGTTCTTCCAAATAGAAATCACCAATTCCATGATTTACTTGGGAATTCCGAATGCTATCGGTTAATGAAATATTTTCTGTCGAATCTCCAAATTCGAATGCTCTGCGATCTGATCCAGTGTCATCTCCTTGACCACTAAAACGAGTAGCATGATTTCCTCGTGTTCCTTTTTTTAGTTTCCCGAAAATTTGTTCAAGTGAATCTCTTCGGAGCTCTCTCTCTGTTTTGGGACTGACAGAAAGCCCTTTTTCAGGATCATCATTGAGGTATCCTTTTCGCTTCAAATCCTCAATAAAATCTCCCATACCGTAATCATCATCTGTGAGATTATACTGACGATCAAGAGCGTTCATCCAATTAAGTGCTTCATCTACATCGCCTGATGCGTGGAGCAACACCTCTTTGAACAATTTTAAAAGTCGTTCAAATGGATCTTGATCTTTATCAGCTTCGTATCGAGAAAAACGGAATCCTTCCATAATAATAGGTCTAACATCTCAATGAGCTACTTGTTTATAATTCTAATTATTGAATGGCAAATACTCTTGGAAAATAATGGATTAAATAACAAAAAATTAAATGAATGCTGCTTAATTTCTTTAAGCGAGTATAGATAGAATTATTTCATTCACTCGTATAGAAATTATATACACTTGTTAAAAGTAATTTGAATTTAAATCAATTGCTGATTTTCGCAAGAAATAATAATCGATTTAGAATTTTATGTTTTAAATGAATTCAACCAGCAATTAAAGTTGGTACTTGAAAATGTGATTGATCGAATAACATATGTTCTACTAAACTTTCAGTTATATCAGGGAAATGAACTGGAATTATTTCTTTGCTATTTAACCAATTATTTAATTTAGAAATTAAGTTCGTATCATTAAATGCTGATGAATGAACACCCAGTTGATTCAATGCTTTGGCATTGCATAATTGCTCATATTGTCCACCAATAGGAATAACATATACTTTCTTATTTAAGTACAAAGCTTCAGCAGGAGATTCAAATCCAGCGCTTGTTAAAAGCCCTTTGCAGGATGATAAACTTTGAATAAAAGCATCATTTTGAATTGGCTTAATTGTGACATTTTTTTCGATATAGGGATATCGATTCGTTCTAGAAAATACTTCCCATCGAACTTGAGGGATTTGAAGTAATAATTTCAACATTTCATTGGTGCTAAATGCTGGAAGATAAACAGTATAATGTCCTAATTCAATGGGATTTAATTGTCTTATTTCTTTTCTAATAATAGGTGTGTATATATAATCATCATAATTCTGAAAATGCAAACCAATAGAATATGGTGCAGGAGCATAATATTTTAGTACCGATTCACCTAATAAATTTAATCCGTCGGGTTTTGGTGAATAAGGACTTAATAAGGAAGTTTGATGAGAAAAGGATAAGCAAGGCACATTTCTCAATTTTGCAGCATAGGCTGAAATGGATTCAAAATCATTGATTACTAAATCATAGTGTTGAATAGGAAAATCACGAATTTCTTTTAATACCCGAAACGGATGAATGTGATTTAGTGTTTTCCAGAAATTCAAATTTCCTTTGTTTCCATATTCGAAACTCAATCCTTTGCTTTTGTATTGAATATCAAAAGAGAGATCAACATTCGAATTTCCTCCACTTAAGAAAACATCGACATCAGCCATCTTTTTCAACATGGGAATAACTTCACGCGCCCTACTCACATGACCATTTCCCGTACCTTGAATCGCATAAAGTACTTTCATCTTAAAGCGTTTTAATGATCAAACTTGTTTCTTTTCCTAAAATAAATTCAGAAGGAATTGTATGAACCGAATGTGGGAGAATCTGTTTCAATAAAACATTCATTTCTTCTTCGTAATTAAAAATTTTCCATTCTCCTTTTTGATATTCCAAAGCGGTTAAATTCTCTATCCAATCGCCCGAATTCAAATACATCACCGATCCTAGTTCATTTTCAATTACACGTTTTTGAGCTTGATGTATATGTCCACAAATAACAAAGTCGTAGCCTTGTTCTATGGCATGTTGAGCTGCTATATTCTCAAAATCACTCACGAAGCTGACTGCTTTTTTTACACTGGCTTTTATTTTTTTAGAAATGGATACTTTTTCTCTGCCCATTTTTGCTAAAACCCAATTAATCATTCGATTGAAAAGAATCAAATAATCATAGCTTTTGCCACCAATTTTAGCTAGCCATTTTCCCGTATTTACTGAGAGATCGAACACATCGCCATGGAAAATCCAAGCACGTTTTCCATCTAATTGCAGAACTAATTTATCGACTAAATGAAATTGTCCCATATTCATATCTGAAAAGCGACGTAGCATTTCATCGTGATTTCCAGTGATATAATAAACGCGACATCCTTGAGTAATATGTCGCATAATTTCTAATAAAACTTGGTGATGGGCAGGAGGAAAGTAGGATTTTGAAAAAGCCCAACCATCGATAATGTCTCCATTTAAAACCAAAGTTCCTGGTTTAATACTTCTTAAATAATCAACCAATTCATTGGCATGGCAACCATACGTGCCAAGATGTACGTCTGAAATAACAACCAGATCGACTTCGCGTTGTTGAATTTGATTTTTTATCACTTGATATCATTTGGTTTTGTAAATTTCAAGTTAACACGTGAAATCAATATAAATGCCTTGTTAGCATTCTGCTAAGTCCAGTTTACCTTAATAACAACACATTTTATTCTCATATCACATTTTATTTTGAAAGCATTACTTTAGCTGATATTTCTCTTTACTAATGGATAAAGGCATTGTTAAGAAGCTATTTTATACACAATTCGTTGTTTATTGTGTTTTTCTTTTAAACGCGTGTATTAGTCCCAATCAATTCTCAAATGACCAATTAAGACAGGTTCATACGTTTGCTGATGAACGCAATACTGAAGGTGTTATCAGTTATTTAAATAATGAGAATAGTCAGGTTCGAAGTCAATCATGTATTCTATTAGGTTCAATGAATGACAGCTTAGCCATTGAGCCTTTGCTTCATGCTATGGAATTTGATAAAGAAGAGAACGTTCGTATTTCTGCTGCTTTTGCATTAGGTCAATATCAATTAGAAGGCTTGGTCAATTTGATGATGCATTGTTTGCTTGATGAAAAAAATACAGACGTAAAAAGAGAGATTATCATTGCCATCGGTAAAAGTGGAGGCGGCTTGCAATTAGCAAAATACCGAGATAAACTCAATGAGAACTTGAATGCAGCATTGGCTGAAGGACTTTTTTATTCGGTTCGTAAAAAGCCAGAAGAAATCGGTATTATTCAATTATTGATAAAATTAACAGAAGAGGAAGGAGAAGCGCGATTTTATGCTGCATCTGCTTTAGGGCGTATTAAAAGCGATATTTCAACTTCTAAAGAATCATTTAGGAAAATGCTTCAAGAGGAAGATGATATATCAACTCGTAGTGCCATTTTGCGGTGTTTGGTAATCTCTAGTGAAATAGATTCAATCTATGTATTCAATCAATTTCAAAAGGAAGAAAATTACCTCTGTCGATTAGCTATACTTAGAGGCATTACTACCTGGAAAAGCTCTGCAGGAAAACAAATTATTATAAAAGCTATTCAGGATAAAAATTTTCACATACGAGAAACAGCAGCAGACTATTGTTTAAATCATGCAGATCTATTTTCAATTGTTGAACTTGAAAAAGCAGCTAAGGAAGAATCACACCCACGTGCTAAATATACATTCTATGAAGCTTTATTAAGTAAATTAAATGGAAATTCATCTCATTCTATTTCGAATGAACTCAAGAAATTTTATTCGATAGAAAAGGATGAATATATAGCCGGATTTATTTTAAAAGCGCTGGCTTCCGATTTTAGTAATTTATCATTTATTGAAGAAGAATGCTTTAATACCAATAGCATTTTAATTCGTGAATTTAGCTTTGAAGCATTATTGAAAATCCGCTCCGATAAACGATTTCCTGCATTTGCAATTGAATGGAAAAAAACATCTCCCAGTCTTTCATTAGAAGATCATTTTGCACACGTAATTTTAGATTGCATAGCAACGTATGACGTGAGTTTAGTTGCCATGGGAGCTAGTTATTTAAGAGATACAACTTTGCTTGGTTCTTCACGAAGCGTGCTTCCAATTCCAAATTCGAATACCCGGTTTTTAGAAACTGCAATGGGTAAAATGCGACTACCACGTGATATTGAATCGTATGGTGAATTACTTAAAACTCTTCGATTATTTGAAGGACATTCAATAGAAGGAAGTTTAAAACCAGAAATGAATCATCCTATTGATTGGGATTTGGTTGAACGAATTCCCGAAAATCAGCAAATTGAAATCATAACTGATGCGGGGAATATTCGTGCTGAAATATGGGTGAATGATGCACCAGGAACCGTTGCCAACTTTGTTCAGCTAATTCAAGATAGCTTTTATTTGAATAAACGCTTGCATCGCGTTGTTCCTGGATTTGTTATTCAAGATGGTTGTCCGCGTGGTGATGGATACGGAAGCACTATGCAAACTATTCGTAGTGAATTTACGAGACGAAAATTTGATGAAGGTGTTTTAGGAATGGCAAGTTCTGGACCGGATACAGAGAGTTGTCAATGGTTTATCACACATACGCGCACACCGCATTTAAATGGACGCTATACCGCATTTGGACAGGTAATTTCGGGGATGGATATTGTGCATCAATTAGGTATTGGTGCTCATATAAAAAACATTGTTTTATTAGCACCATAATCTGATCAATAAATCTTTGTTTCCAATGGCCTATTTAGCAATGAATGAATCGTATTTGTTGGGTTTTGAAACGGAACGATTAAAAATTCAAGCGCTTACTGTAGAAGATATTCCAGCATGGTGCTCATTTTTTGATGATCCCAACTCCGAAAAGTATATTCCCGGAGTTCCAACAGAAAGTGCTCAAATCAAAGCTCAGTATATGATTAATCGACAATTGAATCGGTATGCTACTGGAAGCTATGGAATGCTTGGATTGAGGTTAAAAACGAATAATCAATTGATTGGTATTTGTGGATTTTTAGCTCAAGATTTTGATGGAGTAAAAGAATTGGAAATTGGTTATCATTTAATTCCATCCTTTAGAAGGCAAGGATTTGCCACAGAAGCAGCTCAGTTTTTTCGTGATTATGCCTTTGAAAATAAAATTACCAATCGTTTAGTTTCTAATATTCATGTTGAAAACACCCAGTCTCAAGCAGTCGCAATGCGGAATGGTTTTAGTTTAGAAAAGGAATTTCAATTTATGGGATTTCCGTTTTATATGTATGTATTGGAAAAAAATAAATGAATTATTTTTTTAATAAGCGTGATTTTATAACGAAACCCATTCCTAGATTCATGAAAAAACCTGAGCCGGGAATTCCTGGCTGTTGACCAATTTCCATTTTAGCTGAAAAGCCAAAGCCTTTGTTTGTTCCATAAGTATATCCAGCTCTCCAGCCTAAAAGTTTCTTTTTATTTTCGGGTATTGAGATGTCAATATTCTTAAACATTTGTTGATTGTCATTGGGATGCAAACTATAATGCACAATAGGTGTAAAGATAAAATCGAAATAAAAATCAGATAATGTATGGTTGGAACGTGTGCCGTATGAATCCGTATTGATGATGATATCTTTGATCGATCTGAAATTCAATCCAGCATAAATTCCAAAATTTTGTGATGAATAACTGATCGTTTCGAAATTGATAGTATCTCGAAATGCACGAATATTTCCATTTGAATCTTTGCCTTTTATTCCATTTTCTTGAAGTGATTCGGTAAAGTTATTATCGATTTTATGATTATTATGAATAGATACAATTCCACCATGAAACGAACTAATTCTTTTCACATCACAAGGAATTAATAAATAGGTAGTGGTTGTAGTTCTATATGATTGAGTTTGTTTTAAAACAACTTTTACATATTTATTTTTAGTATGAGTTCGGAAATTGAATTTGGCTCCTGCTTGAAACCAACTCGCTTTTTTCAGATTATCCGCCGCATAAACACCATCTGCATTCAAATCTAAATACGCTTTTCGATACATGAAATCTGCTTGAATGAGTTTATTCATCATCCAATTGGCTTGAATCGAATATCCTATATTCATTGCTGGTAAATAAGCATTGACATCGAATGGTTGAAGATGTATAATTAAATTTTTTCGGTCTGGATCATTTTCAATTATTCGATAGTTTGTTGATTGACTAATTCCATTCATTGAAATAAGAATGAAACACAGGTTCGGTATAGATTTTATTAGCTTGAAAGAAAATAGTTTCATCGTAGAATTTTATTGCAAACTTATTTTCTATAGATTTCGAATGAAATACCATCTAGAAGGCATTCTTTATCCGTGCTATTGGGTAGATTTTACGAAAAACCTATTTTTACCTTGAAATTTGATAATGATGTTAGAAGGAAAGTCTCCAATACGTTTATTAATTGTTGACGATCATCAGATGATGATTGATGGTATTAAGTCTTTGCTTATCTATGAATCGGATTTTAATTTAATCGCAGAAACAACACAACCTGAGACTGTCATTGGACTTCTCGAAATTGATTTGGTCGATATTGTGATTGCAGATGTTAATATGCCTGGGATTTCAGGAATTGAGCTAACACGATTGATAAAAGAGAAATTTCCTCAAGTTCAGGTGTTGGCTTTGTCGATGCATGGTGATCGTGATACCATTTCGGACATGCTTGAAGCCGGCATTAGTGGATATGTTTTGAAGAATACTGGAAAAGATGAATTGCTTCAAGCATTGCGTAAAATTGCCAGCGGTGGATTATTTTTCAGTGATGAAGTAACATTAGAAATGATGCGTGCTGCACGAATTCCTAAGCCTGTAGCAGTGAACGCACCTGTTCGATTAACACCTCGAGAAATTGAAATTGTTAAATTGATAGCTTCTGAATTTAACAATGCTGAAATAGGTGAGAATTTATTCATTAGTGAACGTACTGTAGAAACACATCGGAAAAATATATTTCGAAAGACAGAAACGAAGAGTGTTGCTGGTTTGATTAAACTAGCTATTGAGCAAGGAATTATTTGATAATTCTGAATTTCTTGAAGGTATTGCAACATTTATTTTGGTCGATTTTTTAATAAATATTGGCTCTAATTTTCATCTCTACGTGTTAGCACGGATAGCAAAATACCCTAGTGGGTGTATTTTAGGAATTCTAGTGTTGACGGTTATTTGCATCATTCAAACGCATCTAACCTTGTACTATGAAAAAGCTAATTCTTCTTGCATTTGTTTCACTTTTTGTGATTGCATGCAGCGCTCCTAAAATGGCATCCTATGCTGAGAAAAAAGACTTAACCAGCAAAGCCAAATTCGATTTTAATCAATCCTATATTAATGACAATGGTCGTGGTTTTTCTGTTACCACAAAAACACTTGGTCAAGTACCTAAACGTGTTGCTTTGGTTTCGTTTTATGTGGATGATCAAGGGATAACAAAAATAACCGGAACGAATTCTACTGGTAAGACATACAACACAACCAATTCGGGAAGTGAGAATTTAAGAATCTTAGGAAACCGATTTTATTCTGTTGGATTGCCTACCCTTATTTCCACATTTAATAAATATGGTATTGAATTATTAACTCCTGATCAATACCTTACAGATGATGATAAACGAATGGCTTATAATGATTTTACGATAAAGCATACAACTGCAAATAAAGTAGGAGAGAAGATTGGAAAGTTTTTTAAAAATATGGCTACCAGTGGAACTACCATCGAATTAGATGAAGCAGCTGATGGATATAAGTTGATGAAGATTAATAAACGAGATCAAGTGGATCCCAAAAAGAAATCAGTGCCAATTTCGAATTTAAGTGGTTCATATGATGGACAAATGATTGAATCGATTGGATATGATTTAACACGTTTGTTAGAAGTGGATGCTGTTTTAATTGTTTATAATTCTCAATTAGCTGACACGAAATGGGGAAAGACAAGATTCTGGATGAGTGCTGTGAATATGCATTTATTTGGTCCGAATCCACTGCCATTAAAAGAAGGAAAAAAGGATAATAATTTATACAGCAAAGGTCTGTTTTATGGTGGTGTGCGAATGGCATTTAAGAAAGGATTGGTTATTAATCCCAAAGAAAAAGATGATGCTAAACGTGCAATCTTGGAAAAGCAAACCGATGAAGCGTATTCCAATATGATAGCTGGTTGTGTAAATCGACTTGGATTATTTATGGAAAAAGAATTAAAGAAAGCAAAGAAATAGATTGTTGCTCAGAGGTCTTCGTAAGGAATTTTTTACGGAGGCCTTCTTTTCTTCCTTGATAATTCAAATTCACTCAAAGCGGTAGGGATAGAGCGGAAAGCCTAACGTATTTTTATTTTATTCTCCAAGATTCATAATGAAGATTGATTTCTGAGAATATTCAAAAAAACTTGGAGCGAAAGCCCGGACACCGCCCAAAATCATTCATATAAATTCCGGAAAATCGACTGTTTATGTTGAGTAAAATACATATTTTCATTTTTGCGCTTCTCATTTTAGTGAATCGAACTGGAACAGTTTCTGGACAAATTCAATGGGCTCAAAAGCTGCTGTACGACTCAGAAATAAGCAATAAAGACCAACATAATGCTCGTATGGTTTTAGGTGCTCCCGACATTCAGAAACCGGGCGAATTAAGTCCACGTTGTGCTACATTAAATAAGCAAAAATCAGGTGCATTGTGGTTAGAATATTTACCACAAAATGTAACGCAAGTACTAGTTTTGGAAAATAATGTATGTGGATATGTTGTTCGTGTGGAATTGGTGGATGAAAATAATGGATCTACAGTAGTGTATGAACAGCCTGCGAATCAAGTAGATCAAGCAATTCGGCTCTTAGTAATTTCTGTACCTAAAGTCTTAGAGAAAATTAAAAAGGTGAAAATTAAATTGAGTGGTTCTGAAAAAGATTCACAATTGGATGCCATTGGTATCAGTGCTGATGTAGAAGCTTGGACCATGGAGCGTTTAGTGAAAGAATATCCAAGTTTGTCAGCAATAAAAGTTTCGGAAGCATCTACTTTTCATGTGAATTACAATCCAGGAGGAGGAAATGTATTGAATCAGAAGAAAGGCTTTGATCAATTAACAGGTGGATTAAGGCCAGGAGAATCGGGCAATTTGGGCGGAAAAGTAAATTCGTATGTGGATGAAATTGCACCCATCATTTCGCCTGATGAACGAACTTTATATTTTATTCGATCTCAACATCCCAACAATACCTATTATCGTTGGGAATCAAGCGAAGATATTTGGTTTAGCACTTGGAATGAAAAGGATTCATCTTGGCAAGAAGCTCAGCATGCAATGAGTCCATTTAATGCGGCGGAAGTCAATAAAGTCGTAGGAATTCGTCCAGATGGAAATACGATGTTGATCAAAGGAGCATATAAAAAAGGAAAATACATTGGGACTGGATTTTCGTTTTCGCACCGAATTGAAGGAGGTTGGAGTATTCCTGAACAAATTTATTTACGTGGATATGAAAATATGGCCAAAGGAAATTATGTGGGTTCATATTTTGCCAATGATGGAAAAACCTTATTGCTTTCATTTTCAGAAAAATCGGATTCCCAGTTTAATGATTTGTATGTGAGTTTTTTGGAGAAAGATGGGGATTGGTCACGCCCTATGAATTTAGGTGAATTAATTAATACGAAATTTGGAGAAGACACTCCCTTTTTAGCTTCTGATGGTGTAACACTTTATTTTGCTTCTGATCGCCCGGGTGGATTAGGAAAACGCGATATTTATTTAACTCGACGTTTGGATGACACTTGGTTAAATTGGTCCAATCCGATGAATTTAGGATCAAGTATCAATACCATTGCAGACGATGCTAATTATAGTATAGCTGCATCGGGTTACTACGCCTATATGGTTAGTGAGCGAAATTCAATCGGAGGAAGTGATGTTGTTCGAATTAAATTAAAAGATGAAATAAAACCAAACCCTGTAGTTTTAATAAAGGGAAAAGTGAAAGATGCAAAAACGGGTAAATTCATTGCTGCATCGGTGAGTTATCAAGTCTTTCCGGAAGGATTGGAAGCCGGTATTGCAAGTTCAGATCCGGATAGTGGATTGTATAAAATCGTCCTTCCGTATGGTAAAAATTATGCGTTTTCTGCTTCTGCTGAAGGATATTTGCCGATAAGTGATCATTTGGATTTAACTAAGATTTCATCCTATGAAGAAATCAATCGGGATTTATTGCTTGTTCCTTTTGAGAAAGGCGAAATTGTTCGTTTGAATAACGTGTTTTTTGAAACAGCTAAAGCCGAATTATTACCCAATTCATTTCCTGAATTAGATAAGTTAGTGGATGTATTGCAAAAGCATCCAACAATGAAAATTGCTGTTTATGGACATACTGATAACATTGGGAAACCAGAAGATAATTTAGTGCTTTCAGAAAAACGAGCAGAAGCCGTTTTCAACTATCTCATTTCAAAGGGCATTCAAGTAGAACGCATGTCTTCAAGTGGTTTTGGGGAAGGAAAGCCGATTACCGAAAATGAAACAGAAGCTGGTAGAGCTATCAATCGCCGCGTAGAATTCAGTATTCTTGCTCCTTAATACTAAATTGATTGTTGATTTAGTATAATAACAAATTGGCTATGCGATATTCATTGTATTTATTGCTGTTGTTTCTTGTATTGTTTCCTCAAAATGGGGACGCACAAGAGAATGCCATTTTGCAATTAGAAAATAAGCTAAAGAATGCCCAAGAAGACACATCTAAACTTCGTTTATATTCAGATTTATCATGGGAATATTTGTATGTATCTATCGATAAAGCCCGAAAATATGCTGATTTAGAATTGAAACTAGCAGAACAAATACATTCAGATTATTTTATTGCTTCAGGATATAATGATATAGGTATTGTATTAATTGGGGAAAATAAATTCAGAGAAGCATTAAATTATCATCAAAAAGCACTTTTGATTCGTCAAAAAATTAAAGATAAAATAGGAATAGCATCATCTTACAGTAAAATTGGGCATTGTTATACTGAGATGAATTATTTAAATGAAGCACATGATGCACAATTAAAAGCATTAAAAATATTTAGAGAATTAAAAGATGAGAAGAAAGAAGCATACACATTAAATAACTTGTGTGTTATATATATGAATATGCGCCAATTCGATAAATTAGAAATGTATGCGAAACAGGCGTATCAAGTATTAACACGATTGGGAGATAAAGCCGGAATTGCGAATTCCTTGAATTATTTAGCAACAGCAGAGGAAAGTAAAGGAAATTTTAAAAAAGCATTAGAATTAGAATTAAAGACTGTAACATTAAGGGAGGAAATAGGAGATTCGGTGAATTTAGAAGGTGCACTGAATAATGTTGGGATTTACTATCGGAAATTAGGAAAATCGAAAGAAGGACTAGCCTATTATCAAAGAGCTTTGTCAATTGCAACCATTTTTAAAAACCCATACAGTATTGCACTTTACCTTGGGAATATTGGAAATGTGTATATCGATTTACAAGAGTATGATCGTGCAGAAGAATATTTAAAAAAAGCAGAGTTTATTACGGAACGCGATTCGATTGGGTATAATTTACCTCAATTATATAAATCCTTCGGAGATCTTTATGTGTTGACCAATAAGAAGCAATTAGCATTAAAATATTATGATAAATCGGATCATGTAAAAGATTCCATTTTTTCGGAAACCATGGCTGAGAAATTTACAGAAATGGAAACTCGGTATGAAACTGAACGAACAGAACAAGAAAATGCTTTATTAATAAAAGAAAATCAATTATCGGCAGAAGCATTAATTCGAAGTAGGTACATTACAATTTCAATTATTATCTTAGCATTATTACTTGCTTTACTAGGATATTTATTATATAATAGAAAGCAATTAAACAACAAAAGAAAGTTGGATGCTGAACTTTTAATTCAACAGGAATTACGTTCGAAAGCTGCTATGGAAGCAGAGGAGAGGGAACGAGTGCGTATTGCTCGTGAACTTCATGATGGTATTGGACAACAGCTTTCGGCAGCTAAACTCACCTTATCTGGCCTTCGTGGAATTTTGAAGCCGGATAGCACAAAACAAGTCGAATTATTTGAGAATGCATCAAATCTTATCGATGATGCTGTGAAAGAAGTACGTGCTGTTTCACATGCTATGATGGCAAATGCGCTCGTTAAAGATGGTTTGACAGGGGCAATACGAGAATTTGTTCAGAAAATTAGTGCAAGTGGGACGTATAAAGTTGATCTTGAAATAGTCGATTTGCACGAAAGACTTGATCCTTCAATTGAAACTGTCATTTTTAGGGTTTTGCAGGAAGTTGTAAATAATATACTTCGTCATGCTCAAGCTAATGTTATTGGTATTCAGTTAATTCGTCATGATCATGAATTGGTGATGGTTATTGAGGATGATGGAATTGGGTTTGATTTTCAGAACACTGGACAAAACGAAGGTATTGGATTAAAAAACATTCGTTCTCGTGTAGAATATTTGAAAGGAACTTTATTTATTGACTCAACCCTTGGCAAAGGCACTACCATAACAGTCGAAATTCCTTGTTAACTCTACGGTAGTGTATAATTATACCAGATCGTGATCTCCTTAATGCCTTGAATTATTACATTTGCTACCCTAAATCGTAGCAATGTTAAAAATTACTCTATCTAAGAAAAGCAAATCATCGGAGATTGATCAAATACTGATTGTAAATTCAATTGAAGATCTTCATTCAAAAGAATTTTCTAAAAGTGAATGGAAATACATTCAAGAGCAGATAAAATCGAAGAAGAATTTAATCGCAATAAACCATTACTCCCATTTTAGTTTTATTGTAATGATTGAGGTTCAAAAAACACTCAATCTTAGCAAAGAGTATTTGCGAAAAGTAGGATTCAATGTTCTGCAACAAATTAATTCGCAAAAGATTAAAACCATTCAAGTCCGTGATTGTTGTTCAGATCCGAATTTAGCTATTGCTTTTATTGAAGGTATTTCTTTGGGGAATTATCAATTTCTAAAATACAGATCAACGTCTGAGATTGAGAAAAATTCATTGAAGAAAATTGAGGTTATTAGTGATAAAATTTCCTCCAAGGATATTCATAACTTAACAACCATCACCGAAGGAATTTATCTAACACGCGATTTTGTCAATGAACCTTTATCCTATTTAACTGCAGTGCAGTTTGGAAAAGATGTAGAAAAATTAGGGAAAGAAGCTGGCTTTAAGGTAGATGTTTTTAATAAATCGAAAATTGAAGCATTAAAAATGGGAGGCTTATTGGCTGTAAACAAAGGTTCTATTGATCCACCTGTGTTTATTGTCATGGAACATAAACCCGAAAAAAGCATCAATTCTCAACCTTATGTTTTCGTTGGGAAAGGAGTTGTATATGATACTGGAGGTTTAAGCTTAAAGCCCAATGATGGGATGATGACTATGAAATGCGATATGGGTGGTGCGGCTTCTGTTGTTGGAGCACTCTATTGTATTTCGAAAGCAGAATTACCTATTTGGGTTATTGGGCTTGCTCCATGTACTGATAATAGACCCGATGGAAATGCGATAGTACCGGGCGATGTAATAACAATTTCGGATGGTAGTACCGTTGAAGTTTTAAATACAGATGCTGAAGGACGACTTATTTTAAGTGATGCCTTGGTGTATGCCCAAAAATACAAACCAGAGTTTGTTGTCGATTTAGCTACCTTAACTGGGGCTGCTGCAAGAGCAATTGGTAAATATGGGATTGTTGCCTTAGGAACAGCCACTTCTGATTTTGATTTATTGAAACAAAGTGGTGAGAATGTTCATGAACGATTAGTTGAATTTCCACTATGGGATGATTATTCCGAATTGCTCAAAAGCGACATAGCCGATATCAAGAACATTGGTGGAATAAATGCTGGGGCAAACACTGCTGGTAAATTTCTCGAAAAATTCACCAAATATCCATGGGTGCATTTGGATATTGCAGGACCTGCTTTTGTTGAATCGATGGATTCGTATCGTGGGAAAGGTGGAACAGGAGTAGGAGTTCGATTATTGTTTGATTTTATTTTAAACAAGTGTAAATCATGAGTGAAGGGAAAGATTCTTCCATTCGAGTTGGAATAACACAAGGCGATTTTAATGGTATTGGATATGAAGTGATAATGAAGACATTCATGGATCATGCAATGTTAGAGCTTTGTACGCCAATTGTCTACGGAATTCATAAAGCGGCAACACAACATCGAAAATTGTTGGATAAAATTGAATTTAATTTTTTCGGAATTTCTGATGCAAGCAAGGCGGCTAAAAACCATTGCAACTTTATAAATCTAACCGATATTGATGTAGGATTGGATATTGGTAATTCTACTCCTGCTTCAGGTGCTTGGGCAGTTAAATCGCTCATGCGCGCTACCGAAGATTTGCAATCCGGTTTAATTGATGTTCTTGTTACATCTCCTTTTAATAAAAGTAATGTTCAAGGTCCGGATTTCAATTTCTCTGGGCATACTGAATTTCTAGCGAATAAATTCAATAGTAAAGAGTACTTAATGTTATTAGTAAGTGATAATCTTCGTGTTGGAACTGTCACTGGACACGTGCCTTTGCAGCAAGTTTCAGGATTATTAAATAGTGAAAATATACTTGGGAAGATTCGTATATTAAATTCATCCTTGATTCAAGATTTCTGCATTACCAAACCTAAAATTGCTGTTTTAGGATTAAATCCTCATGCTGGTGATTCTGGATTACTTGGAAATGAAGAGATTACTTTGATTGAGCCTGCAATTTCAAAAGCAAAAGAAGAAGGAATTTTAGCCTTTGGACCTTATTCAGCGGATGGGTTTTTTGGTAGTGGACAATGGAGAAAGTTTGATGCAGTATTGGCTATGTATCACGACCAAGGATTAGTACCATTTAAGTCTATAGCATTTCACCATGGAGTTAATTTTACTGCTGGACTTCCAATTATTCGGACTTCACCAGACCATGGAACGGCCTATGATATAGCAGGGAAAGATATCGCCAATCCAGATTCTTTTAGAGAAGCAATTTATTTAGCTATGGATATTTTTAGAAATCGACAAATCGCTCAGGATATTTCTAAAAATCCTCTTAAAGCGATGCATCGAAGGGAACGCGAACGATATTCTTAAGATTTAATTTTCTATTTTTTTTCCAAATCACCCTTTTGGAGTATTTTTCTTAGTATATGAATAAGTGAAATACTATTTACTATATACTTGCCTAATTTTAAATAATTATTTTCAATTGTTAAATTCATTCTCTTTAAAATTAGTGCTTTTAGGTATTTCTATTTTCACCATTTCCAATCTAATGGGAAAACAGATATCTGAAGATTTTGATTCACTTGATATCAAAAAAATTAGCAATGACATTGAATCAGAGTTTTCTTTTAAAGAAGGAACTTTTGAATTAAAAGAACGAATTGCTAAAATCAAAACTCCAGGAACGTATCATTTTTTAGATTCGATCCAAACACTCAATATGGTTGTTAATTATTGGGGAGAATCTCCAAGTAATGCAAAGCATCTGGGCATACTTGCAAAAAAAGGAATTCCAGTTTTCTCTTCCAATGCTATTGTATTTACAATTGATTATTTTCATGATGGTCACGTTTTTATTGATAATGAAGATATATTGAATGAGGACTATTTTATTGATCATTATATAAAATCGATTGATAGTACAAATGCTAACAGAATTAAGGATAACCTAGAAGAAATTCATTTAAACGGTTGGGCATTAGAACCTCATTTTGATAGTAAACTTCATACTCTTTATTGGATAGAAGACATTCGAATTGGTAAAGAAAAAGAGCCAAGAATTTGCGCAACTATTTGTTTTCTTGGGCGAAATGGATATTTACGTTTTACATCTGTTGCAGATAAATCGGTTCTTGAAATACTTCAAAATGATATTCATCAAGTAATGAATAGTATTCAATTCTACAAAGATTCAGCGTATAATTCCTACTCTCCATCAAAAGATCAAGCATCTTTAAAATCGATAGAATCACTCATATTAGGGTATAATTTCCCAGAAATGAGAGTTCAACAATTCTTTTCAAAATACTGGAAACTAGCTACGTTTAGTATTCTGTTTTTTGGAATCTTGTTTTTAGGTATGTTTCTTAAAAAATAACCATTTTATAAAGAGTTCAAATTGAATGTTTCATTCGTAACTTGCTTCGATGAAATATTATTTTCTACTAGTTTATATTCTTTTTTTGAGTTTTAGTTTAAATGCTCAAATTGAACCAATAGCTCAAGACTCAGTATTCCTTTTAAATGGGAAAATAATAGTTGGTAAAATATTAAATCCGGGTTCTAAAGGTAGTATTCAAGTCCAAACTCCCGGAAATACAATCATTTATATCTCTGAGAGCCAAGTCCTAAAAAAATCAATAAACACAATTCCTATTTCAAATCACTTATCAAAAAGTAAAGAGACAGTTGTCCATCGTGTTTTAATCGATGATCAATTTAATTTTTCTGTTAGTGCTGGTATGTCTCTGCCTTCAGGTTCATTTTCTAGTTCGAATTCACAATATGCTGGCTTTGCAAAAACAGGATCATTTTTTCAGGCTTCTGCTTGGGTTCGAACCCGAAATCAATTGTTCTGGAGTACTCAATTTTTATTGGTAAATAATCCTTTTAATAAATCAGAATTTTCAACAATTCAAGAAACTCAATTAAATGTAAAAGTATTAACTACTATTGCAAGTCCTTGGAGAGCCATTCATTTGAATTCTGGAATTACATGGACAACCGAGTTGAACGATGATTTTCAATTGTTTATTCAAGCCCAAATTGGATTGATCAGGATGAAAGCACCCGGAATCCGTTTTTATACAAACAATGGATTTATTTATACGCTCGAATCCGTGAAAGGAAATGGTTTCACTCGATCACTTGGTATTGGATTAGTTTACCATAATCGTTACTCACTAAGTTTATCAATGCTAACAAGTAAATTGTATATACCTTATAACAATCAAACGATTTATCAACCTTATCGCATATTTGGGTTCCAATTAGGATATTATCTTTTACGATTCTCTAATTAATTTTTAACTCAATAAATCAGCAGCATTTTCCATTAATATTTCTAATGGAATGAGCTCTAGAGTTTTTTCATGTGTAGATGACAAAATGATTGGACAAGAAGTTCCCATTTCATAGGCTTGTTTCCAGCGTGAAGCACAAACACACCAAGTATCTCCTGGTTTTAATCCGGGAAAATTATTTTCTGGGCTAGGCGTGGAGAGGTCATTTCCCATTCGTTTGGAGAAATCTAAAAATACAGCGGTAACTTTTGCACAAACCGTATGAACACCAATATCTTCATTACTCGTATGACAATGCCCATCTCGATAATAACCAGTTATTGGATCTAAGCAACACGGTGCTAATTCTCCTCCTAAAACATTGAATTGCATGGTGTAATATTAATCATTTTGATCCAAGTCAATTTATGGATTTGTTATTATTCCTATATAATTTAATAGATGAACAATTTGAATAATCGCGTTCAAATCTTAGGATTTGTTTTAAAATCTTCCAATCACATCAAACTCAAACTCAATGTGTGTTTCACTATCTTCGCAACACTAATTGGTTAAACATTCTTTAAAAACGAATGTTCTGCTTTCTTTGTTTTTACTGCTTTGACTTCACACGACATTCTTAAGTTATATCATTCACATTCTGTGCTCAATCAGATGCTTTCACAATTGAAAGTAAATCATGAAAGCAGAATTTTATTAAAAGGAATTGCAGGTTCACAAGCTTCATTTATAGCAGCGAGTTTAGCAGAAATCCTCGAAAAAACAGTTTTACTT
Organism: Bacteroidia bacterium; assembly: GCA_965279035.1. Classification (GTDB taxonomy): domain Bacteria; phylum Bacteroidota; class Bacteroidia; order M30B66; family M30B66; genus CALQRR01. The sequence goes on along the minus strand of OZ257142.1, from coordinate 2,592,444 downwards.
GTTATTCCTGGAAGAGAAGAAGCTGCTTATTTTTTAAATGACCTACAATGTTTATTGCCTAATTCAAATGTTCTATTTTTCCCAGCCTCCTATAAAAAGCCTTATGAATTGGAGAGCAATGATGGGAATAATAAATTATTACGTGCTGAAGTGTTGAGTACGATAAATTCTGATAAACGACCTCCAATCATTGTAACATACCCGGAAGCACTTTTCGAGCGTGTTGTTACTCATGGAAATCTCAAAAAAAATACATTTCAACTTAAACGTGGAGAGCGCTTATCAATTGAATTTGTACATGATTTTTTACATGAATATGAATTCGAACGTGTTGACTTTGTGGTTGAACCCGGTCAATTTGCAATACGAGGTGGAATATTAGATGTATTTTCATTTTCGGATGATGAACCTTTTCGCATTGAATTTTTTGGGGAAGAAGTGGATTCTATTCGATCGTTTAATCCTGTTGATCAATTATCAACTCGCAACCTCGATTTTATTCATATCGTCCCAGATATTCAAGGGAAAATACTTCAAGAAAGTCGAGAGAGCTTCCTCGATTTTATCCCTAAAAATTCACTCATTTGGTTGCGTGAAACAGAATTATGTCTTCAACTGATTTCAAACGAATACGATAAAGCAGAATTGACGTATTCATTCATGGAGAACTCAACTGTTCAATTAGCTCCTGATGAATTATATTGCTCAAGAGAATTATTAAGTAATCAACTTCTTCATTTTTCGATTATTGAAAATGGAAGTGGTGCAGTTTTTTCTAAAAAAGATGCATTTACTTTTACCGGAATTCCTCAACCAAGCTTCAATAAAAATTTCGATCTCATCACGAAACAGCTTACAGCCAACACCAAGGCTGGAATGGAGAATTTTATTTTCAGTGATAACACTCGTCAAATTGAACGCATTTATGCAATATTCGAAGACATAGGAAAGGAAATACATTTCATTCCGGTGAATCATTCTCTGCATGAAGGATTTTCCGATCCGGAATTAAAAATTGTTTGTTTTACTGATCATCAATTATTTGATCGGTATCATCGGTTTAAGCTCAAAGATGGTTATGCTCGCAAAGAAGCCATCACATTAAAAGAACTGAAAGGCCTTCAACCCGGTGATTATGTGACTCATGTGGATCATGGTGTTGGGAAATATGCAGGACTTGAAAAGATTGATGTCAATGGAAAACAGCAAGAAGCCATTCGTTTAGTGTATCGCGACAATGACATTTTATACGTTAGTATTCATTCATTACATCGTATTTCAAAATTTACAGGGAAAGAAGGAACCGAACCGAAATTAAATAAATTAGGAAGTGCAGTTTGGGCAAATCTCAAGCAGAAAACGAAAAGCCGGGTTAAAGATATTGCGCGTGATTTAATTAAACTTTACGCTGAACGTCGCACTAAGAAGGGTTTTGCATTTGGGAAAGACACGTATTTGCAAGATGAATTGGAAGCTTCTTTTATCTATGAAGACACACCCGATCAAGTAAAAGCAACGCGCGATGTTAAGCGTGATATGGAAAAAGATGCTCCCATGGATCGTTTGGTTTGTGGTGATGTGGGTTTTGGGAAAACCGAAATTGCTGTACGTGCTGCATTCAAGGCTGTAAACGATAGCAAACAAGTGGCGATACTTGTTCCAACTACCATTTTAGCTTTACAGCATTATAAAACTTTTGCAGAACGATTGTCGCAATTTCCCTGTAATGTCGACTACATCAACCGTTTTAAATCGCCCAAACAACAAAAAGAAACGCTCGAACGATTAGCAAAAGGTGAAATTGATATCCTCATTGGTACGCATCGTATCATAAGTAAAGATGTCAAGTTCAAAGATTTGGGCTTGATGATTATTGATGAAGAACAGAAATTTGGAGTAGCTGCAAAAGAAAAACTCAAACAAATTAAAATTAATGTTGACACTCTAACATTAACAGCAACACCAATTCCGCGCACCTTGCATTTTAGCATGATGGGTGCTCGTGATTTAAGCATTATCAATACACCTCCACCCAATCGCTACCCCGTTCAAACCGAGTTGCACACGTTTAATGAAGAACTCATTCGTGATGCTGTCACTTTTGAGGTTCAACGTGGCGGACAAGTTTTCTTTGTTCATAATCGTGTCCAAAACATTCAAGAAGTTGGAGATATGATTCGCCGCCTTTGCCCAGGTGTTCGTGTGTGTTGTGGACACGGACAAATGGAGCCTGAAGAATTGGAAAATGTAATGATGCGTTTTATCGACGGCGATTACGATGTATTAGTAGCAACGACTATCATTGAATCGGGATTGGACATTTCGAATGCCAATACGATATTGATTAATAATGCCCATTTATTTGGATTGAGCGATTTGCATCAGATGCGGGGCCGAGTTGGTCGGAGCAACAAAAAAGCATTTTGCTATTTGCTCACTACGCCAGTTTCTTTGCTCACAAGTGATGCGCGTAAAAGATTGAAAGCCATTGAAGATTTTGCTGAATTAGGAAGTGGTTTTAACATCGCCATGCGTGATTTAGATATTCGGGGTGCCGGAGATCTTTTAGGTGGTGAACAGAGTGGGTTTATTTCTGAAATTGGATTTGAGATGTACAATAAAATTCTCGATGAGGCCATTCAGGAATTAAAGGAGAGTGATTTTAAAGAGTTGTTTCACGAAGAACTCGAAGAAAAACGAAAAGTATGGGTAAGCGATTGTCAGATTGATACCGATTTAGAAATCCTCATTCCAGATGCTTATGTAACCAATATTACGAACGTTTGCTCTTATACAAGGACCTCGATAATATGGAAACTGAAGATGAATTGCTACAATTTGAAAAGCAGTTAACCGATCGTTTTGGTGCAGTGCCTAAGCCAACTTTGGAGTTAATGAATGCCATCCGTTTACGTTGGATTGCCAAAGACATGGGCTTTGAGAAAGTTGTGTTAAAACAGAAAACCTTTGTCGGTTACTTTGTACAGAATCAACAAAGTAGCTTCTATCAAAGCGATTTTTTTGGACGCTTGATGCAGTTTTTAACACGCTTTCCAGGAAAAGCACGTTTAAAAGAACGAAACAATAAACTCACTTTGGTGATGGAACAAACGGGTAATTTAGATCAAGCAGTGAACGCTCTGGCTAAATTGTTAGAATCTACCCGAATGAATTAAATCTTCATAGACAATGCATGTATTTTATTCAAACAACATTCAATTGAATAATGCAATTCTTTCAGAAGAAGAAAGTTTGCACTTAAGCAAAGTTCTTCGTTTAAAAGAAGGGGTTACAGTTCTATTGTTAGATGGAAAAGGTGGAATGTTTGAAGGGGAAGTTATTTTGGTACATCAGAAAAATTCAAGCATTGGGAATTTACGAAAGTTGAAAGATTCTAATAATCGTCCCTACCGACTGCACGTTGCTATTGCTCCAACTAAAATGATGGAACGTTTTGAGTGGTTTTTAGAAAAGGCGACTGAAATTGGTATTGATGAAATCACTCCAATCATTTCCAAAAGAACTGAACGGAATCATGTGAAAATGCAACGTGTTGAAAAAATTGTACTTTCAGCCATGAAACAAAGTATGAATGCACAACTGCCTGTTTTGAATGATTCAATTTTATTTGGTGATTTTATAAAAAAGGACATTTCAGGATCACGCTATATAGCCCATTGCATTCCTTCTGAAAAACCTTACTTATCATATCAAGCTCGAAATCACAATCAAATAACTGTTCTTGTTGGACCAGAAGGAGATTTTACTCAAGAAGAAGTAGATGCAGCATTGAAGTTGGGATATACGGCAATTTCCCTAGGAGAAAGTCGTTTAAGAGCTGAAACAGCGGGAATTATCGTTTGTGCTCAAGTTCAAACAGCTTGGCAAATTCATTCCTAAATAAATACGACATTTGAATTTCAATAATAACATGATGAAACGTTTTCAATTTTTGATCATTTGTTTGATTCTACTTCATAAAATAAATGCTCAAGGAACCTATAATATTGGTTTATTAAAATACAATGGAGGAGGAGATTGGTATGCAAATCCAACCTCATTACCTAATCTAATTTCATTCTGCAATAAAAATATTGGAACAAGCATATCACCAGATCCAATAACAATTGAGGCAAATAATCCGGAGATTTTCAACCTTCCATTTATACACATGACCGGTCATGGAAATGTAATATTTAGCTCTGCTGAAAGTGATAATTTGAGGACTTATCTCATTGCCGGTGGTTTTTTACATATTGATGATAATTATGGAATGGATGTATTTATTCGTCCTCAATTGAAACATATCTTTCCTGAACTTGATTTAGTTGAATTACCTCCTTCGCATCCCATTTTTCATCAAAAATTTGATTTTCCCGGTGGATTACCTAAAATTCACGAGCATGATGGAACTCCTCCTCAAGCATTTGGATTATTTTGGGAAGGTCGATTGGTTGTCTTGTATACGTATGAGTGTGATTTAGGTGATGGATGGGAAGATCCATCTGTTCATAAAGATTCTGAAGTTACTAGACAGAAAGCACTGAAAATGGGAGCAAATCTAGTGCAGTATGTATTGATGGGGAATGATAAAATCAATCGCCCATAGCTTCATAAACCTTGAATTCAATATTTATTCTTAAGCATATATTAAGAAACTAGCCTTTAGTTTTGAGAAAAAAAATATATGTTTCGTCTTGCATTCAAAGCGTCAATCGCTTACTTCATTTTATTGACTTTAAATTCGTGTTCAATTGTCCGTCCAGGAGAAATTGGGATTCGACAAACACTTGGTAAAATAAAAGGAAAGCCTATTCATGCTGGAGTAGTTTGGTTTAATCCTTTCGGGACGAAGATTGTTAAAATTAATACACGGGTTGTTGAAGTATATAATGTGCTTCCATTGCCTACCAAAGAAGGATTAAGTGTTAATACTGAAATCAGTCTTTTGTATCATGTGAAACCTGAAGCAGCAAATGATGTTTATTTAAAATTTGGATCTAATTACGAAGAAGTAATTGTGCTAAGTAATTTTAGAGCTACAGCTCGTGAAATAAGTGCTCGTTTTTTCGCAAAAGAATTATATGCTACCGAACGTAGTAAAATAGAAACAGCCATAGCAGAAGAATTAAGTAAACATATTGCTGATTACGGATTTATAGTTGATGCCGTATTATTAAAAGATATTTTATTGCCACCTCAAATGGTGACAGCAATTCAAGATAAGGTAAATGCTGAACAAGCAGTTTTGCAAATGGAATTTGTTATTGCAAAACAAAAAAAGGAAGCTGAACGCGTTTTGATTGAAGCACAAGCTACAAAAGAAGCTCAGGACATAATTAATTCATCTTTAACCGAGAAGTTGCTTCAATATAATCAGATTCTCATGTTAAAGAGCCTTTCGAATTCACCAAATAGCAAAATTATTATCACAGATGGTAAACAGCCTTTGTTGATGAATACAGATTCGGGAGTTAAATAATTAGGAGATTTTTAAACTGGTCATAGTAAGAGAACCCATTTGAGGATCATCATTGAAAAATTCTAATTGATCTTTTTCAGTAGCAATTGCTGTTGCATAGAGTAGTGGAAGGTAATGTTCTGTTGAAGGAACAGCTAATTCTGCCGATTTACTCAATTCTTTGTAAAAACTCAGTTTGCTAAATTCTCTGTTTAAGATTGTCTTTTTTACTTGATCATTAAATTCAATTGCCCAATCATAACCTCGATTCGGATTTTGCCAATCGATTCGTCCAAGATTATGAACAATATTTCCACTTCCAATAATCAAAACCCCTTTATCTCTTAAGAAAGAAAGTTCTTTAGCTAATTCAACATGTTGTTGTGGTGTTTTATTAATATCCAAACTGAGCTGAATAACTGGAATATCGGCTAATGGATACATGGGTTTGAGTACACTCCAAGTACCATGATCAAGTCCCCATTGTAAATCTTGTTGAACTCCAACTGAGTGAACCATTCTGCCAATTTCTAATGCTAATTCTGGATTTCCACTTGCTGGATATTGAACATCAAACAAGGCTTGTGGAAACCCACCAAAATCATGAATAGTTTCGGGAAATGGTGTTGCTGTAACTTTGGTTCCTCTTGTCTCCCAATGCGCCGAAACACATACAATCGCTTTGGGTTTCGGTAAATTTTTCCCCATTTGTTCCCACGATAATGAGTATTTATTTTTCTCAATGGCATTCATTGGATTTCCATGACCAATAAATAAAACGGGCATTCTTTCAGAATCCCTAGGATTTGACATAATATCTTTCAAACTGGCTAAACCACTTCCCATTATGCTAAGTGTAGATGCGTAAAGAAACCCTCTTCGTTTCATAATTCAAAGATAAACTAAATGTACGTACATGCATTTTCGAATTCAAATATTATATCATCTTTACAACGAACGAATCATTCTCAAAGAATTCTTTTTATGCCTCGAATTTTAGCTTTAGATTTTGGAACAAAACGAATTGGAATTGCAGTAACCGACAATTTGCAATTAATCGCCAATCCTTTAAAAACAGTTTCAAATGAAGAAACAATCCCCTATTTGAAGCTTTACCTTTCAAAAGAGAATGTAGAAACAATCGTTATTGGTGATCCAAAGCATCTTGATGGAACTTCTAGTGGTCCTCAAGAATCGTTAAACAATTTTGTTAGAGCAATCGAAAAGGCATTTCCTACAGTAAAAATTGTACGTATTGATGAACGATTCACAAGTAAGATAGCATTCGGCACATTGATAGAAGCTGGGGCAAGTAAAAAACAACGTAAAGACAAATCATTGATAGATACTTTAAGTGCGGTGATTATTTTACAAAGCTATATGGAGCAAATACAATTTGGAAAAATGTAATTTTGCAAAATGATATTACCGATTGTCGCATACGGAACGCCCGTTTTAAAACAGAAAGGAGCCTTTATAGATGCAGAGCATCCGGGCTTAGCCGAGCTTATCGCCAATATGTTCGAAACAATGTACAATGCTCCTGGAGTTGGTTTGGCTGCACCACAAGTTGGAGTTTCAATACGATTATTTGTACTTGATGCATCCCCTTTTGCCGATGAGCATCCAGAATTGGAGGGTGTGAAAAAGGTATTTATTAATGCTGAAATTATTGAAGATTCGGGAGAAGAATGGAAATTCAATGAAGGTTGTTTGAGTATTCCACATATTCGGGAAGATGTAGAAAGGAAACCGGTAATTCGATTGAGATACCAAGATGAAAATTTCAATTCGTTTGAAGAAACGTTTGATGGTATATTAGCTCGAATAATTCAACATGAATATGATCATATTGATGGTATTTTGTTTACAGATCGACTCAGTCAATTAAGAAGAACACTTTTACGTGGTAAGCTCCAAGAAATCTCAAAAGGAAAAGTGAAAGTTGATTATCGAATGAAATTTCCTCAATTTCGTAGGTAGTGTTTTGCTTTTTCTATTTTTACGCAAATTAACTTAATAAAGATCCATGAAATTAACAACGTATTTTTCAGCTTTCAGCTTATCAGTTTTACTTTTACTAGCTGCATGTAATGGTGGAAGAGAAGAGAAATTGAGTAAAATTAAAGACCTGGAATCGCGTTTATTGCAGGACTCACTCAAAGCGAAAGACGAAGTTGCCGCATATAATCTCCAAGTTGCTTACACCGAATTTGCAGAGAAATATCCAACCGATTCTTTAGCTCCAGAATATCTTTTCAAAGCAGCAAACTTGAGCATGAGTTTAAATTGGGGAAAATCGGCATTGGATATACTCGATAAGTTTACTAATGTTTATCCTGATCATAAACGTGCTGCTGAGGCTTTATTTTATAAAGGCTTTGTGTATGATAATCAATTGAATGATGATGCTTTAGCTGGCAACTACTATAGAGAGTTTCTTAAAAAGTATCCGAATCACGAATTTGCTGCTAGTGCTGAAGCATCAATTAAAAATTTAGGTAAATCGGATGAAGAACTCATTCGTGAATTTGAAAAAATGAATTCAGATACATCTAAAGCAGATGAACCTGTCACATTAAATGAAGAAAAAAAACAAGCTGAAAAGAAGTAAAATTTAGAAATTACCTAGTTAATGGATAACGGGCTAATGAGCTTTCGTTTTCAGATGAAAATTCTCCAGCTATATACTTGTAGTATCCTGAAATAGCCACCATTGCAGCATTGTCGGTACAATATTCAAATGCCGGAATGTGAACCGTAAATCCATCTTTACTAAGAGCTTGTATTTCATTGCGCAAATGTGAATTTGCAGAAACTCCACCTGCTAAAGCGAGAGACTGTATCTTTAACATCTGAGCAGCCTGCTTGATTTTACTAACGAGGATTTTTACAATGGTAAACTGAATTGAAGCACATAAATCATTTAAATTCTTATTAATAAAATCAGGATCTTTCTTCATTTCATCTCTGACCAAGTACAAAAAGGAAGTTTTTAAACCACTAAAACTAAAATCAAATCCTTCCGCTTTGGGCTCTGTAAATTTAAATCGTTGACTATTTCCTGTTTTTGCTAATTGATCAACCATAGGTCCTCCAGGATAAGGTAAACCAAGAATTTTTGCCACTTTATCAAATGCTTCACCGGCGGCATCATCAAGAGTTTCTCCAATGACTTTCATTTCAAATGGACTATTCACCTGAACTATCTGTGTATGACCTCCAGAAACGGTTAAACATAAAAATGGAAATTTAGGGGCGGGGTTTTCTCCTTGAATAAAATGAGCAAGAATATGAGCTTGCATATGATTAATTTCAATAAGTGGAATACCTAGGCCAAATGAAAAACCTTTTGCAAATGAACTCCCAACTAGTAAACTACCTAATAATCCAGGTCCGCGCGTATAAGCTACTGCATGTAGCTCATGTTTGCTTATTTTTGCTACTCGAAGCGCTTCTTCCACTACCGGAACAATGTGCTGCTGATGTGCTCTAGATGCTAATTCAGGAACAACTCCTCCCCAGTTTCGGTGGACTTCTTGACCAGCAATTACATTGGCAAGCATTTTGTCGTCGGCCAGAATAGCAGCCGCTGTATCGTCACAAGAAGATTCAATGCCTAATATATACACCGGTTGATTCCTCATAAATTTATTTACTATTAAACTACTTCGCAAAATAACAGGTTTTTTTTTGCTCTCCGTGTTGATTTTACTCACTGGGTGCATTGTGTTATTTCAAAGTGGGAGATTTCAAACGTGGTTGGCAAAAGAAGTTGCTGCCAGAATTAGTAGCGAAATCGGGGCTAAAGTTGATATTCGGGCAATTAAATTACGCTTCTTCGATCGAGTAACTTTAGAGGGATTTTATGTCGAAGATCTTCATAAAGACACATTATTGTATGCTGACTATGTAGAAGCAAATTTTGATGATGTGTATTTAGGTTTTTCTCACTTTGACTTTGATCATGCAACAATTCGTGACGGTCAATTTAATGTGAGGCAATTTGAAGGAGAAGAGGATTTAAACATTCAATTTATCTTGGATGCTATCAATGGACCTAAGGACACAACCTCAAAATTAAAATCAAAACCACCCGAAATGTTCTTTTGGGATGTTGATGTAGAAAATGTTGATTTTACGTATGAATTCCGTGATACAATTCCAGATACTGGATTTGGAATGAATTATAATCACATTCAAATTCGCGACATATCAGCAAAATTGAGCAATTTTTTGATCATTGATGATTCTTTATCTGGAAAGTTGAGTCACATGAAATTCAAAGAATCTAGTGGATTTCAAGTGGATGATTTTAATGCTGATTTTATTGTTGCTTATACCATGATGGATTTTTCCAATATGAGTATTCGAACACCAAAAAGTTTCTTAGAAGGGAAAGCTCATTTTGATTATGATACTTACGATGATCTGAGTGATTTTATTGAAAAAGTTCAAATGAGAGGGAAAATTCGAAAATCGTCTGTCGATTTAGATGAATTGGCTGTTTTTGCCCCTGAATTAAAAGGACTTAAACAGCAAATTGAATATTCAGGAGGTTTTAAAGGAACTGTTGATCATTTAAAAGGATTCAATACACTTTTAAGTTTTGGAGAAGATAGTCGATTTATAGGAAGTTATGAAATGGATGGTTTACCTGATACTGATAAAATGTATTTTCATTATAACATAGTTGAATTACAAACATCCAAATCAGACTTAGATCAAATTCAATCTTATCCATTCAGTTCTGGAGAGAAACTCGCTCTACCCGAGATGGTTTCTAAAATGGGTATAATATCATATCGTGGAACCTTAACCGGTTATTTAGATGATGTGAAAGCGGAAGGTAAGTTCTCAACAGATGTTGGCGATCTAGAAGCTGATTTACGTGTCTGGTTTCGAAGTGAATTAAATCAATATGCATATGCAGGTCGATTTGGTTCTGCTGAAGCTAAAATTGGTAAGTTATTAGGCATTGAACCTCGACTAGGCGATTTATCTATTAATTCCGAAATCAATGGGATTGGATTTGATGAGGAAAATTTGAAAGCAGAGATCAATTGTACAATTCCATTTATTCAATTAAATGGGTATTCGTATTCGAATATTACTGCAACTGGAATTGTAAATGGTAAAACGTATGATGGAAAATTGAAAGTAAATGACTCAAATTTGAATTTGAATTTTTCAGGTTTAGTTGATCTTTCAGGTGAAAAACCGGATTTTGATTTTCAAGCTGATATTCATAAAATAAACTTAACAGAACTTAAATTAGTTAAACGCGATTCCGCATTAATACTTTCAACTGAAATCACAAGTAAGTTCAAAGGCAAATCATTAGATCAAGTTGAAGGCCAAATTGAAATGGCTCAAACATCTGTTATTTATGGAACTCAGCATTACAAAATGGAAGATTTATTATTTGAATCTTATGGTGAATCTGAGGCAAAATCAATTCATTTATATTCTGATATGTTGGATGCTAAAATTGATGGGGCATTTAGATTAGCTAGTTTATCAGATGCAGTTTCAAAAGTGTTAAATAGTTTTTTACCAAGTTTTACTAGTATACATATTGATAAAACAGAAGAGTTTAATCAGAAATTTAATTTTTCTGTCGCCATAAAAGACATTGATTTAATATCAGATCTTTTTTTTCCTTCGGTTATTATTAGTCCTGGAACTAAGATTAATGGCAATTTTTCATCAACCGGAAATATTTTAAATATCGATATTAATTCTTCCAAATTATTAATTGGAGGTGTTCGATTTGAAGACTTTAATTCACAAGCTAATTCAGAGAACCATAAGTTGAAATTCTATGCAGGAGCACAAAAAATGTTTATTACTGACAGTGTTCAAGTAAATTATGTTCAACTAAGATCGAATGCTATAACGGATAGCCTTGGTATGAATTTTAAATGGGCTTCTAGAAAAAGGTTAGATGCACCAGATGCTCAATTAAATGCAAAGGCTTCGTTTTCAGGATCTCGAATAAACATCCAAGTTCTTCCTTCATTAATTCTAATTGAAGATACTTTATGGCAAGTAAACGAAGAGAACTCAATCGTTATTGATACTGGTTTAGTTCAATTTAATAATTTGTCATTTACACATCAAAAGGAATTTATAAGGATTGATGGTAAAGTAAGTAAAGATGAAAAAGATGAGCTAGATTTAGTTTTGGATAATTTTCAACTTCGAAATTTAAATCCATTTATCTCCGAATCAGATATTAAACTTGAGGGTTCTACTCGAGGTATTATATCTATTGCAGACCTTTTTGGTAGACCTTTCTTTAAAAGTGATTTGGATATGAAAAATATTCAAATTAACAATGATCTTATTGGTGATGGACTTATTACAAGTAAATGGGATCCGAAAACTGAACGGATATTATTAGATGGACAAATCAAAACTGGTTCAGTTCCTAAATTAGCATTTAACGGTTATTTTATTCCTTCAAAACAAAAAAATAATATTGATATACAATTAGCAATGAATAATATTCAAATATCTCTTTTTAAGAAATATTTGGAGGATATATTTTCAGATATAAGTGGCTTAGCTGATGGAAACATTCATTTAACAGGATCACCTGACGATTTAATTACAAACGGTACAATTAATTTAAAACGAACTGCTGTAACAATTGGATTATTAAATACACGCTATTTCTTTGCTCATGAATTCATTGTAACGAAGAATCAAATTCAAGCTAAAAACATTCAAATTACAGATGAAAATTCTAATTCAGGTAAACTTGATTTGAAGATAAGTCATACAAATTATGATGATTTTTATTTTGATGTTTTTCTTAAGCGAACTCTCTTCAAGCTTTAAATACGAATGAAAACCAAAGCGATTTATTCTATGGTAAAGCTTTTGTTTCGGGTACATTTAGAGCAAATGGTCCTCTCGACAATATTGTAATGAATATTAATGCTAAAACCGAAAAGGGTACAACATTTTTTCTCCCATTAACGGGTACAAGCGATGTGAGTCAACAAGACTTTATTACATTTGAAAAGAAAGGGGAAATTAAACCATTACGTAAATTAAGTTCTCGGAAAATTAGCTCTAAAGGATATGAATTAAATTTTAATTTGGAAGTTACTCCGGATGCTGAAGCTTATTTACTTTTTGATCCCAAAGTTGGAGATATGATTAAAGGAAATGGGACAGCTAATTTAAGAATGGAAGTAACTGAAGCAGGTGAGTTTAATATATATGGTGATTACTATATAGATCATGGTGATTATTTATTCACTTTACAAAATGTAATCAATAAGAAATTTGTTTTACAAAAGGGTGGTGTCATTAGTTTTAAAGGCGATCCTTATGATGCAGATATTAATTTAACAGCGATTTATAAAGTAAGAACATCACTTTACAATCTTGTTAAAAACATTGATTCAAGTGCAGCAGTAAAAAGAACAATTGATGTCAATGCGATCATGAATTTAAATGATAAACTCATGAAGCCTCAAATTACATTTGATATTGCATTACCTAACGCTGATGATAATACCATCAATCTTTTTAAATCTCAAATCTATAGTGAAGATGAACTGAATAAACAGATTTTTTCATTAGTAATGTTTAAAAGCTTCTTACCTAATCAAGGAGGTGCAACCGAAACTACAGGAATTAATGGTGTTGGCTCAAATGCAGGGGAATTAATATCTAGTCAATTAAGTAATATGTTATCGCAATTAAGTAATGATGTTAATATTGGTGTCAATTATAGCCAAGGTGGAGCCGCGAGTAAAGACCAGGTTTCTGTGAATTTACAAACACAATTATTCAACGATCGGGTGAGTATAGATGGAAATGTTGGTACAGCTGGAACAAATACAACTTCAGCCAATACAACTAATATGGTGGGAGAATTTAATATTGAAGTTAAATTAACTGAGGACGGAACTGTTAGGATTCGCGTTTTCAATCGATCCAATCAGTATTTACTTTTAAGTAATGACGTACCCTATACACAAGGTGTAGGTTTGTTTTACAGACGGGAGTTTGATAATCTTGGCGAATTATTTAACGATAAAAAGCAAAACAAATAAATTTACTTTTTAGGAAATCGCTTTGTATATTCCTTTATGCTTTCTTGAATGATTTTGAATGCATCTTCTTTACCTAAAATAGTCGGAATTACTACGGGGTTCTTGTTTTCAAGCTTTTTGTAATCTTCAAAAAAACGCTGTACTTCCATCATTGTATGAGGAGGTAATTCAGAAAGCTCGTTTAAATAGTTCACAGAAATATCCTGAGTAGCAACAGCAATAATTTTAGCATCAATTTCTCCTTTATCTACCATTCGCATAACCCCAATAACAGTTGCTTCAACAAGAGTTAAAGGAGGAAAATCAATTTGACTAAAAACGAGAATATCTAATGGATCGTTATCTCCAGCATATGTTTGGGGAATGAAACCATAATTTGCAGGATAGTGAACAGCTGAAAATAAAACCCGATCAAGTTTTATTAATCCACTCGGTTTATCTACCTCATATTTAGCTTTACTTCCTTTAGGAATTTCAATAATAGCCAATACGCGTTCAGGTAGAAACGATCCGGGTGATATATCATGCCAAGGATGCATTACATGGGGGAGTTTAGATTGGGTTTATGCGTTTTGTGTCGACGTTGTGTATGTTTAGTGAAATCTTGAGAAAGAACGCTAATATTTCCATCAACTTCAAATACAGCTATATCAACTTTTGCTATTGATTCAATTCCATGTTCTCTAACAGCAGCTTCGAGTTCATCATGACTCATTTGAATTTTCTTTAGATTCTCATTCTTAACGATTCCCTTATATATCAGCATGATGGGCTCACCTTGAACAAACTTATTGAAATGAGGAATCTTTCGAAACAAGTATTTAAATATAAAATTAATTAAGAATAATGTACCTGCTGCGATTAATCCACCTATTAAAGAAGTATCAGGACCTAACATGGCATTTTGTACTGAATTACTTATTAACAAGATAAAAACTAGATCTACAACAGAAAGTTGTGCTAATTCTTTTTTTCCAAATATTCTTAGAAATAAAACGATAAATAAATATACCGCTACTGTTCTTCCTGTTATTTGAAGCAAGTCATTCCAAATCATAATGCAAGCTACATCATTTTAATAGTTTCTAAAATGCCAGAATTTCATTTTTGTATATTTCATTTTTATTTCTCTTTATGTTCTATTTCGCTCTAATTGCTTCTTTTTTAATTGCATTGGTTTACATCCGTTTTCTTCGCCAAATGGATGTATTTGAACCAGAACAATGGAGATACACATGGATTTGTTTTTTCTTAGGAGTTTTTTCTGTTGCTGGTGTATTTTGCGTTTATTATTTCTTTCCTCAGATTACGGCTCTTCCTCAAGAAGGAAACTTTGCAATCCGATTTCAATTTCATTTTTTTTCTGTTGCTTCTGTAGAGGAATTGGCCAAGATATCTCCCTTTCTTCTCTTACTATTTAGTAAACGTATCATTAACGAATCATTCGATTATATCAAATATGCATCGCTTGGTGCTATGGGTTTTGCAGCTCTAGAAAATGTGTTGTATTTCAGTAAAAACCTTCACATCATTGAAGGAAGAGCATTTTATACTGCTGTTATGCACATGTTTACTTCTTCATTTATAGCTTACTGTATGTATGCATTGAAGAAACGCTCTAATATTCCCGGATTCATAGTTTTTTGTTTTGCCTATCCCATTGCCGCTAGTTTTCACGGATTATTCAATGCACTCATTTCCGATGGACAAACATATTTACTTGGGATTGGACTTGTTTTATGTATGTTGATTGCTTGGGGACGAATGATGAATAATACACTCAATCATTCCGAATTTTTCCATTCTGAACCTGTCCAAAATAAAATAACTATGGCTGGTATTCAACTGCTCATTGGTTGGGGGCTTATCTTTTTATTTGCTGCTATTGCAATTGGATTTATGGAAGGTTGGAGTCAGAGTTTTGTTTTTTTGAGAGAAGGTTTTGTTTTCGGATTTATTTCAGGTACAGGATTATACTTGGCTTTAGCTCGTCCACGAATTCGACAAGGAAAATGGTTTCCTTTAATTGGTAGATTAAAAAAAGAGTAACTTCATACTTCAAAATAGTATACCTATCAGATTTCGTGTAAGATGTATGTGCAAATTGATTGCTTTAATATACATACATAAGTAACCAATTTGGAAGTTTGACGAATAAGAACGAGTGACTTTTAAGACTGTTGTCTTATAAAAATCCAAGAAATGAAACAAAGCTTTACCAAGCGTATTCTTGATTTCCTTCTGATTCGCAAAGCGGAACATCCCTTGCATGAAGATGATCTTATATCTCGACAACGTCTCAATCTATTTCGCACGTATTCCCTTACTGCATTTCTGATTTCTTTAACAATTACGTATCAAGTTATCTCCATTTTTAATTGGTTTGACTTTATTGGATTAGCCCTCATATTACTTACATTCATTATTGGATTAAATTATTTTACATTAAACCAGCATCTTAATTACAAACTCTCATATCGTATTGCAATCATCGCTTCGATTCTCACTTTACATGCTGTAACCTACTATTCGGGCGGCATTCGAAATTCTGGGATGGTCTATTTGGGTTCATTCATTTTGGTTGCATTTATGTTGCTGGGCAATCGCGAAGGCAAGATCATTTCAATCATCAGTATTATCAACATAATCTTCTTTTACATTTACTCATCAACCATTGGGCATGATGTAAGAAATATCATCGATAGTGATTCAACAGGCGATATGCTTAATATGGATTACTTGATTACCTATTGTACTGGAACATTATTGATTTATAGTCTTTCGAATAATCTAGAAAGTTCCAAAAATATTGTCATTGCTAAAGTTACTGAGGCAAAAGAGACTCTTGAGAAAAACAATGAAGAGTTGAAGAAACTTTCTCTTGTTGCTTCTAGTACCGATAATTCAGTCCTTATTACAGACCAATTTGGATTTATCGAATGGGTAAATGAAGGATTTGTTCGAATGAAGGGTTTTTCTTTTGAAGAAGTTATTGGAAAAAAACCACAGGATTTGTTTTATGGCCCTTTAACGAGCAAGGAAACAATAGCCCGTATTCAGGAACTCACCTCAAAGAGGCAATCTTTTTCTGGTGAAATTCAAAAGTATCACAAAAATGGAAGTACTATTTGGGTGCAAGTGACCATAACGCCTATAGTCGAAAATGATGGACGTTTATCTCGGTTTGTTCACGTTGAAAGTGATATTTCAGAACGCAAAAAGGCGGAGGTGAAAATGGCTGAATACTATACATACCTTGAAAAAGCGAATAAAGAACTTGATAAATTCGCTTATGTTGTTTCGCACGACTTGAAAGCTCCGCTTCGAGCGATTAGCAATCTTACTGCATGGATTGAAGAAGATATTGGAGACCGATTTACCGAAGACGCAAGTGATCATTTTAAAATGCTCAAAGGACGCGTCATGCGCATGGAAGGATTAATAAATGGGATTCTTGATTATTCTCGTGCCGACCGCGTGAAAAGTCCTAACGTCAATGTGAATGTGAAAGAACTTCTTGACGAAGTGGTTGAAACTCTAGTTCAAGACGAGAATGTCAAAGTCGACATTTCTCCATCCTTGCCTGTTCTGTTCACCGAACGAATGAAATTGCAGCAGGTATTCTCAAACCTCATTAATAATGCAATTAAGCACAGCGATAAAGAGTTGACCCTTATACGTGTTTCTTGTGTTGAAGAGGAGGATGATTTTGTTTTCTCGGTGGAAGATAATGGACCGGGAATCGATGAACAATTTTTCGATAAGATTTTTGTTATTTTTCAAACTCTTCAGGCTCGCGATACGTTCGAAAGTACTGGGGTAGGACTTGCTATTGTAAAGAAAATTGTTGAAGAAAGTGGAGGAACAATTTGGCTTGAATCGGAAGTCGGTAAATTCACTCGCTTTATTTTCCGTTGGCCTAAACAAGGAAACTCTGCTTTTAAACCGTTTCAGTTTACACTCAAACAACCTGCTACTATTGCACAATCTTCAAGCAACAGTAACGTTTCCTCTGTATCACAATGAAAAGGAATCAAGCCATATCCTCCGCAAAACCCTTCGATCAGAAAGGAATCATTTCTACAAACCCCCTTTTTGTTGATCAAGGTGTTTCGAGCGTCCCCGTTTTGAGTCATGAGGAGAAGCAAAATATTCTCAAAATAGCTGATTTGCTTGAACATCTTCGCTACGACGAAAGTCAAGACGAAGAATCTCTGTGATTCTCTTCAAACGTTTTGCAACAGCGTTCCAACGTCCTTGGAATCGTTCTGTATTTTTTCATTCATAGTCGATCTTCATTCTACTCCTTTCGTATCTTGCACAAGTAGCAGGGAGGAGTTCGTTAGCTGGTAAATGCCAGTAATACACCAGTTTCCGCCTTGCTCATCTGCGCATGGCTGCTCTCAAATTACATTCTTCCAATACACTCGATATCTATTCCGCTCTTTCGGATACAGCACTCGATTTGCCCCTCGTTTCCGATGGCATTAGCGCGGGCTTTCCCTCGCCGGCAATGGATTTCACCGATCTCACCATCGATCTCAACAAGCACCTCATCAAACATCCTTCTTCCACCTTCTACGGTCGAGTGAAAGGTCAATCGATGAAAGATGAAGGTATTAACGATGGCGATTTGCTTGTGATTGATAAAAGTCTGCAACCTGCCGATGGAAAAATTGCCGTGTGTTACCTCGATGGAGAATTCACCATCAAACGCATTCGCATCGATAAAAAAGAATGCTGGCTCATGCCCGCCAACGAACTCTACAAACCCATTCAAGTAACCGCCGAAAACGACTTTCTCATCTGGGGAATCGTCACGCACGTGATTAAATCGTTCTAATGTTTGCCCTCATTGATTGCAACAACTTTTACGCTTCCTGTGAGCGGGTTTTTCGCCCCGAACTCATCGGTAAACCCATTGTGGTGCTGTCGAACAACGACGGTTGCGTGATTGCCCGCAGCAACGAAGCCAAAGCCGTTGGAATTCCCATGGGCGCCCCAGCATTCGAATACGAAGCGCTGTTTGTGCAACATCAGGTACACGTTTTCTCCGCCAATTTCCCGCTCTATGGCGATATGAGTCAGCGGGTGATGAACATCCTGGGCGAATACACACCCGATATCGAAATATACAGCATCGACGAAGCCTTCCTCAAACTCAAAGGTTTCGAACGTTTCAATCTGCAGGAATACGGGAAAGACATGCAGCGCCGGGTAACTAAATGGACTGGAATACCGGTCAGTGTTGGAATAGCCCCTACCAAAGCTCTCGCGAAAATTGCCAATCGGATTGCCAAGAAATTTCCCAAGGAAACGGGCAGTTCCTACCTCATCAACACCGAGGAAAAACGCATCAAAGCGCTCAAATGGGTTCAGATTGAAGATGTATGGGGAATTGGTCGTCAGCACGCCAAACGGCTTCGGCTCATCGGTGTGAAAACAGCCTACGATTTCACTCAGCTGCACGATGCCTGGGTGCAACATCACATGTCTATCGTCGGCCTACGCCTCAAACACGATCTGCAAGGCTCGCCCACACTCGATCTTGAACTGGTTCAGCCTAAGAAAAATATCGCCACCACACGCTCCTTCGAACGCAATTACACCAAACTCGCCGAACTCGAGGAGCGCGTAGCTACATTCGCGGTTTCCTGCGCTGAGAAACTCCGCAAACAGAAGTCTTGCTGCAATACCATCATGGTCTTTATTCATACCAACGGTCACCGCAAAGATTTACCCCAATACAGCCGGAATATCGTGGTCAAGCTACCTTTCGCAACCAACTCCGGAATTGAACTCGCCAAATTCGCTAAACAGGCATTGAAGCATATCTTTCGCGAGGGTTATCACTACAAAAAAGCGGGCGTACTTGTGATGGATTTCACGCCACAGGACAAAACTCAATTACGTCTTTTCGACAATAGCAACGCTCTTCACATTCCGCTCATGACGGCGGTCGATAAGATTAACGCGATGTATGGACAGCAGAAGATTCGGCTCGCAGCGCAGGACCAGAAGCGCGTGTGGAAAATGAAGCAGGAAAAACTATCGCCCCGCTACACCACCAAACTGAGCGATATCATTATCATTCATACCTGATGTGTTTTCACTCCAAGCAATCCAAATCGGCTCAGGAACTTAAAGTTCGATTTAAAGCTGAATTTCTTCACGAAGAACAGTACACACCCGGCATCTACAACGGATTTCAATATCCTCAAACGCCCGTCATCACTCATCTGCATCCCCAAACAATCGAGCTCCTGAATTGGGGACTTATTCCTGCTTGGGCAAAAGACAGTAGTTTTCGAAAAAACACCCTCAATGCCCGTTACGAAACACTAGGGGAGAAGCCTTCTTTCCGAAACATCACAAACAACCGATGTTTAGTGCTGGCGGATGGCTTTTATGAATGGCAGTGGCTGGATGAAAAAGGCAAGAAGAAACAGAAATTTGAAATTACAGTTCCCAATGGGGAAGCCTTTGCCTTTGCTGGCTTGTGGACCGAATGGGTAGATAAATCAACCGGTGAAATCCTGAAAACATACACCATCCTCACCACCGAAGCCAACGAATTAATGAGTCAGATTCATAATTCAGCGAAGCGAATGCCCATGATCATTGCTGAAAATAGGGAGCAGGAGTGGTTAAGAGGAGGGGATTTGGTCTTGGGCAATTCAGCATTAGTAGCAAGCCCGATTTGAATTCTCGTTCAATTATTAATTATAGCGAGAAGTCCTCACAGATTTTATCACATGATCTTCAATCATTAGATGAAGTTGATAGCCACCTTCGGCATAGTTCTCGGATAAAAGTGTATCGCCCGATTGAAGGACAGCGATAATGCGAAACGTACTCTCTCCAGCGCAAGTATAGTTGAAGCAAACAGTTTGATCGAGTTCAAGCCGTCCTAATTTAGTGTGATTAGTACCTTGAAATAATTCAAGGGAATGAATAGTTTGAGAACTTTTATTTTGGATAGTTACAGAAACGGAATTCATTGCAGGATGATTGCAATCGCTCCTATTGCAGGAGGCAAGCAGCAACATCGAGAAAGCAATCGAATAGGTAAAAAAGAAACGCTGCAAAGAGAATTGCATTTATAGAGTCTGCTCGGCTACCTTCTTAATTTCTGCAAGAATGGGAGACCAGCCAAGTCCATTGTTCCATGCTTCTTGGTATCGACGATCGCCATCGGCCACTTCATCGTAATCTCCTTGAGTTACACGAAATAAAACACCTTCGGGAATTTCTTCCAATTTATAGGAAACATGAAGATAATTTTGTGGAATATTTTCTATAGTTGAGAAAGGATCAAAAGTTGAATAAACCAACTTTTTCAAAGGTTCAAGCACTAGGATTTTTCCGACTACAAAGTCCATCAACTTGCCTTCATATTCTCCTCTCCAAACTAAGCTGCTGCCTACATTCCAATCACTCACCGTTTCGCAGCCAAACATGTATTTGCGTGTTTCTTCAGGTTTGGTTAAAGTATTCCAAACGCGTTCTATCGAAGCATGAATTATAATTGAATTTTCAATGAATTTCATCCTGTAAAGTTTTAAGAATTTACTTCAATATTTTACCCAGCGATATACTCCAACATTCTCTTTTTCAAAAATTTGAACGAAATATAAACCAGCTGCTAAGTCGCTTAAATCATAAACTGAATTTCCATTTAAATCACGAATAATTCTACCTTGAAAATCGAGAATACGAGTTCGATTGGCTATACCTCCATTTAGCATTAATATTCCATTGGAAGGATTGGGAAATAGATTGAATAGTAAAGGAGTGGTCGGACTGAATATAGAAGCAGTGGAATCGGCTGTCCATTTACCCAAAATTGTTGTATAGGTTGAAGGCAATAGTAGTTCAAGTGGGCCAAAATGGATTGTATCATGAACTAAGGCAGTATAGTACATATCTCCATTGGGAGCTAGGCACATTCCACAGTTCCAATCATGAGCACGACTTCCACCATGTGCTGTATTTGTTGCAATTCCAGATGCATTAAACTGAATAAAGGCGGGATCTGTATTGAGTATATCTCCAGAAGACAGGCTTTGATTGTTTTCAAATTCTATACTTCCACTTAATTCTCCAGCTAGCCAAATATGCCCATTCGTATCAATAGAAATTGCTTTACGAGAAGACAAATCAAAACTACCAAGACCCGGTTGGTTTGGAACATTTCGAGCCCAAAGTAAATCACCGTCTGTATTGAGTTTTGCTAAAATAAAGTCCTTTCCAAAATTAGGATGTACAAGGTTAAACGTATCCACTATCATGCTTTGAAAAAGCTGAGCTGAAAAAACGGGATTCCCATCGGGATCAATGTCGATAGAGGGTGTTTGAAAAGAAATATCTTCATAAAAATTGGTCCATTCACTTAGGCCTGAAGCATTGATTTTAGAGACAAAAAAATTATAAGAAAAAGGTACTGGATAAGAGGTAGAGTTGATTGTTAAGGGACCATTTCCTACAGCACCAGCGAGAAATAAATTGCCCTGATTGTCAAAATCCATATCACCTAAAATCAATCCTTTATCAATTAAATACGTTTGAACATCCTCACCTAAAGCATTAATTCGACGAATATTTATTTTCGCAAAATTATTATAGCCATACCAGCATCGATTTTGATTATCTATTGCAAGAGCATCTAATTTTTCATTTTCTAATCCATTCAGTCCAATACTCAAATTTCGAATCCAGTTAAATGTACCATTCGGATGAATGCATAACAGGAACATGTTATAGCTATATGGTTGATTTGCTTGTGTATTACTCGTTGGAGTATGGCCAACTGAAATGAAACGTTTGAGAAACAGTCCACCGATAAATACATTCCCAGAATCATCTACAACCAAATCACGAACAGAAACTGAATCACCAATTGAATATTGCCAGATTAGTTCGCCTTGGTTTGTTCTTTCTTCAATGACACATTTACCAAAGTCATATTGATCATAAATTAAACTAGTCGAGTCCAATCGAGCTTGATATACAGCATCTTCAGTTGCAAAGACTGGAATTTCTTGATTGCTACCTGATAGATTATGTAAAATTGTATCTGTTTGAATCCATTCAAAGTTTTGAGCATTTAATTGGATAGAAAACCAGATGGTGCATTGTATAAAAAGGTGAAGTTTATTCATAATGATGATGTTAGTTCGACTAAAATACACAGTATTTGAAGACAATTGTAAAAATACTTTTCTTGAAAAAGTATTTCGTTTAGTTGATATAAATTATGGAAGATTGATGATTTATGTTTTAGATGTGGATAGATTATTAGAAATAGAATGATTATATGTTAAGGATATGCATTTGCTACTTAATAACGAGGGATAGAAAGATTTAATAAAGAATACAGGTGTTTTACACGTAATGTATTTGATGAAAGAACCCTATTTATATTCGATTCATTTTTCAAGATTTGGTGAATCTTAAAATTCTTTTCTAAACAACGAATTCAACTATATTTGAAAATGAAAAATCCAATTTTGTTATTGACTGTTGCTTTTGCGATTGTGATTGCAGGAAAATTAATTAGTTCTAATTCGTCCTTTTTGGATAAGGAAGAATCCTATCAAATTCAAGCAGGAACTGAAATTTCCTTGAATCTCAGTGTACATGAATTTCATTTTGATAGTTTAATAGCTGGTATTGATACCTTCAAACATCATTTTGCATATGGAGCTAATACAACTGTTTTTGATAAAACACAAGTTGAGCAAGTAGCATATGAAGATATAAAATCGATGGCTGATGCTATGAGACCTTATTATACTGGTAAATATTTTAAAGGTTTGAAAATTTACTATACATTGGAGAGCAACAATGAAATTAAATTATATTATGTACCCGTTTATGCTTACCAAGATTTAAAAGTTAGTACAGAGTATGATTTGTCAGAAAGTTCTGGGAATATTATTGAATTAATACGAAGCAATGTTTTTGATATATATACATTGGTCGGAGGTAATCTTACTAAAATAAATAATGATGATAGTGAGTTAAATGATGCTATCACACGATTTAATCGCTATACAGATTCTATATATATTAAGCATAATAAAGAAACGAATTTCAAACCATTTTCGATAGATAGTGATGCAAGATCATCATTTTTTCCAATTCAATTGATTGATTTATTGTATGCCAATAACAATATTGGGACAGCCCATCCTGATATTTATTTCTATTCAATGTCACATTCTCTTACATCTAATTCAGATGATTTCAGACATTCCATAGTAATGACTTCAGAAGTAGTAAAGCCGGGGAGTAATCCAACACAAGGAAATTTTATTAATAAAGCAGCAAATTTCAATAGGCTTTGTCCAACAAAATGTTCAAAGATAAATGTTATTAATGGGGCTGTTTCTCAATAGCTTTTAATAAATAATTTTAAGTGAGGATTTTTCTAGATTATATATTTCAATTTTTAGGGCTTACTATTGGAATCCTTTCTCTTCCAAAGATAAAATTACAATACTCATTAATTTTTATTCATTTGGGAATGAGCTTACTTACTGATTTTTATGCTGAATGGTATGGAAGATTGACTGGATCAAATTATGAAATTTACAATGTATATATGATTCTTGAGGTTCTCCTATTAGGAGGCAGTGCTATGCTTTATTTTAAGAAAAGAACTTGGAATAATAGGCTGAATATAATAATGCTATTTTATTTAATTTTTGCATTATGTTCATTTTATTGGAATAGCATATATGTATTTAATACATATCTTTTGATTATTGGGTTCATTTTAATAGGTTCAATCAATATGTTTATAATTATTGAACCCAATGGTGAGAAATCGATTTTTAAGAACCCAATGATTTTGATTTCAATTGCTCATATTGTATATTTTTGTGCTGTAACCCCACTATTTATTTGTCGAGAATATTTATTGCATAATAACCTACAATTGACTGATGAATTATTCGATATTGTAAATAGAAATATTGTGATTATCCGTTATTTTCTAATATCAGTTGCATTTATAATCATCTTTTACGAGCTAAAATTTAATAAAAAATACATTTCTCAATGAGTTCAAATGAAATTTATATAGGTATTTTAGGAGTTACTTTAGTCATTTTATTACTTGTTGGTGGGGTAGTATTTAGTGTAATTGTTTCTTATAAGCAACGACTAGCTCAGAACATTCAAATTTCCAAGTTAGAGTTGGCTTATGAAAAAGAGTTAAGAGATGCTGAATTAGAAGTTCGTGAGCAATTGATGAATTATTTTTCAAGAGAGATTCATGATAACGTAGGACATACATTAACCTATATGCGTTTATTAATTGAAAATAAGAAGATAGATGACCCAAGCTTGGTTTCTGTATTTACTCCTATCGAAAAGTACCTTGTTCAAGCTTCTGAACAACTTCGAATGCTCAGTCGTTCGTTGAATTCTGAATTTGTTCAACAATTAGATTTGTATGAGGCTATTGCATTAGAAGTAGATCGATTGAAAATTATATCAAAAAAGTCAATTCAATTTAATGTTGGCGAATCCAATTCTTCATTAGAAATAGATAAAAACCAACAATTAATGGCATTTCGAATATTTCAAGAAATCATTAATAATGCTATTAAGCATTCTGCGGCTAATACAGTTACTATTCGATTTAATTTTGATACCTATCTTGTTCAAGTAGAAGATGATGGATGTGGTTTTCAATTAGACCAGGTAAATTATTCTAAAAAGGCATCTGGTTTAAATAATATGATTAAACGTGCTAGTTTAGCACAAATGAATCTTCATATTGAATCTAATATTGATAAAGGAACTAAACTAACCCTTTCTCTTAAAAATACTGTGAATCATGACGCCTAAGAAAAGAATCATTCTTGTTGATGATCATGTAGTTGTCCGAAATGGCTTAAGAGAGCTTATTGAAAAAATAGGTCCTTATGAAATATCAGTTGAGTTTGATTTAGGAACTGATTTGCTTAAATATCTTGAAAATAATGTTGATTTCGATCTAATTATTATGGATTTATCGATGCCAGAAATGCATGGAGATCAGGTTTTGGATGAGATGAATTCAAGAGGATATTCGATACCTGTTTTAATATTAACATTGAATGATGATGAAAATAAACATATTAAGCTTTTTCGGTCTGGAGCAAGAGGTTATTTACCTAAAAACTGTACTGCAACCGTTTTGGGTGAAGCATTAAATGATATTTTTACTCGTGGATACTATCATAATGACTTATTAGCCCATGCTTTGAGGAATGAAAATTCATTAATTAATAATAACCCTCAATCGGATTTATTATCTCAACTAACTAAAAGAGAAAAGGAGTTTTTATTATTAGTTTGCAATGAAGAAGAATATACTTATGAGCAAATAGGGTATATGATGGGAGTTCATCGTAGAACTGTGGATGGTTATAGAGATTCAGTTTTTAATAAATTCTCTATTAAATCAAAAACAGGTTTGGTGCTTTTTGTAATGAAAAATGGATTGTTGGATTATTTGAAAATAAATAATTGATAATAAAATATAATCTTTATTTACAAGAAAAAGAATTATTCCCCCCACCAATTTTTAAAATTTGTAGCTTTTTCTCTACTTACAAATAAATCAGTTTCTAATGAAGGATTGAGTTGAATTTTAATTTTCCCGTTAAAATGTAATTCCGCCTTATGAATACAGTTTCGATGAGCCAATACAGATCGGTTTATACGAAAAAAATCTTGAGGATTTAATTGAGTTTGTAAATCATCTAATGTATAAGGGAAAATCGATTTAACACCAGATTTTTGCATTAGAAAGACTAGTTTATCTTCAGCAATAATCCATGCTATTTCATTTGTATTAACTGGAATTAATGAATCGCCTTTAGTCAATAAAAAACGACTTCGATACTTTATTTCTTGATTAAAAGAACTTAATAATGCTGCAATATTGGGGATTTGTTCAATTGATCTTGAATTGAATTTTGAAATTGCAGCTTGCAATTCAATGGAGTCAATTGGTTTTAATAAATAATCTACACTATTTACTTTGAATGCTTTTAATGTATAATCATCATAGGCAGTTGTAAAAATCACTGGTATGTTAATCTCAATTTGTTCAAATATGCTAAAACTTATTCCATCAGCTAATTGAATATCCATGAATAATAAATCAGGCTTACTGTTGGATTTTAAATATGAAACAGCACTTTCAATGCTATCTGCATGACCAACAATTTCCCAATATGGTTGTATTTCTTGAATCATACGACTCAAGCGTCTCATTGCCAATGGTTCGTCTTCTATTATATAAATACGTTTCATACCGATTCAGTATATTAATCAATCAGTGGAAGTTTTACACTGAATGTTGAATCCAATTCACTCTCAATTTGAATGTTTTTACCCGTTAAAATTGAATATCGATTATTAATATTTCCTAAGCCTATTTGGTTACTTTGTTCCAGTGCATCTTTCTTTCTCTTGTTATTTCTAACAACAAGATAATTATCCAGAATAAAAATATCAATCATTAATGGGTGAGCTTCAGAAATTACATTGTGTTTAACTGCATTCTCGACCAACATTTGTATTGCGAGAGGAACCACTTTATAATTATTATATTCATCAGAAACATTGAAATTCACTTGAAGGTTTTTTCCAAAACGAGATTCTAGCAAGAAAACATAACTCTTTACTAGTTCGATTTCTGTAGACATTTCAACCATTTCACGTTCATTCACTTGCAATGCATAACGATAATACGTGGCTAATTTGCTCACAAACTCTTTCGCTTGATTTTTATCTTCATCAATTAATGCAAGCAAAGTATTTAAGCTATTAAATAAAAAATGTGGTCCAACTTGATTTTTCAATGTCTCAAAATGCGATTCAATATTTTGACGTTTAAGTTGTTCCGTTTCAATTTGACTATCTTTTAATTGACGAAATAAATTAACAGCTTCATAAATTGCATTAATTAATAGTGAAACAATTACGGCAATAATAATATTACTAAAGAATGAACTCAATGTAAAACATCCTTCAAAAAACAAATTATTCCATACCCAAGTAAATAAGGCCATTATCGAAGAAGATAAACCGATAACTAATGCCAATTGAATCCAAATACGTTTGCCAATAGACTTTAACCAAGGATAATGGATATTCAGATATCGAAACATCACCCGAAAAACTACATATAAAATAATACTAATGCTTACTGAAAAAAGCGCATTATTAACTACAGTATCAGGTGCTTGTTCAGCTTCATTTCCTTGAATTGCATTTTTAACAAACATGTAACTGACAACCAAAACTCCTACAAAAATCATGAGTAGGATATCCTTGATATTCGCGATACGACTGCCAGAGAAGATTGTATGTTTCGATTCAGAAGACATATAAATTATTTACCAGAAGCAAATTTACGTTTATAATATGTTGTAAATACTGATATCAATATGGAACCTATTACTGTAGGACCCAACCAAATAATTAATGGAGGAAGTAAATTATCTAAATTAACAACTAAGAATGCTGTAACCGCCGAAATATAGGATCCAATCATTCGACCAATATGATTAAAAAACCAACGATTTTTAATATCCTTTAATTTCCTAATACCCATAAATAGTGATAAATCACCAAGAGAAAACATCAAACTGATACTACCAAAAACTAATAATATTGGAATAGTCATTTTCGATATTCCATCGGGTTGGATTATTCCAGTTACAATCATCAATGCACCGAAAATCCCCGTCAATCCTGCAACTAGTTTATCTATTAAAGCATAATGGATAACACCGTTGAACATTTTATGTTGAATTGTACGTAAACCCGAAAATGCTAGGTAAAAACTGAATATTCCGATTAAAAACAGAAAATGATTTCCCCCGAAAGCAGCTAAAACAGTACCACTCAATGTGGCAGTAAACATTCCTCCAACATATATTTTACCTATGAGCCTATGGAATTGTTTTCCTTTTTTATTACTGATATTTAATAGACCTGTTATGAGTCCCGTCATTCCTCCTGCAACGTGAAGAATTAACAAAAATGTATGAAGTGTTTTCATCACAAAATAATTGATTAGAAATTAATTCTATAAAGCAACATTGGAAAAATCCCTACTTGATAGTTGTTCTCTATTTTTTTAGACAAATTATTATATGATCGACTAAAAATGTTTTTCTGATTCGTTAGATTTTGAAAATCAAGTCCATACTCTTCAGTAATTTTCTTTTTATTCCTTCGAAATCCTATACGTATATCTGTTCTAAAATAACCAGGCAATTGTTCAGAGTAGGCTAATTGTTCATTTCTAATTTCATATCCCTTTTGTTGAGAGGCTTCTATATTTATTGGCGTAGTCCACATTCCACCTGTAATTACTTGTCGAAAACTTAGTACAAGGACATTTTGTTTGTTCTTTCCAAGAGGAATTTCTTTTCCTGCTAAAAGATTGAACGCATATTTATTATTGAATGCGGTATTTCGTTCGATACCATCAGAACCTTGATATTTACTATCATAAAGGCTTGCTGTCATTAAGAAATAGTAATTTTTGTGAAAGAATTTTTCGAGTGTTATTTCTATTCCTTTATTAAATCCTTTTCCTTTTGAAACTAGGCTGTCTGGCCCAATAACATCCCCGAAATTAGCTCCATAATTTAACACCGATAAACTGGATGAATTTCCTTCATGAATACCAACATTGTATTGTTGCTGGTAATAGATTTCAGCTTTTAAGCGCAAATGCTCACGAATTAACCAATCGTATCCTACAACAAAATGATTCGAACGTAGTAAATCCAAGTTTTTATTCGTTTGAATTGTGCTACCATCGGCTAATTGGGTTTCTCTCAAATAAATAGTAATGGGTAAAACACGACTATGATTTCCATATCCTAAACTGATTCGTTGATTTCCAGTAGCTTGAAAACTTATGGAGGCTCTTGGTTCAATTGAACTTTTATTATTTACATAATAGTGAAGTGCATGCAAACCCAAATCAAATGTCCAACGTAATCCTGCTTTATAATGCCATTGTGCATATCCCTGTATGAGATCACCATTTCCTTTAAAATCGATAAGTTGTTGACGAGCGTTTAATGTTGCTGAAAATTGATTGACATTGCTATTATACATTAAGTGACTTATAATGATTCCTGAACGTAATGTTGTTTTAGAATTTATGCGATTATTCAAGACAAGCGTTCCGATTATTTTACTTTCGGTCATCTTGCTTCTAAAATTATCGAGGAAATTATATGAAGGAGATATCGAATCTACCGATGTGCGAAAACGATTTCCTGTTGCAGCCACTGTTCCACGCAAACTCGTTTTACTACTTAAAAAGTGAACATGTGTTATACCTAGAACAGCCATATCAGATCCATTCTTTAGATCTTGACGTTTAGCAGGATCCTTTATCCAAATTAGGCTGTCTTTTTCAGAAACAAAATGAATGTCGCTTGTTCCTGCAATTCCAAATAAACTGGTATATCCATTTTGATGTTGGAAGTGAAGTTTCATACTTATATCTTGATACTTTGGAACTCCACCTTTAACAAATTCAATCCCTACGGCATTAAATGCTCCTAGTGTAGAATAGCGATAATTAATAAGGAAAGATGATTTTTTGTTTTTAGATAAGGGGCCTTCCGCACCGAGTTCAAAACCATTGAATCCAATTTGACCAGTAAATTCGTGTTTTTCATTATTGCCTTTTCGCATTTTAACATCGAATGCCGCAGAGGTTGCGTTACCATATTCGGCAGCATAAGCTCCAGATAAGAAATCACTATTGGCTAATACGTTAGTATTTAAAATGGATACAGCACCACCACTTGTACCAGCTCCACTATAGTGACTAGGGCTTGGAATGTCGATTCCTTCTAAACGCCAAAGGACACCAAGAGGCGTATTTCCACGAACAACAATGTCGTTACGTTGATCATTCCCAGCAACTACACCAGCAAAACTGGTAGCTAATCGAGCAGGATCGCCGAAACTACCTGCATATCGTTGTGCTTCATCAACAGAAAAGGTTCTGGCACTTACGCTCGATAATTCATTTAATGGTTTATCCTTATCGATTTTAGCAACGATTTCCACTTCTTTTCCTTGTATAGCTGCTGATTCTAAGCTAATATTCAATATGAGTTCTTTTGAAGAAGAAAGTACAAGGTTGCTGAGTTTAATGGGTTGATATCCCATCATACTAATTTGTATTACGGGACGTCCAATTGGAATTGATTCTAAACGGAAATTTCCATTGATATCGGTTGATGCTCCAACAAGCGGTTTCGAATCAACTAATATGACCATTGCACCAGGAATAGGACTCTGTGATGCGGCATCGCTAACCGTTCCACGAATTGTTTGTGTGAGTCCTTGAGCCGAAATTCTTGAAGAAAATAAAAACAAGAAAATTGGTAGGAAAAATAAAATTATCGAATAATGTGTTTGGGGAAATCTTGAAATGTTTGTTTTCATATGCTTATTAGAATGAAAGACAAAAATCCTTTGATTCGTTTTTTTTGACTTACTAATTCCGATGAAGCAACTAATAATAAGGATGAAATGTTAAAATAATAGGATAAAAAAACGGTCCGGAAAATCCGGACCGAATGCCACTATAAATATTGGGATCACAAACCACCCTGTGTAACAAGACGGCAAATTACACCGAGGAAAAGTAGTTATTGAGGATGACAGTTCATATACTCCTTTTGGTGTATTTTTTAATTCTTCATATAAAGCTAAATAAAGTTGAAATCCTTGTTAAATAAAGATTTCAGGCAATAAAAGCTATATCAAATGAAGTATAATCCAATATATCGGAGCACTTAAAAAAGTGGAATCGAAGCGATCTAAAATGCCTCCATGTCCGGGTAAAATATTACCAGAATCTTTTATTCCTGCTTGTCTTTTAAGCATCGATTCAAATAAATCACCTAGTGTTCCAGTCACCGAAAGAACACCACCAATTAAAATCCAAGTTAAAAGTGGAGCCTCTCCAATACAATAAAAAGCTGCAATACCAACGAGCATCGAAGTGACAATTCCACCTATAAATCCCTCTATTGTTTTTTTGGGAGAAAGCCGTTCAAATAATTTGTTTTTACCAAAAGCTCTTCCTGAAAAGTAGGCGCCTGTATCGGATGCCCACATAAAGAAAAACAGGAATAATACATTCCAGGGAGAATAATCACCTGTTTTGTTGATAGAACTTGAAACGAGTAAGCCACAAGGAATGCCTAAATAAAATATACTTGAAATTGAACTACTAATATTTTCAAAGGGTTTTGGAATATTTCGGAATAACTCGAATGTAAATAGGCAGAATATTAAAACAAGAAACAGAGTCAAAAAAATAAAAGTACTTTGATTAATATCACTTAATGCAAAAGAAGTAGTTGAGAAATAAATACATGCAATAAAGGACAAACCATTTGCTGCGTATAAAAATAGTTGATTAGGATGTATAGATAATGCACGAAGAATTCGGTTCAATTCAAAGCAAGCAACGATTAAAATGAATAATGCTATGGTAATGAATGCATATTTTGAAAATAATATTCCACCAATTAAAGTAATTCCGAAGATGATTCCAGTTATTACTCGGTTTTGAAGGTTAGATAATGCCATTATTGGTCAGAAATTATTCATGTTCATCATTATCGGACTCACTTTTCGAATCGTGTATTAGCTGCAGAGCCTTTATTCTATAAGCAGAATCGATGTATAATTCAGCTTCACCAATACTTGGATAAACTGAATCCATTTTATTCAAAATCTGGGTTGGGATCGAATGCAGACTTAACAAATTTTGCAATAAGTAAAGACTGGAAAGATTGGTATCACTTGCTATTACTATCCATTGAATCTCCATGTTGCAAAGTACATCAATATTGTAAAATAGAAAAGGACAACCTGAGTTGCCCTTTTAAATCATTCATTTATTTTGAAACATCAAGCTTCTTCCGAAGGATTTGTTCTTTCTTGTTTTTGTTTTGAAACTGCATTTTCTACGATAGGTAATGCATTAGAATCAGAATCCTTAGAATTGTTTTCTTTTTCTTTTGCCGAAGCTGCAGCAGCAATTTCTAGATTATCATTCATTTGATCTTTATAAGAACGCGAAATATCAGAACTAGCACTTAGGTCGTCTTTATCCCAAATTCGTTTGCCAAATATTTCTTCTAAGTCTTCACGGAAAATAACTTCACGTTCTAAAAGAATTGCAGCCAATGCATCCAATTTAGATTTATTTTCATGAAGAATTTTCTTCGTTCTCTCATACGCCATGTCGATCAGTTTTTTCACTTCCTGATCAATAGTCTCCGCTGTTTTTTCGCTGTAAGGGCGATTAAAACTATATTCTGATTGACCAGAAGAATCATAGAAACTGATGTTTCCAATTTTATCATTCAAGCCATAAATTGTTACCATAGCATAGGCTTGTTTCGTAATTTTTTCCAAATCACTTAAAGCACCGGTAGATATTTTTCCAAATGTTACTTCTTCGGCAGCTCTTCCACCCAATGCGGCACACATTTCATCAAGCAACTGCTCAAACGTAGTAATTGAGCGTTCTTCAGGAAGGTACCAAGCAGCACCTAATGATTGACCGCGTGGTACAATGGTTACTTTTACCAAAGGTGAAGCATGTTCGAGTAACCAACTTACCGAAGCATGTCCAGCTTCATGAAAGGCAATCACTCGTTTTTCATCCATAGAGATGATCTTATTCTTCTTCTCTAAACCACCAATGATACGATCTACAGCATCGAGGAAGTCTTGCTTACCAACAACATCTTTGTTTTTACGAGCAGCAATCAAGGCGGCTTCATTACACACATTGGCTATGTCTGCACCGGAGAAACCAGGCGTTTGACGAGCTAAGAATTCGATATCTAATGTTTGGTCGGTTTTGATTGGTTTCAAATGCACTTTGAAAATTTCACGACGACCATTCAAGTCAGGAAGCTCAACATATATCTGACGATCGAAACGTCCCGGACGAAGTAATGCGCGATCTAGAATATCAGCACGGTTTGTAGCCGCAAGGATAATTACACCGTTATTGGTTCCAAATCCGTCCATTTCGGTGAGCAATTGATTGAGTGTGTTTTCACGTTCATCATTTGCACCAGCCATTGGGTTTTTTCCACGAGCACGTCCAATGGCATCAATTTCATCGATGAAGATAATTGCAGGTGCTTTTTCTTTGGCTTGCTTGAATAAATCCCGAACCCGACTTGCTCCAACACCAACAAACATTTCTACGAAATCAGAACCTGAAAGAGAGAAAAAAGGAACTTGAGCTTCACCAGCAACTGCTTTAGCTAACAAGGTTTTTCCAGTTCCTGGAGGTCCTACTAACAATGCCCCGCGTGGAATTTTACCACCCAAAACAGTATATTTTTTTGGGTTCTTAAGGAAATCTACAATTTCTCTAATCTCAACTTTTGCTTCATCTAAGCCAGCAACGTTGTCAAACGTAACAGTAACATGCGTGTCTTTATCAAACAGTTGTGCTCTACTTTTTCCGATATTAAATATTTGTCCGCCGCCGCCGCCGCCGCCCATTCTGCGAATAAGAAAAATCCAGAAAAGAAATACTATTCCAAGTAAAATTACCCAGCTTAAAATTTCACCACTCCAATTTTTTCGTGATTCATAACTAGGATGAACTTGAAGTGTAGGAGGGATATTTACTTGAGCACTATCAATGATTTTATTTAAATCTTCAACTGAACCGATAGTATAATTATAATGAGGACCATTTTCAACCGAAGAACTCATATTCGGTGATTTCAGGTTATTGTATTCAGGCTTAACCAGTTTTTCCTTTTTAATGGTTATTTCCGCAAATTCTTTATTTACAACAGTAATTTCTTTCACATCACCGGCAGTAAGCATCTCGGTGAATTTGTCGGTTTTAATTTCGCGGGTATTTGTTCCTACATTATAAAAATACGAACCAATAAAAAGCAAAGTAATGATTCCATAAATCCAGTAAAAATTGGAACCTCCACCACTTGAAGGCTTAGGTTTACCAGATTGAGGAAAGAGTCTACGGTTTCCGGAATTTTTGGGTGTACCCGGATTATTATTTTGAGGTTGTTCAGCCATTTGGAAATTCAAAGCGTGATTAATAGTGTAAGCAAAACACAATTTTCGCTGATTAGTTTATCAAGCAACAGATTCTGGTATTACTCGAACAGTTGCATCTGCCCAGAGTCGTTCAATTTTATAAAAGTCTCGGATGGAAGTTTGAAAACAATGAACAACTACATTTACGTAATCAATCAAAATCCACTCTTGGTTTTCAAAACCCTCGCTTCGCCAAGGAGACTCTCCTGTGGCTACTTTCACTTCGTGTTCAACCGAATATGCGATTGCATCTACCTGCGTGCCCGAATCGGCGTTACAGATGACGAAAAAATCGCAGACCGAATGTCCTGTCTGCCGCAGATCGAAGATCTGGATGTTTTTACCTTTCTTTTCTTCGATTCCTTTGATGATCGGGTCGATCAGTGCTTCAGCGGAGTCAGTAGCAATAGATGCTGCCTTCTTTTTCATTCAGATGCTTGATTGTTGCGACAAATTTAGTATTTCTGCCGATTATGGAACTCTTATTTATGGGCCGCCACGTAATCCGTTTGGACAGCGTCGAGTCGACCAACAATTTTGCTGCCACTGTACTTCAAAGAAATATTGCTGAAGGTGCTGTCATTGTAGCCCGTGAACAGACTGGTGGGCGCGGACAACGTGGGAATTCATGGTATTCTGAACCAGGAAAAAATTTAACCTTAACCTACATTCTTCGACCTGGATTTATTTTAATTGAAGATCAATATATTCTGAATAAAGCTATTGCTGTAGCTGTTGCAAGGACAGCTGAGTTGATTATACCAGCTTCATTTATTCGAATTAAATGGCCCAACGACATTTTTCTGGAAAATCGAAAATTGGCAGGCATCCTAGTCGAAACGTCGGTGAAGGGCAGCCAGATTGTCAGTTGTTTGGCTGGAATTGGATTGAATGTGAATCAAACTTCATTTCAAGTTTCTGGCGGGAATCCAGTTTCAATGGCGATGGAATTAGGTCGTGAACTAAAATTAGATGATGTGATGAATTTATTGAGCAAACAGCTAGAAGTTTATTACTTGAAGTTGCGATCGGGGCAACGAAATTTGATTTCACAAGAATACAATTCGCTTTTATGGAAACGAGGTCAATTGCATACTTTTCAAAAAGATGGAAAAGATTTTCAGGCAACAATTGAATGTGTTGATGAGCAAGGGCGCTTAGTTCTTCAACTTGAAAATGGAGTAGAAGAAGCCTTTGTGCATGGAAGTATTCAATGGTTTTAGCAATCAGGGTTTATATTGCTCAATTCCAAAATCGATGCGGACAGATTTGGTAAAATTTTCTTTTTCTATGGTGAAATAGGTTTCGTTGACAAGGTCCATTTCATTCATTGCTTTACCAGAACTATTTCCATAGACAAGACCGTTTCCTGAACCGTAGCCTTCATTTACTTCATAAAAAACTTGTTGCACTTGTGAGAGTTTAACTTTTAACGAAATAGCAATGATGTTCGCTTTTTCGGATGCATCCATTATAGCTTGCTCAATGAGTTTTTTCTCTACTGCTTTTTGTAAACTATCGGAACAAATTGAATTGTATGTAATGTACGTTTGACGGGCATCATCCGTTGAAAATGCTTTCAATGTTTTTAGAATGATGTCTTTACTTAATCGTGTTTTAACGGTGAGATTTTGAGTGGCTCTATATCCGTTACGTTTGGATTTATCACCTACATAATCATAATTAGCATCTACTGAATAATTGTTTAAAATGATTTCCTTTTCACTATAACCAAGCTCCTTTAATTTGGTTAGGACATTATTCGAAACGACTGTTAAATCTTGAATACTTAGACTTTCTGATTTATTCCGTGCATTCAGTTGAAGTGAGAATACAGCGATATCAGGAGTTACATCCATATTAGCCACACCGGTGACTTTAATAGCTGGAATTTCTTGTGCTTGTGCCGTTAGAAATAGGATACTTGCAAGGAATGAAAACACATTTTTCATACTGGTAGAATTTAATAGAGAATGAAGGATGGTATCACATTATTGCATTACTCCATTTAAAATGATGTTTTTTACCAAGTCGGTTCCAAAAGCATAGGGCAGAAATGCATAGGATGGAATTTGTGAAGTGATAAATAAATTCGCCACTTTACCAGGAGTAATACTTCCATGTGTTTCGTGCAATCCCATAGCATAAGCCGAATTAATAGTAGCTGCATTGATAGCTTCTTCGGGTGTCATACATAAATTGATGCAAGCCAAACTGAGGACAAATTGCATACGTCCCGAAGGAGATGAACCCGGATTATAATCACTTGCTAGCGCGATGGGTAGTCCTGCTGCGATCATTTCACGGGCAGGTGGTTGTTTTATTTTTAGGAAAAATGCTGTTGAAGGCAATAAGGTCGGCATTGTATCACTTTTGAGTAACACCTCCATTTCTTCTTCACCTGTATATTCCAAATGATCAACACTAAGTGCATTGTG
Organism: Bacteroidia bacterium; assembly: GCA_965279035.1. Classification (GTDB taxonomy): domain Bacteria; phylum Bacteroidota; class Bacteroidia; order M30B66; family M30B66; genus CALQRR01. Next base: position 2,555,311 of record OZ257142.1, on the reverse strand, counting down.
TTTAACGCCAACTTGAATTCCTCCCGAATAATCGAGTTCGTTGGCGTGAATTTTTGCTCGAAGTCCCAATCTTTTTGCAGCTTCTAGAATACGATCGGTTTCATCGATTGTAAAGAAACCTTTGTCGCAAAACACATCGACAAAATCGGCTAGTCCTTCGGAGATAACTTTAGGTAACATTTGATCTACAATTAAATCGATATATGCAGAACGATTTTCCTTGTATTCGGAAGGGATTGCATGAGCACCTAAAAATGTTGCACGAATGGTTAAATCAGTTGCATGGCGAATTCGCTTTATAACACGAAGCATTTTCAGTTCATCGTCGACTGTTAATCCATAGCCACTTTTTATTTCAATAGCTCCGGTACCATACGATTGAATTTCAATGGCTCTTTTCAATGCTTGATTGAACAATTCATCTTCGGAAGTAGCTTGTAATTTTCTGGCAGAATTTAGAATACCACCACCACGACGAGCAATTTCTTCGTAGCTGAGACCATGAATTTTATCTACAAATTCTGATTCTCGACTACCAGCATAGACAATATGCGTATGACTATCGCACCAAGAAGGAAAAACAAATCCACCTTCTGCATCTTGAATTTCATCGGCTGAATATGGACAACTTTCCATTTCTCCAAATGAATGAATCAATCCATCTATGATTAAAATCCATGCATTTTCAATGCAAGGTAATTCACTCATTTCGGCGCCTTTCAACATTTTTGGTGCTTCAGGACGAACTTGAATTAATTGACCTATGTTTTTGATGAGAAGAGTCATGGTGATGTGCTGATTTGCTGATTAGATGATGTGATGATTAGATGATGTGGTGATTATATGATGTGATGATTAGATGATGATGGCTGATATGCTGGTAAGTTGATTAATAGGTCATTAACACATTAGCACACCAGCACATTAATTAATCATATATAAATTCACAAAAACAGGTAGATGGTCGCTATAACCACCAAGGTAGTTTTTGCCGCCGTAGGTGCGTTTGGTTTGCCAGTTATTGAATTTCTCGTTTTTCTCGATGAGGAAATCGGCACGGAATGCTTTGGCTTGATTGAAATAGGTTTTTAGGCCTTTTTCTCCTTTGATAACAGATGTCGAAACAATGATTTGATCTAAAAATCCCCATTCACCTTTGTATGGATGCGAACCAACATTTTCGCCTTTTTGCCATCCCATTAAATTATACAATTGGGATGTTGAATTTGTCGTGTCGTTTTGGGCGCCCAATGCTTCGGTTAAACTTTTATCAGTTGGATAATCGTTGAGATCGCCCATGAGTAAAATATTGGCATTGCGGTCGTTAAAGGCGATGGAATCGCAAACGCGTTTTGCTGTTTGAGCAGCGATGATTCGTTTGGGTTCGGTTTCTTTTTGTCCACCGCTGCGGCTAGGCCAGTGATTGACCAAAATATTTAAGGTTGATTTATTGGGAAGTTCGCCTTTTACATAGAGAATATCGCGCGTTGGTTTTTCCATGTCACCGGGGAAAATGACAGGATATTTATTGATTTTTAAAGGTTTGAATCGGCTGCTACTATAAAGAAGTGCTACATCAATTCCGCGTTTATCGGGAGAGTCGAAATGGGCGATAGAGTAACCTAATTTGGATAATTCGGTTTTAGTGAGTAGGTAATCGAGGACAGTTCGGTTTTCGATTTCAGCTAAGCCTATGACATCGGGAAGAAGTTGTTGAGCACCGACTGCTTGGATAACTTGAGCGATGTTTTTCAGTTTTGCATCGAGGCGTTCGTTGGTCCATTGCAGATCGGAGCCGGGAAGATATTCTTGATCATCGATGTTGGGATCATCTACTGTGTCGTAAAGGTTTTCGACATTGTAGAACATGACACGAAAAGCGGAAGCTTTACCCTTAGCACTTTGTTTTTGGTGATTCTTACAGGCAGTATAGCTCAGTATCAGAACCAAGCAAGCAGAACTAAAAAGGAGGATTTTTTTCATAAGAATTTAGAAGCAAACAGAGAAGAATTTATGGCTTAAGGGGCGAGGCAAATACCGTGTATGGCCGAGCACCTGACGGCGTTTGAGGAACGAAAACGGCGGAAGCCCCATAGAAATCGAAAACTAATTGAGCTTGCAAGTTAGTTTCTTCGTATTGAAATCCGTGAACGAGTCAAGGGATTCACGATTTCTTAACAAAGAATTCGGCGAATTGACGAGCGAAATACGTGATGATGATATCGGCTCCGGCGCGTTTGATCGAGGTAAGAACTTCGTTCATAGCGGCAGTTTCATCGATCCAACCTTTTTCGGCAGCAGCTTTAATCATCGAATATTCGCCACTGATATTATAGGCTACAATGGGTAATTGACTGTTGGATTTGAGGTCAGAAATGATGTCGAGATAAGACAAAGCGGGTTTCACCATGAGGTAATCGGCGCCTTCTTCGGTATCGAGTTGGGCTTCGATGAGTGCTTCGCGACGATTTGCAGGATGCATTTGATACGTGAGTTTGTTGCCGTGCTTTGGAGCAGAATCAAGTGCATCGCGGAAAGGGCCATAAAAGCAGGATGCATATTTTGCGGTGTAACTCATAATTGCCACATCTGTAAAACCAGCAGCATCGAGGGTTTGACGAATGTAGCCAACTCGTCCATCCATCATATCACTAGGACCAATGATATCGGCACCAGCAGCAGCTTGCGCAAGCGACATTTTTCCTAAAATTTCGAGAGTTGCATCGTTGAGAATAATTCCATTTTCATAAATACCATCATGACCATCGCTGCTGTATGGATCCATAGCAACATCGGTAGTTATTGAACATTCTGGTAATGTCGATTTGAAAGCATGAATTGCTTTAAGGTAGAAGCAATCGGGATGATAGCTCCAGGTAGCAAACTTGTCTTTTTTTGATTCGTCAATAGCAGGAAAAAGGATGAAATTTCGAATACCTAATTGCACACATTGAGCAGCTTCTTTCAGTGCTAAGTCGATGCTCCAGCGAAATACTCCGGGCATGGAAGCGATTTCGATTTTAAGGTTCTCACCATTGACAAGAAAAAAGGGTAAAATGAGTTGTGAAGGATGGAGATGTGTTTCCTGAATCATGCTGCGAACAGCTTCGGAACGACGATTACGACGAGGACGGCGTGTATTTATTTGCATTGTGCAAAGGTGAGAAAAAGGGAATTAAAATTATTAGAATTTAATGTGAGAAAAAGAAAGCAAAAATAGATGGATGAAATTGATTGGAAATTTAAAGGAAGAAAAAAATTAAGAGAAGGGAGATGAGATAAATTAATAAAAAATTTAAAATTTATTTGAACAAATCAGCATAAACTAATTTAATTTCATCTGTTTCGAATTGTTTATTAAGACTTGATAATATAGGTCCTAGTTTCGTGTCTTTGGGGAATTTTTTAATTGCCAGTTGTATGGAAGTGATTGTATTTTCAGAGATAATTTCATTTATATTCAATTCTCCAGATTGAATGTATTTTGTTAAATGGGAATAAATGGTTGTTGATTTTAGTTCTCTGTTTAAAGCAATTTCTTGAATACTCATTCCTTGTTTAAATAATTTGAATGATAAATTTTGAGTGCTGCCTTTGGGTGTTTTTTCTTTCTTTTTATTTTTTGTTTTAGTGGTTTTTATTTGAGCTGAAAGAACCTCTTGATTTAGTTTATTTAATAGCGAGTATTCATCTTCAATACTTTGATTTAAAGCTTGTTTAATGCTCAAAACTTCTCCTCGATTTATCCATGTGTGTAGTAAAAGTTTGGATTCGATTAATTGACGAATAGCTTCTTTTATACGAGAATCTATTTTGTGGATGCAAGAGGATAAGGATTTAATTTTGTGAACTTCTTTTAATTCTTGTAGAATTTGGTGAAAAGGTTCACTGATATTATGTATGAGTTCGTGGCAGAAGTAATCTACACCTTTTGGAAATCTAATAAGTTCTTCAGTTATGAAATTCCCTTTGCTTAATGAATAAAATAATTGTTCGATTTTAGGTTTGTAATTTCTTGAATGAGCAGTTATTGATTGATTAAATTCTTCGAGGGATTTAATTTTTTCTTTTGATTCAGTATTTAAATATTTCAAAAAAGGAATGAGTGCATCTTGGGCTTCTCGAATCTGAGGTTTAAGCCAGGTGAAATCGAAGGCATTCAAGCTTTTAGAATACGCATAGACTAATTCCTCATCAGCTAATTGGTCGACTATTTTTTCGAGAGGCTGAAAATTATTGGTGAAATGGATGATATCGCTATTGGGCTTTAATTCTCTATTTGAAATTGAGTGTAAGAATGAAATGCCATCCAAACTTTTACAGCGACTCATTGCGACATAAAATTGTCCAGGAATAAATAGATTTTCAATATCGATGATTACTTTTTCAAAGGTTAATCCTTGGCTTTTATGAATGGTAATTGCCCATGCAAGACGAAGAGGAAATTGGGAGAACTCGCCTTTTTCGTCTTCTTGAATTGCATTTTTTGTTTGATCAAACGAATATTTAACGTTACGCCAAGTTTCACGACTTACACAAATTAAATTTGCTTGATCGGGGCAACGAACATAAATTACTTCAAGATCTTCATCTAATTCCCAATGTTCAACAATACCAATTTTTCCATTATAGAATCTTCGTTCTTTATCGTTTTTGATGAACATCACCTGAGCACCTTTTTTCAGCTTTAATGAGGCTTCGGTAGGATAGGAGGAAGGCTGAAATTCACCTGAAATACTGGCTTCGAAAACGATTTGTTTTTCTTTTAGTTGATTGAGTTGATGTGTATTTATTTCATCTGCTTTTTTGACGTGAGTAGTCAATGTGATAGTTCCTTCGGGTAAATCAGATTTATGTTTTGATATTTTTTTTTGCAGTAGGCGGTTGGTATTTTCAGATAGAGTACCAAATCGAATTTCATTTAAAATTTCAATGAATTGTTGATCGGTTTGTCGGTAGATATGTGTTAATTCAATTCGTTTGTATTCGGCTTTTTGAAGCGCTTTGCTTTCATAAAAATAAAAACCGGGATAATAGTTTGTTAAAATTTGTGCTTCTTCTTCTTTGACAACGGGAGGTAATTGAAATAAATCGCCAAACAATAAAAGTTGAACACCACCAAATGGTAGTTCTGGTTTTTTATATTTTCTAAGAACGGTATCGATGGAATCGAGGAGATCGCATCTTACCATGCTGATTTCATCGATGATGAGTAAATCGATGCTACGAAGAATATTGATTTTTTCTTGGGAGATTCTCAATGTTCGACTCAAACTATACGCCGATTCGATTGGAATTGAAGCATTATTTGGAATATTTCCGAAAGGGATGAACGTATGTGGGTGAATTCCAAAAAACGAATGTATGGTCACACCTCCAGCCTGAATAGCAGCTACACCGGTTGGTGCAACAATAGCAAATCGTTTATGAGTTTGTTGTGTAATTTGTTTTAGTAGCGTAGTTTTTCCAGTTCCTGCTTTACCAGTTATGAATATATTTTTATTGGTAAAATGGACTAATCGGTATATTAATTCTAATGTAGTATTGGATTCCATTCGTATATAGATAAACAAACTAAAAGCACTAAAGTATAATGTATCACATTAGAGAAAATTGATGATTTATCTAATATGAAAAGGTATAAAGATAACTCAATGAATTTTACTTAGAGTTATTTAAAAAAAAAACAATGCCAAGGAAGTTTCAACCATCTATCCCTGGCATTGATACCTTTTGGTATTTTATAAAACCTTGAATATATGTTTCACGGTTTTTTGTTTGATTACAAGCAGTACGCACACCACTTATAAAGAATAAACATTGGGTTAGGACTCAATGATATTCTATTGCAAATATGTACCAGCTTTATGAAATAAAAAAGGGTAAAAAGACCCAGAGGGAGGGGTTATTTAACGGTATTTTTCTCAGATGCATTTTAGTAAATACCAAAATTTCTAGCTATTGTACTATAATATGTAGCAATTAATTTGAAATAAGATACAGTTATTCAAATTGTGCAAAATATTCATTGGCAAATAATATTCAACAATTTGGAAATTCAAAATTCATATTTTACTTATTTGATTTAGGATTTAATTTTTGTAATAGATAGTTATTTGGGCGAAAATTAGAGGATGATTAGTAAATGATTGGATTTAGAATATTTAAAATCTCCTATAGAATTTTCAATACATCAATCAAATAAATAGTAAAAAAATTAGTGTGTTATATGAGTTTGGTGAGATACATAGAAGTAATTTGTATTTTTTTCCTACCATTTGATTAATTTTGAATATGTCTTTCGAAAAAGTTAAGATTGCAATTGCAGATGATCATTCTTTAGTTCGTAAAGGGTTAATTCATATTTTACATCATAGAGGATTTGAGGTAATAGCAGAAGCGTCCAACGGATCAGAATTATTGAAACTTATAAAGAATAGACTACCTGATGTTATTTTATTAGATGTAAATATGCCAATTCTCGATGGTGTATCTACTATGCAACAGATCCATAATTTAGGATTAAATGTAAAAGTACTTGCATTATCAATGATGGATAATGATAGCTCAGTGATACGAATGATAAAAGCTGGTGCGAAAGGATATCTGTTGAAAGACTGTGAACCAGATGAATTGGTAAAAGGGATTCAAGCTGTTTTAGAAGATGAATTTTATTATTCAGAGAACATTGCTGGAAGGGCTGCTTCGTTGCAATTCAATACTGAAGTAGTTGAAAAATCTACGAAACTATCAAAAAGGGAACTTGATTTTCTTGTTTTAGCAGCTTCCGAATTAAGTTATAAGGAAATTGCAGATAAAATGATTGTAAGTATTCGAACCATTGATGGATATAGAGATTCAATCTTTACAAAGTTGAAAATTCAATCTCGAATTGGACTGGTATTTTATGCATTGAAAAATAAAATTATTCGATTAAATGACTAGATGCTATACCCTATTTGTGTTATTCATTTTATTGTTGATTTGTAGTGTTACGAACTTAAAATCTCAAATACCTCAATCTACACCTTTCGCTATTATTGAACTCTATACTTCTCAAGGATGTTCAAACTGTTTTATAGCAGATCAACTAATTGATGAATTATACCGAGATACAAGTTTTTTAGAATCTAATTTTATTTTGTTAAGTTTTCATGTTGATTATTGGAATGAACGTGGATGGGTTGATCCGTTAAGTAAAGCGAAATACACGGAAAGACAAAATCACTATGTTCAACTTAATAAATCTAAAGACCTGTATACACCTGAGTTATTTATCAATGGTGAAAGTGGGTTTCCAGGAACAAATGGAGCCCGATTGAAGAGAGAATTGTTGGCCAGCTCAAAGGGTAAATTCAACGAAGAGATTGCGTTAAGTGCAATTCGGATAAAAGAAAATAGAGTTCTTTTTCATTTTGAACGATCTGATAGTTTATTGCAAATTTTAAATGCTGCATTAGTAAGTGATCGCGATACGAGTACAATTCAATCGGGAGAAAACGCTGGGAAATTGATGATTAGTCGAAATACTGTCCGGAGTTATATGAGTATGTCGACTGATAAACGAAGTGGGAATGTTTACCTGAATTTGCCAATTGAGCTATCAACTAAGAAATTGAAACTAATTCTATGGCTTCAAGATTCCAATACTGGAAAGGTGCTCGGAGCAAGTTCTAGCGAAATTTCTCAAACGAATTAATAGGGTAATTCAACAGTGAAAATTGTCCCTTTGATGTTTTCGGATTGAAATGTGATTTTGCCTCCATGCATTGTTACAAAGTTTTTGACAATGACTAGTCCGAGTCCGGTACCTTGAATAATATCGGCATTTCTTGCTCTGAAGAAAGATACAAATAGTTGTTTTTCTTCTTCTTTCGGAACCCCAATTCCATAATCCCTTAATTCTAGTTTAATTGATTTGTTTTTAAAATGCAAAGTCAATTCGGGTGATTTTTCTCCTATCGAATATTTATAAGCATTCGAAATTAAATTATCTAAAATGTGATTGAATTGTGAAGGATCAATCATTACATGATGTGGTTTTCCTGTAAATTCAAATATAATTTTTCGACCATCAGTTTGTTTGTTCTCTTGTCTTTTAATAATATCTTGAATAAGTTCGATCACGTTTGTTGATTCAGGTTTAAATACAACCTTATCAGCTTCGATTTTACCAAGTAATAACACATCATTCATTAAAAAAGTCAAGCGATCAATTTCAGAATTTATTATTTGCAAGTGTTTATTAAATGATTCAACAGTTGTTTCATTTTTTAGTTCCTTAATTCGGATTTCAAGAATTTCGGTACTTGATTTAATTGTTGCCATTGGAGTTCGGAACTCATGAGAGGCCATACTCACGAATCGTGATTTTAATTCATTTAATTCTTTTTCTTTCACTAAAGATTCAATAAGATTTTCTTCCAATTTTTTTCGTTCATCAACAATGCGTGATGAAGCAATAATTCCAGATGGATTCCCTTGAGAATCAGTCATTAGTTTTGAATTTGTTTCAAGCCAATGATAAGTTCCATTTTTATGTTTAAATCGATATGAGATTAAGGTATTTTGATTCCCACCATCAATAATACTTTGTTGCAATAATTGAATATTTCTTATATCATCTGGATGAACTAAATTGAATGGATTTGTCCCAATTAATTCATCACTATGGTAGCCTAATAGCGTGTAACACGATGGAGTTATATAGGAAATATTCCCAGCCATTGTATGAAGTACAATTAAATCGCGCACATTTTCGGATAATAATTGATACATCTCTTTATTCCGTTTTTGTTCCGTAATATCTTGAAGTGTACCACTTGTTCCAATAATTTCATCCGATTCGTTCAATCGGATGACTGCATAAACTCGAATATTGAGAACTTTTCCAGTCGAAGTGATATATCGAATTTCATGGTCACAGAAATTCTTTTTCCGTTGAATGAGTGGTTCAAATAAATCCATGTTTTTTTGAACGTCATCAGGATGTAAAAAGCCAAAAAAGGGCTTACCTAAACAGTCTTCAACTTTAAACCCGAAAACGCGTTCCCATGATTTATTCAAAAATGACCAATTGCCTACAATATCTGTTTGAAAAATAATTTCGTGGACACTTTCAATAACATCTTTGTATCGGTTTTCACTTTCTTTTAGTTTTAATTCATTGATCTTGCTGATTGTTATATCTCTACAATATATTGCTGACCCAATGATTTCTTTTTTTTCATTAAAAATTGGATTAACATTGACCTGAGCTACTAAATGGGGTAATGATATTTCTTCATATAGAAACTCCCCTTCAAATCCCTTCTGAATCATTTTAAATAAGTACTTTAATTCAGGTAAATCGGAAGAGGCTGATATTATTTTATTTCCAATTTCAGGAATTGTATTGTAATTAGAAATCAAATATTCTCTAAAACGATCGTTAAAATAGGTATAGCAAAATTGAGAATTGACCGACCATATCAAATCAGTAGTTGAGTTAATAATACCCATTAAGGCATTGGAAATACTATTTGCATCTTCATTAAATTGATCGGAGCTATTAAATTCCATATTCCAATTGGGAGTCTTAGAGTTTGCTAATAATCAAAAGTATCATTTTAGAAATACGAATGAATACCAGCTATTAAAAATCTACATTATTTTCCGATACAGAATTTGCCGAAAATATGCCCTAAAAGGTCTTCATTATTTACTTCTCCAGTGATTTCTGAAAGTGTTGAAATAGCCGAACGAATATCAATAGCTAATAAATCACTAGCAATATTTAATTCTAAATCTTTCTGAACATCCAACAAATTTTCTTCTGCACGACTAAGTGCATCAACATGACGAGCATTCGTAACTATAATTTCTGAATTCCCCTGAATGCCTGAATTTACCCATTGAATCAATTGTTGCTTCAATTCAACAAGCCCATCTTTCTTCAGTGCAGAAATCCAAGCAGCTCCCATCAATTGATTGTAAATATCAAGTACAGGTTCATCTAATTGATCCACTTTATTTCCAACCGGTATGATGAATTTGCCTGAACCAACACGTTCACGAAGCACAAGGAGATCTTCTAAAATTTGTGGTTGATTGGCAAAGCTTGCATCAAACAGAAATAAAACAATTTCAGCTTCATTTATTTTTTGATAACTACGCTCAACTCCAATGCTTTCAATTTCATCTTTAGAATCTCTCAAGCCTGCTGTATCAATAAATCGAAACGAAATTCCGTCAATAATTAAATTGTCTTCAATACTATCTCGTGTTGTGCCGGCTATTGGACTAACAATCGCTCTTTCTTCATTTAATAAAGCATTTAACAAAGTCGATTTTCCTGCGTTGGGTCGACCTGCAATGGTAACAGGAATGCCTTGTTTTAGAACATTTCCGAGAGCATAACTTTCTTTGAGGGAATGAACAACATGTATAACATGTTTGACTAATGTGAGTAATAATGAGCGATCAGCAAATTCTACATCTTCGGTGCTGAAGTCGAGTTCGAGTTCGATGAGTGCAGCAAAATTCATGAGCTGCTCTCGTAGCTTCGCTATTTCTTCTGAAAAACCACCACGCATTTGCTTTAAGGCCAATTCATGTGAAGCTTTGTTTTCGGATGATATGAGGTCGGCAACCGCTTCGGCTTGACTCAAGTCCATCTTTCCATTTAAAAATGCACGCAAGGTAAATTCACCCGGTTTGGCTGGTTGAATGCCTGTAGAATATAGAGCAGATAATAATTCTTGCTGAATAAAAGTTGAACCATGACAACTTATTTCAAGTGTATTTTCACCTGTATACGAATTGGGTGAACGAAATACCGAAACGAGCACTTCATCAATTACTCTTTCATTCCAGATTATAGATCCAAAATGAATGGTATAGCCTTTTTGATCTGCAAGCTTTTTACCTTTTTTCCCTCTGAATACTTGATCACATAACTCAATTGCATCTTTTCCCGAAACACGAATTACCGCAATGGCCGACATTCCTCCTCCCGTTGCTAATGCACAAATAGTGGTTTCGTGTTCGAGTTTCAATTTTATTACGAATTATGAATTACGAATTACGAATTACGATATACGATATACGATGTACGATGTACGATATACGAATTTGAAATTACGATATGTTTAATTATATACTTTGGATCATTAATCACAACTCTCTATAGTTATCATCATCACGTTTCGACAAAAGCTCAGCGTTCGATTATTGCTCCTTGAGCTTGTCGAAAGGAGTACATTATCTCATCAACACATTAGCACATCAACACACTAGCACATCTCCCGATTGCTATCGGGATTATTTCCGCTTCTCTAACTCATCTCGAATTTTTCCAGCTTTTTCATAAGCTTCATCTTCGATTGCTGCTTTTAGCATTTGCTTGAGTTCGTCTTTACTTTTTCCACTCAATTCTGTGCTTGGTTCTTTGGTGATTGGTTCTTTGGAAGCGGAACTTTCGGCTGCAGGAAGGGCGGCTGTTGCATCATCTCCCACATCATCAATTAAAATTCCTGCTGAACTTAAAATAAATTCGTAGGTATAAATTGGGCATTGAAAACGGACTGCTAATGCAATGGCATCGCTTGTTCGAGCATCAACCTCTACATCGTTTGCACCATCTTGTTGACAAATCAACTTGGCGTAAAAAATCCCCTCAACCAAATTATAAATCACCACTTCACGAACATGTACATTGAATGATTCTGCGAATGATTTAAATAAATCATGCGTGAGTGGTCGAGTAGGAGCCATCTTTTCTAGTTCAATAGCGATGGCTTGTGCTTCAAATCCGCCGATGATAATCGGTAGTCGACGTTTTCCTCCATTTTCTCCAAGGACAAGCGCATAGGCTCCACTTTGAGTTTGACTGTAGGAAAGTCCAGATATTTCGAGCTTAATTTTCTTCATAATGGCTTCACATGAAAGTGCTAGACTTTCGGTCGGCAGTATTGATAATTACTCAGGCATTCTGAGCCTTGAATTTACGAAAAGCTTCGTTCAGTTTCGGAACAATTTCAAATGCATCACCAACAACACCATAATCAGCCGCTTTAAAGAAAGGAGCTTCAGGATCTTTGTTGATTACCACAATCACTTTCGACCCATTTACACCTGCTAAATGTTGAATAGCACCTGAAATCCCGACAGCGATATACAAGTTTGGGCGAATGGCAATTCCAGTTTGTCCCACGTGTTCGTGATGAGGACGCCAGCCTATATCAGCAACTGGACGTGAGCAAGCAGTAGCAGCACCTAATGTTTTAGCAAGGTCTTCAATCATCCCCCAATTTTCGGGACCTTTCATTCCACGACCTGCAGAAACAACGAGATCAGCGCCCGGAAGTGGAATTTCACCATCGGTTTGATGAACACGTTCTTCGATTTTTAATACAGAATTAAATGCATCTGGCACTTCATTATAAGAAGATACCGTTGCTGAACCACCTGTATTTTGAACCGGAACAGAATTCGGTAAAAGTGTAATTATTTTTTTTGGTGTACTAATGTTGTATTCTGCAAAAGCTTTCCCCGAAAAAACATTCTTTTTTACAGAAAATCCTGCAGATGTATTCGGTAAAGCAACTGCACCTGAAATTAAGCCTGCTTGCAGAATGGCCGAAATTCGCGGTGCGACAGCTTTTCCCGTACGATCGTGACTCATAATCAATACATCAGCTCCAGTTTTATCTAATGCAGATAAAATGAGTTTGCTAAATAATTGTGTATCGAAATGATTGAGTTTTGAACTATCTGCTTTAAGTACAGCCTTTACGCCATATTCACCAGCTTTGGAAAGTTCTTCATCAGCACCAGTACCAATTGAAAGTAATGTTGCTTCTGTTGAAAGTTGTCGAGCTACTTGAGCTCCGTATGAAATAGCTTCAATGGAAGCTTTATTGAATTTTCCTTTGGAAGTTTCGGTAACAATAAGTACAGCCATGATCAAATAACTTTTGCTTCAGAATGAAGTAATTCAACAAGTTGGTCCATGTTTGCAGGATCAATCAACTTTACAGCAGATTTAGGAGCAGGTAAAGTAAATTCTTTGACACTCACGAGTGGAGCGACAGAATTCGAAATGACTTCGATGTTTTTAGTTCGAGCAGCCATGATTCCACGCATGTTTGGAATGCGAGCTTCTGCCATTCCTTTGGCGCAAGAAATTACACAGGGCAGGGGTGAAGTAGTAATTTCAACACCACCTTCAATGTCAATTTCTGTTACTGCATTGGATCCGTTAATGTCAAGTTTTGATGCTAAAGAAATAAATGGTAAATCCATCAAACCAGCAATCATTCCGCCTACTTCAGAACCATTATAATCGATAGTTTCTTTTCCTGCAAGAATCAAATCAAAGCCTTTTCCAGAAGCATAATCTGCAATTGCTTTGGCTGTTGAAAAAGCATCTTTAGGATCAGCATCAATACGAATAGCGTCATCAGCACCAATGGCCAAAGCTTTTCGAATGATTGGTTCAACCGCTGATGTTCCTACGGTGATGATGCTAACATTTCCACCAGACGCTTCTTTTATTTCGAGTGCACGAACAAGCGCATACCACTCGTCGTATGGATTGACGATGTATTGAACTTTGTCCTCGCTGAATTTGGTGTTGTTATCTGTAAACGCAATTTTACTAGTGGTATCAGGTACCTGACTGATGCAAACGAGTATCTTCATTTAGTCGGTATTGGTTGATTTTTTTGGGCGTGCAAATGTAGTGAAAAAACTATCTATTTCATTCGATTGTACTCGGGTGAAAATATGAAGATTCATCAACAACTTTTTCAGATTGCCCGTGCTTGTGGTCTTAAAACGCGTACCCAAGATGAGGCTGTTCGAGCATAGATTGTATTATCATACATCGACTCCACTAAAAATGAAGGCAAATAAAATGTTCCAGTATAGGAAGCATTGAATTTGAATTTGAAGACTTTAGAATCTCGTGAAGAAAGCTGAAAATAAGTTTGTACTCGGTCATCCCGAATATCCTGATAATCAAAATTGGATGCCTCTTGTGCATTAGCAACATCATTCACACGTGTATTGTTGAATTCCCAACCCGATGCGAAAAGAAGCGAAAATGCTAAATCAGAATACGAAGTAGAACTTGTCGGATTATTAACTGAAACTGTTAAGGTAAAATCGGTTCCTTGAGGAATGGATGAAGGATCTAAGGCTCGACCAGTCATATCGTTATATTGAATGTTCATGGCTAAACCATTGTTTTGTTGGGTGATGATTTTATCTGATCCTGGAATTCCTCGACGAATTAAACGAACATATAATGCTGTTTTATTGGTGTTTTTAATGATGACGTTTGATTTCCCATATACATCTAATGTAACCGGTACTTCAACCAAAGGCTTATTTCCAGAAATTTTTTGAAGTTTATTGGAGCAGGTAACTTCTGCATCTAAACGTTTTCCTGATTTGGGATTTTTATTTTGTTTAGCAATTGCAACTAATGACCATGCTGTAGTTTGAGTACTCATCCAGGAATTATTACCAAGATTCATCGCGACTTTCCTTGCCATTTTCATCGCTTCTTGTTCCATTCCAACTTCTGAAAGCGTTAATAAAACCAAGGCTTCATCACGTTGAATGCTTCCGAATGAATACACATCACTTTCAGTAAATACTTTCGGTAAAAGCTTGAGCATGGCAAGAGCAGTTTCATGTTGGCCAGCGAGTTCGTATGCACCCGCAAGATGCCAACGCGATTGTGGACTCAAATTTTTGATTTCACGCATACGATTCATAGCTCCCATTTCAGGACTACCAGCCAACGAAAGAGTATATAATCGATATGCTTGAACTTGGTCTCGATTGAATGAATTTAATGTTGGTTTCCAGAGTTTTGCCGTTACTTTTTGAAAATTCTTCCAGCCTTTTAATACGGAAGAACTCACTGGATAGCCAGCATGTTGAGCTTCAACTAAAAAGTGTCCAACATAGGAAGTCGACCATTCATCGGCTTGTGAGGCACCGGGCCAATATGCCATTCCTCCATTTCCTAATTGGAAATACCCAATTTTTTTGATGGCTGCACGAACATGATCTGCTGTTCTTTTTTGATCTTTTTCTGAGAGATCAACCAAATTACTTAGATAGATTTGAGGAAATGCTGCCGATGTAGTTTGTTCTAAGCAACCATGCGGATAAGCAGTTAATTCCTTCAAACGTTTACTTAAATTGATAGCCGGCATTCCCGAAAGTTCGATGGATGCTTCGCGTGAACCAGCTATACCATTCGCTTGAATATCACCTTTCCAGATTTCACCCGGTTTTAAAAGGATTTCTGTCACATCTGTAATTGGCACATTAGGTGATCGAATTTCGATTTCTGTTTCGGCCGATGCGATTTCATTGCCGCTACTCACTGTTACCTTTACTTTTCCAATTCCAGTAGTATTGACAACCTTCAATTCGAACTCTTCTAAAGATTCACCAGGAGAGCGCATTGTAATGGTTTTTTTAGCAACACCATTGATTTTGAAGAACGCGTTGGGACTGCATGTGATGTTTACGTTTTTGATGGATTTATCGAGTGCAAAAATGTTGATAGGAAGTTGGATTGTTTCACCCGGACTAACCACACGAGGCAAAGTTGTTAGCACCATCAAAGGTTTGCGAATGGTGATTTTCTTTTCTGCACTTCCATAGGCATGCTTTGGATTTCCTGCAATGACCATAATTCGGGCTGAACCGAAATAGGATGGAATAGCAATTTTGTGAGAAGCAGATCCGCCTTTTTTCAATTTGAAAGGTCCAATAAAACGCACCATCGGTTTGAATCGATTGGCTTTGGCGCTTTTCTTTTTCCCATCGAGTTCAGCATCTCCACCAATGGTGACAATACTTTCGAAAGCACCAGCATAGGCTCCAATGACATCATCAAACAAATCCCAAGAAACAACACCCAAAGCTTCTTTCGCATAAAATGAACTCCAAGGATCGGGTGTTTTATAACGTGTTAAATCAAGCAATCCATCATCTACTAAAGCGATGGTATATTCCATTTCTTGCCCCGATTTTTCTTTCACACCTATATTCAAAACGGTTTCAGGTCGTACTATTTCGGGTGAAGAAATAATGGGTTCAAGTCGAGTGGAAGGATCTTCAACATACACAGGCAAAACACCATACATACGTAATGGTAACTCATTGGCATGTTGATGTGGTTGAAGCACCGTAATATGTGCATATACATTGGGAGCATATTCGGGTTTTGCCTTGAATGTAATTTCGGTTTGTCCTTGCGTGGTATTTATCCAACGGCTTTCCAAAACATGACTTCCATCTTCGATGCTTAACAAAGCTTTGGAATCTGCTGGACTAGGAAAACTTAGTTTAATTGATTCACCGGTAGTGTATTTTTCTTTATCCGATTTAAGGGTGATATCTCGTGCATTTTGAGTTTTTGTGGTGGTTCGGCTCATCCAAGAATCATCGTCAATATAAATGGTTGTACCCGTGCAATGACCGCTAGTTTCGTCGCAAACTCGAACCAAATAAGTAGCTAATTCATCCTCATTAAAACTAAAATTGAAGCTTGCTTTTCCCGATGCATTGGTTGTTACTTTTCCAGTTCTTGCAGCAACTGCATATTCGGCATTGTAATAGTCGTTAATATTACCATTCCGTTGCCACCACCATTCGTAGCTCGTTTTGTAAAAATTCACGGTAAGTGTTCTTCCGGCAATACCTTTTCCTCGATCATCTACACAAGCTAAATCCAAGGTGTGTTGTTTATCTGAGGATAGAATATTAGCCCAGCCTTCTCCTTCGGGAGTTTTTATACCAGCAAAACTTGTATAAGGCAAATAGGGAATGCTAAACCGATCGATACTAAAACCGCCACCTTGCTCAAAAACTCGTACGGTGAAATCGGCTTTTAATTGACCAGGAGCTTGTTGCGATGAACGAATCATTGGATTGATTGTCGTTTCTCCTTGATCATTCAATAAGCCATCAAACACAGTTACTTCTTCGGTTGAAGTTGTTCTGGACGGATCATCAAAAATATAGTCTTTAAAAGCAGGAAAACTCGTTGTTGATGCACTTAAAGTAACAGCAACATTTGCTCTGAGATTTGCAGCCGGAGAACCATGCAGCCAGGTTGCTCTTAGTGGAACAGATGTAGTTGCTTGTGACGCTCTCAAGGTTGTTTCGGGAAAGTTGAAGTCGATTTTAAGTCGATTCGGTTGGATTGTTTCTACCTTGAAACTCTTTTGAAACACGGTGCTTCCGATAGAAACTTGTGCAGAATAATTCCCAGTTGGAGCTTCTGGATTCGTTGCAACAGGAAAACTATAAATTACTTTTTCAGGATCGTATACTTGAATCTCTTTTTTGATGCGTTGTCCGCGCGAATTAAGGATTTCAAAAATGATAGGTTGAGCTGCCGATTTAGTAGCATCGGGAACTTCTAGCATGAGATTAATAAATAAAGTATCGCCCGGTCGCCATACTCCACGTTCGGCATAGAGAAAACCTTTCAAACCTTCTTTAATTTCTTCACCGCTCACTTCAAATTGACTGGTGCTGAGTGCTGAAGAAGAATTTAGTTTTAGATATCCTTTGTGTTTTCCTTGAGAAGCCAATAAGAGAAATGGTTCATCGTCAGGACTACTTTTCAGAAAGGCGAAACCATCCCGATCGGTTTTTAATGTTGCAATTTGTTGTTGTTGATAGTCGAGAATTTTCAAATCAACACCAGCTAAGGGTTCGGCAGTTAAAATGTTGGTTGAAATAAATTGCCAAGAACCATCAGCTCCGCTTTTAGCTAGTAAGCCAATGTTCGAAGAGAGAATATTCCGTGAAGCCGCTCGATGATCCATATAATATGTTGCAGAACATGGATTATTGCGTTCTCGCCAGTCGTAACTTTCATTGTAATCATCTCCTTCATAATCTTCATAATAGGCATAATCACCACCATAATATCCGGGTTTATTTAGCTCACGGAAATTGGGTTTAGCTTGAACCGATTGCAGATCCTCCGAGGAATTTTCATCCAAACACTCGCAGGTTGCATAGGATTGTTGAAAGCTTAGTTCAACGCGATAGATAGCACCCGGTTCTGTTTTGATTAATTCATTGAGATTCAATGCATAGCCACTGTATTTTTTCCTGCTTGAGATATGAGCAGTTTCGAGGGGAATGGATTTGATGGCGATAATTTTACCGACTTGCTTCAAACTACCACTTCCATCTAATTCATTATTTTGAAGAAACTGCGGAATATTGTTTTCAAATATTTTGGTGATTTGAACATCCACTTTCTTTAATGAAACAGCCTCGAACGGGACAATCATCCCATTGTCGCTTGGTAAAATAACTCCTCCACCAGGAAATCGAACATCGGGTTTCGGATCATCATACGATACGGTAAAACTTCCGCCTTTTTCGAGCGATTTCCCTTTGGCATTAAGTATTCCTGGAGAAAGCGAAAGCGTTGTTGTACTTTCAGCTGCATCCGATTTATAGATAGATAGAATGTGTCCATTAATAACTGCATCGGGCAAATCGGTTCCAATAACTTGTACAAGTCCAGTTAAATCCTGCATTTCAAGCAAGGGATCACTAAAAACTATTTCTACCCGCGGTTCATCATCATTTACCACAGAGGCATTTACAACACGATATTCATTTTGTGGAACGATGCTGCGCGTCCATTCTTCCGTTTCATCATTTTCAAATGCATCAGCATCATAATTTACCCGTAGTATATCTTCTTTGGTTGAAGGACGTTTGATTTGTTCAATCTTAAAGAAATGCTTGTGTTGATCGGCACTTTGGCTCCAATTAATTGTTAATTCTCCTACACTTTGTTTGGCTTGAATGGTTTTTTTGACTGTTTCGAGATCCGCTTTATCGGCGGTCGTTAAAGTGCCTTCGACGTATTGTTTGCTAAAATCATCGGGTGAATAGGTTTGAGGAAAGCCTAGTTTTACTTCGGCCGATTGCTTAATTGTTTTGAATGAAAAAGCCATGTCCTCTAGCTTTTCAGGGACTTTAAGCAGTTTTCCTAAATTAAAATGGGCGGTGTATTGTTGGTTTTGAGGAAGTCGTTTTTCGGGGACGAATTCAATGGTATTGGCATCTATCCATTTTGTTTTACCAGTAATAGAAGGCTCAAAATCAAAATATTCTTCTTCAATAGGTTCACCGAAAGAAACAATTCCACGAATGTCTTGTGCTAATCGAATACGAATGGAACTGGTACTTGAGATGATACCGCCTGTATAGGCGCTTACGTAGGGAATGAAATCGGCACTTACTTCAATCCACTTGGGAGAATTTCCGGTACATGATACAAGGAGAAGTAGTAAAACAAGCGGAGATGAGAAAATTGGAGAAAGGAGATTTCGTTTCATACGGTTTGTTCGAATGGACGAATTTAATACGGAGAAAGAAGTATTCAGGCAATCCACAACAATGTTCAAAACTATTTCCTGAATGAAACTGCTCTTAGCAAATTTGAATGGTTAATTTTGAGCAAAATTTCATTTTATGGCATTGGAAATTAACGGTAAGCTTGTAAAAGTAATGGAACAGGTTACTGGCGAATCACGAAATGGTGGTTGGGTTAAACAAGAATTTGTGATCGAAACTTTTGATCAGTATCCCAAAAAAATATGTTGTTCCGTTTGGGGTGATAAAACAGAACAACTTCGTCGTTTTCAACCGGGCGATGATGTGAAAGTAAGTTTCAATTTGGAATCTCGTGAGTACAACGAGCGTTGGTATACCGAAGTAAGAGCTTGGAAATTGGATCCAGCCGGAGCAATCTCAGCTGCTCCATCGCAAGGTGCACCTTCGTTTCAAGTACCACAATCGGCTCCTGCACCAGCATTTTCAGCCCCAGGACAAAACTTTCAACAAGCACCAACTCCGAACTCACCTAATTTTTTCGAGTCGAACGACGATAGCAACGATCTCCCTTTTTGATCGCCTAAACCAGTATGAAACATTCGTTGGAATTTCTGCGTGAATTGTCCAAAAACAATGATCGCGAATGGTTCGATAAACACCGTAAAGACTATGAGCAATCCAAAAAGGAACTCGTTGACTTAACGGCTGCGGTTATTCAGAAAATTGCTTCGTTTGATTCTACAATTGCTCCATTAACACCGAAGGACTGCATATTCCGCATTTTCAGGGATACGCGATTTTCGTCGAATAAATTGCCCTATAAAAACAATATAGGTTCTTCATTTACTGATGGAGGAAAGAAATCGCCCAAGGCAGGATATTATTTACATATTCAGCCTGGGGCATCTTTTGTCGCTGGTGGAATTTGGATGCCTGAAGCTCCTGTATTGAATGCGATTCGTCAGGAAATCTACTTCAATCATGAGAATTTACGAACAATTATCAATCAAGCAGATTTCGTAAAAACCTTTGGTAGTCTCGATAATCAACAATTAAAGACTGTTCCCAAAGGATTTGAAAAAGATCATCCTGCCATTGATTTATTGAAATACAAGAGCTATGTGGTGATGCATTCGCTGACTGATAAAGAAGTTTCATCATCCAAACTTCCTGAATTGGCTGGAGATGTATTTCGTAAATTGTTTCCTTTGATTCAATACCTGAATTCAGCTATTTCGATGGCTGAACAGTAAGATTATAAACTGCCAATTAACCATCCAACTAGAATGAGTAATATGGTTGTTACAATGACAACTATCGCCTGAATAAATTCATTGTTGGATTTTCTTTTTATAGGAAAATCGGGTGTTTTAGCAATAATTACTTTGGGCTTCGGCTCCTCAATCTTTACTATTCTTTCGGAAGTTTTAGGCAGGTCAAGTTCATCTTTTGAAATTGACTCATTGGAAACTTCTACATGATTATTTTCAATATTGGGAAGCGATACACTCAGATTTTGATCTTCAAATTCAGTGTGTAATTTCTTCTCAACTGGTAGTTCAATTTTTTGATCCGGAATCGGGGAAATGTTCGTATCAATTTCCTTCGATTCTATTGGAAGGTGTGATTGATTAATTTCTTCAATATCGCTTGTTTGAATTTCACGTTCAATTCGATCTGCAAAGGATTCTGTTTTTAAAACGAAATCGGCTAAATCCACAGAGGCTTTACCAGAATATAAATTACCCACGCGTTCGTCGGTGGACGATTTATAGGATTCGAGTTCTTTCTTAATCGGTTTTTTAATTGGGACAGAAAAACTAGGACGAATTTCAATTTCGTTGATTGGATTTGCGATACCAGAAAAGCTTAACCAATCAATTCGTGCAAATCCAATTTGAACTTCATCACCCGGAAATAATTGAATTTTTGAAATTCGTTTTCCATTGACATATGTTCCGTAATGCGTGTTAAGATCTTCTAATAATACAAGACCGTCTTCATTCACTGTAATTACCGCATGGAAATCATTAGCCGCTCGATCATTGAGAACCAGATTGTTTTCCTGATTTCGACCGATGCGACATTTTTGAACCATGTTAGGAATTTCACTTTAGCGTTAACTCAATGGTGCCGATCCGAATACGATCGCCAGATTTGAGTTCTTTTGTACGGATACGTTCTCCATTTACAAAAGTTCCGTTTGTGCTACCAAGGTCATTGATAGTTATCACATTGTCTTCCATGCGAATAATAGCATGTTTCCCTGTAATGATTTGTTCGGGGAGGATAATGTCGTTTGTATCGTGTCTTCCTATGGTAGTTTCTGATTTAGTAAGTGGATGGGGCGTTGTTCTTCCATTCATACTTACCAAGATTACTGGGCCCATCGGTTTAATTTCAGGTGTTGAAATCGGAGTTTGCTCTTGAATATTCTCGTTACTTATAGTCACGGTATTTTTTCTAACGGCTAATGGACTTGATTCAGTTTCTGCCGTAGCCTCTGAATTACTTTCGTTTGCACGATTTCCTTTGCGTGAAAATAGATTAATTAATAACATACAAAGAACTATCAATCCAAGAATTCCTATCGAATACCACAGGTATTTTTTATAGTCCGATGGAATCAAGCTACCTGTATTGGGGTCGGCTACAATCAAAATTTGACGATTGCCTCGAAAGCTGATGTCAATTTTAGCTCGACTAGGATTTGTATTGGTGTTGGCATTGAATAAAATGTCATAAAAAGATTCCTGCATAGCTACGGGGACGGGAGCATTGAAGAAATCTGTAATGGCATTGATAATTTCGATTTGAGTTCTGGCTTGTACGTTTTTACCACCTGTTCGAGCCGAAATTCTTGTCATCATTCCCGAACTATAAGCACTATCGTTGACCAAATAGGTTATTGAATAAATAGGAACGCCAATTTCTTTTGCTTTGCTTATACAATCAGATGAAGAGAGTGGGGAAGAGCTATTATTTCGTGCAGAAGAAATGACAATAAATAATTTGTTTTGAGGCAAATCTTTCTCTGTGGAAATATAATTCAAGCCAGCAATAATGTTTTTGTAAAGATCTGATCGGTTTAAGGAATCAGCTTTTGCAGTGATTTTCGATTGAATGAGTGAACGAATATTAGCTTGTTCATTAGTAAAGTGTGGATTTAATAAGCGCATTCCCACACTATCAGCATCATAACTCCCAAACCATCCAATGTTAATTAGATCTTTGGTGTCGAGGTTATCCATCGAACCAATTATTCCTTCACGAATATCGATAAGACCTTTACCAAAAGTGTTTCCCGAAGATTCAATGAGAAAGAAAACTGCTCTGCCTTTTTCTGGAGCCGAACCAGGAGCACTTTCTCGAATAGTAAAAGGCAGATTTTTTTCATCTTGCTTCAAATTCAATTGATCAGAATCAAAACGTGTACTGCCTTTATATGCAATAGAAAGGCGAATGGCGGGATATTGAGATGTATCGACTGATAAAATCTGAAGTTCTTGGGCAACAGATTGGAAGCCCAAAATCAGTGCAACAAAAAGAAATATCCGTTTTAAATTTCGGAAGAAAGACGGGTTAAAAACAGTATTCAACGAGTTTGTTTTAGGAAATCGAACGCACATAAAGAAATTCACATCCAATGCGTTCAAATGTGCAAAAAAACTATTGCAATGAAATTTTCATCGGCATTCAGTTATAAACAGAATTATTTACAATTTAAGCGCGATGAATGAACACCTCCTTTCGGAACTTAAAATTCGATCTGAAGATCGCAGAATCTATATCATTACTGCATGTATAGCAGTTTTATTGACTTGCAAAGAATATTTTGGAAAGGCATCTATTTTCAAATCGTGGAGGACTGAATCCATCGATTCGTGGAAAAGAGAGCTTGCAGCATACTTTTTTGAAGGAGAAAGTAGCAGTTTGCATTCACTAATTTTCTGGGCAGCTTCCTGTGTTCTGTTTTATTTGTTGATTCCGATGCTTATTCGAAGAATTCTTTTTCCGGATGAGCCTTCCCTTTTCCAATGGAAATTACCAAAATCGCATTGGATGATTTATGGTGGCATGTTGATCTTTATGATACTTCCATTAATTGGCGCTTCTTATCTCAATTCATTTCAACAAACGTATCCATTTGTTTATATTCCCAAAGGAGAACATTTCGGACAAACGCTACTTTTATGGGAACTTGCATATTTCTTTCAATTTGTTGCAGTAGAATATTTCTTTCGAGGATTTATTCTTTTTTCTTTTGAGAAATACTTAGGAAACATAGCGGTTCTTGTACCATTGCTTCCATATGTGATGATTCATTTTGGAAAACCATTTCCAGAAACAATCGGGGCAATCGTTGCTGGTTTGGTATTAGGCACAATGGCACTGAGATCACGCTCCATTCTTCCGGGAATTTTGGTTCATTTCAGTATCGCCATTGGAATGGACTTATTAAGTCTCTGGCAACAAGGATATTTCTAATTCAATTTTAGCATGTTCAATGAAGTACGATGAATAGCTTCTTTCACTGGAGTGAAATTGATTTTTGTTAATTCTACAATTCGGGAATTATCATATGCATTTCTACTTTGAGCCATACGTATTACTTGTCGATTCAATGGGAACGATTTACCAGTAATTAATTTTCGCAAACGAAATAAAATCAAAGCAGGAAAAATCATCCATTCTTTAAGCATTTTTTGAGGCGGTTCTGATTTCATGGCTATCGATATTTCGCTAATGAAATCCTTGTTTTCCCAATTTTCGGATGAAACGATAAAGCGTTTTCCAACAAACTTTTTCAAATACAACTGAGCAATAATTTCTGCAACATCTTCCACCGCAACATAAGCTCCCAAGCCCTTGGTATAATAAGGAATTCCTTTTCGAGCAGCATTGAATACAGCACTACTGCTGTTTTCTGAATCCGATGGACCAATGATGAACGATGGATTAATAATCACAACAGGTAAACCTTCTTCATAGGCTCTCCAAACTTCTTGTTCTGCACTGTATTTACTAATTGCATAATTCGAAAGTCGTGGATTGTATTTGAAAAAGAAATCTTCATCCACTAAACCTTCAGGATTCGGACCTAGTGTAGCAACAGAGCTTACATGAAGAAACCAGCTGATTTTATTTTCTAGACATACATTCACCAAGTTTGCAGTTCCTTCTACATTCACTTTCGACATACTTGAATCTGAATTTTTCAAGTTTCGAACGATAGCTGCACAGTGGATAACTGAATCAATTCCTACTAAAGCATCTTCTAAAGAACCTATGTCCAACAAATCGGCTTCTACAAATTCAATGTATTGCTCCAAGCTATCGAAATTTTCACCATAGAGTTCGAAAATTTTAGCAATTCGTTTTTTAGAATGACTAAGTTGACGGACCATTGCTCGAACAGCTATCCCCTTTTTTGTAAGATTAAGGAGAGTGTGACTTCCAACAAGTCCAGCAGAACTTGTAATTAGAATGCTTGGTTTTATTGACATGATTGAGCCTGCAAACTACAGGAATTTTTCAATCTCATTTTGGGTTTGGATGTTTTTTGTACTGATTGAAAACCCAATTTCAAAAAGCATTAATTACAGAATGCTTACTTTCACAAAAAAACACGCATGCATTTCATCCGGAATAGTGTGATATTATTTTGTTTGATATTGAGTTATTCTGCTCATGCACAAAAGGATACATTGTACAAACAAACTGGAATGGCTAGCTTTTATGCTCATAAATTTCATGGACGCAAAACAGCCAGTGGTGAAATATTTTCTAAAGACAGCTTAACAGCAGCCCATAAATACTTGCCCTTTGGAACTCGTGTACGGGTAACCAATTTGAAAAACAATCAATCAGTCATTGTTAAAGTGAACGATCGAGGAATGAAAGGGACAAACCGGATAATCGACTTAAGTCCAGCCGCAGCCCAAAAAATTGATATGATTCGTCACGGACTAATCAAAGTCAAAATAGAGGAAATTCGTTAAAATATTAGTAAACACTATTTTAGGTGGATAACCTAAAGCGATTATTCAATTATTCGTGGTCTTGATAATCGGGCAATTCAGGGCTTTCGGCAGGAGAACTCATTTCGCGCGCAATTTCATTTTGTTCATTTAAGCTGCGATCATCGGTACTGGTAGTAACTAACCAAGTATTTCCTGATTTGCGGAAAATTTGAATGTCCAGTCCGAATGAATTCTTGAAAGCGTATTCAACTTGTTTGGGCGTCATTGCACCTTCAATTCTCAAATCTCCATCTGAATCAATTTCTCGAATGGAGCCAATGGTCATTTTAAGATTCTTAATTTGCTCATCCGCAGTCAAGGTATTGTCCTTGTTTGAGTCGATAAAAAATCCAATTTTAAGGAAAGGAAAACTCAAACTGAATGCAGCTTGTACTTCAGCCAGACTCATGTTTTTTTCGATATGAAGTAGCATATTATTTTTATTTCAAAATTAGGAAAGCAATGGCATGCTGACTATGATATTCATCATAAAAGGAATTCAATTTTCATCATCCAATAAATACAGACGAATAGCTTTTTCGTTTTCAACAACCATGGATGGAGTGCCATTAAAATCAGCTACTTTACCTTCAACACAAATAACTTTTCCCATAAGCTCAGTTTGAGGTGGATAAGTAAAATTGACGAGTTGATCTTTAAAAATGGTAACAGTGAAAATTTGGTTTGGAAAACCTTTATCAAGGTTTAGAAACACATTCCCTTTGGACGATAATTTTGTACTTACGACTGTTCCGCAGACAGTAATTTTCTCGTTTTGATTTTGGTACAATTTAGCCTGAACTGTGTTGAAATGATTTCTAGGTAAACTGGTTGGATCGAGTGGCTTTTCATCATTTTTTTCCTTCAGTTTCATCCAAGGTTTTGCCGAATCCATTAGCTCTAAACGATTTTCTAATGAATCGGGTAGTGCTGGGAAAAAATCACGGCCGGTTAAATGTTCTAAGCTATCAATACTCACTGCATAATGCTCTGTAGGATATTCGCATTTCTTATTGGGCATTAGAAAAGCAATGGCCTGTTTGTTTGCTGGATCGAGCGCTATCTTGTAGTAATAAACAGGAATTGCAACATGGTTTTGACCGCGTTCAACTACAGGCAATCCTTCACGAAGTAAGGGAGCTGTTACAATATAAAGAGGAACTTTTTTTTCCTGAACGTAAGCTCTAAAAAGATCTTCTAATTTTGCCCAACTATCTCGGTTGAAATCAGCAACCTGAGGCGACATATTGGAATAATAAAAACTTTCGGAAAGTGCTTTTTGAGACCAACGAAAATCGGCCGATGGTGCTAGATGTCCGCGATCGTATCCAAATCCATCGTATTTAATTGAACCATCTGCCAAGGTGTCTTTGATCATATAATCACGTTCAACAGCTGAACCTGTTTTTACAAGAGGATCGGGGCGGAAATCGTTGCTTCGACCAACCATACCGCTAACAACATCAGGCAAAATGATGTGAGCAACCCAAGAAGCCTGTTCATATTTCTCGTTATAAACCAGAGCCATTGCCGAATGCATAATTATTTCTTCATTCGGTTGAAGCTGTGGCAATCCCCACTTTTTTAAATCAGCACGCAAGTTTTCTAACTTAAGTTCTTCAAGTTCCTTTAGTAATTTTTCTTGATCCGATTGTAAGGATTTAAGCTGACTTTGATATTGATCAATTCGTTGCTCAATAGGAACTTGAGCTAATATATTACTTGAAAGAAAAAGAAACAGAGCGACTACTAACTGAAATTGTTTAACCATCGATCTGTTTTGAAACATGTTTTTAATGACTGCCACCGTATGAATAGATTTCTAATCGAGCAGCACAATCACCTTCCGAAAAAGAACATACATATTCATACAATTTTTGGTATACACGTTCTTCGCTATAAGGTGAAACCTTAAGTGCATCGGCCGACCAATACGTAGTTTCGATATATGGTTCTCCAAGAGGTGGACGATATACATAGCGTTTTACTCCATCAGGAAGTAATTCAACTAGCGATTCGGTTACATAGATTTTCGCATAAAGCGATTTCCCGGAATAGGTATTAAAGCTTTGCATACGATCATACAAACCGAATAAACTTAAAAACGGAATACAGGCAAAAAAGACAAATACAATTTGTTGATAGCGAAAAGATTTTGACCAAAAAATGTCTTTAATCGAAAACTCACTTTTAAAGAAAAGCAAGTAGGTGAATAAAGTCATGGCAATATTGTAGGGTAGGATGGCATGATTCCAATCGTTCCCCATTGGACTTAAGGCATAGAAGTAAAAAAGATTTACGAACATCCCTACATAAACTGCATAATCACGCGTTTTGTCGAAAAGCAATCCGATTCCTGCAGCTATACTTATAAAAGGAAAAATATATCCACCACCTAAAATATTAGGTTCAACTGTGGCTGGAAAAATAGATGCAATAGGAGCAACCATCCACGGAAAAATCGATTCGAAAAAGACAGTATTTAATTCTTGTAATCCACTAAATACAAGAAATACAACCACCATCATTCGGAAAACATTGATTAATCCATCGGTATATTTCGGATAAAAAAACAAACCAACAATCATTAAGAAATACTGCACATTGTATGGCTGCCAACGCATTTGATCACCAATCATCATGAAACCAAGAAGTGCGATCAAGGCAATTTTTGTATTTCTATTTTCGAGATAAATAATCTGATAAATAGCTAATACAATGAGGATACTATAAAAAATATAATCGATAGGAGATGGTAAAGAAGGTAGTCCATCTATAATGGGAATAACCGGGAAATTCCGATCAGTCATCCATACTTTGTTCGATAACAGCCATGTACTAAGCATTGCCATTAAGAGCACCCTAAAGGTCCATTGAATTCGGGACAAAGAAGTTTCTAACATCGGGTAGGTTTGTGGGACAAAAATAGCAATCTGTTCCGATTAACATTCTGTAAAGCGGTTCTGTGGAGAAATTCATTTAAAAATAAAGTGCAAGAAGTATTGTCCTTGTATATTTGAAACATGAAGATTTTGCTTATTGTAGCTACTCAAGCAGAGATTTTACCATTTATAAATACCTTGAATTTACGTTCTGGAGAGTTTCGAAATCTAGGTGATATTCAATTGAAATTAGTAATCACAGGTGCCGGAATGGTTGCAACTACCTATCATTTGACTAAATCGCTTTCCGATTATCATCCAGATTTATTGTTGAACGTTGGAATTGCCGGTTCAATTGATTCTGAAATTAAACGAACAACACTCGTCAATGTAGTAAGTGATCATTTTTATGGATTTGGGGCAGAACATGGTGAATTTTATATCTCAGCGTCGGACATTGGGTTGCAAGACAAACGCTTTGATACACTTGAATCTATTCCGTTTCCAAATACTTTCTCAAAGCTGATAGATAAAATCAATCTACTTCCAACCGTAAAAGGAATTACCGTTCAAACAGTTCATGGAGAAGAGCAATCGATTCTTAAAATGAAACGATTAAATCCAGAAGCTCAAATAGAAAGCATGGAAGGTGCTGCAATAATGTATGTTGGAATACTAGAACAAATTCCTGTCATTCAATTGCGTTCCATTTCAAATCCAGTCGAACCACGAAATCGCGAAGGCTGGGATTTAGATGGATCAATCAAATCATTAAACGATTTTTTAATTACTCTGTTTGAATCCTGAAATGTCACTGATTAGGAAAACCCAACCCAATTCATGAAGCACTTTTTATTACTCAATTTATTCTCTCTTTTATTTGGAACGCTGCAATCGCAATCTGCTCCAGGTGAGATAATCTCTCAATTACAACATCTGAATTCACAAGGCAGAGTTCTGTATATCGCTGCTCATCCGGATGATGAAAATACACGTTTGCTTTCTTGGTTGTCGAATGATCGTCATTACCGAACGGCTTATCTTTCTCTAACACGTGGTGATGGAGGACAAAACCTGATAGGAAACGAACAATCCGAAGAATTGGGTTTGATTCGAACGCAAGAGTTAATTGCTGCTCGAAATACGGATGGTGCAGAGCAGTTTTTTACTCGCGCTTTTGACTTTGGATTTTCGAAAAATCCAGAAGAAACATTTCGTATTTGGGATAAAGAAAAAATTTTGAGTGATGTGGTTTTGGTCATTCGGAAATTCAAGCCAGATGTGATCATTGCTCGTTTCCCAACCACTGGAGAAGGAGGACATGGTCATCATACAGCTTCAGCAATCTTGGCTACAGAAGCATTTGAAGCAGCTGCTGATGAAAAACGATTTCCTGAAACCGTAAAGCTTTATGGAACTTGGAAAACGAAATCGTTGTATTGGAACAACTTCAGAAAATGGCGCGATCCCAAAGCCGATGTTTCATCTGCACTCAAACTCGACATCGGTTCTTTTTTACCATTATTGGGTGAATCGGTGGGTGAGATTTCTGCTAAAAGCCGCAGTCAGCATAAAAGTCAGGGATTTGGTGTAGCGCTTCAGCGTGGTGAAATTTTGGAATATTTCGATTATTTAGCAGGCGAAAAAGCACAATCAGAACCATTTGAAAACCTGAAGCCAGGTTGGAAAAACAAAGCCATTTCTGATTCCATTGCCACCATCATTCAACACTTCAACATTCAAAATCCTGCTTTAAGTATTCCAGCTTTAACGCGACTTTATCAAGCATTTCAGAAACTAACACCTCTTGAATATTCCGATCATCACGAGCAGCTATTGCAAGATATCGTTCTTCAATGCGCCGGATTTTATGGTGAATTCAAGGCGAATAAATTTGCTGTCAATCCGGGTGAAGCTGTACCGGTGAGTTTTTCTTGCATCAATCGCTCAAATCAAGAATTAAAACTGCTTTCAACACGTGCCATTTTACCCAATTCACCCTTAGTTGAATGCAATAAAGTTTTGACTACTAATGAAATCTATACCCGAAACGATACGCTTAAGCTTCCTGCTCAATTAGCCACATCTAATCCGTATTGGCTTAGTTCACCTCATGCAGAAGGTTTATTTACTGTGAATGAATTAGGACAAATTGGTAAGCCTGAATCTGATGCCCCCATTCAATTAGAAACAGAATGGCAAATTGGAGACATCCATTTTCTCAAACGCTTTCCATTAAACTACTTGTGGGTTGATCCTGTAAAAGGCGAATTGACTAGAAGAGTAGAAGTTTTGCCTGCAATTTCTGCAACTGTAAATGAAGATGTTTTTATCCTCAATCAAAGCGACCATCGTACGGTTGAAATTACCATTGAAACATCAGCTATCTCAGCAAACATTGATGTAGCACTCGATTTGCCTGCTTATTTTCGTTCTACTCCTTCCAAAATATCAGTTCAATTGGGAAATGGTGCTCCTCTTAAACAAGTTATTCGTTTCGATCTTTTTGCTAATCCAAGTCGGGAAACAAAGCAAGATGCCGTTTTTACTATTGGTGTGTTGATGGTGGAAGGTTCAAATAAAAAGGAGCTGATGCATATTAGTCGTATTGATTACGATCACATTCCAATTCAAACTTGGGTAAAGCCAGCTGCATTTAAAGCCGTATTCGTGGACTTAAATCGTAAAGGTGAAAATATCGTTTACATTCCCGGTGCCGACGATAAAGTAGGTGATTGCTTGAAACAAGCTGGTTACACAGTAAATACAATTGCTTCAGGAGATGTAACAGTTGAAAAATTAAAAAATGCCGATGCTGTAATTATTGGAATTCGGGCATTTAATACGAATGAAAATATGTCGAGCCTCATGCCGATTTTATTAGCATACGTGCAACAAGGCGGAACTTTAATCGAACAATACAACACCAAAAATTGGATAAGCGATGTGAGCGTGCAGCCAGGACCTTATTCGTTTGAAGTTTCGCGCGAACGGGTAACTGACGAAAATGCTCCTATGAAACGTTTGATTACCAATCATCCAATTTTCAATTCTCCGAATCAAATTACCGATCAGGATTTTACCGGATGGATTCAGGAACGTGGCTTGTATTTTCCTGAGAAATGGGATTCACATTACACACCATTGCTCGAATGTAACGATCCGGGTGAAAAAACATTACAAGGTGCTTTGCTCGTAACCGAGTATGGAAAAGGAAAATTCATTTATACCGGACTGTCGTTTTTCCGTGAACTTCCAGCTGGTGTTCCGGGTGCTTATCGCTTGTTTGCAAACTTAATCGCTTGGGGAAAAAATGACGGAAATTGATCCAAACGAAAAAGCTCCTATCATGGGCTCTTGGAAAGGAATGTATGCACTCGTAATAGGTGTTTTACTCCTTTTTATCATGCTGTTTTACTTGTTTACAGCCGCGTTTGCATGAGCAGCATCGACTGGATTGTCTTGGTGCTGACCTTAAGTGTCATCATTGTGTATGGCCTTTACCGGAGTCGAACGACGAAAGATCTCGACGGTTATTTCCGTAGCAATCAATCCATGCCTTGGTTCTTGGTTTTGCTAAGTATCATGGGCACACAGGCTAGTGCTATCACTTTCTTATCCGCGCCTGGACAAGCATACACTGATGGGATGCGCTTTGTGCAGTACTACTTTGGTTTGCCCTTGGCGATGATTGTAATCTGTATCGCCTTTGTCCCAGTATTTAAGAAACTCAACGTTTATACTGCATACGAATTCCTCGAAAACCGATTCGATTTACGAACTCGCACATTAACTTCAATACTGTTTCTTATATCACGCGGACTTTCAACAGGAATTAGTGTTTTTGCGCCATCCATCATTTTATCGTCGCTTTTTGGGTGGAATATTTATTTCACCAATGTGGTGATGGGAGGAATGCTTATTATTTATACGGTCAGCGGTGGTGCTAGAGCCGTTGCTTATACGCAGCAGCTTCAGTTTATCATCATTTTTATAGGGATGTTCCTAGCGGGATATTTAGTCATTCATATGCTACCCGATTCGGTTGGATTTGTTGATGCGCTTCATGTAAGTGGAAAATTGGGCAAACTCAATGTAATTACTACTGGAATGAAGGATGGAAGCTTCGACTGGAGTGATAAATACAATATCTGGAGCGGTTTAATCGGTGGATTTTTTCTGGCACTTTCCTATTTCGGAACCGACCAATCTCAAGTAGGAAGATACCTTACTGCAAAATCCTTGAAAGAGAGTCGGGTAGGGCTGTTGATGAATGGATTAGTGAAAATCCCTATGCAGTTTTTAATACTCTTAATCGGAGTTTTAGTGTTTTGCTTTTATAGCTTTTTTCAAGCACCCATTTTTTTCAATTCGGTTGAACTTGCTAAACTGGAAAAATCAGCTGTTTATTCCGATTCACTTCAAACTCTGCAACAGGATTTCAACCAAATAAATCTTCAAAAACAACAGGCTGTTGCGCAGTATGTTCAACTTAATAACGTTGCTGATAAATCAGTAGAAAGGGATGCTCAAATTCTTGAAATGCGTCGGTTGGATGATGCTAGTAATAAGCTCCGTAAAAAAGTGAAACTCTGGATTGATTCTCCAAGCATTAAAGGTGATTCCAACGATACCAACTATATCTTCCTGCGATTCGTTATTGATTTCCTTCCTAAAGGCTTAGTAGGATTGCTTATCGCGATTATTTTCCTCGCCGCTTGGGGTTCAATAGCTGCAGCATTGAATTCATTGGCCTCTTCCAGTATCATCGATTTACACAAACGGCATAGTTCCGTTCAACTGACTAAAGATCAAGAATACCGTTTGTCGCGCTGGTACACATTCGGATGGGGAGTTTTCTGTATTGTAGTTGCGTGTTTTGCCTATAATCTCGGGAATAGTCTCATTGAAGTTGTCAATATTCTTGGTTCCATTTTTTACGGTCCTATTCTCGGTATATTCCTTTGTGCATTCTGGATGAAAAGCTGTTCTGCTAAAGCCGTTTTCTGGTCAGCTTTGATCGCTCAAGCAACAGTAATTTTTTTATTCCTAACAACCACTATTAGCTTTCTCTGGTTTAATGTGATTGGTTGTTTGGTATTGATGAGTGTAGCTTATTTATTGTCTATTAATCAAAGGACAGAAGCCTTGTAAATTAATTTTGATTCTAACATTAATCCACTTAGATTTGTTATCTGATAAATAATATTATCAAATGATATCTGAAGAAAGAATGCCCAGTAATCAATACACTACCTTAAAAGTTGTGTTAGGGTCGGAGTTTCTGAAAGGAGAACTTTCTAGTTCTTACGATTTCATTTCAATTGCTACAAAAGGCATCAAAGCACCCGTCATTGACAATTTTCGCAAGTACTTTCATCTTCATCGCGAAGCAGTTGCTCAATACCTAAATGTGTCAGAGCCTACTGTTTATCGTTGGATCA
The DNA here is from genome assembly GCA_965279035.1 of Bacteroidia bacterium. Taxonomy (GTDB): domain Bacteria; phylum Bacteroidota; class Bacteroidia; order M30B66; family M30B66; genus CALQRR01. The sequence goes on along the minus strand of OZ257142.1, from coordinate 2,521,579 downwards.
AAACCAACAAAACACTCGATCGCAACTTTAGTGTTCATCTATTAGAGCTTACTTTTTTGTTTATCAATGGCTCTGAAATCTTCTCTAGTCAAGAGAATTTCTTCAAATGGTTAGCTTTACCCAATTTGGCTTTAGGTGGTTTGGAACCACAACATTTACTCAATATTCCAGATGGTATTTCCAAAGTAAGAGATTTACTCGGTCGTATCGAATATGGCGTTTATAGTTAGCTAAATGCTTGTATATCGTATTACGCAATCGAAACACGCCTACGACATTTTTGGAACGGGCGCGGCTTTGTTTCCGGGTAGATGGAATAAAATGGGACAAGCCGTTTTATATACTGGAGCCAATCCGGAAATTGCCTTGCTCGAAGTCCTTGTCCATGCTTCAAATTCCAATCTCAACAACTTGGATATGTTAATGTTAGAAATTCCGGATAATTTAATAGCTGAAATATCAATCTCCGATTTGCCTTCCAATTGGGCGGAATATCCAGCCCCGACTCATTTAGCAGAAATCGCTTCCAAGCATTTCATCCAAACAAAAGCACTCGCATTAAAATTACCCAGTAGCATCATTCGCACAGCTCACATAGTCCTGCTAAACTGCTCACATCAGGAATACAAGAAAGTCGTTATTAAAGATCAACATCCTTTTATTCTGGATAAACGACTAATACAAGTATAGCTAATAGCCACTTACCAATAATCGTTTAGCTGCCGACAAGGAACATTTTTGATACGTTGAATACGCCTGTGCTGCAGCAGAGCGGATAGCTTCCTTATCGTTGAATTTACTCACCCATTCATGTAATGCAGCCTCTAAGATGTAGGCTTCTGGAGCCATTAAACCAGTCGACCAAACCAAAGGAACCGCTCCACATTTCTTCAACCACGGACTGAAGTAATGTTTGCTGTAACAGGCTAAAACAATGCTTTCCCGGTATGCTCCATCAGCTGTTATATTCAGGTTGAGATCGAAGTCCATCAAACCATCATGTCCAATATAACAAAGCAAACTGGACCAACTGCCCGATGGATATTTCTTTCCTTTTACCTCAATACTGTCTCGGTGTTTTCCCGAATTCGATTCGATAAACCATTCGGTGCATTCCTTAATATACTTTCCATCCCAAGCATCTGCAATAAATAGTACTGGAGCAGTTTTGTGTTTAAATACCAATCGTTGTAGAATCTTTGGGTTTGTCTGTGTCGATTCTCCTAACAATGTCCACTCTTTACTGCGCGTAAAAACTGTCTTCACACCAAAACGGGCCCCCCAATACAAATTCGTCGAAGGACTTTGTCCGTTTCCAATTCCAGCAGGAACTTTTACTATGCCTTGATATTGATTATCGCACAAGGAAACCACGGCATGAATTACTCGGTTTTGTGCCGATAAAGAAGCCGGAAAGCACATCCCAATAAGAATGCACATTCCGGCGAAGATTGAAGTCGAGGACTTTTTCAGAAGCTTTATTTTAAGTTGTCCATCAAATACCGCGAAACGGTTTTGTATAGATGTAAACGGTCTTTTCCTTGAACATTGTGTTCGTGACCGGGATAAATCATGTAATCAATCAACACTCCTTCATCCACACACTTTTTAATCATCGCTTGACTATGTTGCCAAACTACAACATTGTCGATTGTTCCATGAATTAACATCAAACGATCTTTCAATCCTTTGGCACTGTTGATCAAATTAGCGGTTTCGTATCCATCGCTATTTTCTGCTGGAGTATCCATGTAACGTTCGGTGTACATGATTTCATACATTTTCCAGTCGATTACCGGACCACCAGCAACACCTGCTTTAAAAATTCCCGGATTTTTGGTCATTAAAGTAGTCGTCATAAATCCACCGAAACTCCATCCATGAACGCCCATTCGTTGACTATCCACATAAGGCAAGCTTTTCAAATAATTCACTCCAGCTAGTTGATCTTCCATTTCTACAACACCTAATTTGCGGTGAATGGCTTGCTCAAACTCCAATCCGCGTTCACCTGAACCACGATTATCGAGTGTGAAAATAACATAGCCTTGTGCTGCCATCCAGCTCATCCATAAATTACCACCAGCTAGCCAACGATTGCTAACCATTTGTGCATGCGGACCACCATATACATAAACTACAATTGGATATTTTTTACTCGCATCAAAATTAAATGGCTTGAATAATCTACCATTTAAGATGGTACCATCCGATGCTTTTACTTGTACCAATTCGGGTTTGCTTAAAGCATACTCTTTAAATGGATCGGCCGATTGCATTAATGTGCGAATACTCTTGCCTTTTCCATCTAATACACGTTGGGTGCGAGGAGTAGATATATTGCTGAAATTATCAATAAAATAACTTCCTGTGCTGTTCATTTGAATATCATGTACACCACTTTCCGGTGTTAAAATACTTACATCTCCTTTCATCGATGCCTTGATAAGCTTACGATCTAAACCAACATTATCAGCAATCATTGCATACACAAACTTTCCAGTTGGATCAAATCCTAATACATCCGTCACTACATAATTCCCTTTTGTGATTTGAGCCAATAATTTTCCGGTTAAATCGAATAAATACAAATGATCAAATCCATCACGCTCACTTTGCCAAATAAACTGATCATTTTTTCCCGGTATAAATACAGCTGGATGCTCAGGCTCAACCCATTGTGGATCTGTTTCAGTAAATAATGTCTTCACAAATGCACCATCCGTAACTTGATATTGATTCAAGTGCATTTCGTTTTGACCACGATTTAATTCCGCAATCAACACATACTTTTCATCGGGCGACCAACTGATATTCGTTAAATAGTGCTCATCCGGTCCTGCGGTTTTTAAATAAATGTGTTTCCCCGTTTGAACATCGAAAATTCCTAATGTAACCTGATGACTTTTTTGTCCGGCCATGGGATATTTAATCGGAGTCGATTCTGCAGGTAATGTTTCCAAACTAACTAAAGGATAGTCGGTTACCATGCTTTGGTCCATCCGGTAAAATGCTAAATAACGTCCATTAGGACTCCAAAATGTTCCTTTGGTGATACCAAATTCGTTGCGGTGAACCGATTGTCCATACACAATTCCTTTATTGCTTTCGTTGCTGATATTGGTGGTCTTTCCGTTGATGCTGACCAATAAATCATTGCCCTTTGTGAATGCGATTGCTTCGGTCTTAGGCTCTATGTCTATGTTTTCAGCTTCTTCGGCATTCCACGAATGAGTTTGTGTGTAAGTTCCTTCCAAACTCCCAAAGTTGATTTGGTTCTTCACCCGAAAATAAAATCGATTCGCATCTAACCAAGTCAGGCTTGGGAAACGTTTTAATTCAGAAGATAGGGTAGAAGCTTTGAGTAAAGTATCACTTGTTCCTTTATCGGCCGATGTTCGTAATAAAACATCGGTTTTTTCGTCTGGAATGCTGGTGTAGGAATTTGTTCCGGGAATCCATTGTAGGCCTTTGATGCTTTTAGGACTCAAATCGGTTTTAGTGAAAATCTCATCCAGCGTTAGCTGCTTCTGACTTAAAAGCGCCGTTGAACAAAGGATAAAGAAACTCGAAAGCAGGTGTGTAGATCGCATAGATTGGAATTATCCTCCAAACCTATCGAATGCATCCGGTGCATGCAACAATCACGGGTAAATTCTTATCGGAAAACAGTAATGCTACCTTGTTGAGTTCGGCGTTCACACGCTGTATTGATCACAATACGATACACATACACACCTTCTTGTGCTTCTTTCCCTAAGAAAGTTCCGTCCCAACCATCTTCTTTACTAGTCCAGTGATACATTAATTCGCCCCAACGATCAAAAATGCTTGCATCTAACCGTGGCTCACCTTCGGTATACACCATAAACCGTTGATTGTTGGGATCTCCATCGGGTGAAAAGGCATTCGGAATATATACTGGATCGTTTTGATAAATAGTTACATGAAAGGTATCGGTCAAAATCTCATCACCACAACCACTCAACTGACAACGAATCGTAATTCCATCCACTTCATTCGCGCCAGCAACAACCAAATTTGACGTGTTTACACCTGAAAATAGTTCGTTGTTTGTCAATGCCGAATAAGTACCATCATCTTGCTTTATTTGCCATTCATACGAAATCCCATCTCCTGCAACAACTAATGGAAAACTAACTGTTCCGCCCGAACATGCAACTTGTGAAGTAGGCTGAGAAGAAATTATAGGAATTCCATTCAAATACAACAACACTTCTTCCGAATACACATCAGGTAAACATGCACCAATCACCATACAGCGAAATAATGCCTGTTGCAAACTAGCCGGAATGTTATTGATTATCAATGTTTCGGTAGTTGTTCCCCCATACGTACTTCCATCAACCACATTAGTCCAAGTACCGTTCGTATTCACCTGCCATTGCAAACTCACTGCATTGGTACTTGATACCGTTATACTCACATCTTCGCCCGGACAAACAGGTGGAGGAGCACTAATTAATTGAATAGTTGGTAGTGGTAAAACGTCAAGGGTTGCAGTTGAACTTAAAACAGTAGTTCCACAACCATTCGCACTTAACTGAAAAATCGTTTGATTGAGTGAATTTGTAATAGAGTTAATGGTCAAATTCTCGGTATTACTTCCCGAATAGATTCCTCCATCAACCACATTCACGAAGCTAATTCCGTTGTCGGTGCTCATTTGCCAGGTTAAACTTGGATTCCCTGAAAAAATCCCCGAAAAGGTGACACTACTTCCTTCACACCCATTTTGATTCGTTGGTTGTGTTTGTATTACCGGTAAACTAGTAATGGTTAATGTCCGCGAAATAGAAGTTTGAGCTGAACCACAAGTACCGCTTACTACACAATGAAAAATTGCACCAGTGTATGTATCTGCAGGAGCGGTTAAACTTAGATTGGTTGTATTAACTCCTGCAAAAGGTGCAGCATTACTGAGATTTGAAAATGTTGTTCCTCCATCGGTGCTAATCTGCCACTGATAACTTAATCCTGTACCTCCCGCAGTTATTGTAAATGTGGCATTTTGTCCTGAGCAAATTGATTGATTTTGTGCTTGCTGAGTAATGCCAGTATTGGGATTTACTGTTAATACTGCACTTGACGATAGTACACTTCCTGAACACGCACTCGAAATTATACATTGGTATACTAATCCATTCACCGAAGTAGCTGCTCCAATTAACGATAAAATAGCTGTTTGAGAACCACTGTATCCATTGTTATCGTTCACATTATTGAATCCCGAACCACCATCCACTTGCCATTGATACGAACTTCCTCCACTTACCGAAACACTCATCGTTGCTGGATCTCCTTGACAAACTGTCATCGGTTGTGGCTGCTGGTTTATTGTAATGCTTCCTCCCGAAAGTATTTCTGCTGCATTACTAGTTATGACTGTTGAACAGCCATTTATCACTAATTGATATTGATAACCCACATACGATGCTGTTGCATTAGTTAAAGTTAAACTAGATGTTGTAGCACCCGAATAAACAGCGTTGTTATTAATGTTGCTAAAAGTAGCACCTCCATTTGTACTAACCTGCCATTGATAACTTGCTCCTGAACCACTAGCTCCCGAAGTAAAAACGATGTTTTGCCCAGCGCACCAAGATTGATCAGTTGGTTGTGTGCTAATTGTAGGAGATGAACTCACCGACAAACTCGCTTGTCCTGAAACAATATTCCCTTGACAAGCAGTTGTAATCACACATTGATAATAATTCCCACTCATCGAAATGGGGACATTTGATAGTGTTAAAGTGGATGAATTCACTCCCGAATAAACTCCACCATTAACTAAGTCTGAAAAAGTAGTTCCAGCATCCGTACTAACTTGCCATTGATAGGTTAATGATGCATTTGGAGGACCTAAGGTAAAACTCGTATTCCCATTTTCGCAAATACTTTGAGCTGTCGGCTGTGTGAAATTAATGGCCGTTTGAAGGGTGGATGTAAAATTCAAATGCGCGTCAGCTGGGCGTTGAAAATACTCAATCACCAAATCGGTCGGTCCAGAAAGGCAAATCCCATTGGGATAATTTGATAAAGTTGTCCGAAAACTCGATGAATATGTTTGTTCTAAAAATGCATCCAAAATCCAGGTTGCCCCGCCATCAATACTCAAACGAATTCCATCATCACCCTGAATACTAAATTGATAATAGCCGGGACTGAAATTTTCCTGTCGTTTCAATCTCAAACTGAAATCGGTGTTGAATGAGTTTCCGCAATCGATACTAGTTCCATTATTTAAAATACCTGGAACCCCACCTGTAGATGAGAATAATAAATTCAATGCTAAAGGAGTATATAATACATGTCCTTGGTAATTGATAGGATCAAAAAACGTTTGTGCATTAACCAATGCTGGTGTATTTAAAATAACACTGGTTGTGGGTGTCCAGGTATAAACATGCCCAATCCAAGCCCCATTTCCAAAATCAGATTGGTTAACTTGAGGTAATGGCGCCACATATGGTGATATTGTGATTGTATTACTTCCGCTACATTGAAACAAATCATTCGAAACATACCCTGTTGATGCTTGAATCTTTATTGTATAATTAGAACCAGTTGTAGTTCCAATTGGAATGATTACTCGAATATATAAATCGTTAATATTCGACGAAAAGGTATATGTTCCATTTATCCAACTTGTTCCTGTATTGGTGCTATACGAGGCAACTGGTAATACTTGCGTTCCCGATGCAAACGAACCACTTGCATTCGACAGCAATGCTTGAATTTGACTTCCTGCTGGTAAATTCTGAATTTGAGGAATCTTTAATGTCAATGTTCCACTAACACAAACAACCGGACAATTATAAGGAACCGGTTCACTGCGCGAAATGTACTGTCCCCATGCAGGAAAGCACATCAACAAAATACATACTGGAACAATGAATCGTTTCAACATCGGGTTAAAGATGCAAAAAAATGGGGTGTTTTAAATACACTATGGAGCGATTTTGAGCTTGGCAAAATGTTTTAAGAGATTTCTTCCAACTGAACAAAAGGCAGGATTTTCTACTTCCATTCCTGATTGAATAATGCTCTTTAATTCATTCCACAATTCAGGATAAAGTTCACAAATATGTCCTAAGACATGCATCGCAAATGCCCTGCAGGCAGGTTGTTTAGAGCGATCATTTAAAACCTCAAAGCAAAGTTGTGTGATACGTCCATGATAGCTCTCATCTGGTAATGCAAACATCCAAATGCGTAGTGTATTTCGTATGACTGATGGATGCCCCGGATTGGCTAAATGCTCAATTAAACGTTCGGTATACGGTAAAAACAAATGAGCATGTGTATCACTTATTTTAGCAACAGACCATGCCGATTGCTGCTGTTCACGTGGCTTTCCATCCAACATGATATTAACCAAATCATCCAATAAAGCTGGGTCATGTATGCATTCTCGAGCAATAATTTCTACACCTCTAGAAGACCAGTGGGTTTTTAAACGCTCGATTAAATCTTGATTTAACATGCTATTACAAAATTCGTAAATCCATCCATTCGTTGTTCCTTTACCTTGTGAAGTACCTCTTTTTTTGCTCCATTTTCGTATTGCTCAACCTAAATTCCTTTGCTCAAAAGGATACCATTCGTATGATGCAATACAATATGCTCATGTTTCCCGAAGCCAATCCGCTCAAAGGTGTCAACATGAAACCAATCTCTAGGTATATTCAACCCGATGTGATTTCTTGTAACGAAATGATCGGTCAACAAGCCATCGATACACTTATGTCGCAAGGGCTTGATACATCTATTTACGCCGCCGCTCCTTATATCTACGATTTTTCTATTGGCAATGCTTTATTCTACAATAAACACCGCATCGGATATAGCAAATACAGGTATATCTACACATTACCGCGCAAAACCTTTATTTATTACCTCTATTTCCGTGATCAGGATTTTACCCAATATCCCGATACTGTGTTCTTTACCGTATATGTGGCTCATTTGAAATCAAGTCAGGGCAGCGACAACGAAGCCGAACGCGCCAATCAAACTGCAGCTATTCGAACCGATTTAGCTAATCGCCCCGGAGTGTTCAACACATTCATGAATGGTGATTTCAATCTGTATTCAAGCTCCGAACTAGCTTACCAAAATTTATTAGCTCCCGGAATCGGTCAGTTTTTCGATCCAATCAATCGCCCCGGTAATTGGAGTAATAATACTTCCTTCAAAGACATTCATACGCAAAGTCCACGAACAACAAGTTTCGATAGTGGAATAGCAGGTGGACTCGACGATCGTTTCGACTTCATTCTCAGTACCGAAGACGTGCTCAACGGAACGCATGGTTTACGTATTTTGCCCGAAACCTATGGCGCTTTTGGTAACGATGGAAATCATTACAATCTTGCGATTATCAGTCCGCCAACCAATACAAGTGCGCCCGATTCTGTCATTCAAGCTTTGCACAATTTGAGCGATCATTTACCCGTGGTTGTCGATATCGAAATAGATCCATCTAACGCATACAATGGAATTTATCATTTAGAAAAATCTACGGATTGTCAGGAATGGTCGCAGGTTCAGCAGAATCTATCTGAACTTTCTGATTGGAAAATCTGGGATTTTTCAGGTCGCTTGATTCAACAAAAAACTAGCTCAATTCCAACTCAATTAACTATTGGTTTTTATATAATCGAAATCCATAAAGTAGGGCAGAAGCCTTGTTACCAAAAGATTTCGGTGAATTAATTTAAGGGGGCCTGCCCTTTTTTTCCACGCGAATTGCCCAAACTCAAAAAAGGTCGCGTCTTCGGCTATACAAGGTGCCGCCTCAACCGCTCAGGCACTGTGCACATTCAAAACATCATCAATAATACATGAATTGTGCTTTCAAAAAAGGAATTTCTATGAAGAATTTTCAAGGCATAAAAAAGCCATGCAGATTATCTACATGGCTCATAAGTCTTTTTAAAAATTAAGCTTCTATTCCAACAGTTGCTAAATAGCGTTCGGCATCTAAAGCAGCCATGCAACCACTTCCTGCTGCTGTAACTGCTTGACGGTAAATATGATCTTGCACATCGCCGCAGGCAAAAACACCTTCCACATTGGTGCGAGAACTACCCGGAATGGTTTTGATATAGCCATTTTCATCCAAATCTAAAAACTCTTTAAAGATTCCAGAATTGGGTTCATGTCCAATGGCTACAAAGAAACCTGTAATAGCAATGGATGTTTCTTCTCCCGTAATTCGATTCCGGAATCGAGCACCACTTACCGATTGTTCTCCAGTAATTTCAATGGTTTCGGTATTGAATAACACTTCAATGTTCGGAGTATTAAATACGCGATGTTGCATGGCTTTGGAAGCACGCAATTCATCCCGACGAATTATCATTGTTACTTTCTTGCACAACTTAGCTAAGTAGGTTGCTTCTTCTGCAGCTGTATCGCCACCACCAACAATGGCAACTTCTTGTCCGCGGTAAAAGAATCCATCACACACAGCACAAGCCGAAACACCAAAGCCATTGTATTTACTTTCTGATTCTATTCCCAACCATTTGGCCGACGCTCCAGTAGCAATTATTACTGTATTGGCTGTAATCAGCTTTGTTTCATCCATCCACACTTTGTGAATTGGTCCTGAGAAATCAACTTTTGTAGCCAAACCAAAACGAACATCAGTCCCAAAACGTTGGGCTTGAGCCAATAAATCTTCCATCATTTTAGTTCCATCCACACCATTCGGATATCCAGGAAAATTATCTACTTCGGTGGTAATGGTTAGTTGTCCACCTGGTTGCAATCCTTGATACATCAATGGTTTCATATCAGCACGAGCAGCATAAATAGCTGCTGTATACCCAGCCGGTCCTGATCCAATAATCAGGCATTCTACATGTTCGTTTTCGTTTGTATTCATAAGGCAAATATACAATTACTTGATGGCGATTAGGGTGTCGTATGAAGGCGAATATCCACACCAAACACCCAATCCACCTTTCACATTCGATTTCACAATGGTTGGTGCAGCAAAGGGATTTCCATTCGAATTGAGCGCAGCATCCATCGTATAAAAGAACTTCAATTCTTTACTACCAATAGAGCAAAATTTTAAAATGATAGTATCTCCAATATTATAGAAGTAATTTAATGGTACAAAGGTGTCGGACGTTACAAAGGGTTTATCGCCTTGTCCTGCAAAGAAAATCACCTTTTGACCATTGACGTAATCATCGTTAAATTCAGAACCAGCTACTTGATTAAATCCACCTTCTTCTTTTTTCTTGGCAAACAAACGATACGCATTTCCTATCGAATCGGGATCAGTTATACTAAGGTAAGCTACACCTAAACTATCTTCCGTTGAATCGAATGGATTCAATCCATACCAAGTGGAATCGATGGGAACGGCAGCAGAAATATGTGTGGATGAAGTAATTGTTTTACCATTCGAAATGATGGTTAAAGAATAGGTCTTTCCTATTTCACCTTTAAGATTATTTCCGGTATAATAGAAATAAGGGTAAGCCATTGGATTTACAACAAACGTTAGTTGCTCACTTGTTTGTCCATCACTTACAATCACAACTGCATCTTGAATCACAAACTCATTAATAAAACCCTCAAGGTTCGTTGGAAAATTATCGAAAAAACCTCTGTTTCGTGTTAATGCAATAATGGGTGATTCACCTGGTTCAATACTTCCTTCAACTACAATCAATTCCTCCGAATCGGGCAAGTCAATTTGTATATCACGCTCACAAGATGAAAACGAGACCAGAATAAATCCAGTAAAAATCAATCGATAAAAGACCTTCATCAAAAACTGAAATTATAAGTGACCGTAGGAATGATAGGGAAAAGAGAAACCTTTTTAGCTGAGTTTTTCAAATCACCCGATAAAGGACTGCCTGAAGTTTCTATATATATGAAGTATGGATTTAGCCGGCTATACACATTGTATATTGAGAAATTCCAACTCGATTTCAATTTTCGATTTGTAATTGGTGTATACGTTGCCGATAAATCTAAGCGATGATACGAAGGCATTCTATAATTATTTCGATCACCATAATTAACAACGGGCTTCCCTTCAAAATAATAAATGCTGGTTGGTAGCCATAATAAATTGCCCGAAGCAAAAACAAAAACCGCCCCGAATGTCCATTTATCAGTAAGTTCATGACTAACAACTATTGATAAATCATGTCGTCGATCGTAACGAGCAAAATAAGTTTTCCCATTATTCAACTCAGGGAATTTCCGTGTTGTCCAAGACAAGGTATAACCTATCCAACCATTGGTTTTTCCCATGGCTTTTTTCACAAAAAACTCAGCTCCGTATGCTTGTCCAGTTCCGAATGTGAGGTAATTATCGAGATTATCGCCCACGCCACTCGAAGGAAGTGTACCATCTTTAAATTCAATTTGGTTCTTCATCGTTTTGTAATAGGCTTCGACCGAAGTTTCCCAAGCATTCTCTTTAAAATTTCGATAATAGCCTAAGGAATATTGTGTGCCAAATTGTGGTTTCACGCGATTGGTGCATGGAAACCAAAGATCAGTTGGTAAACTCTGATTCGCTAAAGAAGTAATATGTATGTATTGGTAATTCTGAGTATACGAAGCTTTGATGGAGGAATTTTTATTCAAGGTATAGCGCAACATCAATCGTGGTTCAACATTCGGATATTGCTTAATGAGTTTTCCTTTGCTGTAATTAACCGAATCTGTTTTTTGATCCAATGAATTCTTATTGTATTGTGTATACGGACCAACTTGTCCAAACCAAGAAGCGCGCAAACCACCGTGGATTCTCAATTTTTCGCTGATATCATAATCATCACCAATGTATGCGGCAGCTTCATGAGCATACAAATACACTTTCGGTCCAAAATCTAATGCTTCGCCAGCAATATCGCCGCTGGTATTATTGGGAGAAAATCGGTGGAAAATATAATTCGTTCCAAACTTTACGGTATGTCGAACGTTTGGATACCAAGTAAAATCAAGCTTCCCATTGTAATCTCGAACTCCCGATGCAAACTTGATGTTGAAAGCAGTTTGTTGAATGTTCGACTCGAAGTGATAATCTGAAAAAATCAAGGATGTATTGAGAAATAATTTATTGCTAAACAAGTGGTTCCATCGAGTCGAAACGGTTGCATTTCCCCAAGGAATTCGAATGTTGAAATTGCTCTTGGTGCTTTTAAATTGAAAAACATCCCGACCGAAATACCCTGAAATAAAAAAGCGGTCTTTATCACTCAATCGGTAATTTATCTTGGTATTGAGGTCATAAAAATAATAGCCAGATCCTTTGGTAGGGGAAGTACTTTTGATGAATGGTTTGGTTACAGCATCGATATAGGTTCTGCGTGCAGAAATAATAAACGAAGAAGTATCTTTCTTAATTGGACCTTGAACTGTTAATCGGGAAGCAATCACTCCAATTCCTCCATCCACCTTATACTTCTGATTATTTCCTTCTTTCATACTGATGTCGAGCACCGAAGCTAAGCGACCACCATATTGAGCGGGCATTCCGCCTTTATGTAAATCAACAGTTTTAACTGCATCTGAATTAAACACCGAAAAAAATCCGAGCAAGTGAGCAGCATTATAAACGACTGCTTCATCTAATAATACTAGATTTTGATCTGGACCACCACCACGCACATACAAACCTGTATTTCCTTCACCTGCGTTTTTAACTCCCGGAATGAGTTGCACTATTTTAACTAAATCCACTTCACCAAAGAAAGCAGGTAGTTTCTTCATCTTTTCTACCGATAATTCAACACGCCCCATATCGGTACTTTTCACATTATTCTCAATACGTTTATCTGTTATTTCTACTTCTTTAGTTTGAATCATTTTAGGAGACAACGTAATGTTAATCCGTTGATTCCCGTTAAGTTTTATGGTAGTTGTGTATTCTGTGTAACCAATAAATGAAACGCCTAAAGTGTAATTTCCCGAAGGAACTGTTAAAGAATAAAATCCATAGCCATTGGTTGTTGTACCTTGCATATTCTCTTTGAGATATACATTGGCTCCGGGAAGAAACTCACCAGTTGTAGCATCTTTTACATAACCACTTAATGTATATTTTACTTGAGCTTGATTCAGCAGCGGAAAAAGCAAAAACAAAAACAAAAATCGAGAAGCGGTATTCAATTTTAAAAACATCGATAATTCAAAGTAGTTTCTTAAGCGTATTAATAAGTATGCATGGAAAGAAGAACCAAAGTGCAAGCGATCTCAGCAATAACACCAGCTTGTTCTGCTTGTTCAATAAATGCTTGATTTTCTGTTCCCGGGTTGAAAATTATTCTGCGTGGTTTTAAATCCAATAAAGGCTCAATGAGTTCCGCTTGTCGATCGGGGCCAACATATAAAGTAATTGTGTCAATTGCAGTTTGCATAGGAAGCTGTTTGCAAATTACCACATCTCCAACGTGTCCTTCTTTTAAACCAAATGCAAGAACTGGGTAGTGATTCGCACGCAGTTTTTCGATGGCACGAAATGCATATCGTTCAGGATTAGTACTAGCACCAACGACCAAAGTGATCGGCTTATTTATTTCCATTCGGGTTTGAAATCAAGCACAAATTACGTTCAGATTTTTCGAATTTCATTCTACACTTTGACATTCTTTATGTGAACTTAATTCTCATTTCATATTAAATTTCAATCAAGCGAACTTGAAAATTCTTCTCCATTAGGCCGTAATCTATAATGATTCTAAACTGTTCAAGGATAATTTCAAATTTTGTTGCTGTTGTTGCATTTCTTCTATTTTTGTCGCAAATGCAACGCCTGTGATTCTTGCTGTACCTAAAGAGAAAAAAGCCCGCGAAAACCGGGTTTCCATTACACCAGAAGTGGTGAAAGAACTTGTTGGAAAAGGCTTTTCGGTGATTGTTGAACGAGGAGCTGGAGAAAAATCCTTTCTAGCCGATTCAATATACGAAGCTGCCGGAGCCAAATTAACCGATGGAAAATCAGTTTATTCTGATGCCGATGTTGTTTTAGCAGTGAATGCTCCTTTGGTTGAAGATATTTCTTTAATGAAAAAAGACGCTGTCTTAATCAGCTTCTTATTTGCTGCAACTACTCCCGAAACTGTTTCAGCATTAGTAAATGCTGGAGTAAATGCATTTTCGATGGATGCCGTTCCTCGAATTTCTCGTGCACAAAAAATGGATGCATTGAGTTCTCAAAGCAACCTCGCCGGATATAAAACAGTGATTCTAGCTGCCAATACTTTAGGAAAAATATTTCCCATGTTGATGACCGCTGCTGGAACGGTTAAGCCTTCCAAAGTGCTTATCATGGGTGCTGGTGTTGCTGGATTGCAAGCCATTGCAACAGCAAAACGTCTTGGAGCAATTGTCGAAGTGAGCGATATTCGTCCCGAAACTAAAGAGCAAGTTCAAAGTTTGGGTGGATATTTCATCGAATTGAAAGGCGATGATTCCATGAAAACAGAAGGCGGTTATGTAAAAGAAGTGTCGGAAGATTTTCTTCGTAAACAGCAAGAGCTTGTTGGAAAACACGTGGCCGATGCCGATATAGTGATTACTACTGCTTTGATCCCAGGAAAAAAAGCTCCACGATTAATAACCGAAGACATGGTGAAATCGATGAAAGCAGGTTCTGTTATCGTGGATATGGCTGTTGAACAAGGTGGAAATTGTGAAATTTCTGAACTCAATCAAACTGTTGTAAAACATGGAGTAACTCTGATTGGAGAATCAAATCTTCCTTCTTTACTTCCATTAAATGCAAGTCAACTCTACGCAAAAAACATCAGTACGTTTTTATATCATTTAGCTGATAAAGACAAATTCAATTGGGAAATGGATGAAGAAATCACCAAAGGATCTTTAATCGTTTACCAAGGAAAAGCTGTTCATCCTTCAGTAGCTAAATAAGAGAGTAATTCTGAATTTTTTAATCAAATCAAAATGGAAAATATTCTGGCCTTTATACAGGAAAATATAGACATGATTTACTTCATCATCCTCTCCATATTTGTTGGGGTAGAAGTAATTGGTCATGTACCAACGGTTTTGCATACACCTTTAATGTCGGGCGCCAATGCGATACACGGAGTTGTTATTGTTGGAGCAATTTACGTGATGCTCAATTTAGCATCCGACGATTATGTTTCACTAGCATTAGGCTTTTTAGCTGTTTTGCTTGGAACACTCAATGTGGTTGGTGGTTTTGTTGTGACCGATCGCATGCTCGAAATGTTTAAGAAAAAGAAATAAGGGGAACGAACCATGAATTTATCTCTACTCGAAATCTGCTATCTGATTGCATCTGTGACTTTCGTCATTGGATTAAAGATGATGGGCAATCCCAAAACTGCTCGCAAAGGAAACTTGATTGGCGCGGCAGGAATGACAACAGCCATTTTCGGAACTATTCTATTACACGAAGGAGAAGTTCCCGGAATTATATATGGTTTAATTGCTTTGGCGATTATCATTGGAACCATTGCTGGTTGGGTTACTGCTCGTAAAGTAGCTATGACCAAAATGCCCGAACTCGTTTCACTTTTTAATGGAATGGGTGGTGCTTGTGCTGCTTTGATTTCATTAATCGAGTATCCGCATTTATCGCATGATACTGCTGCTTTGATTCCTGTTTTAGCTGGATTAATTATCGGTTCTGTTTCGTTTTCGGGAAGTATGATTGCCTTCTTGAAATTGAATGGAACAATGAATAAAGCTATTCGAATTCCTTCTTACAATATCATCAATACCATTTTGATGATCATTACTCTTGGATTAGGAGCAATGATGGTCATTAATGGTGATTTGAATACTACCGCTTTCATGTATTTATTATTAGCACTTTCACTTTTGTACGGAGTGCTTTTCGTGGTTCCAATTGGTGGTGCCGATATGCCAGTGGTGATTTCATTGTTGAATTCATTTACTGGTTTAGCTGCAGCATTCGGCGGATTCCTTTATGGAAATAAAGCCATGCTCACTGGTGGTATTTTGGTTGGTTCAGCTGGTACATTGCTTACAGTTATTATGTGTAAAGCCATGAACCGTCCATTAAGCAATGTTATTTTTGGAGCATTTGGTGGAGGTACTGCAAGTGCAGGTGCATCAGCCGAAGGCGGAACGGTTAAAGATATTCAAGTAGCTGACTTAGCTGTATTGATGAATTATTCTAAAAAAGTAATCATCGTTCCTGGTTACGGATTAGCAGTAGCACAAGCACAACATGTGATTCATGAAATAGAACTCATTTTAGAATCACGTGGTGTTGAAGTGAAATATGCCATTCACCCAGTTGCTGGACGTATGCCAGGACACATGAACGTATTGCTTGCCGAATCTAGTGTTGATTACGGGAAACTATCCGAAATGGAAGAAGTGAATCCTGAATTTGCTTCAACTGATGTGGTTTTGGTTGTTGGTGCTAATGATGTTGTTAATCCTGCTGCTAAAACAGATCCTTCAAGTCCTATTTTTGGGATGCCTATTTTGGAAGTTGAAAATGCTACCCATATCATTGTAAACAAACGTTCAATGAATGCAGGTTACGCAGGTATCGACAATCAGTTATTTTACAATCCCAAAACAAGTATGTTGTTTGGAGATGCAAAAAGTGTATTGACAGCTCTTGCGAACGAATTGAAGTCATTATAGTGTCCAGATTGTTGCATTTATCAATTGTTAAGAATTGAAAAATACACCTTTTGGGTGAGGGCTTATTAAAATTGATACCCTTAAATTGCTTTGATTTTCAATCAAGAGTACATGTTTGTATTGAATAACGAGCAATCCGAGAATACAGAAAAAGTAGAGTCAAAATTCAAATTGCTAAAACAACTTAGCAAATTGTTAAGGCGTATTCATTTAAATGGAAATACAAAAAAATTTATTTTATCCTCTTCATTCGAATTACAGTTATTTGATGAATTGAAGATTGGTGTTTATGTGATTGATTATAGTAATTCAAATTATTTATATGTAAATAATGCTTTAGCTGAACTTGTTGGAATTGAAAAGACACAATTTTTAAACAGTAATATTCAAATTCTTGAGTCGATTATTCACCCCGACGATTATTTGAATGTATTACAAATCATTAAAAAAGCAGGCACTCATTTATTGAATGTATTTAAAGAGGATTGGGAGCAAATTTCCTTTAAAGTTTTCTATCGGATTAAATTGGCAGATGGGAAATATTCTTGGTGCATTCAAATGAACAAACTCGTTCAGAATGGAGAAAATGAACAATTAATAGATTTTGGTACTGTTGTTTGTTTGCCAGATAATCAATCAGTTCAACGTGTTGCAGGTTATTTTACTAATGGTACTAAGACAAAAGAAATCTTGCCTGATACCAATTCAAATGACTTAATTGCAACCTTGTCGCCACGAGAAAACGAAACATTAGCCCTTATTGCTAAAGGCTTATCATCAAAAGAAATTGGTGAAGCTCTTAATTTGCAAATTCAAACAGTTAAAATTTACCGTAGGAATATTCTAAAGAAACTGAAGGTGAAAACATCAATCCAAGCAATTAGAAAATGGGAGTCTGAGAGAGGAATTAACTCCACATTGTTTAATTAATAAATAGGAATGTTTCTAGTTTTTGAATGAATTGATTTTTAATTCGTTTTAGTACAGGTATTTTTTTAATATCTGAAATTAAAATCAAACTACTACATAAAGCAGGTAAAAATGCAGTTTTATAGCGAACAATTCCTCCACTTACAGGAGTTGTGTATCCTATGATAAAAGCAAGACAGAGACTAAACGAAATAAAAAACCAAACAAAAACAGTTTTTGGGTAATTCAAATTTCGATCTCTGTAAAACAGGGTTGTTAAAACTAATAGGAACAACAATACGTTTTCTACTGCACTCAAGAAAATAAATGGTGAATTTCCTGTTTCCCAAATAAATGGGCGAAATAATCCTGTTGTTAAAGCTTCTGGTGTTTTTTGAATAAATCCAAGAATACCTATATCAGCATTGTCGACAAATAAATTGTGTTTTGCATTCCCTAAAATTGCTGCCTTTAACGCTTCTTCCCGTTTATCATGTAAAATAGAAATTGCATTTGGTTCAAAACCAGAGTAGGAAAGTTTTAATAGAGTAATCAAGCAAATTCCTAATGCAAGTAGCTGCATTCGAAACGGGCTTATTGATGGTCGAAATCGATTTATAAATAATGCAATGAATGCTGGAATACAGGCCAATACAACATAATATTTGGTGATAAGTAAGATCAAAATAAAAATCAAAACAACAGGAATTTGCAAATAGCTATTTTCTTTATTTTGGATAATCTTATGAATCAAATAAATCATTAGATAAAAAACGGCTATTATCATTCCATCTTTCAAAACTCCAGAAGACCAAAGCATCACTGAAGGCCAAAGGAAAATTACAAGAAACAATCCTATTTTTTTCGAGGAATCTTGGCTTGATAATAATCGATAAAGCGCCATTAAACCAGTAAATGAAAGAAAGCACATAAATAAAACATGTGTAAATATGTTTCCTTGGCTTAATGGAAATATCAAAGCATTAAAGCGAGTTATTATGCGATTGGAACTAAATAAATTAAAATCGCGAGTTTGTGTATATTCAAACCATTGATCACTATGTAGGGACCAATTGTGCATTTTAGAAATATAGGGTTCGAGTGTTGGATTATTTTCTTGAACTCCAACAATTAGTTTAAAATAAATTTCTGGATGCTCCGGTAATGCTGAAGAAATCACTCGTGCATCATCAAAATATTTATAAATATCTGCTGTGCTTCGATCTGGATAGTAATACGTATAGATTAATGTTAATCCAATTCCTGCAAGGACTTTCAATAAATAAGCAATAAACAGAGGAATAGGTCGAATGCCACTTTTAGAAAAAAAGGGCATCTTTAAAATAAGAAATAGAAAAAATCCTAAGAAAAAAATAAATAGCACCCATGCCATGGCAACGAAGATACATAAAAGTGTAAGCTTGATTCAATCATTGATTTAGTCTGATTTTAAACGAACTGAATGAAACGAACTCTACTCAACATGATCTTACCTCGGAATTGCTATTTCATCTTACTATTTATTCTGTGTGTTTTAAAGCTTAGTTCACAATCAGACTTTAAACAACCATTTAACTTAAAACTTCAATCTACTTTCTTTTCAACCAGAAAATACATCGACACAACAGATGCGTTTTCTATTCAATCCAATCAAGTTGAACTCGATTTTGATCTTGGGAAAATCAAGTTAGATACAGGTCTTATTTCTTTTCGAGGAAATGTTCGACAAGTCATTCAACCTGTTCGTTTTTTTGATCAAAATTCAAAACGGATTTTATTAACGAGTTCATTGAGTTTAAGAACTGTTTATTTCGATAATAAGAGGTTGCATGGTTATTTTGTATTTAGCAACCGATTACTTATTCAAACGGATGATAAAATATGGTCATTAAATAATCCCAAATATTCAGGTTCACTCATGTATTCAAGATTAAACTCCAAAAAATGGAAGTGGAATATCGGTATTTCATATTCCTATGTCTATGGAAATGGAATTTTATTCCCATTACTTGGATTTAATTGGAAGGTCGACTCGCACCAAACTATTCGATTTGTTTTGCCATTCTTAATGAGTTATCAATATAAAACAACTAGAAGTATTTATACAATTGCATTTCATCCAATAGGGGTGAGGAATGCAATAGGATCTCCATTAGCTTCATTTACAGGCGATCAGATGCAAATGAAATTAAGACAATCGGTCTTGGGATTTCGTTATGGACGAAGGATTTTAAAAAATGGAATAATTGGTTTTGAAGCAGGTATTTGTGGTAAGGCAAAACTCCGTTTCGATGACGATTCTTGGGCTAATCCTCTAAATTATAAAACAAAACCTGGGATTTATTCTACCATTTTCATAAGAATTCCGCTTTCCCAAAACAAAATTGAAAATCCAACTGAATTATTTCAGGATTATGAATTATTACTGGATAATTTTTAAATGAAATTATCTACTGTCATTTTTAAATTAATCTTAATCCGTTATATTTCCTCCTTTCGATTGCCAAGAATCAATCGCTTGAATTTCATTTGTTGAAAGTGAATCATCTTGAGGCATCTTTTTATTGAATTGTGAAAATGGTCCTACTACAGCATTTTTTATAATTAAACTACTTGCAGAAATGGAAGAATCTGTATCGAAAGAAACAGGTTGCCCAGCCCATGTTCCAGAAGACAAATGACATGAATTGCATTTAGCTTGCATAATCGATTTGACTATAGGGAAATAGTGAATAGAAACAGGAATCGTTTGCTTCTCTTCATTTTTATTGCATGAAATAAAAAATGAAATCATCAAGATCAGCAACAGTTTTCGATAGTTATCCATTGGAATTATTTAAAAACAGTGAATAATGAGCAAATTTCATTGAATTTAGGAATGATCGTGTTTGTGAATTTATAACCTATATAAATGATTTAATTCATTACGGGTGAAAAGCTTTTGCATTTATATATCGAATATAAATCAACATGTAAAATAAAAAAGCCCCGAAAATCACTATTCTCGAGGCTTTCAATTTTATAGAATAAAGTATTAAATCACTTTCTCCATTGCTCGTTCATAATGACCGGCTTTCAATTTGTCTTTAATGCTAGAGAATGCTTTAATTGTGTAATCTACATCTTCAAGCGTATGAACAGCTGTTGGAATGAGTCTCAACATGATCACTCCTTTCGGTACAACTGGATAAACAACCATAGAGCAGAAAATATTGAAGTTTTCGCGTAAATCGAAAATCAAATTAGCTGCTTCAGGAATTGAACCATTCAAGAATACTGGTGTAACAGGCGATTGTGTTTTGCCAATTTCAAAACCTTCAGAACGAAGTTTGCCTTGAAGTGCATTAGTGATTTTCCAAAGATTATCTTTCAATTCGGGTTGAGTACGTAATAATTGCAAACGCTTTAATGAACCAACAACCAATGGCATTGGCAAGGCTTTCGCAAAAATTTGAGAACGCATATTGTAGCGTAAATACTCAATCACTTCTTTTTCACCGGCAATAAATCCTCCAATTAAAGCCATGGATTTAGCGAAAGTTCCAAAGTATAAATCCACACCATCCATACAATCTTGTTCTTCGGAAGTACCAGCACCTGTTTTGCCCATTGTTCCAAATCCGTGAGCATCATCAACCAATAAGCGAAACTGAAATTTTTTCTTTAACTCAACTATCTCCTTCAATTTCCCTTGATCACCACTCATTCCGAAAACTCCTTCGGTAATAACCAAAATAGCTCCGTTCGATTCAGCTACCAATTTCGTAGCACGTTCCAATTGAGTTTCTAAATTACTAATGTCGTTATGAGGATACACATAACGTTTACCCATATGCAAACGAACACCATCAATAATACATGCATGCGATTCGGAATCGTAAACAATCACATCGTGACGATCTACTAAAGCATCAATTGCCGACATGATACCTTGATAACCGTAGTTTACCAAAATAGCATCTTCTTTCTTTTCAAAGTCAGCCAATTCACGCTCAAGTTGTTCGTGTAAATCGGTATTTCCCGACATCATACGAGCACCCATAGGTAAAGCTGCTCCATATTGAATAGCACCTTCAGCATCCGCTTTACGAACTTCAGGATGATTCGCTAATCCTAAATAATTATTCAGACTCCAATTGAGTCGTTCTTTTCCGCGGAAAATCATCCGTGGTCCAATTTCTCCTTCCAACTTTGGGAAGGTAAAATATCCGTGTACTTCTTTTGCATAAGATCCTAGCGGACCTGGATTCAACTTTAGCTTTTCAAATAAGTCCATGATGGGAGCGTGTTAAGCAATTCGCCCGCAAAATTAAGAAAATTAAGGTCTCACATAGGAAAAGTCACGAACATCCGTTTGTCAACAACCCTTTCTGTATTTTTGCACCATGAAATTTTTGAAGAATCCAATTTTTATCCTCCTTTTTACCTGCATAATTAGCACGTCATGTAGTGATTATCAGAAAGTTCTGAAAAGCAATGACTATGCTCGCAAGTATGAGTTGGCTAAAAAACTTTACGATAAAAAAGACTATCAAAAAGCGTATCCCTTGTTGGAAGAACTGGTGAGCGTTAAACGAGGAACCTCTGAAGCGGAAGATATTTATTACTATTACTGTTACTGTAATTATTACTTAGATGATTTAATCAGTGCGAGTTATCACTTTGCTCAGTTTGCTAAAACCTATCCATCAAGTAAACGCACCGAGGAAATGGCCTACATGAATGCGTATTGCTATTATCTCGGTTCACCAGCCCCCTCATTGGATCAGTCGAATAGCTATAGAGCCATAGAGGAATTGCAGCTTTTTATCAATCAATATCCAAACAGCACTCGCATTGAAGAATGCAATACCTTGATTGATAAACTCCGTGCGAAACTCGAAATCAAAGCCTATGAAACGGCGATGCTCTATTATAAGATGTCGGATTACAAAGCGGCAATTATCGCCATGCAGAATACAATAAAAGACTTTCCGATGACTACATATAAAGAGGAATTGCTGTTTTTGATTTGTAAATCGAACTACGAATTGGCCGAAAACAGTATCGATTCAAAAAAGTATGAGCGATACAAAAGTACAATTGACGCCTATTTCACTTTTATTGATAAATTTGCAACCGGAAAATACGCAAAAGAGGCAGAATCGATTCATTCGAAAGCCAAAGAGCGATTTGCCCAATATAAACCAACGAACTAAAACGTTCCCAAGGAACACCCACTATGGCTGTAGAAAACACCACTGTAACCCGCGACCTTCGTAACTTAGAAGGAACAACAGGAAACATTTACGAATCCATTGCCATCATCGCAAAACGTGCTAACCAAATTGGTTTGAACGTGAAAGAAGAGTTGAATGCAAAACTTTCTGAGTTTGCAACTTCAAGCGATAATTTGGAAGAAATTTTCGAAAACCGTGAGCAAATCGAAATTTCAAAATATTACGAACGTCAACCTAAACCTTCTTTGATAGCTATCAATGAATATCAAGAAGGAAAAGTATATCACCGCAGTCGTGCTAACGAGGCGACTGAAGAGAAATAAGCGTCCTGCATGCTTTTTCGGAAAAAGATCATCCTGGGCGTAACGGGTAGCATTGCTGCATATAAAAGTGCCGCTCTCACTCGTCTCCTGGTGAAAGCCGGGGCGGAAGTCCGTGTGGTGATGACCGAATCGGCGCGCGACTTTATTACTCCACTTACTCTTCATACTCTTTCGAGAAATCCGGTGAACTCCAGTTTTACAATTGGTTCACAAGGAGAATGGGTGAATCATGTAGAATTGGGACTTTGGGCTGATGCATTTATCATCGCTCCAGCAAGTGCCAATACACTTGGACATTGTGCAAACGGACTTTGTCCCAATTTGCTTTCAGCAGTGTATCTTTCTGCTCGATGTCCGGTATTTTTCGCACCTGCAATGGATGTGGATATGTGGAAACATCCTTCCACACAATCGAACATTCAAAAATTAAAGGAATTCGGGAACTTTATAATTGAGCCAGCTTCGGGTGAACTTGCCAGTGGATTAATTGGTGAAGGTCGTATGTCGGAACCCGAAGATATTGTTGCCAGTTTGCAATCGCATTTTGCTCATTATCGCTTGATGTTTGGAAAAAAAATTCTGCTAACTGCAGGACCAACACAAGAATCAATCGATGCTGTTCGTTTCATTTCCAATCATTCATCGGGGAAAATGGGATATGCTTTGGCAGAAGAATTAGCATCACGCGGAGCGAAAGTAGAATTGGTTTCTGGGCCAGTTCAGCTCAAAGCAACGAATCCTAGCATTGAAGTTATTTCAGTAATAACTGCAGAGGAAATGTATAATGAAACAGTCAAACGTTTCTCCAATTGTGATGCTGCAATTCTTACTGCAGCTGTTGCCGATTATAAACCATCTGTCCAGAAAGAGGGTAAAATAAAAAAGTCGGAAGCAGAATTACTTTTACAATTAGAACCCACAAAAGACATTCTAGCTAAACTTGGCGATTTAAAACAGCCAGGACAAATCTTAGCTGGTTTTGCTTTAGAAACCTCAGAAGGTAGAAT
The DNA here is from genome assembly GCA_965279035.1 of Bacteroidia bacterium. Lineage (GTDB taxonomy): Bacteria > Bacteroidota > Bacteroidia > M30B66 > M30B66 > CALQRR01. Next base: position 2,497,444 of record OZ257142.1, on the reverse strand, counting down.
TCAAGCAGAAAAGAAATTAAAGAACAAGCATCTCGATTTTATTGTATTGAACATACTTTCTCCTGAGAATGCTGTGTTTGGTAGTGATAAAAATCAAATCGAAATATATACTTCCGAAGGAAATTGGAAGGCATTCGAACAACGATCTAAATCGGAGGCGGCTCGTGAAATTGCTGATCATCTTAACGAACTGATGTTACATGCGTAAACTCATTCTTATTGTTAGTCTTTTTCTTCCACTGATTGGTGTTAGCCAAGAGTTAAATTGCAAGGTTTCGGTATTATCTCCAAGTATTCAACTAAGCGATAAACGAATCTTTACAACACTAGAAACTGCCATTCGGGAATTTATGAATAACCGTAAATGGACGAGCGATCAATTCAAACGCGACGAACGTATTGAATGCAGTTTGACTTTCAACATCAACAAATACACTCAACCAGATGAAATGTCGGGCACTTTGCAAATTCAGCTACGACGACCAATCTACAATGCCAATATTGGAACACTTTTGATGAATTTCATCGATCAAGACATTGCTTTCAAATATCTAGAGTACCAACCCATTGATTTTGCAGACAATGCTTATGTTTCTAGTTTATCGAGCATTTTAGGCTATTATGCCTACGTCATGTTGGCGATGGATTACGACAGTTTTAGTTTGGAAGGCGGAACGCAATTCTGGCAAAAAGCACAACAAACGGTTATCAATGCTCAAAATGATGGTGGAAAAGGCTGGAAGGCTTCGGATATTCCTCCACGTAATCGTTACTGGTTAACTGAAAACTATTTGAATTCAATTTATCGTCCTTTACGAGAAGCCAATTATTTGTACAACCGCATGGGTATGGATAATATGTATAGTAAAATGGATTTGGCGAAAACCAATATCAAAGAAGCATTAAAGAAGATTCAAACAGTAAATAAACAGCGCCCTTCATCGTATAATGTTCAGCTTTTCTTTAATGCTAAAACCGATGAGCTAATTAACATTTATAAACAAGCTACACCAACAGAAAAGGAAGAGATTCTCGCTTTACTAGCTGAATTGGATCCAACGAATTCCAATAAATACGCAAAAATAAATCAGTGATCTTCTTCGTTTTCTTTGATTCTATTTAAAGAATCAGAAGAAGAGGAAAGACTTTCTTTTCGAATTTCCGGGTGACGAATTTCTCCACCTGAATTCCCTACAAGGCTCATCGAAACAAAAGTTCCTAGATTGAAAATTAAGGTAACAATACTCAATGTGCCTGCTAGTTTATGTTTGGTTTGTTCAAAATAAAGAGCCACAAAAGCAAGAATTCCTAAAATTTCAGAAAGCCATAAGGCGAATTCAGCCGATTCTTCGTGTTCATGAATGAGATGATGTGAAACTCCGGGCAGTTCTTCGATCATTTCTTCAGCACCTTCACCTGTAAAGAAAGCAGGTAATGTAAGTAGTGAGCTGAATATCAATACACAATAAGCTGTTTTGCGAATGATCGGTTGTTTAAGGAAAATTCCTGCAGCAAGAATTAATAAACCGAAAAATGCTCCCATAATGGGCATGTGGTTAAATACTAAATGCCAATGTGCGTCCGTCATGATATTAATTTTAATGTAAACCTGATGAATTAATGTACTCATAATACACTTCGAAAGAAAAGAGTTTCACCTCGTCTAGTTGAAAACCCATTAAATCCCTGTAAACAACTCGAGCTAGAAAGCCGATTTTCAACATTCTTTTTAGGTTATTTTCGCCTTCTGAATTTTTTACCCAATCTTCCGAATCAAAGCCATGATCCGCGTTCTTCGATTTTGCTTATTGCTCCATTTACTTTTTATCAATACAGGATTTTCTCTCCTTGCTCAAGAATATCCGATTGATCAAAAAAGTCCGCAAAGTGCTGTATTCAAGCATTTCTATTATTTGCAGGATGCACATTTTCAACCTGAAAAATCAGCCGAAGTTTTTGGGAATTCATCAGCTACGAATCAAGAACTTGCTATTCAACTCAAGCAGATCTACGATAGTCGTGGTTTCAAACCCGATTTTTCTTCTATTCCTAGCGATCCAGAATTCATCGATACGCTAATAAATAAACAGCAATACGCACCCGAAAAAGGCTTTCCTGCAATTTACTTGGTTCGTAATAATGATAAATGGGAATATTCATCTCGAACCATGCAAGCGATTCCGGAAATTCATCATAAAATATTTCCATTGGGGACGGACATTTTGATGAACCTATTCCCAAGCACTAATAACAAAACTTTCCTAGGGCTTAAAGCTTGGCAGTATATCGGTATTCTCATTCTTATCCTGATCGGATTTCTACTACACCGCTTGTTTACCGTGCTTATTGAGCGTATCGTAAGACGTATCATACAACGTACAAACGTATCCGAAGAATTCAAAAATGCCATTCACCGCATGGCCATTCCCATTAGTTATTTGGTCTTGGTTCAAGTGATGCATAGGCTTTTTCCTTCTTTGCTATTTCCCTCTGATTATGCGTATTATGTAGTGCTCGGGTTTGATATAGTTGAACCCGTTTTTCTCACCATTGCTTTGTATCGTTTGGCAGATGTGTTCTCACTCATTCTAAAACGACGCGCCGAGCAAACCGATACCACACTTGATGATCAACTCGTTCCGTTGTTTCGGAAAGCAATGAAAGTGTTTGTAGTCATTTTCGGAGTTGTAGCTATTTTAAATAACCTCGATTTTAACTTAACTGCTTTAATTGCTGGAGTTTCGATTGGAGGTTTAGCCTTTGCACTTGCAGCTCAAGACACTATCAAGAACATGTTTGGCTCCTTGATGATATTCGTGGACAAACCTTTCCAAATTGGTGATTTAGTTTCGGCAGATGGTTTTACAGGAACAGTAGAAGAAGTAGGCTTTCGTTCCACTCGCATTCGTACAGGAGCGAATTCGCTGATTTCTGTTCCCAATGGGAAATTGGTCGATATGGTGGTCGATAATTTAGGAATGCGGCAGTTTCGTCGTTATAGAACCTTCATTACCTTAAATTATGATACGCCCGTTGAACTCATCCAACTCTATGTTAAAGGACTTAGAGACATTGTTCATCTTCATCCTCAAACACGAACCGAAGAAAATGAAATACATGTCAACGAACTCACATCAAGTTCAATCAATATTCTTTTCAATATCTTTTTTAGTTCTGCAACCTTAACGGAAGAGTTAAAAGCGCGCCACGAAATTATCCTCGAAACAATCCGTTTAGCAGATGTTTTAGGAGTCCGTTTGGCATATCCAACACAAACGTTGCATATAGAAAGCTTCCCAGAAAAGAAATCGATTAGTATGGATAATACAAATCGTTTAGAAAAAATGGAGGATCGATTTGCCAAGTACATGAATGATTTAGAAAAACGATATGCTCCAGTGAAAGAAGAATTATCAAACGAGCATTTCGAGTAATCAGCTTCGTTCAGGAGTAATTACGATTGGATTCGGACTCGGAACATAATTCACAAGTAATTCAATTAATCGAATTGGATCAGATTCCACAATCAACATTTCTCGGTTTCGAACACTGAGGAAATCATCTGCTACCATGCGGTCGGCTTGTGCAATTAAATCGTCATAATAGCCTTCTACATTCAGCACTCCAATGGGTTTTTGATGCATACCTAATTGTCCCCAGGTGAGCATTTCAAATATCTCTTCCATCGTTCCAAATCCGCCTGGAAGCGTAATGATTCCATCCGATTCTTCGTGCATCATGAGTTTGCGTTGATGCATGTTTTCTACTACACGTAACTCAGAAATTCCAGTATGTCCAACTTCCAATTGATTCAAGAAACCAGGAATAATTCCCAAAACTTCACCACCATGTTGCATAGTTGAATCGGCTGTAATGCCCATCAAGCCAACGTTCCCGCCACCATATACCAATCTAATATTTTTTTCAGCTAGAGTTTTTCCAAGCATTTGAGCTGTTTCTGCATAAGCTGGTCTATTTCCTTTACGTGATCCACAATACACTACGATTGATTTCATACTAAAAATTAAGCAGCAAACATACGAGGATGGCTGCTGCTTTTGGTGTGTGCGTGAAAAGTTTACCGATTGGTAACAATAAAATAGCGATTGTTTAGTGAGCCATTGGATATCCTTTGGCAATCCAATCAACTCGAAGATTTTGAGATAGATTAAGCAAATATGAATTTTTAAATCCTGCTTCATTCAACGCTTCGAAAGCCGGACGAATGTTTGGACAATTTTTAAAAGGACAACATCCGCAATAAATAACTACTTCCCTTGATCTATCCTGTTTGCTTAAAGCCAACTTCAGTTTATCAATATTGTTTTTTTCTTGACCAGGACCTATTTCAACAGCTTCTTTGATGATTCCTGAAGGTCCAATATCGAAAATCAAAGGATGTTTTTCGGGAGATGCCAATTTAGAAGCTAATACTGAAGGCTCCATTAATTGTTCTGGTTTCCAAGGTTCGGAAGATCCAGATGTTGAATTGTATTTAGTAGAGATAGTAAATGCTGTTGTTATGCTTCCTAAAATGAGTATTAGGATGATGAGATGTTTCTTTTTCATAAGCCAAATCTCAATTGAATTTTAAAGAAAAGTTGTGACATCAATCACGCTAAGGCTAAAACCCGTTTGATGACGCGAAGTTGATGAGTATATTTCCCAGTTTCTTCGTTGAAAATTCCCTGATGATCGATACGGTCTATTCGAACTCGTCCCGATGCATGGATGATTTTTCCAGCACCTAATAAAATACCTACATGGATAATTTTACCTTCTTCATTATCGAAAAAAACTAAATCACCCGCTTCTGCTTCATCAATAAAACCAAGCGTTACACCTTGATCAGCTTGCTGATATGCATCTCGATCTAGCTTTTGTCCCGCTATCTTAAAAACTACTTGCGTAAATCCGGAGCAATCAATTCCCAAAGGAGATCGTCCTCCCCAGAGATAAGGTGCATTCAAATAAGTATAAGCTGTTTCAGTAATAAACTGGTTGATAGTACCATGTTTGATGGTGTTGGTTTGACCATCATATGCATATTCAAAACCTTCCAAATTGCAAGTTCTACCATCGAAATAGGGGAGAGAACTACCAATTACAACCGGCTGATAAAATCCACGCTCGGTATCCTGAAGCACATACATCAACTCCATGGTCGAAGTAATCTCTCTGGATTCCAATTCTGTAAAGGTTTCCAGAGAGATTTCCTGACATTGTTTTATATCAATCCAACATTCGTAATTATCAAAAGCACATCGGATATACAACCAATTACCTTGTCGACGCAACACGGTAAAATGCTCGCCAAATAGCAATTGTGTGATCATCTCGCTTTTATCACTCGGTTCAATTCGACCAGGGATAACGCTCAGATTACAAATCCCGAAATTCATTCGGATGTCAGTTGGACCGTTTTGCACGATTTAGAGTTTTTCAATCACTACAGCTGAAGCACCACCGCCACCATTACAGATTGCAGCAACTCCATATTGACTGTTGTTTTGATCCAAAACGTTAATTAATGTGGCAATAATACGAGCACCAGAAGTACCTAGCGGATGTCCAAGAGCAACAGCACCACCGTTTACGTTTACTTTAGAAGCATCCAATCCTAAAATTTTATTGTTTGCAATGGCAACAACGGAGAATGCCTCATTGATTTCGTAATATCCAATATCAGAAGCTTTCAAACCAGCTTTTGCAATAGCTAGAGGAATTGCTTTCGCAGGAGCAGTAGTAAAGTATTCAGGTGCTTGTTGAGCATCAGCAATTCCACGAATAGCAGCAATTGGTTTCAATCCTAGTTCAGCTGCTTTTGTAGCACTCATCAAAACAAGGGCAACAGCACCATCATTTAATGTAGAAGCATTTGCCGCAGTAACTGTTCCGTCTTTTTCAAATGCAGGATTAAGTGTAGGAACTTTATCGAATTTGATGTTTTTGTATTCTTCATCTTCCGAAACTACGATTGGATCGCCTTTACGTTGTGGAATACTTACCGGAACAATTTCGTTTTTGAATTTTCCCGCAGCAACCGCAGCAGCCGAACGTGTATAAGATTCAATTGCATACGCATCTTGTTCTTCACGACTAATACTGTATTCACGTGAACACAATTCAGCTGCAGAACCCATGTGGTAGTTTTTATAAACATCCCACAATCCATCACGCACCAAACCATCAATGATTTGTCCGTGACCTAAACGATAACCATTACGTGCTTTATCGAGGTAATAAGGAATATTCGACATGCTTTCCATTCCTCCGGCAATAACCACATCGTTGGTTCCTGCCATGATAGATTGCGCTCCCAACATCACCGCCTTCATAGCCGAAGCACATACTTTATTAACGGTTGTACTTGGAACTGTATCCGGTAAACCAGCGTAAGTAGCCGCTTGAGTAGCAGGAGCCTGACCTAAATTGGCAGAAATCACATTACCCATAAATACTTCCTGTACTTGACTAGGCTGGATTCCAGCGCGTTCTACAGCACCTTTTATAGCAGCAGCACCTAACTGTGTTGCAGTAAGTCCGGCCAAAGAGCCGTTAAAACTACCAATCGGAGTACGAACAGCAGCAATGATTACAACTTCATTCATGATTTGGGAAAACGAGGGTTAAAAATCGCTGCAAACTTATGAAAAGTCTTCATTCGTATACTAATGTTCAATATCGCCACCCGCAGCCTCGGACTTCAGTCCGGGGTGACTGTTTATAAATTGAATCACAATACCCTATTATTTCTCATTCCATTCTGTGAGATTTGCAACATGACTCAGGAAGAAGCAAAATTGCGGATAGCGCAGTTGACCGAAGAGATAAACGCACACAATTACAAGTATTATGTAGAGGCTGCACCGAAAATTTCGGATCGGGAATTTGATGTCCTGTTGGAGGAGTTGCAAAAGCTTGAACTAGCATTTCCCGAATTAGCAGCACTCGATTCTCCTACGCAACGTGTTGGTGGAAGTGTGACTAAAAATTTCGACACCGTTGTTCATCAAGTTCCCTTTCTTTCCTTATCGAATTCCTACTCGAAAGAGGATTTGATTGATTTCGACGAACGTATTCGCAAAAGCATCGACCAAGAATATACGTATGTATGTGAGTTGAAGTTTGATGGTGTAGCCATTGGATTACAGTATTCAAATGGCAAGCTTCGTCAGGCAATTACACGGGGAGATGGTGTTCAAGGTGATGTTGTTACTGCTAATGCACGTACAATTGGAAGTATTCCGCTTAGTCTTCATGGATCGGGTTTTCCAGAGGAATTCGAAATTCGGGGCGAAGTCTTTATGCCACTCAAAAGCTTCGAAGGATTGAATAAAACGCGTCGTGCAGAATTGGAAGATTTAGGTTACGATGAAGAACAAATAGCCGATCGTCTTTTCAAAAATCCTCGTAACGCAGCTTCAGGAAGTTTAAAAATGCAAGAGAGCTCCGAGGTTGCTAAACGGAAGCTCGATTGTTTCATGTATTTCCTTATAGCAGATGGATTGGATGTCCAAAGTCATTATGACAACCTTCAGTTAGCTAAGTCCTGGGGATTTAAGATTTCGGAGCACATTCGGGTGTGTAAAAGCATCGATGAAATCATGGAATTTATTGATGAATGGGAGCTTAAACGGGATTCTTTACCATTCGATATCGATGGAATTGTGATCAAAGTGAATGAATACAAAGTGCAGCGCGTTTTAGGTAATACAGCTAAATCACCTCGCTGGGCAATTGCATACAAATACAAAGCGCAACGAGTAAGCACCATCCTTGAGAAAATCACTTATCAAGTTGGTCGTACAGGCGCGATCACTCCAGTAGCTAATCTGAAACCCGTATTTCTCGCTGGAACAACCGTAAAACGTGCGTCCTTATACAATGCTGATTACATTGCTGGAATGGATATTCGCGAAGGAGATCGGGTATTTGTGGAAAAAGGTGGAGAAATCATTCCTAAAGTAGTCGAGGTCGATACTTCAGGCCGTGGAATGTTCAGTGAACCAACACAGTACATTACTCAATGTCCTGAATGTGAGGCGACGCTCATTCGTAAAGAAGGTGAAGCGATTCATTATTGTCCAAATGAACTGGGTTGTCCTCCTCAGATTAAAGGGAAAATTGAGCATTTCATTGGTCGTAAGGCGATGGATATCAATAGTTTGGGTGAGAAAACGATTCAAGCATTATTCGACAAAGGTTTAATACATACTGTGGCTGATTTATATAGCTTGAAGTATGAAGATATTTTCGGACAAATGGATGGCTTCAAAGAAACATCTACCCGAAATATTATTGAAGGAATTGAAGCCTCGAAAAAAGTTCCTTTTGAGCGTGTATTGTTTGCGATTGGAATTCGCTATGTGGGCGAAACAGTAGCAAAAAAACTAGCACTAAAATTTCGAAATGTGGACGCTTTGATGCAGGCTACAAAAGAAGAATTACTTGATACAGAGGAAATAGGGGAGATAATAGCCCTGAGCGTACTCGAATATTTTAGTATAACCGAACACCGCGAGCAAATCGAGAAACTGCGCCAAGCTGGATTACAGCTCGAATTGGATGAATTGGCACATCAACCTAAAAGTGACCGATTGCAAGGAAAAAGCTTTGTCGTATCCGGTGTTTTTAGCGTATTTTCGCGCGACGAACTCAAGAAAACAATCGAAGAGAACGGCGGGAAAGTTTTAAGCGGAGTCAGTGCATCCACAACCTACCTCATTGCAGGTGAGAAAATGGGACCTGAAAAGCGCAAAAAGGCTGAGAAACTCCAAGTCGCAATCATCACCGAACAAGAGTTCATTGAGATGATATCATGAGTGTTATCGATAAACTAAAACTCTCGTATGCCCACATGCAGCTGAAACGCGAAGTAGCGAACATCAGCCGCGACCGTACCGATCCGGATATTCATCGGGCTGGTTGTATTGGTATTTTATATGATGCCACCGAACGAGATACATTTGAGTTTATAAGAGGCTTTTATAAAGATTTAAAGGATAGTCAGAAAAGTCCAGTATCATTAGGATACATCGATTTTAAAGAGACACTTTCCTTTCATCCGCTAGCACGACCCGAAGCCGATTATTTCTTTAAAAGTCAGGTCAATTGGTTGCAAAAACCAAACAGCGCCGTTGTCGATAATTTTATCAACGAGCCGTTTGATATCTTAATCAATCTCACTTTACAAGACAATTATTCATTGGATTACATTGCAGCAGTTTCCAAAGCAGGACTAAAGATCGGTCGCGCAGAAAGTGCTATTGCATTTTGTTACGATTTAACCTTTCATCTCGATGCATCAGCCGATTTGAAGACCTTTGCCTATACGATTGTTCATTACCTAAGTCAAATCAACCATGAACACACATCCAACCATAAAAGGAAGCGGAGTAGCCATTATTACACCGTTTGATCCTAAAGGAAATGTTGATGAACAAGCACTTCGTCGCCTGGTAAACCACTTGGCTGAAGGTGGAATTGATGTGCTTGTTGCTCTTGGAACTACAGGTGAATCGGTTACCTTAAGCAAAGACGAAAAGAAACGTGTTCAAGAAATTGTTTTGGACGAAAATGCGGGTCGTTGTGCTGTCATGTTAGGTGTAGGAGGAAACAATACTCACGAAGTTGTAGAAACGCTTCAACATACCGATATGAATGGCATTGCAGCTATTTTGTCGGTTGCACCTTATTACAATAAACCGAATCAAGAAGGTCATTTTCAGCATTATAAATTAGTGGCCGAAGCGAGTGCTAAACCAGTGATGCTTTATAATGTTCCTGGCAGAACAGGCGTAAACATGACTGCAGAAACAACCTTAAGAATCGCTCATGAATGCAAAAACGTGTGTGGTGTGAAAGAAGCTTCAGGAAACATGGAGCAAATCATGCAAATTATTCGTCAACGTCCCGATGGATTCCTGGTTCACAGTGGCGATGATGCATTAACACTGCCTTTGTTGGCTTGCGGTGCCGATGGTGTTATTTCAGTTGTAGCCAACGCATACCCTTTACTTTTCTCCGAAATGACGCGTCGTGCAATGGATGGAGATGTAGTTTCTGCTCGTCCAATACACTATGCATTACTAGAGTTTACGCGTTTAATGTTTGCTGATGGTAGTCCAGCAGGAATTAAATCAGCGCTCAAATTATTGGGCATTTGCGAAGAATTTGTGCGACTTCCTTTAGTCAATGTTCGCTCCGATATTTATGGGGCAATTGAGCGGGAAATGCAGCATATCAAACACTTCCACCTTCAAGCGACACACTAAGTCAACTGAATTTTAAATTATTATTCAAACAGTCATGGCATTAATTAAATCAATTTCGGGAATTCGTGGAACCATTGGTGGTGCTCCTGGAGATGGACTTTCACCGGTAGATATTGTGAAGTTTACTTCAGCTTTTGCTACGTGGGTAAAACAACGCCAACAGCGCGATCATTACACAATCGTTATTGGCCGTGATGCTCGTATTTCAGGAGAAATGTTTCGTAATCTGGTCGTTGGAACGCTGCAAGGTATGGGCATCGATGTGATTGATTTGGGCTTAAGTACCACTCCAACTGTTGAGTTAGCTGTTGAAATGGAAAATGCGCATGCTGGAATTATCCTTACAGCTAGTCATAATCCTAAACAATGGAATGCCTTGAAATTGCTCAACGAAAAGGGCGAATTCATCTCAGCCGAGGATGGTCAAAACGTTCTCGATATTGCTGACAGAGAAGATTTTAACTATGTAGATGTAAATCATCTAGGTAGTTATCATCAAGTGGATGGCTACATACGAAAACACATCGACCGTGTATTAGCCTTGCCTTTGGTGGATGTAGACGCTATTCGTAATGCCAATTTCCGAGTGGTGATTGATGCGGTAAACTCAACTGGAGGAATTGCTATTCCAATGTTATTAAAGGCTTTAGGTGTTGAGCAAGTGACCGAGTTGTTTTGCACACCTGATGGAAAATTCCCTCATAATCCAGAACCACTACCTGAGAATTTACGCGATTTGAGTGAAGAAGTGGTGAAGAAAAAAGCTCATTTAGGAATTTCTGTTGATCCAGATGTGGATCGCTTAGCACTTGTTTGTGAAGATGGAGATATGTTCGGTGAAGAGTACACATTAGTTGCTGTAGCCGATTATGTTTTGAAGAATACTCCCGGTTCAACGGTATCAAATTTATCTTCAACCAGAGCATTACGTGAGGTAACTGAAAAATATAATAATCAGTATTTTGCGTCGGCAGTAGGGGAGGTGAATGTGGTGGAAATGATGAAAGCTCAAAACGCCATTATTGGTGGTGAAGGAAATGGAGGAATTATTTATCCTGAATTGCACTACGGACGTGATGCTTTAGTTGGAATCGCTTTATTCCTCACGCATTTAGCCAAATACGGTAAAAGCGTTTCGATGCTTCGTTCAACTTATCCTAACTACCATATCTCTAAAAACAAAGTAGAATTGACTCCTGAATTAAATGTGGATGAGATTCTAATGAAAGTTCAGGAAAAATATAAAAAGCAGCCAATCAACACGATTGATGGGGTGAAGATTGAGTTTGATAAATCCTGGGTGCATTTACGTCGCTCGAATACAGAACCAATTATCCGTATTTATTCTGAAGCCGAAAACATGGCTACAGCCGATAACCTAGCGAATAAAATCATTATGGATATCAAGGAGTTCACTGCAGAAATGATGCTGAAATAAATCGTTTGTTCAACCAACAGGTCGTTGCAGCGGCCTTTTCCCAAAATACTATGGCAATCTATCTCGACAATGCAGCAACCACTCGCTTAGATGATGAAGTCATTGACGCAATGCTTCCTTTGATGCGCGAGCAATTTGGTAATCCTTCTTCGATTCATTCTTTGGGGCGTATTACTCGTTCAGCTATTGAGAAATCTCGTAAGACAGTAGCTTCTTTGTTGAATGTTTCACCATCGGAGATTTTCTTCACATCTGGCGGAACCGAAGCGAATAACATGGCTATCGTTCGTAGCATTGAAGATTTTGGGATAAAACACGCCATTACTTCGCCAACCGAACACCATGCTGTTTTGCATACTTTGGAGCATTTAGCAGAAGAAGGAAAAATTGAATTGAGCATCTTAAACGTCGATGAAAAAGGGAATGTCGATCTATCTCAATTAGAAGAATTATTGAAATCCAAGCCGCGTTCTTTGGTTTCGCTCATGCATGCCAATAACGAAATTGGAACTCGTTTGCCTTTGAAAGAAGTTGCCACCTTAGTTAAAAGCTACAATGGCATCATGCATTGCGACACCGTTCAAACAATGGGGCATTATCCATTTGATTTGCAAGAAATCCCCGTTGATTTTATCAACTGTGCTGCACATAAATTCCATGGACCTAAAGGAGTCGGATTTATCTTCATCCGTTCCGGATCGAATATTCATCCCTTCATTTATGGTGGCGCCCAAGAACGCAATATGCGAGGTGGAACCGAAAATCTATACGGAATAGTTGGATTAGCTAAAGCGATGGAAGTAGCGTATCGCGATTTAGAAGTCCATCAACAACATGTGCAAGGATTGAAGAACTATATGATTGAGCAATTGCGTGAAAGTATACCTGGAGTGCAATTCAATGGAGACATATCTGACAATTCGCTTTACACGGTGTTGAATGTTTCATTTCCCCCAAATGAATCGGGTGATATGTTACTATTCAACCTCGATATCAATGGTATTTGCGCCTCTGGAGGAAGTGCTTGTTCTTCTGGTTCCGACATTGGATCGCATGTCTTAGGTGCATTGAAAGTAGATCCTGCTCGTCACAATGTTCGTTTCTCATTTAGTAAATACACCACCAAGGAAGAAATCGACACAACTGTAAACAAACTCAAGGAAATCCTTCAGCCGGTTTCGGTTTCATCTTAAGCCTATGAGCGATCAACCATCTGCTCATATGCCTTCGGTTGCCGTAATAGGTGCAGGAAGTTGGGCTACAGCCATTGTTAAAATCTTAAACGAACGTCCCATTCATGTTCATTGGTGGATGCGTTCGGAAGAGCAAGTACAGCACATTGCGCAGTTTTCACACAATCCGCGCTATCTGAGCGATATTCAGCTCGACATGAACAAAGTGCATCCCTCCTCCGATTTATCAGCCGTTATAGCTGGTTCGGAAATGATCATTTTGGCTTTGCCTGCTGCATTTGTGCATCAAACCTTGTCGGGTTTATCTAAAGATGCATTTCATGGAAAATCGGTATTCTCTGCCATCAAAGGCATGATTCCCGAAAGACACGAAATCATTACTGATTACCTGCATACAAGCATTGGCATTCACCCAAAACAAATGGGTATTATCGCCGGTCCTTGTCATTCCGAAGAAGTTGCCTTGGAGCGACAATCCTATTTGACCGTTTCGGCAGTGAATGAAGAATTGGCTTTACGCATGGCTCATATTCTCAACTGTCGGTTTATTCATACACACACGATTTTGAATGATGTACAAGGCATTGAATATGCAACGGTTATGAAAAATATTATTTCGTTGGCGGTTGGTATTACTCGTGGGATGAATTACGGGGATAATTTCCAAGCAGTTCTGGTTTCGAATGCCATGCAGGAAATGAAGCGTTTTCTCGATGCAGCCGTTCCTAATGTCAATCGCGACTTAAACGAAAGTGCCTATTTGGGAGATTTGCTCGTAACTGCCTACTCACAATTCAGTCGTAACCGTATTTTCGGACAGATGATTGGAAAAGGCTATACCGTTAAATCGGCACAGCTCGAGATGAATATGATCGCCGAAGGTTTTTACGCAGTTCATTCACTCAACGAGGTCAACAAAAGCCTAGGAGTTGATTTACCGATTTGCGATTTTGTCCACCGCATCCTTTATGAAGGAGGTTCTCCTTCAAGAGAGATCAGAGTGTTGGAAGCGAAACTTAAATAATGTGCTAATTAGTTTATGTGCTAATGTGCTGATAAGGATAACAAACCAGCACACTATCACACTAGCACATCAGCACACTAGCACATCAGCCTTTAGACTTGCACTATTATTTTAGTTGAGATATCTTGACTGAAAATAAACAAAGAAACGGGGTGAACTATCTCATCAGCTAGGTCTTTAAATCCCTAAGGTGTGTATGAGTCCCCGTTTCCTTTAACCATGTTGTTAATGGCCAGCTAGAATTTTAGACTTCGAGATCTATTAAAGGTTTTAGCCAAGAGCAACACTTAAAAACAAAAGTATGAAGAAGAACTTTATTGGCATTGATGTGTCAAAATTAACGCTGGATGTTTATTTACATAATCAATCTCAGCACAACGTCTTTAGCAATGATATCGATGGTTATACACTGATGCTTGCTTGGTTAAAGCAGTTGAAAGTGAGTGTAAAATCGATGGCCATTTGCTTTGAGCATACGGGTATTTATAGCGAGGATTTATCTGTGTTTTTGAGTGAAAAGAAGATCTGTTTTTACATGGAATCCTCCTTAAACATTAAGTATTCTATTGGACTTCAGCGAGGCAAAAATGATAAGATAGACTCCCAAAGAATCGCAAATTTCATTGCATTACATGCAGAACAGCTTAGCCCAACGGTACTATCAAAGAGTGCTGTAGCGCAGCTGAGAAAGCTCTTGAGTATGCGTTCGCATCTGGAAAAAGAGAAGATAGGCATCAAAAACAGACTTAAGAACTCATCAAAAACCACTGGTGTAGATATAGTTTTTCAAATCGAAACGGATCTGTTAAAGACCTTTAACGATAAACTTAAACTGGTAGAAGAGGAAATCAAATCATTGATAAAGTCAGATGATAATCTTCGTCAAATCGACGAATTAGTTCAATCTATAAAAGGAGTTGGACCAGTGTCGAGTTGGTATTTAATCGCCACAACAAATGGCTTTGAATACTTCGACAATGCTCGTCAATATGCATGTTATAGTGGAATAGCTCCATTCGAAAAATCATCAGGAACATCCATAAAAGGGAAAACACAAACCGATAGAAGATCAAATCGAAAAATCAATGGAGTATTAACAATGGCGGCGCGTTCGGCAGTATTAAATAACACCGAAATGAGAGAATATATGGAGCGTAAAATCCAGGAAGGAAAACATTATAATTGTGCACTCAATGCAGTCAAAAACAAACTTGTATCAAGAGTATTTGCTGTCGTAAAAAGAAAAACACCCTATGTTGATCTAAAAAAATACGCTGCATAGACTTGCATAAGTCCTAGAATACACATCACTTATTTGAAGGATATTTCTTTCTAAAATCTTCAAAGCTTGGAAAGCTGTGATAATGCCACATGTCAAGGACTTTAGAGCCTTTTAGTAACATGAGTCCTGGATTGGAGCGGATCATGGTTTTTAGTTGGGTGGCGTCGGTAATGTAGTAATCGTAAGGAGCTTGTACTTCGTGGCGGAATTCGTCGATTGCTTCAGGTGTGCTAGAAGATAAGCCGATGAATGGAATTCCGTTTTTCTCACAAGCTTGCGCGAATGCATTAATTTGAGGTTGTACGCCTCGATCTGCTTTTGTTAAATCATAACTAACAAGGAAGAAATGCAGACTGTCGTGTTTTAAGAAATCATCAGTGAATTCTGAACCTTCGACACTGCTAATACTGAAATCGTGAATTGGAGCTTGCTCACCTGGATCGAGAACTATTTGTTTTGTATCGACAAACTTCCATTTTAACGTATCGATTTCCCAGTTAATCGTATCAGTATAAGGCGGTTTAGCCATTTCTTCATCCTTTCCGGTTTGAAGATTTTTATAAACAAAACGTGTATCGAATTTCCCGGGGCGACCACCATTCATTTGTTCAATGATATCGTTGCCAATAGCATAAGGACGGAAATCCTTCACCGGTAAATAATTGTATGTATAAATTGGGAATGCAATATTGAGAATCAAGGCAATTGAGAGAATGCCGAGTGTTACTTTATTGCTGAATAATTGTTGAATGTGTTTGCTGCCAACAACAAGGACTGATATCAAAATCAAAAGAGCAACATCTTTTCCGAAAGATTGCCAAGGAGTAAGGTGAAGCGCATCTCCAAAACATCCGCAATCGGTTACTTTGTTGAAGTAGGCTGAGTAAAATGTTAGGAAAGTGAAAAACACAATCATTGCCATTAAGAGAAACAGAGTGAGTTTTTTACGGTATCCTAATAATAACATGACACCTAAAACTACTTCAACAATGCAAATAGCCATTGCTTGATATACAGCCGATGAAATCAAAAACTCTGTACCAAAAACTTGGTAATATTCTTCGAGTTTATAGGCGAAACCAATGGTATCGTTCGATTTGATTAAGCCAGAAATTATGAAAAGAACGCCAACAAGTGTGCGACAAAGATGAACGAGGTACTTCATACTAGAATTCGTAATTTTTTAAAAAAGCGGCGCAGATTGGCAAATATCACGCCTCGTTTTCTGAGATTTTAATGAGTGCAAAAATAGCGTAATTGATCATGTCCATGTAATTGGCATCAATGCCTTCAGAAATAAGTGTAGCACCTTGATTATCTTCCATTTGTTTAATACGCATGAGTCGAACTAGGATCATATCAGTAAAAGAACTAACCCGCATATCGCGCCAAGCTTCACCATAATCATGGTTTTTCTGCATCATAAGAGCTTTTACTTCAGCTACCGTTTGATCATAAAGTTGTTCAGAACGTTCTCTGCTTAATTCCAATTCTGTATTTGAACCTAATTTCATTTGAATCAATCCCATCAAAGAGTAATTCACGATTCCAACAAACTCAGGTTCAATGCCTTCTTCCACGAGGTGCATTCCTTTGGTTTCGATACCTCTAATGCGACTTGCTTTGATGAAAAGCTGATCAGTTATTGATGAAATCCGAAAAATCCGCCAAGAAGTACCGTAATCGGTGTTCTTTTTGAGAAAAATATCTTTGCATCGTTGAATGACTGCGTCGAATTGTGCCGATGTTTGTTGCATGGAAACTAGAATCAAGGGCACGAAATTAACATCATCCCCCGAAATCCACAGCATTCGGATTCAAGGAAAGCCATTTTCCTTCGATAAGCCCTGTGTTATGGGCATAATTAATATTAACGATGACTCCTTTTTTGCCGGAAGTCGTGTTTCAGATGCGAGTTTACTTCAATTAGCCAGTCGTCACATACAAGAAGGAGCTCAGTTTTTAGATTTAGGCGCGAGTTCAAGTCGGCCGGGTGCTTTAATTTCTGAGGCAGATGATGAGTGGAAACGTTTGCAACCTGCTATTACGGCTGTGCGAAAGGAGTTTCCTACAAGTATTATTTCAGTAGATACCTACCATGCTCAAGTGGCACGTTGGGCAGTTGAATCGGGTGCAGATTTAATCAATGATATTTCGGCTGGAAAGATTGATACAGCTATGTTTTCGACGATTGCTGAATTGAAAGTTCCCTATATTCTCATGCATATGCAAGGTCGTCCTGATTCTATGCAACAAAATCCAACATATAAAGATGTCGTTTATGAGGTCTTTCACGAATTACTTCAAAGCTTGGAAACACTTAGGCAAATAGGAGTAGAGGATGTTATTGTTGATCCTGGGTTTGGATTTGGGAAAAACTTAGAGCATAATTATCAGTTATTGAATAAATTGGATGTATTTCATAAGCTTAAGGTTCCTTTATTAGTTGGTGTTTCCAGAAAGTCAATGGTTACACGTTTATTCAATGTTAAAGCAGATGAAGCCTTAAATGGATCAACCGTTTTACATACCATAGCTCTTCAAAAAGGTGCACAAATTCTTCGTGTTCATGATGTAAAACCTGCTGTTGAAGCTATTCGGATTTTGGAAATGATTCGTTCTGTCAAATAATAGAGTACGCGGGCTAAGCGAGCTTCCTTACATTTGTCCTCATGCAATTGCTGATTTCCTTTTTTATTACTCTACGCTGGCTCGATATTGTGGATATCGTCATTGTAGCCATTTTACTCTATCAATTGTATAGTTTAGTAAGAGGGACAAGTGCTGTTAGCATTTTCTTTGGAATTCTTTTATTTTATCTGCTTTGGTTGCTTGTTAAAGCGCTCAATATGCAGCTACTAGCAACAATCCTCGGACAATTTATTGGAGTTGGAGTCATAGCACTCATTATTGTATTTCAACAGGAACTTCGTCGGTTTTTATTGATGGTTGGTTCTCGCGGAATCTTCAACAAAGAAAACTTTAAAGGCTTTTCAGGATTGAATTCAGCAGCATATGGTAGCTTAAACTACGAATCAATTGTAACAGCTTGTCAGAAGATGGCATTGCAGCATACCGGAGCATTGATTGTGATTAGTCGTAAATCGGATTTGAAGTATTATGCAAATACTGGAGAACGTCTTGATTCCGAGATAACTGCGAACATATTGGAGTCGATCTTTTTCAAGAATAATCCTTTGCATGATGGTGCTGTTATTATTTCGAATAATCGTGTAAAGGCTGCAAAATGTGTATTGCCATTGACTGAAAATACAGTCTTTCCATTTCAATTAGGATTAAGACATCGTGCAGCTGTTGGAATTTCCGAACAATCGGATGCCATATCTATAGCTGTTTCGGAACAAACGGGCGAAATCTCAATTGCACGTAATGGAGCATTAAAAACCAACATCACCCCAAAACAATTAAGAGAGATTTTAGCAGAAGAATTTGATGATTGAAATCTCGTGTTTCAACTCATTTTAATGTCAGTACATAGAATTTAAGGTGAGAGAATCTATATTTGCAATAACCATCTCAACCAAATGAAAAAAATCTACTCAACATTTCTGGGTTTGAGCATTGCTTTAATAGCAGTTGCCCAACCTCAATTAGGCGGAAAGCCGTTTGGATTAGGTAAGCAAAATATACCTGCTCCAGCTGTTTTTAAATTATCTCCCATTCAAAATTCAATCTTATTAGAAGAAGACGCTTTACTCCAATCTCAAGGGGAAAAGTCGCTTCGTTTTGGGAAAGATGTTCCTGTAGATATTTCTCCTTTAACACATGGTTCTTCAACTGTTTTGCCCAATGGAACTCATGTTTGGCAATTGTTGATTAAATCAAACGGAGCAACAAACATCAACTTCATTTTCGATCAATACGACGTTCCTTCGGGAGCCAAGTTGTTTGTTTATTCGATTGATGGATCTCAAGTTCGAGGTGCATTTTCAGAAGCAAACGAAAATGTTCTTGGCAATTTTGCAACACTTCCTGTTCGAGGTGATCAAGTAGTGATTGAATACAGCGAGCCAGCTTCAGTTGTAGGACAAGGAAAACTACACCTGAGTTACATCATTCATGGATATCGTGATTTTGCTAAATCGCTCAAAGACTTCAATACTTCTGGTTCATGTAATAACAATGTGGTTTGTCCCGAAGGCGATGCTTGGGCGAATCAAATCCGTTCAAGTGTTGTCTTATTAACATCCAATAATTCACGCTATTGTTCAGGAGCTGCCGTAGACAATACACTTCACGATGGCACTCCGTATATATTAACTGCCAACCATTGTGATCCAGGAAATACAGATATATTCTTGTTCAATTATAAAAGTCCTACATGCTCCCCAACAACCGATGGCCCAACAACCGATGTTGTTCAAGGTTGCATCCGAAGAGCAAACAATGCAGGCTCTGATTTTTGTTTGGTTGAATTAACTTCTGAAATACCAGCTGAATATTCGGCGTATTTATCTGGCTGGTCACGTCAAAACACGCCTCCAGCTCAAGCAATATGTATTCATCATCCCGATGGTGATGTAGAGAAAATATCATTTAATACAGGTGTTACAGGAATAAATACTTGGAGTAACGCAGATTGTTGGAACATTCCAGATTGGGAAGACGGAACAACTGAACCAGGTTCTTCTGGATCTCCTTTGTATAATGAAAATCACCAAATTATTGGGCAACTTTTCGGTGGTGATGCAACATGCAGTAATAATGTAAATGATAATTTCGGAAGATTTGTTACCTCATGGGATGGAGCTAGTGCCAATGTGCGATTAAAAGATTGGCTCGATCCAAATAACACAGATTCAATGACTGTAAGTGGAATGGAAGCAAGTGTTCCGGCCTTTGCGTTGGATGCACGTTTACAAAGCATTCTTTCTCCTGTTGCTGAGTATTGTAATGAAAGTTCATTTGTACCAGTGGTGCGTGTTCGCAATAGTGGTTTAACCACGTTGACAAGCTTTACACTCAATTATCAATTTGCGGGAGGATCTCTTCAAACCTTTAATTGGAGTGGAAGTATGGCCTATAATCAAGTCGTAGATGTAACTCTTCCAAGCATTTTAATGAATAGTGGTGCTGGTCAACAATTCGATGTAGCAGTCAATTTAGCTAATGGAATAGCCGATGATCAAACGTGGAACAATTCATTGAGCATGACTGTAAATAATAAAGTAGGGGCGGGATATCGTTTTGAATTAATTTCTGATGATTATCCAGAAGAAACTTCTTGGGAAATAATTAATAAAACAACAAATCAAGTCATTGCACAAGAGTCGCTTGGTTCTGTGACTCTAGGAACAACAAATGTTAATTTGTGTTTGGCAAACGGATGTTATGTATTGAGAATGCATGATGGTTATGGTGATGGGATTTGTTGTGGTAGTAGCGGCAATGGTTCTTATACCGTTTTCGATACCTTGGGTATTTCAATTGGAACCGGTGGAAGTTTCAATTTCTCCGACTCACTAACATTTTGTGTTGGACCAACAAGTTTAGATTTATTACCCGAAGAATTTCTAGTACAGATATTTCCTAATCCAATTCAAGACAAGGTTTCACTCATAATCTCGAATGCATGGTTGGAAGAAAATCCTTTGTTGACGATTTATTCGATTGATGGAAGCCAGATATGGAAAGGGAAATTGAATCAATCTCAAACAATACTAGATGTATCGACTTGGGCAAATGGAGTTTATTTGTTGCAAACACAAAGTAAATCGCGTGTTTTATCTAAACGAATTATTGTTCAACATGATTGATAATTGGAGCTTTCGGGCTCCTTTTTTATTTTAAACAGATTTCCTTTACGAGAAATAATATATTCGCTCAAAATCTCCGAATTAAATCCAGCACTAATATTCGAAATCATGCGTCCATTACGATACTTCGAACATCTTGATACACTACGATTTTTTGCTTTCTTTTCGGTATTCTGTTTACATATGACCAGTTTTGGTTTGTATTATAATGGATCTACTTGGTATCGTTGGATTGAAGAGTCTTTGGCTCAAAATGGAGATTTAGGGGTGAATTTCTTCTTCACTTTAAGTGGGTTTTTAATTACCAATTTATTGCTTCAAGAGCGCGAGGACATTGGAAAAATAAATATTGGAGGATTTTATGCAAGACGCTTTTTGCGTATTTGGCCACTCTATTTTGTTTTAGTTTTTGTTGGATTTGTAGTGCTTCCTGGATTACTAAAAATTCATCCTGAATCAAATCCATTTCCTGCTATTTATTCATTTATTCCTTATGATCGAATTGGATATTATTTAAGCTTCCTCGTGAATTTCGATATCACGATGAATGGTTATCCAAGTCCAGTATTGGCAGTACTTTGGTCAATTTCGGTTGAAGAACAATTCTATATTTTCTGGCCTTTATTAATTGCTTTAGTTCCACGGAAATTTTTAATCTACTCCTTATTTGGTGTTTTAATTTTTACAGCTGCTTTTCGCTTTTATCAATGGAATGAAATTGTTTATCTTTTCAATACATACAAATTAGGCGATCCTTCCTATCCTCATCCAGCCGAAATTGTTACTCGCTTTAATGAAATCAGGAATCACGCTGTATTAGTTACTCGTTTCCATACACTCAGTATTTTATCGGATATCACCATGGGAGCTTTATTGGCTTATGGCTTATTTTATTCCGACAAACTCCGAAATTACTTCAGAACATTACCACGCAAATCAATTGTACTTCCATACATAGCTGCCATTGTACTCATAATCATTCGTGATCGGACATACAGTTTTCAATTCTATCCAATCATGAATTGGGTACAAGCCATTGAACCAGCAATTTTTTCAGTCATTTTCGCTTTCATCATTGGAGAACAGGAGTATTCCGAAGAATCATTTTTCAAATTTGGTAAAATCAAAATTCTATCCTCCTGGGGTAAACTTTCTTACGGTTTGTACCTCTGGCATTTAGTCATGATTTGGCTAATCTTCTATCTATTTAAAACACTCGGATTGCAGCCGGCAGTAGATAGTCCTTGGGTATTTCTTTCCCAAATTTTACTGTGTTTATTTGGCACCATTGCATTCTCAAAAATCAGTTATCGCTTTTTCGAATCTCCTTTTTTGAAACTGAAAGATCGATTCAGATCAAGCAAACCTAATCCATCGGCTGGTGCTGATGCTTAATTTGAATGAGGCATTTCGCTTTCTTCCATCAAGAGCCATTCTTCAAAAATAATGAGCATGGCAAGTGTATCCAATTCGCAGTATTGAAGCAATGAGGATCGATATGCTTGAAATTCTTTTTGATGAGAATCATTCAAACTGAGTTGTAAATAATGATAGGCTATCATAGCTGCTGATCCGTCATTTACACTTCCTTCAATTCCGGGAAGATTAATTGTTGGAAGCAATTTATATGGATTTATAATAGTTCCTTGTTCATCTAATTCAAAAACACCTAGATCTTTTAACCATTTAAATGTTCTATCTGAATTTGGATGTTGAAGGATAGCAGGCAATGTTACTTTAATTGATGTCCGACCGCCTGTTTGTGGATGGAAATAATATTTCATGGCCAATTGATTCATATCGCTGATTCGATGCACTGCTTTTTGGATCCAATCACGTTGAATTGCGGTTGTTTCTGCTTCCATTTTGAGCGCATTCAAAACACCTTGTTCATAGGCACTCCAGGTCATTATTGTTCCTTTATTTCCAAGTATCTTGATTAATTCGGCGAGAAAAATTGGATTCGGTTTTTCTTTGGTGTCATGAAGCCAATGGAAGTGGACAGGTTCTGAATTAGGAGAATCCATACGATGACAACTCCATTGAAAAAGAATTTTCTGATAAGGCTTCATCCCTTTGTATTGTGGAATTGAAGGCTGAATTGTTTCGAAATCAATAAAGAAGATGGGGTAAATGATGTCAGAAACGGCTTTGTGAAAACCAGAAAACATCATGGCTTTCATTTGTGTTCTTTGCAACCAAGGACGATTGCCCCATTTTCCTTCTAACCATTTCTCTGGAACTTCATTTAACGATGAAAAACCCTGCGCTATTAAATCGTCAACTCGTCCATCACTATTCACATTCCCCAATTGGCCCAAATCTAATATATGAGGTTGGGTGTGTGCATGTGTCTTCCAACAGGTTTCAAAGCCGCTCTTAGAATAAGATTCGTTAACAAGAGTAAATTCACAATCGCGACAATGACAACCGATTTCTGGTTCAATTAATTCTGGTTGATGCAGCAATATTTCTAGTTTCATCGCTTCTGCTTCTACTTCATGTAATACGGCATTCACTTCTTCACTCACATTTACTTTGACCAAAAGATTTGCATCCTTTACTTCTTGAGGATTTCCCGAATAAATTGCATCGATTTTTATTCGTCCTTGAGAATCGATGCTTCGTTCCATCTTAAAACGATCGGCTAATCGATCAATAGGATTTACTCGATTTTTATCTGGGAGAATTAAGGAGCAAGAAATATCACATTCGGGATAAAGCTGAGCAATAACTAACTTCTGGAATGCAAGATCAACGATAAGTTCTCTGATTTTCGATATTGCACGCTTTCTTCGATGAGGATTTCCATTCATTTCTTCTACATCAATCCCGCGCGATTTAATTTCAACGATTTCTAGTTTATTTCCTTTTTTTTCTAGAATATCAACACGTATATGTCGACTATGTGTTTCGAAACTTGCTTCAAACAAAGTCACCATTTCACACTTCATTTGCGATTGAAGCCAAACCAATTCATCTGTATTATCAGGAGGAAAAATTCCGGTTGGATAATACAGTCGAGCCATCGAATGAATCATCATTCCTGCATCTGCCAATAGTGACAAAAAACGATTTCGATCTTTCTCCGATGGAAAGCCCTTTTTCTTGTATAGAAGTTTAACCATACAGGAGCGGGCAACTTTAAAATCAGATTTACTAAGCAGTTGAGTCACTTTTCAAAGTAAAGCATTTTGAATGGTGAAGATCGTATACTATCTTATTGAAATTTTAACTGATTTATTTTGAATACGTTAATCCATTTTTTTCAATTCAACATACTAAAATGGATTTAATAATTGTTAATGCATAGAAGTTCAATGTATATTTGTCCTATGTATTCGAAAGAACTTTTAAAAGGAACACTTAGCACCATTCTTCTCAATTTATTAGATGAGAAAGGGCGTATGTATGGATATGAAATAACACAGGCGGTGAAAGAGCGCACCGATGGTAAAATTTTGCTCAAAGAAGGCTCCTTGTATCCAGCCTTACACAAGCTTGAAGCTGAAGGTTTTTTAAGTACAGAAGAAGAGTTTATTGGTAAACGACCGCGCATCTATTACCGATTAACTGCAACCGGGAAAACGCAATCTCGGATTCGCGTGGATGAACTATTCCAGTTTTTCGAAACCCTTCAGCAAGTATTAATTCCTCAACCTGGATTACACTATGGATCTGCAGGATGACCAATTCGAACAAGTGTCGATGCTTGTAAATCACTCTGTCAGCATGCATTCACTTCGGGTAGAATTGCTCGATCATTTGTGTTGTCACATTGAAGCACAACTCGATTCTGGAATTTCATTCGAAGCGGCAATGAATGAAGCCATTCTTCAATTATCTCCTGAAGGTTTAACGGCTATTGAAGAACGAACTGTCTTTTTACTCACGTTTAAAAAACAACTCACTATGAAAAAGCTCCTGTATTCAACTGGATTTTTAGCATCCTTATTAACATTGACTGCCTTTACATTCCGCACTTTTCATTGGCCTGGCGGAAGTGTAATCATGTTCTTTGGAAATTGCTTTTTACTATTATCTATGATTTTCATTTTAATAATTTCCATTCGGAATTATTCTTTCCTTTCGAGAAATGCTCGAATTAGAAGTTTAAGTGGGGCAATTGGAGGGATCGTCGTATCTATTGGAGCCATTTTTAAATTCCTTCAATTTCCCGGAGCTAACGTTTTATTTCTTCTTGGAGCAATCGTTCTGATTATTATTTTTCTTCCTATTTTATTTTTTCAATTGTACAAAAACGACGTTGCTCAATCCTCAGAACCTGTTTAACGTTCGTTTATTTCTTTCGGATTTTTTGATGATGTGTTTGTGATTTTCATTATCCGATTGAAATGCCTGCTAGCAATAAAGTAGGCAAATAAAAAAGCCCATTCATAGCGAATGGGCTTTTGAGTTTTATATAATAAATCCAATTTATTGTTTCAGGATTTTATCCGATTGTGTGAAGCTTGGACAAGCTGTGTGAATCGTATAAAGTCCAGCAGGAAGTTCAGATAAATCAACAGTTTGATTAAAAAATGCTTCTGAAGCAATTGGGTATTTTTTGGAATAAACCAAAGCACCTAACAAATTGTAAATCGAAATTGAAACTTCATGGTCATTGCTTTCATTGATAAAACTCACAGTGACTTTGTCTTGAAAAGGATTTGGATAAACACTAGCAGAACTTGGAATTCCTTCAATTACTTCTTCACCATCATCGTTTGCTAAACGAGAAGCTGAATTAATTGCACAAGCATGAATATCAACAATTCCATCTAAATCATATGCATCGGCATTTCCAGGGAATTTAGTTGAACTAATTGGCGAGCGATCTACTAAACGCACATATTGAATTCCTTGGAATCCAGTAGGTGCAATATCTAATGTACCATCTTGACAATAGGTACCTAAATCAACCCAAGTTGTTCCGTCCAAAGAAACTTCTACGTTTGCTTTCTCAGGATAATTGGCACAAGTTGGATTTCCGTATGATGTTTCATAAATACGAAGGTCGTTTCCAATACCATCGAATACCACATAATCGAATTTCACAACTACAAATCCACCAAATCCCATGGAATAAAAATTCAGCGTGTTATTGTTTTGTGGTATTCCCAACATTTTCGTAGTTACTCTTCGTTCAGGTGTTCCATTAATAATTAAGGTATTGTTTTTTCGACGAGCTTCTGAATCGGGAGTGTGATCAATCACTTCTGTCAACACAGCAGGAACTAATGCACTTGGTGTTAAATCTGTTGCAATGCCATGTAAGCATACAATTCCATCCAAATCGTATCCGTCTTCAGGACCATTATTGCTGTTTACATAGGTTGCATTTAGTGGGCTTACATCTACCAATTTAATGAAGCTAGCCCAAGCTAGAGTGTTTAAATTAAAGGTAGCATCTTGACAACCTTCTCCTAAATACACATAATTACATCCATCCTGTGAAGCATATACTTTTACTCTTTCGGGGCTTCGTTGACATTTATTTGGAGAAATCCCATAGGTAGTTTCATACACACGAAGATCATCTCCAGGTCCATTTTTAATAGGATTTTCTAGCTCTAAAACAATCTTACCTCCAAATCCGAGAGACACAAAGTTTACTTGATCTTCAGGAACTGCTACATCATAATTTTGAGGAGCACCTGTTGCATTATTAAAAAATTGTCGTGTTGATAAAACAGGTGTACCATCTTGACGCAATCCTGGTTCATAACTAACCACAGAAACTGCTGAACATCCTGGAGGAGTAGGTAGTGGAGAAACAAAATCATATGATTTTGGAGTTTCAGCAGTAAATGTAATTACAACACCATCATACGTATGTGTTTGTGCTAATATTGGACTACTAGATCCAGATACTAAAACAATTCCTCCGATAAAATCGCTAAAAGTATTAGGAGCAACATACGTGTTTGGATGATCATAAATCGTCCAAGTTCCATATTGACTCATCAATTGAGCATAAGTAATTGGAGTTGATGTACTACCTACCCGAATGCTTAGTGCTGCAGAAGATGAACTACTATTGAATGTATGAGTTGTCCATGAATTTAAAACAGTTGCAGGTTGATAAACGATGGTTGCCGCAGCTTGACCATTTGTAATGAAAATATTTAGATAAGAATCTGTTCCTTGTTCGGAATATTGATTCCAAGAAACAGAGCTGAGCATAGAAAGTGTTCTCGACTCTTCATAATATCCTAAAAATGATCGATTGATTCCAGATCCACCGGTTCTGCTCGCACGAATGCTATGAGGACCTGTATTTTCAGGAATATTAAAATCGGCTACAGCAACAATTGAACTGCTTGAATTACCTGTAGAAAGCATCCGCCATCCACCAGTACCATAACTTGCAAAATCGTTTGCAATTAGATTATCTGGAATTATTACTTGTGTTTGTGCTTTAACAGAATGGTTAAAAAGGATGAAACCCAAAATGAATATCGGGCTAAACACCTTATTCAATAGTCGAAATTGTACATGTTTTAAATTCATCTCAAAAAAAGTTAGGTTGGAATTGCATTGTACTAGGAAGGATAACAAAAATACAAATAAATCGAGGCATTCCTAGATGTTTTTATTTTGAATGAAATTTTAATGTTGATTAAAACAACCGCATTTGGCCGCCTTTGTTCAGTTCATGTAAATCAAAATTCAAGCTTGGAACATGACGATCTTTCAAATACTTAGCTGTGGCTAGTTTAAACTGTTTACGGATCATTTCAGCCCATAGTCCTTCGCCTCGCATTCGAATACCAAAGCGCGAATCGTTGAGTTGACCGCCATGAACCGATCGAATTTGATTCAATACTTTATCAGCCCGATCAGGAAAATTCTTTCTCAGCCAATCTTCAAAAAGCGCTGCAACTTGTCCATTTAATCGTACAACTTGATACGAAACTCCCAAAGCTCCAGCGTCGGCAACAGCTTTTACGATGTTATGAATCTCATGGTCGTTGATTGAAGGAATAATCGGAGCAGCAAGAATTCGAACAGGTATTCCTCGTGCAGTAAGCAGCTCTATTGTTTTTAATATATTCTTGGCAGAAGAAGTTCTAGGCTCAAGTTTCCGCTTTAGATGTTCATCGAGTGTTGTTAAACTTAATAGCACGTTGACTAAATTTTCGGAAGCGAGCTTTTCTAAAATGTCGATATCCCGTTCGATCAAACTGTTTTTTGTAATCATTCCAACCGGATGACGGAATTTCCAAAACACTTCCAGTATTTCTCGGGTGATTTTAAGTTTACGTTCTATGGGTTGATAAATATCAGTATTGCCCGCCAACATGATGAGTTCGGCTTTCCATTTTGGATCGGATAGCGTTTTTCGTAATAATTCAGGAGCATTACGTTTTACTAATATGTTTTGCTCAAAATCAGCACCTGCACTAAAACCCCAGTATTCATGAGTATTTCGTGCATAGCAATACACACAACCATGCTCACAGCCTTGATAGGGATTCAAACTATAATCAGGTAAATCGGTACTTTCTACTTTATTGATGATGGTTTTTGGGAATACATCTAAATAGTTTGTCTCGGGATTTTCGTTGAGTAATGCTTCCTTTTCTTCATTTGTTGATTGGTGCTCAACATCCACTTCCTGACGCAATTTCAAAAAGCGATTTGCCGGATTCATCTGCGCTCCACGTCCTTTCGTATAGGGTTTTTCCGACATCAATCATTCATTATTGAAATTCAAATTTCGATTATTATGATCTATCAATTAGAAAAGAGATTTCAACAAATGAATTTTAAACAATAAAAATTCAACTCTGTTCTTCTGGAATGAATTTCGGGGATGCTGTTGGGAAACTCAAACATCAAATTAACTTATAAATCCCGGAATGAATTCCGGGGATGCTGTTGGGAAACTCAAACTTTAAATTAAAACATCAAACCCGGAATGAATTTCGGGGATGCTGTTGGGAAACTCAAAATATCCACTAAACGATAAACAGCAATCTATTTTCCACTTGCACATCGTCTGTTTTTAGCAGGATAATCAGCAAATCAGCACATTTTCAATCAGCACTTCTCCGGATAGCTATCAGGATAATCAGCACATAAGCACAATATTTACCAGCACATCAATCCGATAGCTATCGGATTAATCTTCAAACTCTATAATCACCTTTTTCTTTTTCTTATCTGGGATGATTTTTTTGTTTTTGATGATGGTGCTGTCTTTTTTATACAATCCAAATTCTTCATGCAGAATCTGTTTCATCGTTTTCTTTTCTGTTTGGAGGTCGTTCCGGATTTTTTGTTGAGCTCCTTTTTTGTCGTAAGCAATGATTGGCTTATCGAGCTGACCTTTCATCAAAATAAACAATCGAGTTTTCCCCAATCCATCTTCTTCAATTACCCCAAATTCTTCATTTTCTATTTTGGCTTTCTTGGCTTTACGGGATAAAAGATCTGAAAGTAAAATCTCAAAATGATAATCAACTATGTTGTCAAAATTATGTGTTCCTGAAGCTCCAATACTTATAGCACTTGAGGCAATATCCATTTTTGGGATGATGATTTTTCGATCTCGAATCTCGATTTGATTTTTTAAAGTGGAGAATTTAACATGCTTCAATTCATCCAAACTAATAAAGCGAGATAGATTATTCAAAGGTGTAAAATTGATCAGCTCTCCTTGACTGATAACAATGTCGGATCGACAGTAGAGTTTATTCAAATCTATTTCCAATCCAGCCGAAAGTAGCGTTGTGAAATTTACATCGGCTTCTAGTTTTCCGCGGATGTTTTTATCATTCATTACATCCTGCCCAAAATTTTCGCACTCAACAAAAACGCTTGTGATATCAACATTTTTAAGTTTAGCAGAGCAGGTGAGTAGTAGATTTTTTTCTAGAGTTCCATCAACATTCCCATTCATACTTAATGAACCACCCATTGTTTGAAGAATGAGTCGATCTGCAATGAGTTCACGATTTGAAACACGAAAATCACCAACAATACTTTTAGCTTTAAATTTCCGGAATTGCAATTGATCAACTCGGGCATTCACCTTCAAACTAAGTCGTGGTGAAATTCGAAATCGATAGGCTGAATCAGGATTGCTATTAGTTGAATGTCGCCCAAACAATTCATCCAAATACACATGCTGACTTTGAACTGTTGTTTCAATATAGATTGGTTGATCTTTCGAAAACAAATAGCCAAATACATTCCCTAAATGGCCCTTCATTAAGAAATCTGTTTGACCGGCTTTTCCTCTGAAATTATCGACCGACACATCATTATTACTAAAACGGAAATTCCCTGAAAATCCCGAATAATCAAGTGAATCACCTTGTATTTTAAATGAGGCATCTTCAATTTGAAGTAAGCCATTAGCCAGAAGTTGATTTGTTGGGGATGTTCCTGGTTTCAAACCTCCGGCAATTGGACCATTCAAGGTTATTTGAAGAGAAGCATTTCCAGTTTTTAAAAACAAAGGATCTAATGGGAAAAATTGTTGAATATCATTTAGAGATAAGGATGCATTGGCTTGAGCATTCAAATTTGGATGGTCAAAATTGATTAGTTTAAGTCGGCCTTTTACCGTGCCGCTTTTCAATTTCATTTGCACATTTTGTAAATCCAAGGTACTTGTTGCTAAACAATGTTTAGAGCCATTGTTGAAACTTCCGCTAAAATTCACATCTTCTAATTGAATATCATTTTCCTTTTGTAGGATTTCACCCTTTTGTATTCCAAATTCCGCTTTGAAAAACGGATTTTCTTCTTTACTCCACTTTCCTTTTAATTCGGCCGAACAGTAGAATTTACCATCACTTCGGTACTTTTTAATTTGTTCATTATATTCCTTTGGCAGCAAGGACAAGAATGAACTTATATCCAAATTCTTTCCACCAAATTGCAAATTGAACGTTGGAATTTCTTTATTCTGAATAGTACCTTGAATTGAAAGTGCTAAATCTGAAATTCGGAATTCTCCTTCTGAAAATGTGTATAGGTCTTCTTTCTGATTGATTTGTAAACCAAGGTCAATGCTCAGAGGACGATCTTGAATCCATACAGTTTCGTCGCTTGTGAGATGATTTAATTGAATTTCACTCTCGATTTCAAGATCGAAAATGTCTTTTGTGAATGCTCCACTGAATTTCCCTTTGCTAATGAAAAATAAAGTCGCAAAATCGGAAGGATCATCACGTACAAGCATATTCACATTTCGAACGTGGAATGCACTTAACTCAAATTGAAATTTTCCGTCTTCTTTTCCTTTTGTGGTATCCGATTTAATCAATTCGTAGTTAATGATACCATCTTCGTTGCGTATTATATTGATTGCTCCATTGTTGAGATCAATTTGATCAACCGTATAGTTTCCACTGAATAAATCCAATACACTAAAACTAAAATCGATGGAACTCGCTTCCAATAAATATCCAGCACCTTTATATGGTTTGGAATGATGAGCTTTTACTTGCTCTAGTGAAATACTTGCATTTGGAAAATGCGATAGAAGAGAGAATTCTATTTTTCCAATCTCCACTTTGGTATTGAGTTCTGCATTGATTTTCTGAAGAAAGAATTCTTTGACTTCATCTTCAAAAATAGCGGCTAATATCCAAGCAGCAAGAATACAAACTGTAATGCTTCCAGCCAACCACATCAAGGGTTTGCGTGTGTATTTCCAGATGATAAAAAGGGTTTTGGAAATGCGGAGGAACATTTAGCTAAGTTCAGTTGAATTGAATCCTCAACGCATCGAAATGAACTTAATTATGAAAGGCGAAATGTTAGTATTAATAAACGTTCATTGATTAATAAGGCTTTCGCTTTTTCCAATACTCAGCAAAACTTTTTATGTCCTTTACTTCTAAATAATCAGCTCCCGCTTCTAACAGAATATCAAATGTATTGGGTACTTCGGGCAAATCATATATACGCACCCAACGTCCCAATTTATGTCCATTCTTGATGTATGATCCAAGCGAATGGTATTGCATGTTGGGCATATTTCCTTCTCCTTTCCAATCGAATAATTTTTTCATTTTCAAACTTGAAACGGAGCAATAAGTAGCATCATGATTTAAATCCAATTTATTCACTAAATCTTCTGCAAACACGCGTCGAATAGATTCTGAATACATGGTTTTATGAGGGATTTTTCCACTTAAAACAATGCGAACGGGCTTCTTAGTTTTTTTAGTTCCTTCGAATGAAGTCAACATGGGATAATACTCTTCTAAATCTTTAATCAATGCGGCATAGGTTAAAGAACTATCGCTCGTTACTTCCAATAAAAGCAAGAATTCATCGGGATGTTCTGGGAAAATAAATTGAGCTCCATTGTTCGATCTCAAACGCAAAGGATCAAGATACCGTTCTTTTAAAGTACCTGAACCACAATATAATTTACCATCTTTCTTCAATTCAAGTTGAGCCGAAACGGCATTAAATCCTAGCTCTAAGGCATCTGTCAATGGTCTCTTTCGCTCATGATCATTTGCAGAAATGGCCTTATCAATGTAGGTTGATTGAGAAAAAAGGTTCCCTGTACTAAGCAAACAGAGAAACATCGATAACAAAGAATAAATTTTCATAGGTAGATTTACTTGATAAAAGGATTAACGTAGAAAACTACTATTATGGTTTTCTACTTGAGTGTATGTTCCCCCAAACAATACATCCTTTACTCCATCGGTTTTTAAAAATTCATGTGGAAAACCAAGATCAATCGCACTGATTTTATTGAGTCTTTCCATACTTTCTTCGGGCAATACAAATGAGGTAGCACCTAAACTATCAGCTAATTGTTCTGCTTTTCTAGCACCAATAATAGGAATCACAACTTGATTTCGTTGACGCGTCCAATTGATAGCTACTTGTGCCGGACTTACATCCAATTCCTCTGCAATTTGAACTACTTCACTAGCAATAGAATTCGCAAGTTGACTTCTTCTCACACTTTCTTCATTCACCCGGCCCGATTCATTTTTCAGGTATTTTCCTGTTAAAGCACCACCTGCTAGAGGTGCCCAAGGTGTAACAGCCAAATTGAATGATTTTGCCATGGGGAGCAAATCTGCTTCAGGCGATCGTTGAAGTAAATTGTATTCAACCTGCAATCCAGCAAAACGATTCCATCCTCTGAGTTCAGCTATGGTATTGGCTTGAGAAACAATCCAAGCGGGAGTATCACTAATTCCAATATGATGAACGGTTCCTTGATGAATTAAGTCTTGCAATGCACGCATGAGTTCTTCGGGAGCTACCGTAAAATCCCAGGCATGAAGCCACAATAAATCAATGTAGTTAGTTTGCAATCGTTCGAGGCTAGCTTTCACTGAACGCATCAAGTTTTTACGATGATTCCCAGCATAATTTGGATCACCATTTCGATCCTTCAATGCGAACTTGGTTGCTAAAACAAAATGATCACGCTCTTTAGAAATGAATTCTCCTAACCATTTTTCACTAGTTCCTTCGGTGTATCGATTGGCTGTATCGACAAAATTACCACCTGCATTTGCGTATGTTTCAAAAACTTGAGCACTTTGTTCTTTGTCTGATCCCCAGCCCCATTCAAGACCAAAGGTCATAGTTCCCAAGCACAATTCTGAAACACGTAGTCCACTATGACCAAAAAGTTTGTAATTCATTGGATGTTTATTCGGATTGAATTTTTCGAAAATCAAATGTAATGAATGAATGTGTGATGATTCCTGTTCAATTATAAGTTAGGGAATGCTTTTTTTCTAAATTCGTAAAAAATTAAGAACCCATGCAATTGCTCAATGCACGTTTGTTATTTTCTGCTTTCATCATATTCCTTTCAATTTCTGCTTGTAAAAAATCTGCAAAACCTTTGAGTTACGAAAAGGAGTATGCAAGTATGAATTTCATTGTTGATACCACTTCAACTACTGGAGACTATGAACTAGGAACGAAAGATGTTCAAACTGATATCGTGAATTACTTGGCAGATAATGGTTTTACAATTAATAACTTAAAGTCAGTAAAAGTAACTTCCATCACACTTTCGGTAGTTAGTCCGAATAAGACATTGGATTATTTTAAAAAATTAGAAGTACGATTAAGCAATCAAGGTGCAGGCAACGTGATTTTTGCCTCAATAGATTTACCTGATACCTATACACAAACGAGTACAAGCATTACACCCTTTGATGTTGACTTGAAAGAGTATTTCAAACAAGGTGATCTTAGCTTTGCGTTTTATGGTAGAAACGATCTTCAAATATTACCTGATCCCATTGAAATGTCGGCAAGTATTAAAATTCAAGTGGAAGCACGTTTAGGGAATTAAGACTTTCCCATTTCTGCATTTTGCCAAGTTTTCCAACTTTGTTCAGCTTGCATTTCTAACATCGATTGTCCATTGTGAATCATCGCGCCAGCTTCTCTTGCCTTTTTTAGAAATTCTGTTTCACTTGGATTGTAAACCAGATCGTACACTAAATGTTGATCGGTTAATTTACTATAAGGAATTTGGGGTGAATTCAATACATCAGGAAATTGCCCAATGGGTGTTGTATTGATGATCAAAGGATGAAAATGCATCACATGTTCATTCACATCTGCCCATGCAATTTCTTGTTCTCCTTCTGGTTCTCGACTTACAAATAAAGTATCAACTCCTAATTTATAAAGTACATAAGCTACAGAAGATGCACTTGCGCCAGTTCCTAAAATCAATGCTCGTTCAAACCAAGGGCGCATCAATGGCTTGATCGATTCTTTAAATCCGAAAATATCAGTATTGAACCCTTTTAATCGAAAGCCAGGAATTTTCTGTCCTGGAAAGGCCTCTTCTGCTACTTCAACAACTACAGTATTAACTACTTGAAGTCCAGCCGCTGGTCCATACAATTCGTCCAAATACCCACAAACCGATGTCTTATAAGGAATAGTCACGTTAAACCCTTTGATGTTCGGGGTTTTTATTAATAAGCGAGGTAAGTCATCGATACTTTTAAGTTCAAATGCATCGTATTGAGCATCGAGAATTCCTTCTTTCCGGAATTTTTCGGCAAACCAAGCAGGGGAGAAGGTATGAGTAAGTGTTTGACCAATAAGTCCGTATTGACGCATTGTTCAGTACTTATTCATGGTTGGATCAATTTGATCAATCCAGGCAAAAATGCCTCCAGTTAAATTGTAAACATTATCAAACCCTTGTTGCTCAAGATATCGACAAATATTTGCAGAACGACTTCCTGATTTACATTGTAGGATAACTGGAATATCTTTTCTAATGTCTTCTAAACGAGAAGGAATGCTTCCCATGGGAATGAGTTCGCCTTGGATATTGGCAGCTTCGTATTCGTATTCTTCACGCACATCGATGAGTTGATGTTCTTTGCCTTGATCGCGCCAGTTTTTCAGATCGGAAACGGAGATTTCCTTCATGATTATACAGTTTGTTTGAGTTTGTGAAATTCTTCAGGAAGAAATTGGAAAAAGGTATCACCACGTAATCCAAGACGCAATGTTTCCAAAGGAATGACATCATCGTGAGCGATATTTCCCAAATTCACATTTGCTCCAATGTGTTTGATAAACCAAGCTTGTTGTGATTTTGCAGGAGCTTCCCACAAAATTTTATCAGAAGGAATTTTTGAAAGAATTCGGTTTACTAAAACAACGTGAGCTGTTCCATTTGGTCGATAGATTCCTACATTTCCAGCTTCACGTGCTTCTGCAATTACTTTCCAAGAACCCGCTTCTAATTCCGATTTCATCATCGAAATCCATTTTGCTGGAGCAATTAAAATTCCAGCTTCCTTCGATCCAACTTCCGAAAGCACACGGTAATCTTTAGCCAATTTTGCAATATAATCGCACTTCTTGCTATGATCTAAAACAATTGATCCATCTGATACTTCGCAGGTATCTAAACCTAAATTGTCGATATATTTTCGGTAATCATCAAACTTGTTACGAATAATAAAAGCTTCGAATAATGTTCCACCAACATACACACGTAAACCAGCATCACGATAAAGTTTAATCTTTTCTTTCACATTTCGAGCAACGATGGACGTTCCAAATCCGAGTTTAATCACATCGGCTAAATGTCCAGAATGGGTGATGAAATCTTCTGCTTGACGAAAACTCAGCCCTTTATCCATCATCATAGTAACTCCCGATTCACGGGGCTGTTCGCTGCGCTCAGGCAAATAAGGTAATAGTGAATTCATTTCTTTTCTTGATCTCTATAACGTTCAACAAGTCGCTGAATATCAGCGTTCATTCCAAATCGTGGCAATTCTTCTAACATCAATATTCCCATGGCAGCATCTTCTGAAATTGCAATTTCTGCTAAGATCAATGCTTCTTGTGTATTGCCATTGTGTAACTCAACTTCACAAGATTGATAAGTTAATCGTGCATTTCCTGGATGATATTTAAAGCACTCAGCCATTATGCTTTTTGCTTCTTCTGCACGATTTTGTTCTAATAACAAATTGCTCATGAAAACCCAGATATCTTCATTCTCTGGTTCAAATTCCAACACTTTCGTATAGGATTCTTCGGCTTCATTCACAAATCCCATTTTCAACTGAAGATCACCCAAAATAAACCAAAATGTTCCGCGTGTTGGATCGAGATTGATGCCTTTCTTCACATAGGAAAGTGATTCATTACTTCGATCCATAAAATCGAGAACTACACCAATTCCTATCCATGCATCCGGTAAAAACTCATCCAAAGCAGATGCTCGTTGATAGTATTTTAGCGCTTCGGGATATTTATCCAAATTCTCATAACACTCTCCGATATAGAGAAATGTCATGGCATCGGGCTCTTCTAATTTAAAAATCTCTTTGTATGACTCAATCGCCTCTTCGTATTGTTCGGTAGCAGCTTGACAATTTCCTTTATTAAACCAAGCGCTGGCAAAGGTTTCGTCAATAACAGTAGCATAATCAAATGCTTCAATGGCTTTTAAATAGTTTTGTTGCTTACTATATAAATGTCCTAAAGCATACCAAGCCACTTTTGCATAAGGTTGTTCATCCAAAAATCCATTGAAAAATCGAATGCCTTCAGTGAATTTATTGGTTACATCAAAGCAAAACGACATTTCATATAAAGCCGATTCGTTCTCAGGATTTAACTTCAAACAGCGACGTAAGTAGCGTGCTGCTTTCCCGTATTTACTCTGATTCTGAAATTCGAACGCGATGAATAAGTAAATTTCTTCAATACGACGGTCAATTCGTAATGCTGCTTTATACGCCTCAATAGCTTCAGAAGGTCGTCCAAGCATGGCATAAATTCCACCACGCGTGACAAATATTTCGGGATTTCCTGGTTCGAATATTTCAATCTCATTAAGCAGTTTTAATGCATCCTCATAATGCCCTTCGGCCGACATGAGTTGAGATTTTCTAAGAATGAAATAGGTTGAATCGGGATATTGTCCTGAAGCGAACTTGATGGCTTTCAGTGCTTTTTGATGATGATTTTCGTGAATGTAAAATTCTACGATGTTTTCAAGGTCATCACGCTCAAAATAATATTGTTCATTGAGACGCAGCATGCGTTCGAACCGTTTAACAGCGAATTCCGGATTCTCATTTTCTTCTGAAAATTCATTCATACTCCGCCATGAATTGGTTTCTGCAAAACTAACAAATAAAGACCGCGAATGTTATGAAGTTTTGAACAGAAAAAATGAACTATTAGCAAGGACTTGAAACTGCGTGTTTTGTAGTTGTATGGCTTGAAAATAAACGATTTCAAGGATTGAAAAAAGCTGGATATCTTCAAGATTTTATCCACAATTTGGTTCTTTTGAAGTTCTGAGGAATGGTTTCAAAGTGTCATTTAGACAAATTTCCCTAACATTGCCCTCCTTTCTAAAATTTCAAAACGGCTTTACGCATTTTTAGAATTAACATTACATATGGAGAAATATGTCTGTATTCATGGCCATTTTTATCAGCCGCCTCGTGAAAATGCTTGGTTAGAAGTCATAGAACAGCAAGATTCAGCATATCCTTACCACGACTGGAATGAACGCATTGCTCATGAATGTTATGGTCCCAATGGAACATCTCGCATTTTAGATGATGAACAATCAATCATCAACATTGTAAATAATTACGAAAAGATCAGTTTCAATTTTGGTCCTACACTATTGCAGTGGATGGAGCAACATACTCCTGCTGCTTATCAGCGGGTTTTGGAAGCTGATCGAGTAAGCCGAAAAAACTTTGGTGGTCACGGAAATGCCTTGGCTCAAGTGTACAACCATTTGATCATGCCTTTAGCTAATCGACGCGATAAGGAAAGCCAAGTGATTTGGGGAATTCGTGATTTTGAATCACGTTTTGATCGCAAGCCTGAGGGAATGTGGCTAGCCGAAACTGCTGTTGATACTGAAACGTTAGAGGTCTTAGCCGAAAACGAAATACGTTTTACCATTTTAGCTCCGCGTCAGGCATCTAAAGTGAAAGCACCAAATTCCGATTGGACCGATGTTTCAGGAGAACGGATTGACTCCACAAAACCCTATATCTGTAAACTTCCTTCTGGAAAATCCATCGTATTGTTCTTTTATGATGGAAACATCTCTCAAGACATTGCCTTTAAAGGATTGTTGATCGATGGGAAAGAATTTGCAACTCGCTTGTGTGAATTGAATTCAGGTGAAGGAAAGCGTTTAATTCATGTAGCTACTGATGGAGAAAGTTATGGGCATCATCACCTTCGCGGAGATATGGCTTTAGCTTATTGCATCGACTATATTGAACAAAACAACTTAGCCAGTATTACCAATTATGGTCAGTTTTTAGATCTCGTTCCAGCTGAATGGGAAGTAGAAATTTTCGAAAATAGTTCCTGGAGTTGTGTGCATGGAGTTGAGCGCTGGAAAGCCGATTGTGGTTGTAGTTCAGGCATGAATCCCGAATGGAATCAAGCATGGAGAGCGCCTTTGAGAGATTCCTTAAATTGGTTGCGTGATCAACTTTCAATTGTTTATGAAAAGGAGTTAAGTCGTTACATGCAAGATCCTTGGACTGCACGAAACGCCTATATCTCCATTGTATTAGATCGAAGCGATAAATCGGTAAACCAGTTTCTTTCTGAACATTGTCGCATGATTCCCGAAGGCGATCATAAAACACGTGTGATGCGCATGCTCGAAATGCAGCGCCATGCTATGTTAATGTATACAAGTTGTGGTTGGTTTTTCGATGAGATATCGGGCATTGAAACCACCCAAATTTTGCAGTATGCCGATCGAGCCATTCAGTTAGCTGAAAGCGAAAGTAGTATTGTATTGGAAAAAGAGTTTCTTCAACGTTTGAAAACCGCTCCAAGCAATGTTCCTGCTTATCAAAATGGAGCTATCATTCATAAAAAATTCGTTCAACCTTCACGATTAACCTTGTCGCGCGTTGGTTCTCATTATGCCGTAGCTTCTTTATTCGAAGAAGTTCCTGAGAATCTTCAAATATGTAACTACCGAGCTAGCAATGATCATTATTTACGTTTAGATGCTGGTTCTTTGCGCGTTGCAATTGGCAAAACAACCGTTAATTCTTTGATTACATACAGTGTAAAGAAGTTCTATTTTGCTGTAATCTGGCTTGGACAAAACCACATCATTGGCAATTCAAGTAGTTTTATTGAGGAGGAAGATTATGCTCAAATGCAGAAAGAAATCACGCTGGCATTTCAAGAGAGTAATGTAGCCGAGGTGATTGGTATCATGCAGATTTACTTTGGTCCAGAGAAGTTTTCTTTATGGAATTTGTTCAAGGATGAACAACGTAAAGTATTGAATCAGATTATTCAAAAAGATGTTTTGCAAGCGGAAGATTCGTTCCGAAGTATTTTCAATCGGAATTACAACATCATGACAGTAATGAGTGATGCTCGATTGCCTATTCCGCCTGTATTGATAAAGAATTTGGAAAATGTAATCAATACCGATTTGCGGCATGTATTCGAAAATGGACTTGTTAATACTTCACGATTAAATCAATTGGCAAGTGATGCTCAGAAATGGGAAGTTGAGCTAGATAAAACCACTATTGGATTTGCAGCAAGTAATAAATTGCTTCAAATGCTCAGAACATTAAAATACGATGATTCTGATTTAAAGACCTTGGATTCGCTGGTGCAGATTTTCGAGGTTTTAAAAACACTCGATATTGAACCCGATTTGGTAGAATTTCAAAATGATTTCTTCTCGAAAGGGAAAATGCTTCTCGAAAACACGGAGTTACTTCGATTCAAGCAACAAAGCAATAAGCTTGATTGGATTAAACGTTTTATCGAAATTGGCAAGTTTGCACTTGTGAAATTACCTGCCCGAATGGAATTATTGAAATGATTTTATTTCGTTCATAATCTGCATCATATACTGTTTATCGGAAGTTTAACTTTTACTTTTTAGTAATTGTTTTAGTTCGAGATTCAAGGCATGAACAGAAATCATCGTTTCACGAAATGACAAGAAAAGTGATATCATCATCAAGATCAAACTAATACCGAAGAGGAATTTTGCCGAAAGCTGATAGCCTAAATACAATTCGAACATACACAGCATACAACACATAATACTTGCTATTCCCGCTGCCTGCATATTTCGAATTAGTATAATACGTTTTTGAAGATTTATAATTTGCTCCAATAGATTCGAATCGTGCTCATGTTCATATTGTTTTTTCAAGCCTCGAATTAAATTGGCAATTGCAAGAAATCGATTTGTATAAGCCAGTAATAACAAAGAAATTGCTGGAAAGAGCAGGGCGGGAGTAGTGAGGTTTATTTCCATTGTAATTTAATTTAGCAGCTGAAATCAAGTTGAATTGATTAATCAGATGTCCTATTAAAGTGTATTTTTGACACTCATTCGTTTTAATAACCCTAAACTACGGAGTTTATGCAACACCGTTATGCTTATCGTTCAGGAATTCTGAACAGTTTCAAATTACTTTTATTTCTGTGTTTGAGCACTTCATTTTCATTGGTCAATGCTCAGATATACGAACTCGAAGGATTAAATCTTCCCGGACAATGGAACAGTTTTGTTAATCCACCAACAACAGGATCGGTTTACGGAAGTTCAACCCAAGCTCTCGGCACCGTTCATCCCATAAACACCGGCACACGTCGCTGGCAAACCCGAATCCACATTGCCAATTCCAATGCTGATACTTCGGCTGGGACGTATAGTTTCTTATTTACATCAGGACCTAATGCTACTCCTTTTGCCAACAAATGGGCAGGAGTTAACGTCATCATTGATTCATTGCAATCTTATCAATACAATACTGGAGCAGATAATAGTATCACTGTACAAAACAATAAAGTGTACACCATGAATTGGCAAGACATAGGCTACCAAGCAAACCGAGCCATTTTCATGGAAACTAGTAATGAACCCGTTTCGCTTCTTAGTCAATCTATTAACATAATCGGAACAACAGTTGGTCCTCAAACTCCTGTTACTGCAACTCTTCTTCTTAGCGCAATACCTTCACCCGAAGAGAAATTTTATTTACGTTATAGCACCGATTATTACGCAACAAGCCACATCATTCCTGTTTCGGTTGTAGGTACCACGGGTACAGCGACTATTCCGGGCTTTGCGGCTGGATTAGCTGTTTCTTATTATTACTTTTCAACTACGATCGATAATCCAACCTCTAACTACGATTTGCTCACACTCGATTTCTTAAACGATGATGGTTATAATTTTCTATACGGTGTTGTAGATCCATTTCTTTCGTTTGGTTTGGGTGATGATATCCTTTCTTGTCCCGGAAACATTCAGGATACCTTGCAAACTGCTGGTACTTTCGATTCCTATTTATGGTCGGATAGTTCAACTGCTTCAACTTTATTTGTCAATACGCCTGGTACATATTGGCTAGAAGCTACTATTGGTGCAGAATCACATCGAGATTCTATCACTATTTCTGAACTTACTTTAGCTCCAATTGACCTAGGTGTAACGGGTACAATATGCGGTGGTGCACCTCTTGAATTATTTCCGGGTGTAAAAATCACCCCTTTGGGAGATTCATTAACCATTGTCTATGATGCCACACAAGGTCAATCTGATCTGAGCGGATCGAACAGTGTTTATATGCATTCTAGTTTCGAATATGCACCAATGGGTGGACCTGTTAGCCCATGGGTAGGTAATTGGGGTGTGAACGATGGATTGGGCGAAATGACTAACATTGGGGAAGATCTTTGGTCCATTACAATCAATGTTTACGATTATTATGGAATCAATCCAGATTCATCGGTGAACGGTCTATTCATGGTATTTCGAAATGCAACTGGAACATCAACAGGTAAAGATGAAAATGGAAATGATATTTTTCTAAGTCTTTCTCAAAATCCTCCTTATTCCCCATTTGCAGGACTTACAGCTACGATTCAAACAAGCGGTTACGATTCAATTCTTTGGTCAACGGGCGAAAGTACTGCAAGCATTATGGTCACAACGCCAGGTACTTATTGGGTGAGTATGAGCAGTCAATTGGGTTGTTCAGTAAATGATACGATTGCTGTGATCACTTCTCCAAATCCCATTCTTAATCTCGGTCCCGACAAAACAAGTTGTAATAATCAACCTGTTTTTATTGTGTCAACAGGAGGATTTGCTTCATATCATTGGTCAAATGGTGCAACAACTCAAACATTTACGACAGCAGTTGCAGGCACCTATGAATTAACGGTAACCAATACTGCTGGTTGTTCAGCATCAGATCAAATTACTGTAACAGAAAACATAAGTCCAACTGCATCTTTCACAACGCAACAAAATGGTTTGACTGTAAACTTTACTAATGCAAGCACTCTTACTGCATATTATGCTTGGGATTTCCAAAATAACGGTTCGGTAGATAATACTACTGCGGGTGATGTTAGTTTTACTTATCCCAGTCCTGGTCAATACATTATTCGTTTAATTGTTAGTAATGCCTGTGGTGCTGATACTGCTTTTACAACTGTAAACGTTACTAATGTTGGAATAGAAGCAAGTATTTCACTTTCGCCAATAATTCTTTTTCCAAATCCAACTTCAGGAAATTTTCAACTTCATTCTGATGTTCAAATTGATCATCTCATCATTCGAACTTCAACGGGAGCAATCGTTACAGAAAAGAAATTCATTCAAGCTGGAACAATTATTTTAGATGATTTAGTAGGCAAATCACAAGGTGTTTATTTGATCGAGATTTCCAATCAATTCGGAACACATTACTCAAGAATTCAATTAGTAAACGAATAAAAAAAATCCCCGACTGATCGAGTCGGGGATATTTATTAGAATTCGAAGTAAAATTTATCGGCCTTGAGTCGGTCGTATGCTTCTTTGTCAAACTCAAATAATCGAGCTCGTTTGTGTGGTACACCTTTCTGCTTTTCTTGTAAAGCTTTAAGGAATCCTTTGTTGAGAATTTTGCGGCGGAAGTTACGCTTATCGAGTGTTGTACCTAATATTGTTTCATACACTTTCTGCAATTGTCCTAAACTAAATTTATCTGGTAATAACTCAAATCCAATGGGTTGAATACGAAGCTTGGTTTTCAAACTTAGTAATGCCTGATTGAATATCTGATTATGATCGAAAGCCAATTCAGGAACTTGAGAAACAGGGCACCAAAAAGCCTTACGTGCAAAGGATGCAG
This sequence comes from Bacteroidia bacterium, assembly GCA_965279035.1. Lineage (GTDB taxonomy): Bacteria > Bacteroidota > Bacteroidia > M30B66 > M30B66 > CALQRR01. Next base: position 2,453,780 of record OZ257142.1, on the reverse strand, counting down.
CTGATGGTTGGTAATCACCAATTTTCACCAAAGAATAATAGGCAACTGTAATTACACGAGCTGTTGGAACATCCCGAACAGCATTTAACCATTGCACATCGGAACTGTTTTTTACCCGATTGGGATCTCCAAAAGCATAAAACTGCTCCAAGAAAATATTATCCAAACTGGTGAGCTCTTTTAATATTCGTTTAGCAGAAGTATCTAAATCTTCATTATCGTCAATCAGGTTGCCCGGTAAAGAAAATTTACGGGTTCGCTGATCCGTGATGTCAAGGTCGCGTTCGATCAACAGCACTTTCAGTTCCCCTTCGTCAAAACCAAATATGACGCAGTCTACTGAAACGTGCGGATTAAGCTGAGCGGTACGAGTTACGGCCGTCGGCATAGAGTGTAGCAAATTCATTGAAAAGGTGGGTAAATATACTGTTTTATGATGAATTGTGTCAATGATACACCATACAGCTACTTACTTAGATAATTGCAGGTTCTATCACAATTTTTTTCCATCTTGCAAGCCACAAATGAGTACAGATGTTGATAATTTTCACTTACTAAGAAACTAAGTGTCATTATAACACTTAATTTAGCCAATTATTTAAGACTATGTCCAAGATTCAACGCATAGGAATTTTTACCTCAGGTGGTGATGCTCCCGGAATGAATGCTGCTATTCGTGCCGTTGTTCGGGCATGTATCTTTTACAAATTAACTCCCGTTGGAATTTACCGAGGCTATGATGGAATGATTTCGGGCGATATCAAAGTACTCGATAGTCGTTCGGTTTCTAATATTATCCAACGTGGCGGAACTATCCTCAAAACTGCACGCAGCATGGAGTTTATGACTCCTGAAGGACGGAAAAAAGCTTACGATAATCTAAAATCATTTGAGGTAGATGCATTGGTTGCCATTGGTGGCGATGGTACATTTCGAGGTGCGGAAATTTTTTCTAAAGAATACGGAATTCCAGTAGTAGGTTTACCTGGTACCATTGATAATGATGTGAATGGAACAGATTTCACCATCGGTTACGACACCGCTGTAAATACAGCTTGTTCAGCAATTGATAAAGTACGCGATACTGCATCTTCCCATAATCGATTGTTTTTTATCGAAGTGATGGGGCGTGATTCTGGAATGATTGCCATGCAAAGCTCCATCGCTGCAGGCGCCGAAGCTACTATGATACCAGAACGTCCACTCGATATTGACGGTCTAATTAAATTACTCGAAATTGGAGCTGTTGGAAAAAAATCATCCAGTTTGGTTGTAGTTGCCGAGGCCGGAAAACCAGGACGATCGATGGATATTGCCAAACAAGTTACTGATCGTTTTGCCCATTACGATACCAAAGTTACCATACTCGGTCACGTTCAACGGGGCGGTTCACCTACAGTTGCCGATCGTGTTTTAGCAAGTAGGATGGGAGTTGTAGCTGTTGAAAGTCTGTTAGAAGGCAAATCAGGAGTGATGATAGGCATTGTCAATAATCAAGTTAAATTTACGGCCTTCGATCAGGCTACTAAAAACGTAAATAACTTCGAAAACGAACTGCTGCGTATTGCTGCGATTCTTTCCGTTTGATACAAAACATGCTGCATACCGGCTCTTACATAGATCTTTTTCCCCAAGTAAATCAGGTACCTAGCGGACTTCAACCCGAGGTACTCGATCAACGTGTATTTCTATGTAATGGTGAGCTAAAACCATGGACTGGTAAGCAAACAGATGTTTACTCGCCCATCTATGTTCAAAAGGGTGATTCTTTCGAAAAAATACGCTTAGGCTCCTATCCCGAAATGGGACCAGATGACATACAACAAGTACTCGAATCGGCGCTCAATGCGTATAATTTGGGGCGAGGTGAATGGCCTACACTAAAAGTCCGTGATCGTATTGCTTCTATTGAACATTTCCTTCGTCAGATGATTGAAAAACGGGAGCTGATTGTACGTTGGCTGATGTTCGAAATTGGTAAAAATCAAAGTGATTCAGAAGTAGAATTCGATCGAACTGTCGAATACATTGAAGATACCCTTGATGCCGTCAAAAATCTTGATCGCGAAACATCACGACTCGAATTGCATCATGGTATTTATGCTCAAGTTCGGCGAGGTCCTTTGGGAGTGGTGCTATGTATGGGCCCTTATAATTATCCCTTAAACGAAACGTTCGCCACGCTAATTCCCGCCTTAATCATGGGAAATACCGTGATTTTTCGTCCAGCTAAATTTGGAATCCTGCTCATCCATCCTTTACTTGAAGCATTCAAAACGTGTTTTCCTGCTGGTGTCATCAATGTGATTTATGGTGATGGTAAAGAAACCGCTGGAACACTCATGGAAACGGGCAAAATAGATGTTCTTGCCTTTATTGGTTCTAGCAAAGTTGCAAACATCCTCAAAAAACAACATCCTCATTCCAATCGCTTGCGTTCGGTTCTCGGATTAGATGCTAAAAATCCAGCTATCATTCTGCCCGATGCTAATTTGGACATTGCCGTTTCAGAATGCCTAAATGGTGCTCTGGCATTTAATGGTCAACGTTGTACTGCTCTTAAATTAATCTATGTACATCGTTCTATTGTCGATGCTTTCCTAGAACAATTGTGCTTCAAAGTAGAATTGCTAAAAGCTGGAATGCCTTGGGAAAAAGATGCCTATATCACGCCACTTCCCGAACCAGGTAAACCGGCCTATTTGCAAGAACTAGTCGATGATGCAATAGCTAAAGGTGCTAGCATTTTGAATGAAGGTGGAGGTAGAAGTCACCTTAGTTTTTACTTTCCAACCGTGCTTTTCCCAGTTAATAATACCATGCGTATATATCAGGAAGAACAGTTTGGTCCTGTCATTCCAGTTATTGCTTTCGATTCGGTGGATGAACCGGTGGAATACATTGTACAAAGCCACTACGGACAACAAGTTAGTATCTTCAGTAATGATGCAGATGAAATCGCTCAATTGATTGATCCACTGATTAATCAGGTTTGTCGGATTAACATCAATACTAAATGTCAGCGTGGTCCCGATAACTATCCATTTAATGGACGAAAAGACTCAGCCGAAGGTACCTTAAGTGTGACTGATGCACTACGAGTTTTCTCCATTCGTACCATGGTTGCAACGCGCGACACAGAAGAAAATCGTCACGTTTTTACTCAAATTCTCGAAGGCAGAAAGTCTAATTTTTTGTCGACCGATTTTATACTTTGAACCTAAATACATTACCCTATGCTACTCATTGCCGATAGCGGATCTACTAAGTGCGACTGGATGCTTCTCAAAGAAAACGAGGAGGCACAAAGTTTCAGCACCATGGGATTCAATCCTTATTTCCACAACGAAGCGGTTATCTCCAATGCCATCCGCCAGAATACTGGTTTATGCGAATTGGCTCCACAAGTAACCATGTTGTTTTTATACAGTGCTGGTTGCTCCAGTAAAGAATTAAAACTGGTTGTTGAACGTGCTTTACGATCGGTTTTCGTTAATGCGAATATCTATGTCGACCACGATCTTGTGGGTGCTGCTTTCGCTACTTGGGATGAAAATCCTGCCATTACAGGAATTCTTGGGACAGGTTCCAATTCCTGCTACTTCGATGGTGATATCGTGAAACAAGCCAACAGCGGACTCGGTCTCGGTTATATTCTAGGTGATGAAGGAAGCGGTTCTTACTATGGTAAAATCCTGTGTAAGAAGTTCCTTTCCAATAGTTTACCTGATGAAATCCACAACGTTCTCGCGAACGATTTCAAGTTAAGTCGCGACATTATCGTAGAAAACGTCTACATGAAACCTCATGCAAATGTATATCTAGCTTCGTTTATGAAGGTTTTATCCGACAATAAACAATTGGATTGGGTTCAGAAATTAGTAGATAAAGGCATGGAGGATTTCTTTACGAGCAGCATCGCTTGTTACAAGAATTACCAACGTGTTCCAGTTCATTTGATTGGTTCAATTGCCTATCATTTCGAAGATAATGTGCGCCGTGTTGGATCAAATATGGGCATTCAGGTAGGAACCATCATCAAAAAGCCTATTTACGGTTTGGTGAACTACCACATGAAACAACATTTTGCTAAAAAATAAGCTAAGAAATCACATACATGGCGCTACAGCACCGTCAAGGAGGAACTTTTAACGAGGCCGTTTCCGACTATCTCAGTCATTCGGTTACGAATCAAGAAATCACATTCAACACAAGCAATGCTCACATTCGCATAAGCGTTTACGATCACGCAATTATTCGAGTTCGGATAGCCAAGAACGACTGCAACTTCAGTGGATTTTCGTACGCTGTAATTAACGAACCTCAAGCAACACCATTCGATTTTAGTGAATCAGCTTCTGGCTTTTCTCTTAAAACGCATGCACTCGAAATCCGCATCAGCAAAGCACCTTTCCGAATTTCAGCTTATACCTTGGATGGGAAAATCCTCACTGCCGATGATCCTGCATTTGGTACTAGTTGGTTAGCCAATGAAGTCACGACCTATAAACAACTTCAACCCGATGAGCGCTTTATCGGACTAGGGGAGAAGACTGGTAACCTCGACCGCCGTGGAAAAACCTACGTTAACTGGAACACCGATAATTTTGCTTATCCAACCGATGGTGATCCTCTTTACTTGAGTACTCCGTTTTATATGGGCATTGTAGAAGGTCGTCCTTATGGGATTTTCTTTGATAATACGCACAAAACCACGTTTAACTTCGGTTGCTCCAACGATCGTTTTTCGTATTTCCAAGCCGAAGATGGGGAGATGAATTACTACATCATCCACCAACCAACAGTTGCGGGCATCATTGAACGCTATACTTGGCTTACCGGCAGAATGGAAATGCCTCCACTTTGGAGCCTTGGTTTTCAACAATGTCGTTATAGCTACTATCCGTATCCAGAAGTGCTCAATGCCGCGCGTACGTTCCGTGAGAAGGATATTCCTGCGGATGTTCTTTACCTCGATATTCACTACATGGAAGCCTATAAAGTTTTCACTTGGCATCCTACACGTTTTCCCGATCCCAAAGGTTTGTTGAAAGAGCTAAAGGAAATGGGATTCAACGTAGTGGTAATTCTCGATCCGGGTATTAAGAAAGAACCCGGATATCACGCATACGATGAAGGCAAAAAGCTGGACATGTTCGTGAAATATCCCGATGGCGCTGAATACAACGGACAAGTATGGCCAGGTTGGAGTGCTTTCCCTGATTTTACGAAGGAAGAAGCTCGGACTTGGTGGGCAGAAAAAATGCATGCCATTACAGACGTGGGAGTAGAAGGTTTCTGGAACGATATGAATGAACCAGCAGCTTGGGGACAACATCTTCCCGATCTAATTGAATTCGATTACGAAGGTGAAGGTGCTACGCATAAAAAAGCCCGTAACGTTTACGGAATGCAGATGGCTCGTAGCACGCAAGAAGGAGGGAAAAATCTCATGAAAGGGAAACGTCCGTTTGTTTTAACACGTGCCGGATACAGCGGAATTCAACGTCACGCTGCGGTGTGGACAGGCGATAATGTTAGTACCGATGATCACATGTTAGCTGGCGTTCGATTGGTGAACAGTATGGGCTTGACAGGTGTTGCATTCGCTGGTTACGATGTTGGAGGATTTGCCGGAGAAGCTACACCAGAACTTTTTGCTCGTTGGATTGCCCTTGGTGCATTTTCACCTTTCTTCCGTTCGCATTCGATGGTTAACAGCCGCGATTCGGAGCCTTGGTCATTTGGTGAAGCGGTAGAAGATGTGTCGCGTAATTACATCAAGCTTCGCTACCGACTCATGCCCTATATCTATTCCTCGTTTTACGAAACTTCTCAAACAGGAATTCCGGTAGCACGTTCTTTAGCAATCGATTACACGAACGATGCTAAAATCTACCGTGATCCTTATCAGAATCAATACTTGTTCGGAGCTTCTATTTTGGTCATTCCATGTGAAAGTACCAAACTTCATAACAAGGCTTATTTCCCTGAGGGAACATGGTACAACATTTACAACGATGCAGTTCAAGCGGGTGGAGTAGAATTGGTGCTCGAAGCTGGAATGGAAACACTTCCATTATATGTGAAGGCTGGAAGCATACTGTTGATGCAGGATTCTGTGACGAGTTTGATGAAGGAAAAAGCAGCCGAAACACTCGAAATTCATGTATATCCGGGTGCTTCAACTCGTTTTGTTCAGTATGAAGATGATGGTGCAACGTATGAATATGCACAAGGCAAAAGCTCAACCCGTGAATTCTTGCTAAACGGCAATTCACTTCAGATTGGAGCTAGTCAAGGTAACTTCCATTCACCTATCAAAACCTGGAAATTATACCTGCACGGACAAAACTCAAATCAACCTAAACTACTTGTAAACGGAAAGGAAGTGGCAGTTAGTAGTCAAAACTACCGATTCGTCGAGCCGATATCTGATTTCGATCCCTATCATGTTCCGCCACAAGATCCGATTCAGGTTAAAAATCTACCGTATATCGAACTTCCTGCTCAATTGGGCGAAGTTCAAATCACTTGGTAATCACCGCTTATGATACATCGTATTGTTTATTTGCCATTCGTTATACTATTAGCAGCCTGTTCGGGTAAAAATGGCTTCCATATTCCTGTAGAACCAGCTATGGTTGGAATCGCGGCTCCACTAACATTACCAATCGATACGGGCACAATTCTGCTGCAAGACTACTTGGTTGATGTAACTCAAATCGATTCCGTTTCGGCTATAACTGGCGTAAAAGCGACACTATCAGCCAATAAAGAAAAACTAGCGCTAGTCGTGGATGCGGCTACCGTTCAACCCATTTCCGAATTACGTATTTGGTCCAAGGGCGATGTGTATTCACTCATCCTGAAACGATCGGTTAAGCAAAAATTTGTCTTCTCCTTTGATCCTAAAGGCGCGACTTATAAATCTGTACAAATTGCTGGTGATATCAATAACTGGCAACCAGATCAGACTCAGCTAACGCTCGAAAATGGGAAATGGCAAAAAAGCATGCTACTCAATCCGGGAAATTATAGCTACCAGATAGTTGCAGATGGCAAATGGATGCTCGATCCAAACGAGACCGAAACCAAACCGAACGGAATGGGCGGGATGAATTCGGTGATGAAAATCTCAGCCGGAAAGCTAGATAAAGCGCCAATCCTCCATACTGAAGCTCACACCGATGGAACAGTTACTATCGCTGCTGAACAAGGTGTAAAAGAGTATTTCGTGGTGTGGGAAAACTATCGCCTACCTGCCGAAATGCTCAAATCGGAAGGAAACAAACTCATCATTACACTTCCCAAAGAAGCAGCTTCATTAGATGTTTCTACCTTACGTGTTTGGGGCTATAACGAAAATGGTGCAGGCAACGATTTGTTGATACCATTAGTAAAAGGTGCCGTTCCAACTCAAACTGCTCAACTAAAACGAGACGATTTTCATACTTCGATTTTGTATTTCATGATGGTCGATCGTTTCAACAATGGCGATTCGCTCAATGATAAACCGGTTGATGATCCTCGCATCGATTTCAAAGCCAATTATCAAGGTGGTGATCTTGCAGGTATTACTCAAAAAATTAAAGACGGATATTTTAAAAGTTTAGGCATCAACACACTTTGGGTTTCTCCAATTGTACAAAATCCGCAAGGAGCTTGGCAGGAATACCCAAAGCCTAGGCGCTGGTTCTCAGGTTATCACGGGTATTGGCCAGTGCTCGAAACAAAAGTTGACACCCGTTTTGGAACCGATGCTGTGCTCGAAGAGCTTGTCAATACAGCGCATGCTAACAATATGAATGTCGTGATGGATTTCGTTTCCAATCACATCCACAAAGAAAATCCACTCTACAAACAACATCCCGATTGGTTTAATTCGATGTACCTGGCGGATAGTACCGTCAACATTCGCATTTGGGATGCACAACGCTTGACCACTTGGTTCGATGATTTTATGCCCGATATCAATTACGACAAACCCGAAGCAGTCGATGCTTTTTCGGATTCGGCAGTGTATTGGTTGAAGAAATTTAAAATCGATGGATTCCGTCACGATGCTACCAAACACGTTTCGGAAACATTCTGGAGAGCACTTACCAAGAAGATTAAAAATCAAGTTATCACAGGCGAAAAACGCAATGTGTATCAGATTGGTGAAACCTTTGGAAGCCGCGAATTGATTGGTAGTTACATTGGTAGCGGAATGTTAGATGCGCAGTTCGATTTCAATTTGTATTTCGATGCGCGTAACGTTTTTGCTGGCGAGAATCTTTCGTTCCAAAATGTAGCAGAATCACTAAACGAATCTTCCTTGTATAATGGAAGTCATTCCTTGATGGGCAACATTACCGGAAACCACGACATGCCTCGTTTTCTATACTATGCTGGCGGATCACAACGTCCGGGTGAAGATGAGAAAGAAGCTGGTTGGTCGCGTGAAATCAAAGTGGAAGATCCGCGAGGATATGCACGTTTGAAAATGCTCAATGCTTTTATCATGAGTATTCCGGGTATTCCAATCATCTATTATGGCGATGAAATCGGAATGCCAGGCGCAAACGATCCGGATAACCGTCGTATGATGCGTTTTACAGGACTTTCTCCCGAAGAAGAATCAGTTAAAAAAGTAACAGCTCAACTCGGAAAATTGCGTGGTTCATCTTTAGCACTCAGCTATGGAGATACCCGAATTTTAAGTGCTGGGAAAGATCATTTAGTGATTCTACGTCAATATTTCGATCAAGCTGCAATCCTTTTTCTTAATCGTTCCGGACTACCACAAAAGCTCGAAATCGAAATTCCTTCTTATGTCAAAGCCAACCTGCTTAAAGCTAACTTCGGTTCCAAATTGTCGGTAAATGGCTCCAAACTAAGCATCGAACTCAATCCAATCTCATTTGAAATTGCCACGAATTAATATTCATATGCGTTTAACTCTTCTCAGCTTTTGTCTTTTGGCAATCTCCATTTCTGCCATGGCTCAACCTCAAATCAAAGCTCGGTCTTCCTCAATTCCAGGTGCTATGAAAACTGCGTATCCACCCGAATGGGCCGCAACTAGCAATATCTACGAAGTAAACATTCGCCAGTACACACCTTCTGGAACAATCAACGAATTCGGCACTCATCTCGAACGCTTGCACAACATGGGCGTAGAAATTCTTTGGGTGATGCCTATTCAACCGATTGGAAAGCTCAAACGTAAAGGGTCGCTCGGAAGCTATTACAGCATCCAAGATTACATGGCAGTTAATCCCGAAATGGGAACAATGGAGGATTGGGTAAATCTGGTGAACAAAGCACATAGTTTAGGAATGAAAGTCATCCTTGATTGGGTAGCAAACCACACAGCTTTTGACCATTCCTGGATTAAGAATCATCCCGAATACTATAACAAAAACGATAAAGGCGAAATCAAATCTCCAGTGGACGACTGGTCAGATGTAGCTGATTTGAATTACGACAACGCGAACATGCGCGCTGCCATGATTGATGCCATGAAATTCTGGATGAAAGCCAGTAATATCGACGGTTTCCGTTGCGATGTGGCCTACATGGTTCCTGTTGATTTTTGGCAAGATGTACGTCGCCAACTCGAACAATTGCATCCAGGAACCTTTATGTTAGCCGAAGCAGAAGAAGCAAATCTGCACGAAAAAGCGTTTGACATGGCTTATGGTTGGAAACTTTACCACACCTTAGTAGATATCGCTGCTAATAAGAAAACAGTTAAAGACATCACCGCATACCTAGAAGCCAATAAGTCATTTCCAAAAAATGCTTATCACATGTATTTCACTTCCAACCACGATGAAAACTCCTGGAGCAAAAGTGAATACGATAAGTTTGGAGCAGGAGTGAAGGCTTTTTCTGTCTTAACGTTTGGATTGAATGGTATGCCGCTCATCTACAGCGGACAAGAAGCAGCCAATGCTAAAACCATCCGTTTCTTCGATAAAGACACCATCGACTTTTCGAAATTTCCGATGGCCGACTTTTATTCACGCATGTTGAAATTGAAAAAACAAGAAGCAGCATTGCGTTGTGGAGAAAATGGAGGTGAAATGATTGTTCTTCCCAATGGTAAAGAGGATTTCGTTTTCAGCTTCCTGCGTAAAAAAGAAAATTCCAAAGTCTTATTTGTGTTGAATTTGAGCAATAAAAAACAAAAAGTTAAGCTCGATTCTCCCGATGTTGCTGGGATTGCACAAGAAATTTTCGGAGCACAGCCAGAAGTCGCTTTCAAAAATCAAATTCAACTTACCTTAGAGCCTTGGCAGTACTACGTGTACACCTATAAAAAATAAGATCATGTCCGAAACAACTACCACTTTCAAACCGGGAGTTCTGTCTGGAGCAGAGCTCAGCCGATTGCTACGTCAAGCCAACGAACAAGGCTTTGCATTACCTGCTGTTAACGTGATTAGCAGTCACACCGTGAATGCCGTGTTAGAAACAGCACGGGATCTTAATTCACCTGTAATTGTTCAATTTTCTAATGGTGGAGCTCAGTTTTTTGCCGGTAAAGGATTGAAAAACGATCAACAACAAGGAAGCATTGCAGGTGCTATTTCGGGAGCGCATCATGTGCATTTAATGGCTGAAGCATACAATATTCCCGTTGTACTTCATACCGATCACGCTGCTAAAAAACTACTTCCTTGGATTGACGGTTTACTCGATGCAGGTGAAAAATATTTCGCCATTCACGGAAAACCGCTCTTCAGCTCACACATGATCGATTTGAGCGAAGAACCTATCACCGAAAACATCGAAATCTGCAAAACCTATCTAGCTCGCATGGCTAAAATGGGCATGACGCTCGAAATTGAATTAGGCGTTACGGGTGGTGAAGAAGATGGAGTAGATAATTCACATCTCGATAGTAAAAAGCTATATACTCAACCCGAAGAAGTAGCATTCGCTTATGAAGAATTGAAAAAAATCAGCGATAATTTCACCATTGCTGCTGCTTTCGGTAATGTTCATGGTGTGTACAAACCGGGTAACGTAAAACTAGAGCCGAAAATTCTGAATAATTCTCAAGTCTACATTCAAAACAAATACAACACTGGCGCTAAACCTGTCAATTTCGTATTCCACGGTGGTTCTGGTTCTTCTGTAGAAGAAATTCGTGAAGCTATTTCTTACGGAGCGGTAAAAATGAACATCGATACTGACTTGCAATGGGCTTTCTGGGAAGGTGTTAAAAACTACTACGAAGCCAATAAAGCTTACCTGCAAGGACAAATTGGAAATCCTGAAGGTGAAGATAAACCTAACAAAAAATTCTACGATCCACGTGTGTGGGAACGTAAAGGGGAAGAAAGCTTTATCAAACGTTTGAAACAAGCATTCGACGATTTGAATTGCATCAACCGTTTAGGTTAATTCATTTAAACAACTCACATTCAGATAAATCGACTGTCTTAATCGATAGTCGATTTTCGCATTTCTTACCACTATGTTTCCTTCAGTAACTTTCGATAAAACCACTGCTTACGGCGATTTACGTCAGCATTATTCTTGGATGCGCGATAAGCACATGCGTGATTTTTTTCAGGATGATACCATTCGTGCTGCTCGTTTCTCCATTGAATTGGGAGATATTCTATTCGATTATTCTAAAAACCGCATCACCGACGAAACCAAACGTTTACTCATTGCGCTTGCTGAAGAATGTGGATTGAAAGCTGCCATCGATGCTCAGTTTACGGGTAAACGTATTAACGTAACAGAAAACCGCTCCGTACTTCACACAGCATTAAGAAATACAGGTAACAAGCCTGTTCTGGTGGATGGTAAAGATGTTATGCACGACATCCGTGCAGTACTTGATCAAATGAAACAGTTTACTCAGGCTATTCATTCTGGCCAATGGAAAGGCTATTCTGGAAAAGCAATTCAACATGTAGTAAACATTGGTATTGGCGGCTCCGACTTAGGACCCGTCATGGTTACCGAAGCGTTGAAAGCCTATTCGAATCGCAACATCCAGATGCATTATGTGTCGAATGTGGATGGAACACATATCGCCGAAACCTTGCGTAAAGTTGATCCCGAAACAACTTTATTCATCATTGCTTCTAAAACATTCACTACACAAGAAACCATGTCAAACGCCCTAACAGCGCGTGATTGGTTCTTGAGTCATGCAAAGGATAATCAACACGTTGCAGCTCATTTCGTAGCAGTTTCAACCAATGCGAAAGAAGTGGCAGCTTTTGGAATCAATACAGATAACATGTTTGTGTTTTGGGATTGGGTTGGCGGACGTTATTCGCTTTGGAGTGCTATAGGTTTATCTATTTGTCTCTCACTTGGTTTCGATCAATTTATGTCCTTGCTCGAAGGTGCTCATGCAATGGATAATCACTTTAGTCAAACAGCATTTGCCGATAACATTCCAGTATTGATGGCACTTCTCGGAATTTGGTATGTCAACTTCTTTGGTGCTTCATCCCAAGCAATTCTTCCTTACGATCAATACATGCATCGTTTTGCTGCCTATTTTCAACAAGGCGACATGGAAAGTAATGGTAAACAGGTAGATCGAAACGGTCATCTCGTTAATTACCAAACAGGACCAATCATTTGGGGCGAACCGGGCACAAACGGACAACATGCTTTTTACCAACTCATCCATCAAGGTACTCAATTAATTCCTGCTGATTTTATCGCTCCAGCAATCTCGCAAAATCCTATTGGAGAACACCATACGCTCTTGATGTCGAACTTCTTTGCTCAAACCGAAGCATTAATGAACGGTAAAGACAAAGAAACAGTAGAAGCGGAGCTGAAGGCTAAAGGAATGACGGAGGAAGAAATTGAATTCCATTCACCATTCCGCGTATTCGAAGGAAATCGTCCAACAAACACCTTTCTGCTAAAACGCATTAATGCCTATAATCTTGGAGCTTTAATAGCTGCATACGAGCATAAAATCTTTGTTCAAGGCGTAATTTGGAATGTATTCAGCTACGATCAATGGGGCGTTGAATTAGGAAAACAACTCGCCAACCGAATTCTTCCTGAATTAAGAAACAACGAATCTATCAACAGCCACGATTCTTCTACTAATTTGCTCATCAATCGATGGAAAGCAATGAAGTCTGAATGATTGTCGGCGAATACTATCTTTGCGCAAAATTTTAATTCATGACTACTGCAACTCTTACTACACAGTACGGCGATATGAAGATTGAATTCTTCGATAAAGACGCGCCTATCACTGTAGATAATTTCGTTCGCTTAGCTAAAAGCGGATTTTACGACGGATTGACATTTCACCGTGTAATTCCTGATTTCGTTGTTCAAGGTGGCGACCCAACTGGAACTGGTGCAGGTGGACCTGGTTACAGCATCAAATGCGAACTAACTGGCGATAATCAATATCACGACCGTGGAGTTCTTTCAATGGCTCATGCTGGCCGCGATACAGGTGGATCTCAGTTTTTCATTTGCCACAGCCGTCGCAATACTTCTCATTTGGACCGTAAACACACGTGTTTTGGTAAAGTAACAGATGGTGTTGACATTGTAGATCAAATCCGTCAAGGCGATAAGATTGAAAAAATTGTTGTTCACGAAAGCGCTGAGTAATCGTGTATAGCCTCGCCATTCATGGTGGAGCCGGAACGCTCGCCCGCCATCAGTTCACTCCCGAAAAAGAAGCTGCGTATCACGCTGCTCTTGCAAGTGCCCTGTTAGCGGGTGAGACTGTTTTGAAAAATAATGGATCATCACTCAATGCTGTCGAAGCAGCTGTGAGATCTTTAGAAGATTGTCCGCTGTTTAATGCCGGACGAGGCGCCGTTTTCACCCACGACAAAACGCATGAATTAGATGCGTCAATTATGGAAGGAAAACACCTCATGGCTGGCGCTGTTGCTGGTGTTTCGGGAATTGCTCATCCAATTTCTTTAGCTAAAACTATCATGCTGCAATCCGAACATGTGATGCTGTGTGGAAAAGGAGCTGAACAGTTTGCAGTCGAACACGGATTTACACTTGAATCCCCCGAATTTTTCTACACCGAATTGCGCTACAATCAGCTCATGCAGGTAATTGATGAAAGTGGTGCTCATCTCGATCATTCGGTTGAAATCCCTCTTGACGAAAAGAAATTTGGTACGGTCGGCGCAGTTGCTTTAGATGTTCATGGAAATCTAGCTGCCGCAACATCAACTGGCGGAATGACCAATAAACGCTGGGGCAGGGCAGGAGACAGTCCTATTATTGGTGCCGGAACATATGCAAACAATACAACATGCGCCATTTCCTGTACCGGACATGGTGAATTTTTCATTCGTTCAGTTGTTGCTTATGACATTAGTTGCTTAATGGAATATGCAGGTTTGAGTCTGGAAGACGCCTGTAGTAAGGTAGTCAACGATAAACTGGTTAAGTTTGGTGGTGAAGGCGGATTGGTTGCCATCGATAAACACGGAAATATCTGTTTACCTTTTAATTCCGAAGGCATGTACCGTGGCTGGAAATCCGCTAATTCTGATACTTTTACGGCGATCTTTTAAGACCGCTATATGACCCAACTCTTTCGGAAACTTCTAATTGGAGTTCCTTTATTGACGGCTGTTTCCCTTTTTGCGCAAAAGGAGCCGGTGAAACCTTTTATCCTATCCATGCCGTACGATTCGGCATCCGTTCCGCGTGAACGTTTCGTTGATTTCCAACATTTACGCTTGGAGGCTTCCTTCGAACCTACTCAAGGAAAAGTAAACGGATTGGTAACACATCGTTTTCAAGCCATTCGACAAAATGTGGATACACTCTTTTTCGATGGTCCTGATATTCAAGTTCAGGAAGTAAATTACCACGATCAAAAGCTAACAATCCGTAAGTATGAAACGGGTTTCACAGTAGTATTTCCTAAAGCACTCAATTGGAATTCAGCCGATAGCTTAAGCATTCGTTATGTGGCCTTTCCTCGTCACGGATTGTATTTCGTTGGCTGGAACGATCCAACAAACCGTGCACGCAAACAAATCTGGTCGCAAGGACAAGGAACCGACAATCGTTGCTGGTTACCGATGTTCGATAACATGAACGATAAGATTACTTCCGAAATGATCATCACCATGGCAAAACCCTATAAGGTATTGTCGAATGGAGTAAAACTGGGAGTTAAAGATGCTGGAGCAAATCAAATCTGGCATTACCGCATGAATAAGCCGCATGCTCCGTATTTGATCATGTTGGGAATTGGTGATTATGAAATTGATTCACGCAAAACAGCAACAGGTTTGGCAGTTAATCTTTGGTATTATCCCGATTGGAAAGATCGCGTTGCTGGCACGTATGCTAAGAGTACAGAAATGATAGAATTCTTTGAGAAAGAGATTGGCGTTCCATTTCCATGGGAAAACTACAGTCAAATTCCCGTTCAAGAATTTATGTATGGAGCGATGGAAAATACGACGGCAACAGTTTTTGGAGACTTTTTCTTTAACGATACTCGTGGTTTACTCGACCGTTCCTATGTGGGAGTAAATGCGCATGAGCTTGCCCATCAATGGTTTGGTGATATGGTAACTGCTCGAACCGAAACGCATCATTGGCTTCAGGAAAGTTTCGCGACACATTATAATATGATGTATGAGCGTGAAGCATTTGGACAAGATTATTTTGATTTAGCAAGAAGAAACGCCCAAAATGCAGCTTTGAATGCATCGAATCGTGATTTATATCCGGTTGCGAGTAGCGACGCAGGAAGTACACGTTGGTATCCCAAAGGTGCGGTTGTGCTTGAAATGTTAAAGTATGTGGTTGGCCGTGAAGAATTCAATCGTGCTATCAATCACTACTTGAAATCGCATGCTTATGATAATGTGGATTCGGAAGACTTACTCATTGCATTTCACGAAACATTGGGTTATTCGCTCAATTGGTTTTGGGATCAATGGATTTATAGAGGAGGTGAACCTATTTACAAGGTAGAATCCGAAAGTACCAAAGAATCAACACGGTTCATTGTTTCTCAATTACAAGAAAAACTACCCTATGTAGGTTTGTTCAAAATGCCTATTGTGTTTGAAGTGCATTTTACCGATGGCAGCAAGGAAAGTAAAACCGTGTGGATTTCTGAAAAAGTGCAAAATGTAAAAATTGAACATCCTGCAGGAAAGACAGCAGCTTATGCTCTTTTCGATCCAGGAAATCAGGTTATTAAAGCTGTCGTTTTTAATAAACCATTTGAGCAATTAAAACTGCAGGCACTTACGGCAACTTATATGCTTGATCGTTTAGATGCGGTGATTGCCATGAGTGATGTACCACTTGATCAAAAACGAGATGTGCTCATTCAAGTCTATAAAAAAGAAACCTTTCATGAAGTTCGAGAAGCGGTTATTGAACAATTGGCTAAGGATAAAAACAAAAAATCACGTGCTTTAATCACTTCCGCTTTTGCTGATTCTGATTTGATTATTCGTAAAGCTGCTGTTGCATCTTATGATACAATTCCTAAAGAGTTTAAGAAGTCATTCGAAGGTTTACTCAATGAATTAAGCTACCAACTTCAAGAAGAAGTGCTGAACAAACTTTGCTTGAGTTTTCCTGCCGATCGTGCGACTTACTTGGAAAAAACGAAATCGGAAATGGGCAACAATGCTCATAATGTGCGTATTACTTGGCTAAAATGGTCGATCAAAAGTGGAAATAAACAATCTATCACCGAATTAGCAGATCTATCTTCTGTTTCTTTTGAATTCAATACCCGAAGAGGTGCATTGACATTGGCAAAAGATGAATTAATTTTCAACGAAGAGTTTCTGAAACATGCGCTGGAGGCAGCCCGTAGTGGAAATAATCGAATGAGTAGTGCAGGTGTGGGTTATCTAAATTGGGCTTATAAATTAAAACCTGAATGGAAAAACCAAATCGATTCTCAGTTGAATACATGGAACGCCAAACAGACTTGGGAATATGAATTAGAAAAAAAGATTAGAAAGTAATTCTATCATTCAGTTTAAAAACGCGCTTCAATTCTTGATTGTAGCGCGTTTTCTTTTTAATAAATCGAATATTGAGATTTGCACAAACCCAAAAAAATATCTGATAAATAATTGGATAGTAATTAGTTGTTCATTTTTTTCATCCTATTTTAATTCACATAAAAAACTAATTTTGAAATCCTGAATTCAAGAGCATTTTGCAAAAGCCTTTTTACTCAATCCATTAGTATCAAACACTCTTATTATGAAATTCACAATTACATTGATTCTATCGCTTTTCTTGCTTCATTTAAATGCTCTTGCACAAGGCGGATGGCAAAAGATATATCCTCCAATTTTAGGAGGTGCCACCGGTGATGGAATTGAAGCCGTTCGCCAAACAGCTGATGGCGGATATATTCTTGCTGGTGTGAGTGAGTTCGCAACTTCCGGTGGAAATAATCGAGTTGTCAAAGTGGATGATATGGGTAACATTCAATGGACTCAGTCATATCCTAACATGGGCATGCATTCGAGTGCAAACAATATTGAAATTACTACTGATGGTGGTTATATCATCGAAGGAACTCGCAATAATCCATCTACAAACGCGAGCGAAGTTTACTTGCAACGAATTGATGCCAACGGAAATCAGCTTTGGTTAAATATTTACCCCGAAGCTCAAAACTCTTATAGTGGAGATTTAACTAATGATGGCGGATATATTCAAGTTGGTTATTATGACAACAATACAATAAAAGATACGATTGTCATAGTCAAAACAGCTGCAAATGGAACAGTTGATTGGTTAAGAAAATACCCCAATACTGGAACTGGAATAGAGCGTCTTCCCATTGCAATTATGGAAGCCAATAATGGTGACTTAATCATGTTGGGATACAAAGACATTGGGTTTGGAGGGAATAATTTCCTTTGGCGATTGAATGCAACAGGAGATTCATTATGGCAACATATGTATGGTGTACAATCTAGTTTTCCAGAAGCTTTAGGTGGTTTAGTTGAGCTAGCAGATGGTAATATTGTAGCTGTTAGTAATGATGCTGTAAGTTTTGGAAACCCAGAAATTTTCCTTTTCAAAACCACATCAACAGGTGATATTTTGTGGGATATTAATTTCACACAAACGAATCTAAGCTATGCATTTGGCTCTGATATCGATGTAACTGTTGATGGGGGATTTATCATTACAGCTTACCGAACGGTATCTGCATCTAACCATGTTATACTTATTAAAACCGATTCAGAAGGACAACCCAATTGGATAAAAGATTATCAAGGTACTGGAAGTGGTAGTTATAAATCGTTCAGCGTTCGCCAAACAAGTGATGGTGGATATATCGTTGGTGGTGCCAAAATGGAAACAGCTTACACACGCACCAATATGTACTTGATTAAAACAGACAGTCTTGGTGAAATCTATGGAAATACACTTCAAGGAAATGTATTTGCTGATGCCAATGCTGATTGTGCTAATTCTGTAGGAGAACATCAGTTTTCAAATTGGATGGTGAAAGCTAGTGGACTTCAAACTTTCTACACTTCAACCGATGTAAATGGAAATTATTGGATGCGTGTTGATACAGGTGATTATCAATTAACACTTCACCCAGCTGCTGATAATACTTATTGGTCAATTTCCTGCACAAACGATACGCTTCAGATTTCAATACCTCAAAATCTGACAACAATTGATACCTCATTTGCCCAAACAGCAGAAGCATTTTGTCCATTACTCACTGTTGATATGGGAACTACTTTTCTAAGAAGATGTTTCGATTATACCTACATGATTCATTATTGTAACAATGGTACTGCTGATGCAACTAACGCTTACATTGATGCAACATTTGACGATTTTCTAATTGTTGATGAATCTTCCATTCAAGTTCCATTTACGCAAATTGATTCAGTTACCCTTCGC
The DNA here is from genome assembly GCA_965279035.1 of Bacteroidia bacterium. Lineage (GTDB taxonomy): Bacteria > Bacteroidota > Bacteroidia > M30B66 > M30B66 > CALQRR01. The sequence goes on along the minus strand of OZ257142.1, from coordinate 2,434,877 downwards.
TTTCCAATTGGTAACATAGCAATTGGAGCTTGCGGTTCTATTGCAGTTCCGGTGACTGTTTCATGTAGTACTTATATTGGACAAACTCATTGCAGCCAGGTCGAAATTTTCCCAAATCAAAGCTGCTTATTACCCGAATGGACTGGTCCATCTGTAGATTTGAATGCTGAATGTAGAAATGATAGCGCTATTTTCATTCTTCACAATAGCAATGGCGCTATGCAAGTAGCACAATCTTATGTGATTTATATTGATACATTAATTGCTCAAACGGGAAGTGTGTTATTACAAAGTGGTGAAACACGTGAAATTGGTTATTCTGCAAGTATAGGTTCTGCCTATCGAATGGAAGTTAATCAAGCAGTTGATTATCCAGCATACTTAGGAGATACAATTGTGTCGATTGCCATTGCTGCTTGCGGTGATAGTAGCACTGGTGCTTGGATTACTCAATTTGATAATTATGATGGAGCTCCATCTTTAGACATCGATTGTAGAATCAATATTGGTGCTTATGATCCAAATGAAAAAACACCTTCACCTCAAGGAGTCGGCGAAGAACACTTCATTTATGATAACACCGAGCTTGAATACTTAATTCGTTTTCAAAACACAGGAACAGATACAGCTTTTACCATTGTTGTTCGTGACACCATTTCTGATTACCTCGATGTAAGTAGTATTCAACCTGGAGCTTCAAGTCATTCATATACATGGAGAAACTATGGTGACAATGTTCAAGCAGTTGAGTTCACCTTTAACAACATTCAATTGCCTGATAGCTTCGTAAATGAACCTTCTTCTCATGGTTTTATCAAATACAGAATCAAACAGAAATACTCAAATCCATTGGGAAGTATTATCCAAAATACAGCAGCAATTTATTTCGATTTTAACGAGCCGGTGTTTACCAATACAACTTTCCACACAATAGGGGAGGACTTCATCGAAAATGTGGTCATTACAGCAATTCCTGAAAATGCATCTCACGATAATCGAGTAAAAATCTATCCTAACCCGTTCACATCCTTAACTACATTCGAACTTCCTAGCAGCTCATCTTCTCAATTAGTAATAAGTGATGCATTAGGAAGAATGGTTAAAACGTTGAATGCTAATTCGGATAAAATCCAATTATCGAGCGAAGGCTTGGCGAAAGGACTTTATTTCTACCGTGTTTCTAGTAATGGAAAACAGATCGGTGCAGGTAAATTGATAATTCAATAAATCGATTGAAACTTCCAATTTATTCTTCAAAAGGCTGTCAATCGACAGCCTTTTTTATGCTCTATTGAAACTGAAATCTTGATTCAACATGGATGAAAAACAAAAAAGGCTGCCCAATTGGACAGCCTTTTCAATAGTATTAAGTAGAGATTAGTTAGCCGCTGCTTCAGGCTTTGGTAATAAAACCTTACGGCTTAATTTCAATTTACCTGTTTTCTTATCTACTTCAATGAGTTTTACATCCACCATATCTCCTTCTTTCAAAATACCATCAAGGTTTTCTAGGCGACGATGTTCCACTTCAGAAATATGAAGTAATCCGTCTTTACCAGGCATAATTTCTACGAATGCACCAAATGGCATTATCGTTTTCACTTTACCTGAATACACTTCACCAACTTCTGGTGTTGCAGTAATTGCACGGATACGAGCCAATGCTTTATCGATGTTTGCTTTGTTAGCAGAAGAAATTTGAACAACACCTTGCTCGTTTACTTCTTCAATCACGATAACAGTTTGAGTATCCTTCTGCATTTCCTGAATGATTTTTCCACCAGGTCCGATTACAGCACCAATGAATTCTTTCGGAATGCGGATTTCAACAATTCTAGGAGCGTGTGGTTTGTAATCTTCACGTGGTGCATCAAGCACTTTGTTCATTTCACCCAAAATGTGAAGACGTCCTTCTTTCGCTTGATTCAATGCATTGAGCATAATTTCGTAGCTCAATCCTTGAACTTTAATGTCCATCTGACAAGCTGTAATACCATCACGTGTACCGGTTACTTTGAAGTCCATGTCTCCCAAGTGATCTTCATCACCTAAGATATCGCTTAACACCGCGTATTTGCTACCATCATCGGTAATCAATCCCATGGCAATTCCAGAAACTGGTTTAGCGATTTTCACACCGGCATCCATCAATGCTAAAGTTCCAGCACAAACGGTTGCCATAGAAGATGAACCATTCGATTCTAGGATATCAGAAACAACACGAATAGTGTATGGATTTTCTGTTCCTTGAGGAATCATTGGTTTCAATGCACGTAAGGCAAGATTTCCATGTCCAACTTCACGACGACTTGTTCCACGATTTGGACGAGATTCACCCGTTGAGAAAGAAGGGAAATTATAGTGTAAAAGGAAGTTTGATTTTCCTTCTAAGATAGCACCATCAATGGTTTGCTCATCCATTTTAGTTCCGAGAGTAACAGTCGTTAAAGACTGTGTTTCACCACGAGTGAAAATTGCAGAACCGTGAGCAAATGGTAGATAATCTACTTCGCCCCAAATTGGACGAATGGTAGTTGTATTCCGGCCATCCAAACGTTTTCCTTCATTGAGGATTACTTGACGAACAGCTTTTTTCTCCACATCGTGGAAGTAAACACCAATGAAAGGTTTAGCAATAGCTAATTCTTCTTCAGAAAGTGTTGAAACAAACTCTTCTTTTACAGCTTTGAAAGCTGCAGAACGAGCGTGTTTGTCAGCATTACCAGAACGAGCAATGTCAACACATTTATCAAAACAAAATGCGTGGACAGCTGCACGAATTTCTTCGTTGTGAGTTTCGTGACTATAAACTCGTTTAGGTTGAGAAGCAGGAATTTGATTGGCAAGTTCAGTAATCGCGTTGATTTGAACTTTGATAGCTTCATGTGCAAGCTTAATTGCTTCCAACATATCATGCTCTTGAACTTCTTTCATTTCACCCTCAACCATCACAATACTATCAGTTGATGCTGCAACGATTATATCGAGATCAGCATTTTTCAGCTCATCAATGGTTGGATTGATAATCAATTTGCCTTCAACACGAGCAACACGTACTTCCGAAACAGGTCCATTAAAAGGAATATTACTCACGGCTAAAGCTGCTGAAGCTGCCAAACAAGCTAATGAATCAGGTAATTGAGTACGATCTGAAGAAATCAGATTGATGGTAATAGTGGTATCGGAATGATAATCATCTGGAAAAAGTGGACGTAATGCACGGTCAACCAAACGACAAATTAAAATTTCGTTTTCAGATGGACGCGCTTCGCGTTTAAAGAAACCACCCGGAAAACGACCAGTTGAACCATATTTCTCTTGGTACTCAACGGTTAATGGAAGAAAATCAACGCCTTCTTTTGCGTCTTCATTGCTGACAACTGCTGCCAACAACATGGTGCCACCCATGGTTATCACGACAGAGCCGTGGGCTTGTTTGGCAAGTTTGCCTGTCTCAATGGTAATTTCCTTACCATCGGGCATAGCAAATGTCTTGCGCACTCCAATATTCATATAGAGGCTATTATGTAGTGTGTGAAAAAGGAAAAAGGCAATCCGTGAATTGCCTTTTTCAGAAATTTATTTCCGGATATTCAATTCTTTAAGAATTGTACGGTATTTTTCGATATCGCGTCCTTTAAGATAATCCAGCATACTGCGGCGTTTACCTACAAGACGAATCAATGAACGTTGTGTTCCAAAGTCTTTCTTGTTGACTTTCAAATGTTCAGTTAAATCAGAAATACGTTGAGTAAACATCGCAATCTGAGCTTCTGTAGAGCCTGTGTTGGTCTCTGATCCACCAAATTTGGTGAAAATTTCTTTTTTTAATTCTGACGTCAATGCCATTTTTTGTGTCTTCTTTTACAGGAGCACAAAGCTAAGTAAAAAATCTTTGCCTAAATAAACATGCATCAAAAAATTAACAATCTCAATGTGAATAAGTCAGAATTTGACTTTGATACGAATTAGTATTACCTAATTAAAGGCATTTTTAACGATCGGTGTGCAATTTTGCTTCGTTAATAGTCGCATTATCTGAGCAATTTTATATTTCAAATCGCGACGTTCAACGATCAAATCAAGAAAACCATGTTCTAAAACAAACTCTGCTGTTTGAAATCCTTCTGGTAAATCCTTACCGATGGTTTCTTTAACTACTCGTGGACCAGCAAAACCAATAAGTGAACCTGGTTCAGCAATATTCAAATCGCCTAGCATAGCATACGATGCAGTAACACCGCCAGTTGTTGGATCTGTTAATAATGAGATGTAGGGGAGACCTGCGTCGCTTAATTGGGTAAGCTTTGCAGAAGTTTTAGCCATCTGCATTAATGAATATGCAGCTTCCATCATTCGTGCTCCACCCGATTTACTAATAATCATAAAGGGGAGCTTGTACTTGATGCAATAATCAATAGATCTGGAAATTTTTTCACCAACTACAGAGCCCATAGAGCCTCCAATAAACTCAAAGTTCATACAGGCAATCACCATTTTAACTCCATCAACTGGCCCAACACCAACCGAAATAGCATCTTTATATCCCGATTTAGCCATACTGGCAACCAAACGATCTTTGTACTTTTTGGTATCCTCAAACACCAATGGATCGGCTGAACGAATATTGTCCAATATTTCTTCGTATTTATTATCATCAAATAAAACAGTGAAATATTCACGAGAGTTTACGCGTTCGTGATATCCACAGTTAGAGCAAACCCAAAGATTGGCCTCATGATCAATCGAAGCAAAAATCTTCTTGCAGGAAGGGCATTTATACCACAAACCTTCAGGAGTTTCTTTTTTCTCTAAAGTAGATGTAGTAATGTTCTTGTTTTTACGACTAAACCAGCTCATTTGCAATACGTTGTAATTGAAAAACAGTAATATAAATTCAACTATTCATCAATGAAGGGCTACAAACCTAAGCGATTTCACGACAACCACAAACGCTTTTCTCTATGTTGAATATCTATCTAATTGTTAAACAGACAATTTGTTAATCAACAGAAATCACCAGAATGATTTTTTCAGAAAAGATTTTACTCTTTAATTGATATGTTAAAATTCGTTTGAAGTCTGGTGATTCCATTTTTAATACTCAACTATACGTTTCTCTGAAATCATTATCGTTTCTTAATTCACAAATAGATATTAACTGAATTATATTCAAGAAAGCCTATTAACACTGTATTTCAGAAACTTCAATATGTTATATAATTAATATTATGTTAAATAGAAATTTACAAGAATAGAGGATTTTTAGGTCCTCTATCTTGGTTGAGATTATTGTCCCAAACGTTTTTTCATTTCATTGTATTTATCAGTCATGTTGAGTAGACTGTAAATTTGTTTCAATGTTTTGAGGAGCGGTTGTAAATCTGGACTGTCTTTCGGTGCTAAATCCAACGCTTTTTCCAAGTTTGGTAATGCTAGATTAAATTCAGCTTCAGCTAGTTTTTTACCAGCTTCATACTTTTTATTATCCTTTTCATTATTAGCTACATCTTGCAAACGTTTTGCTTCATTATTATACAAAGCACCTAAATTGAAATATCCTTCCCAGAAATCAGGCTTCAATTCTATCGCTTTTTTATAAGCAGCTATAGCTTGTTCACGTTTACCCAAATCTTCGAAAATGGTTCCTGAGGCATAATGCAACAAATGATTTGTCGGATCTTTTTCAATCGCAATGGCTAATAATTTTTCTGCTTCAGCCGATTTCCCACTTTGCAAATAACTATTCAATTCCTCTGTAAGCAACTTCTGATCGTTAGGAAATTTCTGTCGACCTTCCATCAATGTTTTTACAGATGCAGCAGTATCTCCAGCTTCTTTTTGTACACGAATCAATTGCATATAGCGAGTTCCATCTTTATCCGTATTAAAAGCAATCAGTTGCTTCAAATACTGTTGAGATTTAGCATGATTATTTGCTCTAATTGCTGCTATTGAAGAATTCTCAAGTGCTGAAGTATCAACTACTCCCTTCTTTGCAGATAAGTCAAATGTGCTTTCAAAATAAGTTAAAGCTCCATTGAAATCATTTTTATTAAAGGCCATGATTCCTAGATTCTTATAACCTACCATCGCTTTTTGATACGACTCTTCAGCATATTCGTATTTAGGATCTAAATCATATACTTTTTTATAGGATTCAACAGCAGTTAACAAGGGATTAACAGTCGCTTCCAATAAAGCGGGATCTTTACTATCCTGAATTGCCCAGTATATATTTCCTCTGTAATACCATGTCTTTGGTTTTACTGAAGTACTAGGATTTTCTGCAGCTTCATCAATATTTTGTCGAGCATTCTTTAAATTCTCAACTTCCTTGTCTTTCAAGTAATAATTGAGATAATTATATGCACTTACAACTTTATTTGGTTGTGCTTGAAGATGCAGCCCCAGTGAAGTCGCCAAGAACATCAGGGTAATTCGTTTCATAACGATTGGTTTAAATTATTCTTCAGTTGACGGTTCGGTTGTTTCGGCGCTACCAGTAATTGTGCCTTCTTCACCATTTTCCTCTTCCACTTCATCATCCTTTTCAACACAAGCAACGGCAGCAATACTTTGGTTTCCTTTCAATGTAATCAAACGAACACCTTGAGTATTTCGTCCCATAACTCGTAAATCTTCCACAGGAGTACGAATTGTAACACCAGAACGAGTAATAATCATCAAATCGTCTTCGTCTTTCACACCAATAATAGCGATGAGCGAACCTGTTTTTTCCGTTATGTTAATGGTCTTCACTCCTTTTCCACCCCGGTTTGTAACACGATATTCTTCAATATCGGAACGTTTTCCATACCCATTTTCTGAAACAACTAAGACTTGAGTATTAACTGTTTCAGCGCAAACCATTCCAACGACTTCATCTTGCTCGTCTTTCAACGTAACTCCACGAACTCCAGATGCATTTCTTCCCATAGGTCGAACTTTTGCTTCTGGAAAACGAATGGCACGACCGCTCTTCAAGGCCATCATGATTTCGCTTGTTCCATTGGTCATTTTTGCTTCCAACAACTCCTCGCCTTCTCTTACTGTAATGGCATTTATACCATTCTGACGTGGACGTGAATACGCTTCCAAGGATGTTTTCTTAATCGTTCCTTTATTCGTACACATTATAATGTAGTTGTTGTTGATGTATTCCGGATCACTTAGACTCGTTACATTCACATAAGCAACTACTTTATCATCAGGAGGCATATTCACTAAATTCTGGATAGCCCGTCCTTTCGATGTTTTAGAACCTTCTGGAACTTCAAAAGCACGCATCCAGAAACAACGACCGTTTTTCGTGAAGAATAAAAGATAATTGTGCGTTGTTGCTGAGAATAAATGCTCTAGAAAATCCTCATCACGCGTGTTCGAACCAATCGATCCTTTTCCTCCACGCTTTTGAGTACGGTATTCATTCAAGTTCGTACGCTTGATGTATCCCATATGAGAAACCGTGATAATACAAGGCTCATCAGCAATAAAATCTTCAATGCGTTCTCCGTCGGCTGCATAAATTATATTCGTACGACGCTCATCATTGTATTTCTCTTTAATTAGTAAGAGCTCATCTTTGATAATGGTCATTCGCAACGTCTCATTCGCAAGGATTTCCTTCAAATGATCAATCGTTTTCATTAACTCTGCATACTCATCGCGAATTTTATCGCGCTCAAGTCCAGTTAATCGTTGAAGTGTTAAATTCAAGATTGCACGCGCCTGAATTTCAGAAAGACTAAATCCTTCCATTAAACCTTCACGTGCATCATCTGGTGTGCGAGAAGCTCTGATTAAGGTGATGATTGCATCTAAATTATCTAATGCAATCAAGAAACCTTCTAAAATATGAGCACGTTTCTCTGCTTGCTCTAGATCGAATTTTGTTCGGCGAACAAGTACTTCATGACGATGCTCAACAAAATGGCTGATCAGTGTTTTGAGATTCAACATCTCAGGACGACCATTTACAAGCGCAATATTATTGACTGAAAATGAAGACTGTAACTGCGTATGCTTATATAAATTGTTTAATACAACACTCGTGATCGTGTCTTTTTTCAATTCATATACAATGCGCATCCCGTCACGGTCACTTTCGTCACGCATGTCGCTGATGCCTTCAATTTTCTTATCGTTGATGAGTTCAGCCGTTTTGCGAATCATCTCAGCTTTATTCACCATGTAAGGGATTTCCGTTACAATGATGCGTTCGCGACCGTTGTCTGCTTGCTCAATCGATGACTTGGCGCGCATAACAATACGTCCACGTCCAGTTTCGAAGGCTTCTTTTACACCTTCGTACCCGTATATTGTTCCACCTGTAGGAAAATCTGGAGCTTTGATAAACTTCATCAATTCCTCAATCGTAATTTCACGATTGTCGATATATGCAACGGTTCCATCGATTACTTCACCTAATTGATGTGGCGGCATATTCGTCGCCATACCAACAGCAATTCCAGATGCTCCATTAATAAGCAAATTCGGGATAGCTGCAGGAAGTACAGTTGGTTCTTCTAGGGAATCGTCAAAGTTGAGTTTGAAATCGACTGTGTTTTTGTCGATATCAGCAAGCATTTCCTCTGCAATACGTTTCAAACGTGCTTCAGTATAACGCATTGCTGCTGGGCTATCACCATCAACAGAACCAAAATTCCCTTGTCCATCAACTAATGGATATCGAAGACTCCATTCTTGAGCCATACGAACCATCGCATCATATACAGAGGTATCGCCATGTGGGTGAAATTTCCCTAAAACCTCCCCAACAATACGGGCGGATTTCTTATGTGGACGAGATGCTGATACACCTAATTCTTGCATTCCGAACAGAACTCGGCGGTGTACTGGTTTCAATCCGTCGCGCACATCGGGCAATGCACGTGACACAATGACCGACATCGAATAATCGATGTAAGCCGTTTTCATTTCTTCTTCGATGTTAATCGGAATTATCTTCTCTCCTTCTGCCATAAAATCAGTTAAACCGGAAGTGTATGGTTGTTGTTAAAATGCGTGTTCAAAATCAAGCTGCGAATATAGCTTTTTGAGCGATTCGAGGCAGTTTTTTACCCCGTTTGTATTAACAAAATTCTGTTTGTAATTAACAATTATAAACTGACGAACGTTGTTACTTGCAAATAAATTTGTAACCAAGCTCAGTTCCAATTCTGTATCTTTGACTAGGACTGATAAATAGACACAAACCATCATGGAAGCGAGATTTTCACCACGTGTTAAAGATGTAATTTCCTACAGCCGGGAAGAGGCGCTGAGACTGGGACACGATTATATGGGTGTAGAACACCTATTACTCGGAATTATCAGAGAAGGCGAAGGAATGGCGATTAAGATAATGAAGAGTTTAGGGGTTGACATTGCTGATCTTCGAAAACAAATTGAATCTTCAATTAAAGTATCTTCAGGTAAATCACTCAATTTAAATCAAATACCACTTGTTAAGCAGGCTGAAAAAGCGTTGAAGGTAACCTACCTTGAAGCTCGCTTATTCAAAACAAACTTGATTGGTACAGAGCATTTGCTGCTGGCAATCTTAAAAGATGAAGACAATATTGTCACAAAAACCTTAGAAAAATTCAACGTGGATTATATTACCGTTCGTGATGAGCTTAAAAATTTGCTCACAGAAGAGCCGCGTGCTCAAGCTTCAAACAATCCTCTCGACGATGATAATGATGATGATGGAGGTACATTTGGTGGAGGCGGAACTAAAAAAGTTTCGGATACCAAATCTAAAACACCAGTTCTCGATAATTTCGGAAGAGATTTAACCAAAGCTGCTGACGAAGGTAAATTGGATCCAATTGTTGGGCGTGAAAAAGAAATAGAACGTGTTTCTCAAATTCTTTCTCGTCGTAAGAAAAACAATCCTATATTAATTGGTGAACCTGGTGTTGGTAAATCGGCTATTGCAGAAGGACTTGCACTTCGGATAGTTCAGAAGAAAGTATCGCGTGTTTTGTTTGATAAACGAGTGATTACGCTTGATCTTGCCTCTTTAGTTGCTGGTACAAAATACCGTGGACAATTTGAAGAACGCATGAAAGCGGTGTTGAATGAACTGGAGAAATCGCCTGATGTGATTTTATTCATTGATGAGATACATACTATTGTTGGTGCTGGTGGAGCAAGCGGTTCATTGGATGCATCGAATATGTTTAAGCCAGCCTTGGCTCGTGGAGAAATTCAATGTATTGGTGCTACAACATTGGATGAATATCGTCAGTATATTGAAAAGGACGGAGCATTGGAACGTCGTTTCCAAAAGGTAATTGTAGATCCAACTTCTGAAGAAGAAACATTTCAGATTCTCAACAATATCAAAGGGAAATACGAAGATCACCACAATGTAATTTATACTCCTGAGGCGTTGAAAGCGTGTGTGACACTAACTCAGCGTTATGTTAGCGATCGTCATTTGCCAGATAAAGCGATTGATGCCTTAGACGAAGCTGGCTCTCGTGTGCACATTACTAATATACATGTACCACAGAGTATTCTCGACATTGAATCGAAGATTGAAGAAGTAAAAGCAGAAAAGATTCAAGTGGTGAAAAGTCAGAAATACGAGGAAGCTGCTCGTTTACGTGATAAAGAAAAAACGCTCATTGAGCAATTGGATGCAGCTAAAAAAGTATGGGAAGAAGAAACTCGGAATAATCGTCAAACAGTTACCGAAGATAATGTAGCTGAAGTAGTAGCAATGATGACGGGAGTTCCAACTCAGCGTATCGCTCAAAACGAAAGTTCTCGTTTGGTAAAAATGTACGATGAGATTCAAGGAAAAGTAATCGGACAAGATGAGGCTATTAAGAAAGTAGTAAAAGCAATCCAACGTAATCGTGCTGGATTGAAAGATCCTAATCGTCCAATTGGTTCTTTTATATTCCTTGGTCCCACTGGAGTTGGTAAAACTCAATTGGCCAAAGTGCTTTCGAAATATTTGTTTGATAGCGATGATGCTCTTATTCGTATAGATATGAGTGAGTACATGGAGAAATTTGCAGTTTCTCGTTTGATTGGAGCGCCTCCAGGATATGTTGGTTATGAAGAAGGTGGACAGTTGACTGAGAAAGTTCGTCGCAAACCTTATTCAGTTGTTTTATTGGATGAGATTGAAAAAGCACATCCTGATGTATTCAACTTGTTGTTGCAAGTGTTGGATGATGGACAGTTGACTGATAGTTTGGGACGAAAAATCGATTTCAAGAATGCTATCATTATCATGACTTCGAACATTGGTTCACGTCAGTTGAAGGATTTCGGTCAAGGAGTTGGTTTTACGACTTCAGCCAAAGCAAATACAGCATCGGATCATGATCGTGGTGTTGTTGAAAGTGCTTTGAAAAAAGCATTTGCTCCTGAATTCTTGAATCGTGTGGATGATGTGATTATGTTCAATTCGTTGAGTAAGGAAAATATCAATCAAATCATTGATATAGAACTTTCACATTTGTATCGCCGGATTGAAAACATGGGTTACAAAATTAAATTGGAAGATTCTGCTCGCGATTTTATTGTGGAAAAAGGATATGATTCACAATTTGGAGCTCGTCCACTTAAACGTGCAATTCAGAAATATGTGGAAGATCCTTTGGCAGAACATATCATTGGTTCTACATTGACAGAAGGAGATTCTATCAACTTATCGTTCGATGACGTACTGAAAGAAATTCAGGTGAAAATCATCAAACCCAAAAAGAAGAAAAAGTCAGAAGATCAAGCTGAATCTGAATAAGAATTAGCAAAAAGCAAAAGCCCCTTTAGAGTTGAATCTATCGGGGCTTTTTTATGTTTATGAAGTAGAGTAACGTATTTAGTTTATGGCAATAAGTGGTAGGGATTGAATGGAAAGCCCGAAGCGCGAAGCTTGTGGGAATGCCGGCCTTAGAATGAAAGCCCGGAAACCACCCCTTTACTCTATGCGTTTGAAGGAATAAACGAATCCTAATCCAACCGAGATGTATTGGATTTGTCCACCTAAATCGCTTTTCTCGTATGATATGGCGCCACCATCCAATGCAATTTGTTCGGGATGAAAACCTGCAAAAAGCCGTGAATAAGAAAGTTTAATCGTCATCGCAGCATGATCTTCGAAAAAATACATGAAGTTGATGGCTGGTTCAATGAGCAAAGCGTTGTAATTATAAATATCTCGATTAGGGATTTTGTCAACTGGATAATCTTTTTTCAGACTTCGAATATGTGCATAGCGCACCATAGAATATCCCGTATTGATATTGAAGTTGAATAAAGAATATCCGCTCACCCATTTATCGTATCCGATTGTAATTCCCGGGGTGAACATATTGTGAGTTGTGTGAATAGGAACTGAAACGATCGTTGTTCCACCAGTGCCGTTAATGGTATCGAAGTCGTTGAAATTCGAGGCATTACGCGAAACCTGAAATCCTGTATACCTGAAATTCAATCCTACATTTACTCCTTTGGCAATATGAAAGAAAGCTCCCACGTTTGCATCGCCAACGCTGTTGAAGGTCAGTTTCATTGCACGAGGTTTAGTTAAAAAGCCTAAGCCTCCATCAAATCGAAAAGAAAAGGGAATGGTTCGTTGTTTAACAGGTGTACTTCCCTCCTGCCCAATTGCAAAGGAACTCATGAAAAGCATTGCCATTAAAAGAATGCTATTTTGAAATATTGAGCAGGAGAAAAGCGACTTTTTCATTCTAATCTTTAGGAACTACCATGGCTGCATTGATTCCCATGTTAGAAAATCCACCATCATGGAAGAGGTTCTGCATGGTAACCATACGTGTATAATCGGAGAAAAGACTAATGCAATAATTCGCACAATCTAAAGCAGAAGCATTTCCAAGTGGTGCCATGGTATCGGCATAGTTGTAAAACTCTTTGAAACCCGGTACACCGCTACCTGCAGTTGTCCATGTAGGGGACTGGGAAATGGTATTGACACGAACGTGTTTTGCTTTTCCGTAGTGGTAACCAAAACTGCGGGCAATCGATTCAAGCATTGCTTTAGCTTCGGCCATATCGCTATAATCAGGGAAAGTACGTTGAGCAGCTATATATGTTAAGGCTACAACAGAGCCCCATTCATTTAATGCATCTTGTTTATGAGCAGCTTGCAACACACGATGTAACGACATTGCCGAAACATCTATTGTCTTGTGGAAGAAGTCGTAATTTAAATCGGTGTATGGACGAGCTTTACGAACATTTGGAGACATGCCAATGGAATGCAACACAAAATCGATTTTACCACCTAAAATTTCTTGGGCTTTGGTAAAAAGATTATTTAAGTCATCATCAGAAGTTGCATCTGCAGGGACAATTTGGGCAGAACATTTTTCAGCCAATTTGTTGATTTCACCCATACGCATAGCAATAGGAGCGTTAGTTAAAACAAAAGAAGCTCCTTCGGCATGAGCCTGTTCAGCAACTTTCCAAGCGATGCTTTGTTCGTCTAATGCTCCGAAGATAATTCCGCGTTTTCCTTTAAGAATCTGATTCATGCCTTGAATATTGTTTTTAGAAGTATGGACAATGTGAAGAAGTATTCAAAAATCAATTTGAATTTGATGGTGTAAATGTAAAAGTTTTGTTCAAGAGCCAATCCCAAGTAATGAACGAGCATTGGAAATTGCTGCATCAGAAAGTTCTTTACCGCTTAACATGCCTGCTATTTCATCAATCCGTTCGGTTTCATTTAGTCGAATGATTTGTGAAGTTGTTTCTTTTCCACTTGTTGATTTGATTACTTTCAAATGATCGTCTCCTTTACTGGCAATTTGAGGCAGATGTGTAATAGCGATCACTTGAAGTTCAGTTCCCATTTCTTTGAGAATTTCGCCCATGCTATCGGCAACAGCACCTGAAACACCCGTATCAATTTCATCAAACACAATGGTGGGCAAAGAAACCGAACCGGCAATGATTTTTTTCAAACTCAACATCAATCGCGATAATTCTCCACCACTTGCTACTTTGCTTAATTCCTGCATGGAAGAACCCGCATTAGCAGAAAATAACACATTCACTTTATCGATTCCATTTTGATCTGGCAACTCGCGTTTGGATAATTCAATGTGTAATTGTGTTTTGGGCATACCTAATCGAGAAAGCAAATGGGTACTTTCTTGTACTATAATAGGAATCACCGATTTTCTATTGCTTGAAATCGTTTCTGCCAATTGAAGCACTTCATTATATAATTGGTCCAATTCCTTTTGTAATCGAATAATGTCTTCGCCCAAACCTGCAGTTTGATTGAGTCTTTGTTCGAATTGTTGTTGAAGTTCAATGAGTTCATCACTATTGGAACAACGGTGTTTATTGAGCAAATGATTCAATTGATCAAGTCTCAATCGCAATTCATCCAAGCGTTTAGGATCGGCTTCATGGTGATCAGCTAGATGATCTGTTTCAGATAAAATATCACGAACTTCAATCATTACCGATTGAACGCGTTCATGAAGAACTTGGATATTCGGTGAATATTTTGCCGCTTGTTGAAGAGAAAGCAAGACCTGCCTTAAACCAGTAACAACGCCGTGGTTTTCATCATCAAGAGCTAATGAAGCTGCAGCTAATTGAATTTTGATTTCTTCGGCATGACTGAGTGCTGAATATTCATCTTCGATTTGTTGAAATTCATTGGGACGAAGCTGGGCATTTTCTAATTCATCGAATTGAAACTGAAGAAAATCTTGTTCTGATTGCATGCGTGCTTCTTCGGATCGCAAATCGTCGAGTTCTTTCTTTTTCTTTTTCCAAGAACTAAAAATTTCTCTATACTGATTTAATATGGAAGCATTTCCCGCAGGAGCATCTACTAATTGAAGCTGAAAGGAAGAACTATTTAAAAGAAGAGTGTCGTGTTGAGAATGGATATCGATTAATCGTGCCCCGAGTTCGCGTAGTTGATTGAGGTTAACGGGAGTGTCATTTATAAAAGCACGAGATTTTCCGGCTGGATTAATCTCTCGACGGATGATGCATATTGATTCTTCATCCAAATCGTTGGACTTAAAAAAATCACTCAAATTGTATTGATCAACAAGGAGAAGTGCTTCAACAACGCATTTTTTAGATGAATCGCGCAGTACAGTTGGATCGGCACGTTCTCCCAATAATAAAGCTAGCGCACCTAATAGAATTGATTTTCCAGCTCCCGTTTCACCTGTAATAATGGTAAAACCTGGACGTAGCTCAATACTGAGTTCTTGAATCAGAGCATAATTTCGAATGGAAAGCCGTTGAAGCATGAAGCAAATTTAAGTCGCAGAATGGAGCAAGTGTCGAAAAGAAAATGGAATTGCTCACATCCCTATTAACAAGGCTGTTCATTTCGCTTGAGTATATTCGCAGCATGCTATCAATCAAAGAACTTATTGCACGGGGTGAAAGTCAAACCCTTGAATTTAAGTTCGAACTTAATTCAGCACGACGCATTGCATCAACGATTTCAGCATTTTCGAATGCCGGCGGAGGAACTATTTTAGTTGGAGTGAAAGACAATGGAGCGATAGCAGGAATCCGCTTAGAAGAAGAAATTTATGTATTGGATGCAGCAGCTAGTATGTATTGTAATTCACCGGTGAAGATGGAAATACGAAGAAGAGAAGCTGAAGGAAAACTGATTTTAGAAGCCTTTATTCCTGCAGCGATTTCTTTACCAGTAAAAGCCGAAACCGAACCAGGAGAATGGAAAGCTTGGATTCGTTGTGGTGCTTCGAATCGTTTGGCTACACCAGTTCATCTCGAGTTATGGCGATTAAATAATCCAGATAAAAATCCACCCGCCCATTTTTCAGAAAAAGAATTACGTGTATTGCATGTATTTCAGGAGAAAAAATGGTTGAGTTTAAATCAAGCAACGAAATGGAGCAAGCTTCCTCGTCACATTGTTGCTCGCACCCTTGCCAATTTTATTCGTTGGGAAATTATAAATATTGAGTTAGAAGAATCCGGAGGATTTTTATTTCTCTTGCGAGATGAGAAAAGCTAAACGTTCTTTGCTAAAATGGCTATTTGGAAATTGAGTTTAATTGGAATCGCATTATTATCAATCCCATGGATGGTTTTGAAGCTTGTTCTATTTGTGTGTGAAAAAGACCAACAGCAACACGAAAAAGAGAAGACTAAAAATGAATCAATCGAGCAATAAAACTCCTGTTCGGTATTTATTGGTTGTCATACCAACAGTCCAGATAGAACGATCGCTAATTTGAGTTGAATATTGGGGTACTAAAAACAAGCGAGAGCTTTTTCCTGATGATACTTGTCGTCGACTAAATTGACCATCATTGCTAATTCTAGCATACACAGGAACAGACCTGCGTACATTATTCATGATATGAGCACGCGATAAATTAGTTTCCGTTAAGTTTTTGGGATGATCATTAAAAAGAAAATGTAGATTATCACCATCAAATGCAAATGCATAAGAAGAATAAAATCCACCATCGTTGGAACTTTGTTGGTATTTGGGTATATCGGCAGTCCAAATAACCTCTCCTTTTTGATCCATTTTAACAACGATAATGTTGTTGTAATAATAATAGTAATTGCAGCTATACATTCCAGTACGAAAATCTTGGTAGCATACTTCGTCCATGAGATATTGCTCAGCAACTAATCCAAAGGAACCATCTCGAAACTTGACAAAATGATCCAATTTAAAATCCGTTAGTTCAACTTTGCCTTTCACTCGACTCGTTTCCATGAAGCTCGTAGCAAAGGCTTTATCAAATGGAGTTAATATTTTTTCTTGAACAATGCGTGTATTTCTATCGATTTCCAAATAAAATGTACCCGCAGCTTGCCCCTGCCCTCTTTCGGAATAAAAACCGCTGCAAACCACGCGATTATTCGAATCCAACAACATATCAATATCAGAAATATAGCGTTGATCCAAACTAATTTCATAGTCTTCGACCAAGGAAGTATCGCTTCCAAAAGTTACTAAACTATAGCGATATCGTGGACCAGATCGTTGTTCGAGTTCATCTTTATCGAACAATACTCGTACGAGCATAAATACGCGTCCGTTTTTATCGACAATGGTTCTATGAATTTCCAAGTTTCTTCCTTTGTATGGAAACTCAATGCTACGATTCCAAATAATATCCAATTGTGGATTGAATAAATTGAATTCCATTTTCTCATTCGAATACTGATCGAATTTTTCTGAGAAATAACTGAGCATTGAACTACTATCTGAAGATTGGACAAAATTGAGAGACTCGAGCTGACTTTTACGAGTAGCAGGGAATTCAGCAATTTTCTTTTCCTTACCAACAGATTCACCTTCGGTATCATATTGACGACCGTATAATTCAATTTTATCTTTTTCTTTATTGAAATAGGTAGCAAATAAAACGGGTTTGTCGCCTACTCTTTCAAGGACTGCATATTCAAGGGTTTTATTTCCTTTTGATGTTTCTAATTTAACTTCTTTGTTGAATTGAGGTAATAAGGTAAGATTATCAAAACGTTGAATAAACGTTTTTCCTGGAGAAAATAATTTAGTTCGAGTTCTAGCTTGCATTAAAACACCATCAGGCCAATTTCCAATCACCTGAAAAGTGGTTGAACTCGAAGGTTTAAAAATATCTCCTCCCCATTGTATTCCTTTTTGAGCAATGATTGAATGATCGAAAGAAATGAAGAGAAAAATCGAAAGAAAGTATTTTTTCATTGGGCTCAATTTACGAAAAGCCAAACATCAAAAATTGAAAAACGAATTGGAATTATAAATAGTGTTTCTATAAAACCAACAGTTCACTTGTCACTGTTGATAGTTATTTCCGATTATTCAAGATTGACGTATTGCTCCGTCTATTTTTGCGTTTTGATTTCAAATACAATCCATGAAACGTTTTATCATTCCGGCATTAATTATTGCATCAACAGCTTTTATTGTTTGGGCATCATCTAGTCCAAATGAACTATCGGTTGATCCAATAAAACCACCATTTGAAGGAAATAACAAAACATGGGTTGATAGCGTGATGAAAGTACTTACTCCAGATCAACGGATTGGGCAATTATTCATGGTTGCTGCATACTCCAATAAACCCAAAGCACATCAGGATGAACTAACAAAATTGATTAAAGACAATCAAATTGGTGGATTAATTTTTATGCAAGGAGGGCCAATTCGGCAAGCTCGATTGTGCAATTATTATCAGCAAATTTCCAATGTGCCATTAATGATTTCTATTGATGGAGAATGGGGTTTATCGATGCGTTTAGATTCGATGCAATCATTTCCAAAACAAATGACGTTGGGAGCAATTCAAGACGATTCGTTAATCTATAAAATGGGTGGAGAAATTGCGCGTCAATGTCGCAGAATGGGCATTCAAGTCAATTTTGCACCTGTGGTAGATGTCAATAATAATGCATCAAATCCGGTTATTAATATGCGATCGTTTGGTGAGAATAAATACTTAGTTGCAGCTAAAGGCATTGCCTATATGAAAGGAATGCAAGATGCCAAAGTGCTATCGAATGCAAAACATTTTCCGGGACATGGTGATACCGATGTTGACTCACATAAAGCACTTCCAATCATTCCTCACACAAGAGCACGTTTGGATTCACTCGAACTTTATCCTTTTAGAGAATTAATTCGTCAAGGACTGGGTAGTATTATGGTTGCCCATTTATTTGTACCAGCGCTTGATACCACTGTTGGAAGACCTACCACACTTTCGCATGCTGTAGTTACTGATTTATTAAAAAATGAATTAGGATTTCGGGGTTTAGTATTTACGGATGCCTTGAATATGAAAGGGATTTCTGCTCATAATCAACCTGGATTTGTTGATGTGAAAGCCCTTCTTGCTGGAAATGATATTTTACTTTTTGCTGAAGATGTACCAACAGGAATTCACCAAATAAAAAAAGCCATTGAAGAGAAAAAAATTACACAAGAAGAAATTGATAGTCGCTGTCGAAAAATATTGGAAGCGAAAGCCTGGTTAGGTTTAAAGAAAACACCTAAAATTCAATTGAGTAATTTATATACTGATTTGCATACAAGTGAATCGGAATTATTAAGGAGACAATTGACAGAGGCTTCTTTAACCGTATTAGAAAACAATCAAATAATGCCTGTTAATGGATTGGATACATTACGTATTGCTTCTTTATCGATTGATGATAAAGCTCAAAGTATTTTCAATAAAACATTAAATCTTTATTCCAAAGTAGATGGATTTGAAATTGAAAAAGAACATTTACTAAAACATCAAGGAGAATTATTAAAAAAACTGAAATCATATAATTTGGTCATAATAGGAATACATAATCCTAAAAACAGTATGTCAAAATCGGCAGGAATGACCAGTGAAATCAGCAATTTAATTCAAGCAATTCAATTGAATTCTAAGGTTATTGTGAATGTTTTTGCGAATCCATATAGTTTAGCCAAACTCGATCAAACTGTACATCCCGAGGGAATTATTGTTTCGTATGAGGACAATGAATTAAGTCAGGAAATTTCGGCACAATTGATTTTTGGTGGAATTATATCGAATGGAAAATTACCAATTACAATAGATTCAAGATATCCATTTGGAAGTGGCAAAATCTTGTCCGATGTTATTCGAATGAAATATACTATTCCCGATGAATTGGGAATAAAACCGGCACAATTGAAAGCCGTTGATTCGATTGCTAATTGGGCAATTAGAATGAAAGCTACTCCTGGTTGTCAAGTATTAATTGCAAAAGATGGGAAAGTTTTTTACAATAAAGCATTTGGGAATCAAACATACAGTTCAACATCAGCTGCTGTAAAAACTACCGACTTATATGATATTGCTTCCATTACCAAAGTAGCGGCAAGCACGATGGCTATTATGAAACTTACGGATGAAAAATTTATAGATATTGATAAAACCGTTGGAGATTATATTCCATTTTTAAATGCGACCAATAAAGGAAGTATGCGACTACGTGATTTATTGGCACATCAAGCGGGATTGCCTGCTTGGATCCCTTTTTATACTCGAACAATTTCATCTGAAACTACCCGAAATAAATTTTATAGAAAAACAGTGAGTGATAGTTTTCCATTAAAGGTTGCAGATGGGATGTATTTGCGAAAGGATTATCCAGATTCAATGCTGGCGCAGATTGCAGCCTGTGATGTTAGTAAAAACAAAGAATATAAATACAGTGATTTAGGCTACTATTTTTTTAAATATATCATCGAACATCATACAGGAAAAACTTTGGATAATTACGTTGAATCGGAGTTTTACAAACCACTAGGTTTAAATCGAATTACTTATAATCCATTGAATAAATTTCCAAGAGAAGAAATAATTCCTACAGAACAAGATAATTTATTCAGAAAGCAATTAGTTCATGGATATGTTCATGATCAAGGTGCAGCTATGATGGGAGGTGTTGGTGGACATGCTGGAATATTTTCTGATGCCAATGATTTAGCGATTCTAATGCAAATGGTGTTGAATAAAGGTGTTTATGGTGGAAAAAGGTATTTATCATCTGCTACAATAGATGAATTTATTCGTTGTCAGTTTTGTGAAAAAGAAAACCGTAGAGGATTGGGATTCGATAAACCCGAAATGAATTATGGAAAAACGGGTCCAACATGTAAGTGTGTATCTTCTTTAAGTTTTGGTCATACTGGATTTACAGGAACAATTGCTTGGGTAGATCCTGATCAACAATTGATTTATATTTTTCTTTCGAACAGAGTATATCCAGATGCTGAAAATAAAAAGATCAATACACTAGCTACCCGCGTTGAAATTCAAGAAGCGATTTACAAAGCTCTTGATTCACGAAATTAAAAAAGCCCTACAACTTATGCTGCAGGGCTTTTATCGATTAAATTTAATTTATTTTTTAGGAGGATTTGCTTGTAACTTTTTAGTTTCTGGTTGCTTCACAGCTCCTTCTTTATGCTCTTTATACCGTTTATCGGGAGTGCCATCTTTCTTTAAACGTTTATTTTCTTTATATCGTTTATCAGGAGTTCCATCCTTTTTTACTTTGTCTTTTGTAGGAGTTGCAGGACTTACTTTGATTTGTTGTTCTTTAGGAGCAACTTGTTTACTTGGTGTTTCCTTAGTTGGTGTTGTTGATTTAACTTCAGTAGGTGCTGCTTTTGTTTTGGGTTTTGTTGTTGGTGTGCTACTCGGATTGACTTGAGCTGGAGTGGTTTTAGGTTTAGTTGTAGGCTTACTGGCGGGTGTTTGCGCCGATACTGCAAAACTAAAAAGGATGGCAGAAGCAATGACAATGATTTTTTTCATTTTGATTTTAGTTTATTTTGATTTTTGACCACAAGGATTATGCCTTCATAATTTAGCCCGAGTTTCTTCACTTCTTCCAATACGAATAGATAATGTTAGAAGGAATTGTGGGTTGATTATTTTTTGTTTGTCTGATAAATTCAGGATTTGATTTCCTTGAACGGCATATGAAAAGTCTTCTAAATTGACCGAAGGTTGATAATTCAACAAGAAAACGGGAATAAGATCAATATGTTTTACAATATTAAATCGACATCCTAATCCTGCTGTCAATTGATAGGACCAAACATAAGGTTTATATAATTTATCATCCACTGTAGTAAGAGAATCATTCATTGATATTCGTGGAATCAAGGACGATGCACCACCGCCAAGTCGGATAAATGGACGAATTCGCGCACCCACACTATCGAGTTTAAATTCCATTGGATAGAGATCGATATACAAAGAAGCTCTAAGCCAATTTATTTTTATATCCACATTGGTTGTATTATTAGTGGATGAAGATGAATATCGTGAATAATTAATTTCGGGTGATAGAAATAATCCACGTGCAATAACACCTGAATATCCAAATCCATACGACCAAGCATTATGTATAGCCGGAAGTTCATTTTTGAGCCAAGGACGGGCAAAATTATAGGCAGAAATGGTTCTATTCCATTGATCTGGATTTATGTTAGAATAACCACCTGATAAATGAAGATAGTTTTGCGAATGAACATTCAAAAAAAGACCAGATAACAATAGTATGATATATATTTTTTTCATGCTTCCAATAGTTCTTTAACAGCTCTATATCCCGATTCCATAGCTCCATGAACTGTGGCTAAATGTCCATTGTAATTGGTTGCCTCACCAGCAAAAAAGATTTTCGATTCAACAGAAGCTGCAAGGATTTCACGTTGTCCCGTGCTATTCATTGATGGGAAAGAATAGGCTCCTCCGATATAAAGTTCATCAGACCAATTTTTAAACAAATAATTTCCAGTGAATTTACTTTGAACATTGCCAGCTCCGTAAAATGTAGTTAATTCATTTAATAATTCTTGAACTGCCTGAGACTCGGGAATGGAAGCTAGATAATCGGCCGATTGCCCCATGATAAAAGCAGTAATATAACTGTTTGCAGAATTTTTTCCGGCAGAAGTAATCCAATATTCAGGAGCTTTATCTCCTCCTATTATAAAACCTGTATCAGAAGTCCAAAACGGAGCATTAAATTCGAGAACCACCTTAATTCCATTTCCCATTTCGATATTATTTATTGCTTGAATTTTATCGGATGGTAATGCTGGATTAAAAACAATACTGGAGTTTTTAAGAATAGCTAAAGGAACAGTAACAAGTATTCGATCTGCAGTATACACTGTACCATTTGATGTACTTACACTCACTTGAGAACCCGAATAATTAATTGAAACTACAGGGGAGTTTAAAACTACTTTATTTAATGCATCACTAAAAGCAGATTCAAAAAGACTCCAATAAGTTCCAGTTTTAAAAGTGAAGCTTTCCATTCCGGATGAATATGCTGCTTCGGCTTCTTTTAATGCATGCATTCCTATTCGATCATTGCTACTTCCATATTCATTTCCAGTAAGAGCATTTACAATTTTTGTAAGTCGACTGTCCAAAGGAAAATTAATGAGATATTGACTTAGAGTGATATTTTCTCCTGGGTAAGAGCCATAACTGTCGAGAATATTAAACATGGTTGCTCCAGCACCATTTAAATCGGCTGCTTCATGCAGGTATTGATTTGTACGTAATTGATTGCTCACCCAATAATAATCTTCACCCGGAAACTCCATTATTCTCTCAGGTGCATAAAATGAAGCTAGGTCATACAATACTGATTTTCTACCATGAATTTCTTCAGCACCCAATTCGATTGGAATATTGGCAAACGTGGTATTAGCTTGAATTCGGCCACCTGTTTTAGATGATGCTTCTAATATCGTTACATCGATTCCATAGTTTAGGAGAAGATGAGCCGCATAAATTCCAGAAGCACCTGCACCTATGATGATCACTTTTCCTTTGAATTGGTTTTCGGGCAAGAAAGAATCCTTTTTGCATGAAGTAAGAACAGAAGGCAATATTATTCCAGCTGGAATTCCCCAAAGAAGTTGTCGTAGTATCGTTCTTCTATCCATTGATTTGTATTTATCGACAAGATAGAAGCTAGATTGATTCAAATCATTCCAAAAAACACAGATTACTCACATCAACTTGTTAAAGAATATGCATTTTAAAATTGGGGTTGAATGGGTTCATTCAGAATGTTTTTAAAATGTTAATTAACTGTGAAAAAATAAGCAGTAGACTGATACGCTTTCGCTTCCTCATATGCCCGATTTTGCTAAATTTGCACGGCTTTAAGAAAAGCTTCTTACGTAGCAATACGTTTCGTACTGATTAATAAGAAAAATGAATATGGCAGAAGAGATGCTGGAAGACGAAAAATCGAAAAATGGAGCCTATGGCGCCGATAGTATTCAAGTTCTTGAAGGGCTTGAGGCGGTTCGTAAACGTCCTTCAATGTATATCGGTGATACCGGTGTTCGTGGTTTGCACCATTTGGTTTATGAGGTTGTTGACAATTCAATTGATGAGGCATTAGCTGGATATTGTAAGAATATTCAGGTTTATATAAATGCTGATAATTCGATTACAGTTCAGGATGATGGTCGAGGAATTCCGGTGGATATGCACCAGAAAGAAAAGCGATCAGCATTGGAGGTCGTTATGACCGTTTTACATGCCGGAGGAAAATTCGATAAAGATTCCTATAAGGTTTCTGGTGGATTGCACGGTGTTGGGGTTAGTTGCGTGAATGCGCTTTCTACCATGTTGCATGTAACCGTTGAGCGTGATGGAAAAAAATACGAGCAAGAATATTCAATCGGAAAACCTCTTTACAATGTAAAGGAAACGGGTGTCAGTTCTAAAACGGGTACACGTGTTCACTTTTTGCCGGATGATACCATTTTCACATCCACGGTTTACAATTACTCTACTATTGCGAATCGTATGCGCGAATTGGCATACTTGAACAAAGGGATTCGTATTCAACTGACTGATTTACGTGAGTTGGATGAAAAAGGGGAAGTGATTACAGAAGAATTTTATTCTGAAGGTGGATTACGTGAATTTGTTGATTACCTAGACGCTACGCGTGAAAAGTTGATCGACGAACCGATTTACATGGAAGGCGAAAAACAAGGTATTCCTGTTGAAGTTGCGATGCTTTATAATAGCACATATACTGAGAATATTCACACCTATGTAAATAACATCAACACACATGAAGGTGGAACTCACTTAGCTGGTTTCCGTCGTGCACTTACTCGTACGTTAAAAAACTACGCAGATAAAGAAGGCATGTTGACTAAGTTGAAGTTCGACATTAGTGGAGATGACTTCCGTGAAGGTTTAACAGCTGTTATTTCAGTAAAAGTTCAGGAACCACAATTCGAGGGACAAACCAAAACCAAATTGGGTAACAATGAAGTAATGGGAGCTGTGGATGTGGCTGTTTCGGAAATGCTCAATAATTACTTAGAAGAGCATCCTAAGCAGGCTAAATTGATTGTCGATAAAGTAATACTTGCTGCAACTGCTCGTCATGCTGCTAAGAAAGCACGTGAAATGGTTCAGCGTAAATCTACGCTTAGTAGTACCGGATTACCAGGTAAACTAGCCGATTGCGCCGAAACAGATCCAAGCAAATGTGAGATTTATCTAGTCGAAGGGGATTCTGCAGGTGGAACAGCAAAGCAAGGACGTAACCGTAATTTCCAAGCGATACTTCCACTGCGAGGTAAAATCTTGAATGTGGAGAAAGCCATGATGCATAAGATCTTCGAAAATGAGGAGATCAAGAATATGTTTACTGCTTTAGGTGTGAGCATTGGTACCGAAGAAGATAGCAAAGCATTGAACATCACGAAAATCCGCTATCACAAAATTGTGATCATGACGGATGCCGACGTGGATGGAAGCCACATTACAACTTTGATTTTGACTTTCTTCTTCCGTTACATGAAAGAGTTGATTGAACAAGGCTACGTATATATTGCCACTCCACCACTCTACTTGATTAAAAAAGGAAAAGATCAACGTTACGCTTGGACCGAAGAAGATCGTCAAGCTGCGGTGAGTGATTTCTCGAAAGATGGAAAAGAAACGGGAGTTAATATTCAACGATATAAAGGTCTTGGTGAGATGAATGCCGAACAGTTATGGCAAACAACCATGAATCCTGAATTCCGCACATTACGTCAGGTAACAATTGACAGTGCAGCTGTTGCGGATCAGATTTTCTCTATGTTAATGGGTGATGAAGTTCCTCCTCGTCGCGACTTTATTGAGAAAAATGCAAAGTATGCTCGCATTGATGCATAGTCAATTGACATAAGTTTAAAACGCCGGGTAATTCAAGTTATCCGGCGTTTTTTTTATATAATTCACATATTTGTACATACAATCATGTTTCAACATATATTTGTGTTCTAAACTAAATTCACATGCTTTTCTCACCCTACAAACTAGGCTCAATTGAATTGAAGAATGCAGTTGTCATGTCGCCCATGACACGAAATAGATCTTCGCGAGATAATGTCCCTCAAGCAATGGTTGCTACTTATTATAGTCAAAGAGCTTCTGCTGGTTTAATAATAAGTGAAGGAACTTCTCCTTCTCCCAATGGTGTTGGTTATCCGCGTATTCCGGGTATATATAATGATGCTCAAATTGCAGCTTGGAAAACTGTTACCGAAGCAGTTCATGAAAAGGGAGGAAAAATCTTCCTTCAACTCATGCATACCGGACGAGTTAGTCATCAATCATGTTTGCCTGAAGGAGCTGTAATACTTGCTCCATCGGCTATTCAGATGAAAGGAAAGATTTATACCGATGATGCAGGAATGGTTGATTATTCTGCACCCAAAGAAATGAGTATAGCTGAAATTCACTCATCTATAGCGGAATATGTACAAGCTTCAAAGAATGCAATAGAAGCAGGTTTTGATGGTGTTGAATTGCATGGTGCCAATGGATATTTGATCGAACAATTTATTGCTCCTATGTCGAACCATCGTAGCGATGAATATGGTGGATCGATTGAAAAGCGTTGCCGATTTGCCATAGAAGTAGCAAAAGCTACTAGCGAAGCTATAGGTGCTGATCGTGTTGGGATTCGTTTATCACCCAATGGTGCATTTAACGATATTCTTCCTTATCCTGAAGTGGAAGAAACCTATACTTATTTAGCAAAAGAGCTTAATAAATTGAATTTAGTGTACATCCATTTGGTTGATCATTCTTCTATGGGAACTCCAGCCGTTGGTGAAGAAGTAGTTTCTGCTATTCGAAATGCATTTAAAGGAACCTTAATTCTAAGCGGAGCATACGATAAGGTACGCGCTGAAAGTGATTTAGCGAATGATAAAGCTCAATTGATTGCATTTGGCCGCCCATTTATTTCCAATCCCGATTTAGTTGAACGAATGAAAACCGATGCTGAACTAAGTGCTCCCGACTATAGTACCTTTTACACACCCAGTGAAAAAGGATATATCGATTATCCTACTTTAGCCTTGGTTTAATCCTAATTTCCGTTTAAAAGCATCCCGCCAAAAGCAGGATTTTTTATTTATCAATGATTGACATAGGCTGCTCGCGAAGTTGAGAGCGTAAAAGAAACCGCACACCTAATGGAATTTCAATGGAAAAACTGCTTCCTCTACCAGGTGTAACATCAATTATCAATTGTGTGTGCTTCCAATAATCAAATTGGTCTGCACTAATGTAAAACGGACTACCACCAATGTGTCCGATGAGTAGATCGCTCTCCCCTACTTTAAAATCGCCCAATTCGAAACACATGGGAGCCGAACCATCGCAACATCCGCCGCTTTGGTGAAACATTAATTCACCGTGCATTGACTTAAGCTTTTCAATTAGTTCGAGTGCAGCCGGTGTAGCACAAACATTTTCTTCCTTTTCCATCGTATCATAATTAAAAAACAGAGAACTCTTCTTTTAAAAAGTCCTCTGTTTTAGTGTCAATCCTAATTATTTTAAGCTCAGAAGAAGCCTAATTTATTTTTGTCAAATGAAATCAGCATGTTCTTGTTTTGACGATAATGATTCAACATCATTTTATGCGTCTCACGTCCGAAACCTGATTTTTTGTAGCCACCAAAAGGAGCATGAGCTGGATATGCATGGTAACAATTCACCCAAACACGACCTGCTTGAATAGCACGAGGAACTTGGAACATTTCATGTGCATCGCGAGTCCAAACACCAGCACCTAATCCGTAAAGCGAATCATTCGCAATGGCAATGGCTTCTTCGGTTGTTTTGAATGTAGTAACAGAGCTCACCGGTCCAAAAATTTCTTCTTGGAAAATGCGCATTTTGTTCGTGCCACGAAACAACGTTGGCTCGATGTAATATCCATTTTCACAACCGCTGTTGACATGTTTAGCACCTCCGCCAGTCAATAACTCAGCTCCTTCTTGTTTACCAATTTCGAGGTAAGAAAGAATTTTTTGATATTGATCATTCGAAGCTTGAGCTCCCATCATGGTTGTTGGATCGAGTGGATTTCCAACTTTAATGGCTTTCGTACGAGCAATCACACGTTCGATGAATTTGTCATACGCTTTCTCGTGAACTAAAACACGCGAAGGACAAGTACACACTTCCCCTTGATTTAAGGCGAATAATACCGCACCTTCAATGGCTTTGTCGAAGAATTCATCATCAGCATCTACAATACTTGGGAAGAAAATATTGGGCGACTTCCCTCCTAGTTCCATGGTAACAGGTATTAAGTTTTCGGAAGCATACTGCATAATCAAACGACCAGTAGTAGTTTCTCCTGTGAAAGCTACTTTACTCAAACGTGGATGTTGAGCCAATGGTTTTCCAGCTTCAGGACCGAAACCAGTTAATACGTTAAGAACACCATCCGGCAAAATTCCAGCAATGAGTTCCATTAAAACCATTAAACTTGTTGGAGTTTGTTCTGCTGGTTTTACAATGGTGCAACAACCTGCAGCCAATGCTGGAGCGATTTTCCAAGCAGCCATCAATAGAGGGAAATTCCATGGAATGATTTGTCCAACAACACCAATTGGTTCGTGGATATTCAAAGACAAGGTATTGTGATCGAGTTCTGAAACGGTACTTTCTTCACCACGAATGACGCCTGCATAGTAACGGAAATGGTCAATTGCTAGAGGAAGATCTGCGGCACGTGTTTCACGAATGGCTTTACCATTATCGATAGTTTCGATTGTTGCTAAAAGTTCGAGATTCTTTTCCATCACATCAGCAATCTTCAACAACATATTACTACGATCAGTAACCGATGTTTTCGACCAAGAAGGAAATGCTTTCCAAGCTGCTTCAATAGCTAAATCGATGTCTTCTTTGGTTGAACGGGCAGCTTGAGTAAATGCCTTACCATCGATTGGAGAAATATTATCGAAATATTCTCCATTTACCGGTGCGACAAATTTGCCACCAATAAAGTTGTCGTAACGACTTTTAAAATGTGGTCGAGCCACAAGTACTTGAGTTGATTCTAAAGTTTCCATAAGAGTGATGATTCGTTTAAACAAGATTAACCAGCTTACAATGGAATCGTATTGATGATTGTATCAAAGGAGTTTACAATACTCTCATTGTTTATTTTTAACGTCAACAAATTGATATTATCTTTAAATTGCCT
Organism: Bacteroidia bacterium; assembly: GCA_965279035.1. Taxonomy (GTDB): domain Bacteria; phylum Bacteroidota; class Bacteroidia; order M30B66; family M30B66; genus CALQRR01. The sequence goes on along the minus strand of OZ257142.1, from coordinate 2,405,816 downwards.
TAGATAATCAACCAAATCTATGCAGTCATCGTTTGTTCCTTTTGCTCCATCACTTCGAAAACCAGAGGATTTATTGACTTTAGTTGAAAACCGAACGGTGATCTCTCGTCCACAGTTTGAGTTAAATGTTTTCGAAACGCATTTGCAGGCTGATAATGTTCGATTACAATTTGATGATTTGGTATTTACATCGATGTTGCTTGGAAAAAAAGTGATGCATCTCAAAGGTGATACACACTTTGAATATTATCCTGGAGAATCGGTTATTCTTGGTCCAGGGGAAGAAATGTTGATTGATTTTCCTGAAGCCAAACAGAGCAATCCAACACAGTGTTTAGCATTAGCTGTGAATCAGGATATTATTCGACAGACAATTGGATTATTAAACGAACATTATCCCAAATCGGAAGACGGAGAACTTTGGGATATTGCCTGGAATCAATTTCATTTTCGAAATAATGATCAGTTGGCAGATACATTAAGTCGCTTGGTTAAATTGAGTTTAGAGCCCCATCAGTCAAGGGATTTATTGGCAAATCTTTCTATACAAGAATTGATTGTTCGTTTGCTTCAAACCCAAGCACGCAAAGTATTGATTGATCATGCCAGTGAAAACAGTTCTCGAAATAGATTAGCCTATGCAATTTCTCATATACAAAGCCATTTAGGAGATGTGTTATGCATTGATAAATTGAGCGAAATGGCATGCATGAGTAAAGCTAATTTCCATCGTGCATTCAAACGTGAATTAGGATTAACACCTGTTGAATTTATTCAAAAGGAACGCATTAATCTAGCTAAAAAGCTACTGTGCGATTTAGGATTGTCATTAACGGATGTTTGCTACCGTTCAGGTTTCAACAATACCAATTACTTTTTTATATTATTTAAAAAGCTTACTGGACAAACCCCTGGAGAATTTAGAAAACAAGGTCCACTAAATCTTTAATCTTTCAATACGACTATTTCAACACGTCGGTTGGTTACACGATCCGATTCAGACATTTCGGGATAAATTAATCGCTTTTTTCCACCAAAGCCTTTGTAGCGTAAGCGCGATTTTTCAATTCCGTTGTAGATTAAATAATCATATACCGCTCTGGCTCGATCAACCGAAAGTTCTTCACCGCCTGTTTCCAGATTTGGGCCATCAGCACCATCCATCGTACAACAAACATGTCCCTGAATTTCGATCTTCAATTCCGGATTTTCTTTCATTATTTTAACTAATTCTTTTAGTGTTGGAAATGCAATCGGTAGAAACTGAGCTCGTCCACCAACAAAATTAATATTCTTTAAAATGAGTGATTTGCCCGTTTCTTTTGCTTGCTCAATTTGTTCTGCCATTGAACTAGTTTGAGATTCAATGGGTTGTTTGATTTCAGTTTGAGCAACGGTATCAACTTGAATATCATGAACTGGTTTTTTAGGAATTTCAATCACCTGACGGATTTTATTCCAAGTCAATTCTACACGCCGGTTTAATCGACGCTCTTCTTCAGTAGCATTTGAATTTAAAGGCTTCCGTTCTCCTTGTGCTGATGAGATAATTTTAATGGTTTGAGTATTTATCAGCTTTTGCTCAATGAGCCAATGAATTACTGCATCCTTTCTTTTGTTCGATAATGAATCATTGTAATGATCCGAACCAATTGCGTCGCAATGAGCAGTTAATTTAAGTGTATCGAAATGTGCAATTGAAAGAAGCTTTTGTAGGTTTTGCAGTGATTCCAACTCTGGTACAGAACTATTGAAAGGAAAATAAATACTAGCTTTTCGATCTGCATCCTGAGCCAATGAAGGTAAATAACAACCTAAAATGAACAGAAAAAATAGCGTTTTGATTGAATTCATATTGCTTGTTGATTGAATGTAAATAACGAGAATTCTTTTTGTTTCGTCTTAGATAGTTGAATAAATCAACCCTTTTTTCAAACACGATTTTCTATTTTTTTCTCTACTTTTCAAGCAATTAACCCATTCAACATATGAAATCAAAAATTCTTTTAACTGGACTTTTCATGGTCCTTTTAATTCCCTTTTCGTTTGCCTGGAATGCCCCAAGTGTAACCTCTCCAACAAATGGCTCAACTGTTTGGGTTGGTGTAACAATTAATTGGTCTTCAGTTTCAAATTCGGCTGGATATCAAGTTCAATGGGACACAGTTGCAACGTTTAATTCACCGGTATTTCAAAATAACTTTAAAGCCTATATCAACTCTACTAGTGGAAATAGCGACACGGAAGACTATCCAGCCAATCTGTATTTTGGAAAAACCTATTATTGGAGAGTTCGGGCTTATGTGACAAATGATACGTCGACTTGGACCAATTCAACCTTTATTACACGTGATTATGTAACTCAAACTTCACCAACAACAGGCTCTGATCAATGGGCTGGGGTAACATTAAATTGGGCTCCACATACGGGTGTTTCTTTTTATGATTGGCAAGCAGATACATCTGCATCGTTTTCTTCACCAGCATTTCGTTCTGGCTCTAATGCTTACATTAATTCAACCGAAGGAAATAATGACACTCAACAATACTTAACCGATATTTATTTTGGCAAAACCTATTATTGGAGAGTAAGAGCTCGAAATGCTGTAGATACATGTACTTGGTCAACCCTATGGACCATTAACGTACGTGATTATGTAACGCAATCAAGTCCAAGTTCAGGTTCAGATCAATGGTCTGGTTGTACATTAAATTGGGCACCACATTCCGGTGTTTCTTATTATGATTGGCAAGCAGATACATCAGCCTCGTTTTCTTCTCCAGCATTTCGATCTGGATCGAATGCATACATTAATTCAACCGATGGAAATAGCGATACTCAAACCTATTTGTACGATATCTATTTTGGCAAAACCTATTATTGGAGAGTGAGAGCTCGAAATGCGGTAGATACATGTTTATGGTCAACGGTCTGGACGATTAATGTGCGTGATTATGTGACGCAATCAAGTCCAACTTCAGGTACAGATCAATGGACTGGATGTACAATCAATTGGGCGCCTCATTCCGGTGTTTCTTATTATGATTGGCAAGCAGATACTTTAGCATCCTTTACTTCACCTGCTTTTCGCACTGGCTCGAATGCATACATTAATTCAACCGATGGAAATAACGATACACAAACTTATTTGTACGATATCTATTTTGGTAAAACCTATTATTGGAGAGTGAGAGCTCGGAATGCAGTGGATACCTGTACTTGGTCAACTGTTTGGTCGATTAATACTCGGAATTATGTGAATTTATCTTATCCAGCTGATGCTGCATTAAATATAAGTTTGAATCCAACATTAAATTGGGCACCACATTCGGGAGTTACGTATTATCAAATGCAGATTGATGTGAGTAATTTGTTTAATACAGGCAATTTACTGGAAGTTACCAAGAATTATGTGAATTCTACGGATGGAAATTCAGATACCCAACAAGGATTAACTGGATTATTAGCTAATACCGTTTATTTCTGGCGCGTTCGAGCTATAAATGGTGTTGATACATCTGCATGGACACAACGTTGGTTTTCGACGGGAAATGCACCTGTTGTGCTTCCTCCATCTCCTACTGTAGCAGCAGGAAACTGCGGTTTAACTAATCAGCCTTTTTCGGGTGTAACACTTAACTGGACCGGAACAGGTACTGCTAATAGTTATCAATTAGAGATTACAAATTCTTCCTTATCATTCAGCGGAAATCCATCGGTGACAGGCTTAACAGGCACAACCTATTCTACAGGTGCTCTTCCACAAGGAAGTAATTATTGCTGGCGAGTTCGAGCTGTAGAAGGCACTTTAGCTAGCGACTGGACTTCCGCTTGTTGCTTTTTAGTAGCACAACCAGTGAGTGCATCCATATCATCGGTTTCACAGGTATCAAATTGCGCTGGATCAGTTGTAAATGTTGATTTTTCAAGTACTGGACAATATAATTCCGGAAACACGTTTGACTTAGAATTAAGTAATGTTGGTGGTACATTTACTACACCTGTTGTCATTGGAAGTTTGTCTGCACAATCGGGTGGTTTGATTTCTGGAACGCTTCCTAGCAATTTAACAAGTGGCTCTTATTCAGTACGAATTCATTCTACCTCACCCAATTTCACTAGCACTGGTTCGACATTATTTAATGTTGTTGCATTACCATCAGCAACTATTAATACCAATGGTGAAACTGAAATAACCTGTTCCACTCCTTCCATTCAATTATCTGCTAGTGGCGGAAGTTCATACTCTTGGAATGCTGGCTCATCGCTGAATACGGCAAATAATACAATTACAACTGGTGGATTTTATACAGTTATTGTAACTCAAGCCGGATGTAGCAAATCTGTATCTGTTACTATCACTCAAAACACCGATGCTCCAATCGTTTTCGTTGATTTCCAATCTGCCGTTTGTATCAATGGTGGTTTGGTTGAATTATCAGGTGGTAGTCCCTCAGGTGGAACATGGTCGGGTGTGGCAGTTAACAATGGATTTTTCGATCCAAGCAGCTTGTCTGTAGGAACTTACAATCCGGTTTATACCTATACAGCCAGCAATGGATGTAGCAGTAGCGCTAGCGGAAGTATTAGTGTAGATGTTTGTACGTATATTTCTGATTTAGAGAAAGATAATATTCATGTTAATCCAACATTTTTTTCAGAAGGATTTCAAATTCAATTGAATCAATCAGAACGTATTATTGTTCAATTGTTTCAATCTGATGGTCGTTTGGTTGAACGGAGAATTATCCAATCAACTTCTTGGTTCGATACTACTGATTTATCCAATGGTTTGTATATTTTGAATTTGAGTATGTCGAATGGTAAAATCCAAACAATGAAGTTGATGAAGTAAAAAATTCAATAGTAATGGTCCGTAGATTCGTCATCCGGACCTTTTTTTTGTAAACGAATGAGCATTCTCTACCTGAGTCAAGTTTGTATCTTTGTGCGTGCTTTTACTACACCCTACCCAATTTGCTGATTACGAACTGATCGATTCAGGCAATTTCGAGAAACTAGAACGTTTTGGAGAATACATTACGATACGTCCTGAACCACAGGCACTTTGGGATAAAATATATAAAGAAAGCGATTGGAATAAGCGAGCCCATGTTCGTTTTGTAGCAAAAAGTAGTTCTTCAGGAATCTGGGAAAAGATTAAACCCATGCCCGATCGCTGGATGATTCGGTATGAGAAGAAAAACGTTAAATTAAAATTACGTTTAGCACTCACTTCGTTTAAACATGTTGGAGTTTTTCCTGAACAAGCGGTGAATTGGGATCATATAGGAAACAGTATCAGCAAGCTTAAAACTCAACAACCCAAATTCCTAAATCTTTTTGCTTACACAGGAGCAGCTTCACTTGCGGCAAAATCGGCTGGTGCAGATGTGACACATGTTGATTCGATTAAACAGGTTGTTACATGGGCCAATGAAAATCAAACACATTCGGGCTTGAGTGATATCCGTTGGGTGATTGAAGATGCCATGAAATTTGTGAAGCGCGAACTTCGGAGAGGAAATACTTACCATGGAATTATCATGGATCCTCCAGCTTTTGGACATGGCGCTAATGGTGAAAGTTGGAAACTCGAAAAACAACTCAATGAACTAATTAAAGATGTACTTCAACTATTAAATCCAGAAGAACATTTCTTGATTTTGAATACCTATTCGCTTGGTTTTTCTTCTTTAATTCTTCAAAACCACTTCATTCAAACACCACATCCTAATTCAAAATTGGAGATTGGTGAATTGTATTTACCATCTACCAGTGGACAACAATTACCACTAGGAGTTTTTGGACGTTACTCCAATTTATAGAAAAATTTCTTGCTCTATTTCATTCAAACTTGATAATTCAATTTTGAATTTCAAGTAAGTTGAATTGTATTTTTTTGAATCCATATCTGTTTTATGAATTTGATTTTAATCGATTGGGATCATATTGAACTATGATGTAATTTGAAATACTATTTAGTTGATTTTTTAAATTCTAATTTCAATAATAAAAATTGTATCGATCTGATATTTAATACATAAGAATCACTTTTCTCTTATTTCAATCCTATAATATATTAGGTTTTAACTAGTAAGTTCTTTCATTAAGTACACAAAACCATTTCACTCTTATAGAAGTAGAATGGTGCATTAATGATTGAAAAGCTATGGTTAAAATTTACACTGCCCCGTATTTCACAAACTCCAATCTCATTTCACAACGAATTGAGAAAGTTAAAGGCTGTTTCCCCATGTCGAAAGCATTGGTGATGCAGCCCTTTTACTATGGTATACCTGCTCAAGCAGAGAAATACATTTTATCAATTGCTCCACAATCAATTTTATTTACAAGGATTAATCATTTAGCATGATGAAGACTTCTACTAGTTTTAAAGAAAACAAAAGCAATTATTATATAAAGAATAGGAAGCTTTGGGCTTTGCTGTTCTTTTCTCTATTGCTTGCATTCAGTATTAATGCTCAAACCATTAGTAGTACTACAACCGGTGGAAATTGGAATAGCACTTCAACCTGGGTTGGTGGTGTAATTCCTACTTCTACAAAGTCGGTTATAATCGATGGTCCAGTTTCGGTGAATGCCGCTGCATCGATGATTAATTTAACGATTAATTCGGGGAAAGTACTAACCATGTCGGGCACAAATACACTAAGCGCAAGTGGCGACTTGGTTGTTAATGGAACGATAAACGTAGGTGCGGCAACTGGAGCAATAGCTATTTCGGGTAACAGCACGATTGCTGGTACTTTAGCCTTAGGAGCCAGCAGTTATACTTGCTCAGGAACTTCAACAATTAATTCTGGAGGAACTATATCTGATGGTAATAATTCAGGTACGAATATTTACATCGGATTGCTAACAGTTAATTCTGGAGGTACATTCAGTTCTGCTGCTAATTCTCCAATTGAATTTAGAGGAGGAATTGTAAATTCTGGAACATTTACTCAAGTTGGAACCGGTGCAGTTACATTGACAAATGCAAATTCACTAACTGCAAACAATTCCATTAGTTTTGGAGGGGCAGTAACAGTGAATGGAGCAACTTCCATTGCAGGTACATCTACCATTACGTTTGCTAGTTTGATTTTACCTTCAAGCATAAGTGTTGGTGCTTCAACAACAACATTCAATATTACTGGAACAAGTTCCATTTCAGGATCATTGAATTTAGGTGCTGGAAATTTCACCAATACAGGGACAACAACAGTTACAGGAACTGGATCTATCACTGATGCAAATGATGCTGGTGCTAATGTTTTTGTTGGATTGGTCAATGTAAATGCAGGTGGGTCATTTACGTGTGCAGGAAATTCAACTTTAGAATTTCGTGCTGGACTAACCAATGCAGGGACTTTAAATCAAGCTGGAATTGGAAATGTAACATTTACTAATACTTCAACCATTACAGCAAATGCTGCAATTAGTTTTGCAGGTTCTGTAATAGTAAATGGTGCTACAACCATTTCTGGAAGCAATGCTATAACATTAGGTTCTTTAACAAATAATGCAAGCATTTCGGTTGGTGCTGCAACTGCATCCATCAGTGTAACAGGTAATACAAGTGTTTCTGCTGCACTCAACTTAGGAGCTGGAAATTTCACTACCAATGGAACAACAACCATATTAACGGGCGGTTCTATTACTGATGGAACAGCTGCTGGTTCAGATATCTATATTGGATTACTTACCGTAAATTCTGGTGGAACTTTTAGTAGTGCATCAACAAGCCCTCTTGAATTCCTAGGTGGAATTAATAATGCTGGAACGTTTTCACAAACAGGTACAGGTGCAGTAACATTTACCAATACAAATACATTCAGCAGTTCAACATCTATCACGATGGCAGGAGCTATCGCTGTTAATGGTTCAACCACTTTTTCTGTAAGTCCTTTACTAACATTTTCGGGAAATTTAGCACTGAATGCATTGAGTGACATAGCATCAGGAAAAAGTTTAACTGTTTCTGGATCAACTACGTTAGCCAATAGTGTTGTATTTACAAACAATGGTACAGCTAGTTTAACAGGTGCATTAAATGGTGCAAATGCTGCTTCAAATTGGATAAATGCTAATGGATCTATATTGAATTATAACAATTCAGCATTACCATTTGTAACAGCAGGATTCTTAACTGCATCAGCTTCAACCAATACAGTTAATTTCACTGGTGCTGCACAATCTATTCCTGGAATAAGTTATTCTACACTTATTCTTTCAGGTTCAAACATAAAAACATTGAATGCAGGTGCGACAACAATTGCAGATGCTTTAACAATTAATTCTGGAATTACTTTAACCATTACAAGTGGTAATTTTACTCAAAACGGAGTATTAACCTTAAATGGAACATTAACCGATAATAATGCGAGCGGTTTAGATATATTCTCTACGGTTGTAACAATTAATTCTGGTGCTACATTTTCTTCAACTGCAGCAACAGCACATTCATTTGAATTTTATAATGGAATTGTTGCCAATGGTACTTTAAATCTACCGGCAGTTGCATTAAGTACTTTCAAAAATAATAACCAATCAATTAGTGGAACAAGTGCTTCAATTAGCATTGGGGAAATTGATATTGATGCAGGAATTGTTTTAACTAATACAATTACAACTGCGGGTGGTTTGGTCATTCGAGGAAATCTTGATGGAATTTCAGGTGCTTCTGAATTTATCAATAGTGCCAATGCACTAACTAATTATCAAGGTGCATTAGCGCCTATGAATACAGCTGGAAACTTCACCGTTTCGGCGGCTGGTAATACATTCAATTACAGTGGAGCAGCACAATCAATAAAAACTGCAACGTACTATCATATTGGATTTACTGCTGCAGGTGTTAAAACCATGGCCGACATAGCAGTAAATGGTAATTTCAATTTTGCTTCAGGTACATTAGTTATTTCTGGTATTCAAACATTTGGAGGTAATACTGCAGCAACAATGTTTAATGTTTCAGTTCCTGTATTTACTCAAGTAATAGTAAATAAACCAGGCTCAACACTGACATTAACAAGCAATGGATTTACTACTAGTGATCTATCTGTTTCTTCAGGTTCACTCGTATTCGGAATTACAACTGCTAGAACAATTACTGTTTCGAATTCTTTATCCGGTGCTGGTGATATTAATATGACCAATACAACTCATAATTTAATATTAAATGGGCCTGATAATGTTATTGGATCACTAACAACAGATGCAAATAACTCTTCTGTTACTTATACACGAAATGGAGATCAATCCATATTTAATTCAGTTTCATACCGTAATTTGGTTTTGGGTGGATCAGGAATTAAATCAATTATTGGCGGTGTTAGAGTATTGAATTCACTCACAATGTCGGCAGCTGGAAATTATTATTTGAATCTTGGTAATAATGATTTTAAAATATCTTCTGCTGCAACATTAACTGGAACATTCAGTGCTACACGTTATATTATCACTGGAGGAACAGGAGTTTTAATTAAAGAAGGAACTACAACAGCCCAATTAAGAACTTCAATGAATACCAACGGATTATTTCCAGTTGGTTCGGGTGGATATTATACACCATATCAATTGAATTCTTTAACTGGAACCATTGTAGGGACTTCCAGTATTAGTATTCGAGCAGTCGCTTCAAGACAACCCAATGTGCCTTATTTCAATAATGCTTTAACGAAATATTGGGAAATAGAAACTGCAAACATTACTGTTACTTCTGCTAACGCGCAATTTAGTTTTAATGCTTCTGAGGTCATTGGATCTGTTGCTGGATATGTTCCTCGTGTTTGGGATGGATTAACACTTTCGGCTGGTTCAGGTGGATCAACACCAAGTACTCCTGGATCAAACCCATTTTTCGTAAATAATAATACGTTTTTAGCAGGTTCTTGGACAGCTGTTGATCCAACAATTCGAGCAGCTTTATATTCTTACCAATCGGGCGACTGGAGTAGTGCAAATACTTGGACTACTGATCCATCTGGAAATACTTTGGTTAGTCCAATGGTACCAGGTGCAGGTGATCAAGTTATTATTTTAAATGGACGTACTGTTACCACTTCCGTTTCAAGAACGGTTGGATCGGTAACGATTAATTCTGGTGGAGTATTAGATTTAGGTGCATCTACAGGACATTCATTCGGCCCTATAGCTGGTGAAGGTAGAATGCGTTTAACAACAACTTCACTTCCATCTGGAAATTATTTGTCATTTGTAAGTTCAACAGGTGGTACAATCGAATATTACAATTTAGGAGCTAGTCCTGTAACCTTATCAACTACACAAACAACGTATAATAATCTCGAAATTAATAATTCAACCGCAAGCAATACGGTGACAATATTAAATTCAGATTTAGTGGTAAATGGAAACTTCTCATTGAATAAAACAGGTTCTGCAAATAATACATTTACTATTGGAAGTGCGGCAACTAGTCGAACCTTAACTTTCAACAAAAATATATCATTAACAAGTGGTTCATTTTGGAATATTGGAAGTTTTAATGCCATTCACACAATCAATGTATATGGAAATTTAATAAATAGTGGAAGCATTGATTTTACCAATGCAGCCGATTATACAGCACCAACAACTGGAGCTGCAAATATCTATTTCTTTGGAATCAATGCTAATACTGCTTTAACATGTAATGCAGGCAGTACTACAACTTTGTATGGATTTCAATCAACCAAAGCTACAGGTTATGAATTATCAGTTACTGCAGCTGCCACAGCTACTTTAAATTTTGTAAGTGATGGAAATACCTTTGTTGCAAATAACAATGGTATTCTAAGATTCGGAAATAATATTACCATTCCACGAATGATTGGAAACGGTGGTGGAAATTATGATTTAGGATCACCTTCTTCACTTCCCGTTTTATGGATTGATGGAGCATCTATTACATACAATGCCAGTGGAGCCATTGTCCCTTATGGAACATTGAAAATTACATCAGGTACACTTACTTGTCAAGCTGGACAAGGTGGAATTGTTATCCGTGAGTCAGGATTAATTCTCATTCAAGGAGGGACGGTTAATGCTCGTATGATTCGTACTTCAGTAACTGCTGCAACACACCGTGGTACTTATATTCAATCAGGTGGAACAGTTACTTTATCTGGTGATAATGGAGCAGAGCAAGGATATTATGCCGTTTTCTCTCTGCCTTACAACGAAAATGTATTTAAAATGTCGGGTGGTATTTTAAATATTACTCGTGCAAATACTGTTGGGGCATTTTGTCCGAATGGCGGAATCATGATTGGAAGTTTAGCTCAAAACATTGATGTAATTGGAGGAACAGTAAATATTAATATCTCTGGAAATAATGGATTTGACATTTCTAGTCGTGCTCCATTTTGGGATTTAAATATTGCTAAAACAATTACAGGAACAGGAGCAGTTAGAATAGCTCCAATTACATGGTCTTATTCTGGAAATATTGCAAATCAATCAACTTTACCTGCTTATCCTTTAACAGTTTTAAATGACCTTAATCTTGTAACATCGACCTATTCGGGTGCATTAAACGCAAATGGATATGATGTTATTTGTAGTGGTAATTATACCATTCAAAATGGAACAACATACACAACGGGGTTAAATACAACCATGTTTAATGGTACATCCAATCAGGTATTTACTGTTTCAGGTTCCATTGGTACGGGTTTAAATAATCTTACCGTTGATAAATCAGGAACTACATTAACATTTGCAGGAACTGCTTCTACTATTGCATCAAATGGAAATTTATCAATTCTAGCTGGAACACTTGCCGATGGTGGTAAAACGCTTTCTTTCAAAGGAAATATTATTAACTCTGGTGTTCATTCTGGAACAGGAAAAATCCAATTAAATTCAAGTACATCCTCTCAATCTATTTCTGGAAGTGGTACAGGTATTTTCCAAAATCTAGATATAAGTAATACCAATGGAAGTGCAGGTTCAGTTCAAGTAAACATGCTCGATCCTATGACGATTACAGGTGTTTTTAATATGGCAACTGATCGTTTATTTAATATTGCTAATTATCAACTGACATTTACGGCTTCTGGTTCCATTACCTCTAGTCCAGGTACTTTCAGCTCAAATCGTTTTATAAAAACTTCAGGTTTCTTATCTGATGGAGGTTTGAAAAAAACATATTCTGTCGCTTCAACTTCTTTTACATTTCAATTTGGAACTGGAACAAGTTACACACCAGCAATTGTAACATTTACAGCCGCTCCAGTAACTTGGGGAACATTGGATTTACGTCCTGTAACTGCTCGCCAGCTTTATGTAACAAACATCGATTGCTTTAATTATTACTGGAAAGTAAATCAAACTGGATTCACTGGAATTCCGGCAGGAACAACGAATCTGTGGTTTAATTACGGAAATCTGGCTGATAATACAACGTATATCCCAGGTTACTATAATTTTCAATCAATTAGCTATACCACAATTAATAATGTGAATGCTGTTGATGAAACATTTAATGTAATTTATTTTAACAATTTTAATTTCCTTGAAGGTGATTATACAGCAGGTATTCCTGCAGCATTCGGAACTGTTGTACCTTATTACAGTAGAACTTCAGGAAATTGGAATACAGCATCAACTTGGTCTAATTCAGGATTTGGAGGAACAGCTTCAGCTACAATTCCAACTGCAAGTGTTCCTGTATTTATTGGTGATGGAAATACCTATAATCATACTGTAGCTGTAACTTCAAATGCGACTGTATCAGGAAGTTTATTAATTGGTGCGGGATCTACTTTAGATTTAGGAACTACAACCGGAAATAATTTCGGTGCATTGCCCTACTCTACTGCCGGTGGTTCTGGAAAAATTAAAATTTCTTCGGCTTCTTCAACAGCCGAATTTCCTGCAGGTGATTTTGGATTATTTTTTCAGAATAATGGTGGAACAACAGAATATTATACCACAGCTGGAAATTATACAATACCAACAGTCACTGCTTCTCCAACTTCGATGAATATTCAATCATATAAAAATTTGATTGTTGCACCTACTTCATCCTATCAAATTACTTTACCGAATTCTGATTTAGATATTTATCAGAATATAACGGTGAATGGAGCAAATACGACTAGTGACGTCGCAGTTAATGATGCATCCTCAAAAACAATGAATATTTTAGGAGATTTAATTGTCAATGGAGGAAGATTCCGATTTAAGAATTCTTTTGCTCAAACAATTAATTTAACAGGTAATTTAACCATTGCTTCAGGTGCATTAGTCGATGTTTCTTCAAGTGGATCAATAGTACATTCCCTAAATATCTATGGGAATTTAACAAACAATGGAACGCTCGATTTAAATAATGCAAGTGATGTAAGCCTTAGCTTACTCGGGACTTTACCTGCCAATATTTTAGGAACAAACGTTTCGGCAGTTACCGATTTATATAATTTAATCATCAATAAAGGAAATTCTCAAACCATTGTTGTTGATGCATCATTATTAGGAACGCTTACAGCGACAAATGATAATTGGCTTTCAATTACAAATGGAACTTTCCGCTTTTCTAAAGGAAGTACTATTACATTAACTTCAGGAAGTGATGTGTCCTATACAATTCCATCAAACGGAAAATTATCAGTAAATAATGCAGCAGCAATTGTTAACGTTGGTCAAAATAATACAGGTGGTTCAGATTTAATTATTGCTGGAGGGCTTGAAATTATTGATGGAACAGTAAATGTTGGAGCTTCTGCTTATTCTTCTCATAACGACATTGAATATTCACCAACCGACTTTCCAAGTATTTCGGTAAAAAACAATGGTGTACTCAATGTAAACGGACAAATTCGCCGAAGTGTTTATGCTTTACAGGGTGCACTTACATATTCTCAATCCGACAATTCAACAGTTTTAGTTCGAGGTAAAAATCCGGATGCATCGGGTAGTTTTAATTTAGATAGAGCAAAATTTGAAATTCTAAATGACGGATCAAGTTTTTCAATGTCTGGAAATTCATTATTGATTATTGATAAAACTGGTTTGGCTAGTAACATGTTTGGAGATATTTATTTAAATCCAGCATCCTATTCTATTACTGGTGGTGAAGTTAGAATTGGTACAGGAAATACAGGTGCTGCGATGAATTTCGATATGACATCTACATCGCCATTTTGGAACTTTACTGTTGATGGAACTACAACCTCAAAAACACTAAATAACCTCACCAATCCAACCACCTTTTTAAATAATTTAACCATTGATGGGAATTCAATTTTCAAAGCAAATGGATTGGATATTACTGTGAATGGTAATATTATAAATAGAAATTCAAATGCTTCAACGGGAATTAGCGTTGGAGGATATCAAGCTGGTACAAATGCTCAAACTACTTATCTTACTGGATCAACTAGCAATCAATCAATAACTGGTGTTACAGGGAATATTTTAAATTTTGCCAATCTGGTTATTTCCAATACGTATCCAACGGGTGGAATTAATTTAACAGCCTCAGTTAGTAATGTGCGTGTGAATGGATCTTTAACAATGAATTCTGGTTCGTTAAATATTTTAGATAACACATTTACAAGTGTTGGAAATATTTTAACGAATGTGAATTCAACAACAACAACGGGGAATTTTGTATTAGGGGGGACATCTGCTCAAATAATAAGTGGAAATGGAAATGCAAGCTTTCAAAATGTGAATATGCTCAATGCTGCTGGTGTTGAATTAACTGCTCCATTGACAATAAATGGAAATTTAAATTTCACTACTGGTCTTTTTTATATCAACAATTACCTGCTTACATTAGGTGTCAATGCTAGTATTTCAGGAACATTGAATACAAGCAATATGATTCGTGTTAATGGAGTAATTTCGGATGCTGGTGTGAAAAAACTATATCCTGCTTCAGCGTCCAATTTCACATTCCCTATTGGTACAACACTAAAATATACTCCAGCTACAATTAATTTAACGAGCAACAGTATAGCAGGAACCATTACAGTACTTCCTATTTCTGTAAAACACCCAGCTACTACGGATCCATTAAATTTAGAATTAACATATTACTGGAGTGTGAATTCAACCGGTTTATCGCCGTCAGTTACCGCAACTCATATTTACAATTATCACCCGAATGATGCAATTAATGGTGATGAAACTCAATACCGTGCAGGGCGTTATTTCAATAATCAATGGACACCAATTAATGGAATTGCTGGAGCTGTAAATGCTGCAACAGATAAAATCACATTAACCGCGGTGAATTATATAAAGGGTGATTTTACTGCAGGTGAATCAACTGAATTTGGTGCTATTCAAACCTATTTTAGTCGTAATGCAACCTTGGGTGGAAACTGGTCGGATTTAAATTCATGGTCAACAGATGCTACTTTACAACATGCTGGACCTCCATGTACAACAGCTCCTTCATCAAATAATTTTGTTATTGCTGCTGGTCATACTATTAATTGTCAAGTGAGTGATATTAATTTGCAATCACCCGTTGCTGTTATTAATGGAACATTGAATCTGAACAGTACCAGCGGACATAATTTCGGAGTTGTTTCAGGAACCGGAACTGTTCGATTAACGCCCAATGGTGTAAATCAATTTATTTTTCCTGGTGGTGATTTCTCTGTATTTACAAGCAATACCGGTGGTGAAATTGAATATTCATCAACAGTATCTTCATTGCTTCCACTTCAATCAACCTATAACCATATTAAGTTTTCAGGAGCTGGTACAAAAAGCTTAGCAAACGTGAACTTATTAATTAATGGTGATGTTACAATCAATGCTGGAAGTGTAAGTAATGCGAGTAACAGAAACCTTACTTTGCTAGGTAATTGGACAAATTCTGTTGGTTTATCGGGCTATGTTCCTGGAACCGGAATGTTTATGTTGAGTGGTGCAAATCAAAATATTACAGGATCAACAAACTTCTATCACTTAAATACCTCAACTGCAGGAATTAAAACACTTTACAGTTCAATCTATGTGAACAATAAACTCACATTAGGACAAGGTATTTTCTCAACTGGTAATAATGAATTGGTAATGACGGTTTCAAGCACAGTAATTGGAGGCTCAACTTCAAGTTATGTGAATGGAAATCTGCGAAAATATTTACCTGCAGGAACGCTAACTTCTTTATTCGAAATTGGTGATAATAATTATTATACACCTGCCGAGATAACATTCCAAGGATCTATTCTTGGATCTGGAAATATTCTTGCAAGAACAGATGCAGGTGATCATGCAAATATTTATTTGTCGGGAATTAATGATTTAAAATCATGTAATCGTACATGGACGTTAACTCCAACATCACTTTCGGGTTATACAGGTATTAGTATGAAGCTGAATTTTAACACAGCCGATTTGGATGTTTCTGCAAATCTACTTTCATTCACTGGTGGTTATTATACTGGATCTACTTGGATGATTGCAAGTTCTGCAACTCCTCAATTAAACTATACTCAATTAACTGGTTTAACTGGACTTGGAGTATTTCAATTAGGAGAAGCTATCAATGGAATTATTTGGACAGGAGCTACAAGCACGGCATGGAATAACGCAAATAATTGGTTGCCAAATACAATACCTGGAAGTAACGATAACATTGTTATTGGCTTGGTTTCAAATCAACCAAATTTAACAACAGGAGCTGATGGCTTAGGTAAAAATCTAACGCTATATTCTGGAACAACCGTTACCATAGGAAGTGGAAAAACAGTGAATATTAATGGTGCAATAACATCAACAAATGCTTCCATATTAGGAAGTGGAACACTCAATATAAATTCAACTTCTGGGGCACTTGATGGTAATTTGATTGTTTCGAGCCATTTAGCTGTTGCTTCTGGTGCTATATTTTCAATGCACTCGGGTGCAGATTTAGAATTAGGTCGAGATTTTACTGTTCAAGGTCAGTTTTTCCCGGGAAGTGAATCAGTTACTTTTTTTGGTTCTCAATCGAGCAGCATTAATTCTTTAGCTCGTGTGATTTTCAACAATTTAATTATTAATAAAGCTGATCCAACATTGGCTCTTATTCTGAATGAAAACATTCAAGTAAATGGTACATTAAGTATGTTGAGTGGAGATATAGATCTAACAACTAAAATACTTGATTTAAGTAGTTCTGGAAATGTCATTGGTGAAACAAACTCTAATCGAATTTTCGGAACAACAGGGACAATCACTTTGCAACGTGCTATTAATGCTCCAAATGCATTAAATGTTGGTGGATTAGGTGCTGAAATTACCTCAACAGAAAACTTTGGAACTACTACAATCATTAGAGGAAATCAGCAACAAGTTTATAATGCTGGTTTTGGAATGAATCGCTATTATGAAATTCATCCAACCAATAATTCCAATTTGGATGCAACACTTAAATTCAATTATTATGATGATGAATTGAACACACAATTAGGTTCAATCCTCGAAACCGAAATTGATTTATGGAGATTCGATGGCGCATATTGGAATGTACAGTTTGCTACCCTGGATGCATTAAATAATCAACTTGTAAAAACAAACATTCCTCAATTCTCAACCTGGACTGGTGGTTCTAAAACAAACAATGCATTACCAATCTCACTGGTAAGCTTTGATGGAATTTGTAATGGCTCAATGATTAATTTGAATTGGTCAACTGCTTCGGAATTAAATAATAAACTCTTCTTTTTAGAGGAAAGTCCTGATGCTAAACAATGGTTAACTGTGAAAACGGTTCAAGGTGCTGGAAATAGTACTACCAATAAAAACTATTCTGAAACAGTTTCATCAAACTATTCTGAAGGTAGCTATTATAGACTTACTCAAGTTGACTTTAACGGAAATTCAAGAACGTTTGATCCTATATTCGTTAACTGTGAGAAGAGTTTAAGCAATGAAGTGAGCATCATGCCAAATCCTGCTGTGGATATTGCCAATGTGACCATTCAAGCTTCGGAAGCAATGGAAGTTAACATGAATTTGTTCAGCTCTTCCGGTCAAATATTATTTTCTCAAAAAGTGAGAATGTCGAAAGGAAGTAATGTTGTTAAACTAGATGTTTCAGCTCTTCCTCCAGGTGCTTATCATTTGAATATTTCGAACGATAAAAAAATCGAATTAACCGGAAGCCGGTCGATCATAAAACGTTAAGCCTAACCTTAACTTTTATAAGCCCCATTTCATTTAGTTGAAGTGGGGCTTTAAGATATGGACATGAATAATCTATTTAGAAATTTGATTGTTTTTGTAGCCTTCAAAATGCAATAATGTGCATTTGGCTATTAAACTTTATGTTCTAATTTCATTTAAAACTTGCATGTTGAAATTTCATTTTAATATATTTAAAAGCAATTGTAATGAATTGATTATATGTATTTTATAATTATATTTCAAACAATTAAATGAAGTATTAATATTCTTTCATACAAAATCATCTTAAAACTACCATAGAGAATTGCTGTTTACCAAATAGTAAGAGTAACATGGAAATATAACGAGCGTAGAAGGCGGCAAACTGATCCTTCTCGCTTATGAGAAAACTGTACCCTTCCGTAATTTTTTCTTCTGTTTTTACTTTGCTGAATTCGAAAATTCAGTCAAAGGATTATCTTAAGAACCCAAGTATTTCTGAAATTAGGAATTCGTTTCTATGGAAAAACACCCGTCATTCTAGGGATTCATATAAAACAATTTCCCAAGCAGTACTATTGCTTGTTTTTATGTTCTTTCTTTCGGGATGGACATTTGGACAATCCATATTTACTAATCCAATTACAGGTACTAATCCGAATACTTCTAATCCCTATATAACAGGGCAAACAGTTGATGCAAACATCACTGTATCGGGTATTGGACGAGGTTCGGGAATTACAGGACAAAATGCCAATAATACCTATAGTGCTTCTGGCTGGAATTCAGCCTCTTTGGATGTAAATGATTATTACGAATTTACTTTAACTCCCTCCAGTTGTTACAAAATCAACTTGGTTAGTTTTGTTTATACATCAGCATTATCATCAGGTACAGCCAATTATGCATTTAGATCTAATTTAGATAGCTACGCTGCTAATATTGGGACAGCAACAGCAACAGGTACAACAATCAGTTTAGCTGCCTCAAATTATCAAAACTTAACTTCAGCAATTACATTTCGATTGTATTGCTGGGGAGCTAATAGTGCCGCAAGAACATTCAACATTAATGATTTTACGTTCAATGGAACAGTTGTTTCGGCAAATCCAGTTTTTTCAACGCAACCTACTTCATCTGCAACCTATTGTCAAAATGCAACTCCTTCACCTTTAACCATTGCGGCAAGTGCTGGAAGTGGTGCCATATCAACTTACAAATGGTATAGCAATACAACTGCATCAAATTCTGGAGGTACATTTATAGTTGGATCAAATTGGCTTACATACTATCCTTCAGGTTCAACTCCTGGAACATTTTACTATTACTGCGTTGTTACAAACACACTAGGTTGTTCATCTGCAAGCAATGTTGCAACAGTAATTATCACACCCCAACCTTCGGGGAATTTCTCATATGCTTCTGCAGGCTTTTGTAATTCTACTTCAAGTCCACAAGCAATTTCAACTTCAAATTTAATTGGAGCAGGTACTTATAGTTCAACAGCTGGGCTATCTATAAATTCCGCCTCTGGTGCTATCACTCCATCCTTAAGTACCGCAAGTTCAACAGCATATGTAGTAACTTATACAGTTCCTGCATCTGGTGGCTGTGCAGCTTATTCAACAACAACCAATGTTACAATTGACGCTCAAGGAACTGGAACGATAAGTTATCCTTCTGCCTTATGTTCTTCTTCTTCAAGTCCAGTTTCACCAACAATAACTGGAGCAGGTGGAACTGGAGCTTCTACTTGGGTTTTAGGAACACCGTCGGGATTAGCTATGAATGGAAGTGGTGTGATAACTCCATCTTCAAGCACTATAGGAACTTATACCGCTACATATTATCGTGCGGCCTCAGGTTATTGCCCCGAATATTCAACTTCAACTTCTGTTACAATTAGTTCAAACCCAACGGTTTCTTCAACAACTCCGGGAAGTAATTGCGGAACTGGAACAGTTGTTCTTGGTGCTACGGCTTCTACTGGAACTATTAACTGGTATGCTGCCGCCACAGGTGGTGCTTCACTTGGAACTGGCAACTCATTCACAACTCCTTCTATTTCTTCAACTACAACCTATTATGCCGAAGCATCCAATGCTGGTTGCGCTTCATCTGCACGAACAGCAGTCATTGCTACTATTAATCCGCCTCCAAGTATTGTATCTACAACACCAGCTTCACGTTGTTCAACTGGAACAGTCGTTTTAGGTGCTACAGCATCTGTCGGTACAATCAATTGGTACGCAGCAGCAAGTGGTGGATCATCGCTCGGAACAGGAACATCGTTTACAACTCCTTCCATCGCTTCAACCACAACGTATTATGTGGATGCAACTTCTGGATCATGTGTTTCTGCTAGTCGAACAGCGGTTATCGCTACTGTTAACGCCAATCCAACAATTACTGCAACAACACCAGCTAGTAGATGTTCAACAGGAACAGTCGTTTTAGGCGCAACGGCTTCTGCAGGAACTATCAATTGGTATGCTGCTGCAAGTGGTGGTTCTTCTCTAGGAACGGGAACTTCATTTACAACACCTTCAATCGCTTCTTCTACAACGTATTATGTGGATGCCACTAATTTAGGTTGTACAACACCAACACGTTCGGCTGTTATTGCAACTGTAAACACATTACCAACGGTTGCTTCAACAACACCGGGAAGTAATTGTGGAACAGGAACAGTCGTTCTTAGTGCTACTGCTTCTGCTGGAACTATCAATTGGTTTGCTGCTGCATCGGGTGGTGCTTCTATCGGTTCAGGAAACTCATTTACAACTCCATCCATCGCTTCAACTACAACTTATTATGCTGAAGCATCCAATGCTGGTTGTTCTTCAGCCGCTCGAACAGCAGTCATTGCTACTATTAATCCGCTTCCAAGCATTACAGCTACTACTCCTGCGTCACGTTGTTCTACTGGAACTGTCGTTTTAGGAGCTACAGCATCTGCCGGAACAATCAATTGGTATGCGGCTGCAAGTGGTGGATCATCGCTCGGAACGGGAACATCTTTTACAACTCCTTCCATTGCTTCAACTACAACGTATTATGTGGATGCAACTTCTGGATCATGTGTTTCTGCTAGTCGAACAGCGGTTATCGCTACTGTTAACGCCAATCCAACAATTACTGCGACAACACCTGCTAGTAGATGTTCAACAGGAACTGTCGTTTTAGGAGCAACGGCTTCTGCAGGAACCATTAATTGGTACGCTGCAGTTAGTGGTGGATCGTCGCTTGGTTCTGGAATTTCTTATACAACACCTTCAATCGCTTCTTCCACTACGTATTATGTGGATGCTACTAACTTAGGTTGTACAACACCAACACGTTCGGCAGTTATTGCAACAGTAAATCCTTTACCAACGGTAGCTACAACAACGCCGGGAAGTAATTGTGGATCAGGAACAGTGGTACTTGGTGCAACAGCTTCTGCAGGTACAATCAATTGGTTTGCAGCTTCAACGGGTGGAGCATCTATTGGATCTGGAAACTCATTTACAACTCCATCGATTGCTTCAACTACAACTTATTATGCTGAAGCTTCAAATGCAGGTTGTGCTTCAGCCGCTCGAACTGCTGTTATAGCAACAATAAATGCTATTCCGACCATTTCGTCATCAACTCCAGGAAGTCGATGTGGATCTGGTACTGTTTTATTAAGTGCTGTTTCTACAGGAACTATAAATTGGTATGCAGCCTCAACTGGTGGTAGTTCATTAGCTTCAGGAACTTCTTTTACAACATCTTCAATTTCTTCAACAACTACATTTTATGCAGATGCAACAAATGGATCGTGCACCAGTAGTTCTAGAACTGCAATCATTGCAACAGTAAATACAATTCCAACAATTACTTCAACTACTCCAGGCACTCGTTGTTCAACAGGAACAGTAAGTCTTTCTGCAGTAGCATCAGCTGGAACAGTCAATTGGTATGCTGCTTCAACAGGTGGATCATCTTTAGCTGCAAATGCTAATTATACAACTCCATCAATTTCAGCTACAACAACTTATTATGTGGATGCCACAGCAACAGGATGTACTTCACCTACGCGAACAGCAGTCATTGCAATGGTAAATCCTTTACCAACTGTAGCTACTTCAACTCCAGGTAATAATTGCGGTACAGGTACTGTCGTTCTAGGAGCAACAGCTTCTGCAGGAACAATTAATTGGTTTACAGCAGCATCGGGTGGTTCATCAATAGGAACAGGATACTCATTCACTACACCATCCATTGCAACAACAACAACGTATTATGCTGAAGCATCTAACCTTGGTTGTAATTCTGCAACAAGAACTGCTGTAATAGCAACCATCAATACAATTCCAACTATCAGTTCAACTACACCAGGAAGTCGTTGCGGTACTGGAACAGTAATATTATCGGCTGTTGCAAGTGCGGGAACAATTAACTGGTATGCTGCTTCAACTGGTGGAGTTTCATTAGGAACTGGAACTAGTTATACTACTCCTTCTATTTCTGCAACAACTATTTATTACGTTGCTACAACTTCAGGATCTTGTACTTCAACAAGAACAGCTGTAACTGCAACAATCAATGCGAATCCAACAGTTAGCGTATCTTCAAATTATTGTTCAAACGGTGGACTTGTTGTACTCTCAGCAACTGCAGGTTATTCAAGTTATTCTTGGAGCACTGGTGAATCAACACAAATTATTGATGTGGACCAAGCAGGTGTGTATACTGTAACCGTTACGAATCTCGCAGGATGTTCAGGTACGGCATTTTCTCCAGTTGCAACTGAATTAGTTACGAATGGTACATTTTCAGCCGGAAATACTGGATTTACAACAGCATATTCCTATCGCGCTGATATTGCAGGTCAACTCGAATTATATCCCGAAGGAACCTATGCTATTTTGCCAAATGCCAATAACGTTCATACAGCATTCAATGGGAAAGATCGTTATTATGGAACTGGGAATATTATGGTAATTAATGGTTCTCCTTTATTAGGAGCAACGGTTTGGAGCCAAAATAATATCACTGTTCTTCCAAATACAACGTATTATTTCTCTGCTTGGGCAATGTCTGTTGTAAATGGTAATAATGCCATTTTACAGTTTTCAATTAATGGAAATCAAATAGGAACAGTAGCCAATCTTCCAAACGGATATTCAAATGCAAATGGACCATATAACTGGGTTCGTTTTTATGGACAATGGAATTCGGGACCAAGCACAATAGCCAATCTTTCCATCGTGAACTTAAATACCATATTGGGTGGAAATGACTTTGCCATGGATGATGTTTCATTTGGAACACTTTCTCCATCACAACTTTCATTAGTTCCAACGGTGAATGGGAATTCAGGCGTTTGTGTCAATAACCCTTTAATTTTAAATTCGAATGCAACTGGTGGAGCTAGTCCTTTTATTTATTCATGGACTGGTCCGAACGGATTTACTTCATCACTACCAAATCCTGTTGTAAGTCAAACTGCTAGTGCAACAAATAATGGAACTTATACTGTTACATTAACTGATGGTTTTGGATGTTCAATGTCATCAAGTTGCAATGTTGTAGTTTCTCCTTTACCAACGAATCAAACAATTACAGCAGTTTCTTCAACTGTTTGTTCTGGCACTTCAACAAACATTCAACTGGCAGCTTCAGAACTTGGTGTTTATTATCAATTAAGAAACAATGCAACAGATGAAAATATTGGGGATGAAATTCAAGGAAATGGCTCTTCACTCCTTCTTCCTACAGGAATATTAAATAATACCACTACGTTCAATGTTATAGCAACACGTTATACAACCGATTGTAATGTTGAAATGACAACAACAATCACAGTGAATGTTTCTACAACACCGGTTTTATCAATTACTAACCAAGCAGCGTGTTCGGGAACTGTAAACCTAACAGCAGCCTCAGTTACTGCAGGAAGTACGGGTTCTGGTGTACTTAGCTATTGGACAAATGCAGGTGCAACAACAGCGATTTCAAATCCTGCAGCTGTTGCTACTAGTGGAACATATTATATAAAAAGTACAAATGGTTCTTGTTCTGATATCAAACCTGTTATCGTTTCAATAACAACAACACCTTCTGCAACATTCAGTTATATAGGTTCACCATTTTGTAGTAGTGGCACAGATCCACTTCCAACTTTTAGTGGAGCTGCAATAGCTGGAGTATTCTCTTCAACAACAGGTCTAGTGTTCATTAGTACAAGTACTGGACAAGTTGATTTATCAGCAAGTACACCTGGAACATATACAGTTACCAATCGCATTACGCCTTCCGGTTCTTGTAGTGTTGTTACAGCAACAAATACTATAACAATCACAGGTGCTCCCAATCCAAATTTCAGTTATGTATCCAATGATTTATGTCAAAGTGTAAATGCTGCTAATGTTTCACCAATATTTGAATCAGGTGCAGTAGCTGGTACTTTTACAACTTCATCTGGATTAAATTTCGTAAGTGCAAGCACTGGAGTAATAAACGTTTCTTCTTCTACTCCAGGTAATTATGCAGTTGTAAATTCACTAAATGCTACAGGTGGATGTGCAGCTAAATCGGATACGTTTTTTGTTGATATCAATCCATATATTTTCACTGGATCGCTTACTTCATCTTCTTCTGATGATATCATTTGTAATGGAGAAGAAGTTGATTTATATTCAAATGCTACAAGCTATCAAACAGTATTGTTAAGAGAACGATTCAATGGTTCGTTTTCTAACTGGACAGCTACAAATAATTCTACAGGTGGAACTCCAGCTTTAGCAGCTTTTACCCTGCGTGCAGATAATTTTGTTTACAGCGGTAGTACATTTCGTTCAAATGATCAAACTCAGTTTTATCTATCAAATAGTCAAGCTCAAGGTTCTGGTGGGACAACGTATACTATACTGCGTTCACCAATGATGAATTCAACTGGATTCAGTTCATTGAGTCTCGACTTTTTCCATTATTTCAATTACAGAGCTTCGGGTGATGAAGCCAAAGTTCAAGTCTCAACAAACAATACTACTTGGACTGATATCGCTTCTTATACTTCAACACAAGGATCTTTAACTGGATTTGTAAATTCTGTGATTAACTTGAATTCATATATTGGACAACCGTCTCTTTACATTCGTTTTGTATATCAAGCTTCGAACGACCGTTATTGGGCTATCGACAATGTATCAATTACAGGTGCATCAACAAACTATGGTTATAGTTGGGCTTCTTCACCATCGGGGTTTACATCAACAGAACAAAATCCAGTAAACCTTCATCCGGATGTAAGTCGCTTCTATGTTGTAACAGCAACAAACTCTTATGGTTGTTCAGTTCCAACTTTTCCAGTTCCAATTACTGTAAATCCTGTTCCAGGAGATAATGCAGGTGTAGATAAAATTATTTGTGGATCAGGAGGAGTTACAATTGGCGAAACTACTATTGCTGGTCATACTTATAGCTGGAGTCCATCGAGTAATTTAAGCAATGCAACGGTTTCAAATCCAATAGCTTCACCTACATCTACAACAACCTATACTTTAACTGAAACAATAACTGAATCAGGTTGTATTTCAACAAATTCGATGGAGGTGTCAATGACAGCTTTACCAATAATTGCTGAAACAACTCCTGCTGAACGATGCGGACCTGGAACATTAACGATTTCTGCTAGTTCATCAACGGGAGTTGTAAAATGGTATACAGCAGCAACAGGTGGAACTCTTCTCGCGACAAGCGATACGTATACAACCCCATCATTAAATACTACAACTACTTATTATGCAGATGCGTCAACTTCAAATTGTGCGGCTTCGGGCAGAACGGCAGTAATAGCAACAATTAATGCTTTACCTACAATTGTTTCTCAAATTACACCGGCTGGTTCATACAGTCAAAATACAACTGCAAATACTTTAAGTGTAACTGCAAATGCAGGAAGTGGCACTATCGACTCGTATCAATGGTATAGCAATACTATATCGTCCAATACGGGAGGCTCAATCTTGTTTACAGCTAATTCGTCAACCTATGTTCCATCAACTGCAATAGTTGGAACACTATACTATTATTGTGTTGTAACCAATAGCAATGGATGTACAGTAAAAAGTAATCCTTCTGGAGCTATAGTTACTTTAACAACACCTATCATAACGAGTGTTGTTCCAACAATACCACTCATCAGTGGACAGTCAGAAAATACAGGTTATCGTGGACAACGTATCACGATTAATGGTTCTAATTTCGCAAACAATGCTACAGTTAGTTATAATGGAGTTGCTGCAACATTAGTAATTTATGTCAACTCTGGACAAATTTCAGCTATAGTAAATAATCAAGGCGTTAATTCTACTGGTAATGTAGTTGTTACAAATCCTACAACTGGAGCCTATGGAACTGCTGGTTTTAATTACATTGGATATATTACAAGTGCCAATGGAGATTGGAATACTGCAGCAACATGGCTAGGTTCATTAGTCCCAAGTAATTTATCGGATGCAACAATTGCACATACAAATACTAGTAATTCGGCAGTTACTTCAACATTAAACAAAATAACAGTGCGCCCATCTTCAACATTAACATTGGGTGCTGCTGCAAGTTCAATTACAGCTTTGGATGTTGTTCTAAATGGATCTCTGATTTGGACTTCAACGGGAAGTTTGACCATTGGCAATCAACTAACACTTAGCTCTGATGCGGTTTTCTCTTCTGGAAACGGTACTGTGATATATAACAAAGCTGCCGATCAACTCTTATTTTCAGGTATTAGTTCCTTGTCGTATAATATCTTGACAATATCAGGAAGTGGAAATAAATCTTTAAATGCGGATGCAGATATTTCTGTAAAGAATTTAACTATACAAACGGGAGCTACATTTAATTTAGCATCAAGTGTTCATGATATTAATGTAACAGGAAACATCACCTTGAATGGAAATATGGATCCTGGGACAAGCAGCTTTCACTTAAATGGATCTGTAGACCAAACAATATCTGTAGCAGGAACAGGAACAGCAGTATTCAGTAGTTTGAATATTAATAAAAGTAGTGGAACTGTATTGTTAACAGATAATGTTCAAGTGAAAGATACATTGGATATGGCTAGAGGAAATATCGATACACAAACCAGTATTCTTGAAATTGGATATGATGAAACTCATCCGGGTATTATTAAATATACGAATGGTTACATTGCAGGAATCTTGAAACGTTGGTATAAAGCCCAAACGAATTCTGGTACTGGAAGTGGATTATTCCCAATGGGGCAATTCGTTAATAATGCTTGGAAAAATCGACACGTATTGCTTAATTATACAGTAGCTCCAAGTACTGCAGGGCATTTGACAATTCGTTTTATGTCGGAACCTATGATAAATGGTTCAATTGGAACGCAAACTCTCATTGGAGCTGCTAACACGGGAGGTGCTGGATTTGAGGTTACAAATTTCTCAAGTGATGGATATTGGAAAATTGATAATCTAGCCAATACATTAATTGATGGAGAATATACGATTTCCTTAACTGGAGAGGGATTCCTCTCATTGCAAAATTCACTTTCACAATTAACTATGGTAAAACGTGTGAACGGAGGAAATTGGTTTTGCCCGGGAAATCATTTAAGTGCTATTGGTGATTTGACTACTCCAACGTTAAGAAGAAGTGGTGTTAGTGGTTTTTCAAATTTTGGATATGCAGGTGGAGCTACGAATGTTTTGCCAATTACTTTAGTGAGTTTTGATGCTAAATGTGACGGATCTCAAGTCACATTAAAGTGGTCAACTGCATCTGAATCAAATAATAAAGAATTTAATATTGAAGAAAGTGATGATGCTATCTTTTGGAAAACTGTAAAAACAGTTCCAGGCGCAGGAAATAGCAATTCGAATAAAAATTATGGTGAAATCATTGAATCATCTTATTTTGGAGGAAGCTATTTCCGATTGAAACAAGTGGATTACAATGGAGATTCCGAAACCTTCGATCCCGTTTTTGTTAATTGTGAGAAGAAAGTTAAGAACGAAGTAAAAATCTATCCAAATCCAGCCATCGAATACGCTAATGTAGAAATTACATCTTCCGATGAAATGGATATCCAGTTAACATTGTTTAGCACTAGTGGTCAAATATTATTATCTCAAAAAGTGAAATTGGAAATAGGAAATAATATTGTTCGACTAGATGTTTCAGCCTTACCTGTTGGTGCTTACCACTTGAATTTGAGTAACGATCGTAAAATTGAAATCACGGGTAGTCGATCTATTATTAAACGATAAACTCCCTAAAAAAAATAACCCGACAAAACTGATTTAATCTGTTTTGTCGGGTTTTGTATTAAATCATATTAACTAATATGATCTTCGTCTTTATGAAATCTGAATCCTAAACGTTTTCCAGTAATTGCTTTAATGCTTTGAGCATTTTCATTAATTTGACTGAAAGTTGTTTCTTGAACAGCTTCGTAAGGAGGCATTAATAAATCAAAATTTAAACAAAATAGAATTGCCGATTGAATGACTTCTTTTATTCGTTGAGGTGTAATAATATCCGTTGAGAAATTATTGTACAAAAAACCCATCTGACGTTTTCCTTCAACCATAAAGTGGCTTTCTTTATTGATGAATATGCGCCCAATTAAATATCCAACATCATTCACACGTTTATATTGAATTGAATCTGAAAGGAAATTGTAAATATTAATTAAACCACAATATCCTCGAGAATGATCTTCTTGAACGTAGGATAAATTCCATATTTTATGTTGTGCATCAAATAGAAATACATTGGTATGCATTTCAAAAACGAGAATATCACCGGCTGTTCTCACTTGAATTGAAAAGGGCGAATTCTCACTATATTCAATGACAATTCGTTTGTCAATTTGTTGAATTTCATCATGCAATGATGAAGCTACTTCTTTGAGCGCTGTTTTAAATTGATCGAAAACACTCAAATTAAGACGGTAAATATCTTGTTTAAGTGACGATTTTTCTTTCAATGTTTGAATGATCAGTTCTTGAGCATTTTGCATAAAAAGGAATTAATATGAACGAGCAAATATGACTCTTTGATGTGAAGGATTACCAGTTAAAATGCATTTTCCTTCTTCCGGTTTAGTATCCAAAGGAATACAGCGAATAGTTGCCTTTGTCATTTCTTTAATTTTATTTTCAGTTTCAGAAGTTCCATCCCAATGAGCATGGATAAATCCACCTGGCCCATCTAATAAAGCAACAAATTCATCCCAATTATCAGCCTTATGAGTTTTAGCTTCTCTAAAATCCATTGCTCTTGTATATAGATTATCTTGTATTTGTTCAAGAAGATGAACAATTTTAGTGGATAAATCTGTAATTTGAAGTACCTCTTTTTCAAGAGTATCTCTTCTAGCTACTTCAACTGTTCCATTTTCAAGATCTCTTGGTCCAATTGCAATACGAATTGGAACACCTCTAAACTCGTGTTCGGCAAATTTAAAACCTGGTTTCTGTGTATCACGATCATCCAACTTTACTGAAACGCCAAATCGTTCCAACTCTTTTTTAATAGATTTACCAGCATCACAAACACGTGTAAATTCTTCATCTGAGCGATAGATTGGAACAATGACCACTTGAAATGGTGCTAATTTAGGAGGAAGAACAAGGCCTTTATCATCAGAATGGGTCATAATCAATGCTCCCATTAAACGTGTAGAAACACCCCATGAAGTTGCCCAAACATAATCCAGTTTACCCTCTTTGCTTGTAAATTTTACATCAAATGCTTTCGCGAAATTTTGACCTAAAAAGTGAGATGTTCCTGCTTGAAGTGCTTTACCATCTTGCATCATTGCTTCAATACA
Organism: Bacteroidia bacterium; assembly: GCA_965279035.1. Classification (GTDB taxonomy): domain Bacteria; phylum Bacteroidota; class Bacteroidia; order M30B66; family M30B66; genus CALQRR01. Next base: position 2,375,859 of record OZ257142.1, on the reverse strand, counting down.
ATATGTATTTAATGCTCCAGCAAAGCGTTCGTTTTCCGTTTTTATCCCTTTGATTACTGGTATTGCCATGAAATTTTCTGCAAAATCTGCATATACATCAAGCATTCTTTCAGTTTCTTCAATGGCTTCTTGTGCTGTTGCATGAGCTGTATGACCTTCTTGCCATAAAAACTCTGCAGTTCTTAAGAATAAACGTGTTCGCATTTCCCATCGAACAACGTTTGCCCATTGATTAACAAGTAATGGCAAATCTCTATACGATTGAATCCATCCTTTATAAGTGCTCCAAATAATGGTTTCAGAAGTTGGACGAACAATTAATTCTTCTTCCAATTTCGCATCAGGATCTACAATTACACCTTTACCATTTGGATCATTCATTAATCGATAATGAGTAACTACAGCACATTCTTTAGCAAAACCTTCCACATGTGCAGCTTCTTTGCTTAAAAATGATTTGGGAATAAACAATGGAAAATAAGCATTCACATGACCAGTGTCTTTGAACATTTTATCTAAAGCAGCTTGCATTTTTTCCCAAATAGCATATCCATACGGTTTAATAACCATACAGCCACGAACAGCTGAATTCTCAGCTAAATCAGCCTTTATAACAATATCGTTGTACCATTGTGAATAGTTTTCTTCTCTTGTTGAATGTTCTTTACTCATTGTCTTTTTTGGTATGGTATTTGAAAACTGCGAAAAATGTTGCGGTAAAAATAATACAATTCACTCAAGCCTTTGATCCTATGATCAGCTCTACATTCCAAAAACAAGGTCCTATGAAACTTTTGACCTATTTAACAGGCATCGTACTAATAGCATTTGGTACTTCCTGCAACACAAACCGAAGCAGTCATAACCCAGAATCTGACGATAGATATTACTCTCTTGCAGATGCAAATCACGAACGTCGAGCGGCCCGAAAATTAATTAAAAACGAACCGCAAAATTCAAGCAGTTATCCTCAAACAACAGATTCCAATCAGGATCAATCTTCTGATGATAACTATCAACGTTATTCTGATCCTAATTCTTCTAACTATACACAAAACCCCTCAAATAATGGAGGGAATATCACCAATAATTATTATGGCAATGATTATGACATGGATAATTATTACGATTACATGTATACATCACGTATCCGTAGATTTCACCGAAACTACAATTCAGGTTTAGGATATTATAATCCTTATTATACCAATCAATATTTTTACAATTATAATCCAATGTATTTTGGAAATAGCATTTACTCTACCTATGGTTTTTATAATCCCTATGTTCCTTGGGGATACAATAGTTGGGGAGGTTCTGGATTAAATTTTGGCTGGAATTCCTATTCTGGATTTTATATGAACTATGGAATGGGATATTCAAATCCTTATTACATGTTCAACAATCCCTGGAGATGGAATACTTGGGGATATAATCCATGGTGTTCACCATTTAGCTATAATCCATACAGCTATAGTCCTTGGGGATATTATGGAATGAATAACATGTATGGTTATTCAAATATTATGCTCTATAATAATATGATGTATAACCCAGTATATTATAACAGTTATGATAACAATACATATAATAATTCAACTGTAGTGAATTACGGTCCTAATACTGCAGGATCGAATGGTGGAAGTAGTTATAAATCGGGAAATGATTTATCATCAGTTTTTTCTAAAGAGATTGGACAAAGTGTTTCTTTAAGTTCATTAGAAAGCAAGAATTCAGTAAAACCAATTTCTGCTAGCTCTATTAATTCGTCTGTATCAGCTACGAATGTAAATCCTGGTAAATCGCCAGTAAATCCAACAATAAGTAAAGCTGGAACTGAAAAAGATCAGATTAGTTCTGTCCCTGTAAAAACTGAAACAAAAAATTTAACTGGTAAACCTCAAATTACTTCAGGTGAAATTAAAGAAGCAACAAGCCTTCAACCGAATAAGTCAGATAATATCTCGAACTCAAGTCTTCAAGGGAATAATGCAGTTAAAAATGGCTCAACCAATGGAAATGTAAAAACGGATGCATTAAGCAATTCCCCAGTAAAATCTAATGAAGCCATTAAAAATCAAACGAATTCGATTTCAGCATCAGGTGGTAAAAATCCACAAGCATCTAATTTTACAAGCGCTCCAAAACCTGCTACTGAAGTTCCTTCTCAAACTGGAAAACAAGATTTGATCAATAGTGGTGTTATACGTCAAGATGGAAATTCTAAACCTTCTGTTGCAAGTTCATACAGTAGCGCACCTATTAATCAACCCAAAGAAAGAAGTGATAATACTCCTTCAATAAGTCGTCCTGCTAATATTGATCCTTCTATTTATTCTAGCCCAGCGGTTCGAAATCAACAGCCTGAACCTATTCGTTCGCAAGAACAAATAAATGGTATGCGGAATAATCAAACACCTTCCGGATCTACTCAACCTTCTTCTCAAGGTCAACAACAGCCGGCGAACAATTATCAGCAACCTCGAAATAATTATCAGGCTCCACAAAATCAACAACAGCCTACGAATAATTATCAGCAATATCAACAGCCACGAAATAATTATCAAGCTCCTCAAAATCAGCAGCAGCCTTCGAATAATTATCAGCAATATCAACAACCGCGAAATAATTATCAAGCTCCTCAAAATCAGCAGCAGCCTTCGAATAATTATCAGCAATATCAACAACCGCGAAATAATTATCAAGCTCCTCAAAACCAGCAGCAGCCTTCGAACAATAATCAACAATATCAGCAACCACGAAATAGTTATCAGGCACCTCAAAACAATCAGCAATACGAGACACCTCGAAATAATTCGTATCAACAAGCCCCACAAGCTCCAAGAAACAGCTATCAACAGGCACCTCAGCAAAATTATCCTCAATCAGCTCCTCGTCAGCAATTTCAAGCTCCTCAATCAGCTCCTCACCAACAATATCAATCTCCACAATCATCACCTAGAATGGAAGCTCCAAGACAATCATCTCCATCTCATGGAGGTAGTTTTGGTGGGTCTGGTGGAGGAGTTCGATCAGGAGGAGGAAATGGTGGCGGACATATGTCATCTCCACGTAGATAATCTAACGCGATGAAGAAATTAGTTTTAATGTCAATTATTGCATGGGCAACATCATCATTTGCTCAAAATATTGATGATGTTGTTCGGTATTCTCAAACTAATACTGGTGGCACTGCTCTAGCTCTTGGAATGGGCGGTGCCACTGGCGCTGTTGGAGCAGATTTTTCTAATGCATCGACAAATCCAGCCGGATTAGGACTATATCGACAATCTGAATTCGCAGTTTCTCCTTCCATTTTCAATTTTTCCGGGAAAACAAACTATTACGGAACACCAGAAACAGATAGGAAATTCAATTTCAATTTGACAAATTTCCATTTGGTCATTCATACTCCTGCTCCGAATAGACTGAAAACAAAAGGATGGATGGGGTCGACCTTTGCCATTGGTTATAATAAGAACAATAATTTATCCGAACAATGGACATATAGAGGATATAATCCATCGAATTCTATTGTGAATGCATTTGCAGCATCTGCTTATGGAATTCCTGCTCCACCATCTAATTCAGATATTAATTTAGCATATAATAGTTATTTAATTGATCCGGTAACAGATTCATCAGGAAATACAAGTTATGTTAGTTTATTAGGTCCTTCTTCAGGAAAAATTACACAAAGAGGAACAATTGAAGGAAGAGGGAGAACAGGTGAAACTGATATTGCTTTTGCTGGAAACTATAGTAATCGCCTGTATTTAGGAGCTACACTTGCTTTAAGAAGGATTGTTTATGAACAAACGAATACCTATACCGAACGAGATGATCTAGATTCTATACCAAGTTTTAATAATCTCGTTTATACACGCACACTAACAGATAAAGCAACATCAATAGCATTAAGAGTTGGAGCAATTTACAGAGTATCTGATTTCCTTCGATTAGGAGCTTCTGCCTTTGTTCCGCTTGATTATACTATTAATTCAGACTATTCGTATGACTTGACTTCTAGTTTATCTACTGGTGATTATTCTCCTGGAATTATAAATGGAACTTATAAATATAAATTAAGACAACCTGCACGTATCACTGCAAGTGCTGCATTTATTTTGGGTAAACAAGGTATTATTTCTGCTGATTATGAAATGGTCAATTATTCTCAAAGCAAATTGGTTGAAAATACTGGACTATTTGATAATACGAATACGGCTATTTCAACTCGACTTCAATCTACAGGTAATTTAAGAATTGGTGCAGAAGCACGTTTTTCAGATATGTATTTAAGAGGAGGTTTTCAATTGATTGGAAATCCTTATTCTGTTTCAACGATTGATCAAAGTATTAAAACATTTTCCTTAGGTGGAGGATATCGAGATCATGACTTTTTTATGGATTTAGCCTATGTATATAGTCAACAGCATAAAAACTATTATCCCTACAATCCCAATCTAGTTCAGGTTCAACCAGTAGCATTGACAGCTAACCGACACAATGTTGTATTTACCATAGGGACTCGTTTCTAGTTAATTCTATTGGATTTTTTTTAAAGCTGTTTTTGCTTTCGTATCGAGACTACTTTTATAAGCGTGTTCGGGAAATTTGCTTACTTGAATTAATGCCGCTTTTGCTTCTTTCAATTTATTTTGGTTGATATATATTTTACCCATTTGATAGGATGCTGAAGCTGCGTAATATTCTGGAATTTGTGCTCCACTTCTGATTGTCATTTCATACCATTTCAATGCTTCCTTCTCATTGTTTAACCAATGATAGCATCTACCTAATCGATAAGCATATTCGGTTAAAAATAAAATATCCCGATTTTTTAAATCCAATTTTAGTAATGACTGAATAGCAATAGTGGAATTCCCTCCATCAAAATCGAGTCGAGCACGTAAAAGGTGAATATTCGGGATCGTTTTAGAATGAGCTTCACGGAATGCCTGTTTATCTTCTTCCGTTTTAGGTTTATCCAAGGATAATAACATTTCCATTTTTGAATGGTAGGCTCGTGTATTTCCTTGTAATAAATACTGCCATGCAATTTTGCGGATTGCTGCATGTTTAAAATGTTTCCCTTGGGAACATGTAATAAATTTCTGAAACCCAAGCTCATCAGCGAGTCCGAGATTTAAACGTGCTTCTTCCGACAAATAACTCAAAAAACATAACTGAACTCCCGTTGTACTCTGTGGAAATTTTTTAATCAGCTCAATTACAGATTTAGAGTTTTGTTTTTTTTGAGAAACGAGAATATCGATATATTGGATTAATGGTTCTTTAGAGAAGAGTGAATCTTTGGTTTGAGAAATTAACAAACACGATTGATCATCAAGCAATTGTACACTTAGCAATTGAGAATAAAACAACAATTCCGGAAGTAGAAAATTAAATTCCGATTTATCGCGTGTCCAAGAAATAACAGAATTTAATTCGATGCGACCTTGATCCACATTACCCGAAATTCCAGCTAATTGAGCAAGCCACTTCAAATTATCGGGGATACTTCCAGAGAGTATATGAATAATAGAAAGCCCCTTTTTATTGAGTATAAATGAAGGAAAGCGTTTTTGATTTTCGTTTAGGAATGAAGCAGCTTTTCGAAGATCATTTGCTGATTTTGTTTTTTCATCTTGTTGAAACCGAAGAAATGACCATTGTAAATATATTTCAGCTAGGCAATAACGTTTATACGGAGATTGATTATCACACAATTCCAAGTTCTTAATTCGTTGTTCTCTCTTGGCGAGTGCTTTTCGATATTCAATAGGATCATCTTCAACAAAGACTTTGATAAAATCAGCATAATTATCAATGAGGTAAGAGAACCCGTTTCCAGGATGAATTTTCCGTTCTTCCGTTAATAAATTATGTGTTGTATTTAAATCAAATCGAATGGTTGATTTATAAGCGTCAATTATTTTTTCAGATAATACAAAATCACCTTCGGCTTTTAGAAACAAACCAGTATTTAAGATGAGATATAAAATGAAAATTAAACGCATAAAAAAAGGGAAACCAAAATGGATTCCCTTCAAAGATACTATCGCTTACAGATTAAACTGTAGTTTCAGCTGCAATTTCTGGATCGACTAATAATCGACCACAATATTCACATACGATGATTTTTTTACGTAAACGAATATCCATTTGACGTTGAGGTGGAATATGATTGAAGCAACCACCACAAGAATCACGTTGAATTGTAACTACAGCCAATCCATTAATGGCATTTGAACGAATGCGCTTGTATGCTGCAAAAAGGCGTTCTTCGATATGTTTTGCTGCTTTTTCAGATTCATCAACAAGTTTTTTCTCGTCTTTTTCAGTTTCAGCAACGATATCAGCTAATTCAGATTTTTTATGCTCTAAATCTTTTGTTCTCTCTTCTAAATTATTTTTAGAAGTAACGATTAATTCAGACTTAGCATCAATACTAGCTTTGAATTCTTTCATTCGTTTTTCAGAAAGTTGAATATCCAATGTTTGGTATTCTATTTCTTTATTGATTGAATCGAACTCACGATTATTCCTCACATTTCCTTGCTGTGATTCATACTTAGCAATTAGTGATAGAGATTCTTTAATCGCATTTTTCTTGTCGTTAATCGAATCTTCTAATTGTTTTACTTCAGACTGAAGATTATTAATTCGAGTATCCAAACCAATAAGTTCATCCTCTAAATCTTGAACTTCTAATGGCAATTCGCCACGTACAATACGTATTTTGTCGATTTGGGTATCGACTAACTGAAGCTTATAAAGTGCCCGCAGTTTTTCTTCTACTGAAATTTCTGATTTGGTTTCTGCTGGAAGTGTTGCGCTCATGTATGTCAGAGATAGTGAATAGGATTGGTCGAAATCGTAGTTAAACAGCCGGCAAAGTTAGAAATTTTTTGATTCAGATACCTATGAATAAGTTCCATTGTAAACTGCTCACTTTCAAAGTGTCCGATATCTGCTATCACTATTTTGTCTTCAGCATCAAAAAATTGATGGTATTTAAAGTCGGATGTTAGGAAAAGATCAGCCTTAGATTGAATAGCATCTTTCAAAAGAAAACTTCCAGATCCTCCACATAAGGCAATTCGTTTTATTTTCTCTTGTCCCAAGGAAGTGTATCTGATCATGCCTCCAAAAACAGCTTTTATTTTATTCAAAACTTCTTTCGGAGATAAGGCATCTGGCAATTCACCTACTATTCCAGCACCATTGGTTTGCAAACTATTTTCAAGTTTAATCCATTCATAAGCAACCTCTTCATACGGATGTGCTTGAATCAAAGCATTCATGACCGATGCTTGTTTCCATGAAGGAGCAATAAATTCAATCCTCGTTTCATTTTCTTGTTGACGAATGCCAGCTTCTCCTATAAATGGTTTAGCTACTTTATTTGGTCTGAAAGTCCCCAAGCCTTGCATTTGAAATGAACATTCATCATAATTTCCAATCGCACCCGCCCCTGCATTAAAAACTGCTTGCATCACTAGTTCTAAGTACGATTCTGGGACATATGTGACAAGCTTTAATAGCATATTCGATTTAGGTTGTAGAATTCGAGTATTAATTAAACCTAATCGATTGGCCATTTCTTGACTCACACCCGAATTCACATTATCGAGATTCGTATGTATAGCATAGATGGCAATGTTATGCAGAATAGCTAATAATAAGGTTCTTTCGATATAGGTATCGCCAGTGAAGCGTTTCAATCCAGAGAAAACAATTGGATGATGAGCAACGATAAGGTTACACCCCTTTTCAATTGCTTCATGAACAACGGCCTCAGTTGAATCAAGACAGATCAATGTCCCCTTGCATTCATCTTGACTATTACCCGTTATTAAACCAGCATTATCGTAGGATTCTTGAAGCGCTTTGGGCGCCCATTCTTCGAGTAGCTGAATTATTTGTTGAATCTTCATTGTATATAAAAGGGTTCAAATGTAGGATTTTGTACTTTCGGCGGCATGTGGAGATTGCTACTTCTTCCTTTTTCATGGATTTACGGTTTCATTTTAATGATTCGTCATTGGGCCTATGATATAGGAATTTTGCATTCAGTTAAATTTAACAAACCTGTTCTAGTTGTTGGAAATTTAAGTACTGGGGGAACAGGAAAAACACCACTAACAATTTATTTAGCTCAATTATTAAGAAACTACTCTCCTGCCCTACTTAGTCGCGGATATGGGCGAAATACCAAAGGTTTTAAATGGGTGCAAATAGATGATCAAGTTAGTGATTCGGGTGATGAACCACTTCTATTTAAAAAAGCACTAAGATATACTCTTGTTGCAGTATGCGAAGATCGGGTGGAAGGAATAAATCAGATTTTAAAAGAGAATGACCCAGGAGTAATTCTTCTTGATGATGCATTCCAACATAGAAGACTCAATCCAGGCTTCTCCATTCTCTTATTTGATTACGATTCAATTGTAAAACCCCATTTTTTATTGCCTGCTGGCGATGAACGTGATCTATGGATGAGAAGAAAAAAGGCAAATGTTGTCGTTATAACCAAATGCCCTGATGTGTTTGACATGAAAGTCAAACGGCATATTTCAGAAACACTATTCAACGGAATCTCCGTTTATTTTAGTCGCTTGAAGTATGGTAAAATCAAACGATTTTCAGGAGAAGAACTTTCATTGGAGGAAATAAATAAATGTTCTTTGTACCTAGTAACAGGTATTGCTAAGCCTGCAAAATTGAAAAAGGATTTATCAGAAATTGCAACAATAATCCATCATCAAAAGTTTCCTGACCATTATAATTTCAAACGGCTTGATCTGGATTTGATGCAAAAAAATATACTTATGTTTGCCCCAATCAGTCCGTTGTTTATCACAACAAGTAAAGATCGGGGTCGCATTGAACCACTTCTTGAAGAAGATGAAAAACGCAAGTGGTTAGAAATTCCAGTAGAAACTGAATTCGAAAATAAAGAACAATTCAACGCACTTATTTTAGATTATGTTAGAACAAATTCATGAAACAGTCCGGTATATCCGAGAAAAGACCAATGATTTTCAACCCGTATGTGGAATCATTTTAGGAACCGGTTTAGGAGGTTTGGTATCTGAAATAGATATTCGTTTCACTCTTTCTTACGAGGAAATCCCACACTTCCCTGTTTCTACAGTTGAAGGACATAGCGGAAAATTAATCTTTGGATATATTTCTTCTCGTCCAGTAATTGTCATGCAAGGTCGCTTTCATTATTACGAAGGCTATTCGATGCAACAGGTAGTTTTTCCAGTTCGAGTAATGAAGTATCTAGGTATTTCGACACTTTTATTAAGTAATGCAAGTGGAGGTGTTAATCCTGCTTTTGAAATTGGTGATGTGATGATTTTGAATGATCATATTAATCTTTTACCTAATAATCCCCTGATGGGAAAAAATGTGAAAGAACTTGGTCCGCGCTTTCCAGACATGAGTGAACCATACGACAAGAAAATAATCGCGAAAGCTCATACAATCGCAGGTAATTTAGGATATAAAGTACATGAAGGTGTTTACGTTAGTGTAAGTGGTCCATGCTTCGAAACTCCTGCCGAATACAAGTACATGCGGATTATTGGTGGTGATGCCGTTGGTATGTCGACCGTGCCGGAAGTGATTGCTGCACGTCATATGTCATTACCTTGTTTTGCCGTTTCAGTGATTACTGACATTGGTGTTGAAGGACGCATTGTAGAAGTTACTCACGAAGATGTGATTGCAGCTGCATCCAAAGCGGAAGTAAAGATGACAGCTATATTCAAGGCATTGATTGCAGAGATGTAAAACTAATTTTACGAAATCATGAAATGAAAGGTGTTTCCGGTTTTTCGGAAGCACCTTTTTTCTATTTTTGCGCCCATAAATTCATAAAATACAATTGAAGAAATGGCTGGTACAGTAACATTCACGATGCTTAAACCGGATGCGGTTCAAAACAACAACATCGGAGCAATTCTACAGAAAATCAATGAAGCTGGATTTGTAATCCGTGCTATGAAATACACTCAACTTAGCCCTGAAGTTGCTGGTAAATTTTACGCTGTACATAGCGAGCGTGGATTTTATGGTGAATTGGTCGCTTTTATGTCATCAGGTCCAATCGTAGCTGCTATCCTTGAAAAAGAAAATGCTGTTGCTGATTTCAGAGAATTAATTGGAGCAACAGATCCATCAAAAGCAGCACATGGAACTATTCGTGCTTTGTTTGCAAAATCTATTGATGCAAATGCCGTTCATGGATCTGATAGCGATGAAAATGCAATCATTGAAGGAAATTTCTTCTTTAATCAATTCGAGCGTTTCTAATCAATTTCATTTATAAAATTCAGGAGGAACTTGATCATCATGTTCCTCCTTTTTATTTTCAACCTATCCTTATGAAGCAATTTGAATTAAGTCAAGAATACATCGAATTAAATAAACTGCTCAAATTGATGCAATGGGCCGAATCGGGCGGACATGCAAATCAATTGATTGAAAATGGTGAGATCAAAGTGAATGGGGAATTTGAATACCGCAAACGAAATAAGATTCGTGCAGGAATGATTGTGGAATTTGGGAAATTGAAAGTCGAAGTTTTGGCTTCAACCGAATAATGTCACAATCGATTGATTCTATTTCAGTCCAAACACAAAACTTAAATTCAAGAAATCAACGAAGAATTCTAAGCCGTTTTGAATTCCGAATTAAAGTGAAAATGTAGTTTAGGAAAATCTTGTATGATGGTATTTAACATCCAAGAGGATTCTGCTAGAAACACATAATTTCCATCTTTATCCATGGCTAATTGATGTCCACGAAAACGGGCAAACTTTTCGAATTCCTCTTTATCGTCATACGTTACCCAGCATGCTTTGTACACATTGAGATGCTGGAAATTACAAGAAGCACCGTATTCATGTTTCAAGCGATATTGAATCACTTCAAACTGAAGCTCACCAACGGTTCCAATAATTTTACGATTTCCATTGTGCTGCACAAATAACTGAGCAACACCTTCTTCGGTTAATTGTTGAACGCCTTTATCGAGCTGTTTTGATTTTAAAGGATCAGCATTGACAACTTCTTTGAAAATCTCAGGTGAGAAACTTGGAATCCCACGAAATTGGAAATTTTCACCTTCGGTAAGTGTATCACCAATTTTGAAATTTCCGGTATCGTATAAACCAATCACATCGCCCGGCCAAGCTTCTTCGATGATGTTTTTTTCCTGAGCCATGAATGTTGCCGGCGAGCTGAATTTGTAGTCTTTGTTTAGACGTACATGATGAAAGAATTTATTCCGCTCAAATTTTCCAGAACATACTCTTAGGAAAGCAATCCGATCACGGTGACGAGGATCAATGTTCGCATGAATTTTAAAAACAAATCCACTGAACTTGGCTTCTTCGGGAGCAACAGTGCGTGTATCAGCTTCACGGCTGCGAGGAGCAGGAGCTAATCGAATAAAGGTATCGAGCAATTCGCGCACACCAAAATTATTGATTGCCGAACCAAAGAATACGGGTGCAATATGTCCTTCACGAAAACGAATGGGATCGAATGGATCGTAAACACCTTCAATCAATTCAATATCTTGACGAAGTTGATCTGCATCTTTTTTCCCAACTATTTCTTCCAGTAAAGGATCGTTTAAGCTTTGTATGGTGAGAATATCTTCTTCAATCTTGGTTTTATTGGCATTGAAGAGATTTAAACTTCCGTCGAAAATATTGTAAACACCTTTAAATGTAGCACCAATGCTGATTGGCCAACTCAAGGGACGAACTTTGATGTTCAGTTTCGATTCTAATTCATCGAGAAGATCAAAGGGATTTTGTCCTTCGCGATCCATTTTATTGATGAACACAATCACAGGAGTATCGCGCATACGACACACTTCCATGAGTTTTTCGGTTTGTTCCTCTACCCCTTTCACACAATCAACAACCAAAATAACGCTATCAACTGCAGTGAGTGTTCTGTATGTGTCTTCTGCAAAATCCTTGTGACCGGGCGTATCGAGCAAGTTGATGAGCACATCGCGGTACTTAAAATTCATCACCGAAGTGGCTACTGAAATTCCACGTTGCTTCTCTATTTCCATGAAATCGGATGCAGCAGTGTTCTTGATTTTATTGGATTTAACAGCACCTGCCGTTTGAATTGCCCCACCAAAAAGGAGCAGTTTTTCTGTCAGTGTAGTCTTCCCGGCATCGGGGTGAGATATAATTGCAAACGTTCGGCGCTTGCCTATTTCTTCTGTGATTGTACTCATAAGGGCCGCAAAAATAGGAAATCCTTGCGGGGCTTACTTCATCTTTAGAATTTTGATTTCAGTTCTTCGATTTAACTGACGTCCTTCGGAAGTATCGTTGCTGGCAATGGGTTGACGAAATGACCTTCCATACGATGCAATTCGTTTAGCAGCAATTCCATTTCGAACTAAGAAATCTTTCACAACTAAAGAACGACTTTCGCTTAATCGCTGATTATAATCCATGGTACCAATATTATCTGTATGTCCAGATATTTCAATAGCCATGGAAGGATAGCGCTTCATGGTACTAAGCAAGGTATTGAGCGATTTAAATGAAGCAGGACGTAAAGTGGATTTATTAAAATCGAAGAAGATATTATTCAGAACGATTTTAGCTCCTTTTTCGGCTCTAACAAGTGCAATATCATGCGTTATCTCAAGCTTTTCTTGAGTATCGGGAATATGAATTTGAGCGGTATAAGTCATATAACCATCAAGATTTACCACCATGGTATGAATGGCTCCATTAAAAACAACACAATCGTATGTTCCTGGTTTGTAATACATGATTACAGGTTGCCCACCATATTCGTTCAACATGATTTCTGCAACTAAATTTTCACCAGTAACAGCATCATAAATTCTTCCTTTAAGTACTGACATCAACGAACGATCGAGGCGTTTGAGGTCGTATGATTTCAGAATATCAGTACCAACCGATGCGGCAGAAATTTTCAGAGTATCAGAAAACATGGAATATCCACTTGCTTTCACATGAATCGCATACTGATGATTGGGCGGAAGATCAATTTTGTATTCTCCATTTTTATCGGAGAATGTTGATTTCACAATTTCCATGGTGGCTAAATCGAGAAATTCAACTTCGCCTTTCACTGGAATTCGAGAGGATTTATCGAGCAGAATTCCTGAAATAAATGCTTGTGGAGATTTATTCATATCCACTTTACGCATTACAACCTGACTTCCGGCTTCGAAAGGAACTTCAATTACTTCGGTATAGGTATTAAATCGATCGGAAGAAACGGTGATTTCGTATGTTTTACCTGAAGGAAGATTAGCGATAGTTTCTCCATTTTCAGTTTCTCTTTCGGCAACGATTTTACCAGTTGCAGCATCACGAATGGTAATGTGAGCTAGAATGGGGTTATTGGTTAGCGTATCGCGAATTTCAAATTGAAGAGAGCTTAATGATTCGGAGTCTTCCAAGAAATTCATTACATAAATGTCTTTATCACCAAAACCTTCTTCGCGGTATGAAGAGAAATAGGCACGTTTCCCATCTTTCGAAAGCACAAAAAACACATCGTCTTCGGGAGAATTTATTGGGTATCCAACATTTTCGGGAGCGCTAAACTGTCCGTTTTCCCAGGTAGATTTGAATACATCAAAACCACCCATTGAATTCAATCCTTTGGAAGAAAAATACAGTGTTTTCCCATCAGGATGAAAGTAAACACCGTCCTCATCATATGAACTATTGATTAATCCACCTGCATTTCGAATGTTTTTGGCTCGACCATTTTCGTCGATATCAGCAATGTAAATGTCTTTCCCTCCATATCCACTTGAATCGGTTTTGAAAGAAATGAAGAATAAGTATTTCCCATCGGCCGAATAGGTAGCATGATTTTCATATCCTTTCGTATTGATTTCCTTCATGGCACGAGGCTCGGTCCATTTAATACCATCGAATTCGGATTCATAAATATCGCCACCATTATTTGGACGATAGATTAGGAGTTTCTTTCCATCGGATGATAAATTGATGCTGGCATCGTGATCGTCTTTATTGATAGGTAAACCAATATTTTTAGAAGGAGCCCAATCACCATCGATCTTGTAGGTAATGTATATGTCTTCGTAATAGAGCGAATCAATTCCATCGACCATTCCTCCAGTTGTATTTTCTCTACGTGACGTAAAGATGAGTTTTGATTCATCTTCTGGAATAACGGGAGCATAATCAGGAAAGGGTGAATTTACATTTGGACCAAGATTATCGATACGAACTCTAACGGGCTTTTTGACCAATTCAATTCCAGCTTTACATTCTTGTATGGATTTATTGGCTTTGGCAACTTTTGATTTATCAGCTCCTGCACCCAATGCTTGAATGTACCCTTCATACACCCGAATAGCTTGATCAAAATCGAGATTATAATGATAGGCATTACCAAGAGAATACAAGAATTCAACGCCTAAATCAGCATTCAAGGATTTGGCGCGTTCTAAATATGGTAAGGCTTTTAAGCGATTTACTTGAAGACTCAAATAGCATAATCCAATTTGATAATTCAAATCAGCATTATTGGGATTGAAATCTTGAGCAATTAAGTAATCGGATAAAGCTTGAGGAAAATAAACCGGACCTCTTAGAAAATAATAATCTCCACTTTTATAGGCTTCGTATGCTTTATTAAAATCAGCTTCTCTACCAGGGAAATTCTTCTCTCTAAATTCTACATTGCTGACTTGTGCTGATAATTGAATGGTTACGGTTGATATCAATAGCACAATGATGAATCGTAACAATCCGAAAAAGTGAATGCGCATGTCTCTTAAGGTAAGATTTATCAGACGAAAATAAGTTCTTAATCCTAACTATTCATCTTTTAAACTTCTAAAATCGACCTGATTACGAACACTCAAATGTTGATGAACAAACTTGATAATTAGCTATTCCAGCTAGAAATCCAATTTTCCATCAATTGTTTTCCGCAAGGAGTTAGAATCGATTCAGGGTGATATTGAACTCCCCAAATAGGTTTTGAAAGATGAATGTAAGAGAGGATTTCATTCGCTTGATCAATTGCCGTTATTTGCAAACAATCAGGGAAATCGATTGGATTCACAGTCCAAGAATGGTAGCTGCCTGCTTCAAAAGTTTCGGATATAGATTGATACATAGGAAATTTTTGAACTACATATCCTGATCTTGAAATACCATGAAATACCTCATTCAATTGTTTTAAGCTGGCTCCATAAAATTGAGCAATGGCTTGATGTCCCAAACAAACACCTAATACAGCTTTATTTTCAACAGACAATTTTACCCATTTCATTAATGGTCCCATTTCATTTGGCAAACCTGGGCCAGGAGAAATAACAACAGCTATGGAGTTTAAAATATCTTCTTCTTTTACATCATCTACACGTAAAACCCTAGGACGAATACCATAAATAGCTTCAATGAGGTGAACCAAATTGAAGGTAAACGAATCATAATTATCAATTAAAAGAATGTCCCTGTTCATTCTTATCGGAATTGAGGCATTGCAGAACAGAATTTTCTGCAATTTTACGCCATTGATGAGCAGCTTTCACCATCGCCTATTTTTACTTTTTTTAATTCTGATATCGAACCTTGGACACTTATCGTCACAAGTGAGAATGTCGGGAATTAATCCACTCTTTCGAACTGAACTTTCTGTTGAATCTGGATTTCTAAGATTTCGAGGAGATCAATCGTTCAGTAAATTTTCTAGTGGAAATATATGCTATGGTGCTTCTTTACATGTTGGCTATCAAGCTTGGAAATCGAATCTGTTTGGGTCAACCGGACAAATTACTTGGAATGAACAATCAAGTTTGAATAGAATAAATTTTCAATCTACTTTTCAGCATTATGGAATTCAACTAGGTCGTTCCTTGTTTAATCCTAATGAGGGAAAAACGTTGAACATGTATGCAATGCTTGGCGTTTCTTTTATGACATTTAATTCCTACACAGACTTAAAAGATAAAAACGGAATACTCTATCATTATTGGAGTGATGGCACTATTCGTAACTTACCTGAAGCTTCATTTAATCAATCAAATTCCAGTTTATTGCTTCGAGATTACACGTATGAATCTCCATTAGCAATAGCTCAGAAAAGCATTTGTTTTCCTTTAGAAATTGGTGTTTCGGCACAAATAACCCATCGGATTGCCATTGATTTTAGTTGGAAAAGTTTTTTTCTACAATCGGATAATTTGGATCGCAATACCGATAATCCTCAATGGGATAATATCAACCAAATTTCAGGAAGATTGAAATTTACATTGAATGTAAATCCAGCACGTAATAAGAAAAACAAACAGGATGTGAATCCACAAATACATTATAAAGACGTTGATTTTGCTTCTATATGGTATGCCGATGAAGATGGAGATGGAGTGAACGACATGAATGATCGATGTGCTGGAACACCCAAAGGATTTCCGGTCGATAAAAACGGTTGCACTGCCGATAGTGATGAAGATGGAATTCCCGATTTTATTGATCAACAGCTTCAAACGCCCAAATACACCTGGGTTGACAACAATGGTGTTGAACGAGATGAACACTGGGTAAAAGAACATTATGCTGATTCTAGTAGCTATTTTGTCCAAGTATTGAGAAAAATTAATCGAAACTCAAGACCTTATCCTGTTAAAAAATACATGTCCGAAGAAAATCTCAAACAGTGGAATATCTTGTTAGAAGTTCATCCAGAATGGCGAGTTCGAGTAAAAAATGAAGCTTTGAAATTCCCTCTTGAGTTTCAAAAAATTGATTCAAACAATGATCAATTTATTAGCATCAGCGAACTTGAAAAAGCAGCAAACGACTTGTTTGAAGGTAAAAATGGAATTACGGTAGAACTATTTCAAAAAGCAATGACGTATGCGTTTCGTGATCAATAGTATTGCTTCCATTCTCTTGTTGAGTTCTAGCGGATTTGCTCAACCACACCTTTTCCTAAACGGACCAACACAAGCACGTTTTGGATTGAGTACTACTGTGAATGCAGTCATTGTGCGCAATCAGTTTATTGGACCTGCACGATTAATCACTGAACTACCCAATGGTTGGCAAATGAGGAGATTCGTGAATAATGAAGAAAATAGTAGTCAAGAAGGTTCGGTCATCAAAACTGTATGGTTCGATTTCCCATCAAAGGATACCTTGAACTATTCAATATTGCTCTACATACCAGAAAATTATCGAGGCGATGCACTAATTAAAGCACGCTTAGAATATTTTAGTCAAGGAGAAAAAAAGAGCATTCAGTCTGCTCCATTTATCATCGATGTTCGGAGATATTATTCTCGACTTTAATAGGAACCATTTCTTCTTCTAAGAAACCATTCAGTTCCTAAAAGCAACAAAATCAAAAAGAAAATCCATTTTACCTGAATCATTTCTTTGAGTTGAACTTCACTTCGAGAAAGTGGTTTTACATCTTCTCGCGCTTTAATTTTATCTACCAATTTTAGTAAGTCACGCGGATAATATAGCTCACCACCATTTCGGCTTGCTAATGTTTGTAATAAGGTATGATCGGCAGTGATGGAACTCAATTCCGCTAAAACTGGCTTCACAACAAATCGTCCGTTTGCTGTATAAATTTTACCACCAACGTTAACAGATGCTTCATAGCGATATTCTCCAGCACGCATGTTTCCTGCATTCAATGAATAGGAATTCGAAGTGCGGCTCATGCTGTATGCATATTTCCGATTTGAATTATCGAATACATTCAGCAAAACATCAGGTTGATTAATCAATTCGTATGAAGCATTGTACACTTCGGCTTCGAACGTAACGGCTTCGTTTTCATTAAAGCTGTTTTTTGTTACTATTCTGAAATTCCTACGTTCGTTGCGAACACTGAGGTATTGAACAATTTTGGAAATGAATTCATCAAATAGCACATGATCATCGTTCACCAAATAATCATGTAAACGCCAACGCCAAATTCCTTCGCCTAATAACACCCCCATTTTGCGATCCGAATCGGCCGAAAAAACAAACAAGGGATAGTCAGTTTCTACTGAGCCAATTTTCTGTTTTAATAAAACAGCTGCCGAAGCCTGTAAACGATAATTCGCGTATGGCACTTGCAAAGGCTCAAAATCGATAAGTGATTTTTTGAAATCGTCACTTAAAGTAAAGAGAGCAAAATCTTTGTTCAAACGAGGCATTGCTTCATTTACTGTCCCTTTTGCTCCATTTAATTGAACGTGAGGTTGAACCGCATTTAATGCACCGGTTAAACTCGCGCTTCCTGCAATAAACCAAGTAGGAATAGAAGCCGCTTGCAATTCTTGTGTAATGCGTTGAGCCATATTACTCATGCTCGGCAATTGATGCATTATCACTAAACTGTATTGTTTTACAGAACCTGTAAATTCACTTGCCAACTTCACCTCTACTTCGTAATTCTCATTCGATTGCAAACTTTGACGAATGGCTGCAATATCCGGATGAGGAGCATCAGCCAAAATGAGAATTTTCTGACGGCTGTCGATGACTTCAATAAAGAAATCACGCGAATTATTTGCTAAAGTGTATTCGCCATCAATGGCACTTAAGGAAACACGGTAACGTTGAACACCCGACTTATCGGCTTTGAGCTGAAACGGAAATGTTTGTGTATAGGTGGAACCTTGTATTTGAATGGCCTGTGTTGCAAGCACAACGCCTTCTCGCTCCACCTTGATTGTAGCGGTTTTGCCAGAAAGTTTGTTTGCATTCACAACCACTTCAACCGGAAAGGTATTGTTGAGATAAGCGAGTTGATTGTGATTGATTCTACCAATAAATAAATCGCGTTGCAAGGTAGTATCGCCCATAGCAACGGTATAAATTGGTGCTTTGAGTTCGTTTATAGAATAAAGTGGATTTGAACCTTTATTGTAAATTCCATCGGAAGCTAAAATGATTGCCCCAACATTTCGATTCAAATACAGATTCGTAATGGTTTTATAAGCCTCTGCGATATCGGTCTCTTTCCCTTTAAAATCGATTCGAAATGAATCATTGAGTTCATGATCAAAACTGTAGGATTTGAATTCATATGACTCTTCCAGTTTGTTTTGAAACTCAGAAATTAAACCCGGATACTCTTTTCGGTAAAACGCCGAATCCTTTACTTGAACAATGGATTCGGTATTGTCTTGCAATAAAATAATAACGGGTTTTTCACTCTCTCTCGTGATTAATTTAATCAATGGAGAAAGAAGTAAAAACGCAAGGATACTAACCGCCGTAAAGCGTAATCCAAACAAGAGTTTTATTAACCAAGGCTTTGCTTCCTTTAATTCGGAACTTTTGCGATATAAAATCCAGGCATAAACAAACCCGAGTATCAGGCAAAAAACCAAAAACCAAGCAGGATACTGAAAAACAAATTCGAGGCTCAAGAGAAAATCTGGTTAATTAAATTATGCAACACTTAGGTGCGCATTCCACCACAAACGTTTAAAACTTGTCCATTGACATACGCCGCCATATCAGAAGCTAAAAAAACTGTAGCGTTCGCCACATCTTCTGGTGTACCGCCACGTTTCATTGGAATTCCTTCTATCCATTTTCCTTTTACATCATCGCTCAATTCTGCAGTCATTTCGGTTTCGATAAATCCGGGAGCAATGGCGTTGCTGCGAATATTTCTTGACCCTAATTCCTGAGCAACCGATTTAGTAAATCCTTCAATACCAGCTTTCGATGCGGCGTAGTTGGCTTGTCCAGCATTTCCACTTCCACCTACAACCGAACTCATATTCACAAAAGCGCCATAGCGATTCTTCAACATCGGTTTGATAGCCGCTTTAGTAAGATTAAAAACCGACTTCAAATTAGTATGAATTACAGAATCGAATTGTTCTTCACTCATACGCATGAGCAAACCATCTTTAGTAATTCCAGCATTATTAACCACAATGTGAAGCGTGCCAAATTCAGCTACAACATCATTCACTAAAGCTTCTGCAGCCGCAAATTCAGCTGCATCCGAATGATAGCCTTTCGCTTTTACTCCAAGGGCTTTTAATTCCTCTTCGAGTTCTAAAGCTTTTTGAGCACTCGACATGTATGTAAAAGCCACGTTGGCGCCATGTTCAGCAAATTTTAAAGCGATACCGCGACCAATTCCGCGGGTGGCTCCAGTAATAATGGCCACTTTGTCTTGAAGTAATTTCATGCGTATAGGATCAAAGCCCAAACCTACATGAAATCGGGCGCATAGCCAAGTTCCACCTTTTCAATTTTTCAGTAAAAAACAAACAATATTGTTTATTTGTTTTAGGGCGGTCGGGCAGGCTTTCATTCCTAGTCCTCGCTTTAAGCCTTCGCATAAGCTACGGCTTAGTCTCCGGGCTATCCATTCAATCCTTACCGCTTCTTCTAAAAATCTACTTATATAATAAATTAAGCATCTTCATGAAAACGTAATTCAGAATCTGCGTTTCCATTTCAACCATTTACGAAAATGAAACAGGATATAAAAAAATCGTTTGAATCCGCGCTTTCGTTCTATTTTCAATGCGACTTCATCCCTGTGATAGGGTAATCTTCCTACCACATATTCTCCATTATCCCAAGCACTTTGATTGAAAATAATTTCAATCGTTTTCATTTCCTCCACCATGCTAATATGCTTCAACCCATCTTCGTTCACCATCACCGTTAGCGTAATAACAGAATCGTTCAACTCTCCACGATGAATAGTAAATCGACCCAAAGAATCTGCAATCAATCCCTTGGCAATCCGGCCTTCCACATACGAAATCACTGCTCCAGGTAAAATCTTCTGATTGATTCCAATTGCTTGTCCGTGAAAATGATCTTCTTTAAAGGGATACACGCCCATTCCTTCCAACACTTGAATCGGTTTCACTTGAGCACAGGATTCCTGTTTTGAACTTAGATCACTTTTCTGAGCATTCACAGTTAATCCACTTATGCCCATCAAACCAGCAAGCCAAAGACCGCTAGGATGAATGCTATTCCGTTTTACATGAGCTGGCACAATCGTACGATTCAATTGTTCAACTCTAAATCGACCACAGGTTTCACCAGAAATAGTGCTGAAATAACGAATTAACTCTTGATCTGTAAAACCTGCAAAATCGGTCACACACTTAGCGCAAGTCTTACAATACTTTCCGGTATCAATAGCTTGCATTTCGTCCCAAGTTTCCGAACATGGATGCGGCACATCAAGTATCAACTTATTAGATTTCATGACGTTTGTGTTTGAAAATCCGTTTCACTTTATACAACACTCGTTTATGCCAAGGCGGTCTTACATAAATGACTTCACCAATGATGATATTCTCTGATAAATCCAATTGGAGTTTTAAAGCAGAACCTTCTAATGCAATTAACTGTGCAAATACGAAATCGAAATGTTTCGTTTGATAACCCACATATGAAATAGTGATATCAATTTTTTCATCTGATTTTAGATTGGCTGGGATTTTCAAATCAAATTCACCATTCACATCTGTAACACATTTAAAACTTTTCCGATAGACGTCTAAAATTGCGAACGGCAAGCGCTCACTTGTCACCTTATCTTCAATAAATCCCTTCACGTGAATAAAACCAGAATCTGCTTCAACAAGAATTGATAATTCAATATCCGTGTTTTGATCTTCTACCTGAACCATTTCAGCTTCCACTTGAGCTTGAAGTGTCAAACCACTGCCAGCAAGTGCCGCCCAAACCCACCAGCCTGAATATCGCTGCTTTACAGTAGGAAGATCTAAAGGCTTATTCAACATTGAAATGGGAATTCGTCCACATATGTGTGCACGTCGATTCCGCTCTAAATATTCCTGCAGTTGCTGATCCTTAAAATGGGTAAAATCCATCACCGACTTTTTGCATTGACTACAAAACCTTCCCGAATCAGTCAATTCCATCTCCGTCCAATCTTCCCGACAAGGACTTGGAATGGTGATTTGCGCAAAAGGCTGAGAGGCGTTTTTCATAATCCTGAAACGAAACTACTTTATTAAAGAAGTCCACCCAAAAACAAAAAAGGCCCTCCATCGCTGGAAAGCCCTTTTTCAAGTTTTATGTATTACGTATTATGTATTAAGACATGATCGAGTACTTTGTATCTGTCCTTGCCTAAAATAGGTTGACTTTTTATTATCACTTTCTACTTTGTTAAAGTAGTTTATTGTTTGTTGTTTTAAGTTTCTTTTTTGGTTCTTTTTTCTTTGTTAAGAAGTTGTATTTCTGTTGATATTTCCTGAATTCCAGTTATATATGGTCATAGAAGGATTTTGATTTCTTTGGTTATTCACTTTTTCATATTCAGTAGGTGTTAGCATGCCTAATTCACTGTGTGGTCGTTCATTATTGTAAAGATCCATTGCCTTTTTTGCCATCTCATTGAGATTGCTTTTGGTTAGATTCCATTGAAGTAAGTACTCGTTTTTTATGATGCCATTTATTCGTTCAACATAAGCATTTTCTTGTGCTATTGACGCCATACTGATTCGTATTCCTTTGCTTTTTAGCATCTCTTTATGCATCGTGCTGATGTATTGTGAACCTCGATCAGAATGAAAAATGCAATTATCTAAATCGTGCCCTTTCCTTATTTTAAAGGCTTTTCTAAGTGCTTTGATATTTTCCTCCGCTCTTAAGCTTGGAGACAGATGTAGAGCTAATAAGCGCCTTGAATAGACATCTTCAATACAGATTCCATAATGATGTGCATGCTCTACATCGAGATAAAATATGTCAGATTGCCAAAGCATATTCACATCATTAATCGTTATTCCATTTATCAGATTGTCATATATCTCAACGCGTTGAGACCAAGTCGTTCGTATTGGATTTCTCTTCTTCTTAACCTTATATCCGTACCTAAAACCAATCCGCTCAAAAGCATCCCTACCTATTGGATGGCGTTGTGGATCCATAAAATAGATCTTTCTACAACCCATTTGGCGATGATTATGACGCACTTTTGATATGTAACGAACGATACTTTCTTCCACCTTTAATTGGTCGCGACTTCGTCTTTCACTCTTCCAAAGTGCTTGCTTACTAAGGCCTGCCACTTCTAACAGACTCTTCATTTTGTACCCGTGCTTTTGTCCTTTTGTGGATCGGAACCAGAGTAAGGCTGGTTTAATAAATTTTTTTTTAAATCAGTTTGGAACTCCTCATTTGCTAACTCAATGACCTTGCTCAATAAATCAAGTTCCATCTGTTTTCGGCCCAATGCGGCTTCCAATTCACGGATGCGCTGCTCAAGCTCTTTGCTTTTGTATGATTCGCTTTGCACTTCCACTACTAAGATTTTTCCTCTCTTCAAATATCGACTATATTGATAAATCCATCGATAAACTGAAGTTATTGTTACTCCTAGTTCCTGGGCTACTTTAGATACTGAAGCCACTCCGGATTCAATATCCTTAACTGTTTGACGCTTTAATTCTTCACTAAAAACTCTTCGTGGCCGAATTACTTCTTTGCGATTTAAATGCTTTTTCATGTCCCGTTTTTTAAGTTGATTTTGGTCAACCTATTTCAGTCACGGACAATCTTCTACTTTGTACTTTCTACTTTGTACTTAATACTATTTTTTGCAGCAATCTTTTTTAGCTGTTGCAGCTTCAGCGCCTTCTTTGCAGCAATCTTTTTTCTCACCTGATTTGCATTCAGCTTGCATTTCACCTTCTGGTGTGCAGCATGCTTTTGCTCCGGCAGCGTTCATTTCGTTGCAAACGGTTCCGTCGTTATGAGCACATGTGTTTGTAGAATCATTCCAAGTACAGGCTTTTCCAGTTGCAGCACAAACTCCTGATTCTTTGCAATGAGCTTCCATCATTTCATGGTTACAAGCACCTGGCATGCAAGCTTCATCTTTGTTCGTTGTAGCAACTACAGCGATGTAAGGAGCAATAACCAACGAAACGATACTCATCAATTTAATCAAGATATTCATGGATGGTCCAGAAGTATCTTTAAATGGATCACCTACAGTATCACCCGTTACAGATGCTTTATGTGGTTCTGATTTTTTGTAGAACATTTCGCCATTAATCATCACTCCTTTTTCGAACGATTTTTTAGCGTTATCCCAAGCACCACCTGCGTTTGATTGGAAAATCCCCATCAATACACCCGATACAGTTACACCTGCTAATAAACCTCCTAAAACTTCAGGTCCGAAAACGAAACCAACTAATACTGGAGTTACAATAGCAATAGCACCTGGCAACATCATTTCACGGATAGAAGCTTTGGTCGAAATAGCAACACATTTCTCATACTCAGGTTTTGCTTTATATTCCATGATACCTGGAATTTCGCGGAACTGACGACGAACTTCCTGAACCATGTCCATGGCAGCTTTACCAACAGCTTGAATACACAATGCTGAGAAAATGAAAGGAATCATACCACCGATAAACAAACCAGCCAATACAGGAGCTTTGTAAATATCGATTGCTGAAATACCTGCAATACCTACGAAAGCAGCGAAAAGTGCTAAAGAAGTCAAGGCAGCAGAAGCAATCGCGAAACCTTTACCAGTTGCAGCAGTTGTGTTACCAACAGCATCTAAATTATCTGTACGCTCACGAACTTCTGGAGGAAGTTGACTCATCTCAGCAATACCACCAGCATTATCCGCTATCGGTCCGAAAGCATCGATAGCTAATTGCATAGCTGTAGTTGCCATCATACCAGCAGCAGCGATTGCTACACCATATAATCCAGCAAAATGGTAAGAAGCCATAATACCAGCAGCTAAGGTGATAATTGGAATCACTGTTGATTTCATCCCTACTGATAAACCACCAATTATATTGGTTGCGTGTCCAGTAGAAGATTGTTGAATAATGGAGTTAACCGGAGCTTTACCCATTGCAGTGTAATACTCAGTAACGATACTCATTACAGCACCTACAACAGTTCCAACTACGATTGCAAAAAATACGTTGATGTTGGTGAATTCATATCCACGAAGACTTAAATGTTCAGGAAGCATCCACATTACTATAAAGTAAGAAGCTGCAACAGTAATTAACATTGAAGACCAGTTACCTAAGTTCAATGCATTTTGAACGTTCGATTTATCATCCTTAATGGTTACGAACCAAGTTCCAATGATGGAGAAAATAATTCCTAAACCGCAAATCAACATCGGTAAAAGGATTGGCGACATTCCACCAAATTTATCAGTGCTTGCGTCAATTTCTTGACCTAATACCATGGTAGCCAAAATGGTTGCTACATATGAACCGAACAAATCGGCACCCATACCAGCAACGTCACCTACGTTATCACCTACGTTATCGGCAATAGTTGCTGGGTTACGTACATCATCTTCTGGAATTCCTGCTTCTACTTTACCTACTAAGTCGGCTCCTACATCGGCAGCTTTGGTATAGATACCACCACCAACACGAGCAAATAATGCGATTGACTCAGCTCCAAGAGAGAAACCGGTCAATACTTCGATGGATGTTTTAATGGTATTAACTCCAAGATCAGCGAAAATGCTAAGGAATACGATGAATAATCCACCTAAACCTAGCACTGCTAAACCGGCAACACCTAAGCCCATCACAGTTCCTCCGGTGAATGATACTTTCAATGCTTGCTTTAAACTAGTACGAGCGGCTTGTGTGGTACGAACGTTTGCTTTTGTAGCCACCTTCATTCCGATATAACCGGCTGTAGCTGAAAAAACAGCACCGATAACAAAGGCAATTGCAATGATCCAACTAGAGTGAATCTCTTTACCGTTTACTTCATGAATGGTTCCTGAATAAGCTAATAGGATAGCAACAAAAACGACGAAAAAGCTTAACACTTTCCATTCAGCTTTAAGGAAAGCCATGGCACCGTCGGCAATGTAGCCAGCTAATTCTTGCATTTTGGCATCGCCAGCATCTTGTTTACTAACCCAAGCAGACTGAATTGCCATCCAGATTAAGCCAATCACGCCTAGAGCAGGAATGATGTAAATGAAGTTCTCCATATGAGATTTTAGATTTAACGTTTCTTAACAATAGAAAATGGGAGCGCAAAAATACAAGAATAATTGAGTGGAAAAACGTTCCGCCCAATCAAGCTTATTACACGTTGATAATGAATGTATTCTACTTATTTAGCTGTATACATTACTTGCTTTACAGCTGCAATGATTTTGCTTGGATTCGGCAGAGCTGCTTCAATAAGTGTTGGTGCATAAGGAAGCGGTACATCAGCAGAAGTAACACGAAGAATTGGAGCATCGAGGTAATCGAATGCATCTTTTTGAACTTTGAATGTTACTTCGGTGGCGATGCTTCCAAGAGGCCAGGCTTCTTCAACAATAACCAAACGGTTGGTCTTTTTAACCGATTCTATAACCGTTGCATAGTCGATCGGACGAATGGTGCGTAAGTCGATAATTTCGCAAGAAACACCTTCTTTTTCTAGCTCATCGGCAGCTAAATAACAGGCTTTCATGATTTTTCCAAAGGAAACAATAGTCACATCTGTACCTGCACGTTTGATATCGGCTTTCCCAATTTCAATGAGGTATTCACCTTCAGGAACTTCCCCTTTATCACCATACATCTGCTCACTTTCCATGAAAATAACTGGATCGTTGTCGCGAATAGCACTTTTGAGCAATCCTTTTGCATCAGCAGGATTCGATGGAACAATCACTTTTAATCCTGGAGTGTTGGCGTACCAATTATCAAAAGCCTGACTGTGTTGTGAACTCAACATGCCAGCCGAAGCAGTTGGACCGCGAAATACGATTGGAACGGTAAATTGTCCGCCCGACATCGACATCATTTTAGCAGCAGAATTAATTACTTGGTCGATGGCTACAAGTGAAAAGTTGAACGTCATGAATTCAATTACAGGACGTAAGCCATTCATAGCTGCCCCTACTCCAATTCCAGCAAAACCTAATTCCGCAATGGGAGTATCGATTACGCGTTTGGGACCAAATTCGGCGAGCATACCTTGACTCACTTTATAAGCACCATCGTATTCGGCTACTTCTTCACCCATTAAAAAGACACGTTCATCACGACGCATTTCTTCGTTTAGTGCTTCACGTAAAGCTTCACGGAATTGTATTGTTCTCATAGTTTTGATTTCAAACGGTGGCAAATCTAAGAAAGAAAAGCCTGAGACACATGGATGTCCAACTTTTTTTAGTGGATTGATCCCCTTTTCTTCTTTTTACCATTCAAGTGTTTAATATTTCGGCCTAAAATTTATCAATCTGCAAAATTTTAACTAAAAAAGCTTGAGTGAAATTAATAAAATGAAGTATATCAGTCTCTCAAAACAAATTTCTTTTTAAATTGCTTATTCAAATCAACCTTTCTTCATGAAAAAAATCTACGCGATTATAGCAGGAGTCATATTAAGTATCAATGCCTCAGCACAACTTCAAAATTTCAGTGTTGGTCAAACTGCGCCCAACTTTACAGCTACAGACACCCATGGGAATACGCATGATTTGTATACCTATACATCTCAAGGAAAATATGTAATCATTGATTTCTTTGCTTATTGGTGTGGTCCATGCATGAATACAGCACCAAAGATTGATGCGTTTTACAAGAAATATGGGTGTAATGGAGTGAATGTAGTTGTTCTTGGGAATGAATCGGATGCAGCTGGAACTTTAACAACTTTAGAATCGTTCGATTCTCAAGCAGGAATTAATGGGGAAGATTCTTATCCAACATGGATTGGAACTGAAGGTGGAAGTACCATTGGAAATACTTTTGGACCAGGTGCATACCCAACAATCGTTCTCATTGGACCAGATAATAAATTCATTAACATTGATATTTGGCCAATTTCTACCGTGGCGGATATCGAAGCTGTTTTTCCATCTGGTGTACTTACTCCTACACCATGTATTAATGGTATCGAAGAAGCATCAAACACGATTCAATCTGTTTACCCAAATCCAAGTTCCAATGTGTTGAATCTTCGTGTTCAATCAACTTCAAATGAACTGATGTTAGCAAGCATTTATACAATTACAGGTCAACTAGTTCACAGCGAAAAAATCACTGCTAGTGGAAATCAAGTTTTAACTATTGATATCAGCCAGTTGTCTGAAGGAACTTATATAATCAAGTTGAATGATTCAAAAAATCAATCAACGAGCAAATTCACTATTTTACGATAGTCGATCATCATAAACCACAACATAAAAAGAGGCTGAATTAAATTCAGTCTCTTTTTTTTTATTACGGCTTTTCAAACAAGTCAAAAAATGCATTTACGATTTCATTTTAAGGGAATGCCCTTGTTTAATTGTTGGTCAATGTGGTAATAATTGCCCCAATTATGTGCAGGGCTGTCTTCTTCAGAGGATTTGAAACAATCTTAATTTCGAAACTTCCATTAAAAACATAATGATTTCAAGATTATGAAATTGTTCTAAATAACTTCGATTGAGGTATCGCATATAAATTTGGATTTTTATGCATCTTGTATCATCTTAGAGAAGCTTAAAAACACCATATCGTTATAAAATATAATTGCTTAGTAGGAAGGATAAACAGTATAGGGAAATTGGTTAAAATGTGATGAACGAGATTATAGTTCCATTTAAGATATATATTTTTAGAGTTGTTTAATAAATCACACATTATTCATATGCTGGTGTGTTAATTTTTTACCTATGAAGTTGGATTGTGATTTATTGCTTGAATATGGTGCTGTTCGAAAGTGCTACCAAAAAGGTGAGATTATATTTCACGAAGGAGAATTGCCTCGTTGGTTTTTTCAAATTGTTACAGGAGAAGTTCGCATGTATAATATGAACCTAGAAGGGAAAGAATTCACCCAAGGTTTATTTTATGAAGGGTGCAGTTTTGGAGAACCTCCATTATTTATAAGAGAAAATTACCCGGCAACAGCCATTGCATTAAAAGATACCGAACTTATAAAGTTACCTGCCGGAAAGCTCCATGAACTACTAAATGACAATCCAAATCTCCAAATGGTATTTCTACTTGAGTTTGCACAACGAATTTATAATAAGACAAAAACAGCTAGAGAAATTATTAATAATCCACCGGAAATTAGAATACTTGGATTTTTAAATTCATTAAGATTAAAAGATGGTATTAAAGAAAGAGTTCTAATTCCTTTTACCCGTCAAGAAATTGCCAATCATACTGGTTTAAGAGTTGAAACTGTAATAAGAACATTGAGACGAATGCAGGAACAAAAAAAAGTAGAAATAATTAATCGTAAATTATTCTATTAATTTAAGCGTGAGCACTTTTCATGAATTGATATTGTGATTTGAATCATAAACTAGAAAATGTGTCATCTGTAGATTGCTAAAAAAATCTATACGATGAAAACTCACATTACTCCCTTCATTTTCTTTGCACTTCTTAATCTTCTTGCTTGTAATTCAAATCAAGAAAGTAAAACATCTGACCAAAAAGCAGATACTAGTTCGAATGCGAATGGACAAGCTTCTGTTGTTGATGAAACATCTGATCCAAATATTGTTCAAGTTGCATCGGGAAGTAAAGATCATTCAACATTAGTTGCTGCAGTTAAGGCAGCTGATTTAGTTGATGTATTGAGCACTACAGGTCCTTTTACAGTTTTCGGTCCGACAAATGCAGCTTTTGATAAATTACCTGCAGGAACTTTAGATAATTTATTGAAGCCCGAAAATCAAGCAGATTTGAAGAATATATTGGAGTATCACACATACGTTGGAGTATTGAAAACTGACTATTTACAAGATGGTCAATCTTTCGAGATGGTAAATGGTGGTAAAATATCAATTACTAAAAAAGGTGATAAAATAATTATAAATGGTAAAGCAACAATATCAGCATGTATTCCAACATCAAATGGAGTAATCCATGTAATTGACGAGGTATTACTACCTTGATTTAATTGAATAAAAAGGTTAGCATAATGCTAACCTTTTTTATTTTTAATTCAATTATTACAACTTATCAAACTTTGCAGTAAAATGCCTTAAGAAGGGTGGCTCATACGTGATTTTGTATCCTCTTTTTTGATCACGTAATTCGAGAATATCATCAAATATTTCTAAGACATAATCAATGTGACTTTGGGTATAAACTCGTCTGGGAATAGCTAAACGCACTAATTCATTTGCAGCAGGAATTAACTTTCCATTTTCATCGTATTTACCAAACATAACACTTCCAACTTCCACACAGCGAATTCCACCTTTAATGTATAAATCACACACTAAAGCCTGTCCAGGATATTCTTCTAATGGAATATTGGGATATAGTTTCTTAGCATCTATGTATACTGCATGTCCACCAATTGGCCAAACAACAGGAATTCCTTTGGCTTTTAGATGCTCACCTAAATAAGCTGTACTTCGAATTCGATAGTGAAGATAATCGGCATCAAACACTTCTTTTAAACCAATTGAAAGTGCTTCCATATCACGCCCAGCTAATCCACCATACGTAGTAAAGCCCTCAGAAATGATAAGTAGATTTTTGCATTTTAACGATAGGGCTTCATCCCTTAAAGTTAATAAACCACCTATATTTACTAAGCCATCTTTCTTAGCACTCATAATAAATGCATCACCTAAACGAAGCATTTCTTTTGCAATTTCTTCATAGGTTTTATCCGCATAACCTTCTTCACGGTGTTTAACGAAATAGCTATTTTCTGCAATGCGACAGCCATCAATGACAAGTGGAATATGGCATTCATCGCAAATCACTCGCAATGCTTTTACGTTTTCCATACTCACGGGTTGTCCACCAGCTGAGTTATTCGTCACGGTAATAATAATTGCCCCAATATGTTCGCGACCGTGTTCTTCAATGAGTGTGGCTACTTTACTGATATCGATATTTCCTTTAAAAGGCATATAGATTTCAGGATCGTTTGCATTGTGCGGCATAACATCAATCGCAGTAGCACCTGTAAATTCGATGTTTGCACGTGTTGTATCGAAATGGGTATTACTTAAAAATATCTTGTCTTTTCCACCTAAAATACCATACAAAATGCGTTCAGCTGCACGACCTTGGTGGGTTGGTAAAATATAAGGCATGCCTGTTAATTCTTTTACAACAGCTTCCAAATGTTCCCAACTTTTCGCACCGGCATAGCTTTCATCACCCATCATAATACCTGCCCATTGATTATCACTCATGGCACCTGTACCACTATCAGTTAATAAATCAATAAATACATCTTCTGCTCTAAGTAAAAATGGATTGTATCCTGCTTTTTTCAACGCTTCTAATCTGTATTCTTCTGTTGTGATTTTAAGCGGCTCAACCATCTTTATTCTGAATGGTTCTGCGAGTACCCTTTGCTTTTTGTTTTCCATTGCGGCTATTCGTTTTCTCAATCGACAAATGAAATTCAAGCAATTCGCTTAAACTATGACATTTATCATAATAAGTTTATGACTGCAATCATAATTCTCAAGTAAGCGATGTCTCTAATTTGGCCCTGTTAGAAAATCAAAAAGAACCTATGAAAAAGCCCTTCCCTATTTTAGTATTTATTTTAACGGTATCTCTATTTTTCTCCCGATGTGGTGGAGGAACGGAATCAAAATCACCTGTGACAGATACATCTAAAGTGAATGAATCAGGAAAATCTGATGCAGAAGAATATGATCCCAAACGCGGAGAAGGTGAATTCTCTCCAGATAATGTAAAAATTGCTGATCAATTAGATAAAACCCTTGCAAGTGCTGGAGAAAATAATTTTGGAGTTAAATGTTCATCGTGTCACAAACTTACTGAAGAAAAGTTAGTTGGGCCAGGATGGAAAGGTGTTACTTCTCGTCATACTCCTTATTGGATTATGAATTTTATTACGAATCCAGATCCAATGATTAATAAAGATCCGGTTGTACAAGCTCAATTGGAATTGTGTTTAGTTCGAATGCCGAATCAAAACCTAAATGCTGATGAAGCTCGACAGCTATTGGAATTCATGAGAAAAAATGACGGGGTAAAATAAACTCCTCCTAATAATCTGAAACTACATAACTATGAAAACGACGTTTTTAAAACTGTCGCTGGCTTCGCTTGCTCTAGCCTCAGCGATAATATCATGCAAACCTAAGAGTACATCAAATGCTGTAAGTGGTGATGCTGCTACAAAAACATATGTTGCTCCTGGTAAATACGATGAATTTTACAATTTTGTATCCGGAGGATTTAGCGGACAACTGAGCGTATATGGACTACCAAGCGCAAGATTATTACGAGTAATTCCTGTTTTTTCTGTTGATCCTGAAAAAGGTTGGGGATATAGTGAAGAAACAAAACCGATGTTAAATACCTCTCATGGTTTTGTTCCTTGGGATGATTTACATCATGTGGAATTATCTCAAACATCGGGAGAAGTTAATGGTAAATGGGTATTTGTTAATGCGAATAATACACCTCGCTTAGCTCGCATAGATCTTAAAACATTTCGCACAGCTGAAATTCTTGAATTACCTAATAGTGGCGGGAATCATAGTTCTCCATTCGGGACAGAGAATTCTGAATATATTGTTGCAGGTACACGTTTTAGTGTTCCTTCAGATAATGCAAATGGAGATGTTCCAATTAATTCATATAAGCAAAATTTTAAAGGACATATAAGTTTTGTGAGTGTGGATAAGGAGAATGGGAATATGAAAATTGCGTTTCAATTAAGAACGCCAGGAGTTAATTTTGATTTGGCTAGATGTGGTAAAGCGAAATCACATGGATGGTTTTTCTTTTCATGCTACAATACAGAGCAGGCTAGTACTTTATTAGAAGTAAATGCATCACAAAAGGATAAAGATTTCATTCTTGCAGTTAATTGGAAAAAAGCAGAAGAATATTTACGTGCTGGACAAGGTGAAAAACAATCTGTTCGCTATGCTCATAATCTGTATAATGAAAGCACACAAATGGCTACATCTGATATTTTGACTGATGTTACAGTATTGGATGTATCAAAATTGAAGGATATCTGTTATTTTATTCCATGTCCTAAATCGCCCCACGGATGTGATGTGGATCCAACGGGAGAATATATTGTTGGAAGTGGAAAATTAGCTGCATTAATTCCAGTTTTTAGTTTTGATAAAATTCAACAGGCAATTCAGAGTAAAGCATTTGATGGAGAATACGAAGGAATTCCTGTAATTAAATATGAAGCTGCATTGTATGGTGAAGTGAAGAAACCTGGTTTAGGTCCTTTACATACTGAGTTTGATGCAAATGGAAATGCGTATACTTCCTTTTTTGTTTCATCCGAAGTGGTTAAATGGAATATCAAGGATTTAAAAGTTTTAGATCGTGTTCCAACGTATTATTCTGTTGGACACTTATGTGTACCAGGAGGAAACACACGCAAACCTTATGGTAAATATTTGATTGCCTATAATAAAATTACGAAAGATCGCTACTTGCCAACAGGACCTGAGTTAGCTCAAAGTGCTCAATTATATGATATAAGCGGAGATAAGATGCAAATGATATTGGATTTTCCAACAATTGGAGAACCACATTATGCACAAGCTGCACCTGCCGATTTATTCACTAAAAACCAGGTTAAGATTTTTAAAATAGCAGATAATAAAAATCCTTATGTGACGAAGGGAGAAGGGGAATCCAAGGTAGTTCGCCAGGGTAAAACTGTACATGTTTATATGACTTCTATACGTTCGCATTTTTCACCAGATAACATTGAAGGAATTAAAATGGGTGATGAAGTTTATTTTCATGTAACGAACCTTGAACAAGATTGGGATGTTCCTCATGGATTTGCAATCAAAGGAGCTTCAAATGCAGAATTATTAATCATGCCAGGCGAAACATGTACATTAAAATGGGTACCAGATAAAGTAGGTATTTTCCCAATGTATTGTACTGATTTCTGTAGCGCTCTTCACCAGGAAATGCAAGGATATGTTCGAGTATCACCTGCAAATAGTAATGTGCCTATTTCATTCAGTCTGGGTAAATCAATTCCAGATCCGGTTAAATAAATTGGTGTGTTGTGATTCAGCTTGAGAGCAGCATGATATTCATGCTGCTCTTTAAAATAATTAGATATGAAAAGCATTAAAATTTCTTCCATATCACGCTTATTATTAATTATTTCATCCATATTATTAATGTTCTCAATCTTTTTGCCTATTTGGCGAATAGAACTTTCTGCACCACAATATCCAGAAGGCTTAGTAATGCTTATCTACAGTAATGCATTAGGCGGAAATGTTGATATCATAAATGGCTTAAATCATTATATCGGAATGCAAACATTACATGCTGAGAATTTTATTGAGTTTACTATTCTACCTTATATCATATGTTTTTTTGTCGGATTTGCTTTCTTAACTGGCTTACTTGGAAAGCGACGATTATTAAATTACCTATTTATTGCCTTTGTCATTTTTGGGATAATTGCCATGATTGATTTTTGGCGTTGGGAATATAATTATGGACACAATTTGGATCCCAATGCCGCAATTCAAGTCCCTGGAATGTCCTATCAACCTCCATTAATTGGATATAAAGTGCTGCTTAATTTTGGTGCTTATTCAATTCCCGATATTGGAGGATGGTTATTTATTGGCAGTGGTTTACTCATGTTTATTACTGTCTTTATTGAGAATAATCTAATTCGGTTTTTGAAAAAAAGAACCAGTTCCCTTATTCCAATGTTATTCATTCTTTTTCTAAGTTCATGCGGAAATGGTAGTCCAGAGCCAATCCAACTAAATTCAGATGCATGCGAATTTTGTAAGATGACCATTTCTGATGGACGATTTGGTGCAGAACTAATCACAGACAAAGGACGAGTTTATAAGTTTGATGATATGGGTTGTTTAATTCGTTTTAAATCATCCAATATAAAAATGGAGTATAAATCATTCTTTGTTCATGATTTCGCTACTGTCAATACGCTCATACCAGCAGAATCAGCTTATTATATTTCATCTAGTAAACTCAATAGTCCAATGGGGGGAAATTTTGCTGCATTTTCTACTAAAGATGCAGCAGAGACGATGAATTCAAATCTAGAAGGAGTTATATCTGATTGGAAAACTATTCAGAATTGATATGAGGAATTTATTCTCATTTTTTCTGGTTTATTTTTCATTTTTAAATCACACCGAAGCCAAGATAATTCATGTTGGTAAGCAGGAGGTTTTTAAACAAATAAAGCCAGCTATTCTCTATGCTCAACCATATGATACAATTATCATAGAAAAAGGATTTTATCAAGAAGGCAATATTCTAATAGCAAAACCATTAACAATTCAAGGTTTGGGAATGCCCATATTAGACGGGCATAGAAAGTATGAGGTACTTTCAATCAAATCATCGTATGTGACTATTCAAGGATTGCGCATTCAACATTCGGGTTACGCCACTTTAGATGACCCCGGTGGAATAAAAGTTTATGATAGTCATCATGTGACTATTTGCAATAATGAATTAATTGATAATTTTTTTGGTATATACATCCAATATAGTCGAAACTGCTTAATTAAAAATAATCGAATTGTTGCATTTGGTAAACAAGAAGAGCAAATTGGAAATGGTATTCATTGTTGGAAAAGCGACAGCTTGCAAATAATTGGAAATGATATTTCGGGAAATCGAGATGGGATATATTTTGAATTTGTAACACATTCTATTATTTGGAGAAATATATCCTATGACAATGTGCGATATGGCTTGCATTTCATGTTTTCCAATGATGATGCATACATAACGAATTATTTTAGAAACAATGGTTCTGGAGTAGCGGTCATGTTTACTAAGCATGTTAAGATGTTTAATAATCATTTCGAAGATAATTGGGGTGATGCCGCTTATGGTTTATTATTAAAGGAAATTTCGGATGCTTATATCTATGGAAATATATTTAATGCCAATACTATAGGGATTTTTATGGATGGTACAAATCGGATAGAAGTCAACAAGAATCGATTTATTTCCAATGGATGGGCAATGAAGATTCAAGCAAGTTGTATGGATAATACTATTTCAAATAATAATTACTTGGGAAATACATTCGATGTAGGGACTAATGGATCATTGATGTTAAATACATTTTCATCTAATTATTGGGATAAATATGAAGGCTATGATTTAGATCGAAATGGAACAGGTGATATTCCATATCATCCTCTGAGTTTATTTTCTGTAATTGTTGAACAGAATCCTTCTACCATGTTACTATTTAGAAGTTTTATAACGACTTTATTAGATCGTTCTGAGAAGATGATACCAAGTTTAACACCCGATAATTTTATTGATTTACAACCAAGAATGAGGGCCATACATTATGATTGAATTGATTGGTGTTAATAAGCATTTTGGTAAA
Source organism: Bacteroidia bacterium (assembly GCA_965279035.1). Lineage (GTDB taxonomy): Bacteria > Bacteroidota > Bacteroidia > M30B66 > M30B66 > CALQRR01. Next base: position 2,339,452 of record OZ257142.1, on the reverse strand, counting down.
CTTCAAGCATTAAAAGGAGTGAATGCCCATTTTCAAAAGGGTGAGTGTATCGCTTTAATTGGTCCAAATGGATGTGGAAAAACGACCTTAATCAAATCAATATTAGGTATGGTTTTGCCCGATTCTGGTGAAATCCTTGTTTTAGGTAATTCAATACATAATCAATTTGAGTATCGGAAACAAATTGGATATATGCCTCAAATAGGACGTTATCCTCAGAATATGACTATTGGACAAGTTATATCGATGATTCAGACGATTCGAAAAGATGTAAAAAAATGCGATACTGAATTACTCGAAAAGTTTTCATTGACAGAAATGTATGATAAGAGAATGCACACGTTAAGTGGGGGAACAACACAAAAGGTTAGTGCTACACTTGCATTTTTATTTAATCCTCAGATTTTGATTTTGGATGAACCAACTGCTGGATTGGATCCACTATCCGCAGAAATACTTAAAGATAAAATAGTACAAGAGAAGAAGAATGGAAAGTTGATATTAATTACGTCACATTTATTGGACGAATTAGATGAGTTAATTACTCAAGTAATATATATGCAAGACGGAGAAATCGTTTTCCATAAAAATGTTGCTGACCTTAATTCTGAAACTGGAGTTACTCGTGTTTCTCGCGCTATTTCTCAGATTCTGAAAATTAGAAGTTATGAAGCAATTGGTTAAATTTATATTACTCGATATTTTAAAAAATAAAATTGTTATTTCATATACAGTCTTATTAGCATTATTTTCTTGGTCTGTATTCTCTTTGGAAGACACAAGTACAAAGGGAATTCTAACTATGTTAAATATTATTTTATTAACGGTACCTCTTGTTTCTATATTATTTTCAACTATTTATATTTATAACTGTACTGAGTTTATTGAATTACTTTTAAGTCAACCAATCCAAAGAAAGAAAATCTGGATTAGTTTATTTACAGGACTATTAATCAGTTTCATCCTGGCATTTATTCTTGGTGCCGGAATTCCAATTCTGATATTTGTTCCGATTGATTTGGCAGTCATGATGATTTCAATTGGAATTATTATTTCTGGTGTTTTTGTTTCTATTGCTTTTTTCAGTTCCATTGTGACTAGAGATAAAGCTAGAGGAATAGGCATCTCGGTTTTATTGTGGTTGTATTTTGCCTTATTGTTTGATGGAATTGTATTGTTTTTATTGTTTCAGTTTGCTGATTATCCAATAGAAAAATTGATGGTTGGATTGACTGCATCTAGCCCAATAGATTTAGCGCGAATACTCATTTTACTTCAATTGGATGTTTCGGCTATGATGGGTTATACTGGTGCTATTTTCAAAGATATTTTTGGTACAACGAAGGGATTGATTTGCTCTTTTTCTTTATTGCTACTTTGGATTCTTATACCTTTTTTGTTCTCATTACGAATTTTTAAACGCCGAGATTTATGATCATTCAGGAGATAATAAAAATGTTACCGAGTTCGCAAACAGTTATTACACGTATCATTCGTAAATATGATCATAACCGAATAATTGCCATTGGACTAAAGAAAGGTCTATTCTTGCCGGATCATATTTCAAGTGTTCCTGCTTTATTAATACCTATTCAGGGCAAAGTGTATTTTCGGTCGGAAGTATTATCAATTGAAGTTCAGGCTCTGGAAGAACTTGAAATTCCTGTGAATGTGATGCATTCATTGGAAGCAATAGAGGATTCTGTTTGTATTCTAATCAAAGGTTAATTCTTTATGAAACAGGATATTCAAAATAGGGAGGATTTAATTCAATTGGTTAATTTATTTTATGAACGTGTTAATGTAGATGATGAAATTTCAAGCTTCTTTACCGATACAATTCATGTTAATTGGGAGCAACATTTACCTAAAATGTATGATTTCTGGGAAAATACGCTATTCGCATCGGTTAATTATTCTGGAAATCCTATGCTTATTCATAAGATGATAAACGATAAAAAGCTTATCACCCAAGCGCATTTTAATCGATGGATTTCTTTGTTTCATTCTACAGTTGATAGCTTATTTGAAGGCGAAAAGGCCGAACGAATTAAACAACGAGCTGCAGGAATTGCATTTCTTATGCAAGTTAAAATCAGTAATTCATAATTCATTCGATTCTTTTGGAAATTTAAAAATCGATTTTATAATAGAACAAAGGCAAAAATCCCAATTGATAATTCTTCACCAATGGATCGCCTTTTAAATTCTTTGGATCGGGCGAATAACTGAGAGCCAATACATTTCGGATGTTTAGTACATTCACTAAATCAACGGCAAATTCATGAGTAATTCCGCGTAATGGAACAATCACTCCATCGGCAACAACTTTGAATCGACTCTTATTTATTTTATAGGATAAACGTACATCCCAACGGAAATAATTCGGGAATTGCTTACTATTAATGCTGCTTTCCAATGGGACAACATCATAAATACGAGCACTTGCATCGATATTTACAGGCGAATATCTACGTCCACCAGCGTATGTAATTTTAGTGCTAGTTCCAATTGTGTTTTTCTTGCTTTTCCCAATCGGATATTCCACTCCACCCAATAAATTCAAAATGAAATTTCCGTTGAAATCGCTGTTGTATGTTTTGCCATTGCTGCCAGTGTATTTCGAATCATACAAGGAACTCGAAAACAAGAAGAAATAATGATCGCTAAAAAATTTCTCAACCGTTAATTCAACTCCATAGTTTCTTCCGGTTCCAGTATTTGTTAAATTATACAAAGGCATAAACCGCGAAAAAGTTGCTCCCGAATTAATGAGCGAAATACCAGAAGAAACTGCATACACAGGGACATTCCAAAGTGTTTGAAAATAGCTTTCTAATTTGATTCGAAAATTCTGAGAAAACTGTCGTTCATAACCCAAAACCAAATGTGAACTTTTAGTCAAGCCCATTTGCTCATTTGCACGAATGCGTTGGGTATTCGCTTCAACTCCACCCAAATTTGCAATAGAATCGGGGATTGCAAAATAAGTATAGGTTTGTTGCATTTGACTATGCAATCCAGCTCCTAAATTAAGGGATTGATTTTCCTTAAAATTCCATTTAAATCCGATACGTGGTTCAATGGTCGTTTGCTTATTCAATGACATGTGTTGACTATAAACACCAGCGCTTAATGTGAGCAAATCGGTGATTCGATATTTCCATTGAATATACGGCTGAATCATATAAAAACTGCCTTTATAATTTTCACGGACTTTCCATGGAACCGAGTCGGTAACTAATTGCGCAATTGAATCTTTTAAACCAATTATTTTCACTTGATCATATAAGTTCTCGCCGTATCGTGTGATAAAAAAGCCTCCGCGAATCGAACTTTTCGCATTCAGTTTACTATGTATAAACCAAGCCAGCGTTGACTTTTGTTCTTCAAACTTATAGGCTAATATTTTAGGAAATGGACTTACTGGAACTGAATTCGTATCCCGAATAATTAAATTGTGGTTGGCATTTACTGTTTGCAAAGAGGCTGCAATGGACGTTTTCATCCAGGTATTTTTATTCAAACCAATCACATGACTTAAAGCAGCAACACCCATATTAGTCCGAAAATACTGATCACGATTTTTATCACCATACGATTCATTTTTCTGAATATCCTCAAATGGTTTATCACTCACTACAATATCGATATTGCTCTTCCCTCCTATTCCCCAGATAGAAAAAGTCCCTGCTTTTTTAGTGGGCATATTAATTCTGAAACCTAAATCCTGATATTTGGGAACTGCATCAGTTCCAATTTTTAAGTTCAAGCCTTGAAGTAAATTGAGTGTAGAATAACGATACGTAATTATATAACTCGAACGACTCGCTTTATTGATTGGGCCTTCGGAAGTTAATTCTGTTCCTAAAACTCCAAATTGAAAGGTATTTTCGAAACGTTCCTGATTTCCATTTCGCATCTTTAAATCGAATACTCCACCATTCACATTTCCATACATCGCCGGAAAAGCACCCGTTAAGAAATCGGAATTTCCCAAATATTTATTGTTGATGATTGAAACCGGTCCACCCATTGAGCCTGGAACAGCAAAGTGATTGGGATTAGGAATATCGATGTCTTCGAGCCTCCAAAGTGTTGATGCTGGTGAATTTCCCCGAATAACAATATCGTTACGTGTATCGTTGGTGCCTTGAACACCGGCAAAATTCGAAGCCATCCGCGCAGGATCTTGACGAGAACCGGGATAACGTTCCGTTTCTTCCACACGAAATTGTCTTGAACTTAAAATAGTCATTTCGTTGATTGTTCCCGATTTATCCGAAGCTGTAATTTCAACTTCTTTGATCTGCTGAAATGATTCTTCTAATTGAATGTTTAATATCACCACTTTCCCTGCGGTGACAATTACATCCGGAATGGTAATCGTTGTATAACCAATCATCCGAACTTCAAAATCTTGTCTTCCTAAAGGAATTCCCAGTAATTTGAAATAGCCATTACCATCACTTGAAGTTGCGTGCGTATTATCTACGTCTTTTGTCCAACGAATTATTGCACCTGGTAATGGACTGTTTGATTCTTTATCAACGATTCGACCGCTCACTGTTTGCTTGTTTTGCTGAGCAAATACAGTTGTGAAACTCAAAATAAGAAGTAGAAAAAGGAGATGAAATTTCATATCATTAAATCAGGTTATAAGAAAAAATATTACAAATAACTTAACCACCAATATTGGCGATTTCTATTTTTAAAGTTGTTGTACCAATGGCAAAGTGGATATAGACAGAGAACAATCAATATCCATATCAAATACGTTTGGGGTAAACTAAAACCAAAGCCTTTTAATTTTGGAATCATCGAAATAAATTGATCTGAAATTAGAAGTGTAGGGTCGTATCCTGTTGCATAAGCCGCTAAAAGCGATAATCCGTGAATAAGGTAAATATGCAAAATGTAATAAAACATAGGGACACGTCCTATTACGATTATGGGTTTCGAAATAGCAGATTGACTATTTTCTGCCACACTTAAAAACAGGAGTGAAATACCTAATGTAATGAGCACATAATCGAGTGATGGTGGATATTTACTCACATTAATAAAGGACAATATACTATGTGAAATTTGTGGTTGAATAGACCAATCAACCGGTTCTCCATAAAGATTAAATAGTCGAAGAAATACGAATAATAACAAGCAACTTAAACCCGTAATTCGAAGTTTGTTTTTACGCTTACTTGGGTTGAATTCGCTTGTATACCAATTTCCGAGTAAATAACCGAGCATCATTAAGGCAATCCATGGAATAAGTGGATAAACGATAAACACATGAATAGAACCTAATTGAAAAGGTCCTTGAACATGAAGGATATTCCACAAAATATGGATAAAAGAATCTGGAGGAGGTGTGTAAAAGTCCAAGGCATTATGTCCAAATACCAATAGTAGACTTAATGCAAGCATGTAAATAGGTTTGAGGTGAATGGCAGCAGCTAAGCATATCATAGAAGCACCAATTGCCCATATCACGATTAGGTCGAGGTTATCGAAATGCAAGGTGAAATACCAACCAAATTTGACTACTGTAAATTCCAAGAAAATGAGCCAGAAACCTCGTTTAATTAGCCAAGCAGAAAGCTCCATTTTAGTTTTCATGCGATTACCAACGAAAAATGCGGATGTACCAGCTAAGAATATAAATACTGGCGCACAAAAATGGGTTATAAAGCGAGTGAGGAATAATGGTACTGTTGTGGTTTCGAGGTTTGTAGGATCGAAATAAAACGAATCGTGATGGAAATAATCTCGAACATGATCGAGCGCCATGAGAATCATCACAATGCCTCGCAATAAATCGATGGATTGAATTCGGTTTCGGGTTATGGTTTGGGTCATGAGTAGGTACTGAATTTCCGAATGTAGGAATTTCTATTCGGACGAAAAACAGGAATGAACCCAAATATTAATAGTGAACTTATTACTTCAGCAAAAACTCCAAGGGAATTGATAAACGTTTACTCCAAGATAGTTCACTGTGACTATCTCCAATAAACTCTTTCGTTGTCCAATTTAAATTGGTATATCCCTTTCTTATCATCAATTGATCCGCAATCAGTTGAAAGGGTTTGTATTCGGCATCCCGAGTCAAAGAACCATAATCGAAATAAATTCGGTGTGTTTGTGGACTTGGGATATGTACTTTCAAATAGCGAAGAATGACATTCGGGACCGGATTAATATCACCAATATTTACTCCAGGCCAGTGTGTCGACATACATGCTGCTGCACCGAAAACACTTGGGTATTCACAAATGGCATAAAGTGAAATTAATCCGCCCATACTTGATCCTGCAATACAGGTATGTTGTCGATCTGGATTGGTAGAGAAAGTCGAATCGATATAAGGCTTTAATTCATCAACCAAGAACTTCAGATAATTTTCCGATTGTGGACCTGAAACTTCTATTCTCTGTGAGTCATATGCCGAATCAGGAAAGGTAATGAGTGCTTTTTCTTTTGGACTAAGCATATCAAATGGAATTGCTGGGAAATACTCTGTACGTCTTTTCTTACCTGCATTCCAAACTCCAACAACAATACATGCTTGAATTTTATTCTGATTAATCAATCGTGTGAGTGTTTCATCCACACCCCATTCTAATTTATTCCAGGTATGAGACGAATCAAATAGCATTTGTCCATCCTGCATATATAAGACAGTGTATTTTTTTGCAGCTGAATAGTATTCGGGAAGCCAAACATCAACTGTTCGTTTACCTATAAATTTAGAGGTTAGCTGGATTCTTTTTATCGTTCCACTGCTAGGAATGGGTAAAGTATCCTCTGCAAATACTACTTGAGAAAATAAAATAAATAGAAAGAATAAAGGCTTTAATTTCATCTTGCTACATCACATTTTACTTTTGCTTTTTTAAGTTTCTCACCTTGTAGATTTTTAATAAGCGATTTGACTTTATTACGCTTAACTGCTACAAAAGAAGCTGTATCGGTTATGGTAATTAAGCCTAATTCATCGTTTTGCAATCCTCCTTTTTTCATTAATAAACCAACAATATCTCCCTTGCTAATTTTATCTTTTTTTCCGGCCGAAAAATACACACATTCCATCGCTGGGACTTCCGGTAAACGATACGTTTCAGGGAGTTTTATCTCAGGAATTTTCTCCTTAAAATAAAGAGGCATTTCTTCATCATCAGCCAATATCAAATACGCTTTTCCATCAGCGTGCATGCGTGCAGTGCGACCATTTCGGTGGATAAAAGCATCTTCATGAATAGGCAATTGATAATGTACTACATGTCGAATTTCTGGAATATCTAATCCACGAGCTGCAAGGTCGGTTGCAATTAGCACATGACAGGCGCCAGATCGGAATTTGATGAGATTTCGTTCCCGATCAATTTGTTCCATTGCACCATGGAAGATACCATGAGCAAAACCCTTTTCACGAAAATGTGCACTGATACGTTCTACCGCTTCACGGTGATTACAAAATACCAAACTAATTTCCTGCCCAAATCCAGCCACCAATTTCAACACTGTTTCTGCTTTCTCTTCGGGTGCTGTGCGAACGAGTTGTAGTTTTAATTTGGTTTCGGATTGTTTTACTAGAAAATCAAATGTTTCGACCTGTTTAAAGGGAATGAACGAGGGAATTTCTTCTAATCGGGTTGCCGAGGTTAGAAAATGTTTTTGTTTGCCATTTAAGGCTCTAAATATGATTTCCAGTTGTGAATGGAAGCCCATCTGCAAGGATTTATCGAATTCGTCCAAAACAACCATTCTGATTGTAGCCGCATCGATTACTCCTTTTTGGATGTGATCAGAAAGTCGCCCAGGTGTTCCGATAACCAATGCTGGAGATTCTTCTAGACGATTTTGTTCGGTTCGGGAATGATGTCCACCATAGCAAACAGATACTTTAAAACCTGTTTTCATGGATTTAAAAACAGCTTCAATTTGCAATACCAATTCACGAGCTGGTGCAATGATTAGCGCCTGAATTCCTTCTTTATTTTCATCTAATTCTTGAAGTACTTGAAGAAGAAATACCAATGTCTTACCTGAACCCGTTGGGGAAAGAACCAATAGATTGCGTCTTGTTTCGATTCCCGCCAAGACAGTTTCCTGCATGGTGTTCAGTTTCGGAATGGACAAATTCTGTAGAATCAATCCAATAGTGGGTTTTATTGCCATGCCACGAAGGTAGTAAGCCTTTGTGCATTTCATGAAATTGTTTTGTGTATCCCAATTCAGTCAATAATTTATTATAATTTGATGAACTTATTTCTAGTAATCGACTAAGCGTTTGCCGACCAATATTTTTGGCTGTTGAACTTTTAATTCTTTAGAATGGCAAAGCACATTTTCTTCTTACTGTTTGTTTTGGGTGTATGTATTTCGAATTCGTCAGCACAAATCATAAACAACTGGTCGTATTATTTAGAAGGGATTTCTACTGCGGATGTTTTGGATATGTCGGTTGATGATGATGGAAATATCTATGTCTTAGGAGATTTTTATTCTAAGCTTAAGTTACCCGATCACGCAGAAGTGAAAAATGAAAATTATGATCATGCTGGCTTTTTTCTGAAATTATCGAAGGATGGTAAAACCCAATGGGTGCTGCCTTTTATGGGAAAGCACTATACACACATGGATGCGGTTCAAGTTTTATCGGACGGAAATATTCTCATTTCAGGAAGACACGATATGGAAATGAAAATCCCTTCAGTTTCGAAGGGCAGTAAAACCTCTTCTCCAGGAGTTTTTATGGCTGTTTATACTCCTGAAGGGAACCTTGTTTGGAAAAAGAATATGTCCATGTTGTATGGCTCATTTAGCAGTATCGCAGCCGATCGTTTAGGGAATTTTTATGTAGCGGGATTTTATCATTATAGCTCGAGTGCACCAGATTTACATCTTCCATCAACCAAAGGTCCTTTCGTTGAGTTTCTGCATAAATATTCCAATCAAGGTGAATTAAAATGGGAGAAATACATGAAGCATCGATTAATGGATTACAATTTCACTTTAAAACCATTAGTACGAGTTGGTGGCGATGAATTGCCCGTGATGAGTAGTGTATTTTGCAAGGGTATGATCATCGATGAAAATGATAGTATGCTTACTAGCAAACCTGAAGACGAACGAGATATATATTTTATAAAGTGGAATCAAGATGGAACACCACGTTGGAAGAAACAAATGGGTGGATTTTCTTCTCAAATGCTTGGTGGGTTTGATATTGATGAAAAAGGAAATGTATTTGGAGCGGGTGGATTTTACCGAGAATTTATTGTGAAAGAATCTGGAATAACTGCTAGTTCAAGCGAATATAAAACGAAAGAAGGGCAAGGATTTGTGATTTTTTCCATGGATAAAGATGGTCAGTTACTTGATTTACATGGGCACAACGAAAATTTTTATTTGGCAACTCCGCATCCGAATGACTTTAAATTATTAGAAGATGGGCGACAATTAATAGCCGGAACTTTTTGGGATACGATACGATATGCAAAAGCTGATGGAAAGGAAATTACAGTTGGAGGATGGCCAATTAACAACAATGCACTAGCCGGAATTTGGGATGAGCGTGGTAATTTAGATACCTTATGGTTACCTATTTTCGCTAAAACTGGTTGGGTGAGCTCTACTCATATTGCTCGAAATAAAAAGCAATTGGTGATGAGCTTTTTTTCATTTCATGATATTTTAGTCAATATTCAAGGAAAGGAAAAAACCATAAAAAGCAGCAACGACGGAAGGAATTCGCTGATCGTATCCATGAATATAACCGAAAAGCGAAAAGAAAATGAGGAATTATTGGTTGAAGCTTGTTCGGAGGAAATGTTATTAAAACCATTAATTAGCAAGCAACTTCCAACACGAGAAAGCATATTGGCTTTTGTAAAAGGGGGAGGGAATTCAGTGAGTGATTTAACTGAAGTGACGAACACAAACTCACATATTGCTGATTCACTTTTTGCTGTAGTTGATACGCATGCTACCACGTCAATTACAAATAATCAAGGCTATGGACGAGGTGGGCAGTTAATACCGGAATGCGGCGTATTTCCTAATCCAACCAATGGACCATTTCAGTTTCGGGTGAAGGCTTTTAGTGGCGATATTTCGATTCGTATTTATAGTAGTACTGGTTGTTTGTTATATGCGCAAGATATACGATTAGATGGTGGTGAATATGAGCAGCAGTTTAATTTATCGTCGGTTGCGGCTGGTACTTATTTGATGGTGGTTCAGGGAGCTGGAATGAAGAAAGTTTTTCGCATGATTCGTAGTTGAATTTTTCCAGATGTAAATTTGAATCTAAAAGAAAGTCATGAAGCATTGGCATCAACTGACTAGCTTATTGAGGATAATTCAATGAAGGATAATGATTAATTAGTTTAAATTGAATTATTCAACTGATTAGAATTAATTGAATAAATCATATGAAATGCAGATATATCAACATAAAAGCAGCAAAACTCATGACAAGAAATGCTATGATTCCAAAAAGATTTGACCAAAACGAATTGACATATTTCCCCATAATTTGTTTGTTATTACAAATATGTAGAATTAATAAAATGAGCAATGGCGCAGTTAATCCATATAAAACTGCTGCATAAATTAAAGCGACAATTGGATTCCAACCTAAAAAATGAATGGCTAAACCGATAATCAAGGATACAATAATGGTAATATAAAATCCTTTTGCTTCATGGAAATTTTTATCCAATCCTTCATTCCAATTAAACGTTTCAGCCATCATATAACTGAGAGAACCAGCAAGGACAGGAATTGCTAAAAAACCAGTTCCTAAAACACCCAATGCAAAAAGAAAATATGCAAGATTTCCTGCCAAAGGTTTTAATGCTTGAGCAGCTTCTTGAACAGAATTAATTTGATGTGTGCCAGCATTAAATAAAACAGTTCCTGTTGTTAGAATGATAAAGAAGAATACAACGTTGGTTAAAATTAATCCACCACGTACATCGGTTTCCATGTCCGAAATAATTCGTTTACCAACAATCAAATGTCGTTGTTGAGTCTCTTCAACTTCCATTGATGCTTGCCAAAAAAAGAGATAGGGCGAAACGGTCGTTCCTAAAATTCCAACCAAAGCCATATAATAGGCAGTAGAATTTTCGAAAGATGGAATAAACGTACTTTTTAAAACGAGTAACCAGTCGGTATTTCCAATAAATGGAATAATTACATAACTGAATAAAGTCAAACATAACCATTTTAATATGTTTGATATTTTACGATAATTCCAAAATATTATTCCATAAATCAATATGACTGTAAATACAATTGAGAAAACAAAAGAGGGTACGACTGGAATTAACAAGTTGGCAACAGCTCCCATTCCTGCAATATCAGCCCCTATATTAAGTGTGATAGAAGGAAAACTTACAAAGAGTATAACAAATAAAATGTATTTCGGGTAATAACGTTTAATTGTACCTGTTAAGCCATGCTTTGTAACCAATCCAATTCGAGCACACATTTCTTGAATAGCAACCATTAATGGATAAGTTACTATTGCCGTCCAAAGTAATTTTAAACCAAACAGAGCTCCAGCTTGAGAATATGTTGCAATACCTGACGGATCATCATCACTGGCTCCTGTGATTAAACCTGGACCCATTTTTTTCCATAAACTCAGCAGCTTATTCTTACTTAAAGGCTTATTCATGGAATTGAAATTGTTTTATTTATATAGAATTTATAATTCAATTTGAAGGTTCGATTGGTGGATTTTCACCTTTCTTTTCATCCATAGGTCCACGCAAATGAATAATTAAACCATTCAGAAAATTCCGTAAAACCTGATCACCACAGGGTTTGTAATTGGGATGATCCTCGCTTCGGAAAAAAGCACTCAATTCTGATGCTGTCATTCTGAAATTTACTAATTGAAGAATTTCAACAATTTGCTCATTTCTGAGATGCAATGCTACTCGTAGCTTTTTAAGAATATCATTATTGGTCATACCAAATACTTAGGAGTAAAAACTGAACAAATGTTTAAGGTGATTTGCAAATATAGGTTGACAATTGGATTTTATTCGTTTAGTGAATTTGTTTCCGCTTTAATATGTGAATTATTAAACTATTCATGGAGGCGGTGTAACAGTTTTAATACATCATAATAGAAATTTGTATCATCATTTTAATTGAATACCAACAATATGAATACGATTAAAGTTGCTTTACTTATTACAATCATTCTCTTTCTCAGTCTAAGTTCATGTAATAAATACGAAGATGGTCCGATGATTAGTTTTGTTCCTAGAAACGAACGCATTGCCAATAATTGGAAAATTGAAAAAGCATTAGATAATGGTTCTGACGTAACAAGTAGTTTTGATCGATATGATATTTCATTAACCAAGTCGGGTAATGCAAACTTAACTGCTCATTATTCATTCCTAACACTCGATTATGATTATACAACCCAAGGAAATTGGAATTTTACAAGTAATGACGATAAATTACAAATTGATTATGACAACAATTTAGCGGATGTAACCTATATCATTTTAAAATTAAAAGAAAAGGAATTGTGGTTGCGACAAGAAAGCACCAATCTTGAATTGCATTTAGAGCCGAATTAATTTATTGATTAATTCAAATGCATCGAGATTTACATGCTGCATTAAAAATTATTTATCTAGCAAATCGTATGTTTGTTTCTCATTCCATTTTATGAAACAACTACTTATATCTATCTTCCTATTAGGATCTTTCATAGCCAAATCTCAAAGCCATGTTGAAAATTACGAGGCTGATATTGTAAAACACCGAAGGGCGTATAAAGCTGAATTTACCGATCATCCTCGTTCTCCAATCTCAGCTGCTGATACAGGCTTTATTGATTTTTTTCCTCCCAATCATTCTTGGTTATTAAAAGCTCATTTCACTGCAACTTACGATTCCAAACCTTTTGAATTACCAACCTATAGCGGTCAAACACGAACCTATAAAAAATACGGAACACTCGATTTTGATCATAAAGGCACACATTTCACCTTGAGTATTTATCAAAACTTGAGTTTAATGAAAGATTCTGCTTATAAGAATTATCTCTTTCTTCCCTTTACCGATTTAAGTAATGGAGAATCAACTTACGAAGGTGGTCGATACCTCGATTTTAGTATTCCCGATATTCAAAACAATACTTTGCATGTCGATTTTAATAAGTGCTACAATCCATACTGCGCATATAGCGACGGATATAATTGCCCTGTTCCACCTGCAGAGAATCGGTTGAAAATTGAAATTCCCGCAGGTGAGAAAAAATTTCTCAAAAAACGGAACCACTAAAACAAAAGAAGAAGATTTCTACCAGCAAAAAAGAATTGCTCCAATGCTCAATAATGCTGGAACAACTTGAACATAAAATATCTTTTTATCAGCTGTTGATGCACCATAAATTCCAGCAATGGCAACACAAGACAAAAAGAAAATCGCCACATTGATTCTCCACTCTGGATGATTAATCAACATACTCCAAATTAATCCGGCTGCGAGAAATCCATTATACAATCCTTGATTGGCAGCTAAAGCTTTGGTTGGAACAAATAAATCTTTGGGAAATTGCTTAAATACCTTGGGACCTCGGCTTGTCCAAGCAAACATTTCCATCCATAAAATATAGAGGTGAATGAGTGCAACAAAACCAATAAAGAAAAGTGGAATTTGATCTTTCATATTAATTGAGATTTGTTTTTTTTATTTCTAATGAATCACGATTCGCTTGTCTTTCTTCAATAAATTCTCGATAAGGATTCATTATTTTTTCGAGAGAATCAGAAGAAATTTGATTGGCTTTGGGATTTTTTACAAGACCATACCATGGACGCTGTTTTCCAAATCCGTATTCACCAAAAATAATAACTGGAGTTCCATAGGCGATTATTTTCCTTCCTGTATCATCTAATTTCCATTGATCCGCAAAGGAATAAATCCATTTTGCATCTTCTTCGCCTAATCGTATACAGGAATGACTTGCCGGAAATCCAGGTAAATCAAATTGATGAAATGAAACTCCGGTATTATTCACCAAATTAAAATACCAAGGTAAAATCCAATCGGGATTATCGGTGCTTATTTGACTTTTCGATTTCCAATTAGTATGAAATAAACCAGTGGGTGTTGGAGTTGCTTTTTTACCCATACACACAGGTCCCCAGCGTTGTAAAATACCTTGATCATAAATTCCAAAAGCTTGTAATGGATAAGAAATCACAATGATTTTATGGATACCGGTGTATTGAGAAACACTGTCTGGAAAAGGAGAATAGTCGATAAAATTCGGACTAAGTGTATCGGGGATAATTAAACTATCAACCCGATGAATTCGAAATAAATCAATGCGATTTAAAGCACACACTGTTGCTAGTTGATTCTCGGGAAAATCTTTAGAAAGTCTTTTACGAATTGAATCAGTTAGGACCAGCATTTTATAGTGGATCTGAATTTTTATTGCTGGTTTCAATGTGTCAACAATGGAATCTTTTGTTGCAATTTTCGGAGATTCTGAAGGGTTTTCTGGATCAGCTTGATTGCAGGATTGAAGCATGATTAGAAGGAATAAGACTAGGAGTGGCTTCAATAAAATCTGCATGCTGAAATGTAGATAAATTTTAAGGAAATTTTTCACTAATCTAATGTCAATAGAATCTTCCGTATCTAATTTATCAGCACAATGAAATCAGCATCTTTGTGAAAATTTTCAAAGAATATGAATGCACGTTTTTTTGCATCCGATAATTGTTCAGGAATTCACCCGCAAATTCTCGAAGCCATTGTTAATGTCAATCAAGGACATGTGAAAGGCTATGGTTACGATACCTATACGCGTGATGCAGAAAATGCATTTAAGAAATTGTTCGGCGAAGACATTGACGTATTTTTTGTGTATTCCGGAACTGGTGCGAATGTTCTCGCTTTGGAATCTTGCATTCGTTCGTATGAAGCTGTTATTTGCAGCGACATGGCTCATATTTATACCGATGAAGCTGGAGCTCCTGAGCGCTTTTTGCAAGCTAAATTGATAACGCTACCATCAGTCAATGGGAAAATTACTCCTGAACAAGTAATCCCCGTTTTAGTTGGTCGTGGTGTGGAGCATCATGTTCAACCGAAAGTAATTTCACTCACTCAAAGTACCGAATACGGAACACTTTATTCTGCAGAGGAGCTAAAAGCATTTGGTGATTTAGCTCGTAAAGAAAATTTGTATTTGCATGTGGATGGCGCTCGCATTTCGAATGCGGTGGCTGCACTTGGAATTTCTGCCCGAGAACTCATCCGCGATTCTGGAGTAGATGTGATGAGTTTTGGTGGTACAAAAAACGGAATGATGATGGGCGAAGCAATCGTATTCTTCAATAAAGAGCTTGCCCGAAATTTTCTATATCGTCGTAAACAAGGAATGCAACTTTCTTCGAAAATGCGCTTTATATCTGCACAATTCAGCGCCTTCTTTCAACATGATTTGTGGATTCAAACCGCTTCACATGCAAACCAAATGGCTAAAATCCTCGAAGCGGGATTAATTGCTACTGGAAAAGTTACCATTACTCAACCGGTACAAGTGAATGGTGTATTTGCTATTTTCCCCGAAGGAGTTGCCGAATTACTACAACAAGAATTTCCATTTTATGTATGGAATGAATTTACGAATGAAGTTCGTCTCATGTGTTCATTTGATACAACAATCAATGACATTGAACTATTTATTGCACGTGTAAATGAACTTGTTTCATAAACATGATTCATTTCAAAATTAAGATTGAATTAGAAATAAACACATTCAAATAGATCATCCCATAAGTCTTTGGATTTTAATTCTAAATCCTTAGTTTCGTAAAACCAAAACCAACCCTACTCATGAAAATATTGAAAATCATTGGATTAAGTCTAGTCGGACTCATCCTGCTCCTCGTCATTATCGGATTTATTATGCCTGCAAAATCGGTATGCGAACGTTCTCTCGTTATGAAAGCAAGTCCCGATGTAGTCTTCAACCAAGTGAATACTCTTAAAAACTGGGACTCTTGGTCACCATGGAAAGAAATGGATCCTAAAATGGTCAATTCATACAACGAAATTCCTTCTGGAACTGGAGCTGTGATGAGTTGGGAAGGACCAGAATCAGGCAAAGGAAAAATGACCATTACCGAAAGCATCCAAAATCAATTAGTAAAAACCGATTTGGAATTTGATGGAATGGGGGTTTCCAAATGCCAATATAAAGTTGAAGCTGTTACGGGTGGTGGATCCAAAATGACTTGGACCATGGAAACGGATAATGGAAACAATCCTTTTTTACGCTTGATAAGTGGAATGATGAAAGGCATGCTGGAAGATCAATTCGATAAAGGATTGAACAATATTTCGAAACTCACCGAAAAAATGCCATCCATGTCGATGAATTTAAAAGGTAAAGTCGAAAGCGTTACTCAAAGTAATCAAGAAGCATTCGAATATTTAGCAATTCATGATACGGCATCTGTTGCAACCATTGGAAATAAAATGGGAGAATACTTTGGTAAAATTCAAGAAGCAATCAAAAAACAAAAATTGGAAATGACTGGTGCTCCATTCGCGATGTATTATACTGATTCACAAACCAATTTCGATATGGATGTTGCGATTCCTGTTAACAAACCAGGGAAAGCCGAAGGAAATATTAAACCCGGAAAATTAAAAGCTGGAAAAACTGTCGTAGCTATTTATAAAGGACCATACGAAAATACCTGGATGGGCTCCGAAGCAGTAATGAAATACTTAAAAGAAAACTCAAAACTTTCCATTGCTGGTCCTATGTGGGAATCATATGTTACCGATCCTGCTCTTGAACCTGATACGATGAAATGGGAAACCCAAGTAATTTTCCCAGTCAATTGATTCAATCTACTAAAATAAATATTAAAAAATGGCTGTGGCAAATTGTGATGCTGCAGCTATTTTTATGTATAACTGTTTCTGCAAATGGTCCTATTCGGCTTTCAGAACAAGAAAAACAGAGCATAAAACTCATTCGAGAATTAGAGAAATTTGGAAAGAAAACACTACACCTTCAGCTGAATAAGAAGTTTTACACCGAATGGCAAATCCCTGAACAGCAAAATACCTATCTCTATACTTCCCGTTCCGACAGTATCCTCCTACCCGATCATTTTCCAGCATTCGAATTTTTCGGAACCGATACCTTGGCTGCACGAATCAAAGCCGACTCTCTTAGTAATGTCGGCTTCGATGAACTCATTTATCGAACTTCAGGAACAAGTGCGGTGCGTTTGACGCATTACATGTTGTATTATCCTCCCGAAGCCATTGTTTTTATCGTGCTTCACGAAATGGCACATGTGCACCGACAACAAGCAAAACTCGAAATTCCTTATGCTGCCGAAGAGAGTTTTGGGGATTTTTTAGGCAATGTTGCTGGTGAGTATTTTGTCCAAAAATACCATCCCGAATTCTTAAAAGAATTTCAACTTCAACGTAAAATTCACGAAAATCTGTACGCACTTTTTATCAAAGCCGAATCGCGATTGCAAGGTAGAACCGGTATAGCCAAAAACTCTATTAACGCACAATCGCAAGTTCATCTCAATAATTTGCTTTTATCGGCTAATGCGTTTCAATGCGATCGCTTCGACTATAAAATGAACAACGCTTATTTATTAAGAAATCGCTTTTATTATCGTTGGTACAACTTATTTTTAGAAACCTATAACTCTGGAAAAACATTTCCCGAAATGGTCAATTATTACTCGGTATTTCCTATCAATGTAGAATAATATTCTCCCTATTAAATGATAATTCGCTTCCTATTATTCTGCTTATTTTTAGGTTTACAACTCATTGCTCAAGCCCAAAATTCAACGAGTGTTTTTGTATCTGGCGCAATGCGAAATGTAATGTGGAAAGGGCAATTGAAGGGAACGATCCAACTCGATTCTTTAGAAAAGAAATCATTTATCAATGGCCTTGGCCCTCTCGAATTCCTTCAAGGCGAATTACTCATTTTCAATGGAAAAGCCTATCAGTCGCAAGTGAAGTCAGCTAGCAAAATGAGCGTCACACAAAGCTTTCATGCTAAAGCTCCATTTTTCGTGTATGCCCAAGTGCCAGCATGGACGCAACATGCTTTACCCGATTCCATTGTACGACTCGATCAACTTGAAGATTATCTCAATAAACTCTTGGCAAAAGTCAATCAACCAGTGCCTTTCCAGCTCATGGGTATCATTGAAATTGGAAATGTGCATGTGGTTCATTTGGCTCCAGGTTCAGTAGTAAAATCACCCGATGATGCGCATAAAGGCCAAGTAAACTATCCCATTTTCGAAAAAGAAGGATCCTGTTTGGGCTTTTATTCACGCGAGCACAAAGGAATTTTCACGCATCACGATACCAATATTCACCTGCATTTTCTAAGCAGCGACGAACAATTCATGGGACATTTAGAATACGCAACATTTCAATCAAATACCTTCAAACTTTTTCTGCCTTCTGATTTGAAATTGAATTAGGGCGTTCCCTTCAGGCCGCGTTATACTTTCCATTCCGATAGCTTTCGGAACCTCCTGTATGCCTTCGCCAAGGCTATGGCATATAATCCGGGCTTTCCACTTCTACCGCTAACGCAGCATTTTGCAAGACTAAAACTTCAGTGTAAAAACCGTCTTTTTACCTAAGTCCGATTCTGCATGAATGGTCCCTCCATGTAAAGCCATAATCTGTCGCGACAAACTCAATCCTATTCCCGAACCACTCCGTTTTGTTGTGAAAAATGGAATAAATATTTCTTCTAAAATCTCAGTTAAAATGCCTTTCCCATTGTCCTCAACTTCAATCGTTATCCGGCTTTTTAAATCAACACCATAGCGCAAAATAATTTGAGGATTTGGAATATCTGATAAGGCATCTACTGCATTCAATAATAAATTAATAAGTACCTGCTCAATTAAAGACTGATCAAGTGTTCCATAAATTTCATGCGCAGAATGTTCTATTCGAAATAAAATACCTGCAGCTTCCATTTTCTCTTTCATCAAAACTTCAACATCCAAAAACAATTGCTTCAGGGCGACTTCTTTAAAAACAGGTTTGGGAATTCGTGTTAAACTTCGGTATGTATCAACAAAACGAGTAAGTCCTTCGGCTCTTCTCTCAATCGTTTTTACTGCTTCCAAAACATCCTGATAATCTTCATTGGGAATTGTTTCGATGTGTTCCGTTTGTAAAACTTGAGATGCTGATGAAGCAAGCGAAATAATAGGTGTCATCGAATTCATTATTTCATGCGCCAACACACGTGTCAACATATGCCAAGCTTCCAATTCTTTTTTATTCAATTCGTTCCCAATATTCTGAATTGAAGCAATGCGCAATCGCGTTTCTCTCATCAAACATTCTCCTACCGAAATCGATAGTTGGAACACTTCGCCATCAGCATAAAACTTCAATAAAAACACATCTCCTCCTTGGGCTTTTTGCAATAAACTCATTGCCTCACTAGCTGGTCCTTGCAATTCGTCAATACGTTTTAAAGCTTTTATTCGGAGCAAACGTTTACTTGCAGTATTAAGCCAATGTATTTTCCCATCTTGATCATACACCAACAATCCAATTCCAACGTGCTGAACAATACTTTGTAAAAACAATTCCTTCTCTTCTCTATCTCTGCGTAACTTTCTAAATTCATCCAATACAGCATTCATTTCTTTATTCAAGGCTATCAAGGAACGATCTTCGGTAGATGATCTGAAAACTTGGGTGAAATCGCTGTGACGAATCGATTCAAAAAAACGACTCAAACGGTCATTTGTGACATCTACATAACGAATTAATAAGCCTGTTTGAATAATTGCTGCAACACTCAAAAAAGTTATGGTCACATAAAACTCGGTCTTCACCAACATCCACGAAATCAACAACAGATTCAGAAAAATCAGAATCACCCGCAGAATTAAAAAGCGTCGGAAATGATTATAAACCATATTTCTCCATTCTTCGGTATAGTGCAGCGCGCGACAATCCCAATTCGGCAGCAGCTTGCGAAATCACTCCATTGTTTTTATTGATTGCTTTCAACACGGTTGCTTTTTCCAATACTTCCAAATTCATTTTATCCTTCAAATCAATTTCGGCTGATGGTGAATTTGAAATCACATCCGAAGGCATCAAGGAATCACCTTCACTCAAAATAATGGCTCGTTCAATAGTATGTTGTAATTCACGCACATTGCCCGGCCAATGCTGCTCACTCAATATTTTCAATGTTTGTTTCGAAAGTGATTTCATTTTCTTCTGATACTTTCGAGAATAAAAATCCAAGTAGTATTCAGCCAAAAGCGGAATATCTTCTAGTCGTTCTCTCAATGCAGGTAATGAAATTTCAACGGTATTAATGCGATACAATAAATCCTGTCGGAATCGCTGCTGTTGGACTTGTTGATGCAAATCCAAATTGGTTGCACAAATCAAACGTACATCAATGGGAATGAGTTTATTCGAACCAACACGGGTAATTTGACGATTCTGCAAAACCGCTAATAATTTAGGCTGAAGTGTGAGTGGAATATTTCCAATTTCATCTAAAAAAATCGAACCGCCCTGTGCAACTTCAAAGCGACCAGGCCGATCCTCTCGTGCATCAGTAAAAGCTCCTTTCACATGCCCAAACAATTCCGATTCAAACAAATGTTCACTCAAAGAACCCATATCCACTCCAATAAATGCCTTGCTTTTACGGGACGATAATCGATGTAATTCGCGTGCTACTAATTCCTTTCCAGTTCCATTTTCTCCCGTAATCAATACATTGGCTTCGGTTATTGCTACTTTCGAAATGGTAGCAAACACCTTTTTCATCGCTTGACTCTTTCCAATAAATTCGGTTGGACTCGCATTAATCGTTTGAACTAAATCGTTCTCACGCTTTTTCAATACCGATATTTCTGCCCGAGTTCCCAATAATTGAAAAGCAGCATTCATCGTGGCTAAGAGTTTCTCATTTTGCCAAGGTTTCAACACAAAATCAAAAGCTCCTTCTTTTATTGAACGCACTGCTAATTCGACATCACCAAAGGCAGTAAATAAAACAACTATCGTATCGGGTGCAAGCACTTTAATATTTCGCAACCAAAAAAATCCTTCGCGTCCGCTATGAATATCTTCGGTAAAATTCATATCCAACAAAATCACATCAAAAGACTCTCTTCGTAAAAGTGCCGTCAATTTTTGTGGATCTCGAATGGTTTGAACTCCTGTGTATTGCTTTCTCAACAACATCGATGCAGCTTGCAATACATCCTCGTCGTCATCAACAATTAATATTTTTCCTTCTTGCTTCATTAATCTGCTTTCTAATTAACGCGCATTTCATGTACCAGTAGAGGCACAATCCAGTACTTGAAATTCACATATCTAATTGTCAAGGTATTGAAAGATTCTCTAAAGAATTCTATAGAGTTTATTTTTTAGAAACTGTCCGCTTTCGACAATCAAATGTCCGATATCGGACAGGATTATTAGATCCATCTTCAGAAATTCATTCTATATACCTGATATTCAATGAACTGAATTTATGGGCATGTGGATTGGCATGCGCCAAAAAAAAACACCAACAATTGTAACGATTTGTCATCAGAAGCCACTCATATCGGCTGGTGATCAATCTTCAAATGCAAAACGAATAAAATTCATGGATCGCATCATAGAATGTACAAAATGGTCGAAAAACAGATGGCTGATATTCGGTAGCGGATTCGCTGTAGTTTGTTTGATTCTGATCATTTTTTCATTTACGAATGAGGGAGCACGAATCAATGTGGATGCAAGTAGATTAAATATAGCATCTGTTTCCAAAGGTAATTTTCAAGAATCTATTCCATTGGATGGAACTGTTCAGCCCTTAAAAAGTATTTACATCGCACTTGCAGAAGCTGGTCGTGTGGAAGAACGTTTTGTGGATGAAGGTCAATTGGTTGAAGCTGGTGCTCCTTTACTTCGATTGTCGAATCCCGAACTTCAATTGGAATTGATGAATCGTGAGGAAATATTGGCTAACGAAAGAACACAGTTAGTAAACGCGGGATTTTCGAAAGATAAAAGTCTTTTAAATCTGCTCGATCAATTAGCCGATCAAGAACATCAACTTGGTATTTTAAACCGAACATGGAAACAAGATTCGACCTTATTTCAATCCAATGCTGTTTCAAAAAACGAATATCAAACGGCACTAGAATCCTACTCTCATGCTTTAAAGAAGTATCAAATTCTAAAAGATAAATATGCTCGAGAACTCGAAAATAGCAATGCACAAATTCAACAATACGCGGCATCGGTTCAGCTTAAGCAAAAAAATCTAAATCTGGTACGAAGTAATTACGAAATGCTCACTGTGAAAGCGCCTGCTCACGGACAACTCACCGCATTCAAGGCTGAAGTTGGAGAATTCAAAAACAAAGGAGAAAATTTAGGTCAACTCGATATTCCCGATGGATATAAAGTGAGAGCAAGTATCGATGAACATTATCTTCCTAAAGTAAACATTGGACAAACGGCACTTTTCGAATTTAATGGTGCAGCTCATAGTTTGAAAGTAGATGTGATTTATCCTCAAGTAAAAAATGGACGATTTGAAGCTGATCTCACGTTTATTCAAGAAACACCTCGAGAAATTCGCAAAGGACAAACGGTTCAACTTCGTCTCAATTTAGGGTCATCTCAAACAGCTTTGCAATTACCACGATCGGCATATATGCAAAAAACCGGTGGCAATTGGGTATATGTATTAAATCCCAAAACGCAAACAGCCGAAAAAAGAAACATCCGAACAGGCCGTCAAAACAACGATTCCATTGAAATTCTGGAAGGATTAAATGAAGGAGAACAAGTTATCATATCCTCGTACGATTCCTTTGGAGAATCACCAATTCTAGTACTAAAAAACAAAGAATGATGCTCATAAACACAATCAATCTCAGTAAAATCTATCGCACCGAAGAAATCGAAACGACCTCTCTTAATGAGGTGAATTTATCGGTGAATGAAGGTGAATTTGTTGCCATCATGGGTCCTTCTGGTTGCGGAAAATCAACTTTACTCAATCTCATCGGCATGCTCGATATGCCAAGTTCAGGTGAATATCATTTTGGAGGAAAAAATATTTCCAACTTCAATGAACGTCAGCGAGCTGAACTTCGCAAAAACAGTATTGGCTTCATTTTCCAAAGCTTCAACTTAATTGACGAACTCAATGTGCAAGAAAACATTGAGCTACCACTACTCTATTTGGGCTTGAACTCCAACGAACGCAAACAACGCGTGGATCATGTGATGGAGCAAATGCAAATTTCTCATCGTGCGAAACATTTCCCACAACAATTATCCGGCGGACAACAACAGCGCGTGGCTGTTTCGAGAGCGTTTGTAAGTCGACCGAAATTGATTTTAGCCGATGAGCCAACGGGAAATCTCGATTCTAAAAATGGTGAAGAAGTAATGCGTTTGCTTACAGAATTAAATGAAAGTGGGACAACAGTTGTTATGGTTACTCACTCTCCTGAACATGCAGAATACGCGCATCGAGTGATCCAATTATTTGATGGTCGCATCGTATCCGAAAACTTCAAAAAAACGCTCCATGTTTAAGCAAATACTACGTTTATCCTGGAGGACAATCCTTCGAAATCGTTTGGTTTCGGGCATCACCATTTTTGGATTAGCGGCAGGAATTACGTCCTGTATTTTGATTTTCCTCTTTGTAGATTCTGAGCTCAGTTTTGATCGAGGATGGAAGGATTCGGAACGTATTTATCGTTTGAACGAAATCATTCATCTTCAAGATAAAGTGGATCCATTTGCCCTTTCCTCCTTTGCCGTTGGTAAGGAAATTCAAGCGAATGTTTCTTCAATTGAGGTCTTAGCAAGACTGTTTTTAATAGGTGAACAAACAGCCTGGTATGAAGGAAAAACATTTACTGTTGAGCATAATTATTTTGCCGATTCAACGGTATTTCAAGTATTCAATTTCCCATTTATTCAAGGTGATCCAAATACAGCTTTGAATAAACCTAAAACGGTAGTTATCTCGGAACGTTTATCCAAACAAATCTTTGGAGAAGAATCGGCTATGGGAAAACTCATTCGTTATTCTCGAAATTCCTATACAGTAACAGGAATCATAAATCCAACCGGAATTCCCAACCATTTATGCGATGTAGATGCTATCATGTCGATGAGTTCGATGGCTCCCGAAATGAGAATGAATATGTCGGCCGATTACATGCAGCTCACCAGTTTAACCTATTTTAAAACGAAAACAGGTGTTTCAAAAAAGCAGGTTGAAGGAGAAATTAATGATTGGTCGACACGTGTTATCACCCCTTGGTTAAAGGAAAATCAGCTCAATGGCAAAATCGAATTTGATGCTCAACCGGTTCATGAAATTCATTTTGACACGTATTATATTTATGATTTGGTGCGGAAAGGAAACAAGACCTATGTCATCATCTTCGCTTGGGTTGCATTATTTCTCTTGCTCATAGCCTGTTTTAATTATATGAATTTAACCACGGCTCAAGCGGTAAAAAGAGCAAGAGAAGTGGCTGTAAAAAAAGTGGCTGGCGCGACACGAGCACAATTAGTTCGTCAATTTTTAGGGGAATCGTTTTTCTTAACCTGCATTGCTTTTTTATTGAGTATTGCCTTGGTTGAATTATTACTTCCGGGATTTAATCAAATTACCGATAACGATAGTTCCCTATTTGATTCCCTTAAAGGTGGACATTTCTGGTTGATTCTTTTAGGAATGCTTCTGTTTGCAGGATTAGCAGGAGGAAGTTATCCAGCCTTTTATTTATCGCGTTTACAACCCATGGAGGTATTGCGATCCAATGCGATGATTTCGGGCAAAGGATTAAAAAATCCAGGACGAGCATTAGGGAAAGTATTGATCATTCTGCAATTCGGAATTTCTGTATCAATCATCACAGCAACATTCGTGGTGATGATGCAACTTCATTTCCTTCGTAATCATGATTTAGGTTTTGAAAAAGAAAATGTAGTTATCGTTAGTTTTCCAGCAAGCGATACTTCTTTAGCATTGAAATCGGATGCAATGCGAAATGAATTGCTAAAAAACCCTTCCATTACTGGTTATGCAACGGGTGATCATCTTCCGGGTAAAGAAACTGGTAGAATTCTATTCTATTATTCTTCGAATGGAAAACCGGAGAATAAACCAATCAATATGAGTTTTGTAGATTACGATTACGCATCAATTTTAGGAATTAAATTAAGTCAGGGACGCTGGTTTTCGAAAGAATTTGGTTCGGATGCGGCTGGTTCATTTGTCATTAATGAATCCTGTGTAAAATTTCTAGGATTAAAAGATCCTATTGGGAAAGAATTAGAAAATGCCTTTATGAAGGGACGCATTGTAGGAGTTGTAAAAGACTACAATTATGCATCACTTCATGCCTCCATAGAACCGATGGTATTTATGCTTCCATCCATGAATGGTTTAGTGAGATCAGGCAGAAACGCTCTCATTCGATTTAAAGAAGGTGAATCGAAATCTATAATAAGTGATATTGAAAAGAATTGGAAAGTCTTATTTCCCAATCATCCTATACAGTATTTCTTTCTCAACGATTCGCTCAATCAACTCTACCGAAAAGAAGAAATTATGCTCACTGTACTTTCATTTTTTGCAGTACTCACAGTTGTTATTTCTTGTTTAGGCTTGTATGCATTAGCAGCATTTTCTACTGAAAAAAGAACAAAAGAAATCGGGATACGAAAAGTAATGGGAGCATCGGTGCAACAAATTGTGTTACTCATCCTCAGAGAATTCGTTGTATTGGTGCTCCTTGCTATCGTATTTGCTGCGCCACTCACTTGGTATTTCTTAAGAACATGGCTAGAGGATTTTTCTTACCGAATTGATATTCCACTGTGGGTATTTCTCATCACTGGAATGATTGCGCTACTCATTGCTTCTTCAACGGTCATTCTACATGCTGCACGTGCAGCTTTGTCCAACCCAATTAAAGCACTTCGTTATGAATAAACTGCATTTCAGTGTCCTTGTCGACATCATTCAATTTTAATTCACCCATTTCCTAACCTTAATCTTAATTCATATGTCTTATTTTAATCATTCGTTTCTTCAGTATTTCGAAGAACTTAGTTCGAATAATTCAACCTCGTGGTTTGATCAGAATAGAAAATGGTATGAAAAAGAGGTAAAAATTCCTTTTCAAGATTTTATCGATGAATTGATTATTCAGTTGAGGACCATCGACAGCGATATTCATATTGAACCATCGGAAGCCATTTTCAGAATCAATAACGACATCCGGTTCACAAAAGAAAAAATACCTTATAAAACTTGGATGAGCGCCAATGTTTCCGCTATGGGAAAACGAATGAAAGAATATCCTGGATTCTTTATACAAGCAAATCATGAATATCTGATGATTGCTGGCGGAGTGTATAATCCTGAAAAAGAAAAACTCTATCAAATTCGTCAACAAATAATGCAGGATCCAGATGCTTTTATTCGAGCAGTTAGAAATCCTGAATTTTTAAATCTTTTCGGAGGGCTTCGTGGTGATCAACACATTCAATTACCTGCCGAATTTCGTTCAATTGTAGAACGAATTCCTGAAATCAGCTTCAAGCAATTTCATTTCAAAATTGAACTCAATGCCAATACGCTGTTATCGCCCAACTTGCCTCAAATCATTCGAGAATATTTTATATCAGCTCGAGATCTTCATCACTTTTTAAGACGTGCTTATAAATTTTCGATGGCTGCATAAATGCCTGATTTATGTCATTATTATTCATGAAATAAATCATTGTTGAAAGGGTATTATGAACGTACTTTAGTACTAAATTCTAACCCATGAAAACAATCCTAGTACCCACAGATTTTTCAGCAAATTCATTAAAAGCACTTCGATTTGCCATCAGCACTGCCTTAAAAAATAAAAGCAAAATTGTGGTGATGCATCAAACTAGTGTACTTGAATTAGCGCCCGAAAGTGCATTCACCGGTTTGTATATTCCAAGTCCAATTGATCAGGTAAGCTACCTAAAAACAGAATTAGAAAAATTTGTAAAAAAAGCACTTCGTTCGTTCAGCTCTAAAACGAAAGATGAATTTATTTCCTCTGAAATTGTTCCCGGTGTTGGAACGGTTGAAATCATTCTTCAAACAGCAAAACGGCACAAAGCCGACAGCATCATCTTAGGAACTACCGGCGCCAGCGGATTAAAACGACTTTTCATAGGAAGCGTTGCTGCAAAAGTGATTGAGAATTCACCTGTTCCTGTTATTGTTATCCCAGATAATTTCCGTTTAAAAGCAATCAAGCAAATTGGCTATGCAAGCGATTTAGCACATGTTTCAGAAGAGCTAACGAAACTTGCACCTTTGGCAGAAGCTTTAGGAGCAAACATTGAGATTTTCCACGTAGAACCGACTTTCCCTACAAGTGAAGCTTTCAAAAAATTTGATGCAGAGAAGCATTTAGCTGAATGGCGCAAAAAATTCAAATTGGAGACTTTGTCCTATAAAATGGTTCGCACTAAATTCGATAATGATTTTTATACAGGAGTTGATAAATACCGTCGCTCTGCAAAACCCGATATGATTTGCATGGTTACACATCGACGGAATTGGGTTGCAAAAATTCTTGATCCAAGCAAAAGTAAAGGCATTGCATATCATAATGAAATCCCCGTTCTATGCATAAAAGGTTGATTTAATTTAGCTTTTAAAACATAGCTGCTTTTTTATCGTTTCAATCTTTGATTGTTAATTTCAACCATGTCATTACGTACCGTATTGCTATATTCACTTGGTATTATTTTACCATTTATTGCCCTTTTTTCTTGTAATCATGCTAAGCAAATGGAGGTTGTCGTTAGCCAGCATGGAAAAAGCAGAAGTCATAACATGGGAAAAAATTGCATGGATTGTCACAAAAAAGGTGGTGAAGGAAGCGGTTGGTTTTACATTGCGGGAACAGCCTACACAAATAATGAAACTACAACAGCACAAGACGTTACTGTATTAATGTATACTCAATCGGATGGCAATGGAACTGTAAAATATACCATTGAAGGAGATCAGAAAGGTAATTTCTACACAACAGCTATTACAGGTTTTGGTGCAGGATTATTTCCAGCAATTGTCTATAATAATGACACTAGTTTTATGAGTTCATCCATTACGAATGGCGCTTGTAACTCTTGTCACGGAGTGAGCACAACAAAAATTGAAGTCAATTAACTTACTTATTTACTTCAACTTGTTTATGAGATAAATCGATCAAAGCGTCTTCATATATTTTTTGAAGGCGCTTTGTATTTTGAGCATAGAATTTCATGCTACGATTAAATTCTTCTCTGCTTGTTTTGTGTTGTTTCATTACCTCTTCATAAAACAACTCTGATTTAAATTTTGGAGCAGTAAAAGAAGATAAACTCATATTAAAAGATGCATCAACAATACTCAAATCAACAATGATTGATTTCATAGTGCTATCAGCCAAAATACCTTCAGGAACATCTTGATTTGAGTTACAAGAGAGTAATAAGATTAGGAGAAAGAAAGGAAGTACTCTTTTCATCTATCGAATGTTAATCTCATACCATTATTACTTTCATCAAAAACACCTTCATCATACACCAAATTTCCGTTTACAAATGTTTTTGAAATAGTAGAATTGAATGTTGTTCCAGTAAAAGGCGACCATCCACATTTCGAATACAATTCGTTTTCTTTTACAAGCTCGGGATGATCAGGATTTATTAATACAACATCAGCAAAATAGCCTTCTCGTAAATATCCACGTTTGTGAATTTTGAATAAATCAGCAACAGCATGTGCATATTTTCGAACAACCAATTCTGGGGTAAAAATACCTTGTTTACATAATTCAAATAATGCGGGCAAAGCATGTTGAACTAAAGGTCCGCCAGATGGACAATCAAAATAGGATTTTCTTTTTTCTTCCAAAGTATGTGGGGCATGATCGGTAGCAAGCACATCGATTTTGCCATTCAATAAACCCGCTCTAATTGCATCTCTATCTTCTATTCGTTTTATTGCTGGATTCCATTTGATAAATGCTCCTTTTCGTTCATAATCCAAATCACTAAACCATAAATGATGAACACAGGCTTCGGCTGTAATGCGTTTTTCGATAGATGGAATATCGTTTCGAAACAATTCAAGTTCACGTGCAGTTGAAATATGCAATATGTGCAAGCGTGTATTAAAACGTGTAGCCATTTCTATCGCTTTCGAAGAGGAACGATAACATGCTTCTTCACTCCGTATGAGTGGATGCATTTTCATGGGTACAGCATCCCCAAATTCGGTTCTGACTTTGGCTGCATTGATTTTTATTAAAGGATCATCTTCACAATGAACGGCAATTAATAAAGATACTTCTTTGAATATATTTTCAAGGGATGAGGGATTATCAACGAGCATATCACCCGTGCTCGAACCCATAAATATTTTAATACCGCAAACGGTTCGTGGATCTGTTTTTAAAAGCTGATCAAGATTCGAATTGGTCGTTCCCATATAGAAACTATAATTCGCTAATGATTTCTCAGAGGCTATAACGTATTTATCGGCAAGTAAAGATTGAGTTGTAGCACTAGGAATTGTATTGGGCATTTCCATGTAACTTGTAATACCTCCGGCAATTGCAGCTTTGGGTTCAGTATACAAATCCCCTTTCCACGTTAATCCTGGTTCTCTAAAATGGACTTGATCATCAATCGCACCCGGAATTAACCAAAATCCTTTAGCATCAATAACAGTATGATTTCTTAAATTTTCTTCCTTGCGCGGGGCACCTTCATAAATTGCTTCAATCAGTTGTCCAGTCATTTTTAAACACCCGGTAAACCGCTTGTCTTCATTGATGATGGTTGCATTGTGAATGAAATATCCCTTGGGCATAATTCAAAATTGAAATCAGTAAATCTCTTTTAATACAATCTGCAAAGTATGTCTACTCTTTTGTTCTAGCAATATAGGTCTTTGTCCGATAAGCTGGGAGACTAATTCGTCCGAATAATTTCGAATAGTAATCAATTCACATTGCTCATTGTACTTCACTTTATATTTCAATTCCAATTCTTTTAACAAGGTTTCAAGTCTTACTTTTTCAATCGTCACACAAACCGAGAAGCTCAATGCTGAATTTTGCATGAGATTCACATGTGCTCTGCATTCTGAAAATAGTTCAAAAAGATCGCGTAAATTTTCTTCCAGAATAAATGAAAAATCTCTGGGAGATACAGAAATCAAGACCTGATTCTTTTTGAATATATAGGTTGGTACTTCTTGACGAAGATCATTTTCACTTATCTGAGTTCCAGGTAAATTCGGATTGATAAATGATTTTACGTAGAGAGGAATATTTTTATTTTGAAGTGGTTTAATGGTTTTTGGGTGAATAACCGTAGCACCATAATAAGCTAGTTCAATAGCATCGTAATATGATATTGCAGGCAATAAACAGGCTTGAGGAAATTCACGTGGATCAGCATTTAATACGCCGGGTACATCTTTCCAAATGGTAACATCTGAGGCATTGAGACAATAAGCTAAAATAGAAGCCGAATAATCTGAGCCTTCGCGTCCTAAAGTGGTTGTATAGTTTTCGGAAGTTCCTCCAATAAAACCTTGCGTTAGAAAATGTTTTCCTTTAGCATTTGAGGATTCTTGAACTAATTTTTGTTGAACAGAAATAGTCGTTTTCTCCCAATTTACAATTCCTTCTCTATAGGTATTATCGGTATGGATAATATCACGAGCATCTATCCAATTTGCTTGAATTCCAATTTCATTTAAGTAAGCAGCAACAATACGAGTTGAAATAAATTCTCCTTGAGAAACAATTTGATCATATTCAAAATCATATGATTTAATTTGAGTTTCTTCAATTGACCAATAGAGTTCAGCAAAAATGGTATCTAAATCATTAAATAGCTTTTCATTTCCATTAGGAAATAGAGAATGTACGATATCAAAATGCTTTTTTTTAATTTCTTCGAGTAAAATAGCAGCTTGATTGGTTTTATTGAAATACGCATTACAAACTGCTTCGAGGGCATTGGTTGTTTTTCCCATAGCAGAAACAACTATACAAAGAGTTTCTGTAGAATTACTTTTAATTATTTCTCCAACGTTTCGAATCCCTTCAGCATCTTTTACCGACGCACCTCCAAATTTAAATACTTTCATAACTGATTCGATTCGGTTTGTTGAAGTTGATCAAAACTAAACTTACAGTTTATCCATTCAGCATCAAATTGTGCATTAAATCGTTTGTAAAAACCTATTGCTGGTTCATTCCAATCCAATACCTGCCATTCGAGTCGACCCGATTTTGAATTTCGTGCAACTTCATAAACCGCTTTGAAAAGTGCTTTGCCAATTCCGAATCCACGGTATTGTTCATCAACAATGATGTCTTCTAAAAACAAACAACGTCCTTTCCAAGTGGAGTATTTCGTGTAATACAAAGCCATTCCTCGAATACGTTGATCTTCAGTACGCGCAATAAAGCAATCGAATATTTTATGAATCCCAAATCCATCTTGAAGTAAAATGGCTTCATTAACAACGACTTCATCGGCCGCTTTTTCATAAATAGCTAATTGTTTAATGAGTCCTAAAATTTCAGGAATATCAATAGGTTGAGCTACTTCAATAGTAAATTTCATGAAACGAAAATAGACTGTAAGTCTATGGAATGCAATGAAAATTTAAATAAAACATAAACAGGAAATTGAACAAAAAAATAACGGCAGCTCTGAATTTCAGAACTGCCGTTAAAGACGTAGAAAATTCTATATTATGCTTGAGTAGTATTTTCTCCAGAAGGAGCGGCAGCTGGTGCAGTGTCAGGAGCTTTTTTTACTTCTACTTTTTTAGCAACAGCCTTTTTAGCAGGTTTTACTTTAACTGCTGCTGGTTTCTTCACTGTTACTGCTTTCGGTTTTGCAACCTTAACTGCTTTTGGTGCAGAAGTTTTTTCAGCTTTTACAGTTGGCGTTTTAGGAGCTTTTGCTGCTTTCGGAGCTTTTGCTACTTTGGGTGCTTTTGCTGCCTTTGGTGCTTTTGCTGCTTTGGGAGCTTTTGGCGCTTTGGTAACTACTGGTTTAGCTTCTTTTTTGACAGGGGCTGATGTTGCTTTTTTAGCTGCTGGTTTAGCTGATTTAATAGCAACAACTTTCGCTGCTTTTTTCACAGCAGGTTTTGCAGCTTTCTTAGCAACAACCTTAGATGCTTTTTTTACAATTGGCTTAATTGCTTTTGAAGAATCTGCTTTAACATCATTAGATGCTGCTGCTTTAGTGGACGCTTTTTTTGCAACTGCTTTTTTAGGAGCACCTTTTTTAGATGATGCTTTTTTAATTACAGGTGCTTTCGTTGCTTTTGAAACGACTTTACTTCCAGGCTTGCGACCACGTTTTTTTATTTCGGGGCTTGCTGCTGGTGCAGTCGAAGAAGCTAATGCAACAGGTGCCTTCACTTTTGAAGGACGACCACGACGTTTTGCGCTTGTTGCAATTGTTGGTGCATTACTTTTTGCCTTAGCAGGACGTCCAGGTTTACGACCTGCAACTTTAGAAGCTTTTGGTTCGGAAGCTTTTAAATCTGCAGCAATCGCTTTTGTTAATTGCTTTTCATTTGTTGGTTTACGCCCACGTTTTTTAGGAGCTGTTCCAATTTTAGCAATAATGGACTTAATTGCTTTTAATCTCACCTCCGCTTTTTCCATTTCATGGATGTAAAATGCGTGAAGTTCAGACATTTCCTCAGCAGAGAATTCGATGTTTTTTGCCATATAAATTCAATTATTTTGTGCTAATATATTTTAAATCATTAATAAAGGTTACAATGGAATATGTTTTATTTCATTTATTTTAATTCATTAATATCTATTCGACTGAATATCAAGCAGATTAATTTATGTTTAATTATTTTTTATTTAAATTGAAATTCCAAAAATAACTCTCACAACATTGTTTTTAATTGAATTTCGAAAATAATATACTATTTAAATCTCACTGTTTTTAAACGATTTAAATATTTACAAACAAGCTGACTGTGAATAACCTCAGTTTATAAAATCAAATCAATTTTATGTATCAATCTAATTCTTCCTCCAAATTAATTCTGCATTTATATTGTATTCTAAAAATAATCATAATGCCTTAAATCATTTATAATTTGATTTATCTGTTTCGATTAGGGTTGCTAGAATAACACCTTTAAAATAATATTTAATAATTTGTTCAGGTGTATAACCTAGTTCAGCCATACGAATTGCACCTTCTTGACATAAGCCAACTCCATGACCAAATCCTCTCCCATAAAATAAAACAGAATCTCCCCTGCACTCCCAATCGAACCAAGCTGATTTCAAATCAAACTTTGAGCGCAAATCAATCATTTTATATTTCCGTTCCTGAAATTGAATAGTATGAATTCTGCTTTCAGAATTACTACATATAGAAATACATAAATCTGATTTAAGAATTGAATCCTTGGGCAAATCAATGTTCATCTTTTTACAAAAGCTCTCCATTGAAATCTGTTTAACCCAAACTGCATTTTTCCCTTGAAGGCAAAAGGTGTCTTTTATATTTCGACAATACGTCAATGTAGATTTCCAAACATCTTCCGAAGCGTTTGTCATTCCTCCGCAATTAGAATGAAAAAGTAATTCAGCAACTTCGCCACTTACACTGTCTTTTACAATAATTGATTCAGTCGATTTTACAGCGTCAGAAAATGGTTTGTAATCAAACCAACCTTTGTAAACCTGACAATGTGTTTGATCACATACATTAAATCCTTCTGATTTATGTCGCCACGGATAAAACTGAGCGTATGTTCTTGATAAAATTGCATGTACTTGATATAAAGCCATTGGTTTATCATAACCAACCTCTCCTCTCAAAACACCTATTAAATACGTATCTAAATCTAAGTGATTGATCATTTTAAGATGGCCTGACTCAACACTCAATTCGATTTCACCTTGATATTTGTTTCCTTTATAATCAGGCTTTACTGGTTTTAATAATATGTAATTCTCTTTTGTAGAGAGGCATTTCACTTTGGATGAAGATCCGAGGAAGATATTATTTTGAAATACACTTATTTTATTCCCATTGACTTTGAGTCTGAATATACTATGGTTGGTTTTTCCCCATATAAATATCCCAGGAGATATTTCAAATTTAGAATTTTGATCAAATTCGATAGACACTTCATTTATTTGAGACGCTCTATAAAGACCAACACGAATTCCTTTTTGCTGCGACCAAATAATGTGTGGAATAAAAAGTATAAAGAGTATAATCTTGAAAGGAAACATTATTCAAAATTAATTCCGTATACATATTTATGTACCCGCAATAAATTTGCTTATCAACAAATTCAAAATGGATTAAATAGGGAATTTCCTTAATCTCAAAACCATATCATGAGCGGCTCTTTGTGATGCCCCTCCTCCACCTAATAC
The DNA here is from genome assembly GCA_965279035.1 of Bacteroidia bacterium. Lineage (GTDB taxonomy): Bacteria > Bacteroidota > Bacteroidia > M30B66 > M30B66 > CALQRR01. The sequence continues at coordinate 2,304,851 of OZ257142.1, read as the reverse complement.
TTGTTTTAATTCTTTAAAATCAGTCAATTGCTTTTCTCTAACTTCACCCTTATTAAGTAAGGATTTTAAGGTTGTTTTTACCTTTTCAGCATTCATATCAGCTTGAATTAATTCGACAACTGATAGACGATCTAAAATCAAATTTACAAGCGAAATATATTTCACTTTAATAAGTTTTCGAGCAAGCCAATATGAAATTTGTCCTCCTTTATAACAAACAACTTCAGGAATTGAAAATAATGCAGTTTCTAATGTTGCCGTACCAGAAGTAACAATAGCAGCAGTTGATTCAGATAATAATTGATAGGTTTCTCCGCTAATTACTTTCACAGAGGAATTTCCGATCCATTCGAGATACTGTTCTGTTGAAATAGAAGGTGCACCAGCAATAACTGGAGTATACTCATTAAATTCTTGGATGCTTAAAAGCATTTCTGGTAATATGCGTGAAATTTCTTGTTTTCTGCTCCCAGGTAATAAAGCGATAATAGGTTTATCACCCAAATTATTTCTATCTCTAAAAGTTGAATCACGTTCAAATTGAGATAATGCATCAATTAAAGGATGCCCAACATACGTCACATCAACATGAAAGCGAGCATAAAATTCTTTTTCAAATGGAAGTATTACATACATGTGTTCCACTACTTTCTTGATAGTATGCACTCGACTTTGTTTCCAAGCCCATATTTGTGGAGAAATGTAATAAAAGACACGAATTCCATGTTGATGAGCGAACTCAGCAATTCGTAAATTAAACCCAGGATAATCTATTAAGATAAGAACATCGGGTTTGTATTGAAGTATATCTGATTTACAAAAGCGAATATTCTTAAAGATTGTACGAATATTCATAAGCACTTCGGTAAAACCCATAAATGCCAAATCCTTGTAATGCTTGACTAATCTTGCTCCGGCTTTTTCCATTAAATCACCACCCCAAGCGATAAATTCTGCCTCAGAATCCTCTGCTTTAATTGCCTTTAACAAATTGGCCCCATGAAGATCTCCTGAGGCTTCTCCTGCTATTACATAGTACTTCATAATTTAACAAAGGAAACAAATCGGATTTACAATCTCTTTCTTATAAATGGGAATTTTCGCGTACGTTTGAAATATGAAGATTACTTTCTTAGGAACAGGTACATCGCAGGGAGTTCCTGTTATTGCTTGTTCATGTGATGTGTGCACTTCAACAGATCAACGTGATAAACGTTTGAGGTGTTCGATTTTAATTGAATTGAATGGAAGAAATGTTGTAGTTGATACTGGTCCAGATTTTCGTCAACAAATGTTAAGGGAACATATCACAAAACTCGATGCTGTATTGTATACTCATGAACACAAAGACCATATAGCAGGTTTGGATGATATTCGTGCCTTCAATTTTTTTCAAAAAAAATACATGGATCTTTATTTAAGTGCTCATGTAGAAGAGGCTTTAAGAAGAGAATTCGCCTACATTTTTGCTGAAGATAAATATCCAGGAATACCATTAATAAATCTTCACCGTATCACAACTAATCCTTTTGAATTATTTGGAGAATTATTTACTCCCATATTAGTAGAACATTATTTAATGCCTGTTTATGGATATCGAATAAACGATTTTTGCTATGTGACCGATGCTAAAAAAATAGCTTCTGAAGAAATAGATAAAATGAAGGGCAGTAAAGTCATTGTATTAAATGCATTAAGAAAAGAAACCCATGTATCTCATCTAACCTTAGATGAAGCTGTATCAATTCTTAACTATTTAAAACCCGAGAGAGCCTACTTAACTCATATCAGTCATCAACTTGGTAGACAAGAAGAAATTGAACGTGAAATTCCAGATTTTATCCGACTTGCTTACGACGGATTAACGATAGAACTTTAATTGTTGTTCGAAGATTTATCCAATCAACAATACCTTCCCGTAGAGTACATGTTTTTTTCCCGATTGATCAATAAAACTACTACGGAATAAATAACAACCCGAAGGATACATTTTACCTGAACTAGCATCTTTACCAGACCAAGGTTGTTTGCGGTCGTTGGAAACAAAAATCTCTTTTCCCCATCGATCAAAAATAACCATCAGATAGGTTGAGTCCATGATGCCTGTTATAACAATATTGAATGAATCGTTGATTAAATCATCATTCGGAGTAAAGGCATTGGGGGCAAAATAATTTAATAGGAAATCGATTGTGACGGGCTTTGAAATTGAATCCTTGCACCCAAAAGAATTCATAGCAATGAGCTTGACATCATAAGTGCCTGAACCTGGAAAAATATAATCTGGTTCATATTCTGTTGAAATATCTCCACTATCAAAATTCCAAATAAAATTGGTTGCGTTGATTGATTGGTTTAGAAAAGATACTGTTGGTAAAATACCCGGAATGGGCATGGTGTCCGGTGAAAAAATAAAATCAGCTATTAAATTAAAACGATAATCAGGAATATTGACCACTTCGGTATAAATGCAACCAAAACTATCTCTAACAGAAACTTGATATGAACCAGTTAACAAACTATCTACGAAGGTAGTATCACTCCTTTGCCCAACCACATTCCAGAAATAGGTATATTCTTGACGATTATAACGTGGTACAAATGGAGTTCCACCAGTAACTAAAGCATAGGCAGAACCCAAACCAAATGAACAAGTATCTGGTAATACAACTATTTGTACTTGAAAATTATTGATATCCTGAATAAAAATTGAATCACGATCTATACAGCCTAATGCATCAGTAACAGTTACATAATGCCATCCAAAAGCCAAGCCTTGAGCCAATTGACTCGTTTGTCCCGAAGGAATCCATGCATAATTAACTGGACCAGTACCAAAAGCAGTAGTTACATCTGCTTTTCCATTACTAGCGCGACAATCTACTAATTGAGTTTGTGTAACAGCTTGTATTTCTACAGCATTAAAACTAAAGAAAACACTTTGCGTGTCTGGATCAAAATTTCCGCAGTTATCTTCGACTCTACCGAAACTTTGAATTTCATAAACACCACCTTGAACAAGCTGTTGACCTAATAAGAGAGTAAATTCCTTATCGTTTAATCCACCATTTAAACAGGCTACACTTGTAACACCTGTTATCGGAATTTGAACTCCTAGAGGGTCAATCAGGTAAAATTTCGAGGCATTTACTGTACTGCATTTTACAAATTCACTAAAGCTAAATGTAATGGCAGTTGAACCACAACTAACTTGAGAAGTAACCGCTTGAAGCGTTGGTGGAGTTAAATCGATGATTCCGGCTGTAGAAATAGCCATATTTAACTGATAACCACATTGTCCAAGTCCTGAAAAATTATTGATATTTAATGCATAAACATTTCCAGCAGCAACATTAATCATGGCTTCGTCTTGTGGATTTAATCCATTATTCATTCCTGTAACGGAAGTTGGAAAGGTAGAGCCTGAAAAATCACATCCTACTTGTAAGGTTGGATCAGTAGCAATATCAGCACAGGTAGAGTTTGTTAAATCGAATAAAGCCCAATCATAATCAGCATTATCGCAATTCGGTATAATGTTAAAACCAAATGTTCCAGGAGTTTGAACTGTAATAATATACCATGAATTATTTCTCTCTCCGCTAGTTAGACAGGATGATAAGGTATTGATTTCTCCTAAATAATTGCCTTCACCTTGAAAAGATAAAGCTTGATTGTATGAAATAGCACATACTGTATAGGCGCCTAAGCAATCACCAGCTTGAGGAGCTTGAGCAGAAACTTTAGAAAAAGTTAAACTACAAAGTAGTAAGAGCAGCCCAAGTTGAAACTTCGAAATTTGTTGCATAGTGGTGACCTGTTGAAACTTCACACATTAAGAATAACACAAAAATATAGAAAAGCAAGTGTATTTCATACGAATGTTTTAAAGGATATTGACTGTCGTACGTTCAGAAAGACAAACGAATAAGATATACTACTTAGTATGAAGCATTTGCAAATGTTTGTTTCACTTTACAATGAAAATAAGTTAAAAATAAATAGGAAAAGCTTTAAACCCATGATAAGAAGACCATTGCACTGTTGGAGCTGGTATTTTTATCCACCTAAACGTTGTTGAAAACCATTTCCAACCTTTACTTTTAAAGGGTAATTTTAATAAGTCAATATCCATCGAAAGCGACCAAGTTGAATACCGAGGAATCGAACTATAGTCATAACTACCACTTTCGTTAGTCCACATATTGTTTCGAGCTCCTAACATTCCACTAGCACCATATCCCAAACTGATACACAACCACCCTTTTCTATTGATTGGTGCATTAATCCAATAGGTTTGCCCATTGTAATCTTTCAATAGTTGCTCAATTTTATTAGCACCTAATAAGGCAGGTCTTTTTGCTGCTAAATCGGTATGATGGAAGGAATATTTCAATGTGATTTTTTGTTCATTCCAATAATGTTCTTGGATTAAAAACAAACTTAGACCTCCAACATTGGCACTCATATCACCTAAAGAAAATCCCCAACCACTTGAAAACCCATCAAATACTTCAATGGTTGTCATAAAACAAAGTGGTATTAGTGCAGCTCTAAACAATTCATCTCCTTTCGTTATTCCACTTAATTTTTGACCATTATATAAACACTGGGCAGCCCACCAAGAAGTTGTAGCATGACCTAATTTATCCATGCACTTCCATTCTGGAAAATCATTAAAAAAATGGAACTTTTGAAACGGATAATCTCGATACCAAGCTTGATAAAGTGTGCTCATGCTTCCAACATAAACAGCTCCTGTGATCAATTCGGCTCGTATTAGCCTTCTATTTTGTATGATTTCAAGTGAATCACTATTTTTTATTTGTGCTACTGCGGGTAATGCAAGTACACAGATAATCAGCACATTCAGAATAAAAAGCCGTTTCACAGCGGCAATATCGCAAAAGCTTTTCAAGAAAATTGAATCTTTTTTTTGGCGAAACGCTTTCAAATACTACTTTTGCCCCCGGAGAAATGGCAGAGCGGTCGATTGCGGCGGTCTTGAAAACCGTTGAGGGTTATACCTCCGGGGGTTCGAATCCCTCTTTCTCCGCCAAACGCAAAAAGCCCATCATGTTGATGGGCTTTTTCATTTTAATCAATAGTGTAATTGGAGAAGATTGCGGTGCCATCAGGAAAAATCGTTGAGTGTTATACATCCGCTCAGAGGGAATCTTTCTCCGCTAAACGCAAAAAGCTCATCATGTTAATTGGTTTTTCTTATTTCTGGAAACAAGGTTATTTTGAAATCAATAGCATATTGCGATTCTATCGCTAAAAAAATTGTGGGTTATTTCTCTGCTCCGAAGAAGCTTTTCTCTACCCAAAACTAATTCCCCTTCTCATTTGACGAATTAGTATTTTTAAACAAATTAATATTCTTACCACCTTCAATTAATCACTTTCTGAGATCAACTGAGGAAAACAGTTAATGTTTTAGGAAACACGAAAATTTAAACCCCAAAATGCTATAGGTAACTGACTTTGCTATGCTTGTTTATTCACAATAACTAATAGTCAATAATTATTGATAGTATAAATGCTTGTAAATAGATGATTATAAAATCTTCATTGATTTCATTTAGTGGGTATAACCTTTTAAACTTAAAAGGAATAGAATAATTCAAATGGTATTTCAAATTGACACTTAACTAAACTACTCATAAACAGCTACATGCTTCACGCAATCTCATTTATTTGAAAAATTTCGTTTAATAATTTTGGTTTATATTATAAACTAGTCTACATTCGTGCCATGTTTATAACTTAACAAAATGGAAAATTCAAACAAACAAAACCTGGATTTAATTGCGCAAATGGTAAAAACAGCACAAAGACGTTTTTACGATGATAGTCCTTATTATATACTCTGGGGATGTGCAGTGTTCTTAGCTAGTATCTTGCAATATATTTTGCTTGTGGGGCAGAATATGAATTCTGGTATAGGATGGGTAATTTTTATCCCGTTAGCTATACTTATTCAATTGATTCTTATTCGCAAACAGAAGAAAAAAGAGAATGTTAAAACACATATAGAAAGTTTGCTGTTAAGCATGTGGATGGCATTTGGAATATCGCTTTTCATCATCCTATTTTTTGCTAATAAAATTGGAATATATACGTTTCCAATCATTCTATGCTTCTATGCAATAACTACATTTGTTTCAGGAGGAGCTTTCAAAATTAAAGCATTTCAACTAGGTGCACTTGTGTGTTGGATTCTTGCTATAATTGGCTTTTTCGTTGATTATCAAATTCAATTACTATTATTGGCTGCCGGAGTTTTATTTGCCTTTATTATACCCGGAATTATACTAAGGTCAAATGAAAAAGCTGAAACAAAATAATTCTAGAATTTAATGTTCCAAAACTTAGATCCATTACTTCATTCTCAACTTAGACTAGCAATTATTTCTTTGTTGGTTTCTGTTGAAGAAGCTGAGTTTTCCTTCATTAAAGAGAAAACGAATGCTACTTCAGGGAATATCAGTGTGCAAATTGATAAATTACAAGAGGCCGATTATATAAAAGTCGAAAAGACATTTAAAGGAAAATATCCTTTAACGAAATGTTCGATCACAAAAAAAGGAATCCAAGCTTTCCAAAATTATGTAAGTGCCTTACAACAATATATTAAACCTGAAAAATAACTCTGCCTATTCTCATCATTTAATTAGCAAAATGGGTTTTTATAAAGTTCGCATTCAAAATTCATTTTAATTGTTTTTTCAATTATATTAAAAAGTCCATCCATTGGTGGACTTTCCATTTATATATAACTATGTTTATTCAATTTATGATTGAATTGGAAAGATGTATTTGATACTGCGAGTTATATTAGATTCCATTCAAAATAAATAGACAAAATAAGGCAACTTATAAGTAAGCGAAAGTCTCACTGTTATATATGATAATCTATTACTATATCTGGCATTTATCTGGTAAATTATAGATATTACCTCTTGCATAAATTCAAGTAAATTAATTCAACATGAAGTGCATTTCAAAATTAACATATTTGAATTCAGCAAGTATTCAATAATCTTAACGTTTGAAACGAGCATACGATTCTTTCTCCAGTAATTCTCTATCTTCTGGATGCGCAATAGATATTAGTGATTGAGCACGTTGTTCCATATTCATTCCGAATAAATTCACCGAACCATACTCAGTTACTACCCAATGAATATGTCCACGAGTGGTAACTACACCAGCTCCTTGTTTTAAAAAAGGTACAATGCGCGAAATTCCTTTATTTGTTCGTGACGGAATGGCAATGATTGGCTTCCCTCTTTCTGATAAGGCAGCACCTCGAATAAAATCCATCTGTCCACCTATTCCAGAATATTGATAGGTTCCAATCGAATCGGAACAAACTTGTCCTGTAATATCCACTTCTATCGCACTGTTGATAGCTGTTACTTTGGGATTTAAACAAATTACCCTTGGATCGTTCACATAACTAATATCCATGGCTTTAATGATTGGATTATCATCGGCAAAATCATACAAGCGTTTGGTACCAAACATAAATGCTGTTACACAATAGCCTTGAACAATTTTTTTCTGACTGTTATTGATTGTTCCACTTTGTATTAAATCGATCACTCCATCCGAAAACATTTCGGTATGAAGTCCTAGGTTTTTATGATTTGTCAATTTCTTTAAAACCGAATCTGGTATGCTTCCAATTCCCAATTGAAGGGTTGCTCCGTCTTCAACTAATTCGGCAACATAATGAGCAATTTGATCATGAATATCTTCATTTTTCTTTGATGTAATAATTTCAGGTAAAGGTTCATTCTCCCAAACAGCAGCATCGAATCGACTAAAATGCACAAAAGAATCTCCATGAACACGCGGCATGTTTGGATTTACTTGAGCAATAATCTTCGATGCAGTTTCAACAACTGATTTTGCTATATCGACCGATGTTCCTAATGAGCAATAGCCATGTTTATCGGGAGGAGAAACATGTATGATAGCAACGTCGATAGGTAAAATAGTTTGTCGAAAGAGCTGAGGAATTTCACTGAGAAAAACGGGAATATAATCGCCCATGCTATTGTTCACCGATTTGCGTGTTGCCTCCGATACAAACAGGGAATTGATGTAAAAATGCCCCCGAAGTTCTTCCTTATTTAAGTCTACACCTTGTAGCGTAATGCTTATTAATTCAACATCTTGAAGTCGATCTTTCTCCTGAAGCAATTTATTTATTAAATAAATAGGAGTAGCTGCGCTGCCATGAAGAAAAACACGTGTTTGAGATTGAATTAATAAAAGTGCTTCTTCGGCATTGGTATAATGGTAAGTCGAATTCATTTTATTGATTAATGAAATTGATTAGGTTAAAATTGAAATAAAGCAATTAAAAAGGCCTGAGTAATATTTCCCAAGCCTTTTATTATTGAAATCAAATTTCATCAATTTTCTATGATTAAGCGTTGCTTTAAATTATCGGAGCAAACCAAATAACAACCAGCTTTTAAATTTTCTGTATTGAGAATAAATCCATGTTCCATTAATTGAAATGGAACATTCACTTTTTTACCTAATAGATCATAAACAACAATTCCTTTCGATGGAATCGGGCTTTCTACTCGAATTAACCCTTTTCCGGGATTTGGAAAAATGTTTAAAGCAATAGAAGAATTCTTCACTGATTTAATGTTTGTAATTGATCCAAATAATTCAACAGAAGCATCAACTCCACCAGTAACCAAGGCATTTCCATCAGTCATTACTGTTACTCCATGTTCATAGCGTGAATCTTGAATCATTGAAGTTTCCTCCCAAATACCCGAAATTGGATGTAACAAATAGGTTGTTGTGGGGAAAGTAGTAAATCCTGTTCCGGATGAATAATTAGAACTATCTACTCCAGCAATGACTAATACATTTCCATCGCCCAATGTAACCTGTTGATGATATGAAATACCAGAGGGAATTGAAGGAAACGTAGTCCAAGAATTGCTTGCTGGATTATACCTTTCGGCAGATGATAATCCATTGTAGGCGAAATTTGTAGATCCATTAAAATAACGTCCACCAGTCACTAAAATGCTTCCATCACCTAAGGTTGATGCTGCATGAAAGTCGCGTGCAGTAAGCATATCAGGACCAGCCGACCAAGAATTTTCAACAGGGTCGTACAATTCGGTTGAGCTTAATTGGTAGCCCGCATTGGGATTATATCCACCAGCAATAAGCACTTTTCCGTTGCCTAATAATGCAGCAATATGATATGATCGACCTGTATTTAATGAACTTGCAGCTGACCAAGAATTTAATGCTGGGTCATAAATTTCGCATGATGATAAATTATTGCTTCCATCAAATCCACCTACAACAAGCACTTTACCATCGGATAATTTAGTGGCAGTAAAAAAGGAACGACCTTGAGTTAAATCGCCTGCCGATGACCAGGTATTGCTTGATGGATCATAGAGTTCACAAGTTTCTGTATTAAATGTTCCAGTGTATCCAGCAATGACGAGCACCTGTCCATTATCAAGTGTAACAGAAGCGGCATTGTAATGTTCACTTGACATTTCTGGAGTGCTCGACCAAGAATTGGAAGATGCATCAAATACTTCGGCCGTTTTGAGATTGGTAGTATAATCCCAACCACCTGCAACTAAAACATTTCCATTATTTAATGCAGCTGAAATATGCCCAGCTCGTATTGTCGACATGGGATTCATTGCATTCCATTGTCCATTTACATTACCTGAAAGTGCCGCTAAAAATAGAAATGCAGCGTATTGAATTTTCATTGAGTCTATAGTTGAAATGAATTTAAGAATCAACAAATAAAGAAAATCAGATCCAGCTTTTTAACGAATGAATTTCAATTATCAAATTAATTTCAAAAAGTAGAATTGAAACTAACGTTTATCATTCATATTAATGGTTGTTGCATCCTGAACATAGAAGGAACTAACTGCCCCAAGAATCATGAAAATACCAGCTAAAATGATGGCGTAAATAGCTTCAGAATTATAGAAATATTTGACGATTGGTCCACCGAAAATACCGTTAACAATTTGAGGAATGGTGATGAAAAAATTAAATATTCCCATGTAAACACCCATTTTTCCTGCAGGAATTGAACCCGCTAATATGGCATAAGGCATAGCCAAAATACTTGCCCAGGCTAAGCCAACACCAATCATTGAGAAAATCAAAAATTCTTTATTCGGAGCGAAATACATCGATATCAATCCTAAACCACCACAGATAAGTGAAAATGCATGTGTATTTCTTCGGCCAAATCGAGCAGCAATAGAAGGAAGCAACAAAGCATAAATTGCTGAAATCAAATTATACACTCCGAAAATAATTCCAACCCAAGCACCAGCATCCCGAAATTGATCAGAAGAAGTATCACCAACTGGAAGATGATATATATGTTGAGCAATAGCAGGCGTTGTAAAAACCCACATACTAAATAAAGCAAACCAGCTAAAAAATTGCACAAGACCTAACTGCCGCATAGTCTTCGGCATTTTAGAGAAGTCTTTAAAAATTTGACTTAATCCTGTTTTTTCTTCTTCTGCATGACCATGTATTTCGGCATATTCTGCAGGTGGATATTCACGTGTTCGAATGATTGTAACCAAAATAGCAAAGAGGAAAACTGCAGCACCGCAGTAGAAGGAATAAATCACGTTATCGGCAACTTGTCCTGCAGGAGCAGATGCTGAAACATGAAACCAATTTTTCAAAATCCAAGGCAACCAAGAACCAACTACAGCTCCAACGCCAATGAGAAATGTTTGTATTGAAAACCCCAATGTTCGTTGGTTGTCTGGAAGATTATCCGCCACCAAAGCACGAAATGGCTCCATCGCTACATTGATACTCGCATCCATCAACATTAAAAACATCGCACCAATAAACAGTGCCATTTTACCCACGAAAAACACTCCCGAATTAGGCAACAACAAAAGCGCGCAACAACATATCAAAGTGCCAACTAAAAAGTAAGGTTTTCTTCTTCCCAAACGATTCCAAGTGCGATCGCTATAATGTCCAATAATGGGTTGAACAATCATCCCTGTAAAAGGTGCCACAAGCCAAAACCAAGAAAGCTCTTCCACATGCGCTCCAAAATTTTGAAGGATCGAGGATGCATTTCCATTCTGCAATGCAAATCCAAACTGAATCCCTAAAAATCCAAAACTCATATTCCAAATTTGGCGGAAAGAAAGTCGTCTGTTTTCAGTGCGTGGTCCCATGAAATGATATTAGTGTCAATTTAACACCGCAAAATACACAATTCGAAACATCCTCAACAAATCAGGAATAAAATGAAAGGGAAAGCGTTTGCCGAATCTGAAAGCTTCAAAATATATCGAGTTCATTCATCATTTAACTCAAAAACTATTTTAATCCAAAGCTATAGGGATTTTGTTTAACTGCTGCAGTAATGCACACTAATGACCCCGGAATGAATTCCGGGGCTGCGTGTTGTTTCACATCAGCAATCCAATAGCATTGGAATCAGCACATCTCCCAATAGTTATCGGGATAACCAGCACATCAACAAACTAGCACACCAGCACATTAACTAATCAGCACATTAACTAACCAGCACATTAATTAATCAACCCAAATTCCCTAGCAATCCAAAAAGGAAGATGAAAACCAATATCTTTTGTAAACAAGCCTGTCTTTCCACCTTCGTCCAATCGATCACCTACATTGATTGGCAAAATATGTCCAACACCGTCAATTTGATATGCAACCACGACTGTCTTTCCATCTACATTTGAATACGAACTTCGTGTTACACGAGGATTTTCAAAGATAACTTCTCTCTTTTCAGGAATGGCATCAGAACCAGAAGCGGCAGTCCATTGGGAAATCTGATCCATCTGATCTTCGACAGTTACCAATATATCAATTCCACCATGTACACTTATCAACAAAGGATAAGGTCCCTTATAACCGGGGTAACATTTTCGAAGTTTGTCTAAAAACGATTTGGGTATGTATTCTTCCGATTCATACAAGGATTTCATCTGCGATAAACTGCCTTCCCAAGTTCCAATTGCAGGTCCTGCCAAAGAACAACCTGCCGTAATTTCCTCTGGATATGCAGCCATCAAAATTGTTCCCATCGTTGCTCCTGCCGACATTCCAAAAACAAACACACGACGATCATCTACTTCATAGTGTGTTTTGAAGTATGTTAGCATTTGATGCAAGGATTCTACTTCTCCATGACCTCGCACAATATCTTCTTCTTTAAACCAATTATAGCAACGCGAAGGATTATTCAACAAATGCTGCTGAGGATAAACGACAATCATTCCGATCGAATCGGCTAATTTATTCCAGCCCGATTGGTTGGATACTTCATAGGCTGTTTGTCCACAGCCATGCAGAACGATGAGTAAAGGAATATTTGATTTCGGTGCAGATTGGGGGATATAATAATAGCAACGCAATGCTCCCGGATTAGATCCGAAATCTTCAATCTCATTGAGTTGAGCAAACAATGTAGCATCTAGAATTAGGAAATTCAGGATGAGAAAGCATTTGAACAGTATGTGCAAGTATTTCTTCCTATTCATGAATGATTCCATTTGTCAAAAAAGTTTCCAAGCGAAAGTAGCTTAAATCACTGTTATTGTTAACAACTCATTGCGAAACACTGGGTAAAAAAGCGCCCTTGTTTTCTATTTTTGCCAGCCATGGCCGAAGAAACACCTGAAGACTTAAACGAACAGCTTGAACCTAACGGAGAATCAACCGATGATGGTGGTTCTCAGGAGCGTATCACGCATGTATCTGGCATGTACGAGAATTGGTTTCTCGATTACGCATCCTATGTTATTCTTGAGCGCGCTGTACCTTATATTGAAGATGGATTAAAACCCGTTCAACGTCGGATTCTTCATGCAATGAAGGAGTTGGATGATGGTCGATATAATAAAGTAGCCAATGTGATTGGGCATACTATGAAATATCACCCGCATGGGGATGCTTCTATTGGTGATGCCTTAGTTCAACTTGGACAGAAAGATATACTCATCGATTGTCAAGGAAACTGGGGGAACATTTACACCGGAGATTCAGCAGCAGCGCCTCGTTACATAGAAGCTCGTTTGTCGAAATTGGCAAGTGAAATTCTCTTCAACGCCAAAACAACGCATTGGCAGTTGAGTTACGATGGGCGTAATAAAGAACCAATCACGCTTCCAGTAAAATTCCCACTTTTGTTAGCTCAAGGTGTGGAAGGAATTGCTGTTGGGCTAGCTTGTAAAATCTTGCCTCATAATTTCATTGAACTGTTAGATGCAAGTATTGCTGTTCTAAAAAACAAACCATTCGAACTATTTCCCGATTTTGTAACGGGTGGAATGGCCGATTTTAGTAAGTACAACGATGGAGCTCGTGGAGGAAAAGTGCGTATACGTGCTAAAATTTCTCAGCTCGATAAAAATACCTTAATCATAACTGATCTTCCCTTCGGTACAACTACAGGATCGCTCATCGATTCTATTCTTGCGGCGAATGACAAGGAAAAGATCAAAATCAAAAAGATTGAAGACAATACTTCCGATCAAGTAGAAATACTTGTACATCTTCCGCCAGGCATTTCTCCTGATAAAACCATTGACGCACTTTATGCTTTAACATCCTGCGAGATTTCTGTTTCACCCAATGCGGTTATCATCGAAAATGATAAACCACGTTTTGTCGGAATTTCAGAAATATTAACGCTTTCAGTTTCGAATACGAAACAACTTTTAAAGCGCGAACTCGAGATTGAAAAAATGGAACTCGAGGAGCAGTGGCAGTTTAGTTCCCTCGAAAAAATATTCATCGAAGAACGCATCTATCGCGATATTGAAGAGTGCGAAACCTGGGAAGCTGTAATTGAAGCAATCGACAAAGGATTAAAACCATTTCGAAAAAAACTACGTCGCGATGTGACACAAGATGACATCGTTCGTTTGACAGAAATCCGAATTAAACGTATTTCGAAATTCGATGCATTTAAAGCGGATGAGTATATCAAAGGATTGGAAGATAAAATTGCTACATGCGAAAATCATCTTGCCAGCCTTACCGAATATACCATTGCTTGGTATCAGAATCTGAAAAAGAAATATGGAGCTGGTCGTGAACGTAAAACGGAGATTCGTTTGTTCGATACGATTGAAGCCTCGAAAGTGGTTATCAATAACGAAAAGTTGTATGTAAACCGTGAAGAAGGCTTTGCAGGTTTCAACATTAAGAAAGATGAATATGTATGCGAGTGTTCGGATATTGATGATATCGTAGTGATGCGTGCTGATGGGAAAATGATCATTTCGAAGATTAGCGACAAAGCCTTTGTTGGAAAAGACATTTTACACATCAACGTATTTCGGAAAAATGACGATCGTACAACCTACAATTTAGTGTATCAAGATGGCAAAACAGGTCCTTATTATGTGAAACGTTTTGCCATTAGCGGCGTTATCCGCGATAAGGAATACGATATGACCAAAGGAACCAAAGGCAGTCGTGTTATTTATTTGAGTGCGAATCCGAATGGAGAAGTTGAAACACTTCAGATTTTCCTAAAACCTCGACCGAAACTGAAAAAGACAGTGTTCGAGTTTGATTTTGGAACTTTGGCTATTAAAGGACGTGGTGCAGGTGGAAATATCATGACCAAAATTCCGATTCGAAAAATCATCCTTAAAGAAAAAGGCCAATCCACGTTGAGTGCTCGTCAAATTTGGTGGGACGATGCTGTGAAGCGTTTGAATGCAGAAGGCAGAGGCGAATTACTTGGTTCATTTGCCGCGGGCGATAAGATTCTCGCTTTGATGCAAAGTGGAACATATAAATTGTACGATCCAGATCCAAGTACTCACTTCGATGAAGATTTGATTCAATTGGGATTTTTCGATCAACGTCAACCTGTCTCTGCCATCTATTATGATGGGGAAAGCAAAGAATACATGGTGAAACGATTTTTGATTGAAACCACTGATAAGAAAACGGTGTTTATTTCGGAGCATCCCAATTCGCGTTTGGAATTTGTGTCGACCGATACGTTTCCTCGCGTACAATTGGAATTTGGTAAAATGGGCAAATTTGAACGGAATGCTCAGGAAATTTTATTGGAAGAATTTATAGCAGTAAAAGGTTTGAAGGCAAAAGGAAAAAGACTTTCAACCCATGAACCGAAGAAAATTATTCCGCTAGAATCTTTGCCAGAGCCAGAACCAGAAGAAGTTGATGAAATTGAAAATGATGGCCAATCTGAAGCTGAAAATCCAATTTCCAACAAACCCAATGTGATCATCGACCTTGAAGGTGATGAACCTCAGATGCGTTTATTCGAAGAACCCTGATATTTTTTTACTCCATTTTAAATCCTGATTGATAGACAGATACACGTTTATCAACAGGATTTTTTTATTTTATATTCAATCTATTCTTATTTAGACCAAATCTAAATAGACTCATTTTCTATATTTGCACCACCTAAACAGAAGAATTTCTAATCAATGAAACGCATTTCTATTTTCCTTTTTTCATTTATCAGTCTCCAAATTAATGCACAGCTTGTTACCCGTGAAGATTCGCTGCATGCAGGATTAACTCCAAGTTCAAACCCAACCGTTCTTTCGGGATATGGTCAGTTTAAAGCAGAGTATGATACACGTTATAAAACGGCGAAAGCGAACTTAACTCGGAACGTACTTTTCTTTGGACACAAATTCAATAAGCGCATTTCGTTTTTCTCTGAAATGGAATTGGAAGATGCTAAAATTGTAGGAGGAAGTCTTTCCGGCGAAATTAGCATGGAGCAGCTTTTCTTGAAGTTTGGTATCAATAACGACGTTTACATAACTGCTGGTTTATTCATCCCTAGAATCGGAATTGTGAATGAGAATCACTTGCCAACAATCTTCAACGGAAACGATCGTCCTTTTGTAGAACAACTACTCATTCCATCAACATGGCGTGAGATCGGAGTAAGTCTTTATGGAAGAAGCCGACGCATTCCGGGATTTAATTACTCATGCGCCATAATGAACGGATTGAACTCTCAAAATTTTGGAGGAGGCAATGGAATTCGTGAAGGCCGTTTTGAAGGAAATAATGCCAGTGCTGGAAATTTGGCGTTCACTGGAGCGCTATTGTATTATCGACAAGGATTTCGTTTTCAAGCATCAGCCTATTATGGAGGAAGTGCTGGATTGGTAAAGCGTGTAGCAGATAGTTTACAATTGAATTCAGGTGTTTTAGGAACACCCGTTTTTTTGACCGAAGCCAATGTTCAATATCAAAATCCCAATGGCTTTGAGTTTAAAGTTTTAGGATCATTAAGTACAATCAAAGATGCCGCTTCGATTAACCGTGCTTATGCGAATAATACTCCAGGCAAAATGTGGGGCGCTTATGCAGAAGTTGGATATAATATCCTCAAAGCTTTTAACCCAAAAACTGAACGAAGTTTAGTGGTATTTGCACGTGCCGAAGCTATGGATTTGAATGCTGAAGTTCCTATTAACGGCATCCATGATCCATCTCAAAACAAACAGTTTTTTGTATCCGGAATCACCTATATGCCAGTTCGTGGTGTAGTTGTAAAACTCGATTATGTTCATCGGATAACTGGAACACCTAATCCATCACTTGTCTTAACACCTTACCCATCTGCCCTGCCCTATTTCAACAGCAATGGCTTTATCAATTTAGGAGCTGGATATTCATTCTAATATGAACAGACGAAACTTCATCAACCATTCGGTAAAAATAGGGGCCTGCGCACTTGTTGGAACAACGCTTTTAACACAATCGGCTTGTACAAGCTATCCTATGGTGAAAGTGAAACCAACCAAAAATATACTTAACGTTCCTTTGTCTTCTTTTGCCGAAGGAAAACGTTTGCTCGTTCGCACACCCGATCTCGAATTCGACATATTCGTTCATCAATTTGCAAGTGGACAATTCAGAGCCACATTGCTCCAATGCACACATCGAAATGAAGCTGTTTCGGTGTCTGATCAACAAATATTCTGTCCTAGCCATGGAAGCACATTTTCTCTCGATGGAAATGTCACCAAAGCTCCAGCAACCCAAGCCCTCAAACATTTTCCTATAAAACTATCGGATGATGCTTTATCACTTTTGATTGATATTACTTAATCTAAAACCATGATGATTTACCCGAAATCATTTTTTAACTATACCTCATTGGTCGTGTTGACATTTATCTTATTAGGTTCTTGTAAAAAAAACGAAGAGCCTGATTTGATAGATGACATAGCAAGCAGGCAAGCAATCTTATCCGATTTGAGTTCGTATGTTATTGCTTCTACTTATTCAGATATGTATGCCCATTCGGTTTCATTGAAAAATGAAATTCTGTTGCTTCAATCAAACAAAACAGAAGATCAACTTCAAAAATGTCAAAACGAATGGCGTCTCACGCGAGCTGCTTGGGAACAATCGGAAGGATTTTTATTTGGTCCAGTTTCTACCGAAAACATTGATCCGCGTATTGATACATGGCCAATAAACTGTATCGACCTAGATAGTATTTTATATTCTTCTGTTGAATTCACACCCGAATACATTGATCAATTGCAAGATGCACTCAAAGGCTTTCATCCAATTGAATATTTGCTTTTCGGTATCAATGGAAATAAAACAGCCGATCAATTAAGTGTTAGGGAACTTAGTTTTCTATTTGCATTAACTGAAAATTTACAAGCATTGTGTTATCAGGTTTCCAAACAATGGGATGTAAATTCAGCGGGGAATTATTTGTTGAAATTTAAAAATGCAGGGATTGGAAGCGATGTGTATTCAAACCAACGAGAGGCATTCGAAGAATTAGTGAATGCAATGATTGCCATTTGTGAGGAAGTTGCTTCAGGAAAAATTGGAGAACCTTTCGAAGCCCAAAATCCAGCACTCGAAGAATCTCCTTATGCACAAAACTCCATGAATGATTTCAGAAATAACATTCAAAGTGTGCACAATATTTACCTCGGTTCGTATGCATCAAACGGAAAAGGAATCGAGGATTTTGTTCGCGTGTATAACCTATCGCTCGATAATCAAATCAAACAAAACATCAATCAAGCAATTGCTTCCCTAAATGCGATCACCGATCCGTTTGGACTTGCTATCATATCACAATCAGCCTTGATTATTCAAGCAAAAAATCAAATCACTACATTAAAAGAAACACTCGAAAATCAATTACTTCCATTGGTTCAACAACGCATTCAATAATTCATGCTACGATACATACCATTTCCACACACGATTTGTTTTATCGTACTTGCTTGTACATTTTCTGCATGTACCAAGCCCGATGAATTTCCTGAAGAATCCCAAAATGAATGGCTTTCAGGCGGTAGTCAAACCGTGTTCAATGCTGGTGCAGGTGCATTTAATTCAGCTTTTCCCAATTTATCATCCGCTAAAAATCGCACACATGAAATTGGGGATGTAGGTTTTGCCGAAACATTTATAAGTGGTAATGTGCCCAATGTGGGTGGACTTGGTCCTGTTTATAACAATGTTTCCTGTGGAAGTTGTCACATTGCAGATGGACGTGGAAAAGCACCTAATTCAGGTGAAGCCCTATCTTCATTACTTATTCGAATTAGCGTTCCCGGAACAAACGAACATGGCGGTCCGCTTGGTGTTCCAGGGTATGGTGGTCAATTTCAAACACGTTCTATTTATGGAGTTCCCAAAGAAGGTGATGTGGATTATTCCTATTCCTATATTCATGGAATTTTGAATGATGGAGAAGAATATGAACTCCGTCAGCCTGTAATTAATCTAATCAACTGCTATACAACCCTTCCTTCTAATTTGATGCTATCGGCACGTCTTGCTTCTCCCGTTTTCGGATTGGGTTTATTGGAAGCTATACCTGAAACCAATCTCCTAGCGAATGAAGATGTTTTAGATCAGAACAACGATGGTATTTCTGGTAAATCCAACCGTGTTTGGGAAGTTCAAAAAAATCGATTTTCCATGGGACGATTTGGATGGAAGGCTGGGCAACCTAGTATTATTCAACAAAGTGCCGGTGCTTATGTGGAAGATATGGGCATTAGTAATCCTATTTTCACGCTCGAAAGTGTTTACGGTCAGCCACAACAAAGTGCAGCTAATTCACATGTCGAACTGAGTGATAGTATTTTGCATGCTGTTTCATTTTATATTCAAACTTTAGCCGTTCCAGCGCGCCGCGATGTCGAAAATGCCGAAGTAAAACAAGGAAAATCCATTTTCACTAGCATTGGATGTGCTTCTTGTCACACGCCAATGCAACGTACTGGTGTGAATGTCGTATTTCCCGAAATCTCCAATCAAGTCATTTTCCCTTATACCGATTTACTGCTCCATGATATGGGCGATGAACTTGCAGATAATCGTCCTGAATTCGAAGCCAATGGTAAAGAATGGAGAACAGCTCCACTCTGGGGAATTGGACTAACAAGTGTTGTGAATGGACATACTAATTTTCTGCATGATGGTCGAGCTCGTAATTTTACTGAAGCTATACTATGGCATGGAGGCGAAGGAGATGCATCGCGTCAAGCATTTAAAAACCTATCAACAAACGATCGTCAAGCATTGCTCGCCTTTTTAAAATCGCTTTAAACCCAACCCGAGCAGTATTAAGCCGAAATCAGCAATGGTTTCGGCTTTTTTTGGGCAGTTCCCGGGCTTTTCGCTGCTCGCCCTTATAGGGCTAGTCCTTTTGTATGACTTCGCCAAGGCTTCGCCATACGCTGCTGGCTATTCACTGCATTCCGATAGCTATCGGAACCTACTGCTCATTGATAAATTACAGACATTTAATCGTAATCAATCTTTTTCAAAATTTAATTCAACCTTTTAAATAGAAATCTCTTTAAAAATTCTGATCTAAAATGTCAGAATCGATAGGCCTTTTTGATTTTTCCCATTGCTTTTTTAAGAGGAAATAAAAAAGCCAACAAGTTCCCATCCCAAAAGGAATTGAAATCAAGTTTAAAAGAATATCATTTACTTGATCTATATCCTTTTCCAAAATATAAATAGAAATCAAGCCAATAATAATTCCACCCAAAAAAGTACCAGCATAATATACCACAATGCCCAAAACACTGTATATCCAACGATTGGGTTTATCATAATCAAAAGCCAATTCATTAAAATACTTCCAAATAAAATAAATGAGTAAAATTCCTAGCATCAATATCGTTTTTGAATTTAAACAAACATATACATTTAAGTTTAAAATTTCGAATGGCTATTTTCGAACAAGTTCCTTCCGAATTCTACTTAATGTTTCGGGTGTAATTCCTAAATATGAAGCAATCATTTTTTGAGGGATTCGGTTTGCTAATACAGCATATGTTTTAATAAAATCGAGATAACGTTCTTCTCCAGTTGCACTCAAATGACTAATTAATCGTTTCTGCATAGCATGAAAACTATTCATAAATAAGGAATTGAAAAGTTCATTTGCTTGTGGATTTAATTCATTCAATCTGGAATAATATTCTTTTGTAAACGTCAAACAATGTGTGTCTTCTATTGCATCAATGCCATACATCGCAGGTTTATTTCTCGACATACTTAATTGTTCTGCAATCCACCAATTTTCGGGAGCAAACTGAATAACATGCTCTTTGCCTTTTGAATCGGTAACAAAGCTTCGCAAACAACCTTGAGTAACAAAAGCACCCTGCTTGCAAATTTCACCTTGCACTAAAAATGATTCGCCTTTTTTAATAAAGTGGGGAATAAATACATCCCGAATTTTTTCAACTTGATTTTCATCCAATTGAAATTTGTCAACCATGTATTTTTTCAGATGCTCAAACATGCTCCAAAAATAAGAAGGAATGGAACATTTAAACATAAAAAAAGGCAGAGATTGAATTCTGCCTTTTACAATGTATGGTGTGCAAATTCTTATTGCTTGATAAATTCGATGTTTGATACAATTTCAATTTCATCGCTTACTACTGCAGTTGGTGTTGTTGCACCAATCCCAAAATCGCTACGTTTGATAGTACCTGAAACTTTAAATCCAGCAACCATTTTCTTCATCATCGGATTTTCTACCATTCCTTTCAAAACAGCTTGTAGTGTAACAGAACGTGTTACTCCATGCATTGTTAAATTACCAACTATTTTATACGTTTTATCGGCTACTTTAGTAAATGTTACGCTTTTGAAATTTAAAGCTGGAAACTTTGCGGCATCAAAAAAGTCCGCACTTTTCAAATGTCCATCGCGTTGCTCATTGTCAGTATTGATTGAACTTGTTTCTGCTTTCAATTCAACAACTGCATCCGAAAAATCTTCTTTCTTCGATTTAATTGTTGCATCAAAAATTTTAAACGATCCATCCACATCCGAAACC
This sequence comes from Bacteroidia bacterium, assembly GCA_965279035.1. Lineage (GTDB taxonomy): Bacteria > Bacteroidota > Bacteroidia > M30B66 > M30B66 > CALQRR01. Next base: position 2,283,439 of record OZ257142.1, on the reverse strand, counting down.
ATCATGTGCACTACAGAAAATTTAAGACTTCCATGAGCCTTATCCGAATTCCACGTAGATTCCTCATGTGGTTTAAATGCAACTAACGCAATGATTGCGGCAACAAAAACTCCAATTTTTTTCATGTTTTTTTTAGATTTATTAGGAAAGCAAATTTGAGCCTATCTACCGAAACGTGCATTGACTTATGATAAGAAATCGATGTACATACAAACAATTTCCAAGCTACTTATTATCAGCAATGTAGATTGAACTCTCAAATCTATTTCTATTACTTAAGTCGATATAGAAACTAAAATATGATTGAATAAGATTAATGTAACATTGATACAGCTGTAAAGTTTATTTAGCCTATTTTATTTATAGGATAGTCATCCAGAAATAAGTAGTATTGACAATTCTTGAAAATTCTACCAAATTCACATTTATCGATTTATAATAACCCAAAATGGAAATACCTCAATTTAATCATAAACTCCTTTTAGAATTAGTAAAAATGCGCATGCCTTTTGGCAAATATAAAAGTGTATTGATATGCGATTTACCAGTAAGTTATTTAGAATGGTTTGGCAGAAACGGTTTTCCCGAAGGCAAACTTGGAGAACTTTTACAAACGATGCTCGTTATTAAGTCGAACGGTTTAGAGGATATCATTCGTTCATTAAAACAAATTCAGAATCAAAATAAATTGATTCATTGAATCCAATTATAAAAATCTAGTTTCTCATTTAAAAAGCCATTAGGGATTTTTTTTAATTCAATTGAATTAGTATAATCTATTAAATAGATTATTAATTGAACCAATGGCGCAATACTAGAAATGCAAATTCAATTTGAAGTCAAATAATCTATATTACTGACATTCCTGTTAATTTCTCTTTCACTTTTAATAGATTGAATGTGCATACCTTTATAGAACTAATAGTACCATTATGCCCAAGGAAAAAATAATAAATAAATCCCCCGAATTGATCCAAAATAATAAATTTCAAAAGACACTAAATACTAAGAGAAATGAAAACGCAAGTGAAATATTGGCAAGAAAGAAAGATTTTACAATAGTCGCAATTGGAGCATCTGCAGGAGGTTTAGAAGCCGTAACTAATCTTTTTAATTGCTTGAAGGAAAAAACTGGAATGGCCTATATTTATGTTCAACATTTAAGCCCAGACCATAAAAGTATATTGACTTCAATTCTATCCAAAGTCACTCAAATGAAAGTTCAAGACATTGAGGATATGGAGAAAATGGAACCTGATAATGTATATGTAATTCCCTATAATCGAGACATTGAAGTTACCGATGGTCATATTAAATTAATTCCACGACCGAAAAGCAAATCGTATAATTTATCCATTGATGTTCTTTTTTCATCTCTAGCATTAACACACAAGAGCAATATTATTGGAATTGTACTTTCTGGGAATGCAAGTGATGGAAGACGTGGATTAACCGAAATAAAACAAGCTGGAGGCATTACAATGGCTCAAGATAATTCGGCGAAATTTAAAAGCATGCCCCAATCTTCAATTGATGCTGGAGTTGTGGATTATATTCTTTCGCCGGAGGAAATGGCTCATAAATTAATGGAGATAAGTCAATCAAAAGAACTTTCATTATTTAATAAAGAATCTATTCATCAAGATGATACCATTGATACGGAGAATCCTGATTTCAATAAAATTCTACATCATCTATTTAAGAAATATAATGTTGATTTTAGTTTATACAAATTAACAACGATAAGACGTAGAATACTTAGAAGGTTGCAATTATTGAAATTAACAACTGTTAAAAAATATGCTGAATTTTATTTGAAAAATGAAACAGAGAGTGTATTGCTTTTTCAAGATTTGCTCATCCATGTTACAGATTTCTTTCGTGATACAGAAGCATTCCATTATTTAAAAGAAAAAGTTATTCCCAAATTAATAAAAGGGAAATTACATACTGATACGATTCGAGTTTGGATTGCAGGATGTTCAACAGGAGAAGAAGTTTATTCAATAGCCATGCTCTTTTTCGAAGAATTCGTTAAAAACAATTCGGCATGCAAAATTCAATTATTTGCATCTGACTTGAGTGAAGAATCAATACAAGAAGCTCGAAAAGGTGAATATTTTGCAAAACAATTAAAACATGTTTCAACCCAAAGAATCTCTACTTTTTTCTCTAAAAAGAAAGATGTATATCAAATAAATAAAGCAATTCGGGATGTGTGTATTTTTGCAAAGCATGATATTCTAAGTGATCCGCCTTTTTCGCATATGGATTTAATTAGCTGTAGAAATATGCTAATTTACCTTGATACTGCGGCTCAAAAGAAAGCCATTAATACATTTCATTATGCGTTAAATCAAGGTGGATATTTATTTCTTGGAAAATCAGAAACCATTGGTTCATCAACTAATCTCTTTTCGTTAAGTAGTAAAAAGCATAAACTTTATTGTCGCAAATCACTTTCTGTTTCTAAAAGAATACCTGAAATAATTACACGTATTTCGTTAGAATCTGATTCTAAAAAAACTAGTTCCATTAAACCTATTCCCAAAAGAATATTCCCTAATTCGAATAAGATCGATGATTTTTTTGATGCATTATTATTAGACCATTATATACCTGCTAGTGTCGTTATTAATTATAACCTAGAAATCATATTGTTTCGAGGAGCTACATCTCACTACTTAAAGCATGGATCAGGAAAAGCGAGTTTAAACATTTTAAAAATGGTTCACATTGGACTTGCGTTTGAGTTAAGAAACGCTATTCAATTGGCTAAAAAATTAAAGAATACAGTTCGCAAAAATGCTTTAGAAATTTATTCGGATTCGAATAATAAAACAATTCAACTAGTTAATATAGAAGTAAGACCCTTAATGATTGATGGTGAAGAGCCACTCTTAGTTATTGTTTTTACTGGGAACAAAATCCATGATGATTCTGAACATTCAAAAAAAGGAATAAAGTCTTATACCACAAATAAGGATATTCGAATAAAGAAGTTGGAAGCCGAACTTGCAGCTGTTAGGGCAGAAATGGGAACCATTACTCATTTACATGAAGAAGCAAACGATGAATTACAAATTGTGAATGAGGAAATTGTTTCAAGCAATGAAGAGTTACAAAGTTTAAATGAAGAACTTGAAACATCGAAAGAAGAAATAGAATCAACAAATGAGGAGCTTATAATTAGTAATAAAGAAATGCACGTTCGTGTTCAGCAAATTGAAGATTTATATAATTATTATGAAACAATTCTAACCACTATTTATGAGCCAATGCTTATTTTAAATAAAAAATTTAAGATCATTTCTGCCAATAAATCTTTCTATACATTATTTAAAACAAGTCAAAATAAATGTATTGGAAACTCCTTTTTTAGTATTGGAAATAATCAATGGAATATTTCTATTCTTAAAGATCTGCTTGATAATTTAGTAAATAAAAATAAAGAATTTCATCAAATCGAAGTTGAACAAGACTTCACTCAAATCGGTACTAAAACGCTACTATTAAATGCACATATCGTTGTACAACCTAAAAACAATGAAGAATTGGTTGTTTTAACAATGAATGATATAACTGAAACTAAAAAACTTGCATTTGAATTACAATTAAAAGAGAAAAATGAGTTACTAGAAAATTTAAGAACAGAACGATTAAATTCAAAAAACATAGAAGAAAGTAATAAACGTTATAATATCCTTCTGTTAGATTCTCCTTTCGCAATTTCTATATTAAAAGGGGAAAAAATGATTATAACACTCGCCAATGATAGTATTAAGAAATTGTGGGGGAAAGGAAATGATATTGAAGGCAAAGCTCTTTTCGATGTTTTAGCTGAACTTAAAACCTCCGCTTTTCCAGAATTATTACGTCAAGTCTATTTAACTGGAAAGCCATTTTATGGGACAGAAATGCATACACCGCTAATACGAAATAAAAAACTAGAGGATGTCTATTTTAGTTTTGTATATCAACCCTATCGTGAGGCAGATGAAACAATTTCAGGTGTTACCATTATTGCGTATGATGTAACCGACCAAGTGAAAATAAAAAATGAACTGATTGAAGCAAAGACAATTGCAGTTAGTGATAAAAAAATTGCCGAAATAGCTGTTAAAGCCAAACAACTATTCTTGTCGAACATGAGTCATGAAATTAGAACTCCAATGAATTCCATTATTGGATTTACAAATGCCCTTTTAAAGACATCGATAAATAAAGAACAAAAGGATTTTCTTACTGCAATAAAATTGTCAGGGGATGCATTAATTGTTTTAATTAATGACATTCTTGATTTAGCTAAAGTTGATGAAGGGAAAATGACTTTCGAAAAGAAAACATTTAATATTAGAAAGGCCATTTCAGCAATTAAACTACTCTTTGAACAAAAATTAGAAGATAAAAATTTAAAATTTCATATTCACTATGATCCAAAGCTTCCAAGTAAGATTGTTGGTGATGAATTGCGTTTAAGACAAATTATCATCAATCTCATTGAGAATGCAATTAAGTTTACTGAGAAGGGGAAAATTGAATTTCGTATTCAACTATTAAGTGAAAACAAGGAATCCATTCGTATTCTATTTTCATTAAAAGATACTGGAATAGGAATACCCAAAGAGAAACAAAAACAAATCTTCGATAATTTTGAACAAGCATCCGAAAATACAACACGTTTGTATGGTGGAACTGGTTTAGGTTTAGCGATAGTTAAAAAACTAATTGAATTGCAAGGAGGTAAAATTTCTTTAGTTAGCAGTCCGAAAAAAGGATCTACATTTTTATTTGAACTTGACTTTATTAAAGAGAAAGGTCAAATTGAAGATATTACTGTAGAAGATAATTCAACACAAGATCTTTTATCAAATCCACCAAAGACTGATTCAACTGATAAAATCATTTTAGTAGTCGAAGACAATGCATTGAATCGTCTATTAATGAAAACACTATTGATTGAATATGGTTGTAAATATGATTTTGCTGAAGATGGAGAGATAGCCCTAAACATGATAAAATCAAAGAAATACGATTTAATTCTCATGGATATTCAAATGCCCGTAATGAATGGTTTTGAAGCAACAAGTTATATTCGTGAAAAATTAAAATCCAATGTTCCAATCCTAGCTTTAACAGCGGATGTTACTGATCTTGATATTCGGAAATCGAAAGAAGTTGGAATGAACGACTATATAACCAAACCCATCGATGAGAAAATCCTGTTTAATAAAATGGATATCTATTTAAATACATCCACCAATGAATAGGATTTATTTTCAAATGAGTTGAACAAAGAAAAATTACGAAATAAAACACAAAACAGGTATTCTTGTTTCTTAGTAAATTTGAATAATCATGCGATTAATACCATTTTTTGCACTCCTATTTATATTTTCATGTTCAGGGTCGCAAGAGCCTTTAATTAGGACTTCTATGCGTCATTATTATGAGCCTTATCGTATTAATGGATTTTTGGCTATTGAAGATCCCGCGCGAAATTCAATCATTGTTTCCGATAAAGCTGTTTATACAACGGCTTACACACCAGCATCAACATTTAAAATTTGCAATTCTTTAATTGGATTGGAAACAGGTATTTTGAAAGATGAAAACACCCAATTTCCTTGGGATAGCATCGTTCGAGAAAATCCCGATTGGAATCATGATCAAACCTTAAAAGAAGCTTTTAAAAATTCAACGGTTTGGTATTATCAAGAGCTTGCACGACAAATTGGAGCAGAAAAAATGAAATCGTGGTTAGATAAATTTCAGTATGGAAATGCTGATACAACTGGAGGAATTGATCAATTCTGGTTGAGTGGAAAACTGAGAATAAGTCCGAAAGAACAAATTGATTTCATTAAAAAATTGCATGATGATCAATTGCCTTGTTCAAAACGATCCATGGATATTGTTAAAAAAATCATGATCTCAAGAGATTCCAATCAGGTAGTTTTCCATGGGAAATCGGGTTGGGGAGATCAAGATAACATGCAAATTGGTTGGTTTGTTGGCTATGCCGAAACACCCGTACGTGTAGTGTATTTTAGCAATTTAGTCCGTATGGCCGACACCTCTTCAAACACCGAAATGTTTAAACGTTCGAGAAGAGAAGTAGCATACAAGGCTGTCGAAGATTATTTGAATGGTACCTTGAAATGAATACGAGTTCCTAAAAATAAAAACGGCGCCGAGGTTGCCCTGACGCCGTTTCACACACTCAATCAAAAATTATGAATTCAATGGCTTATTCAATTGTTCAACCCAAGCTTCAAATGGAAGCTCAACTGTATGAACATCAAAGCTACTGAGAAATAAAGTAGTCATTGCTTCATTGTATAAACGATCGTACACTTTATTCACTTCCTTTTCATTCTTCATCATGCCTTTGGCAATTTCACGAGCACGTTCACGCAAGGTTTCATCTTGAGTTCCAGGTGCGCCCATATAGGCTAAGAAATCTTCAGTAAAAGATTCAATCACTTGATCATTGCTCACAGCAATGTTGTTTTCCTTAATGATTTTTCCTTCAATTAACTGCCAACGAATTCCTTTGGAGTAATTCTCGTAATTGCTTTCGATATCTTCCGAATTGACTTTCCCTTCATTCTGAGAAACTAACCAGCGTTTTAAAAAATCGTTGGGTAAATCGAAACGGGAAGTATTCACTAAATGCTCAACAACTTCATTGAAAAAACGATTATCGGCATCTTTGCGGTAACGAGCTTCTCCATCTTCAGCAATGCGAGCACGAAGTTCTTCTTCCGTACTGATTACTCCAGGTCCAAGCAATTTATCAAAGAAATCTTGATTCACTTCGGCTAAAGAACCGCGTTTTACCCATTCAACTGTAAAACGAAAAGTGCTTTCAAGTGCTTCGGCTTCTTCGGTTGAAATGGCTAGAATAGCACCAATCACAGTGGGATTAACAACGGCAGTTTTAAAATCAATAACGATTTCAGAACCTTTACTCAAACCAGTAAATAAGGCTTGTTGATTGCCCATTTTCAGGTCTTCGAATTGAATCGTGATGTGTTTATTCAAACCACCTTCTTTCACCGAACCATCGGCATTGAGCTCTTCAGCAATACCATGAATTTGATCACCTTCGGCTGAAGTATCTGTTTCTTCCAATTCACCTAAACGCTTACGATAATCTTGAACGATATCATTAATGTAGGAATCATCCAATTTCACTTTGTAGTGATTAAAGCGATGATTGGTCGAAAGATCCAATTCGAATTTAGGAGCAAGTCCAACTTCAAACGAAAGATTGATTTCTCCTGGATTGTCTAAATCGATTGCAGAATCGTTTTCAGATTTAGGAAGTGGATTTCCTAATACATCTAACTGTTGATCGCGCAGATAATTAAAAAGGGTATCCGAAGTGAGTTTGTTCAGTTCATCCACCAAGATGGATTTGCCGTACATTTTTTTCACCATACCTGCGGGAACTTTTCCTGGACGAAAACCAGGCATCTGAACCTTTTTAGCGTAATCGCGAAGTTGTTCGTCAATTTTGGGTTGATAATCAGCCGGTGAAAATTGGATCCGGACTACTGCGTTGAGCGCGTCAACATTTTCCTGTGTTACGTTCATTCTGGAACTTCTTTACAATAAAAAATGCTTCTCCCGAAGGAGAAGCAATGTGCGGATGAAGGGACTCGAACCCCCACGCCTCGCGGCGCCAGATCCTAAGTCTGGTGCGGCTACCAATTACGCCACATCCGCATGGATCTTAATTAAAAAGGAGTGCAAAAGTAGGACGCATTTATGTTACCACCAAATAAAAATGAAGGATTTCTGCATTGTAGTGAAGACCAAATACTTGCAATTTGAGATAGGATTAATTTCATATCAACAAATAAAAAAAAAGGCTCCTATTCTCAAATTTTGTTGTTTTGAAATCAACAAATCTATCCCATGAATAAAATCTACCTAGCTAGTATTCTATTTCTTGTGCTTTGCCCCTATTCAATTGCTCAGATTAGTTCATCAAATTCTGAAAAACAGCGTATAACTGATTTCTGTATCTCATTAGGTTTCCCAAGGAATGCATTTGACCGTTCAAGCAATTTACAACCTTTTGGACTTACCTATAATTTCTTATTTAAAACTCCTCATACAAGTCCATTCATTCCGGGCTTTGGCTTTTCCTATTACCGTACAAGCCATTTAAAATCAGATATTAATGTTAATGCTTCCGTTTTCAATGGGTCTGCCTTTTTGTTTACTCAACAAATTCCACTAAAACTTCGAACTGTTAATCAATTACTGAATGTTCATTTATTAGCTCGAATTCAGGGTGAACAACAAACGTTCAAGCCATTTGTCGACTTAATTGCCGGAGTTCAATGTGCTTGGACTCAAGTAACTTTGACAGAAAAAGAAACAGGGAAATTCTTTCAAACAGATTCGAAAAGCAGGGCATATTATGATACCCAAAAATCAGACTTTTCGTGGATTGCTGGAGGAAGTTTTGGTCTTTTATGGAAATTGAATTCGAATGTGTATATCAATTCGAATGTGGCTTTTTTATTTGGTGGAAAATTGAATTATATAGATCGAACATCGGCCAATGATTGGAATGTCAAACTAAATTCACCTGACATTCAATTAAATAATCTTAACAATAAATTTTATGAAAAGGATTTGAATGTTAGCGTTCCAGTTAAAACAAGTCTAAGTAATATGTTAGTATTCCAATTGGGTTTAACCGCTTTCTTGGATTAAGATTGAACTAGAGCTACTCCAAAATAGTATTAAAACCCTGAACATTTAGTTACAACGATGTTGTTAGCGAATGCAGGTGTTAGCTATTTACTTAACAAAGGATTTCGAATTCTTTAGGTGCTAAGAAAAAACCTGCACCCAAAAAACGAGATTTAGAAGATAAAATTCCAATGAATCTGACGAGATAAAATCAATACCAATGCAATGCTGGTATAAATAGCAACAGTCTTAAAACGCTTTTCATCATTGGTAGCTTTCTTAGAAAAAGTACGTCCCAATTGAATAAATACAACAGCAATGATCATCATTAAAGGATGTTCAAGCGCATACAAACGTGAAACAGCATCTTTCATCACACCTGGGGTAGTCAATAAAGCATAACCACGTGTACTTGTAAAGTAAAGTACCAATCCTATCAATAATTGAGTGTGTGCTAATCCAATCAAGGCTCCGCCTAAAGCATTGTCTAGCTTGGCAAACGGTTTCTTACCAAACCAGCCCATATAGCTCCGAATGAGCACGAAAAGCATAACAGGTATAATAATCCAACGAAGAAGATTGTGTACAGTATTTAAAATATCCATCTGAAATTTTTTTCCAAAAATACACGAATTGTCGTGCGTCAGTTTTTTACAATCTTAAATCGACGCTGAATTTTTTCACCTTGCTCATCTACAACGATTAAAAGGTGTTCACCCAATTCGGGTTGAATGGCAAATTGATGAAAATGTTGCGTTTGTCCTAAATATTTCCCATCGAGATGCCAATACACAATACGATCTGGATCTCGATGTGCAATTTCCATTACAGTTCGTGTTGGCAATCCTGAATATGAACGAGGTACAATGATATCGCTATTGGCTCTTGGATAAATAAATTCCATCATCTGCTGCTCTTGTTCTTCTCCGCAACCGGGTAACCATTCGGGTAGGGAAACATACGAAGGATGCGTATTTCGATAATAATATTCCATCACCGGTGGTAAAACAAACCAGGAACGTGGAATTAATTTATCGGGTGAAATACATCCCGCATCTGCTCGGAATTTCCCCGATGGTTCCAAATGAATTTGTTTATGATAGGGACAAACAGTTGTACGTAAACCCGATTTAGGAACCCAACAACTATCAATTATTTCACAAAATTTCCCTGCTTTAAAACCTGATTCATGACATACGCGTGTCAACACTTCATCATCATAAGGACGATTGAACCAAGCGCAACGTGGCAAAAGTGAAAGCACATCAAATAAAACCGGAGCAGCTGCACCAACTCCCGTTATTAATGGTTTTCCTTCACCACTTGCATTACCAACCCAAACTCCAACAACATACTTGGGAGTTAATCCAATAGCCCATGCATCGCGGTGCCCAAAGGATGTTCCGGTTTTCCATGCTACTTTTTGAGAAGAAAGAAATTCACTCCAGCCCGCTTCTTCATCTGGACGATTCACTTCCGACATGGCTTCAAACATTTCGAAAACGGCACCTGCATCTAGAATTGAATGCTCCAGCTTTCCTTGCTTATTAGTTGATTTCACAGAATTTTCAATCAAACTGGGTGGATGAATATCATCCATAGTATATCGCCCATTATTGAATGCAAAATGATTTTGCTGCCGAGCTAGCGAAGCATAAATTCCACAGATATCCCAAAGTGAACCTTCGGCACCGCCTAAAATGAGAGATAATCCATAATGCGAAGATGATTTCCGTAGGGTTGTCATACCCAATTTGCGTAATACATTATTAAATCGTTCAATACCTAATTGCTGCAACATTCTAACTGCAGGCACATTGAGCGATCTCGAAATGGCTTTTCTAGCTGGGACAGCACCATCATAAGTCAAATTGTAATTTTTGGGAGCATATCCATCAATTTGAGTAGGAATATCAGCTTCTAATGTGCTGGGCAAACACATTCCATAATGAAGCATCGATGCAAAAAGCAAGGGTTTTAAAATTGAACCAGTACTTCGTTCAGCAGGAATCATATCGACTGCCGAACCATGCATTCCATCAACATTCTGCAAATTCCCAACATAGGCCAGTGTTTTCCCAGAAGAAACATCCAATACTAAAACACCAGCATTATAAACTCCATTTGCCTCCCAACGTGCTTGATAATTCGATACAATTTGAAGAATCCGATCTTGAAGTATGCGATCAACAGATGTTTGCACCATTTTGCCAATTCCAACTTCGTGTTCAACTCGCGTCAAAAGTTGAATGGCTTTCAAAGGAATGGGATACGGTTTTTCGGGCAAAGGTTCTTGAAGAGCTAAATCAAGTGTAGTAGAATCGATGAGTTCCCGTTGAAGTAATTCATTTAATAAAGCATTGCGTTTACGGAGCAATTTATCTTGGTTTTTCCCAGGGAAAATGAGTGATGGAGCATTGGGAAGTACCGCTAAAGTTGCTGATTCAGCCCAAGATAAATCCTCGGCGCGCCTTCCAAAGTATCGCCACGCTGCTGCATCCAATCCAACTACATTTCCACCAAAAGGTGCATGGCGAGCATACATAGCTAAGATACTTCGTTTAGAATAGGAACATTCGAGTCGAAGTGCTTGAATGCTTTCGATTGCCTTTTCAAGAAAACTTCGTTTTTGTCCTTTACGAGCAAGTCGCATCACCTGCATAGTGATTGTACTTCCTCCACTTATAACTTTTCCCTGACTAATATTTCGAAAAGCCGATCGTGTTATCGAAACTGGATTTACTCCGGGATGATGATAAAAATGACGATCCTCAAAAGTGAGCAAGCAGGCTTCAAATTTTTCAGGCACTGTATCATTTCCGGGAAATCGCCACTGTCCATCAGAAGCAATTCGAGCTCCAAGTAATTGTCCATCAGCACTTGTTATTACAGTTGAAAAAGGTTCTTCAAATAGCGGATCGGGCAAGCAGCAAGCAAACCAAGTAAGTAGAAGAAATAAGTAAAATCCAATACGATTCCTTCTCCGTTTAAAAAACGAACTTAATTTTAAGAAAATGGTGCGTATTGAATCTTTCATCCAATCCAAAAGCAAGCGATTGCCGTATGTTTGTGCAAATCTCTAAAACGATGTTGAGCTTCTGCACACGACTAACAATAATTCTCTTATTAAGTAGTGGATTTGTTTATGGCCAAAAAGCCGAAAATGCACTCTTGTGGAAGATCAGTGGGAAATCGATTACAAAACCATCCTATATTTTAGGGACCTATCATTTAGTGAATGATGAATTTTTGAATTCAATAGCTGGCTGCCAAAAAGCACTCAAAAAAACTAATTCGGTGATGGGTGAATTGGAGGTAACTCCTGCTATTGCAGCCGAAATGATGCCTTATATGTTGTTAACAGAAGGTTCATTGGAAGATTATTTAAATCCCCAACAAATGGATTCCTTAAGCAAATTCATGTTGGAGAAATTAGGGATGCCGATGACCTTATTTATGAAGATGAAACCTATTGGAATCTTCTTACTATTTGCTTCAAGCGAAATGCAAAAAACCTCGATGGTGACTGATTACAAAGGAGTTCCGATGGATGTATATGTACAACAAGAAGCACGTAAAAACAAAAAAGATGTGCTATCTCTTGAAACAATGAAAGACCAAGCAGATTTATTGTTTAACAGTACACCTGTAAATCAGCAAGTTGTAATGCTGATGGAGTATTTACGAAAAGATGAACTCAAAAACAATGAGCAAGAAAGTGATCGAATGAATGCTTGTTACAAAGCACAAGATTTAAACTGTTTAGATTCGCTTATGCAATCGTCTGGTTACAGTGATATTGAGTCGGATTTGCTGTTGAAAGACCGGAATGAGAAATGGATTCCACGCATTGAAGAAGCAGTAAATAATAAATCCTGTTTCATTGCCGTTGGTGCTTTACATCTTGCTGGAGACGATGGTATTATTGCTTTACTAAGAAAAAACGGATATACTTTAAGTCCGGTGAAATCGAATAAAGACGTTCATTAATGTTGATTAAACAAAATTTACAAAATCCGTGTTACATTTGCAGCCAATTGTGTGAAGAAAACCTATGAAAATACTTCAACCCAAACTGATCATTGTCCTTTCTGCTATAGCAGTAGCGGCAGTATTTCGATTAATTCCACACTGGCCGAATTTCACTCCCATGGCTGCCATTGCCTTAATGGGTGGAGCGCTTATTAGCAATCGCTTGATGGGATTTATCATTCCGTTGATAGCACTATTTATAAGTGATATTTTGACCATTACATTCATCAATTACCGATGGATTAGTCTAGGAGAATTTTTCACTTCCCCTTCCACTGCATTAATATACTTGAGTTTTATCCTCATGACATTCATTGGCTTTGGGATGCGAAATCGTCAAAGTTGGGGAAACCTTGCCGGTGCTTCATTATTAAGTGCTATTGTGTTTTTTGTCATTTCGAATTTTGGAGATTGGATGATCAATACACTTCCAAAAACAGGAGCTGGTTTGTTAGCTACTTACGAATTAGGAATTCCATTTTTTGGGTACAACCTTTTAGGCAATCTTTTTTATTCTTTCCTTTTCTTTGGTTTGTTTCATTATTTCACTACATCAAACCAACGATTGGCTAAACAACGAGTTCGTCGTTAATATTTTTTTTGCGATTTAAAATCCTGCTTCGGCGGGATTTTTTTTGCTTTTATTTGAAATAAAATCCTGTGTATGATACATTCTTCGTTGACCAGTTTTTGGGAAAAACAAACATGGTTAAGTAATGATCTCATCATCATAGGTTCTGGAATTGTGGGATTAAGTGCCGCCTATAATCTAAAAAAACTGAATCCTGCACTTAAAATTCTTATCCTCGAACGAGGTATTTTACCCAGTGGAGCTAGTACTAAAAATGCCGGATTTTCGTGTTTCGGAAGTTTAAGTGAAATCGCTGCTGATTTAGAGATTCTTCAAGAAGAAGAAGTGATTTCATTGATTAAAATGCGGTGGAATGGACTTCAACTTTTGCGATCTACTTTAGGAGATGTGCAGTTGAAATACGAAGAATTTGGAAGCTTCGAAGTATTCACCAAAAAGCAAGAAGAACTATATCAACGAAGTATTCAGATACTTCATCGCGTTAATAGCCTATTAAAAAATAGCATTGGAATCGATGAAGTTTTTGTAAAAGCCGATGAGCGTATTGCCGAATTTGGTTTTAAAGGAGTTCAACACTTAATTCTAAATAAAGCAGAAGGACAAATTGATACCGGAAGTATGATGGATGCACTATTATTGAAAGTGCAGAACCAAGGAACTCATATTCTGAATGGAATCAATGTTCTTTCCATCGATGAATCATCAGCAGGAGTTGAGATCATGACGGATCAATTGGGAAAACTATCCTGCAAACATTTAGTAGTCTGCACGAATGGATTTGCTAAACAATTACTTCCAGAGCTCGATGTAAAACCGGGAAGAGCTCAGGTTTTGATTACTCAACCAATTGAAAATTTGAAAATTAAGGGCTGTTTTCACATGGAAGAAGGCTACTATTATTTCAGAAATGTTGGAAATAGAGTCTTGTTTGGCGGTGGAAGAAACAGCGATTTTGCTGGTGAAACGACCTATTCTCATGAAACTACTGAGCTCATTCAATCGCAACTCGATCGTTACTTGAGTGAAGTCATTTTACCTGAAAATGAATTTGTAGTTGATCAACGATGGGCTGGAACATTGGGCTTAGGAGAAACCCGATTACCCATCATTCAAAAAATAAGAAAAGGAGTTTTTTGTGCAGTACGAATGGGTGGAATGGGTGTAGCCATTGGCTCATTAATCGGAAAAGAAGTAGCCGAAATGGTTCTTGCTGAAGAATCAAAAGGCTAAATGTATCTTCTTTATTAATGTGCAATTACTAGCCTTCGTGTTTGATCTCCATCCAAAGTGCGAAAACGGATGAAATAAAATCCACTCGGAATTTCTTCAGTATTGATTGAAGTTGAATATGCCTGAATGCTTTTATTTAGGATTATCTGCCCCGAAACTGAAAAAATCTGAAAGTCTTTAACAAGCGATTCGGATTGGATAAATACACTTTTGTTAGCTGGATTAGGAGAATAGATGATTTGCTTTTGATTAATTTCATGTATGCCAACCCAATTCACATTATAGATTGATGAAATTGCCGTACAACCATATTGATCATAGATTCGAACATTGTAATTCCCATTTAAAATCGGATCCCAAGTAGCTGAATTTGAATTTTCAATTTCCAATCCATTGATATACCAAATATAGGATTGGGCAGTTGGAGAAACCAATGTGAGATTGTTCAATGTTATTACTGGTGGTGAAGGTGGACTTAATGTAGTGATTGTTTTTTGTGCACTACTAATACATCCATTGCTTGATGCTCCAAAAACAACATAGGTAGTATTTCCTGAAGGAATTACGTGAACGATGGAAGAATCTGTTGAAGCCAAACCAGTAGATGCATTCCATAAATACAGTGAACCTCCTTGAGCTTCTAATTGAATTTGTAATCCAACACAAATTGAATCTTGTGAACTTTGAATGCTTATAACTGGATTAGGTAAAATCTGAATGTAGTCGTTCAATAAAAGCGTGTCCGAACCAGTTGCATTACTTGCAATTAAACGAACATCAAAAGTTCCAACAGTATCCCAAGAAACCTGTGGTGAAAATTGATTGGACGTTGCAGGTGTTCCATTTTCAAACAACCACGAATAAGTAGTTGGATTATTCAAACTATTATTTGTGAAAACAACAGTGCTATTTTGACACGATTGTAAATTTCCATTCGCATTAAAATCGGCTACAGGTGCTTGATTACTCGAAGTTCCGGTGATATTAATATTATCAATATAGATATTATTACCAGCTCTGCTATAACCTTCAAAGCGGATACGAACACCTGTCATTCCTGCAAAAGCAGTTAAATTAATAGTACCACACGTTGTATTGGTTACAAGATTTCCGCACCAATCATCCGAAAATTGAGGACTAAAATAAGAGCCCGTATAAGGTGTAGTAGCAAAACTATACGCATCATTTTCACCACGTTGCCATAAACGGTTCCAGGTATTTCCGCAATCGGAAGAAATAGATACTATAAGTGAATCGGTGATACCAGGTATGCGTTGCTGATACGCATATTTAAATGTCATACTGATAGCAGAATATCCAGTAAAATTGAGTGTTTGGCTAACTAAATAATCTCGATTTCCAGTTGAAAAATCAGTAAAATATGGGATTCGAGCCGATTTATTTCCAGGACTTGTACCTAATGTAGCGGCAATTTCCCATGTTGCAAAACCACCTTGATCTTCTACTACCCAATTGTTTGTGTTAAAAGAACCCGATTCGAAGTTTTCTGAAAATGGTAATTGAACGCCCGTATTTCCTAAAACATGAAATGAATAAACCAACACATTATTTTGCATGAACGCATCGTGTTGATTGGTATTAATCGCATTCAGAATATTTACTTGCAAAACATGTTGACCGGGTGCAACATTAATATTAGGTAAGATGATATTCTCTGAAAATCCATGTTGAATTTCACCATTCCAAGTATAATAATTCGTGAATCCATTATCGAGTTTCCAAGCAATGGTCATCGATTGAATAGTGTCAAGTCCCGAATTAACAACGCGAATTACTGGTGTTGTATTCGTTTCACAAATGCTTGTAGCAGGTGATACAACTTTGTCGAGCCATGCATTGATATCTGCTGCATTGGCATTTAAACAATTGAGAGCTTCTATTACATTCAATCGACCTGAGCCTAATTGGTTAAAATAATTGGGGTTAAATATTTCAATATTATCGGCTGAGGAAATAATACAATTTTCAATTTCATCTTGACTCAACAATGGATTAGCGGATTTTAGTAATGCCGCTGTTGCAGCAACTAATGGAGCTGCAAAAGAAGTCCCGTTTTTTATTGCAGTTCCATCATTGGGTGCAAGCGACCATATTTGAGAACCCGGAGCAGAAATATCAACCCAACCACCATAACTCGAAAAAGTAGAACGAACATCAATATTATTGGTAGAGGCAACACTGATTACATGTGGAAAACCTGCAGGATAATTTATTACAGATGTCCCTTCATTTCCAGCGGAAGCAACCAAAGTAATTCCAGCATTGTATGCATCTGTCATAATCGCCAATCCTGTTTGGGAAGAAACATGTGATCCCCAACTCATATTTATCACATTTGCTCCATGCTCAATGGCATAAGAAACGCCCTCATACTCAGAAACAATGGTATTAGGATCTGTATTGGTTGTAATTTTAATAGGTAGGATTTTAACTCCATAAGCCAATGAAGCCATCCCGTTTCCATTATTCGTTTTGGCAGCAATTAATCCTGCTATGTGTGTTCCATGATCCCATGTTGCATCGGGAGGACTCACATCAAAATCAAAATCTGCAACATCATATCCTGTTAATGCAACACCTTGTAATTCGGAATGAGTAACTTGAATTGCATCATCAACAACAGCTACAACTACTGTATTAGATGCAGTTTGAACATCCCAAGCTTCGGGTGCATGAATTTTATACATGTACCACTGTCCACCCGCAATGGTAGAATTAGAACCTAAATCGTTAGGGGTGAAATGATGTTTTGAAATTGGAATTCGCTCAGCATACTCCACTTTTCCAGAGGATTCCAAGTTTTTGATGAATAAATCAACGTTTGTATTTGGATTGAAATAAACACGAACGATGCGGTTGCTAGCTGTTTTTGAAAACCAAAAAGTTGATTTAACATGTGTAATTCCAAATTCCGATTGATAGGCTTGAAAAAATTGTTGAATATCCTTAGGACTTTCAATGGAGATTGCTCTTGGAAATTCTTCCTTCATCTTCACAAAAAGTTGCCCCGAATGAAAATCCGAATTGGTAGATTGTCCTTTTAGATTGAAAGAAACAAGAAAAATGAACAAACTATTGATTAGAAAACGAATTCGCATGTGCTTGTGATAAATTTTAAAAATTCTTTAAAGATAACGCGCAAATAAAAACGACGCAGCATTTTCAGCTTCTAAAAACGCATTTTGATTTATTCCGGTTTCAATATTTTTTGAGGAAGCCCAAAGATTCAATACTTCGGTTGCCAT
Source organism: Bacteroidia bacterium (assembly GCA_965279035.1). Taxonomy (GTDB): domain Bacteria; phylum Bacteroidota; class Bacteroidia; order M30B66; family M30B66; genus CALQRR01. The sequence continues at coordinate 2,265,604 of OZ257142.1, read as the reverse complement.
ATTTCCTGTAAGAGAATCACTTGCCATAGGACATCCACCAAAGCCTTTCATGGCTGTATCGAAACGTGTACATCCAGCATTGTAGGCTGCTTCAGCTTTTAAAGCAACATCACCAGGCAAAGTATGTAAATGAACAGATAATGTTGCTTGTTGAAGTTTGGGGACAATTGTTTTGAATAGTGATGAGATTGTTTCTTCATCCGAAATTCCTGTTGTATCGGCTAAGGAAAGATGTTTTACACCGATATTTTCAAGCTTTTGCGCCCATTCAGCAACCCATTCGGGCGACCAAGGATCTCCATAGGGATTTCCAAATGCCATTGACAGATAAACGATGAGCTCTTTTTTATTCTTATCACAAATTTCAAGAATATGCTCAACCCGTTCAAGTGATTGAAGAATGGATGAATTGGTATTACGTTGTTGAAATGTTTCGGACACTGAAAAAGGGAAACCCAAATAGCTCACTTTTTCAACAGATGACGCTTCTTCTGCACCACGCTGATTAGCAACAATGGCCAATATTTTTGTCTTTGATACACTCATATCCAAAGCATCAAATACTTCCCTTGTATCTGCTAACTGAGGAATGGCTTTAGGGGAAACGAAACTTCCTGCATCCAACACGGGAAAACCAACAGCAAGCAGTTTTTGAAGATAACTAATCTTCTCATTTGTAGGAATAAATGTATGAATGCCTTGCATCGCATCACGCGGACATTCGGTAATGTGTATCATGCGTTGAGTTGATCTAATTTTTGATGAATGGAACGAATTAAGGATGGACCTTCATAAATAAAACCTGTGTATAATTGAATGAGATCCGCTCCGTTTTCAATTTTTTCTAATGCATCAGTTGCCGAATGGATCCCTCCTACTCCAATGATAAGTGGTTCTGGACCTAATTGTTCACGTAAAAACCGAATTACTTCCGTTGACCTTAATTTAACAGGTTTCCCACTTAATCCTCCTGCACCTATTTCTTTTATTTTTTCTGCTGAAGTCACTAAATGTTCTCTGGAAATTGTTGTATTAGTAGCAATGACACCTGCTAGTTCGCATTCATGAATAATTTCAACAATATCAGCCAATTCCTCCTGACTTAAATCGGGAGCAATTTTTAAAAGCACCGGTTGATTTGCACCCAAATGTCGAGCTTCTTCTTGAATGGCTTTGAGCAAAGCTTTTAATGGTTCCTTTTCCTGCAAAGCCCTTAATCCTGGCGTGTTGGGAGAACTCACATTGACAGCAAAATAATCAACATACGGCTGAAGTGCTCTGAAACAAATTAAGTAGTCATTAACTGCATTTTCGTTTGGTGTATTTTTATTTTTTCCGATGTTTCCTCCTACGATCAGTCCTTCTGGGCGTTTTTTCAATCGTTTCACCATGGCTTCTACCCCTTCATTATTGAAACCCATTCGGTTAATGATTGCCTCATCAGCTTTCAATCGAAACAAACGTGGTTTGGGATTTCCGGGTTGAGCTAATGGAGTTACAGTTCCAACCTCAATAAATCCAAAACCAAGGTGCCGAAACTGCTTGTAAAAAGTGGCATTTTTATCAAACCCAGCGGCTAGTCCAATACGATTTGGAAAACGAAGTCCTTTTTTATCGAATCGAAGATTCCTCGAAAATCCATGAGAATACCAACGAATGATACCTTCCATACCGGGAATCCAAAGAAGCAATTTGAAACTTGCAACGGAGATTGTATGAGCTTTTTCTGCAGAGAATAAGAAAAGAAAGGGACGAATAAAGCCTTTGTACATTGCTGCAAAATTATGCCTTTTCTTGATTTCGGGTTAAAAGTCTTCGTCGACTAAATTCCCCTAAAACAATAGCCCCAGCCATAGCAGCATTGAGCGATTCAGGTTGTTTCCCATTTCGTGGAAATGCAGGAATATGAATTTTTCCACTTAGATAGTTTTCTAAAATGGGATTCAATCCATGAGCTTCGTTACTAATAATGAGAATTCCTTCGGCAGTGTAGGTGCTAGTGTATAGATTTTCTCCATCTAAATCGGCTGCATAAACCGGAAATTTCCCTTTCAATGGTGAAAGCAACACTTCTGCATCTACATAAATAGGTTGAATTCGGATAAAGGAACCCATCGTAGCTTGAATGACTTTGGGATTGGTCCATTCCACGCAATCGTTGGTGGCGTATACGGCATCTAGTCCAAACCAATCGGCTAATCGCAATAAGGTTCCCATGTTTCCGGGATCACGAATAGAATCCAGCAGCAGAGCCAATTGTCCCGATTTCAAATCATTCAACTTTTGTTGAGGCGTTTCACATAATGCAATTACTTCCTGCGGGCTTTGAAGTTGACTCAGTTTTTCTAATTCTTGTTGGGTGATTTCAGTGGCTTTACAACCAGCCATTTGGATAAGTGCATGGTTGTTGGTAAGCCAAAAATCTAAAGCAAAAACTTCTTTTACTGGAAATTCAGATTGAAGCAATTCAGGAACGATCTTAGCGCCTTCGGCTAGGAACATTTTCTGTTCTTCTCTGAATTTCTTTTGATGTAATTGCTGTAGTTCACGAAGTCTATTTTTGCCCAGCATAGAAAAGCCCTTATTTTTGAGCCAGCTAAAGTACCACAAAGAGCGAATGCAAAACCGGTTTTCCACGTATAGCCCATCAAAGGGGATGATTTCCGGAACGTTGTTTCTATTGGTAATCTGCATTCTAAGTGCATGTAATCCCACACGTAAGCTGCAAAAAGATCAATACTTACTCAATCGGAACATCATTTTAAATAATAAAACACGAATACTTGATTCTGAATTATTGCCATATGTACGTCAAAAACCGAATCGGAAAATTGTTGGGTTTTGGCGTTTTCATTTATGGATTTACAATACGGTGAATCAAAAAAAGTTTATTCCCAAGTATGAGAAACGACTTGAGAAAAGAAAACTCTTAAATGAAACTCGGAAAGCTCAAGGAAAAAAACAAAAAAATGAAGAGCCATTGAGTTTATCAAAATGGCGCTTAAATGTTGGTGAAGCTCCGGTCATTTTAGATACTGCAATTACAAATCGATCTTCAAAGCAAATTGAATTGTTTCTAAAGAATCATGGATATTTCAATGCTATTGTGACTGATTCGGTTGGTTTGCAAAAGGGCCGAAAGCAAATGAAAAATGCTTATTTCAAAATAAATGCTGGAACTCCATATTCAATCAAATCGATAGAATATGATATAGAAGACGAAACGATAAAAAGTTTGGTTTTAAACGACAAAGGGCGCTGCTTAATTAAACCAGGAAGTCTATATAATACGGATGAATTAGAATTGGAACGAGTTCGAATCACTGATTTACTGAAGAATGAAGGCTACTTTGCTTTTGTAAAAAATTATATAACCTATAAAGCAGATAGTTCATTAAATACTCATCAAGTAAATATTACACTCGACATTGCGAATCCATTGAAAAGGATTTCAGGGTATGTCGACAGTACGATAAGCCTTCCTCACACACGATATAAAATCAATAATATATATGTTTTTGCAGATTATAGTTTGAGACGCGATTCATCAGAATCGCCCGATACTTTATTTTTTGATAATATACATTATGTAACAGAAGGTAAACTTAAGTTTAGACCACGAGCAATAAAACCAGCTATAACTATAAACCGAGGAGATTTATATAGTAAAAAGGAAGCTGATAAATCCTATCGAAGAATTTCAGAATATAAATCGTTTAAATTCATAAACATCCAATTTAAACAAGTGAAAAACGACACATTGGGCTTGCTCGATTGTGAAATTCAAATAAGTCCATATAAACGAAATGCATTTACAATTCAAACTCAAGGAACAAATAAAGCAGGCGATTTAGGGGTTTCTGGGGATTTTATTTGGTCGAACAGAAATTTAATTAAAGGATTAGAACAAATTGAATTTCGTTTAAATACAACACTCGAAGTCCAACGTATTATATCAGATGTAAATCAAGAAAATCAAACGATTCAGCAATATCTTCCTTTCAATACCATTTTACTTGGACCTGTAGTTTCATTTAAATTACCTAAGATTCCAAAATTCATGAATTTCTTGGGCAGTACCGGACAGAAAACGAGTATTACTACTTCATTCAATTATCAGCAACGTCCCGATTACAAAAGAAACATCTTCAATTTGGCTTTTGGTTATACGGCTAAATCGGGAACTCGAATTACCAATACATTTAATCCTTCTGAAATCAACTTTGTGAATGTTACGCTGGGTTCTGAATTCTCCAGTTTATTAGATAAATCGAATAATTTATTTCTAAAAAACAGTTTTCAAAGTCAGTTGATTTCTTCTATCCGATATAGCTTTATATACAATACACAAAAAATAGGGGAAATGAAGAATTTCCTTTTCTTTCAAAGTAATATTGAAAATTCAGGATTAGTGCTTGGGGCATCGCGCGCATTATTTCCCAATGCAGCTAAGAATGACAATAATAAATACATTGTATTTGGTGTTCCATTTTCACAATACCTTCGGTTTGATACTGATTTACGTTATTATCGATTTTTCGGAAAAAGCTCATCCATTGCTATGCGCAGTATAGTAGGATTAGGAATTCCTTATGGAAATAGTACCGTAATGCCATTTGTGAAAAGTTTTTTTGGTGGTGGAGCGAATGGAAATCGGGCATGGATAGCACGTTCATTGGGTCCTGGAGGATATCGAAATCCAACAACTGTTCGCTTTGATCAAATTGGTGATATCAAGCTCGAATGGAATTTGGAATATCGTTCTAAGCTTTACAAGATATTCGAAGGGGCAGTTTTTGTTGATGCTGGAAATATTTGGTTGAGAAAAGTTGATAATCAACGACCATTAGCTGATTTTGAATTAAATCGTTTTTATAAAGAAATAGCAGTTGGTATTGGAACTGGATTACGTTTAAATTTTGATTTCTTTATTATTCGTTTAGATGTCGCATATAAAATGCATGATCCATCAGGAAATCTGGGAGATCGTTGGGTTTTGAAATACCAGAAACTTGGACAAGGAAATTTAAATTTTGGAATTGGATATCCATTCTAATATGGAAAAGGAAAATCCTGCTTTTTCGGTTTTCAAAGACTTGCTCGTTATAGAACTAGCTTCCGTATTGGCAGGTCCTTCGGTGGGATTATTCTTTGTTGAATGTGGAGCGAAGGTGATTAAAATTGAAAACAAAAAAACAGGCGGTGATGTCACTCGTACTTGGTTAAATAAATCAGAGAATAATCAAAATATCTCTGCCTATTATGCATCTGTAAATCAAGGGAAAGAAATCGTAATGCTTGATTTGGATTCTAATACGGATATTGAAATTCTCGAGCAATATCTTCAAAAGGCCGATATCGTTCTTTCCAATTTTAAAGAACAATCAGCTGTCCGTTGGAATCTGAGTCCCAAACAATTAATTCAACGATTTCCGAAACTTCTCATTGGACAAATTGATGCATTTCAAGAAAATAATTCACGGGTTGCATTTGATATTGTATTGCAAGCTGAAGCTGGATATTTATCGATGACAGGAGATAAAAATTCGCCAGCGCGATTACCTGTTGCATTCATAGATATTCTTGCTGGACATCAATTGAAAGAAGGATTATTGCTTGGATTAATCAATAAACTAAAAACAGGAAAAGGTTGTATTGTTCGTGTGAATTTATTGGAAAGTGCAATTGGTGCATTAGCGAATCAAGCGAGTAATTATTTAATGAGTCATGTTATTCCTGAAGCTCAAGGAACTTTGCATCCGAATATTGCTCCGTATGGAGAATGGTTTTTATGCAAGGATGAAAAAGGGATCATTTTAGCAATTGGAAATGATCATCAGTTTCAAAATCTGCTTACATGTTTGGAATTAGTTTCTTTAAATTCAGATGTTCGGTTTAATTCGAATCCCAATAGAGTGAAAAATAGAAAAGCATTATCAGAAATATTTTTACCCGTTTTCAAATTAAAGGAACGAGCATATTGGACATCAAAATTCCATGCGATGCAGATTCCATGTGGATCTATTCTTAATTTGGAAGAAGTTTTTGAGCAGAATTCAACCCAAGTGAACGAAGTGATAATTGAAAACACCCTCACTCGTGCGGTAAAAACGGTTAATTTCAATATAGAATATTAAATAATAAACCCGGAAAAGTTATAGACGATTCCGGGTTTATTATGAATTTATAGATTAATAAAATCTACATATCATCATCTTCTTCCTCTTCTCCTAAATCCTGATCAATAGATTCAGGAATATAATAGTCGTCGGCAACTTTACGCACATTCTTAGCGACTTCATTTCCTTTCTCGTTGATTTCGATAGTAAATTCAACGGTGTCACCATCGTGAATCTCATTAAAATCACCTTCTATTACATCGAGGTAATGGAAGAATAAATTGTTTGGAGGATAAGCAACAAATCCATAACCGCTCTTCATATTGAGGGTTTTAGAAACTTTTGCATCTCCTTTATCTATAATGTGTTCATAGGTTTTAGGAGCACTTTCTTGTGTTACAAATAATCCACTTACAATTAAATCATTGCCCTTTACATGGCTATCAATAATCTCGTGCATTGCAACAGGATAGGTTACTTCTTCTAATAAATCTTGAGAAGTACGTGTGATAATTTCACGACCTGTATCATCGGTATATTCAAAATCCCAGCTAAGAACCATAACGCGAGTTCCGAGTGTATTTACTTTACGAATTAGTGGAACAAAATCACCATCTGAAGTGATCAATACCAATACATCGTATTTTTTCATCCAGGTTAGCTCAAGTGCTTCAAGAGCCAACCATACATCAATTCCTTTTTCTTCTTTTCTACCAGCACGTGTGCGCAATGGTAAATAGTGTGTAACAACACCTTCCGACATCAATACATCATCGAACAAACGATCATTGTATAATTGATTGCCACGTTGGCTGGCTTCGTAAGCACTCATTCTTCCACGGAAATAATGAGCATCTACTACATGACATAAACTATAATCTACCTGCATTTCTTCAGCTATTTGCTGACGAATAAAACCGTGCAATCCAGCAATACTAATGCGGCGGCGGCGCTGATGGAAATAGTTGTAATAATTACTTACGTGCAGAAAATAGTTTCCGTCGTAAAAGACGCCGATACGTACGACGCCATCTCTTGGTTGAAGCATAATTTAAATTGTATTTATGGATGGTTGAAAAAATTAATGAAAGAGACTTAAAAGGTTTCTCTGATTATCAACCAATAATTAAGTTGAATGAAAGCCGCTTGATAAAATAAAACTGGTGTGCGTGACAGTTAAATTAAGCGAATTCAGCTAATAATTATCGTTTAATAAATGGCAGTTATGCCTTTTAAAATTTCTTTATGTGCAAATATAGCAAAGACAGATTTATACAAGCAAGAAAAAATAAAAAAAGAAATCCTCAAGCCTGTAAATTGAATATTAATACCTACCCGTTGTGCTGTTGAATTATCAATTTATTTTTTTCATATCGATTAATGAAATAAGGCTGTTAATGCTTCTTATCACTATATCATTCATGTTTGTCTACGACATATTACTTTCTTGTCTTGACACAAGAAAGTAATCAAAGAAGGTCAAGTCTGGACGATGCTGCTTACGCTCAAGGCCTTTTTTCGACCATTGTGCTCGGATAAGCTTTTATCTCATCTATGTCGAAACACACCCTCGCCGCCCAGACATAGCCACCACACTGATTCGTTTCTAAACCTAATTTTAATTTTAAAATAATATAATTTAAAGGCATTACATAAGTATTGATTATTGGACTATGCGATAAATAGTGTTGAAGAATAATTCTAATTTTTAACCACACAACGGGTAAAACCTATTTAAATTCATACAATTGATAAGAATTCAAATTCTAGATTCAAACTCATGCAAACATTGTTTTGTGAAAATGTAAATGACTTAGCATTTCACATGTAATAAGAACCTTCTCAATTATTTAGGGGCTTTATAAATTAACCACATGGCAACAAACAAATACAATACATTGGGAAGCCAAGCGGCAATCACTGGATTAGCGCCACCCTCGGTAGCAAACACCGATGAAACTTGCATCAACATAACATATGAGAAACTAATTCCAATACCAATACCGATGTGCAATCCAACTCCACCTCTTACTTTTCTGCCTGCTAAAGGGACTGCAATTAATGTTAAAATCAGATTAGATATTGGGTTCGCCATACGACGTTGTTGCTCCAACAAATAATAATCGATAAATTCTGACCCTTTATTTCTTTCTCTCACAATAAATCGATCAAGCTCAAAGAAATTCATCATTTCAACATCATCGTCTGCTAAAGCAAAATCGACTGGTTTAAATAATAATGTAGTATCGAGTAAAGCTACTTTTCGAATGCTTTCTTTTTTCCCTTTAAATTTCCGAATGAGCAAATTGTCTAGTTTCCAAGAGCCTGAACTTGAGTCCCATCGAATATAATCAGCACTCATTTTATAGATCATCTTTTGATCCTTAAATCCTTCCTGCGTAAATCGAAATCCAGTTCCCGAATTTTGAGTATAGGTTTCGAGATAAACAAAAGTTCCAGGAGCAATTTGTCGATGTAGATTACTGAAATTCCGATTCCAATTGTACTTCAAATATTTGTATTCGAATTTTAAACGACGGGCATTGGCTGGTGGAATAATAAAACTTCCGAGTAAAAAAGAAAATAAAGCAACTACAATAGCCGAAATCATAAATGGACGAAGCAATCTTCGAAAACTCACACCACTACTAAATATGGCTACAATTTCGGTTTGATTGGCCATGCGCGAAGTGAAAAATACAACGCTAATAAATCCAAAAATGGGTGTAAATAGGTTGGCAAAATAGGGGATGAAATTGATGTAATAATCGAAAATCAATTCACTAATTGGAATGTCTTTTTCAAGAATATCATCCATTTTTTCAGTCAAATCGAAGATCACCGGTAATAACACTCCGAATAGCAATACCGCATAGAAAAACGTACCGAGGAACTTTCGAATGATATAACGATCCAACAAATACAATTTCACATTCATAGGCGTTGGCTCACTTTTTTAACCATTTCGGGTTTCCATGTTGCAAAAGTACCATCTAAAATTCGAAGTCGTGTCTCACGAACTAACCAAAGATAAAATCCTAAATTATGAACACTGGCAATCATTCCAGCCAAGTATTCACCTGCAATAAATAAATGCCGCAAATAAGCTTTTGTATACTGTTGATCGGCAAACGTAATTAAGAGAGGATCAATTGCTGAAAAATCATTTTTCCATTTTTCATTTCGGATATTGATTATTCCTTCGCTGGTGAATAGCATTCCGTTACGCGCATTTCGTGTAGGCATCACGCAATCGAACATATCAACTCCTTGAGAAATCCCTTCTAAAATATTAGCTGGCGTTCCAACGCCCATCAAATAACGAGGTTTATCAGCAGGTAAAATGGAACAAACCAATTCAGTCATCTCATACATATCTTCCACCGGTTCTCCAACTGATAATCCACCTATGGCATTTCCAGCTTGGTTTTGCGAAGCGATAAATTCAGCACTTTGAATACGTAATTCACGGTTTGTACTTCCTTGAACTATCGGAAATAAGGCTTGACTATATCCATACATTGGTTCTTGTTTATCCAAATGATCGATACATCGCTTTAGCCAACGATGTGTACGCTCCATCGATTGCTTAGCATAATCGTACGTGCAGGGATATGGAGTGCATTCATCAAAAGCCATGATGATATCTGCACCGATTGTTCTTTCAATATCCATCACCGATTCGGGACTAAACATATGCTTAGAACCATCAATATGTGATTTGAATAAAGCACCTTCTTCCGTTATTTTACGATTGTCGGAAAGTGAAAAAACTTGATAGCCTCCACTATCGGTTAAAATGGGTTTTTCCCAACCGTTGAACTTGTGTAATCCGCCTGCATTTTTCAACACATCCAATCCGGGACGTAGATATAAATGATAGGTATTTCCTAAAATGATCTGGGCTTGAATATCGTTTCGGAGTTCACGTTGATGAACCGCTTTTACCGATCCTGCGGTACCTACGGGCATGAAAATGGGCGTTTGAATGGTCCCATGATCTGTTGAAATTTCTCCGGCTCTTGCCTTAGAATGCTTATCTGTTGCTGCTAGTGTGAAGCGCATGCTTTGTTAAAAAGTTGCGCAAAGATAGACCAATCCACCGCATCTGAGTAGTATGCAATCGTCCTACTTTTGTTGCTCTTTTTGAGTGGCGTTTTGAAATGATTGATTTAACTATTTCCCCTTTATTGGGCATTCTGCTTGTTTTTGGACTTTGTCTCCTGATTCAATGCTACTATTATTTGGGTGGCTTTCTAAAACTTGCACTCTATAATAAACGTCCTGCAAATACGAACAAGCCTCCCGTTTCGGTGGTGATTTGTGCCCGAAATGAAGAGGAAAACATTCAACAATTTTTACCACTTATACTCAATCAAAATTACCCCGCTTTTGAAGTCATTGTTGTAAACGATTGTTCATGGGATAATTCCTATGACCTGTTGAAGGAAATGGCTTTAACGCATAGCAACCTAAAAGTAGCCAATATCAAAGAGGTTGAAGGAAGAGAACATGGGAAAAAATTCGCCATGACGATTGGAATCAAGGCTGCATTGTACGATACTCTTATTTTGACTGATGCCGATTGTTATCCATCAAGTCCAGATTGGATTAGCAGTATTATGGAATCATATGAACCGGGAAAAGACATTGTACTCGGATATGGGAAATACGAGAAAAAATCGGGATTGTTGAATACCATGATTCGCTTTGATACATTCATTATTGCAGCACAGTTTCTTTCGATGGCTCTGCGAGGTAAAGCGTACATGGGTGTTGGAAGAAATTTATCCTATAACAAGAATTTATTTTTTCAGGTAAAAGGTTTTGCTTCTCATATTCATATTGAATCGGGTGATGATGATTTATTTATCAATGAGGTTGCAACACCAAGCAATACAGCCATTGTAATAGACAAAGGATCGAGCACTGTTTCAGAACCAAAGACTACTTGGAAATCGTGGTTTCTTCAAAAGAAACGACATGTTTCAACGGCTAAATATTACAAACCAGCACATAAATCGGCTTTAGTAACAGAGCCATTGACTTGGTATTTCTTGTATTTTAGTTGTATTGCAGGATTTATTCTTCAATACAATGTGTTAATATTAATTTCAGGACTTGTTCTGCGTGCATTGCTCCAAATTGTTATATTGCACGCAATCGCAAGGAAACTCGACGATGCCGACCTTGGATGGAAAGCGCCGTTTCTGGAGGTATTTCAACGGATATTCATTTATCCGGTGTATTTCATCTCCACATTCTTTGTTAGAAAACGCAAATGGAGGTAGAACCAAATCTTTCAAGTAAAGCACAGTATGATATTCAGCTGGTGTATCGTGCAATCGAAAAGCATGATCAGGCAGCGTATTCAGAATTATTAGATCGTTATAAGGAATCGGTGTATTACTTATTACTTAAAATGGTCAATAATAAGGATGATGCGGAAGATCTTACGATCGAGGCTTTTGGAAAAGCGTTTAAAAACATTGCTCAGTACACTCCCAATTTTGCTTTTAGCACATGGTTGTTTCGTATTGCGACAAATAATTGCATCGATTTTATTCGGAAGAAACGAGCAGTCACGCTTTCATTAGACAGAACCTTTATTTCAGGTGATGGTGATGAGATGACAATGGATGTTCGTTCTGATTCTCCTGATCCGGAAGAACACATGATTCGGAAACAGAAGAATGTATTCATGCGTTCTTTGGTTGAGAAACTAAAACCTCGTTACCGCGTGCTTATTGAATTGAGGTATTTCCAAGAATTGTCGTACGAAGAAATTGCTGAACGTCTCGATTTGCCTTTAGGAACTGTGAAAGCACAGTTGTTCCGATCGCGCGAATTTCTTTACAATATCATTCGTAATTCTCAGGAAAAAATCTAATCCTGATCATTAAATCCATTCTACATTTTGTTAAGCTTTGAATGGCTTCATTCTCTATTTCCATGAATTTGCTTCAGTCCTATTTTCCCGATTTAACCGATAAACAAATTCATCAGTTTGAACAACTTTATCCATTATATCAGGAATGGAATAGTCAGATAAATGTAATTTCTCGGAAAGATATCGACGAACTGTATTTACGTCACGTATTACACAGTTTAGCCATTGCACGCTTTCATCGTTTTACACCGGGTAGCCGGATTTTAGATATTGGTACAGGTGGTGGTTTTCCTGGAATTCCTTTGGCTATTTATTTCCCCGAATGTGAATTTACATTGTGCGATTCAATTGCTAAAAAAATCAAGGTGGTAGATGCCATTGTAGAAGCGTTGGAATTGAAAAATGTAAAAACACATATTGGCCGTGTAGAAAAAATTGAAGGTAAATTCGATTTTATTGTCAGCCGTGCCGTTGCTCCATTGATTGAATTAGTTACTTGGACTAAAAACAAACTCAGCAAAGAGCAAAAAAACTCCATTAAAAATGGATGGATTTGTTTGAAAGGCGGCGATTTGGTAGAAGAAGCAAGTGCTACTGGAAATAAATTCCAATTACTTCCATTGCAAACTTGGTTTGATGAAGAATTCTTTCTTACCAAACGCATTATTTACGTGAAAGGCTAAAATTAATTTAGCTTCAGTAATCTAACGAAACGACTTGGATGCTCAAGATTAATAAGCGTATACATTCCTTGGGAATAATTGCTTAACTGAATTTCGCAAGTAGTATTTGACCAAGATATCGCTGGAATCAAATTTCCAGAAAGATCAATGAGCGCTAAGTGATCAGTTTCTTTGGGGCCGATAATCTTCCACGAATTTCCTGAAATGTCTGTCAACAATTTCCATTGGGGGCATTTTATTTCTTGAGTGCTATTTGGGATTTCACAATTACCAATATTCTCCTGAAACTCAATAACAGAATCTAACTTAAAGCAAATAAAAGAATGAGCACATTCCAACATGGGAGGAATTGATTCTAATAATCCTGCATTATGTCCTATTCCTTCAATAAGCCAAGATGCACCATCGTTAAAGAACATTCTTCTTCGCCATGAGGCACCAATTAAAACACTATCAACAGCATTTACAACTAAAAAATCTTGGAAATTAATTGTTGTTATTGGAAGTGAATCGCCTACTTCTAAATTAAAATCATACACTAAATATTGAGTTGGATTAAATTGAGTTCGAAAATAAATCTTCATACTATCCTGTCGAAGAAAACCCGATTGCTCTGAAATACTAAAGGTTCCACTACATCCTTCAGGAATTGGAGGCGAACTAAAATACGAATAGGTTGATATTCCTTGGCGCTGCATTTTATGCCAAATTTCACCATCCATCAATGTATCTGTAATAACACGATATTCAGCTTGATCATCCCGAACACAGGGATATGGAGCACTGCAGGAACTATTAATTCTCCAAACTGGATTATTGGCAAAATAGTTTGAGAGTTGAGCTTGAGATTTAAATGAAATAATCTCAAAAAGAACTAAGAATAAATAGAGTTTCTTCATCTTGTTAATCTTTGAATCAGAACAAAATTATTTTCTCTTCATCGCTATGGCTAATCCACCTCCGGGAGCTAAATGAAAGGTAATATTACTTTTTGAATTTATAACTAAATGTTCAATGGATAAACTAGTGGGATTACTGTCCCAATGGGCATCAAGGCCGTCCTTATAAATATCCGTTTGAAATTCAATTCCAGCGGGTAGAAAACTAAAATCAATTGAAATATCACGAGCATTTTCATCGGTAATTGATCCTAAAAACCAATTTCCCGTTTTCTTTTCTTCGCGCACAATCGTTACATAATCGCCGACTTCACCTTTTAAGGTTTTAGAAGTTTCCCAATCGGTTCCAACATCACGAATAAATTGAAATCCAGGTTGACCTTCGTAGTTTTCTATCAGGTCGCAAGCCATTTGAACTGGACTATAAATAACTACATACAAAGCCAATTGCTGCGCTAACGTGGTGCTCACTTGATTGTGCTCTTTATACGGCTTCAATTTAATATTGAAAACTCCCGGAGTAAAATCAAACGGACCACTCAACATACGCGTAAAAACCACATTAGGCAAATGATCGGGAGGATTTCCACCATCGCTCGACCAAGCATTAAATTCCTGTCCACGCATGCCTTCTCGTGAAACGAAATTGGGCCAAGTACGCTGAATTCCCGTGCCCTTTATTGGCTCATGAGCATCTACCGCAATGTGATATTTCGCAGCGGTTTCAACCACTTTTTGATAATGATTGATCATCCATTGTCCATGATGATATTCGCCTTTGGGTAAAATTTTACCTACATATCCGGTTTTAACTGTGTGCAAATTCAACCGCTTCATGAGAGCAAATGCCGTATCCAATTGCTTTTCATAAGTCTGAGGTGCAGACGACGTTTCGTGATGCATGATGATTTCTATATTTTTCGAATGGGCGTAGTTCACCACTTCTTCTAAATTGTAATCGGCATAGGGAGTTACAAAATCAAACACACCTTCACGATCATCAAATCCAATCCAATGTTCCCAGCCAGTATTCCATCCTTCGATCAACACACCTCCTAATCCATTTTTAGCTGTAAAGTCGATGTACTTTTTAGCATTTGCCGTTGTGGCGCCATGCTTTCCACTGGCCATGTCCCAACTCGATTTCCCTAAATGCATTTCCCACCAAATGCCAGTGTATTTCATTGGTTTAAACCAAGAAACATCTCCTACTTTATTCGGCTCGTTCAAATTTAAAATCATGCGTGAATCGACCAATCCTGCTGCGTTTGGACTAATGAGTATCATCCGCCAGGGCGTTTGAAATGGAACAGTCAATTTGGCTTTATAACCCAATCGATCCGAACCAACCAATTCCGATTGAAGTACCAGATTTGTCGTATCTACTTTCAAGGTCATATCCGAATAATTGTACAAAGCCGCTTCGTGAATACTGATATGCATTCCTGATTTCGAACGCATGGTAAGAGGCGTATTGACTGCATTTTCGGGAATGTACGTTTGTCCTAAACTCGGATGATTCCGTTTCTTCAAGGCATTAATTTTTGAGAAGGGACTCATCGTATATAAATGTTCGGTTATGTCCCAATCGCCGGGTGCCCACCAACAGGTATAATCTTCCTTCAACCGGAAAAAAGTATTTTCATCCAAAATGGTCATTTCCTTGAGGTTCTCCTGTTCAGGGAAATCGTATCGAAAAGCAAGACCATCATCATAAGCACGAAATAGAAGATTCATTTTACGATGAGGTTCATTTTTCTCTTGCAGGTTGACAATTAATTCGTTGTAATGATTTTTTACCATACGTTGTTCGCCCCAAGGTTGCTCCCATGTTTCGTTGAGAGAATCTACTTGATGTCCTGTAATTTCAAAACCTGAAAACATAGCTGGTGCATCTTTTAAATCGAATCCCAAAGAAGAAGTATCAATTACTACTTCATCTTTGTAAAAGACCTGATATTGGGCAATTCCTTTATCATTTAGGTGGAATGCAATTGCCAAATTTTTGGAAGGTGAAGTAATTTTGAAAGTATCTTCTTTTTTCAAAGAAGAGCATGAAAAAGAAATGAGAAGGAGTAATATGAGGAAGTAGTGATTTTTCATCGATCTAAAATTGATAGTACTAAGTAATGAATTAATTAATTGAAGATGTGGAATGCAAAATCTATCAATATCTATAAAACAAAAAGCACCGGAATGACCCGATGCTTGATGAAGAAAACTAAAACGTAGTTGCTACACTATGAATTGAATAAACAGGAATACCTGCGTATTGTTTTGGAATTAATTGGAAGATATCAAAGTCTCTTCTTTTTTATTTCTGAAGAATAGATGATTCTCAACCATATCGAGCACAATGGGTTGTTCTTGACTGATACTTCCAGCTAAAATCTGCTTACTCAATTCATTCAGCACTTTTTTCTGAAACAATCGTTTCACCGGACGAGCGCCAAATTGTGGATCGTAGCCCAATTGAGCTAACCAATCGATAGCTTCTTCGGTTGCTTCAATATGAAATCCTTGTTCAATCAACAATGCTTGAACACCTTTGAATTGCATGCGAACAATCTCTTCCACATTTTCGCGACTGAGTGGTTGAAACATGATGATATCATCAATTCGATTTAAAAACTCGGGACGAATCGTTTTCTTCAACAGTTCAAACACATTCACTTTCGCTTCAGCAATTACTTCGTCGATATCTTTATCTCCAATTTTATCGAAACTCTCTTGAATCAAGTGAGAACCAATATTCGAAGTCATAATGATGATGGTATTTTTAAAATTCACCACACGACCTTTATTATCAGTCAAACGACCATCATCCAAAACCTGAAGCAGAATATTGAAAACATCCGGATGCGCTTTTTCAATTTCATCCAATAACACCACACTGTATGGCTTGCGACGAACGGCTTCGGTTAATTGTCCGCCTTCTTCATAACCAACATATCCAGGAGGTGCACCAACCAAGCGACTTACCGTGTGACGTTCTTGATATTCACTCATATCGATTCGCGTCATGGCTTGATCGTTATTGAAGAGAAACTCAGCAAGCGCTTTGGCTAATTCTGTTTTTCCAACACCGGTTGTTCCAAGGAAAATGAAAGATCCAATTGGGCGTTTTTTGTCCTGCAAACCAGCACGGGCACGACGAATCGCATCAGACACCGCTTCAATCGCTTCCTCCTGCCCTACTACACGTTTGTGCAATTCGGTTTCGAGGTTGAGTAATTTCTCCCGCTCACTTTGCAACATGCTGGAAACTGGAATTCCAGTCCAACGGCTTACAACACCTGCAATATCTTCGGCATCCACTTCCTCTTTAATCATCGCTTTGCCGCTTTGAGTATCGATTAATTGAGCACGTAATGTTTCAATTTCGGCTTCTGCAATTTTGATTTTTCCATAGCGTAATTCAGCTACTTTTCCAAAATCTCCACTGCGTTCGGCTTGCTCTGCTTCGAATTTATAATCGTCGATGAGCTGTTTGTTTTTCTGAATTTGGTCGAGCACATCTTTTTCACTTTGCCATTTTGAACGAAGGGAAGAACGATCCTGTTCTAGGTTGGCAATTTCTTCACTTAATGAAGATAATTTCTTTTGATCATTCTCCCGTTTGATGGCCTCACGCTCAATTTCGAGCTGACGAATTTTACGTTCTAATTCATCTAATTCTTCAGGTAAGGAATTAATTTCCATCCGAAGTTTCGATGCAGCTTCATCAATTAAATCGATGGCTTTATCGGGCAAGAAACGATCGTTGATATACCGTTGACTCATTTCAACTGCGGCAATAATTGCTTCATCTTTAATGAGCACTTTGTGGTGATTTTCGTATTTCTCTTTCAATCCACGTAAAATCGAAATAGCATCGGCAGCATCAGGTTCATCAATCAACACCTTTTGGAAACGACGTTCCAAAGCTTTGTCTTTTTCGAAATATTTCTGGTATTCGTTGAGTGTAGTTGCACCAATAGCACGTAACTCACCGCGTGATAAAGCAGGCTTTAAAATGTTTGCCGCATCCATTGCTCCTTCGCCACCTCCAGCACCAACAAGTGTGTGAATTTCATCAATGAATAAAACGATATCGCCATCCGATTCGGTCACTTCTTTCACAACCGATTTGAGACGTTCTTCAAATTCACCTTTGTATTTTGCACCAGCGATTAATGCACCCATATCGAGTGAATAAATCTGCTTACTTTTTAAATTTTCGGGAACATCGCCATTTACAATCCGATGCGCCAAACCTTCGGCGATGGCAGTTTTACCAACTCCTGGTTCACCAATTAAAATGGGATTGTTTTTAGTACGACGACTCAAAATTTGCAGCACACGACGAATTTCCTCATCACGACCAATCACTGGATCGAGCTTGCCATTACGGGCCATTTCGTTCAGGTTTTTGGCGTATTTGTTTAGTGCGTTGTACGTGTCTTCGCTTGTTTGAGAAGTCACACGAGCACCTTTGCGTAATTCGGCAACGGCTGCACGCATATCTTTATCATTCAATCCCGAATCTTTTAAAAGTCGCGCTACGGGATCATTTCCAGCCAAAATTCCTAAGGCAATATGTTCGATGGAAACGAATTCATCTTTCATTTCCTGCATCAAGGTAGTTGCTTTGGTTAAAGCTGCTTGTGCCGTATTCGATAAATAAGGTGTTCCTCCTGAAACTTTGGGATATCCTTTAACGATGCTATCCAATGCAGCAATCAATGCAGGTGAGTTGACACTTAATTTCTTAAATAAATAAGGCAATACATTCTCATCTACTTCCAAAACACCTTTGAGCAAGTGTCCGGTTTCGATAGCTTGTTGTCCATTCTGAGCAGCTAATTGCTGTGCTTGTTGCACGGCCTCCTGCGCTTTAATAGTAAACTGGTTAAAATTCATGTGAAATAATTTATGTCGAACTGCCCTTTGCAACAATACAGCCCTCTATCGAATATCGTAAAATTGTCAGGAAAGCCCTTCATTATCAGCCATTCTGGCGCTTCGTTGAAAAACGAAATGCCAATTCGACTGCTTAAGAAATGATTGCTGTATTCGAAATTTTAGGAAGCGATTTTAAATCGAAATCCAGTGTAAATCATGCGTCCAAAATTGGGTCCCCAGATATAGGAAGCATCGAAATATTGGGAATGTGGATCATCGGGTGAAACAATCATCTGCAGTTGATATACATCCAATAAATTTTCAACTCCTATATAGAATGACCAACGTTTAATATTCCGAGTGATTTGCGTGTTATCTAAGACATAATTGGGCGAATTCAGAGGCATTTGAAAAGCCGAAGGATTGGAAGCACTTGAAGGAAGCCGTTTAGAGCTGATATAATTTGCAGTAAAGTCGATCAACCATTTATCTTGACGTGAATGAAATGCAAGATTTAGGATTGCACGATGCGGAGATACAAAAGGCCGTGAACGATTTCCAATTAGATATTGGGTTTGTGTATAGGTGTATTTATAGGAAATACGTAAGTCGAAACGGCGCCCGATTGCTTGATTGTAGTCGACTTGCGAACTGATTGCTTGTGATTTCCCATCAAGATTATATATTCTTAATTGATGAGGGGAATTGTCTACGTCAATAACAACTTGACGCTGAAACCAGGTTTCAAATACATCAGCTGAAATGCTTCCTTCTTGTCCGAAAATAGTGAATGAGGTATTCATTCCTATTCCGCTATTCCAAGCTATTTCAGGTAAGAACCCATAGGCTTTGCCCAATGCAGCTTGATTTTGCTGAAGAATGAGCAAACGAGAACTTACTAAATAGGAAAGGTTTTCTTCAATAATATTAGCTGTTCTCTGTCCTCTTCCACCCGAAATGCGAAACGTTGTTTTCTCTGATACTTGGTATTTATAGTGTAAACGTGGCGTGATAAAACTTCCAAAGAGTGAATTATGATCGGCTCGAATTCCACCAACAATAACCGATTTACCAGCAGTTAACGTGTATTCGAAAAAGGCACCTGCAACAAATTCTTTCCGAAGAAATGGCTGCCCGCTAAAATACTCTTCCATTCGATCGTATTGGACATTTGTTCCGAGACGGTATTTATGATTTGAATTTCCGAAATAGCTTTGAAAAATAATACTTCCATAAGCACTTTGCTGATCTGCGTCGTACCAACGATTTCCGAGAACTGTCCTTTGTCGGTTTACTTGCGTATTCCCTAAAAATCCGATGCTTGTATTGGGCTTTTGAGGAAAAATATATCCGAGTTTTCCAAATGCATCTATACGGTAAACTTCTTTGTTAAAGCGCCAATCATGCACTACATCGAAAGCAGTTCCTTGATGCGCTGTTCCTGAGCGTCGTTTGTCGCCAACTGCTTGAACTCCAAACTGTGCAGATAAATTTTTACCACTTCGATACATCCAGCGATTAAGCACATTCCATTGATTTCCATCGGGAACATCCATGAATTTATCCTTATTCCGATCAATGGGATTTTTCATGTAATCGCCATGAACAAAAAGCAAGGTTGCCCATTTTTTATTCAGGATAATTGATTTATTCAAGTTCAATTCGGAACGATTCATTTGATTGAAATAGCCGTTCAGCATGAATGTTTCTTTATCAAAAGGCTTCTTTAATTCGATGTTGATTTGACCTGTTATCGATTCAAAACCATTCGCCACTGAACCAACACCTTTGCTAATTTGTATGGATTCAATCCAGGTTCCTGGCAATTGCTGTAATCCAGAACTGCCAAGCAATCCACGAAGTGAAGGTAGATTCTCTTGAGTGATTTGTGTGTAGATTCCCGACAAACCAAGCATGGTAATTTTCTTGGTTCCAGTTACAGCATCTGTGCTACTGACATCAACCGAATTATTGGTTTCAAAACTCTCCGATAAATTGCAACAAGCAGCTTTATTTAATTCGGCTGTAGTGAGTATTTCGGTGTTGATTGGATTTAAAGAAGATAAGTAGGTTGATGATTGACGAACACTAATCTCAACCGTTTTAAGATGCGTTTTAGAATGCAGTTTTACGGTAATGGAATCGTTGGCAGAAAGAGTAAGCGTATCAGCAATAAAGCCTGTGTATGAAATAATTAGTTTAGAATTTAGGTGAAGATCTTGAATTTGAAAAAAACCTAAACTATCGCTTTGTGTGGAAGTGGAAGTTCCTTGCCAATAAATTGTAGCATTATAAACAGGCGAAATAGTTCTATCTTCTTCTTCCTGCAACACTTTCCCCTCAATGGTTTGGGACGATAAATGTGTAGTAAGAAAAAAGAAAAACAGCACAAAGATGGCATGTGTTTTCATGATTCTTGAAATTGAATAAAATCCATCACAAATCGGAAATGAATTTAGGGTTTTCCGGATTCTTTTTTTGTTGGTTCTATTCGCTCGAATTGACAGCATTTATCTAATTTCTGATAGGCAGCCGAATCGGCTTTCATCCATTCGGAATCGTAGCCCGCTTCAGATATGGCTGATATGATTTTATCCCTAGATATTTTCTTTGAATCGTATTGGATTGCAAGCTGTTTCGTATTAGAATCCCAGCTTGCTTTTTTAACACCTTTTAGATCGACAGCTGTTTCAATGTGTTTTTTACACATTTCGCAATTGCCCGCTACTAAAAGAGTTTCAGAAATTACTTGTGCATTGCTTGAAAGGAAAAATAGGGTAAAAATACCCGATAATAAAATGGTTTTCATGAGTTGAAGAGTTGAGATGAATGAATTAAAATCAGTTAGGATTTCTTTATCTCAAATCTTGAATTGTCTGCAAGAAACTATTTTATCTGGAGGAGGAAATTCGTTGGAGAAACAAAAAGGATTGGGTTGGATTGGTGTGATTGATTGAAAATGGAATTCTTCAAAGCTGGAGATGATTGAAGAAATCAATTGCACATCGGGTGTTGTAATGACTGGTGATGGTGCATAGACTGTAGTAATTTGAAGTAGAAATTGAGCATCATCACAGCAGGACTTTTCTTCTTTTGAACATCCGCACTCAGCTTGGTGAAATGGATTAAAACTGAGTTCGCTAAATTCTTGGTGACAATAATGCGCTTGCATACGAATTCCTGCAATACTGATTAAGTAAAGCAATAAAATGGGAATAAGTAGGATTCGCTTAAACATTTAAACCAGTGCTTGGATTGGATTTGCGGTATAACCAAGGAATTTCAATTCTTGAATAACGCGATTTTCATCGAGATTGTCTTGAATAAGAGTTAAAATTTTTTGAGGATTTTCGGTATCAACACTCCAATTTCCTTTACCAGCAAGTTGATTCAATGTAGGAGTTACAGCTCTCACACAGCTTCCACAATTTATATTCGTACTAAATTGAATTGATTTCATTTTTTAAATGTTGAACAAATTTAATGGATTCATTCCGAGTTCAGGATAGCCCAACGCAATTTTGCCGAACGAGCTCGGGGATTAGTAAATGATTCTTCGGCACTTGGACGAATTGGTTCTTCCGAAATAGCACTATAAATACCTAATCGAAGATTCTGTTGAAAGGACTTTTTTACCCGCCTATCTTCACCCGAATGAAAGGAAAGTATGGCTATTCGTCCACCAGGTTGAAGCGCTGCAGGAAGTTTATCTAAGAATTTATCAAGTACACCAAACTCATTGTTCACTTCAATTCTTAATGCTTGAAAACAACGTTGACACGCTTTCTTCACTTCTTCCTTTTGCGTTTCAGCTGGAATAAAAGAGATTGCTTCTTGAATTGTTTGTTGTAATTGAGTTGTCGTTTCGATGGGTTTACCACTAGTAATTTTCGAAACGATAAGTTTAGAAATCAGCGCAGCATGTGGCTCATCGGAATTAAGTTGCAATATTTCTTCAAGTTTTGATTGTGTTACGGTCTTCAAAAAAGCAGAAACAGGTTTACCGCTTTTCGGGTTGAGTCGTAAGTCGAGCGGCCCTTCTACTTTAAAGGAAAATCCCCGATCAGGATTATCAATCTGCATAGATGAAACACCTAAATCAGCCATGACGAAATTCAGTTTTCCCGCCATTGCAATAATCTGATCGATTTCAGCAAAATTCATCTTTAGAATACAAAGCACATCTTCTCCAAAGCCTTGGGCAGCCAATCGTTCACGCGTGCGAGGAAGTTCAAATGGATCAACATCCACGGCATACAACTTTCCTCCTGGTGTGATACGTTTTAGAATTTCCAAACTATGTCCACCATAACCTAAAGTGGCATCCATTCCAATTTGTCCCGGTTGGAGTTGCAAAAATTCCATGATTTCGTTCACACAAATAGAACGATGCATTCCTGCTGGGGTTCTTCCCTGCTGCATTACCTTCGCTACATCATCGGCGTAATGTTCAGGTTGTAATTCCTTGTATTTCTCCTTAAACGCTTTGGGATGTGTCCCTGAATAACGCACACGTCGACTTCGCTTTGGCGATTGATCTTCCATGGGATAAAGATAGAGCAGTAGAGAGTATAAAGTAAAAAGTATAGAGTAAAAAGAATTTAGTAGAGAGAATTAGATTTGTAATTGTTAATTCGTAATCTATTTTCTATTCGTCTTTATTCCTAATCCAATTAAATAACACCAATTTTCATATAAAACATCTTTGCATATTTGCCCCACTAATACGGGTAGGTACTTGTTTTTTGAGGATCCAATAGCAAGTTCTATCGAAGCATAGGAACAAAAACTGAATGACTCGGGATTGCCTTTCCCTTTGTAACTGTAACGAAAGGGAAAAGGATCAGGTGAATACATAGGACTAATTGGCGAAACTGGAATATAGCCATAGCCATGCATACGGTATTGCAAATAATAATTGCCGATTAATCCTATAGAAGCTTTTAAAGAGTAGTATTTGCGTTGAACTAATTTCCATTTAAGTCCGAAAAGGAATGCTATTTCTTTGGTTAAAATGGTTCGTTCATATGGCCATATTGGATATGTAGGATTTTCCATAGCACTTTGAACGGTATCGTATGGATTGCTGAATTGCTGACTCTTCCATGTTTGTTTATACTGAAACCCTAGCGACAATTCGGTTTTTCTATTCTTTTTCCGATGAATATCTAATGATCCAGATAGTGCGAATCCATTGAATTTATTCCATTCAATTTGATTGTGATAATAAGCAATATGAGCTGTTTTATTGATGATTCCTTGAGCAGATATTGTTGTGGTAAATAGAAATAAAATGATTAAATAAAATAGAAATTTGAATTGCATGAAATTGAAAACGAAAACATGCTTTATTTATTCTTTCGCTAAATATATTATTTGATTTTAATCTTGAAACGTTTTTTATCCATTGAAAATGAATTATCCTTCAGTAATAATTTCATTTTAAAAACATATTTCATTTTAAAGAAAATCAGTCTGCCCGATGAAAAAGAATACGGTTAAGATTATAGCAACGTGACCATCGAAAAATCTCCCCTTATTTTAAGTTCACCAAGGAATTTACATTTGGTAAGGGAAGTTTGACGGGGAAAATAAATGTTAGCTTTTCCAATCTGTACGACACTTAACAAATAAATTGCAATACGCAGGCATATTCGTTCTAAAGGACAATTCTGAATAAAACATTTCTCTAGTTTTTAAATTGGGTTCAACAGTTTCGTGTAATCGCAAATTGCCGGACCAATACAAGCATGTTTACTGAAATTATAAAAACAATATTTTAGTAGAAAATGCAATCTCAGATTACTAGAAACTTAACATAAAAAGAATCAAAACCGATCAGTTTCTGATTACCCTAGAAACAGAAATTAACCGATTCTCCTTTACTGCTTTAATGAAATAAATACCTGCAACATCCGGCAATTCTAGGATGGTCTTCTCAATTCCGTTAGATGATTTGCTCAAAATTGTTTGACCAGTAACAGTTAAAACTTCGATTTGAAAAGGTCCATTTAGTCCTAACGCTTCTATTACCAGTGAGCCCCTTTCTGAAGGATTCGGATAAATTGAAAGGATGTTTGATGGAGATGAGATTAAACCTAATAAGGTTGTACTGTAACATGTGGAAGTACCTTCGCAAATGCCGTCGGAAATAATCACAGCATAGTTGCCATTTAAGGGTGCCTGAAATGTCTGACTCGTTTCACCTTCAATGGGTTGATTTTGGTTGCTGCAATCGATCCATTGATATGTAACTCCGCTTGCCGTGGCAGTAAGTGTTAGATTTGACTGAACCACATCGGTGTTAACCATAGGAATTTCAGCAATAAGGGTATTTGAAACGGTGTTTGTATAAACTGGATCATTAAAATCAAAATAAATTCCGGCTTTGTTGGAGATTTCAGTACCATCGGCAACTCCGTTAACCGGCAACACATCAAACGAAACATATCCATGACTGGCCGATTCATTAGTAGCACTATCAGGTAAATAAATATCATCGAACCTGAATTTCAGAACATTTCCTGGAAGAATTTCCGTTAGTATCGATTCGTGACTTTGTCCAGTTACTCTCACAGAATTCATGTTGAGCGCTGATGGAAGTGAGTCGATCAAATAGATGTTTTCTGCCTGATACGTTCCTGTATTCTGAAATCGGATTGTATAGGTAAGTCGCTCGTTGGCATCAACATAAGCTGGAACACATTTCCCTGCTGGGAAAACTGAGATGTAATTCGGATCGTATGAACTCACAACATTAGAGCAATATGATATTGAATTATTGCTAGAATCCACATCACCTGCTAGTGAACCGATCGAAGCTGTAAAACAAATTTCAGTTCCGACAAGTATTGTACTGTCAACTTTCATTCGGAGTAAAGGCATCAAATGGGGTGAATCGTAAGATAAATCAGTAAAATTCCATGATAAGGTATTGGCGCCAATGAAATCGGGAGGTGGTACAGCGCTGATAAACTGCAAATGACTGTCGTAGAAGTATTGTAGATTTCCCGAAACAGGCGTACAGCCATTATTAAATGCATCTAGGCTAATCCAAGTGTAGGCGCCGCGTATGTATGAGTTCGCAAGTGCATTTACTCCTGCATCGAAATTAGTTAGTGAAACCGGAGCATTGACAAGTACCGTTGAAGTAGCAACACAACTATTCGAATCGGAAACCGTGAGTGTGTAAATACCTGCAGATGAAACAGAAATCTGATTTTGATTTCCGGCAAATGGCAGCCAAGAATACTGGTAAGGTTGAGTACCATAAATAGCATGCATATAAATCGTTCCCTCACCTGAACAAGAAATATCAGAAACACTGTCAGCAACTACTCCAAAGCCTGAACACAACACTTGATGATTTCCAGCATCATTCCATTTCTGAATAAAATAGCCTGGTTGATTTCCAGAATCTTGCAAGCTATCGTTTCCTGAATATACTCCCCAAGTACCCGTTGCTAAGACTCCGGCCGCATAAATTTTCCCCAAATTGTCAATGAAAACAGATGAACATCTATCGGAAAGTGGAGTGCTCTGTGAGTTTCCACCTGTATGCGAAACCCAGAGAAAATTTCCACCTGCATCTAGTTTAGAGATGAAACCATCAGCTGTACCAAGCGCAATTACGTCGAAAACGCCGCTACCCGGATCGAAATCAACCGTTCCCACAAAACGTCCACCGTAAAGTACATTCCCTTGTCGGTCGGCTTTGATAGAACTTCCTACATCGTATGCCAGAGAACTTCCAGCGCCACCATTTCCACCAACCCGTTTTGCCCATATGTAAGTACCCTGTGGTGAGAGTTTGGAAATAAAGATATCGCCGTCGCCGAGTGCTGAAAGATCCACAGTTCCAAGACCGGGTTCAAAATCACAAGTTCCTCTGAACACACCTGTAGTTAAAACATTGCCCAGATGATCTACAGAAATTCCAATCCCTTCGTCAGCCAAAGTGCCTCCAAATGTAGCAACCCAATCAAATGCACCGTTTGCATCAAACTTCAACACGAAAATATCCGAATTGCCCACAGATGTCTTAACATTCACTGTTGTATCGGGATCAAAATCAACCGTTCCTCCGAATTTTCCAGTCATAAAAAAATTGCCTGAAGCGTCTGTTTCCATACGACCAGGGTTAATCCAAGCTGGGGAAGACAATGTTTTTACCCATCCGAAATTTCCTGTAGAAGTAAGCTTCAATAGAAACAATCCTCCAGTGGCGCCTGATGAAATTATTTCAACTCCTGCACCGGGATCAAAATCCACTGAACCGTTGAATTCACCATAAACATAAACGTTCCCGTTTGCGTCTGTCCTAACTGTGCGACCTCTGTCCTGACTTGTATTTCCAATTTGCTTCACCCATAGAAAGTTCCCATCAGGATCTAGTTTCAGCACGAAAATATCTTCGTAATTCAATCCTCCAGTAATCAAGGCATTTAATATATAGCTACTGGTATCGGGGTCGAAGTCTGCGGCTTCGATAAATCCTCCAGTGATGTAAAAGTTGCCAGAGTTGTCGATTGTGATATCGGGTTCCCAAGCTCCTCCAAGTTGTTTTCCCCAGACAAACTGCCCCATTGAATCGAGCTTAGAGAACATCAGGTGATTGTCTGTAAAGATTGGAGACTGGTGAATAAAAAAGGTATCGGTTCCGGGATCCATATCAATGTCGCCCTGGTTTTGCAGCACCGTATAAACATTTCCCTGTGAATCGGCAATAACACATTCGAGACTTTGACTGAATGAATTTGCTATTAGTTCACGATTCCATTCAAGCTGAGGTGATTGAGCATTGATTCCTGCTGAAAAAGTTAGTATGATAAGAATTGGAAACAGATATTTTTTCATGTGCTGAGAATCATGAGAATGAAATAAAGTAAAAATAGTATAATACCTTTCTCAAAATAGGGTTGATATACCCCTTAATATCATTTGAAAGTGGACAACTGAAGAATTAAATAGCGTTTTTCTTATAGATTTATTTAGGAATGCCAATAGATTCTAGCCATTGTCAATTGAATAAAGATTTGCGTGTGAGCGTTAAAAAGAATTTGAGAAATTGGAATAGCATCTTTTTACAAGAAATGTAGAAAGTTTGAAAACGTTTATTTCATTGAAATATGCGTTAACCGATTGTAGTTGAAACAAAACTCACATCAAAAAGGCAATTTACATTACACAGGCATTTTCATTTTTTAAGTCATATTGATGAATAAATCATTTCGCTTGTTTTGATACATTTGGTTAAACTGTTTCGCGTATCTTGAAATCATGATCCAATAGCGGTCATTTTATTAAGTCAGAACATAAACCCAATAAAACACTTTAACATAAATATGGGAATTCTAGATAAATTATTTGGAAGAATAAAATCAGAAAACATCGAACAAATTAAAAGTATAAAATTCACTACTTCAGCCGAGCTTATGGAGGAAGAACAGTTTTGGAAAATCATCCAAACAGTAAAAAATAATTCACTAGGCGATTATGAAATGTACTATGAAGAATTAGCAAAACAACTTTATACATTACTTCCTGATGACATTATTTTATTTGCGAATAGTTTTAGGTTTTTTCGTGGGCAAGCCAACACATGGGAGCTTTGGGGAGCAATTTATATAATTCAAGGTGGCTGTGGCGATGATAGCTTCAATGATTTTAGAGAATGGGTAATTGGACAAGGAAAGGAATTTTACTTCAAGACAATTAAAGACCCTGAAACGCTTGCAGAACTTGATAAAGAATTTATTGAAGAAACATCTGAATTTGAAGGATTTGGACATATTCCTTCATCAGTTTTTAAAGAAATTACTGGACAAGAAATGCCTTATCCCTTTCAAGAAAACCAAATTACTTCTGGAAAAGAATGGGATGAAGCAGGTGACGATTTAAAAAACTATTTCCCTAAAATATATTCAAAATATCCTTATAATATTTGATAAATAAAACCCGTTGTGCGGTTGAATTATCAATTTATTTTTTTCAAATCAATCAATGAAATAAGGCTGTTATTGCTTTATATTACTATATCATTCATGTTTGACTACGACGTATTAATTCTTGTCTTGACACACGCTTCGACAAGCTCAGCGTGCATTTAAAGAAGGTCAAGACTGGACGATGCTGCTTACGCTCAAGACCTTTTTTCGACCATTTTGCTCGGATAATCTATTTTCTCATCTATGTCGAAACACACCCTCCCCGCCCAGACATAGCCACCACAAGATCCGTTTCAATTCTAAACCTAATTTTAAATCTAAATAATTTAATTTAAAAGCATTACAAAAGTATTGATTATTGGATTAGGCGATAAATAGTGTTGAAGGATAATTCTAATTTTTAACTGCACAACGGGTATATTTTATTATGTGTTTTGTCAACTTTCATGTTCTTTAATTATAAACTCAAGAACGTCTCTAAAATATGCTTTTAAGCTTTCAAATTCTTGTTCTCCTGGATTCCAATTTGCAAATTTCCAATATCGCCATTTATCACTTTCCGATTGAGGTGGCAACAATAAAAACTGCTGCTCTTCTAGTTTTCCACCAACAATGATTGCTGTTTTTAATTCGGGCAAATAAGAGTATGCATCAATTAATTCTTGGTCAAAATTTTTCAAGAAATCAATACTTGCACAATTTTCAAAACTGGGCTCAACATCATTCGGTGCTGAAAAGCCATTCGTTATACGCAAGAACTCTTTATAATCTTCTGGTAATTTCAAACCGAGTTTGATTTCGATTTCTGCTATTTCCTTTTCAGTAACAGGATTAACACCGAGCCATTCCTGTTGGATTTGTTCTTTAGTAAAATTGAAATCTTCGTATTGAATTGCTTTTTTAGAAATTTCAATAAGTAAATCCTTCATTCGTTGCTTTTTTATATGGTTGTTGAATAACAATTACTCAAATTTCTTTTTATAAAAAATACTATAAGAAATAATGAAATTGAAAGTATACAAATTCAAAATTAGGTGGGAATCTATCAAGAATGTCTCCGTTGATAAATGCAAAATTTAATTCCCAAAATTAGAATCATTCAAAATTTTCATAATGAAAAACTGAATAGTATTGCTTATCTCGTTTTGCCCTTACAATGTTGATGAATCAATATTTCAGTTGATTACAATTTTTTGCAAAAACATATTATTATCCGATTTAAACAAGATACTATAAATTCCGGATCGATTATACGACAAATCAATTTTGTTATTCTCTAATGTATTGAGATTTGCTACTGAATATACTTTTTGTCCGATATCATTGTAAATATCCAATGAAGCATTTTGTGGCAAAGAATTCGATTTAAAATAGAGTATCCCCTTGGTTGGGTTAGGATAAAATGTAATTACTTGATTGTTTGAAGTTGTTTTATCGATGTTCGTAGGATTACAATTTAGAAGTACCGAAACTTTGCCAAAATCAATATTGCTTTTTGAAGAGGATGCAGCCAAATCAATTTTGCCATCATTATTGAAATCAGAAGCAATAATTGCGTTAGGAAAAGAATCTACATCTAACACAACTGGCGAGTCAAATACTCCAGTTCCATCACCTGCAAGTAGTGAGATATTCGAAACGTTATGATTAGCAATCGTTGCAGCTGCTAAATCAATTTTCCCATCATTATTTAAATCGGCAGCACAAAGCGAACGTGCTATAGTAGAATCACCTATTGAGTAATTGACAGCATTGGTAAAACTGCCATCGCCATTCCCCATTAACACAGAAATATTCCCTACAGTATTATTGCCAATATTCGCTGTGGCTAAATCACTAATCGTATCACCATTAAAATCGGCAATGATCATGCATTCAGGTGAATCACCAATGCTATAATTTGTAACAGATCCGAAACCACCAATCCCATTGCCCAACATCACCGATACATGAAATGAAATATTATAAGTTGTTAAAGCTAAGTCCTTTTTCCCATCGGCATTAAAGTCACCAATGGCTATTTCTTTTGTTCCATTGTCAACTGGAATATGAACAGGTGTAGCAAAGGTTCCATCTCCATTGCCAAGTGCGATCATTGCGTAATTGAAACTGCTTGATATGATTAAATCCGCTTTTTCATCTCCATTAAAATCATTCGTTGCAATGCGAGATAAAGGACTGTATGTTCCAGTTGAAAATGCAGTTGAAACCACAAAACTTCCAGTACCGCTGCCTAGCATAATAGATACATTGCCCGGACCAGAATTAAATGTAGCTAAATCAACTTTGCCATCACTATTATAATCGGCTGAACATGCAGTGTGTGGGAGAACTCCTGAAGTAGTATTGCTGGGAGCTGAAAATCCACCCATTCCATTTCCGAGCAAAATAGTAACAGAGCCCGAAATATTGACAGCAGCCAAATCCATTTTACCATCGGCATTAAAATCGGCATTTACCAATGTTGCTGTGTTTAAATCACAATCGTAACTACTATATGGATTAAAGCAGAATAATTGAGCATTGGTTTTTGCACCAAATATTAGCATCATAATGAATGGAAAAAGTACTTTCATTTTCAATTTATTTTATTGAATAAAGCTAGGGAATATATAAATAACTACGCCTTAAAAATGAGAGAAGAATCATATTCGCTTTGCTGTGTTATAGTTTAACAAAATCTAAATTCAAAATTGAAATAATTGTATTTTAAATTAAAATGAATATACTTGAATTTTTATTTGAATACCTTCTATTTTCAAAGCCTCAGTCCGATTCTCCAAACTCTATTTCATTAATTCACATCGTTAGTTTTCAGCAATTTGTATTTTTATAAAAGACTTAAATGCTTTATTAGTTAAACCTCCTATAGAGTAATTCAGAATTACATATTGTTGGAAATATTCTTGAATAAAAAAGAACACGTTGAATATTATTTCTTCGGTTGAATTTTATTTTATTCTATGCAATTAATCCTCAATAGCTTCAATTCCCAACGTTTTTAATTTCTCTAATGCCTCTTTCATCACCTTGATCTTTTCCGGTGAGTGTCCTAACCATAGTGTGATTTCACCAACAACTTTAAACGGTTCTTTGGAACGATAGGACATTGTTGGATTCCCCGGGAATTTTTTATCCGTTACATTAGGATCGTCTTCAATTAATCCCATGGGTTCTACTAAATAAATTCGCTCCTTCCCTTCTCCCAAAGCAAGTTCAGCACCCCAAATAGCTGCATCTAATGTGGATGTTAAATAAATATACTTAGCCTGCTTTCTTGTTCCATAATTTGAATTCACTCCAATAAGAATGAAATCCCCTATTTTCAAATCAGCCTTTGTCCCATGAAAATAGGTTTGTGCAAATGGTGTTTGAATTGTTTTGTCCTGCTCCATATTCTATGATAAATCTACTTCTTTAAATTCGTAATTCTATTTTAAGAGCATGTG
This sequence comes from Bacteroidia bacterium, assembly GCA_965279035.1. Taxonomy (GTDB): domain Bacteria; phylum Bacteroidota; class Bacteroidia; order M30B66; family M30B66; genus CALQRR01. The sequence continues at coordinate 2,233,733 of OZ257142.1, read as the reverse complement.
TCAACCTCTATCAGGATTATCTGCTTCAATCTTCCGAAATAAATCATTCATTAATGCAACAAACTAAAAAATCCTTTCTTCTCAACGTGTTGATGGGTGCAACTTTCGGTATAGTTGAGAATATAAAAATACGTTCCGTCTGATTGATTTTCTCCTGTCCAAAATGCTTGTGGTTGATCCGTTTCGTAAAGTTTTGTACCCCATCGATTAAATAAGGAAATATGAAAATCACTGATGTGTTCATATTCCCAAGAGAATAAATCATTCATCGCATCTCCATTCGGGCTAAATGCATTTGGAATTTCAAATTCACTAGCTAATATTCCGAAATGAACTGCAATCGTATCGGTAGAAATACAATGCGACGAATCATTTACCTGCACCCAATAATTTCCTTCACTATGAATAATAATCGCCCCAGCATGTGAGCCAGTATTCCACATTATTGGTGAATAACCCAAAGGAATTTTTAAGAGCAAAGAATCGTTGCCACACAGTGTTGTATCGTTTCCAAGAGATAATGGGGCTTTGGGATCTCCCAATTCAACATGCAGTGTATCGAATACTATACACCCATTCGTAGTTGTTGCACGCACCCAATAACTTCCCGATGAACTTGCTTGAATACTACTGGTTTGATCCGCAGTATTCCAATAATACGTGTCGAAATCCGGACCTGCATCAAGAAATAATGGTTGTGCAGAACAAGCAATCGTATCCGTTCCTAAATCCAAAAAAGGAACAGTATCATAGATAATTTGAATAGTATCGGTATAACTGTTATGACATAAATCGGTAACAGTAAGCCAATAATTTCCAGAGGTATAGATAGTCAAAACAGGCTCGGTATTTCCAGAATTCCAAAGAGTGCTTAAATAACCCGAAGGTGCAGTTAATGTAGTAACACCACCATCGCATTGTATTCGATCTGGACCAAGTGAAAAAACTGTAGCTGGAAGATTCTGCAACACATTTACAGTATCGCTTCCCACACAGGAATTGGTATCGGTAACGGTAACATAATAGATTCCAGTTTGAGTTGCAGTGAATGTCGGATTCGTTGAAGAATCTTGCCATTCAATGCTATCGAAATTTCCTTGAGCACTTAATAAAATGCTATTTCCCGAACAAAATGCAGTATCCGGACCGAGGTTTACTTGTGGTGTTGGAAGCAAGTCGATATGTAAACTATCAAGACAAGAAACTTGCTGACTAGGCAATATTCCCGGAGCATAGGTGAGACTAGTTGTTACTCCAAAACTACCTTGGCAAGCTACATTGGACAATATTGCACCCGTGTTTTTATCAATTTCGGTTAGGTTTGCAAGATTATCACATCCCCATAATTTATTGGTCGAAAAATCATACGCTAATCCACGTAAACCACCTTGTGTATTGCCAATCACTGTTGCATTTCCTGTATTGATGTTGATATCGTATAATTGTCCATTAAATGAAATTCCATAAAGCTTATTTAAACTTGGATCATAGGCTAAGCCATTAATTCCATCACCTGCTATAAAAAATCCATTATTATTATCACCTGGTAAATTCAAGGAACCAATGGGTGTATTGACAGCTGTTCCAGAACTCATATCAAATGAATGTAAAATCTGATTTTGTTGTGCTCCCCAAGGAGTGCTAATGGAATAAAATAATTGGTGTGAATTATCGAAATCGCCAGCCCAATAACGATCTCCCAAGAAATCCAAAATCATGGTAACTACATTGGTAATGACATTTATTTCATACAAACGTGGAGGATCAACAATATTGGAAATACCATATAAAAAATGCGAATTTGTTTGGTAACCGATGGCAGTTAAATCGTGTCCTGAATTACTCTGAACACCTTGAATAGCGCCATTTATAGGGCTTATATAAAAGATAGAATCTTCGCCACTATGATCGTAGGCTAATAAGGATGCATCAACCGAAGTTGTAATGGAACCAAATGCAATATGAAATTGTAAATTCGCTTCACCAGCAGCAATTTCTAATTCCGATGGATAATAGAGTGCATCCGGATCAGTATCATTCGGTACATACGTTCCTGTTCCACCTGACCAATGGGTAGAAACAATATCATTAATGCCTGGGGCAGTTCCATGCAATTGAATTGGAGTTCCTGAACAAACTACTTGATCGGGACCAGCATTGATCGAATTACAATTATTTCCTACAGTAATTAATAGAGTATTTGCAGCTTTTTCGCACAGTCCATTCGAACTAATTTCAGTAATTAAATATTGCCCCGGATTGGGAAAACCAGCATTGAAATTCGGATTATTTGAAACTGGAATTCCATCAATAAACCATTGAACCGAAGTATAACCCGAACCCGTATTGCTAAAATGAATAGAATCGCCAGGAGCAACGGTTAAAGAAGAAGCCGTAAAAGAAGCCTGAACAGGACAAATAACTGTTATGGTATCATACACCGAAATAGCGCAGGAAATGTCACCATTGCCCACTTGAAGCTCAATGTAGAAACTTCCATCTTGGTTAAATGTGAAACTCGAATTGGCTAAAGTGGAAAAGGATGTATTGTTTTGAAACCATTCAAACGTAGTGGCACCGCCAATATTCGAACTGGTGAATTGTACCGGAACACCAACAGAAATAGGCTCTACAGGTGTAAAACTGAAAGATGCCGTTAAAGGATTCGTACAAGGCGAAAGACATCCATGTGATTCAAGTAATGAAAACCGAATTTGCTGTAATGCTGTAATCATGCGCACTCGTTGTCCATCAGTATAAAGCGATTGACAGGCTTGATACCCATAATCCATGTAATTAATAAATAGATCATTTTGATCGCCTAATCCGCCCAAAGCAAGTGATCGAAATGGATTATTTACTGAAGGATCATCCGAATCGGTGCTACACGAATTTACGCTTGCATTGCAGCTTATTGGCAATACAGAAGCATCGGGAGGCGTGTCGCACACTTGATCATTGTCGAGTGTACAATCATTATTCGTACATGCACCTTGAAACGTGTGATAGAGACCGCAATAATGACCGGCTTCGTGAATATGTACTTTGGAATTATCAGCACTCGAACCAAATAAACCAGCTTCATTCACAATGCCATCAGTTGGTCCACCGTGACTTGCAGGTAAAGTGGAATATCCAGCAACACCCGGTCCCATGGAGGCAGATGTGATTGAATTAACCAACCAGATATTGAGGTAATGATATGGATTCCATTGAATTAAGTTTTTGAGCGATTGATCATCATTTTCCAAAACCATATTGGTTAAGGGATTTTGAATGCGGTTGATGCCGGTAGTAAATTGACCATTTTCATCTTGCTTAGCTAAACAGAACGAAATTCCCGTATCTACACCATCTTCATCATGATAATTCCCGGTATTAGCAAAGGCATTATTTAAATCGGCAATGGCTTGGTTCACTTGCGCATCCGAAATATTCTCCGCCCCTCCATTATGTATAATATGCACAACAACGGGAATGGTAAACACCGAATTCCGATTAACCGATTGAGAACTCATCAAATGGATGGTTTCATCCACATCTCGAAGTCGATATTGAAACTTAGGATTGTTTTTTTGCTGAGCAATGAGCACATCGGTAGCACATTGATGCGCAATGGGTTGTTGCGCCAATACAGGAAAAGATAAAAGAAACAGTATCATCAGTACGATTTCTTTCGAGTGGTTTATCCAATGTTTCATTTGCAGAAAATAGTTGGGTTTCTCTATGCGGACGAATCTAAATGTCGCATTATTTTTTGGAATAGCAAGATTGGATATTAAAAATTGGATTCTATACTTATTTTCATATAGAAGTTATTTCTTGATAATCGCAATTAAACAATAGCTTGATTAATAGAATGTATTGTATAAACAATTGATGAAGTGATTTCTTACAGACAAAGAAAATAAAAGCTGGTGATTGAAATTTCAGTTGAATTTAAAATAGAACTTTCACCTCCGTTTATATATATACATCATTAAAATAATTAAAAGAAAATCGAATTTACAAATTGGAAATTGAATTTTATTTATTCAATTTTAAACAGATAAATAATTTTTCCATTCTGCTTTTCAAGGGCATTTGGATGCTTTGTCCATTTTGTTTTTAAAGCTGCTTCTAGAGAAGCAGCAACCAAACAAGACGAATTGGTTGTAGAACCTCGACCTAAATGTGCTTCTAGCACTTTTCCGTCTTAAAATACCAAAATGCTTATAATACTCTACCCGATTCATTGCAATATTTTCTTTTGGGAACAGTTTTTTTATTACTTCTCTTCCAACTAACACATACGTTTCAATAGCCTTTTCGCTATCATTACTACATTCATTTCTTTGTGAGTCCTGATTGCCGATTTGCTAAGAAAATGTGTGAAAGGATTAGAATAGAAGAACGATTGTTAGAAGTTAAGATTTCATAAGGCTATCTATTGAATTCAATTGACTTAACTTAATTAATTTTTTAATAAATTAATGCAACAGATTTAAGGTTATAACTTGAAAACAAGTTGCCTTCATTCAACATCAACCCAAATCAATGATGCAAAATCAACAGCTTTTCATGCCAGATTTGTTTATCGGTAAAGATTTCCAATAAGTAAAGTTCATTAGCATATTGCTCGGTATTTAATTGCATGGTTTCATTAGCCGAAATTCTTTTTTCTATTATTAATTGTCCCGAAAGTGTTAAGAGTTTAATCGTAAATGGTGAATTTGAGTTAGATTTTATATTGAGAAAATGGTCTGATGGATTGGGGTAGATTTCAAACGATTTACGAGTAATTTCATCCAACGATAAACAATCAATCACCCAAATCGTATCTTTTGCCGAACAGCCTAATGCATTTGTTGCCACTAACGAATACGTTCCAATAGAAGTGACATTAATGTTTTGTGATGTTGATCCTGTAGACCACGAATAGCTGTTGAATCCATTAGCTGCTGTTAATACAAATGGCAAGGATATTTTACAAATCGTGTCATTTCCAAGGTAATTCAAATCTATTGGTGAAGCTAAGGATTCTGTAAGATGAATCGTATCGGTTTTACTAGTACAACCATCACTTCCAGTAACCCAATAAGTGCCCGGTAAAAATGCAGTATAGGTTGGATTTTGCGAGCCATCCTGCCATTCGTAATGGGTGTAACTAGCATCTGTTGCATTCAGAACCACCGTTTCGAACTGACAAACATTTCTATCAGGTCCTAGATTTGGCTGTGCAATTAATGGTGCTACAAACACTTCCGTAGTATCGGTAATTATACATCCTGATGCCCCCTTTACGCGCACCCAGTAAAGACCGGCTTCGGAAACGCTATAGGTAGGTGTGTTTGCCCCATCTTGCCAGTAATACGATAGAAAATCATTTCCCGGATTAAGAATCAGGTTCGTATCACAAGCAAATCCCGTCTCAGGAAGCACAGTTGTTTCGGGGCTGTTGGTGTGGATGATGATGGTATCTCTACTGATCCCGCATCGCCCGTAAATAATCACACTCAGTATGTCTGTACCAGGGGTATTTCCACTGATAAGCATTGCGGTTGTATTTCCATTGCCAGCCATCAAGGTAGCCGGACCAGAATGTGTCCAGATAGCAGAATCTTCAGCCGATTCGAGTGTAATGCCGTAGTTATATGAAATTCCTCCTTTGCACATGTTTAACGGTCCTGCAATATTGGGTTGATGCGCACTATAAAAGCCCTGCAGCATATTGGGTAAACTGGTATAGATCTGTGGTGGAGGCAAGGTCACTACGTTTGATTGGTAACCACAGGCCATTCCTGCCAAATTCGGGTTCGGAATGGCATCCAACTGTCCTCCTGCATTGATGTATATTTTCCCATCGGGTGCCAATAAAAGGTGACCAAAATTAATGGTCTCATAGGGATCAATTGTAATGCGAGATGCCATTATTTGAGAGGCAGTCGTGTAGCTCAAATCGTACTGAAAAATATTACCGCCAAGAATAATACTTACATACAGCTTCGAATTATCGGGTGAAAACTCAAGACCAAATACTTGTTCGTTGAATTCTGAACTTAAAAGCAGTTCCTTAGGATTGTAATAAACGCCTGTTTCTTTATCGAAGTCGGCAAGTAACATACGCCAAGGCCATTCGGTTAACATACAGGCAGCCATCCGATTTCCATCATGCGAAAATTTCATTGCCCCGATAGCAACTGAAGGAGCTGCTCCAATGTGCGAAACCACTGGTGTTGCATGCACTCCAGCATCATCAATTAAAAAAGCATACCAAGCATTACTATGCCCTGCCCCTGTTCCAATCCAAATGTCGTGTCCGTTGGCATGCCAGGTAGCACTTAACTTTTCGTTGGTGCCGATAAGCAACAATACGTTTTTGGTTTCGGTCACATCGCCCAAACCACCATTAAGTTGCATATCAACAATGCTGTAATGCAAGCCCACAGTAAAATCGTTTTCATAGGCATCGCTTGTAAATACAAAGTACTGATGCGGATTTCCGGGATGCGGAACAATGATAGAACCTTGCGTAGACGAATAATGCCCCAATAATCCCGTTCCGTTGGGCATGAGGTTTTCGTTTCTATCCCATACACTTAATCCATCCGAGAATAAGAGCAGGTTTCCATCGGCATCCGAAATAGTGGAACTACTTTCAACACCATCGGGCATAATGGCGTTCGTACTCGCTTGAATCAATTGACCATCGGTTTGAAACGTGAAGTGATTCTTATAGATTTCCCAATTGCGCGTTACACCTGATAAGTCACAATTTCCTACTTGAAAAAACTTTGTAGATGAAGTATCACTGCATGTTGTTCCCGTGGTAACTAGGTAAAGCGAATGTCCACCCGGAATAGTAAATGTTTGTTGCCAATTGAATCCTGAAGAGAGCGAATTTCCATCGAGATGCCACACATATGAAACCCCATTCACCGAAGTATTATTAGCAGTGACAGGCAAACCCGGAGTGAAATAGCTACCTGTTGTATTTAAATCGAAATACGCACGTGCTGCACAATTTACTTGAATGCTCATTGTGCGAACTTGCGTACAAGCGGGATCATCGCTATAGGCTGTAAGCGTAACCGTATAAGTTCCCGGCTGATTGAATTGCCAAGCGAAATTGTTGGTGCTTGCTACTGTATTCGAATTTATTTTCCATTCAACATTCACAGGAAAAGTCGTAGCACCGGTAAAATGAATGGAATCTCCTGTAGTAATTTCGGTGGCATCGGAAGAAAAATCTATTATTACAAACTGATTCAAACAAGGAGTAATACATCCATCCGATTCAAGCAAGATGGCTCGTTCGGTCGTTAATGCAGCATTCATCCGATCCGACTGTCCCAAAGTAAATTTGAACTGACAACTTTGATAGCCATAATCCATGTAATTCTGGAACATATCGGGCTGGTCGCCAGTTCCTCCATTGGCAATAGGACGAAATGGATTATTTGCACTCAGGTCATCATCGTCGGATGTACAGGAATTCACCGAACTACCACACACAATGGGCGCCGTAGAATTATCGGGAGGCGTATCACACACTCGGTCTCCATCTAATTGACAATTAGTATTCGTGCATGAACCTTCAAATGTGTGGTAAAGTCCTAGATAATGTCCAGCCTCGTGAATGTGAACTTTTGAATTATCGGGAGTGCTGCCAAAGAATCGAGCTTCGTTAACAATCCCATCTTCGCTCTGTCCTTGAGAAGTAGGAAAATATGCATAACCAGCAATTCCGGTTCCCATAGATAGGGACGTAATTTCGTTCACCAACCAAATATTCAAGTACTTATTTGAATCCCAGCGCACGATGTTCTTCAAATCTGAATCTTGTGTTTCGGCAGTTACATTGGTCAAAGGAGATTCATAGCGATTAATACCGTTCGTAAATTCGCCCCCCGGCCCTCTCACCGCTAAACAAAACTGAATATTGGTATTTACTCCACTCGGATTAAAGTAAGCCCCTTCATTTGCAAAGGCTGCATTTAAATCAGCAATTCCCTGATGAATCTGAAAATCAGAGATATTCTCCAATCCATTCTGATGAATCACATGCACCACAACAGGAATGCTTAGCATATCACGTTGATTACCCGAATGGATCTTTCGACTAATCCGTTCATTCATTATCGACATACGAGTATGAATCGAAGGATTATTTAAACGTTTAATTCTCAATAGTTCATCCGCAAAACAACTGGGAATTTCGGGTTGTTGAATCGGGTTTGATTGCTGTGCTATTAGTTGAGAAGAAAGTAGAAAAAGAAAGGACAATAATCTAAAGTAACACCCCATAAGAATTTGAATCAATGCCTGATTTAAAAAATCCCCTCAAGTGTTAGAACTAAATACAATCCTTCAGCACTGGTGAATCTCGAATTTTTCAAAGATATTCTATTCTTTCTTTTAGAAATGCTTTATTTGGAAACCTTGGGCAGTAAATGAAAATGAGAAATCATATTATTATTATTTTTAACAATAATTAGGTGTAATCATTACTCATTCACCAATCCATTATACATATCAACGTAATGAATTAAACGTTCAGCGTTATCTGTAAATGCATTTTTAACACTATAATCATAATCGTCGCTTGTATCATTTATATAGGCATTACTTACAGTAGCATTGTCTTTGAATAATAAAGACGCTATTTTCACATTGTTTTTGGCATCCCAACCTTTCAATAATACGGGTTCATCATCTTCAGAGAACGAATAAAAGAGTTCGGTGTGGTTATAATCAATTGGATTCCTTTCAACACTTCCGTCGCTTCCAGTAGTATTAAAGCCATATTCTCTCGAATACAGATTTATTTTCCCATAGGATAATACAATATATCCTTTTCCATTTATGATTCTAATTCTATTTCCGAATTCGTCACGATAACCAGCAAAATCGGCTTTTTTAAACATGGTGTATTTTTTCCCAACCTGGAAGAAATCGGGTGTTGTATTAGTAATTTTTCCTTCTAATTCAACAATTTTATCATTCTTTAAATCTTCAAGTGTCTGATAGATACCTGTTTTTTGTCCAATTTCAAGCTTCTTTCCCCATTGCAGATTTTTTTGAGCAGATAGGATTAAAGAGCTAAAGCTCAAACAAAAAATAAAAATGATTTTTAGTTTCATCGGTAAATTATTTTCAAGAATGCAAAATGCTTAATTCAATTTTCAAATCTAACATATTCTCAAGTAAAATGAATAAATCAGAATTAGAATGAACGAATTTAAATAATCCTGATGTTTAAATAAATCCTATCCTTTAGTTCGAGTAAAGTCAAAGATTGCCCCGATAGCAACACCAATTGCCAAACCCAAAGCAATACACTTCATATAATTCCCAGAAGAATAGCCATAAGCAGCACCCAAAGCGACTCCGAGTGCTGCACCAATTCCGATTCCATTCCCTGTATACTTTTTCTTGTTTTCTGTCATATGAGAATGAAAGAAAAGCAAATATCAATATCAAATTTTGGTAAATTCAAACCAGGTTATAAAGATAAAATGAACTTAATTCAGAGGATTATCAGGTAAAGCAACATCCGATTTCATCCATTTTTCATCTTCCGAATAATAGTAGCGAGCTGATTTACCAGTTATGGTGTTCATATACATTATAGCTCGGTTTTGATCTCCTGATGAATTAAAATACTCGAGAACAGATAAGGTAATTTCTCCTACTTTCCCAGAAGAAGCTATTGGAATAGCAACCAATTCGGCTGTTGATTTTTCCCATTTTTCAGCATCAGAATAATAGTACCGAATTGATTTACCTGTTTTAGTATTCCAATAATAAATGGTTCGGTATTGATTTCCTTTAGGTGTATAGTATTCGAATGCAGTCATCATTATCTCCCCTACTTCATTACCTGTTATTCCCATTGGATTTTTAGGCAATTCTGCTGATGATTTAGTCCATTTTTTATCATCGTTATAGTAATATCGAATTGCATCACCAGTTTTCGAATTCCATACATAACAAGTTCTGAGTTGATCACCCGAAGGGTTATAATATTCCAAATAACTAGTTTGATAAAGCCCTGCCTGAGCGAATGTTTTACCAATAGAAACTGCAAAAACCACAAGTAGAATAAAGATCGCCCTTTTCATTACTAGATTGTTTTAGGGTGTTTATTTTGAAATAATCTTTTTCTTCGATTAAGAAATAGAGTTTACTATTTCTTTGCTTATTGATTATCTCTTAAAAAAACATATTTGCTGAAAGAAATAAATTACATCCCCGAATGAACACCAACTAAATTTCCTTCTGTATCGAGAAAGAATGCCATAAATCCATTTTCTCCAATGCTTGTTTTGGGCATCGTTATTTTACCACCAGCAGCTTCAATACGATCTAATACCCTTTGTAGATCAGGATTTCCATTTAAATAAATGATCGAACCTTCTGTACTTGGTTTATGATTTGGACTTTTTACCAATGCCCCACCCGATTTTGGACTTTGTGAAGGAAACATGACCATGATCCTTCCCATCATATCCATCGAGAACATTTCAATATCAAACACAGTCTCGTAAAAGTGTTTGGCTCTGTTTGCATCGTTAACTGGAATTTCAAACCAATTCAATGAATTCGTTGTTGCACTTAATTTTTCCATGATTATTTAATTATTAGTTTTTAGAATCAGACCAAATTAGGAAATGTTTGGTTTTCACCAAATTTCATAAATTAAAAACATGTAATTTAATAATTGAATAATAATTACATAAAATTAAAATTATACAATCCCAAAACCCAATTTTATAAATCAATTGAATCAGAAGAGATTCAAGTTGGAAATTTAATCTCTTATTTTAATGATTACATTTCCTATTTTCTGTCCAGATTCAACATAATGATATGCTTCAACAATTTGATCTAACTGATAATAGCGATCAATGACTGGTTTAAATTCTCCTTGTTCAACGAGTTCTTTTAAAAACAACACGTCTTGCTTACTGATCGAAGGAATTGGAAATAAAACCTTCTTTTTACTAAACTTTGATGTTGTTAGTGCTAAAAATACATTCTCGGAATTTTTCCCCAATTCGGTTGAAATATAGATACCTCGTTCTGTTAGTAGCTTTTTACAAATACCAAATGAACTTTTACCTACCGAATCAAAAATAAAATGATATTGTTCTACGGTTTGTGTGAAATCCTGTGTTTGAAAATCAATCACTACATCAGCACCAAGTGATTTTACTAAATCACAATTTTTAGTATTACAAACGGCTGTAACTCGGGCACCTAAATGTTTTAAGATTTGGACTGCTGCCGATCCAATTGCTCCAGTTGCCCCATAAACCAACACGTTTTGTCCTTTTTCAACGTTTGCTGCTCTAATATCTACTAAAGCATAATGAGCGCCTTCCGTTATCGCTGCAGCTTCATAATAGTTCATCTCTTCAGGTATTATCGCAACTGCATCTGTTTCAGCAATTGTTAAATACTCTCCATGTCCACCACAGGTTTTATCATTAAATCCAAAAACACGATCCCCTACCTTGAATGTTTTCACATCCTTTCCAATTTCCTCTATAATTCCAGAAAATTCACAACCTAGAATTTGGTGTTTCGGACGAAATAGGCCAGTCCAAAAACGTGATATAAAATAGTTTGCACTTCGAAAGCCTGCATCAGTTCTATTGACTGTTGATGCATAATTCTTAACTAATAGTTCGTTGTCCTTTGGGCTGGGCTTTGGAACTTCCATTAATTTAACTACTTCAGGAGGTCCATAGTGGGTATAAATTATTGCTTTCATTAGGATATTTATGATTTAATGAACAACAATATTAGGTTAAAAATCAGGAGTTGAAATTTTAATACTCTTTAGAAAATATAAAAGAATGTCAATTTTTAAAAATCTCGCTCGGTAAACGATCTGTTTTTATTCACTAGAAAATCGTAGCGAAGCATTAATTCGTGAGTGCTACCAACCGATTTAGCTAGTTTGTTAATTTGAATGTCGAAAGCATATCCAATGCGTAAGTTATTCGTTGCTTTGACTTCGGCTAATAAAACGAGTGCACTTCCTGTTCTATAACTTAATCCTAAACCATATGAATTTTTCCAATACACGTTGGTGTTTATATCAACTTGCAATGGAGCTCCGGCAACTTCTTTAATTAATAATGAAGGCTTTATTTTAAATTCATCATTTAGCTTGAAAACATAGCCTCCATATAAATTATAATGTGTTTTCAATCGAGCAACATCATTTGTATTGATTTGTTGATCACTTAAAAGATGATTTCTCAAATGTGGCATACTTAAACCAGCGTACCACTTTTCACTATACCAAAATACACCGAAACCAACATTCGCATTCCAACTTGAACTATTATTTGTAAAAGCAGCATCGTACTGATTCACAGGTGCCAATTGAACTTCCGAAAGTTTAATATTGAAATTCCGAATTCCTGCTTGAAGTCCAAATGAAAGTGTTGATTTTGATAATTTCACTCGATATGCATAAGCTGCATTAAATCCAGTTGTTTGCATTTCGCCTAATCGATCATTCACTAAGCTAAAGCCCAAACCCATATTTTCTTTTTTCAAAGGTCCATGAAATGAACAGATAGCAGTTTGAGGTGAACCAGGAAAATTCAACCATTGTCGCCGAAATACTCCAACTGCTTGTATTTGTTCAGTTGTTCCTGCATAAGCCGGATTAATCGACATAGGACTAAACATATACATGCTATACATTGGATCCTGTTGCCCAGAAAGTGCAAAAGGAATAATGAACAACAAAATTATCAGTCTGGATTTTTTCAATAAAATCATCTCCATAGTGTCAGATAGTCTTTACGTGCATCAGTTTCACCTTCAATTTGGATAATATAGTAATACGTTCCAGCAGGAAGTTCATTTCCAAATAAAACAACTCCTTGGTTGGAGTTTCCAATCCAATCGTTTTGATAATTTTCGCTTTCATAAACCAAATTACCCCAGCGATTAAAAATTTGAACATGAGCTGTAAGTCCATTCAAATTCAAAATTTTGAAAACATCATAATCTCCATCTCCATTGGGTGAAAAGCCTTCAGGGATAAATATTTCCATAGTTTGACAATATTCAGAGGAAGAATTATATACTTGAATTTCTAATGTATCCGTTGCTAAACAAGGACCGTTTGATGAGCTTAATACTAAGCTGTTATTTCCAATTGATAAATTCTGGAATATAGGTGACTGTGTTTCTTCATTGGTAATGATTGCATTTCCGTTAACAATAGACCAAGACCAGGTGTATGGTGATTCTACAAAAATTGGGAGAGTAATGGGTTGTTGATATTCACAAATACTGGTGTCTTTCCCTGAATTAATAGAAGGTGCTACTTGTGAAATAATTAAAACAGTATCTGTCGATGAACAAATTCCATTGGTGATAGTCCATAAAAATTCGGAATTACCACTATTTAAATTCGAAGCAGTAGTTTGAAAATTGGATGGATTTTCAATGTTGGCTGTACCATTAATTATTGTCCATAATCCTATACCAACACTCGGATTATTGGCTTGCAATTGAATTGAATTTCCACAAATGAGTTGATCTTCTCCAGCATTTGCAGGTGTAGGATTTTCTATCACATTTACTTGAATGGTATCAGAAAAGCCAATACCACTAAAGTTTACAGTATAAACAAACGTATTTATTCCAATCGACAATGAATTTACATTTGTTGTATCAAGACTGGGATTTACAATAGTTCCCTGACCAAGTAATTGAGTCCAGTTGGAACTATCAACAGGAAGAGATGAGTATCCAGATAAAGTAAAGCTTGTTCCACAAATTGAAGTATCGGCACCAGCATTTACAGTTAAATTAATTGATGAAATAAAAATGATTATGGTATCATTCACACATTCTGGAGGTAAAGGAAAACCTGAATCACAAACAGAAACAACAATCGTATCAAATCCTACAAAAACACCATCTGGGGTATAAGTAAAAGAACCATCTGAATTGACTGAAAAAATACCATGATTAGCTTGATCAATGATTGTTAAATCGACCGAAAGCGATGTGTTTTCAATATCTGAATCATTATCCAATACATTCCCATCAATACTAATATTAATCAACGTATTTAAGATTTCATTTTGAACAATTGGAGGATCGTTGATTGGTTGAATTGAAATAATTAAGGTGTCAGGAGAACATAATCCAGGAAGTGGAATACCTTGATCGCAAATATTGATAATAACTGTATCTAAACCGTAATAATTTGAATCAGGTGTATAAATGAATGATCCATCGGGATTGATAGTAATATTTCCATGATTTGGTCCACTCAAAGGAATAGTTGAAGCCTGTAATTGAGTTCCATCAGGATCAAAATCACCATTGGATAAAACATTCCCATTAATCAGATTATCTTCGTTTGAGTTAATGCTATCTTGAATAATAATAGGAGCTGCATTACATGTAATTGTAATAGAAACTTGATCGCTTGAATCAGGACAATTAGAACTAATTAAATTCCATTGAAACGTATTAATTCCTTGAGAAAGGTTTGTTACCGTTGTAATAGCTAAAGAAGAATCGGCAAATGTACCTGTTCCAAAAATAACGCTCCAAAATCCAGATAAACCAGGGATTTCATTGGCATTGAGTGTAGTTTGAATATCACATAATTCTTGATCTACTCCAGCGTATGCTGTATCATTTTTGAATATTGAAACTGTATCGGCCGTTTCGGGGCAGGAACCATTACTAACTCTCCATTCCAATTTGGTTTCACCAGATAATACATTTAATAGCAAAGAATTGGGTTCGTTTTCATCAACAATTTGAGCAATACCTTGAACCAATGACCAGGTTCCAATTCCAGTTACCGGAATTTCGGCATTTAGATTTAGTGTTGATGAACATGTTATTATATCGGGACCAGCATTAGCTTGTAAAGTATTTAAATTACGTGTAATCGTAACTTCATCAAAGGTTTCAGGAGAATTCGCTGTTGCTGGGAAAGTCCAACGAAATACATTGGCTCCAGGCGATAATCCAGTAACATTCGTATTGGGATTATTTAAATCTGAAAGAATTCCGGATCCACTAATCAAAGTCCAAGTACCAATTCCAGAAATGATGGAATTTCCAGTTAATTGGGTAAAATCTGAACAAACGGTTTGATCAAGTCCTGCATTAGCAGAAGGATTTTGACAACCAATTACTTTATAGCTACATGGAGTTCCATTTAAATAAACGATAATATTCGTTAAGTTAATAGCACAAAACTCGGGTATATTTAAGTTAAAACTAAGTGCTACCAGGTTTACATTATTCGGTAAAATATTATCATCAAATGAGAACAGTCTTAAAATTTGATCTGTTTGATTAAAATTAGCTTGGAGTGATGTTAAGCTAAAGGTATTATAAACAGTATCGTATGTGAAATTTGTAGTATTGAATTTAAATTGAAAGTCGAGAGAAAAAACATTCGGATCATCGCTGATAATAAATACTGGAAACTCTAAATTCCCATTGACTAATGTAGCTTGTGAAAGATCAAATACAACGGTATCTCCTTGATTAATGGTAGATGATTGATCAGTTAACAATATTTCATCAATCACTTCTGTATTATGTCCATACTCTACTATCGAATTCGAAGAAAATACTTTATTTGAATTCGCTAAAATTCCCAATACTAATAATGTTGAAAATTTAAGGAAGAATTGATTTATTAATTTTATTTTGACAAACCGCATTTTTGAGAAAATTTAGATTTATAATTCCATCCACTCCTTTGGATTAAGAATTAATCAATTTGAAATTCATTAAATTCAAAAGATATTCAGAAATAATTTTCTTCCATTTGATATTATTCAATTGAGAATTTAAGATAATTGAGCGATTTGATGTTATTGATATTCATTATTAGAAATATTGATTTTAGAGTTGCTTTCTAAATCGACAACGAAACTAATCCTATTGATTTCCTTGTATATTTTATTAGTATTAATAATAGGTTATTAAAAAGAAAGACCTCAGAAAAATCTGAGGTCTTTCAATTAATAATAATAAGTGGTTTATATATAAAACTTAGTTGTTGATAACAACTTTTTTGGTAACAGAGAAGTTGTCGTTGCTAATTTTCACAAAGTAAACACCTGAAGCTAAGTCAGAAGTTGAAATTGAAAGTTTCTGACCAGCAGGAACATTAGAATTAACAAATACGATACGACCTGCAGCATCCATCATTTGGATAGCAGCAACTTC
The DNA here is from genome assembly GCA_965279035.1 of Bacteroidia bacterium. Taxonomy (GTDB): domain Bacteria; phylum Bacteroidota; class Bacteroidia; order M30B66; family M30B66; genus CALQRR01. The sequence continues at coordinate 2,217,509 of OZ257142.1, read as the reverse complement.
AGGAGCAATGATGTTAACAAGAGTAGAAGCTGGATTCGGGAATACAGAAACTACGTTTGAATAATCAACAGCAGCAATTCCAGTTGCTAATTCACCAACAAAAGCAACTTCAGCTTGTTCTCCATTAATATAAGCCATAGTAGCTTCTAAATCTGAAGAAGAAACATGTCCATTATTCAAATTAAATTTAACAAAAGCAACTGCTCTGTTTTTGTTAATTTCTTGAATACTGAAAGAAGTAAAACGCAATGTTTGATCATTTGAATTAAAATATTCTAATGATTCTAATCCATTAGCTACTTCAGAAATTGAATTGAAAGAAATCAAATCTGTATTTAATGGCATAGAAAAGTCAACTGCATAAACATCATTTGTAGACATTACAGAAACAGGAACTTCAACTGTATTACCAGCAACAATAGCATTTGAAAGATTGAATACCACTTTTTCGGTATTTGACTTAAATAAGCTGCTAGGGCTAGCTGTAGAAACACTTCCATCAACGTCACCTATTAAGATTCCTTTGTATGTTTCTGGAGTGTATTCAGGACAAGTTGAATAGTTAACTACTTTAATTGGTAAACAAAAAGCAGGAGTTGGAAGATCATATTTAGAGTAACCAACACCATCACTTAGTGGATACGTAGTAGAAATTGCATATTGCGCACTGTTAGTAATTTGAGTTGAATCAATAAAAATCCAATCTTTAGAAGGCTGTCCGTTAGAAACACCTAATACATCATAATTCCAAGCTTGTTTAAATTCTGGAATCAACAACACAGAACGTTGGCTAATTTGAGAATTGTCTCCAGCAGAAACAACTCCATCCATATTCACATCCATAGCAATCATGTTGTAAACAGATGGAAGACCGAATGAAGTATTATTCAACAATACACGACGTGTTAACAAACCATCAAATCCATTGATTACTGGTTGAACATCTGTAGTACCAAGAATGTCTTTTGTAATAGAAATGTTAAGACCATTATTAGCGCTATAAGTGAATACACCATTTAGATCAGGTTGAACTAATGTTGATGAAGGGCTTGAACATGTTGTATTATTTCCAGAAATGTTTGTAATCAAATATTGATTTGGATTAGCCACATTGTATGGAATACGACTGTTGTCAGACCATAATTTTAAAGTTCCAGTATACACTGTATCACGGTAAGAAGTGTAATCACCTGCTTGAACTAATTTAGATTCAACGCCAGTGAAATAACTTTCTTGTAGGAAAGGAACAGTAAAGTTCGCAACATCCGAAGGAGCAAATCCAGCTAATTTTGCAAACTGAACACAGAATAATTCACCATTTCCAACAAAACGAGTAGCAGCAGGAGCTGAACTGTTAAAGAAAACAGAGATATTGATTCTTCCATTAGGAAGATCGATGCTATTAATTACGTCAACACGGCTAGGTAAAACTAGATCACCAGCCATTGTGATAACTCCTGTTGGAGCAACTTTCGTGTTATCGAAATTAATGGTTACGTCATATCCAATAATGTTTTGAACCGAATCAACAACCATTAAAGGAAGACAGAACGTATCATTATTACAAACGTTAACAGAGCTTTCAATTGCATAAGGAAGTGCATTCGGATCAGCAATATTTAATACAACTGCAGCAGAAGTAGTGATAGCACCACGATCGTCAGTAGATTTAGCTGTAAAGCTTGCAGAACCAATTACGCTTGTCCAGTTTACTGAGTAAGGAGCAGATGCATCAACACCAATAGAAACGTTGTTTACGAAAAATTCTACTTGAGTAACAGTTCCATCAGGATCTGAAGCATTAGCAGAAACAGTAACAACAGCAGGAGCTGTGAACAATGCACCAAATACTGGAGAAGTCAAAGCAGCTGTTGGAGGAAGGTTATTTACAACAGTGATTGTTACTGAAGAAGAAGTAGTAGATAAACCTAAGTTATCTGTAGCAACAGCAGTAATTGTATGTGAACCAAGTGTAGATGTATATGTTGCAGCATAAGGTGAAGTTATATCTGTACCAACAGAAACACCATCAACAAAAAACTGAACTGAAGCAACAGAACCATTATCAGAAGCATTTGCAGTAATGTTAACTACATCACCTGTAATATAACCAGCAGCATTTGCAGGTGCAGTTATAGAAACCGTTGGTGGAGGGTTGTTTTGTACGTTGATATTTACAGCCGTTGCAGTTGTAGTTGCACCAGCATCATCTGTAGCAACAGCAGTAATCACGTGTGCACCAATAACACCTGTATAATTAGCTGTATAAGGAGAAGTGTTATCCGTTCCAATTGAAATACCATCAACAAAGAACTGAACACCAGTAACACTTCCGTCAGCATCAGCAGCAGTAGCAGCGATATTCACAACTGTACCAGTAATGAAACCAGAACCGGTTGCAGGTGAAGTGATAGAGATCGTTGGAGCTACGTTAGGAGCACCAAGAGTACCGGTTAAACTAGAAAGAACAGTTTCGCCAGCTAATGGATTGCTTGCAACAAAACGTTGAACACCACTTGTTGGAGTTCCAACTTGAATATTCAATGCATACGATAATATACCATCGGTAGTAATTTGAGCAATAAGTACACGATTGCTTGCTGTAGGACCTTGTGCACCAACTAAAGAAGACCATGCTCCATTAGTTAATGTAAAAGAGCTTCCAACTTGACTGGTTGCATCAAAAACAACGGCTTGTGCATCTGTTTGTCCAACAGTTGTAATAGCTGAAGGAGAACCTGCCCAAAGACCATCTTGAACAGTAAGAGCAATACCCGCAGAAGGATCGTTATTCGCAAGAATGCCGTTACTGTTAACTACAGTAGCACCACCTAAAGCAACATCATCTTCTGATTTTATTACACCAAAGTTACCGGCACATGCAGAACCAACAGATAACCAAGAATCGAGCATTACGGTATTGGCTTTCGCTTGAGTTTTCGTATAGGTAGGGCTTACAGCACCACGATCTTCATTATTGAAGAATGTAGTTGAAGTAGAAAATGCAAGTGTATGATCAGCATTTCCATAAGCAGCTTGAAACTTATAACCAGGTAGCAAGTCTACATAAAAACGATACGTAACAGATCCAACAGGCAATGTTCCTACTGATCCAGATGCATCGGCCGAATTCGCAACATAGTACTTTTCTACTATGATGTTTTCCAAACCATTCTGTGCGTTTACCAGATTTGCCGATAAAAGCAAACCTAGGCCAAACAATATTTTTTTCATGGGTATGAATTAGATAGTTTGTGATAATTAATTACAAGATTGATTGAACTGACCAACTAAATCAAGGAAGTCGTCAATGTCGGTAGTACCTGATCTATTGATATCAGTAGGACAAGCAACTAAACCTGAAGTAGCTGAAATTAATTTAGCATAAGCCCAATCAGATAACCAAGAAGCTGCATTTGCATCAAATGCACCACGGTAATTAGTTGGTGTAAAGAATCCATCATTCACTGGAGGAGTACATGTTGAAGCCACATTAGGATTAGGCGTAGCGTCGTATTTATTTGATACAGTAACACCACTTGCAGCGAAAGAATAGTCAAAACCTGGAAGACTAGCAACTGCTGTATTTCCGTCAGTTGTAAATTTTGTATTATCAGCAGCAATTAGAGCAGCAGTAGAGTTAGCAATAGAGATAGGATTCACACAGTTTACAAATGTGTTGCAACCAACTTTAAGTGTGGCACCACCCGGGATAGCTGTTCCATTATTATCAACTCCAGTCCAGTTATGATATGATTCGATTGCACCTGTACGAGTTCCTAAAGCTTTAATTAAATCTAAACCACCTTTGAAATTAGCGAAAATTGAACTGTAAATTTCCCCTTCTGTTCTTTCTTTAGCTTTGATTGCAGCTGGTCCAGAACCACCACCTGTTGCAGTTCCTGTAAATGCATTACCAATAAATGTTGCATTATAAATTTGACATTTTGAACCATATGATGAATTTGATTTTTGGTCATCATTATCTGCCTCAAATCCATTGTCTCCACCAGTAATAGTAGCATTATCTAATTGAATTCCGAATATAAATTGTGCTTTACCTCTCCAGCCTAAATCATAGTCAAACATATCATCATTACCAAACATCATTGTAGCATATTTGATATTCACAGTACCACCAAAAAATTCGATACCATCATCATCATTTGCAATTACTTCAATATGGTCTAGCGTAGTTCCGCGACCAACAGAAGCGCAAGTAAGACCATTAAGCTCATTGTTAGCTCCAACAGTTGCACCAGCGTGACGAATAGAAACATAACGAATGATACCTGAATTATCGTTATCATCTTCTTGTCCTGGAGGCATACCGTAAAGGTTACGTGCATCGGCTGCTAGGAAACCTTCTACGAATCCAATACCATCACCACCTTGTGTTGGATCAACAACATTGGTAGCCGTACCTTGCCATCCAATTGTACCTGCAGAACTATAATTAGAAGCAGTAGTTAAGTTGTTTTTTGCCTTACCAAGAAGTACAACTCCACCCCATTTACCTTTGTTGCTCATTGCATATGTACCATCCATTGGATCAGCTTGTGCAGTAAAAACAATTGGACAGCTAGCAGTACCATCAGCGATGATTTTTCCACCACGTTGAACCAAAATTGCGTTAGCTGCAAGTGTTGTTCCTGTTGGAGTACCTTTAATTACAGTACCAGGCATAATAGTCAATGTCTTTCCTGCAGGAACATAAATTTTGTTGTCCAACAAATAAATTTTGTCGCAAGTTAGGATGGTGTTTGTAGCAATTAAATCACCATCATTAGGTCCACCAACAACCGCTAAAGAAGATAGCGAAATTTCAGTAGTTCTTAAATTTACTGCAGGACATCCGCATGCAGCTCCGAGGTCGTTCTGAGCAGAAGCCTCGAAATTAGCAGCAAGGGCAATCAAAGCCAATGCTGCAAAATTTGTAAGATTTTTTTTCATGATTATTATGTGGTTGTTTTAGCTCATTATTGAGCAGCACAAATATTGAGTTTAACTATTTGAATATGTGATTGTAATACTTATTAAAATATTAATTAATTGAAAGAATTAGGTTACTTAAATAGACCTACAAATTCACATTAAAATAATTAATTCTTAATTAAAGAATGGGATTTAACATTGAATTTATATTGAACAAATTAATCATTATTGTCAATAGAAGTTAGAATTCATAAAATCATTGTTAGATTGACAATTATTAAAATGAAATTAATGGGATTCAATACCAAATGCTCTATTTAACTAATAAAACAAAACAAAATGACGCTTGTTAAATCTGTATATTATTAACTAAAATATGAAATGATAGTAAACATTCTGTTTATGAGTAATTAAATAATTGATTTAAATAATAAAATGCATTTCCTTAGTTAGAATCTAAAATAAAAAAAGCGCGAATCGTATATGAATCGCGCTAAAAAAAATATACGTGATTAGTCTTTAACACATCGAATACTCATTCCATATGTTTTTTGAACGTAGAAACGAAATATACCAGATTTTTTATAATCTAATTGCCTAAACCAAGCAGAATTAAAATCATTTTCAGTTGAAGACCACCAAAAGCCCGTTGCAAAAAGTCCGGGATTTGACCATTGACCATTATACAATCTACATCCACCTGCTAATGCAGTAAAACCACTTGAATTATCTGGCCATAATGAACCATAAGAAGACCATCCTTTGGGAGCTTCTATTTTTAATTTATCACCACATCTACCCTCTTCTCGCCAGTTTAGTTTATCGAGATTTTCTTCTGACATTCCTAATTCTTTTTCTAGATTTTTCCAATCTTGTTCAGTAGCAACGTGCCAACCTTCTGGAGCCAATCCATTTGAATTATTTACGGCGCCCCAATTATAAAGCAATCCAGGGGAAGTTGAATTATTATCAAATAAACAGTAGGCTTCAAGAGATGAATTCCAATTAGTTAAATCTTGAGCTTGTGTGATTGAATTGCCGTTTCGGTATTTGGTTACTTTTAAATTTTCGGCCATCCACCACGAATTTCCAATTTTAACTGTTTTATAGATATTATTATCAACATCAGTTACTGTTGAAGTTAAATTTGTTGGTACTGGTTCATTGTCGTTGTCTTTAACACAAGATGTAAAAACAGAACAATTGAAAAAACCAAGTAAAAGGGTAACAGCAAGACTATATTTTTCAAATATTTTCATGAGAACTATTGCTTAATTACACGTCCAGAAAATGTATTTTCAGATGAAATGAAACGTACATGGTACAGTCCATTTGTCAAGCTAGATAAATCAATGGATGCAGTTCCTGAATTCAAATTGGTATAATAAATTGATTTCATCAATCTTCCAGCAAAATCGATAATTACAACATGATAGGGAATTCCTTGGGCAAAGTATGTTTTTGCTGTTATAACGGATTCCGTTGGATTGGGGTAAATTCGAAGAGTATTAGAAGCGATTTCATCAAACCCCAGGTTTGGACATAAAACTGAAATATCTAAATCATTACAATTTCCTATATAGCAACATAATTCCTGAATATTGAAATTAGCATTTGGATCAAAATTACAAGCCATTGGATCCATACAACCAAGTGATAATAATGTTTTGCATGAATCCTGAATATTACAAGCATACGCAGGGCTATATTCTAAATAATCAGAATCTTGACAACCACACGTTTGTGGATATGTTAAGAATGCAGATAACTGTTCTCCCTGATTAAGAACAGAATCACGAGCTACCAATTTAATTATTTCAGTTCCTGTAATGGTTGGAACTTCAACTTCTAAATTTAATTCAAATGTGAGATCACCCTTTGTAGTTAATTGTGCAATTAAAATATGATTCAAAGCACTATCAACACCCATTACTCCCGAATTTGTTAAATAAGCATTCCGGCTTTCAAAATGTGATACTGGAATTATAGAACCAAAAATTGATGAATCTTCTAAGGTAAGAATATTTCGAATGCCATAATCGGCCCATGCTTCGGGTGTATGAGTTAATGTATCCATCCCATCAGCAGTGGTTAATGGTATTCCAGCTTCAGGATCATTATTAACTAAAAGCCCTGTTGAAATTACTTCACTTCCTCCATCATTGTTTACTCCGCCGATAAAGGATCCATCATCATCATTTGTTTTTAAAACACCAAACGTTGTTTTTGATGATACGCGAGTTGTTTGGCCCAATGTTAACCATGAATCTAATGCAACTGTGTTTTCTTGGAGTCTTGTTTTAGTAAAGTCTTTTCCGAAAGATTGCCCATCCACTTTATTATTAAAAAACAGCTCAGAACTAGAGAATATTAATGGGTGATTTTGATCTCCATATATTTTTCGAAGTTTTACTCCAGGTACTAAATCAACATAAATTCGATAAGTAGTTGAACCTACATCTAAATGACCACCAAGTGTATCTGTTGCATCTTGAGCATCCGAAATATAATATGTTTCTACAATAACATTTTCAATTTGAGCATGTATATCTAATGAAAGCATTGAAAGAAAAAGGGAAATAATAATTAAATTCCATCTCCAATATGGATGAATGGAATTGGATAAAGTAGACTTCTTAACGTATTCCATTGTTAGAGTTTGTATTGAATACCAATTTGATAGTTAGTTCCAAAACGATATTTATCATAATCGATATTGATTCCATCAAAATTGTAAGTTCTTCGAATTGGAGAATTTAGTAAATCACGAATGGTAAAAGATACACTAAAATGTTTGCCAATGTTTTTACTCAATTTAATATCAATTAAATTTCGTGGCATTTCGTAAACATCTGCTATAGAACCACCACCAGCTATCACCAATCGTTTTCCTTGTCGGTTGTAACTAACAGTTACATTCAATCCAAGTGAATCTGAAGTGTATGATAATATTCCATTTAAAACGTACGGAGCTTGTCCAAACATGGCCCTCTTTATTGTATCAATAGGAATATATGTTTTTACTCCATTATTGAGTTGAAGTATTTTTTGAACAAATTCGGAAGAAGAATTCGTAATGGTAATATTTGAACGAAAATCCAGATTTTTAGTAATTTTCTTTTTCCCTTCTAGTTCTATTCCCATTGCTCGAGATTTATCTACATTTTGCCAACTATAACCGATGTTTGAATTCACCAATTCAATGTGGTTTTTGAAATCCTTATAAAAAAGACTTACCGAAATATTATCACCTGATTTAAAATAATTTTCTAACCGGATATCATAATTATTGATATCAACCATTTTCAAGTCAGAATTTCCAAATACACTCGCACGTAATTCATAATCGTATACAAATATTTCAGAAAGTTCCCGAATACTAGGTCTAGCGACTGTTTTACTAAAGTTCATACGAAGATTAATAGGCTTTTCTTCGTCACTCCTTAATTTATAAATGATATTGACGCTTGGCAACAAGTTTAGTTTGTGAAGATCTCCTGGATTAGGAGCTAATTCAATAATCCCATAAGGATAATAACGCCTACCATCATTTGCTTTGTAACCTAGTGAATCATATAAATAAACATCAGTAAACAATATTGCATCTTCAACTCTTAATCCTCCAGATATACGAAGCACTGTATTAATATTATAATCTGTCATAGCAAATGCTGAAATTATTTGACTGTAACCAATACTTCTATTGCCCGGGTTTTCATCTCGTTCGTAATAAGAAATAATTTTATTATTGTTTAATGCAAAGTCCTCTAATTTAAAGAAGGGAGAGATATCACCATTCGTAATTTGATAATTTTCAGGAATAGTAAATTTTAACAAGTAATTGTATTGATCATTCTTACGATTATTATGTTGATATCCACCTCCAATTTTAATTTTACGAATTAAACCTGTTTTTTTACTGATGGGCATTTCGGCAGAAATCTTTGAATCAATCAAGTTTTCATCAAGATAGCGATAGTATCTACTTGTACTTGAAGCTGTTCTATCTATTAAATAAATACTATCAGTACTTAGGAAATAGGTGAAACTTTTAAAATCGGGAGCAATACTTTTTCCTTTTGTATATGAAACATTCGCATCAAGCTTTATTTTTGTTTTAGGAAAATAATGTTCTGTTTTTAATTGATAAACAAGTTGTTTTCTCTGTTCATAAAACTGGCTTTTTGTATAAACGAATAAAGCTGCACCAGAGAAATCTTCTTCCGTATCATTCCGAACATTATTTACACCAGTAAAATTTGGCATAAATAGTAAAGAAACACTATGGTTAGAAGACAACTTATATGATAAATTAACTAATCCGCTCCAACCGTTTGTTTCACGACAAACAAATTGTGTAATAGACCTTGCAGTTGAAACATTTCCATCAGCATCAACACCAGCCCTATTTGCAACAGCATTGGGATCGTTTTGCATGGTACTTCCATATCTAAAACCGGTAAGAAAGCCGAGAGGTTTCCCAAACAACATCACTTGATTTCCAATAGAAAAACTTTGACTAAAATTCATTGGACCTTTCCGTATTTTAGTGTCCCAATTATTTGGATAATTTTGTGCATTCTCGGCAGCTTTTTTATTAATTATAGAAAATGCTTTCCCGCTATACTGGTCGCTATTGAATAGATTTCTAGCTTCACTAAAAGCAGTTTGATTATAAAAATGCCCCTTTTTCAATAAGCCTAATTGAATTAAACCCAATTTAAAATACGTGTCATTCCAATTGGATTGTTCATTAATTCCCAATGAAGCATAGTAATCCTTTAATCCTAATGCAGCCATCTCTTGATATGTGGAAGGTTCAACATTTACAGGAACAAACGCATTATGATCTACATTCCGATATCCATTGTCGTAGCCTAGCCAATCAGTACTACTTCTTGAACTCGTTAACATATCCTTACCTGTTGTTTGAGCATTATACCCAAACATAGATTCTATATTTACAGATAAATTCTCAGGATATTCTTTTGTTTCAACGGATATATATGCACCAGCCCAATCGCCCGGTAAATCTGGAGAAGCTGTTTTCGTAATGATGATATTATCAACCAAACTTGAAGGAAATAAATCAAGTTTAATATTGTTAGTAAATGGATCTAGTGTTGGAATTCTCAAGCCATTAATATTGGTTTTAAGGTATCTATCGCCAATACCTCGAACTGTAATAAAACTACCATTTGTTGAAACTCCACTAACGCGGGATATAGCAGCAGTTACATTATTATCACCTGTTTTCTTCATTGTTTCTGAAGAAATGTAATCAATGGAAGCGGAAGATTTCTTCTTAAGATTTTCTAAATAATAATCCTTATTCTTTATAGCTGTTGCAAAAACTTCTACTTGTTTAATGTCATTTTGCTTAAGCGACATCGTATAATTTCGAATAACAACTTCACCTCTAAAATTAAATCTGATAACATCTTCAATAGGGGTATATCCAACAAAAGTAATTACTATAGTTTGAGGTAGGGAATCTTTGATTGATAATGAGAAATTTCCATCAAAATCGGTGATTGCTCCTATCGATTTATTTGCTTTAAGAACAACTGCAGCACCAATGATTGTTTCACCATTAGGATCAGAAATTTTCCCGCGAAAAATTCCTTGACTATACGTATTGTTAAATAATAGAAACGAAAAAAATAAAAACAAGAATCCTCTCATGGTAGAATCTAAAATGATAAGGGATTCAAATGAATCCCTTATTGTTTCTATAAAAAATTAGTTCTTGGTAAACTTCTGAATCGATCGTTTTCCATTTACGACTAATTCAATTAAGTAATGTCCTCTAGGAAGATTTGAAATAGTAAATTGTTCAAAAGAATTAGAATTAAAACCTGAAGTAGTTTTAACAGAAACTAATTGACCGCGCATGTTATAAATTGAATAACGCATACAAGCATTCTTATCTTCATTTGTTTCAACAGTGATAATGTCTTGAGAAGGATTTGGGAATACTTTAAAAATCCTATCATCACTATTTATAAAATGCGTTTTAGAAATGATATCTGAAGTATATGTTAAACTAGGAAATAATACTTCACTAGCAATAGGATTTGAAGACACATAACGTTCTACACCACCATCGGGTGTTCCTATTTGAATATTTAATTCAAATGAGAATACGCCTTCAGTTGTAAATTGTCCAATAAGAACTTTATTAGTAGCTTGATTAGGTCCGGTTGCACCTGAAAGTGCTGCCCAAGAACCATTAAAAGTTGAAAATACATTTCCATTTGCAGCACCATTTGTATTATCAAACATAGCTAGTAATGCATCTAAGCCCAAAGTTGTAACTGTTTGAGGAGCACCAGTAATTAAACCATCCTGCTGCGTTAAAGGTATGCCTGCTGCTGCATTTGTATTTTGAAGAACACCATCATTATTTGTGTTTGTTGCAACACCATCATCTTCAGCTTTAAGTATTCCAAAATTGCCCGCACATCCAGCTCCAACCGATACCCATGAATCAAGCATAACTGTGTTGTTTTTCGCTTGAGTTTTAGTATAGGTTGGAGTAACAGCTCCTCTATCTTCATTATTAAAAAATGTAGTAGTTGTAGCAAGTCTTAATTCATGTTCAGAATTACCATAAATCGCTTGAAGCTTATAATCTGGCAACATATCCACATATACACGATAGGTTACAGAACCTACTGGTAAAATGCCTCCAACATCATTTAACGTAGCATCGTTTGCATCGGAAACATAGTATTTCTCCACGATAATATTTTCTAATCCAACTTGACTGAAAAGTTGAATTGATAAAAATGCTGAAGCAATTAAGAGTAAAGGTTTTTTCATATTAAAAGGTGTCAATGAAATGAGTTGAAGTTTCTTTCTATTGCATGCAAATCTCATTAAACTTCAATGGTTCAAACTACCCTCTATGTTATATATAAGTTAATCCTAAATTAATTTCAATATAAGATATAAAACAGCTAATAACAGTGAATTACAAAATATATTTATTAATTTTAATAGATTTATTTCAAGATTTTATTAACTTGAAAATAACAATTAAATGATAAATTCAGATAAATGCTATTAGTAAAATTTCATAATTAATAAAAGCTAAAAAATCAATTTATCAATTTCAAAACAATTTGCTTATTACCATTTGAAATATGCAACAGATAGATTCCTTTCGCTTGTAATTTACCAACAAAAATTGCAAAACTACTTGAACTTGTTTGTATTGATGATTCATTAATTAATCGTCCAGTTAAATCATACAAAGCAAAATTTAGATTTTCATTTTCCATTGTAGTTGTTAAGTTGATTGCCCCTGTTTCAGCATTATAATTTGACCAAAGAACTTGGAAACTTGAGTTTCCATTAAATGAAACAGGGACAATTTGAGAATATTCAAATTCTCCATCATAATCGGTTTGCTTTAAGCGATAATAGGAAACACCTTGGAATGGATTTGGATCAATATCAGCATATGATTTTATAGTGGATGAATTACCAGCACCTGATTTATCAAATACTTTTTCAAAATGAATTGCATCACTACTTTTTTCAACAGTAAAATAATCATTATTTGTTTCGGATGCTGTTGACCATTGAAGCTCCACATGTTCATTAATTGGAGTTGCAGTAAAACTTAAAAGCTCAATAGGTAATGGAGTTCCATTCCCAATTCCTGTAAAATCGCTGAATGTTGTTATACTATTCCAATTGAGTGTCTTTGTAACTGCATTCACACTACCTGTTCCGACCATTGCATTTGAACCACTTCCGGTGCAACTTTGCCAACCTGCACCATCATATTTAAAAGGAAATAAAGCGATATCTGGACCTATAACATCGGCAGCAGCATATTGATAGGAAACATTATAGATTGGATTTGTTAAACCAACCTGATTTATACTCCAATAACGATTTAAATAATTTGAACTTATACCTAATTGAGGGTGACTTAATCCTTTCAATCCACCAGTAAGTTGGGCATTAAGTAAAGTTCCACTGGTTAATGTTAATTCAAATGGTGAGTAATCAGTTAAATCACCCATTGGGAATTTGTACGTGCTTCCAGTAGAATTTACAAAATGTATTATTTGACCATTATCAGCACCATCCCACATAATTACATAGCTATTTGAATTCGCTCCAATCACATTTCCATTGCTTGATGATGTTCCTAAAGTGAGTGTAAAACCATTTAAATCAAGTCGACCGTTTGTAAATGATGATGTGCCAACTACTTGAATATTATTATTTGTTATTAAACCAATTGATGCAGTATTATTTAAACTGAAATTATTAAAAATAATTCCTCCTGGACAAGTTAAGGATTGAAGTGCCGTTCCATTAAATTCAACAGTACTTGAAATTCCTTGTACAAAGGAACTTTGATTCCAGGAAGTCCAATTACCACCAATTTTTACTGTATTATTATTTGCATCCAACTTAGCTCCATTCGCACCTTGAATAATATTAAGGTTGTTTTTAATAATAGTAGTTTGTCCTCCAGCTATTGGCATTACTTCAGCTTGTAATAAGCTACCTGTTAAGCTTCCTAAATTGATTGTTAGATTATTTAGTTCTGCTTTGGAATAAGAAGATCCTGTGTAATCACTTATATGAATATCAGTAGAAGCACCAATTCCAGTAAGTTCAATTGTACCGGTTAAATTGAAATTAGCTATAGTAGAACTTGCAGCACCTAACTCAACATCATCACCCACTTTAATTAAATTGGCATTATCAGAAAACAATCCAGTTCCAGTATAATCTAATGAAAAATCCGTTTTAATATCCATTCCAGTAGTCCCCGATGGACCAGTTAATACTATACTTCCAGCATTTTTTATGGATTTAAAACTAAAGCATTTGATCATATTAGATTGAGCATCGAATATTTGATTGGTATTACCAACTGTTTCAATAGATAAGTTACTACGGCACGAATCATCCATAGTAGCTCCACCACTTAGGGTAATATTCCCACCAATGGTTAATTTCTTTCCTATTGTATTCGCTTGAAGAATTGTAGCAGAGCCATCAACCACAAAATTTTTATTTACAGTAAAGTGATTACTCGTTCTTTTTAAATCGGAACCACTTACACTCAAATTAGCATAGACAATTCCTGTTAATACATCTTGGTTTCCGGATGATCCAGATATAGCATTATCACGATTATAATTCACTAAAGAAGATGTTCCAGAACTAAATAATCCAGAATATCCTGGATACTCACATCCAATAGTGAATAAATGTTCAGCACTACTCATATCAACGATTGCAGATAATGAACCCTTAAATGTATTTGACGAAGCTGTCATTTTAGCTAAAGTTAAAATAACAGGAGAAGGTCCAAAAGTGAGTCGTCCATTTGTTCCTAAATCCAAATCATTACCAAGTGTTACATTTGAATTTAATACGACACCAGGCGATGAGGAATTTGTAATATCTACATTATAGAAATTTTCACCTGTAGCGCAAGTAATCGATTGTTGTGCAGTACCATTAAATACCACTTTCCCACTCGTTCCTTCAGTAAATCCAATGGTATTATAATTATTCCAGTCTCCTCCAATATTTATCTGATTATTTTGAGGATTTAAAACTGCCGGAGAAAGAATGGTTAAGTCTTTATTGACAGTTAAAAGTGAATTTGTGGTTTTAGTTGCACCACCGGTAATTAATAAGTTTGAATAAACCAAGGTTTGAGATTGAATCGGCATCGTTCCGCTTCCAGAAGAATATTGGACAGTTGATCCTGCTTGAAAATCAAATGTATTATTGGTCGTACCAAGTCCTGCAGTGTAAGTGTATGGTGATGTGGTATTACTGCGAATACTAAATGGTTTATTGTAGGTATTTAAATCACTAGCTAATCCTCCAGTTAAATTTAATTTACCTCCATTTAAAATTCGTAATGTACATGTACCTGTTCTGCTTCCTGTTGCCACGTTCGCAGTGGCACTATTAGCAGTACAAACATTTACACAATTGATTATTCCTGAAGTTCCAATGAAATAATTCACTGGAGAAGTAATATTATCTGTAAAAGCAAATAAGGTTCCTGGAATATTTACTGTACCATTCACTGTTAGCGTTCCACCTCGTTCTCCACTTCCTTGCCCATCAATTCCATCAATACTTATATTACCCGAAGTGCCAATACTGACCAATAAATCCAATGTTGAATTTTCATTTACAGTTACATTAAACGTGCTTCCTGAAACATTACTATACAATTCAGTTCCCGAACTGCTTCCTGTTCCAGAATTAAATTTTAATGCCACATTCATGGCAATAATTAAATTGGTGGTCAAGTTTGTTGTAAATGTTTTTCGAATCCTACTTGCATAAAACCCTCCTGTACCACTTATTGTTGTTGGATTTCCTTCAATATTAAAACTGATATTATCGTATTTATTAAATGCATTTCCAATGGTTCCGATACATGAAATATCACCATAAACTGTTAAATAAACATTCCCATTATAGGTACTGTCTTGTGCCCATAAACGAGCATTATTATTAATTGTGAGGTTTTTTATTGGTTGATTTGTTCGTGATGCATCTAATACAACAGTATGCCCACTTTGAATCGTTACACTTGCAGTTGGAGGTGTTGTTCCTGCTGAATTAGGATAATTCGTCGCACTTACCCAAGTTGATCCATTCCAGGTTTGCCAAATAGCATTATTCGAATAGTCGCCGCTTGATACAGATCTAAAATCTCCCACTTGAGCAGAAATTGGAATTGCTGAAATAATTACTCCATCACTCCAATTTGTTCCTTTTCGTGTAAATATTTCAAAATAATAGATAGTGGCTGCTGTGAGTCCAGTTACAGTTACTGATGTTCCAGCAGCTGCTTTGTAAATAGCATATTCACTGGCTGGCAAATTCGCACCTGATCCTCCTGTAGAAAAAACTGAATTTGCAGTGTAAAGTGATCCATTCCCGGTAGGAGAAACTGTTGTTGTTGAAAGTGCTTTTGCTACAATTAGAATTTCATCAAAACAATTTCCTGGATTCGTCCAACCTAAATTCAAGGATGTAGATGAAGCTACTGTTGCATAAAATCCACTTACATCTTGAGCATTTAATATGACCGATAAATTACTACCATTTTGAGAACCAATAATTTGAGGATCACTTGCAACCACTCGAATACGATACGCTGTACCATTCAGTGTACCTGCAGGAATTGTCGCTGAAATTGTACCACTTAAGGCATTACTTGTAATATTTCCAATGACAGTTGGAATGGCAAAACTTCCTAATTCATTGGATAATTGAGCTTCAAAAACATTCAATGTACTGAACACTCCAGTTGCTGTATATGGAACACTAATACTTGCACCTGAAGTATTTGAAATACAATAAGGTGAACCTGTTATTGTTCCTGTTGTTACGGTGTTTCCTGAAATATAATCTGTAATTGCTATATCATCAATATTCAATCGATTTCCACCACCACTTAATTTGGTGATTCGAACACGCATGGTATTTCCTGGTATATTGATAGGAAAAGAAGCGCTTGTTAACGTTGTTGATGAAGTAGTAATAACAGCACTTGAATAGGCATTGAAAGTTGCTCCGCTATTATCAGAAACATCCAAGCGCCATGTTGAATTCCCATCTGTTGCATATTTTGCATGAAATAAGGTGATAGTTCCTATTCCGTTTGTTTTATTAAACAACATTGTAATAGAACCATTATTTTGAATTCGTGCCGACTTTAATCCATTCTTATGATCATTGGCTGTTGTACCAATTAATGCATCATTGAAATTCCAATTTCCTAAATTACATACTGCATTACTATTGGCATAAGCGATCTTCGTTCCTGGCTCGAATGTTTCTATAATTGAAGATGCTGCAGCAGTTGTAAAAGAGCCTAATACGGGAGTTGTATTGTAACAATTCCCTATCGAATTATATTCAAATACTGCAATATAATATTGTGTAGAAGAACTTAATCCACTTAATGTAAATGAGTTTCCAGTATTCGCGTAAACAGCATAATTAAATGAACCTAAATTTGTCCCTGCACCAAACGTAGAGCTTGCTGTATAAGCTATTCCATTTGTAGGCAAAGCAGTAATTGCTGTAGTTGATGCAATTACTAAACGGTTTGTTCCTGATCCATTCACCCAAGAAATAGTTGTTTGACTGCTTGTAGGAGTTCCTGTATTTAAACTTGAAGGTGTTGACCCTGGTGTAGTGCATGAAGCAACAGGTGTTGTGGCCGATGATGTTGGTGCACCTGAAGTTAAGTAATTGATTGTTGCTGCATTTACTCCATCCCATGTATATGGAATAAGGATATAATTGTAAGTGGTATTTGATGAAAGTGAAGTATTAGAAAATGTTGTCGTTAATTCAGCAATTGAGCTACTTACTATCGTTGTATTTACATCACCTGTTGGAGCTTGTCCATTAGTAGAAGTTAATACTGGAATATTTGCTCCACTTGCTCTCAATAAAACATAGCCTTTAACTGTTGCACCACTAATTGGAAATACTGCAGCATCCCAACTTAAATCAATTTCAGAAGAGTTTACTGCATTGGCTATAAGCAAATTTGCTTGATTGATAACTGGTAATGAAAATGTATAAAACGAAACATCTGCTCCATATCCAGTTCCTACCGAATTTATTGCATAAGCTCTTACATGATAATTTGTTTCAGGATTTAAGCTACTTAAAGAAGAGCTAAAACTTCCTATTCCAGAACCATCTGAAGTTGAATTTGCGCTAGGCATTGTTGGATTTAGCGAAGTAGCCCAAACACAACCACGTTGAGTTACAGCAGCGCCATTATCTGTACTAATAGTTCCACCTGAATTTGCTACTGTAGTTGTTATTCCACTTATTGAAGTTGTAGTTAATGTTGGTACTAATGGAGCAACATTGATTTGAACTTCATTACTTCGAACAGTTGAACTACACGGACTTCCGTATGTTGATTCGCACACGATATAATATGTTCCAGCTATAGCAAAATTCGGAATCTGAGAACTTGATGTACCTAAATTCGTTGAATACGGACCACCCGAAACAGTTCCGTATTTCCATTGCCTCGAACTTGGGGTGCTTCCTTCGTTCACATTTAATGTAGTTCCATTCGATGATGGAGTTAAATTTTGGATTGTAGAAGGAGCTATACTAGTAGAAGAATTATAAATAGAAATATTACTTCCATTGTCGCTACCTGCAACGGATGGATTTGCCGAAATAACACGAATACGATATGCCGAACCAGTAGGAATATTTCCAGGAATTGAAATCGAAATTGATTGACTTCCTGATGCATTTGAAATGACATTTTGCAAGTTTGTTACACTTGAAAAAGATCCTGTAGCATCCGATAATTGAGCTGTAAAGAGTGAAACACCATTTGGAAAATTTCCTGTAGCAGAATAGGTAAATGGAACATTAAATACTGCATTCCCCGCACAAAATGAAGTTGGAATTGAAGAAGTTGATACTACTGCATTAAATGGTGTGACATAAATATCATCGAAACTAATACGATTTCCACCACCTGATAATTTAACAATTCTAAATCGAACATTTCCTGTTAAGTTTAATGTAAAAAGCTGATTTGTTAGCGTTGTTGAAGAAGTTGTTATTGCTGAACTTGTGTAGGCTGTCCAAGTACTGCCGCTAGTTGTTGAAGCCTCTAATCTCCAGGTACTATTTCCATCCGATCCATACAAAGCATGCTGAATATTTACAGTTCCTACTCCCGTTGAAAGATCAAAATTCATCGAAACAATTCCTGAATTTTGAACACGAACCGATTGGATTCCATTTTTTCTATCCGATGCAGATGTTCCAATTAATGCATCATTCATATTCCAACTACCGGCTGTACATGTTACATTTCCTGTAGCATAAGCTCCTTTCGAACCTGTTTCAAAATCTTCCCAAGGTGCAGATAGGGTTGAACACGATGTTTGTTGAACACTTGTAAGTTTATAGTTAACATTACTTCCCGAATTAGTATAAGGGTATATTTTGAAGTAATATGTTGTTCCATTTGAAAGTCCTGTTGGACTGAATGATTGAACTCCTTGAGCTATATTCTGTGAAGTTGAAGTATTTCCTTCAGCAACTAAATCAATAGGATCAATAATAGAAGCATAACTTATTGTACTCCATTTAATGAGGTATTGATCTGGAAGCGTAGCTCCTGTAGCATCAACCCAACTAAGCGGAATACTCGTTAATGTTGTAGCTCCACATGCAAAACTTGTAGGACTATTACTCGGTTCTGCTTTTAAGGTAGTGAACGTTAAATCGGTACCATATGAAACAACACCATTTGAATTCACTGCGTATGCTCGATAATGATAAATGGAATTGGAACTTAAGCCTGATAGAGAACTTACAAATGCCGATGTTCCTGTTCCATCATTGGTTGAATTAACTGAAGGAATTGTCGGATTAGAAGATGTAGACCAAACAACACCTTTGCTTGTAATCGTTCCACAGCTTGTACTGATTGAATTTCCGCCACTAGACGCTGATGTAGCAGTTATGGATGTTACACTCACATTGGAAATAGAAACCGTTCCATTCTCACCAATTCCAATGACAGGAACTGAAATAGAACTCGCACCGCCTCCACTTACCGAAATATTTCCAGAATATGAAATTGCTGATGTTGGAATGAAACGAACGTAAATGGTTTGAGAATAAGCACCTCCTGATTGAGATAAAGACAAAGAAGAAGTATAAGAACCTCCAGCTGTTGTGCAAAATTCGAATCCTGAAATACTATTTACTAGCACATTTGCACTCGTTAATGCAGAACCAGTAATAGTAAATGAATTGGGACCAAATGTTCCATTGATACATTGTGTTCCAAAAGATGTTAATGAACTTGCAGACAAGGTTGGTGTAGCAGCAGCATTCGTAATTTGACTATTGGGATTGTTAGTCGCTGTTGCAGATTGATACACTCGATCAGGATTACAAAACTCAAATACTTGGATATAATATGTTGTAGAGGCAGATAATCCAGTAATTGTTATTGGCCCAGATCCAGTACCATTAAAAACTACTTGCTCACCTGCATTTGCCCAAATTAAAGAAGCACTAGGATTAGAGCCAGTTGAAGGTGTAGTAAAAGAATTACTGCTATTGATCTTAACTACTCGTCCAGCACCATTTCCGTTCGTCCAATTAACATCAAAACTAGTAGTACCAATAGAAGAAAAACTAATGGCAGATGATTGGATACTTGGAGCCGTACATAATACTGCTTGAGGCACGACTTCACCTCCAACAATAATTGCTGTTCCAGGATATCCAGAAAAAGAAATTTTTGCTAATTGTCCTGCTGTCAAACCTCCAGCTCCAACAACTATTTTTCCTGCAGTTCCAGAAGATCCAGCTGTTCCAGACCATCCTGTAATTGTTAAATTGGAACCAGCCCATGAAACTGCACTGCTATTTGAAAAAGTGATAGTATGATTTCCAGTTCCAAGAGCAATATTGGAATTTGCATTTAAATTTAAAGTTCCGAGTGTTTCTGAATATCCAGTAGTTGCACCTGAACTTAAAGTTCCACCATTTAAAATAAGATTACTTGAATTAGCGATGCGTTCATTATTTGATAATTGTATTGCCCCTGCAGTAATTGTTGTAGTACCAGTATATGTGTTTGCTCCTGAAATAGTGAAGGTTCCGGTTCCTGTTTTTGTAAGACTAACAGATGTTGCAGAACCATTTTGAATGATTCCTGAATAGCTAGTATTTGAATTATTTCCTCCTAAGGTTAATGTGATTGTTCCAGCTGCTGAACTTGTTACTGTTCCTGCACTGGCTAATGAACCAATGGTCTCGCTAAATCCTTTTAAATCGAATGTTGAGCTTGCCGAAAGTGATAAAGCACTAATATCAGGAAATGTATTTGCAGCGTTCAATTGCAATGTTCCAGATTGAACTGAAGTGGCTCCTGTATATGTATTAATAGCAGCAAGAATAAGTGTACTCGTTCCTGTTTTGTTTAATGCACCAGATCCGGTTACAACATTCGTTAATGTTATATTATTTCCATTTGTAAAAAAGGTTCCACCACTTGCGCCCAAAGTAATTCCACGATTGCTACTGAAATTCAATGCGCCAGCAGTTGATGCAATCCCTCCCCCATTTAAAGTTAGTTGATCTGAAGTAAATGCTCCTGGATTTGCGCCAAATGCACTTTCACCTGATGTATTTATAAATCCAGTAAGGATTAATGTTTTTCCTGTATATGTATTTCCAGTTGATAATGTTAAAACCCCTGAACCCAAGCCCGATTTGGTTAACCTTCCAACAGCACTACTGCCAATTAATGAACTAATTACTATTCCTCCACTTCCATCAATATTAATTACATTTTCAGTTGCATTAGCTAAAGTAATATTCATGATTTTACCCGTTCCTGTTTCATTATTTTGAAGGGTTAAATCGAAACTAGAAGCATTTGTTAATATAGTATTAGTGACACCATTTACAGTCATCCCATTGAAAGTAAGAGTTCCTGTAGTGCCCGAAGAATTACCAATGGTTAATATTCGCGACCGTGATGATAGTACTTCAATCGCTCCAAGGGAAAGAAAAGAAGTTCCCATGTTTATACCAGCAGTCGTAGCACTTCCATTATTATTAAACTGAGCGAGTTTACCACTTGTCCAAGCTCCTGATGCTGTTGAAGGAGACCAATTAGCTGCTGTGTACCATGCAGTTGAAGCTCCTGTATTAGCCCAAGATATTGTTTGAGCATTGACCTTCCCCAAAAGCACGATTAAAATAAATACAAGTTGTTTTTTCATTTTGCAGAGCTTTATTTCATTTCCATTCTTTTATAACCTAGAATTATTGGTTATAAAAGCATGAGATTGATTTGCAATGCAAAATTGATTTTACAGTATAACTTAAAGCTCGTTAAACTATGATGTTAAAATCATTTGAATGTTAAAAGAGTTATGATTTGGTTAATTAAACATCAGTTGAATGTTATTCAGTTTCAGTATGTTATTAATACTAAATTTCGGTTGACCCAATTTTGATTTCTATAAAAAAGAATAACCTACATATTGAATATTAACCTAAACGATCTTGAATATTCTTGTAAAAATATATTTCCGAATAAATAGAAAATTTATTAAACGACTCCTAAATCCTAAATTCAAATTAATAATCAACAATACATTTTTAAAGAGAATACGTATATCCCAACCGAACAACTTGCGTTTCATAATAATCGCTGCTCGTATAACGAAATCCTTGACCTTGAATTTGTTTTTTGATAATTAAGGTATTTAATACATCTGTAGCATTTAAAAACAAAACACCTCTCCCCTTTTGAATCGTTTTCTTAATGCCTAAATCGAGCGAAAAACGTTGTGCAATCTTGCCTTGAGGAATGATATCAGGTGCTAAATAAACAGCACTTAGTTGTGCATCGAGTTTCTTGGCAAAATGAAATGTTGAATTCAATTTTACATTCCCTGAAATAATTTCTTGTTTCGCAGCAGTAAATAAACTTGTTACCGGATATTTATTTTCAACCGTAAAAGCATCAATCTGATTATGATAGGCATTCATGCTTAAATTAAATGAATACCATTTCGTTAATTCATGCGATAATATGAGTTCTAAACCACTGGTATAACTCTTTCCTGCATTTTGAAAAATAGCGTAAATGAAACTGCTATTGGGAGCAATACTCGAAATACGCGTGATCGTACCCTGAACATTGCGTTGATAAGCCGATATATAGACATATCCTTTATCCCATGAGCTTTTATAAGCCATCTCGAGCGATTGAGTAAACTGAGGCTTTAAAGCTGGATTTCCAACTTTAATAATTTCAGCATCATCGTATTTAGGAAATATCCGAATATCCACTTCGTTCGGACGATCTACTCGTCGATTGTAAAATACTGATAGCTTGTTACGATCATTAATTTTATACCCCAAGCGAAGATTCGGAAATGGTTGAGAATAATTATATCCATTGCTTTTATAGGTATTATGCTCTGGATTTACTTCATAATGCAATACCACATATTCATATCGAATTCCTAATTCTGCTTCCCAACGTTTATTTTCAAATACATAATTTCCATACAAAGCAGGAATCGTTTCTTTATAAGTAGCCCATCCACCTGCATTGGTATCAAGCGGAGAATTCAATCCAGGAAAAAACTGCATATTGGTTGGAATGGTTCGCCTTCTCAATTTAACTCCAGTTTCAATGCGTCCATATTTCAAAGGCTTTATATAATCGAAATTGAAGTCAGCTACCTTTTCATCCGAAAGCAATTTAAAAGCATCTTTCCCCGCATAGCTTGGTAAAATATTGTCGAAGTAATATTTCTCATCCTCTCGATGAAACGTATAATTCAAGCCTACATTGATTAAATGTCCAGCTTGTTTGAATTTATGTTGATACGCAGCAGTAGCCATCACCGTTGTCTTTAATTCATCTTCTAAAAACTGCCATAAGCGTATTCGTTCCGAAGTATTCGTATTGAAAAAGGGTTCATCGCCATGATCCAGAATTTTTTCTGTCCCAAATAATCCCGAAATTGAAAATGAATTATGTGCATTGATATTCCAATCCAAGCCGATTTTAGAATTAAAAAAATTGGTGTTTCGATTTCGTTTTAATTGTTGATTGATGATTGTTCCATCGTCGTATGTACGAGTTACAAATTCATTTTTATTTAAGGTATGTGTGTACAAATTATCGACTTGTAAAAACGCATTGATTTTCTTTTTCCGGTAATTCAATGAAACAGAAGGATTGTATTTGGGAGTGAATTGATATTGAGGACGAATTGTCGGTAAATTCTCTTTCTTCACCCAAAAAGCACCAGCCCCCGTTGAAAAACCAATTTTTCCTGAAAAACCATCTTGATTCGATTTCTTCAAAATAATATTGATAATCCCCGCATTTCCATTCGCATCGTATTTAGAAGATGGATTTTGAATGATTTCAATCTTTTCGATGGAGGATGAAGGTAAATTATCCAAGCCAGTTTGACTACCAAATCCTGTCAACGCTGTTTGCTTCCCATCAATCAATACCGTTACCTTATCGTTTCCACGCAATTGCACCTTTCCATCCTGAACTGTAACCCCAGGTAAATTCTGCATCGTTTGCAAAACAGATCCACCTGCCTGACTGATATTTTCGCTCACTGAATAGGATTTCTTATCCAATGTTGAACTTACTTCATCTTGCTTCGCAGATATTTCAACTTCTTTTAACGAACGAACATTCGCCGATAATTCGATTGTTCCGAAATCTAAATAATCCGAAAGGCTTCCGATAAAATAAGGCTTCTTAATAGAATGATATCCAATAAGAGTGAATTCTAAGTAATAATTTCCCGGGCTTAAAGAGGATAAACTAAATTGACCATCTTCATTACTCAATCCACCCGTAATAAATAGACTATCATTACCCGATTTCAACACCACATTCACATAGGCCAAAGGTTTATGCGTTTCTTGATCGTGAGTTATACCAGATAATGTAATACGTTTTGTTTGAGCAGTACATTCCATACCTAAACCAACACCCACCAAAATCAACAACATCGATATTAAACGCATAGAGAGCATTATTCCTTTAAAAGGTAAAAGTCGAGCTATTTATTGGGAATGAGAATTAAATATGCATGAAAAGCAGATTTTATTTTAATAGTATTTTCGGGTATTCTTGAGAAGTATAAAATGTAATATCTCAATTAAGGATCTAAGATTAAATTTTACTATTTCACCTAACAATTGTATTTATTATTCAATGAATCAGTTATTTTCGTCATTCAACTAGTATAACGTTTCACTAATGAAAAAGCTGATCGTATTTATTTGTTATGTGTTCTTTCATGTTCAAGCATTTTGTCAATGGACACAAACCGGCGGTCCACAAACGGGAGCCATTCTATGTTATACCTCAAGCCCACAATTTCTGTTTTGTGGTACTTATGGTGCGGGTGTATATAAATCATCTGATAATGGTGTTTCTTGGCAAAGTTCAAACAATGGGATGCTCAGTGCCTATATCGCAGATTTAGCATTTAGTAATGGACACCTAATCGCAGCGACAAGCAATGGTGTGTATGTTTCAAACGATAACGGTGATACATGGGAAGTGAAAAACAATGGTTTAACAGCTTTAAGTTGTTACCGAATTTTAATTGCAGGAACAACAACCTATCTCGCTTTAAGTAATACGCTATATAAATCGACAGATTGGGGAGAAAGTTGGTCGCTCACTAATTATTCTGCTACTCCATCGAGTTATATTTCTGGCTTATTTATTAAGAATAACAATCTTTATTGCTGTAATACTCTTGATGGATTAAAACGTTCCTCTGACAATGGAACTACTTGGACAAGTTTAAATACAGGATTACCAACCACTAATATTTATGGAATGGGCACAGATGGGAATTCCATTTTCGTTTGTTTATATAATGATGAAGTGTATAAATCAACCAATAATGGTTCTTCTTGGACCTATTCAGGTAATGGACTTTTGAGTGGAATGATCATTACAAAATTTGAGTTTAGTGGAAATATCATTTTCGGTGCAACATCAAATGGAATTGCAATTTCTAATGATAATGGAGCAAATTGGACGTTAACAATGGAACCTCTAAATCGCTCTATTGAAACTATCTATAAACTAAATAATCGACTATTTGCCAGTAGCTATGAGCATACTGTATTTTACAATTATCGAGGAGGGAATTATTTTTCAGACAATTCAGGACAAAGCTGGACAAGATCCAACTCAGGCATAATCAATTCCAATATCATTGAATTTAAAGTGGATGGTGATATGATTATTGCTGGCTCAGAAGGCGGAACATTTATTTCACATGATCATGGAAATACATGGGATGAAGTTTCCTATTCCAATCAATATTTCCGAAAAGATGCTGCTCAGTCCATTGAAATTAAGGATTCGCTTGTCTTCATAGGTACGATAGAGAATCGTGTTTATCGCTCAATAGATAGAGGTTTAACATGGAATATTTTTGGAAATGGTATGTCGGGATATTCTGTTTCATGTATTAAATTAATGGGGAATAAAGTATTTGCCTTGACCGAAAATGGAATAAATAAATCTACCACATTAGGAACATCATGGACTACAGTTTCAACGGGAATAAGCGGTTTAACGTACAATACAATCGAATATCAAGGAGAGAATTTATTTGTAGGAACCAACTCAGGATTAATAGTTTCAACCGATAGTGGTGCTACTTGGAATACAACGAGTAATTCAATTGCTACTTCTCAAGTATATTGCTTAAAATCACTGGCAAATAAATTATATGCTTGTACTAGTACAGGTATTTATTTAAGCATAGATAGCGGAAATAATTGGACGAATATTTCTTCTATCATAACTCAAAAACTAGCTGTAACTACAAATGCCATTTATACTAATACTAAATATTCGACCGATGATGGTCTAACTTGGGTTTCATTACCATACTATAATGCACCTTTTTCCCTTCCTCCATTTTCAGCTCCATTAGCTGCAGATTCAACAAATCTTTATATTGGATTACTCAATTTAGGTGTTTGGAAATTATCAACGATTAATTTAACTGGAATAGTTCAACTATCAACTTCACAATCGGATGTAAGTGTTTATCCAAATCCTGTTTCAAACGAACTTTTCATTCGCTCTGATATTCAAATTGAACGTATAACCCTGTATAATCAAGTCCTTCTAGAATTAGATAATCGAACAATTGAATCTACTTCTTTTTCAATTTCAACAGCCGACTTGGCGAATGGCATTTATTTTCTAAAGATTTATACACCTCAATCATCAATAATTAAAAAGGTTATAGTAAGTCATTAAGTATTTAGTTAATGGTTGAATTAGATGTTAATTAGAACTCAATTCCTATTAATATCATTTTTTTTAACCTCCTTATCAATCGCATCTAACAACCCATTGCTATATGTATCACCATTCAATTTCCAAAACATAATTCCACCCAAATCCATATCCAGTGCGTACTTTGTTTTGAAAGCTACCGATCGTTTATCATCGTAAGTGACAAATGTTTTAAGCTGATTGTTATACAAATAGGGAGCTTGTGCGATACTGTCCCAATAGAAAATATAACCCTCTTTTTCGGTGTAGGATTCTATAAATTTACTATAATTCACATTGGCTTTAAACTTACCAATTCGCCCTAAACCATTGTTGATACTATCGACATTTTCAGCAACAAAAGAATAAAATGCTGCTCCAATAATTAATTTGTTCATAGGAACATTTAAACTATCGAAAGTCTTTATTGCCTTATCGATACTCTCTTCCTGATTGGGAGATGAATATAATGCCGTATGATGTCCGGTTTGTCCACGTCCATTGCTAGGTAAACCATAAGTCATCAGATTCACAAAATCGACCAAAGGCATTACTTCTTTCCAATCGATAGATAAATCCAAGAATTCTTGGAAGGAATTTGCATCAAAGCAGATTTCGCGATTTGCTGGAAGAGTTTTTCGTAATTCTTTAATTAGAGCAGTGAAATTAGATTTGTCGTCTTTGGATGCTTTGTGGTTTTTATATCCACCAATAACTGGACTTTCCCAGTCTATATCAATTCCGTCAACTTGGTATTTATCAAGTAAATCCTTCACCGATTGAGCAAACTCTTTTCTGCCACTATCAGAAGAGAAAACATCCGAACACGTTTCACATCCACCCCATCCACCAAATGAGATAAGCACTTTCAACTGAGGATGTGTTTTCTTAAGTGCAACAAAACGTTTTAATTTATTATCATCTTCAAGACTATTTAACTGGATTTTATTTCCATTTAAATTCGTAAAACAGAATATCAAATGAGTCAGTTTATCTAATTCATATTTTTCAATATCACTACCATTGTCATGATAAAAACCAATAACACGAAATGCTGGTTTCGAATTTTCATACTTTATCCCTGTTTGCTGTGCTTGACAACCAAATGCAAATATTAAAAGCGATATTAAAAGTCGTTTCATTGCTGTTTCAAGAGCTTTAAGGTGTGTTGTAATCCACTATTATTTGACCAACCAAAATGTCCCGGAATGACATAATCAGGATTAGGATATTTTTTCATGATCGATTGGATTGTTATATACCACGCATCCAAATTAGCATCTGCAATATTCCCCAATCCACTATTTTCGGTACTCTTGACTAAGCATCCACCATATAGAATTTTCGCATCCTTCATCCAAATAACTAAATTATCGGGTGTGTGACCTTCACCAGCATAATAGGTTTGGAAACTGTGATTTCCATAATTGAATGTTGTATCGTGTGTAAAATAAAATTCTGCTTGTTTTTCGTTCCTTAATAAACACAAATCAGATGTTTGTTTTGAAGAGTATGTTTTGATGCCTTGAGATCGATAATATGCAAGTCCAGCTGTTCGATCATCATGGAAATGGGTTACAATACAAGCAAGAACCTTTTTGTTATGTCTCATTTCAATGCTATCAAGTAATGGCTGAAACTGAGTTGTATCCCAAGGTGTATCAAGCAAAACAACACCTAAATCGGTAACACAGTACAGTCCATTAAAAGGAAACGAATTTCCTTGAATGGGTTTATAAGTAGTAAAAATGTAATAGTCTCCAATGAGATGGGAAATCGTTAATTTATCATTAGCTATTTTGCTATTTAACTGCTCATTCATTTTCAGATGATTCCCCCACTCTACTTCGGTAAATGGACGTTCGAAATACTCTTTACCATCTTTCCAATTATACACACCGGGTTTTTCTCGTAAATACTGCATACTTCGATGTCCATCGGGATATCCTGCTGTGTATGGTATTCTTTTACCGTTTTTGTACACTTCAATATGCTCAATATACTCCTTGTCGAAGTATTTATAGATCACATTGTCTGGAACTACGAGTGAATCATTATTCAATAAATACTTTCCATTTTTATAGGTGGTGAAGCCTTTTTTGCTGACCAGTTTCCATTCATAATTCGGCCAAAGCTCATAAAACAAAATTGATTCCTGAAGGTCGAATGTTGATGATTCCTTTGAGTTGTTTTGTTTTCTATACGTATCAATTTGAGCTAACTTACGCTTGCCATCTGGATATCCATAAATTCTGGTAGTATTCCAAATTTGTCCGTGCTTTTTGTAGTAATGTTCTTTGGGACCAGCTGAATAACTACAGCCCCAAGCCATACATGCAAGAAGTAAGATAATGGGAGTTGTAATTTTCATGAGAAATGCCCAATTTGTTGAATATACTATTTTCCGGTCAGTGTTTTTTATATCCCCTTTTGCAAATCAACCATGCTTTTATTTAATTATTCTTTATAATTCATGATCATAATTCTCCCTTTACTATCATTAATTAATAAATTATTGTCCAATATAAAGTTCTCCGCATAACCATTGCCATCTTGATATTCAATACTAGAAAGTACAGTTCCTTTATTATCAATATGAACATATTTTAACTTTTCAGTTACTGCTTCCTTTACAATGATCCAAGAGGAAGAGCCGGTAGAAAATACATCAAATCGAATTTCACTCAATCCAAGATCCTTGTATGGAATTGTCTTATTCGTAATCGAATTTGTATTCAGATTAAAGTAATAATAACGTAGATATTGTGTTTTATTCTCATAGGTGCCGGGGAACACACAAACAACAGTCAATAAACTATCTGATATATAACTATCGATAAAATACTCCGATAATTTATGTTTTATATGAATCACCGATAGCTTGCCCTTTTTACATACAAGCACATTAGGCAAATTAGGCTCAATATAATTTCCAAATAAATAGCAATCTGAATTGTGCACGAGTAGTTTATTTGCCCCAGAAACATAATGCTCACTTTTGAATTGATCAAGTTTTTTAGAGCTTGTATTGAATCGTGCAAAGATTGAATTGGATTTACTGCTATATCTAATTCCATCGGAACTCTGATAGCCAAACACCAAAAGATCTCCACTCTTAGCAAAGTGTGTAGTTCTAGAAAATGATTTCCCCACATGAACCGTATCTTCTATCTCACCATTTAAATTTAAAATATATAAACACAAATACACATCCTGTGTTAGTGGTTGAACTTTTCCTTGTGTTACCAGTGCATATAGCTTATTGTTATGACCTATAATTGCATTCACCTTATTGGAATACTTATTATTGATTTTTGTTGACCATTGCAATTTCAATGTCTCTTTATCATACTTCTCAATATAAGCATCAGATGAATTTCCATCATTGAGAACAGTTTTGAACGAATATCCCGCGCAGTATATTCCATTTTCATAAAGTTCAAAATCGTCGGAATATTCTATGTTTTTAAAGGGAGTTTTTAATTTAATCTTTTGTCCATAGCTATAATTAGCCAGACATATCAATAATAGAAGTGAGCTAAATATTTTCATGAAAAGTGTTATTTGTTTTGAAATAAGTAATGGTTGAAGACTATTAATTCAGAAAAATAGATTTCCTTTCAAAATAAACACATTCAAATCAGAATGGAAAAATTTTACATATCTCATTCGATTACTTCCATAAAGTAGTTTGAGAGAATCGTTTTGAAGTTTTTTATGGCTTGAACGATTTTAGAAAATACTAGATCTCCCCTAACTTATCCCAATGGCTCAACAAAATACATTTCAATTTCGCCTTTGCCTTTAGCTGTTATTTTACCTCGGTATTCACAGGAAAACGAGTCTTTTACTTTCGCATAGGTCGTACTGCTAATATTCACTTTTCCAGGTTCTCCCGAAGATTCCATTCGACTGGCTGTGTTTACTGTATCACCCCAAATATCATAAGCGAACTTTTTCACTCCAACAATTCCCGCCACAACAGGACCGGTGTGAATCCCAATTCGTATTTCGAAATAAGGAAGATTATTAGCAATTTTTCTAGCCTTTCCTTCAGCTATAAATTCTCGTATTTCAAATGCAGCTTTAATAATATTTACTGCATGATCAGGACTTTGAACCGGTGTTCCTCCTGCTGCCATATATGCATCTCCAATGGTTTTTATTTTCTCTATTCCATATTTCTCCATGATGTGATCGAATGCCGAAAAACATTCGTGAATATCGCGCACTAAATCTTTCGGACTTAGCTGTTCCGACATAGCTGTAAAGCCTTTAAAATCGGTGAATAAAACCGTAACATCTTCAATTAATCGAGCCTCGGCTTCACCCTTTTCTTTTAATTCTTCTGCTACTTCTTCAGGGAGAATGTTAAGTAATAATTCATCACTGCGTTTTTTCTCCTTGCCAATGCGGTTGCGCTGTTTGAAGAATATTCCTGCAAATAATAACACAATAATAAATCCTCCAATAAAGCTGTTTCGCACAATTTTTTGTTGACTAATTTCTTGTTGTTGAATCTCTTTATCCTTTGTCAATAAATTAATTTCCGATTCTTTCTTTTCTAAATCAAATGCAAATTGCAACATCCCTAATTTCTTGTCGGTATTGACATTGTATATGGTGTCTTTTACCTGAAGCAAAAGTGTTTGATAATTAAATGCATTTTCAAATTCTCGCTTGGCTGAATAGGCTGCACTCAATCCTTCGTAAATGTCTTTAATTTCGGTAATGAAATTCACCGGACGAGCAATTTCTAGAGCTTTTAAAAAAGCCTGAATGGCTGATGAATAATCCTTTTGAGCGGAATACGTTTGAGCCAATCCAATGAGCGACTGAGTCATGTCGAGCTTGGTGTCGAGGTTTTTTGCGTATTCGTAGGCACGTTGATGTGTTTCGAGTGCTTTGTTAAAATCCTGTTTACGGGTATACACTTTACCCATGTAATTTAGAGCTCCGGGCAAATCGGGTGTGCCATCAAAAGCAATCAACGCTTCTTTGAGATACACAAGCGATTGTGCATCATCGTTCATTTTGTAATACGTTTCTCCCAAATTAACCGAAGCCGTTCCAATTAAATATTGATCCTTAATGGCTATACTTAATTGATATGCCTTGATGAATTTCTCTAATGCTTTTGAATATGTACTCGTTTTATTGAGGTACAATGTTCCGATATTATTGAGTGAAGTTACAATTCGAAGCGTGTCGTTTATTTCTTCTGAAATCTTTAATGCCTGAAGATCGTATTCGAGCGATTTAGCTTCATCTCCTTGGTTAAAATAAATAGCAGCTTCATTACTCAACATATTAGCAATTCCGCGTTTATCACCCAACTGTGTATAAATGGCTAAAGCTTCCTCCCATGCGCTTAAGGCTTCGAGGTATTTTCCTTGCAAATAATACCCCATGCCAATATTCTTATTGGCTAAAGCTAAACCGCGCTTGAAACTAACTTTTTGTGCTAATTCTCTTGCCATATAGGCAATTTGTATTGCACTATCTGGCGATTCATTCACACATTCCCGACTCAGAGAATTAAGTGTATTTACTCGAGTTGTATCGGGTAATTTGGTAGATAATAACTTCCTTAAATCGGTCGATTCATCTGCTCGACTCATCAGATTGAATCCAAGTAAACAGATAATAATGAAAAAACCGGATTGAATTCGGGACATACAATAATCTACACCGTGGTAAATCTATGAAAAGATTCAATTCTTTGATTCATGCTTACAAATAGCCTGAAAATGAAAGAAGAGAGGAAAACCTCTCTTCTTTTCGTAAAAATTTAATCAGTCAGAACAAGTTTTAAAACATGCTGTTCGTCTGCAATAGAACAACGAACATAATAAATTCCTCGTGCCCAATTTCGACATTCAATTTCGAACAGTTTTTCGCCAGTTGGAATTTGTTCATCGAGAATAATCTGATGTACCAAAGCTCCTTTCATATCATAAATACGAATAGTTGTTTGAGCATCTTGTCCAATATTCAGTTTCAAATAAACCACATCATTGGTTGGATTTGGGAATAATGAAATTGAGTTAGGAATAAAGTTTACTTCATTTTCACTCACTTCTTCTTCATCGCTTAAACGAGCAGAAACATTTTGCGGACAAGTAGTATTGCAACCGGTTAAGATATTATTGATAACTGAAACCACTGTTGTATAATACGAATTGGTTTGTCCATTAATCAAACCTTGTCCTAAAAGTCGATTGGCTTCGGTTAAGATATCTCGGAATTTCCAACCATTAAATGGAGCTGCATTATATGTCAAATCTCCAAATGTTACAGTTGATGAAGGAGAGAAATTTGGATAAGCCTGATCAAACCCAATATTTAATGCCAGTGCCAAAGTTTTTGAAGCAAGTGTATTGGTATAAATTGCACCTAAAGAACCACAAGGCAATGAAGTATATGTTGGAGAATTATTCGCTTTCGGATTATTGATATTACCAGCATTTAAGCGAGTTGCCGTTCCTGTTGCAGGTAAATAATTCGTAATCGCTTTAGCGCATCCGAAATAGAGCGTTCTTCCATTACTTCCGATGGTAATTCCACTAGGGAAAACAGTACTGAAATTTGGATGCAACCAGTCGTTCGCCACATTGCTACAGTTTGGAATAGCTCCCCATCCATTCACTTTTGCATCGGTATACTTGTTATAATTTCCACAAACATAAGAAGGCTGAGTGATCATCACCGTTTTAGTAATACTGCAACCATTTGAAGAAGAAACTGTAACAGTATAACCTTGACTGCGATAACTTAATCCAGTGGCAGTTTGAGTTGTTTGAACTGGATTTGTATTCCAACTGTAAGTGTAAGGCGCAACTCCACCACTCACATTTACTGTGGCGGAACCATTGCTTGCATTCCAAAAACTAGCATTTGTTTGAGTAGTAGTTGCAGTTAGCGAAGTAGATTGTGTTCCAACTACAACTGTTGTATTCGCGGAACATCCACTACTGTTCGTTACTGTAACGGTATAAGTTCCGGCAGATAATCCAGTAATTGTTTGTGTCGTTTTATTACCAGGCATCCACAAATACGTAAAGCTTCCAGTACAGTTATTTGTAGATACTGTTGCGGTTCCATTACTTAAACCACAACTTGCTGGTGTACTACTAGCCGAAATAGTTAATGGTGATGGATTCACTAAATTCAAAGTCACTACTTTGGTACAACCTCGAGAATCTGTTACAGTATATGTTTTCAATCCAGCTGTTTGATTGTTAAACGTTCCAGTTCCAGTATATGGAGCTGTACCTCCACTTGCTGTAACAACAACAGTAGCTTTTCCGCCTGCACATGCAATTGAACCGCTTGCTGTTGCTTGTAAAGCTGTTGGTTGTGTAATCGTTCCTGTGACAGTTTTGGTACATCCATGAGCATCTGTCACGGTGAAACTATATGCTCCAGCCGATACCGTTTTCAATCCTGTTCCAGTGTATGGTGCTGTTCCACCTGTTGCACTTACATTTACCGTTGTTGTTCCGCCATAGCAGGCAATTGTTCCGACTACGCCCGATGCTTGTAAAGCTGTTGGTTGACTGATGTTTCCACTCACTACCGAAGTACATCCGCGAGCATCTGTCACAGTAAAACTATATGCTCCAGCCGAAACTGTTTTCAAACCTGTTCCTGTGTATGGTGCTGTTCCGCCTGTAGCAGTAACATTTACCGTTGTTGTTCCGCCATAGCAGGCAATTGTTCCGACTACTCCCGATGCTTGTAATGCTGTTGGTTGGGTGATGTTTCCACTCACAACCGAAGTACATCCACGAGCATCTGTCACGGTGAAACTATATGCTCCAGCTGAAACCGTTTTCAAACCAGTTCCCGTGTATGGTGCTGTTCCGCCCGTTGCTGTTATGTTAACAGTTGTTGTTCCGCCATAGCAGGCAATTGTTCCGAATACTCCCGATGCTTGTAATGCTGTTGGTTGGGTGATGTTTCCACTCACAACCGAAGTACATCCGCGAGCATCTGTCACGGTGAAACTATATTCTCCAGCTGAAACCGTTTTCAAACCAGTTCCCGTGTATGGTGCTGTTCCGCCCGTTGCTGTTATGTTAACAGTTGTTGTTCCGCCATAGCAGGCAATTGTTCCGAATACTCCCGATGCTTGTAATGCTGTTGGTTGGGTGATGTTTCCACTCACAACCGAAGTACATCCGCGAGCATCTGTCACGGTGAAACTATATGCTCCAGCTGAAACCGTTTTCAAACCAGTTCCCGTGTATGGTGCTGTTCCGCCCGTTGCTGTTATGTTAACAGTTGTTGTTCCGCCATAGCAGGCAATTGTTCCGAATACTCCCGATGCTTGTAATGCTGTTGGTTGGGTGATGTTTCCACTCACAACCGAAGTACATCCGCGAGCATCTGTCACGGTGAAACTATATGCTCCAGCTGAAACCGTTTTCAAACCAGTTCCCGTGTATGGTGCTGTTCCGCCCGTTGCTGTTATGTTAACAGTTGTTGTTCCGCCATAGCAAGCAATAGTTCCGGCTACGCCTGATGCTTGTAATGCCGTTGGTTGGCTGATGTTTCCACTCGCAACCGAAGTACATCCATTGGCATCAGTCACTGTAAAACTATACGCTCCAGCCGAAACCGTTTTCAATCCTGTTCCTGTGTATGGTGCTGTTCCACCTGTTGCAGTAACACTAACAGTTGTAGTTCCGCCAAAGCATGCAATGGTTCCAGCTACGCCTGATGCTTGTAATGCTGTTGGTTGGCTGATGTTTCCACTCACAACCGAAGTACATCCATTCGCATCAGTCACAGTGAAACTATACGCTCCAACTGAAACAGTTTTTAATCCCGTTCCCGTGTATGGTGCAGTTCCACCTGTAGCAGTAACATTTACCGTTGTTGTTCCGCCAAAGCATGCAATGGTTCCAGCTACACCCGATGCTTGCAAGGCTGTTGGTTGGCTGATGTTTCCACTCACTACTGAAGTACAACCATTCGCATCAGTCACTGTAAAACTATATACTCCAGCTGAAACCGTTTTCAAACCTGTTCCAGTATATGGAGCTGTACCTCCAGTTGCTGTGACGTTTACTGTTGTAGTTCCACCAAAGCAGCTTATTTGTCCTTCTGTAGCTTTTGCATTCGGACCATCACTTACCGTAAGTGTTCCTGGAATATAGACAAGCTGATAATTCGCCATGGAATCGATCAATACCACATTACTTGGTACAATCTGATATGTTCCAGCAACCAAATTGGCTGGTAAAACAATTTCACCTGCATTGTTCACTAAAGAAAAGTCGGGACCGCTAGCAATAACAGTACTGTCGGCTTGTTCATATTGATATATCTCTTGGACAGATGTAAACGTTGGCATTCCCGAAGAACACGTTTTAACCTGATTGTTTGCTTTTACCTCAAGTGTTTCTGGAGTAATTGTTAAATGACCTAATCCGTATGAAATCGTAAAGTTTTCGGACATCAAAACACCTGGAGCAATAAGCCAGTTTCCAACTGTAACTCCTGTAATGAGGTTCATGGAAGTATATCCAACAATGGAATCGTTCGCTACTGTATTATCACCATCCGAATCTTCTGCATCAAGAGAATCGAGCAATACAACTGCATTATCGTTACTGTTTTCGTTGAATGTGCTGCTATTAACAGCACGTCGACCATTCACAGCACGACGTCCATTTACTGCACGTCGACCATTTATCAATACTTCTCCATTTACTGCTCTACGACCATTGGCAGCCGCAATACCATTTACAGCTCGTCGACCATTCGCCAGAGAGATAGCATTGTAAATCGTTGAATTTGCATCATCAATTTGGTAATCGAAAATGGCTTCTGAAGCAAGAGGAACAAAGGATGTGGTATCGAATGTAATTCCGTTCACAGCTCGACGTCCATTTGAAACAGACAAGGCATTATCAGAAACTCGTCCACTCGCAAGGAAACTCATGTTTAACAAATCTGAATCAGTTAAGATTCGACCATTCACAGCGCGACGGCCATCTACCAAAATTACACTTCGAGAAATTGTTGATTGATGTGTAGTTTCAATTGAATCAAGCAAAACACTTTGATCCATCGGATCTACATTCGTATGATCATACTCGTAATGAAAACCAATTGCTTTTCCGTTGATAGATGCACCGTAAACTAAACTTGTATCGCGCGGTGTAACTTGAAGTGGCATGCGATTAATAGTCAGCAATCCATCAATAAACTGGTAGTTGTATAATTGAGCCAATTGCTGACTTGAAAACAAACTTAAATCAGTCACATTGGAATGTGCACGGCGGTAATACAATCCAACATTGGAAAGATTAGTTGACGAAGAACTAAATGTTAAATCATCTAATCCTAATTGTTCGAGCGATAAACCGGTGGAAGCTAAAGGTTGATTATTAACGGAAATTGCTACTTCATATGCAGGTATTTTTTCCCCATAGAGTTTCACAGCATCATTCACTTTCACAACCACATTAAGTGGAATATTTCCGAAAAAATAAAGCGAATCGCTTATACCACCATCGTTCCCATTATTTGAGATAGCAGGATTGTAAATGGTTATTGGAGGATTTCCAACAAATTGGGGAATCTGAGCAACTAATTGCGAATCACTTAGGAATTGAACTGGAATAGTATCGTATTGGAAAATGATACTGGCGTTGGGATTGAAATAATTACCTTTGAAAATAACTGAGATAGGATCTTCTCCAGGAGTCAAAGTAGAATCCGATAATTCAATAGACTGCAAGTCTGGACGAGGATTGGCAAATTGTTGTAGGGCATTACTTACACGAATAAAACCACTACCAGAAGCAACATCATAGCCAGGTGATACCATATCTAAAGCGGATGATTTTAGAACTGCTTTCATTTCCGAACCAGAAAGATGAATAGAATCAAATCGCATGGTCGCTTCCTGAATCAAAGCTGCAGCACCAGCCGCATGTGGAGCAGCTGCAGATGTTCCGAAGAAATTAGGGAAAGCATCACCATCGATATTTACTCCACCAAAATTAACGGTCGTGTTAACACCATTCGGTGCACAGAAATCTGGTTTCTGACGATCAATTCCATTGATTAATAATCCACCACGTGAAGAAAAACTAGCAGGTGTTGGTGGATTTACACCATATGAAGGAGTATTGCTATAAAGAACCGCACCTACCGACATAGCACTTGCTGCATTGGCTTGAGCAACGACAGTGGATGTTCCTTGTTCATGTTCATTAAATTTGAGATTACCTCTAAATACTATGTATTTAAATTTCACATTACCAGAACCTGATTTACGAGTCACAATCAAGTTTGCATCAATAGTTGCCTTGACAACAAAAGGAAGTATTTCAAGTGGATCACCTCCCAAATTATTTCGGTTGAAACCAAATAAACGATTACCGAACTGATCAACCAAATAAATATCGAGGTCGTTTTGTGCACCATTGGATTGGCCTAAAGAATAGAATTCATCTTCCCATTGGAGCGCAATAGTATAAGTTCCTTTTTCAAGTGTAATGCTTTGATATACATCTCCCCCTCCATAATTATGAGCTAGTCCGGTGTATCCAGATGGTGCTGTAGTTTGAGTAAAAACTCCTTCATATGATTGAGATCCGAAATTTCCTGCAGAAGTAAAGTAATTCACACCTAAAGAAGAAACTTGTTCAACCGCTTGAGCAATTACCCCATCTTGATAATAAGGTTCGGTAATGTAGGTGATGTCATCAACAATCACTTTACAACCCGAATCAGCTAATTCCTTGATTCCTTCAGCAAAGTTACCAGGTGAAATAAATCCGGTACGGAAGTATAATTCAGCATTGGGAGCTACATCGTGAATGATTTGCAACATGGCTCGTCCTTCATCCGAAGCGCGACCAAAATTATATTCTCCCGTTACAACAACTGGTTGAATATAATTGGGATTTCCTGTTCCCGGTAAATCACCATTTATTACATCTAAGGCAGCTTTATTACCTGTTTTAGTATTATAACTATCCGATAAAACACCCACTTTTACTCCTTGCCCCGAAACTTCCCATCCGTTTTTAGCATCTACTCCACCCATCACCAAATCTCCTTGAGTTTTAGTCAAACCAGTAGAAGCAAAATTTCCATTGATAGGTGAATAGTAAGGACGAACGTAGTTGATGAGTTCGGGAAGTGAATCGAGTTTGATCAAATTGGCTATTGGAAATAAACCACTAATGATTAATGTACTATCACCATTGTCGATCGTATCGTGTAAGCCGTATGCAGGAGTTTGCAATAAAGCAAGAAGGGCATCGTATTGTCCGTTATTGGCGATAATTTCAATCAATACTTCACCTTCCACATCACTGATTAGGAAAATCTCATTAGCAGTTGTCGAATCAGCAAAGCTTTCAGGATAATAGAATAACTGTGTAAGTTCAGAACCAATGAGATTACTGATGGTATCGTTTACAGGTGGTTGATAATATGGAATGATACAATGTGTAACAATGACTTCAACCGAGGTGTTTGCTTGACAACCATTCGCATCAATTACTTGATATTGGTAAACACCCGAAGTTAAATTCAATGTATCAGCACCACTGAATGTATAAGGTGCCGCTCCTCCAGAAACTACTAAATGAACATTTCCTGTATTTTGATTATTCTCTAAACAAACGATAAGACTGTCACCACTTGCCCCAGAAAGGCTGATATTACAAGCGATGTTTTCATCTATTTGATCATTACAATTATCATCAATTCCGTTTGCAATTTCAGTTGCATCAGGATTCACTGCAGAATTTTGATCATCACAATCATGACCATAGGAAATGTAATTTAAAGGAACCTGACAAGCAGAATTAACTTCGATGTAATTCGCTTCATCTCCATAACCATCGCCATCTATATCTGGATAAACAACTGTCGAATATGAACCTACCCAATTACTTCCAGAAACATCACTACTTAATGCAAAATTGTTTAGACTACCATTTTCATTATTCACTAAATCAATCAGAGTTGTAACTGCACCATTTTCACCACCTGCTCCGCCTTGGTTGAAAGTATAATTCCTCAGTAAACCATCAACTTGAGCAAAATTAGCTACTTGGTTACTTCGAATTTCTAAGTCTGTTCGGGCTATGTTCCAATATCGTAAATCGTCAATGGTTCCATTATAAAAAGCAAGATTTATTGCTCCCCAGCTTCCAATCCATACGTTATGATCTAATGAACTGAAGTTACGAGCTAAATCGTTGATTGTACCTTCTGGATTTCCGTTGATGAATAAGCTTACTTTATTTTGAGCATCGCGTTTCAATGCAATATGGCTCCACATACCAACAGGTACGATAGAAGAAGAAATCAAATTCAACCCAACAGCTTGATTTGACAATCCGAATTCAACACCAATATGACCAGTAGATAACATACTGATTCGGTACCAATTCCCCACATTATCGAATTCGAAAGTTCGGTTGCTTACTAAATAAGCTTCATTATTAGGCCATAATTCAGGGCGTGTCCAGAATTCGATAGTGAAAGGATTTGATCCGATGCTGAATTCTGGAATGGTTACGTAATCATTCGCTCCATCAAACGATAATGCATTGTTTTCATCAGCAGTCCCTGAACAATTATTATCAATACCATCACAGAATTCCACAGCGTTAGGGTTGACATTCGAATTCTCATCATCACAATCATCGTAATCGTAAGTATATCCATATGGAATAGTACATGCACCATTAATCCACATGAAATTATTGAAATTACCAAAGCCATCGTTATCCGCATCACGATAGATC
The DNA here is from genome assembly GCA_965279035.1 of Bacteroidia bacterium. Lineage (GTDB taxonomy): Bacteria > Bacteroidota > Bacteroidia > M30B66 > M30B66 > CALQRR01. The sequence continues at coordinate 2,176,886 of OZ257142.1, read as the reverse complement.
ATAATCGATTCCATGCCGGAACAGTTTTCTCCCGAAAAAACTCCACCAACTGGAACCCAGTTTGAGCTGTTTCCTTCAAGTGCAAAATTGATCAAGGTGGCGTTATTGTTATTTCCCGAATGATCTGGAACTTGAACAACATTAGCATTAGAACCATTGGCAATTCCCTCATTGAAATTATAAGCTGCTATAAGTCCAGGTAGTCCAAATGAAACTTCACAATGATAACGATCTGCAATTTCATTTGCACATAAAGGACGATTCCACACTAATAACTCATCAATATCACCTTGCCAATTTTCTACACTTGGTCCAAACCATTGTCCACCAATATAAAATCTAGCAACCGGATCATCATTTACAGGTTCTGGATTAGATATAGAATAATCGATTGATGCAGCTAAAGCGCCGTCGATATACAATTCAGTTGAATTTGTATTTCGAACAACCAAGTAATTATGCCACAATCCATCCGTAGGAAAAGGAACAGTAGTCAACCAATCATCACCAACTCGAATCTTTCCATATTGATCGTAACCAAGATAGAATTTACGTCCTTGAGAAATAAAGGTGCTAAATACTCCAGGAACAACTTGATCAGTTCGAGCCCATATTGATACAGAATAGGGATTACTTGAATTCGGAATGAGTTGATCAGGACCTTGAACAATATTCGTATAACCAGAGAAATTAAGTGCAGCACCTTGTAATGGAGAACTTCCTTCAGCCACATAGAACTCTCCCGAAGTTGTTACATTCAGTGCTTGAATTGAGTTTTGAGTAATCGTTCCCAAATTCAAATTTTGCCAAACTAAATTGCTGTATTGGGCCACTTGAAAGTTTATCGGATTAGCTAGTAAATCAATTTGAGGCAAGTTGTAGTTGAATGTTACATCCAAATGATCATAGCTGCTACCAACCGAATTTATATTCCAATAACTATTGATTGATTTTTGACTTTGTAATCCTGAATTGGCAGCATCTGGATGATCCGTTCCAGTTGCTTGAGCCATAATTGAAACACCTTCTTCAGCCCCAAAAACTTCGATGGAAACAGGAGTATAACCTGATGAGCTACCGATCGGGAAAAACTGAGTAGGTTGAATGTCAAAACCACGAATGAGTTTTGCATCTAAATAACTATTTACCGAACCATTTAGAATATCTGCAAAAGTTCCGGCTGTAACAGTTTTAGAAGGTCCACGAAGAAACCCGCTGATTAGATTTAAATTATTATCGATGAAAATATCATTATCTAAAATCACATCCAAACCATTGTTGATGCTCAAATTCGAAAATGCTCCTTGTGAGGTTCCATTAATTACTTGTTGAATTTCACCATTAAAGATAAAATCAGGGAAATTAACATGTCCAGAATTGGTAAGGAATTGACCTTTAAATTCAATTGCAGATGATCCACCAAGAAATCCAAATTCATTCACTTGAATATTTCCTTCAAAGAGTTTTTCAAGTGATTGAATATTTAGTATTCCTCCATTGATCGTTAATTGTGAACCAGCTTCATTGAAAAATTTGACTTGTGCTCCCAACTCTGTTGTACCAGATGATTTAGTTATAACACCACCCGATTTATTGGTTAACGTAAGTCGATTTAATGTTCCTGAACTGGCTATGATATTTCCCGTTGTAGTTAGGTTTAGATTGTTGTAGTTATCAATTGTAACTTGACTAGCATCTCCAGGAAAATCAATAGAAGCATCTCCTACGAATACAAGTGTTCCATGATTTTGAATAGCGTGATTTTCGGTTAGTTCCACATTGCTATAAATAAACATGGTTGAATTGGATTGTAATTCGGTGGTGATGGCTCCACTTAAATTACCGCCATACCAACTAAAAATACTGTTAGCAAGCATTCGAATGGTACCCTCACCATTCCATGTTCCAGAATTCATATCAATGCTAGAACCTGTAGGCATTTCTAACAATGAACTCATGCTGATTGTAGATGTATTTAATTCAAATTTTCCGTCACCAATGATGTTTGTCCCAGCGTTTATTTCTACTGTTGAATTTGTAGTTTTAATTGTTGTTGAAGCATTCCAATTAATAGAACCTGCATTGATAAATGATGCATTTGAAAATTCAATTTTCCCATTATTTAATTGAATTTGATTGGTATTGCTTACCGTAACTCCATCCCCAAAGATGCAAGAACCTGTATTATTTTTCGTAAGTGTACCTGCATTTTGAATTTGGAAAGTGGATGTTGGATTTCCATTGTTGAACAACTGAGAAGCAGTGGAAATAGTGAAGTTTCCATTATTAACTAGAGTAATATTACCGCCAGAAAAGGTAATGTTTCCAGCGCCTGTAGCCCAATTAATTAAGCCAAAATTGGATATCGTATTAACTCCAGAGAAGTTTTTAGGACTAGTGCCAATAATATTAAATGTGCCACTACTGATATCAATGTTACCTGAACCGCCCATTGTTCCTTGAGCAAAATTGCATATTCCACTATTTGATATAATCGTGTTAGAACTCGTATTTTGAGTGAACAATCCATTAGAGATGTTTAGAGTTCCTTCAATCGTTAAATCTGCCCCAAAACCATTTTTCACCTCTAGATTACCAGCAATACCAATGATTACAGTTGCACCAGAAAGAATTGTTGTTTGATCTATTTGAATAACTGAATCGACTTGAATGGTATGTCCAGATGAAACTTCAATGTCTTGAGCATGGAAATCAGGGAATTGAATAGCAGGAACCCAACAGTTACCATTTTTTGTTTCCCATATAGCAGGATTTCTCCAATTACCTGAGGCAACAGTTCGATAGAATCCTGTAGGTGGAATAGCTCCTGAATTTACCCAGTTCGAGGATGATCCTGTTAAAGTAAAATTATTTAGAAGTCCATTTCGGTTATTCCCGCTTTGATCAAGAAGAGTGTTTATTCCGATGTTAGAACCATTCGCAATTCCTTGATTAAATGTGTAATAAGCAACAAGATTGGGTTGTGGTGCTACTAGGTTACAATTGTAATTTGATGAAATGTAAACGGCGGATTTCGCAACATTCCAAATTTTCAACTCATCAATACTTAGTGGAGCAAAGCCTTGCATGAGATTATTAAATAATCCCGCCCCGATGCTTGAATAAGAATAAGCTCCAGCTGAATTAGTAACGACACCACTACCCGATGCTAAACCATCTACATAAAACAAAACCGTAGATGCTGTTTTAGTAACTGCAAGGTGATGCCATATACCATCATTCCAATTACCAATACCATCCAATTGGGTAATAAAGGTACCATTACCAATTGCTAAACGAGGTTTACCGGTATTTAATCCAAAATTGAGGTAATTGTTGACTCCAGGACCGCCCCATGCAAAAAATGTTGTATTGGGATCTGATGTATTAAACCATGTTTCCAAGGTAAAATCACCCGAATAGGGAATCATGGGATTAATATTCACAAAATCGCTACCTCCTCCAAAATTTAGGGCATTCGATTGTGATTTGGCGATGAAACTAAGTAGTATCGCAGGTACTAACAAGAGGTATCTGAAATTCATCTTTTAGGATGTTTCGGGTGGGTTGGGAATGAATAGGAAATGTCACAAACGCGAAGCGTCAATGAGGATATTATCCTTCGAAAGGAATGAGAAGAGAGTTGAAATTAACTTCCTCGTACAGAATAGAGCATGGACAAATTAGGTTAAGGTTAGGGATTGTAAATATAATATGAATAGAATTTATAGCCAAATGACTTTGATTTTTTTTATTTTGAAAACTGATCATGTGTTTTCTATAGAATGAATTATAGCTAAATCTCCTTTATAAATTAATTAGGGTTATATGAATTAATAAATATAATTACCCTAATTAATATATATCTTAAACCCGTTGTGCGGTTGAATTATCAATTTATCTTTTTTCATATCAATCAATGAAATAAGGCTGTTAATGCTTCTTGTCACTATATCATTCATGTTTGTCTACGACGTATTAATTCTTGTCTTGACACAAGAAAGTAATCAAAGAAGGTCAAGTCTGGACGATGCTGCTTACGCTCAAGGCCTTTTTTCGACCATTGTGCTCGTATAAGCTTTTTTCTCATCTATGTCGAAACACACCCTCGCCGCCCAGACATAGCCTCCACACTGATCCGTTTCTAAACCTAATATTAATTTTAAATAATTTAATTTAAAGGCATTACATAAGTATTGATTAATGTGGTAAGCGTTAAATATTGTTGAAGGATAATTCAAATTTTTAACCGCACAACGGGTATCTTAAATATTACAATTAGGAACAAAACAACAATATTGAATAAATAATTAATTTACTTTAGAGTAATTATAATTTATTTATCTATGTAATTTCATTCAATTACATTAATGAAATAATAACGAGTATTAATCAATACTACTAATGCTATTTCTGTCTAAATCATAAACAAACAAAGTAATTACATGAAATTAGATTAAAAAATAACATTAACCAACAAAGTAGAACAGGTGAATAAATGCAGGGTGAGTCTCAAGTCAACAAAAACTAGATTTATTTCCATGAATTTTATAAAATTTCATTCAATCTGAAAGCTTGACATAGATAATTGTATCATTATTCAAGCTTAATTCTGTATTTGATAATACATCTTCACGAAAATTACATAACCATTTTGAATGTTCAATGTCATGTTTTTAATGTATCCCTCATATTTCCTGCATTGACCTTCAAATTTATTTATCTCATAAGTCATTCTTCTTATTAATATAGCAACGAATTTACATATCCGAATATCAATAAAATCTACTGTATAAAAATCTAAAAATCCATTTCATTCCATCTTTGTTCCTGAAATAAAAAATAATGGAATTTTAGTCTCTTACTTCTTTAATAAAAACTCCGTTAGAATCAAAAATGAGATTCATTCCTCTGATTTCGGCTTCATAGGTATAAGTCCCATCAGCCTTTGTAATTTTCGCAGCTTCCTTAATTTTTTGTCCTGAATAGTTTATTTCTACAAATTCTAATATTCCAGTATGCAACTCCAACAAGGGAATCTCAACTTCCGTTTCAATTAAAATCCCTTGTGGATCAAACAAAGCAGATATTTCTTTTTCATCCAATTCAAATTCTGCCTCGAAATTCAGACCTTCCTTTTCCCATTTAGTGTCATCTGCTTTAGGGAATTGAGTTTGAAATGACGTTTGTATCACTTGAGGAACATTTTTCAAGGCTATTTTTTGTGCACTTGAAATAGAGATGATAAAAAGAGAAATGAGCAATAAAGGTAACTTTTTCATATTCAGAAAATTAATTAGTGAATATGCAAAGAAAAATTTAAAAAACAATATTAAGATAATGTGAATTGAACGATTTGAATCTAACTATTTTTTCACCAAACGTTCACTAATAGCAGAACCAGAACCCTTTAAAACAACAATGTATAAACCTGCAGCTAAATCATTTATTACACAATCTATATCGAAACTACCAGCCAACTGCATGTGTGGAGATGATAATTGTTTTATGAAAGCTCCTTTTGCATCCCATAATTCTAAACTAACATGAGAATCACAATAGGATAGTGTAGCTCTTGCTGTAAATTGACCATCTGTAGGATTAGGGAATAATACCAAAGTCCAAGGGAATGGTATAGGAACACACCTACTTAAATGAACTGAATCGGGCTTTACATTGGGAATCACTAAGTGAACAGTATCGACATTTATTCCCGAATTCTTGTTACTTATATTGGAGGTTTTCTCTTTTTTCTCACGACCAGGAATAGAAATGGTTTGAGATAAATTCAGATTTAATGCTAACAATTCATCAGGAATAGTAGTTCGAATTCTTGCCGCCAATGGAGCTCCACCATAGCCTTTTCCCCTTACAATAGCTCCATCAAAAATACTCATGTTTACAGGAAGTGAATACCACATTTCACCTGTAAAATAGAGGTTTCCACATTCGTCATTATGAATCTTCGAATGAGAATCAATGGATAACATAGCCCCACTCATTTTATTCCATCGGTATTTTCCATTCTCATCAAAACTAGCCACAATTACTCGTTCATAGGCATCAGGAATAGAATCACGACCAATAATTAATGGAGGAACTCCCCTACTCCGTTTGTTCCTAAATGAAGCATAAATATTCCCATCAAAATCCTGGCTAATAGAAGTAATATTAATAGCATTAAATGTTTGACACCAATTTGATTTTCCCGATAAATCAAAAGAAGCGAGAAAGGCAATTTTCGCATTGGATGTATCGATCTTCATCCCAAAATAATTCTTTTGCAATTGTATTTTCCCTCCAACCAATAATTGATTATTTCGAACCGAAATGGCACTTATTAATGATTTGCCTTCAGAATAACGAATCCATTTCAATTTACCATCAGCACTTAAACAAGCTATATACGATTCATAAGGTTGATTGTATTGAGAAACTACATCCAATATAGGTGCTGTATGAGCTTTTCCTCCATCGGGTAAAATTCCTTCCCTGAAATTCCCAGAAATATAAACTTCTCCATTTTCTGAAGAAACTGCTAATGAAGGATTTTCAAAAAATGAACAACAAGATTTATCTAAGTACTTTAGTTTATACACCCATGAAAATCGGAAATCGGAACTAATTTTAGTAATATAATTATGTGCTACATCTTTATTTTCACCCTTTGCATTCATTGATTTTTCATAATGCGTCTGAGATAAAATAAATCCTCCATCAGGCGTGCTTTCAAAACTATTCCATTCAGTATTAATAATCCCTTTAATTGCATGAATTTTTCGTGATGAACCATATTTATCAATCTCAGCAAGAAAAACATAATCCAAATAATTGACCTCTGAGTTTGAATAATTACTAAAATGAAGCCCTTTTTCAACTCCATTTTCATCCATAATATAAACTGGAGAGTTGGGAAATCCTTTAAAAGCAACTATAACAGTTCCATCTGCCAATGAACTTAAACCCAAAATACTCCCATTCGAACATAAATCATTGTTTTTTATTATCCATTCTATGTCCCCTTGAGCAGAATAACAAGTAACAATAAACTGACTCAAATATTTATTAAATGAAAATGCTTTACCACTTCCTGAATAAATTTCAGCTTCATCCTCTGAGATTTGAAAACTAGGTGGTTCATACTGTGCCCCAGCAATCAATCTTCCATCTGTTGTTATGCAACTAGAAGAATATCCAACTAACATATTACTTCCTGAAGAAGCCCATTCAAAATGTTGCCCAAAAGAAAAATGCCCATAAACAAGCAAATAGAATATTAAAAAATGAAGCTTTTTCATTTGTTCAAAATAGCAAATAATCTATTTGAATGTCATTCCTATTTTATAAAGAGTGTTTTAAAAATTTGGAAAAATAATAAGATGCCAAATTGAGAATTAAATTCTCCAAAATTCAATTGTATATATTGAAATAAAACTGAAAACATTAATCATAAAATGATTTTGGAAATTTCTTAACATTTCATAATGATAATGGGAATCTTATTTCATATACTGAATCTATTTTGATATAATACAATTCTTGTTTAGTGAAAAAATGTTCTCTTATTTTTCATGAAATGATTTTTTAGAAACTAGTTAAAAAAAGCTGTCTTTTAGTATATAAATCTTCTGATTCTATTATTGTAATTATAGCTATAACTTAATGTTATCATAGTCTTTGAAACCTTAAATTGTATTGTTGACTTTAAAATGAAGTTTTGGCTTTTTATTTAATAAATACCTATACCCGATTCGATGTACGTTTATGAAAGAGATCTTTAAAAAAGGAATCAAAAACTCACATAATTGAACTTGAAAATGAAGACAAAAAAAAGCCCCGAGTATATTTCGGGGCTTTGCGGACCGGACGGGACTCGAACCCGCGACCTCCGCCGTGACAGGGCGGCATTCTAACCAGCTGAACTACCGATCCATTGGTAATATTTGTTCAGGGATGGCAAAAGTATCTATTTTTTTATTCACTCCAACTTCTTATGCCAAAAAAAAGTTAATTAAGCCCTTTCTGCTTCATAAACAGATAGATTCATTTTACATGTGTTCTAAACAATCACCGTTGATAAATAAGAATCGATTCCCAAAATCTTCAAAAACAAAAGCCTAAATGAAGTTTAACTTTGCAAAGCCTAACATAATTCTATGCAGCAGTATCAAGCCTTATTAGCTCATATTTTGGAAAATGGAGCCCAAAAGCACGATCGCACTGGAACCGGAACAATCAGTTGCTTCGGATATCAAATGCGTTTCGATTTAAATAAAGGATTTCCTCTAGTCACTACTAAAAAGGTTCACCTCCGTTCAATTATCCATGAATTGCTTTGGTTTTTAAAAGGAGATACAAACATTGATTATCTCAAACAAAATGGCGTTAGTATTTGGGATGAATGGGCCGATGAAAATGGAAACCTAGGTCCAGTTTACGGACATCAATGGCGTTCTTGGCCTGGGAAAAATGGAGAAACAATAGACCAAATAAGTAAGCTCATTCATATGATTCGAACAAATCCAGATTCCCGCCGACTCATTGTGAGCGCTTGGAATGTTGCCGATGTAGATCAAATGGCACTTCCTCCTTGTCATTGTTTTTTTCAATTTTATGTGGCCGAAGGGAAATTGAGTTGCCAACTTTATCAACGTAGCGCGGATACATTTCTTGGTGTTCCATTCAATATAGCTTCCTATGCTTTACTCACATTGATGGTTGCTCAAGTTTGTGGTTTAAAACCTGGCGAGTTTGTTCATACGTTTGGCGATGTTCATTTATATAATAATCACCTCGATCAAGCTCGTTTACAACTTAGTAGAGAACCTCGTCCTCTTCCTGAAATGATACTGAATCCTGAAATTAAAGAATTGTTCGATTTTACATTTGACGATTTTACTTTGGAAGGCTATGATCCTCATCCTGCTATTAAAGCCGCTGTTGCCATATGATATTATCTATAGTAGTTGCAACCGGAAAAAATGGGGAAATTGGAAAAGACAATCGACTTCTGTGGCATCTACCTGCCGATTTAAAATATTTTAAAAATCTTACCACTGGGCATCCTATTATTATGGGACGCCATACGTTCGAAAGCATTGGAAAAGCACTCCCTAACCGAAGAAATATTATCATCACCCGTCAAAGCGATTACAAAGCCAATGGTGTTGATGTTGTTCATTCGCTCGAAGAAGCAATCAATCTAGTTAAAGATCAACCTGAAGTGATGGTGATTGGAGGAGCTGATGTGTATAAACAAGCACTCCCATTAGCTCATCGGATTTATATCACTCGTGTAGATATTGAACCAGAAGCTGATCGTTATTTTCCTGAGATAGATTCGGATGATTGGAATATTCATGTTGACATAGCTTATCCAGCAGATGATTTGAATGTATACTCACTCACATTTCAAATGCTAGAAAGGAAACAATAAAATCTTGCTAAACGAGAAACATAAGTCGCTGTTAATCGATGTAGTCGAAATATTTGTTGAAGTTTCAACAGAAAAATCAATTTTCAATATCCCCGAAATTGCCAATCGGATTGCTTTGGTTATCGATGAAAAATCGCCCGAAGAACAAGCCGACTTCAAACAGCTTCTTACTCTTCTTGAATCACCTTTTCTTGGTTTCACTTGGAATGGGCCATTATGTTCCTTTTTAAAATTAAACAAATCACAACGCGAAACATTATTTCAATCTTGGTCACAATCACGCTTTCCTTTATTACGCAAAGGATATCAAGCATTAAAAAAACTCTGTTCATTCATTGCCTTTTCACAAACGGATGAATTAGGAAATAGCTTCTCAAAGTCAATAACACAGTATTCCGGAGCTCCTAAACCAGAAAGTGAAATCTCTTCAAAACAACCATTTCACTTTCTAAAACTAGGTACTAACATCCGTTGCGAAGTTTTAATTATTGGCTCTGGAGCTGGCGGTGGTGTTGCAGCTTCAAGATTTGCAAAAGCGGGAAAAGAGGTTATAATTGTTGAAAAAGGTCCTTGGATTCCCGAATCTTCCATGAGCAATCTTGAAGCGGAAATGGTGAGTCAACTCTATGAAGAACGTGGAGCATTGAGTTCGTCAGACGGGGCAATGACTGTTTTTGCAGGTTCCTGTTTAGGTGGTGGAACAACCATAAATTGGCAAGCGTGTATCAAAACGCCTGACTTTGTTTTGGAAGAATGGGCGGAAGAAAGTGGAATTGAAGATTTTGTTAAACCGATTTTTCAAAAACATCTGCAAAGTGTGTGGGATCGTGTCGGAGCTGGTTCAGAAAGAATCATTCATAATCGAAATAACCAACATTTAATTTCGGGTAGCAAAGCGCTTGGGCAGAAAGTAAATGAAATTGCCAAGAATAGCTCACATTGCAATCATGATAATGCATATCGCTGTGGTTGGTGTGGATTCGGTTGTAAACAAGGAAGCAAACAAAGTAGTTTAAAAACTTTCATTCAAGATGCATCCGATCATGGAGCGAGAATTCTTGATCGAACTTCTATTGAACGTTTAATTTTCAATGGAAATACTATTCAAGGTGCATTTGGAATTCATACAGATGTGGATGGAAAACAAATACAAGTGCGCATCGAAGCTGAACAAGTAATAGTATCGGCTGGAAGTATTCATTCTCCTGCCCTATTGCTCCGAAGTGGAATTCGTCACCCACAACTCGGAAAAAATCTCTACTTACATCCCGTTGTTCCAGTTTCAGCAATTTATAATGAAACGATCGAAGCATGGACTGGAGCTATGATGACGAGTACAAATGACCAATATATTCGACTGAATGGTCGTTATGGCTACAAAATAGAAACACCGCCTCCACATCCCGGTTTATTGGCTTTAGGAATGCCTTGGAAAGATGCTACTTCGTTCCAAAAACGTATGTCACAAATTCAAAATTTAGGTGTTTTTATCGTGTTGAGTCGTGATCAGTTTGGTGGTGAAATCAAACTAAGTAGAGATGGAAGACCAATCATTCATTATAATTTGCATCCAAGTGATCAATCAACATTGATGCATGGAATGATGAATGCTGCTCGAATTCATGCTGCTGCAGGAGCAATTGAAATCGCCTTACCTCATAGTATTCCAACCTATATTCCAACAGAAATAATAAAGGACGAGAATAAATTCAATGAAATTGTTCAACATCTGCGCTGGAAAAAAGGAGATTTTACATTATTCAGCGCTCATCAAATGGGTACCTGTAGAATGGGAAATTCGTATGTCCACGATGTTGTAAATCCTGAAGGAAAAGTCTGGGGAATAAATGGATTGTATGTGATAGATGCAAGTGTTTTCCCTCGCTGCAGTGGAGTAAACCCAATGATTAGTATTCTCGCACTAAGTGATTATATATGTAGTCAACTATTGGGAGATTAAAAAATATCGAATTAATTATGAAGAATTTTGATACTTGAATTTCTTTAAAATCAAATCAGAAATTCAGTTAAATTTTTATATCGAAATATTGGCTTTAAAGATTTTAATTGCAATAGCTAAGAGGATGACTCCAAAAAATTTACGGATTACAAAGAGTCCACTTTTTCCAAGTTTACGTTCAAGAAAATTGATGGATCTTAATACGATATAAACAGCAATTAAATTGATTAAAATTCCAATAAGAATATTGTAAACACTGAAATTAGCTCTTAATGACATAACAGTTGTTAATGTTCCGGAGCCTGCTATAATTGGAAATGCAATGGGAATGATACTTCCTGATTTTACATCGGGATCTTGGCGAAATAATTCAATTCCCAAAACCATTTCCAATCCCATGATGAAGATGACAATCGAGCCAGCTACTGCAAAAGAATTAATATCAACTCCTAATATTTCGAGAAGTTTTGTCCCGAAAATGAGAAACAAAATCATTAAAACTCCCGAAGCAATAGTTGCCTTACCAGAATCAATTTCACCTAAACGGCTTTTCATTGAAATGAGAACGGGAACTGCTCCAACAACATCGATAATAGCAAAAAGAGTAACTGTAATGGTTATAATTTCTTCCAAATTAAACATGGTCAAATGGATTGGGAATTACAAAGGTACCCAAATGAACATGGCTTAATGGATGTCGAGGTCAGTAAACGTCTTTTTTCCTCTAACAAAATAATCGGCTACAATCGATCCCATATAAACGCCGGTGCTATTTCTATTGCGTTCGAGAGCTTTTAATTTTCTTCGTTTTTGGCGTATAGAAGGTAACTTTCTATAAAAATGCAAATGTGCTCGTATAATTGCATAAAAGTGACTAAAGCCATTAGTAAAAAGGAATTTAAATGCTGCAATTCCATCCAATGTCATACGCATAAATAAACTTCGGAAAAGGTATTTATCTTCAATATTCTTATAAATTAATTCAAGGTTATTTCTGAAATTAAGATAGGTCTTTCGCCAATTCGATTTTGAAAGTGTACCACCACCAATATGGAAAACTACAGAAGAAGGCTCAACCATAATTTTATAGCCTCTATTCTTCATCCTCCAACACAAATCAATTTCTTCCATATGAGCAAAAAACAACTCATCAAATCCTTCACACTCATGGAAAACAGAGGCTCTTACAAACATGCAAGCACCTGATGCCCAAAAAACTTCACGTGCATCATCATATTGCCCATTATCAATCTCGCATTCTTCGAAAATTCGACCACGACAAAATGGAAAACCCAAACGATCAAGATAACCACCTGCAGCTCCTGCATATTCAAATTGATCTCTGTGTTTGAAAGCTCTAATTTTAGGTTGAATTGCAGCTATGAGATTATCGCCCTCAAATTGATTTATAACTGGCTCTATCCAATGTGGAGTAACTTCTATATCGGAATTTAACAATACATAATAATCGGCAACTACTTGAGATAATGCTTCATTATATCCACCTGCATATCCATTATTACTTGGATTTTCAATAATAGTAACACTTGGAAAAGTAGTTCTAACAAATGAAACAGAATGATCTGTAGAAGCATTATCGGCTACTACAATTTCTGCATTGGGAGAACAAGCAATTACTTTGGGTAGAAACTGTTCCAACAGGTGCTTTCCATTCCAATTAAGAATAACAACAGCCGTTTTCATTCAGGACGTTTATGTTTCCAGCGTTTATGCGACCAAAGCCAATTGCCCGGTTGTTCAATAATAAGTCTTTCTAATGCACGAAGATGCATTTCGGTAATTTTAAATTCAGGTTCTGATTTAGGATTCTCAGTCAATTCTTGTAATTCCAATGTATAATGCCCCCTCTTAACTCGTCGCATGGCTAAAAAAACAACAACATGGCCTGTCGATTTGGCTATTCGTTCTGCTCCCATAAAAACCGGAGTATCCTGAAGAAGAAAAGTTGTCCAATAAGCATTTTCAGGATGTGGAGCTTGATCGGCTACAAGTAAAGAAATGACTGGTACTTTTGATGAGGCAATCGAACGAAACGTTTGTTGCATTGAGATTAATTCCGAACCATTGAGTTGACGAATTTCTTTCATTAAACGATCCATCAACTCACTTGAAAGCGGTTTGTATGTAACAAGTGAACGCATGCCCATTACAGCTTTCAAACCAACACCCATCCATTCCCAATTCCCATAATGCCCTGATACTGCTAAAATACTCTTTCCTTCTTCTTTATATTTATTTAAGAGTTCTGGGTTAATAAGTTTCACTCTTGAAGGAATTAGTTTCGGATTCAAACTGAGCATTTTAAATGATTCAACCATGATATCTGTAAAATTCAGATAAAAATCTTTGGCTATTTCTATTAATTCTTTTTCGCTCTTTTCAGGGAATGATGTTTTGAGGTTTACCATAACAACCTCTTTACGATAGCCTACTATTACACGAGTAAACCAAGCAAGAAAATTTGAAAGAGGATACAACAAAAAAAGCGGTATTTGTGCGATCAAAAAGCCGCCTCCTCGGAGCAAATAGTATGAAAATTTCACCTGGGCGTTTGATAGTTTTGTTGAATTTGTGAGCCAAACCTACTCGATGGAGATGTTTGATCTATATCGTTGGTTTGAGTATCACGCTTATAAATTAATAACTGCCATTGATCATTCATTATTTCTCCTAATGCATCTGAATGTATTAATTTATAATCATTGGTTACAAGATCTGGATTATAAAAAATAAAACGCCTGTTTGATTGGTTTTTGACTTTATAATATTGCCAAATTTCGTAGGGATAAGCACTTGGTTCATGAGGCATCATAGTACGATTATCAGGAGGACCGTATTGCAAATAAACTCGCCCTCTATCTGTATTGTACCCTTTTCGAATAGAAGTTGAAAACTCTTTAACAACCTTACGTACTTCAAGAAAATATTTCTCCCAAGCTTCCTGAGGGTGTTGATTATCTCGATTCATCCAAAACGAAAGCATGTATTGCTGCATCTGTTGAAGATCTTTTCCTTTGATAACATTGGTAGCAATGTTCTTTTCAAGTTCATAAGAAATTGGATATAAACATCGAATATGTTCCGCTAAACTATCTGGATTTTTATAATAGGAAACAAAACTCCCTAACACACTAACTTGTGTATATAGATTGGGATCAATTGTTTCACTTGGATTAGAACGGGCAAAATTGAGATGCTTAATAGCCCTGACTAAATTGTCTTTATCTCGAATTTCAATGTATAGAGAATAATTTCCACTCGGTAAATTGTTTATGTCGAATTCCTTCATCATAACATTAACTTCTGATGCGGTAAATCGAGTAAAACCTGAATAATTTGTTAACTGTTGCCCATTGTTCAAATCACGAATAAAAAAATTGCATAGGTATTTCTGACCTTCTCCTAGAAATGCAAGTGTTTGATATATTTCGGTATAAAAAATCAATTTGTTTTCACCCTTTATAAACACATCTCCAACATGTGGAACTAAATCAAATCCTCCTTTAGATAGATTTCCTGGTTTCTCGGTTTTTGTATATGACTCAACAAATTGAATATCCGAAACTGCTATAGAATCTCTTGGGAAATTAATCGAAATTGGAAGTGAAGTTTCTACAGGATCATTAGTGCTATTTAAATCTCGAATATGGAGGCCAAGTTCGTAATCACCAGATCCAAGAGGAATCCGCTGTTGGTCAATAAAATTAAAACTTACATGAAGCGAATCATCAGTTTCAGGACTCAATAAATTATATTTATCAGCATATTTTATTTGATCTCCTTGATTAACGGTGAGAATAACTTCAATGGTGCCCTGATATTTACCTGAAGCTGTTTTCTTAAAAACAACACTTGAACCATTCACCATGATATAGGTTTCCACATAAGGCTTACGCCCATTCATCTGAAAAACAGCATGGGAAAAAAGAACCTGAATGGAATTCCCTTCATTTTCTGCTAATGAGAATATTGGGATCAGGAATGAAAGAAATAAAATATATAAGCTTCGCATAATTAGTATTTATACAAAAGTACCTGATTCTGTTCTTGTATTCAACAACAAATTCAAAGGATAATCGCCTAGGATTTATAGTTGATTGTTGCCTCTACAGCTTTAATCCAACCATTGTATAGAGCTTCAGTGAATTTTCTATCGTTTTCAGGAATGAATGATATCCCTTTTTTCCCAACTTCAGAACATGCTTGAATTGAATTCCAAACACCAGCCGAAAGTCCTGCTAGTAATGCTGCACCTAAAGCGGTTGTTTCTGTGAATCTCGCCCGAATTACTTCAATTTGAAGCAAATCACTTTGAAACTGCATCACTAAATTATTGGAAGATGCTCCTCCATCTACAAACAAAATTGAAATGTCCATATTAGCATCATCTTGCATCGCTAGAAAGACATCTTTTGTTTGATATGCAATTGATTCAAGTGCAGCACGTACAATATGTGATCGATTTGTTCCGCGAGTCAAACCGAAAAAGGCCCCACGTGCTTCTGAATTCCAATGTGGTGCTCCCAAACCCACAAATGCAGGCACAAAGTAAACTCCATTCGAATTTTTTACTTGTGAAGCAATTCCTTCGCTTTTTGAAACATCATCAAATAAGCCCAATCCATCCCTTAACCATTGTAATGCTGAACCAGCAACAAAAACGCTTCCTTCGAGTGCATAACAAACTTTCCCCTCAATCATCCATGCAATGGTTGTGATTAATCCATTCTTTGATTTAACAGGAATTTCTCCTGTATTCATAAGCATAAAACATCCTGTACCATATGTATTTTTTGCCATAGTAGCATGAATACATCCTTGACCAAATAAGGATGCTTGTTGATCACCTGCAATTCCATTTATTGAAATTCCCGCATCTAAAAAACTAGAAACCGTTGTCCCAAAATAGGTAGAACTTTCTTTTACTTCAGGTAAGATAGAAATGGGAATATCAAACCAGTTTAATAATTCAGTATCCCAACATAAATCATAAATATTAAACAATAATGTTCTCGATGCATTGCTGAAATCTGTTGCATGCACTTTACCTCCTGTTAAATTCCAAAGTAACCATGTATCAATTGTTCCAAATGCCAATTCCCCTGCTTCTGCTTTTGATCTAATACCTTCGATATTTTCTAAAATCCAGGAAATTTTACTAGCAGAAAAGTATGCATCCAATTCTAATCCAGTTTTACTTCGAATTGCCTCTTTTAAACCAAGATTTATCAATCGATCACAAATAGATAATGATTGACGACTTTGCCAAACTATGGCAGGATAAACAGCTTTTCCTGTTTTTCTATCCCACAAAATAGTTGTTTCTCGTTGATTGGTTATTCCAATGGTGAAAATATCACTTCCTTTTAATCCAGACTGTATCAATACCGAAGTATATGTTCCTTTAACACTATCTAGAATTTCCTCTGGATCATGTTCCACCCAACCTGGATTTGGAAAATATTGCTTTAGTTCTATTTGAGCTGATGCTAATACATTCCCTTCTTCATCAAAGAGGATACATCGAGTTGAAGTGGTACCTTGATCAATGGATATTATCTTTTTCATTAATTCATATAGTATTTCATTGACCAACTTATAAAAATAAATTTTTAAATTAAATTTTATATTCCAAGAAAATGATAAATTGTTTAAACGTTTATTCTAAATTGAATAATGATAGACCTTTAATTTAGCATCACATAGTTCAATATTTTGTATGTATGGGATAATTCATTCTTAAAATCAAAGAAATCAAGAACAAACCCTAAATCACAAATGCCAGTAATTGAATGTTCTAAATTATTTAACCAATTCTTTTAATTTGATAATTTATAATTAAAACACTAGTGTCCGATAAAAACTCAATATGAGAATTTTTCACTATGAAAGTGTTGATTATACTGGAATGATTTCTCTGTTTTAAAAAGTAAGCCCCCCTTTTCATGATGTATTAAATTTCAATTGAAGTTGAGTGTCAACTTCTTTTAGCCAGTCTTTTTCTGGGTTCTCAAGGAATTTAATTAGGTGAATATAATTGAACAGATGCAATCTACAGAAGCTTGCAAGGTTTGAGAATGCCCATTTACGCTTGAGTTTTCTGTGAATAACGCTTAAGAGTAAATTAACTATTAAAGTGCACCAGATTTGGATTTTAATAGCATTCTCATTGTCTCCTAGAAAATATTTTAATGGGAAGTTTTGTTTTAATTGTTTGAATAACAACTCGATTTGCCATCGTTTTTTATAAATCAATGCAATGTGTCCAGCATTCATTCCGAACAGATTCGTTAAAAACTCAAAACAGCGTTTATTTTCGTCATCCCAATAAGCTATACGCCTTAATTCTGTTGTTTTTAAATACTTTCCATTTTCCTTTACATCAACACGAATGATTTCATCTTTTAGAACTCCATTATCAATATAAGGTGGGATTTCATTTTCAGAAACAGATTCATAAACTGCGTTCGATTTTAAACGGGTTACAAAGAACCTCTCATTTTTGGTGAATTCATCGAAGACCTTGTAATCATTATATCCTTTATCAAAAACTGCGATTCGCCCTTTTTCTAATTTAAAGTATTTCAGAAACTGACGATCGTTTGTTGTTGCTGCTGAGAACCAAACCAATTTAGGTACTCTTTCTTGAAGACTAATTTGTGTATGAACCTTAATGCCGCCCTTTCTTTTTCCATTGGCAGGTTCTCTTCCTACACAACTCAATATATCCTTAAAAAGACCAATGGTGGTTGAATCAAATATATCCAATAACCTTTCCCAGCTGTAATTATATCGGCTGTCCGAGATAAATGGTCCAAACTCTTTTAACAGTTCATAATAGATATCCTGAAATACCAAATGGCTCCTTCGCTGGTTTGCATCACCTAAAGTGCTTTTATATGGAATATGCTTAAGTTGAAAATGATTGGTTTTGCCCTTTAATCCGAGCATTGAACCTGCGACTTCGCGCAAAGAAGTGCAATTAGCAAATGTTGAGAAGAGCATACTTATCAGATGATCAGAAGTATCAAACTTCTTCACGTAATGATCTGACATATGCTTTTTAACAACTGAAGTGATAATTCTAATATCTATTAAAGAAATCAGCTGTCCGAAAACCGACTGTCCAAAAAAGTAGTTACTTTTATTCATGTAATTTATGTTCGCAAAACCAAATTACAACAAAGCGGGACAACCTAATTGGAAGTCCCGCTTTCAAAATGTTTTATCGGACACTAGTGTAATTAAAACTAAAATGTAATAAATTATATAAGGATCATTTGAAAATTCAAATCGTCCTAATATTAATTTAATTATAATTGTATTTCCGAATAACTGCTTTTAAAATATTATTTTTTTAATTAGCTCAAACAAACCAAAGTTATTTAAACTACTAATCTTCAATAGAATGTGAAATTGTTAAATATCTCAATCTAAGAAAATTATTATTTATTGAACTTCTCATAATTCTTCAAAAAGTCTTCGATCTTTTCAACGTCAATTCTTTTAGCAATAATTTTTTTATTTCGATCTAATACATACAAAACAGGAGTTGAGTATATATCATAGTATTTACGAAATTGTGCAGTACCCAAAAGATCTGCTGCATTAATCCAATTGAGCTCTTTTTCCTTAATATATTTGAACCATTCTGTAGTATCAGCTTCAATATAAACTCCTAATACTTCTAAATCAAATTCCTTTTTATATGTATTATAAAAATCTCTAAGTTTAGGAGTAACTTTTTGACAATGTCCACAACTTGGATCCCAAAAATAAACGAGAGTATATTTCTTTTTTATATCATTTAATGCAATAGGATGAAAGTCACTTTTTAAAAGATGCATATTGTTAGCAGTTACACCAATTAAACAAGGCTCTAATGCAGTTACACGTTCTTTAATTTTACCTAATTGCTCATCTTCAACCCAATATGCTTTTCCATTCATATAGTAGTTTTTCGCCATATAGACAAATACAGCATCCATTCCCATAATTTCAGATTTTTCATAAGTATTAGTAATCCAATAAACAAGGAACTTAAAAGTTTCACTTTTTTCGTCTGTTAGATTAATCACACGTTTAGCTGCTTGATTAATAGAATCAGGAATTTGGGGTGTTAATTTTTCGAAAAACTGTTTAATTTTATTTCCAAACACTGGTGATCTCAATAATCGATCATCCTTTAAATCAAACTTATCAAAATAATGTGCTTTATAATATCTATATGCAAATGTTGAATCTTTTCGTCCATTGCCCAAAGTAGGAGCTTCAGGAATTTCCGGTTCCCAGCTTGCATTAAATATCTTAGATAGCAACATATCAGGATGAGTAGTAATGAAATTGTTCTTATACTCTTTTACTGATTTATCGACATTATTTTGTTCATCACGAATCAATTTAGATTTCATTTCATCTCCCTTAGCTAAATCAAATTCTTTTTTCAACCTTTCCATTTCTTTCCCTCTTACAGATATCCAATTTAAATATTCATAAAAAGATTCGTTATCCTTAGAGCCTTTTACTTTCATATTGGAAATTAAATCTAATGTATCAGTTTCCATACTAAACTTTTGTTCCTTATCAACAATCATTTCAAAGTATTTTCGATTGGGAAGTACAGCTAAATAAACTCCTCCAGGTAGATTCTCATCTCCTTTAAAGGTTAATTTTCCATTTTCATCTGCTTTTGAAGAATCTCTTATATATTGCTTATCTCCAAAATAATAAGCTAATTGAATGTTTTGATTCTTAATCCCCTTTATAGTGAGTTTTATTTCGTAACTACCTGCAAGGAGAATGGAATTAGAAATAAAAATAAGGATGAAATTGAGCAAAATCTTTCTCATAATTTTTTGATTGTGACATAAAACTCCACAAATATTATGCAATTTTATATTATATTAACATTGTTTTACAAATCAAAAATACAAATCACTAATAATCAATATAAAAACCTACATTTTACATAATGATATCATTTTCATATACTAGGAATTTCAAATAGAAAATGTGATTTATAGCAAGAATATAAAATCAAACTATGTAATTTGCAGAATGAAAGAGAGTTTTGTAAAAGATGTCGCAGCTTTGTATTTGAAACTATCTAAACAAGGAAAAAATACATGTTTAGTTTTCCCAAATAAAAGATCTAAAATTTTCTTTCGAAAAGAACTTTCAATTTTAAATCCAGAAGTTCAGTGGTTTCCTCAACATTATTCAAGTGAAGAATTTGTTATATTACTTACTGAGCTTAAAATTCTAGATTCTATATCAACAATTTTTGAATTTTATTCAGTTTATCAGCAATGTGAAGGAGAAAATGCTGAGTCGTTTGAATCATTCAGTATTTGGGCACCACAACTCATTCATGATTTTCAAGAAATTGATTTGTATTGTGTTGATTCAAAACAATTGTTTAGTACAATTGATGATGCATATGCATTGAAAAATTGGTCTCCTGATGGAAGTATTATAACAGAAAATCAAAGACAATATTTAAAATTTTGGTCCCGAATAGGAATTTGGTATAATTTATTTATTAAACATTTGAATGATAAAGGATTAGCAACAATGGCGATGGCATATCGCAAACTTTCAAAAGAAATTGAAACACACATTAATCTATTTAAATATGATAAAATAATTTTTGCTGGATTTAATGCATTGAATAAATCGGAACAAATTATTATTTCTTACTTAACTAAAATTGGAAAAGCAGAAATAATATGGGATGCTGATTCCTATTATATTAATAATGAAATAAATGAAGCTGGTCACTTTATTCGACAATATTTAAAAGATTGGCCAGTTGATCCTATGTATGGAAGCAAACAATTTATAGAAAATTCAAATAAGAATATTCATATTATAGGAGTTGCTAAAAACTTTGGTCAATCACTAGTTGCAGGAAGTATATTAGATAAATTAAGTAATGAAAATAGTGAATTGACAAATACGGCTTTAGTGCTTTGCGATGAACAATTATTATTACCAATGCTAGATTTATTACCAGAGAATATAAAAAATGTAAATATTACTATGGGTTTTCCAGTGCATTTACTTCCTATTAGTAATTTATTCATTTTGGTTTTTGAAATGCATAATAGAGCAAGAATAAATTCAAATGATATTTTAAAACAACCTTCATTTTACTATAGAGATTTATTGCGAATTTTTAGAAATCCAATAATAGCTGCAACAGTTGATAATAAAAAAATACAGCCAATAATTGACAAAATAGTTAAGAGTAAAAATATTTTTATAAATCTTTCAACCTTAAACAATAATATATTAACTAATAATGAAATTAAAAGTAAAATAGATTTTATTTTTCAACCATGGAATAATGAATTGATAAATTCATTGTCTACATTAAATAAATTAGTAAAATATTTATATGATAACATAAATTCAAAGCAGATGGCCGAAGTTGGATTAGATATGGAGGCTTTATTTACAATTAATTCAGTTATTAAACAAATAGAGAATCTTAAAGATACATTTACTGGATTTAAAAAAATTAGCACATTCCAAAAAATATTTACACAGTTAATTAAGAGTCAATCATTTCCATTTTATGGTGAACAATTAAATGGATTGCAAATAATGGGACTACTTGAAACAAGAAATCTTGATTTCCAAAATTTAATATTATTATCAGTAAATGAAGGTGTTCTTCCAGCATCAAAAATGCATCGATCATTTATTCCAAATGATATATCAACATATTTTGGATTACCGACATATAAAGAAAGAGATGCAATTTATGCCTATCACTTTTATAGAATGATACAGCGTGCCGAAAATATATGGTTTGTATACAATACCGAAACTGATGAATTTGGGAAAGGGGAACAATCAAGATTTTTAACTCAATTAGAAAAAGAAATAATAAACAATAAAATAAAAATTACAAAAGAAATTTTCGTACCCGAATTAATATTTAATGAAGTAAGTTCGTTTGAAGTAATAAAATCATCAGAAATAATAGATAAAATTATTCAAAGAATTAATGGAGATGATGTCTTTAAGAATTTATCTCCAACAGCAATATCAATATACTTAAACTGTAGTTTATCTTTTTATTTTAGATATATAGGAAAAATAAAAGTAGATGAATTAACATCTGATGAAATTGAATCAAACATAATGGGCACTATAATTCATAATGTATTACAATTTTTTTATAAACCATTTGAAAATAAAATAATAACTACTGAAGATTTAATTAAAATAAAATATGAAATAAAAAAAGAAGTTTTTAATGCATTTAAAAATGAAGGGATTGATATAAAGGATATTAAAAATGGAAATAACAATTTAATTTTCAACGGAGTAATTAATATAATTAATAATTTCATTAATTCAGAAATTTTATTTATCAAAAAACTTAATGAAAATAATAGCAATTTATTAATTGAAAAAATAGAAAGTGATTTAACTTACAAAATGAAAATCGAAATAAATGGAAAAGAAAAAGAAGTTGAATTCAGAGGACGAGTTGATAGAATTGATAAGATAGATAATACTATTAGAATAATTGATTATAAAACGGGTTTTATTACTAAAACAGATTTGAAAATAAATGACCAAAATGAAGTTCTATTAAATCCTAAAAAATCAAAGGCCCTTCAACTTTTACAATACACCTTCATGGCTCCAACTGATTATGAAAATTATAAAATTATTCCAGGAATAATAAGCCTTAGAAAACCACAAACAGGCTTGATGGCATTAAACATTAATAACAAAGAAGGATTAAATAATGAAGATCGATTAGAAACTAAAAACGTATTTAAACAGATTGTTAATGAATTACTGGATTCAAATAAAAATTTCAAGCAAGTTGAAGACACGTCAAGGTGTATTTTTTGCGATTTCAAATCAATTTGTAAAAGATAGTTCAAGCATTATATACTTTTTTCTAACTTTAACATTTTCCAATCAATAATGAAACACCTAATATTCAAATTTCTAGTATTTGTATTGAGTATTCTCACTGGAAATACTTTATTAAGTCAACAATATTATTTTGCAAATTATTCAATTAATGATGGATTGTCTCATTCATGTATTAACTCAATAATACAAGGAAAAGATGGTTATTTATGGATTGGAACGAATATGGGAGTTTCTCGTTTTGATGGACATGTATTCAAGAACTTTACAGTAAAAAATGGATTGGCAGACAATAAAGTAACTACTGTGTTAGAGATAAATAAAGGTGAATTCTTATTTGGACATGAGAATGGAGTTTTGAGTTATTTTAAAGATAATAAATTTGAAAAAATAGAATTAGGAAAAGATACTCGTAGAATATTTTGCTTAAGTATGGACAGAAGTGGATATTTATGGATAGGGACTCAATCAAGTGGGGCATTTAAAGTAAAACGAATTGATCTTATTGAAAATCTAAAAAAAGCAAATTACAAACGTTACGATTCAAAAAATGGATTATCAAGAGATGTAACAAGTGTTTTAAATGATTCAAAAGGAGAACTATGGTTTGTTACAGATTTAGGAATAAAAAAATATAATTCGACTACTTCAGGTTTTGACTTTTATGTTCCCAATGGAATTGACTTTGTTCAATTTTCTGCTATTGCTGAAGATGAAAATAAAGATTTATGGTTTGGGACTCCCTCTTCTGGAGCTTTCAAGTATTCTAGAAACTTAAATCAATTTTCAAAATATAATCTAGAAAATGGCAAATTGGGATCTAATTTCGTTTCAGTCCTGCAAAATGCAAAGAATGGAGGGATGTACATTGGCACCTGGGGAGGTGGAATATCAATAATAAAAAATGACAAAGTTGATATCCTACTAGAAAATAACGGGTTAGGTGAAAATAAAATTAGAAGTATTTCAGAAGATCGTGAAGGAAATCTTTGGATTGGAACAAATCAAAATGGACTTTCCTGTTTTCGAGGACAAAATTTTAAAATATATAATCATTCAAAAGATAAAACTAATAATCAAATAGGAGCAATTTGTTCAGATTCAAAAGGGAATATGTGGTTTGGATCAACAAATTGTATATATATATTAAATAAAATAAAGAATGAATTCAATAAATTAGATATACCCTCCGGAGAAGAAGTTGAAGTAACATCATTAATGGAAGATAAAAAAGGGCTAATTTGGGTTGGAACATGGGGGGCAGGTATTTATATAATACATCCTCAAAATTTGACAATTGAACATTTCCAAGGTAAAATTCCATATAGTGATCCGATAACTTTTAATGAATTATATGTACATACTATTTACCAAGCAAAAAATGGAAATGTTTGGATTTCAATGTTAAGGGGGTTGGCATTATATGATTCAAAGAAAAATCAAATTCATACATATACAATCAAAGATGGGTTAGCGGATAATAGCACTACAGATATCCAAGAAGATAATAGTGGAGCAATTTGGATTGGCTCTTCGGCATCAGGATTGACATTATTTAAAAATAATAAGTTTACAATTTTAAGTCAAAATGATCCTAAAATATATCCTTCTATTTCATCAATAACATTAGATGAAAATAAAGATATATGGGTTGCCACAGAAGGAGGAGGAATATATAAGTACCTCAATAATAAATTTATAAACTATAATGTAAATAATGGATTTATCTCAAATTATATAGGATCTATTGAAAGCGATTTACAAGGAAAAATCTGGATAGGGACAAATAAGGGTATTTGTTCATGGGATAAGGAAAATAAAAATATATCGATTACAGATAAATATGATAAAATAGCTCGTATAGAAACAAAATCAAATTCAATCTTTAGAGATTCTCAAAACCATTTGTGGTTTGGGACAATAAATGGGGCTATTGAATTTATTCCCAATAATTTAAAAATTAATACAATTGAAACTATCACACAAATAACAACTGTTAAATCTTTTCAAGATACTTTATTAAAAGATGGATTATCATTGAATTATAAAAAGAACTACTTAACATTCATTTTCAATGGAATTTGTTTTACAGACCCAGAAAAAGTAAGGTATAAATATCAATTAGAAGGATTTGATCAGAATTGGCAAGAGAGTGAATTGAATTTTGCAACTTATAATAATTTAGAACCTGGTAAGTATATTTTTCATGTAAAATCTTGCAATAATGATGGAATATGGAATTCTAAATCAGTTGATTTCTCATTTTCAATTACTCCTCCATTTTGGATGACATGGTGGTTTTATACTTCAATATTATTGATTGTTGTAATTTTAATAATATTCACAATTAAATACAGAGAAAGAAATTTGATATTTGAAAAAAAGAGATTAGAGCTAATTGTTCAAGAAAGAACTTCTGAAATATTTCTTCAAAAAAATGAGATAGAAAAACAAAGAGATGAGTTAAGAATTAATAGTACAATAATTGAACACAAGAACCTATCAATTACTGATAGTATAAGATATGCGAGACGAATACAATTAGCTACTTTACCATATAATGATGTAATATTTAATGTATTACCTGAATCTTTTATTCTATATAAGCCTAAAGATATCGTAAGTGGTGATTTTTATGCATTTGCAAAAAAAGAAAATACAATATTAATAGCAGTTGCTGATTGCACAGGACATGGAGTACCTGGTGCATTTATGAGCATGATAGGAACAAATCTATTTAATCAAGTAATTAATGAAAAAAATATTTTTCGTCCATCAGAAATTCTAAACCAATTAGATAAAGGAATTGAAAGAGCTTTAAAACAAGAAGAAACTGATAACCATGATGGTATGGATATAATTATTTGCTCATTAAATTTTGAAACCCAATCTTTCGAAATGGCTGGAGCAAATAGACCTTTATGGATAATTCGAAAAAATAAATCAGAAAATTCAATTAAGGATGAATATTATGAAGATTACTTGCAAATAATTAGACCTGATAAAAATCCAATTGGTGGATTCCATCAAAAAACAAAAGAAAATTTCACAAATCATTCCTTCTTATTTGAACCTGGAGATACGATTTATTTATTTACAGATGGGTATGCAGATCAATTCGGAGGACAAAAAGGAAAAAAACTATTATCTAAACGTTTAAGGGATTATTTACTTGAGATAAAGAATTTATCAATTAAAGAACAAGAAGTTTTGTTAGATAATTATTTCGAAAAATGGAGAGGGGAACTTGAGCAAGTTGATGATGTTTTAATAATAGGAATACGATATCCAGAGAAATATTTATAAGACAGTTCTTTTATCTAATTCTTCTTTTGTGAAATTAGGAGGTTGAATTGAATCTGATACTATTCTATTTTCTTTTTTCTCACATAACTTCAAAGATAGTTGTTTAAAAACAGTTTGAAAAGCCGCTAAAGTATGTTGTCCAAATAATGTAAAGCTTCCTTCATATTGTTGAAGTTGATATTCCTCAAAAGTTGTTGTATACCCACAAAATTCATTTGAATTAGAAGTTAATATTACATCTATAACTCCTCTTTTCTCTAAAACCTTTAATATAGACTCTTTTAGACGTTTTCCAGCTATTGTAGAAATTTCACCGGGGAATCCTACAATTGCAAGTTCACCAATAATGAAAATTTGAATTGGTAAAATAATAGGAGCCCAAGTATTATTGTTTAAAGCACCTGAATTAAATTGCTTTTTTATTTCATTTCCAATATCCTTCAAACCATTTGGCAAAGGGATTTTATTTAAATTAGAATAACCTAAAATTTTCTTGTCTTGCAACTCAATAAAAAACTTTTTATTACCATGAGCCAACTTTAAATTTTTAAAACGCAAACGATTCTTTTTGGAAGTTATGATGGGGATTTTTCTTAAAGATTCTTTATATCTGCTAATTCCATTAAATAATGTTAGGGAAAATGAATCTAACAAAGGCTTATCAATTCCATCTCCATCTAAATAAGATAATCCTAGAATAGGTGCACTTGTTGAGTGATTTTTATTATCAAATGTAAATTCATTATCACAAATAACTTTTGAAAAATCAACAAAATAATGAATAAAGTCGATTGAATTTGAGATTGGAATTTGATGATCCTTAGAATCAAAAATATTTCGTGCATTTTCAAATTGTATAAATCCACTAAAAAATGCCGACTTAAATTCATCATCATATCTACCTCTTGGCCACCATTTAGATCTACCATAATAATTTGGAGAAACATCTCCTTGTGATTCTCCGCAAAATGCTGCAACAAAATTGCGTTCTTCAGATTTATCATTTTCAAACAAAGAAGCAGCATATCCTTTATTATCAGGATGAATTCGTGAATTCTTTTCGGAAATTGAAGTCCCTTGAACACCAAACCAATTAATAAGACCTTTATTAACTGATTTTTTTGAACAAATTCTAATTTGTTTAATCATTCTATCAATTGCATATTGAGTATGATTATCATCGTAGTAATCAACATTTTTATTACTATTATAAGAAGCAATAGAACGATTAAATGCAACATCAGACTCAATATCAATCTTATCAGCATTTAAAAATACATCACTTGGTTCAACATCCAAATATGCAATTGAAAGTGCTTCAATACATGCATTTTTATAAGAAGTAAAAATTGAAGGCCGAAATCCTCGTGTACTAAAATTGAAAAAAGGATAATGAGCATATCCACCAGGTGCACTGTGTGTGTTTTGAGAACAAAACATAACATTATCAATTGAAAGCATTGAATTAGAATGCTTTAAATTGAAACCATCAATAATAGCTTTTTTTAAATGATGAGTTGAAAAGCAACACTCTAAATTGATTATTGCCAAACAAACCTTGTCCGATTTAAAAACAAATGCACGGGAAAATAAATCATTTTCAATACCTTCAGCAAAATGTTCAAAATTTCCATATCCTTGCATTGGGATATGCATTTTATTGAAAATGACTTTAGATTTACCGACACCAACAAGCATAATGAGAAAAAACCAAATTTAACTTATTTCATCAATTAAAATCAAATTTTACATGTTTTTATTAAAATATAGGTTTATTGCAAAATAATTCAATTTATTTTTATTGATATGTTAATTTTTTAGGTCTGATCATATTGCAGATTATTATTTTAATAAATAGTTCATATGCAATAAATTTAAAACTATTCGTTTAATAATCAATACATTAATAAATATTCTAACATATTTTAAAATCAAAATAATTATTTATCTTTAAATTCATTTTTAAAATCATATAAAAAGTGAGCCCATTTTTTGACAATTCATTTGTATTCTTTTTTGGAAATATACAAATAATCCTTATTTCAATTATATATATTATATTTATCAATAAAATATTAAATAACAAACTCCCTTCGTATACATTTTGGCCAATATCTATACTATATTTAATATTATGTAGAAGTAATGATTTTAATCACCCATTATCAATGAACCCAGATGAAGAACAATGGTTAATTATAGCAAATAGCATAATTGATTCTCCTTCAATTTGGTTAAATAAGTTTGCATTATTTGATTTTACAAGATTTTTTACATTTATTCCATTATTAATATTTTCTTTTTTTACAAATTATTTAACATATGACCATGCTAGATTAATAAATATAATATTATACATTATATTTTTAATAATACAATATAAGTTATTGAAAATTAAATTCAACAAAAATACGTCAATTTTATTAGTATCTATTTATATAATTTTCTTTTCAACATCTAATCATTTTGATTTAGTACAATATAATAGCGAAATGCCATGCATTGTATTTATTTCATTATCTATTCTTCAGTTTTATAAAGATGTTAAATTAAAACTTAATAGTTTTTACATCTTTTTAAATGGATTAACAGTTGCAATGATTGTCTTTTCAAAAGAACAAGCAATTCCTATAGCTGGATTCATTGGGATTTTCATTACAATCTATTATTTATTAAAAAAGAATTATCTAAAATCATTACTTTTTTCAATTGGAGGTGTATCAGGTATTTTATTATTTATGATACCATTATTAAATATATATGGATTGGATAAAATAATTTGGGTATTTACTAATGGAACTCAATATGCAAATGATGGACTAACGGATGGAAATACATATTCATTTCTTATACAAATTAGTTCATTCTTAAAAAGTGTTTTATTTAACAATGAATACTTTGCTTTTTCAATCATTCTATTTATAAGTATATATTACGAAATTAAAAATGTTATTATATCAAAATTATTAAAATTTGATCAATTGTTTTTCTTATTATTATTTGTTGTGACAATGTTCACAATATTTCTTCCAAAGAATTTTTTCATGCATTACAATTTATTTTTACTAGTTCCTTCAACTTGGTTTCTAAGCCAATATTATAATAAATTAAATCAAAATAATATAAAATCATATATATCCATTTTTATAATGACGTTTATACTTTTTACTAAATTTAATATTAAAGAAACAGATGTTAGATTAATATATCCATATACAAATTATCTAAAACAATCTAGACCAATTATAGAAGCTAATGAAATCAATAAATTATTGAAATTGTATTCTCATCAAGGGGATAAATTAATAATTTGGGGTTGGGGAAATAACTATTTCATTGAAAATAAATTACAAAGATCTAGTTGCTTTCTTTATCCTCAGTTTGCTATGGAGAATTATAAAGGGAGGCAACAAACAATCGATTGTTATATTGAAAATATAGAAATTTTTAAACCTAAAATAATAATTCAATTAGTAGGAGAAGATCGATTTTTCTTTACAAACATTAAAACACAATCAATAGAAGCCACTTCAAAACGCCTATTTAATCTAATTACAGAAAATTATAATATCATTGAAAAAGGTAATGATTATATTTTCTTCTTAAAGAAATAATTTTTAATTTTCAAAAATGATGAAAAATAAATTCATAAAATTAACAGGCTCAATCCTTATTGTAATAGGATTCATTATTAGCATAACTTTATTTCTTTCTTCTGACATAAACTTTATTAATAATCTGCAAAGCAACTTAGTATTTAATAAATTTTGTCCAGAAATAAGTTTGAGTTATTTAACTAAATATAAAATATTATTATTAAAGTTATACCCTATTTCATTATCAATTATTGGGTTATTAACAATTATATATAATGTCAAATTATCAAATATCCTATCAAATATATATAAAGCAATTTCAAATTCAATTAAAAATATTAATAGTAATAGTAATTATTTCAAAATAAATAGTAGTCTAGTTTATTTATTGCTGCTTAATATTTGTATTAGAATATATTATATCATTAAATTTCCAATTGAATACGATGAAGCATGGACTTTTTTACAGTTTTCTAAAAATGGTTTTTTAACGTCCCTCACTTATTACCCAGCTCCAAATAACCATATCTTATATAGTTTATTCACAAATATATCGTTTTATCTCCCATTTAATAACACAATAAATTTAAGATTACCCGCATTCATAATTAGTATTTTATCAATTATATTATTTTACATTGTAAGTAGAAAATTAATTCAAAAGAATATTGCATTTTTAATTACTTCAATTTTTAGCACACTTAATCCAATTATATTCTATGGAGTTTCAGCACGAGGATATTCAATCATTACTCTTGCTTTTATTATATGCTTTTATGCTACGATTATGCTTATACGAAATACGAAAAACTCATATTTTCAAACGAAGTATTCGACTTACTTAATTTTCGGATCAATCATAGGATTATTTACTATGCCATCTTTTATTTATGCTTGTCTATCAATTTTTTCATTTATATTCATTTATGCACTTGTTGAAAAAAATAAAGCATTATTTCTCAAAAATATTTTTTCATCTATTATCACATTTTTTCTAACGATATTTCTTTATTTTCCTCTTTTTATTATTTCGGGTTTAGATTCAGTTTTCAAAAATCGCTTTGTAATTCCCATTTCTAGACACGAAGTTTTAAGTAAAATTGTTAATCATTTTAATGATACAAGTAATTTGTTTTTTGGGATTTCACTATTGAATTTAATGCTTTTTTTAATAATTATTACAATTTACTTAATTATTAAAAGAAAAATTAATTTTGAAATATTGTTATGTATGTATATTTTAATTAGTTGCCCATTCATAATGGTATTACATTCAGTAGTACCTTTTAGCAGAACATGGATTTACATAATTATTCCAACACTATTTATCCTTGGAATTTTCTTAAATGCTGTAATTGAAAATTTAAGAATTTATAATATTGTTTACATTTTGACGATAGCAATTTGTATTAATGCGATATATATTAATTTTAATTATTTCAATGAAACATACAAATATCCGATAATAGCTAATACTCTATCAAATGAAATAATTCAAAATACAAATAAAAATGTTTATTCAAACCATCCATTAATTGAAACTTATCTTGATTATAACTTTAAACTATCCAAATCTAAAAATATCGTTGTTTATCCTGAAAATTATAATGTAGGATTAGATTCAACAAAATATAGCAATTCAATTGGATATTTAGTTTTATCAAAAGATCAAAAATCAATTCCTCAATTTAATAAAATAAATACTTATGATAAATTTGATATATATATATACAAAAAAAACAATTCGGATGAATAAAATGCTCATTACTTGATTCATAATCATTTAAAATTACATGATTTGAATTCTCATAAATTGTAGTAAAATCAAACTAAATGAAATACAACTCAATTAAAAAATTGACTTTCGTTTTAGGAATTTTTGTTTTTCAAATTATTCCTATAAAAGGCTTTTCTCAAGATGTGAATAAATATTGGGTTTTCTTCAAAAACAAACCTGATACAGTTTTTGATCCGATTCACTATTTTGATGAAAATACAATAGCCAGAAGAAAAAGAAACCATCTTCCAATTTATGATTGGTATGATTTACCCGTTTGCAATGAGTATTTATCAGAAGTTCAAAAGAATTGTATTAAACTAAAAACTCATTCACGATGGTTTAATGCTGCAATAATTTTAGCAAATGATAGTCAAATATCAATAATTAAAAAATTTGCTTTTGTTGATTCTATAGAACAGGCCAATCCTTTAAAAATTCAAATAGCAGATTTTAATGAGTTTGAGAAAAACTTAGAATTATACAAAGAAACTAATGATGAGATATTAGATTCTCAAACAAAAAGGATGGGAGCCGATTTGTTTATCGAAAAAGGGCTTACAGGAAAAGGAATAAGGATAGCAATATTTGATGTTGGCTTTTCTGGTGCTGATAAACACACAGCATTTCAACACATCCGAAGTAGAAATGGAATTCTTAAAACCTGGGATTTTGTTAAAAATGAAGAAAACGTTTGGAAAGGTGGTTGGCATGGAACAGCGGTTTGGTCATGCATCGCAGGAAAGCTCAATGGTCGTTGGTCGGGTTTAGCAACAGATGCAGATTTCCTATTAGCTCGTACAGAAATTGGAAGCAAAGAGCCTTTTGCCGAAGAAGAATATTGGGTTGCAGCTGCAGAATGGGCTGATAAGAATGGTGCAGACATCATTAACAGTTCCTTAGGATATACAGATTCTCGCTATTTCCCTCGTCAAATGGATGGTAAAACTACCTTCATCACTCGAGGTGCTAACCTTGCAGCTAAGAAAGGAATGCTAGTGGTTAACGCAGCAGGAAACGAAGGCGATAGCAACTGGAGAATTATTGCTGCTCCTGCTGATGCCGATTCTGTTTTAACCATTGGAGGTATTGAACCTTGTTGCGATTATCATATCTCGTTTAGTTCATATGGACCAACACGCGATATGCGTCTAAAACCTAATGTTTGCGCTCAAGGCCGTGCATTTTGTGCGAAAGAAAATGGGGAAAGTAATGCCGATGGAACTTCTTTCGCAAGTCCGCTTGCAGCCGGTTTTGCTGCATGTGCTTGGCAAGCAAAACGTTCACTTAGTAACATGCAGCTTTTCGACGAATTGCAAAAATGTGCCAGCCTATACCCCTATTTTGATTATGCTCATGGATATGGTGTATTATCTGCCAATCGATTTTTAGATGAAAAAATAATTAATCCTACTTTTCAAACTAAAAAAGCAAGTCTTACAGATGAATCAGGAGAACTAAATGAGTTTATTCAAATTGAAGTCGATGAGAAATATATAGGAGTTAATTCTGAAGGACTTGACTATCTCATGTATTATTGCATTGTAAATGCAACAGGTGGACTGGATGAATATACAGTCATTAAAGTTAATGAGAGAATCCCAGTTCAATTCACAATTAAAGCATATCCATCTGGAAAAAAGCTTCGTGTTTCTTTTCAAGGTTATATGTCTGAAATCCAATTTTAAAATGAATAAAACCCTCAATACTATAGTTTTCATTCTATGCAATTTGAATATATTAATTGCTCAAGAAATTGTTTTAAAAATGAATCCGGCTGTTGATACATCAGAAGCTAAATCAGGTCCTAACCTTAAAAACTATTGGCATCCGTTTATGAGTTTTGGAATGTGTATCGATCCGGGAAGTGCTGGAGCAACTGTTAAGCAACCTCATCTTGATCAGTTTAGCTTTGGATATCGTTACAAAAATCGTTTAGCTGAACACATTGCTGTAGGTTTAGATATTTCGTACAACGTAAACGATTTTTCACTCAAACAAAATGCGTCAAAAACACTTCCTGACACCGTTCAATACAAAAAGCAGAGAATGATATTTTACAATGCTCAGGTTGGAGCATATGTGCGCATAAACTTTGGAAAAAGAGGAAATACTTTAGGAAACTACCTCGATTTGGGTGCTTATGGAGAATATGTTATGTCACATGTTCAGTATACAAAATACAGTCTGCCAGATGGTTCAATCGTACGAGCACGTAGAACACAACTCGATTATTTTCAACATTTTAATTATGGTTTACTTGCTCGCATTGGATTTAAGAAACTAGTCATTTACGGTCAATATCGTTTATCAGATATGTTTTATCCTTCTTTGAAAATGGCTGAATTACCTCGAATTCAGGCTGGGATTCAATTTGTACTTCGCTAAATATTGTGCGTATAGCTGTTAATACTCGTTTGCTGCAGTCGGGAAAACTCGAAGGAATCGGTTGGTTTACTTTCGAAATACTACGTCGTATCACGCTTGCGCATCCCGAACACGAGTTTCTTTTTATATTCGATCGCCCATTTAGTGAGGAATTTGTTTTTGCTCCGAATGTTCAAGCAATATATGCAGGACCGCCAACACGTCATATTTTCCTATTCTTCCCTTGGTTTGAATGGCAAATTCCACGCTTGTTGAAAAAACACCAAGTCGATTTATTTTTGAGTCCTGATGGGACATTATCATTGCGAACCCAAGTTCCTCAGATTGCTGTAATACATGATTTAAATTTCCATCATCATCCGGAACAACTTCCGCTCATAGTTCGTTGGTATTACAATACTTTCTTTCCACGATATGCAGCAAAAGCAGCTCGAATAGCCACCGTTTCGGAATACACCAAACAAGACATCATAAAAAGTTATGGCATTGCTCCAAACAAAATTGATGTGACTTTGAATGGCTACAATACACGATATCAGCCATTAGGAGATGAAATCAACGAACAAACTCGAACACATTTCACAAATGGAAAATCATATTTTCTATTCGTTGGATTAATCATTCCTAGAAAAAACCTGATTCGTTTGATGCAAGCATTTGATCGCTTTAAAGAAAAATCTAAATCAGATGTTCAATTACTAGTTGTTGGAGAAAAAAAATGGTGGGATCAGGAACATGAAAATGTGTTTCAAAATCTTCAATTTAAAAACGAAATTCTATTTGCTGGACGACTACAACCAGAAGAATTACATAAAGTTCTTTCAGCAGCCAAAGCCTTAACGTTTGTACCCACTTTTGAAGGATTCGGAATTCCCATTTTAGAAGCTTTCTCAGCTGGAATTCCAGTTATTACATCCAATGTCACTTCTATGCCTGAAGTGGCTGGGAAAGCAGCTTTATTAGCCAATCCATTTGATGTGGATGACATTACTATGAAAATGATTGAGTTAAATCAATCACCCGATTTACAAAAAATGTTAATCGAAAAAGGAAATAAAAGAATAAATGAATTCTCTTGGGATAAAACATCCCATTTTCTTTGGAATTGCATTCAAAAGGAAATCGATTTTCTCAATCACTTTTGATTTACTAATTGGTCAAAAAAAATCCGGTCCCGCAAGCGAGACCGGCAAAACAAAAAAATTAACCTAACCTTAACTTTTTTTTGTTTTCAATCATCTTTCGATGACTAGGATAAACCTGAGCAACGTTAGTCACTCTTATCCTGCATGCAAAATTAAAATATTCAACTTACTTACATGGACTCAATTGATTATCAACTCAGAAATGTTGATATTAATTTACAAAGCACTAATAAGCAAACACTTGAATTGATAAAATGTTTCATTTCCTATTTCCCAATATGAATTGAGTTTAAAAACAATATGAATTTTCCTCAATAAGTTTTAATGCTATTTGTTGACGCAATTCTTTGGTATTCAAAGGTGCTACTTTTGTAAATCTTCTTAAACCCATCAACATCATCCGTTGCTCATCGCCTTCTGCAAAAGCGTTCAGTGCATTCTTGCCAGCAATGTGAATTCGGTCTGCAGCGTCATTTATATACACTTTCATCATTGATGTCTTTAGTGCACCATCTGCTTCACCATAATTCAAAGTCACTTTTTCGGCACGTAACAAAATTGATTCGGCCACATAAACTTCAATCATCATATCTGCTATGTTCATGAGTATTTCTTGCTCTTTAGCTAAGGTCATCATGAGCTTTTGAACTGCAGATCCCGCAACCATTAAAACTGCTTTTTTAAAGTTTGCAATGGTACGCTTCTCTGCAGCAAATGGAGCATCATCTTGTACACCAAAATCAGGAATGGCCATCAATTCTTGAGCTACAGCAGTTGCTGGGCCCATTAAATCTAGCTCACCTTTCATCGCACGCTTCAGCATCATATCAACTGTCAACATGCGGTTAATTTCGTTGGTGCCTTCAAAAATTCGGTTAATCCGAGCATCGCGATAAGCACGATCCATAGGTGCTTCGGCCGAATAACCCATTCCACCATATATCTGAACTCCTTCATCCACTACATAATCTAAAGTTTCAGATCCATGTACCTTCATGATAGCACACTCAACTGCAAATTGCTCTACACTTTTCAATTTAGCTTTACCAGGTTCCATTCCGCCAGCTACTAAAGCATCAAATGCATCATCGATATTTTGTCCTAAACGATACACTGCAGTCTCACTTGCAAATGTTCTTATTGCCATTTCTGCCATTTTATGACGAATAGCTCCGTATTTAGAAATCGGACGACCAAATTGCTCCCGCTCATTCGCATAATTTATAGCAGTCGAAATGCATTGTTTGCAGCCACCAATGGCAGCTGCAGCCAATTTAATTCGACCAATGTTCAATATGTTCACGGCTATCTTAAATCCATTCTGACGATCCGAAAGCATATTCTCAACCGGAACCATGCAATCGTTAAAGAAAACCTGAACAGTAGATGAGCCTTTAATACCCATCTTTTTCTCTTCTTCATTCAACGATAAGCCTGGAAAATTTCGCTCTACAATAAATGCAGTCAAATTCTCATCATCATCAATCTTAGCAAATACAGTATACACATCTGCAAAGCCACCATTGGTGATCCACATTTTTTGTCCATTGATGATATAGTGTTTTCCATCATCCGACAATTTAGCTTTCGTTTTTCCACTATTTGCATCAGAACCCGAACCTGGCTCAGTTAGACAATAGGAAGCTTTCCACTCTCCAGTAGTTAATTTGGGAATATACTTCTGTTTTTGAGCTTCATTACCGTAATACAATATGGGAAGAGTCCCAATTCCTGTATGAGCCGAAAGTGCTACTGCAAAAGAAAATCCCGCTCCGGCAACTTCTGCCACAAGCATCGAAGTATTAAAGTCTTTTCCAAATCCACCATATTCCTCTGGAACCGAAACGCCCATCAATCCAAGCTCGCCGGCTTTAGTTAGCAATGAATGCATCAGACCGGGTTCCATTTTATCAATTCGGTCGAGATTTGGATGAACTTCTGCATCTAAAAAATCTTGCGCCGATTGGGCAATCATGCGTTGTTCTTCGTTCCATTCTTCTGGAATAAAAACCGAAGTTGCTTCACTCTCGCGGATTAAAAATTCACCGCCTTTTAAGGATGATTTATTGCTTGTTTCCATGTTGTTGTGAATTGGAATACGTGGTAAAAGAAAATTATAAGCGTTCGAAAATTCCTGCTGCACCTTGACCCGTTCCTACACACATGGTAACCATGCCGTATTTCTGATCACGACGTTTCAGCTCATTTAGAAGTTGGACGGTAAGCTTGGCCCCTGAACATCCCAATGGATGCCCTAAAGCAATGGCACCACCGTTCACATTCAGTTTTTTGGTATCTAATCCAAGTATGCGAATAATAGCCAATGATTGAGAGGCGAATGCTTCGTTTAATTCTATTAAATCGAGTTTATCTAATGTCATTCCTGCTGCTTTCAAAGCTTTTGGAATTGCTTCAATTGGTCCAATTCCCATGATGCGTGGTGGAACTCCTGCTACTTGATAAGTGACTAAACGAGCTATTGGTTTCAAACCTAATTCGTTAACCATCTTTTCAGACATCACCATCACAAATGCAGCACCGTCGGAAGTTTGAGATGAATTACCTGCTGTTACAACTCCATCAGCTGCAAATACAGGTTTTAATTTCGCCAACATGTCTAAAGTTGAATCTGCACGAGGACCTTCATCTGTATCAACTACAAAGCTGCGGGTTTTACGTTTTTCTTTATTGTCTAGAAAAATCTCTTCTACTGTTACTGGAACTATATCATCTTTAAATCTTCCCGATTTAATTGCATCCACAGCTCTTCGGTGTGATTCCAACGAAAATGCATCCTGATCTTCACGACTGATATTATATTCACGAGCTACAGCTTCGGCAGTTAAACCCATTCCCCAATAATAGTCGGGATTGTTTTTAGCCACCTCGTAATTCGGAACAATTTTCCATCCTCCAAAAGGGATAGGTGACATGCTCTCTACTCCACCCGCAATAATACAATCGGCCATTCCAGTTTGAATCTTAGCTGTTGCGATCGAAATCGTCTCCAATCCAGATGCACAGTAACGATTAACCGTCATGCCAGGAACCTTATCGGTTTTCAAGCCCATGAGCGAAATCATTCGACCAATATTGAGTCCTTGTTCCGCCTCTGGTGTAGCATTTCCAACGATCACATCATCGACCCGATCTTTGTCCAATTCTGGCACCGATTGCATCAAATGTTCAATCACCCTCGCCGCCAAATCATCCGGACGAGTAAAACGAAATAATCCCCGTGGCGCCTTTGCCACCGCTGTTCGGAATCCGGCTACTATGTATGCTGTACTCATTGTTATCAGTATTGAGTATTTTGTATTAGGTATTAAGACCCTTGTCTAGGGGAATTTCGCTTATTTCGATCATTTTCTTCTGAACGAATTCTAGATTGAAGTCTAAAATTCATTCGCAGTATGTAGTCAATATCACTAATTAGCTCATCTCGTTGATCAGAAATAATAAATAAGCAACGATAACTCAGTTCAATTTGAAATCTTAATTCACTTGCAGATCCGCACGAAATACCAATGAATTGGTAAAACTCTCGATTTGAATTTCGACCAGCTCCTTCAGCTATGTTGGATCCTATTGAAACTACTGCTCGTTTCATTTGTGAGGACAATCCATAAGATTCCTCTCTTGGAAATCCAGCTGTCAAAGAATAAACTTTCTCTGCCAATTCAAGGGCTTTATCCCATATTCTCAATTTCGTTACATCATGCATATTGTACTATTTTCTTGATACTTAATTCTTATTACTTAATGCTATTTATCAATTCCTAAGCACCTTCCCACTCGTTAAAATGCTCTGAACGCGTTCTAATGTTTTGCGTTCTCCGCAAAGGCTGAGGAAAACTTCGCGTTCGAGATCAAGTAAATATTGTTCGCTCACGTCGGTTGGTTGAGATAAATCGCCGCCACAAAGCACATATCCTAGTTTTTCGGAGATTTTACGGTCATGTTCTGAGATATAATGTCCGCTGAACATGGTATTGGCGCCTACGTATACCATTCCTAATCCTGTTCGACCTAATACGCGAATATCTTTACGATGAACGGGTTGAGTATATCCAGCTTCAGCTATTTCAATGGCAGCTCGTTTCGCTTCAGCAATTACACGTTGCGAATTAGGGATGATTTCGTCGTGTCCTTTTCGAAGTATTCCTAAGTCAAATGCTTCAGTAGCTGATGTACTAACTTTTGCTTGACCAATAGTTAAGAATCGATCGCGCAATACATTTAGCTGGATGTCACCGTCGCGGTAAGCATCTGAGGCACGTAGGGCAAATTCTTTAGTTCCGCCACCACCGGGGATAAGTCCAACTCCAAACTCTACTAATCCAATGTATGTTTCTGCAGCAGCAACTACTTTATCAGCATGTAGATTTATTTCACATCCTCCACCGAGCGACAAACCATGTGGAGCTGTCACAACAGGAATAGAAGAATAACGCACACGCATCATGGTATTTTGGAATGCTCGAATTGAAAAATCAAGTTCGTCCCATTCTTGTTCAACAGCCATCATAAACAACATAGCTAGATTTGCTCCAGCAGAGAAATTTGGAGCATCGTTTCCAATCACTAATCCACGATATTCCTTTTCTGCAACTTCAATGGCTTTCTGAATTCCCATCAGGACGTCGCTTCCAATAGAGTTCATTTTAGTATGAAACTCCAAATTCAGAATTCCATCACCTAAATCACTTAAGGTCGTGCCTGTATTTTTCCAAAGTGTTTTTTCCTGGCGGATATGATCTAATATGATAAAGGATTCATAGCCTGGAACAGGAAGGTACGTTTTTGAAGGAATATCATAATACAATTTCTTTCCACCTTCAATCTTGAAAAAGCTGGTATTTCCACTGCTAAGAAAATCATACACCCATTGAGCTGGCTTCATATTCATTGCTTCCATGCCTTTTACAGCATCGGCCACTCCAATATAATCCCAGCTTTCGAATGGACCGACTTCCCAGCCAAAGCCAGCTTTCATAGCTTCATCGATTCGGAAAAGCTCATTAGCTATTTCAGGAATTCGATTCGACACGTAAGCAAATAAAAGGAAGAAGGATTTGCGGTAAAACTCCCCAGCTTTATCTTTTCCACTAACTAATACTTTGTAGCGATCACTGAGTTTTTCAATGGTTTTGGTCGATTCCAAAGTGGCGAATTTCACTTTGTTTTGAGGACGATATTCTAAGGTGTTTAAATCCAAAGCTAAAATTTCCGACTTCCCTCCTGCTCCTTTCGATTTCTTGTAAAATCCTTGTCCGGTTTTATCTCCCAACCACTTATTCTCATTCATTTTCAGGACATATTCGGACAATTCGAACAACGCTTTTTGCTCATCGTTCTGACAATTTGCTTTTAACCCATTTGCCACATTCACAAGTGTGTCTAAACCAACCACATCTGTAGTTCTAAACGTAGCCGATTTCGGGCGACCAAGAACGGGACCGGTAAGTTTGTCTACTTCTTCCACCGTTAAATCCATCTCTTTCACTAGATGAAAAAGCGCCAAAATGCCAAATACACCGATGCGGTTGGCAATAAATGCAGGTGTGTCTTTCGCTAGTACGGTGGTTTTCCCAAGAAAGAGATCACCATAATTCATCAGAAAATCAACAACGGAAGAATCTGTGAATGGTGTTGGAATGATCTCCAATAATTTTAGATAACGTGGTGGATTGAAGAAGTGCGTACCACAGAAATGTTTTTTAAAATCATCTGATCTTTCTTCCGCCATCATTCCAATTGGAATACCTGAAGTATTAGAAGTAATAAGTGTTCCAGGTTTACGGAACTTTTCAACTTGATCAAAAACAGTTTTCTTGATGTCTAAACGTTCCACCACTACCTCAATCACCCAATCACATTCTGCAATAAGCTTCATATCATCGGTGAAATTTCCAGTTTTGATCCGTTTAGCAACATCCGCTGAATAAACAGGTGATGGTTTTGATTTAAGCGCAAAAGCTAGGGCATCATTTACAATTCTATTTCTTACAGCGGGATTATCCACTGTTAGCCCTTTTGCTGCTTCGGCATCGTTTAGCTGAGGAGGAACTATATCAAGAAGGAGAACTTCTACTCCAATATTAGCGAAGTGACAAGCAATGCGAGAGCCCATTACACCTGAGCCAAGAACTGCAACTTTACGGATAAGTCGTTTCATGCATTTTCGTTTTTACCATTTCCGGTGGATACTAGTATTTCATTCATCACCTCGAAAAAGATACTAAGTTTTTCCTCAGAGATACGATTATGAATAAGATGGTTGAAAGTTAAAACGGTATTTCGAGCAGCCTCACGTTTTTCCTTGCCCAAATCGGTAAGAAAAATCCGAACGAGTCGTTTGTCACGATCCTCGCTTTTCCGATAAATAATTCCGTTTTCTTCGAGATTCTTCAGCATCCGTGTTAAACTTCGGGTTTCAAGTCCGATTAAGGGTGCTATTTTAGTTGCAGGTGTCCCAAATTGGACATCAATATTCAATAGTACAAAACCTACTGCAATGGTACTGTTATGTTTAGCCGCCTCCGCATTATACATACGTTGTATCGCATGCCATGCTGTTTTAATCACATAATCGACAGTCTCGGTCGGCTTCATGACACAAACCTAAAAAAGATTTGTTATGCATGCATACCTTATTTCATTTTTTATGAAATGGAAGCAAATTATTTTTTCTTCACTTCTACAAGGCGAAATCCCACATAAGGACTTTTGAAATCGGTAGAGAAATGAAACCGTAGAGAATTTCGGCATAACCAAGAAGATCCTGCCCAACTACCGCCACGGACTATGAATTCGGTACCATTTGCTGGACCTTTGGGATTAACAACAAGTTCGGCAGAATAAGGAGCATACCAATCGGAGCAATATTCCCACACATTGCCACTTAAGTCGTTTAAACCTAATTCATTTGCTTGTTTGGTACCCACAATATGGCTCTTTCCATTTGCATTTACGTTATTCCAAGAAACTAAATTGGCATCAGAAGATCCACTGTAAAGCAGATGACGACTTTTCTTTCCACCACGAGCAGCATATTCCCATTCAGCTTCTGTGGGCAAACGATAATTCTTGCAAGTCAAAAAGTTTAATCTCTTAATAAAAGCATCAACATCTGCACGAGTTACATTTTCTAATGGGAATTGATTGCTTCGTTGATTAGAGGATGGATTACTTTCCATGATTGCTAACCAAAGTTCTTGTGTTACTTCGGTTTTTAGCATGTAAAAATCGGATATCTGAACAGAATGAACAGGTAATTCATCCTTAGAACAATCTGTTCCTTGATCAGGTGTTGCTCCCATTTGAAAAGTCCCTCCTTCAACAAAAATCATCGATTGATCAAGTTTATCTATTATAATTTGACGTGTATCAACTACTTGTCGAACAACATTTATAGTAGAAACTGGAATTTGTGCTTTTAGATTAGAAAGTATCAAACTAAAAACAATGCATAAAATCGAAAGAACAACAGTTTTATAGAATCGTGTAGAAACATTCATATACATCGAGTAAAATAAGTTTTTGATATCTGAATCCTTAAGAAATTCAATAAAAAAACCTTTTGTTTTACTGATAATAACTAAGAATGTTACATTGTCAGATTTCTAATGAAATCAATTTCTAATATTAATTGTGATATACATTTTACTAAAACTCCAATAAAAAACGGGTAAACAGAAAGTATCCGTTTACCCGCTTCAAAAATTAATTTCAATTATGCCTGAGCAGTAGGTCCACCAAAATTCATAGGAAACGCTGCAGCTCCATTATCAACTTTAATTGTTCCATGAACTGATTCAAATTTTGCTACATTTTCTTTCAAAGCAGTAAGCAAACGTTTGGCATGTTGAGGCGTAAGTACAATACGAGATTTTACACGCGCTTTTGGAACTCCTGGCATTACTTTGATGAAATCAACAACAAACTCCGAATTGGAATGTGTTATAATAGCTAGATTAGAATAAATTCCTTCAGCTACTTCTTCAGAAAGCTCAATGTTTAATTGTCCTTCCGGATTTTGATTTTCTTCCATAGTAATTCAGATTAAGCTAATTCTTCTTTACGTTTCTTTGAAGCCATTAGTACATTGTATTCATCTTGTGAACCAACTACAATGTTTTCATATTCACGTAAACCTGTACCAGCTGGAATTAAGTGACCAACAATTACATTCTCTTTCAAGCCAAGTAATTCATCCGATTTAGCGCTAATTGCAGCTTCATTCAACACTTTAGTTGTTTCCTGGAAGGAAGCAGCAGAAATGAAGCTCTTCGTTTGTAATGAAGCGCGAGTAATACCTTGAAGAACTTGATTAGCAGTTGCAGGAACTGCATCACGAGATTCAACAACTCTTAAATCTTTACGCTTCAGCATCGAATTTTCATCACGAAGCTTACGAGCAGTAACGATCTGGCCCGCTTTCAACGTAGTAGAATCACCCGGATCCAACACTACTTTCTTATCGAAAATATAGTCGTTCTCTAAGTTGAATTCCAACTTGTTATTCATCTGACCTTCTAGGAATTTCGTGTCACCTGGATCAAGAATTTCCACTTTACGCATCATCTGGCGAACAATTACCTCGAAGTGCTTATCGTTGATTTTCACACCTTGTAAACGATATACTTCCTGAATTTCATTCACTAAGTATTCCTGAACTTTAGTTGGACCTTTGATAGCCAAGATATCTCCTGGTGTAGTTGCACCTTCACTTAATGGCTGACCAGCTTTTACGTAGTCGTTCTCTTGAACCAAAATATGCTTACTTAAAGAAATTAGATATTTCTTTTGTTCACCTGTTTTAGATTCAATAATTACCTCTCGGTTACC
Source organism: Bacteroidia bacterium (assembly GCA_965279035.1). Classification (GTDB taxonomy): domain Bacteria; phylum Bacteroidota; class Bacteroidia; order M30B66; family M30B66; genus CALQRR01. The sequence continues at coordinate 2,132,506 of OZ257142.1, read as the reverse complement.
GCGTTTCACTTTACCAAAAGATACAATACCATCAATTTCAGAAACAACGGCAGGATTCGATGGATTACGAGCTTCAAACAACTCGGTCACACGTGGAAGACCACCAGTGATATCACCTAATTTACCGTTTTGGCGAGGGATTTTTACGAGTGTTTCACCGATTTTCACCTTTTGACCATCATTCACAACAATGTGAGCTGCTACGGGAAGTGAATATGAACGAACGACTTCTTTAGAACCATCAATGATTTTAATCATCGGGTTTTTAGTTTTATCACGACGTTCAATGATTACTTTTTCACGGAAACCTGTTTGTTCATCACTTTCTTCACGATAAGTAATACCATCTTCAAGATCTTCAAAGCTAATCTTACCAGCAGTTTCAGAAATAATTACAGCATTATATGGATCCCATTCACAAATCAAATCTCCTTTCTTCACTGTAACGCCATTTTTAGCGAACATGGAAGCTCCATATGGAATATTTGCTGTTGTTAGGATGACCATTGTCTTTGGATCGATGATACGCATTTCAGCTGAACGACCAATTACGATCTCTACTGGATTACCGTTTTCATCTTCCTTAGATACTGTACGTAATTCATCAATTTCAAGAATACCATCAAATTTAGCTTCTACTTTAGATGCAGTTGCTGTGTTTGATGCCGTACCCCCAACGTGGAATGTACGAAGTGTAAGCTGAGTACCAGGTTCTCCAATTGATTGAGCAGCAATAACACCAACTGCTTCACCTTTTTGAACCATACGTCCACTAGCTAAATTTCTTCCGTAGCATTTTGAACATACTCCTTGTTCAGATTCACAAGTTAATACGGAACGAATTTCAACAGATTCTAAACCTGAAGCTTCAATTTTTCTAGCTTCATCTTCACGAATCTGATCACCGCTATTAATTAATAATTCACCTGTTGTAGGGCTATATACATCGTGAAGAGAAGTACGACCTAAAATTCTGTCGTAAAGACTTTCAACGATTTCTTCATTGTTTTTCAATGGAATTGCAGTTAAACCACGAAGTGTTCCGCAATCTTCCAAACAAATAATCACATCTTGAGATACATCTACCAAACGACGTGTTAAGTAACCAGCATCTGCCGTTTTCAAAGCCGTATCTGCAAGTCCTTTACGTGCACCGTGGGTAGAAATGAAATACTCAAGGATCGATAGACCTTCCTTAAAGTTAGAAAGGATCGGATTTTCAATAATCTCACCACCAGAGGCTCCTGATTTTTGAGGTTTCGCCATTAGACCACGCATTCCAGAAAGCTGACGAATCTGCTCTTTAGAACCACGTGCTCCAGAATCGAGCATCATGTAAATCGGGTTAAAACCTTGGTTGTCGTTAACCAACTGAGTCATCAAACGTTGAGTTAGACGAGAGTTAGTATGCGTCCAGATATCGATGATTTGGTTGTAACGCTCGTTGTTAGTAATGAAACCCATATTATAGTTCATCATTACTTCTTCCACTTGCGTATTTGCATCTTCAACCATCTTCTCTTTATCCTCAGGAACAATAACGTCACCTAAGTTGAAAGAAAGACCACCGCGGAATGCCATTGTAAATCCAAGATCTTTGATATCATCCAAAAACTTGGCAGTTACTGCCATACCTGTTTCCTTAACGATATTTCCAATAATGTCACGAAGTGATTTCTTAGTCAACAATTCATTAATGAAACCAACTTGTGGAGGAACTACCTGATTAAACAGGACACGACCTACAGTAGTTTCAATAATTTTATTTACTAGAACATCTCCTTCTTTTACATTGTGTTTTACCTTAATCCAAGCGTGAAGATCAATGCGTTTTTCATTGTATGCAATGATAACTTCTTCAGCAGAGTAAAAAGTAGAACCTTCTCCTTTAATAACACGAGTTGCATCTGTACGACGACCTTTAGTGGTGTAATAAAGACCCAAAACCATGTCCTGAGATGGAACTGTAATAGGAGCTCCGTTCGCAGGGTTTAGGATGTTATGAGAAGCAAGCATCAATAACTGAGCTTCCAAAATTGCTGCATTTCCAAGTGGAACGTGAACAGCCATTTGGTCACCATCGAAATCGGCGTTGAATGCCGTACAAACCAATGGGTGAAGCTGAATCGCTTTTCCTTCAATCAATTTTGGTTGAAAGGACTGAATACCTAAACGGTGAAGTGTTGGGGCGCGGTTAAGAAGAACAGGGTGGCCTTTCAAAATATTTTCAAGAATATCCCAAACGATTGGTTCTTTCTTGTCAACGATTTTTTTAGCACTCTTAACAGTTTTAACTACACCACGCTCAATCATTTTACGAATGATGAACGGTTTGAATAATTCAGCAGCCATGTCTTTTGGAAGACCGCACTCATGAAGTTTCAAATCTGGTCCAACGACAATTACCGAACGAGCAGAATAATCGACACGTTTTCCGAGTAAGTTCTGACGGAAACGACCTTGTTTTCCTTTCAAAGAATCGGAAAGGGATTTCAAGGCACGGTTTGATTCTGTCTTTACAGCATTTGATTTACGTGAGTTATCAAGCAATGAATCCACTGCTTCTTGTAACATCCGTTTCTCGTTACGTAAGATTACCTCAGGAGCTTTGATTTCGATCAAACGCTTCAATCGGTTATTACGAATAATAACGCGACGATAAAGGTCATTTAAATCAGAAGTTGCAAATCGACCACCATCCAAAGGAACAAGTGGACGTAATTCTGGTGGGATAACAGGGATTACTTTTAAAATCATCCATTCAGGACGATTTACTTTGTTACCCTCATTAGCCATACGGAATGCTTCAACAACTTGAAGACGCTTAAGCGCTTCATTTTTACGTTGTTGCGAAGTTTCAGTATTTGCTTTGTGACGAAGATCGTAAGATAGTTCTTCCAAATTCAAGCGAGACAAAAGCATATACAATGCATCAGCTCCCATTTTGGCGATGAACTTGTTTGGATCGGCATCATCCAAGTATTGGTTTTCTTTAGGTAAATTTTCTAAAACCTGAAGGTATTCTTCTTCGGTTAGAAAATCCATGTAATTTAATCCATGTTCACCAGCCATACCCGCTTGAATTACTACATAACGTTCGTAGTAAATGATCGCATCCAATTTCTTGGTTGCTAATCCGAGTAAGTAACCAATTTTATTAGGAAGTGAACGAAAGAACCAAATATGAGCAACAGGAACTACCAATTGGATGTGTCCCATACGCTCACGACGTACTTTCTTTTCAGTAACTTCTACTCCACAACGATCACAAATAATTCCTTTATAACGAATTCGTTTGTATTTACCGCAGTGGCATTCGTAATCTTTAACTGGTCCAAAAATACGTTCACAAAACAAGCCACCCATTTCTGGTTTATATGTTCTGTAATTGATCGTTTCTGGTTTCAAAACTTCACCATGACTTTGGTCCAGGATATCTTCCGGGGATGCCAAACTAACGATGATCTGTTTGAAGTTACTCTTGAGTTTTATGTCTTTGCGTAAAGCCATTATAGATCAGATTCAAATGAATAAAAGATCCCGACATCCAGTTTGGATGTCGGGGTCTGGAAATCTAGTCGAGTGTAATTTTCAGGCCGAGGCCGCGTAGTTCATGCAATAACACATTGAACGACTCAGGAATACCTGGCGTAGGCATGTTATCACCTTTCACTATTGCTTCATAAGCCTTGGCACGTCCAATAACATCATCAGACTTAACAGTAAGGATTTCTTGAAGAATGTTAGCTGCACCAAAAGCTTCAAGTGCCCAAACTTCCATCTCTCCAAAACGCTGACCTCCGAACTGTGCCTTACCACCCAATGGTTGTTGAGTAATAAGTGAATATGGTCCGATTGAACGAGCATGCATCTTATCGTCAACCATGTGGCCGAGTTTAAGCATGTAGATTATACCAACTGTTGCTGGTTGATCGAAACGATCTCCAGTTCCTCCATCATGAAGGAAAGTTCTACCATAACGTGGAACACCAGCTTTATCAGTATATTCATTGATTTGATCGATCGTAGCACCATCGAAAATTGGTGTCGCGAAAGTCATTCCCAATTCTTTACCTGCCCAAGCAAGAACAGTTTCGTATATCTGTCCAAGGTTCATCCGTGAAGGTACACCCAGTGGATTCAATACGATATCTACAGGAGTTCCATCTTCTAGGAATGGCATTTCCTCATCACGAACAATTTTGGCAACAATCCCTTTATTACCGTGACGACCAGCCATTTTATCACCCACTTTCAACTTACGTTTCTTAGCGATATAAACTTTAGCCAATTGAACTATTCCAGCAGGAAGTTCATCACCAACAGTAGCAGCAAATTTTTTGCGTTTTGCGATACCATTGATGTCGTTGAAACGAATTAGGTAATTATTCAACAAGGTTTTAATCAAGAGATTCTTATCCTTATCTGTAGTCCATTTGCTTGGATTTACAGATGAATAATCAATTCCCTGTAACATTTTCACAGTGAACTTAGCTCCTTTAGGAACTACTTCTTCTTTGAAATTGTTATTTATTCCTTGAGATGTTTTACCATTTACCAATTGGAAGAGTTTATCAACCAAACGACTTTTCAATTCAACAATTTCCTTGTCGCGCTCTTGATCAATCTTAGCAAGAGTTGGTTTTTCTTCTGTCTTCGATTTACGGTCTTTAATGATTCGAGAGAATAATTTCTTATCGATCACAACACCATTTAATGATGGAGGTGCCTTTAAAGAAGCATCTTTCACATCACCTGCTTTATCACCAAAAATGGCACGTAACAATTTTTCTTCTGGAGAAGGATCTGTTTCGCCTTTCGGTGTGATCTTACCGATGAGAATATCACCTGGTTTTACATCAGCACCAATTCGAATTAATCCATTCTCATCGAGATCTTTCGTAGCTTCTTCACTAACATTCGGAATATCAGAAGTTAATTCTTCGAGACCACGTTTTGTATCGCGTACTTCAAGAATAAATTCCTCAATATGGAGGCTAGTAAATACATCTTCACGAATAATACGCTCAGAAATTACAATTGCATCCTCGAAATTGTAACCTTTCCAAGGCATGAATGCTACTTTCAAGTTACGACCTAAAGCAAGTTCGCCGCCTTGTGTTGCATATCCTTCGCATAAAACTTGACCAAGTGATACTTTTTCACCTTTTGCCACAATTGGCTTCAAGTTGATTGTAGTATTCTGGTTGGTTTTACGGAATTTAGTAAGCTTATATGTACGAATGTCGTCTTCAAAACTAACCAAACGATCATCTTCTGAACGATTGTAACGAATAACGATTTCGTTAGCATCAACCCATTCTACAGTTCCTTCACCTTCTGCGTTTATCAACACACGAGAATCGCGGGCAACAGATGCTTCTAGTCCAGTTCCAACATAAGGTGCTTCAGGATTCAACAAAGGAACTGCCTGACGCATCATGTTTGAACCCATCAAAGCACGGTTTGCATCATCGTGTTCAAGGAAAGGAATTAATGAAGCTGCAATGGATGCAATTTGATTTGGAGCAACGTCCATCAACTTAATCTGACTTGGCTCAACAACTGGAAAATCTCCGGCGAATCGTGCTTTTACACGAGCATCCATGAAATTACCATTATCGTCGGTTGAAGTTTTAGATTGAGCGATAATCGATGTTTCTTCTTCTTCAGCGCTTAAATATACAATGGGTTTATCAATATCAACCTTACCGTTTGTAACAGTTCGGTATGGAGTTTCAATGAAACCTAGTTTGTTAATTTTCGCAAAAACGCAAAGTGAAGAAATCAAACCAATGTTTGGACCTTCAGGTGTTTCAATCGTACAAAGGCGACCATAATGTGTATAATGGACGTCACGTACCTCAAAACCAGCGCGTTCACGTGAAAGACCACCTGGCCCGAGTGCAGAAAGACGACGCTTATGCGTTATCTCCGAAAGCGGGTTGGTTTGATCCATAAACTGAGACAACTGATTGGTTCCAAAGAACGAATTGATAACGCTAGATAAGGTCTTAGCATTAATCAAATCAGTTGGTGTAAACACCTCGTTATCACGTACGTTCATACGTTCACGAATGGTACGTGCCATACGAGAAAGTCCGACACCGAACTGTCCATAAAGTTGTTCACCAACAGTACGTACACGACGATTTGACAAGTGGTCAATATCATCCACATCTGCTTTTGAATTGATCAATTCGATCAAGTAGCGGATGATAGAGATAATGTCTTGTTTTGTAAGAACACGTGTTTCCTGGTCAATTTCCAGGTTGAGTTTTTTGTTGATTCTGTAACGACCAACATCACCTAAGTCATAACGTTTATCAGAAAAGAAAAGCTTGTCTATGATACCACGAGCAGTTTCCTCATCAGGTGGTTCAGCATTACGAAGCTGACGGTAGATATGTTCAACCGCTTCTTTCTCCGAGTTGGACGTATCCTTTTGGAGAGTATTATAAATAATTGTGTAATCAGCAGAGTTGATGTCATCCTTATGAAGGATGATTGATTTTACTCCAGATTCAAGGATTAAATCGAGGTGATCTTTTTCAATCACAACTTCACGATCAATAATGACTTCGTTACGTTCGATCGAAACTACCTCACCGGTATCTTCATCAACGAAGTCTTCAATCCAAGTTTTAAGAACACGTGCAGCCAATTTACGACCTACAACATTCTTAATACTGGATTTACTTACCTTGAATTCATCCGCAAGACCAAAGATCTCAAGAATGTCTTTATCGCTTTCGTAACCAATAGCACGAAGTAGTGTAGTTACCGGAAGTTTTTTCTTACGGTCGATGTAAGCATACATCACACTGTTGATATCGGTTGCAAATTCGATCCAGGAACCTTTAAAAGGGATTACCCTTGCAGAGTATAGTTTAGTACCGTTAGCGTGTCGGCTTTGACCGAAGAACACACCGGGAGAACGATGTAATTGGGATACTACAACACGTTCAGCACCATTGATAACAAAGGTTCCTTTAGGTGTCATGTAAGGGATAGTTCCCAAATACACGTCTTGCACGATAGTTTCGAAATCTTCGTGCTCAGGATCGGTACAGTATAATTTAAGTTTTGCTTTTAGCGGAACACTGTGTGTTAAACCGCGATCAAGACACTCTTCAATTGAGTATCGTGGAGGATCGATAAAGTAATCGAGAAATTCCAGAACGAAATTATTCCGCGCATCCGAAATAGGGAAGTTCTCTGCAAATACTTTGAAGAGACCTTCATTTTGACGGTTTTCCGGTGTTGTTTCGAGCTGAAAGAAATCCTTGAACGATTGAACCTGAACATCGAGGAAATCAGGATAATCAATAGGTAGTTTGCTAGAAGCAAAGCTAAACCTGTTCGGGCGTTTTTTAGTGTAAGTCAAGGGACTCGGAATTTAGAATGAAATGATGCAAAAGAAAAGGGGATGCATACAAACAGCTAAAGACCTCAATATAAATTGAAGTCTTAGCTGTTGTTTTGTAAGTAGAAGGTTATTTAACCTCTACTTCAGCACCGGCTTCAGTCAGTTGCGATTTTAACGCTTCTGCTTCTTCCTTGCTAACACCTTCTTTCAGGGGCTTAGGGGCTCCGTCAACAAGATCTTTTGCTTCTTTCAGTCCAAGACCAGTTAATTCTTTAACCAGTTTCACAACTGCGAGTTTGTTACCACCAGCTGCCTTAAGGATTACGTCGAATGCCGTTTTTTCTTCAACAGCTGCAGCGCCATCTCCACCCGCAGGTGCAGCGATTGCTACTGCCGCAGCAGCCGGCTCGATACCGTATTCATCTTTAAGGATTTGAGCCAGTTCGTTCACTTCCTTAACGGTTAGGTTTACCAACTGTTCCGCGAAAGCTTTCAAGTCTGCCATTGTATGTTGTTTTTAGTTGATTGTACAAAAGGATTATTAAAAAAAGGATTGAGATTATTATTAACGTTCAGAGAGCGTTTTTACAAGACCAGCGATAGTATTTCCTCCCGATTGAAGGGCTGAAATAACATTTTTAGCAGGTGATTGTAACAAGCCAATGATTTCACCAATAACCTCGTTTTTGGTTTTGATCGAGATAAGCGCATCGATTTGATTATCACCGATGTAGAATGATTCTTCTACAAAAGCGGCTTTCAAGATCGGCTTATCGTTTGTTTTACGAAACTCCTTGATCAGTTTTGCTGGTTCGTTTACAGATTCTGTAAACATAACAGCAGTTGAGCCATGAAGCACTGGGAATAATGGAGAATAATCCATTTCCATGCGTTCAAACGCTTTTCTTAACAAGGTGTTCTTAACTACCTTCAACTCAATTTTTCTGTTAAAGCAAGTACGACGAAGTTTATTCGTTTTCTCAACTGTTAATGCAGAAGTATCAGTTAGGTAGAAGTTCTTAGTTGCACTTAACTTTTCAACCAGTTCAATGATTACCTGGTCTTTTTCTTCTTTCTTCATCTTTTCAAGAATTAAAAGTTTTTAGATAATCAGGCGCCGACTGACTTAATGTCAACTGCTACTGAAGGACTCATAGTACTTGACAAGTAAATACTTCTCACATATGTTCCTTTTGCAGAAGAAGGCTTTAATTTCAGAATAGTCTGAATAAGCTCTTTAGCATTTTCGAACAATTTATCTTCTGAGAAAGAAGTCTTGCCAATTGCTGCATGCACGATACCTGTTTTATCCACTTTGAAATCGATTTTACCGGCTTTTACTTCTTGCACGGCTTTACCTACTTCAACGGTAACAGTACCTGTTTTCGGGTTGGGCATCAAACCACGAGGTCCTAGAACACGTCCTAGAGCTCCTACTTTGGCCATAATTGCTGGCATGGTGATGATAACATCAACATCCGTCCAACCACCTTTGATTTTCTCAATGTAATCATCCAATCCAACATGATCAGCACCTGCTGCGCGAGCTTCTTCTTCCTTATCAGGAGTACAAAGAACCAATACACGCACTGTTTTACCAGTTCCATGAGGAAGAGACACGATACCACGAACCATTTGATTCGCTTTACGTGGATCTACACCCAAACGAACGGCAACATCAACAGATGAGTCGAATTTTGTTGTGGAGATTTCTTTTACCAAGCGAGTTGCTTCTAAAAGTGCGTAGGACTTATCCTGCTCTACTTTTGAAATTACTGCTTTTCGTTTTTTTGTCAGTTGTGCCATTTCACTCAAACTTTAATTCGTTAGTTAAAAAGGACGCTGACCGTCAACGTTAATACCCATACTGCGCGCTGTTCCTGCAACCATGCTCATTGCTGATTCAACTGTAAAACAGTTTAAATCGGGCATTTTTGCTTCTGCAATAGAACGTACAGTATCCCAAGTCACGGTTGCTACTTTCTTACGATTAGGTTCAGCTGAACCGCTTTGTAATTTAGTTGCTTCCTTGAGTTGAATGGCCACAGGCGGAGTTTTTACGATGAAGTCAAAAGACTTGTCAACATAAACAGTGATAATCACTGGCAAAACTTTACCGGCCTGCTCCTGTGTACGGGCGTTGAACTGCTTGCAGAAATCCATGATATTCACCCCTTTCGCACCGAGTGCCGGTCCGATTGGAGGAGAAGGATTGGCTGCGCCGCCTTTCACCTGTAACTTTATGAGTGCACCTACTTCTTTAGCCATTTTTGTTTGTTATTGAATCGCGGGGCCTGTTTTCGAATGAGGAGGGGAAGCATTATGTCGGAGAAGACAACCTCACACAGCACCAGGTGTGCCCACTGTTTTTATTCCTTTTCTACCTGCATGTAGTTAAGTTCTAAAGGTGTTTTACGACCAAAAATCTTAACCATAACAGTCAATTTCTTTTTCTCTTCATTTATTTCCTCAATTGTTCCAGTAAAACTGTTGAAAGGACCATCAACAACTTTAACAGACTCACCAATGATAAATGGAATATTGATTTCAGCATCACTTTCTGAAAGCTCATCCACTTTACCAAGAATACGATTCACTTCAGCTGGACGAAGTGGAATTGGAGCACCTTTATCACCTAAAAAGCCAATAACACCAGGGATATTTTTCAAGATGTGTGGAATCTCACCAATCATAAGAGCCTCAATCATGATATACCCAGGAAAATAACTACGTTCCTTACTGATTTTTTTTCCATTACGAATTTGATAAACCTTTTCAGTAGGTATCAAAACTTGAGAAATATAATCAGCAATGTTGTGGTGAACGATTTCAGAATCGATGTATTCTTTCACCTTTTTTTCCTTGCCACTAACGGCACGTAAAACGTACCATTTCTTGGTGTTGGTGATTTCTTCTGTCATCTCCAACGAGTATTAATTAAAAAGGTCATAAAACAATTCCATCGCATGGCTGAATGTAAAATCCATTAAGAAGATTACAAGTGCTATAATAAGTGAAGAAATCATGACAACAATCGCAGAACTTTGTAGTTCGCTCCAAGTTGGCCATGTCACTTTATGAACCAGTTCATTGTAAGACTCTTCGATATATGTTACCAGCTTCGACATTCTTTTCAAAGTTTTGCACGGGAGGAGGGACTCGAACCCCCAGCCAATGGTTTTGGAGACCACTACTCTACCAATTGAGCTACACCCGTATGTTAAAAGAAATCAGTATAAACTGAATTCATTTAGATTCCACTAAACAGGGCGAAAAGGTGCCCGGTCAATGATGACCGAAGCACCTTTTAAATTACCTGTTTACCGGAATACCGGTTTACTATTTAATGATCTCTGTAACCTGTCCTGCACCTACTGTACGACCACCTTCACGAATCGCAAAACGAAGTCCTTTGTCCATAGCAACTGGTACAATTAAAGTTACCTCAATTGTAACGTTATCTCCAGGTACAACCATTTCGCGACCTTCAGGTAACATGATTTCTCCTGTTACGTCAGTTGTACGTAAGTAAAACTGAGGACGATATTTGTTATGGAATGGAGTGTGACGTCCACCTTCTTCTTTTTTCAAAATGTACACCTCTGCTTTGAAAACAGTGTGAGGAGTAATTGATCCTGGTTTTGCGATAACCATTCCACGACGGATAGCTTCTTTATCGATACCACGTAGAAGTAGACCTACGTTATCACCAGCTTCACCACGGTCAAGAATTTTACGGAACATCTCAACCCCTGTAACAACTGATTTAAGTTTTTCAACTTGCATTCCAAGGATTTCAACCTCTTCACCAGAGTTTACAACTCCTCTTTCGATACGACCAGTAGCAACAGTACCACGACCTGTGATCGAGAATACATCTTCAACTGGCATTAAGAAAGGAAGGTCAACCTGACGTGGAGGAATTGGAATGAAATTATCAACAGCTTCCATCAATTCAAGAATTTTAGGAACCCATTTAGCATCATTATTCAATCCACCAAGAGCTGAACCGCGGATGATTGGAGTATTATCACCATCAAATTGATAGAATGTCAATAACTCACGAATTTCCATTTCAACTAGCTCAAGAAGCTCTTCGTCATCAACCATATCCACCTTGTTCATGAATACAACAAGTTTAGGTACACCAACCTGACGAGCAAGAAGGATGTGTTCACGTGTTTGAGGCATTGGACCATCAGTAGCAGCAACAACAAGGATAGCACCATCCATTTGGGCAGCACCAGTAACCATGTTCTTTACATAATCCGCGTGACCTGGACAGTCAACGTGAGCGTAGTGACGGTTTGCTGTAGTATATTCAACGTGTGATGTATTGATTGTAATACCACGTTCTTTTTCTTCCGGAGCATTATCAATTGAATCGAATGAACGCGCTTCAGACAGACCAGCTGCCGCAAGCACTGTTGTAATCGCAGCTGTCAACGTTGTTTTACCGTGGTCAACGTGACCAATGGTTCCGATGTTTACGTGTGGTTTGGAACGGTCGAATTTTTCTTTAGCCATGGCTATTTATTTGTTTTGTTGATTTGAGTGTGTTTGTTTGGTGTTGTTTGAATTTCAAACGGTTATATTCATTGTATTGTGGAGCCAATGACGGGATTTGAACCCGTGACCCCTTCCTTACCAAGGAAGTACTCTACCCCTGAGCTACATCGGCTTTAAGGAGAAAAGGCCTTCCCTATTTATCTAGTGACTCCAGATAAATAGGGAAGAAGATTTGGAGCGGAAGACGAGGCTCGAACTCGCTACCCTCAGCTTGGAAGGCTGACGCTCTACCAAATGAGCTACTTCCGCTTGTTTGTATTTTCTTTCTGAAATTCAGATATCCAATACATCCTGATCTCTTTTCCTTGGTGGGGAGAGAAGGATTCGAACCTTCGAACTCGGAGAGGACAGATTTACAGTCTGTTGTCGTTGACCGCTTGACTATCTCCCCAACCTCTTTGAAGAAATAAAAAATAATAACTACAAAGAACAGAGCCGAAGAAGGGACTCGAACCCCCGACCAGCTGATTACAAATCAGCTGCTCTACCAGCTGAGCTACTTCGGCTTTTACCTTTTTTAAAGATTGGCACATGTACTTGCATGTATCACCCTTCAAAAAAGGTGTGCAAATGTAGGTAAGAAATCATTCCCACCAAACATTTTTTAAAATTTCTGCTACTTAAATCAAATCGCAGAAATCAATATCTTTAAAATCAGAATTTTAGACCTGCCGAATTTTTTCTTTATGCTTAATCATTTGGTTTCTTAATGCATCTATTGATTCGTCTACGGCTTCTTCAAATGTTGAACATTGTCTTTTGGCAAAAAGATCATTTCCAGGAACATGAAGCCTGATTTCTACAATTTTATTTTCATTATTACTTGCATTATCTAAGCGGAGAGTTACTTCACTTTCAATTATCTTATCATAATGAGTTGAGAGTTTTTGAAGTTTTGATTCAATAAAATCAAGCAATTTTTGGTCGGCATTGAAATGCACGGATTGGATATTCACTTTCATAGTAAAGAAGTTTATGATTTGACAATTCGAGAATCAATAAGAAAATCCCGATGACAAGAATCGCTAAATTATATATTTGTGCGATTGGGATTCACGAAAGTTTACCAAAATCAATGTTAATATCCTTTAAACTATTCAATGACATACTCCTATAATTCATTGCTATTGTTTGCAAACCTAGTTTTCTTAAAAATGGGTTGTTCTGAAAACGATGCAAACACAGCTTCAACTGTTTTATTATCGGCCGATTTGAGAGGTATTGATTCTCATGGATTAGCTCGATTAAGTGGTTATCTAAGATTATGGGAAAAAGGCAGAATAAATACACAACCCAACATTCATATTATATATGAAACACCTTCAACTGCAACAGTAAATGCTGATGGTGCTCTTGGTTTGGTTGCTGCACCCTATGCCATGAAGATTGCTATAGAAAAAGCCCGAAAAGCTGGAACCGGCTGGGTTGCAGTAAAAGGATCAAACCATTTTGGTATTGCAGGAGAGCATGCGATGATGGCAATAAAAGAAAATATGATAGGAATAGCGATGACCAATGCCAGCCCTTTGGTAGCTCCTACGTGGTCAATTGAAAGATTACTGGGGACAAACCCAATGGCTTTTGCTATTCCCGCAGATAAAGAACCTCCCTTTGTTGCTGATTTTGCAACAACAACAGCTGCTAATGGTAAACTAGAAATTCTTCAACGTACAGGAAAAGAAGCTCCTGATGGCTGGATTCAAACGAAAGAAGGTAATAATACTAATGATCCTTTTGCACTTGCTTCAGGTGGTGCTTTATTACCTTTAGGTGGAGATAAAGAACACGGTAGTCATAAAGGCTACTGTTTAGGAGCTGTAGTAGATATATTTTCAGCTGTATTGTCAGGAGCTAACTATGGACCTTGGGTTCCTCCTTTTGTTGCATTTCTAGATCCACCTTCAGATCCAGTTGGTGAAGGAATTGGTCATTTCTTTGGAGCAATGAGGATTGATGCCTTTCGGCCTGCGAATGATTTTCTTTCCAATATGGATAATTGGATTCGAACGTTTAGAAATGCTAAAACAGTTTCAAGTCAAGAAAAGGTAATTATACCGGGAGATCCAGAAAGAGAAATGGAAATATTTAGAAGAAACAATGGAATTCCATTCAATGAGAAAGTGATTCAAGATCTTCAGATACTAGCAGCTAACTTAAATATTGTTTTCCCAAAAGAAATTGAAGTTTAACCCAAAAAGCCTCTTTTGCCTAATTCAACTGCTTCAAGACTATGAATTTTACCTTCATCAATTGAAAACCGAATTAGAGTTCGAATAAGATGAAAACCATGTTGTCCTGCGGCGCCAGGATTTATGTGTAATAGTTTGTATTTATTATCAGGTATAACTTTCAAAATATGGGAATGTCCACAAATAAAAAGCTGCGGAGGATTACTTTTAATTAAATCTGCTGCATGCAATGAATAACGACCAGGATAACCTCCGATATGCGTAATGAGGACATCCATTCCTTCGCAATTAAATCTTAAATCTTCAGGAAAAGATCTTCGTAATTCTGCATCATCAATATTCCCATAAACTGCTCTGATAGGCTTTAATTCTGCCAATTGATTGGTAACTTCGATCGAACCAATATCACCCGCATGCCATATTTCATCACACGATTCTAAATTTCGAAGAATTCCTTTATCGAGATAACTATGTGTATCGGATAATAGACCAATGCGCATTACAAATGATAATCTTCAATAGTCAAACTCTGAGTACAGAATGAAAATTCATTTTCTTGATGGTTTGAGCTAACAATAATAGTTCTATCGTTCCCAAATTCTTCAATCAAATCACGATACCACAAAGCAGCATTTGAGTCGAGATTTGACAAAGGCTCATCTAACAATACCAAAGGAGTATCACTTAATAAAGCTAGAGATAGCCGAACACGTTGGCGCATTCCACTTGAGAAATAGCTAATTCTTCGATCAGCAGCTTTGTGCAAACCAGTCATTTTTATGATTTGATCTACAGATAATCCATTTCGCGATTTCTTAATTGAAAAATGAAATCGTATAAGCTCTTTCAATGTGAATTCCTCAATTAATTCAAGATAAGGAGCTGCGATACTGACCTGTTGATAGACGAATTCAGGTTGAATCTCCATCCCATTG
Organism: Bacteroidia bacterium; assembly: GCA_965279035.1. Lineage (GTDB taxonomy): Bacteria > Bacteroidota > Bacteroidia > M30B66 > M30B66 > CALQRR01. The sequence continues at coordinate 2,117,444 of OZ257142.1, read as the reverse complement.
TGCATCCATTGAATTGTGCCTGTTGAATTTAGAACAGCACCTGAAATAATCTGAAGTAAAGTAGATTTTCCACTTCCATTAGCACCTAAAAAAACGATGCGTTGATTTTCTGAAATATTCAAACTTAGATTGTTGAATATCCAGTTGAAGTTATATCTCTTACCTACTTCATTCAGAATTATTTCCATCTCATTGATGGTTTCTATTCTTCAGATCCATAACCCCGAATAATACCTCTTCGAGCAGCTTGAACAAATAAAACGATTTCGTCTCGTTCTGGACTTGCAGGCATGTCTGTTTCAATTTTTTGAATTGCTTTGGTTGTATTCAACCCACTTTGAAAAAGAACACGATATATATCCTGAATTTCGCTAATTCGTTCGTTACTAAATCCTCTGCGACGAAGTCCAATCGAGTTAATACCTACGTAAGACATTGGTTCGCGTGCTGCTTTTACAAAAGGCGGAATATCTTTTCTCACTAATGAACCACCAGAAACCATAACATGAGCACCAATGTGAACAAATTGATGTATCGCCGACATGCCACTCAAAACGGTATAGTCATCAACAACAACGTGTCCAGCCATATTTACAGCATTTCCTAAGATGCAATAATTTCCTACAATGCAATCATGAGCCACATGAGCATATGCCATTATGTTTGTATGGTGGCCAACAACGGTTTTCATTCTGTCGACAGTGCCTCGATTGATTGTTGCACATTCTCGAATGGTTGTATAATCACCGATTTCAACAGTAGTTATTTCTCCATTGAATTTAAGATCCTGCGGGATTGCTGAAATTACAGCACCGGGAAAAATTCGACAGTTTTTCCCAATGCGAGCACCATCCATAATGGTAACATTGGGACCAATCCAAGTACCATCGCCGATGACAACATCACCATAAATAGTTACAAAAGGGCTGATGGTAACACCTTCACCGATTTTAGCATCGGGATGAATAGAAGCGAGTGGTTGATTCATTCCTATATTTAGGAGCCAAATGTAGGCTTTTGTAATTAATTGCTTAAACCTTTCTCTTTAACAATTTGAGCCATCATTTCGGCTTCTGTAACCGGTTTATTGTTTACATATGCAACTCCACGCATGTGACAAATACCTCTACGAATTGGTGAAATCAATTCCAATTTGAAAACAAGTGTATCACCTGGAATTACTTTTTGTTTGAATTTTACATTATCTATTTTCATGAAATAGGTAAGATAATTTTCAGGATCTGGAACAGTATTTAAAACTAGAATTCCACCACATTGAGCCATTGCTTCAATTATAAGAACGCCTGGCATCACAGGATTTCCAGGAAAATGTCCTCTGAAAAAATCCTCATTCATCGTTACATTCTTTACACCAACTACATGGCTTTCGCTCATTTCCATGATTTTATCAATCAATAGAAAAGGATGTCGATGTGGAAGAATTCTACTAATATCATTAATGTTATAAAGCGGTGTTTGAGATAGATCGTAGGGTTGAAGTTCGGTTTTACGATTTCGTTCAGCTTTGATCAATTGCTTTATTTTTTTAGCAAACTCTATATTGGCAGCATGACCAGGGCGAGTTGCTATGATTGTAGCTTTTAGTGGTCTTCCAATAAGTGAAAGATCTCCAACTACATCCAATAATTTATGACGAGCGGCTTCATTTTGATATTTAATTTCAACATTATTCAATGTGCCTTCGTTGGTAACTGTTAGGTCGTTACGATTGAACAATTTTGAAAGGACATTTTGATCTTCAACAGAAAGCTGACGATCAACGTAAACGATGGCATTACTTAGATCTCCACCCTTTATCAAATTATTCTCAAAAAGCATTTTCAACTCATGCAGAAATACAAAGGTTCTACAGGATGCAACTTCATCTTTAAATTCAACAATGTTATTTAATTGAGCATGCTGAAATCCAAGTACACGACTATTAAAGTCGATCATAACTTTCACCTTATATGTATCAGAAGGCACAGCCATTATCTCAACATTTCGAGCGGGATCAGTAAAAAACACATTGGTTTTCAACTCATAATAATCGCGTTCTGCATCTTGTTCAACAATGCCTGCTTCTTCCAATGATTCGATGAAAAATCGAGCGCTTCCATCTAAAATTGGAACCTCGGGACCATTGATTTCAATAATCAAATTGTCAATTTGGAGTCCTGCAGCAGCAGCTAATGCATGTTCAACTGTTGAAACCTTAGCTTCATTCACTGCGATGGTAGTTCCACGCGAAGTTTCAACTACATTATCTACATCTGCAGCTATTTCAGGTTGTCCTTCTAAATCAACTCGAATGAATCGGATTCCATAATTTTCAGGAGCGGGAACAAATGTTAATTCCACTTGAACCCCAGTGTGTAAGCCAACTCCGCGTATAGATTGACGCTTAGCAATTGTTTGTTGTTTTTCAGCCATTGTTCTGCTTTTGCAATTCTTCCAGCTTTCGCTCGAGTTCTTCGATTTTTATCATCAGCTCAGGTAATTTCCTAAAACCGACATACGATTTTTTATAGTCTCCAATAAAGAACGCAGGAGAACCTTGAATAATTTCACCTTCTTTGACAATACTAGAACCGATACCTGATTGGGCCGCAATTTTCACCTTATCTGCAATAACTAGGTGTCCAACAATTCCTACTTGACCGCCAATCATACAAAAACGTCCAATTTTAGTAGAACCAGCTATTCCAGTTTGAGCTGCAATCACAGTGTGTTCACCAATTTCAACATTATGTGCTATTTGAATTAGATTATCCAGCTTAACACCTTTTCGAATAATTGTGGAACCTAATGTTGCTCTATCAATGGTTGTGTTCGAACCAATTTCAACATGATCTTCTATTATCACATTCCCAATCTGGGCAACCTTCAAATAATTCGAGTCGTCTTGAGGCGCAAATCCAAATCCATCGCCGCCAATAACTACTCCTGAATGGATACGACAATCTTTTCCAATTTTACAATCCGAATACACCTTTACTCCTGGAAATAACATGGTGTCATCACCAATAGAAACATTGTCCCCAATATATACTCCGGGATATAATTTAACATTGTTTCCAATTATCGAATTTTCGCCGATGTAGACAAAAGCACCGATGTAAGGATTTTCTCCGATTCGGGCAGAAGCTGCAATAGTGTGGGGCTCCTCTCTTCCTGATCTGTTTTGGCTGATTTTGTTGTACGTATCGAGTAATACAGCAAAACTTTTATAAGCGTCCTTTACTTTTATCAAGTTGGTTGAAATAGGACGATCAGGAATAAATGAATCGTTTACTATTACTAGGGAAGCCTTGGTTGAATATATAAAATCCTCGTACTTAGGATTTGCTAGAAATGTTAAAGAACCAGGTTCTCCTTCTTCAATTTTCGCTAAACGATTCACCCGAACTCCCGGGTCTCCTTCTACTCTGCCCTGAAGCAGCTCGGCTAACTGTTGCGCTGTAAATTCCATTCGTATCTATTGAACCGTGTCTAAATCTTTGGGATAACACAAAAAGTATTTCCGTGTTGATTCAGAAAAAATTGACATTCTAAGTTGATCAGATGCTTCTCTAATGTCGAGCACTTTTCCGCTTTTGAGTAAAATATTAATTTTTTCTTCACCTTGTTTGTAAGCACTGTTTGTGATTCCTCCTGTAAAGACAAAATATTTTGTCTCTTCTTCCGTAAATCCTTTTAACTGCCATTTTGATTCGAGCTCATCGACTTCCATTAAGTCAAATGGTTGATTGTTTAATTTGATTTTAAACAACTTTCGCTCTATCAATCTGGTACTCAGCTCAGAAAGAATTTTGTCGGAATGAGTCATCCATTCTTTTGCGGATGCAAATATATCATAATCATCCAAGTGAGCGAATCGTTGTATAAGCTCTAAATTTCCAACATCTGATGAAGATGACATAGAATGTTCTAGAAAGTACTTCAAACTATTAGTTGCAAAAACTACTTCCCCATTTTGAGTGAGGAATTTAGCTCTTCTCAACATATTTGATAAGAGATTTTCGGCAGATAAAACAGTCTTGTGTAAATACACTTGCCAATACATTAAACGACGAGCAAGCAAAAACTTTTCAATACTGTATATTCCTTTTTCTTCCAAAACTAATTCGTCATCAACAACTTCCATCATCTTTATTATTCGCTCAGCTCCAACAGCTCCTTCAGCAACGCCCGAATAGAAACTATCTCGATTGAGATAATCAAGCCGATCTACATCGAGTTGACTTGAAACCAATTGATGTAAAAAATGTTTGGGATAATTTCCAGTGAAAATATCAATTGTCATTGAGAGCTTTCCATCAAACTGACGATTCAGTTCTTGCATAAATAACAATGACAACTGTTCGTGATGTAATCCATTCACAATAGAACTTTCCAAGGCATGAGAGAATGGTCCATGACCTATATCGTGAAGTAAAATTGCTGCACGCGCAGCCAAAAATTCTTCATCAGTTATCTCATGTCCCTTAGAACGAAGATTCTCAATAGCTAAACCCATCAAATGCATCGCCCCCAAAGCATGATGAAATCGCGTATGTTGTGCTCCAGGATACACATAATCAGTTAGTCCAAGTTGACGAATTCGCCGTAAACGTTGAAACCAAGGATGTTCAATCAGATCAAAAAGTAATTCGTCGGGAATAGAAATGAAACCATATACTGGATCATTCACTATTTTTTTTTTGTTTCGCGTAAGGTTCACCGGCAATATTAACGGATTTGTGCAGTTTCATCAGGTACTTTTGGACACCTAATTACAGCAAAGATACATGGACAAGATTAACATACTTTGGGCGGACGACGAAATTGAATTATTAAAACCACACATCCTCTTTTTAAGAGATAAAGGATATGATGTTCAAACGGCTAATTGTGGAGATGATGCTCTCGATTTATTCAAGGAACAAGATTTTGATATTGTTTTCTTAGATGAAAATATGCCGGGTTTATCGGGATTGGAAACACTCGTAAAAATCAAACAGCTAAAGAACGATGTTCCAGTTGTTATGATAACTAAAAGTGAGGAAGAGCATATCATGGAAGACGCCATTGGTTCTCAAATCTCTGATTACTTAATTAAACCTGTCAACCCAAACCAGATTTTACTTTCTCTAAAAAAGAATTTAGAGAATAAACGATTGATACGTGAAAAAACTTCGAGTGCGTATCAGCAAGAATTCCGAAGTATAGGAATGACCTTGAGCGATCGACTTTCTATAGATGAATGGAAAGAAGTATATCAGAAATTAGTTTTCTGGGAGTTGGAATTGAATAAAAGCAAGGAAGAAGGCATGGAAGAAATTCTTCGTATGCAGAAAACCGAAGCCAATACACAGTTTTCTAAATATGTAATCAATAATTATCAAGGCTGGGTGAATGGTAAAGATCCCAATCCACCATTGTTGTCGCATAATATTTTCAAACAACGCGTTGTCCCTGAAATTGATAAAAACGAGAGTACCTTTTTCGTGTTGATCGATAATATGCGATATGACCAGTGGAAAGTGATGCAACCGATTCTTCAAGAATACTTTAAAGTGGATACTGAAGAAATGTTCTGTGCCATTTTGCCAACGGCAACTCAATATGCTCGAAATGCCATGTTTGCTGGATTGATGCCGTCTGAAATTGAAAAACGTTATCCGAATCATTGGTTGAATGATGAAGATGAAGGAGGAAAAAATTTGCATGAGGAATTCTTCATGAATGAGCAACTCAAGCGTTTGGGAAAAGACATCAAAACTTCTTATACCAAAGTCACCAACAACCAAGCAGGTAAAAAATTAGCAGAAAATATTCCGAATTTGATGGGGAATAAATTCAATGCGATTGTTTACAATTTCGTGGACATGCTCTCTCATGCTCGAACCGAAATGGAAGTTATTCGAGAATTGGCAGATGATGAAAAAGCCTATCGCTCCATTACCGTTTCTTGGTTAGAACATTCTCCCCTACTCGATATTCTTCGCCAAATTGCTGATAAAAAAGCGCGACTCATTCTTACAACCGATCATGGTACAATACGAGTAACCAATCCAAGTAAAATCATTGGTGATCGCAATACGAACACAAACCTTCGTTACAAACAAGGTAAAAACTTGAATTACGAAAAGAAGGATGTGTATGAAGTAAAGAATCCACTTGACATATTTTTACCACGTCAACATGTGAGTACCGCATTTGTATTTGCCAAAGAGGATATGTTCTTTGCCTATCCGAACAACTATAATTACTTCGTGAATTACTATCGAAATACCTTCCAACATGGAGGAATTTCACTTGAAGAAATGCTCATACCTTTTATAACATTGAGTACAAAATAGGATGTAAAAAAAAATTAAAACCCGGTTTTACTTTCGAAGTATTACCCGGTTTTTTGTTTAAAATCAACTAATACATCCATCATTTCTTTTGGATGATAAATAACATACGTTGGATTGTTTTCTAGCAAAGCTTATTCGTTCGTATGCGAATCCCAAATAGCAGCTACAGAATACATCCCTGCAGCTGTTGCCGCTTGAATATCAACTGGAGAATCTCCAATATAAAGCAAATTAAAAGGAGGAATAGAGAGAAATGAACTTGCCTTTAATATACCCTCCGGATTCGGCTTGGGTTTCGACACTTGATTATCGCAAATCTTAACCTGAAAAGCTTGATTTAGTTGATGCGGTGCTAGTAAAATATCTAAATCTGCCGAATGTCTCCCAGTAACAATTCCCATAGGAATATTCATGTCAAACAATTTCATTACTAATTCAGAAATTCCATCATGCAAGTTTGTTTTCTTCGCAAGTTCTTGCTGGTTTTATAAAAACAATTCAAATGCTCGAGCACCTTGTTCTTGATCATTCTTACAGAAATGAAGCAATATTTTATCGGCCGAAATCCCAAATAATTGATGAATTTCTGCTTCCGAAATATATCCCATTCCTAATTTACTTAATGCATAAACAAAGGACGACATCGCCTGATCCAATGAATCTGTAAGCGTTCCATCACAATCAAACAAAATCCCAAATGCTGGTCTTTCCATTCCCAATTATTTAATTCAAATCAACGAAAATCTAGTAGCTTTTAAATGTCAATTCCATTTCCATCATTCAACGAGTATCTTTGCATTCCGAAAAGTAAACGATGGACTTTACTATTATCTGCAAAACTCTTGAAGAATTAAAAGAAGCAAGAACTATTTTATTCCGTCATTTTTCAAGTCAACGTGTTTTTGCTTTTAGAGGTGAAATGGGTAGCGGGAAAACAACGTTTATCCGAACTATATGTAAAGAGTTGGGAACGCTAGATTCGGTTAGCAGTCCAACATACGGAATTGTGAATGAATATGCTTTATCGAATGATGAACGAATTTATCATTTCGATTTTTACCGAATTAAACATGTAGAAGAAGCCATAGCAATTGGTTTTGATGAATATATTTCAAGTGGTGCATGGTGTTTTATTGAGTGGCCCGAAAAAATTGAATCACTCTTGCCAACTAATTATGTGGACATTAAGATTATTGAAGAGCAAGAAGTTCGAACGATTCATATGCAGAACCATTCGGGAAATGTATCTTTAGGCGATTAATTGATTTCTCCTGTATGACCGATGATCGTAATCCATTGCTTCGTTTTTCTCAAAGCAATGTGCTCCTTCCCCAAGAAGAAATGTTGGAAGTAGGCCGCCGCACTAGCCAACTTCAAATTGGAATTCCTAAAGAAACTTCTTTCCAAGAACGACGCGTTTCCCTTGTTCCAGCTGCGGTTGCAGTATTGGTAAACAATGGACATATGGTTACAGTTGAAAGTGGTGCTGGAGCAAATGCCAATTATCAGGACAAAGATTATAGTGATGCTGGTGCAACGATAGCCTATGGACCTGAACAGGTTTATAAATGCGATATCGTTTTAAAAGTTGCTCCACCAACGTTCGATGAAATTGAAATGATGAACCAAAAGCAGAAGCTAATTTCAGCACTGCAATTAACGGTTCAGCAGAAAAATTTCTTCAATCATCTCATTTCCAAAAAAATTACTGGATTAGCTTTCGATTACATTAAAGATCGTTCGGGGATTTATCCTGTTGTTCGATCGATGAGCGAAATTGCAGGAAATACCTCCATACTTATTGCCGCCGAATATTTAAGCACTACCAACCATGGAATAGGAATGATGCTCGGTGGCATTTCGGGTGTTCCTCCAACCGAAGTAGTCATAATCGGTTCAGGAACAGTGAGCGAATTTGCTGCACGTGCTGCTATTGGTTTAGGTGCTCATGTGAAAGTGTTTGATAATTCTTTGTACCGTCTTCGTCGTATTCAAAACGATTTAGGTCAACGTCTATTCACTTCGATTATTGAACCTCGGCAATTAGAAGCTGCTCTTGCAACAGCCGATGTAGTTATTGGTGCTTTACGAGCAAAAGAAGGAAGAACGCCCATCGTTGTTACTGACGAAATGGTGAGTAATATGAAATTCGGTTCGGTGATCGTAGATATTTCGATCGACCAAGGCGGTTGTTTCGAAACGTCTCAGGTAACCAATCATGCAAATCCGGTTTTTAAAAAATATGGAGTAACGCATTATTGTGTTCCGAATGTGGCATCACGTGTTTCCCAAACGGCTTCCCTCGCTTTAAGTAATATCTTCACTCCTATTCTCTTAGATATGGGCGATAAAGGAGGAATTGATAATTATTTGCGAATCAATGCCGGTGTTCGGAATGGTGTTTACATATATAATGGAATCATCACCCATAAATACATTGGAGAAACGTATAACATTCCATATAAAGACCTTGATTTGTTAATAGCTGCAACTCAATTCTAATTGAGAATTAACTCAAACTGATTTCAATTAATTTACCTCATGAGTTTTGGTCGTCGTTTACGTTTATTCATTTTCGGAATTCTTTTAGGAAGTTTGGTTGTTTGGGGATTTCTTTTTCGTGGTCGAACTTTTCCTGCTTGGACTCCCGAAGGTCGTGTCATGGAAGCATTGCAAGAACATCCAATTAAAATTTCTTCCCAAGCTCGTTGCCTACTCGATTGTAATAAAATATCAGATCAAGATGTATTGGCTTTAATTTCTGAAGGTGAAGTACTTTTCAGTCAAAGCGATATTCATGGTAAAGAAGTTCCTGAATACGTAATTCAAGGCAAAGGTCGAAATGGCAAAACGTATAAAATGAAGTTTCGCTCTGAGTATTTAAGTACTTATCTAATTACCATAATTCCAACTCCCGATGCCAGTGCAAGCTGCGAGTGTAATAGCAAATAGTGGTTGCTATCGGCACAATTTGCAACTCAATCAAGAAGTTGATATCGTTACGAAACGTGATCAAAAAACGGGACAACTCACTAGAGGAAGAATCCGTTGGATATTAACCAGTAAACCCTATCATTCACGAGGAATTAAAGTGATGCTAATTGATCGAACAGTTGGTCGAGTTCAGCGCATTGTGACCGATCCTGAACTACATTCGCCCGATGAATAAACCCCAAACCTGGACTTTAGCAAACGGAATTCGTGTAATTTATACGCAGGTAAACAGTCCTGTTGCTCATTGTGGATTGTTTATCAATGCCGGAAGTCGTGATGAATTAGAGCATGAACACGGTTTAGCACATTTTATCGAACATTCAGTTTTTAAAGGCACACCCAAACGAAAAGCGTTTCACATTCTTAGCCGAATGGAAGATGTTGGTGGTGAACTGAACGCTTATACGAGTAAAGAAGAAACAGTTCTTTATGGAACTTTTCTATCCGCCCATTATCAACGTGCGATTGAACTCTTAAACGACATTGCCTTTTTCTCCAGCTTTCCCGAAAAGGAAATCAACAAAGAAAAAACGGTCATCATCGATGAGATAAATTCATATAAGGACAGTCCTTCTGAAGAAATCTATGATCGTTTTGAAGAACAAATCTATCCGAACCATTCGCTTGGTCATGATATTTTGGGAACTCCAGCACACCTCAAAAAATTCAGTCCAGCAGATATTAAATCCTTTATTAAACGCACCTGGAATACAGATCAAATTGTATTTTCTTTTGTAGGAAACATCCCAGTTTCAAAAATTAAATCTTTTCTTGATCGAACCATTGGACTTCAACCCAACAATCCGAGGACGTTTGTTCGTGAAACAGTTCCACTTTATAGGCCAACACATATCATTGAAAAAAGAAAGAACCATCAAGCGCATTTGGTGATGGGAAACTTGGCTTATTCTGTAAGAGATCCCAAACGTACAGGCTTGATATTATTGAATAATCTTTTGGGTGGACCAGGCATGAGTTCTAGATTGAATTTGGCTATCCGCGAAAAATATGGATGGACATATAATATCGATTCAGGTTATGCCATATTCAGCGATACTGGATTGTGGAGTGTTTATTTGGGAACAGAAGCTGCTTGGGTTGAACGTTGTCGTGATTTGGTTTTAGCCGAAATGAGGAAGCTCAGAGAAAAAGAATTAGGCGTTTTACAACTTCAAAAAGCAAAAAACCAATTGATTGGACAGATGGCAATCGCTCAAGAAAGCAATTCTTCACTCATGTTGGGATTCGCAAAGACTTTCTTGATTTTCAATAAGATAGATACATTTGAAGAAGTTTCACAAAAGATAGAATCGCTCAGTTCCAAAGACTTACGAAATATTGCGAATGAGATTTTTGAAGAATCGCAACTTTCATCACTCCTTTATCAAGGGCGCTGAATATCAATTATTTAAATACAAAATTCAATAAATCAAACTCAAAGAGTAGGTTTTTTAACTTTCGGGTTTTGAAAACGATGGAACCTGCGTATTTTAGGCGCCTTAAATAAATACTATGCATGTAGCTGTTGCTGGAAATATTGGTTCCGGAAAGACCACACTTACTTCTTTGTTGTCGAAACACTACAACTGGGTTCCGCATTTCGAGGACGCAGACGACAATCCCTATCTGAACGACTTTTACGAAGACATGCAACGTTGGTCATTCAACTTGCAGATTTACTTCTTGAATTCTCGTTTCAATCAAGTGAACGATATTCGCAAAAGCGGCAAACACGTGATTCAGGATCGGACGATTTATGAAGATGCGTATATCTTCGCTCCCAACCTGCACGCGATGGGCTTGATGACCACACGCGATTTTGAAAACTACTTCACATTATTCAATCTCATGTCGAGCTTTATTGCTCCGCCCGATGTATTGATTTATTTACGTGCGAGTGTTCCAACATTGGTGAATCAAATCCAAAAGCGCGGACGTGATTACGAAAATTCTATTCGCCTCGATTATTTGAAACGTTTGAATGAGCGTTACGAAGCGTGGATATCGAACTACACCGTGGGCAAACTCATGATTGTGGATGTGGATGAAAATAAATTCAGCGAAAATCCAGAGCATTTAGGAGAAATCATCAACCGTATCGACGCAGAAATTAACGGCCTTTTCTGATTGTTTATTTGGGTATGCCCCTTCGGGTCGCGTCTTCGGCTATTAGTCCTCCTGTTCACCTTCGCTTTCGCTGCGGCGCACAATGCGGGCTACCGCCTCAACCGCTCATACAAAGTCTAGAGGGCTTACTGACATAAAAAAAGCCCTGTAACATCATCGTCACAGGGCTTTTCTTTTGTTTTATTGAAACCTTAAACAAGCATCATGACTGGTTGCTCAAGATATTCTTTGAGTGTTTTCAAGAATGCAGCACCGCTTGCTCCATCAACCACACGGTGATCACAACTAAGTGTTAGTTTCATCACATTTCCAGGAACTACAGCCCCATTTTTCACAACAGGTTTCTGTTTGATAGAACCAACTGCTAAAATACAGGCATCAGGAGGATTGATAATCGCCGTAAATTCTTCAATATCAAACATACCCAGATTGCTAATCGTGAACGTGTTTCCTTCCCAATCCTGAGGTTGTAATTTCTTCGATTTTGCTTTAGCCGAATATTCTTTAACTTCTGCCGAAATTTGAGACAAGCTTTTATTATCAGCAAAACGAACAACTGGAACAAGTAATCCATCTTCTACCGCCATTGCCACTCCAATATGCACATGGTGATTACGACGAATTTTATCGCCCAACCAAGATGAATTAATTGCTTGGTGTTTACGAAGCGCCATCGAAGAGGCTTTCACCACAAAATCGTTGAATGAGATTTTAACATCTCCAGAAGCGTTAATCGACGAACGAGCAGCTATGGCATTGTCCATATCGATTTCTATAGTTAAGTAAAAATGCGGAGCACTAAACTTACTCTCAGCCAATCTACGCGCAATGACTTTGCGCATTTGAGATACATTCTCTTCTGAATAACTTTCTGTTCCAACCGAAATATAAGGCGCTGCAGCAGGTTTTGCAGAAGTAGTCGAAGGACTGAAGTTTTCTACATCGCGTTTTACGATACGTCCACCATCACCCGAACCTTGTACTTGATTAATATCAATTCCTTTATCCGAAGCAATTTTTTTAGCTAATGGAGATGCTTTCATACGAGAAGAATCATCTGCAATAGTACTTACTACTGGCGTAGATGCAGCAACAGGAGCAGATGCAGCAACTGGAGCAGCTGTTTCAACAGGAGCACTTTCGGCTTTCGTAACCGATCCTCCAGAAGCACCACTAATCAATGATTTATAATCTTCTCCTTCTTTCCCTAGAATTGCTAGAATAGAATCTACAGGAGCACCTTTTCCTTCTTCTACTCCAATATATAGAACCACTCCATCTTGAAAAGATTCAAAATCCATGGTGGCTTTATCGGTTTCGATTTCGGCAAGCAAATCTCCTGATTTTACTTTGTCGCCCACTTTCTTATGCCATTTCGAAACAACACCTTCTTCCATGGTATCGCTCAGTTTGGGCATTTTGACAATTTCTGCCATATCGTTCTATTTTCCTGTATTAATCGAGAATGTAAGGGTAATTATCTTGAACATATACATCTTTGTATAGTTCATCAACTGTAGGATATGGCGATTCTTCAGCAAAAACAACTGATTCTTCCACCACTGCTTTCACGCGTTCTTCGGTTGCTTCAACTTCAGCTTCTGTAATCCACTTATTTTTACGAAGTGTTTCTAACACTTGCTCAATAGGATCTTGAGATTTATAAGACTCAACTTCTTCTTTTGTACGGTATTTACCAGGATCAGACATCGAATGTCCACGGAAACGATAGGTTTTCATTTCCAATAAACTTGGACCTTCACCCTTACGGGCACGATCAACAGCCCAAACCATTGCATCATGAACATCTTCAACGCTCATTCCATCAACAGCTTTCGAAGGCATATCGTAGGATAAACCAATTTTGTAAAGTTCATGTACATTGGTTGTACGTTGAACTGAGGTGCCCATTGCGTAATTGTTATTCTCAATGATGAAAACAACAGGCAATTTCCACAGCATAGCCATATTAAATGCTTCATGCAAAGCTCCTTGACGAACGGCTCCGTCACCCATATAAGTTAAGGTAACATTATCGTTGCCATTGTACTTATCGGCGAAAGCAATACCTGCTCCGAGAGGTATTTGTCCACCTACGATTCCGTGACCACCAAAAAACTTATGTTCAGCAGAGAACATGTGCATGGATCCGCCTTTACCTTTAGAGCATCCAGTAGCTTTGGCCATTAATTCAGCCATAACAGCATTAGGAGAAACTCCTTTTGCAATCGGCTGAACGTGATCACGATAAGCAGTAATCATATTATCACTTGATCGTGTTGCGCTCATAGCACCAGCTAATACAGCTTCTTGTCCAATATAAAGGTGACAGAATCCACGAATTTTCTGTTGAATATATAACTGGCTTGACTTTTCCTCAAACCGGCGCCACAGAAGCATTTCTTCATACCATTTCAGGTATTGTTCTTTCTTGAATTTAGGCTTTGCCATTTCTTTTTTCCTGTTGGGTGGGCAAATTTATAAGAATATACTATTCTGCAATAATAATTGCGAAGAATCAATCTATTTTCGTTTTAAATTATCTGCATTAAAGGCAACGGGCAAGATATTTATCAATCCGTTAACAACATGCACTTTTCCTTGAGCACCCATCATCAATATTTCCATAGGGCGTTTACTCAATTGTTCGTACTCCGACATAACTTGCCTGCAAGCACCACAAGGATATACAGGAGTTTCTACAGTAAAATCATCTGAGTGGGCTGCAATAGCCACTTTTAACACACCTTTTCCTGGAAAGTTCGCGCCAGCTGCAAATAAAGCAGTCCGTTCAGCACATAAACCCGAAGGATAGGCAACGTTTTCTTGGTTATTACCCAAAACTATAGTGCCGTCTTCGAGTAAAACAGCGGCACCAACGTAAAAATGTGAATAAGGAGCATAAGCTCTGGAACTCGCTTCAATAGCGGCGTTCATTAATTTTTGATCAGTCTCAGGAAGGTTTTCCAGTTGATCGTATTCTCTAACTAATGAAGTAAAGTGCAGTTCTCGCATCTGGGTAAAGATACAAAGGAGCAGTTAACAAGCAAATCAACGATAAATGAGAGCCGTTGCATATGCTAGAACACCTTCTTGCCTTCCAACATATCCCATCGTTTCGTTTGTAGTAGCTTTTATAGAGATTGCATCTGTTTCAATTCCCATTAATGGAGCAAGTGTTTCCTGCATTTGCTCTATATAGGGTTTGATTTTAGGCTGTTCCAAAATGAGCGTGGTGTCCACATTTCCTACTTTCCATCCTTTTTCAAAAAGTAAATCCGTAACTCGACGAAGCAAGATTTTACTATCAATTCCTTTGAATTCAGAAGAAGTATCTGGAAAATGGTAACCTATGTCGCGCAAATTAGCGGCACCAAGCAAAGCATCGCAAATGGCATGAATTAAAACATCTGCATCCGAATGGCCAACAGCTCCTTTATGATGAGGAATCTTCAATCCTCCCAGCCATAAATCATAACCTTCACTGAGTTGATGAACATCAACCCCTTGCCCTACACGTATATTCATTTATTCGGAACTCTTATTCTGTGATTGGAAAGCACCGAAATCAAATTGTAAGGTGAAACGTAAAGTATTTTCCAATGGATTACGTTGCTGTGTTGGAATCAAATACGCTAAATCCAAAGTAAATACATTGAATTTAACTCCTGCACCCAAGGTAAAATAACGACGATTTCCTTTGGTTGGATGCTCATAAAAATAACCGGTACGAATCGCAAATACGTTATTGTAACTGTATTCAATTCCACCACAAGGATTTATTTCTCGTAATTCTTCTTTCAAAACACTGCGAGTTCCATCGGCTTTTAACACTCCGGGAGCATCAGAAAATGATTGAAGCATACCGGTTACAATAGGAACATTATTGTCTTTCCCAAAAGCAACTTCTCCAAGAGCAACACCAGGATAATTGTTCGTTCCATCTGAACGAACAGGAGGAGTTGGAACCATTAGTTTATTCAAATCGAAAAGAAAAGTAAAGGAGTTATAATCATCTACTTTCACTTTCAAGGAGTTTCCAATACGAAGGTTAGTAGGAATAAAATTTCGGTCAGCAGTTTTCGTGTAAGAAATCTTCCCTCCAATATTTGTAATTGCTGCAGCAAATGAATAAGTGGCTTTTTTACCTCCTAGTTTCAAATCTGGATTACTATAATAGGTTGAAATATCAGCAGCTACAGTTTGTCCAGCAAAACTTGGTGTTCCTTGTACATCTATTCCATTTGTTAGGTTTGAATAAATGTAACGCATGGTAATACCACCGCTCCAACGATCAGAAAATTTACGAGCATAGGCAAAGTCAATGGCAAATTCATTTGGGTTGAATTGTCCAATAGTATTTCCAACAATATCAGTAAATACAATATTTCCGAGAGAGAAATAACGAAGTGAACCACCTATCGTTTGGCGTTTTTTCATTTTCTTATACCAAGAAAGATATCCCAAATTAATATCAGGAACTAAATTTCGTAACCAAGGAATATAAGAAAGTGAAATACCAGAAGTTCCTTCATTGGAAGCTAATTTAGCTGATCCCCAATGGATTGAATTTGCATCTGGCCCCATTGCACCACCTGCATCACCCAAAGCTCCTGCACGCGCATCAGGCGAAATCATCAAAAGCGGTACTGCAGTAGTAATGGTATTAATCGTTTGACCATTTAGCTGACTAGAAGTAATTTGAGCATTAGCTTCAAACCCTAGTAAAATGGCTGCCGTTGAGATTACGACTGTTGAAAAGGTCGGTTTTGTCATTATGAATTTCAAAATATGGGTCAAATATAGTATTTCAAAACAATGGCGTCTTGTACGATTTATAGGATTACAAGTTTCTCAATTTTTTCGGCTGATTTTCCATCAGGTGTTTTCACGCGTAATCGGTACACATATACACCACGTCCTATCTTATCTCCAAAATCATCCAATCCATCCCAAACAATGGCTTCGGAACGATAACCATTACTAACTTGGGTTGTATTTAACGATTTTACCAACCTTCCTGCAACAGTATAAATTTGAATATCAACATTCACTGGTATTCCAGGTTGATTGTATTCATAATAAAATTGAGTATGTGTTGTAAATGGATTGGGATAATTAAGAACATGATCCAATGAAAGTTCTTCCGATTTAACAACAACAAAGTCGATGGAAGCTGTTGAAGAATTATTTGCAACATCCCATACTTTAAGGCTTAATGTATGTTTTCCAGGTGTTAAATCTTTAAAAGGATATCTAATTTTTCCTTTTCTAAAATTGTCCTGATCTGCTTCATAATAGTCATTTAAAATAAATGGATTGCTTGTATTTCCATCCAGAATAGCTGTTATATCATGACCGATTCCAGTTCCAACAGTATTAATTCCAATTTGATCTTCAACATACGCTAACATATCCGGCTTTTGATCAGTCATTCCTCCCGAAACAAACTGTTCATTATTCATATAGATTCTTATTTCTGGACCTGTGTTATCTGTTATTGGATTATCACTAAAACCGCCGACTATAATTCCATTATTATAACCATGAGCATCATCTAGTGATCCATTCTTTCTAGCATAATAACTAATCTTTCCAGTCCCAAAATTAAATTGAATGTCTTGAGGAACAACAAAACTGAAGGTGAAATTTCCATTAGTAACGGTAGCAGGTCCTCTGAAAATAACGTTTTTTTGAAGTTGAAATGGTTTTATGGGTGAAGTAGGATCATTTCCAAGTGTGTAATATGTTGCTTTTTTATCAAAAACTGTTGGTATAACCACACCATTGAAATTGGTTTGAACATTTCCATTAATATCTGTAACAGAACCAGTAATTGTTACCAAATCCAAAGCTGAAAGGGTATCTGATAACGAACTTACATTACCATTAATTGAATTTGTAGTTACACGATATGCTGGAAAAGCAAGCATTAAAGCTGGATCTCCTAATAATGCAAAACTTCGATTATTAAAAGATGACCCTGTAGTTGGCGCATTTTTACCTATTCGTAAAATATCCCCCAATCTTAAATGTTGTCCATTTTGAGTTGCAAAAACTGTATCCATTATATTACGATTCAGATTTGCATTAGACGAACTGAAGGTAAGTCGAACAGTTGTGAATAATGCAATTCCACCACCAGAAGGATTAAGAATTACATATTCTCCTGCAGAAGTAAATTCGGGATTATCAAAACGACTAAACTCACAAGTAGCCGTCATAAATAATGGCATATTATTAAACCCATTCCAAGCTTGTATTTCTGGAATAGTTATAACACGTTCTAATGCAAGACTTTGCTCACCTCCATGTCCAGCATAATTCATCATCAGAGCACCACGGTTTACTCGGTTTGTAATGTCGATATTCACCTGAGGATATCGTTGTCCACCTGCACCACTTTCTTGCTGATAAGCATCTAAATAAAATTTATCAATGTTATAGACAGGATAATTCTGTTCAATCAACGCACTTACACTTTCTGCTTGATTAATATGATCGTTTGTATCTTCATCATCGGCAATAAAAGCAACAATATTTCTCCAGTCATTCATACAAGCCAAATCAGTAGCATAATGAATTACTTTATTTGAAATTTGATTTGCTTCTTCAAGACTGTTTACTGGAAAACGACCTATACCAATATCAAGTAAACCAGCTCCAACAGACTGTATATTCGTTCCTTCGGTTGGATCAAGAAATCCAAAAAAATCATCCGAACAATAAGAACCTATCGGGTTCAACGATTCTGAAGATTCGTATGTTGGAATCCAATTTTGATTATTTGCAAGGCGATTTCGAGGATCATAAGAACCATCTCCCATCAACAACAAGTATTTTGGTAATTCTGCAGTTGATGTTGCTCTGTTGTAAAACATTTTTACAAAATTCCGAATCGCAGCAATGTCTTGTGCTCCGGAAGAAAATTCATTATAAATAAGTTTAGGAGTAGTAACAACGACTGTCATTCCATCATGATCACGATGGTGATTGGCTAAATTTTCAGCTGCAGGTAGAAATGGAGCTGGTGCTATGATGATCATGTCAACTTGAGCTGTTCCATGAAGATTTTGATTGTTCACGCTTCCAAATGGGATAGGCGATGGAAACGAAGCAGAAGGATTTAAAACAACATATTCTCTTAAAGAATCGGCTGATTGAATAAATGAAATTGTAGAACCATTTAAAGTATATGACTGATCTTTAATATCATATTTATTAGTCAACTCCCAAACCTTTAAATTAGATGAAGCTCCACTTATCCTATAATCAGCAATATTACCAAGTCCGGTTGCATCTTGAGCTCTAAATGAAACTTGAGTTCCATTAAATGCAAGTGACTTTCGAATGTTAAAAATCAAATAATCAATCCATGCAATACTACTTGAGTTTTGCCGTGTAACAGTCATATTTAATGTAGACATAGAACCGTTAACCAAAAAGACACTTTCGTTTTCCTTAGCAAAGGTGTCTAAGTAACCAACACCTGTTAAAGCATTTACTGATTGATTAAATCCTTGTCCGTTAATCGTAATACCAAAATTGGTAGCTGATGTATTGCGAGCAACAAGGTTGCTTATGATTTTATGCGGTCCAGAAGTAGAATTTGGAAAATTCAAATTGAAAGAAAACGAGGTGCTTGTTTCCATTTTATTTCCAAACCAACGTCTTCCAGATTTTAAAAAATTCTCTTCATCATTTTCGACAAAACCATAATCATCAAATTCGGTTATTATTTGAGTAGATGAAGCCGATGATTGAGCTTGAGGTAAAATTCTTTTTCCTAATCCTTGATCTGTATTAATAAAATACCAAGCAGTATCACTATATAAATTCTTCGTATGCCTATACACACCTTTAACATTGTCATAATTCCAACTTACAGGGCCTCGTGCATAAAAAAGCACATAATCTTGATCATCAAAAATCCCATCTTGTTCACCTTGAACAAAAACTGCATTCTCAGCAAGATCATCTGGATAAAATACATTGTTTCGTTCAGGAAGAATAGATCCACCATTCCCATATAATCGAAAGTTTCGGGGATCAAAAGAGGTATTTACTCCCATTGTACTGAGGAGTTGTTTTGAGATTTTGAAAACTCCAGAATTTGTAACACCTATTTTATACCAATTTCCAGATGAAAGTACTGAAGTCGTTGTAGTTGATTTCGGTCTTGAGTATGTTGAATTCCCCTCTTTGAGAGTTACATTTAGTTCAAAAGAAATAAGTTTTTCAATTCCTTTAGACGATTTTCGAAAAGGCAAAATTCTATATTCTAAATGTGGATGCTTTCTATCATAGACAGTAGAAAAGACAATTTCAGGAGAAGAATTTAGTATGAAGCCTTGAGGAATTAAAACCAATTCTTGACTAGTCAGAGATATATAGGTTGCATTTACTATTTCAACTTGATCAACACTTTTATTTTTCTCAATGGAAATGACTTCACTTAAATAAGGTAAATCATTTTGATCTCCTCCATATTGTGCACCTTCAAAATGAATATTCTTTTTGGTATCATACTGTGAGATCTTAATTTCAGTAGGATTTGTCCATTTAATACTTTTTGAAAGAATAAAACTTTGAGCTTTTATTAGTCCTGAAGTTAAAACAATAAAAAAGGCAATACTGAAATTCAGTTTTACGTTTAAAGAAGAAATTGAATGGTTTTGCATAGAGAAATGAACTTCTATTAGGGAAAAAGTTTAGTTTAATGACATGTTCAAAACGCATTTTTGCAAAGTTGATGAACAATCAATTACATTAAACAAGAGTGGATTTTAAGAAATTAACATTGAAATGTATAGTTTAGATTCAAATACACGTTTTTTAAACTTGAATTTTCTTATACATTTGCTCACGTGGCAAGAAACGAGGTGTTTCTTACATTATTGTAATACTTTTTAAATAATACCGCTGTAACACCTATTTGGACAAAGCGTTAAATTGACCTAAATTCGTGAAGATGTTGAAGAGGTTTTTTCCATTGTTATTGCTCCTCACGGCTGTATTGCAGGAGGTTAGGGCTCAAGACCCTCAGTTTACTCAATTCTATGCGAATCCATTATACTTGAATCCTGCCTTTGCTGGATCGGTAAGATGTCCTCGATTTGTATTGAATTATCGAAACCAATGGCCTGCAATCCCAGGAAATTTTGTCACGTATAGTGCTTCTTACGATCAGCACTTTGATGGAATTAATGGAGGTCTAGGGCTTTTAGTAACGAATGATGTTGCTGGAGAAGGTACTTTAAACACTCTAAATGTGAGTGGGATTTATTCCTATCATTTAGAGGTTACTCGAAATTTCTCAATTAAAGCGGGCTTTCAAGCAACTTATGCTCAAAGAACATTGGATTGGAATAAATTAACATTTGGAGATCAGATTGATTCACGTTACGGATTTATATACGGAACTCAAGAAACTTTTGGTCCTAATTCCGTTAGTTTTGTTGATTTCAGCGCTGGTGTAATTGGATATAGTGAAAAATTCTTTATCGGTTTTGCAGCGCATCACATTACTCAGCCAGATCAATCTTTTTTAGTTCCTTCAAGTCGCCTTCCAATGAAAATTACAGCACATACTGGTGCAGTTATTCCATTGGCTCGTAAGACTCGTTTTAACGATCCAGCTAAAATTTCACCCAACATATTATTTCAACAACAGCAAGACTTTAGACAAATAAATCTGGGAATGTATTTCCAGAAATCTCCATTTATTGCTGGACTTTGGTACCGTAATAAAGATGCATTTATCGTATTGGTTGGTTTACAACAAGGATTGTTCAAATTTGGATATAGTTACGACGTAACTGTATCTCGATTAACCAATGCTACTGCGGGAGCACACGAAGTTTCATTTTCAATGCAGATAGACTGTAAACCGAAAAAGAAACGTTATCGCACAATAAATTGTCCATCCTTTTAGTTTTCTTTGTACCGCTTCATTCTTCATGAAATCCTTACATCCAAATACAACGACAATGGTGTTTAAAACCAGCAAGTCAATTTCTTTGGGAATCCTAGCTTTGGTAGGACTAACTTTTCAGTCTTGTTCCAAAGACACATCCAGTGCAACTGGTTGGGAATATAACAATCCTAAAAATGGAGGTTATCTCAAAGTTGATTATGGTGAACAAGAAACAGGTCCAGGCCTAGTTTTAATTGAAGGTGGAACTTTCACCATGGGACGAACAGAGCAAGAAATCCAATATGATTGGGATAACATGCCTCGTCGAGTAACAGTTTCTTCCTTTTATATGGATGAAACAGAAATCACGAATCAATTCTACCGCGATTACCTGTATTGGTTAAAGCGTGTCTACGATGTGGATTATCCAGATGTGGCTTTAAAAGCAACTCCTGACACACTTGTTTGGCGTGATAAATTAGCATTCAATGAGCCTTATGTTGAATACTATTTACGTCACCCATCTTATCAAAACTATCCAGTTGTTGGGGTAAATTGGCTACAAGCAAACGATTATTGTGCTTGGAGAACCGACCGAGTAAATGAATCGATTTTGATTCGTGAAGGTGTCTTAAAAATGGATGCTGTTGGTCAAGTTGCTGATAACAACTTTAATACTGATGCTTATTTAGCTGGACAATATGAAGGACTTGTTAAAAACGATCCTGTTGACTTAGATCCAAGCAAAGGTGAAGGAGCAACACGTAAAGTAAAAATGGAAGATGGTATTTTATTGCCTCGTTACCGTCTCCCAACAGAAGCAGAATGGGAATATGCAGCTATCGGACTGATTGGAAATACAACTGAAGAATTAATTACTGAGCGTCGTCTATATCCTTGGAATGGGCATATTGTTCGTAATGCTGATGATAGTTTTAAAGGTGAGATGATGGCCAACTTCAAAAGAGGCCGAGGAGATAACATGGGTACTGCTGGTAAATTGAATGATAATGCATCAATTACAAACGAAGTGAGTTCATATTGGCCGAATGATTATGGTCTTTATAATATGGCTGGTAATGTTTCAGAATGGGTAATGGATGTGTATCGTCCACTAACTCCTGAAGATGTTTCTGATTTCAATTCATTCCGTGGTAACGTCTACAAAACGGTTGTTCGAAATGAGGATAAAACGATTGCTGATAAAGATTCTTTAGGTCGTGTTAAATTCCGTAATGTAACGGAAGAAGAAAGTGCAGATCGTAGAAACTATCGCAAATCAGATAACATCAATTATTTGGATGGTGATCGTGAATCAAGTACATCATACGCTTCTGAAGATGCTGAAGATGATAAGATCATGTATGAATTTGGTGCGACTTCGATGATTAATAATAGATCACGAGTATACAAAGGTGGTTCTTGGAAAGATCGTGCTTATTATCTTTCTTCTGGAACACGTCGTTACTTAGATGAGCGCCTTTCTACTGATTATATTGGATTCCGTTGTGCAATGACACGTGTAGGAAGTCCAATTGGATTAGGGAAGAAGAAATAATATTTCATTATCGATTTCAACCCCGTAAATTTTACATTTACGGGGTTTCTTTTTTTATGACATACACAACTGAACAACTATATACTCTATTCCTTAAGCATCCGAGCATTTGTACGGATACTAGAAAACTGGAAACTGGAAGTATTTTCTTTGCCTTAAGTGGGCCAAGTTTTAATGGTAACGCCTTTGCATCTCAAGCAATTGAAGGAGGATGTAGTTTTGCTGTTATAGATGATCCTGCATATCAAAACGGAGAACAATTTTTACTTGTTGAGAATACATTAACTGCTTTACAAAACCTAGCAACGTATCATCGAAGACATTTAAATGTTCATGTAATAGGAATAACGGGAAGTAATGGAAAGACTACGACGAAGGAATTAGTGAGAAATGTTCTGTCAAAGAAGTATAAAACTCAAGCAACACATGGAAATCTCAATAATCATATAGGTGTTCCTTTAACATTGTTAAGTTTAAAACCGGATACGGAAGTGGCCATTATTGAAATGGGTGCAAGTAAACCTGGCGACATTCGTGAATTGGTTGAAATTGCTGAACCTCAAATGGGTTTGATAACCAATATTGGATTAGCCCATTTAGAAGGAATGGGAGGACCAGAAGGTGTAATCAAAACCAAAACTGAATTGTATGATTGGTTGAGATTGAATGGTGGACTTGTTTTTATCAATACGATGCATTCTGTATTTAAAGAAAAGTCAAGTGGTATAAAACAATTCCGTTTTGGAGATTCGAATGATGATGATGTGAGAGGAGAATTTATCGATTCTAATCCCATGATACGATTCAAATGGGGAAAAGCGAATTCGGAACTTTCTGAAAGAAGTATTATTGAAACCCAATTGATGGGTAAATACAATTATGAAAATATTTTAGCTTCAGTAGCCATTGGAGTATATATGGGGGTTGAAGAAGAACAGATAAATGAAGCAATACAGTCTTATTCGCCCGATAATAATCGTTCACAAATAATTAAAACAGCATCCAATACATTAATTATGGATGCTTACAATGCGAATCCAACTAGCCTTGAAGCTGCAATTCGAAATTTTTCATCAATGGATAAAAAAAACAAAGTGGTTATTTTAGGGAAAATGATGGAATTAGGAAGCAGTTCTGATTATGAACATGAGAGAATAGGAAAACTAGCAGTTCAAAGTGGTTTTGATCAGGTATTTCTTATTGGGGAATCCTATTTAAATGCAAATATTTCAGGAGCAGAACGTATATTTAAAACAACAGATGAAGCATTTGCGTGGTTTGAAAAAAATCCAATTCGAAATGCCAGTATTTTGATTAAAGGTTCGAGAGCAAACAAATTAGAAATTCTTCAGCCATTATTTTAATAAAAAAGGGCTGGAATTCCAGCCCTTAACGAATGAATTTGATTGTACATTAACTTAAAACAGATCTTGCAATAACGATTTTTTGCACTTCGGAAGTTCCTTCATAAATCTGAGTGATTTTCGCATCACGCATCAAACGTTCTACATGGTATTCTTTAACGAAGCCATATCCACCGTGAATTTGAACAGCTTCTACGGTTGTTTCCATGGCGACTTTTGATGCATATAATTTAGCCATCGCACCCGAAGTTGTATAATCGAGATGCTGATCTTTTTCCCAAGCTGCTTTAAAAACAAGTAAACGAGCAGCTTCAATTTCGGTAGCCATATCCGCCAATTTAAATTGAATTGCTTGGTGTTGAGAAATTACTTTCCCAAATGCTGAACGTTGTTTTGAATACGCTAATGCTAGTTCATAAGCACCTGATGCAATTCCTAACGCTTGTGCTGCAATTCCAATGCGTCCACCTGAAAGGGTTTTCATTGCGAACTTAAATCCGAATCCATCTTCGCCAATTCTGTTTTCCTTTGGAACTTTCACATCGTTGAAAAGCAAGGTATGTGTATCAGATCCACGAATACCTAATTTATTTTCTTTAGCTCCAACGATAAATCCTTCCATTCCGCGCTCAACAATAAATGCATTGATTCCACGTGAACCTTTAGCAGGATCGGTTTGAGCAATAACAATGTAAGTAGAAGCAGAACTTCCGTTGGTAATCCAATTCTTTGTACCGTTCAGTAAATAATAATCTCCTTTATCTTCGGCTGTTGTTCTTTGTGATGTTGCATCTGAACCAGCTTCAGGCTCTGATAAGCAAAATGCACCTAGTTTTTCACCTTTTGCAAGTGGAACGAGGTATTTCATTTTTTGCTCTTCCGATCCATAGGTTTCAAGGCCCCAACAAACCAAGGAATTATTCACTGAAACTGCTACAGAAACTGATGCATCAATTTTCGAAAGTTCTTCCATCACCAATACGTATGAAATGGTATCCATTCCACTTCCTCCATATTTGGGATCTACCATCATGCCCATGAAACCAAGTTCACCAAGCATTTTTATTTGTTCAGCAGGAAATTGTTGTTTTTCATCTCGTTCGATAACCCCTGGTTTTAATTCATTCTGCGCAAAATCCCTCGCAGCTTTTTGGATCATCAGATGTTCTTCGGATAATTGTATGTTCATCGATTGATGTTTGGTTGCCAAAAATAGTATGAATTCATCATTAAGCCACCCTAAACATGGAAGTATTATCAATGTTTAAAACTGGAATTGGAATTATGTCGGGAACATCCGTTGATGGACTTGATTTAATTGCTGTAACCTTCAATAAAACAGGAAATTCGATAAAGTATGAGATTCATGATTCAATCACGATTCATTATTCAAGTGATTGGAGAAATCGATTATTACATTCAACTTCACTTTCATCAACCGAACTACGAAAGCTTGAAATTGATTTTTCCATTTGGATTGCAAATCAAGTTAATTCCTTTAAAGAAGGAAAAAATTGGAACGCTGATTTTATTGCCTCGCATGGGCATACCGTTTTCCATCGCCCTGAACAAGGTTACACATTACAAATTGGCTCTGGCGCTACAATCGCAGCACTAACATCGTTGACTACTGTTTGTGATTTTCGGCAATCAGATATAAGTATTCATGGACAAGGTGCTCCTTTGGTTCCAATCGGAGATGAATTATTATTTAGTGAATATGATTTCTGTCTGAATCTTGGGGGATTTGCGAATGTTTCATTTAAAGAAAATGGCATTCGAAAGGCATTCGATATTTGTGCATTGAATGTTGTTTTAAATGCACTAGCACGAAGACTGGGAGCAGAATATGATGATCAGGGAAAAGTAGCCTCGACAGGAAATATTATTCCTGAATTATTGGATGAGCTCGAAAATCTGAATTACTACAAAATGCAATCACCTAAAAGTTTAGGGACAGAATGGGTTGATGAAACAATTTCCCCATTATTGATTAAGTACTCCGAAAAAAATAATGTTCCTGATTTATTAGCAACCTTCGGAACTCACTTTGCAAATCAAATTTCAATGATATTGAACATGCCAGGAAAGACGCTCATTACAGGAGGTGGCGCTAGAAATACCTGGTTGATCAATCTAATAAAGCTCCACAGTATTAGTACTGTGGAGCTTCCTGAAAATGATTTAATTGACAATAAAGAATCCTTGATTTTTGCTTTGTTAGGATACTTAAGATTACTCGAAATACCCAACACACTTCCTTCTGTTACTGGAGCATTACGTCCAATATCATCAGGTGCTGTTTACAAAGGTTAAAATCAAAAATCAGAGTCGTCGAAGAATTCCTCTTCTTCGTCATCGTCATCATCAAAATCTGGGTCAGATAAATCTTCATCCAGATCAAAATCATCATCTTCTACTTCTTTTTCATCCGCGTCAGGCTCAACTTCATCAAAGTCGTCCTCTTCTTCAAGATCATCATCATCGTCGTCTAAGTCTTCATCATACTTAGCTCGCCAATTTTTGTTTTCTTTCGGATTCAATGGTTTCAGACGAGTAGCGCGCTGAAACTCGTTGCTGAGATCGTCGCGTTTCTTCAACGGTTTATCAGACTTGGTTCCCATTAGGTGTTCAGTGTTTTGGTTTGGTTTTACGTGCCTAAAATACAGAAAAACTTAGATTCCAAATGTATCCTTCATTTTCCTTTTCAAATCCTACTTTTGCAGCGACCAAAATTGATCTAAAATCAACATGAAAGACCTACTTAGACAATACGAAGAACGCCGACCACAAATAGTTTTTGAATGGAAAGACACTGAAACAGAGGCAGAAGGATGGATAGTAATTAATTCATTAAGGGGAAATGCTGCTGGTGGTGGAACTCGAATGAGAAAAGGGTTAGATAGACGAGAAGTTGAGTCTTTGGCTAAAACAATGGAGATAAAATTCACCGTTTCCGGTCCTGCAATCGGTGGTGCGAAGTCGGGAATTAACTTCGATCCGTCAGATTCTCGTAAAAAAGAAGTCCTCGAACGATGGTATAAAGCTGTGATGCCCTTGTTGAAAAATTATTATGGCACTGGAGGAGATTTGAACATTGATGAAATCCATGAAGTAATTCCTATAACCGAAAAATATGGATTGTGGCATCCACAAGAAGGCGTTGTGAATGGCCATTTTGGTGGAACTGAAGGTGAAAAAATTCGCCGCGTTGGACAATTACGTTCAGGAGTTTCTAAAGTATTAGAAAATTTAAATTACACGCCTGATCCGAAGTTGAAATTAGTTGTAGCTGATATGATAACGGGTTTTGGAGTTTCTGAATCTGTGCGTCATTTTTACAACATATATAATGACAGCTTGAAAGGAAAGCGAGTTATAATTCAAGGATGGGGTAACGTTGCTTCCGCTGCAGCTTATTATTTATCAAAGAATGATGCAATGATTGTGGGCATTATTGATCGATCAGGAGGATTGATAAATCAAGAAGGATTTTCATTTGAAGAAATTACACGATTATTTGAAGAGAAAAAAGGAAATACACTTCAAAATTCAAATATCCTCTCATTTGAAGAAGTTAATGCACGAATCTGGGATTTGAATGCAGAAGTATTTATTCCAGCAGCTGCCTCCCGATTAGTTAGTCGCGAGCAAGTTGTAAGAATGAAAGCAGCCGGAATGGAAGTGATTGCAAGTGGTGCCAATGTTCCTTTTGCTGATCCTGAAATATTTTTCGGACCAACGATGGAATATGCTGATGAACAGATTGCCGTTGTGCCCGATTTTATTTCAAACTGTGGAATGGCACGTGTTTTCGCCTATTTGATGAATAATAATGCTGAAATAAGTGATGCTGCAATTTTTGAAGATGCTTCAGAAATCATTCGCAAAGCCATGGAGAAAGTGGCACCACATTGCCCAAATCGTATCCATTTTTCAAGAGAAGCTTATCGAATTGCACTTCAACAATTGATCTAAAATTGACATTGAATAAATAGCAAGAACTCCGATACCTTGTTAATAAAGGCGTTCAAAACGCAGAAAACGGCTCCGCAAAGGCCGTTTTTTTATTGGCGTTCTTTGAATACGCTTCTAAGAATAGTTGCGTTTACCTATTAAATCATTTCAATTCTATGATGGGAATATTCCTGCAGACAGTAGTTGGTGGTGATTCACTAGCTGCTCCCCTTGCATCAGCGGCTGCCGAAACAGCACAAAAAACAGATACATTGAGTCTATTTGATATGGTTCAAAAAGGCGGCTGGCTAATGATTCCAATTGGTTTGCTCTCTCTCATAACCATATTTATTTTCTTTGAACGCTTTTTTGTTCTTCGCAGAGCAGCTCAAAATCCTGATAATCTATTGAATAATGTGAGAGATCAGATTCATCAAGGAAATATTCAAGGTGCGATAGTACTTTGTAAAAGCAATAATACTCCTGATGCTCGCATGCTTGAAAAAGGTATTTCACGTATAGGACTTACCGTTGATGAAATTGAAAAATCGATGGAAGGCGTTGGTAAAAAGGAATTAAGTCGCATCGAAAAAAATATCGGTATTCTATCCATTATTGCTGGTATTGCTCCCATGTTTGGATTTGTTGGAACAATCCTCGGAGTTATTAAGATTTTCTATAACATTTCACTTGCTGATAATATCAGTATTGGTTTGATTTCAGGTGGTTTGTACGAGAAAATGGTGACTTCTGCTGCTGGATTAATTGTCGGTATTTTATCGTTTGTCCTCTATCATTATCTCAACTTTACAGTTGATCGCATTGCCAAACGGATGGAAAGCACTTCGCTTGATTTTATTGATATGTTGCACGAACCAACCCGATAATGAATCTTCGAGGATCCCGAATACGTCCGCATGCTGAAATAAGCACGCATTCTATGAACGACATCATGTTCTTTTTGATGTTATTCTTTCTTATCGTATCTACGATGGTGAGTCCGAGTGTGGTAAAATTGACATTGCCTAGTTCGAAAAATGCGCAGCAGGTAACGAAGAAAGTAATCAAACTTGAAATATCTGCAGAACAACGTTATGTACTACAAGGTAAGGATGTAGCGTTTGAGGAATTAGAACCTGCTATGAAATTAGCCGTAGAAGGAATTAGTGAACCAACCATTGTATTGAGTTTGGATAAATCACTTAGCATCCAGCAATTGGTTGATGTTCTAGAAATAGGAAACCGCCTAAAGATCAAGATGATTCTTGCTACAAAGGCACCAAACGGATAGTTATGGAACTAAGTCAGAAATCCGATAAATATTACGCAACAGCCATCACGATTGCGTTTCATGCGATTTTACTGTTGCTATTTATCCTGTATAAAATTATCACTCCACTCCCACCCTTCCCCGAAGATGGCGGTGGTGGATTGGGTGTTGAATTGAATTTCGGGAATTCGGAAGATGGAATGGGAATGACTAATCCAGATCAATTATCATCAGCAGGATCTCCACAACCAACAGCAGCAAATCAGGCGAACATTTTACAATCGGATGATGATGAGAATTATGTTCCTGATATTGAAAAGGTAAAAGTGAAACCCAAAAAGGAATACGTTGAATTAAAACGTAAAACGGATGGACCTGTCATTACTAAAACAGTTGAACCTGTTGTAGAACGTAGAGCATTATATCCCGGAAAATCAAAAACTGGCGGTAGCGAAGGAAATACGGGGAAAGAAGGGAATCAAGGGAAAGAAAATGGAGATCCTTATGCACATGCCTATACAGGTAAGGGGGGCAATGGAAAAGGAGATGGTGAGGGAGAAGGAGAAGGTCCCGGTAAAGGCCCAGGTAAAGGTCCTGGAACTGGAGGTGGAATATCGTATAGTTTAGATAATAGAACACCTTCATCACTGCCTAAACCAGCGTATAATTCTCCAAAATCGGGGAAAGTAGTGGTAGAAATAAGTGTGGATAAAACAGGGAAAGTCGTTAAAGCAAAAGCGGGAGCCCGCGGTACAACTGTTCAAGATGCGTCATTATTTCGCGAAGCTGAAGCTGCTGCAAAACGAGCTAGATTCAATTCAAATCCCGATGCAGCCGAATTGCAAGTTGGAACGATTAGCTATTTGTTTATTCGAAATTAAATGACGTACAGGCAAACGCTGGAATATTTATTCAGCCAACTGCCTGCTTTTACTCGTGTTGGTAAAGCAGCATATAAAGCGAATTTAGATAACATTACCCATTTATGTGAAGCGCTAGGTAATCCGCATCTGTCGTTTAAATCGGTGCATATTGCTGGAACCAATGGGAAAGGTTCTTCTTCGCATATGCTGGCTTCCATTTTTCAAGAAGCTGGTTATAAAACAGGATTATTTACTTCTCCCCATTTAAAAGATTTTAGAGAACGAATTCGCATTGATGGAAAGCCCATTTCAAAAGCTCGAGTTATTCGATTTGTTGAAAATAATCGGGCATTGTTTGAGGAAATCAAGCCATCATTTTTCGAAATGAATGTTGCACTCGCCTTTCAGTATTTTGCAGAGAAAAAGGTGGATATTGCTATTATAGAAACAGGTTTAGGAGGAAGATTAGATTCGACCAATGTAATTCGTCCAGATTTAAGTTTGATAACCAATATCAGCTTCGATCACATGGATTTATTGGGAGATACATTGGAAAAAATTGCTGCTGAGAAAGCTGGAATTATCAAACCCCAAACGGTCGTTGTAATAAGTGAGCGACAACAGGAATCGAGAGACGTATTTCTTCAAAAGGCAAAAAACGAACAGGCAGAAATTGTTTTTGCAGAGGATGAAGTGCATGTTATTAGCAAGGATTTCCTTGAAAAAAAGGGAAGAATGCTTTTAGAGTTAAAAGTTCAATGGGAGAATCGGAACATCAAACTAAAAAGCGCCTTACCAGGATTGTATCAAGTGAAAAATATCCAAGGCATTTTAGCATCTGTTTCACAACTTAGAAAGATTGGTTGGAAACTAAAAGATGAAGCAGTATTAGCTGGAATTGAAAACACAAAGGAAAATACTGGACTTCGAGGAAGATGGGATATTCTCCAACAAAATCCTTTGATTGTAGCTGATACGGGACATAATGAAGCTGGAATAAAAGAAATTCTTAACCAAATAAACTATTCAAAATTTAGTAAGCTGCATTGGGTTTTGGGAATGGTTGGAGATAAAGATGTTTCTACCATTTTAAAGTTATTACCGACCGATGCTAGGTATTATTTCTGTCGAGCCAAGCTTCCAAGAGCATTAGAAACCGATATTTTAGCGAGTAAAGCAGGAGAAATTGGTTTAGTTGGAAAAAAATATTCGAGTGTTCGTAGTGCATTGAATGCAGCAAAACGAGCTGCAAAACAAGGAGATATGATAATAATTGGGGGTAGTACGTTTGTGGTTGCTGAAATAATTTAAAAATTCTGCAAAATAAATTTGCATGTAATCGTTAAGCAGGTATATTTGCAGCCCGTTTCACTAGAAACATCAAGGGAGCTTAGCTCAGCTGGTTCAGAGCATCTGCCTTACAAGCAGAGGGTCACTGGTTCGAACCCAGTAGCTCCCACTAAAAAGCCTCACACTCGTGGGGCTTTTTTTATTTGATATATTTAAATACAATATGCCATTTTATGTCTATATACTATATTCCAGAACATTAGATTAATACTATGTTGGATATACTGGGGATTTTCTTGAAGAAAGATTAAGAAAACATAATTCGCAACACAAAGGATTTACAGGAAAATTAGCTGATTGGAATATTCGAAATAAAGAATGCTATCAAACAAAGGATCTAGCTTTAAAAAGAGAAAAACAAATTAAAAGTTGGAAGAGTAGAAAATTAATTGAGAAGCTAATTGCTGATTCAGAGCATCCCGAAAATAGTCGGGAGGGTCAAGGTTCGAACACTTAGCCCCCCAAAAAAGCCTCATACTCTTTGGTCTTTTTTTATTTGATTTAGGTATTTTAGGCCTTAGATGACTTTGATGAAAAAAATAATACTCTTAACTATTTTATTAAAAACTGCAGTTTGTTTCGGTCAAACTCCAAAGATGCAATTCAATCATTGCTTTTTAGTATTGGATTCAGCTGACTATTCAGCACTGATAAACTCAGAATTTATTAAAAATGAGTTTTCTGGTTTCTTTACTAAAAAATCTACTACAAGTTATATGTCATGGATAGGAGCATATATATTTGGAGATATTAATTATTTAGAAATCTTTGCCCCCTCAGCTTCAGAACATAAAACAGGAAGTAGTGCTATAGCTTTGAGTGCTGATCATATCGGAGATTTATTAATTCTACAAAAAAAATTTACTGAAGATTACATAACTAAAATAGAAATAAAAGACAGAAAAGTATCTGATACATTGATACCATGGTTTAAGGCATTGTATATTAATGATTCTATATTCTTTTCAAAATCCAATATTGGATTTTGGATTATGGAATATGAGAAGGATTATTTTTCATTTAACCAGTTGAAAACAATAGGGGATTCTGTCAGTCGAATACAATACTTAAAACAACATGATGAGAAAAGAGAAAATAAATCACTAGTGTCCGATAAAACATTTTGAAAGCGGGACTTCCAATTAGGTTGTCCCGCTTTGTTGTAATTTGGTTTTGCGAACATAAATTACATGAATAAAAGTAACTACTTTTTTGGACAGTCGGTTTTCGGACAGCTGATTTCTTTAATAGATATTAGAATTATCACTTCAGTTGTTAAAAAGCATATGTCAGATCATTACGTGAAGAAGTTTGATACTTCTGATCATCTGATAAGTATGCTCTTCTCAACATTTGCTAATTGCACTTCTTTGCGCGAAGTCGCAGGTTCAATGCTCGGATTAAAGGGCAAAACCAATCATTTTCAACTTAAGCATATTCCATATAAAAGCACTTTAGGTGATGCAAACCAGCGAAGGAGCCATTTGGTATTTCAGGATATCTATTATGGTTTGGACCATTTATCTCGGACAGCCGATATAATTACAGCTGGGAAAGGTTATTGGATATATTTGATTCAACCACCATTGGTCTTTTTAAGGATATATTGAGTTGTGTAGGAAGAGAACCTGCCAATGGAAAAAGAAAGGGCGGCATTAAGGTTCATACACAAATTAGTCTTCAAGAAAGAGTACCTAAATTGGTTTGGTTCTCAGCAGCAACAACAAACGATCGTCAGTTTCTGAAATACTTTAAATTAGAAAAAGGGCGAATCGCAGTTTTTGATAAAGGATATAATGATTACAAGGTCTTCGATGAATTCACCAAAAATGAGAGGTTCTTTGTAACCCGTTTAAAATCGAACGCAGTTTATGAATCTGTTTCTGAAAATGAAATCCCACCTTATATTGATAATGGAGTTCTAAAAGATGAAATCATTCGTGTTGATGTAAAGGAAAATGGAAAGTATTTAAAAACAACAGAATTAAGGCGTATAGCTTATTGGGATGACGAAAATAAACGCTGTTTTGAGTTTTTAACGAATCTGTTCGGAATGAATGCTGGACACATTGCATTGATTTATAAAAAACGATGGCAAATCGAGTTGTTATTCAAACAATTAAAACAAAACTTCCCATTAAAATATTTTCTAGGAGACAATGAGAATGCTATTAAAATCCAAATCTGGTGCACTTTAATAGTTAATTTACTCTTAAGCGTTATTCACAGAAAACTCAAGCGTAAATGGGCATTCTCAAACCTTGCAAGCTTCTGTAGATTGCATCTGTTCAATTATATTCACCTAATTAAATTCCTTGAGAACCCAGAAAAAGACTGGCTAAAAGAAGTTGACACTCAACTTCAATTGAAATTTAATACATCATGAAAAGGGGGGCTTACTTTTTAAAACAGAGAAATCATTCCAGTATAATCAACACTTTCATAGTGAAAAATTCTCATATTGAGTTTTTATCGGACACTAGTGAAAATAAATATCTAAAAAGATTTACGGAAATTGTTTTTTATACAAATGAAATTGAATTCGATTATTATAGTAAACTACTATTAAAATGTGGTTTTACTAAATTGGGAAATAGAACATTTTCTTCATCCGAAGGATTTAAACTTAGTTTTGAGCCTTTTAAGCATGGTTCAAAATATTCGATAAAAAGCATTCGATTTGAAACTAATAAAATATCCTATCAACAGATTACAGTATCTGATCACATTCAAATTAATTTTATGGGCAAAGAAGGTAAAATAGATTTCAATTAAACGACTACTAATAATATACGCCAGCTAAGCCTTGTATTTCGGGATTTTGAGGAATTCGTATCCTTAGTTTTATTCATCTAATCGAATGCATTTCTTTAATCAAGTTTGAACTTTGTGTGTATGCGAATCTATAATATCCAAGATAAAATTCATAAGTGTATTACTAATTATATGGGATGTTGGTGATTTGAATATCCAGTTTATTGAGTTATATACTAACTAATTTGTTGCTTTGAAAGAGAAAAGCAAATCAATAGTTGGATTAGTCGGCAAATGGTCGAAAAATAATTGCTGTTTAATTGCAACCCGAAAACAGTCGGATGTGTCAAGGTTTTCAATTATAAAACCAATTGAAGAGTCATTTTTACCATTGGTTTAGCTTGTCATCTCCCATGCAAACTGCATATTTGCATTTGTGAAAAAAGTCTTGATTCTCACTTATTATTGGCCGCCATCAGGAGGAGCAGGTGTTCAGCGTTGGCTTAAGTTCGTTAAATATTTGCGAGAATTCGGTTGGGAACCCATTGTATATACAGCCTTAAATGGTGAATATCCTGTATTGGATGAATCTTTTTTTAAAGATATACCAGAAGGAATTACCATTTTAAAACAACCCATTTGGGAGCCTTATCAGCTTTATAAAAAGGTGATTGGACAGAAAAAAGATCAACGAGTTGTTTCAGGATTTTTACAAGAAAACGGAAAGAAAAGTTTAGGACATCGGCTTTCTATTTGGCTTCGAGGAAATGTTTTTATACCCGATGCACGTCGTTTTTGGATTCGTCCTTCGATTAATTATTTAAATCAGTGGCTTAAGGAGAATCAGGTTGACTTGATTGTTTCTACAGGACCTCCACATAGCATGCATCTAATAGGTTTAGGGCTGAAAAAAAAGACAGGAATTCCTTGGCTGGCTGATTTTCGGGATCCTTGGGTGAATATTGATTTTGCAGGAGATTTGTCGATGAGTACTTGGGCAAAAAACAAGAATATTCGATTAGAAGGGAAAGTGCTTCAAAGCGCCGATCAGATAGTTGTTGTAAGTGAATTAATGGCAGAAGAGTTTCGTAGTAAAACCAATCGACCAGTTGATGTGATCACCAATGGTTATGATCCGGATGATTTTGAAATACCTGATAATCTTCTTCGAAAAGATCAATTTTTTAGTATTGTTCATACGGGTAGTTTGAATGATCGACGTAATCATCCTGAATTATGGGAAAGCATTGCAAAACTTCGAAAAGAGCTACCTGAATTTAAATCGGCCTGTCGCATTCGACTGATAGGTAAAAACGATATTTCGGTCAGAAAAAGTATCGAATTAAATGGCTTAGACGAATGTACCGAATGGGTTGATTATATGCCTCATGCCGAAATTATTGCAGAACAAAAAAGTGCATCGGTATTGCTTCTATCGATCAATAATTATGGTGCAGAAGAAAATGGATTCTTTTCTCCCAAAGCAACGTTGACTGGTAAATTGTTTGAATACTTAGCCGCACAAAAACCAATATTGATGATTGGACCTGAAGATGGACAAGCAGCTGAAGTTTTAGCTGCAAATCCAATTCATCGAATTATTGGCTTTGGAAAAACGGAAGCCATGTATGCTGGGTTAAAATCGATGTTTGAAATGCGTAATGAAATTCAAACAATTCATGCTGATGAAAGATTTTCAAGGAAGACGCTTACTGGGAAAATGGTCAATTTATTCGATAAGTTAATATTGAAATAAATTAAAAAAGCCGCTCTCTTTTGGAAAGCGGCTTTTCAATTTCTGTTGTTTGAATTATTGTTTTATCAACTTAAATGTTTCAATTCCAGTAGAACTTTTAACAGATACCATGTAAATACCACTAGACAAAGAGCTAAGATCAATTGATTGTTGTGATGTTGAATTCGCATCTAAAGACAACTGGATTGTGTTTATTTTTTGTCCAGTTATAGAGATAAGTTCTATCGTCATTTTTTCTGCAACATCACTAGTTTGAATCTGAAGAGTTGCAAAATCTTTTGTAAAAGATTGATTTACAGAAATCATTGCAGTTTCATCTTTTGTCCAAATATCATCAGTTATACGAGCAGAAGTATTGGTATTACTGCAACCTGGTTGAAGAACTACTATACCATCTACATCATAACCATCAGCAGCAGCATTAAAATTAGAAGAAGCTGAATGATCGGTAATGCGAACATATTGAGCTACATTAACACCTTGCGTTAAGAAATCAACTCCACCATCTAAACAAATTTGACCTAAATCGAACCAATCGGAGCCATTGAGAGAAACTTCCACATTGGCTTTTTCAGGATAATTATCACATACTGGATTGCCAAATGATGTTTCTACAACTTTTAGATCATTCCCGTCTTTGTTAAAAACAGCATAACCCAATTTCAATGTAATGCTTCCTCCAAAACCAAGAGAGAAGAAATTTATTGAATTTGTGTATTGAGGGGCTCCAAGAGCTTTAGAAGCATCCGAACGAGCTAATGTCACAGCGGTTCCATTTTTACGTAACAACTGATTTGCGCTAACTAATTGAGTTGCATAATCAGCTCCAAGATCTTGAACAATTGGAGAATCGGTATATCCATGTAAACACTCAATACCATCTACATCATAACCATCGGCCACTTGATTGTTATATGCTGCATCAATCGGACTAATATCAACCAAACGGATGTACTCTGCCCAATTTAATTCCCCAAGGTCAAATTCTGCATCTTGGCAACCATCACCTAAATATACCCAATGGCAATTATCTTGTGATGCATAAGCCTGAATACGTTCAGGGTAACGACTGCAATTTCCTGCATCGGGATTAAATGTTGTTTCGAACACTTTAAAATCGGTTCCAAGACCATTGGCAATTTTACCGCTCATGCGAACAGTGATATCACCACCAAAACCAAGAGCAACAGCATTAAATAGTTCTTCAGTACTTGGAGAATCAGAATTTTGAGCTAGTCCTAAAGCTTTAGAAGAAATAGTACGAGAAGGTAGTAAGAAAGTACCATCATTGCGTTTCTTTGGATTATAACTCATTACTTCTACAGCAGTACAGCTAGAATTTACAGGAGGCACATCTGGTAAAACAGAAACATGAACCGCTTGAGATGTAGCATGACAACCATGTTCATTGGTAATTTGAACTGAAAAATCACCGGTTGTAGTAACTTCAATTTGTGCTGAAGATTGAGATCCTGGATTCCATAAATAAGCAGCAGCACTGGATGAACTTAATACTACAGATCCACCTTGAATAAAACTCAAAGGACCTGAAGGAGTAATAGTTGGTTGAGCCGGATTATCATACACTTGAACATGAATGGAGTTAGATACATTTGTACATCCTTCGTTGGCTGTTACGTAATAATCTCCAGTGCTAGAAACAGTTCTTGGATTTTGAGTAGAACCATCATTCCAATGAAAACCACCATCAGCATTTACATTGAGTTGAACAGAACCACCTAGGCAAAAGCTAGTTGGAGTGTTTGCTGAAATGAGGAGAGGGGAAACGTTTGCTTGAGTTACTTCTACATATAAATCTCTTGAACATGATCCATTATTTAATACTGTTACATGATATATTCCAGTATTAGATATAATTCTTTGAGCATCTGTTGAACCATTATCCCATAAATAGGAAGTACCTCCATGAGCAGTTAAAGTTGTACTACTATTTGGGCAAATTACTGTTTCACCTGTAATAGAAGCTGTTTGATTAAAATACAAAGTTTGGATTTCACTTAATGTTAATTCTCTTCCAATAAAGATTAGTTGGTCAATATCACCTAATGCATAGTCCAATCCGGTATTTCCTAATACTCCATCATAAGCCCCAATAATACCTGAGTTTTGAGCTCCGTAAAACAAAGTATTTGCTCCACCAGAATAGGCACCACCATCATTGTGGCAATCAACAAAAATGTCCATGTTACTAAAACCTCTGATTACACAGGTTATGAGATGCCATTGTCCATCTTTAATATTAGTTGTTCCTGTTTTAGTTCTTCTTGAACCAGAACCAATAGGACCTCCATTTTCTAAACCAATTGTAATTACACCAGATGAAATGACAGTCCCTCTTATACCTGAATAGATATTTTGAGCAAAATCATTTTTAAAGAAAGTAAAAACAC
Organism: Bacteroidia bacterium; assembly: GCA_965279035.1. GTDB lineage: Bacteria > Bacteroidota > Bacteroidia > M30B66 > M30B66 > CALQRR01. Next base: position 2,078,780 of record OZ257142.1, on the reverse strand, counting down.
CTTGATAATTCTGAGGAATTCGAATCCAAGTACTAATTGAAACGGGAAATTGAGTTGGCTTAAATGTGCTATTTACATTATTTATAGTAAAATAATTACTAGAACCATCGAAAGAAAAGGCTGAATTCGAATTTCCATTTCGATCATTTGAATAATTCGAGGGGCCATTGAGCGTTGCATTAAATCCATTGCCTGAGATATCATTTCCATTTCCATTGAAAGGATAAAAAGCAATTATGGCAGGATCGTTTTCAAGCTGAGCTATTGCATTTATTGCAAGAGAACAGCCTAAAAATAAAGTTAGGAGTTTTTTCATTTTAGGTTAAGGTTAGTTTAATTATCAAAAATAGAATTTTTGTATTACAAACTACAAACATCAGTTAAAAAAAAAGCAAATAATTCATTCAAGCCTATTTTAAGTTTATTGCAAATCACAAATCAACTATTTAAACTAAATCGTTTTTCTTATTAAAGAGATTGGATTCCTAAATCGTACTCAAATAAATCAATGAATACTTTAGATTTGTCAAAAATTAATATTGTGGGAACTAACGTTTCAGAATACTACGATCAATTTAGTACACAACAGCAAAACACAGGTGTTCATATTCGTCATTATACGATTCTTCAACGTCTAAAAAAAGCAGGATTAAAATCCAATCATAGAGTTCTTGAAGTTGGTTGTGGAATAGGAACGCTTACAGGATTGTTAGGAGCTTACTTAAAAGATGGTGAATTGATAGCTGCCGATATTAGTCCGGAAAGCATTGAAATTGCAAAAAAAAGAACTGAAAATCAGAAACACATTCAATACATCGTTTCTGATATGTCGGATTTCAAACCCAATGGTAAGTTTGACTTTATTATATTTCCAGATGTTCTAGAGCATATTCCTAAAGAGCAGCATAATGCCATTTTTAAACTATTATCGAATGCAATACATGAAGGAACTAAGATTGCGATTCATATTCCTGATCCTATATCTTTAAATTATGTGCGTGCTTCTGCTCCCCAATTATTACAAATCATTGATCAATCTCTTTATATAGAAGACTTCGCTAAAGCGATTGAAAATACTCCTTTGATGATTGAAATTTATGAACGCTATTCATTATTTACTGTTGAACCGGATTATAATTGGATATTATTTTCAGTAAAACGTAGTTATAAGTCGATGCCCAAGCAATCAAAGTATAAACTTAAGTTGATTGAATGGTTTAGGGCATTTAATTAATAATTTTTATGCGAATTCTTTATTTCTGCACTTCTACTCCTTCATTTGTTAAGAAGGATATCGAATTATTGAAAGATTTCGCAAAAGTTGATGTATCTATTTTTGCTCCTTCTGCTAAATGGAAAACTCCAGTCAGTTTCATTAAACAAAAACTTTTTCTTCTTATAAATATTTGGAGAAGTGATGTATTAATCTGCATGTTTGGAGGATATCATACTTTTCTACCCACTTTATTTTCAAAAATAATTGGTAAAAGATGTATAATCATTGCGGGAGGAACTGACTGTGTTAGTTTCCCAAAACTCAATTATGGAAATTTCCAAAATAAATTGCTAGGAACATTCACTCGTTGGAGTTTTAATTTATGCAGTGATATTTGGCCTGTGGATGAATCACTCATTCAAACTCAAAACACATATGATTTAGAGCAAAATCAATTTCAAGGAATTCTTCAATATTGTCCGAATACAAAGGCAAAATTTGAAGTAATACATAATGGTTATTCAGCTGATGATTGGAAAATTGAATTAATAAAAGAACCGAATTCCTTTATATCTGTTGCTGCGGGGTCTGAAGAATATAGAAGATTTATATTGAAAGGACTTGATCTTGTAATTGAAGCAGCAAAAGCATTTCCGTTATATTCATTTACAATTGTTGGTAATAACCGTTTTTCATTTGATATTGAAGTCCCCAATAATATTCGACTAGTAAATTTTGCTGATCACGATTTACTAAATCAGTTATTTAAGAAACACCAATACTACATGCAATTATCAATTTCAGAAGGGTTTCCAAATGCAATTTGTGAAGCGATGTTGTGTGGTTGTATTCCCATTGGGAGCAATGTTGCAGCAATACCAAAAATAATTGGTGAAACTGGTTATATATTAAAACATAAAAATAAAAATCAATTAGTTGAATTAATTAAGAATCTTCCTGAACCAACAATTGACAATTCTAATCTATGTAGAAATCGAATTATGAATGAATTTCCTTTATCTAAAAGAATGAATGCAATCAGAAAAAACATTCTTAATAATTGAATTACTTAAAGTTGGTTCTTGATATATAATTCATCAATTTCACTAACCTTGCATCAGCATGGGCGTAATCCAACGACAAGGTATCCAAAGTACTGTTATCACCTACACGGGTATTGTGGTAGGGATGTTCAGTTTGTTGGTGTTGCAGCCTTTTTTTTTAAGTCCAGAAGAAATTGGTTTGACACGTGTTTTATATTCCTTTTCGTTTCTCGTATCGACCATTTTACCGATGAGTGGTGGAAATATTACGACACGCTTTTTCCCAAGATTCCGAGATGCTGCATCGAACCATAAGGGATTTCTTGGATTTCTATTATTGTTCCCGCTAGTTGGTTGTTTGCTTTGTTTGCCCCTACTCTATTTATTTAAAGATGCATTTGTAGGTTTATACATTCAAGAATCAGCCTTGTTTGTTCGTTACTTTTTTTGGGTATTTCCACTGTCGATCGTTCTTTGTTTAATTGCTGTTTTTAATAATTATCTCTTTTCAGTATTTCGTCCACTACTACCTGCACTTGGCCAAGAAGTGCTCATTCGCGTTTTTTTTATTGCTCTTATCCTGATTTATTCTTCGGGATTAATAAACTTGAGTGGATTTGTTTCAGCCTATGTTGGGACATTTATTTTACAGCTTGTCATCTTAATCATTCAAGCCATTCGTGTTGGTCATATTTCCTTAAAACCCGATTGGGGATTTATTACAAAACCACTAATTAAAGAAATGCTGGTGTATGGTTGGACCGTATTCTTTGCTGGTATTGCTTCAATGGCTATAAAACTATTGGATTCTATTGTGCTTGGGCAGTTTGTTCCTTTGGCATTAGTAGGTGTTTATGGTATTGCTTCTTTCATTCCAACTTTTATTGAAGCACCTGTGAATGCACTAGATAAAATTGCCAATGTTCGTGTAGCGCATGCCTGGGAAAAAAATGATATGGCGAACATTCAAGATATCTATTACAAATCGGCGAGGTATTTATTTCTATTAGGTGGAATTTTGTTTTTGCTTGTTACATTGAATGCTCCTTATTTATTTAAATGGTTGCCATCGACCTATTATCAAGGTGTTCCTGTTGTTGGGATTTTGAGCTTGGCTGCTTTATTTAATTTAATGACAGGTTCGAATACAGCCATTATTTTTAATAGCAATCGATTTAGTAGTGGAGCCATTGCTTTGGTTATGGTTGCTATTTTAAATCTTGTTTTACTGTATGTTTTCATACCTCGTTTTGGAATTGAAGGTGCTGCATGGGCAACCTGTTTAGCAAGTTTTACATATAATTTATTTAAGTATTTATTTATTTATAGTCGATTTAAGTTGCAACCATTTGATAAACGAACTCTGTTTATTGCATTGGCCATTGTTATTAGCTATGGAGTTTCGAGTATACTTCCTCTTTTTGGAAATGTGATTGCTGATGTCGCTTCACATAGTCTTGTTGCCGGAATCATTTACGGAATTTTGATTTGGTACAGTCGCGCTGCGGATGATTTGAAAACGATGTTGCCGTTTTTTAAGAAAGATTCCTAGTTTAACGTTAGGGCAAGGGATTGAAGCAAGGTGCCGTGCACCGCGTAAAGCCCGGTTCATGCCCCCAATCTAATTTTCTTATTTGTGTTAAACGCTGCCTCGCCGCCCAGACATTGCCGACGCGCTTGATTCGTGTTTGCATTTTAGTGTCAATAAACATTCTGGGAAATTCGAGATCTTGTTTTCATTTGGATCTTAACATGAATGTCTACAACGTCTTCCTTTCATGTCTTGAAACAAAGAAAGGAAGCAAAGAAGTTCAAGTCTGGACGATGCTTCCCCGCGCAAAAGGCCTTTTTTCGCCCAGTGTGCTGGTAGTTGTATTTTTCTAAGGAATGGCGAAACGCTGCCTCGCCGTCCAGACATTGCCGATGCGCTTGATTCGTGTTTGCATTTTAGTGTCAATAAACATTCATGAAAATTTGAACGTTCGTTTTCTTTTGAGGTTTTACATGAATGTCTACGACGTGGTAATTCTTGTCTTGACACACGCTTCGACAAGCTCAGCGTGCATGCAAAGAAGTTCAAGTCTGGACGATGCTTCAGCGCGCAATGCCTTTTTTCGCCCAGTGTGCTGGTTGCTTTATTTTTCTATGGAATGACGAATCGCTGCCTCGCCGCCCAGACAAAGCCGATGCGCTTGATTCGTGTTTGCATTTTAGTGTCAATAAACACTTTAGACAATTCGAGATTTAGTTTTCATTTGAATCTTCACATGAATGTCTACGACGTCTTTCTTTCTTGCCGTGATACAAGAAAGGAAGAGCGAAGTTCTTATAAGTGAATTTTAAACGAAACAGCTACGATATATGAGTATCTATTTAAAAATATTAAAAAGCTCGATTTACTCCTACAAGCCAGCGCATTTGCACATAGTCGGGAGAAACTTTGGGTGTGCTGCTTAGGAAAAACGGCATATCGAAACGGAATGTAATTGGCTTTTCGAGACTTAGTGGTCCCCATTTCTTAATGGTGAAAGCGATTCCTAATCCTGCATCGGCGCGTGGTTTTGCAAAAGCCATTTTTTCGCCCGGTAGATTTGATTGTAGGAAGCCAGCATCACCAAAGAGATAGGTGTTTATTTTTAACCAGTTGCGCGTGAATTTAGGACGAATGGGAAAGAGTCGATCGAATTCCAATTCAGCATTGACAGCAGCACCTGAATTCCCTTTATACACTGGGACAATTTTTCCATCGGCACGTTGAAATGGTGCTAAGTATCCAGCATATCCGCGTAGATTGAGTCCGCCACCATATTGAAAATGATTTGTTGTATTTCCGAAACCATTCCAATCTTGCGGAAAGAATCCAACCGAACGGGTGAATTTATTATCCATCATACTTTCAGGATTTGCACCAGCAAGAAACAATGCCGATTCGGGTGCTACATTTTGTCCCGTTCCAATTTGTGCGAAAAAGCGTGTATTGAAATTGAATTTACCAAGTCGGTTATAATTAACAACCGTCATACTTAATTGAGAATAGTCGTAATCGGAACCTGGACCGCTGGTGCGCATGTGGAGATTCATTTTCCCTGAACCTCGTTTGTAGGAATACTCATGATCTAAACCAAGGTTAAGTGTGTTATTCCATCGACGTGGATTCCACTCTGAGCGATTAACTAAATAATAAATATCCGATGAATCTGGACGCACCATGCTTTTGAAATAGCTATAAAACGTGGTGTTTTTCTTACGATTTTGAAAACGCATGCCTACTTGCGCTGCAGCCAAACCATCGAGATATCGCACAGATGCATTGAAGGATGAACCTTTGAGGATTTTATCAGTTGGATTGGTATAGTTTACTTTAAATGAAAATGGATTGAAGCTGCTATAATCCTGATCAAAGCCGGGTTTTATTTTTTGTAAACCTGTATTTAACCAAAAGGTAGCATCAAAAACATGCTTGTAATTCATGTAATTACCGTTGATATGGAAACCGAATTTGAATCCATCGTAGAAGTTATACCATAGATCAGGGCGAATGTTAAATTCATACTGATGCCAATCGGGTGTATTCGAAACACGCGAATCGAAGCGAACGATATTGGGTAATTTTCGAGCGTTGTCGAGGCGGTTGATGTCGGCCAATCGTCCAGATGTGTCGATAACAACATTGGATAATTTTGCATCGATCTTCACTTGAGCAGTGTAGCTTGGATTTAACACACCCCAACCAATCCAGCGCGGCAGATGTGTTGCAGATGTTTTCTTTTCGAACCAATTATTAGGAATGTAATAATCGTAACGTTTTCCATCCACATCGAAGACCGAGAAATCGATAGGCATTTGCATAGAGCCTTTGCGTTTGAAAGTGATTGAATAGATACCATCCCCTTTATTTTTCACCCGCTTCACTTTGTAATCAATCACTTTGGATGTTTCAAGCCATTGGTCGAAAAACCAATTTAAATCAGAATGCGTGTAATGAATGATTGAATTTCGGAAATCTTCAAAATAGGGATGGGCAATTTTCCATTCGTTGAAATAATTCTTCATCGCATTGGAAAACAAGGTATCGCCCAAAACATATTGAAGATTGAACAACATGCTTGCTGTTTTATAATACACACTTCCATATCCTCCGCCATGACCAACTGCACCTTGGAAATCATCGGAATGCGTATTGAGTGTTGTTTCGTCTTCGCGAATCGCATCACGTATATAGCCATACATGGCGCGAGCATAGCGAACTTCCTCAGGTTTGGTGTATTTCTCAACGTATTTATTAGCGAATTTTCCTTTGAATGCATATGGCCCGTCGATGTGTTCTTGTGCCCAAACGGTTAGAAACTGAGTAAAACCTTCGTCTAATGAAGCACGGTATGTTTCGTTATTTCCTACCATACCGAAGAACCAATTATGTCCAACTTCATGAGCTAATAATCCACGGTAGTTTGGATCGGCTCCACCATCGAGGGTAAGCATGGGATATTCCATTCCATCGCGTGCATCGGCAACGACCATTTTATTATACACGTACATTCCAAAATCGCGACTGTATGTTTCGATGATTTTGGCTGTGTAATCAGCCGCATTTTGCCAACGTGCAGCATGAGGTTCTTGAACCAAAGAGATGATTTGAATTCCATTCCATTGTGCTTCACCTATGCGGTAATTAGGATCGGCAGTCCAAGCAAAATCGTGCACATTTTCGGCGTGAAACTTCCAGGTTTTCCGCTTGGCGGGATTGTAAGGAGTGACGATGGATGGTGTTTCTTCCCAAGGTTTATTAGCGAAATTTTTGATGTCAAGTTTCTGACGTAAATCGGCTGGTAAAACTTCCTCCTTATTTAACAGGAAACCGGTTGCTTCCATGACATAGTTATCGGAGAATTCTAGTTCTACATCGTAGGTTCCAAAATCGCCATAAAATTCTTTCCCCAAATGTTGATCGGTACACCAACCAAATTTTCGATCATACACATCCATTCGCGGATACCAATGCACACCATCATAATGCTTTGAACCATAGGATCCGAATTCCTTCATTCTTCGGCGAATGCTTCCTTGATAATCGAAATAGGTTTTAAAATCCATGCTAAAGCTGACCGATGAATTGGGCAACAATGGCTGTGGTAGAAATACCTTTAGAATAGTATTATCGAGTTCGGTTTTTACTTCTTGTCCAGCTACTTTTAAATTCGAAACGACTGTACCTAGTTTCTCTTTCTCGTATGGACCATATACAAGTGGATAATCATTCGCATCGTGAAGAGCTGAACAATAGGAACCAGGTTGAAATGCATTTTGATACAAATGGAAGTAAACAAAATTCAATGTATCGGGTGAATTGTTCCAATAAATGAGTTCTTCGGTAGCTGTTACGATATCGGTTTTTTCATCGACTTTGGCTTTGATGGTGTATTGAACATCTTGCTGCCAGTAGCCGGGAAATGGTTTGCGATTTTTCCAATAATTCGGGTTATCTGAATTTTGATAAGTATTGGGTGGATGAATTGGATCGTAGGATGAATTTTGACTTTGAAGTAATGACGGAGTCAAAACACAGAAGTAAATACACAGTCGAAGTAATCGCATGCAGAAAGAATTTAAGCGAAAAATAGTGAATGCTTAGGAAAGATTCGCTTCATCGGAAGATTTCCTTCCTTTTCTTTTTCGATGAAGATGATAAACAACCGCATTGAATTCGTAACCCGAAAGCAATAGCATGGCATTGAGGTTAATCAACACCATCACGGCAATGAGTGCACCTACTGAACCATAGACTGTATTATACGTTCCGAAATTCCCAACAAAGAAGGAGAAACCAATTAATAAAAGGAGAATGAGAAAGCTGGTTGCAAGTGCACCAATGGAGAAAAATCCTGTGCGTGCATTTTTAGATGGACCGAGGTAATAGAGAAAAGCAACAGAGAAAAATAACAGGGAATAAAATATCAACCATTTCCCCAACCAAATGAGTTTGTAGTTGATTCCGTAGGTGATGATGTGGTGTTTGATGAGATAATCAAGTCCAAAATTGGTCACTACCATGAGTGTAAATGCGAGTACAAGAAGGAGCGATAAAATAATGGTGAGCGCTAAAGAGACTAAGTGGATTTTCCAAGCAGGACGGGATTCTTTGATAAAAATACTTGCGTTGAAAGATTGTATGATGGAGTTCATTCCATTGGTAGCATAAAACAAGGCTAAAATTGCCCCAAAGGAAAGTAGTCCATCGCGCTTGATGCTGATAATATCGAGGATTGTAGTTCTTACTGCGAGGAAAGAATTATGGGGAAGGACTCTTTCAAGTGCATTGAGCAATTGTTCTTGAAAATCGGCAATGGGCAGATAGGCAGTAAGGGTAAATAAGAAAATGATGGTTGGGAATATGGCTAAAAAGAAATTGAATGAAACTGCCGAAGCCCGCATGGATATTCGAGAGCTTGTAAGACTAATTTTAAACTGCATCGCCACATCGAGCAGAGAGATTTCTTTGAATCCGGGTAGACTTACATGCGATAAAAACCGTAAAAACCCATGAATGATGGGCAAGTGATACACCCATTGTCTGAATTTCCGAAACATCAGCAGGCTTTTAGACTTAGGTCCAAACTACGCACTTGGTGAGTCAAAGCACCCATGGATATAAATTGAACACCTGTTAAAGCATAATCGCGCAAGTTCGTTTCATTGATTCCACCAGAAGCTTCTATTTCGAATGATGAAGGAATGACTGGAAGTGCTTCACGAATTTGCGAGGGATTGAAATTATCGAGCATGATGCGATTTACTCCACCATGAGCAACAATCGTTTTCACATCTTCTAGTGATCGGGCTTCAATTTCGATTTGGAGAGAAAGGTTTTTTTCTTTCAAGAAAGCATGCACACGATCAATGGCTTGAGTAATTCCACCGGCAAAATCGATGTGATTGTCCTTGATCATGATCATATCATATAAACCCATGCGATGATTTCCTCCACCACCGGTATGAACAGCCCATTTTTCCAAAACACGCATTCCAGGTGAAGTTTTTCGTGTATCGATTAATGTTGCTTTTGTATCCTGAATGAGATTGACCAATTTTCGCGTATACGTAGCAATGCCGCTCATTCGCTGCATGCAATTGAGTAATAAACGTTCGGCAGTTAAAATGGAACCGGGTTTTCCTGTAATGTAAAATGCGATATCGCCTTTTTGCATGGAATCACCCTCTTTTAAGAGTTGTTCCATGGTCATTTCGGGATCAACTGCTTTCATCACACGTCGAGCGATATCAACTCCACATAAAATCCCATCCTCTTTTACTATGAGTTTGGCTTTTTGAGTGATGTTAGTTGGAACCGTAGCTAAGGTTGTATAATCACCAGGACCAACATCTTCGGCTAATGAAAGTAGAATAAGAGCTTCGATGAGCTTTTCCTGTTGTTGGCTAAAGGTCATGATTTAGATTTCGGGTTCGATGCTAAACTGCTGTATGAATGACTGATTTCCAATTTTCTTAATCAGGAAATAAATACGGAATCGCGCATTTTGAATGCTGATGTAGGTACCAATTCCATATTGAGCAGAAGTTGGATTGCTCGAATGGTGTTTTAAGTTGAAACTACGCGGAGCATTTTTTTGGAAGAAGTCGCGAAGGATTTGTTCTGCTTGGGCTTTGGAATACATTTCTTCCTTACCAAGAACAGTAAGATCGACATTATTATTAAAAAATCCTGAAAGTTGACGAGCATTCCCAGCGCGAATGGCTGCTGCAATGTCATTTCCTATATCCACCGACAATGGAGCGAAACCCATTGTGATTGTTAGGAAAATGATTAGGAATGACCTCATGCGATTGTTTTGCCAGAAAAATCAATAATTAAGCCAGACGCCTTATCCACAGCAGACTTCGAATGCAAATATAGTTGTATTTCGGAACTTCGGATCAAGCAAGAGTATCTTCATTTTATACATTTGTTGAATGAAAATAAAATTGTTGCAAATAGGCAAGACACAACAAGGCTACCTAGTTCAGGGAATTGAATTTTATGAACAACGTATAAAAAATTATTTACCCTTTTCCATTGAAACAATTCCTTCATTAAAGCAAGCAGCATCTTTATCGGCAGATCAGTTAAAATTAAAAGAAGGAGAATTGATATTGAGTAAAATCAAGCCGGATGATCGTTTAATATTATTGGACGAAAGAGGAAAATCCTATCCATCAACAGGTTTTGCTGATTTTATTCAAGGACAAATGAATCAAGGACAAAAGCAATTGGTGTTTGTTATTGGAGGAGCATTTGGTTTTTCAGAAGCGGTGTATAGAAAAGCAGCACATCAACTTTCCTTGTCAGATATGACTTTTTCGCATCAATTAATTCGATTATTGTTTTTAGAACAGATGTATCGAGCCATGACGATTTTAAATAATCACCCGTATCATCATGAGTAAATCCATTGAGAATAAATTCCATTATATCGATCAATACCATCAGAAAGTGAATAATGACGATAGGCACATTGAATAGAATTTTCGGGATTTTGAATTAGAACTGAATTTAATTGCTGGATTGCAGTTTCAAAATCTGGTGAAGTGAAATTTTTCACAATGACACCATTTCCACCATCTTGAAGAATGCTTTCCACATCACCTACCCGATTGTTACAAATTATGGGCATGCCTAAAGCCATTAATTCGCCCATTTTTGTTGGAGAAGAGGCTTTTTTAGAATAGAGTGGTTTGATAAAAAAGATCGAAGCATTTCCAATAGAAGCCCAAAGAGGCACTTCATTTCTTGAAGATTTTTGAATGATAAAATGGTATTCTGGAATTTGTTGTCGCTTTGCTTCATCTGTGACCATCTGAGGATGATCTCCCGTGATAAATAAAAAACGAGCATTGGGTTTTGTTTGAAGCAATACTTTAAAAAAGAGAATCATTTCGGGCAACATGTACCAGGTTCCTAATGATCCTAAATAGGTTAATACAAATTGATCGTTTGAGATTCCCAATTCTTTTCGCTTTGCTAAAATTGCTTCATCACTAGGTCTTTTATAAAGTGTCAAATCGGCACAACAGGGAATAACCTTTATGGGAATAGTTTCAAATCCTTTCCAAGAGTGAATTTCGGCAGAAGCATTTTTAGTAAGAGAAACGGTAGTATCTGCTTGAAGAAGAAATTGTTTCTCTTTCGATTTGAAGAAGTTGTAAATGGTTTTAAAGAGCGGATTTTTCAGATTCCAAATTCCACCATCCACGCGTTCATCGGCCCAGAATCCGCGCATATCAAATATGAAACGGGTTCCAAATTTCTTTTTAGCCGATTGACCAACTAAAGCAGAAATATAACTTCTACAATGCAGAACATCAATTTGATTAAGCTGAATGCATTCGTAGGCTTTTTTTCTCATCGTACGAACATCCAATAATGTAGAAATTACAGGAGGTTTTGATCGATATAGTTGAGGAAGCCAATGAATAGTAGATGATTTTAAAAGTGAAGAAACAAACTCTTTCCCTTGAAGGTAGCGTTCTGGTTTTTCGAAGCTCATAAGCCAAACCTGGTGACCAGCTGCTGATAATCCCTGTAAATATGGGATAACTTGCGATTGTCCAAGTGGATCAGTCATGCCATCATAGGATAGAAAGAGAATTTTCAAAATCGTTACGAATTGGTTTCCTTTGCAGTATAGGGCAAATTTACAAGAGAAGTTTTTAAAATTATGAATGAGGCACTTTATTCGGCTAAGGATTTTATTCTCATGCCAATTTATTTGGTTGCCTTATTTTATTTTGCTCGACAAATTCAACAGAATAACATTGCCTCTAACCCGATATATAAATATTATACATTAGGACTTCTTGCCAAGTTTGTAGGGAGTTTTCTCGTATGTATGATTTATATATTTTACTACGGAGGAGGTGATACGATTGGATTTTACAAAAGCGGCAGATTACTTGCCAGTTTGGGATTAGTTAATCAAGAAACATTTTTTTCGGTTGTCGGAGGTAATCTGAGTAATCTCAATTTATTACGTTTTGCAGAAAATGATTTGTGTTGTCCTGATTATTATCGCGATCCTCAATCATTTACTGTAGTTAGAATAGCAGGACCGATTATCATTTTTTCTGGATTTAGTTTTTTTGTTACTACGTTTTTATTTGCGTTTTTATCCTATGGTGGAATTTGGAGATTGTTCTTACTCTTCAATGAGCTTTATCCCAACATGGAGAAAAAATTCGCCATATCGATTTTGTTTATGCCCTCACTTTTATTTTGGGGATCAGCAATTTTGAAAGATACAGTGACATTTTCGGCAACGTGTTGGATTACCTACTGTATTTATAATGTGTTTATTAAGAAGCATAATAGGACAAAATATTTTATTTATTTACTTCTTGCATCGTATGTAATCATTTCCATTAAGCCTTACATTTTTGTTGCATTACTTCCTGGAGCCACCATTTGGATATTATATAATCGAATAAAATCTGTGCGAAGTAGTTTTATTCGAATACTCATTTCTCCTCTCATTATTATGATTGGATTTTTAGGAGCAACAGCAATTTTCAATGCTCTTGGTAGTTCATTAGGTTCGTATAGTTCGGTTGATAAAGCGATTAACAAAGCCATTGTCACAAAAAAAGATCTTACTCGGGAAGCCTATGGAGCTAATTCATTTGATATCGGCGAAATGGATGGTTCAACTGGAAGTATTATTTCAAAATTCCCGGTAGCTTTATTAGCAGGACTTTACAGACCTTTTTTATGGGATGCATCCAATCCAGTAATGTTGATGTCGGCACTTGAAAACACATTTCTTATCTTTTTAACTTTAAGAGTATTTTTTAGGGTTGGACTGTTTAAGGTATTTCGAAAAATATTTTCAGAACCTCTGTTAATATTCTCTTTTGTTTTTGTGATTTTCTTTGCGTTTTCGGTGGGATTAACTACGGCAAATTTTGGTGCATTGGTAAGATATAAAATACCAAGTATTCCATTTTTTATTTCCCTATTGATGATATTAGATCATAGTAAAATATTGGAACTAAAAGAGAATAAACGATTAAGACTTGAAAGAGAAGAGCAAGAGAGGTTAGAACTTGGACTAATACAGAAAAATGCAATTATCCCTACATAATCGATTATTACTAGGCTTATCCTTTCTCGAAGGAGGTAGTTTAATGGCTACCGAACTGATGAGTGCTCGGATGTTGGCTCCTTATTTTGGTTCATCCTTATTTGTATGGGCAACAGTTTTAGCAATTACTTTAGGAGGCTTAACCATTGGTTATTTTTTAGGAGGAAGTATATCACAACACGACCGAAGAGATAAAATACTCTTACTAACCTTATTGTATTGTGGCATTTTGGTAATGATGATGCCCTTTACAGCACAATGGGTATTGAACTTTGCACATTTATTATCATTTACCGATGCCGTTGTTACTGCAGGATTGATTATCATTTTACCACCTGTTATTGGAATGGGAATGGTTTCTCCATTGGTTGTTGCTAACTTAGATATATCGGCCGAATCGAGTGGAAAGCGTGCAGGTTTGGTATATGCCATTTCAACTACAGGAGGGATTTTCTTTACATTCCTTTTTGGATTTATTATTATACCTCGGTTTGGACTTATTTTACCCAGTATTGCTACAGGATTTATTTTAGGAATTATTCCTGCTTTTTTAATTTTTAAAAATGGATGGAAAAAGCCTGGAGTATTTCTAATTGCGGCACTCTTTTCTTTTGGATATCATCATTGGCAAATCCGAATTCGTAACGAAATCATTCAGGTTTTATATCAAAAAGAAGGATTATTAGGGCAAGTGCTTGTTGCTGATATTCCCGTAATGCATCATGATTCGATTCAATATGAACGTACATTATTTGTCAATCGAATTATACAAACTTCCTATAATTTAAAAAATAAAAAATTTAACGACCATGCCTATTTTAATGTTTCGGGCGATATATTATCGATGTTCCCCAAAGGCTCAGAAATGTTGCTACTTGGTTTAGGTGGAGGAGTTTTAGCTCAGCAAGCAGTAAGCAATGGAATGCATGTAGATGCGATTGAATTGGATGAACGAATCATAGAAGTATCTCATGAATTTTTTGGATTAGGAAATGAAGTCAATGTAATTCAAGATGATGCTCGTCATTATATTAATGACACTCATAAGCAATACGATTTAATTATTTTTGATTTATTCAGAGGAGAAGAAACTCCAGCACATGTGTTTACTGCTGAAAGCATGAGTAAAACGCGTGATTTGTTAAAACCTGGTGGATTGGTTTTAATTAATTCAAATGGATATTATAAAAATGAAATAGGGAAAGGAAATCGTTCTCTTTATAAAACGATTCGAGCAATAGGGCTATTTACTGAGTTATATTCGACTGATTCACTCGAAGAAAAAAGCAATCTTATTTATTTATTCTCCAATTCGATGGATACATTTGAAGATCGTGTTCCGGATTATATTCAAGATAAATTTATTCAAGAAGATAGCATTGATGTAAAAGATGCAATCATTTTAACTGATCGTCGTCCTGTTTTAGATTATCTAAATGCAGATGCAACGAAGGTTTGGAGAGTTGGCTATTTAAATTATATGCGAGGATTTTATAAAAGCTATCATATTCCATTATTTAATTAATCTGTAATTTTTCAAGATGTCTATGTAGAACAATAATTTGCCAAAGACGATTGTAATAATAGGTTCTTCCTGATTTAAATCCAATTCGATATTTATTCAGAATCTCATAGTTGATTAAACCATATTTCTCACACATTTCTTTACTCGTATATTGCTCAATTAAGTAGTTTAAATCACGACTTAACCATTTGTCGAGTGGAATACTAAATCCCCATTTAGGGCGATTGAACAAGCTTTCAGGAACATAATCATACAGTACTTGTTTTAGTAAATATTTACTTGTTCCATTTTTTATTTTCAATGATGGATCAAGATTTAGTGCAAATTCAACAATACGATAATCTATTAAAGGCACTCGTGTTTCTAATGAATATTGCATGGTAGCACGATCTACTTTCGTCAATAAATCATCTTTTAAATAATATCGTAAATCAAAAAAAGCTTGCTCCTCTTCTGGCTTTAATTTGCGAGCTAATCCTTCAATCGATTCAACAATAACTGAATTGAAATTCGTTTTTCCCAATAAGAGTGCGATTTCAGATTCAGAGAAATAATAAAGTTCTTGAGAAAAAATGTGGCTCAATGGATAATTACTCTTTTGAAAATGGTCGGCAGCTCTTCGGTATTTATTGTTTTTAGATGAAGCTAATAATGAAAATATGGGAGATCTTAATGCTTTAACAATTGGGTTTGCCATACGTTTTGCCCACGTATAAGAACCATAACCTAAAAACAATTCATCACCTCCATCACCCGAAAGTGTCATGCTAACATGCTGTCGAGCTAAGCGAGAAACTAACATGGTAGGAATTCCCGATGAATCAGCAAATGGCTCATCGTACGCATCAAGCATCTGATCGAGCATTTCCATAGCATCTTGTTCAGTGACTGTAAATTCGAAATGTCGAGTTCCTAAATGTTTAGCAACAGCACTTGCAAATTCTGATTCATTGTGTTTACTCTCACGAAAGCCGATTGAAAATGTGTTGATCGGTTTTTCTGAATTGTATTGAGCAACAGCAGTAACAATACTTGAATCAATTCCTCCACTCAAAAAAGTTCCAAATGGCACATCACTAATCATCCGATATCGAACAGAACTTGTGATGAGTTGCTTTAATTTTTCTTTGGCGATAGTTTCATCTTTCAGAATCTCCGGTTCAATTTTATCAGCCATATTCCAATATTCATGAAGTTCCATTCCTGATGAATTGATAGAAGCCCAATGTCCTGAAGGAAATTTCTTCACTTCATTACAAATACTCAAAGGCTCAGGAATGTATCCTACATGCAGGAATTCTTCAACAGCATTTTTATCTAGACTAAAATATATATCAGGCCTTAATGCTAGTAAGCCTTTAAGTTCCGATGAAAAAATAAAGAGTCCATCCTGAAAGTAATAGTAAATGGGTTTGATTCCCATACGATCACGACACATGAATAAATGCTCCTCTTGAATATCGAAAATCGCTATGGCAAACATTCCATTCATCCGTTGAATGAAGGATGTTCCCCAACGAATATAGGCTTCTAAAATAACTTCAGTATCGGAACTTGTTCGAGGTTGAAAATTCAGTTCTTCGGCAATCTCCTGGAAATTATACACCTCACCATTGTATGCAATTACGTAACGTCCATCAAGAGAATAAAAAGGTTGATTGGCTGCTTCAGAAAGATCGAGAATACTTAAACGACGATGACCTAATCCACAACGAGGATGTTCAAAATGACCGTCAGCATCTGGACCGCGGTGTTTTTGAGCATCTGTCATTCTGTTAATATGACCAACAGAAAGTTTAGATCCTACTTGAAAATATCCTGCAATTCCACACATGAATTATGCTTTAGCTGCTGCATTTTTTTTCCTAACCTCAAGGAAAATCATAAGGAATACGAATAGAATCAATAGTCCAGAACTTGCCATGCTAATTTTTTCAGTATTAGCATAAGATGAAGGTTCAAAGCGAAATTCAATGCTATGTTTTCCAGCTGGAATTTTCATTCCACGAAGGATATAGTTTGTTCTAAAATGAGGACTAAGTGTTCCATCAACATAGGCATTCCAGCCTTTGGCATAATAGATCTCAGAAAAAACAACTAATTGTTCTGAAGCCGCTGAACAAGAATATTTCAAATCGTTGGGCTCATAACTATCGAGATGAATTTTAGCAGTTGAATCGGGTTGAGATTTCCAATTCGCAATTTGATCATGAAAACGTTTATCAACAATAGCTGTACTGGCTGGATTAAACGTGCTATCTAAAGCAAGAATTTCTTCATTGGCAGAAGCAACTTCTTTCACATTATTGACAAACCAAGCATTTCCTAATGCTGAATTATTGACAATAGGTGGCGCTTGTTCGTTGTAAATAATATACCGCGTATTAAGCATATTAAAAGCATACAAATGACTAAGAACTGCTGCAATACTTGAATCTGTTGGACGAGTTTGAAATACCTTTTTTAATGATTCAATATTATTCGCGATATGGTATTCAATAAATTCTTGATATCGTTCAAGTTTTACTGCGCTATATCCTCCAACCGATTTATGAAAAAATGATGTTCCTGCATCGTTGAATGTATTGGCTGCTAAGTTTAATACGCGGTAATCGGTATTAGCAAGTAATCCACGGAAACGATATTTCGCATCATCGGCTCCTAAACCACCAGCTTTTTTTGCTCTCAAAAGACCTTCGTTTTTGTATTTTTCAACTTTAGCTAAAAGCGTTGGGTCTTTTTGAATTTCTAGAGAAAATATAGCTTCATCAGCAGCTGAAGGGCTAAAAGGAACAGCCGATTTAGCATTGGATACAAAATCTTTTTTGTTGACATACCGTTTATCAATTGACCATTGATCGGCAAGTGTTATAACAAGAAAAAGAGCTGCAAGAATGAACATATTAAATTTCATTCTACTGTACGAAAATATTGTTGCTGCACCAAGAAGAATGATGAAGAAAGAGCGGATAGCATCAGCTTTAAAAATGGCCATTCGAACTGTTTCCAAATTTGATATTAAGCCATCCATCCATGTTTGAGAAGCTCCAGCATCCATTCCTTGTTGACTCAACATTCCACGAATTTGTCCTTCGTAGTTTTTGTCTAGATAATCGAAACTAAAAAAGAAATCGGGCATGAGATAAAAGAGCAAGCATAATCCACCAGTAAGTCCAAACGCTGCATAAAACCAAACTTTCTTTTCTTTGATTCTATCTGGATTTGAAACGATTTCGGATAAACCTAATATAGCAATCAGAGGTATCAAGAAGTCGGAAATAATCAAGGTCATTTTGACGGCTCGAAACTTATTATAACCAGGAAAATGTTCTAACATCCAAATTGAAAAATCTTCAAAATTACTTCCCCAAGCAAGCATAAAAGCGAGAATGATTGAAGCAAGAATTGCCCATTTTACTGGTGATTTAACAAAGAAAAACCCGAGAACAGCTAAAAAGCAGATGAGGGCTCCAGTGTAAAAAGGACCAGTAGTAGAAGTAGAAGACCAGTATTGAGGAAAGCCTTCAAGAAATTGTTTGTATTGAGGGTCCGCTTCTTTTAAAGCTGTCTTTTGTTCTGCTAGTCCAAGATTTGATGCGCCACCATACACATTGGGAATCATGTAAGAGAATGTTTCACCAACACCATAGCTATATTGTAAAGCATAACCAGCATCGAGACCATCGCTTTCTTCAACACCTTTTAAAGTTAATTCTGATTTTCCACGAATGGAATCTTTTCCATAATCGTTGATTGTATAGAGTGATGAAGCATTTGTTAATACACCAAAAACAGCCGCTAGAGCTAGAACTCCTGCTGCTTTGGCAAACTCGGGCAATGTTTTTTCTCGAATACTTTGAATGAGGTAAACAATTGAGAAAAACAGTAATATAAACATCAGATAGTAAGTAATCTGAAAGTGAGATGCCTTGATTTGGAGACTTAAGAAAACGGCAGTTAATAATCCTCCAACAATAATTCTTCCTTGAAACGTTGTAATAAGCCCTGCAAGAACCCAGGGCATATAGGACATTGCATCAATTTTCGACATATGCCCTGCTTCCATACTCAATAAACTGTATGTAGAGAAACAATAAACGGCAGCACCTAAAATTGCCAAAGGTTGTTTTACTCGAAAAGTGAGAAGTAAAACATACATGCCAAGCATTAAAACGAACATTGAATCGGCAGGACGAGGCAAGTTCATTTTGATTACTTTATCTGCATAACGAAGCAAATTCCCGTGATACACCGTTGATATTAAATAACCGGGCATTCCACCAAACATGGCATTGGTCCAGATAGCTTCTTCGCCTGTTCTTTCGCGATAATCAGCAAGTTCGTTGGACATTCCTTTGTGATGTTCCACGTCATCCATACGGAGACTCTTATTATCGAGTAATTCGGGGAAATACGAAAAGATAAGTAAGAGAAAAATCGCAACCGCCGCGAGGTGGGGAAGCAAGGCTTTGAAATTAATTTTAGGCATCCTCAAAATTTAAAAAGGTAAATATAGATTACCTATTTAAATCAACATGGATTGAATGAAGATTTGTTTACGCTGTTTTAAACAAACTATTCATAGATAAATTTCTATTCGGAAATACTTGAAAAGGTATATAGAAGTGAAATAATCCGTTTAATATCTAATCAAATAGATCAAAATAAAATCGATAATAAAATGAATGAATTAATTGTATTAATTCGACGAGATTTCGATTGAAAAGTGATTTCCATTTAATAATACAAAGTCAATCTGTATTTTAATTGGTGATTATTCGCATGATAAAGGTGTTCTTATTAATATCTAAATTGAAAAAGGGAAGAATTGGTTAAATAAAATAATAAATAAATCATTTCACCTCAATGAAATCAACATCTTCCACATCGTTTGAAGAGAATTGTTTTTTCTTGGAAGAAGTGGTTCCGGGATCTTCAATGCGAACTTCTCCTTGACGGCGAGGAGGGGCTTGTTGTTGAAATTGTCCAAATTCACCATTCATATTATTGGCTGCTTTTTGAAAAAGATGACGAACAACGAGTGGTAATATGAAATTGAAGAACACCTTGTATAAGATGTAAATGATGAGAAGTATATAGAGTATGCGCATTTTCTTTTTTTGAAGAGCGGTGCAATTTACAAAATACCTGCCTACGAAAATCTCTGTCCTTTTGGCAGAATATTTTATCGACTTAAATACAAATTACGTTCACCATACAATTGCAAGAAGGTTTCATCTTGTAAATTTTCGATAAACAAAATAGATTCTCCTGTTGATTTCATTTCAGGACCGAGTTCTTTATTCACGTTAGGAAATTTATCAAACGAGAAAACTGGAATTTTTATTGCGAATCCATGTTTGCGTGGGTTGAATTTAAAATCAGTGACTTTATTGACACCAAGCATCACTTTGGTCGCATAATTAACATACGGTTCATCGTAGGCTTTGCAAATAAATGGAACTGTACGCGAAGCTCTTGGATTGGCTTCGATTACATAAACAACTTCATCTTTAATAGCAAATTGCATATTCACTAATCCAACAGTATGAAGGGCTTTCGCAATGGTTATCGTATGTTCTTCAATTTGTTTGATTACGTTATCACTCAAACTAAATGGGGGAAGCAATGCATTGGAATCTCCACTGTGAATTCCAGCAGGTTCAATATGTTCCATAATTCCAATGATGTAAACATTTTCACCATCGCAAATAGCATCGGATTCAGCTTCAACAGCTTTATCTAGAAAATGATCGAGTAAGACTTTATTTCCAGGAATATCTTTGAGCAAATCCACTACGTGATCTTCCAATTCTTGCTCATTAATTACAATTTTCATGTTATGTCCACCGAGCACATAACTTGGTCTTACCAATAATGGAAACCCAAGTTCACGTGCTAGATCGGCTGCTTGATCGGCATGTTCAATGACTCCAAAACGAGGATATGGAATATTATTATCTCGCAATAGTGATGAAAAACTGCCTCGATCTTCGGCTAGATCGAGACTTTTATATGAAGTTCCAATAATCTTAATTCCGTAACGATCCAACTTTTCGGCAAGCTTTAAAGCTGTTTGACCACCAAGCTGAACGATAACACCTTCGGGATTTTCGTGCAAAATGATGTCATAAATATGTTCCCAAAATACGGGTTCAAAATAGAGTTTATCAGCTATATCAAAATCGGTTGAAACAGTTTCTGGATTACAGTTGATCATGATGGTTTCAAAGCCACATTCTTTCGCAGCAAGCACTCCATGAACACAACTATAATCGAACTCAATCCCCTGCCCTATTCGATTTGGTCCGGAACCAAGCACAATTATTTTTTTCCGGTCGGAACTAATACTTTCATTTTCACCATCAAAAGTTGAATAGAAATAGGGTGTTTTCGCTTCGAATTCGGCAGCACATGTATCAACCATTTTATACACACGCTTGATTCCCATTTCATGACGTTTCTTAAACACTTCACTTTCTAGACATCTCAGCACATGGGCAATTTGACGATCGGCATAGCCTTTCGTTTTCGCTTCGCGCATCAATTCCGATGGAACGTTTTCGATAGAATATCGTTCCATGCGTTTTTCCAGTTGAACCAAATCATCAATTTGATGCAAGAACCAAGGATCAATCTGGGTTAATTTATGAATCGTTTTAAATGGAATACCCAAGTTCATTGCATCCTTGATATGGAATAAACGATTCCAACTAGGATTTTTCAAACTATCAACAACTGCATCAGGATTTCTTAGATCTTTCCCATCGGCACCAAGTCCATTTCTACTTACTTCTAAACTTTGACACGCTTTCTGTAATGCTTCTTGAAAACTACGACCGATGCCCATCACTTCTCCAACCGATTTCATTTGAAGACCAAGAGATTTGTCGGCACCTTTGAATTTGTTAAAGTTCCAACGAGGAATTTTAACAATAACATAATCGAGTGTGGGTTCAAAAAAGGCGGAAGTTGTTCCGGTAATTTGATTGTTGAGTTCGTCGAGATTGTAACCAATGGCGAGCTTAGCAGCAATTTTAGCAATGGGATAACCTGTTGCTTTTGAAGCTAAAGCTGAAGAACGAGAAACACGTGGATTAATTTCAATCGCTATGATATCTTCATTTTCGGGATTCAAGGCAAATTGAACATTGCATCCACCTGCAAAAGTACCAATATGACGCATTAGTTTTATTGCAATATCACGCATATGCTGATAGGCAACATCGCTTAAAGTCATAGCAGGAGCAACAGTAATGGAATCACCTGTATGGATACCCATTGGATCGAAATTCTCGATCGAACAAATGATGATAATATTCTGATTGTTATCGCGAAGAAGTTCTAATTCATATTCTTTCCAACCGAACAATGCTTTTTCGATGAGCACTTCATGTATAGGAGATGCGTGTAAACCGCGATTGAGTAATTCATCAAAATCTTCCTTCCGATGAACAAAGGCACCACCCGTTCCACCTAAAGTATAGGATGGACGAATAACCAAAGGATAGCCAATGCGTTGAGCAATTTCTTTTCCTTCTAAAAATGAATTGGCAATTTGAGAAGGGGGAACTCCAACGTCAAGTTTTACACATAATTGACGAAATTCTTCTCGGTTTTCGGTAGTTTCTATGGCATCGATTTCAACCCCAATGATTTTGACATTGTACTTTTTCCAAATGCCCATTTCATCTGCTTTCTTCGCCAAATTCAGTGCTGTTTGTCCTCCCATAGTTGGCAGAACAGCATCGATGTTTCGTTCTTCTAAAATTTTCACTAAAGAAGCAACAGTCAATGGTAACAAGTAAACATGATCAGCCGAAACTTTGTCGGTCATGATTGTTGCTGGATTACTATTGATAAGTGAAACTTCAATGCCTTCGTCTCGAAGAGAGCGAGCTGCTTGAGAACCTGAATAATCAAATTCGCAAGCCTGACCGATGATGATCGGACCGCTACCAATGATTAGAACGGAGCGGATTTCTGAATTTTTTGGCATGGGGTACCGGTTTAACCGGAGAGCAAAAGTAGTCGGTTTGAGTGTTGGAAAATCGAATGTTTGTAAAATATGAATGAATGATACTTTTTTATTGTTGTAGCTTGATTATCTGCAAATAAGCAAGTGAAAATTTAAACTTGATCTTTCTTATATCCTATTCTTTGACGTGATTTAGGCAAAGGAGGATGTTCAAATAAGTTTTTTAAAGCATCGAATACCACATTGAATTGTCCATCAAATTTTTCTTCCAATTGAAGTATTTTGTTGGCTAATTGATCTTGGGTATTGAACATATGACGAAAACGTATAAATGCTCTGACTACAAATATGCTTGCTTCAACTGCGTTAGAGCTATTTAAAACACTGGCAAGCATTACAGAACCATGCTCTGTAAAAACAATGGGCATCTTGCGTCTTCCGCCCCATTCTTGAGAACTCAAATCTTCTGTACTATCAGTAATATAGGGCTGTTCAGCACTTGATGTCGCAATTTGCGATTTCAAGTTGAGCCATTCGGCTGGTGTTAAACGAAATGCAAAATCACGTGGAAATCTAGATTCATTGCGTTTAAATTGTTCGTTAAGTCTTCGTGTTTCTACACCATAAATGATAGCCAAATCACTATCTAACATAACCCGTTGGTTACGAATGAAAAATATTTTATTTTCAATTGATTGTTCATCTTCCATAATCTATTATTTAAGAGAACAATTCTAATAAACAGATTTTGAAATAACATGTGTTTAAACATGTATATACGTTTAAAACGGATAATAGTATTTAAAAGTAAATTGAAGTAAAAATAAAGAGTGAAAAATAGGGCATGGTTGTTATGACGATTAAATTAAAGGATTTGAAAATTAAAAAAAGAATTAAAATCTATGAAACTCAACAATATCAAGGTTAATATAACTTGAAGTCGCAAAATGCGATTTCAAGACAGAGGAAAATAATATTAAAAAATGGAGTGAAAAATGAGGGCTATGAAAGACTATTGAATAGTATCAGAATAGAGTCGTTCGTTTTTCTCAAAATCAAATAATGTAAGACGACGAAGTCGATAATAGGCAATCCAAAAATCTCTAAGGGTGCTCACATAGGTAATAAGTGCCTGATCTTTTTCGTTTTGAGCAATTAAGAGATTCGTTATATCGACTGTTCCAATACGATATCTATTTCGAGCAACTTCGTAGCGTTTTTGGGCGATTGTATCTGCAATGGAAGAAATGTGAAGACTCGAACGTAATTGACTAAACTGGAGAGCAGAAGCAAAAACTTCCATTTCGAGATTATTTAAATTATTGGCGTTTTGCTCGTGTTGCGCTTCTAAATTGTATTGAGCTGATTTTTGTTGTGCTCGATTCATTCCCATAGAAGCAATAGGAATGGAAAAGTTAATTCCAGCAAACTGCGATTCTAGAGGATTTTTAGTTGATGCATCGAATGTTGCGCCCGTTTGATTCAACCCATAACTAATATTCATATCGGCCGACAAACGTCTACTTAATTGAGCTTCACGATAGGCACGTTGAGCTTGATTTTCATTCATTTTCCAACCTATAAGGTCGCTTCGATTATTCTTTGCTTCAGAAACAGCTTTGCTAGGTTCGGGTTGGATATCAGGAATTTCAATGGGTGGGCTTACTTCGTTGCTTTTTACAGGACGGCCAATGAGTAATTCTAATTGTCTCTCTGCTAAAACAATATTTAACTTTTGTTTTTCAACTGCATTTCGGGCGTTTGTAAAACTAAGTTCTACTTGAAGCAATTCATTTTCAGCTATTTTCCCTACTCCATATCTTCCTTTAGCAATTTTATAAATGGTGTCGTTTATAGCTTGATTCAATTCGGCATTTTTTAATTGTAATAATGCAGTATATAAATCAAAATAGCGTTGAGTAATAGAAATTGAAAGGTCTTCAAGGCTTTCGACTTGTTGCCGAGATGCCATGTGCATTTGAAGTTGATTTTGTTTCCATTGCCATTTCATCGAATTAAATCGAAGCAGTGGTTGTGAAAGGTTGATTGCTAAAGGGTTAGATTGGTAAAAAGTAGAGTTGATTCCACTGAAAATATCTCCTCTACTAAAACCACTTCCAATACTTAATGTACCACCCGTTGCTAAAATATTTTGGCTGATAGAAAGATTTCCGCTCGAATATGCTTGCTGAACAGGAGCAAATACGAAAGAACCATCGGGTTGAAATACTTGATTTATTCTTCGAGTGTAACCCGGTGCAGAACCTGTTAAATTTAGCTGTGGCAACCGACTTGCTTGAGCTGCTTTAAATTGCCAGCGATTGCTTTTGTATGAAGCACGAATTTGTTTTCCTACAGGACTGCTTTCTTGCCCCAAACGAATAGCTTCCTTTAATGTCAGAATTTGTTGAGCAGAAATGCTATTTGTTATCAATAAAAATAGGTAAAGCAGGTGTATTCTATTCATAACGTAAAGATTCCATTGGACTTTGTTCTGAGGCACGTTTAGCTGGAAATATCCCGAATAATAATCCAACCGATACCGACACAATAAAAGAAAGCATGACCGAAGCACCCGAAATAATTGTTTGAATTCCAGCAAGTTTTTCAATCAATATACTAATGACGATACCGAGTATAATTCCCAACAATCCTCCACTTAAACTGATCATAATTGCTTCTGCAATAAATTGAAAGACAATGTCTTTTCGTCTTGCTCCAATGGAAAGACGAAGTCCTATTTCTTTGGTTCTTTCGAGAACAGAAGCCAACATGATATTCATAATTCCTATTCCGCCAACCAATAAAGAAATTCCAGCAATAACAGCTAAAACGATATTAAAGAGCTTACGTGTTCTTTGTTCTTGTTTAAGTAAGAGTTCAGGAACAACAATCTCGTAATCATCAACTTCGTTGTGACGTCTTCGTAGAATTTTCTCTATCAATTCAACAGTCGCCTCGATGTGTTTGCTGTCTTTCACATTTACAATCATCCGATCAATTTGATGATAGTTTTCTTCTTTAGTATCTGGTTTGATTGCTTCATCATCTTCCGATTGTTCATTGGCCAATTTTATATCTGCTACTGTTACATTCGATCGATTATAAAATCGCATCAACATAGTTTCTACAGGAATATAAACCTCAGAATTTACATTACGGATGGATAATTTTTGTGCTGCTGATTGTGATACATCTCGATTCTCTAAAACACCAATAACAGTAAGCCAAACACCACCACATTTAAGTCTTTGTCCAATAGGTTCTGTTTTAGAGAATAATTTAGCTTTAATTCCTCTGCCGATAATACAAACAGATGCTGCATTTTTAAGTTGATCATTCGAAAAAGCAAATCCCTGATTGATTTGCAAATTATTGGTTTCGAAATAACGATTAGTAATTCCAATTAAATTGCCTGAAGTAATTAATCCTTCTGTATAAAACGACATTTCGGATTCAATCTCAGGACTTATAAATTGAATATCGGGAATGCTTTTTTGAATATTATCAGCATCCGCTAAACTGAGTCCTGGACTGAATTTCCCGCTTTCTTGTTTGACTTGAATTGCAGGATCATCTTCAATTGTTTTCTTTTTTTCGATACGTGATTTAATGACAATATTATTTGAACCAATTTGTTTGATTTGCTCTATGATTTCTTTTTCTGTACCAGCACCAATTGCCAACATAGCAATGACTGCAGCTACTCCGAAAATAATACCCAAGGAGGTGAGAATCGCTCTGAAGCGATTGGCAATTAAAGCTTCTGCTCCAATTTTAAAATTGAAAATAAATCGTTCAAACTCCATTTATTTATTCTGAAATAATAATCATTTCTCCACCTTCATTTGCTTTATCTCGTTGAATCATTGGTTCATTTTTCTTGAGATGTTCGTTTAATATTGCTTGTTCTTTTAAATCAATATACGGTTTAGGAATTTTGAGTGTAGAATCTGTTTTTAAGTGTTCAACACCACTTGTATCTTCAGGTGTGCTCAAATACACTTTTTGTTCTTTCTTCAAACCTGCATATACCATAGCGTCCATATCATTGACAGCAGCCACTTTTACTTCCTGTTTTATGAAACCATTGCCGTCTTTTACCCAAGCATAAGAGCGTTTTTTTTCTGTTGTTATCGCTTCAAGTGGAACGGATAATACTTGGTGATATTCTTCAATTTGAATCACATTGCTTGTAGTCATCGAAGGTCGTAAATCAGAATCTTTGGTGAGAACATCAATAATAACTTCAAATACTTTGGAATCTTGATTTGGTCTTTGTTCTCCAATATTGGCCACTTGTATAACAACACCTTTTAATTTTTTCCCAGGTTCTGCATCTAATTGAATAGAGACAGCTTGTCCTACTTTGATTTTTCGAATATCAACTTCATTCACATAAGTGAGTACTTGCATTTCGCGCAAATCGGGTAATGTTGCAACTGCCGATTCCCAAGGACTAACGGTGCTTCCAACACCTTTCTTTTTCCCATTCCAATTCTTTACATAAATAACCATCCCATCTTTCGGTGCAGTAATAATCATTTTTTGCATGAGTGCATTTACACGCTCCAAGCTATTTTGGGCTTTTTGCATATCGGCATAAATAATAGCAACTTTGGTGGCTGATTGCTCCACTTTGGTTTTATAATTATCCAGTTTTTGTATATAATTTCGATCCGCTTTTTCGAGTGATAATTGTTTTTGTCGCTGGATCGCAGGAGCTTCATAGGCACTTTGTTCCAATTCCAAACGTGCTTCTTCTTTGGCCGATTTTAGATTTAATAATTCGTCTCGTGCATCACGAAGTGTGATCGAAGTATCTAAACGAGCTTGTTTTAATTCAGAGTTCTTTTTGTCAAATTCCAAACTAACTTCTTGAAGCTTTGTCATCAAGGCAGATTTGTCGAGCGAAGCAACAAATTCACCAGCTTTTACTACTGTGCCTTCGGCAACGAGATCTTCGATTTTAGTTCCATTCCATAATCCAGCTTCGCGCATTTCGGGACCGGGAGCATCAATATCTGTTTGAGTTTTTGCTCTTATTTCACCAGTTGTAGTAACGGAAATAATGAAATCTCCCGATTTAACATCTGCAAAGATTTGTTCCTTTTTACTAGAATTTTCAGCACTCAATAGTACCCATCCAGCAAAAAATAGGACAATACAATACACAATAATGAAAGGTCGACTAAGGAGTTTTGGCTTCATAGAAAAAAATGAAAACGCAGAAAATTGCACTTTCGTGTCAAATGTATAAGAAAGGTCTTCAATCTTGAAAGGAATACGGGAACGGCTTATTTAATAATTAGGATTTAACCAATCTAATATTTGCTTCATAGCTATGGAAGAACATTCTATTCCATGACCTGTAGAAGGCAGCATTTTGTAATCTATTAAATTGGGTAGATTTTCTTTGGCAATGTGTATAGACTTTTCGTAAGGAAATAACAAATCATTTTCACCTTCCAATAAATATACATCAGAACTTACTGCATTTAATTCGATTTTAGAAAATCCATAAGGCTTTTGAGCTTTATCTTTCCAAGATTTCAAAGCCATTAGTTGGTATTCTACAATAATTTCAAATGATTTTGGAGATAGAGTATGTATGGGTGGATGAAATACAATTTCATTTAAAAATCGTTCAATATTTTTTCGACTGGGAGAAATGATTGGAAGCAAATTGAATTTCAAATTCGTCCAATTCATGGAGAAATTTTGTAAACATCCCGGATTCAATAAAAAGACTTTGTCTATCATTTCGGGAGCAACAGTACTTAATTTCAGAGCAACCGTTCCACCAAATGAAGCACCTGCAATGGATGTTTTTTGAATAGATAATCCGATTAAAACTTCTTTCGCCCAATAACCATAATCCAAACTTTTTATAGATGGTGTATTTCCATCGCTCCCATTGGGTTGTCCATTGGTTTCAACAAGATATATTTTAAAATATTTACTCAATTCACTTAAGCCATTATCCAAATCCCAAAACAAAGATGAAGTTCTGAACCCTGGAAAAATAACAAGTGTTTCTTTTGCAGAGGATGGACGAATATATACTTGCGTTGAACCAAGTGAAGTTTGGATGGTGATGAGTTCATACTGAATTCCATTTTGTTCAGCTACTTTTTGAACCCAGTTTGAATATTCTTGAAATCCAGATTCGCTTTTAAAACCTGATTTACTAATGATTTTCATCTACTTAATTTTAATTACAAATAAAGTCGATAATTTGAATTAAAATAAATTGATGAATTACAATTTATTAAGGTGGATTTTATGATAATAATTTTCAATTTCATTTCAATCTCAATTAACAAGTGAAATAATACAATTGCTATTTTTTTATTAGTTTTAGCAGATAATACATGCTTGTTATGTTAAAACAGTTCCTAATTATTTTCTTGGTCTTCCTAGGTGGAATTTTAAATTCTCAATCCGAATTTTTCTTCAATTCTAATTTTAATCCAACAGGAACTGGGCTTCCATTAAATGAAGTCCTCTCTTGTACAGCTGTTTCGGGTGGTTTTAGCGAAGGAGATATAACAACATCCGATGGATTATGCACAACTGCAACAGCATTTTGTTTTAATGCCGGAGGAGGATTAAGTTATCCAAATACCTCCATTACAAATCAATATAGCATTAACCTTTTCTTTAAATTTTCTAGCTTAACTGGATATTCAAGAATTATTGATTTTTCGAATAGTACAGCAGATGCTGGAATATATCTCTTAAATAATTGCCTAAATTTTTATCCAAATGGCAATATTGGTACATGCCCTTTTTTTCAACCCGATTTGTATTATTTATTTACGTTTGTTCGTGATGGAAATTCCAATTTAATCTCCATTTATGTAAATGGGACTTTGTTTGGATCCTACACCGATTCAGGGAATTTATATCGTCCTGCAAGTTCTTCAACACCCATTATATTTTTCCGAGACGACAATGTTGTTACCTGTGAAAGTAAAGCGGGTTGTATTAAATATGCCTCAATTAGTTCTGAATTATTAACGAGTACACAAGTTGATTCTATATGGCAAAACATCTGTGATATTGCTATAAACGAGTGTGAAGCTACCATATCGTATGATCAAAGTAGCTACAGTACGGGGATATCAAGTCCACAAAATGTAAATATTACAGGAAATACTTCAGGTATTTTTAGTGCTGAAGCAGGATTGACTATCGATTCTTCAACAGGTGCAATTACACCATCGAGTAGCACACCAAGTTTGTATACGGTTACTTATACATTAGATGCTTCGTGTAATAATTTCTCTACCACAACAACTGTAAATATACAATCATCAAGTCAGCCATCTTGCGACCCAAGTGGAAATATGTTGCTATTTGCCAATTATGACGGAGGAATATTAAATATCAATATGGATCAAAATATTCCCAATGTAAAAATTGGAGTATTGAGCTATGAACCAGTCATAATTCATATAACTGGAACCTATGCAAGCAATGTAACACAAGTGATTCGTGCAGGTTTTCCAGATACCAACCACGATCACTGCGGACAAGGTGTTTTTTCAACAAGTATTGATGGTCCAATTCCTGCCAATTATTCGAATATTAATTATCCTCCAGCAGCATTAAGTAATGCAAATGGAAATCCCAATATTATTTGTGCTTATTCCTGTGACAATGATCAATACCAAGGTGGTTGTAATACCATTGATCAAGTAATTGATTATTTCACAACTGCTTTAGGAGGAACATTGTATTCATTAAAGGTTCAGTATTGTTGTTGGAATAGTTCAAACACCTACTCATTTTCATCATTAGCCAATCAATGTTGCTCCTCTTCTGTTGGAACAGCAACTATAAACTATACAGGCTCTCCGTATTGTTCTGGATCTTCTCAAAATCCAATTCCTAGTATCATAGGAACAAGTGGGGGGACTTTTACCTCAACCAATGGCTTAGATATCGATCCAATTACTGGCGAAATTCATCTCCAAACAAGCTCAATTGGAATTTATACTGTTACATACACTCTGGATGGTTGTCCTGGCTTTTCGACTACAACAGATATCGAAATTGGAAATACAACACCTGCTCCAACAGGAATTTCGCCACAAGTGCTTTGTCAAACGGCAACTCTTAACGATATTCAAGTAACTGGAAATTCCTTGCAATGGTATTTTGATTTCACAGGACAGATTCCAGCACCATCCACTTCTGGTGTTACAAACCAAACACACTATTATGTTTCTCAAACCATCAATGGCTGTGAAAGTTCTTTACTCGATATTCAAGTTCAATTTCCATTACCAGGACATCTAAATGTAAGTCCTCAAGGACCGGTTGATGTCTGTAATGGTGAGTATATTTTATTTACTGCCGAAGATGGTTATAATCAATATTATTGGTCTAATTCAGGAAACGGACAAACTCAATACATTGGTACAAGCGGAACATATAGTGTTTCAACTTATGATGCAAATGGTTGCTTATTACTTTCAGATCCAATAGTTGTAACTCAAATTCCTCCATTTACTATTGCTATTTCCCCTCCAAATCCAACAGCTTGTGTAGGTGATCCAATTACCTTAACAGCTGAATCAGGTTATCAGAATTATATTTGGTCTAATTCAATTAATGGACAATCAATCACTATAAATTCGGGTGGATTTTATTCGGTAAGTGCTGAGGATATTCATGGTTGTACTGGAACTTCCGATGCTATATCGGTACAATTTATTCAGCCGCCTTCTTCAGTTTTCACTTATTCTGAAGGAATTGCATTGTATGAAATTCAATTTAATGTTTCAACCATAGCAGATACGTATTCTTGGGATTTTGGAGACGGTTTTACGAATCTAGGTTCAAGCCCATCACATATTTTTCCATACGACGCAACATGGCCAGTAAGTCTGATTGTAGAAAATGGGTGTGGAAGTGATACATCAACAATGGATGTTGTTGTCATAAAATCTGGCATTCATGATTTAACACAACTAAATAATTTGTCAATTTCTCCCAATCCAGGTATAGATTATCTAGTGATCAATGGAAATTCTGAAAAGCCAAGAAATGTTACCATTCAGATTTTAAGTATTGATGGAAAACTATTAAATGCTAATCAATATAGTATTGATGGGAAATTTAAGATTGGTATCAATACTGAAAAATTAAGCAGCGGATTTTATTTTATTCGGCTATCCGATAGTGATTCTTTCATTTCAATGCCCTGGATAAAAATGAGGAATTGATCGAATGAAATCCATTAAGTTTGCGCTATGGATAATTCTGTTTCACATGTACGCTGTATCTATTGTGGCGAATGGAATGAATTGAAAGATGTAACTGATCTTTGTGTTTCTTGCAACAAGCCTTTAAAACCGATTTCGGAAAAGGAAAAAGAAAACATAGAAATGCGGAAACATTCCTGGGAAATTAAGGTTCCAATTCACGAGAATGATTCTTTATTTATTCGATTCTTCAAGCATGCATTTAATGCTGTACAGCTTGTTTTTATTGCCATTGCGAGTTTTTTAATATGGCTGTTTTTTCTAAGTCCTGGATGAAAAATCTCCTGTTTTTATTAAAACCTTGGTTTGTATTTTTTATCTTTCTTGGAATAAGTATTCGCTATTATTTGCGACCAACGAACATCTATTTTGTAGATAATTACCTCAACGATATTCTCAGCACACCCATACTTTTTCAATTATGTGTAGTTTGTTTATCCTTGCTAACTAAACGAGAACCTCAACCATTAAACCATGCACAATTGATTTTTGGATGGTTGAATATTAGTTTTTATTTCGAGTTATTATTCCCTCTAATAAAAGATAGCGCAACAGCCGATTTCATGGACGTTATCGCCTATTTAGCTGGAACAATTCTATTTTATTATATTCAAAAACGTATGTTTAGCCTAAAAGCAAATCGCGTAAATTAATATCTCGATCTTTATCTACAAAACGGACTAAATCGGGCAAGAATTCGTGGAAAATAGATTGATAAAAAAGGTAATGACGTTCCAATTCTTTATGGGCATTTTCCATACCTGAAGGAAATGAACTTCTTCGAGCCAAGCCTGACAATGCCCGTTTAACACCTTCGATGTATTGATATCCTTGAAGCCAATCTTGCATACTCATGTAATGCAAGGTATAGCGTGCTTTTTCGGGGAATTGATCTTTTCGTTCGTGAAGTAACGTATACGTTTGTTCTGAGAAATCTCTTAGGTTGATTTTGGAGTAATCAGACCAATTGCTCGAAAGAAAATGATCTCCAAAAACATCCATCACTATGCCAGCAAACTTTCGGTATTTGGGACGCAGCGCTTCCTTTCCACGTTCGATGATTGGATGCGTATCGGTGAATAAATCTATTTGCCGATGCAGCTTAATTCCTTGTTTAACACCTTCGCTGTATAGCTCTATTTGTTTGCCCTTAACTGAGTCGGCGATAAAGTTGCCCACAATTAAATCTGGGTTATCACCAGCAAGGTAAAGATGAGCTAAGTAATTCATTTTGAAAATTTCCCTTCAACATGAAATAATGCCTCAAGGAATTTTGCGAAGTTAGGAATTAAGCGTAGCTCATTGTATATATTGATTGGTGTTTTACCAACGAATGAGTGCTGATGCCCAAGTAAATCCACTTCCAAAAGCTGCCAAACAAATGATATCACCCGAATTTACTTTTCCCTCCTGCCAAGCTTCACTTAATGCAATTGGTATGGAAGCCGCAGTGGTATTGCCATAACGTTGAATGTTATTGTACACTTTATCTATCGGTAATTGCAGCTTTTCTCGGATATATTCCGAAATACGTTGATTAGCCTGATGTGGAATGAGTAAATCAATATCCTCTTTGGTTTTATTATTTGATGCAAGTGCTTCTTCAATCACTTCCATAAATCGGATGACTGCATGTTTGAATACAACAGGGCCATTCATGTGAGGAAGCATTTCTCCATTATCTAGCATGAGGTGAGTAAGACGCTCCTTTTTCAAACTTCCGGGATTGCGCATGTATAATTCTTCGGCAAAGGTTCCGTCGGAATGAAGATGCGTAGATAGAATGCTATGCTGAGATGATTCATCTGCTTTCAAAACAACCGCTCCTGCCCCATCGGCAAAAATAACAGCCATGTTGCGCCCTGCTTCGGAATGAACAATGGCATTCGATTGAATTTCGGCACCAACGACTAGAGCTGTTTTGTACATGCCCGATTTTATAAATTGATCAGCAACACTGAGCGCGTATATGAAACCTGAACATTGCATTTTAATATCCATGGCTGGAATTCCAGGCAATCCTAATTCGCGTTGCAAAAGCACTCCTGATCCAGGAAAGAAATACTCCGGTGTGATTGTAGCAAAAACGATCAATTCAACTTCCTGAACTGAAATTCCAGCTCGTTCAAGTGCCATATGTGAAGCTATAGCCGCCATGGATGCAACAGTATCTTTTCCTTCTTCGAAATATCTCCTTTCGTGAATTCCTGTTCGCTCGATAATCCATTCATTCGAAGTAGGCATGACCTGAGCAAGATCATCATTAGTGACAATTTGATTAGGAACATAATGACCAACACCAGCAATACGACTATTCATAATTTGACCGTTTGAGACGAAAGTAGGGAAATAATGTGCTGGTGTGTTGATTATTGATGTGCTCCCTTCGACAGGCTCAGAGAGCGATTAAACCCGCGTGCAGAGCTTGTCGAAGCGTGCATATTAGTTAATGTGATGTTGTGCTGATCCGATAGCTATCGGATAGAGAATGTGCTTCCTTTGACAGGCTCAGGGAGCGATTAAACCCGCGCGCTGAGCTTGTCGAAGCGTGCATATTAGTTAATGTGATGATGTGCTGATCCGATAGCTATCGGATAGAGAATGTGCTCCCTTCGACAGGCTCAGGGAGCGATTAAACCCGCGCGCTGAGCTTGTCGAAGCGTGCATATTAGTTAACCGGGGATAATTATAAAATCCCAGAATAAAACAAAAAAACCCCTCGAACTAAATAAGAACGAGGGGTTAATTTATTGAAGGTTGGTTAGGTTAGTGAATCATTAATTTTTGGACATATACATCGCCTTTTGTGTTGATAAAACGGAGCAAATAAACACCTGATGCTAAACCATCATTAGGAATCATCGAAGAGTTTATTCCTTTGTTTGCAGAAATGGATTGTACAAGTAGGAGTTTACCTTGATCGTCGAATAGTTCAACTTTAT
The DNA here is from genome assembly GCA_965279035.1 of Bacteroidia bacterium. Taxonomy (GTDB): domain Bacteria; phylum Bacteroidota; class Bacteroidia; order M30B66; family M30B66; genus CALQRR01. The sequence goes on along the minus strand of OZ257142.1, from coordinate 2,043,669 downwards.
ACACATCGCGTTCGCGACTAGTGAGTTGAACTGCAATAGTGGTTTCGGAATTTACCCAAGCAAGAACACTATTGGTAATAGTTGGAGTAAACTGAACTGGAACTATTTGTGATCGATGTTGGTTCCCATTGAAATCGGTTTGAAGCAAACGATAATACGATGTCCCCATGAGTGGAGAAGCATCTACATCTTGATAGGTGTGAATACTTGTACTGTTGCCAGCTCCATCTTGACTTAAGATAGAATTGAAATGAACAGCATCTGAACTTCGTTCAACGTTAAAATAATCGTTGTTGGTTTCGGAAGCAGTTACCCAAGTTAAGTTTACTTGTTCACCAACAGGTACTGCAGTAAAGCTTAACAATTGAATCGGGAGTGGTTCGGTTAACCAATCGCTAAGCGTCCAACGAGAGAATGCGTCCACTTGTGTAAGTTGAACAAAATTCGCGGCGGCACTATTGGACAAACGAAGTGGATAATGTTGTCCTTCCCAAGTTAAACCACCATCTTCCGAACGCCAAGGAATTAAATCCCCTTCATTCGGATCAACACCATCAATATCGGTGAGCTCCACATCGAAATAATTAATTTTCAAGGTAGCATTCAATCCACCGTTTGTTGTTGGAGTAATATCAAAATAACGTTGAATCGAATTATTCACTCCAAGTTGCTGTTGAGAGCCATGGCCACGATCAATCACTGTAACTCCTGGAGCAACTGCATCGGTAGTAATAGAAACTCCTAAACCAGCAATGTTATTATAAACGGTCGAAGTACCTAAGGTTCGAGTTGCTGTTATTTCACCACTTAATCCAAAAATGCGTTCAGTATTGGTTTCATTAACCAATTGTCCAGTTGTTCCTAAATCGATATTGTATCCATTGAGATCCAAACTACCATCAGTCATATCGATGTTACCACTTACTTGAATATCCTGTTGTAATTGGATTGCAGTTCCTCCAGAGGAATTATCAACTTTCAAATTTCCAATTAATGGCACAGTAGTACCAAGAATATCTTGTTGAGCAGAACCTCTAAATCGTATTTCACCAGCACCCATACTCGCACTTCCACTGTGATTTAAATCACCATAAATACTCAAATCTTTCCCTGTATTTACAACAACAGATGCTCCTGATTGTATCGTTAAATCTGCTGAAACTGCAGTGGAATTACTTACAACAACTGGATGAATTCCACCTTCTGGTGTTGTTGGGATAGTTACATTGGTAGTAGTAAGCGGAAGAATTCCACAACCCCAATTCGATGTTGTATTCCAATCGGAAGTATAACCCAACCAGGTTCCAGGGAATTGAACCACCATGGTGAGTGAGTTCGAATTTGCTGGTGAACCACTCGGACAAACGGCATTGGAAGTTAATACATGAGTCACCACATCACCGTTGATTAAACCAGAAGTTGAATAAGTAGAACTACTTGTTCCAACAGGACTTCCGTTTACAAACCATGCATACGTTGGTGATACACCTCCATTGACTGGTGTTGCGGTAAAGGTGACACTTGAACCATCACAAACAGTGAGACTTGGTGTTGAAATCGTAACCGAAACTGGTAGTATCGGATTCACCGTCATGGTTAAGGTATTGGAAGTTGATGTGCTTGGCGAAGGACAAACCGCATTGCTCGTCATAGTGACATAAATCTGATCCGAATTCACAAGAGCGGCATTGGTATAAGTTGAGCTACTTGTTCCTACAGGAATTGCATTTTTATACCATTGGTAAGAAGGACTTGGTCCACCATTAACCGGAATCGCTGTGAATGTAACCGAAGTGCCATCACATATTGTGGTTGATGGAGAAGCACTAATACTCACTGAAGCCGAAAGCAATGAATTTACTGTTAGTATAGCAGCTGTTGATGTAACAGAAGGACAAGCCACAGATCCAATCACTACACGGTATTGATAGTTATTCATGCCGATTAATGCACCTGTTATACTCATGGTTTGTGTATCAACTCCCGAATACACACCAGTATTACTTAGAGGATTCCAAGTTCCTCCACCATTGGTCGAAATTTGCCATTGGTAAACTAGGCTGTTTCCTGTTGCTCCAACGGAGATGGTTGTGTTATTACTTTCGCAAACAACGACGCTTGTTGGAGGATTGGTATTTAAAGTTACCTGACCAACATTGAGCACTCCGGCAGTTGAAGTTACAGGTGATGGACATGTTCCCGAAACTACCACTTGATATTGATTCAAATGGAAACTTGCTGGCGTATTGGAAATGAACATGGTTGCGTTAGTAGCACCACTGTATGTGGCATTATTAACAACCGGATTCCAAGTTCCACCATTATCGGTTGATACATTCCATTGATACGTTAATCCATCACCAGCCGCTGTTACACCAAAACCTGTATTACTTAATGCACAGATATTATTGATGAAAGAAGGCGGACTGTAAGTAGTGATACTCGGAGGCGTTAACAAATTAAGTGTAGCCGCATTCGAAGTTGTTGAACTACAAACATTGGTAATGATGAGATGATATTTATTTCCACCTAAACCAGTAGAAGAAGAAATATTCAATGTCAATGCATCCGTTCCAGAATAAACACCAGCATTTGATAGTGGATTCCAAGTCGTTCCACCATCTGTCGATTCTTCCCATTGATAAGTCAAAGGAGCTAAACCACCAACTACAGCTGTAAAGCTAGCAGCGGAAGCAGGACAAACGGTTTGATTGCTTGGTTGAGTTGTTACAAATGGATCGAGACACACAGTGAATTCATCAGCACCGGGATCAGGAGTAGTTACATTACGAGCATCTCCGTCAATATCAGTTGTCACTAGTGCTATGTTATTTCCTTTGGCATTCACAAAACCATAGGCGGTTGGATTTGTAAGTAGAATATGCAAATCGCCATAAAGCGGAAGGGTGAGTAAGTCATACGGATACAAGGTTGTTGGCGTAGTTGTTCCAGCAGTTTGAATCCATGTACTATTGGCATCACCACCACTTATTGTTTGGAAGCCAGCTAAATTGTAATCGGTCGTTCCCCAGCGGGTAGTAACACCGGCTGTTGCATTAAAGAGTAGATTGTAATCAGAAGCGGTTGAATTCCATCCAGTTGCAGGTGCCGTTGTATTCACATTCCCAAATGCACGGTGATTACCTGGACCACCACGATCGTTGATGAAAAGGTTGTTTTTCAGAACGATTGGCGCTCCTGCAACAGTACCGGTTAAGTTAGGGAAACGAAGGAAAGCATAGCTCGCATTGTTTGGAGCTGCTCCAGCATTTGTCCCCGAAATATAGATGGTATTGTTATAATAATTTGCTCCCTGTCCTGCCAAATTGCGCAATCCATCTTGAATACCCGACATGAATGTATTGGTATTCGTGATAGGAGTTCCTGTTGTACCGTTACGAAGGAAGATTTGGTTATTATACACATCCCAAGTTCCATAAGCCACAATCATTGCATGAAGTTCAGGCATGATGGTTCCGGTATTATCACCCGAAGCAGTATTTGCTAAACTAGCAACCATGTTATTATTTACACGACCACCCTGATTCACAAGAGATCCATAAACACCGAAGTGCATACCGTAAACACGCACATTGCGATTCACTATATTATTCACACCTGAATTAATGATGACGTTTTTCTCAATCACATTACTCATTGAATTGGTATAAACAAAATACCCCATCATCCCTTCACTCGAAATAGCTGAATTTTGTAAACGACTGGCTGATAGAACAAAGTCGACACGATTATTCCGCATAGTGACTTTACCTCCTGCTGTATTATACAAGATATCATTGTAATATAGATTGCTACCATGAGCGATGGCATCTACGAAACAATATCCGTTCACTGGAGCTGATGCAGTTAGATTCGCTACCAAATTGTTAGCAATAACGACTTCCTCGGTACTTTGAGTCCAGATACCCATAATGGCAGAATTAGCAGTAGCTGATAATAAAGATCCACCACCTCGACATTCTACATTATTAGCAATCAAGCTATCACCGATGATGTTTCTGGTTTGATCACCTATTCGCACACGTCCATTTTCAACCCGAATACCCACGAAATTATCCCAACCAGTTCCGGAAAGGAGTATGTTTTTGATTTTATTTCCTTGGATTGAAGTGGATGAAACAGAATCAGGTGCATTGCCTGTGTTGACATAAATAGCCACTATTTCACCATCACTCTTGCTATTTGTTAAAGTCCCAGTGATGTTAGGTGAAGGCTCTGCATTTCCTCCTATTAAGTTATTAGTGATTTGATGCCCATAGCTCAATCCATTTACATCTAAATCAATAGGATACTGATATGTAGGAATTGTGAATGTTTGGTAAATTCGGTTTGAATCTATAACAGCTCCATTTCCAATATACGAGTTTCCAATACCTGTACTTGGGTTCATGGTAGCAATAGCTGAAGTCTGGAAGTTAAAAATGCTATTGCGTTTAATGACCAAATTGGTCACCATAGAGGATGTACTTCCTTGGAACTGAATACCTAATTGAGGTATATCAGATAATGCAGGAGCACCAATATTCGTTGGATAACTGATTTTATTCTCAAACAAAACAATGTTATCTAGATTGTTCGTTCCCACGATAAGCGGTCCACCAATCGTAACTACACCACCACCTTGAGTAGACGATTGTACTTTCGATTGTACTTGACAATACATTAAGGTATCATCCGAAGCGCCATTGTTAAAGCGTATAGCAGGGAATAAACTTGAGTTACGGAAAATCAAATTACGAGCACCACCTGCAATATTTGTAGGATCACGTCCATCAATAGTTAAACTAAATGCACCACTAATGTCGATCATGGTTTGTCCATTTGTACCAGTGATTGTACGAACGGTGTTGTTGTTAGGTGTGATGCGAATGTGATAACCTGATCCACAGAATTCACTTTGTTTTCCGAGAGGAGTATAGGCCGTTTCGGAAATGTCGCTTATAACTCGAACAGTCAAATCTCCATTGATACCATTGGTATTGATTGCAGTAAATAATCCGGCAGGACCGTTAAACGTTGCATAAGTTCCGGCTGTACCAACTGTAACAGTTCCCGAAAGTGGAGTTCCATTAAATGTAAAGAAACCATTTGCAGGAAGTGCATAGCCAATAGGAGTTGTAAGAGTTGCTGTTGATGGATGCACAGGTGTTACACCATTCGTTTGAGAAGTTCCAACATTGGGTGAACCTGCTTGATCTTGTGCAACGAAGTAATATTCAATTTGATCGTTGGCTGCGATGGTAATTCCAAACGTAGAGTAATCAACAACAAACTGCCAGTTACTATTTTGGGCCGTTCCAGATAAGAAGGTCCCAGCAACAGAATTCGTTGTTGACCAAGCTGTTGTAGGAGCACCCGTTTTACGACGGAAATAAATGCGAGGTAAATTACTCGATGTTGAAAGTCCAGTTTGATTATCAATGATATTCACCTCAACAGTTGTAGTAATTGCACCCGAACAAACAGGTTGATTTAAAACAGGAGTGTAGGTAATTGCTGGATCGGTAACATCGATTTGTGTAAAGAGACCTGCATCAGCTCCAATGTCGGTTGGAGTATTAGAAGCACGTGTATCATTATCAAAATCGCTTGTGACAGTTCCAATAGCCTCTCCTGCGCTTTCGATTGGTGTATTAGCTGCAGGTGTAATATGGAGATTGACAGAAGTGGCATTCCCAGTAGCATTCACAAAAATTGGATCACCAGTTACACTATGCAAATCCATCAAAGTAGCCATGTGCCAAAGTGGTAAAAATGCATAATCTGTTGCTCCATTAGCCATTAAAATAGCACCTGATCCTGTTGCTTGAAGATCATTGTAGTCGCTTGTTAAATTGGTGAGTGTTCCTACTTTAAGTGCGTAATGTTTACCTGTACCTCCAGCATTTGAGCGAGCATTCCAAAGAATATTATTTCGTATGTCGCGAGTTCCTGTAACAGGTACACTGTTAATACAATATGAATTACCCGCTCCAGTTGTAGATGAACCACCCACATAGATACTGTTGTGGAAATACTCACTACCACCTGAAGACTCCAAAAACCCTTGGAAAACAAGTCCAGTATTAATGCTAGAACCTGTTGCATCAATACCTAAACGAATCATATTGTTTCGGTATTTCAAAATTCCTCCCGCTTGAACGATACCAGTGATCGAAGCGCTTGCACTTGTTGTTGAAGCAGTGATTGAATGGATAAAGTTTTTATCTGCAGCATTTTCTACAGCTGCAAGTGCTTGACCATCAATACTCATATTGGCAATAGTAAATGGTGGATCAACATCACTGTTTGATAAACCATTTCTCCAACGGAAGGCAATACGAAGCGTAGAAATATTCTCGCATTCGGCAGGAAGCGAAACTGAAGCACATTGCCAAGAACTTTGATTTCGATATTGGGTAGGTAAATCAACCCACGATGAACCGCCATCTATACTGTATCGAACTGATCCGTATGCAGTAGTAGCTCCAACACACTGCCATGCAAAATTGAGATTCAAGCTTGTATATCCAATTGTAGAAATATTAGCTGCAGATGATGCCATACGATCGGTCACATAAACGCCTCCTCCTGTTTGATATACAGGTCCTCCACCACCTAATAAATCGCAAATAAATCCAGCACAACGGATATACATCGAATTGGTAGATGCTGCTCCACATGATCCACCAGGATATGAAATTCCATTTCCAATCGACCAAGGATTCGGCGTTCCTCCTTCCGAACCTGTTGGTGTATTCAATGTCCAATCGGTCGGATTAGAGAAATTGTTTGTATATACTGTAGCAGTAACCGTTGGTGTTGCAGGAGTATTCATAACAATACCTGCCACATTTACCGCTGCACTTCCATGAAGATTGGAAAGCGTGTGAATTGTGTTTCCTCTAACAGATTGTCCTTGCGCTGTCGATGCATTTAACACAATCCCTGCAAGCGGAATACGAATACCCGTCAATAAAGAAGGACTACTAGAAGAAATTAATTGAATCGTATTATTTTCAATTAGATTGTTCCCTCCAATAACTCTGTAAATTCCAGATGTATTTAAAATTCCGGTTCCTGTAGATGTCCCATTTGCAGCATAATTAATACTGCTAATGTTATTAGTACTTATTGTTGCCGTAATATCCGAACTACAGTAAATTCCCGTTGTGAAATTTTGCAACGAACCAGAAGCCGTATAAGTGTTTCCTGTATTATTCAATAAACTATTAGCTACTGAAGGATTTCCAATAGTATTCCCTGTAATTGAAATGGTTCCTGAAATAGAACTTGCTTCTAAACGAATTGCAAACAAGCTACTAATATTTGCAGATGAAGCTGAATTGACAACCGAAATTCCTCCTATTGAATTACTTGTGATTGTATTACCAATAGTCGTTTCACTAAAAATACCATGTACATTCAGTTGGGGATTACTTGTCGTGAAAGCAATGTTGGCTGATGCACTTAAACTACCAATCGTATTTCCTGAAATTGTATGTGTTCCATTTCCGGTATAGATTCCAGTAAATGCAGAGGATTGAGTTTGAAATGATGTTCCTGTAGCAACAGTAATATTCTTAACTGTATTCCCAGAAATTGTATTGGATCCTGATGGAGCTGTTATGACACTTATTCCACAGAATCGATAATCAATTCCTGCTGTTGTTGCAGTCCATGTACCACTAGCCGAAGCAGCGTTTCCACCAATGTAATTATTGCTTATCGTGTAATTGCTTGCAGCTGCAGTTGTTGCATTAACCTGAATAGCAAAATGACTCGTTGCAGTAGTTTGAGTTGATGGTTGATAAAAGGAATTTCCACTGATCGTATACGCATTATTATAACTACTCAACTCAATAGCACATGCATCAGTAGCTGCTGCAGCTCCCCATGTATGGAAATTATTATTGGAAATAGTGTTGTTATCGTTGTCTTTAGAAGATGTTCCTGAAGCATAAATCAAATTCACTGGACGAGCTCCATTCCCATGAATAGTATTGTATTCAAACAAATTGTTGTCATTGCCACTACCCGCTCCTGCTGTACTTATGGTTATAATTCCACTTGTACCCGAAGTGTTTGATCCGCTGATATCCATATAGCGAATGCTATTGTTTTGAGCATCATTTTGAAGCGTAATTGTGTTTCCGCTAACATTGGTATTGGTTAATGAGAAACTCAGTGGTGCACCAACTCCAGCAGGTCGTCCATCAAAAATTAGATTATCAGCACCATTCAATACAATTAATCCTGTTGCAGCAGCAGTTGTAATTATTGGGCTTGCTCCAGTTGCTGGACGAACTGTAACGGTAAATGGTCCGCCTACTCCATAGGTGAAATTGTTAAACGTAACAGGGAAAGTTTCTACAGAAGAATTATACGTAGCATTCAATTCCAAAATGAGGTTACAGTTAATCGGTAAGGCATTTAATACAGCACTTGCATCTGTTAATGAATTGAAATCTCCGCCAGGCCCAACTACTAAAGTTGGCGAAGGACAAGTAATTGGACCAACAGTTCCAATCACAAAAAATCCATAACCAGAATTCAATGTTGAAGTTGTTTGAATTGTTGGGGCTGAAACTGATCCACCTTTGTAAGCATACGTTCCTCCAACGCTGGAACATTGTCCAACTCCATGCGTGCCCGAAACCAATGCCGGAGTAGTTTCTGTTAGTTTAACAGCTCCACTCGTGAGCAAGTTAGCAGCTCCAGCAGTAATCGAAGATGACCAATAGCGATTGGTATTCATTGAAGCGAATCCAGCACCAGCAAATCCACCAGCATTGGCGTTAAAAACTTCAGCACGAACAGTCACAGAACCACCTGCACCTGTAGTTGGATTAACCAATTCGAATGGATTATAACTTCCTCCTTTTCCTAAAGGATACAATAAAGTAAGAGCCGTAGAACGATTGGCAGGAATTACTCTATCAACCGGACCAGAAACGCAAGCAGTTGATGAAGGCGTTCCTCCAATTGCGGTGATTCCTGTGATGGTCAATAAATTAGCTGTAGTTGTTGTATAAACACCTGCTGACAATGTGAGGTTGGCCGTTGAAATTGGCCCAGTAGCAGTAACGCCAGATGCATTATTGATTGTAAGTGTAGTTGCTGCCGTAACACCATTTCCAGTGTTTTGAGGACTTGAACCAGCAAACGTATAATTTGCTAAAACACCAAAAGTTCTTCCTCCTGTTGTTTGAACATTTCCACTTGCTGCAGCAGCATTCAACCCTTGAGTTGAACCACTGATTAAGGTGGCTGTTGCAACACTTGTTACTGAGAAAGAACCCGCGCCATCAATCACTTGAGTACCCATATTGAGAGTACCAGTTGCAACACTAAAACTTCTTCCCGAAGAAAGAGTTATTCCATTATTTAAAGTGATAACAGCTGCTGCTAAATTCACAGCATAATTGATCATGGCATTGTTTACCGTACCACCTGTTTGCGTATAGGTTTTATTGGTTCCTACAAAATTGATCACCGAAGGACTCGTTGCAGTACAGGTTAAGGTTCCGCCTGATTGATTATAATTTCCTCCGATGTTTAAGGTGGTTATAAAAGCTAATCCCGAATTCAAGTTGAATGTTCCACCATTCAGGATAAGATCTCCTGAAATCCCAATGGTATAAGAAGATGTTGCCAATGAAACAGAACCTGATCCAGTTGATATTACTGTTAAATTTTCGAAGACTGTTACTAAACCTGCAGCTAGGCTCAGATTACTAACCGTTAAACCGGGTGTATTCCAAGTGAAGTTGCGGAAAGATTGATTTAATCCTGTTGGTGCAGTATTGATAGTACCGCTTATCAAACAGGTTGAACCTGCTGTCCATGTAGGTGTTAAAACCACACCGGCATTATGAGCATGATTGTAAGTTCCAGTAGCAAGAACATTCATTGTTGTAGTACTTGCACCTGAAACGAGTGCTGTATTAACAAATTCACCGTTGACTAATAGTCGAGAATTCGCGTTTAGCGTTAAATCAGTTCCTAAACCATCAACCAATGTAAATACAACACCAACATTGATATTGAGGGTTGAGTTGGCGGTATTGTCGATAGTAATTTGATCGGCTTGAACATTCGCAGTAACCTGAACAACATGTCCATTGCGAATGGTAATTCCTAAGTTGTTATCATCGGTTGGGAAAGTGACAGCAGGCACCGGAGCGGTAAATGCTGCATCGGTAGCTACTTCCCAAATAGCAGGATTGTTCCAGTTTCCGGATGCAACAGTTCGGTAATATGCAATGTATGCTGTTCTTCCAGTATAGGAGAAACCATTTAAAGGTGCTGTTGCATTGGTTAAAGAACCGCTGCTTGGGAAAGTGATTTTGTTGTTTACCGCATCAACCGTAGATGGATATCCATTCCACGATCCACCTGAATATAAACTTCCAGATAATCCCACTTCAGAACCGCTCACTTGAGCATCATTATAGTTTAATTCAAATGAGCTAAGTGTGTATGTGGCTAATCCAGTTGTAGTAAAATCCCAATACACATTGAGTTTGTCGGCAGCAACTCCCATTGAAGGATGAACTGCATCTACCACTTTCACCCCAATAGTTCCAGCAGCAGCAGCGGTAAAGCTCATTTTTACTGGATTGTAAAGGCTTGTAGTACCAATAGGCCAAACATATGGATTGGTCCAAGAAGCAGCTGGAATAGATCGAATAAACTGACCAGTTCCATTGGTGATAATCATGTTTGTATTGTCGTTTGCAGCTCCAGTAATTGTTGCGGCAGTATTATTTAAGGTTAAATTGTTATTCCCTAAACTCACTAAACTGGATGTCATTTGTAATGCACCAGTTGTTCCCGAAATAACTGCAGAAGAAGATAGATTGAGTGATGAATTGTTGAAGAAAACAGAGGTCGCTGCAACAAATCCATTTCCTGTATTATTAGCTGTTGAAACGTAAATGTAATTTGCTAATGCACCATAGTTTCGGGTTGCAGTACGCACATTTCCTATCGATCCACCAGCTACTGTTACAATTCCATCATTATCGCCAATTCCCAAGGTAGCCGTTGCTACCGAAACCAGTGTAAATGAACCAGCACCCGTAATTAGGCTTGTGCCCATATTCAAGGTTCCTGTATTTACATTGAATGTTCTTCCTGTTGAAATGTCGATTGAATTATTCAAACTAAAATTCGCTGTAGCACTATTTACAGCATAGTTGATATTGGTTCCAGTTACTGTGCCTCCACTTTGCGTATAGCTTTTTCCAATTCCATTAAAATTCACAGTCGAAGCAGTAGCTCCCGTTTGGGTGAAAGTTCCTCCTGTTTGATTGTAGTTTCCTGCTAAGTTTAATGTAACCGCTGCTGCTGCATTAATTAAGTTCAAGGTCCCTCCTTGTATCAACAAATCAGCATTCATAGCAACCGTAATGGCTCCAGATGAAAGTACGAGCGCATTGGTTGCTGGTGTTCCAGTAGAAATCACAGTGAAGTCACCAGTGAAGGTTGTTGCTCCACTTAGAATAGCTGTTGGTAGAGCAACCGTTTGAGATGGATTATTCCAAGTGAATTTTCCAAAGGTTTGTCCTGAAATACCTGTAGGAGCTGTTAATGTAACTCCACTAATCAAACATTCTGAACTTGCATTCCATGTAGCGGTATAAACTGTTCCTCCATTTTGATTGTGCTCATAAACACCATTCGCATTGACAGTAACTGTTGCTTGAGTTCCTGTTTGAACGCCTTTATTGATGAAATTTCCATTGATGATGATTCGAGCATTTGATCCAGTAAATGTGACATCATTCCCTGGTCCATCATTTAAAGTAAAATTGACTGCTGAATTGACGATGATAGTAGAGTTTGCAATATTATCCATAGATAGTTGATCCACAGTAACATTGGCAGTTACATTTACCACATGTCCTAAACGAACTAGAATTCCCAAAGAATTTAAAGCATCAGGAGAAACTGCAGCTCCAACAGGTAGAGGATTTAAGAATGCTGCATCAGTTGATATCTCCCAAATTGCTGGATCATTCCAGTTACCTGAAGCTATCGTACGATAATAATATTGAACAGGTGTATTACGAGCAGAATAGGTATAAGCAGCTGTTAACGGTGCTGATACATTGGTCAATGTTCCAATTCCTGGGAAATACAAGGTATTATCGGGTGTATCAACTATACTTGGAATACCGTTCCAAGAAGAACCATCCCAAACCGAATTCAACAATAAGGCTTCACTTCCAACAATATCAGCATCTTGATATTGCATTAAACCGGAATAGGTATAAGTGCCCATTCCTGTCGTTGTGAAATTCCAATAGCGATTGATGTAATCCGAAACTACTGGTGTTAACATGTTCGGATGCGTTCCTTCGGTCACCTTCGCTCCTATTGTCCCGCCTGCAGCTGCTGTGAAAGTCAAGCTAGCAGGTGAATAGCCCGTACTTCCTCCAATAGGGAATACATACGGATTGACAAACCCTGATGCTGGAATAGTTCGGATGAATTGTCCAGTTCCATTGGTAAGCACCATATTACTTGAACTAAACGTACCATTGAAAGTAGCAGCAGCATTGCTAAACGATAGATTATTATTTCCTAAACTAAGCAAGCTTGCATTCATTCCCAATGCATTGCTAGTTCCTGAAACAGCTACTGGCACACTTAAATTAATTGTAGCTCCCGTGAAGTTTAAGCTATTTGCAGCCGTCAATCCAGAACCTGTATTTAAAGCGGTAGCAGCATAACTGTAATTTGCTAAGGCTCCATAAGATCTTGCTGCAGTTCTCACATTCCCAATGCTTCCACCTGCAACCAACACAATTCCATCTGGATCGCCAATTCCTAAACCAGCTGTAGTGGCACTTGTCAACGTAAATGATCCCGCACCTGTTATCAGACTAGTTCCCAAATTCAAAGTACCTGTTGTAACTATGAACGTACGTGTACTTGCCACATCAATATTCGAATTCAAGCTGAAGTTTGCTGTAGCTGAATTCACTCCATAATTAAGGTTGGTATTGGTAACCGTTCCAGCTGAACGTGTATACGATTTTCCAATTCCATTAAAGTTGATTGTAGAAGCTGTTGCACCCGTTTGAGTGAGAACTCCACCCAATTGGTTGTAATTGCCACTAAGATTCAAAGTAAGTCCAACTGCTGCATTGGTAATATTCAACGTTCCACCTTGAATTAAAAAATCTCCATTATAAGTGAGAATGATGGAAGTGGTACTTAGTAATAAAGCATTGGTCGAAGGTGTTCCGGTTGATATAAGTGTAAAATCACCATTGAATGTTGTAGCACTTGCGAGAATGGCCGTTGTAGTTGCCATTGTCATTGAAGGCGTATTCCATGTGAATTTACCAAAGGTTTGTCCACTAATACCAGCAGGTGTGGTGGATGTTGTTCCTGTAATTAAACACTCCGAGCTAGCACTCCAAGTTGCAGTATAAACTGTACCTCCATTTTGATTGTGATTGTAAACGCCTGTTGCTCCAACAACAACCGTCGGCATGGTTCCGGTCTGAACACCTTGATTCACATACGTTCCATTGATATTAATACGAGCACTTGCTCCTGCTCCTGTGAAATCGTTACCAGCTCCATCTTTCAAAGTAAAGGTTACGCCTGAATTGATTGTTAGTGTAGTAGTAACGGTGTTATCCATCGAAAACTGATCGACAGAAGTATTGGCAGTAACAGTAACCACATGACCGCTTCGAACTAAAACAGAAGCGGAGTTGGCATCATCAGGTGCAAAAGGTGCTGGCCAAATTGGTGTAGTGAAAGCTGCGTCATAAGCAACTTCCCAGGTATTGACATCATTCCAGTTTCCACTTTGGATGCTACGGAAATAATATACATACGGTGTTACACGTCCAGTGAAATCGGATGTAGCAGCAAGTGGTGAAGTTGTATTATTAAGTGGAGTACTTGTGATCGTTAACACATTACCACCGGTAGTTGCGGTCATAGGATTCCAAAGTGATCCATCCCAACGAGCGGCATTCATAGAACCTGGCAAACCAACCACATCGGCGGCGGCGTATGTAAAAGCAGCAGTGTATGTATAGGCGGTAATTGTCGTGCTTCCAAAACTCCAGTAACGATTCAAATAATCGCTAGGTGCACCTAAGTTGGGATGAGCTGCGTTCTTCACTTGTAAACCTAGTGTTCCCGCACCAAGGGCGCTAAACGTAATACTTGCTGGAGAGTATTCTGCAGTCCCCACATTATCTCCTAAAGGATAGACAAATGAAACTTGTGCACCAGCAGCGTAGGTTTTAATTAATCTTCCAGTTCCTGAAGTCACCACCATATTGCTCGCGGATGGTGTATTTCCTGTTACTGCTAATGTGTTTGATGTATTTAATAATCCCAAATTGAAATTGGCCAAATCCAAAATACCATTCGATAATTGAAGATTGGTCGTAGCATTCACATTCTGAGTTAAGGTCACCACACCTCCCGGTGCATCAATTCCTAAACTATTACATACAAATGGAGGCGCAGCGATTGGTGTTCCTAAGTTTTGAGTTATACCTGTGTAAATGTAATTTGCATTTGCTGAATAGGTCCTTGCTGTTAAAGTTCGAATCGCTCCCAAAGGACTTGCAATCGCTACTACCAATCCATCCGGATCGCTCTGACTTAAATAGGAGTTTGTTCCAGCTATGGAGAAAGATCCATTTCCAGTAATACGATTTGTCCCAAGAATGACAGATCCAGCAGTGATATTAAATGTTCTGCTCGAACCAACAACAACTGGTGAATTCACAGTGAGTGAAGCTCCAACGGTTGCCATCGAAAAGCTAAAACCTTGAGTAGGCATCCCACTCGCTACGGTCATGTATTTTCCAACTCCAGTAAAATTGAACGTTACTGCAGTTGTGGTGTTTGAAGTCAAGTTGGTAAATGTGGCAGTATTGGCTACATCTAAATTTCCACCAAGATTTATTGTTGTTAAACCACCACTCGTAGTGATACCGGAGAAGTTGGCTGTTCCACTGACCAACATGTTTCCTGTTATATTCAGAATACTTGTCAAAGCGGCATTTTGAGTGACGAAAATACCTCCTTGAATATCTAAGTTCCCTCCTATTCCAAGCGTAATGGCTGAATTCGTTAATCTGAGTTGTTGAGGTGTTGCTCCTGTGCTGAGAATAGTAAAGTTACCTCCCCAATTGACAGAAGAGATTAAGGTCATATTCACTGTTGTGCTTTGTCCAGTACAATTCCATGTAAAATGATGAAAGGTTTGAGCTAAACCACCTGGTTGATTTAAAGTAACACCTGTAATAAAACAGTTTGATCCACTTGCCCAAGAAGCTGCTGGAACTGTTCCAGCATTCATCGCATGTTGATATGAACCAGTTGCTGCAATTAGAAGAATTCCAGTTGGAGTAATCACGGAACTAGTACCATTGTTTATTAAAGTTCCATTAACCACCATATCATTAGCTGCGGCACCATTGGCTATTGTAAAGGTCACACCATTCACGGAGAGCGTTCCGTTCACAGTTATGTCATCTGCCGTTTGAGCTGCCGTTACACTAACTGTATGTCCGGCTTTAATCGTTATTCCAGCAGAATTCACATCCGAAGGAATCATCACAGCTGGAACTGGCGCAGGTGATACAAATGTTGGATCGGTAGAAACTTCCCAAGTTGATAAAGTACTCCAAGCTGTACTTCCCGTGCTTTGGTAATACAATGGAGCATTAACTCTTCCAGTAAAATCAACCGTTACTCCTGATGCTGGCAAGAAATTACTAGCATTTGTAACGGTTGTATTTAATACTGGAGATGCAACAGTACTTGAATATTCAATCCAAATGCTTGTAGTTGTATTGTATTGATTTACACGCAGATTCGATTCAGTATTGACAACATCCGCAGGTAAATATGTAAAAGAAGTAGTGAGAGTATATAATGAAGGCACTGAAGTATTCGTCAACACCCAATAACGAGTTAAATAATCAGTTGATAGAGCATCATTCGGATCACGTGCATCCACCACTCGAATTCCAATGGTTGTTGCAGTATTGTTGCTCGTGAAATTGAAGTTAACTGGCGAATATTCTGTTGTTCCTGTTACTTCACCAACAGGGAATAGCACATTAACTGCCGATGCCGGAATACCTCGTAGCAATTGACCTGTTCCATTGGTAACAATCATATTTGTAACCGAAGGCGTTCCATTTATAACAGTTAAAGTAGGAAGCGTTAGGCTGAAATTGCCTAATGAAAACAATCCATTCTGAAGGACAATCCCACACGTTGCAGTA
Source organism: Bacteroidia bacterium (assembly GCA_965279035.1). Lineage (GTDB taxonomy): Bacteria > Bacteroidota > Bacteroidia > M30B66 > M30B66 > CALQRR01. The sequence continues at coordinate 2,027,386 of OZ257142.1, read as the reverse complement.
TTGTTAAACGTTAGAGATTGACTTAATGTAACACCTGCCGGATTGTTAATTGTGACATACGTTCCAGCTACACCAATAGTAGGAGCTAAGCCAGTTCCTGTTACCTGTGCGCTTGTTCCTGCATAAATTATATTTGCCGAAGTATTATAGGTTTTTGTTCCACTTACTCGGATATTACCTGAAGTGGTATTTCCTGTAGGAGTTAATCCACCGGGATCACCTACTGATAATGTGGCTGTTGATGCTGCTGCAAGTGTAAATGCTCCCGTTCCAGTAACTAAATAAGTTGAACAAATGAGTGTTCCATTGTTGGTCAAGGTTCCATTATTCACTTGATCACTTCCTAAAGTCAATGAACCACCCAAAGTAATTGTCAACGAACGACTTGCTGCTATGGTTAAGGTATTATTCATTGTCAAAGAAGCAACTGCTCCAACAACATAATTGATATTGGTTGTAGTAACAGATCCAGCCGATTGCACATACGTTTTGTTCAAGCCTAAGAAATTCACTGTTGAAATACCCGTTCCAGAATTGGTAAAAGAACCAGCTGTTTGAGCATAATTTCCACTGAAGTTGACTACCTGTGCACCAGTTGAGTTAGTTAGATTGAACGTTCCACCATTCACATTCAAATCACCCAACACATTCAACGTTGTAATTGATACTGTATTTAGGATGAATGTTCCACCATTGACAATCAATTTCCCATTCATATTCACAGTAACCGAAGCAGCCGAAAGGGAAATGATATTGGTTGATGTTGCTCCAGTTGATGTAACCGTGAAATCTCCATTAAACGTTGTCGTTGCAGCAATTGCCAATCCTAATGTTGCAGCAGTTTGTCCTGTCGAATTCCATGTGAATTTTCCGAATGTTTGTCCTGATACGCCCGTTGGTGCTGTTGCAGTAACACCAGTAATCTGACATAATGAAGCAGCATTCCAAGTAGCTGTTGGAATCACACTACCATCGCGGTTATGATCGTACACACCTGTAGCATTGAACGTAATTCCTGAAGCGGCAATCGTTCCTCCAGCGCCCATTTGAAAGGTTCCGTCTACTACCAAATCAACCGCTGTAACAGCAGAGGTTGCTGTTATGGTATGAGCTGCTTGAATCGTAACTCGAACACTATTTGCATTTGTAGGAGCAGCTGCTGCTGGACTCACTAATCCAACTGTAAAGGCAGCATCATTGGCTGTTTCCCAATTTGTTGCAGTAGTCCAGTTTCCGGAAGCAATTGAGCGATAATAAGTAACTGTAGAAGTTCGTGCTGCAAATTGACTGGTGGCAGCTAAAGGTGCTGTTGTATTATTAAGTGTAGCTGTTATGGTAGCAGAACTTCCGCTAATCGTGCTAGTATATGGCGTCCAGGTAGCTCCGTTCCAACGCGAAAGTTGCATGTTCGCAGTTGAACCTGTAATGTCGGCAGGATTGGCAAAATCGTGTGCGAGCGTGTAGGTGTAAGTTGTTAATGTAGTTCCAAAAACATAGTAGCGACTTAGATAATCGGCAGCTGCACCATTGTTTGGATGAACAGCATTCACTAAGCGAACACTTAAGGTTCCAGCAGCACTATTCGATAGTAATCCGAAATAAAGTGGAGTGTATTCAACCGTTCCAGTATTATCTCCTATTGGAAAAGTGAGTGTTGGATTTGCTCCTATTGCAAACGATTTAACAATGCTTCCTGTTCCTGGTGTTACCAACATACTGGATGCAGAATAGCTTCCAGCTATAGCAGCATTAGTGGTATTCGTAATGCTAAGATTATTCGCGCCAGCACCTAAACTGAAAACACCCGATTGCAAAGTGAGAATTCCCGAAACTGTAGCGGAAGAAGTCAATGTTACTCCACTTGCATTGTTAATGGTGAGATTGGTTCCTGAAGTGAAACCTGTTCCAGTTGTTTGGGCCGATGAGCCATTATAAATATAATTTGCTGCAGCACCGTAATTCCGAATAGTTGTTCGGATGTTACCGATTGAACCACCTGCTACTAAAACCAATCCGTCGATATCACCACTTCCTATGGTAGCTGTTGACACACTTGTTAAAGTGAATGTACCTGCACCTGTTAAGAGATTCGTTCCACAAAACAAAGCACCATTAACAGTAAATACTTTTCCAGTAGCGACAACGATTCCATTATTTAAGGTGACAAATGCCCCCGCATTGATTGTATAAGTAAAGCTTGTGTTGGTAAGTGTTCCTCCAGACTGAGTATATGTTCTTGTAGGAATTGTACCTGCAAAATTAAACGCTTGATTAGTCGCTGAAGATGTTACAGTTCCTGCTGTTTGATTGTAGTTTCCACTTAAATTAAAGGTGGTTGTAAATGCACCAGAATTCAAATTCAAAATACTCGAGCCAGAAACATTCAAATCGCCCAATACATTAATCGTTAGAGCGCCAGTTGATGCTAAAGCAAGAATCTGGTTGTTGGAATTGGTGATACTTAAATTTCCGTTAACTGTTGTGAGTGTTTGAACTAAACTGATTGTAGCTGTTTGTCCGGCACAATTCCAAGTGAAGTTTCCAAAAGTTTGAGACAAGCCTGTTGGGACTGTTGTTGTTACACCAGTGATATTGCAAGTTGAAGTTGTATTCCAAGCTGCTGTTGGAACAACTCCAGCAGTTCGGTTGTGATTGTAAAAAGATCCTGCATTAAAGAATAAAGTCGCTGCGGTTGAAGTAAACGCTCCTGTTGTATTAGAGGAATTCAGCGATCCATTTACTTGAACTACAGCTGGTGCCGTAATGGTGAAAATTCCATCCATCTGTAAAACACCTCCAACACTCACTACCATATCATTGGCTGCGGTTCCGTTATTTATTGTAAGGGTGATGGTTGAATTTACCGTCAATTGTCCATCAACAGTTAAGTCATCTGCTGTTTGTACCGCATTTACTGTAACCGTATGTCCCGATCGAACTAGTATTCCTGCAGAGTTGTTTTGATTCGGAATGAAAAGCGCTGCAGATGGAGCAGGTGAAACAAATGTTGGATCGGTTGAAACTTCCCAAGTGCTTAACGTATTCCAGTTTCCATTTCCTGTACTGCGATAATACAAAGGCTGATTGTTCCTACCCGTTGCATCAAATACCGTTTGGAAAAACACAGAGGCATTCGTCACATTTGCAGAAACTACAGGAGAACTCACAGTAGAAGCGAATTCAGTAAAAATTCCTGTTGTGCTGTAAAATTGGTTGACTTTCAAATTACCTTCTGTCCCAACAACATCAACTGGTACATAAGTATACGAAGCAGTTAATGTGTAAGAACCCGGCACTGCATTACAGGTTGATGGCCAGTAGCGTGTTAAATAATCAACACCTAATGGAATGTCGCTCGGATGAACGGCATCAACTGTACGAACACCAAATGAGGTAGATGTTCCTAAAGCAGTAAAGGCATAGGTAACTGGAGTGTATTCGCTTGTTCCAGTTTCATCTCCAATAGGGAAAGTAAAAGTGGAAACACCTGTAGGGAAAAAACGTTTTAAGGAACCTGTTCCATTGGTGACTATCATATTGGAAACAGAATTTGCCGCTCCACCGATAGTTGATAAGGTTGAATTCATCACTATATCAAAATTCCCCAATCGTACCAAACTATTGCTTAATGATAAAGCATTTGCAGCTCCATTTAATGTAACTGTAGCAGATAAACTTAAGCTGCTATTAGTAAAAGAAACACTACTAGCTGCTGTAAGACCTGTTCCAGTGATAGTGCTTATAGAGCCATATTGGTAATTTGCTAATGCACCGTAGTTACGAGCCGTTGTGGTTTGAATATTTCCAAAAGCACCACCAGCTAATAATACAATTCCGTTTGCATCATTGATTCCTAGCGTTGCTGTTGTAGCACTTGTTAGTGTAAATGTCCCTGCACCAGTAATCAAACTTGAACCACAATACAATGTACCATTTACTGTAAACGTCTTACCAGTAGCAACGGCTATGTTGTTGTTCAAGGTTAAAAATGCAGCAAGATTTACAGTATAAGTGAAGCTTGTTCCCGTTAAGGTTCCACCTGATTGGGTAAAGCTTCGACTTGGATTTGTTCCTGCAAAATTGATTGCTTGGTTTGTAGCCGATGAAGTAACAGTACCAGCAGTTTGATTGTAATTTCCACTTAAATTCAAGGTGGTGGTAAATGCCCCAGAATTCAAATTCAAAATACTCGAACCTGATACAATCAAATCGCCTAAGACATTGATTGTTAAAGCACCAGTGGAACCAAGTGCAAGCGTTTGACTATTGGTTCCTAAAATGGATAAATTTCCATTGACTGTTGTAAGTGTTTGGGTTAAACTAACAGTTGCCGATTGACTTGAACAATTCCAAGTTACATGTCCAAATGTTTGCGTTAATGCAGCAGGCAAAGTCGTGGTAATACCTGTAATATTCAATGTTGAGGTTGCATTCCAAGCGGCAGTTGGAATAGTTCCCGCATTGCGTTGATGATTAAAAAACGAACCAGCATTGAAGAATAAAGTGGCTGCTGTTGATGTGTATGCGCCCGAATTCGTGGTATTGCTAAAACTGCCGTTTACTTGAACAATGGCTGGTGCTGTTATAGTGAAAATACCATCATTGCTCAATGTTCCATTGATTGTTAAATCGTTTGCAGCTGTTCCATTAGCTATAGTTAACGTAATGCCCGAAAGGAGATTAACAGTTCCGTCAATAATTGCATCATCAATGGAAAGATTTGCTGTAATTGTAGCAGTATGTCCGGTTTGAACCTGAATTCCTAATGAATTCAAATTGGTTGGAAATGCTGCAGCTGGAACTCCTACAGGTGAAGTAAATGTAGGATCGGTTGATACTTCCCAAATAGATGCATCATTCCAGTTTCCTGTCCCAACAGTTCTGTAATACAAGGGTGAATCATCGCGTCCAGTAATGTCGTATGCCGAAGAAATGGAAGTATTAGCTTGTGTTTGATTGGAAGAAATTAGTGGAGAACTGAGTGTGGTGGAGTATTCCGACCAAACTTGCGTTGCTGGAACAAATTGGTTAAAACGTAAATTTCCAATAGTACCAACAACATCAGCCGCAACAAATTGAGCAGTTGTTAAAAGGGTATAAACCGTAGGAATAGAGGAAGAACTAACCGACCAATAGCGCGTTAAATAATCGGCCGATATGCCATTGGGTTGTGCCGCATCTGTTACACGAATACCAATATTGGAACCTGTGTTATTGGAGGAAAAATTAAACGTTATAGGAGAATATTCCACTGTTCCACTTGCATCGCCAACTGGAAAAGTAAATGCAGCTGGACTTGCCGGGAATCCTCGCACTAATTGACCAACACCATTGGTAACAATCATAGCAGAAGCTGAGAATGTTCCTAAAATGTTGGTAGAGGTTGGTAGAGTAAGAGTAAAAGCATCTAAATACAAAATCCCTGAACTCAAGGTAATTCCGCTATTGGCGTTATTGTTAAAACTCAAAGCTTGACTTAATGTAACACCGGCCGCATTGTTAATGGTTATTTGTGTGTTGGCTGTTCCATACGTTGAAGCCAAACCAGTTCCTGTAACTTGGGCAGACGTTCCATTGTAGATGATATTTGCAGAAGTGTTGTACGTTTTTGTACCTGAAACACGGATATTTCCAGCTGTTGTATTTCCGGTAAGCGTTAATCCTGCAGGATCACCAACTGATAGTGTTGCTGTTGATGCATTGGCTAAAGTAAAAGTTCCCGAGCCAGTCATTAAGCTCGTTCCGGTGTTCAAGGTTCCATTATTTGTAAAGGATTGATTAACCACTAGATCCGATTGCAATGTCACAATCGCATTGAGATTTACTGTATAGGCAATACCGTTGGAAACATAGGTTCCTGCTGATAAATTGATGTTTTTATTGAGAGATGAATTGGTGAAATTGATTACTTGAATTCCTGATGAAGCACCGCGTTGAAAGGTCCCACCCGTTTGAATAAGATTTCCTGCAAGATTCAAGGTCGTGATTGTAGCTCCTGCATTGTTCAAATTCAACACGCCACCATTCACAATCAAATCTCCATTAAGAAATAAGATTGAACCCGTTCCAGAATGAAAAGCAATATTCCCAGAACCCGTAGTTGTTATTGTTACATTCCCATTGAAAATACCGCCATTCATGCCCATACTCAATGAAGCAGTTTGCGAAGAAGCATTCCAATTGAGGTGTCCAAAAGTTTGAGAAGCAAGTCCAGCAGGTGCAGTAGTCGTTGTCCCAGAAATAAGCAATGTTGAATTTGAATTCCAGTTTAAAATGGGGACAGTTCCTCCATTGATTGCATGATCAAAAGTTCCACCTGAAGCAAGTGTTGTATTGGTTGATGTGACAGTAAACGTTCCGCCCGAATTCACCAATGTTCCATTTACAGAACTTAGCGTATTGTTCGCATTAAAAATTCCTCCCGTATTGACTTGCAAGGTTCCTGAAACATTCCAAACAGAACTAGCAATCGTACTACTCAATGTTCCACCGTTGCCTAGAATGAGTGTTCCACTTACATCCAATTGCTGATTAGCTGTTGTTCCGTAAGTGAGAATGAGCGTATTGGTTCCAGTCCCAATTTGAAGCGAAGAGCCAGAAGCTACCTGTACATTATTTCCCGATGCTGGACCGTTAATCGTGAGTGTGGACGTTCCCGTTGCAGCTTGCAAACTCACTGTACTGCTCGAATTAACTAACAGTTTTCGGATAGTTTGGCTAGGAATATTGGTTACAGTAACTGAACCTCCCCCATTAAACTGAATGATGTCTGAAGGTAAAATGCTCGATCGAGAAGGCGACCAATTTCCTGCAGTTGTCCACTGATTATCAATAGCACCTGTCCAAGAATAGGTAGTTTGTGCATTTGAAATTCCAGCAAATAGAAAAATTGAAAAAAAGAAAACCAGCGTGCGTAAACGATTCAGCATAAGCAGTTGTAGTGTTAGCGAGCGTATTTAGTGTGTTTTTGACACGATTGGTTGAACGATCGAAACCCAAAAACACGAGTAAACACAAATTTAACATTCCTATTTGGCAATGCCTATCAATCAACCAAACACCTTATACATATTCTATAAATAACAATAAGAACAAACTGATGTTCAGCATTTTGCAAAAATGTTCCGGTTTGATGCTCAAAATCATTTGAGAGTAAGTTTAATATAGAATTCTATGAAGTAATACATTGATTGTCAATATGTTTATTTTCAATGTATAATATTAGATATTAAATGATTTTAATTATAATACATTGTTTTTCAATACATTATTTATAATTAATTAAATAATAGATTCTAGTTTGTATTCTACATCTGTTGTTGAGTTTGTCTTGTTTATTCTTAACAGCGATTGTTCATATTCTTAGCTTCCATCCTTCAATACTCCTTCTCATATTTGCGCATGCCTTCATTTTCCCATCTTCACGTTCATACTCAGTATTCCTTATTGGATGGTGCAGCCGACATTAAAAAGCTGTATGCCAAAGCCATAGAAGATAAAATGCCAGCAATGGCCATTACTGATCATGGGAATATGTTTGGTGCATTTTCGTTTGTTGCAGAAGCCTACAAAAACAAAAATGATGATGGCTCTCTGAAAGTTAAACCAATCATTGGATGTGAATTTTATCTTGTTGAAGATCGTCATAAAAGAGCCTTTTCGCGGGATGATAAAGACGTGCGATTTCATCAATTACTACTCGCTAAAAATGCGCAAGGCTATAAGAATTTAGTAAAGCTTTGTTCATTAGGGTATCTCGAAGGTTTATATGGAAAATATCCACGAATTGATAAAGAACTTATTCTTCAATATCACGAAGGATTAATTGCAACAACCTGTTGTTTAGGGGCCGAAGTTCCACGTACTATTCTCAAAAAAGGAGAAGAAGCGGGTGAAGCAGCTTTTCGCTGGTGGTTAGATTTGTTTGGTGAAGATTATTATGTTGAATTTCAACGACACGCCATTCCTGAACAAGAGCAAGTGAATGAAGTGCTTATTCGACTTGCTTCAAAATACAATGTTAAAACCATTGCTTCGAACGATTCTCATTATGTAGAACGCGAAGATTCAAATGCGCATGATATTTTACTCTGCATCAATACCGGAGAGAAAAAATCGACGCCTACGAATAAAGATTTTGGTGATGATGACAGTTCAACGAAGGGGAAGCGTTTCGCTTTTTATAACGACCAATTTTATTTTAAGAAACAGTCGGAAATGAACAAACTGTTCATCGACTTACCAGCAGCTATCGATAATACAAACGAAATAGTCGATAAGGTTGATTTACTTAGTCTTAAACGCGATATCCTTCTTCCAAACTTTCCATTTCCAAAAGAATATCCTACGGAAATGGTTTACCTGCGCCATTTAACGATGGAAGGTGCTCAAAAACGTTATGGAACAATCGAAGGACATGTGGAGGAGCGGCTCAATTTTGAGTTGGGAGTTATTGAAAGAATGGGCTTTGCTGGGTATTTTCTTATCGTTTCCGATTTCATCAAAGCTGGACGAGATTTGGGCGTTTTCATAGGACCTGGTCGTGGTTCAGCAGCAGGTTCGGCAGTAGCATATTGCATAGGAATTACCAATATCGACCCGATCAAATACGATTTACTATTTGAGCGTTTCTTAAATCCAGAACGTGCGTCAATGCCCGATATTGATACGGATTTTGATGATGAAGGTCGTCAGAAAGTGATCGATTATGTGGTTCAGAAATATGGCAAGAACCAAGTTGCTCAAATTATCACGTATGGCTCCATGGCTGCCAAAATGAGCATTAAGGATGTTGCGCGTGTATTGGACCTTCCCCTACCCGATTCAAATGGTTTGGCCAAATTGGTTCCTGATAAACCGGGCATCAAACTCAATCGGGTTATTAAGGCGCAAATTGACGGTGCTGGCGGATTGAAAGAGAAAGAAGGATTGGGAGGTGATGATCTTGAAAACGTAAAAAAACTACGTGAGATTTATGCTGATAAAAGCAGTCTTTCGAGTCAAGTTTTGCACGAAGCCTTGATTTTGGAAGGCTCAGTTCGAAACACGGGTGTTCATGCTGCGGGAATCATTATCGCACCTGAAGATCTTACAAACCTTATTCCCGTTGCCGTTGCGAAAGATTCAGAATTATTGGTTACACAATATGAAGGATCGGTGATTGAAGATGCTGGTGTTATCAAAATGGACTTTTTGGGTTTAAAAACCTTGACCATTATTCGTGATGCACTTCAGTTAATTAAAGAAAATCATGGTATTGAAATAGAGATTGATTCCATTCCACTCGATGATTTGAAAACGTATGAATTGTATCAAAAAGGCGAGACTAATGGGACTTTCCAGTTTGAATCTGATGGAATGAAAAAACATCTTCGCGATTTGAAACCTGATAAATTCGAGGATTTAATTGCGATGAATGCTTTGTATCGTCCGGGACCAATCGAATACATTCCCAATTACATCAAACGAAAACATGGAACAGAAGCCGTGAGTTATGATGTACCTGAAATGGAAGAATATCTCAAGGAAACATACGGTATTACTGTATATCAGGAACAGGTGATGTTGCTTTCGCAAAAGCTGGCAGGTTTTACAAAAGGCATGGCCGATAAGCTTCGGAAAGCCATGGGGAAAAAGGATCGAAAAACACTCGATGAATTAAAACCTAAATTCATTTCAGGTGCCAATGAAAAAGGATTAGATCCAAGCAGGCTCGAAAAAATCTGGACCGATTGGGAAGCATTTGCAGCCTATGCATTCAATAAATCGCACTCGACATGTTATGCATTTGTAGCGTTTCAAACTGCGTATTTAAAAGCCCACTACCCTGCCGAATTTATGGCGGCGAACTTAACCAACAATCTCAGTTCGATGGACAAGATTTCGTTCTTCATGGAAGAATGTAAACGCATGGGATTGAAGGTTTTGGGGCCTGATGTGAATGAATCGAAACTCAAATTTTCGGTAAATCAGAAAGGACAAATTCGTTTTGGATTAGCAGCTGTAAAAGGTGTTGGAGAAGCTGCAGTTGAAAGTTTAATTACCGAACGAACGAAGAATGGACATTATACTTCCATTTTCGATTTTGTAAAAAGAGTAAGCCTAAGAGCGGTGAATAAAAAAACACTCGAAGGAATGGCCATTGCAGGTGCATTTGATGAGTTCATTGATTCGAATCGATCTGTATTTTTCTATTCAGAAAGTCCAGGAAAACCAACGTTTCTTGATACGATCGTTCGGTTTGGACAAAGCGTTCAAGAGGGAAAAGACCATGCGGCAACGAGTTTATTTGGGGATTCTTCTGACGAAATTTCCATTCCAGAACCGAGTATTCCTAAAGCTGAACCTTGGCATGTTTTGGAAATGCTAGAAAAAGAAAAAGAAGTAGTTGGGATTTATTTGACTGGGCATCCCTTAGATGATTACCGTTTGGAGATGAAAAATTTCAATTTCGTTCCATTGCTTGAAATGGAAGATTTAAAAAAATTCGCTTCCAAGAATGATAATAAAAGTGGTGGGATAATCACTTCGGTAAGTCATCGATTTACCAAGACAGGAAAGCCTTTTGGAAGTTTTATTATCGAAGATTTTTCAGGCTCACGCGATTTTGTATTGTTTTCTGATCGTTACCTTAAATTGAAACATTACCTAGAAACAGGAAATATTATTTACCTCAATTGGAAAGCAGTAAAAGGCTTTCGAAATCCCGAAGGTCTGGAAGTGGATATTCAATCCATGGGCGTTTTGGCCGATTTGAAAGATAAATACACTCAAATATCAATTCAATTATTGGAAAAAGAATTGTCGGAGGTATTTGTGAGCAATTTGGTTGATGTACTCTTACGCCATCCTGGGAAATGTACCTTGAAACTTCTCTTTTCGGCAGACGATACAACACAATCATTTCAAACCATTGCTTCTGCTTTGAAAGTAGATTCTAATCAAGATTTTCTAAATGAATTGGGGAAATTAGTTGGCGATCGTTATCGTTTGAACTAAAGAAATTTTTCTGTACGGATTTTTTGCTACTTTTAATCAATCAAATTTCAACCTATGCGCTTTCTTCTCGTCTCTGTTGTTGCGTTTTCATTTTCAATGTTAGCTACTGTTCAAGCAAACGCACAATCTTCGATTCCTGCTCCAGTATCATTTTCAAATATAAAAGGTAAAACTTATCGTGCAGACGATAATTCAGGACAAGAAAAATTGGTCAAATTTGATGAAGCAAAACAAATTCTGACCTTGTCTCAATCTCAGTCGACAAACGTTGAAAAACTTCCTTTCCGATTGTATCAGGATAAAGTTATTCTTGGGAAGAACAATCAGTTTTTCACATTCAGCACAAGCAGAGATACACTCTATTTACAACCAAGTGGAGTTCGTTACATTAAAGTGAATTAATCTCTAACACTTCGCTGTCTTTTTCTTTTTCACTGGTCCGTGATTGATCATTTTTTGAATGTATTCAACAGCATCTGGAACTTTGCATGCTGTATTTCCTAGATAAACATCAATTTTCCCTATACGTTTAGCTGTCAGCATCGCTTCATTGCTTAAATCACGAACGTATCCTCCAACACTGATTACAAACACATTCATTGTATAACGAACACGATTGGCTTTTTGAGGAATTTCCTTTTCTATCCGATTTAATAAATCTAATAAAAAGCTTCGATCAATTTGATCATCTGGAGTAATGGATAGCCAACAAGAAAGCGTTGACCAACCTGCTGATGCGACCATTTCACGCGAGTCATCAATCCATTTCAAGGCTAGTTCAACAGCAAAAGGACTTTCGGAAGTTACCCAAGGCACTGAATATTCGCTAATCATATACCAGCTAGCATGTTCAGCCCAATGTTGCAATTGTTCTCGATTCATTTTCTTTCCATCAGCCAGCAACGCTGCTAAATACATCGCATCAGAATTTCCGGTATCGAATAATTCCATTGCCACTTCCTGTTGACCTTTGAGAGGTTTCAGTAGCTTTTTCATATCACTTACTTTCACCCCAAACATTTTATCGGCCGGAGCACCATGATTGATATGGATGTTTTTGATTTGCGCAGTCCCCATCGATTCGAGCTGCTGCATTACTTCTTGGCTTGTCATAATTTGAAATTAAAATACGAATATAAATGCCTTCGTTGATTTCGGGAATTTTTATTGAATTTGCAGTATGAATCCAACAGAAAAAATCCATACAATTTTCCCTTCATTTGAAATAGAACTTAATCATCAAATCAGTACCGTTGCTGTGATAAAGCATGTTTCTTCCGGCGAAATCTTAATGAAAACTGGACAGCATTTTAAAAATGTTATGCTGGTTATGGATGGAAGTGTAAAAGTGTATCGAGAAGATGATGATGGAAATGAATTCTTTATGTATTACCTCGAAAGTGGACAAGCATGTGCACTATCCATGATTTGCGCAGCACGTTTTCAAGTTAGTCAATTGATGGCAAAAGCCGAAACTGAAGTTACCTTACTGACTATTCCCTTAAAATACATGGATGAATGGATGAGTAAATATAAAACGTGGTATTATTTCGTTTTAGAAAATTATAGATCACGTTTTGATGAAGTGCTTAAAACATTAGACCATGTTGCTTTTAGAAATATGGATCAACGATTAATTTATTATTTAAAAAGATACAAGGACATGCATAAAACAAATCTTGTAAAAATATCCATCACAGAAATAGCCCAAGAATTAAATTCCTCACGTGAAGTAATCTCTAGATTATTAAAAAAATTGAATGAGAAAGGAGTTGTTATTTCTAGGAAAGACCATATAGAATTAGTTAATCTAGATAAATTAATCGAATAGTGATACATGTCACGATAGATGAAGTTGGACTAACTCAAATTTGTCCCAATAAATCTTTTTATGAATTCAATCACTGAATTACTCCAAACTCAAGGCAGAACTTTACTCGATGTTCGCAGCCCCATGGAATTTATGTCTGAACAGATTCCTCAATCAATTAATATTCCTGTAGACCAATTAGAGCATCGTATAGATGAAGTAAAACAACTCAGCAAACCTCTTATTGTATTTTGTCGCAGTGGAGCAAGAAGCGCATTAGCTTGTAGCATTCTTATGCGCGAAGGCATAAATGAAGTTTACAATGCTGGTAGTATTTACGATATTCAATTTGAAATCCAATAAACTATGTTTTCGTTTCTCAAAAAAATGTTCGGAGAGCCAACCGACTTTAAGCAACTGGTTTCAGAAGGTGCCATTATCGTTGATGTTCGTTCAGTGGCTGAATATAAATCTGGACATATTCCTGGCTCATTAAATATTCCACTTGATTCTATTCGAACGAAAATGGAAGAATTAAAAAAGAAAAATAAAACAGTCATTACGGTTTGTCGAAGTGGAGCAAGAAGTAGTGCTGCTAAAAGTCAATTATCTGCCAATGGAATTACAGCATTTAATGGTGGACCATGGAATTCATTATTGAATAAAATAAGATGAATGCTATTTTAAATGGATTATTACACAACTGGCATCTGTTAAGGATACTAAGAATTGTAATTGGGATATCTGCATTCATGGAAGGAGTAACAACATCTAATTTAATGTATGGATTAATTGGAGCCTTCTTTCTCTGGCAAGGCATTAGTAATACAGGATGTGGAGGAAATTCCTGCCAACGTTAATTAAAAAAGCCACTAATTAGAATTAATGGCTTTTTTAAATTAATTGAATTAATTATCATTTATTTTATCCATTTTTGAGTGTGATTTCTTATCCCTGAATCAATTCTCAAAACATACACACCTGAAGTTAAATCTTCAACATGCAATTCAACTAAAGAATTGGATGTTCCGGCTTTTACCTTTCGACCTAGAATATCATAAAGTGCCCAATTGAATTCTATCGAATTTAATAAACCAAATTGTATTGTTCCCCATTCTATATTGGAATGAAAAATCCAATCATTAGAATTAGTTAGATTTCCATCATCCAAAATAATATCCACATACGTTTGAATAATACTATCGCATCCAAATGTATTCGTTAAAATGTCTGTATACGTTCCAGCCTCATATTGCCAAGCGCCTCCTACAAATACACTATCGCCCGATACTAAATTTACATATACATCTGTTTGATCAATCTCATGAATATCAAACACAAGTGTATCACTAAATACTGACGATTGACTTACACAAGTTAAAGAAGAAGTCATTTCAACCCAAAGTGTTTGATTATTTAATTCAATCGACAATGGGATAGAGATCATTGAATTACTTATGATTTGTTGTTGTCCATTTAGGTACCAATTGTAAGTAGGCAAATTTCCAGAAGCATAATCATTGGTATTAATATCGATAATTGATCCTTCGCAAAAGCTTGTTGGTACTACTAAGTCCACGCTTGGAAGAGCATTCGAAAAATAATCAACATAAATGGAATTTGACACATATTGAGTTTGTGTAAAACAGCCTGTACCTGGATTAAGTTTTACCGAAATAACATCACCTTGAACTAAGGAATTACTAATAAACGACAATCCAGAATTGAAAAATGCTACATCGTTCAAAAACCATTGACACGAATTAGTAAAACCACTGATATATGCTTGGAATTGTAGTTCTTCTCCAGCACAAATAGGCTCCTGATTTATCAAATCTAAATTTACACTTCCCAAAACAGGAGTGCCTATGGTAATATCGAAACCATTATCAATACTAAGCATTGAATCATCTTCAGCACGAACTCGAATGCGATATCCAATCCCCAATGGAATTGAACTTGGAATTGTAACGAGAACCGAATCGGCAGTTGATGAAACTACACTTCCAATGATCAAAGGATTAATAAAACTTCCATTTGAATCACTCAGTTCTGCAGAGAAAACATGATCTGTTGGAAAGGAAGAACTACAAGCAAATTTCACATAAAAAGAACTACCATAACAAAGTGTTGTAGGAATAGAATTAGTAGTTAAAACTCCATTTAATTCTTGTAATTGATGGTTGTAAATAGCTCCATACCCTTCGTTATTGCGAAACTGACGAATTAATTCCAATTGTTGATTTGATGGGCTATATCGAAATAATCCACCACGAACATTATTTCCATTCGTCACACCATACAACCAACCATCAGATGCTATCGTCAAATTACAATAAGGATGATTGAGATCAAAAGAACCAAAACTTGCAAGTGTTTGTATTGTATTATTCACGAAATTATAACTGTAAATTGTTCCTTCATTTTCAGTTCCTCCTTCGGAAGTTGTTCCGTATAATAAACCATCTCCTCCATCTATTAAACCACCATATGGTTTAGCCCCATTGCTTGAATTAAATGTTTGTTTTAAAACAACAACTCCAGTCGATATAGTGAATTCATAAATAGTCCCGGAAATAGTAAAACCACCCGACAAAGTTGTACCAATCAATTTATCTGGAGCCACTTGTATAAGAGTGCCATAAGGTTGTGCACCTATTGCTTGATTATTAAATCGATATCGAGTAGAAAACTGCAAAGTTGCTGGATCAAATTCGAAGAGGGTTCCTATACTTCCACCTCCTCCACCATTTGTAGTTGTTCCGTATAATTTACCATTACTCGCTTTCAACAAACCATTGGAAGGAATATCCCCATCTAGATTTGTGAAATTCACAACAACAGTCAATTCATCAGTATTAATGTCATATTGAATAATTCTTGGTCTACCACCTTGAGATCCTACAACTAGTACATACAATTTACCAGTATCCCCTTCTGTAAATATCCCAGTTGCGCTTCTAACAACAGTCCCTTCAAACGTAAATAATCGTGTATAGGAATGATTGCTAGGATTGTATTTAAAACCTGCACCATAACCTAAATTGTCTTCAGGAAATGCACCTATGCTGCATAATCCATAATAATTTCCATCCGACGCTAAACACAAGGGTCCAATAGGTCGAGCTCCTTCAGATTTAAAATGAAGTGGAATAAACGAATCGCTTAGGTTTTCAGGATTAAATGTGTGCAATTCTCCACCATAATAATGATTCCCTGTTCCTGATAAAATAATTAGATTTTGAGAGGAATGCTCAAAAGGGGTTCCCAATATGAATCCGGTAGGAATTGAATCTAAAACAACATTTATTGAGTTTGAATTAAAATTAAATGACTATCGGCTTATCTGAACCACGTCGCACTTGAAACAACAATTCAAACATTCACTCCCAAAACAATTTAAAATGGAGAATCCAGAAGTAACAATTAAAATAGCTGAACATAATTCCAAGAATTATGATGTGCAAATTTCCTTAAAAGACCTAACAATTGATAACCTTCGAATGCTAGAAGTAATATTCAACGAATTTTATTCAGCTGAAGAAATGGAAATCGGAAGTAAAATGACTGAACAAGAGAAGATAGATATTAACTACGCATATCGTATTCAGCCATCGCTTGAGATTAGAGATGCTATAAGAGCCGCAATGTTAAAAATGAACCCTCACTTTACTTTCCCTTTAATGCTAACTGCAAAACGGCTTAAATCAAGAGGTTTTTAAACATAAATAACACGAACGCTTTGAAAATCATTTCCATTATAAATGGTTTCTATTCCTTTGGGATTCATAATTGGCGTTTTAACAAAACTCCATTTATTTTCAAAAAAGTTATCGCTCTTTTGAGTATTACCTTGAAAGTACCCAACTATAATTTCACCATCTTTAAAAGTGATTTCGGTTCTAGTGTTACACTAGTCGGTTCGTATGCGTACTTGGCAATTTCTTCTTTCGTCATATTTCAGAAGTAAAAAACATTTAGGTTCAGTCAAGCCGATAGTCAATTAAAATTATATTCAACTACTTGAGCTGCATTTGTAAAATTGATTGAAAGCCAATACCAATTTCCATTTGAATGTTTCACTATTCGTCCGTTCGATTGACCACCTGTTGAAACTGAAAACTGATAAAGAAATTCTGGATCAGGTGTTGATGTGCTCCACTTTAATAAACTTCCATTTCCATTAGTTCCTCCGTTTGCCAAAACTGCAATAAATGTTGATTCATCTAGTTTAACAGGAGCATTTCCGGTTTCTGGATATCCATAATCTCCATTCCAGCCAAACGATTTTACAACTTGATATTGTTGATTATTTAATTGAAATGAATAAATAACTCCTGAAGCAGCTTCACCTCCCGATTTACAAAATCCATATAATTTCCCATCAGATAATTCACAAAGACCTCCAGTTGGTTCTGTTCCAGTTGCAATGGAATTAAATTCATAAACAACCTGCAGCTGATTTGTATTCGGATGAAAACGATAGATAGTTCCTAATCCCGATAAGCCCCCATTTGAAGTTGTTCCATAAACCCATCCATCTGATGCCATTAGTAATTGACCTGAAGGCCATTTAGCAGTTGAATTACCAAATTGAGCTTCAACATGTACTGCCCCATTAATGGGTGAAAATGAAAAAATAGTTCCCGATTGGTTAATTCCACCTGATGAGGTAGTTCCTAATAATCTCCCATCAGGTAATAAAATCATCCCACCTTCGGGAGAATGACCAATTAGGCCAGAATCACTAAACTCATGTTTTATTGAATAAAATTGTGTTAGTGGATCAAATTCAAATAATAAACCTAATCCTTCATTTCCACCATCTCGATGAAGCCCATAAATTTTACCGTTTGAAGTCTCAATTAATTCTGGATGTTGAGCGTCTAAACCTGGATTTTCATTTGGTAAATTAAATGTGTTAATGATTGATGCGTCACCTGTAAGAACTGACAAGGTGCCAAAACCACCTTCATCATAAAAGGTTCCACCATTTGTAAATGCAGCAAGAAAAACAGGTGTTTGTTGTGAGAAAGAATATCCCGACAAAAAACAAAAAATAAGTATCAATCGATTCATAAAAAAAATAAACTTTATATAAAGATGTGCTTGTTTTTAAAATCCAGTTCAATCCAATAAAAATATATCATGATATTTCATCACAATACAGCATAAGTTCCTTAACTCGTATGATCTAAAACAATCACCCAATGATTGTCGATGTATTTAAATATCAAACTATACCATCCGCCCTGCTCGCTTGTTTTGGTTACAACTCGCCATGAACCAGTGACTAAAGCAGCATCTTCATTTAATAATTCGATATTCAATTTATCAAAAGTAAGAATGCCCATTAATGCCTGATTTCCGTATGACTTCTTGTAATTTTCCAATACAGGTTTCCATCCGTATGTAATACCTTTTTTACCTATGAAGCGCAAACTATCGTTATTCCAATATCCTTGCATAAAGGCTTCTAGATTTCCATGATTCCAATCGGCGGCTTGTTGTTCCATCACCTTGCGAATGGCCAATTGCGCTTCCGATTGTGCTTGAATTCCAAGGGGAAGAAAAAGTATCAGAAAAAAAATTCGTTTCATATTCAGATTCATTTGGTAGGTTGAAACGAAGGTCGGACTTTTGTCTATAATGACAAACAAGGAACATTCGGGAACTGCTGCTTTAAAAATAAAACCGTTTCGCAATTTTATTGCTGCCCGATTTTTCCTAACCATGGCTATACAGATGCAAGCCGTTGCCGTTGGTTGGCAAGTATATCAACTCACGAAAGATCCTTTTGCTTTAGGAATTATTGGAATTTCCGAAGCCATTCCATTTATCTCGCTCGTCTTGTTTGCTGGTTATTGGGCAGATATTTACAAACGAAAAAAAATCATTCTTCGATCTGTTACACTCTTTTCGCTTTGTGCTGCATTACTGCTGTTTTTCGCCTTAGAGCCAACGATACTTCCGAAAAATAATCCACAGTGGCTATTTTACTTTGTTATTGGAATTACAGGTATTGCAAGAGCCTTAGCTGGACCATCTGTACAATCGATGCTTCCCCAATTATTCAAACGAGAATTGTATGCGAATGGAGCTGCTTGGAATAGTACAGTTTGGCAAATAGCTTCAGTTTCTGGACCAGCTGTTGGCGGTTTGATTTATGGTTTTTATGGTAAAGAAGTTACGTATGCAGTATGTATGATTCTCGTTATGCTGTCCTTGTTTTTCTTCAGCCGATTACCTGATTTTCCTGCATCTAATTCCAATAAAGAAGGGGTTTTCATCAGCTTAAAACAAGGATTACGTTTCGTATATAAACAAAAAATTGTCCTCTCAGCTTTGACTCTCGATTTATTCGCCGTACTCTTTGGAGGTGCAGTTTCCATGTTGCCTGTTTTTGCGAATGAAATTCTACACACCGGAGCTCAAGGTTTGGGAATATTGCGCGCTGCTCCATCGATTGGTGCAGTTATAACGTCGGTTTATATTACTCGACATGCTCCTATGAAACACTCGGGCAAAATATTACTCACATTCGTTGCACTATTTGGGATTTCGATGATCAGTTTTGCATTGTCCGAAATCTTCTGGCTTTCGTTTGCCATATTGCTACTGAGTGGAGCATTTGATGCCGTGAGCGTCCTAATTCGATCTACTATTATGCAACTTTTCACTCCCGATGATATGCGTGGACGAGTATCTTCGGTAAATAGTGTTTTCATTGGTTCATCAAACGAACTTGGTGCATTCGAATCGGGTTTAGCAGCAAAGACTTTGGGATTGGTAAATTCAGTTATTCTTGGTGGTTGTATGACTTTAGCGGTAGTTGCTGGAGCTTTTCGTCTTGCACCCAAACTTCGGAAATTGAATCTCGAAGATCACGTTGAGAAAGAATATTAACTTACCGTTGTGCGGTTGCCTTATTAAGTTAATTATGTCATATCAATCAATAAAATAAAGCTGTTTAAGCATCTTTTCACTATATCATTCATGTTTGTCTACGACGTGTTATTTTCTTGTCTTGAAACAAGAAAGTAATCAAATAAGTTCAAGTCTGGACGATGCTGCTCGCACGCAGAGCCTTTTTTCGACCATTCTGATCAAACATTCATTTTCTAATCAAAGTCGAAACACACCCTCGCCGCCCAGACAAAACCATCGCAAGATCCGTTTTTAAACCTTAATTTTACTTTAAAATAATTTTATTTAAAAGCCTTTCTCAAGTGTTGAAAATTGGCATGTGTAATAAACATTATTGAAGAATATATTTAATTTTTAACTACACAAAAGGATATTAACTTATCTCTTAAATAGTATTTAATACAAAAAAAAGCCTCCCAGAATGAATCCAGAAGGCTTTCCATTTTTCATTTTTACTTATTGCACTTTAGCACACCACAACGAAGCATTCAATAACAATTTTGAATGACTATAAACACCCCAACCATTATATAAAACATCTGTTGTTGCTCCAGTTCCATCATCTACAGGTGAACTATCGGCTAAAACAAAAACACGTCCGCTCCCAAACGTACTACTTGCACATAAAATATTCGAATTGTTTTTAGTAACACCAGATGTCCAAACTAAACCTTGCACTGATGAATTTGCAGTAGGATTAATTGAGATGGTTGCTCCATTATTAAATTGCAAGCTGGTCACATTTCCTTGAGTTCCATTCAGAATTGGATGTGTTGATGTGCTCACATTGGATGAAGTTGTTGATATATCTGTATAATCGATCGTAAATCCAAAAGGATTAGTTTGAACTGTATTGTTGCTCATTAAGTCATTCCAAATCATAGGAGAATCCCAACCATCGTTATTTCTATCGGAAATTGTATGATCGGAAATCATCATTAAACTACCTCCATTTTGCACAAAATTTAAAATTGCTGTTTTCTCGGCAGAAGTAAATACTGTATTGGGTTCATCAACCACAAACACATTATAATTACTTAAATCTTGAGTATTGCTTGAATTACCATAAGAAATTGAAGAAGAAGTTGGTAATGTTTCAACTGTATGCCCGAGTTTAACTAAAGCAATACCCCAAGCCGAGATTGCTCCTTTCCAATAGGTTTCGGCAGTAGTTGAAGTAACATTGCTTTGCAAAGGTGTTGGAAAACGTGCAGCCACATTGTTATCTGCATCCATTACCCAATCGGCATTTCCAGCAGTTTCGGCATGTCGGTTATCAAATAAAAATTTCTTGGTCGTATTTACAGGAATGGAAGTTATAGTAAAAGAAGAACTTGTTGAAGTCCCACCTCCTGGTGCTGGTGTTACAACACTAACAGAAGCAGTTCCATCTGTTGATATTAAGTTTGCAGCAACGGAAGCAGTAAGCTGAACAGAACTTGTATACGTTGTAGTTAAAGCTGTTCCATTCCAATTGATGCTTGATCCATTTACGAAATTCGAACCTGTAACTGTAATTGTAAAAGCAGCAGATCCGGCAACTTTTGTATTAGGGCTTATACTACTTAATACAGGAGATGGATTGGTAGAAGAATAATCAGCAATATTAATATCATCAATGTTTAAACGACTGGTTGAACCGTCCGTTTTGCGAATATCCAAACGAATATTTCCACTGATATCAAGCTTGAATAAACTTGAAGTAAGCGTAGTACTTGATGTTGTTACTGGACTTCCAAATGCTGTCCATGTTGAGCCAGCATTTTGCGAATAATAAAGTTGCCAAGTACATGCTGCATCAGTACCATAGAGTGCATGAGAAATAGTTACATCACCAGCTCCATTAGTTTTATCAAAATTCATGGTTAGCTTACCAGCATTACGAATACGCGCTGATTGTGCTCCATTTTTACGGTCGGACGCTGAATTTCCTATTAATGCATCATTGAAAGTCCATGAACCAGAATTCAAACTAACATTCGCAGTTGTGTATGCTGTTTTAGTTCCAGTTTCGATGGTTTCAAATAGTAATGATTTCGTGTGTGAAATAGGGCTTGATACTTCCGAATTCTCTGTTAAAAGAATTTCTTTTTGACAACTCAACAAACTTATACTTAGCATATAAGCCCAGATAAAATAAATTTTTCGCATGTTTCTTTTGGTTAAGACAGGCACAATATAAAAGCGTTTTTTGAATTAATGAAGTAGGAATGAAATGAATTAACAAACAATGGTGTTAATAAGCGATCAAATGCACGTCAAATAACCTATTTCATGCATTCAAGATTCTTAATAAGAATCATTTAGAAATATTTCATTTTCCTTAAAATGAGAAATAATGTGATTTATTCTTCTTAGAACATCATCGAAAATAATTGGAAAACATGAAACTAATATTAACTGAAATGCATGAAATTGAATTTGAATATTTTATTGAAATAAATTAAATATTATTTCAAATTAAAAATCATTTTCACTCTAGAATAAATACCTCAAACTAGTATTTTTATAAATGAAAATATATCTTCATTTTATAGCTTAAATACAAATGAATTAATGAAAGAATCATGTAAATAAATTAAACAATATAGTTGCGTAAATAAAGTATTTTAGCCTAAATCAATTTATTTATAAAATATCCAATGAGCACGAATCACTATAATTTTAAAGGCTTAACGGATGAACAAGTATTGATTTCGGCAGAGAAATCAGGTAGAAATAAACTTGAATTCAAAAAAGAAAATGGAATTATACAAGCCATTTTGAGTATTGTAAAAGAGCCTATGGTGTTAATCCTTTTGCTTGCATCAATCCTCTATTTTATCACTGGAGATTCAGCAAATGGGATTTTTCTTGTTTCTGCAATTGTACTATTATCCACTATTTCACTTTATCAAGAATCACAAAGTCGCAATGCATTAGATAAATTAAAAGAGCTAACAAAACCTACTTGTAAAGTAATTCGAAATAATGAAATTCAAGAAATTGTAAGTGATGATCTTGTTCTTGGTGATTATTTAGTTGTGGATGAAGGAAGTTCAATAGCTGCAGATGGGAGAATTGTAGTTTCAAACGACTTTTCTGTAAATGAATCCATTCTCACTGGAGAATCACTCGCCATAAATAAGAACGAGAAGGATGAAAATAATATCATTTTACAAGGTACGAGTGTTGCTTCTGGACATGCAGTTGCCATTATAGAAGCCATCGGAAATGCAACGCGATTAGGGAAAATAGGAAAGAGTATCGAGCAAATAGTAGAAGAAAAAACTCCACTCGAAATTCAAATTGGAAATTTTGTAAAGAAAATGGTAATTGCCGGTTCGCTGGTATTTATTCTTGTATGGATCATACATTTCTATCATTCGCGTGATTTCATAGGAAGTTTGTTAAAATCTTTAACACTAGCAATGAGTGTTATTCCGGAAGAAATTCCACTTGCAATGACTTCGTTTATGGCCTTAGGTTCAAGACGATTGATGCAATTAGGAATTATTGTAAAACAAATAAAAACAGTGGAAACCCTAGGAAGTGCAACAGTTATTTGTACTGATAAAACGGGAACAATCACTGAAAATAGTATGTCATTATCCAAAGTGTATACATCAGATAAAAATGGAATTATCGAAATATCAAGCCTTCACAACGAAGCTGAAATGAAACTGATTCGTATTGCTATGTGGGCAAGTGAGACTGCGCCATTCGATACGATGGAAAAAGCAATACATGAAAGCTATTCTCAGTTTTATAAAGAGGATGAAAGACCGCAATATTCAATCATTCATGAATATCCATTAGGTGGAAAACCGCCCATGATGACTCATGTTTTCGAAAATAAACAAGGTCAAAGAATTATTGCAGCCAAAGGAGCTCCAGAAGCAATATTAGCGGTATGTAAACATTTAAGTGATGTAGAGAAAGAACAGATAGTTAAAATCATCTTGACATTATCCAAAGAAGGACAACGTTTGTTAGGTGTAGCTGAAGGAAAATTAGAAGGAAACGATTTTCCAAAAGAACAGCAACAATTCGATTTTCAATTCATTGGAATAGTAGCATTTAATGATCCGCCAAAGAAAAATATCAAAGAGGTTTTATCTCGGTTTTATTCTGCGGGAATACAGGTTAAAATTATTACGGGTGATAATGCCGAAACTACAGGAGCAATAGCTAAACAAGTTGGTTTTAAAGGATATGATCAAGCTATTTCGGGCGAAGAATTAATGGCTTTAAATGATACTGATTTAGTCAAAATTGTAGAGGAAAAGCAAGTTTTTACACGCATGTTTCCAGAAGCAAAATTGAAAATTATAAATGCCTTGAAGGCGAACAAAGAAATAGTTGCAATGACTGGTGATGGAGTGAATGACGGACCTGCATTAAAAGCATCTCATATTGGAATTGCTATGGGAAAAAAAGGAAGTGAGATTGCTAAACAATCTGCATCACTCGTATTAGTTGAAGATGATTTATCGAAGATGGTTGATGCAATAGCGATGGGCAGGCGAATCTATGCTAATTTAAAAAAGGCCAATCGCTATATTATTTCCATACATATTCCAATCATACTTACTGTATTTATTCCATTAGCATTGGGATGGATTTACCCAACGATTTTCTCTCCAATTCACATCATTTTTCTTGAATTAATTATGGGACCAACCTGTTCCATCCTATTCGAAAATGAACCAATAGAAAAAAATGCGATGACTCAAAAACCTCGTCCTTTTACATCAACATTTTTTAGTTGGAAAGAATTAAATATTAGTATAATTCAAGGGCTTGTAATTACCTGTGCTGTTTTATTTATGTATTGGGTTTCAATTCGAATGGGTAATTCAGAAGAAGGCACACGAACGATGGTTTTTCTAACCTTAGTAAGTGCCAATATCTCACTTACCTTGATAAACCGTTCATTTTATTATTCCATACTTCAAACATTTCGATTTAAAAATAATTTGGTACCTATTATAACTGGAATAACCATTGTACTCACTTTCTGCATGCTTTATATTGAACCAATTCAACATTTTTTTGAATTTGAACGCTTGAATATGTTCGAATTAATTTTATCAATTATTGCAGGAATTTGTTCAGTTATCTGGTTTGAAATTGTAAAATGGTTTAGGCGAAATAATACGAGTTATTTGCGAAATTCTGAATTGAAATCGGTGTAATTAAAAGAATTAATTTCTACCTAAAATTACCTTTGCATAATTAGCCCAGCTTAGCTTTTGAGCAAATTGTTTCACATTCTCCAAAGGAATTGGATGAAGAATAAAATGTTCCATCACATTAGCCATACTTTGGATATCAGCAGCTTCGGCTAAATAACCGTTTTCTCCATCGACAATGGCATTTGCAAAATGTCCAACACGAGTTGCTAAAATGGGTTTATTGAAATTGTATGCAATGGATTCAACTCCTGATGGTGTTGCATATTCATAAAAATTAACTACAGCATCACTCATCTGAAAATAACGATTTACTTCTTCATTTGGAATAAATCGGTTAATAACAACAACGTTTTTTTCTATTCCTAATTGAGAGATTAATTCAAGTGGTCGATAATCTCTTTCTTGATCTTTACTGCGAATAAAAATGGATTTGAGTAATCGAAATATTCCGGTTTTAATGCGAATGATCCAATTGGTTTTATCAACTGTATCCCAAAAAGACTCACCAACAATGAGGAGACTTGAATCGGGATATTGTGAGACAATTCGTGCAAATGCTTCAATGGCAAAATGTAATCCTTTGTATTTGCGAATAAATCCAAAGAATAAAAACACGTGTTTATTTAAATGATATTCCTTTTTAATTAAATCAATATTTAAATCTGGATTGGGTTTGAAAATATCATAAATAGGATGATATAATTTTAAAATGGTTTTTTGGGTTGAAGAACGACTAGAATCTTCACTGATTTTGGTATTGATTTCGGGTAGAAAAGCTTTGAATTCATCGATGGTAATTTGTCCATGCATAATGAATGTATCGGCACTTTTTAAAGCATAACGGGTGAGTTTTTTATCAAGCGAACCCGTTTCTTTTTGAATCACATTATGTACGTCGAAAATAATTTCTGTTTGAGGAGATATCGCCTTTATTTTTCGAGCAATCCAACCCATGGGTAAGCCTTGAATTGCAATTGCCCATTGAAAAATAACTTGATCGGGTTTTAAAGCTGCAATAAAACGAGCTGTTGAATTCCAAGAAAAAGGATTATTATAATTACAGAGATAATCAACTTGAATGTTACTTCCTTCAAGCAAATTTGATTTACTTGAGCGGTCAATAAAATCGCGTGGAATAATAGCTGGATATTGTTGTGTCCAAGATACTAAATTCACTGTTGCTCCTTCGTTTTCCAATGCTTTAGCCAATGAAACAGTGAAGTTTGCAATTCCACCTTTAAATTGTGGACCAGGACCAAAAACAACAACACGTTTCATTATAAATTCAATATTACTTCCAAGCATTTAATGCATGCATTTCACGAAAAATGCTAGCTACTTTTTCTAAAAAAATATCGTCAACACGCGTCTTTAAATCTTCCAATCCTTCAACAACATCTTTTTCAAACTTATAAGTTTGTTCATAAGGTCCTGCCTCGAATTTCACTTGGTATTTATCGTTCATACTAAAAATACTAATTCGAAGCTGAGGATGAGGAATACTATCGATGATACGCATTTTATGAAGCTATAATTAAATAATAATTCTTCTTTCCTTTTTGAACAAGCACGTATTTATCATTGATTAAATTTCCGGTATTAACTATTCCAGCAGCATCAACGAATTTTTCTTTATTCAATGAAATAGCATTTTGCTGAATCATTTTACGAGCTTCCCCTTTGGAAGGCATTATTTGAGAATAACTAGCCAATAGTTCAATTATAGGAATTCCAGATTCAAATTCAGAACGGGAAATCGTGTATTGCGGAACACCTTCAAACACTTGAAGAAAAATTGATTCACTCATTGCCGCTAGTTGCTCAGAAGTGCCATTCCCAAATAATATTTCAGTTGCACCAATAGCCCCTTCGTATTCTTCAATCCCATGAACCAAGCAAGTTACTTCTTTCCCCAAACGTTTTTGTAAGGATCGCAAATGTGGTTGTTCCCGATGATTGAGGATTAATTCATCTGTTTCACTTTGACTCAAAAAAGAAAATATCTTGATGTATTTCTCAGCATCTTCATCCGAAGTATTTAACCAAAACTGATAAAATGCATATGGGCTGGTTAAACGGGCATCGAGCCAAACATTTCCGGATTCGGTTTTTCCAAATTTTGTCCCATCCGCTTTAGTAACCAAAGGCACTGTTAAAGCAAAGGCTTCTCCTCCACCAATGCGGCGAATGAGTTCAGTTCCTGTAACAATATTTCCCCATTGATCCGAACCTCCAACTTGAAGTTTGGCGTTTTTATTTTTCCAAAGCCAGTAAAAATCATAGCCTTGGATGAGTTGATAACTGAATTCTGTAAAAGAAATTCCCGTTTCGAGACGCTTCTTTACAGAATCTTTTGCCATCATGTAATTGACAGAAATATGCTTGCCTACTTCACGCATAAATCCAAGCAAACTAAATTCTTTAAACCAGTCGTAATTATTGACCAATGTTGCCCCTTTTTCAAAATCCAAAAAGCGACGCAATTGAGCTTCTATGCCTGCAACATTTTTATTTAAAGTTTCTTCGTTGAGCATTTTACGCTCTTCGGCTTTGAAAGATGGATCGCCAATCATTCCGGTTGCACCACCCACCAAGGCAATGGGCAAGTGTCCGTGACGCTGGAGATGCATTAATAAAATAATCTGCACGAGAGAACCTATGTGAAGAGATTCTGCAGTTGGATCAAAACCAATGTATGCACTTACTTGCTCTTTAGCTAGTAATTCCTCAGTTCCAGGCATTATATCATGGAGCAATCCTCTCCACCTTAATTCTTCAACTAAATTCATGTTTTGCTTCGAAAAGATGCAAATCTAATGAATGATGATTGATTTGAATCAGATAGATTTAAAATTGAAGAAATTGATACTATAAGGTTTTATCAAAAAATGATATAGAATTTCGATCTAATTTTAAATAAACAAAGAATTAAATCCATCAAATAATTATCAAAAAAATAAGCCTCGAAATTAATACGAGGCTTATTAGCAATCAATTTTAAATCATTCCCTTAATGCTCTTTCACTTATGTTATCAGTTGTTTTAGAAAGATTAAATTCTTCATTCTGTTAGAAATTGGAACATTAATTCACTTCTACCCAACGACCTTTTACACGTGCATAAATGTCCCGATCATACATCGCTTCACACTCAATGCCGGGAAGGTAAAATCGTCCTTTGTAGGTTGCATGAAGCAAAATACGATACGTACGTTTATTCATTCCCGATAAGTCGAAATACGTATACACACGATCATCCCGGTAATCTTGATAACGCGCTGCATCACTTTGCAATTGACCACTTTCTTCCATTCGAATATTACGAATCTCCCATCCCGAAGGAAAAATCTGATTCAATGTCATTTCTTGTAAATAACGTTGCTCAGGATTTACCACAGTGACTTCAGAAATAAAGTCGGTTCCTTGTTGAAGCTTATCCGGACTAATGTATTTTCCATCTAAATCTTTAAATGCCCAAAGTAGTTTCATGCCTTTATTCACGGTTGGTTCATCGCCTTGCAAAGGAATATACTCGCGTACCAAACGAATATGAATAGATGTCCTTCCATCATTTTTTAAAGTAATGCGATGTGCAGCTCGATCGGCGTTTTGAATGAGGTTTTCTTTCGAAGCTGGCTTTGATTGAACGCGTGAAATAGCAGCATTTTTATCCAACACATAGCTAAAGGAAATTGCACCATTATTCGATTGAATATTCATGTATTTTCCCAGTGCAATTAAACTGTATGCAGTTGTTTGTGTGCTCATCCAAGTAGTACTATTGATTTCTTTTATCAGTTTCTCAACCAATTTTTCCGATTCCACTCGATCATTTAACAACAACATGGTTTCAAGAATCATGGCTTCATCGCGACCTTCACTTCCGTAAGTATTGGAAAGTTCTTTATACTTTTTAATTCGATTTGGCTGATTTTTAATTAATAAACGAGCAACTTCGGGTTGTCCACATTGTGCATAAGCTGCAGCCAAACGCCAGCGGGTGCTGAGATTTAAGATTTTCGTTTCTCTTAATCGGTTCATCGCTCCTAGTTCGGGATTTCCTGATAAAGCCAAGGTGTATAAACGATAGGCTTGTGTTAGCTGTTCGCTTGAAGTGATGCGGGTTTCTGAGAAGTTTTGAGCTTCATTCACTTGATATTTCACCCAACGATTTTTCATCCCAACAGGTAGTGTATACCCTAAACGCTCTGCTTCTAACATAAAATGTCCAGCGTAATTCGTACCCCATTCCGATGCTGTTCCTTCACCTGGCCAATAGGAAAAAGCTCCCGAATGTGTCTGAAATAAGGCGATACGGTTCAAAGCAGCTTTAATATGATTGGTGATCTTGATTTGTTCCTTCGCACTTAAATCCAATACCGACTGCATCGCTAATTGTGGAAATGCCGATGATGTAGTCTGCTCAATACAACCATGTGGATATTGAATTAAATAATTCATCCGCTTGCTAATATCAACAGGCAAAATCGAAGATTCTAAACTAAGCGAATGGCTTCCATCCAATCCAGTAAATGGTAAATCTAAACTCAGTTCTTTTCCTGGTTCCAATTTCACCCGATTTATTTCAGTAAACGGAGAATTAGAAGGACGAACATCTACCTCAAAATCTTGAATTGCTATTTCTTTACCACATTTCGCAGTGACTTTAATACGAGCAATACCAACACGTTGAGCAACTTTCATTCTAAAATTCAACACTTGATCACCAGGTAAATCAAAATGAGTCGATTGAACTGCTGTGCCTTCCATCATCAATAAATTATTTACCTCCACCTGAACAGAAACATTTTTAATAGTTTCCTCCATCGCAAATACGTTAACAGGCAAACTAATCGACTCATCAGGACCAACAACACGAGGCAGTGTAGCCAATACCATCAATGGTTTCTTCACCGGAACAGTTTTCTCGGCATTGCCATAAGCACCTGCATTTCCTGCAACAACCATCACTCGAACCGAACCGACATATTGTGGGAGATTTAAGGAATGTGTTTGAGAACCTTTTGCAGGCAAATAAAATGGTCCAACAAAACGCACCACAGGCTTGAAACGATTGGCTTTCGCTTGCTTTCCATTCAAACCAGAACCATCACCACCAATACTTAAAATTCGATTTAATTTTCCACCATAAGCACCAATTACCCAATCATATAAATCCCAAGTTTTAACACGTAATGCTTCTTTTTGATAAAATTCATCCCATGGTTGTGGAGTTTGAAAGCGTGTTAAATCAAGCAAACCTTCATCTACCAAAGCAAGCGTGTATGTCATCGGCTTGCCGTTTTTTTCCTTCACAGTAATTTTAGCAGTACTCTCAGGAACAAGTACATCAGCCATTTGAATGAGTGGCTCCAAATGCGTAGCGGGATCTTCAACCGACAATGGAATAATTCCATACAAACGCATAGGTAAATCGTTTTGCACACTTCCATGAGGTTGCAACAAAGTCACAAATATGTATGCATTA
Organism: Bacteroidia bacterium; assembly: GCA_965279035.1. Taxonomy (GTDB): domain Bacteria; phylum Bacteroidota; class Bacteroidia; order M30B66; family M30B66; genus CALQRR01. The sequence continues at coordinate 1,996,987 of OZ257142.1, read as the reverse complement.
GGCGCCATATCAGGTGTACAAGTGAACTCGGCATGTGTTTCTCCTTTTTCGGTATCAACCCAAAACTTTTGAAGAATGCGTTCCCCACTTTCAATCGAAATCAAAGCTTTTCCTTTACCAGTACTTGGAATACTCAATTTAACCTTCTCCCCTGCTCGATAGCTTTCTTTATCGCTCGAGAAACTCAACATACTTGCAAACTGCGTCCCGGCGCTGTTTCCACGTTGCCACCAAGGACTTTCAAAATACACCACTTTTCCACTGGCATGTCCCGATTGTAGGTCGGTTACACGAATTAAATAGCGTCCCCAAGATTTCTCATCAAAATTGAGTTTCAAATCCGCTTTTCCATTGCTAGTTGAATAGGTCGAATCATACACTGGATAAATCCCCGGGCGACTTAAATAATAATTGATATCATCATCGTAACGATCCCACCACCACTGCCAATTGAGCTTGTACACTTTCACTTGTAAACGCGATGTTCCGGGTGTTCCATCTTCACGAACAGAGGCAATTTGAATGGTGTTTTCTTTTCCTGTTTCGAGCACATCACGTCGACCATCCGATTCAGGAACACGAATCCCAGCATAGCTTGAATAAGGTGAATAAAGGATAGAAAAACGATCGGTGCTAAAATCACCACCTTCTTCAAAAGCACGGGTAAAAAAGTTGGCTCTTAAAAAGCCTGGAGCTGATTGTCCTGCATCTAATTTGGTTGAAAAAACAGCTAAACCTCGTTCATTTAAATTTCCATCAAACAAAGTTAATTTACGTGATTCGAATCCTTTCAATGCATCATCAAAACAATAATTCGGATATTTCTCAAATGTAGTACTGGCTTGCGATACACTCACTTCTACATCTGCTTTTAAATTCCGTGCAACTGCTCCGTGCAACCATTTAACTTCTAAACGTGCTGTGTCTTTTTGTGCCGATTTCTTTAACATCTTTCCCCCAAAATTCATGTATAATTTCAGGCGATTCGGTTTAACCGTTTCAATCTTGATGTTCTTAGTAAAACTGCGGTTTCCCACATGAACTTGCGCTAACCAATTGCCCGTTGGAGCTTCGGGATTAGTCGCTGTTCTGAAATCATAGAAACCATTTACTGATTCGGTTTGAATGATTTTATTTACCACTTGTCCCATCGGATTCATCAATTCCATCGTTACGGGATGCTTGCTTGGAACACTGTGAAGCGGATCTTCTAATATGAAATTCAAATACAAAGAATCGCCCGGACGCCAAACGCCACGCTCACCGTAAATAAATCCTTTAATTCCTTTTTCGGATGTTCGTCCATCTACATCAAAATTGCTCAACGATAATGATGTGCCTTCATCCAATTTCATGTAACCACGCTGTGCGCCACTTTTAACTACTATCACAAATGGTTTGATAGCTGGAGTTCGTTCAATCATACCATTGGCGTCTGTTGTGCCCTGTGTAATAACTTGTTGCTGATAATTATAAAATAATACCGTTGCATTTGGAATTGGCTGTGTCGTAAGTAGATTATTGACAACCACATGTAACTTCCCATTGGGCTCGCGTTTCACAATTACACCTAAATCAGATGCAAGTACATTGTGTCCGTAGCGACGTTCGCGGTAATAACTTTTTTCACATGGATTATTTGCATAATCACTCTCATAGGCATAATCCCAAGAATAATTCTCATCTGAACCATCATCTTGTCGGTATTGAGTGAAATCAACTTCCGGTGCTTTTTCTTCGTAGTCTTCTTCTTCTTCCTCATCACCCGGATTTACAGCAGGACAATCCCAAATAGCGTAGTCCTTTTGCATCGACAATTTCACTCGATACATAGCACCCGGTTCGGTACGAATTAAACTTCCTAAATCAATAGCGTAACGATGCCAAAATTCAAGATCGGTGATGGTGTCATATTTAAGATCAATCTTTTTAGAAAGAACTTTTTTTCCTACACGTAATAATTCATCTTGTCCATTTAAATCATTGACTTGTAGAAATTGTAGGATGTTGTTTTCATAAAGTTTATACACTTGTACATCAACAGCCTTCAAGCCCACGGCTTCAAAAGGAAAGAACAATTTTCCAGCATCAGGTAATATAACTCCCTGACTAATCATTCGAATATTGGGTTTGAGGGGAAGAAATTCTACTGATACTTTTTCTCCTTTATTCATGCGGTATCCCCACACATTTTCAATACCTGCACTAACCAAAATAGTATATGTTCCTTTTAATTTTAATGCTGGAAATAATCGAATGGAATTATCTTCTAAAATGATACGTGGTTCGGGCTGACCTTCGATTCGAAGCATCCCTTGCAACTGCTGTCCATTGCGAATTGGATCGCTAAACTGAATGAGAATACTTTGCTCAGGAAATTGTTCTATTGTAGCATTTTGAACATTAAAATCACCCATCGATGGCACTACAAAATCGCGTTTATCTTGTCGGTCTACACCAATCGAATTTCCATCAATTTCGACATGTACTTTTCCAGCTTTTTCACCACGACGAATGCTATCGATAGTAAAATGAGCTAAGTGGCTTCCCCAATTAATTTCTTGTAAATCCCATTTAATTTTTAGTTCACGACCATCTTGCGTGGCAGTAACCATTTTCATGGTACCGGTTGAGTCGATATCATCATTTGCTTGGATGCGGCCATTTAAATGTTGCCATAGCGGATCATTGTTAGAAAGCGGACTTAATCCATCGTAATCGACCCGAAAATCTTGTTTAAAAGTGCGGAACTTAAATACGAATTTTCGGAATTTTTTAGGCAAAGTATCAAGCACTTCTCCTAGTCGAAACGTGCAATAATATTCCTGATCGCTTTCGAGCGGTTGGGAAGGAACAAATTCAAGTGTTCGTTTATCGTTCCATTTCAGTTCACCTTTTACCGAAGGCTCAAATTCGAGCAATTCATCTTCAATAACTTTTCCGGGGACGATTTCATCTGGATGATCAAAATTAAGAAGCACCTGAACGGCTGATTTCTTTCCAACTGTACCATTGGTAAAACCAGAAATGTAAGGAGCGAAATCTTCCACATACGAAAGAGTCGGCGGCTGTAGATACTGGTAAACACCAACACCAGCAAGTCCAACCGTAGTACAACAAACAAAAAGCACTTTAACCAAGCGCATCGAGAGCAAAGAGAACATCGTTTTCATGCAGCAAGACTACATCTGACTATTTATATAGATCAGGTGGATTGAGTAAGTGCAGGAAATGGACGAGAATTCGTTGGGATAGTATTATGCTCTTTCCATTGAAAATAAAAAGTCTAGCATGAACGGATTCCTTGATTCAAATAATTCAAAAATGAATTTCCTATTTTCGCTTTCAATTCCAATTGAAATTTAAAATTGATTGGTTTTATTATTAACGAATATGAATTCAATCAGTACAGCACCTTGGTTGGAAAAAGGTTATCAGCTTTTTGGACAAGCTGGGCCAGATGGACTTAAGGTTGAACCTTTGGCAAAAGCTGTCAAGATCAGCAAATCTTCCTTCTACCACCATTTTGCTGATTTGCAAGTATTTGAGCAAGAATTATTAAATCGGCATTGGTTAAATGCTCAGCGATTAGTTACACATGTCCAAGCATGTAAATCGATTGTTCCTGATTTCATGAACTTAATCATAGAGCAAAAAGAGCTTGTATATTTCAATCGTCAGCTACTAATACACAAACACAAAGAGGCTTATATTCAATGCTTTCAGCAAGTAAATGGCCTTTTACAAGCTAATTTTCTCGGTATTTGGGCAGAGTTGATTCAATTATCCAATCAACTCGATTTAGCCAATGAGATACTTCATGTTGTAGTACAGTTATTCTATCAACGATTACCACCACTTGATTATGACTATAATTGGACAATTAGTTTCTTACAGGAAGTCAACACATTTCTGCAAGCAATTTTAAAAGCAAAAGGAATTGATTTTTCTATGCACTTGCCCTAAACAATTAATCATAAAAAAAGCCCAGCTTTTGGCCAGGCTATTTCTCAATCCAATTCGTTTTTTTAGTTAAATACTCCTAACCGGATTGATTGTGGGTGCGTGTTATCTTCATCTACCTGAAGTAAATACATGCCTGATGATAAACTTGTAGGTAGTTCTATTTGTATTTTGTTTGCTTCAGTTGTGTTAGTTGATCGAAGAGTCTGCTTCCATACACATGTCCCTTGAACAGTATAAATCGACACTTGGATCAAATCCGTTTTTTTGCCGGAAAGATTTAACTGGATGGTACTGCCTGAATGAACAGGATTAGGATACAATTGAATGGATGCATTGCCGGTTAAATCGAACATTCCAATAGGCAAACCATCACGTGTATATCGAACAGTAACGGCATCATTTTGCACACCATTACTGCCTTTACCAGCTAAAAAAATGCGCCCATCAGGCATTGAAGTGATGGCATTCGCTTCGTCAAAACCAGCTTGAATATCTGTACGAATAACACTGTTTGCACCAAAACTCGAATCGGGTTCTCCATCCGAATTAAAGCGTGCTAAAAGGAAATCTAAGTCATCAATCGTATTTCCAATTGCTCCTGAAATTAAAATCTGATCTCCCTGAAGCATCATATCATATGCTACATCACCAGTTGTTCGATTAAAAATGACTTGTCCATTTACTCCAAATGTTAATTGAGGATCTCCAGTTGAAGTATACTTTAAAAGGACAATATCCTGACTTTGATCCAAAGCAAGTGTGAAGCCCGAAACAAGTATTTCTCCTGTGGATAAAATCTGTAACCCGTATGCTTCCTCTGAATAGACAGGTGAAACTGGTGTTATTACAATACCAGCATTTCCAAAACTCATATCAGGTTGACCAGTTGATTCGAAACGTGCTAAAAGAATATCGAAATTCTGTTGTCCACCATTTGTTAATCCTTGATCCCAATGTCCTACAGCTACAATTTTCCCATCCGTTTGAATCATCACTTTTGAAAATTCATTATCGATTTGAGAAACCGGAAGTGCTACAATTCCATTGTTGCCAAATGATAAATCGAGTGTTCCATTTTCATTATATCGCACAAGCGCAGGCATGTTATTGTAATTCACATCACCAGCCGATCCTGCAAGTACAATTTTGTTATCCGATTGAATGGCCATTGAATTAGCAAATTCATCTGCAGGTGCTAAATCCGTTTGAACAATTCCATCTGTTCCAAAACTTGAATCGAAAGTACCATCAGCATTTAATCGCATAAGTAACATCGAAAACTGATACTGTGGATTCGCTGAGGCTCCTGCTACTAGTATTTTTCCGTTGCTTAATAATTCAATATCATATGCGTATGATTCCGTGAAATTGGTCAAGATGATATTCCCATCACCATCAAATGTAGGATCGAGTGAACCATCCGATAAATATCGACTGATAAGCAAATTTCCTCCAAAAGTAGTTGAGCTGATAGCCGTTCCGCCAGTGAGAACAGTTAAATTATTGGGATCTACTGTTATGCAAGTTAGATTATCTTGAAAGCCATAATCGATCATTGTTTTTCCATCGGAACTCCAAGAAGGATCAAGTAACCAAGGCGATTGAGCAGAAGCATTAATCAACATTCCGACAAAAAGAAATGCTGAGAGTAGTTTTTTATTCATGGGTTGGATATCGGTTTAAGATTGCGAAAATAAAAGCATTAATTTAAATAGATTAGACTGTACCGTACATTTATATTTTGAACCATAATTTAAAAAGAATCTTCTTAATTTGATATATCAAAAGTAATTAATCTAATTTGCTGATTATTAAAATTAAATCATGTCGTTTCCTCTAATTCACGGACAAAATTTCACCAGAACAATTCTTAGTTCAAGTCCTTTACAGAAAGGAGAATACGAACAATGTACATTTGATAATGGCAATTTTCCTGAACACGATTTTTCGGGATTTCGTTTTATCAATTGTGTATTTATCAATTGCAATTTGAGTATGATTCTCTTAAATAAAACAGCCTTTCAAGATTGTATATTTAGAAATTGTAAAATGCTGGGATTGCGTTTTGACCATTGTTCTGGATTAGGATTGTCGTTTCGATTTGAAAATTGTCAACTCAATCATTCTTCCTTTTATAAATGCAACATTAAAAAAACACATTTTGAAAATTGTCAATTACTGGAAGTTGATTTCAGTCAAAGCGATATTAGCAATTCCATTTTTGATTCATGTGATTTGCAACGTGCCACGTTTGATAAGTCTAATCTTGAAAAATCAGATTTCAGAAAAGTTTATAATTTTCAAATAGATCCAGATCAAAATCGAATAAAAAAAGCTAAATTTTCAATGAATGGTGCCTTGGGATTATTAGCTAAATATGATATAATAATTGAGTAAATTCTCCGATTGTACTATTTACGCTTGTTGGGTTATTAATAAACCAAAATGGTTAACTAAGAATTCCAAAATTCCGATTAAACTGAAAAACCATTTTATCTAATTCTTTTTTTCGTAATGAATAAAATCCTCGGTAAAACCTTATTTCTTCTTATAACACTATTTTTTATAAGTACAAGCTATGCATGCAAAGAGAAAAAATCCAATGCTATAGCTACAAATACGAATCTAGAATTAATTCCTGATGAGGAAATTGCGGGATCAAAAACGAATGAACTAAGCAGCAAAATCAGAAGCATGCTTCATGATAGCAAAGGGTTTTATTGGTTTGGCTCTGATGGTGATGGCGTGTATAGATATGATGGAAAAGGATATATTAATTTCACCTATGAAAATGGTCTAGGTGATAATCAAATAAGATCGATAGACGAAGATCAGAAAGGAAATATTTGGGTCGGAACCGGCATGGGCGTGAGTCGTTTCGATGGTAAAAAATTCTCCCGAATTACCGACGAAACAGATTTGGGTTTTAAAAGCACTATAAATCCTCAATGGGCATCAAAACCGGGTGATATATGGTTTGAAGCATCCGACAAACGAGACGGTGTATATCGATTTAATGGCATTTCTTTAAACCTTCTTCTATTACCAAAAAACAATATAGATGGTGGATTTGATTCCGACAAAACCAATATAGTTAGTCCCTATGGCGTGTATTATATTTACAAAGACAGTAAAGGATATGTTTGGTTCGGAACTCAAACACTAGGAGTATGTTGCTATACAGGGAGTTCCTTTTTCTGGTTGAGTGATAAACAATTAGCTGGACCTGCTGTACGAGCTATTTTTGAAGATAGCAAAGGAAATATGTGGTTTGGAAATAATGGTGGTGGATTGTTTATGTATGATGGGAAAAATTTATCCAATATAACAGATCAAAATGGTTTAAGTAATCCAGGATTCTCCAATGGCCAAAATTTGAATGATAATCCAGGAACAATGGCTCGTGTATGGAGCATAAACGAGGATAACTTGGGCGATATTTGGGTTGCTACTATAGATGCTGGAATATGGCGATATAATGGAAAAACATGGATTAATTACACTCGAAAAGATGGTCTAACAACACAAGTAATCACCTTAATCTTCAAGGATAAAAAAGGTGAACTCTGGTTTGGATCAGAAGGTGGTGGAGTAATGAAATTCAATGGAACATCGTTTTATAGAATATAAAGAGTATAGTACATTTGATAGTTTCCTAAATTGATTTTGAAAGTAGCTATAATTTTTGATTATATCCATGTTTTCTATCTTCCAACGCAAAAAAATCGGCTGCCCATTTTGCTTGCAAAAAGATGCAATCGAAATTCATCTAACTGAAGAAGAGCGAAGAACTTTTCCTTTACCGAGTCATATTCTTAAAAACAAAAAAAACACACTCATTAAAGTAAGTCTTTACATCAATTGGATTGTGATTTATTCCTGTAGTAAATGCCATACTTCATTCAATGCAATTGGAGCCTACTGGACCAAAGTAAGTGAAGCTCAAAAAGAAGTGTTGAAAAGATGGGAACATACATCATCACAAATACCTAAAGAAATTGAAGCTGAATTTGAAAGAATTGGTTTTAGCAAATGGGGCGATGATGCTATTTTACCTTGCAAAATAAACACTATTAACGGTGAAGAAATCGATTTCGTAACAGTTCAATACTGTGCAGAATTCCCTAAATTCTTAGTATTTGGAGATATGTTCGTATATCAACGTTATTTCTTTATAGAAGACATTCAGCGCATAGAAGCGAGTAAATATGCTGTTTCAAAAGAAGTTAGAAATGAAGCAATGAACAATCAAGAAGAAGTAGAAAAGAATTTCTTTCCAACAATTGTTGCAAATCAAAATGGTATGGAATTTCTGTTTGAAGGCTTGACATTATTTATGAATCATCCGGAAGCCATAGGAAGTGAATTGCATCTATCCGAAAATAAATGGCAAAAAAGAAAGCAGTACATCAACGATTATACTCCACAACGCCAGCATTTAGTGATTTTGAAAAAAGGAAAATAATTTTTGATAAATAGGATTTCTTAAATATTCCCAAATCTTTAATAATCCAGCAATAAGTATATATCCTACTCGTTTCTCAGCGGCTAAAGAAACACTCTCATTAAAAAATGTATTTACTCATCATTAATCCACCTCATTTATCAATTGGAAGTCGTTTAGCACATGAACATTTACCGCCATTAGGATTGTTATCTATAGCAGGTCCTTTAATTGATGCGGGACATCAGGTTGAATTATTGGATGCCGATTATTACAATTATTCCATTGAATTTATCGTTGCTGAAATTTTAAAACGCAATCCAGATGCAATTCTTCTTGGACATTCCGGTTCCACTTCAGCTCAGCCAATTATCAATAAAATTACAGCAGAAATTAGAAAAATATCTATTGAAATTCGATGCATTATTGGTGGAGTTTTTCCCACATACCATTGGAAAGAAATACTAGAATCACAGCCTCAAATAGATTTCATTGTTTGTGGTGAAGGAGAAGCTATTTGTCTTGAATTAATAAAGGCTTTAGAAGATCAATCTTCATTAGAATCTATCAAAGGAATTGCATTCCGAAACAATAAAGTCGCAATTAAAACCACAGCAGCCGATAACATTGCTTGCCTCGATGATTACCGCATTGCTTGGGAATTAATGAAGGACTACAATTACACGTATTGGGGAAAACGAAAGGCAGTAGTAATTCAATTTTCGCGTGGTTGCCCCTACCCTTGTACCTATTGTGGACAAAGTCTTTTCTGGAAGAAATGGCGTCACCGTGATCCACAGAAATTAGCCGATGAAATTGAAATGCTTCATCATGAATATGGCATTGAGGTTATCAATTTTGCAGATGAAAATCCATCTTCCAATCCAAAAGCATGGCGTTCCTTTTTAGAAGCAGTTATTGCGAAGAATCTAAAATTGATTTTGGTTGGATCTATTCGTGCTGATAATATTGTACGCGATGCAGATTTCCTTCATTTATCCAAGCAAGCAGGATTTGAGCGCTTTCTATTGGGTATTGAGAATTACGATGAAGTAGTCCTTGAAAAAATCAAAAAAGCCGGAACAATTTCAAAAGACAAAGAAGCTATTCAATTATTACGTAAACATGGGATTTTATCAATGGCAACGTATGTAGTTGGATTTGGTGAAGAAAAAACTCGCGATTTTTACAATAGCTTAAAACAATTACTTTCCTACGATCCCGATCAGGTGCAACTTTTATATGTTACTCCACACAAATGGACACCTTATTTTGAGGATGTTAAAGACAAAGAAATCATTCTGACTGATCAACGAAAATGGGATTATAAACACCAAGTAATTTCTACCCGTTATTTACCACCCTGGTTAGTAATAATGTATGTAAAGCTCATTGAAATCATAATGCAAACTCGACCCAAAGCTGTTTATCGTTTATTCTTTCACAAAGAAGCACGATTGCGAAGTGCTATGCGATGGTATACGCGTATTGGCCGCAGAGTGTGGTTCTGGGAATTGTATCAGTTCTTTTTTGTGACACGTTTGTCGAAAGAAAAAATGAAAATGTCTGAGTTTTGGAAATAAAAAAAATAATTCGACATGATTATTCCAAAATCAATTTTCTTGTTGATTTAATTCCTGTTAATTCGTCTACTAACTGAACCAAATAAACGCCTTTGCTTAAGTATGAAATATCGTGAATTTGAGTTGTTGATGCGCTTATTTGTTGTTGGATGACTATTTCTCCCAAGGAATTAAATATGCGTAATTGAGGCTGCGATTTTCCTGTAAAATTACGTTGAATTGTAAATTGTCCATTACTCGGATTGGGATAAATTGAAAAATCCAGCTCTGTTGAATTAGCTGCTATCAATGGATTTTCCTCGCATTCATTCACCCATGAATGTCCATCTAAATTCCAAGCAGTATCAATTGGAATACACATCCAAGTGAGAGCTGTTACAGCATTATCGGGTTCTCGAGATGTGCCAGAATAATCAAATACAGTGAACGTGTTCGTTTGATTATTTACCCATGAAAAATTCCCTGTTATTGGACAATGATGTCCTGCCGGGCTAGCATCTGTGAACTGAGTTTCAGTAGAAGAGTCGCATTTCCAATTGGCTAAAAGTTGAGTGTAAAAAGGATGAGTTGCATTAACAGGAATATTAGCCCAATTCACTAATAAATCATTCGGTATAACTGCATTCCACACCCGAATATCGCGATAAGTTCCATTGAAGTCAAAACCATAATTACCCGTTCCATCTTGATTTATAGTGAATGGCAATCCGGAATCAATATTTCCGATCGAGCTCAAGTGTTCAAACCCAACAAAGGCACCATCTTCATATGCTGTCATTAATCCATCACGATCAAAACTCACAGCTAAATGATGCCATTGCCCTGGTTGCAAATAACCTCCTTCAATATCAGCACGATTAGAACCATCTCCAATATTCACTTTCCAAAATTCTCCATCTTGAGCAGAAATAACAAAACCAGTATTAAGACCACTGTTCCAATTCTTATTGCTAATGAATGCAGGATCGCCCGTATAATCAGTAGGTTTTACCCAAAATTCAATAGTAAAATCCTGTGATGCACCAAAAGCAAAAGCTGCTTGATCGATAGGACGAGCATAAGTTCCAGCATCTAACTGAAGTTCATCGGCTGTGTTTGTCGTTGAAATACTATCACGATTCAACTGTTCGGCAACGAATGCGGGATTATTATAAATTGTAAAAATGCTTCGTTCATCAATACTACCGCGTCCATGACCATTTTCATTACCACCATGATCAGTTGTAAGAACCACCAACCAATCTTCATTAGCATATTGCGGACGATTATATAATGCAGTTAAAATCTCTCCTATATATCCGTCAGTTGTTTCAATGGCTGAAACATATTCGGAAAATAGTGCTGAAAATCCAAATCCATGTCCTGCATGATCCACATCATCAAAATCTAAAAACAAAACATCAGGATCATCAATGGTTAAACTAGCAATAGCACTGTTTTTCACTTCTAAATCAGTGGAAACGATATTTTCAACATCTGCATTTTGAATAATTGTTGAATTAATTGGTCCCCAATGTACAGTTGAAATAGTTTTCAATGTTGAATCAAATGCCTCCATACGATGAATAAAATCAGGATAATTTCCATAGTTAGATCCCGAAAACGTATTATCAGTAACTCCATGCTTTGTATGCCAAACGCCCGTCAACATGCTACTCCAGCCATTTCCACTCCATGTTTTATAGGCACACAAACCTTCGGTACTATAAACAGCGTGATCGAGCAAGCTATGAATATTGGGAGTATTGGAACTCATTAATACATCGGCACGACAACCATCAATTCCAATAAATAGTAGTTTCCTTGTAATTGTTTGACTATGCAATGAAAGAGTAAACAAACAAAGAAGTAATAAAGAAAGCTGTTTCATTTATAGAAGAGATTGAAAATAGGCAATACAATTTTAACATAATATCTTTAGCTTGTGTTGTCAATTATTTAGTAAATAATACTTTTGTTTTAAACCACTAAGCCATGAACTCTTCAATTAAATTAATTCACTGGTTACCTAGAATCATAACAATCTTGGCTATTTGTTTTATAGGAATGTTTGCAACAGATGCATTTAATTCAAATGAATCACTTGCAGTTCAATTAAACCATTTCTTCACTCACTTGATTCCTTGTTTTATTTTACTGGGAATACTTTTATTAGCTTGGAAAAAAGAATTATGGGGAGGCATTGTATTGGCTACTCTAGGATTAGGATTTATTCCATTTATATTTCAGCATAACTATGCAATGAATCATTCAATTGGAATTAGTTTATCGATTATTTTGGTGATAAATGGTCCATTTATTTTATCAGGTAGTTTGTTTATTCTTAGCTATTTTACAAAGAAGAAAAACAGTACACTACGATAAAAACAATTAATAATTTCAATGGACAATTAGATATTCAAGAAAGAATCAATAAACAAGCTACAACATTGATGTATATTCGCCCATTGCTTATACATGCTTATGAACTGGAATAATTGTTTTTCAGGTGAACGATTCGGAATAAATTCTGCTTCGCTAAATGAACGTACTGAATTTGAACGTGATTGGGATCGTATAATCTTTTCCAGTGCTTTTAGAAGATTGCAAAATAAAACACAAGTTTTTCCTTTACCGGATGAAGTATTCGTTCATAATCGCTTAACACATTCACTTGAAGTAGCTAGTGTTGGTCGCTCTTTAGGTGAAGTCATTGGACGTTTTATCAGTGAAATTCATGAAGTAAAAACCAATGAGAATTCTGTTGAATTTTATCGTTATCACCTCAAGAATGTAATTGCATGTGCTTGCTTAGCTCATGATTTGGGAAATCCTGCATTTGGACATTCCGGTGAAGAAGCCATTTCGAAATATTTTATTGATAAAGAAAATGATCATTCATTTCGAAATCAATTCAGTGATGTAGAATGGGCTGATCTTATAAATTTTGAGGGGAATTCAAATGCTTTTCGCTTACTAACTAATCAATTTAACGGAAGATTAAAAGGTGGATTTCGATTAACCTATTCAACCTTAGGATCAATTTTAAAATATCCTTGCGAAGCCTCAGCTACATTAGGTAAAAAAGGACCTAAACATCGCTCGAAATATGGATTTTTTCAAACCGATAAAGAAGCTTTTCTGGAAGTAGCAAAAAAACTTCATATGATCTCTGAATCAAGTCAATCAGAAATAATATATAAGCGACATCCTTTTGTTTATTTGGTGGAAGCTGCTGATGATATTTGTTATTCAATTATTGATTTTGAAGATGCACACCGACTGGGAATTTTCAAAACAGAGGAAGTGATTGAACTATTTAAACGTATTGTTATGTTGAAAGAAGGAGAAGATCTTTCAAAAATCGATGACACCTTAAATTCAGTGGATGATGTAAATGAAAAGATTGCTTATTTGAGAGCTAAATCGATTAGTTATTTAACCATGCTTTGCGCCGAATGTTTTCAGCAAAATGCAGATGCAATAATGAAAGGTGAATTTGAAGGAGATTTAATTTCATTTCATCCTGAAACAAAAAGTGTATTAAAGGACTTGAATGCACGATCAATTAAACATATTTATAATTACCCACCTGTAGTAAAAATTGAATTGGCTGGATTTAGAATAATGGGTGGTTTATTGGAAGATTTCGTTGGTGCTGCTCTTACAGAAGCTTCAAAACGCAATAGCATGCAAAAAAATCTATTAGGATTACTACCATCGCAATTTCAATTTAACGAAACAGATTCCCCTTATAAAAAAGCCATGTGCATGATCGATTATGCTTCAGGAATGACCGATATTTATGCGCTAAAATTATATAGAAATCTACGTGGAATTGAAGTACCTAACATTTGAATTTAATAAGAATAATTTCCAAATTGAATTTGTTTTTATATAAAAACAGAAGAATAATTCTGATATTTAATCTTATATAAATCATTGAATTTTCTATAATCACCTACATAGAAATAGTATCTATATGAATTACTTTACAAAATGTTCTACAAGAATATTTTGTAAAAACTAAATTCAAATATATTTGCATCCTGTTTTCAAAAAACCTAATATATGTCGGCTATTACAGTAAAAACAAGTATACTTTCTTCAGTTCATCAAGTTTGGCACTATTGGACTAATCCAGATAAGATAATGACTTGGAATTTTGCTTCGCCCGATTGGCATTGTCCAGCTGCAATAAATAATCTAAATGTTGGTGAAAATTTTAGTTATACTATGGCAGCAAAAGATGGTTCTTTCAGTTTTGATTTTGGAGGGATTTATACTTCCATTATCGAACATAGTCATATCGCTTATGAACTTGGAGATGGTAGAAAAGTACGTGTAGATTTTAATGAAGAAGAAGGTCAAACTATCGTTACCGAAACATTTGATCCAGAAACGCTTAACTCCGAAGAATTACAGCGTACTGGATGGCAAGCAATCCTTGATAACTTTAAGCTTAGCGTAGAAAATAATAAATAGTTGAAGAAATTAAATTACATCCAACTAATAAATTAACGTCTTCCTTTTCCAATTGAATTGGCTTTTTGAATGAGGCGTAATCCGTACTTATTTCGAATTGTGTCTAAGGCTTCATACAAATCATGAATTTCAGGTTTATCCTCAAATAAATTCAATTGATAGGAGCCCGAAACTAAATCACTTAATCGTAATCCAATTAACCTAACTTTCATTCCCGGTTTATACAATTTATCGAATAATAAATGAGCTGCTTTGAGAATTGAATTATCATTAGCAGTATAAGGAATAGTCATTTGATGAGATTGAGTTTCAAAATCTGAATAACGAATCTTTACCGTTATACATCCACTTAACTTCTTCTTTTTTCGAATACTAAAACCCAATTTTTCCGACATCGCAGTAAGCAAGTCTTTTATATAGCGGATGTCTGTGATATCCGCTTCAAATGTATGTTCACTCGAAATTGATTTCTGTTCATGAAATGATTGTACAGGGCTTGTGCATATTCCATTTGCCTTCCTCCAAATGTATATACCATGATTACCAAATAAGCGTTCCATATCGGTCTCACTTGTTGATTGAACACTTGCTATAAACTCAAATCCCTTTTGTTTTAATTGCTGAAATGTTTTTTCTCCAATCATGGGAATCTTCTTTAATGATAGTGGGGCTAGAAATTCTTTTTCCTTTCCAAATTCAATGTGAAGAGCTCCATTGGGTTTCGATTGTCCAGTACCAATTTTAGAAACGGTTTTATTGGAAGACAAGGCAAAGGATATTGGCAATCCGGTTTCTTTGAGTATGGTTTGTTTCAATTCAAGCGACCATTTCCAGGTTCCAAAAAATCGATCCATTCCAGATAAATCAAGATAGAATTCATCTATTGATGCTTTTTCAAATAAAGGTGCAGAAGTAGCAATTACTTGTGTAACTAGCGATGAGTAATGGGAATAATTCCGCATATCTCCACCAAGAATTATAGCATGTGGACAAAGCTTTCTTGCTTGAACCATGGGCATTGCTGAATGAACACCAAAAGCTCTCGCTTCATAACTGCAAGATGAAACCACTGAGCGATCACTCAATCCTCCAATAATTAATGGTTTTCCTATTAACGAGGAATCGCGCAAACGCTCAACGCTGACAAAAAAACTGTCGAGATCCATATGTAAAATTGCGCGTTGCATCGATAGATTTCTCAAGAATTTCACTCTGAATTATTCATACAAATATGAAGAAATTCGAATTCACACCAATGGCAAATGTCATATTTTTAGTCAACATTTACTTAGGTCGACAAGTTTCCTGACAACAAAAAATACACTGAGGTGTTCTATCAAAACATCAACTTAAATTTGAAAATAATTCTTGTCACCAAACTGTCACAATTCTATCAGGGTTTCATTCCAGTAGCTGAATTGTTTAGGTTTGCATCTATTATTATGGCGCGCAGAGATACTTCCGAAGACCTTCCTAAGGCAAAGTTGAACCGAAATTCACTTCATAAAGCAACCCGCTTATTCAGTTATCTAAAACCGGATAAAGGAAAATACATTGCAGGACTTATTTTTCTAGCGCTTACTTCTGCTACAGCTTTGGCATTTCCAATACTTATTGGAGACCTTGTAAACGCTGCCAAAGAAAGTGGTTCACTAGCAATTAATAAACAAGCGATACTACTAATTGTAATTTTAATTGCTCAAGCCTTCTTTTCTTTTTTCAGAATTTACCTTTTTGCCCAAACAACCGAAAATACACTAGTTCGACTTCGAAAGCATTTGTATAGTCATCTCATTCAATTGCCGATGTCGTTCTTTACAAGTAATCGTGTAGGTGAAATAAATTCTCGGATTTCGGCCGACATCACCCAAATTCAGGACACATTTACCACCACGCTAGCTGAATTTTTACGTCAATTAATACTCATCATAGGAGGATTAATTTTCATCACGTATATATCTCCACAATTAACCTTATTCATGTTGGCTTTGATTCCTGCAATAGTTATTGTTGGAATTATTTTCGGTCGATATATTCGAAAAATAAGTAGACAAGTTCAAGATCGTGTTGCTGAATCCAATACGATTGTTCAAGAAACGATGCAGGGCATTGTGAATGTGAAAGCCTTTGCGAATGAATTTATTGAAGTAATACGCTATCAAAAATCCATCAAAGAGATTGCTGTACTTTCAATGAAATCGGCTTTTTCGCGTGGATTATTTGCTTCATTTATCATCTTCGCCTTGTTTGGAGCAATCGTAGCCATTATCTGGTATGCAACCATCTTAATGCAAGCCGGCGGAATCGAATTTGGAGATGTCATATCGTTTGTGATTTACACTTCATTTATTGGAGCATCCATCGGTGGAATTGCAGAATTATATGCTCAAATTCAAAAAGCAGTAGGAGCTACAGAACGAATTTTCGAAATTCTTGATCAGAAACCTGAATCCATCGATTTACGTGAAACGAGAGCGGTATCAACACGATTAAATGGTGAAGTTGAATTTAAGGATGTTCGATTTTCTTATCCTTCACGAACAGAATTATCGGTATTAAATGGTATTTCATTTCATGCACAACCCGGCGAAAGCATAGCGATTGTTGGTCCAAGCGGTGCTGGAAAATCAACAATTACACAATTGTTACTTCGCTTTTATGATCCCAACTCCGGTTCAATTTTGATTGATGGGAAAAATGCTAACGATTATACACTAACAGAACTTCGTGATCATATGGCTATTGTGCCACAAGATGTTATCCTCTTTGGTGGAACAATAAAAGAAAACATTTTATACGGTAAACCGGATGCGAGCAATGAAGAGGTAATAAGTGCTGCAGAGAAAGCTAATGCTCGAGTTTTCATAGAAAGCTTTCCAGAAAAATATGAAACAATAGTTGGTGAACGTGGAATTACATTGAGTGGTGGACAGCGTCAACGTATTGCTATTGCAAGAGCTGTGTTAAAAGATCCGAGTATTTTGATTTTAGATGAAGCTACTTCCTCATTAGATTCTGAGTCAGAACGCTTAGTACAAGAAGCTTTAGATAAACTCATGGTTGGTAGAACTACGTTTATTGTAGCTCATCGTTTATCGACTATTCGAAATGCAAGTAGAATTTTGGTGATCGATAAAGGTGTTGTTTCTGAAAGCGGAAAACATGAAGAACTCATCGCATTACCGAATGGTTTATATTCGAATTTATCGCGTTTGCAGTATGAATATTAATATTTGTAATAAATGAATCGAATAAAAAGCAGGTAATAATTATATAACAATTGATTCTATTTTAATAAGTCATTTCTACTACATTTACAATCGGTCAGAAAAATAAAATTGTATAATACCATGGCTGAATGGTCTATTATTCCACCAGGAACACCTGAACAATGGCGGGCATATTACCTATTACGATATGAGGTTTTAAGAAAACCATGGGATCAACCAATCGGTTCGGAACTCGCCGAAGATGATGATGTTTCTTACCATGGAATGATCGTTAATAAAAAAGGAGAAGCCCTTGCTGTTGGTAGAATTCATGCAACTGGACCAGAACAAGCTCAAATACGATTTATGGCTGTTCGAGACGATATGCAAGGTTTAGGATTAGGAAAATCTTTACTTCATTATTTAGAACGAAAAGCTCAAAAAGAAGATCCTTCCTTAATTCAAATTTTACTTCAAGCACGAGAAGGTGCAATCCCTTTTTATGAAAGACAAGGATATCAGATGATTGATAAAAGCTATATGCTTTTCGGTAAAATCCAACATTTTCTAATGGTCAAGTCTTTGATTTAAAAAAAATATTCAACAATAAACCAATTCCATTTTATTTGTTCTTAAGTTCACATCCTAAAAAAACGCAAACATGATCAAATCACTTTTTTTATCCCTAGTTCTTGCTAGTTCTGGATTATCATTAATTGCCCAAAATGCAACACCAGCTACTACAACAGCTCCCAAGCAGAAGAAAGAACTAAGTCCAGAAGATCGAGCAATACGCGTTGTTCGTATGATGACTTCAAAAGCTCATTTAACTGATGCTCAAGCAGCAGATGTAAAACAAATCATTCTTGAACGTGAAAAAGCAAAAGTGGAGATTCGCAAAGCAGGAAAAGGCAAAGAGAAAAAAGCAGCAATTGATGAAATAAATACATCAACAGAAGCAAAACTTCAGAAAATACTTTCAGCCGACCAATGGAAATCATGGTTAACTTTTAAGGAGGAACAAAAGAAACGTTATCAAGAAAGGAAAGAAGCTCAAAAATCAACAGATACTCCTGCTAATCCTGCTGATCAAGAAGATTTTTATTGAAATTCCTTTGGTATGAATTTCGTAAGGCATTGAAAATTCAACCATCTATTTCATATTAATGCCTGAAAATAACTTCCAAGAAGGATTTATAGCCCATGCAGGGCAGACAAGGAATCTTTGTAATTTTACATCGCTTTAAAGCCCATGAAAATTCTAAGATTCCTTGTTTTTTTATTTATAACAGGTTCAAAATTATTAGCTCAACAGCCAATTCTTTTGAAATTTTCTGTGCAACGCGCTGGTTCTGACGGACAAATACTAAGTCTCGAAGGAATGAAGAATGAAGCAGGTCAAATTATTATTCCTGCTGATTATGATTATATATGGGATTTTGATAATGATTCCTTGACACTTGCTAGAAAGTTGAATTTCTCATCCATCGATGGAACGGTTTCAATAACCTATCAAATCATTTCAAATGCTGGTTTTTTAAATTATGAATTCCCTCACTATTTAGTTCCTGAATCGATTCAAGAAAATTTAATTCGAACTTTAAATGAACGAACAGGCAAATATGGATTTGTTGATTGCCAAGGTGAAGTAAAAATAAAATTCCGCTATACTGGAGCAAGAGATTTTAAAGAAAACTTAGCCTGTGTTCTAGATGAATCATCAAAAAAATGGGGATACATCAATCATAAAGGACAATTTGAAATTCAACCTCAATTTGACGAAGCATTCTCTTTTTCAGAAGGGCAAGCTGTTGTTAAACTTGCCAATGATTTTTCATTCATAAATAAAAATGGCAACATCATTAAAATCGAAGGTGCTTACCACCAAGTTTTTGATTTAAAAGAAGGTTACTCTGTTATTACATCCATTAATAAGGATACAGTTTTATATGGATTTATTAATAAAACAGGAAATACTATTCTAAGTCCACGCTATAAGTTTCTTGATAATTTTGAATCTGGTACAGCTGTTTTTGTTGATCACAACGAAGCTGGAATGATAAATACAAAAGGAGAAGTCGTTATTGAACCTCGGTATGATGAATTATATCGCTTCGATCAAGCACATTATTTATTTCAAATAAATGGGTTAAAAGGCTTAATTGATATCGATGGGAAATTGGTATTACCTGCTGCTTATAGTAGTATCGATTGGTTTAGTGATGGGCTTTGTGCAGTATATAAATCGGGGAAATGGGGATTTGCTGATATTGAAGGAAATGAAGCAATACCTTGTCAATTTATTGAAATAAAAAGTGGTTTTAAAAATGGTCAAGCTGATGTAAAATTACCCGATCGTTTTTATTTAATTCATGGAGATGATACCTTGAATCTCCCTGAATACGACGAAGTCCTTCCCTATTATAGTTATTGTGCTGCCTTTAGAAAAGGAAACTTATGGGGTTTTCTAAATCAAAAAGGAGAAGAATCGATAGAACCTAAATTTGATGAATTAGTATTTAATAAAGGTGCAGTAGTTTTTGGTAAAACATCCAAAGAAGATGGGACATTTTTATGGTCTGTAATTGACCCATACGGCCGTGAAGTTCAATTTGAAAAATACAACGAAGTAGTTCGCTTTGCAGACGGTCTTGCTGCAGTTAAAAACAAAAACGGATGGGGCTTTGTCAATAAATCAGGTGTCGAAATTGTTAGTCCACATTTTGATGCTGTTCGAAATTTTTCATCAGGACGCGCTGCCGTTAATTATAATGGAAATTGGGGATTTATTAATGATAAAGGAAGAGAAGAAATTCCTTTTTATCAAAAAACTCCAATATTTGAAGAAACTATTCCAACTACAAATGCCGATACTATAAAAGCAATTCGAGAATCCTTTCCACTTTATAAAATGCAAGTATTAGGCGACTTTAATGGTACATGTGCATGCATTGAAGATGAGTTAACAGAAAGTAATCCAATGCCTTTATGCTTAAATAAAATTGGAAAAATATATTCTACCGAAAATTGTATTCCTTACACACGTAAAGCCGATTTATTTGAACCTGAATTAGAAATAAATCCATTATTAAATCTAATTCGGATTCCTGGACAATGGCTTACGATTGATAAAACAGGAAAAGTAATCCCACAATCCAGCTCAAAAAATTAATACAACCATTTATTTTAATCCTATTTATAATTTAATATAATTACAGTATTTCAAGCGATCTATTAAAATGCAGAAGCGCCGCCTGTTATATAAACAAAACGACGCCTCTTTATTGCGGAATATCAGTCTTTAAGCCATTTCCGTGCCACTTGATTTCGCCCATTTGTTATTATAATTAAATAGATTCCTTTCATTAAATGGTTAGTTGGAATATCAAATTGAAAGTCATTTTTAACATAGGCTAATTGATCATAAACGATTTCTCCAGATGAAGAATAAAGTTTAATTCCAATTTCCTGATTAACAGAAGAATTCCCCTTTATTCTAACATAATTTATTCCTGGATTAGGTGAGATTTCCAATTGATTGATTGAATTCAATGGATTTATTGCGGTTTTAATTACAGGAACATTTTGAGTTAATGTATCAGAACCACATGCATTGGTCGTAATAAGAGTAACAGGATAATTCCCATCAAAAGGAAAAGTAAAAACCGGATTTGCTTCTGTGCTCGTTTGATTATTTCCAAAATTCCATAAGTAATTCTGAGCGATAGTACTGCTCGTAAAACTGACAGAATACTGATCAACAATTTGCTGAAATGTAAAGGCTGCATTGGGTTCTGAAACGAGTTGAACTGATACAACATCTGAAGTTCCATAACACCCATTCGCATTTTGAGCACTCACCGAATACATGCCTTCTGCATTCACTGTCAAACTATTTCCGGAACTTGAGTTAGACCAAACATAATTCGAAAAACCCGTTTGTGCTTGAAGATCAATTTCATCACCCTCACACAATGTAATGTTCCCGGATGGATTAATCGAAATAGTAAATGGTGGATCTATACTTATTATTTGATTAGCAGAAGTGTATTGACATCCATTCGCATCTGTAGCTGAAACTTGAAAATTTCCAGCTTGCGAAAATGTTTGTGAAATCCCTAAAATAGAATTCGACCAATGATAATTTGTAAAACCAGAAGCTGCAGTCAAAACAACATCATCATTTTGACATAATACCAATGGTCCATCGGCTGTTACATCAAGCAAATTAGGCTCATCAAAAGTTACAATCACATTATTCGATTGCCCACCACAACCCAAACCGCTTCCATTGACAAAATAAATTCCCGGTTCAGTTACTATTAAATTTTGTCCTACTTCACTGTTCGACCAAGTATACGTAGTAAAGCCATCTGCTGCAATCAATTCAACTGAACCTCCTGCACATACATTCAATGGACCAATTGGGTTTACCGAAATAGTTTCTATAATTCCTTGAATAATAGTTGTTTGTTCTGAAATGGAATGACATCCATGCAGATCTGTTGCAGAAACAGAATAATTCCCAATTTGATTTGCTGAAATTGATTGACCAGAACTAGCACCCGATGGAGTTAACCATTGATAATTAATAAATCCATCCAATGCGGTTAAATCAATACTTGCTCCTGGACATAAAGTAGTTCCTTCACTACTTGTTATACTTAGAATTTCAGGGATTTGAATTGATAAATTCACATTACTTGAATTCGTTATGCAAGAATTCGAACCAATGGCAGAAACTGAATAAGTTCCAGCTTCTGAAACAGTAATCGATTGTCCTGAAATAGTACCTGTTGGAGTATTCCAACTATAATTACTCAAGCCACTTGTTGCTGCATATGTAATGGTTGATCCTGGGCAAATACTTGAATCATTTGCAGGAGAAATCGTGATGGATTGTGGTTGAAGAAATGTTATGCTCACTGTTGCAGCGGTCGACAAACATGAATTTGCCCCAATAGCACTCACGATATAATCTCCTTCTAAACTGGTTGTTATTGATTGTCCAACTTGAATTCCGGCTGGTGATGTCCAGGTGTAATTTGTAAAGCCATTTCCAGCAAAAAGTGTAATAGAAGATTCGGGACAAATCGTTTGTGTTCCTGAAGGAGAAACTGTTAAAACTTGAGGTGTTGCAATGCTTACTGTGACTGCCGCTGAAGTCGAATTACAGTTATTCGCATCATGTGCAGTGACGGTATAATTTCCTGCAACTGCTGCTGAAATTGTTTGTCCGTTTTGAGTACCTGATGGAGTTGTCCAAACGTAATTCGTAAATCCATTAGCGGCCGATAAACTCACACTTCCTCCCGGACAAATCGTTTGTGTTCCGGATGGTGAAACCGATAATGTTTCAGGTGTTGCAATGCTTACTGTGACTGCCGCTGAAGTCGAATTACAGTTATTCGCATCATGTGCAGTGACGGTGTAATTTCCTGCAACTGCTGCTGAAATTGTTTGTCCGTTTTGAGTACCTGATGGAGTTGTCCAAACATAATTCGTAAAACCGTTGGCGGCAGCTAAACTCACACTTCCGCCAGGACAAATTGTTTGCGTTCCCGATGGTGAAACCGATAATGTTTGAGGTGTTGCAATGCTTACGACAACTGCTGTTGAAGTCGAATTACAATTATTTGCATCATGCGCAGTGACTGTGTAATTTCCTGCTGTGGTTGCCGAAATAGTTTGTCCGTTTTGAGTACCTGATGGAGTTATCCAAACGTAATTCGTAAATCCGTTGGCGGCGGCTAAATTCACACTTCCTCCCGGACAAATGGTCTGCGTTCCCGAAGGTGAAACCGATAAAGTTTGTGGCGTTGCAATGCTTACCGTGACTGCCGTTGAAGTCGAATTACAATTATTTGCATCATGCGCAGTAACAGTGTAATTTCCTGCTGCTGTTGCTGAAATTGTTTGTCCGTTTTGTGTGCCTGATGGCGTTGTCCAAACGTAATTTGTAAATCCGTTAACGGCAGCTAAACTCACACTTCCTCCGGGACAAATTGTTTGTGTTCCTGAAGGAGAAACTGTTAAAACTTGAGGTGTTGCAATGCTCACAGTAACTGCCGTTGAAGTCGAATTACAGTTATTTGCATCATGTGCAGTGACGGTGTAATTTCCTGCTGCTGTTGCCGAAATGGTTTGTCCGTTTTGTGTGCCTGATGGTGTTGTCCACACATAATTCGTAAATCCATTGGCTGCAGCTAAATTCACACTTCCTCCCGGACAAATGGTTTGCGTTCCCGATGGTGAAACCGATAATGTTTGAGGTGTTGCAATGCTTACTGTGACAGACGATGAAGTTGAATTACAATTATTCGCATCGTGTGCAGTGACGGTGTAATTTCCTGCAACTGTTGCCGAAATGGTTTGTCCGTTTTGAGTGCCTGATGGAGTTGTCCAAACGTAATTTGTAAATCCGTTGGCAGCGGCTAAACTCACACTTCCGCCAGGACAAATCGTTTGCGTTCCTGAAGGTGAAACCGTTAAAACTTGTGGTGTTGCTATGCTTATGGTAACTGCCGTTGAAGTCGAATTACAGGTATTTGCATCATGTGCTGTGACGGTGTAATTTCCTGCTGCTGTTGCAGAAATTGCTTGTCCGTTTTGTGTGCCCGATGGTGTAGTCCAAACATAATTCGTAAAACCGTTGGCGGCAGCTAAACTCACACTTCCTCCGGGACAAATCGTTTGCGTTCCTGATGGTGATACGGTTAAAACTTGAGGTGTATTAACAGTGACAGTAACTGTTGCTGTTGCAGAACATGAAGGAGTATTACGGTAAACGGTAACAGTATAAGGTGTTGTTACAGATGGATTGGCAGTTGGATTAGCAGCAGATGCGCTACTTAAATTCGTTGTAGGCGACCAAGAATAAACGAGTGCCCCTAATTCAGAACCGCCCGTTGCTGTAGGTGATCCGCCAATAGCAATAGATCCACCAGGGCAAATAGAAACATCCGATCCAGCACTAACAGTTGGTGGTGTACAAGAGGAAGTTGCAACGGTTAATTTGATATTATCAATACTAAATGGAGGATCAACTCCATCGAAAGAACTTGATTCTACCCATTTGAATCGCATTTTAAACGTGGAGATATTTTGATATTGAGCTGGAACAGTAATCGTTTTAGTAGAACAAGAGCTCACTTCAACATAAACACCTGGAAGATCTGTCCAGTTTGCTCCATTATCGCTACTCAATGCCAAAGTTCCAAAATCACTTCCAGCATAGCCTTCGCAAATAAAATCAAAGCTTAAAGTAATATTTGATTGACCTATGGTGCTAATAGTAGGAGATACTGCTGTTTTCAAATTTGAACCAGCTGCATTGTAAATAGGTTCATTTGGGCCACCTAAAAAACCACAAAAACCACCTGAGCAGGAAATATGAAGTACATTTCCACTACTCGAACATCCTATTCCATTAGGTGCATTTACAAACCAACGATTGCCATTATTTCCTTCTGAATTTAGCACCCATCCGGCTCCGTTATTGTTATTTTCTAAACCACCCGATGGTGCATCAAAATTATCGCTCCAGAAAACAGTTTGACTATATCCATTTACCAGTGGAAATAAAATGAATACAAAAAGCAATTTGAATGTTGTAATCCTTAGCGAATGCAATGTCTTCATAAATAAAACCCATTTGTTCCTATGCAATCTAAGCATTGATTTTATTAAAAAAAACACTTGTTATAAGATGGATTTAAGATAGAAACTTCATAAAAAAAGCGCTGTACAAGGAATATAGTACAGCGCTTTCAAAAAATTAAAAATTCAATTTAATTCTTAATCCATTTCTGAGAGATTTTAGAAATAGAATCAGAAACTTGAATCATATAAACGCCAGAAGCTAGTTCAGTGGTTGAAAAATCAACAGAAAAAATTCCTTTTACGGAGATGTCTTTGCGTTGAATGATTTGTCCTGTCAACGAATAAATCTGAACGATTAAATCTTGTGGCTTAGAAGAATTTCCTGTTATTCTGAAAAAATCTTTTCCTGGATTAGGACTGATAGAAAATGAATTTACTGTTTTCAAACTCTCAATTCCAGTTTTAATAACAACAACATTTACTGTAACCGTATCCGATCCACAAGCATTTGTAGCAATTAAAGTAACGGGATAAGTATTATCAAATGGGAAAGTAAAAGAAGGATCAGATGCCGTGCTTGTTTGATTATTTCCAAAATTCCACAAATACGTATCTGCATTAAATGTACTGCTGAAGTTTACTGTATAAACATCTTCCACTTGTAAATAGGTAAATGAAGCATCAGGAGCTACAGTAGAATTTACAAAAATTGCATCGGATGTTCCAGAGCAACCATTTGCATTTTGAGCACTCACAGAATAGGCACCAGCAGAAGAAACATTCAAGGTTGTTCCTGTTGTTGTATTGGACCAAACATAATTCGAATATCCACTTTGTGCTGTAAGTGTTATGTTATCACCAACACAAATTCCAATAGTGCCCGATGGTGTCACATTGATTGTAAATGGTGGATCATTCGTAACTGCTTGAACCGATGATTGTACTTGACAACCATTCACATCTTGAGCAGAAACTGTATAATTTCCTGCTGAAGTAATTGTAACAGAAGCTCCTGTTTGGGTATTAGACCATACATAATTCGTAAATCCAGATTCTGCTGTTAAAACAACATCCCCATTTTGACAAAGTGCCAATGATCCATCAGCCGTAACACCTAATGCTGCAGGTAGATTAACCGTAACAATGATATCGCTTGATTGTCCACCGCATCCTGATCCAGATCCAATTACAGAGTATGTTCCTGCTTCAGTTACAGTTATACTTTGTCCAACTTGTGCATTCGACCAAGTATAGGTTGTAAAACCTGCAGCAGCAGTGAGTGTAACTGAGCCGCCAGGGCAGAAATTCAATGGTCCAGATGGTGTTACTGTGATGGATTGTGAAGAACCGGATGTCAAGTTAATAGGAGCAGCAGTCGACAAGCAATTATTCGCATCATTTGCAGAAACTGTATATGAACCTAAAACAGAAGCCGTGATTGATTGTCCATTTTGAGTGCCTGATGGCGTTGTCCAAACGTAATTCGTAAATCCGTTAGCGGCAGATAAATTCACATTTCCACCTGGACAAATGGTTTGATTTCCCGAAGGTGAAACCGATAATGTTTGAGGCGTATTTACTGTGACAGTGACTGTTGCTGTAGCTGAACAAGATGGCGTATTACGGTAAACTGTTACAGTATAAGGTGTGGTTACAGATGGATTGGCTGTTGGATTTGCAACAGATGCGCTGCTTAAATTTGTTGCAGGTGACCATGAATAAACCAATGCTCCAGCTTCTGAACCGCCAGTTGCTGTAGGTGATCCGCCAATAGCAATTGATCCTCCAGGACAAATTGAAACATTCGATCCAGCACTAACGGTTGGTGGTGTACAAGAGGAAGTTGCAACAGTCAATTTGATATTATCCACACTAAAAGGAGGATCAACTCCATCACCATTATCTGTTTCAACCCATTTAAATCGCATTTTAAATGTGGAGATGTTTTGATATTGAGCTGGTAATGTGATTGTTTTAGTAGAGCAAGAACTCACTTCAACATATACACCTGGAAGATCTGTCCAATTTGTTCCATTATCGCTACTCAAAGCCAACGTTCCAAAATCACTTCCAGCATACCCTTCGCAAATAAAATCAAAGCTTAAAGTAATGTTTGACTGCCCTAATGTACTGATTGTAGGAGATACAGCTGTTTTTAAATTTGAATTTGCTGCATTGTAAATAGGTTCATCAGGACCACCTAAGAATCCACAAAGTCCGGCAGAACAAGAAATATGAAGAACATTTCCACTACTTGAACATCCAATTCCACTTGGTGCATTTACAAACCAGCGATTGCCACTATTGCCTTCTGAATTAAGCACCCAACCTGCTCCATTGTTATTATTTTCAGCACCACCTGATGGCGCATCAAAATTATCGCTCCAGAAAACAGTTTGTCCAAATGAAACTCCTGCAAAAAATAATAGTATTGCAGAAAGCAGAATGTGTTTTATAGTTATTCGTTTTGTTTTGAATGTCTTCATGCGTGCGTGCAGTTTTAGTAATAAGACTGCAAACTACAACAGGAATTCTTAGCAAAAAAATGCTTGTATTGTTCGAGAATTAAGATGAGAATTTCGTTCTAATCCTGCTCAAAGAAACACACGTTCCCTCCTACCCAAGTTTTATCTTTATTGAATTTCACTCCAATCATTTCGCCTCTACTCAAACGCGAAAGATTAACAACCAATTGAGGTAGCGCGTTTTTATTTTCCCAGAAATAGAGTAAGCGAACTTCAACTTTAACCAATCCATCAGGAGCTTGCAACACTGGTTCGTACTTCACTTTTCGTTGCAATAAAAACCCCGATCGTTCTTCCATTGGAATAGAATCAATGTCTTCTTTCGCTACATGAAACTTCACTCCTGTCCCCGAAAATGAGAAAAGTGGTTTTAAAACATAATTTTCGAGATCGCTTGGAATCTCTGTTATCTCATGCAGAAAACGACATTCGGGAACATAGGGGCTCGATAAAAATGGCATCACGTATTTACTTACACGAAAGAACCAATTGGGATGTCCAGCCCATTCTACATTCACATCCTCAGTTAAATTAAACTGACATTTTAAATCATCACGTCGGCTGAATTCATCAAAAATCACTCGGTTATAAATTCGATGAATCGGTGTTTTAATTCCATCACGTAGATAAAACAAATCCTTGCCTTCACGTATTATTTCGGTGATGCAAACGGGACGAATTCCTGTTCGTTCTTGAGTAACAATAAAATCGATGGATGTACTTTGCTTATATGGCTCTATTTCTAAAAGAATAACATTTTCAGGTTGATGTCCATTTAATAGTAATGCCTTGAGCCGTTCAACATAATGCGAAGAATCGAGATCACTGAAGAAAGCACTGAAGTTTTCAGGCACATAAAAATGTTTCTTATACATAGCTTGTATAAAATCCTGAAATGCGAATAAAGAAGGAAATCCTTGTAATTCGATTAATTGTGGAATTAATTCTCCCTCTTGATCCAAACAAACAGCAAAATCGAGTGCTAAAAAATTGGAATGCTCGTCTTCATTTGGCACAAATAAACCTTCGGGAACAGCGGCACGAGTGAGTTCCTTATAATCGTCGCGCAATAACGTTTTAATGATACTCTCTCCTGCTTCAATCAATTTATTCTTGAATGATTTTGGAAAGAAAACTGGCGATTCAGCAACTCTGAAATGAACTTTATAATTGAATTGAGAATTTACATCATCCAAAAAAGCTTGATATTTTTCCTCAGTAAATTCTTGGTTATAGCGTTCTCGAATTGCTTTTATCATGATTATTTAAGTATCAAATCTTTGCCGGCCGAAACGGCGTGCTGAAGGAAATTAGGTAAAATAGTATCGTGTGTAAAAACGATTTTATCAGGATCATTCAAATGCTCAATCATGCTATGGTATTTTTCTTCTCCATGATGATCGATTACGTTTTTCTTCTTCTCTTCAGTAAGCATATGAATTAACATACCTCGTGAATCAGCTTCCGGATGAAACTGTGTTCCAAAAATAGCATCATCAAAACGCATCGCCATAACACAACGTTCCAATTTAACATGTGGTCGGTATTTTTCAATACTTAATACATCACCACCAGCTGCATGAATTTTCTTCATATCGGGTTCAGTGACCTGCCAATCGCGAGAATCAACTGCCCAAAATGGATCCATGAGTCCTTTAAAATAAGGTTCACGCGTGCCCGCTCCAGTCATATGTATAGGCATAACACCAAACGAAGTGGACAATCGCTTAGAAACTTTGCCCAAACCATAGTATCGACTATATATCTGAAAGGAATGGCAAATCAAAAAGACAAACTTTTTATTCTCGGGTTGATGTCGATTATTCAGTTTCAATTCATCCATAAAACCGAAATACACTTTTTCCCATTCGGAACCTTCGCTGTCGGTTGGGCTACCAGGTCCACCGGTAGAAATGTAGGCATCAAAACTTAAATCTGGAATTTCAGATTTCCCTCGAACATCAAATTCATCAACTTCTATATGGATGGCATTGTCAACGCCAAAATCATGAAGTATTTCACGAATACAGCGCATACCTTGATTGGCTTCACCATCATATAAGTCTAAAATCGCAATGCGCAATGAGTGCTCTAACATGTATTGTTTTTTTATTGAATCATAACGTATAAAGAAGAACTATGTTCCTATTAACGTTTGTTCAAGAATATAATCTACCACTTTAACTAGATCGCCTGTTTCTTCATAAACCTGCAATTGACGATCAGCACCTGTTCCCCGTTCAATCATGGTGTGAACATAATTGATGGCATCGCGACTTCCTAAATCATCCACCACATCATCAATAAAATCGAGCAATTCGAGTATTAGTAAGCGTGTTTTCACTTCTTCTTCTTTCCCGAAATCAATCATTTTCCCATCTATTCCATACCGTCCTGCACGCCATTTATTTTCATTAATGAGAGCACGTGTATACAGCATGAAATTGAGATTGCTTGTGCGTAACTTGTATAATTTAGCAACCAAGGCTTGAAAAATAGCTGCTATACAAATTGTTTCATCAATCAACATCGGAATATCACAAATCCGGAATTCGATGGTTGGGAAGAATGGATGAACACGTAAATCCCACCAAATTTTCTTTGCGTTATCGATGCATCCTGTTTTCACTAACAGATTTACATAGCCAATAAAATCTTCGTAGGTATTGAAATAATCGGGAATTCCCGTACGGGGAAATTTATCGAATACTTTGGAACGAAAGCTTTTAAATCCGGTATTGCGTCCTTCCCAAAATGGTGAATTTGTACTTAAGGCATAAACGTGAGGAAGAAAGTAACGAACCGAATTCGCAATATGCATCGCCATTTGTTTATCAGCGATACCAACGTGCACATGCAATCCAAAGATCAAATTGGAACGAGCAGCATCTTGCAATTCATTTACAATGTCTTCGTATCGTGGATTGGGAGTGATGAGTTGCGTGCTCCAATGAGAAAAGGGATGTGTTCCGGCAGCACCAATACGTAATCCATTATCTATTGCAACTTGAGAAACAGTTTTACGCAAATTGGCGAGATCTTTCTTTGCTTCAAAAACATCTTTGCAAATCCCAGTTCCAACTTCAACAACCGCTTGATGCATTTCAGCTTTCACCTGATCATCAAGAACACGACTGGCTTGCTCTACAATTTTTTGATCATGCGATGATAATTCCCGCGTTTCGGGATTAACAACCATGTATTCTTCTTCTATACCGAGAGTAAATGCAGGAATTGACACAGAATGTATTTTATCAGGTTAGTAAAGTAACGCTGCAAAATAGAAAAACACCGGAAACAACGTGTATGAAGTTCCGGTGTTTTTTAAACAGGTTATTATGCTTTCGCTGTTGCTACCTTTTTTGCAGGAGATTTCTTCGCTGGAGCTTTTTCTTCTGTGGCTTTTACGGCTTTTGCTTTAGGAGCAGAAGCTGTTTTTGGTGCCTCGCCAGCAGGATTTAATTTTAAAGCTGCTTTGCTAATGTAAGTACCCCAAGTCAAATTGTCTTGACCATCTTTTTGTGCACGAGCGCGTTCAATGGCGTAATTAGCAGCAGTTTCAACAACCCAATCAAAGTTTTCTTGGCCAACACTAGCTACATCAGCATCTGGAGCTGGATTGCAAAAATCGATTGCGTAAGGAATGCCATCGCGAACAGCAAATTCAACCGTATTGAAATCATAACCTAAGGCATGATTCAATTTAAGAACATAGTCTTCGATTGTTTTAAGAAGCTTAGCACTAGAAGGTTTGCTATCAACAACATAACGTAAATGATGTGGATTGCGTGGTTCATATTGCATGATGCGAACATGTTTTCCTCCAATGCAATAGCAACGATAGTATTCTTCAAAAATAATTTCTTCTTGAAGCATCATAACCAATTGATTGGTTTCGTGGTATGCTGTAAAAAGCTCTTCAGCATTGTTCACTTTGTAAACACTTTTCCAACCACCACCAGCATGAGGTTTCATGTACGCTGGAAATTTGATGTGATCGAAAATAGCATCCCAACTTAAAGGGAAATGTAAATTCCGGAAAGAAGCTTCAGAAGTATCAGCCGGACGTTCGAAAGAAGGAAGTAAAACCGTTTTAGGAACCGGAACTCCTAATTTCACTGCTAATGCATTATTGAAAAATTTCTCATCAGCACTCCACCAAAATGGATTATTGATGACAGCAGTACCAGAAATAGCAGCATTTTTAAGGTAAGCACGATAAAATGGCACATCTTGAGAAATTCGATCGATGATAACAGCATAATCTGTTGGCTCCGATTGTGATACAATATCAATCAGAACGCGTTCTGCCTGAATATCTTTCAATCCCATAGAATTTATCTTTTCAATAATTGCATCTGGAAAAGAGCTTTCCATGCCGTGAAGAATTCCGATTTTTTTCATGTTGATGTGTATTAGTTTTTTGATGTGAGTGCTAGTTTGAGTTGGAAAGTTAAGAAGGAATTGATTCTGTTCCGTTTCGTTTATTAAAACCTATGAAAATAAATCGCATCATCCACTTAACATTTTCTTAACAAAGCATCCGAAAGAAAACAAACTAAACAAAAATATAGCTCATTCACTATCGGATATTCATTTTTCGGGCACAAAGATATCAATTTCAATAATATGGAGATACCTGTTGAAAGAAATTTGCATTTCTGAACGATTGCAAACAGAAATAAAGCAGATTTGCCATTATGGAAGGGCATTCAAAACTTAAGAAGGAGATCTTAACGAATTCGGAAACTAGCTGGACACTCGAAACTTTTCAAGGCATTCACTCAATCGAATTGGACAGAGAAGTCAAAGTGGATATTTTCCTTCCGCCAGGCTATCATTCCATGAATGAGAAATTACCTGTGTTAATGTTGAATGATGGACAGGATAGCGAAAATATGGGCTTGCTGGATATTTTAAATAAATTGTGGTTAGAAAATGTATGTGTTCCTTTTGTGGTGGTAGGGATTTACTGTGGCGAACGCATTCAAGAATATGGTGTTGCAGCGAAAGCTGATTATAAAAAAAGAGGTGCAAGAGCCAAACAATACACAGCCTTTATTACCGATCATCTATTTCCTTGGCTTGAATCAGGTTATGCGGTAAGTCGATTTGATACTGCGAATGTCATTGCTGGATATTCTTTAGGAGGATTATCGGCAGTTGATATTGCATGGAATAATCCAGGAATTTTCCAAAAATGTGGCGCGTTTTCGGGTGCTTTTTGGTGGCGAAAGCGTGATCTCTTAAAAGGATATACCGACAATGACCGCATCCTACATTCCGAAATCCGACATGGAAAATTTATCCCCGGAATGAAATTCTGGTTCCAAGCAGGAACATTGGATGAAAAAGCTGATCGCAATAACAACGGTATCATTGATGCCATTGACGATACCTTGGATTTGATGATTGAACTAATCAAAAAAGGATACAAACCTTATTATGATGTTGTGTATCATGAAGTTAAAAATGGTCACCATGATGTCCCGACTTGGGGAAAAGCAATGCCGTATTTTTTGAAATGGGCATTTGGAAAACACTAAGGATATTCAGTAAAACACATGCGCTATTTCATCCGATTACGATATAAAGGAACACATTACCATGGCTGGCAGTTTCAGACAAATGCTGTTTCAATTCAAGGAGTAGTAAATGAGAAATTATCTCAACTTCTAGAAGAAACTATCGAGACAATTGGTTGTGGAAGAACTGATGCCGGAGTGCATGCGGAAGAATATTATGCACATTTTGATATTGACCAAGATCTCGATACCGAAGCTTTATTGAAAGCCCTTGCTGAATTGAGAGTTCCAGGAATTGAATTCCGTGGAATCACCAAAGTAGATGAACGACTTCATGCTCGATTTAGTGCCTTAAGTCGTAGTTATGAATACCGAATTACGCATAGTCTCAATCCTTTCTTAAAAGGAAGAAGTTTTTACGTGCACGATCAACTTGACCTCGATTTACTTCGAAATGTTTCTGCCGAATTGCTCGGAACCCACGATTTTGGAGCGTTTACAAAAGCACATTCGAAAAATAAAACGACCATCTGCACCATTACACGAGCCGAATGGGTAGAGCAAGATGAATTGCTCATTTTTCGCATCAGTGCCGACCGTTTTTTATGGAACATGGTGCGTGCAATCGTTGGTACTTTGCTCGAAATTGGTCTACACAAACGCCCAGCCGATGATCTACAACGCGTTATGAAATCGGGCAAACGAACCAATGCCGGAGCCAGTGTTCCTGCAGCAGGACTTTTTCTAATTGAAGTAGAATATCCGAAAGACTCTTTTAAGTTTTAAGAGGTAAATCCAATTGGTTTAAATTCCCAATTCGTTTCAAACGCCCTTTAACTCTTTTGCCTTATCCAACGCAGCTTTTAATCCTTCTGGTTTTGATCCTCCGGCTGTTGCATAAAAGACTTGTCCACCACCACCTCCATTGATCTCTTTTGCTAAGTCTTTCACTAAATTACTCGCATTGAGGCCTTGATTAACCGCTTGATCACCCAATGCTACAGTCAGCATAGGCTTTCCGTTGCTTTGATGTCCAAGAACTAAAATCAAATCAGGGTGTATCGACTTAAGGTCAAATGCGATATTCTTAATTAATTCTGGAGAATCTAGATCCAACGTATCTACCAAGCGTTTTAAGGAACCTGCTTGCTCAATTTTCGAATCGAGTGATTTACGTATTTGTCCCGCCTTCTCTCTTTGTAACTGCTCCAGTTTCTTTTCCAATTCCTGCTTCTCATCCAGAATTTGCTGAATTCCTTTCAGTGGATCCTTTGCTCCTTTGAGGACTTCTTTGATTTGTTCTACCAAGTTTGCATCCTCCAAAATCTGCAAATCAGCTGCTTCTCCTGTAATGGCTTCAATTCTTCGAACACCAGCAGCCACAGCACTTTCCGACACAATCTTAAAATATCCAATTTGACCTGTTGCAGAAACGTGTGTGCCTCCACAGAGCTCAACTGAATACGATTTGTCAAATGTGACCACACGAACTAGATCGCCATACTTCTCACCAAAAAGGGCCATTGCACCCGTTTTACGGGCTTCTTCGATAGGCAAAACTTGAATGTCACGTATAATATTGGCGCGTATTTGTTCATTCACAAGGGCTTCAATCTGGCGTGTTTCTTCGCGACTGAGTTTGGCAAAATGAGAAAAGTCGAAACGCAAATGCTGATCATTCACCAAAGAACCTTTTTGCTCCACATGTGTACCCAAAACTTTCCTTAAAGCAGCATGCATTAAGTGAGTTGCAGTATGATTACGCATCGTCGAAACACGCTTTCCTTGATGAACTTCAGCCTTAAATGTTGATTGAATATTCGAAGGAAGTCGATCGGCAAAATGCACAATTACTCCATGTTCACGCTTGGTATCGAAGATGTTTATGATTTCGTTTCCATCTTTTAAAATCCCTGAATCACCAACCTGACCGCCACTTTCTGCATAAAAAGGAGTTATGTTGAATATGAGTTGAAACTGCTTTTTACCTTTTGCTGTTACTTCTCTATAGCGTGTAATCTTTACTTGAGCTTCTAAATAATCATAGCCAATAAATTCCTCGTCATCATCTTCCGAAAGCACAATCCAATCGCCTGCTTCAACTACTGCGGCAGAACGAGAACGTGCTTTTTGTTTTTGAAGATTCTCGTTAAAACTAATCATGTCAACAGCCAAATTCTGCT
Organism: Bacteroidia bacterium; assembly: GCA_965279035.1. Classification (GTDB taxonomy): domain Bacteria; phylum Bacteroidota; class Bacteroidia; order M30B66; family M30B66; genus CALQRR01. The sequence goes on along the minus strand of OZ257142.1, from coordinate 1,961,486 downwards.
CACGAGCCATCAATTCGGTTAAGTCGATTGGAAAACCATAGGTATCAAATAGTTCAAATGCAAAATCACCCGGAACTTGATCATGATTCGTATTCTTTGCTACAAAATCGTTAAATCGATTGATACCAGTTTCAAGCGTACGTAAAAAAGATTGCTCTTCTTCATGCATCACATTCTTTATCAAACCACGTTGCGCATTGAGTTCAGGAAACTGCACGCCCATTTGATCTGCAAGCGTATCGACCATGGTATACATAAATGGTTCTTTCAATCCAAGAAATGTATAACCATAACGAACAGCACGGCGTAAAATCCGACGAATAACATAACCTGCTTTGTTATTGCTTGGAAGCTGTCCATCAGCTATTGCAAATGAAATTGTACGAATGTGATCGGCAATAACGCGCATGGCGATATCGTCCTTTTCGTTGCTTTTGTATGTCTTTCCGCTGAGATTTTCAAGGAAAGAAATGAGTGGCTGAAAAACATCCGTATCGTAATTCGATTGTTTTCCTTGAAGTACAACACATAAACGTTCGAAACCCATTCCGGTATCAACGTGTTGAGCAGGCAATTTTTCTAAGCTACCATCAGCCTTCCGGTTGAATTCCATGAAGACATTATTCCAAATTTCGATGACTTGCGGATGACTAGCATTCACAAGTTCTTTTCCATCAATACGAACTCGTTCTTCTTCACTTCGAATATCTACATGGATTTCAGAACAAGGTCCGCATGGTCCGGTATCGCCCATTTCCCAGAAATTATCTTTCTTATTTCCGTTGATAATACGGGATGGATCGATGAGTTCTTTCCAAGTGTCGTAAGCTTCTTGATCAAATGCTAAATTCTCAGAAGTATCACCTTCGAAAACAGTGACATACAAGCGAGATTTATCAATTTTATAAACATCCGTAAGGAGTTCCCATGCCCAAGCAATGGCATCTTTCTTAAAATAATCACCAAACGACCAATTGCCAAGCATTTCGAACATGGTATGGTGATAGGTATCCACTCCAACTTCTTCCAGATCGTTGTGTTTTCCAGATACACGCAAACACTTTTGGGTATCAGCAATGCGCGGATAAACGATAGGAGAATTCCCCAAAAAGAGATCTTTAAATTGATTCATTCCGGCATTAGTGAACATCAGCGTTGGATCATTCTTAATGACCATAGGAGCTGAAGGAACGATTTGATGCCCTTTTGAAGCGAAAAAATCGAGGAATGTTTGCCGGATTTGCTTGGACTGCATACTGAATTAAGAAAATTTATGATTTCTGAAACGGGCTCAAAGGTAGTAAAACAGGCAGCATGTACTTTATTCGAACCGATTTGAAGGTGAAATTGGTTCTTTGAGTTCGAAGGATTCCTAAATTCGCAATCCAAATGAAAATGTGTTTCCGGTTTTTCAACCAAATCAGAAACGGGAATTTATTCGATTGTAATTACGCACGTGGCGAAAGTAAGATATCAATTTAATACAAAATCGCTTTCTTATGAGCGAGTGAAGCTGGGAGTTAAAGACCGGCTTTTACGCTTTTTATCCTTTGCCGGAACAGGGATTGTTTTCGCAGCCTTGGGTGTTGTGATTGCGTATAATACGATTGATTCGCCTAGAGAAAAAGCCTTAGAACGTGAAGTAGATCAGTTACGATTAGAATATGATTTATTGAATCAACGATTACGTCAAATCAATATCGTCTTAGGTGATCTACAAGATCGAGATGATAATATTTACCGAGTTGTTTTTGAAGCAGAGCCCATTCCCGATGAAATTCGAAAAGCAGGTTTTGGCGGGATAAACCGTTATGAGAAATACAAAGGTTTAGAGAACAGCGACTTGGTTATTGAAACAATGAAAAAGGTCGATGTATTATCCAAGCAGCTTGTAGTTCAAAGTAAATCGTATGATGAAATTTTTGAAATGATCAAAAGTAAATCGGCGATGTTATCTGCTATTCCTGCCATTCAGCCAGTAAATAATAAAGATTTAAAACGCATGGCTTCTGGTTTTGGTTATCGAACTGATCCAATTTATAAAACCACAAAGTTTCATGCAGGGATGGATTTTGCCAGTCCCGTTGGAACTGAAATTTATGCAACGGGCGATGGTGTTGTTGTTCGTGCGGATGCTGATGCTTCAGGATATGGAAATCACGTGCGGATAAACCATGGTTATGGCTATTTAACCTTGTACGGACATATGAGTAAAATCAATGTCCGTCCAGGCCAACGAGTACATCGTGGAGATATCATCGGATTTGTGGGAAATACGGGGAAATCTGTTGGTCCACACTTGCATTATGAAGTGCATAAAAACGGACAACCAATTAATCCGGTGAATTTCTATTACAACGATTTGACTGCAGAAGACTATTCTCGCATGATAGAAATTTCAGGTGCCGAGAATCAGGCATTTGACTAAACAAGCAGCTATTTAATGTATTGAGGTGCGCTGTGTAGATAGCGATTCACCAATTCTCTTACTTCAAGGCAGTGCTCGTTAAGACGAATGCGTTCTTCTTTTTGTATGTAACCAAGATGCATGGATACATCTAAAAGGAATTCAGTTTCTGAAATATGATAACGAGCTCGAAGTAAAATATCTCGTTCTGATTCAAGCAAAGGCATACTACTTTCTGCTATTCTGAGTGAAATCCTCACAGACGCTTGCAACAATTGAGAATAAAGACCTTTGGGACCTCTTTCTCGTTCTGGGAAATGACGCACACTGTGATTGACAGCAATCGCTAAATCCATTGATTTTCTCCAAATGAGCGCATCGCGATAATCGGGTAATTGATACATAGTATATAGATTTAAATAATAGTCCTCAAATATTGAATATTCAATTCAACCGATCCGTTTCATATCCATTTATATACGTTTAAAACGGATAAAAAATAAATTCCTCCAAAAACAGATTTTAATATAATTTGTTACTTTCGGTTCGATTCTTGTTGGCCGAAATTATTCCCAACTACAATTCTAAACTTTATCTCATGAAAAACTTTACTCTATATAGATTGGTACGTTCTATTCTATCCGTTTTATTTCTGACTTCATCCCTCATCCTTTCTGCCCAAACAACAATTTATTTGGAGGATTTCGAAAGCTATCAAGGATTTGGAACTATACCGACAAATTTCGGTGGAGGTATGAGAGTTTATTCAACACATGGCACTACTTCAACCAAGGGCTTGTGTATCAATTTTAGTCAGTTTGTTTCAAAAGATTCATCTATAACAACAGCTACATCTGTTTTACCTGCAGGTTGTACTTTCCATTTTGATTATCGATTTGCTACCTACATTGGAAGCACTGCAGGAAGTGGATATGATTTAACGACTGATGTTTTTGAAGTGTATGCAGCCATTGCTGGTTCAGGAAATTTCGGTAGTCCACTTTTAACTATTAATGCTTCGAATCACACAACTTCAGTCAATTTCGCTTCACAAACAGTTGATTTAAGTTCCTTTGAAGGACAATCGGTTCAGATAAAAGTAAAAGGAGTTCGAGGAACGGTGAATGATTTTTGGTTGGATACCGATAATTACCGGATTGAAACTAATACTCCAACCAGTATTGCAATTGAGCCAACTTCCTTAGAATCGATGAATGTTTATCCAAATCCAGCCAATGATGTTATCAATGTGAATTTCGCTCATTTCAGCAATCCTGTAAAAGTGGAAATCATGAATATGTTAGGAGCGACTGTTTTGAAGAAAACATTAAATACAGCTTCAAGCCAAATCAATCTTGAAGAACTTCCTAAAGGCATTTATTACCTCCGTGTTTTAGGAGCTGGTAAAGAAAATTTGAAGAAAATTGTACTTCGATAATTTCATTTCATTCAACAAAAAAAGCCATTCATAAACATGAATGGCTTTTTTGATTTTAACACAAATCTTTTTGAAGTATCAGAAAAAAAGTCTGACATAACGAAGGGTGAAGAGAACACGTTTTCCCATGGTGCTCAACTTCTTGGTGAATGCTTTCATTATTTTTTGTTTTTGCACTCGTTTTATGAATTGTGATGATTAATTACTGAAACGGTTTGTTCTGCTGAATGTTGCGCTTATGATGTTTTTTTTCTTACATGAAAGTATCAAATTGATTTACTGAAAATCAGGCGCTTAAATAAAAACAATTCACAATGGAATTGTCAATAAGGTTAAGGGAAAGGACTATTTATAAACCATGTAAAGCACTTAGAATTAGATTGAATACCTTTATATTTGCCCTTTTCCAATAAGGAATTACGCATTATGCCATTTGAACTATACGAACTCGTTGTTGGATTAGAAGTCCATATTCAATTGCTCACACATAGCAAAGCGTATTCATCGGATCCTGCTGAATATGGAGCATTACCCAATACAAACATCAGTGTTATCACGCTTGGTCACCCGGGCACATTGCCTCGATTTAACGAGCAAGTAGCTGAATATGCAGTCAAATTGGGATTGGCTTGCGGATGCGATATTCGAGAGGAAAATCAGTTTGCACGAAAAAACTATTTCTACGCAGATCTTCCAAAAGGATATCAAATTACTCAGGACAAAACGCCCATTTGTACTGGAGGCAGAATTCGAATTAAGTTAGATGGCAAACTAAAAGATGTTGCATTAACACGTATCCACATGGAAGAGGATGCTGGAAAAAGCATGCATGATCAAGATGCATATGATTCCTTGGTTGATTTGAATCGGGCAGGTGTTCCTTTGTTGGAAATGGTGTCGGAGCCGGATATGCGCAGTGCTGAAGAAGCCTATGCTTACTTAACAGAAGTCAGAAAACTGGTTCGTTACTTAGAGATTTGTGATGGAAATATGGAAGAAGGCAGCATGCGTTGTGATGCCAATATTTCGGTTCGTAAACGAGGAGCTACAGAATACGGCGTGAAGGTAGAAGTGAAAAACATGAACTCTATTCGGAATGTTCAACGAGCGATTGAGTTTGAAACCAAGCGACAAATTAGTGTGATCGAATCGGGTGGTATTATTGATCAAGAAACCCGAAGTTTTGATGCGGTAAATGGAACTACATTTTCGTTAAGAAGTAAAGAGAAAGCAAATGATTATCGTTATTTCCCTGAACCGGATTTAACGCCACTCATTGTTACTGAAGAGTACATTCAACAGATTAAATCGTTAATGCCACCTTTACCGGATGCACTTCACGATCAGTTTACAAATGAATTTGGTTTATCGCTTTATGATGCTGGAATTTTAACTGATACCAAACCTATTGCACTCTATTTTGTAGAATTAGCGAAACATACAAGCAATTACAAAGCAGCAGCAAATTGGATGAATGGACCGGTGAAATCGTATTTGAATGAACGAGCTTTGGAGATGCATCAATTTCCTTTAAAAGCATCCATCATTGCTGAATTGATTTCAATGATTGATGCTGGCAAGATTAGTTTTTCAGTAGCGAGTCAAAAGTTGTTTCCTTATTTAACGGAAAATCCCAATGCGAATCCAATAGAAGTTGCAGAATCAAACAATTGGCTTCAAGTGGATGATAGTGAAAGTATGGAAAAATGGATTCAAGAGGTGATTGCGAAATACCCTGAAAAAGTTCTTGAATACAAAAATGGTAAAACAGGACTAATCGGTTTGTTTATGGGTGAAGTGATGAAACTATCGAAAGGAAAAGCTGATCCTAAAAAAACAAATCAACACGTACATGAAGCTCTTTCTAAAGCCTGAATAAAATAACTCCCTATGCGTAAAATAAGCAGTCTCTTCATCTTACTATTATTCAGTATTGCAGCTTGCAGTAATACTGGGAATAAACCACAATTAAGTGGATCCATTTCTAAACATACCAATGCTTGGTTGTTTTTAGAACAAATTCAAGGAGCCAACATTGTCGGAATTGATTCGGTAAAAACAGATGCTAAAGGAAATTTCAGTTTTAAGAAAGCTGTTCCTGTGAAAGATTTCTATCGATTGAGAGTCACACCGAATAACATGGTATTTATTGTACTTGATCCTAAAGAATCTGTAGAATATAAAAATGACAATATTCAAATTCAACAAGAATATACTTTAGCAGGAAGCGAAGAAGGGAAATTGGTTCTTGAAATAAAATCGGTGAAAGAAGGAATCAACAAACACCGTGATTCTTTAATGCAAATTCTCAATACAAGTCCGCAAGATAAAGTTGCACAAATCCAAGCGGGAATGGAAATGGAATTTAATCAATTCGTTAATAAGCAATTGGATAGAGCGAGAAAAATCATTCATGAAAATCCGACTAAAATTGCTCCAATAACAGCTGCTGATTTATTAGATCCGGACCGTGATTTTCAGTATTATGAAGAGTTGGCAAGCAACCTAAAAAAACACTATCCGAATTCAGGTTTTGCTCAATCGTTTATGAGTCGCGTTGATCAAATGCGCAGTATGGCGATTGGTATGCCGGCACCTGAGATAAATCTTCCTTCACCCGATGGTCAAAACATCGCTTTGTCGTCTTTAAAAGGCAAAGTTGTTTTAATTGATTTTTGGGCGAGTTGGTGCGGCCCGTGTAGAAAAGAAAATCCCAATGTGGTGAAGATGTATGGAGAATTTAAAGACAAGGGCTTTGATATTTTCAGTGTATCACTCGATAAAGACAAAGCCAGTTGGATAAAAGCGATTCAACAAGATGGTTTGATTTGGCCATCGCATGTGAGCGATTTAGGTTATTGGAGTTCATCAGTAGTAAAGCAATATGGATTTTCGGGAATTCCGTTTACGGTTTTAATTGATAAAGAAGGACGGATTGTAGCCAAAGGTTTACGTGGTCCTGATTTAGAAAAAGCCATTCAATTACTCTTGAAATAAATTATGAAGCATTTCTTATTCTTGATTTCGGGAGTGATTTCGTTCTCTCCATTATTTTCTCAAAACAGTCAATCGAAAGAACTACCTCCTGGTTATTTTCAACAGGAAGCACATTACGAAATCAGAGTAAAACTCGATGATGTTCATCATGTATTAAAAGCCCAAGAAAGCATTCGGTATGTGAATCATTCGAAAGTAGCTTTGAAAGAGATCTGGTTTCATCTTTGGCCAAATGGGTATAAAAACAATGAAACAGCATTTGCCAAACAACAATTATTGGTTGGTTCAACCAAGTTTCAATATGCGAGTGAAAAGGAGCGTGGATATATCGATAGCCTCGATTTTAAAGTGAATGGAACAGCTGTAAAATTCATTCAAGATTCTATTCATATCGACATGGGCAGAATCGTTTTGAATTCGGCTTTAGAACCAGGTGCTGAAATCATAATCACCACACCATTTCGGGTTAAAATTCCTTCAAGTAAATTTTCCCGTTTAGGACATAGTGGACAGCAATATCAATTGTGTCAATGGTATCCAAAGCCAGCTGTATTTGATGCAAAAGGATGGCATGCTTTCCCTTATTTAAATGAAGGAGAATTTTATTCTGAATATGGGTCATTTAAAGTAGCTATTACAACGCCATCGAATTATGTAATTGCTGCAAGTGGTGAACTGGTTGAAAATGCCGATGAACAAGAACAAATAGAAAAAAATATTCAGGAAACTGAAGCGATGGTGAAAGCTGGAGCACCTAAAAAGGGAAATAAAGTGGAGATTCCTTCTTCGGAAAAACTAAAGACCGTTACCTATAAACTTGCTGATGTCCATGATTTTGCCTGGTTTGCAGATAAATCATATCATATTTTAAAGAGTCAAGTTACTTTACCTAATAGCAATCGTGTAGTTGAAACCTATTGTTATTTTGCTGATAAGGATGCGAAAGATTGGTTTGAAGCTCCTCATTATGTAAACGATGCAGTGTATAATTATTCAAAATGGTTGGGTGATTATCCTTACAAAGTTTGCAAAGCGGTTGATGGAGCTTTGAGTGCTGGTGCCGGGATGGAATATCCAACAATTACAATTATTGCTTCACAAGGAAATCCAATTGCTTTAGATAATGTAATTGCACACGAGGTTGGACATAATTGGTTTTATGGAATATTAGGAAGTAACGAACGCGATTTTCCTTGGATGGATGAAGGAAGTAATTCCTATTATGAAGGACGCTATATGCATCAGAAATATCCTCAAAGCACTGATTTCAATAATATGATTCCGAATTGGGGAGATAAATTATTGCATACCACTGAATTCAAACCGAATGCAACGCAAAATGCCATGTATTTATTTGTTGCTCGTAGGAACGATGATCAATCGTTGGCGCTAAGCTCAGCCAATTATTCCTCGTTAAATTATGGAGCAATTGTTTATAAGAAAACTGCGAATATTTATAATTATTTAGCAGCATACATGGGGCAACAGCGGTTTGATGAAATGATGCAAGCCTATTATGAAACCTGGAAATTCAAACATCCACAACCCGAAGATTTTAGAGCACATGTAGAAAAATTCAATGGCAAAGCAATGCCTTGGTTATTTGATGGTTTATTGGCAAGTGTAGATCGTGTGAATTATAAAGTGTGTGGGTATTCAAAAAAAGCGAGCGAGTCGTATGTAACAGTACGCAATGTTGGACAAATAGATGGTCCCGTAAGTGTGAGCGGATTCAAAAATGATTCGGTTTATACCAAATGGTTTGATGGATTTAAAGGGAAGAAACGACTTCCTTTTCCTGCAGGTGATTTCGATCTGATTTCGGTAAATGAAGGAAATCCTGCTCCTGATTATAATTGCAAAAATGATGAAATGAGAACTCATGGATTGTTCCGAAAAATGGGTAAATTGAAAATCCAATTAGGTACAGGAATAGAAAATCCTAGAGTAAGTCCGCTGTATGTTGTTCCTACTCTAGGTGCGAATAGTTATAATGGATTTATGTTAGGTGCAGCATTTCACAATATGGGCGTATTACGTAAGAAGTTTGAATACGTTATAATGCCGATGTATGGATTTAAAAATTCAGAATTAGCAGGAGCTGCACAAGTCGATTATTTTATTCGCCCGACTCATGCTTTTTTCCGCAACCTTACTTTATCGGCTAGTGCAGAACGCTATGCTTTGCGGTATTCGCCCAATTATGATCGTATAACTGCAGGTTTTTATTTTGAATTTAAGAAACGATCAACGTATTCAAAACGAAGTTCAGATCTTCAGTACAAGCATATTTATGTTCAATATTCGCCCTATTTATTAGGACCCGATTTAAGTACACAGGGAATGAAAAAGTATGACTATAATCAAGTCGTATTTCAACATAAAAATAGTCGTGTAATAAATCCATATTCGTTTACTGCTGAGGTTCAACAGGGGAAAACATTTGCTAAAGCATCTTTGACGTTTAACTACCGAATTTCTTATAATAAAAAAGGAAAAGGTCTTGATTTCAGATTGTTTGCTGGAACATTTTTGTGGAAGTCGAACGATTTTAATAATGGTCCCGATGTGCGATTCCGCTTGAGTGGACAAACTGGAAATCAGGATTATTTATTCAACGATATTTATTTTGGACGTCAAGAATCAAGTGGATTGTGGGCACAACAAATGTCGAATACAGATGGTGGATTTAAAATTTATAGCATTCGTGGCCAAACGAATCAATATTTAGCCACATTGAATATTAGAACAAGTTTGCCAGGAAAAATCCCTTTGAAAATCTATGCTGATTTGGGAACTTATAAAAATGGTGAAACAGATAGTGATGTTTTGAATTATAATGTAGGGGCGATTGTTTCGCTCATACCCGATAATTTCGAAATCTACGTTCCTTTACTTATTTCAAATCAAATTCAGAAAACGATGGATTTGAATCACGTAACATTTGCCGAACGCATTCGCTTTGTATTGAATTTACGTGCGCTTAACCCGATTCAAGGATTAAGAAAAGCGAATTTATAAAATGGGGAAGGCGGTCTATTTTGCCAGTGATTTTCATTTAGGAATTCCCGATCATGCACGCAGCTTAGAACGGGAAAAGAAGATTATTCGTTGGCTCGATATGATTGCTCCAGATGCGGAACGCATTTACTTAATGGGTGATGTTTTTGATTTTTGGTTTGAATACAAATACAGCGTTCCAAAATATTTCACGCGTTTATTAGGAAAGCTCGCTACGCTAGTAGATTCAGGAATTGAAATCCATTTTTTTACTGGAAACCACGATATGTGGGCTTTTGATTATTTGGAAAAAGAAATTGGTTTAATTATTCATCGAAAACCGATAATTACTGAAATTCAAGGGAAGAAACTATTTCTCGGACATGGTGATGGACTTGGTCCGGGTGATTATGGATATAAGTTTATAAAGAAAGTATTTGCTAGTAAAGTGTGTCAATGGTTATTTGCTCGTTTGCATCCGAATTTTGGAATTGGCATGGCTGATTATTGGTCGAGAAAAAGTAGAGCAGCAAATCCTGAAAAAGAAGTCTTTTTAGGAGAAGAAAATGAGTGGTTGTTGATTTTCTCGAAAGAACAATTGCTGCTTCATCCAGATCTCAATTATTTCGTTTTTGGACATCGGCATTTGCCTTTGGATTTAGCAGTGGGCAACAATTGCAAATATTTCAATTTGGGTGATTGGTTTCATTGGTGTTCGTATGGGGAATTACGAGATGGGAAAATGAGGCTGGCTTATTTTGAGGAATAAGTTATTTCGTATCAAAACGAATCATATCGTATCATTTTATTTTTGATTATTTTATTGAAAAAAACGTGCTTTGAGGAATATGCATTTATAACTAGAAGTATTTCGTATTCTTTATAGATTCTATGATTTTTATGTTCTGAATTCAGAAAATTTGTTCTGAGCCTTATCGAAAAACACCGTCGTATTATTCACTGATGAATAAGATATCACAAAATATTTTCTTAACTTTCAAGAATGAAAAGGATAGTTATTGAGTTTCCTGAGAATTACAACATTTCTGATTTGGAGGCTGTAACAGCAATGGCTGCTCAGCTCTATGAAATGGGAAAACTGTCAATTGGGCAAGCTGCTCAACTAGCAGGTTATGACAAACGTGAGTTTATAGAAATTCTTGGAACATTTGGTGTGTCCATTTTTAATTATCCTATTGAAGATATAGATCGCGATACTCGTAATGCAGACCTTAATAATCTCTGATACTACCTGTCTTATTCTATTTGATAAAATAGGTGAATTAACTATTCTTAGAGATTTATTTCAGCAAGTAACTATTACCTCTGAAATTGCAGAAGAATTCAAAAAGAGAATTCCTGATTGGATTAAAATAAAAGATCCAGAAAATTCAAAAAATGTAAATGCCTATTCTGAAATAGTTGATCTAGGTGAAGCATCAGCCATTGCCTTATCAAAAGAAATAGAAAACAGCCTTCTTATATTAGATGATCTAAAGGCAAGGCGCCTTGCTGATGAATTAAAATTAAAATACACAGGATCTCTTGGAATTTTAATCCTAGCTTGTAGAAAAGGATTAATCACTGACATAGATGAAATTATTACAAAAATTCAATCAACCAATTTCCGTTTGTCAAATGCATTAATCAATAAATTAAAATCAGATCAATAAAGACGAACATTCAACAGAGTAAAATAGGATGGCTATATTTAGTTAATGTTACATTTTATTTTCGCTGAAACATTCGTTATATTAAAATCGAAGTATGGCTATTTTCAATTTTTAAACATGAGGATTTTCAATAGTAGGGGTTAAAATGAAACAAATAGTTTAAACATGAGAGTATATTCTTTTTTAGTTTTTCTTTTCATTTCATCATCTACAATAGCTCAAAAAGAAGCTTATAATTGGATATGGGGAACTTGTTTCCCTGAATTTGGTTGTGATGGCATAAATGATGGATTGAATGGTACAGGTATCATGAAGTTTAATGATGATTCATTAGAAAGTATTACCACCAAATATTTTCCTGCACCATTTTCGCTTGGATCAGCTACAATATCCGATTCTTTGGGTAATTTTCTTATGGCTTTTAATGGAAAAACATTATTTGATTCTAGCGGGAATATTTTAACGGAATTAACTCAATTACCATTTGATGAAGTTATTATTGCTTATCGTGGTTTTATTTTTTTAAAACCTAGAATAAATAATAAATACTACTACTTAATCAATAGTTATAGTGGCAATTTCCAAAACTCATCTAACCCATATAATGTTGGGATTGATACTTTATTTTCAATTACTAAAATTAAAGTTGATGAAAATGGTTATAATATCGAAGAAACTACCAGGTATAACTTAAATATTTCAACTGTACCGGGAGGCATAGATGCATGCCGTCATGCAAATGGCAGAGATTGGTGGTTATTAAAATTTGGCCAGAAAAAAAATCAATATTTAAAAGGATTGCTTAGTCCGAATTCATTCATTTTAGAACCTTATTATACGAATGATGATTCATCTTATGTTAGCTTCGGCTGGGCATCTTTCAGTGCCGATGGAAGTAAATATGTTCATTGGTTTGGTGGGCATATTCGGGAATTGCAAGTTTTCGACTTTGATCGCTGTACTGGTGAACTAAGTAATTTACAGACTTATGATTTTAGTAATATTGTAATTAATGAATGGTTTACAGATTTTACACCATTCAGTCTCAGTTCAGATGGTACAAAATTATACATGACTAAAACAAATCAATCTAATTTTGATATTATTGATAATTTTCAATATGATATTGAAACACAAGCAGTTACTATAATTACTGATAGTTTGGGGGTATTTAGTTTAACTCCAAACCTTAAGCATATGTTAGGTGGTTTCTGCTGCATGGGATATACCCCAACACCAAATGTTCCGTATGCCAGTATTTTAAAAAAACCAAATGAACTTGGTTTAAACTCAGAGTTTATTCCCTATTATTATGAGTTACCATTTTATGGTTTTAATTATACTCCACCCAATTCAGCCAATCACTTGCTTGGACCAATAGATGGCTCTATTTGCGATAGTTTAGGGCTTAATGATGAAACCGGAATTAAAAAAGTAGGAACATTTAGTTTTAATCTATTTCCTAATCCTGGAACCAATGAATTGAATTTCAAAACAGATTTACCTTTGCCAGTGAGGTTAATCATTCGAGATAGTCAGGGAAAATTAATATTCGATAATCTATATTTTAAAAGAGCATTTGTAATTTCTGATGAATTATTTAATCTAAAATCAGGAATTTATTATGTTGAAATACAAAACGAGAAAACACAAATTCGGTTATCTAGGAAATGGATGAAGATTGAGTGAAAATTTGAATGTAAAAATAGTAGCTACTACTAATACAATTTTGGATATTGATTTTTGAAACTTTTATTTTTCGTTTATATTCGACAATACGAATTGTTCAATTCACCTTATACGAATCTCATTAGTACTCGAAACAATTGCGATAATTTAAAACAAGACAAAAAAATCAATTAGAAAATGTATCATTTTTCCTACTTCAAAGAAAAAGACAAACAGGTACTATTGGACTTCATAGAAGAAAATCCATTTGCCTTTTTAACTGGTAGTACTTTATTGGGAGAACAAGTGGCAACCCAGATACCTGTTATACTTGAAGAACGAAATGGTGAGTTGTTTTTGCAAGGACATATCATGCGAAATACAGATCATCACAAAGCTTTTACTGAAAACCCAAATGCATTGCTTGTATTTACAGGACCGAGTTGTTATGTAAGTGCTTCTTGGTATAGCAATCCGCACATTGGATCAACATGGAACTATATGAGCGTTCACATTGCTGGACAAATACGTTTTATGTCAGATGAAGAATTGAAAATGTTTATGCGAAAACTGACCTTGAAATTTGAAAAAGGCAATACACAATCATTGACATTTTATGATAATCTGCCTGATCAATTTCTAAATAAAATGATGCCCGCAATTGCTGGTTTTGAAATAAAAGCAGCTAAAATTGAAAATGTATTTAAGCTTAGTCAAAATAGAGATAAAGAAAGTTATCTCACTATTATTTCAAAACTGAATGAACAAGGCGGAAATAGTGCTTTGATTGCTACTGAAATGATAAAACGAAAAGGTGAACTTTTTCCTGAAGGTGTTGAATGGGATGATTCAAAATTTGATTCATGAAAAAATAAACGGCTAATTGAACTAGTCCCAAATTTTGACATTTATAGTTTTCATTTTCTGTACTTCGATAAAATTGCGTTCAGTTTACTATTTAATCGTCTTGAGTCGAATGCAATTTATATAAGTAGAAAACAAAATTTTTCGATTAAAGCGTTGATTTTCAAAAACCATTTATTGAATTAAGTGGCTCATACAAAGCCAAAGAAGATTTATAAACAATCTATTTTAAGCCGTCGACGAATGGTATATTTGTCGTCCGATGAAAGAGAACGCTCCTCAAACCAACGCCGACAGAAAAAAACGCATTTATCCCGGTATCAATGTAAATCCATATGATGCAGGAATTGGCAAATTGCCTCCACAAGCGGTGGATGTGGAAGAAGCTGTTTTGGGAGCTTTGATGTTGGATCGGGATTCTCTGGCCAATGTGATTGATTCCTTGCAAACGGATACGTTTTACCGAGATGAGCATCAGCGTATTTTCGGGGCGATATTCGAGTTGTTTGCCTCATCGAAGCCGGTAGATATTTTGACGGTTGTTCAAGAGTTGAAGAAACGTGGTGAATTGGAGATGGTTGGTGGTGTACCTTACATTACTTCATTAACGAATCGAGTAGCATCTACAGCGAATATTGAATATCATACACGGATTTTAAATCAGAAACAGATTCAACGTGAGTTAATTCGTGTTTCGAGTGAGATTATCAAAGATGCGTATGAGGAAAGTACCGATGCGCTTGAATTATTAGACAAAGCCGAGAAGAATTTATTTGCTGTTGCAGAGGGCAATATCAAGAAGAATTTCTCGAAGATGAGCGAACTCATTACCGAGGCGAAGAAACAGATTGAAAAAGCCGGACAACAACAAGATGGTTTGAGTGGAGTACCATCCGGATTTAAGGATTTGGACCGATTTACAGCAGGTTGGCAAAAATCCGATTTGGTGATTTTAGCTGCTCGTCCCGGTATGGGTAAAACCGCCTTTGTACTTTCATTAGCTCGAAATGCTGCGGTTTCATTTAAACGTCCGATTGCTGTATTTTCCTTGGAGATGTCGAGCGTGCAGTTGGTGATGCGTTTGATTTCGGGAGAAGCCGAATTACCCGGAGAGAAACTCAAGAAAGGTGATTTGCAGCAACACGAATGGCATCAATTGGATTCGAAAATTCGGGAATTGACCGAAGCTCCCTTGTTTATTGATGATACTCCTGCCCTATCGATATTTGAATTGCGAGCCAAAGCGCGTAGATTGAAAGCAAACCATGATATTCAAATGATCATTATCGATTATTTGCAATTGATGACGGCTGGTGGAGATAACCGTGGTGGTGGTGGAAATCGAGAACAAGAAATTTCACAGATTTCTCGGTCATTAAAAGGCATCGCTAAAGAATTGGAAATTCCGGTGATTGCACTTTCGCAATTGAGTCGTAATGTGGAGCAACGCGGAGGAACAAAAGTGCCGCAATTGAGCGATTTACGTGAATCGGGAGCGATTGAGCAAGATGCTGATATGGTTATGTTTATTTACCGTCCGGAATATTATAACATCAATGAAAACGAAGACGGAACACCGACCGATGGCTTAGCAGAAATTCACATTGCCAAACATCGGAATGGAGCTTTGGGTATGGTTCCACTGAAATACATTGGACATTTAGCGAAGTTTACAGATTATGATAATCATTCTAGTTTTGGTGGAGCAAATCGACCATCGGGATTAGCGCCCAATACCAATTTTGACAGTTCAGTTCAAGAAACGATAACGGTTGGATCGAAGATGAATCAGTCGCCAAAGACTGGTAGTGGTGATGCTTGGGATCCAGACAATGTTCCTTTCTAAGGAGATTGATTGGTTAGAAATTGTTGGAACATGGTGTTAAAATGAGGATTTGTTCAGGTAGATTTACTTGAAAGGCTTCAGTATATTTGAAACGGATTTGCGTAAGCGGTTGAAGCGAATAGCCCGGACTGAGCACATGAAATGCAGAAATTGAAAAACAGATGATGGAAATCTCTTCGTTTTTCAATTAGAATTCAAAGCGAAGGAGGACTAGCAGCGGAAGACGCGACCTGATAAATGCGAAGC
Source organism: Bacteroidia bacterium (assembly GCA_965279035.1). GTDB lineage: Bacteria > Bacteroidota > Bacteroidia > M30B66 > M30B66 > CALQRR01. Next base: position 1,945,347 of record OZ257142.1, on the reverse strand, counting down.
TGTGCGGAGCTTTTAGCAGGTTACGCCCCAAAAAGAATCATTTTTTATTGAATTGAACTAATACTGAAAAATACCGTTCAACAATTCACGTTGCACACTCATATGAAACGAATCGTCTTGTTGTTCCTCTTGTTCCTGAATTTAGGGAACCAAAACCTGCGATCGGCGTCGATCCTGATTCCGATGGATGAAAGTCAGCAGAATCATTTGAAATCGTACGGCATTGCTTATTGGATTTTGCAGCATGAGCTAGAGTTATTTTGGCTAGTGAATTATCGTGGAGGAAGTTTCATGGTGGGCAATTCGAAGGCGGTTGAAAATGAGTGCATTATTCGTGGTGTGACGTATCAAACGATTGCTGATGCGCAAGCCAATGCGATATTGCTAGAGATTGCTGCTCCCGAAGTGAATATGGACGCGGTAAAACTGGAAAAAGCGCCCAAAGTAGCTGTGTATTCGCCTAAAGACAAACAACCTTGGGATGATGCGGTAACACTGGCTTTAACGTATGCAGAAATTCCGTACGACATAGTTTACGATGAAGAAATAATGAGTGATAAGTTGCCATTGTACGATTGGCTTCACTTGCATCATGAAGATTTTACGGGACAATATGGTCGTTTTTGGGCTGCTTACAGGACGCAGAAATGGTACATTGATAATCAGAAAAGTGCCGAGGACATGGCACATAAGCTTGGTTTTAACAAGGTTTCGGAATTGAAATTAGCGGTTGCTAAAAAGATTCGTGATTTTACGGTAGGCGGAGGATTTTTATTTGCGATGTGTTCGGCAACCGACAGCTACGATATTGCCTTAGCTGCTGATGGAGTTGATATTTGCGCCGAAATGTTTGATGGCGATCCGGCTGATCCGAATATGCAGAATAAAATCAACACAGATAATTGTTTTGCTTTTGAGAATTTTATTTTGAGTCAAAATCCAGCTGAGTACGAATTCTCGAGTATCGATGCTACTCAATCGCGCCGTATTCCTGAGAAGGAAGATTATTTTGCTTTGTTTGAATTTTCGGCAAAATGGGATCCGGTTCCTACGATGTTATGTCAAAACCATGAACGAATTATCAAGGGCTTTATGGGGCAAACCACCGCATTTTTAAAGAAAAGTGTGAAGAGCAGTGTGTTGGTAATGGGCGAAAATAAAGCAGCCAATGAGGTTCGCTATATTCATGGTGAATATGGAAAAGGAACCTGGACGTTTTATGGTGGGCACGATCCGGAAGATTATGAGCATAAGGTGGGCGATCCACCAACCGATTTAGCCTTGCATCCAAATTCGCCAGGATATCGATTGATATTGAATAATATTCTTTTCCCTGCAGCGAAAAAGAAAAAACAAAAAACCTAGGAATGTCTTTTTCCTTTAAGATTTCTATCCTGTTTGTTTTTTTAGGATTGAAGAGCGTTTCTGTTTTTGGTCAACGCGATAGTTTGATAATCTTGTTTGATCAACGACGTATTGAAGATCAGAAAAAAGGGATGGTGGTTTTAGGATCATGGTCTTTAGCCAATATGACAAGTGGCTTGGCATTACGGCCTAAATCGACGGGCGAAGACGTTTACTTTTATCAGATGAACGTATTGTGGAATACGGTGAATTTGGGGATTGCTTCCTTGGGTTATTTGAATGCAAAAAATGAGTTTGCAAGTTCAGAGCCTATGTCGGTGTTGGAGAAGCAAATGAAGTTGGAAAAATCACTCTTATTTAATACTGGACTTGATATCGCGTATGTTGCCACAGGAGCATTGTTGATGGAAAAAGCGCGCAATGTGACAAGTATAAAAAAGCATGATCAATTTCGAGGATATGGTCGAAGTTTAGTGTTGCAAGGAGCGTTTTTATTTTTGTTTGATTTGAGTTTTTATGCCGTTGAATCGGGCAGTTCGAAAGAATTAAATGAGCTGTTGAAATTGTTTTATGCATCGCCGGGAGGAATTGGAATTCAGAAGACCTTCTGAAGATTCACAAAGGTTGATTAGCTTGCGTTGATTGTTCATATGGAAACAACGCTCAAATTTCTAGACCGTATTTTTCGTTTTTCACCAACGTCATTATTTTATGCGTTGCTATTTAGTACATTGTTTTTGCCTGAAATGAATCCTGGAATGATACCCAATTTGGGCAATCAAGTAGGAGAAGCGAATATGCAAGGCATTGATATTTCGGCCCGTGTATTCAATATTTACTATTACATAGTTGCTTTTTCTGTCGGTTGGATATTGACCAATGTGGCATTTTCGTTTTCATTTTTCCAACCTCAATCAGATTATTCTAGTTTCAATTCAAGTATTTCTAGAGCAGGTTGTGTCCAAGTCATTGCTGGCATATTTGTACCAGCCCTCATTCCTCTTGCACTGTTGTTTGTTGCGATTCATATTGGAATTTTCATTAGTGGCAAACTACCTCGAAAATCGGCACATACCTTATCGGCGCCTTTAGCTGCAGCTTGGACTTTGATCCTATGGTTGAATCTCCTTTGGTGGCTTCCCGTTTCGATTCCAGCATGGCAACATTTTCTAATATGGACTTTGAGTTTTACTGGAATTCTCACTGTGATTGAGCAAAAATTCACACTCGATTCAGGGAAATTAATGAGTTGGGCTTTTGTTTTATCATTCAGTGTTTTTAGTCCTTTTGTAGTTACCGAAGTCCATTATTTTCTTTTACTAAAAACTGGAACGAATGTAGCTCCGGCACTTTTAACGTTTTTCTATCTCAGCTTTTTGTTGGTGTTGGAATTGGTCATTCGTAACAAACACTGGATGCCTTCCACTCGTCCTAAAATGTTCAATCGTATTTGGTTGATTATAGCCATAGGCTTAGGAATTCAAACGTTTTATTTGCCTTATGGGACAGCTCCCAAAGAATTATTTGAATTAGCTAACCGAGCAACTCCATTGATGGAGATGCATTTTTTTCAATCAATACCTTTACTAAATAAAGCATCATCGCATTTTGTTTCTGATTATGGATTCGGGGTTTTGTATGAGCTCATTTATGGATATCAGGGATTGGATTTTTTAGTGTTTGATCTATTCGAATCGATTATTTGGATTATTCTATGTTATCAGCTTTTGCAGGTAATTACGCGTAAAACTTTGCTTTCATTTTATTTCGTAGCGCTCTTTCCATTTGCCGATTCAGCATTATCATCGTATTACATTTTTGCATTTATACCACTATTGATTTTAATCAGTGAATGGAAAAATCCGAACACAAAAAATGCCTGGGCTTTTGGTGTAAGTACAGTCTTATTAATGCCTTGGCGAGCTGATCTAGCATTTGCTCTGTGTATTTGTTTATTCTTTCTCATTGCATTGAGCCTTTGGTTGAAAAAAATTCGGTGGCGTTTTCTCATTCCTACAATTATTTCGGGGTGTGCTTTTTCATCCATCCTTCTCCTAATTTGTATTCTTCGCGATATTGATTGGTTGAAAAGTCTTCGATTATCACTCGATTATTTATCCTCAACCCAGTCGTATGGTTTGTCATACATGGGCGATCAAACAAGCATTCCATTTATTTGGCAACACGTAGTACTACCTTTGTTAGTGATTGGATGTATCGTTCTTTCATTGCGAGAATTGCTCAATAAATCGAATACAACAAAGCAACTTTTACCTTGGTTGATTGTCTTATTTCTCGGACTTTTTTATTTAGTGAATATCCCACGTGGGATTGTTCGTCATGGATTTGCTGAAAATCAAGACAATTTCCTCTCTTCGTTTGCCTTTTTTCTTTTGCCCTTATGCATTGCGTTAAAACTTCCATTTAAAGAATCGGGACGTTGGATGACTTTCTTGGGGATATTGTTTATTGAAATGTTGTTTTTACGATATCCTCAAAGACAACCTGAAAATGCTTTGTTATTGGCGGGAATGAATCGTCCAATACATATGCATGCATTGCCACATCACTTGGTACCGCGTTTAGAACAGAATGTACACGAAATTCCTACGGATTTATTTCAACTGGTTGAATTTTTAAGATCGAATTTAAAGAACGACGAAACATTTATCGATTTTGGAAATACGCCCATGTTGTATTTCTATGCTGAAAAAGAAGTACCGGCATTCTTTTATCAAAGTCCGCAAAATGTGCATTCCTTGAGTCTACAAAAGGATTGGATTGAGCGTTTACAAACTTATAAAGCACCCATTCTTTTATTCCGTCATGCACCTCGCAATTGGTGGGACGAAACAGATGGTGTTCCCAATGAATTGCGTCATAGTATCATGGCTGAATATTTCTACACCCACTATCAACCTTGGGAGAAACGAAATGGTTATGAGATTTGGAAAGAAAAGAAAGTGGGAAATATAGAAGTTCCACCGATTATTTTTGAAGAACGTTTTTGGGAACATTTATCAATGAAAAAACAAGCTGCTTTTTGGCGTCCTGCCATTTTAAATTCGGTTGAATTGAAAGTTGAAAAGGCTCCATCTAAAAATACATCTTACATTATAGAAATTCCAAAACAGATTCAAGGGAAACCGGTATTTCTCGATTTTCAAATTCAATCAGAAGCGCAATTAGATCACAGCATACAAACGTATTTCATGTGGGATTCTTCGGATTATGGTGGAATTGATTTTACGGTTATCCCACAAATAGAAAATCATTATTATATCCGTCCTTCCATTCATTATAGTTGGTGGTTTGCACATATAAACAAGGTTCGCATCGACTTGGGAGATTCATTAAAATTAAATCACGTTATATTCGCTCGCCCGAACGATTGATATGCGTACCCGAATTCAGCTTTTATTAGATAAATCGGTAGGTTCTGTACTGAACATTCTCTTGTATGGAATGGTGCGTATACTTGGTTTTTTATTACGCATCAATCATCAACTCGATCGCCCATTTAACCGCATTGTTGTTTGTAAATTCAAAGGCATGGGCAGTATTGTTCAAGCTTCTGCCCTATTAAAAACGCTGAGAATAAATTATCCTCAAGCAGAAATTTGTTTTGTTAGCACGAAAGCAAATTCGGGGATTCTACACTTTTATAAAAGCTGTATTGATCGTGAAATATTAGTGGATGACAAAAGCTTTTCGAATGTTTTGATTTCCACTTTTAAAGCAATTATTTCCTTATGGAAATTTCGTCCGCAGGTATATATCGATTTAGAAATATATTCCAATTACAGCACCTTGCTTTGCACCTTAAGCGCGGCAACCAACCGACTAGGTTATTATAAAAGCGATAAAGATTATCGAGCCGGATTATTTACGCATCTAATGTATTATAATATAAAAGCGCCTTTATCGGAAATCTATTTGCAAATGGCGCGAATTCTTCCTTTAAAAGAAGTCGATTCGAATTTAATTCCACCTCCAATTTCGGATAATTACAAAACAGATTTTCTACAAAAAATAAAATCAATTCAGTCGAATTTTAATGGACAATATCTAGTTGTAAATCCGAATGCTTCTGACTTACGATTAGAGCGCAGATGGCCTTCTGCATCGTTTATTCAGCTTATTAAAGAATTCAGAAATAAACATCCCGAAATACAATTAGTACTCATTGGAAATAAACAAGAAGCAAATTATGTAAATCAAATTTCTTCTGAATTCAGTCAGGATTTAGGTGTAATTAATTCGTCAGGTAAACTGAATTTAAATGAATTAATGGCATTAATTGATTCTGCTTTAGGAGTCGTCACTAATGATACAGGTCCTCTACATATGGCTTTGTCACTTAAAAAGCCAACAGTTGGTTTATTCGGGCCTTGTGCGCCGCATCAATATGGACAAATGGAAACGTGTATTCCCATTTATATGAATGTGTATTGCAGTCCCTGTGTTCACGAATTTATGACGCCGCCTTGTGCTGGTGATAATCAATGTATGAAGCAAATTGGTGTTGCTCAGGTGATACAGGCAATTGACAAGTTATTGAATCAAACGAAAATAAAGCAGATTGAAAATCCCATTGGATTTCAAACAAATGGAAGTGTTTTAGGATTTGTTTATAATCGTTAATTGAATCAATTGAAATACTATACTTGCTAGAATTCGATCCGTCAATAGAAACGGTTTCCAATGCTTTCACCATCTTGCCATTCCAAAACAGAACTATGCAAAAATTCATTTTACCTGCTGCGGTTTTATTCGCAAGTATTGCCATAGCGGGGACAGGAGATCATCATGCATCTTTAAAATCATCAAGTCCAAAGAAAAATACTGTGGAAAAAAATGTAGATACCAATCCATTATTGGCCGATTGGAGCGGACCGTATGGAGGAATTCCTCCTTTTGATAAAGTAAAAGTTTCGGATTTCAAGCCAGCATTCGAAGCAGCTATGGCAGAGAATCTTTCTGAAATAGATAAAATAGCTCAAAATCCCGAAGCAGCAACATTTGCAAACACGATTGCAGCATTAGAACGAAGCGGTCAGAAATTATCGCGTTTAGTTATTATTTATGGAATTTGGGGATCGAATTTAAGTACACCCGAATTCCAAGCAGTTGAAACAGAATACGAACCTAAATTGGCTGGTTTTGGTGATTTAATTACTCAAAACGAGAAGCTTTTTAAGCGAATCGAAGCAGTATATAATTCACCCGAAAAAAAATCGCTTAGTTCAGAACAACAACGTTTATGTTTCGTGCATTATAACAATTTTGTTCGTGCAGGAGCGAGATTGGATGCTACTTCGAAAAAAAGATTATCGGAAATTAATCAAGAATTAGCTGGATTATTTACGCGTTTTAGCCAGAATTTATTGTCTGATGAAAGCGATCAAATAGTGGTATTAAACAGCAAAGAAGAATTAGCTGGTTTACCACAATCCTTGATCGATGGAGCAGCTAATACAGCCAAAGCCAAACTGCTCGACTCAAAATGGGTCATTAGCAATACGCGTTCTTCGGTTGATCCATTTTTAACCTATTCCGACAATCGAGCAATCCGTGAAAAAGTGTGGCGAATGTTTATCAATCGTGGCGATAATGGTGGTGAACACGATAACAATGCAATCATTACTTCGATATTAGAATTGCGTCAAGAAAGAGCCAAACTTTTAGGATTTCAGAGTCATGCACATTGGAGATTGGAAAATACCATGGCGAAAACTCCACAGAAAGCAATCGACTTGATGGAATCTGTTTGGACACCTGCCGTTGCGCGCGTAAAAGAAGAAGTTGCCGATATGCAAGCCATTGCAGATAAAGAAGGTTTGAAAATTAAAATTGAACCTTGGGATTATCGTTATTACGCAGAGAAAGTTCGTAAAGCACGATATGATTTAGATCAAAACGAAGTGAAGCAATATCTTCAATTGGAAAAGCTTCGTGAAGGCATGTTTTGGGTGGCAGGTGAACTTTTCGGATTTAGCTTTACTCCAATAACAAATGTTCCTGTTTACCATCCTGATGTGCGCGTGTGGGAAGTGAAAGACAAAAAAACAGGACGACATATTGGGCTTTGGTATTTCGATGCGTATGCTCGTGAAGGCAAGCGTTCGGGCGCATGGATGAATGCCTATCGTGAGCAACAACTCATGGATAAAGAAGTCTCGACCATCGTATCGAATAATTCCAATTTCGTAAAAGGAAATCCTGGAGAACCAGTTTTAATTTCTTGGGATGATGCGAGTACCTTATTTCATGAATTCGGTCATGCATTGCATGGATTAAGTTCGAACGTAACCTATCCAACTTTATCGGGCACAAACGTGGTGCGCGATTATGTTGAATTTCCTTCTCAATTACTCGAGCATTGGTTAGGAACACCCGAAGTGCTTTCTCAGTTTGCATTGCACTATCAAACAGGAAAACCTATTCCTAAAAGTTTGGTAGAACGCATTGAAAAAGCCTCCACATTTAACGAAGGTTTTGCTACAACCGAATATTTATCGAGCGCATTGATCGATATGAAAATTCACTTGGCGGATGCATCTGTTGGAATTGATCCTGATGCATTCGAAAAGCAAACCTTGGGTTCTTTGGGAATGCCAACAGAATTGGTCATGCGTCATCGTACACCTCAATTTGGACATATCTTTTCGGGTGATGGGTATTCGGCTGGCTATTACAGCTATTTATGGTCGGATGTGCTAACGGCCGATGCTTACGAAGCGTTTATCGAAGGTAAAGGTCCATATGATAAAAATGTTGCTGCTCGACTCATTCAATACGTTTTTTCTGTTGGAAATACGATTGATCCTGAAATTGGATTTAAATCATTCCGAGGACATGATGCTCAAACGGGAGCCTTGATGAGGAAACGAGGATTTCCGGTTAAATAAAATTTAATCAACACAACGAAAAGCACGAGGGAAATAATTCTTCGTGCTTTTTTGTTTTTATAGCATGTTTAATTCTTCGTGCTTCTTCCTTTGGCTATAGGTATTGCTGTCCAAGGATCATCGGGCCAGGCATGTTTGGGATAACGTCGTTTCAACTCTTTCTTTACTTCGAAATAGGTGTTATTCCAAAAGCTACGTAAATCGCTAGTTACCTGAACTGGCTTATATCCGGGAGAAAGTAAATGCAAAACGACTGAGGTTTTTCCTTGATTGATTTTAGGTGTGTCGCTCAATCCAAATAATTCCTGTAAACGAACAGCTAAAATGGGTGTAGCACCATTCGGTAAATAGTCAATTTTGATAGATGAACCACTAGGAACTTGCATTTTACTTGGAGCGAGCTGTTCAAGTTTCTGTTGAAAATCCCAACCCAAATGTTGAAGTAAAGCTTGTTTCAATGGAATTCTTTTCAAGTCTTCTGGCTTCTTCACATCACCCAAATAGGAAGACAACCAATCATCCACCTGTTCGAGTAAAAATGCAGTACTCACATCCGGCCAAGATTCTTCAGGATTCCACATTTTCAAACTTTGTATCCGGTTTTGAAGCTGAATAAATTCCTCAGTAAAATCGAGTAAAGCTTCTCCTTCATTTCGTAAAGCATGGACAATTGCTTCTTTCACACGCGAAGGATTTGGATGTTGAAGCGGCTTTGATTGTAGAACAATACTTCCAATGCGTAAGTCTTTACTCGCAATGAGTCCACCTTTACGTGTATCCCAAACAACAATTTCCTTTTCCTTCACCAGTGGCATTAAGTCGCGTGGATTAAGCGGTGCAGCCAAGAAAATCTTCCCCATTCCATCACGCATATCCATGTGAGCAATGGCAAGCCAGGGTTGATGAGCTAAATCGTCTTGGTGTCCGGCCATAGCTATTTTCCCATTGGCCAGTTGAAATTGTGCATTGTTTCCAGGACGTGCTGATGCGATTCTCTCCGGATAAGCATAAGCCAGCAACAATCCGGTTTCGAATGGATCAACTGCTTCATTATTCTCAACAATATCCAACATGCGCCGATATGATTCTGCCACTTTAGCAATCCGCGAAAATCGTTTTCCTATCGAATTTCGTTTCCGATCGCGGCGTAAAGCTTCAATTCTCAAATTCATATCGATGCCCGATTCACGACCGAGTGGATCGCGTTCTTCGAGAATGGCTGCAATGTCGGTGGCGAGTTGCTTTGCTTGATCAGTATTGGCCATGAGCAACATGTGAGCAATACGTGGGTGACAAGCCAGTCGATGCAATTGTTTTCCATGTGCTGTGATCTTCCCATTTTCCAAGGCATCCAATTGATGAAGCGTTTCATTTCCACTCGACAATGCTGCTTTAGGAGGTTGAGTTAACCAAGTTAATTTCGAAATATCGTTCACGCCCCAATGCGCCATATCGAGCACCAATGGCGTTAAGTCAGCTTCCAAGATTTCGGGAACTCGGTATTCGGCTAGGCGTTCATGATCGGCAAGTGTCCACATGCGGTAACAAACGCCAGCACTTAATCTACCGGCACGACCAGCGCGTTGATCGGCAGAATCTTTCGAAATTTTTACTGTTTGAAGTTTTGATAAACCGGAAGCTGGATCGAAACGGGAAGTTTTTCCAAAGCCAGAATCTACAACAATGCGAATTCCTTCGATGGTAAGACTAGTTTCGGCAATAGATGTAGCCAGTACGATTTTCCGTTTTCCCTGTTTATTGGGCATGATGGCGAGAAACTGCTCATGCGGAGGTAATTGTCCGTATAATGGATGAATGGCGAAACCGGAAAGGGATTTACCTAAAATTTCTGCACAGGAACGAATTTCACCTTCGCCCGGTAGAAAAACCAAGATATCGCCTTCATGTTCTCTACTGGCTTGAATTACTACGCGCGCTGTTAATTCGGGAATCAAGGTTTCGTCTTGACTGCCGGCATACCGAATTTCAACCGGATATTGTCGCCCCAAACTTTCGATGATTGGAGCTTGCAGAAGTTCGCTCAACTTAGGTAAATTAAGCGTTGCCGACATGATGAGAATTCTCAAATCGGGACGAAGTACTTGTTGTGCTTCACGACATAAAGCCAACGCTAAATCAGCATGCAAACTCCGTTCATGAAACTCATCAAAAATCACCAATCCAACACCTTCAAGAGCATTATCGGTTTGCAACATGCGTGTGAGAATTCCTTCGGTAAGAACTTCCAATCGTGTGTTTGCACTTACGCGATTTTCGAAACGAATGCGGTAACCGATAGTTTGTCCAAGTTCATCGCCCCAAAGGTCGGCCATGCGTGAGGCAATGGTTTTAGCAGCTAAGCGACGCGGTTCGAGCAGGAGAATTTTTTGTCCTTTTAACCAATCAGCATCGATCAAAGTGAGAGGCAAAAGCGTACTCTTTCCTGCGCCTGGTGGAGCGGAAACGATCAAGGATGTTTTAACTTGGAGTGAAGCTTGAACTTCCGTAAGGATATCAGCAACCGGAAGTCCGGTAGAATTTGGATATAAAATCAAGGGAATGATTGATGCGCGAAGGTAGAAAATGAGAATGAATTCATGTACTTCATCACTCTAGGAGAAATTAAATTATTACACTGATTTAGGAATATATTTGATGAACGAAATTGAATTATGAAAAAGATATTTTCCATACTCTTAATACTCTTGCTTTCTCACTTTTTAGGATTTTCACAAAACCCAGTATTGATTGGTTATTGGCAAAACTGGAATGATGCTAATGCACCATATATTCCATTGGATCAAATTGATTCTCGTTACGATGTTGTATGTGTTTCCTTTGGAGAGCCGGTTTCACCTTCGGATATGACGATGGTATTTGTTCCTGAAACAGTTTCTGAAAGTACATTCAACACACAAATTCAAGCTTTACAAGGTCTAGGAAAGAAAGTGTTATTAAGCATTGGAGGAGCGAACACAAGCATTTCACTTCCTGATTTAGCTAGCCGCGATGTATTTATTAATTCGATGAATTCATTGTTGGATACCTATTCTTTTGATGGAATTGATATCGATATTGAACATGGAAATTCCATTTTAGCAAGCGGCACAATTGCTAATCCGAGTTCTGCCGATTGTTTGAATTTGATTGAAGCAATTCGTCAAATTAAATCCCACTTTTTAAGTGTAAAATCACATGACATGATGTTGACGTTTGCTCCTGAAACAGCGTATGTGCAAGGCGGAATGTCGGCATATGGTGGAATTTGGGGTGGATATTTACCCATTTTAGATGCATTACGAAATGATATAAATTACATTCATGTTCAATTGTATAATTCGGGAAGTGTATATGGAATTGATGGTGGAATTTATACGCAAGCTAGTGCTGATTTTATTGTTGCAATGAGCGAAGCCTTAATTCAAGGATTTAACACTTCTGGAGGGAATTTCGCAGGATTTTCAGCGAACAAAGTAGTTGTTGGTTTACCAGCTTGTTCGAGTGCAGCAGGCGGTGGATTTACTTCAACAGAAATTGTACAATCGGCAATTCATTATTTAAGAGGAACCGGAAATCAACCGGGGAATTATGTTTTAACACAAACAGCTGGATATCCCGATTTAGGAGGTATGATGACTTGGTCGATCAATTGGGATGCTGTGAATTCATGCAATGTGGAATCGTATGAATATGCTCAAAATTTCGAATCACTATTTGGTTCAATTCAGGCAATTGAAAATGCAAAAACATTCAATAATACAATGAATTTATTTCCTAATCCAACAAGCGATTTTATTCAAATGAATTCAACGAAAAATCAAAATTATTATTTATATAATTCTTTAGGAAAGTGTGTAAAATCAGGGCATTTAAATGCAAATGAAAAAATTGATATTCGTGAATTACAAGCAGGAATTTATCAATATCGTTCGGATGAATTTCATGGAATTTTCATAAAAAAGGAGTAATTCAAACGAATTAATCTGACAATTTTATTAATTATTTTAAGATAGAAAAAATCCAAAAATCTCTTTAAGAATATCCCTCAATTAAAATACTCAAAACTTCCTGAGCGGCAATAGGAATGCTTGTTCCAGGTCCAAACACAGCTGCCACACCAGCATCAAATAAATACGCATAATCCTGTTGAGGAATTACACCGCCAGCAACAACCAAAATATCCGATCGACATGCTTTTTTTAATTCTTCAATCACTTGTGGAATTAAGGTTTTATGTCCACCAGCTAATGACGAAACACCTAAAATATGCACATCGTTTTCGAGTGCTTGTTTGGCAACTTCGGCAGGAGTTTGAAACAAAGGTCCAATATCCACATCAAACCCAATATCAGCAAAACCGGTACTTATAACTTTCGCACCGCGATCATGACCATCTTGTCCCATTTTAGCAACTAAAATACGTGGACGACGACCAGCTAATGCCGAAAATTCATCAGCCATTTGACGTGCTTTTTCGAGTTGAGGATTATTTTTCACTTCGTTATTATATACACCAGAAATACTTCGAATGGTAGCTTGATAACGACCATATACTTTTTCTAAAGCCCAAGAAATTTCACCTAATGTTGCTCTAACACGAGCAGCATTTACGCTCAATTCGAGCAAATTGCCTGATTTGTTCTGGGCGGCTGTAGTCAAGGCATTCAAGGCTTGATCTACTGCTTTTTGATTCCTCGTTTTTTTGATTTGAGCTAATCTCGCCAGTTGCTGTAAACGAACTTGGGTATTATCTACTTCACGAATTTCCAAATCCGTTTCTTCGTTTACCTGATATCGATTTACACCAACAATCACTTCCGCTCCAGCATCAATTCTTGCTTGTTTTTTTGCAGCCGCTTCCTCGATGCGCATTTTAGGAATTCCTGTTTCAATCGCTTTCGCCATTCCACCTAACTTCTCCACTTCTTCTATAAGTTCCCAGGCTTTTCTAGCTAAATCGGCGGTGAGTTTTTCAACGTAATAAGAACCTGCCCAAGGATCGATGAATTTTGTTACACCAGTTTCTTGTTGAATAAACAATTGGGTATTTCGTGCTATGCGTGCCGATGCATCTGTTGGTAATGCGATGGCTTCGTCAAGGGCATTGGTATGTAAGCTTTGTGTTCCACCTAAAACAGCAGCTAATGCTTCAACCGTGGTGCGAGCAACGTTGTTATACGGATCCTGTTCGGTTAAGCTCCAGCCACTCGTTTGACAATGTGTTCTCAACATCAAGGATTTCACCGAATTTGGATCAAACGATTGAATCAGTTTTGCCCAAAGCATACGACCGGCGCGCATCTTAGCAATTTCCATAAAATGATTCATGCCTATTCCCCAGAAAAAGGAAAGACGTGGCGCGAATTCATCCACTTTCAAACCAGCTTCAATTCCAGTGCGTATGTATTCTAAACCATCACTAAGCGTGTAAGCTAATTCAATATCAGCCGTTGCGCCTGCTTCATGCATGTGATAACCACTAATGCTGATGCTGTTAAATTTAGGCATGCGCTGAGCTGTGTAAGCAAAAATATCAGCAATGATGCGCATACTCGGAGCTGGTGGATAGATGTACGTATTACGCACCATAAACTCCTTCAAAATATCATTCTGAATGGTTCCGCTGAGGAATTCTTCTTTCACACCTTGCTCTTCGGCAGCCACAATGAAAAAAGCCATAATCGGCAAAACTGCTCCATTCATGGTCATCGAGACGCTCATCTGATCCAAGGGAATTTGATCAAACAAGATTTTCATGTCCTCTACCGAATCTATCGCCACACCTGCTTTTCCAACATCTCCTTCTACCCTTTCGTGATCACTGTCGTATCCTCGGTGCGTTGCTAAATCGAACGCAACAGAAAGCCCTTTTTGTCCACCAGCTAAATTCTTTTTATAAAAGGCATTGCTTTCTTCGGCAGTCGAAAATCCAGCATATTGGCGAATCGTCCAAGGACGAGTTACATACATGCTGGAATACGGACCGCGCAGAAATGGTGGCAATCCGGCAGAAAAATGCAAATGATCGACGCCGTTTAAATCGGAAACTTGAAAATAGGGCTTGATTGGAATTCCTTCAGGAGAAAGCCAATCACGTTCAGTTTCAGAATCGGCTATGAGATTGGGTATTTGTATATGAGAGAAATCGGGGCGCATGATTTAGCTTTTAGAAATTAATGGAGAACTTCTTCACTTAAACCACCCAACACATTGGCAGCGTCGCAACCAATAAAAATAAAATCGTGTACGCCTAATTCTTCTAGTTCTTTTTGGTTGGAAGGTTTTCCTGCAATGAGGACAGGTACACTTGGCCAGCCATCTTTGAGAATCGTTTCAACAGCAACTAAATAGTCTTCATCGGCAGCACAAAGAATAATGACTTGAGCTGATTGGGCAGCATCACTATGTAATTGATCAATGAGTGTAACTTGAGCATCACCTTTTTTGGGAATGAATCCTCCTATGGCAATAAATTCGGCAGCAAAACCGGCACGTGCAGCACGTTTTATTGGATCACCAAAAACAGCTAAAAAGGTATTGGGATTTCCATCCATCGTAAATGTTCTGCGCAATGATTCGAATATGGCTGCTTCGCGAAACTCTTCAACCACTTTAATTTCGGGCAATTTAGAAAGTGGATCACGTTGAGATTGAATTTCAACATGTACTTTCGATTGAGGAACGGCAAAACTCGAAACGCCAACGATAGAGCGCTTTCGCATTCGGATTGAGTTTTCAATTTGTGCTCGATTACGAACTATCAATTCTTGAATAAAACCGGAACGTAAGGCTGCAACAAAACCACCTTTTGCTTCAATTTGGAGAAAAAGTTCCCAAGCTTGTTGGGTCAAATCAGAAGTCATTTTTTCAATCACATAAGCGCCAGAAGCAGCATCGGATACTTTATCCAAATTACTTTCATCGTGAAGCAAATGCTGAATATTGAGCGCTATTCTGCGCGAAGCGATATCCGGAATTTTGAATAAGCAATCGTGAGGATGAACAGTATGCTCGTCGGTACCAGCAATGACAGCAGCCATCGTTTCGGTTGTAGATCGGAGCAAATTTAAATAGGGATCGTACGTCGTTTTGTTGCGTAATGCCGTTTCGGTACAAAGCCATAGCGGAAGATTATTCGCATCCAAACCATGACCTTGAAGAAGCATATTCCAAAGCAATCGGATACTTCTGAATTTGGCAATTTGTTGAAAATATTCTGCACCAGAAGCCATTCTCAATTGCATGGAACGTGCAGTTTTTTCTTTATCAGCTCCTAATTCAATAAGGTATTCATTGAGGATTGAAATAGAAAAAGCCAATTCCTGAGCGGCAGAAGCTCCGGCATTATGCCAACGAGCGGATTGAACGGAAATGGTCTTAAAAAGCGGTAAATTGGTACTTGCAAAATCGACACTGGCTTGAAGCAGTTGAATGCTTTCTTCTTTGCTGTATGGAAACGTTCCGGAAAATGCAAAATCACCAATTGGATCGAGACTTACAGAACCATGAATGCTAAGAGGATCGAGTTTGCGACGAGCAATTTCATCCTGATACATAAAAAGTAAAGAGGCGGATGCTTCCCCGCAATCGAAATGGATACGGGCAATTTCGGGGAGGATTTTATTTAAGGTGAGAATTAATTCCTCTTGATTGCTGATTTCATGACCCGTAAAACGAACTGTTGAAGCTCCATGTTCGAGTGCTGTTAATGCTTGTTTATTAGCTAGTACAAGGTCGGCAGTATCGACATTCACACAAAATTCCCATTCGTTGGAAAAGGCAAATTCGGGATGATGAGCGATTCGACTTCCTGCAATGGAATTGGCCTTGGGAGCATTTTCCTGTTCAAGGTAAACAGGTGTAGTAATTTCTTCGATTTGCGTAGTAAGAATGCGATCGATTGAATCTGCTTTGAGATCTTTCAGCAAACGTGCTTTCCAATCATCAAAATGTGTAGCGGGAAATTCTGAAAACAAAGGTTCCAAGGGCGTTCAGGTAGGAGAACAAAAGTAATAAAATCGTTTCCCTTATGAATCGTGAATTTCTTATTCCTTCGTCTTAGGTGTTTTATCAACAACTAACCAGATTTCCTCGTTATCCTTTTTCATTTTATATTTCTCCCGTGCAAATTTCTCGAGGCTACGGTTGTCTGTTTTCAATTCATTAAGCTGTTCTTGTGTTTTACTAATTTCTTCTTGATAGTATCGCTTCTCCTTTTTCAATTCGTACAATACTTGCCTGTCTTCGTATTGTGATATGAGGCTATTAGAATCAAAGAATAAAATCCAAATTAAAAATCCAGCAATGACTAGAAAATACTTATTTCCAAGAACAGGAAAACGTTGTACGACATTGCTAATCGGATTCATAATTCCAAAAGTAACTAGTCAGAAATAAATCCAATGTATTAATTTAAAAAGTTGTCAGAGATCTGTTGTTGATTAGATAAAAGCGCGGCTAAGAATATGCTTCAAGCCGCGCAAATTTTCTTTATTCAACAATTAATTTCCCCAACATTTTTGGAAAATGCCCTGGAAAAGTGCAGATGTAATTATACGAACCTGCAGCAGGAGCTGTAAAAGTAAAGCTTACGGTTTCTTTAGGTTTAGCTAATGGAGATGCCGCAATC
This sequence comes from Bacteroidia bacterium, assembly GCA_965279035.1. GTDB lineage: Bacteria > Bacteroidota > Bacteroidia > M30B66 > M30B66 > CALQRR01. Next base: position 1,928,442 of record OZ257142.1, on the reverse strand, counting down.
ACGTTGGGATTTTCGGGAATATATCCTTTATCCATTCCTGCAGCAATTGCCGCTGTTGCTACTTCTTGTCCTGTCCCCAATTTTACCAGCACCCAATTATGAATCATTCCTTCCATTGTGTTGGTATTAATTAATGTGAGTGTTACGTTATCGCCCGCTTTTACAGAAGTCGATGTTGGTTCATACGCCATATCAGCCATGCTAGAACCAGTAACGGTAATGGTAATTTTTGCCTCTCCGGGAGTAGTTGGAGTTTTGACTGAACTCGTATCGGCTTTGGGTGTTTCAACAGGCTTCGTTGAATCACCGCACGAAGAAAATAGAATTCCAAAAGGCAATACGAATGCGAGGATTTTTTTCATGATGTAGAATTGTTTCCTAAGAGACAATTTGAATGCTTGATTGTTTTCTGAATTTCAAATATAAATTACTTCAACATTTTATCCATTTTTCATTCTTGTGTTATAGCTAAATCTGCATCAAAGCGATATTTTCAAAAGATGTTAACATCCTCGGAACAGGGAATCCATCGGGTTATATTTGTACATGGAAAACTTCATCGTCTCCGCGAGAAAATATCGTCCAGTCACCTTTCATTCGGTAGTTGGACAAGAGACTATTACAAGTACGTTAAAGAATGCGATTCGAATTAATCAGTTAGCTCAAGCATTTCTTTTTTGTGGGCCGAGAGGAGTTGGAAAAACGACCTGTGCAAGGATATTAGCTAAAACCATCAACTGCTTCAATTTATCAGCCGATACAGAACCCTGTAATGCTTGTGAGAGTTGCACTTCCTTTAATCAAAACGCTTCCTTTAATATTCATGAATTAGATGCTGCATCGAATAATTCGGTGGATGATATTCGTGCATTGATTGATCAGGTTCGCTTTGCACCTCAAGTTGGAAAATATTCCATCTATATTATTGATGAGGTTCATATGCTTAGTTCGGCTGCATTCAATGCCTTTCTCAAAACGCTAGAAGAACCGCCAGCACATGCTATTTTCATTCTAGCAACTACGGAGCGTCATAAAATTTTACCAACGATACTTTCACGTTGCCAGGTTTTTACGTTCAACCGAATTAAGGTTGATGATATCGCAAACCATTTAGCCTTTGTTGCTAAAAGCGAAAAAATTGAAGCAGATCCGGATGCATTGCACGTCATTGCTCAAAAAGCTGATGGAGGCTTACGTGATGCCTTATCGATGTTCGACCAAATTGTTAGTTTCTCAGGCGGAACCAGCATTACTTACGATCGAGCAATCGAAAATTTGAATGTCCTAGATTATGAATATTACTTTCGTCTAACTGAAGATTTATGGGCAGGAAGATATTCTGAAGCTCTTCTGTTATTCAACACCGTTTTAGAAAAAGGTTTTGAAGGATCCAATCTCATTTCAGGATTAGCGGAGCATTTTCGGAATTTATTGGTTTGTCAAGATGCTGTTACACTACCTCTTTTGGAAGTAAGTGCTGGAATTAAAAGTAGATATCAAACTCAGAGTCAGCAATGTTCTCCGGTAGAATTAATTCGTGCACTTGATCTGTTAAGTAAGACAGAACAGAATTTACGAATGAGTAAAAATCAACGTTTGAATATTGAATTGGCATTGCTCCAATTGAGTATGATTCAAGTTTCTCCCGAAGAAAAAAAAAATCCTGAAATAAGGAGTTCAATTCCATCAACGCCAGTAATTCCAAACATTCCAGTTCCTGAAATAGAAAAGAAACCAGTATTAAATTTCAGAGGAAATGCTCCTTTGAGGACGGTTTCAATCAATCAACATTTAAAAAAGGGCAATACTGCTGATCAAGAAAAAAAACAGGTTGAAGTCACACATTCAGTGACCGAAGAAATCCCTAATCAGCATTTCGAATTGAATGATTTAAAAAGAGTTTGGAAATCGTATTGTGATCAATTGCTTGTAGAAGGAAGAAAAGCAATGCTTGGAACACTTACCTTAAGTGAACCTGAATTGGCAGAGAATTATAAAGTTAAATATCAAGTTCATAACGATAGTCAATTACGTGAACTCGAACTCGAAAAACCAAATTTAGTAGGCTTTTTAAGAAAAGAACTTCGTAATTATTCGCTTGATTTTATTTTAGATAAATCTGAATCAACAAAAACATTTCGCCCTTATACTGCTGAAGAAAAATTAAAAGCAATGGAAGAACGAAATCCTTCCTTTGGAATTTTAAGGCAGAAATTGGGACTTCAACCTGATTAAAAAAAAAGCCCTGAAAATTGCTTTCAGGGCTTTTATATTTTAAGGAATATTGAGTTTTCGCAACATGCTAATCGGTCCGGGGCAATAGCTTTCGTGACATCGAATGCAGGTCTTTGCTAAAGCATTGTATTCGGTTTTAGCATCTTCTGCAGTAGCTACTTTCATTCGATCCATTTGAGCAAGAAATAGCGTTGCATATTCTTTGAAATTCTCTCCTTTTTTCGATTCACTACTCGGTTTTGCCGTGTAGATTTTATCATAATGCTTTCCGAAATTCTTTGGCTTTTTTCCTTCAATAACAGTAACTCTGGCTTTTTTCATGTCATCAGCCATCGTACGCATTAGTTTACTGAGCGGACTTTGTGTTTGATGAATAGCCGAAATACTTATGAATCCAGCAAATACAATCGAAAGAAAAAGGACAAATCGCTTCATTGAATTATTTCTTGGCGTAAATAATTACACCATCTGCTTCGAAAGATAAACGTGTTTCGGGTTGAGTGATTTTCATAATTTCTTCTTTCGATTTACCCGCATCTTCGGCATAATGACGAAGCATTTCAACGCTTACAACTTCTTTGTAAGCTATGCCATTCATAACGGCTGTTTTTCCATTACAATCTTTTGGAACAAAAAATCCATAATCCTTAAAACGAACCATCATTTCTTTTCCACCACCTAAATCAACATTCATCCAGCAACCTTTTTTCTGACAAGCTTCGTTAATTGGAGCTTCGATTTTTACAAGAAGTGAATCTTTCCCTTGAATTTGTTTTTGAAATTCTTCGGTAGTAATAGCACCGTCTTTATTTATTTTCTTACCAAAATATTCTGCCTTTTGAGCATTTCCTTGAACTGCACCGAAAACGAGTAGAATCAAGATTGAGAGCGTTTTTTTCATTGTTTGAATTTAGTGCTGCAATTTAGGAATTTACACCTTTACTTTTTGGGCAAATAGCATATGTCTTTTTCCAGGTGGCCCAGGGATGCGTTTCACTTCCAAGCCGAGCGAAATCAAGCTTCTCCGCACATCTCCTTTTGCACAATAGCTAACCCAAATACCATTTTCCACAAGTACAGAAGTGCTTCGCTTAATGATATCAGTTGTCCAAAGTTCCGGTTGTGTTGGTGGTCCAAACGCATCATAAAAAACCAAATCAAATGTTGGTTCTGAAATAAATTCCTCAATTCCTATTTCCAAACGTGTAAATGAGAATTGATTGTTTAGGTCGATTTTTTTACCAGATTCAACCTGATGCATTTGAAGGAATTGCTCTTGTTCTAAAGCATTTCCATAGTGTAGTTGTGAATATATAGCTTCTGATATGGGAAATGGTTCCAAACTCAAATAATCAATTTTCAATTCAGGATTTATACCTGTTTCTCTTAAACATAGCAATGCGTTCAAGCCAGTTCCAAAGCCAATTTCGAGAATATGAATGTGATTTTTCTCTTTCGATTTTAGTTTGTATCCATTTTCAATAAATACGTGCATCGACTCCTGAACAGCACCATGTGTTGAATGATACGTTTCATTGAGCTCTTCACTAAAAAGCGTTTGACTGCCGTCGGATGTTTCGCGAATTTGAATCATAAAAAAACCGGGAACAAAGATTCAGCTTCATTCCCGGTAATTGAATATTGAAATTATTTTGAAAGAATCTTGAATTCTGTTCGTCGATTTAATTGTCGTCCTTGATCAGTATCATTCGGTGCAATTGGATCGTCAAAACCATATCCTTTAAATTCCAAACGATCTTTCTTGATGCCTTTTTTATCTACCAAATAATTGACAACAGAAAGTGCTCTGTTTGTAGATAGTTTTTGATTGTAAGCAGCCGAACCAACATTATCGGTGTGACTTGAAATTTCGATACGGATTTTAGGATTTTGTTCTAATAGTTTAGCCAATCGATCAAGCTCTGCCATTGAACCAGTTCGAAGTGTGGCTTTATCGAAATCATAGAAGATATTTCGGAGTACGATTTTCTTTCCAATCTCGAGTTTACTTAATTCAATGTCCTTGGTTATTTCTTGGTAAGCTGTTGATTTTGGCAAGTCAACATTTTCGGAATGGAATAAATAATCATCCATAGTAACTGCAATTCCATAATTCTTACCCGAAGGGAGAGAAACTAAGTATTGTCCTGTTTTGGAATTCGCTTGAAACGTCGAAACGATCGTATTTTTTTCGTTGTCAGTAATAACGATAATGGCATTTAAAGGATGTTTATCCAAGGCATCAACAACAGTTCCTTTTAAGATGGTTACTTCGGACCGGAATTTATTTTTATCTGCTTTTGCAGCAACAACTAATTCAGTTCGAGCTTCAGCAATTGATTGAAGATCTGATTTTAATGTTCTACTCAATAATAATTGATCTTCCACATTGAGAACTGGTTCTTTTTCAGGTCCTAAAAGCGTAATCATGTAGATATCAGTTTCTCCAATGGCATCCATTCTTGCCGAAGAATAATATCCGTGTTTTCCTGATGCCGAAACCACGAAAAATGCATCCTTATCTGCTGAGTTAATTGGGTAACCTACATTTTCAGGTTCAGACCATTTTCCATCTTCAAATACACTTCGGAAAATATCATAACTGCCCATAGTACGATGTCCTTTTGAGCTGAAATACATGGTTTTCCCATCGGGATGCATATACACTCCTTCTTCGTCGTAAATAGTATTGATTGTTGGACCAAGATTTTCGGGCTTTTGCCATTTTCCATTCGCATCTTGGCGTGTTACGTAAATGTCAAAACCACCAAAATTATCATCGGGTTTATTACTTACAAAGTAGATCGATTTTTCATCGTACGAATAACAAGCATGCACTTCTGCATAACGCGTATTGATTGCATTTCCACCGGCTGGTTCTGGTTTCGACCACTTATCTCCTTCGAGACGAGAAAGGAGCACATCTCCTTCATTTTCATCGGTGTAGATAAACAACTTTTGTCCATCGGCCGAAAGGGCAATGGTTGCGTCGTGTAGTTTCGTGTTAACTGGAGCAGGTAGATTAACAGGAGGTGTCCAGGCTTTATTTTGTTTGGTAGTTGAAAGGATGTCTTCATAAAACATCCCATCTTCGGCAATCGCTTGCCCTGTAGTATTATCACGACGTGAAGTAAACAACATCACCGATTCATCGGCAGTAATCACAGCGGCATATTCACGATATTTTGAATTAACAACAGGTCCCAAATTCTCAATCATAACACGAACAGGGTTGGCAACTAAAATTTTGCCTTCGTTACATTCTGTGATACGTTTATCAGGATCAAAACCTTGTTTTTTTGTTGCGGTTGTTTTGTAAAGCGTGTAGAATTTGATGGCATTATCAAAATCATGATTTAAATGATACGCTTCACCAAGGTAAAAGGTGATTTCCGGATCAATAGCCGGATTCATTTGATATGCTTTCTTTAAAAAATCGAGGGCTTTGTATTTATTAGGAGAAAACAAATAGGAATGTCCTAATCGAAAATTTAATAAAGCATTATTCGGATTGAAATTATTGGCTTTTACATAAAAATCTACCGCTAGGTATTTCAAATAATCGGCTGCGAGATAATAACTATCTCCTGTTTCGATATTCTTTTGAGCTTCTTTTAGCCCGGCTTTATTGTCGGGAAAATTCGCTTTGGTGAACTCTACATTTTGTTGCGCACTCAGAATAACTGGTAGCAAAAAAAGAAAAAAGAGTATACGTTTCTTCATGGCTATAATCAGTTGCATTCTGTATCTACAAATTGTTTGGCGGCATCAATTCCATTTTGAGCAGCCTCAGACCAATCTTTGCAAGCTCCTGTTAAATCTCTCATATTTTCTTTTGCAATTCCACGATTTAAATAAGCATAACCATAAGAAGGATTTAATCGAATAGCCTGATCTAAATCTGCAATTGCTCCTGCATAATCGTGTAATTTATTTTTCAAACAACCTCGATTATTGAGTGCGTATTGATCTTTGGGATTTACTTGAATTGCTTTGTTAAAATCACTCATAGCTCCTTCTAAATCGCTCATTTCCATTTTTAAACGGCCACGTTTTACATAAGAAGTACTCATGTTAGGGTCAGCTAAAATGGAATAATTAAATTCTACCAAAGCTCCTTGAAGATCTCCCGATTGACGGAGCGCAGCTGCCAAATTATTGTAAGCAACTACTAATTTCGGATTCATTTTAGTTGCCATGCGATAATCTTCAATAGCTCCTTTAATATCTTCCAGTTTTAATTTAGCACTACCACGGTCGTTGTATGCATCGGCATAATCGTTACGAGCTTTAATTGCAGAAGTAAATAAATCTACCGCAGCATTATAATCTCCGTTTTCGAAAAGAATTCCTCCAGCATAAAAATAAGCTTCTGCATTTTGAGGATCTAATTGACTTGCTTTCTTAAAATCTGCTAATGCTCCTTCTTTATCGTTATTTAAAAATCGAGCTTGGGCGATAAAGTAAGACGTTTTAGCATTTTCTCCTTCTAAAACCATCGATTTTGCATAATCAGTAACGGCACCTGAATAATTCTTCAAGTCAACTTTACATACCGCACGATTGAACCAAGCTTTTCCAAAGGTTGAATCGGCGAGAATTGCCTTATCAAAACTTGCAACAGCTGATTGAAAATCTTTGAGGTTGTATTCGCTGATTCCTTGATTGTAAGCTGCTATAGCTGCTTCGGTCTGAGCATCAAGGGATAGCATTCCCAGTAATAAAAGACTGGTAGCAATTACTTTTTTCATGTGCATTTCCTGTTTCCGGTTTCGAATATAGGACAAATGCTACGGATGAAAAGCAGGTTTGTGTGAAATTTAACGATTAGCGTTTATGATGATCAATAATTGTTTCAAAAAGTAAGGTATCTTGAAAGGTACTGAGGTCATAAATACCCGTTGTATTGGTATCTAATTGTCCCGAAAAAATGTCTTTGTGAAGAATATCTTGAAAGCAATGTTGAAATAATTCGGTACAATAAAATTTTGTTGTATCCACCTTATCGAAGTTGTGATCGAAAGGTTTGTGAATAGAAGCATAATACTTAACCCGATTCACAATCATAGCTAGTGTATCGGGACTTGTTTTGAATCGTTTTACGATTATGCTATTGGGTACACTTTCATTAAGAAAACGTTGAAGACTTTGTTCTTGTGCTCCATCAATTGAAGCAACAGAACTGGATAATGCATGCGCAACACGCCATTTGGGAGCTTCGCCAATAATCATAGCACAATGAGAAACTGCGGCTGGACTGTTTTGAACTTCAACAATGCCATCGGAAAACATTCCATATCCGCGACGAAGGATAATATCTCCTTCATGCAAAAGCCCTTTTTCCTGCTGGCTCATGGGATAATATACCTGTTTGGTATTTTCAGGATCCCAAAAGGCTTTATACAAGATAAAACCTACGCCTACAAGAAAAAGGGCAATTGTAAAAAGTAAAATCTTCCGAAACCTGCGCATGCCGTTACGGAAGTTTTATTTTAGTGTTGTTCAGCAGCTGGAGCTGGTTCAGCAGCAGGTGCAGTAGCAGAAGTATCTGTTGTTCCTGCATCACCTTCCATTGCTCCACCTTCTTCACCACCACCCATTGGGTTTTCTTTTGGTTGATGAACTAACCATTTTTCTCCTGATTTTTTCATGTTCAGTTTTTCTTCTTTGTCACCAGCCATGTAAGTACATGTAGCTGTAGTGTCACCTTCAACTGTACATTTCAAATCTTTAATTTCTTTTTTCTCTTTTGCTTCTTTCTTCTCACCGCCCATAGTAGCGATTTGCTTCATGAAATCAAGCATTCCTTTTGTGTCTTCAGTAGCAAATTCTTTTGCTTTGTCGAAATCTTCAGCATTCAAAGCATCTAAATATGCTTTTGCGTTAGTTTCAGGACCATTTCCGCCTGAACAGGCAACAACGAATACTGCGATCAAAGCGACAGCAGCAAACTTTAGTGTGTTTTTCATGAGTGTGGGTTAAAATATAGTTGGGTGCAAATTTGCCCTGATTTTTCCGAATTACCAAAGATTATTTTAACAGAATTTAACAAATGCATATTTGCTCTTTGGATCTGTTTGTTCAGAAGTTATTTAAAACCCCGTATTTGCTTAGAATTGACGACTTAAACCGTCCAAAAGCATGTTGAAAAAATTACTCAAGGGTTTCTCTACCATCATTTTTAAAAAGGGATTAACCTCCCCTTCAAATTGCAATTGAGCCTCAGAAACTTGATCTAGAGGCCGAATTCCAACATTCAAAGTAAAAGGGAAAGGTGTTTTCCCATGAGAACTCATTTTGATGGATGAATTGGCATTTCGTTCAATGATCTTTAATCCAAGATCTGCCATTCCTTTTATTGTAAACTGACACGCTTCAGCATCTGAAGTCCAATTAATAACTTGCTCAGGCATTAGCTTTTGCATATTATTCATATCCGATAAAAATGCAAAGACTTGCTCAGGACTTGCTTGAACGGCTTTCCAGCTTGTTTCCAGTTTCATACAATTCAGGCGATTTTCAATGTTGCACCCCAACTAGCCGGATTATCTCTCCAACTGCGGAGTTGTTCGATCTCTTCGGTGGCAACATATTTATTTTTGACAGCCTGTTCAAGTAAACTATCGTAATTGCTCAAACTGTAAAAAGTACATTTCTCTTCTTTGAATTCAGCAACGGCAACGTCAAACCCATAATCAAAAATAGAAACAAGTCCTTTCACAATACATCCGGCATCGCGCAATGCTTTTACTACTTTCAAACTGCTTTGTCCGGTAGAAATTAAATCTTCCACAACCACAACGGTTTGACCTGGTTCAATTTTCCCTTCAACCAAATTCTCCATTCCATGACCTTTAGGCGCAGAACGAACATAGATAAAAGGTAATCCAAGCTCTTGTGCTACCAAAGCTCCATGCGCAATTCCACCAGTAGCAACACCAGCTATCACATCCGGCTTTTCAAACTTGTCGGAAATTGCTTTTGCCAACTCTTGACGAATAAACGTTCGCACCTTAGGAAATGAAAGAGTGAGACGATTATCACAATATATAGGAGACTTCCATCCTGATGCCCAAATAAATGGTTTGGATGGCTGAAGCTTAATGGCTTTAATTTGTAATAGAAAATCTGCCAACTGTGCGGCAGTATCAGTATTGTAAAGCATGACGCAAAAATACGCTGTTTACTTGAACCGAAAAGCCTTATTTTTCAACAATTCGCAAGGCATTCAACCACAAGCCAATAATTTAATTATTGATACAGGAACCTCTAAAGAACAGCTGTTTGAGGCAATTTATCACTTGAAAACAGCTTCGGATGAATGTCAGCAACTTTCTATGAGAGCTCTCGATATGAAGCAAGGACTCGCATTCTTGAAATCAGAATATCTCTTTATTATGGCTGCTGGAGGAATTGTAGAAACGCCCGATCATCAAGTATTATTTATTTTTCGATTGGGTTGTTGGGATTTACCGAAAGGAAAAGTAGAACCCGATGAGAATCTTCCCAATGCTGCACAACGTGAAATTGAAGAAGAAACAGGCATATCCGATTTAAGCAATATGGGTGAACTATGCAGAACCTGGCATACCTATTTTCATAAAGGAAAAGACGTATTGAAAGAAACAGTATGGTATCGGTTCACTACCTTAAAAGCATGGCCTACCATTCCTCAAACGGAAGAAGATATAACCGAAGCTGTTTGGAAAACACCTCAACAATGGCAAGAAGTAGAAGACAATACCTACCCTTCCATCATCGATGTACTTCAAGCTAGAAAATCGCTTAAGGTTGTTTGATTAATCCCAAAAACGCCGATTCTACATCGGTTTCAGGTCCTTCGGCTGGATTTTGATACACCTTTCCTTCTCGATCTATCAAAATAAAGTTTGTCCGATTGAGAATGGGTAGAATGGCCTGAATCTGCTCTCGACAAGTATTCATACTTCCCAATTTCAATCCGGGAAATTGGGTTTGAAGCAAGTTGAGTTCTTTATCATCCTCCGTAGGAAGAAGAATTGCAAAATGCATTTCCTTACCATACTTGACTTGGTACGCAGCAAATTGACGAATAATTAATTGCGAATTGGGAGAATCATTAGGCAAAATAGCTAGAAAAACGGGCAAGCCATTCCATTTCTTTTGATTCCACTGAGGTTGATCTCCACAGCCTAAATCGGGAAATGGTTCTCCTTTGATTTTAGGCTGAACGCTAGCTATAATTCGATTCACTTCTTGTTGAATCAATGGAGACAAACTCGAATCAAGCTTCATTTTTAAAAGTAGACTGTATGATTGCTCCAATTTATTACCATGGATATTCTCAAGATCATAAATGCCTTTTAGCAACAACCAATTGGTTAATTCGGGATTTCCTTTAAGTAAAGAATCTTCTTGATATAAGTGCTTTAGTCCATTATAATCATTTGATACGATGGCGTTTCGGTATGAAAGTCCTTGTTTACTTGCCATTCGATTGAGTAAATCGGAATCGAAAAAATGACTGAAAGCCTTCATCCAAGCTGGATTTCCGGGTGAAGGATATAAATATGGAATGAGTGAAACGAGTAATTTCTGGCGGGAAATAAGTCCAGAGGCTTCATCCATATCTGCCAAAACCAATTGTGCCCAAACTCGTAAATAGGAATCCTTACTTTCTTTTGTTGCTATTCGTGCCGAATCGGCCAAGAGGACTAATCTGGATTTATCGGCTTTTGTTCTTTTGCTTGAGTAAAATCGATTCAACTCATCATCAACAAAAGCATTTAACTGTACTATTCGCTGATTCCGATAAGCAGGATCTTTTGGGAAAACAACCGTATTATTCTGTTTATTCAAGCCTACTCTTAATGTATCACCTGCTGGAATATACACCTCGAAATACCAATCCGTTTCGAGCAGAAATACTTCAAAATAGGCCGCATCTAAAGAAGTTTCAACAGAAAACGTAGCAAATCCGTTGGTATCAAGTTGTATTGTTTTATTGATACTTAATGATTGAATTCCGGGGTAGGAAATCAGTGAAAGCTTATAATTTGGAAAGATGGGAAAATGAACTTCCAGCACTCCTACTTTTTGAGCAGTAAGATTCAAACCACTCAATGCAAAAGCGAGCAGTATGGTGAGTTTACGCAAACTGAACTGCTTTCGGGACAAAAGGCTGTGCATTTCCTCCATTGCGGATGATATCACGAATAATGGTAGAACTAATTGCTGAATGTTCGGGTAAAGCCAAAATGAATATTGTTTCCACACTCGGCACCATGGCTTTATTGACTTGTGCAATGCCGCGTTCAAATCCAAAATCGGCCGAAGTGCGCAATCCACGAAGTATGTAACGAGCATTTTGTCGTTTACAGTATTCAACCGTTAAGCCTTCATAACTGTCGACTTTCACTTGATTGCTATCTTGAAACACTGCTTTAATCCAAGCCATGCGTTGTTCTATACTAAAAAGATTGGCTTTTGTTGAATTGATTCCAACAGCAATGATGATTTCATCAAACAAATCAAGCGCGCGTCGAACAATGCTTTCGTGACCGATTGTAAAAGGATCGAAAGAACCTGGAAATACAGCAATACGTTTCATACGACTTTCAAAATTGGCGTTTGTTGAAAGAAAGAAAAGTGGACTTTCCCATAATGCCGAGTTTCGGAATAGCCCGGAATATGCGAAAGTACAACCGATGCAGGATGCTCAAGTATATACCAACCATCTTCTTCGAGAAGATGAAGTTCTAATATTTCAAGACTCAGCTTTTCGTGATCGGGATATTCGTAAGGAGGATCAGCAAAGATGAGTCTGAATTTTTGATGCACCCGTTTTATCGCTACGCGCGCATCTGCCTGAAAAACATCGACAATTCCTGCTTGCAACTGATCACTCATCCTCTTGATAAACTTCACACAGCTCGGATCTTTATCAACCGAAACAATTCTTCCAGCGCCTCGTGACAATAATTCATAGGTGATATTTCCTGTCCCCGAAAAAAGATCAAACACCGTTGCGTTTTCCAAATCAATGCGTGTTTGCATCCAATTAAACAAACTTTCTTTGGCCATATCGGTGGTTGGTCGAACTGGCAAGTTTTCGGGAGCTTGAATGATTTTCCCACGCCATTTTCCGCTAATAATCCGCATCGCTCAAGTGTAATAAATTAAAATAAAAATGGGCCGGCAAAGCTTCAGTTACTCCTTCAGGATTGGGGATTGAACCTGCCGATCGTCGAGGAATAAAATTCACATCCCGTATATACTTGTAACAGGAGGCATAAATGGCCGATCCCGATTCCACTTCACCCAATAGTCGCAATGGAATTGTATCGCGTTGCAGCGACAATCGATCATAAGTCAAGATGATGAAATACAGAAAATCTTCTGGACTTTGAAATTGAAAACTATTAAATAGGAGTAGTTTTCCATCTGCAATAACGATAATGTCTTCTCTAAAATCCTGAACGTGAACAAACACAATTGTTTGTCCTAATGAATCGGGAAGTAAACCACTCGCTAACAGTGAAGTGTAGTGACGAATCCGAGCGCTTGGAAATTGAGCTTCAATAACCTGTTGCCAGCTTTTGGGCCAAGCATACACGAAATACAAATCATGCGTATCGAATCGTTCCCAACTTATAACATCTTCGTTTTTTATGGAATGATTGAGTTGAAGAAAATCGCTAGCCTGATTCGAATCGAATAAACTTGCAGGAACAAGTGTATACTCGGGAGTAACTAAAATGACCTCAACCGATTGAAATTCAAGTCGCGTTAAAGCATGTGTCTGTAAAATTCGAGCGAGTGCTTCCTGTGGTTTTAGTTGAGCATATCCTTTACGAATAGGATACCGTTCAATTAAAGGAAAAGCATCTGCCAATGGATCGTAAACAGCCAGACTTAACTCATGCTCAGACACCTGTAATCGTAAACGGCAATGTCGGGTTCGTTCCTGACTAAATGCAGGATCGGCATATTGTACAAGTGGAGTTGGATGAAACATCGCTTAAGTAATGAGCTTCTCTATCTTTGGCAAGTTTAGCCCAAAACCACGGATTGACCAAGAGCGACTTTATCGGCTTATTAGAAAAGCACCTCGGCTTCCCTCCAACCGAGGGACAGGCATTGCTATTTCGTCAACTCACTGAGTTTTTATCAAAACCTGAAGCGAATCGTGTTTTTGTCATTCGAGGGTATGCAGGAACGGGGAAAACAAGTATAGTTCGATCATTAGTAAAAACGCTGCCTTTAACTAGTTTGCGGACGGTTTTATTAGCACCAACCGGGCGTGCAGCTAAAGTACTATCGGCTTACGCCAAACAAGCAGCTTATACCATTCACAAGAAAATCTACTTTGCACAAAGTGGCGATTTGGGAATGCACTTCGCCATGCAACAGAACAAGCATCGTCGCACTGTTTTCATTGTGGATGAAGCTTCGATGATTGGTGGAGAAAATTTCGAAACAGAACAAAACCTGCTTGGCGATTTGATTCAATATGTAACGAGTGGAAATGAATGTCGATTGATTTTAATTGGCGATGGAGCACAGTTACCACCAGTTGGCTTGGAAGAAAGTCCAGCGTTAGACAGCAAAGAATTACGGGAACATTATTTTCTTCATGTGGATGAAAGTCGATTAACCGAAGTGATGCGTCAGCGTTTAGAAAGTGGGATTTTATTTAATGCGACACAGATTCGAAATCAATTGGATGCGAGCTTGAATACCTTTCCCAATTTGGTGGCGGAAGGATTTCAGGATGTGATGCGCATTAGCGGAATGGAGCTGGAAGATGCCTTGAATTCGGCATATAATAAATATGGTACAGATGAAGTATTAGTCATTACGCGATCAAACAAAAATGCCAACCTTTATAACAAACAAATCCGTGCACGAATACGCTGGCAAGAAGAAGAAATAAGCAGCGGTGATCATTTGATGGTGGTAAAGAACAACTACCATTGGCTTCCCGAAACGAGCGGACCAGGATTTATTGCTAATGGTGATACGATGGAAATTCAACGCTTAGGAAAACGCTACGAAAAAGGTGGTTTTCGCTTCGCGGATGCACAAGTCCGACTCATCGATTATCCAGATGAACCAGATATCGAAGTCCGTTTATTATTGAACACCTTAGATATAGAACAAGCGAGTTTGCCATGGCCAGAACAGAAAAAACTACGTGAAGTGATTGCGGAAGATTATTCCAGTGTTCCTACCAAATCGGCACGAATGAAATTGATGAAGGCTGATCCATTTTTGAATGCGCTTCAAGTGAAATTTTCTTATGCAGTAACGTGCCACAAAGCACAAGGTGGACAATGGAAATGTGTATTTGTTGATCAAGGATATGTGACCGAAGAATTGCTCGATCGAAATTATTTGCGCTGGTTATATACTGCCACAACACGTGCTCAAGAACGATTGTATTTTGTGAATTTTCATTCAGGATTTTTTGGTGATCAGGAGTTGTAAAATCGATTTTCTCCAATTTCACATTTAACCTAAAAAGCAAAGAAGGTTAATTTTCACTTAACCTAGTTTGCAATCCCTAGCCGAACCTTTGTAAATCGGAGTCTTTTTTCCGAACTCAATCATAACAAAGGTATGCGCTACTTTTTCAATCAATTTTTCTTCGCTGTTTGTATTTTATTTTCCGGCAATGTTAACAGTCAGACAACAATTGCCGATGCCCGACTTCAAGGAATTAACGCAAACGTAACAATCCGAGGTGTAATCACCAACGGTTCTGAATTGGGTTTGATACGGTATATTGAAGATGGAACAGGTGGTTTAGCAATCTACAGTACTTCTTTTGCTAGTCAATTAAATCGAGGCGACAGTGTGGAAGTGAGCGGAACGATAGTCGATTTTAACGGACTGTTTGAACTCAATCCGGTAACGGCTTCAACCCCTTTTGGACAAACGACGCTTCCTACTCCACAATTGGTTACGCCATCACAGCTAAACGAAACGCTCGAAAGTGAGTTGGTTCGATTAAATGGTGTTGTGTTTTCGGATGGAGGAAGTACTATTACAGGAAATACCTCATATACTTTTTCATATGGAGCTGAACAAGCTACTATATATGTAAAAAATGGAACTGCATTAGTTGGACAAACAATTCCAGTTG
Organism: Bacteroidia bacterium; assembly: GCA_965279035.1. GTDB lineage: Bacteria > Bacteroidota > Bacteroidia > M30B66 > M30B66 > CALQRR01. The sequence continues at coordinate 1,913,081 of OZ257142.1, read as the reverse complement.
GTTCGATTGATTTGGTTGGAATTTGTTCCGAATACAATACTATATATCAAGTTTTAGCAAGAGACATGAATGATTTCATCACTCCTGATGGAATCAACATTACATCTGCTGTAACATTAAGTAACATTCAACAAAATAATGTTACATTTTCATGGACAACGAATATCCCAGGAACAACGGTAGTTAATTATGGATTAACTCCTGCTCTTGAATTAGGATCTGAAGTCGATAATACACCAACTTCTAATCATACAATTGATTTATCTACTGTTGATGCCGGACAAATTTATTATTACCAAGTATCTTCTTCAGCAAATGGGAATACAGCGTATGGACCGATAAAAGTTTTTGGCACACAATCAAATTCTTTGGGTTGGATTAAAGCCTATTTCAATCACCCGGTTGATACTGCCAATGGTTCTAATCTGCCTCAATTAGCTCAATTAAACTTACTCGACGATTCGCTAGTAGCCTATATCAATCGTGCAGAAGAAACCTTGGATTTGACCATTTACGATTTCGATAATGCGAGCATTTCTTCTATTTCAGCAGCTATAAATGCAGCTTACAATCGTGGTGTGAGAGTGCGATTCATTTCCGATGGAAATCAGGTTCCAACAAACTTTGGAGTAAATGATTTACTACCAGCTATCCCGAAAATAGTAAGTCCAACTGGCGGTAGTTATACCATCATGCATAATAAATTTGTCGTGATCGATGCCAATCATACAAATCCAGCAAAACCAATTGTATGGACAGGCAGCACCAATTGGACAGATCGTCAAATAAATAGAGATCCGAATAACGTAATCATTGTTCAAGATCAAACTTTAGCACGCACCTATCAATTAGAATTTGAAGAAATGTGGGGAAGTAACGGTGATTTACCGGATACATTGAATTCACGATTTGGATCAGCTAAACAAGATAATACACCACATGAATTTACTATTGGTGGTAAACGTGTTGAATGTTATTTCAGTCCGAGCGATAATACAAACGACCAATTAGTAAGAACCATTTTGACTGCTGATGATAGTCTTCATATTGCTACGATGTTAATTACACGAGCCGAAATTGCTCAAGCGATTGATTCGGTAACTACTCAAGGTGTAAATTCACAATGTTATATTGATGATGCAACAACGACAACAGTATATGCTAGTTTATTTAGCACGTTAGGAGCAAATTTAAAAGTGAATCCCGATACCAATGTCATCATGCACCATAAGTTTTTTGTGGTAGATGCAGGTTCGGAAAGTGATCCGATTGTATGGACTGGATCTCACAATTGGTCGAACAATGCCAATACAAAAAATGACGAGAACACTTTAGTAGTTCATGATGCGCAATTGGCTGATTGGTATCGTAGAGCTTTCACACGATTAACCAATCCGATTGTTCCTGATACGAGTGCTGGAATCAATATGATCGATCATTCGCTATCACTTTCAATTTATCCTTCGCTTGTTTCACGTCTTTCTGATTTAAAGATTTCAGGAAATGAAAACGAAAAAGCAAGCATTCAGGTAATTGATCAAACAGGAAAAGTAGTTTACAGAGGAAGTATAGTTTTATCCAAAGGGATGAATCAACAATTATCGATGTTGACAGATGTAAAAGATGGGATATACTATGTTAACGTAAATAATTCATTGCGTTCGAAAACTCAACAAGTAATGGTCATTCATTAATTTTTCTATGAAATTTAGATCGCTTCCAATACTCGTATTCATTTCCATTTTCAGCTTCGTTTCGTGTACAAAAGATCGAATTTTTGAAAAGGATCCAATTATTATCACACCATCAGATTCGAATGCTTTTTATTACATTAAAATAAATGAAGTCCTTGCAAAGGGTTCTTTATTGACGACCGATTTAGGCAATACAAGTGATTGGATTGAACTCTATAATTCTGCGTCACAATCATATACCTTAAAACAAGGAACCTGGTTTATTTCGGATAATCCAGCCGATCCTGAAAAATTTGAATTGCCCGAAAGAACTATCGGCCCTGGTGATTTCTTAGTGATTTTTTGTGATGATTCTATACGTTTAGCACCACAGATTCATACCAATTTCGGTTTATCATCTTCGGGTGAACATGTGGCACTTTATCATAAAGTGAATAACGTTTCCTTCGTTGTTGATAGCACTTCATTTGGTTTACAAACCGAAGATAATATGTCGAATGCACGTACTCCCGATGGAGTTAATAACTGGATTTATCCCTCCAACCCTACTCCTGGAAATCCCAACCAATGAAATACCTATTTATTTTCTTGCTAATTAGTTCCTTAGAAGCACAAGAAATTATCTCACTTAAGGAAATAAAATCTATCGCTCTTTCGATTCCTGAGCCTTCGGATGTGGCTGTTTCGTTTGATGGTAAATCCTTATTTATCGTGAGTGATCATGGTGGTTTGTATGAAACCGATTGGGATGGAAAAGTGCTTCGTTCAACAACGACAAATTTGGTGGATGCTGAAGGTGTTTATGCTGATGAACAGTATGTATATGTAGTTGAAGAGCGTAATCGTTTTATCAAAAAATACCTGATAAGTGATTTTTCATTGGTTAGTACCAACTATATTCCTTACGAAGGTGGAAGGAATAAATCCTTCGAAGGGATTACGAAAACTAACGAAAATCAATACTTACTATTCACTGAGAAAGAACCTGTTTGGATGTTCATTCTCGATAAGGATCTCAAAGAGATTAGCAGAACTCAATGGAATGTTCCGGGTGATGTTTCTTCAGCTTGTTGGAATAGTAAATCCCTCTGGTTATTGAGTGATGAAAAAGCAGAACTCTGGCTAACTGATTGGAAAAAAGGAACAATCATCAAACGCTATAAATTACCTGTTTTAAATCCAGAAGGCTTGGCATTTCTACCTGATGGGCGATTATTAATCTTGAGTGATGATGGTCATCGACTGTATTTCTTTAACGATCCAAAAACAAGTTCATATGAAGTTAAATAGAATTTGGATTGTTTTTATTTGGGCATTTTCATTCCAATCACACGCTCAAACGGCTGTAGGAAACGGAGATAATTCCTTAGAAATTTCGGGTTGCTTTTCTACTTATTACAATTACCGAGATTTATCCACGGGGGTTTTAGATAAAAGTAAAAACCGCTTTAACCTGCGCGATGCTCAAATTCAAATTGACGGTCGTAGAGGTAAAAACTGGGAATATCAAATTCAATTCGATATTGCCGATATCATTGCTGGTGCAAACGATCCAGAAAACCCCGGATTGATGGATGCTTGGATGATGTATAAAGGATTGAAATGGTTCGATATCCGCATGGGATATGGAAAAATCTCTTGGTCACGTTCCGATTTAACTCCATTTACAAGTTCTGTCTATTGGCAACGTCCCGAATTTTTACGTGGAAGTTTCGCAAGTATGCGTGATGTGGGCGCTGAACTTTCGAAAAGCTTTTGGAAACAACGGGCTTCAATCAATCTCGGTATTTATACTGGTTTAGGTGAAGTGAGTTTGAAAGGTGATAATGATGCTAGCGGAGCCTTGGAATATACCGGACGTTTGAATGTAGGTTGGCCAACTCAATATCGTTATCAGGAAATTGATACACGTCATGTGAAAAAACCCATGTTTGGTTTAGGTTTGAGTGGTCGTTATACGAATAGGAAATTACCTCAAGGAGCCTTTTTCCCTGCTGGTGCTGTTAGTGGTTATGGAATTAAACTCATTGATGGAGAAAAAACATCATTTGGTTTTGATGCAGCAGCCCAATGGAATGGAATTTCTGCTCAGTTCGAAATTATCCGAATGAAAATGACTCCTCAAGATTCAACGAGTTATTTATTCTACGGAAATTCTAGAAAAAACACGGGAGGAAATGTATTTGCCGGAGGATATGCTGCTCAACTTAACTATCATATTCGACCATTAAATTTGATACTTTCGGGACGTTATGAAAGCTATAATGCAAACGATTTGTTGATTGGTACAAATGAACGTATTTCAGCTGCAATGGCATATCAAATCAATGGTTTCAGATCGATGATCAAAGCTCAATACATTCATGTTATTCAGTCAGAAGCAATCAATGCTCCCGATTGGGTAAATCAATACCGAATTGGTTGGCAATACCTTTTTTAGATTCATTTCAGTACATAAACCGATATCCATTCGATTAAGCTTGATACCATGAAAAAACTGCTACTTACTTTTCTTACAACTATCACATTCATCAATTTTTTTGCACAAGTGCCCAATGTTGGTGGAATTGCTTTTGTCGGTTTTCAAAACTCAGCTCCTGATGGATTTGCATTTGTGACTTTAGAAGATTTACCAGCTAACACTTCCATCTCTTTTACTGATAATGGCTGGGACGGAACTGCCTTATGGGCAAATGAACAAACCCTCGTATGGACAAGTCCTTCGAATGTATTGTTAGCGGGAGCAATCGTTTATATTGCCGATGATAATATTGCCAATGGACTTTCACTCCTCACAGGTCCAGGTTCTGTTGTTGGTGAATTACCCAATTTATCTTCAGCCGGTGAACAAATTTTAGCATACACCGGTGCGGATTCCAGTCCATCCTTTATTGCAGCTATTAGCAACAGCAGTTTTGAAACGATTTGTGTAACCGGAACTCCTAATACCAATATAACTTGCTTACCATCTCCCCTCGTATTGGGCGAATCGGCACAAGCTCCAATCAACTTAGGAGATATCATTCCAAATTTATTTTTCAATCTCGATGGATTCAATGGTACTGCGTCTCAAATTCACGATGCCATCTTCAACTCAGCAAACTGGACCTCATCAGTTGATATTGCTATAGCAGGAAATACAGTTTGGCCAGCTTGGAATTTCACATTTACTGGACAAACTCCATCGGTAGTTACCTTAGAACAAAGTGAAATTACCTTGACCGAAGGTGCACCATATCAAGAAATTCAATTGAATTTCAACCCAGCAACTTCTAGTATCCAAACCCTTAATTTATTGCTTACTGGAATGTTGACATCAGCCGATTTAACATCAACTCCAACTTTCAGCGGGGCATCAATTCCAGTGACTATTCCAGCTGGAGCCATTTCTTTTATTGTGCAAATTGCTGCAAATGAAGATGGAATAACTGAAGGACAAGAAACAGGTGCCTTGAATATTAATAATATTAGTGCAGGACTTTCGATCGGAAGCGAATCTCAAACATTACTTATTGTGAACGATTTGAATAATGCTTCCACAATTCAGTTTTCAATTGAAAGCATGCAAATTCCCGAAGGAAATTCTTATTCAGTCATTGTTCATTTAGAACCTGCAGCTTCTCAAAGTGGGAGTTTTGATGTTCATTTAAGCGAAGGAGCTGGATTAACTTCTGCTGATTATTCGTGTTCACCAAGTCCAAGCGGAGGAATAATTACTATTGCATTTGCCGCTGGATTAACAGATACAACCATCGCAATTTCAACGGTAGATGATTTATCCATAGAAGGCAATGAGACCTTAACGATGAGCATAGAAAATCCGAGTGCAGGATTTATTGCAGGATTTCAAGATGCGTTTGATCTCATCATTCAAGATAACGATACTCCGATTCCTCCAACAAATTCCATTTTCATTAATGAAGTGATGTCATCCAATTCAGCAACTATTTCATCGCCCGATGGTATGTTTAGCGATTGGATTGAGTTATATAATGCTTCACTCAATTCGATTGATTTAGCTGGTAAATACATCAGCGATGATGAAAACAACTTGTCAAAATATCAATTCCCTACAGGAAGTTTGGAAACCATTATGCCTGCAGGTTCTTATAAATTAGTTTGGGCTGATGATTCGGTTGAATTAGGAGCTTTGCATACGAACTTTAAAATTTCGGCTGCGGGTGAGAAAATCATTCTGAGTGAATCTGCCGGCACCATTCAAATCATCGATTCAGTGAGTGTACCTGCTTTAACTACAGACCAAAGCTGGGGAAGACAAATTAATGGTGGAGCTCCTTGGATTTTGTTCGATCAAGGAATGACAACGCCTAACGTCTCCAATGAATTATCAGCCATTGTAAGCACAGAACTTGATCAATTTGAACTATTTCCAAATCCTGCTTCAGAATATATTAGCATCCGTCAGCGTTCATTTTCCAACCAAAATCAGGATGTTCGAATCGATCTATTTTCGATTGATGGTAAAAATGTGAAAAGCATGTCATTCAAAAATGCTAATTCAATAATGACTTTTCCTTTAGATTCGTTTACCCCAGGAATCTATCAATTACGCATTCAATCTCAGCAAGGAACAGCATTTAAGAAGTTTGTTTTCGTTGGGAAATAAAAGAATAACCTTATACTTTATTCTTCGTATTTGATTTTAGATTTTTCTGCTTTTAAAACTTTAAAAACAACATCCCTAATGTTAAATTGATGTTAATTTTTAAGGCTGAATTTGTGCAGAAAACTTAAAATTGAACCAAGATTAAGTAACAAAGGATGGTTAGTAAGTTCATTCAGTTGTTGTTTTTTTGTATCTGTAAAACAACCAACTCCTAACTAACATCCAATGGAATCAACTCTTACGAAACGATCCCGAATTTTTCACTTTCCAAGCGGAATTTTGGCAGCCTTGCTGATCATCATTTCAGTCAATCTTGGATTCGGTCAAACAACCATATTCACGGAGAATATGGGAACCCCAGCCGGTACAACAACTATTGTTGCTTATGTTGGCGGTACTGCTCCTGCAACTTTCCAAAACAATGGAGCTGGAGCTAACCTCACCTATTCTAACGGAGCTCAAACTAATCCAGCAGATCTCCGTGTAACAAATGTTTCTTCTGGTTATACAGGAGCATCCGGTGGAGGAAATATTTTTGAAACAACCACTTCTGGTGCTTATGGTTTTTCGATAGAATCTATCAATGCTTCTATTTATACTGGTTTGACATTACAATTTGGTTATCGTAAAGAAAATGCTGCATCACATGCAACTTTTTCTGTCGATTATTGGGATGGTGCTGCATGGCAAGTTGTTGCCAATACTTCTGGAGCTTTATTTAATGAAGCTGCAGGTGCTACTGTTGGATGGTATCTTTCTAAATCCTTAACCTTACCTGCAGGTGCTCAAATCAATGGATTAAAAATTCGATTTGTAAAAACTGGAACATTAGCTATTCGTATAGATGATGTTAAACTTACTGGAACAGGTCCAACAATATCTCAACCTGCTGCTATTACCGGACTTAATTATACAGGAGCTGGTCCATCTGCATGGCAGTCATATACATTTACTGGATCAAGTTTAAGTCCTGCAGCTGGAAACATTACAGTGGCTGGAACAACCAATTTCGAAGTTTCTTCAGACGGAATTACTGCTGCTGGTGGTAATTCATATACTGTTGCTTATTCAGGTGGAGCATTAGCATCAACAACAACGTATGTTCGTTTAAAAGCTGGACTTGCTGCAGCTACTTATGGACCAGTAACAGGAGTAACACTCGCTGGTGGTGGAGCAACAACAATAAACGTTTCAACAACTGGAACCGTTACTTCTGCATCACCTACCTTAACACCGAGTGTTGGTTCATTAACAGGCTTTACATATCCATTGGGGTCTGGACCTTCAACTTCACAAACACTTAATCTAACTGGTGCTAGTTTAACTGGTGCGCCTAACAATATTACAATAACAGGCTCAGCTGCTTTCGAAGTTTCAAGTGATAATATCACCTTTGGAGCTACTGCTTTGATACCTTATTCATCAGCTACTCTTGCTTCAACTCCTTTTTATGTGCGTTTGAAAGCAGGAATGGCTCAAGCAACATATTCTAGTCAAACAATTGGTATTGCTGGTGGTGGAGCAAGTTCATCGATTACTGCAAGTGGGACAGTTACAGCCGCAATCAATTTCACATTGAGCAATTTGGCATTATTCCAAATAGCAGATAATACTAGTTCTAATACAACTGCTTCTATTGTTGAAATTAATAGAACTACTGCTGCTCAATCAGCCATTAATACATACAGTATCAATGGAACTTCAGGTGCTAATTCTTTACGTTTTACAGGAAGTGCTACATCGGCGGGTTATTTAGCGACTACAAACGATGGTACATTATTGAGTTTTGTTGGACACAATACAACTACTTCAGCAGGTAATATCAATACTATTTTACCTCGTGGTGTAGGTACCTTGACTTCTAATTTTGTATTTAACCTTCCAGCTACATACGCTGGTACAACAGGTAACCAAACACGTGGAGCTACTTCTATTGATAACTCTGCATATTATATTATTGATCAAATAGGATTATTCTCAAATGGAGGTGCTACAACACCAACCTTTGCTGCGAATAAACGATGTGCGAAAGCTTTTGGAGGGACGGTATATTCAATGGCCAATTCTGCAACCAATACAGTTGTAAGTTTTGCTACTCCAACAGATATTACAGCAACAACATTAAATGGATTCGCTTCCTCTGGTATTACTCCTATAGATTTCTATATGATTCAATCCGGAGTGAATGGAACTACATACGATGTGATGTATTTTGTAACTGCAACTGGAATATTAAAATATTCATTAGTTGCGGGTCTTTGGACTGCGAATGGATCATATACAGCAGCTGGTGGTGGTTTTGGAATTACAGCTTTGCGATTAGGAATTGGAGCTGAAATATTCTTCTCAACAGGAGGTGGTGCTACTGCAGCAAACAGTATTATAAAAGTAACTGACTTAGCCGGTTATAATACAACTATTAACGTTAACACACCTTCAAACGTTACTTTATACACTGCAACTGGAACAAACACAGTTAAAGGAATTTCCTTAGCACCAATTTCAGCAAGCGCTCCAAAAATTAATATTGGATCTACCATTTTAAATGGATTTACCTATGCTGGTTCTGGTCCTGGTACTGGTCCATCGGTTGAGCAATCATTCACAGTGAGTGGTTCTAACTTAGGTGTTAATCCAATTGCATTGAATGTTGATGCTAATTATGAAATTAGCCTAACTTCAGGTGGAACGTTTGTCAATTCATTGAACTTAAATCCAACAGCAGGTTCAGTTGCTCTTACAACGGTGTATGTTCGTTTGAAAGCAAATCTTGCTGCTGGTTCATACAATAACAAACTCATTACTCTTACAACAACATCCGGATACACTCAATATGTAATCTTAAATGGAGCTTTGCTTCCAACTGTTAACGTAAGTGTTAGTGCAAGTGCAGGAACAGAAGTTGGAACAACAGCCATAACAGTTACTGCAACTTCAAATTCTACTTTAACAAGCAACGAAACGGTTGATTTAACGGTAACAGGTACTTCCATTTCTTCAGGTGATTATACCTTGGTTGATGGAGATGGTACTTTAGCTGGAATTCAGATTAAAATTCTTTCTGGAGCAACAACTGGAACAAGCACATTTACAGTGGTAAATGACAACTTGAATGAGGGAACCGAAACTGCAACAATCAACATTTCCAATCCTTCGGCAGGTTTATATCTTGGAACTACAATCACTCAAAACGTAACCATCACTGATAATGATGATGCTGTAATTGTAACAGTCATTGGTACTCCAAGTGCTACAACTGATTTCAATAACATAATTGTCTCTGGAACAAGTACCGAAGTAAGTACAGGTGCTTATTACCTTGAAACAGGAACCAACCAAAACTTGATTTTAACTGCTGGTGATGGTAATTTATCGACTGGAGACACTTACAGTTTTGGAACTGGAGCAACATCTGATCGTGCCTTAGGTTCATCCATTACTAGTGGTTTGGCTGATGTAAAAGTAGGTTTCAAAATCACAAATTCTACTGGAACAACTTTTAACGCTCTTATTGTGAATTACAACGGAGAACAATGGAGAAGAGGTGTTACAGGAAATGCATCGAATGGCGGTGCTCCTGCACGTGATAAGTTGAAATTCGAATACAGTTCTACAGCAACAAGCTTAGCAACTGGAACTTGGGGATCTTCAAGTATTCTAAATTTTTACTCACCTGATTACGGAACAACATCCACAGATAATCCTCGTAATGGAAATGCTGGTGCTTATCGTCAAGCTATTATGGATACAGTATTTTTACCTGCATCTGTTGCGAATGGAGCTTCTACTTGGGTTCGTTGGACACATAATAATACTGGTACATTTGGAACTCGTGATGGTTTAGGAGTTGATGATGTTACTTTTACTCCAATCAACTTCACACCATCTATTTTTTATTCTGATTCAACTGGAAACTTAGACCAATTAGGTTCATGGTGGACTAATAATGATGGAACTGGTGCAAACCCAACTTCTTTCACTGCATCAAACCAAACGTTCATCGTTCAACACCGTTTAACTACAGCAACTCTTGGTGCAAACTGGACTGTTTCAGGATCAAATTCAAAAGTGTTAATCCGTACTAATTGTACTGTAACTATTCCTGATGCATTCTCTTTTGTTGGAGTAGTTGATAGCTTGGAAGGTACAGCAACATTGAACTTAAACAATGCCACTGTTCCAACATTGAATGGTATTGAGCCAAACACTACGGTTGTATACGGTTCATTATCCAATCAAGACATCGCCGTTCCAACATCTACAAACAATCAATACGGTAACTTAACCTTTACTGGTGCTGGTGTTAAACGTATTATTGGTGGATATCGCGTTGAAGGTGATTACACATTTACCAATGCAAGTGTAAATGCTTCTACAACTTTCAGTGTTGTATTCTTCAAAAAAGACATCACTGTAAACGGAACCATTACCTACTCTACCAATTACAATACGTATGTGAATCTTCAAGCATATGGCTCTAATACACAGCAATTGGTTGGAAATGGAAATGCAATCAATGCAGGACGTTTGTTGATGAACGTTGCCAATACTAGCGGTACATTAATTTCTTCTGGTAGCGATTTAAAAACGGGTTCATTATCATTAGCTGCAACAACAAACTTGGTATTGAGCGATGATATTAAATTGAACACCAATGCTGGAGCATCTTCATTTGCCGATAATGCAAACACAATCACTATAGGTGGAGATTTAGAGTGTGCTGGAAATACTGCGAGCTATTCTTTTACTGGTTCTATCATTTTAAATGGAGCTACTGGTACAGCGAATATTCGTCAGGATGGTTCAGGTGGATCAGCTTCTGTTATCAAAGCGTCTATCAATAACCTAAGCATTCAAACTAGTGGAACAACTGTAACTCAGGTTCAACCTTCAAGTGGAAGTGCCAATGTAATCATCAAAGGTGACTTTACAATTGCTGGGACTTCTACTGGAAAATTCACTCCGAATGGCAATACAATCAAAATAGCTGGCGACTTTACAGATTCGCGCACAATTGATATGATTGCTTCCGGAACTTCGACCTTCGAATTCAATGGAACATCTGGAGCACAATCATTCAGTACTTCATACGCTGCAGGTGAATCATTCAACAATGTAACAATCAGCAATTCCAATGGTGTTACGTTGACTTCGGGTAATATGAAGATTTCTGGTACAGGAAATTTAGATTGTTCATTAGGTGGAATTACAACAGGTGCAAACAAAGTCATCTTGAGTGCAACAGCAACAATTTCAGAAACTGATGCCAACAATGTTCTTGGAAACGTTGAAACAACACGTGTTCTAACAAATGCCCTTCAACAATTTGGTGGAATGGGTCTTGAAATTACTGCTGCTGGTGCTCAACCAGGTTCTACAGTTGTTCTCCGTAATACTGGAAATAGCCAAGACATCGGATGTTCTTCTTCGAGTGTTTTACGTAAGTTCACAATTACTCCAACAGTTAATACTGGATTGAATGCAACTGTCAATTATTACTACTTGACTAGCGAATTGAACAGCTTACCTGAAGCTGGTCTTGCTTTATACAATGGTAGCTCACCTTGGATTTCTTTAAGTACTTCCGTAAATACTGCATTAAATGCTGTATCAGCAACAGCTGTAAATTCATTCAATAACTTGGTAGCAGCCTCTGCCGCTTTACCAGTAACGAATGTTACTTCAACTACCATTGATGCTTCAAATCCATCAAGAATGTTGGAAGTTACTGCTCCACTTGCTAATACAAATTATACTTGGAGTCCTGCATCAGATTTATATACAGATGCTGCTCTTACAATTCCATATGTTTTAGGAACTCCAATCTTAACAGTGTATGCAGCACCATTCTCTACGGTGACATACAATGTAACAGCAACCAATACCTTAATTGCTTGTAATACAAGTCCAACTGCAATTTTAGTTACCGTTGACCCGGCCATTACGAATGATATCTGTTTGGCAAATCTTCCTGCAGGTTTAATTAATGTAACAAGCACTCCAAACTACATTCTTCGTTCTTTAACAGGTGCTACGGCTAGTCCAGGTGCTGCTTGTGTTGGAATTAATAAAGATATTTGGTTCCGTGCTGTAGTTCCTGCCAATGGTGAGGTTCACGTCATTACTCAAGAACATAATGATCCAACTGTATCGTTAAACATCACGAGTGCATTGGTTCAAATTTTCACTGCTACTACATGTTCAACAGGACTTTCTCAAGTTGCTTGTAACTCTGGCGGTGCTGCTGCTAACATGGCTTACGCTGCTGCAACTGGCTTAACTCCAGGTTCTACTGTATATATCCGTTTGGCAAGAACTACTGCTGGAAATGCAGCTCCTGCTCAGTTTATCAAAATGGCTGTTACGAACGGTCTTTATTGGACAGGTGCGGCAGATAATAACTTTACAAATGCGGCAAACTGGTCAGGCGGTGATGTTTCGGCATTAACAACTCCATCAGTTAATTCAACTGTTATTATTCCAACCTTGGTTAGCAATGTTTACCCAGTGATTAATGGAACTCAAAACGTTCACGGAGTTGAATTCATCAATTCTATTGGAAATAACAACATTCCAAGCATTACCATTAACGCTGGTGCTGAATTGAGATTGACTGCAAGTGCTACATACAAAAGCTATATCAATCGTTCTGGTTTCTATGCGTATTTGCAAACTACTGCTCCACGATTCTTAGGAACTGGTACACTTCGCTTTAACGAAGGTGGTTTGAATACTGGTGCTGTTTTGTCACTCACTCGTTTCTACGGTGTTGTAGCTGTTAGAGCTGGTGTATCGGTAGCTAGTAATGGTAATATGAGTTTCGAAAACAACTCCGTACTACTTAGCGGCGGTGTTGCAACAGCCGATTTAACTAAAAACTACAGTGGTACTGTTACTGGAAATATCAACTACAATCGTAGTGGATCTCTTTACGGTGGATACAATTACTGGAGCTCTCCTGTTACAGCTGCAACAACTTCTGTTTTAGCTTCTAATTACGGAAATAACGTGTATCAGTATGATAATCAAATTGCTGGTAGCGGAACAAATCCACAATTAGCTTGGGGTTCTGCAATCACTAGTCCTACTGTAATGACTCCAGGAAGAGGATATATTCAAACGTATGCAGGTAACGGAAACGTAAAATTTGTTGGTACTTCGAATGAAGGAACAGTAAATATTCCTGTTACAGTGAATGGTTCAAACACCTTTAACTTGCTTGGAAATCCTTATCCATCTGCATTATCATACAGTTCATTAAAAGCTACAAACGCGAACCTTGGTTCTGTTTACTTATGGTCATTCTCAGGAAATATTCCATATAACTCCAGCTCGTATGTTGTTATGTCAGGATTAGGAGTTCTTAGTGGTAATATCGTTGCAGGATTTAACTCAGCAGAAATTGGTGCTGGTCAAGGTTTCTTAGCTCAAGTAAGCGGTGCTGGATCTATTAGTTTCAACTCCAATCAACGTGTTCCAAATTATCCGGGTAACTCAACTCAGTTCCTCGATAACGATAGTCCATATTCAATCCTACGTTTACGTTTAACCAATCCAAATCAAATTAGTTTTGATGCCGTTGTTGGTTTTGGTGAAACAGGAACAGATGGCGTTGATTTCGGATTCGATTCTCCAAGAATGCCTTCAAGTGAAGTACTTGAATTATACACTATGCTTGGTGATGATCAATTTACTACTCAGTATTTACCAGTTCTTAACACTGCTCGTGTAATTGATTTAGGTGTGGTGATGGCTACTGCCGGAACCTATTCGTTCGACCTCAACCTATTTGATAACTTCGATCCAACAGTTCGTGTGTTCTTGGAAGACCGTAAAACAGGTGAATTCCACAACATGAATGCTTCTTCGAACTATTCATTTACCAACGATCCTGCATTTGTTGGAACACGTTTCCGTCTGCATTTCATGGCTCCATTCGCTTATTCTTCAACTGGTTCTTGTACTAACGAAAACACAGGAAAAGTGATTCTAAGCAATCCTAACCAGAACTACCCAATGCAAGCTCGTATCAAAAACACCGCAGGCGAAGTAGTCATGGCGAAAGATTCAGTGATGGCAGAATACATCTTCACTGGCTTGGCTCCACAATCGTACTCAATGGAAACATCGTATGATGGAACTGAATTCAACTCTACTTTGATCGATATTCAAGGATTTGAAGCTTTCGAAAATGCCGGTATCACAAGTTCTGCTTCGAGCATCTCCCTTGATAAAGCCATCGTAGAATTTAGCACAGTTCAAATTGCTGGTGCTGAATACACGTGGAATTTCGGTGATCAAACAAGCCTGGTAGCTGGTGCAAATGTATCGCACGCTTACATGCAAACAGGTATCTACACCGTAACGCTTTCGATCAGCAATGGTGGTTGTACTTCTACTTCGAGCTACGAAATTGCTATTACAGATGATGTAACAGGAATTGCTAATGTAACGGACGGAAATCAACTCATCGCCTTCCCGAATCCAGCCAACGAATTGGTAAAAATTCTTCGTTCTGATTCACGTCAAGCGGTGTTAGAATTAACCGACATCACTGGCAAAGTGGTTCTTAGAAAAACGCTTACAAATTCGGTAGAAACAATCAGCACTTCCGACTTGAAAGCAGGAACATACCTAGCAGTAATTCGTGATAACAAAACCACAAGAACTATTCGTGTGGTAGTTGCTCACTAACATATCACTTCTTATTGAAAGAGGTTGCTCCACAAGAGCAGCCTCTTTTTTTTTATCCATCACCAAACAATCTTTCATTTAATTTGTCATTCTACTATACTAACGAATCGAAAGGAGGTGTGCATGTCTGATTATAGAACTTCGGCGCACATCCTTTGCTCCGGTCTGTAATGCAAAACCGGTCGACAGACCAACACGGTTTTAATCCTGCCCGTCGGCGGGATTTTTTTTGAAATTAAACGATCGATCAAGCCTTTTGAATTTCAATAGGCTATCTAACAAGCTCAGGAAATCTGCTACTTTTGCGGCGATGATTCAACGGCTGACCATCTTCATTTTTCTTTTTAGCACTGTGTGTGTCCATGCTCAATTCGGGACTAACAATACCGGCAATGGATCAATGAAATCGGGTTTTGATTCTTCGGGCGTTAGTCGAGATACTTCACGTGTAGAAATGGGCGGCCTGGAGATTTCTGAGTCGGGACAAAACAGGTTGCAACGGATTACGTATTCACTCGATCGTTTCCAGTTTTACTTGCCAGTTTATCGAAACCAATTCATCAATTCAACCCTTGGAAATAATGGAACTGCCATTCAGGATTTGAATTTTCAGCCTCGTTTTAATGGAGGATTTAATTGGGGATTTGGAACTTTTCTGCCTTATGTTTTCGATTTGAAAGACATGCGTTTTTATGATGCACAATCGCCTTATACCGAAGCATCTTATACGCAAGGAGGAAAGCAGGAAGCATTTTTCAAAATTCGACACACACAAAATGTTGGAAAAGCCCTCAATTTCGGACTTGATTTTCAACGGGTAAATTCA
Organism: Bacteroidia bacterium; assembly: GCA_965279035.1. GTDB lineage: Bacteria > Bacteroidota > Bacteroidia > M30B66 > M30B66 > CALQRR01. The sequence goes on along the minus strand of OZ257142.1, from coordinate 1,897,240 downwards.
GCGGGAACGTATCTGAGACAAACAGCAGCTCATTCTGCTTTGCGATTTCATGCGTGGTATCGTCCAGGAAAAGGAAGATATCAAGCATTTGCAGGCATTGTTTATCACAAAGGAGCTTCTTTCGAAAATGGAGGAATAACTGCCGAAGGTGATTCTACTTTCCAAACGAATACAGTAAATAACCGACAGCTTTATCCAATCAATCTGTTAAAAGCTCGAAACAAAGTCTTTCGAAATGGTTTTCTATTGCGACAAACCTATGATCTCTTTCGACCGAATGTAGATTCAAATAAAGTAGAAAAGAAAGGAGCTTCACTAAGAATTCAACATACGCTTCAATATAATTTCAACAGGCATTCATACGATGATGAAAATCCGGTAAATACCTATTACACAAGCATTGCAGATTCGGGAAGAAAATTTCTTGATTATTACAATAGTCAATGGGAAAGTGAAGCTGCTTTACTTAAACTGAGTAATGTTTCGGATACTGCTCATCAAATGCATTGGGAAGCAAAAGCTTTCTTGAAACAACAAAGTGCACATGTGTGGATGAATGATTCCATTCAAGGTCAGTCCTATAACCTGCATGTACTAAATCAAAGTTTGGGAGGGAAACTCGATTATACGTTTCGACCACAATTGAAAATTCATGCTGAAACAGAACTTTTCTATTCTGGATATAACAGTGGTGATCTTCAACTAGCTGGGAACATTTTATTGAAACCGAAATCAACCTTTGTTATTCAAGCTGGAATTGAAAGTTATCGTCAAGAACCTGTTTACCAGCTTCAACGATTCATTTCGAATTTTGGAACTTGGAGCAATTCATTTAAGAAAATCAATCTGCTCAAAGTGTATGGTACCATCCAACTGCCAAAACTTCATACCGAAATAAAAGTTAGCAACCAGCTTATTGGAAACTGGGTGTACATGAGTCAAAATGCAGCTCCAGCGCAATTCTCATCTGCAATCAATGTGCTTTCTGCTCAAGTAGAAAATCAAATTCATCTTCGTAAGTGGCACTTATATAGCCGCATTTTATATCAAAAAGTTTCAGGAACTAATGTGATTCGATTGCCTGAATTCCAATATCAAGAAAGTGTTTTTAGAGAAGGACGAATTGGCAAATCAACTCCATGGAGAATAGGAATAGATGTAATCGGATGCTCTTTGTTCAGAGCGAATGCATATCAGCCTCAAAGTGGATTATTTTATCTTCAATATGATAAACTAAATAAAGGACTCATTCAAGCGAATTTTTATGTGAGTGTTAAAATCCGCAGGGCAAGAATATTTGCCATGATGGAACATGTGAATGCCGGAATTGCTGGCATGCAAGCCAATGTTATACCGTATTATCCTCTCCCCGACCGCTTATTAAAAATCGGTTTCAACTGGGTGTTTTTCGACTAAAAAGAGAATGGATTCCCGTTTTTATTAATCCATTACATTTGTACAAATTTCAATTCATGAGATCAATTTTATCTTCTTTCATTATTTGCCTCTTTTCATTAACGGCATTTTCACAAGTTCAACCTGGGGGAATTGCATTTCTATCAATGCAATGTGATGCCCCTGATGGATTTGCCATTGTGACTTTGCAAGACATTGCAGCTGGAACAACTATCAGTTTTACTGATAATGGCTGGAGTGGAACTGCTTTATTTACAAATGAGCAAACAGTTGTTTGGACTGCACCAGTAGGAGGTGTTCCAATCGGTACTACCATTATTTTTCGGGAAGATACCATTCCTGGTGCAGGACATAATATTGAACTAGTAACCGGTCCGGGAACTGCAACTGGCGAATTGAATGGTTTGGCTACTGGTGGTGATCAGATTTTAGCTTATACAGGATCGAGTGCAAGTCCGAGTTTTGTGGCTGCTATCAGTGTCAATATTTTTCTTCCTGTTTGTAATACAACAGGTGTTGGAAATACTAATTTCACTTGCTTACCTGCACCATTAGAAGAAGGAATCAATGCATTAGCCATCACTGGAGATTCAACTGGTACTGATAATGGATACCTTTTTCCTCCCGACCTAAGCGGACCTGTTGCCGACATTTTAGCGGTTATTATGGATCCAGAAAATTGGCAATATGATAATGATCCAACACTAAGTGGTTTTGAAATGTGGCCTGCATGGACATTTACATTCGACACTCCAGCACCTTCTGAAATTAATTTCCAAAGTGGATTTTTAAGTCTCTCCGAAGGAGGATCCTCACAAAATGTAACGTTTAGCATTAGCCCTGCGAGTTTTGGTTCACAAACCGTTACACTTACTTTAAGCGGAATTGTAGGTTCTGCTGATTTACAGTCTACACCAGCATTTAGTGCTAATTCGGTTACGATTCCAATTCCGAACGGCTCCACTTTTATTTCATTAAACTTAGCTGCTATTGCAGATGGATTAAGCGAAGGAACCGAATCTGGAACCTTAACGATTTCATCTTCAACAGCAGGAATTACTATCGGATCGGGTAATACTTTGAATTTCGAAATCACTGAACCTGCCGGAGTTTCTTTCGTGAGTTTTACTTCAACTACACAAACAATAACCGAAGGACAATCAGACATTACTGTTCAATTGGAAATTTTACCAGCTATTTCAAGTTCACAGACATTCTCCATTCAATTAACAGAAAATGGAATAAGTGCAGCTGACTATACTACAAATCCGGCTGCAGCATCAGGAGTCATTGCTGTTTCATTGGCTTCCGGAATTACTACCTATAGTTTTACATTTCATGTGAATGATGATACAGACATTGAATCTCCAGAGAGTTTGAATTTGAGTTTGACATCCTTTAGCAGTAATCTTCAAGCTGGTTTAAATGCAACTCAAACCATTACAGTATTAGATAATGATGCTGCACCTGTTGTAAGTGATTTATACATCAACGAAGTGATGGCTTCCAATACAGGCACAATAGCCGATGAGAATGGCGAATTTGATGACTGGATTGAGATTTATAACGCTGCTTCTACACCAGCCGATTTAGCAGGATTGTTTATTACTGATGATATAACTGTAACCAATAAATATCAGTTTCCTACAGGATCAGCAAGTACAGTAATAAATGCTGGTGGTTTCAAATTGGTTTGGGCTGATAATACGATTGCTCAAGGTCCACTGCATACGAATTTCACCTTATCTCCAGCAGGAGAATATGTTGGATTGTATGCTGGAAATGGAGATTTGATTGATTCTTTAACCTATGAACAATTAGGTCCAAATCAATCGTATGGATATGATAGCGAAGTAGATGGTGAATTAACTGTTTTCGAAGACGGTTTTACTACACCGGGAGCTTCCAATGCAACATCTGGAATCAAAACGGTTTCTGCTTTTGAATTCAATCTTTTTCCCAATCCAGCAAATGAATTTGTTCAAGTTTCATTATCAAGCTCACTTACAAATTCCCAAATTCATGTGTTTGATATAAATGGTCGTCAAATTCTAAATCAACTTATTCCTCAAAACTCAACACAATTGCAAATCAATACAAGCAATTTTGCATCGGGAGTTTACCTTGTTCGTGTTGGTTCTGGAAAAGATCGTACTTATAAAAAGTTGATTGTAAAACATTAAGTTCTTCAATGAACTTTGAAACGGTCTGTTCGATTTGAGCAGGCCGTTTTTTTATGGAATCCATCCTAATGAATTGAAAAGCAACCCTACAGGCTTTTTGACGTACATTTGTTTTTAGAAACAGAATTTCATGCGCATGAAAAATCGTATTACTACGCTCATCGTTTTCTATTGCTTCATGTTGGGAGTTTCAATGAAAGCTCAAACACTTTCTCCGGGAGCTGTTGCATTTATTGGTTATCAAGGTGATGCTCAAATGGCATTTGCACTAGTAACTACCGAAGTTCTTCCTCCTGCAACTCAAATCAGTTTCACTGATAATAAATGGACAGGCGCTCATTTGCTCAGCAACGAACAAACAGTTGTTTGGACTAGTCCTGATTCAGCATTACCCGTTGGAACTATTTTTCAACTTCAAGATAATGGAAGTGGGATGACTGTTACTGGTCCTGGAACAGCAACTGGTAGAATTTGGTATTCGCTGGGACAAGGAGAACAAATATTAGCTTATACTGGAATATCAACTCAACCATCTTTCATTGCCGGAATAAGCAATAATACATGGCGTCCAACTTGCGACTCTATTCCCTATTTTGAATTTCGTACCTGTTTACCTGCTCCATTAGTAAATGGACAAACCGCATTGGCATTCATGGATATAACAACCATCAATATCGATAATGGATATTTATCTATTTCGCCTTTGAATGTGACAGGTCCTGAAATGCTTTCCATTATTTACAACATCAATTATTGGTTTCTCGATAATGGACAACCAGCTCAGGTTAGTTCTTGGCCAAACTGGAATTCAAGTACATCTCAACCATTTGCCTCAAGCATCGAATTTGCTCAAACGAGCACCAGTGTTATCGAAGGAGGATCACTAGCAACCATCACACTCGACATAAGTTCACCTCAAATTTCACCTCAAAGTGTGGTTCTCAATGTGCTCGAATTTCCTGGTATAACAGCAAGTGATTACAATACTAATCCACCCAATATTTCAGGAACAATAACCATCGATATCCCAGCAAACGCAACCACAGCTTCGTTTACTTTTCAAGCCTTGGCAGATGGTTTACCCGAAACGAATGAAACCGTAACTTTCGTCATTGGTGCTTTATCGGGAGGATTAACCGTAGGAACCGAAGATGCCATTGCTGTAACATTAATCAGTACTGATCAGAACTTTTCGAGAATCAATTTTTCGACAGATACATTAACTATCACCGAAGGTCAAGCTGGTGTTCCTGTTTCAATGAATATCAGTCCAACTCCATCATCATCTTATTTCATTTTTATTGGAGCAAACAATGGAGCCGGTGTATTTAACGATTATTTCGCAACACCAGCTGTTAGTAATGGTCAATTATTACTACAAACAGAAGCTGGAAATCCCCTACTCGACTTTCTCGTAACACCGTATAACGATACTCAAATTGAACCCGACGAATATGTGACATTTACGATAATTCAAGTGTCAAACGGATTGCAAATTGGAGATACAAGTACTGTTGTTATTGTGATTAAAGACAATGACAATATTCCAAGCTACGTTCCTCCTTTGATTTACCTTAATGAGCTCAATGCATTTAATACAAATTACCCCGATCCGAATGGACAATTGGACGATTGGATAGAGATTTACAATGCAGATACTCAAACAGTCAACCTTTCTGGATATTATATCACAGATTTAATTAGCAATCCAACCAAGTTTCAGTTTCCTCAAATTACGGCTCAAATGACGATGGAGCCTGGTTCATTTAAGATTTTGTGGGCTGATCAAAATACAGTTCAAGGACCTCTGCATTTGAATTTTACTTTATCCGAAACTGGAGGTTTTGTTGGAATTTTTGCTCCTGATGGAGAAACACTCATTGATGGAGCGCAATATCCTGCAATGAGTGAAGGAAAAACATTTGGACGCTATTTAGATGGTGCTGATAATTGGAAATTGTTGTTTTATCCAACACCAGGTGCTCCGAACTCCGACAGCATTCCTCCACTTGGATTAACAAACGGAATGGATTTCGAAAATGGACTTTCGGTATATCCCAATCCAGCAAACGAAAAGCTAAACATTGTAAAAACTGGAGAAGCAATTCATGGACAATGCTTGGTTCAAGTGTTTGATCTTCAAGGTCGATTGGTTGAAACTTCTACCAAAACCATCATGACAGGAAAGAGTTGGACAATTGATACTTCAAACCTTCCAACAGGATCATTTATCTTAAGCATTCGAAGCGCTTCAGGCAATATGAATGCGCGTTTTATTAAGGCGCAATGATGCTTGATTACAGAACAAATTGTTAACATTCGAAGTACAATATAATAAGACGGAAAATTCAGGTTCTAGTGTAACTTTGTAGGGTTCCGTTTTTAGATAATGAGGAAGCAGCCTCTGATTATTTTCTGTTCATTGTTCATCCTATTTCTGTCCTGTTCATTGCAGGCACAGACAACCAATTCGTGCTTTCGTATTCAAGCTATTCAAGCTGATGCATGTGGGCCAAGTGCTCAAGAAGGGCAGAATGAAATTGTCCGATTTCTTGTAGGACCATCACCATTAACAACTTCTTCCCTTTCTGTTTCTTGGGCAACGACGTCTAATACATGGTCGGGAATATGTCAAAATGCAGCTACTGCAAACAAAGTAGCGCAAATGAATGCTACTATTCAGAATTGCGGATTTTTAAAAGAACCTACTGGTGGCATTTTACCCGCAAATTCTAAAGTATTACTTATTACAGGAATTAATTTCGATCCAACAACAACCACATTTGCTGGACTTTCGGATACACTGTATGTGATTTTTCATTGTTCCACATTTTCAGGGGGAAATTTTTCAAATACAGCAAGCACAATCCGATATTTCACCATGACTTTTAGTAGTCCAGCTGGTTGTACTCAAACCGTTTCCTACTTCGGTTCTCAATTGGTTGGTGGAGATGGTGCTTTAGCTAATTTCGATGAAAACGGTGTTACCACATATTCAAACAACGGCTGTAATGCACCTTTCAACGTGTATGATCCTAGTTGGACACCACCTGCTCCCATGTGTTCAGGTGCAGCAAGTATTGATTTAAATACATTGGTTACTGGAACTCCAGGAGGATCTTGGACAGGACCAGGAGTTACAGGACATCTTTTTTCTCCTTCCGGATTATCGGGCGATGTGGATATAACCTATACATTCTCACCCAATTGTGCCAATGCTGTAAGTGAAACTGAAACCATCACTATTACAAGTGGTGGAAATGCAACCTGGACTCCTCAATCGGTTTGTTCAGGAGGAGGAACAATTAACCTCAACACTTTAATCACAGGAACTACCGGCGGAACGTGGACGGGAACAGGAGCTACAGGAAATACCTTCGATCCTTCAGGATTAAACGGAGCCATTGCTATTACGTATTCTGTTGGATCAGGAGCCTGCTTGGCTTCGAGTACTCAAAACATGACTGTAGTTGCAAGTGCCAATGCTGATTGGACCTTGAATCCATCTTCAATGTGTGCAAGCGATCCCTCAATTAACCTCAACAATTTAATTACTGGAACGAGTGGTGGAACATGGACTGGTAATGGTGTTACAGGAAATACGTTTTCTCCAAGTGGATTGAATGGAAATCAAACAATTACCTATACTGTTGGTTCAGGGAATTGTGTAGTTACTCAGAGTCATACAATCAATGTTATCGCTACAGCTGATGCCAGTTGGACAGCAACGAATGTGTGCTCATCTTCCCCAAGTTTAAATCTAAATACCTTATTAACTGGCACTTCGGGTGGTATTTGGACAGGAACAGGAGTAAGTGGTAATACCTTCAACCCAACCGGATTAAATGGAGCACAATCGATCACATATACTGTAGGAACAACAGGCTGTTCAGCCACAGCAACCCATGATATTACGGTTGTTGCTCAGCCTTCGGCCTTAGTGCTGAATGGCACTCATGCTTTTTGTAATGGAACTGCTATCACTCCAATTACAACAACTGCCTCGGTTGGTTATTCAGTAACTTGGTATAGTGATGCCGCATTAAATGTTCAGGTTGGAACAGGGAATTCATTCACACCACCATCAGGCTCTGCAACGTATTATGCTGTTCAAGGAATAAATGGTTGCCAATCGACAAGTTCAAGTTTTGTAATTACACAAAATCAAACCCCAGTTCCTCCAACATTACCAGCTCAAGTTCAATGGTGTGCTGGAACTCAACTACCAGTCATTACGGCAATTTCAGATGCACCAATCATCACTTGGTATTCGGATGTTGCATTAAGCAATGTGATTGGTAATGGATTGACATATCAAGTAAGTTCTTCAACCACTAGTTCTTATTATGTAACTGCTGAAAACAATGGCTGTATAAGCTCTCCCTCATCTACAAATTTTATAGCTGAAGGATTAGTTACTGCTGAAATTTTAGGAAATCCTATAATTAAAGCTTGTCTACCGAAAGTTGTGCAATTGCAGTCTGCTTCAACAACAGGTAATCATTGGTCTACTGGATCTACTCAACAATCCATAAACATTACACAAGCAGGAGTTTATATATTAACCCATGTTGGATTTTGCAATACGGATACAGATACTGTTACTGTAGAAGATATATCCGTTAATGCATCTTTCAATATGGAAATACCAGAAACGGGACTTCTTCCAATGGATGTTACGCTGGTTCCATTAGGAAATGAAAGCGATGAGTGTTCTTGGTTTCTCAATGGAACTGAAATCACCTTACCCGATAATTCAACTCTTACGTTTAATGAAGAATCGGAGCAAGTTATTCATCATGTTTGCAGCAATCAATCAGGTTGTATCGATACTGTAACACATACAATTCTCGTAGAATTAAAGCCCGAACTTTTTGTTCCTAATAGCTTTACTCCCAATGGAGATCATGTTAATGATGTTTTTCAAATTGTAGGATATCATATCACACAATTAAATCTTCGAATATTTGATCGTTGGGGTGAAGAAATCTATGTAATTACAAGTCCCGACGGTAGCTGGAACGGAACAATGAGTTCTGGTAAAATGGTGCCTGATGGTGTGTATTTATACAATCTCAACGCCCGAGATAAACAAAGCAAACCTTATCATCTTTACGGCTCCATATTATTGATGCGATAATGCATTAATCAATTTGCCAAATCCCTATTTCCCTTACTAACAATGCTTTGAAAAATTCTAACATAATTTTAGCATTCAATTTACCGTAATTAATTAAATGTTCATACATTTGCTGTACATACAATCAATTTCAAAATGAATCGAAAAGATTTCCTTCGAAAGAGTTTATTAGGAACTGCACTTTTCAATAGTATGGGCATTTTGAAAAGTGAAAAAAACAATTTGAATAATCAATCCAAAGACATTGGCTTCAATCATTTGCCAATTGAAAATCACATTATCATGAAAAATACAGTGATTCATAGAGCAAGTACACGTGGACATGCAGATCATGGCTGGCTCGACACACATCATACCTTCAGTTTTGCACAGTATTATAATCCAGAGCGAATGAACTTTGGAGTGTTACGCGTGTTGAATGATGATATCGTATCAGGAGGAAAAGGGTTTGGAACACATCCACACGATAACATGGAAATTATTTCCATTCCATTATCGGGCGATTTGGAACACAAAGACAGCATGGGTAATGTGCAAGTGATCAAAGAAAATGATGTTCAAGTGATGAGTGCTGGATCGGGAATTACTCATTCAGAGTATAACCGCAATACAGAAAAGCTGGTGAATTTTCTTCAAATCTGGGTGTATCCAAATAAACGGGATGTAAAACCGAGATATGATCAACTCCATTTTCCAAAATCAAATCGACACAATCAACTTCAACAAATTCTTTCTCCCAATGCGGAGGATGAAGGTGTTTGGATTTATCAAGATGCTTGGTTTCATCTAGGCAGTTTTGACTCGGGATTTAAAACTAGCTATCAACTTAAGAAACAAGGAAACGGAATCTATGTTTTTGTGTTAGAAGGTAGTTTGAGTATCAATGGAAATGTGCTTAATAAACGTGATGGAATGGGTGTTTGGGAAACAGATTCCTTACAATTTGAGACGCTCGAAAAATCCGAAATTTTGGTCATGGAAGTTCCAATGAATCTTTAATAAATACACATAAACCCAATCAATCATGAGTTCAACAAAATGGGTGCTCGACCCAACACACAGTGAATTGCAGTTTAAAGTAAAACACTTAATGATCACAACTGTAACAGGCAGTTTCGGTCAATTTGAAAGTGAAGTTACAACCGAAGAAAATGATTTTTCGACAGCTAAAATCAGTTTAAAAGCTGCGTTAAATACTATCAATACTGGAAATGAGCAACGTGATGCTCATCTAAAATCGGATGACTTTTTCAGTGCTGAGAAATTTCCGTACATGACATTTGAATCGACTTCGATTGAGAAGAAAAATGAGGAAGAATTCACTATTCACGGCGATCTTACTATACGTGATGTAACTAAATCAGTAAGTTTAAAAGCTGAGTTAGGAGGTATTGCCAAAGATCCATGGGGAAATCTAAAAGCAGGATTTACTGTTTCGGGTAGTATTAACCGAAAAGATTTTGGCTTAACATGGAATGCAGCTACCGAAACTGGTGGTGTATTAGTTAGTGAAGATGTTCGAATTGCAGCAGAAATACAATACGTTAAACAATAAAAACCCAACCCATAGAAAGGCGCATCGAAGAAATTCTTTGCGTCTTTTTTTTGTTAAAAGGGATTTATATTGGCAAGATGAAATCGACACTTTCGGCTCATGAATGGTTTGAAAAAGTTCAAATCGCCTTTCAAAAAGCAGCCAATACAGATAAAGCTTCTGCAATGGAGGCGTATATGAAATATCAATTTCAATATCTTGGAATTCAGAAACCGATACGTGCAGAATTAACGCGTTCATTATTCAATCAATTCAACAAACCAACACTAGAAACCTGCGAAGAATTAGTTCCAATGCTTTGGGATTTACCTATTCGGGAATATCATTACTTCGCTATGGAATGCCTCTTCCATCAACGAAAACAGTTCAATGAACACCACTTAGTATTATTTGAAGAATTGATGCTTAAACATTCCTGGTGGGATACAATTGATTTTATTAGTCCTGTTTTAACTGCATCGGTCTGTCAAAAATATCCTGAGCTTCTATCTCCAACTGCATTGAGATGGAATTACAATTCCAACTTCTGGCTACAGCGCGCCAGCATTTTAATTCAATTGAAGTATAAGAAAGAAACCAACATCGAACTTCAATTTCAATTGATTCAAAATCGAATGAACGAAAAAAAGTTTTTTATTCGCAAAGCGATCGGTTGGTCTTTAAGAGAATTGGCTAAATCATTCCCCAAAAAAGTCGTTTTATTCGTCGAAAACAACCCAATTTCTAACCTAAGTCGGCGAGAAGCATTGAAACATTTAGGTTAATTTCCCTGAATTTGAGACTGTTGGAAACTCCCTTACTTAAATGTTTGAATTTCGTAGAGTTTGGATAGTTTTGTATCCGCCCACAAGAACGCATGAGAAGAATTCTCCTCCTGATAATCCTTATTTCCCCACTGATAAGCAAAGCTCAGGTACCTAACCGTACACAAGCTACTTTTCGTGATACAATAAAGCCTAAAAAAGATACGATACGCGTTGATACGACTGAGTTTTGGCGTGATTCACTTTTTAAAGAAAAAAATCAACGTGTACTAAAAGATGGTGCTGTTTTACGCCCACCTCGCCCAGCACGAAAAATTAGAAAATTCAAAATTCAATACAGCGATCGCATTCAATACAATGTATTGTTAGATTGGCCAATGACTGCCAATGCAGGTATTCCATCTGTTTTAACACTTGAAAAAAAGTTGAGCGCTTGGGAAGATTCGATCTTACCTGTCCGTTGGCGAGGTGATACCACACGATCGGAAGTTACCTGGTCAATTTTGTATCGTTTTGGAAAAATCTTTTTGATTGATGCACCTATTGAATCACTCTTACTATCGGCTGAAGAAGATTTCTTTGGATCGATGGGAAGAACACGTGAGTTTAAGCTGAAAGGAGTTGGCTATTCATTCACACCGCCCTACCCGCTTGCATTATGGAAACCGGTTGGTAGCATGAAATACGATAGGCCGGTAATTGAAGATCAAGCTTCACGCATGCAATTAGCTCAAATATCAGGAGCCGCCTTGGATGCAGGATCGATTGCTTCTGATCAGATTTCATTAAGGTGGATGCAAAGAAAATCGCTCAACTACCGAGAATCACTTCATTTGGTTCGGGCGCAAATGGCTGGTTTAGCAAGCGTTCTATCATTATCTTCAAACCAAGAACCTGGAAATTCAGCAGCTGGTAATTGGCTGTATTATACCAACCGACAATTTGGTTTTTATAGCGACTACAAATACAAAGCAAGCGATCTAAAACGAGATTACGCCATTGCTACTTTTACCAATCCAACGTTCTATACTGCATTATATAGTGTGTTTTATAAATACATGATTCAAGGACAAGATTCGATGGCTACACCAGCTATCAAATTGGGATATGGAAAATATGCTTTGCCTTGGGTTCGATTAGGATTTACACCGTTTGGTCCTGAATGGATTCCTTCGCTCACACTAACAAAACATTGTCAAATGATTCAGCTTTATAGCCGAATCGGAACAGGAAATTTCTCCGAATCATATGGTGGTGGTGTTAAAATCTTCAATCTAAAAAGAAGCACTAACTTCAGTCTCAATGCGCATGTTAGCATTTGGAAACAACGCTATTTCTTTAAAGATTGGATTGCACAATCATCACTTCCCATTAATTGGGGAGGAGCTGCCATTTTAAGCGGAAATCTACTTTTAACCAAAGATTGGATTCACCCAATGTCGCTGGCTTTCCAAGCTGGTTATAAAACGCGCGGATATTTAGAAGGCGAAGTGTGGGAAGCAAGTCCTGTGATTCGTGTTGGGTTGAGTTTCGCTTTAGATCGTGATTATTCTCAAGACGATACAGTTCCTGAATACTTTACACAAACTAAAAAGGTCAAATTAACCAAGTCGGAGAAAAAGAAACTTTCTAGAGCCAAACAAAAAGCGAAACTACAAGCAAAACAAAAGGCAAAACGCAAATGAGTATCTTAAGAAAGCAGTTTGTTCAATATAAAAGTTTTGTAATCCTTAGTTTGATTACGATCGCATTGACTTGTGTTTATTCTTCATGTAAAAAGGAAGATTTAAAAACAATCGATTATCCTTCGCAATCTTTAGAAATTAAAGAATTAGAAATCAAGACAAATAATGTCGAAAAGTCGCGTGAATTTTGGGAAGGCTCCTTGCACTTGCAAGTCATCGATACTACACTTCATGGCTTTACAGTGAAGCTTGGGAATTCCCGATTAACATTTAATTTATTAGCTAGCGGCGATCCTATTGTTAATCATTTCAGCATTTTGATTCCTAAAAATCAAATAGAAAAGACTTTGGATTGGCTTAAAAATCCAAATGGAAAATACCTCAACGGTCCAAGCAGTCCGGTAAACATCCTAAAAGACGAAACAACTGGAGCTGAAATCGTTTCGAATCCTGCACAAAATGCACGTTCTATTTATTTCGAAGATCCTACAGGAAATATCGTAGAGTTGGTTGCTCGTAAGGAATTTGGAACAGAAGTAACGGGTGACTTTTCTTCCGATCAATTTTTGAAAATTGTGGAAGTTGCGGCTGTATCAAAGAGTATATCTAAGTGTTACGATATTCTCAAAAGTGAATTCAATGTTCAGGAATTTCCGGGTTCTACTGCTGGATATAAACCTGTTGGTGGTGGTGAAGGTGATATTTTGCTTATCAACTTTGATAAACCTTGGAAACCAACCGAATCGTCCTTATCTGTTCCTTATGAAACAACAGTAACTATTCGATCTTCTATAGAAAAATACATTGAGTTACCCAACATGGTGTATTACTCAACATTTATCATTAAAACAGAACCCTGATTACTTGGCTAACATAAATTTGAGAACACTCGGAAATCGGCTTTGCCATGATGCTTCAGTATGAGCTGCTCCAGGAAATTCTTTCGTTACCCAATTCTTTTTAGAATACCCTTTTTCCTTCATCAATAAATCAATTTCCTTTTGATACGGTTTGTACTGTTTATCTAGCGTTTCAGTACCGTAATCAAAGTAAATTCGATGCTTTCCATCCATAGGCAATTTCTTAGTTAAATAGGCTTTTATCGCCTTCGGAATTCGGGCATCATTCATTTTTAAACTCACCGGCCAATGTGTTGAAATACATCCTGCAACACCAAATATGTTTGGATATTCACATAGAGCATAAAGAGAAATCAATCCGCCCATACTGGAACCAGCAATGCATGTATTCTCTTGTAAACGACTGGTGTAAAATGTATTATCAATAAAAGGCTTTAACTCTTTGACGATAAATAACAGGTAAGCATCCGAAATAGGTTCACCTTGGTATTCGGTGATCAACTTTTGTTGAAGAGTAGCAGGAAGTGTTTTGAAAACTGATTGAGGATTGTATTCTAAAAAGCGTTTTTCAGTAGAGTGAATCCCAACGATGATGCATTGTGCAATTTTCTTATTCCGTAATAATAAAGATGCAGCTTCTCCGGCTTTCCAAGGAATATTTCCATAAGCTGTAGCAGAGTCGAAAAGATTCTGCCCATCATGCATATAGATAACCGAATACGGTCCTTTTAGCGGATACTCTTCAGGTAGCCAAACATCTATATCGCGTGGTGCAACTTGACTTGATGGGAAGAGTGGAAAACGTTGAATTCGACCATTTCCGGGAACTTTCTTCTGAGCCGAAAGCGTCATAGTACACAAACAAAAAACAATGATAAAACGAATCATATAACATGAAATTCTCGCACAAAAGAAGGGAAAATGCGCTTCAGAATTCAATTATTTTAGCCGAAATGGGAGAGATTATCAACTCTTTACTCACCGAAATCTCTTGATCTGCCAAAACATCCTTTGCAATTTTTCGATCACGAATTATTGAAGAAAAACGACTCAGGTCAATCGTTACTTCTGAATTCTCTTTATTCATTAAAACCAAAACCGATTTTGTTCCCTTTTCACGCGCATATACATAAACCCCTTTTTGGGGAGCAAAATGAACCATTGATCCTGAATGGATGACTTCGGATGATTTACGCCAGTTAAGCAGACGGCTTAAAAATTCGTATGCCTGAATTTGATCGGTCGATAACCCTTGCTTAGAAAAGACATTCACCGAATCGGCGTTCCATCCACCAGGAAAATCGCTGCGAATTTCTCCATGATTATTATGTTTTTCATTGCGCATGAGAATTTCAGTTCCATACATAATTTGCGGGATACGCTGTGTAGTAAGCAAATACACCATGCCCAAACGAAACAAAGATGGATTCGAACCCAACTGCGAATAAAAACGATCCATATCATGATTATCACCAAAAACCACCAACTTTTCGGGATGTGGATATTGGAAATCATTTGCTAATGCTTCATAGAGTAAAATCCAGCCTGTGTTCCAGTTTTCGGGTTGAGTAAGTGCTTTGACTAATGCAGCTTGTAGTGGAAAATCCATCAAAGAAGGTAAAGCCGATTCACCCGAAATAACTTTATCCTTTGCTTGCCACTGAGCAACAAGAGCCGGATTTTCCGACCACTCCTCTCCTACTATCGAAAAGTTAGGATATTCATCCATAATTCGTTTTGACCAAATATTCATGAATGCCTTATCAGGATAGGAATACGTATCCATTCGAATTCCACCCAATCCAGCAGTTTCTACCCACCAAATGCTGTTTTGAATGAGGTAGTTTGCTACGAATGAATTTCGCTGGTTTAGATCGGGCATGGTAGGTACAAACCAACCATCGGAGAATAAAGTACGATCATCAGCAACAGCATGTGGATCGAGCAAGGTGCTGCGCATGTGATTGGTAAACTGAGCCGAATCGGAATAATTGATCCAATCTTTAAATGGAAGTGCTTTCATCCACCAATGCGAAGAACCACAATGATTTGCTACCTGATCTGCAATGATTGATATACCGCGCAATTTGGCTTCCTGAACAAGCTTCAGGTAAAGTTCTATATCACCATATCGTGGATCTATTTTGTAGAAATCAGTAATTGCATAGCCATGATAAGAATGCTGAGGCATATTGTTTTCCACCAAAGGATTAATCCACAAAGAAGTAATACCCAAGTTTTGTAAATAATCGAGCGATTGAATAATGCCTTGAATATCGCCTCCGTGTCGCCCTGATGGATCGTTCCGATTGAGTTTATCAGGCATATCGGGTTTGGAATCGTTGCTCTGATCGCCATTCACAAAACGATCGGGACAAATGAGGTAAATCACATCTTTCCCCGAAAAACCTTTGCGCTGAGCAGAACCTTCGTTGCGTTTTAGAAAACGATAGGTGTATTGATAGTGCTTTTTCGCTTGTTTAGCAGAATCGTAAAAAGTAAACTCACAATCACCTGGCTGAAGTTGATCCGAAAGTTCTAAATCGAGAAATAAATAATCAGGATGATCGCCAGGATGAGACTTCAACAAACGCAAACCCGGATAAGAAAATCGAACATTCAATTGTGAAATACGTGGAGCTTTTACCAAGACTTGCAAAAACGGAGATTTCATTCCTGCCCACCAATTCGCTGGTTCCACTCGTTCTGGTTGATTTGCACTTAGTTGAAAATGAAAAATCAATCCAATAAAACCTAAAACTACTTTTCGCATCTAACCTCAAAATTTGAAATCCAAATGTATTAAACCTAATATGAATGATTTTCTGCATTGACAATCCATTCTTCATTCATTATCTTTCTCCAATAATCAATACGTCATGAAAATTCTGTTTCCATTTCTTGTTTTTTTCTTAATGCAACCGCTCATTGCATCCGAAACTACTATCCAATGCATGCAGCGTGTAAACAAAGAGGTATTAAAACAAACCGATTTACCCAAAGAATGGTCAATAAATTCCTGTTCTGTTAAAAATTTTAATGAAGCCATTCAATTGCATTTATCCAATGTGATTCAAGTGTTAAGTGCTCGGAAGACTTCAACATTATCTGCTTCTCAGCAAGCCAATCGGATGCATTTATTAAGCGTTTTAGATGCTTATTGTAAAGTAGGTAAATTCCCCATTAACGAACATGCACCGTATCAAACACCTGTCTTTATTGATCATTACAATACGCATTGTGCTGTTGGTTATCTGATGGAACAAAGCGGAGCAGATGCACTCGCTCAGGAAATTTGTCGGAAACAAAATCTCGCTTACGTGCGCGAAATTCAAGTGAATGGAGTTGTAGAATGGGCAACACAGAATGGTTTTACAGTAGATGAATTAGCTTGGATTCAACCTGGTTACCCGCCAACTACAACCGTTATTCCTTTGCTTAATGGAACCAACAACGATGTGTACGATATTATAAACTTAAACGGAGAACTCATCGCTGCAGGCGCTTTTAATCAAGCAGATAATCAACCAGCAGCTCATATCGCTACCTACATTTCGGGTTTTGCAGGTTGGCTATGGACAGAAACTTCAGGCGGGACAAATGGTCCGGTTTACGCTCTTGATTCGATTAATCAGCAACTTATTGCGGCTGGAAACTTTAGTCAAGCTGGAAGTCATACTGTTTCGAATATTACTCGAATTCAAGATGGTGTTTGGGTGCCAATGGGAACTGCAATCAATGGTACAATCTACGATCTTGAATGGCACGAAGGAACTTTATATGCTGCTGGTGATTTCACTTTACCTAGCGGAAGTAATTTGGCTAAATGGAATGGTAGCGAATGGGTTGCATTAAGCTGGAGTCCAAATGGTCCTGTACGTTGTCTCAAAACAACCGCCGATGGATTAATTTACGGAGGAGAATTCACTCAATCGGGCGCTGTTAACACAAACCACATTGGCAAACTATTTAACGGGTTGCCTGAAGCCATTGGAAATGGTATCGGAACTGTGGTGTACGACGTGGAAAATTGGAATAATGAACCAACGGCTGCCGGAGCTTTTATGGAAAATGGACAGGTTTACGGAATGATGCAATACAGCGGCGGTAATTGGCTTTCCTTAACTGGTATGAACGAAATTGCCCAACTCGACACCACCGGAGTTATTTACACCATTAAACTCATGTCGAACATGTTATATGCAGGAGGAGATTTTGATCAATATGATTTAATGACCTTTGGTAAGAACCTCATGAAATGGAATAGTCCAGATGAATTTCCAACACCCGTTGCTGTTTTTGATTCTACTGTTTATTGTCTATCTGTAGATCAAGCTATGCTTTATGCTGGAGGAGCTTTTACTCATCATTTAGGTACTGAAATCAACCACATTGCACAACTCAGTGCCTTTGTTGGAATGGAACAAGTATCTGAAAACACAAGTAAAATTTCTGCTTTTCCTATACCATCAGGAGAAGATGTATTTGTCAAAAATGCAGGAAAACCAATGAACATGAAGCTTTATTCGATTCAAGGAAAACTCATTCAGGAATTTCAATTAAAGAATTCCGAAACCATTCACTTACCCTCAGCAGGTGTGTATATATTATCTGCTGAAAATGGAGAGCAGTTAAGACTTGTCCGACAATAAAACATCGTTTACGTTGAGTGAATTTCGATTGCTTGAGATTGTACGAATTGAACTTGAAACTCCATCCACCAAGAGTATCTACTTCAAACCAATAGATGGCAAAACATTGACATTTGTTGCTGGTCAATTTCTTACGGTTATCCTCAAACCAAGCACATTTCCGATTCGACGTTCCTATTCTATTTCTTCGCTTCCGGGGGAAGAATTGATTCGTATCACAGTGAAGCGAATTAGTAATGGTGAAGGATCGCGTGAGATTTTCGATCGTTGGCAATTAGGAAATAGTATCGAGTGTTTGGAACCAGCAGGAAAGTTCAAACTACCTGAAATAACAACTCCTTGCGATCTGATTTTTATTGCAGCTGGAAGTGGAATTTCACCCATTATGAGTATGCTACAAACGGCATTACTCCAGATGAAAAATGTTCGCTTGCATTTGCTTTATAGCAGTAAATCAAAAGAAGAATGTATTTTCTATAATGAATTAAATCGACTTGCTGATTCATTTCCAAATCAACTTCAAATTCATTGGTTTCTTAGTGATGCTAAAAACATTTTCGATGCCCATTTGACAGGAGAATTCTTAGAAAATTATTTGCAAAACGCCTTGAACTTTCCCTTATCAAATGCACATGTATTTTCTTGTGGACCTGAAAGTTACATGTACTTATCGGAAGTTGTTTCGCGCAGTGTGGGAATACCTGCGGAACATTTCCATCAGGAATTATTTTACCAAGAAATCCCCTCAGAAATCCAAACAAAATTCAGCACCCGAATTCGTCAAGTAAACATCACTTACAAAGACAAACTGTATCATTTAAAAATCCCTTCAAACGAAACGATTCTAGCATTCGCTAAAAAAAACAACATCGAACTTCCATGGTCTTGTGAATCGGGACGATGCAGTACCTGCATGGCAAAGTGCATTTCAGGAAAAGTAGAAATGGTTCGAAACGAAGTCCTAACCGATAATGATTTAATGCAAGGCTGGGTATTGATTTGTACTGGTCACGCACAAAGTGATGAAGTGGTTTTAGAAATTCCTTCTTCAAATTGAACCAGCTGTACTGTTAGAAATTAATTATATTATTCAATAATGTTAATCGCATTTGCCAATATTCTATGTTTGAAGATGACTTTAAATAAAATTATTGAATTAGTAGTTTAGTCAATATTGATTTCTTTAATAATTTAGGGCAATCAAAAGATACAATATGAATGCACAATTTAAAAGCCTTTCATTATTTGATTTTCAGGCTCAGTTTCCAAATCAAGAAAGTTGTTACGCATATTTGGCAAATTTGAAATGGTCAAATGGTTATTCCTGTCGACGATGTAAGAACAAAAACTTTTGTAAAGGCATTAGTCTTTACGAGCGGCAATGCACTGTTTGCAGGCATTTAGAATCGCCAACATCTGGAACACTGTTTCACAAATGTAAATTTTCAATTCTGAAGGCTTTTTATATTGTTTTCTATGTATCAACTAGCAAGAAAGGAATAAGCAGTACTGAGCTAAGTAGAAAGCTTGATTTGGGGCAGAAGACTTGTTGGTTGTTTAAACAAAAGGTTATGAATGCAATGAAAAGCAGTAAGAAAAATCCAATGAAAGGGAAAGTTGATGTTGATGAAACATATGTTGGAGGACAAGATGATAAATCCATTGGAAGAAATGAAGGAAAGAAAAAAGTTGTAGTTCTAGCCATTGAAAAGAAATCAAGAGGCGTATCAAGATTCTATGGGAAAGTTGTGGCGACAGCTAACAAAAAGAATTTGAGTGAATTTATGAGGGATCATATTGCTCCCAATGCGAATGTTAGAACTGATAAATGGGCTGGATATAAAGGCTTGGAGTCTGAATTTCCGAACCTAATTCAAGAAAAGTCTGAGAAGAAAGGAAGGAATTTTAAAGAACTCCATCGAACAATAATGATGTTTAAAGCTTGGCTTAGAGGTGTCCATCATTCTGTTAGACATTTACAGCCTTATATTGATGAGTATACATATCGATTTAACAGGCATAAAATGAATGAAGGAATCTTCGAAAATCTAATGATGAGAATGGTAAAAGCAGAACCATATACTTATAAAATGATTATTGCTTAAATGACTAATTCAATAAAATTATATTAAATTAAAATTAAGTTTAGATACGGATCAGTGCGATGGCTAAGTCTGGGCGGCGAGGGTGTGTTTCGACTTTGATTAGAAAAATGATTGTCTTTGCAGAATGGTCGAAAAAAGGCTTTGAGCGCAAGCAGCATCGTCCAGACTTGAACTTCTTTGGTTACTTTCTTGTTTCAAGACAAGAAAGTAATACGTCGTAGACAAACATGAATGTTTTATTTTCAAGATGCTTAAACAGCCTTATTTCATTGGTTGATATGAAAATATTAAATTAATTAGTTAACCACACAACAGGTAAGTTGATTATTCTTAACACAAACGAAAACTTAGCTTGAATTTTCAATCAAATCAATGTGTGAATATTCACATGCACTTTAAATTGAATTCATCTGTAAAAATCACTTTTGCACTGTAAAAAGATTTCGAACCCGGAGCAATCCAATCTAACCGAAAGGCTTTTGTTTCCGGGACGAAATCAGAATTTATAGCATATTTATTAGTAAAAGTGGTTGAAAAAATCATGTGAATCGAGCAGTCTTAATCGGCTGCTTTTTTTATATCCAATTCTTTAGCTTGCAGTATGAATTACTCGGCTATCATTTTATTTTTCCTTGTACTTTTTAATACATCAATCAGGTCAATTGCACAACCAAACAATCTACTAATAAAACAAGCCGATTCTCTACTCGAAAAAGCAGAATTCAAGAAAGCCTACAATTTATACAATGAGCTCATTCAGAAAGAACCTAACAATGAAAAAGCACTGAGAGGAAGAGGATTTTCTCAAATCAAATTGGGTTTATTAAACGAAGCAAAAATCGATTACCAAAAAGCCATTGAGATCAATCCACAATGCAGCAATTGTTTTCTCAACTTAGCACAGATTGCAGCAAGTCAAAATCAATTAAGCAAAACAGAAGAGCTTGTTTCAAAAGCAATTGTGGCAGATGCTACGAATGAAAATGCCTTTTTAATGCGTGCCGAATTGCGTGAAACCAAAAAAGATTACGCTGGTGCTTTGCGTGATTTTGATAAAGCCATACAACTCAAGCCTGAACGGGCAGAATGCTATATACAACGTGCTGGTCTAAATCAACGTGCTGGCTATGAAGCTTTAGCTAAAGCTGATTTTGCTACTGCCATAGAAAAAGAACCCGAAAATGCAGCTGTTTATTTTTCTAGAGCCAATTTCTTCATCAATCAAAGCAATTGGTCAAGAGCTCTCGTCGATTTAAATGAAGCTATTAAAATCAACCCTAGTAATATCGACTACCACACATACAAAGGAAGTGTTTTGTATTATTTACAAGAGTTCGAATTATCTATTAAATCGTATACAGATGCCATTGTAATGGACAGTTCTAATTACACGGCTTATTTGTATCGTGCGATGAGCTGGCACAAATTAGAAAACATGGATTCATGTTGCTTCAATTATCAGCTTGCCCAAAAATTCGTTCCTAAATCAGATACCGCAGAAATTAAAACCATAAAGCTTCAACTAAATGAACTCTGCGATGCTAACCAAAAGAGCTATTATTATCAAAGAGGAATAGCAGCATATAATTTAGAAGACTACAATAAAGCAGTCCTGTATTATAACGAAGGTTTAGAAAAATTTCCTTCTAGTCCACTTTTAATTTCATTCAGAGGTAATGCCTATAAAGCTGCGGGAAATATAGATTTAGCTATTTCTGATTACTTGAATTGTGCCGGACATCAAAGCCAATTCATAACCGACATTAAATCAAATCCCGAGTATAAACTGGATGAAAAAAAAGCCTTACTTTATTTTTCTGGATCCATGGCTTCCTTGTATGAAGCTTTAGCAGAGTGTTATAGCAATAAGAATGAATTTGAAAGAGCCTTGATATATGCTGATAGTTCAGTGAATGTAATTCAGGCGTATAGCCGAGTTGAAGAATTTAAATCAATTTATTCCACATGTTTAAATGTTCGTGCAGTTTTGTATAACGAGAAAAATGAATTGATTAAAGCGAAGGCAGATTTAATAGAATCATGCACTATTTCCGGTCTAAATCCATTACCTCATACCAATTTAGCTATAACGTATTGCAAAATGGCTTTTGAAAAAAACAATAAAATCAAAGAGCTTAATTTTAAAATTCAATCAACTTCAGGAATCTCTCATTTCAACATGCCATCTAAAACAAATAAACCCATCGATACAAACTTGCTTCAACTAGCTCTAAATGAATGCAATAAAGCCATTCAGCTTGATGATAAACTTGCTTTTTCATATTTAATTCGAGCGCAAGTCAAACAATTGCTATTTCTTCCAGATGCCTGTTTGGATGCTTGGCAAGCAGAGAAACTTGGAATTACTGATGCATCAATTCAATTAGGTATTAGCTGTCCAAAATAAATCGCATTAAACTCTTTTCACTTATACTGTCTGCTAAGCATGAAAAAAATTTTCACTCTACTCCTTGTGTGGTTTGCAACTTCAAGTAATGCACAATCACTTTACTTCCCTCCTATCATTGGCCCGAATTGGGACACCATATCACCTACCGAATTAGGCTGGTGTACAGATTCCATTCAATCGTTAATCGATTACGTAGGCGACAACAATTCTAAATCCTTTCTTATTTTGAAAGATGGTAAAATAGCCTTGGAAGCATATTACGGAACGTTTACACGCGATAGCCTTTGGTATTGGGCATCTGCAGGAAAATCGCTTACCGGATTCATGGTTGGTATGGCACAAGAACAAGGTTTTTTAAACATACATAATCCAAGCAGCAATTATCTAGGAACTGGCTGGACCAATGAAACACCTCAACAAGAAGTCAATATTACTGTTTTAAACCAACTCACTATGACCAGTGGCTTGAACGATGGTGTTCCTGAACCCGATTGCACCATGGATACATGCCTTGAATATTTAGCAGATGCCGGAACTCGATGGGCATATCACAATGCTCCTTATACATTGCTTGATGGTGTTATGGCTGGTGCTACAGGCAATACGGTGAACCAATTCTACAATGCCAATGTTCGATCTCGACTCGGAATGGGATTTAGTGCATACATTATGACTGGCAGCAATAACGTGATGTATAGCACCACTCGGGCTTTTGCTCGTTTTGGACTAACCATTTTAAATCGTGGTGTTTGGAATCAAGATACACTGTTGCACGATATGAGTTATTTCGACGCAATGACCAATACTTCTCAGAATTACAATCTTTCCTATGGATATCTCTGGTGGTTGAATGGAAAATCATCATACATGCTGCCTGGTTCTCAGTTGGTTATTCCAGGTTCTTTGATGCCCAATGCTCCCGATGATATGATTTCGGCATTGGGGAAAAATTGTCAGTACTTGAATGTTGTTCCTTCTAAAGGTATTGTGTTGGTGCGTATGGGAAATGATCCTAATGGCTTGGGTGGTTTAGTTCCTACCGTATTGGATAATGAAATTTGGAGAAGATTGAATGGAATCATGTGCGAGCAACCAAGTTCCATCAACACACTAAATTTGAAAAAACCTCGAGTTTATCCCAATCCAGCAGAAGAATCAATGCACATCGAATGCTCCGAAGGCGAAAAATTCATTTCCTATAAGCTGATCGATCTTTTAGGGAAAATTCATTTAGTAGGCAATACAACCGAAATGAATACATCTGCTTTATCCAGAGGAATCTATACACTCATCATAGAAACAAATCAGGGAATCACTTTTCAAAAAGTTCAGTGTGGACGATAAGTTAGATTTCACGTTTCATAAAGAAACTGACCGTCTCATTTTGCGTGAAATGCGGGTGGAAGATGCGCCAGACTTTTTTGCCTTGAATGCAGATTGGGAAGTGTTGAAATACACTGGTGACGATCCTTTTGAAAACATCCATCAAGCAGAAGAATTTCTACGAAATTATCCTTCTATCTCTTATTTAAAAGATGGATTTGGCCGTTGGACTTGCATTTTAAAAGAAACGTCTGAAATTATTGGATGGTGTGGATTAAGAGTGCAAAACACTGGTGAAACAGATTTGGGTTATCGATTTCATCGTCGATTTTGGGGAAAAGGTTATGCTACAGAATCCTCAATTGCATCGCTTAACACGGGTTTTTATGATTTGGAATTAGATACTATCATTGCTCGTGCTGCAAAAGAGAATAAAGCCTCCATACATGTAATAGAAAAATTGGGAATGAAACTTCGAACTGAGGAAGTTTTTCATGGATTGGATGGTCTATTATATGAACTCTCAAAACAAAACTGGGACATAGAAAATAGGGAAGGATTTTGAAAGGCATTGAAAAAATATATCTTTGAAAAAAAACCCTACCTATGAACATAAACTTTCCTATTCTGCTTCTTGCTGCTTTAATTCCGATGTTAGTTGGAATGATTTGGTATCACCCTAAAGTTTTTGGAAATGCTTGGATGAGAACAGCAGGCTTATCTCCAGAACAATTGAAAGAAGGAAATATGGTTGTCATCTTTGGTGTTACCTATTTATTCTGTGTTTTCATCGCATTCATTCTTCAATTTTTAGTTATACACCAATACCATGTTTTCTCCGTATTAGCAAACGAACCTGGAGTGTTGGATCCAACAACCGAAATTGGAGGCTATTATAAAAACTTCATGGATCAACACGGCCATAATTTCCGCACGTTTAAACACGGTGCTTTACATGGATTTATGTCGGGATTATTCCTCCTTTTACCAGCTGCTGGCGTAACTGCTTTGTTCGAGCGTAAAAGTTTTAAATATATTTTCATCAATGGAGGATTTTGGGTACTCACCATGATGTTGATGGGTGGAATTATCTGTCAATTCGCTTAATATTCAATTCCTGCTTTAATAGATGATGAATCGTTTCACGCAGCGTTTGTTTCAACCTGTTGATGCATTACCGCTGAACTTGTTTCGAGTAGCTTTTGCTTTGGCTTTACTGCTCCAATTTTACGTGTATGTTTCGGCTCATTTTATTGAAGCAGGAATTCTTGCTCCTCGCTTTCTCTTCACATTCGATTATCTCCCTTTCATAAAACCGCTTCCTGCTGGTGGAATGAAGTTCATTCTTTATTGCACATTCATTGGACCAGCTCTCCTCATCTTTCGCAAAACAATGCGAATTGGTGTTATCATCTTCGTTCTTTCCTTTGCCTACCTCACGTTTCTGGAAGAAGCCTATTTCAATAATCACTTCTACTTCTTCCTCATGCTTACTTCATGCTTTCTCTTTTTTACTCCTAAGCGCGATAGTACTGGTAAAGAAGTCATTCCATACTGGCAATTATTTTTATTTCAGTTTCTCGTTGTCCTCGTTTATTTTTTTGGAGGAATTGTCAAACTCAACCACGACTGGCTTTTTCTTCAACAACCTCCACGATCGTTGTTGTACATGAATACAACAATTCCAATCTTCCAAAATGATGTGATCGTTTATTACTTAACTTACGGAGGATTGATTTTCGACTTAGTGATTGGCTTTTTACTTTGGAATCGTAAGAGCTTTCTTATCGCGACAATACTTACCATTATTTTCCATGTTACCAATCATTACATGTTCAACATAGGTGAAGGTGGAACGATTGGAGTTTTTCCTTTAGCAATGACTGCCGCCAATTTGCTTTTTGCTCCACCCGATAAGTTGCGAAAATTATTGAGCAGGATCGGATTAGAGGACATGGGAATTCAACTTACTCAGTTAAAAAAATCGGCAGAGGAAACGATTCTTTTCCCAATAAAACCACTTGTTCGAAATTTAATTTGCGGATTTATTTTAATTCAATTGCTTCTTCCTTTTCGGTATTTGTTAGTTTCAAAAAACGTGGATTGGAATGGGCAAGCAAACTTTTTTGGCTGGCGGATGAAATCGTACACGAAAGAGGTGAGTGTTAAATTTTATGCACGTAAACTAGAACAGGATCCTCCACAAGAAATCAATATCGGTCGCATGATTAATACGATGCAAATCAATATGATGGGGCAGAATGCCGATATGATATATAAATTCAGCATGTTTCTCAAAAAGGATTTACGCCGGTATTTAAATTACGAACCAATTATAACTGCTGATATTTTAGTAGGAATGAACGGAAGAAAACCTCAAGCTTTTGTCGATCCCAAAACCAATTTAGCCAACATTACCTATTCTCCTTGGCATACACCCGATTGGATACTTCCTATGAAGGAGAATTAATTTCATGTCGAAGCCTCAGTTCTTTCAACTATCTTTGCCGCCGATTCACCACTGAGCCCTGTATTACCGTCTGGCAATTTCAGGGAGAATTTCACCCCTGTTCTGGCAAGTTCCAGAATTTCCAACAGGTCACCCATTCCTTCGCTGTATCAGTGCTTGAAGGCTTTTGACGCCTGAAAACAAATTATGAATTTTGATCAACTACAACTGATCGAACCTATCCTCCGTGCTTTGAAAGCAGAAGGTTATGTTCAACCCACACCCATTCAAGAACAAGCAATACCCGATGTTTTAAAGGGTAGAGACCTTTTAGGTTGTGCACAAACAGGAACCGGAAAAACTGCTGCTTTTTCGATTCCAATTCTTCAGCAGCTTTTTAACACACCTCCCAAACCTTCTTCAAACAAGCACATTCGGACGCTTATTCTCACACCAACACGTGAATTAGCCATCCAAATTGGTGAAAGCATGACGGCCTATGGGAAATTTACCAACCTTCGTCACAGCGTTATTTTTGGAGGAGTTCCTCAACGCCCACAAACCGATGCTCTGAAACGTGGAATAGATATCCTAATCGCTACTCCCGGTCGCTTACTTGATTTGATGAATCAAGGTTTTGTGCATTTGCAACACCTCGAAATTTTCGTGCTCGATGAAGCCGATCGTATGCTCGATATGGGATTCATTCACGATGTGAAAAAGATCCTACAAAAAATTCCTGCTAAACGCCAAACGCTCTTTTTCTCAGCGACTATGCCTCCTGAGATTCAGAAATTAGCCGATACGATCCTTTCCAATCCTGTGAAAGTAGAAGTAACGCCGGTTTCTTCAACAGCAGAAACCATTGAACAGCAGATTTTCTTTGTCGATAAAAACGATAAAAAACACTTGCTTGTTCATTTATTGAAGGATAAGAAAATCATTTCAGCATTGGTCTTTACACGCACAAAGCATGGTGCTGATAAAGTAGTGAAAGACATGCACAAAGCAGGAATTTCTGCTGAAGCGATTCACGGTAACAAGGCACAAAATGCCCGTCAACGCGCTTTAGGAAATTTTAAATCAGGTGTTACACGTGTATTAGTTGCTACTGATATTGCAGCACGTGGAATTGATGTGGACAATCTTTCACACGTAATCAATTACGAAATCCCCAACATTCCCGAAACGTATGTTCACCGAATTGGCCGAACTGGTCGTGCCGGAGCAAGTGGAATTGCCTTTTCGTTTTGCGATGAAGAAGAGAAAGAATATCTACGCGACATTCAGAAATTAATCAATAAGGTTGTTCCGGTGATGATGAATCACCCATGGCCATTGAGCACTGGTTCTGAAGTCATCATGAGTGGTCCGCGAAATTCAACTACTAAGGCTAAGAAAAAACCTCAAGCACAACGACCTCCTAGGGCCGACCGTGAAAAATCAGCATCACAATTAGCTGGAGCTGCAGGTGTCGGTGCCGAAGTGAGAACACGGAATCGCTGGAGAGGTCATCGTCGCCCGAGAACAACCTAGAAATTCAATCAAATGCTTTCTAATATTGAGATTCCATTAACATTGTTTGGCAGCTGAATTCCAATCGTTTAACTATATAAACAAGTCTTGTTCGAAAGTACTAGGCTAACACTTATTAGTTGAATTCAATTATGAATTACATTTACGCGTTTTTTGAGAGATGATTATTTTTCCCTTGAAAAATTGGTGCAGTACGAACTTAAAAATGAAACATGGCCGCTCCTAAATTCACGATTACCAATAGTTCTTTTCATTCTGAACTCAAACAAAGAATAACTGCCTATTTCCAAGAAGTGGGCGCAGCAACAACAGGGAATTATAAGTTGTTCTTGAAAGCAATCATTCTTGTTGTTAGCTTTTTACTTGTTTATACACACCTAGTTTTCTTTACTCCAGTATGGTATTTTGCCTTAGTTGAGTGCCTTCTTTTAGGTGGATTAACTGCTTCTATCGGATTTAATGTAATGCACGATGGTGCACATGGAAGCTTTAGTAAATACAGCTGGATTAATAAACTAGCTGGTTTGTCGCTCAATTTTTTGGGAGCAAACGTATTTATGTGGAATACCAAACACAATGTAATTCATCATGCCTATACCAATATTGATGGAATAGATGATGATATTGACGCTCGTCCTTTTCTACGTCTCTGTGATTCGCAGAAGTATTTAAAGATGCATAAATACCAACATATCTATTTCTGGTTTGCGTATTCTTTGCTTTATATCTACTGGATTTTCTTTACGGATTATAAAAAATACTTCACTCAAAAAGTAGGAAGTATGCCGCTTAAGAAAATGAAATTAGCCGATCATATTAGCTTTTGGGCGTTTAAAGTCATTCACTTTGGAATCTTTGTGCTTGTTCCAATCTATACCGTTGGTTTAGGTGCTTGGGCTTTAGGATTTCTTATTTATGGAATGTTTGCTGGCGTTGTATTGAGTGTTGTTTTCCAATTAGCTCACACGGTTGAAGAAACATCGTTTCCAGAACCAGTTGCTAATAAAATAGAAGATGAATGGGCTATTCACCAATTGAAAACTACTGCCAATTTTGCAACTCGCAATAAATTTATTTGCTGGTTTGTAGGTGGATTGAATTTTCAAATTGAACACCATCTATTCCCAAAAATCTCACACGTTCATTATCCAGCCATCAGTAAAATCATCAAAAAAACCTGTGATGAATTTGGAGTTAAGTACATTGAACATCGTAAAATGAGAAACGCACTTCATTCTCACATAAACCATTTGCGTTCCTTAGGACAAATGAACATTCCTTCTCATAGCTAGTTTGAATGTTTGAAAAAAATCAAAGCACGTATGAACTTCATACGTGCTTTTTTGTTTCGGTTCAACATGAAATAAAGGTGATTCACCTTCGAATAAAGTGCATTCACCTAAATTCAATATGCTAACATAGTATCTCAACTTAGTTTTGACTTAAAATAAAAATTGAAATGAAAGGAATTCATACAATACTTGGCGCCGGAGGTGCAATCGGATCAAATCTTTTACCCATACTTTTAAAAAACGGAGAGCAAGTAAGACTCGTTTCCCGATCAGGTAAATCAGCTCCTCAATGTGAAAGCCGAAGTGCTGATGTTAAAAGCAAAGATTCTGTCTTGAAAGCAATTGAAGGTTCTTCGATTGTTTACTTTCTCGTTGGAATAGAATATAAAACGAGTACTTGGCAAAAAGAATGGCCGCTTATCATGCGCAATGTGTTGGATGCCTGTATCGAATTGAATATTCCAATCATCTTTTTTGATAACGTGTATATGTATGGGCGTGTTCAAGGAAAAATGACTGAAGAAACACCATTCAAACCGGTGAGTAAAAAAGGAGAAGTTAGAGCCGAAATCGCATCCATGTTTTTAGCTGAAATCAAGGCAGGAAAACTTAAAGGCATCATTGCTCGAAGTGCCGATTTTTATGGCCCTTATGCAGAACCGGTTAGTTTCTATCATCAGCTCATGCTAAAAAATCAACGGGCTGGTAAAAATGGACAATGGATGGTTAACCCTAAAGTTCCCCATTCAATGACCTATGCTCCCGATGCTGGGGCAGCCTTATATGCACTTGCTTGTGATGAATCGGCATTTGGTCAAACTTGGCATGTACCAACCTACAATCCGGGTTTAAGTGGAGAACAATTAGCCGAAATTGGAGCGCGATTCACCAAAGGAAAATCGAAAGTATCTACCTTACCTAAATTTCTGATACGTATTTTAGGATTGTTTATTCCTGTGATTGGAGAATCCGTTGAAATGCTCTATCAGTATGATTCTCCCTACCATTTCGATTCTTCAAAATTCGAAAAACACTTTGGTTGGAAAGCCACTTCGTATGAAGATGGAATTCGAGATACAGAAAAATTTTATCAAGCATAATCGTCAAATAAAAGCATAAAAAAAGCCCTCTCCGATACTACAGAGAGGGCTTTTTTTGATTTGAATGGTTACTTATAACCCTAAACCTTTTTTAATTGTAGCTACAGCTAGTTTCTTAGCAATTGCCGAAGCTTCTGAATTGTATTTCGGATTGCTTGGATTGGCAAAAGCATGAACCGCTTCGAAAGGTACAACGGTAATTTTACGTCCACTTTCTTTCACAATGGCTTCAGCAAAAGCATCTACTGCTGGACGTTTTATAAAATCATCTTGCGAAGCATAAATATACAAGACATCCGTTTTTAGCATTTTGATTTTAGCGGCATCCTGTTCAGGAAAACCATAATACATCACGCAGGCTTTAGCATCATTTCCCGCAAGCAAAGCGGTTTGAAAAGACCAAGTTCCACCCATACACCAACCCAATGTGGCAATTTCTTTTACTGTGCCAATATAACTAAGCAAGCCGCTAACAATGGAACTAGCTCGTTTGGGATCTAACTTACTCATTAAGGCACCAGCTTCTTCTTGCGTAGTTCCTACTTTGCCATCGTATAAATCAACAGCATAGACTGTAATACCCAATTCTTTGCTCCATTCTTCCGCTTCGCGTTTGATATAATCATTCAAACCCCACCATTCGTGACAAAGAATAAGCACTTTATTTGAAGGTTTTGCAGAAGGAACAATAAAGGCATTGGCAGCTTGTCCATCGGCAGCTTTATAGGTGATCATTTTCCCTATTGAAGGAGCATAATTCAAAGGCAATGGAATTTCATGTGCTGCCTGAAAAGAAGCGTTCATCGCTAAAGCTTCTGTTGATCCATCTTGAATGGGTTGAGTACAACAGCTTTTTTGTGCTTGAACAGATCCGAATGTTGCGAGAAAAAAGGCAAAAACGAAAGTGATTGAATGTTTCATACGTTTAGATTAGATGCAATGAACAATGTAAGTAAAAGAAAGTTGTTGAATTCAATGAATAGTTCGATGATTAAGTCAGTTTAGCAACTTTCATCAGCTCTTCTGATTTAGTTTTTAGCCAAACTAAATCTGCTGCTGGTTTTGTCGAACATACTTCTTCGTGCAAAGCCAATGACATTGCATTGTTTCTCAATTTTACTTTCATCAGTTTATTGAGAAGCAAGATGAAGTTATGATATGTTTCACGTTGAAACTCTGAAATGAATTTATTTCTGCGTAGGTATATTTTGAATGCATCTACCAAAGAAAAGAATGCGTCAAATTCTTCCATTTCGAAATACACCTTCATCAATAGCGATTTCGAATCAAGGTGATAATACACATCATTGAATTCTACACGTAAAAGCATCCGAAGCGCTTTATCAAATTCTCTTCGTGTAAAATGCACCCAAGCCATACTATATGTGAAGGCGTTTTCACTAAATTCAGGATTGAGTTTGCCACGGAATTCTTCAATAAAACCACTCACCCACTCTACTTCTCCCAATCGCAAACCGGTTGTGACAATGTTTTTAAAATCGGGCTGACTCACATAATTACCTTCGTAGATCAAATCCCGATCAACCATTGCTTGATACAAATCAAAAATCTGTTTCAAAGCGCCAGGTTCACCACGATTGATACGTTTGATACAATAATTTTGAGCAAAAACGTACATGCCTCTTTGTTCGGTTTTGCTGAATAAATGAGAGTTTTCGTTCAAACATTTGAGCAACTCTTCATAATTCTCCTGATTATCAGGTTCGGTTAAGGCCTTGTGAATTAAACGGTAAATTCGAATTGCAGGAACGAAATCAAAAATGGCGTTGTTCAAGTATTTCACCATTTCATCAAAAAAACTCAGGTTGTATTCAACGCTGAGAATATTACGACGATTGATCATTTCGCAGTAATAACGAAACCCACGAGCGAGGTAGGTAATTTCTAAATTATCGATGACTTCTTGAAGGGAAGAGTCAAAAGCTCTGTTTCGTTTTTCAGAAGTATGTTGATAGGAAAGCTCGCTAATCTTATGTTGGTTGAAATAATAAACAGAATCGCGAAACGGTGAATTGTCGTTCTGCTCTTTGATAGCATCCAATTCCTGAAGAAAATATTTGTCTTGATTTCGCTGATTGAGTGCTTCAAGTAAAAAGTATTTCCGTTGAAAATTGTCTTTACTGTATTGCGAATAGGCAATAAAATCCTCAAGTAATTTGGTGAGGTCGCTTTGTAAGTAGCGAAATTTTTGTTCTTCCAGTTTTTCGGTTGGATAGTGCTTCTTAAAGAATACTTCCTTATCGAGTTTGGAAGTATCGAAATATCCTTGGTAATGTGATAAATGATCTAACAAACGAATCAACTGCTGATTCTTATTGAAGAACTCCGAAGACACATAGCCTTGAAATTCCTTGAATTCCTTTTTGGAAAGGGATTTCAGTAACTGTATGAGTTTACTCTGTTGCATACCACGTGTCTGTGAACAAAAATAGACGATTCTGAACGTCATCGACCTACTTTAAAAAATTGTGTTTTTAGAGAATTCCGATAAAATTGCCCTCAGTAACAAATTATATACTGCTGGAAATGTGGCATTTAAACATTAAGGAAAACTAAGTTGACGAAAACTTCGTTGCTAAATTATTCCGATACTGATCGATTAGTGTTCTGTGTCAGGTTAAAATCTTAACGTATATTTGATTATTCACTAAAACACACCGTTATGAACCGTAGCTACTTTCTTGGAGTCGTATTGGTTGCACTAGCATCCTTTCAAACCTTAAACCTGCAGGCAGGCAAAGAAGAAACATGGAATTCACCGGTGTTTATAACGATACCAAACGATGGAACCTATGATGGTTCGCGTGATTTGCATGTTTCACTTCAGATTTTAACTGATCAACGAATTGAAGCCATTGAGATTCTTAATCCGAAAGAGAATCCTGCACAGGACATGAAAATTTCTCAGTTTAAAGATGGGAAAGTGGACGTTGACATTATTATTCGTGGTGGAAATGTTCGTCCATTCATTCGTCCATATTCATACAATCCAACTGTTCGCATTCAACTATTAACTGTACATTATATTACAGTTGATAATATTTCAGGTGTATTTCAAGCTAATACCAATCCTACGACAGACGTTGAACCAAGAATCTCACATGCTGTTATTTCAGATGGAGGATTA
The DNA here is from genome assembly GCA_965279035.1 of Bacteroidia bacterium. Classification (GTDB taxonomy): domain Bacteria; phylum Bacteroidota; class Bacteroidia; order M30B66; family M30B66; genus CALQRR01. The sequence goes on along the minus strand of OZ257142.1, from coordinate 1,863,622 downwards.
ACTGGAAATACAGTAGATGCCAATATCGAATTAACAAGTCCTGTTCTTGAGAATCGTATGGATATTTCAAACACAACGAATTCTTCGACGGTTTCATCTGATTTAACATTATACCCAAATCCTGTTCGTGATGGCAATTTGTTTATTCGAATTCCAGAATCAATGGGAACAGTTTCTCAAATAACAGTAATGAATGCTTTAGGAGGTTTGGTTCAGCAATATCGCCCAGAAGCAACGTATGGTTCTCCAGTACAACTTTCATTAGAAGGAATTAGTGCTGGAGTTTATTTTGTTCGAATTCATACTTCAACTGGCGATATCGTTAAGAAATTTAACGTTTCGAGATAAAAAACATTCAACATACCTGTTTTCAAATACGTCTTGTTCCTAACAAAGGAACAGGGCGTTTTTTATTGATATTAAGCCACTCTTTTGAGTAGTTTTGCCATCGAAGATGTTGAATTCATGATCAAGGTTGCTTCATCGCTGTTTTGTTGCGTTTGTATCGTCCTTTTACTTCCCTCCTGCTCCCCTAAAAGAGCTCATGCGGGTGAAATAATTTTCTACACCCCAGTAGAATACAACGATTTTATTGTTGATCATCAGAATGCAACCATCCGAAACATGGTTAAATTGACCGATGCTTTCGATAATGGAACAGAACAAGAAGTTTTGCTTCAATATCATGCATTGGTCACTCGTTCCGATTCTTCATTAGCAATGCTCAATCAACTAAGCGACTATGAAGGTGATTCCTTACTAAGAAACTCGGCGATTGATTTACTGCAGTTTTATAACAATGTATTCCATCATGAATACAAAGAAATGATTGATATTTTTTTAAAGGGGGATACAGCTTCCGATGGGGATATAACTAAGCTTAATCTAATTGTAGAACGTGTTCGCTCTCAAGAGGAAATCTTAAATCAAAAACTAAGTGTAGCACAGGAAAAATTTGCCACTAAGTTTCAGTTTGAATTTGAAGGAATCAAATAAGAATAAGAGCTCGATTCATTTCCTTCGATCTAAAGCATTCTTTTAAGAAAAAGAATGACTCTATAAAAGGAACTATCTCATCAAATCCTTTACTTCCCAATCATACTTAGAATCATCTAATTCCTAAGCATGCATTGATTTTATCTATTCAATGGAGTAATTGCTGAATGAATACATATAAAAAAAGCCGTCCAAACTAGGACGGCTTTTTCAATGGATTCGATTCTAATATTACCAGCCAAACTTGCGAATTAACTGTTGTCCGCCACTTTGAACACGAAGGAAATATACACCAGGTGCAATTTCAGGCATGTAAAGCGTTTTGCTTGTATTGCTGTTTCTTGTTTCAAACACCTCATTCACAATCACTCTACCTGTTGCATCAATAACTTCTAATGAAGTGATAGGTGCTGTATTGGCAATTCCAAATTGAAGGAAGTTCTCACCACGATTAGTTAAGAAGAAACCAAAATCTAAAGCCGTATTGCCTTTGTTAAATGTAACTGGAACCCAATCACTCACTTCAGTACTTCCGTTAAAATCGGTTTGGCGTAATCTGTAATAGCTTACTCCACTCAAAGGCATTTTATCAGAATACGTGTAATTGAGAATATTCGTGCTGTTTCCAGCTCCAGCTACTTTACCAACTGATTCAATTTTAACAAGATCATCAGAACGTTCTAACGTGAAGTAATCATTGTTAATCTCTGAAGCAGTTGACCAATCTAACACCACAACTTCGCCTTTTGGAGTAGCAGTAAAGTTTAACAATTCAATTGGAAGAGGTGAACCATCACCAGCTCCAGAGAAATCGGAGAAGGTTGTTAAACCAGTCCATGAGAACGTTTTTGTTGGAACGTTATTACCACCTGCAGTTCCTGTAACGGCAGCAGCTAAAGAGCCTGGACAACTTTGCCATCCTGGAGTTGCTGTTGCTGTACTGTATTTAACAGGGTACATGGTTCCTACGCCTACTTCATCACCAGTAATGTAAGTATAGTTGATGTCGTAAACAGGACTCGTAGCTAATCCAGTTGGTTCTACTGACCAGTAACGTGCAATGTAAATCGTTGGTGCAGGAGCCGTCATATTTGGATGCATTCCTGAAACTACTGTAGTAGTAATGTAAGCACCAGCTTGTCCACCATTGCTCAATGTTAAAGAAACCGGATTATATCCACCAGCATCACCTACTGGGAAGTCGAATGTTGCGTTTGTATTTGTGTAGCGGCGAATATTACCACCACCCGCAGTTGCATTCGAAATGACATACATCGAACTGCTTGCATTTGTTATGCTACCGTTTGCTGATGCGGTTCCAATTGTTAAGCGATTTGCTCCAATATCCAATTTACCACTTACGAAATTGAGCGTATTCAACACATTCAAGGCGGATGAAGATCCAGCTTGCAAATTACCAGTTACAGGAGAAACTTCTAGGTCGTAGAATGTTTCGGCAGTAACTCCTGAGCTAACAGTGATTGTTTGATTACCAGCGGCTTGTTTGTCAAATACCACTTTTTTGCTGTTATGATTAAATGCGCTAGTAGCACCCGAACGTGTCCAGTTACCACCAATATTGAACGTACTGGTGTATGCTGGAGTTAAAGTAAATGTACCATCGGTGATTGCTAGATTATTTCTCAATGCACGTGTATCCTGTAACTGAAGATCAGTTCCGTTATCGTTTACCTCCACATTGTATGGAATACCAGGATTACCTGAAGAAATAGAACCACTTGCCCAAGTTTTATCATTTACTCCAACTTGATAATCTACTGTATTAGCAAATCTCAAAATCGAGTTTGATCCGTAATAACATGGATTCAAAATTTGTCCTACAGAACCACCAAGCAATACTTGAAGGACTCCGTTAATGGTAGTTGGACTTCCTGATCCAAAGTCAACTGAACCATCTCCAATGCGTACCAATACATTCGAATCAAAATTAAGAAGTGTTCCTCCAAACGTTGATACTGTTTTAGTGTATTTGGTTGGGTTATTTGCACCAAATCCAGTGAAATCAAAACCAGAACCTGCAGCACCAGTAATAGTTCGTGTACCACCACCGCTTACTGTAATGCTACCAGAGAATGAAGGTGCCACAGCATTTCCTCTAGCAGTAAGTGTATAAGTTGCCAAATTCAAATCACCACCGCTCAATGTTAAATCTCGGTTGAATGTGCGACTAGCACCTAGTGTTAATGTATTACCTGTAGTGATGATCAAATCGCGAACAGCATCATTGGCTGAAATAAACTCGAAACTACTTGCCACACTTGCTTGATATTCCAAATCATACAAATCGCCAGGGGCAACACTTGGAGAAGCTGTCATCGTTCCATTAATCCGTAGGATTTTAGAACCATTCGCCATAGTGCAAGTTTGTCCATTTAAATCGAATGAACCATTCGTTAAACGCAAACGATTACTAATGGTAGAGTTTGCATTTAACTTAACAGAAGCACCTGAATTGTTGATTGCTAGATATGCAAAGCTGGTTACTCCGTTGATATTTTGAACAGTTGTACCGTTCATTTCAACTTCTCTTCCGTTTTGAGTGAGCGTTCCTCCTGCATTGCGGGTTAAATCACCAGCAATACGAACATCTCCACCAGCAGCAGAACTTAATGTTAATGTTCCACTTGAAGCTCCTCCTATAACAGCATTACCAAGAATGATCAATGGACTCGTCATTGCTCCCATTGTCATATTTCCTCCATTATTCAAGGTGAGGTCTCCAGCTAGTTGACAAGTAGCAGATCCTGTACTTAAGTCGGCTGTTGTAACTGTTCCATTTTGATCAACAGTCACATGGTATGGATAACCTGGTCCTGAATTCGTGCTCCATTCTAAACCGCGGCCATAAGTGCTACCAGAGAAATAACGTAGAGTTGAACCACTTGCATAAGTAGGTGCATTTCCACTAACGTATCCACCTAAAGCAATTTGTAATGTTCCGTTTATGGTTGATGTGGATGAACCGAAATTGATTCCATTACTTAAAGCAACTTTCACATTCGATCCAAAGCTAAGTGTAGCTCCACCTGAAGGTACAATAGTTTTCAAACCTCCTGAAATTGCGAATACAGAATTAGCCGAACCTATAACTGAATTTGCTCCACCAAGCAGGCTCACATTTCCAGATGTACCAGTGAGTGACATGGTGTTACCATTTAAATCAATGGTAGTTCCGGAGTTGAGTTGTAACACATTTCCTGAAGAAGCACTTACTGTAACATTCGTCGGATTCGTATTATCTAAAATCAAGTTACCTCCCGATTTAGCTACTAATAAGTAAGAGAATGTTTCAGTACCGCTTGAAGTAACTGAAATGGTTTGGTTGGTAGAACCGTTAAAGAACACAGCACGACCATTTGGATTGAACGTAGCAAATGAAGCACGCGTCCAATTTCCACCAACATATAAATCGCCCGAAGTACCATTCATATTCACCGTACCGCTGCTAATGCTAAGGTTTCCTCCAATTCCTCTATCGCTAGTAGGCATGTTCAAGGTAGTTCCTGTAAGCGTTACGTTTTTAGGTATACCTAATCCCGGAGTAGCCGAATTACCAGTCCACTCATTGCTCACAGTGTAACTTCCACCTGTATTATAAATCAAGGTTGCGTTAGAACCGTAAGTAGGTGATGCTGTTAAGAATGCACCTGAATTCAAGGTTAGGTTTGATAAAATCGTTGGAGATGTTGTTACTGTAGTATTTCCGTTTAATGTTAAATTAGGAAGAAGGAAAACATTTGCTCCAGCAATAGATAAAACTCCATTTGCATATACACTACCTAAACCAAAATTCTGATTTGAACCGGAGTTGTTTACTAAAGCACCAGTAGTTAAAATGGTCAATGTTCTTGCAACATCCAAGTTAATTGAACCAGAAGCATTAATGGTAACTCCTAAAGCAGTAACATCTGGATCGGACGGACCAACTGTAATGGTATTATTGATACATACACTTGAGCCACCTGGAGGTATTACTCCACTTGACCAAGTATTTGCATCATTCCAAATTCCATTTGCAACAGTAGAGAAACAACCAATGATTCCACTGATGTTTCCAACCACAAAGTTTTGATTGCTAAGTGTTGATGTATAGTTTACAGTTGAAGTAGAAATGTAAGGATTCGATCCTGTTGTAGCACTTGCTGGACGAACTGTGTAAGTAGTGCCATTCCATGTACCATGGAAAACACCATTTGCACGAATAAAGCTACCTGCTTCGGAAGAAGATGCCCACTGGAATTGAGTCATCAAAGAATTCGATCCAGCAACCGACTCATTCATTTTCCACTCTAAGGTTACCATTTGAGTGTTATCGTTTACTGCAGGTGTGTATGAAGGTGCATTTGCAACACTTACTCCTATCACTTCCGCTGTTGAAGCCTGATTCAATGTAGCTGGAGCATACGTAGTTGAATTCGGTCCAATAGGGAAGAAAATATTGGTATTGTTAACATTCAGTTTCAATTTACCTGCACCATTGGTGATTGCATACGAAGTAACATTTCCTCCTGTTTGAGTTGCTGCTGTTAAATCATTACTTCCTAATGTTACTGTTCCAGAAGTAAATGTTAGTGTTGCATTCACAACTACTGGACTGTTCAATGTTACATTAGTTCCTGAAGTTTTATTGATCAATAAATACTCAAATGTTTCTGTAGATGGTGCAGTGATCGTTTGAGCATTTCCACCTTCGAAGAAAACACCTCGTCCATTAGAACCAGTTCCTACAAAAGCACCATTCGAAGTTCTATTCCAGTTTCCTGATAAACGTAGAGCCGGACTTGATGCATTCGTAGATAATGTTAAAGTACTTGTTCCAGTATTGCTACCAATTGTTACATCTCCACCAACAGTAATTCCTTGTGGTGTTGATTGCATGTTTAATGAACCAGCAGATCCAGTTTGACCTAAGCTCAAGTTGCTATAGATTCCAAGATCGGTCGAAGGTGTTCCAATATTCAGCGTTGTACCATTTTGGATTATCACATTTCCAGGATATCCGGCAGGACCGCTCAATGTTGACCATTCTACATAACGACCATAAGATCCACCGCTATTGTAAACCAAGTTTGCTGTAGAAGCATAAATTGGAACACGACTATTTGCATCAAATGCAGCAACATTTCCATTGGCATCAATACGAAGTGTACCAGTACCATTGATGTTGAATGCTCCGTAGCGAACCTCTACATTGCTTCGAGCAAGTGCTAAGGTTGAACCACTATTTACGGTTGCATTGAGGACTTTCAAGGTTGTAACGTTGCTACCAGTAATGGAGGTAAGAGCACCACTTACGATTAGATTTATGTCGTTACCAGCTCCAACATCAGTACCTTGAAGAGTACCTGTAACTTCAAGAGTTGCATTCGAACCGCTCATTGTTAAAGTAACGGCCGAACCACTCAGGTTGCTAACTGTACCAGTCAATATTCTAAAATCACCGGAAATTGTTCTGCTAAAAGGCAGATACACATTGCTTGGATTGTTTGCTGTGAAATTAACAGGACCGCTTGAAGATGGGAACTCTAATGCATTTGGTGTTTGAGCTGAAGTTCCATTATATAATAAGGTAGATGCAGCACCATAACTTAACGCATTGGTATTGATAGAACCACTTTGATTAACTCGAAGTGTTCCGGCAATTGAACTACCAGCACTTGGATTGACAGAACCATTCAACGTTACATTATTAAATGGAACTCCACTTGCGCTCGTAACAGTTCCTGTTCCAGCAAATACAACGGTTCCTGTTCCACCAGTAAAGGTTGAAGAACCATTGGCGAATGTTGAACCAGAAGCCATGGTAAGAACACCTCCTGAGGTCATATCGATTGTACCACCGTTAGTGAGTGTATTATTAACAGTTACTCCTCCACTAGCACCAAAAGTGATTGATTTTGTAGAGTTGATCGTAATCGAATTTGGAGAATTAACAACAGCTGCATTAATCGTAATCGCGTGATTTACAGTTGTAGTTGCATTCGCAATTGGAACATTTCCACCTAACCATGTAGAACCAGTATTCCAGTCGCTTGGGTTATTGGTAATATATCCTAAGTAAGTAAATGGTGTTGAAGCTGTAAAAGAGCCAAAAGCATTCGTTGCTACAACATTCCCTGATGTTCCGCTACCAACAATATAATAAGCAGTTGATGATGTTGGTGCTGGTGTAGTAAGAACAGCAGTTGTACCACCTATCGTTACGGAGGTTAATGTATTTAAGTTAGAACCTGTAATGGTTATCACTTCACCAGTATAAGCAGATGTAGGTGAATAGCCTGTTATGATAGGAATTGGTAAAAATGCATTTTGAATTCCCGGTTCAAAAATACCTAAGCTGGTAAAACCAGATGCCGTATACGTATATGGATCACTACCTGCTAAAGATGAAGCATTCTGAGTCCATACTCCACCAGTATAATTTCCAATCCAACGACTTGCATCCGCTCTTACAAAATTGCTTGCTTCTTGTCCAGTTTGTGCAACTGGAGCATTCCACTGAGTAGTTATTGCTAAATTACTTCCTCCGGCAGATGCTTCATTTATATCCCAATTTCTGAGAACAATTTTGGTATTATCTGATTCACTACCTGCAGCTCCATCTTTAGCTATTACACCATATACATCCGATGTACCGGTATTATTCAACGTTATAGGATTGTATGTTGAATTTCCAACAGGGAAAGCAACGTTACTAGCTGCAACGGTCTGTTTCAAACGACCAGTTCCATTGGTTACAACATAATTAGAAGTTGATGCACCACTGATAGTTCCATTGCTATTTAAATCGAAATTCCCAAGAGTTAGTTTACCATTTGTAAGTGTTAGTGTATTGCTTACTGTTTGAGAAATAGTAAGTGTTGCACCTGCGCTGTTATTTAATACTAAATATGGGAAAGTAGTTGAGGCTGTTCCTCCTACATTCTGGTTAACTGATCCATTTAAGAAAACGGCACGTGTATTTGCATTATACGAGGCTCCTGTATTATAATTCCAATCTCTCCCAACATATATATCCTTTCCTGCGGTTCCTGAAGAAGAAAGATTGCCCGATATGTTTAGTGAACCAAGTATATTCAAATTCACCTGCATATTATTTCCGCCAAAGTCCATGTACATGCTTGAACCTGCATCAATTGTAAGACTACCCGCACAATTTAATACAGTATTTACAGCGGCAGATCCATTAATATTTCCACCACCATTGGCTGGATCTAATGTATTATTATTACTAATTCTAACATTTCCAGGATAACCTCTGCCTGCGGATTGATACCATTCCAAACCTCTACCATAAGTAGTTCCTGAAGTTACATTGTATTGTAAATTTGAATTAGCATTATAAAAAGGTGCGTTTGTAGACACAAAACCACCAGCATTTATTTTTAGTGTACCACTATTTTGAATGGTTACAGTTCCTGCTCCAAAATTAACTCCACCACTAATATTTACATTATACGGATTACATGAACCTGTCCATGTGCCAGTTCCTGGGAAGTTAATAAAACCTGCTGTACTTCCTGTAACAAAATCACCACCTGTAGCATTTACAGTTCCGCCACTTGTAATATTTAATGTCTGACCTACACCTGCAGCAAATAACCCAGAAACAAGATTAAAGGTTGGTGTAGTTGTAGGAGTTGTAGTTAAGGTAACTGTATTATTTCCAATTGTTCCAGTATTTGAAATAGTTAATTTACCAGTTCCAGTTAATGTTGAAGGCAATAAATTTCCAGTAACCTGATTGACAGTACCACTATAGATAAAAGTTCCAGTCGCTTGAACAACCCTTCCAGCTACTTGAGTTTGCAAATTACCAGAAGTAGCCCCTACTGCTGCAGTGGTTATTCCATATTGAGAACCCATTTTTAAGGTTGCAGTTGCCCCCATAGAAAATGGTGCATTAGTACCATATAAAGTTTTGTCTTGAAAATCTAATGTGGCCGCATTATTAACAGTAAAGGTTGTTGATCCAGAAGTTCCAACGTTCACATCCGTAAGCATTTGAACTGTATTGGTTGTAGTTCCATTTCCTACTGCCCAAACAATTGCCTGAGCTGTAGTAATTGGAGTTCCTTGACTTAAGGTCTGAACACCGCTTGCCTTTAAGAAATTCATCAAATGTGTACCACCATTTGTTCTTTGAACAGGCCCGTTCATCACAACATCCCCTCTAAAGTTAACAGTTGTGTTACTTGAACCACCCGCATTGAATTCCAATGTTCCTGAGTTTTGAGTATAATTCCCATTGAAATTCCATGTCATTGCTGCTGGACCTTTCTTAGTTATTTGAGAATTGGCACCAGTCATTGTTGTTGTACCAGTAACTGTAACTGAATTTGGTCCAGCTCCACTATTCGCACAATCTAAAATTCCGTTGTTAATAGTCATATCACCGGAAACATTCAAACTATAGGATGTACCAGCAGAAAGGCTAAAGGCAAATGATGCGTGATTAGTAGTCAAATTAAAATCACCCAAAATTGTTTGAAGATTTCCAGATGTGCTTACGCTTGCTGTTAATGTTGTATTAACAGTGAAGTGATGGAAACTTTGAGCTAAACCAGAAGGAACATTATTCGTTACGGCTGATAATAAACAGAGACTACCTGCAGTCCAAGTACAAGTTGGAATGATACCCGCATTTCGAGCATGCTCATACGTTCCAGTAGCTCCAATGGTGATGGTTCCACTGTTTGTCAAATCAGGACTAGCAGAGCCAGCTTGCATAAATAATCCATTCACTTGCATACTTGCACCTGAAGCAACAACAAGTGAGTTATTCGTTGCAGAAGCACAAAGCAAGGTTCCTCCTGAATTAACAGTTAAATCGGTTGCTGCTGATCCATTAGCCAATGTGAATGTATTTCCAGTTAATTGTAAAGTACCACCAGAATAAATGGTAACATCATCACCGGATAAACTAGTGTTGACAGTTACTGTATGTCCATTTCGAATGAAAATTCCAGCACTGTTCAAGTTGGTTGGAACACTTACCGCAGGTGAACCAGCAGGAGAAACAAAGGCAGGATCTGTTGAAATTTCCCAAGTACCTAAAGTAGTCCAGTTGCCAGAAGCTACTGTTTGATAATACGTTGGTACATCTACTCTAGGTGCAATATCATACGTTGCAGAAGAACCACCAGTAGGCATTACAGTACCATTCAAACCGGATGCAATAGTTAAGACGCTAGAAACGGCAGATGACGATGCTAACTCAGTCCAAAGTGATGTTGTAGAATTATAAACATCTCCTTTAAATGAAGACTCAGGACCAACTACGATATCGCCTGGTACATAAGTAAAGGTCGAACTTCCTAATGTATAAGTTGCATTGTATCCCGAAACTGTACATGGCCAGTATCTGCTTGCATAGATGGTTGCAGGACTCATATTCGGTTGAATACCATCCACGACTCTGAAACCTATGGATCCAGCAATACCACCAGAAGCTAAAGAAGCAATTGTAACAGGAGAGTATTCTGTTGTTCCTGTATTTTCGCCAATTGGCCAAGTAAATGGTAATCCTACACCAACTGAAGTTACACTTCTAACTAATGTTCCTGTATTGTCGGTTACAATCATCTTGGATGCAGAGAATGAACCTCCTGTAATTGATCCAGCTGAAGTAATTGTTAAGTTATTGGTGCCCAAATAAATCAAACCACTGTTAGTGAAATTGAGAGTATTTAAACTCCAAGATTTATCCAATGTTAAGCTGGTTGTTCCAGTCCAAGTAATGGTGTAAAAACTTGCAGTAGTAATTCCTGTAAAGGTTGACACACCTGTGTTTTGAGCTGCAGCACCATTGAATTCAAAAATAGCACCTGATGCAAACGTACAGTTCGCAAAGGTAAATCCAGCAATCGATCCTATAACACCCGATGTATTAGCAGTTTTCAAGGTACCGGTTGAACTCAAGCTGAAGAGATTGGCACTGTTTCCTGCTGTTACTACATTGGTTCCCATAATAAGAACACCTGTTCCCACAACATTTAAGCTACTTGCACCAGCAGAACCTAAATTAAAGCTGCTCATTAACTGCAAGGTACTCGCTGCTGAAACATTGATATTCGCAGCTGTCATTGCAGTTCCTGCATAACTAAACTGCTGTGTTCCACTCCCATTATTGAAGAAGAAACCTGTAGTAGAATTGAAGGTTCCAGTACAATTAAATGAACCTGTTCCAGATTTACTTAGGTTTCCTTTAAGGTTGAATACGTTGTTTGCATTATTAGTACCTGATCCAAAGTTTACTGCACTGGCCGAAGTACTGGTAACACTCATATTTCCATTAACCGTAATGGCAGCACTTGCTGTATTACTTGCTGCATCAAGGTTTACTGCTCCTGAACCACTAATGGTTAGATCAGTCGTACTTAAATTTCCTTGAACAGTAGTACTACTAGAAGCACCAATACAAGTAAGCAATCCATTACTGATGGTTGTGTTTCCTGTAACAGTTAAATTGTTGACTAAAGTTGCTGTAGCTGTATTGGCTATAATCAAATTACCAGAACCACTTACAGTTAAATTTCCATCCACAGTCATTGAATTTGCTGTGGCATTAACAGCAACTGTAAATGTACCTGCGCCAGTTAAATCGAAATTACCAGCGCATCCTAAATTAAATCCAGAAGCTAAGTTCCAGATAGAAGAAGCTCCACCAACTATTTCTAAATTATTGTAATGACGTGGTGTTGCAGAACTAGAGAAACTTGTTAAAGTAATTGTTCCAGCTGCAGTACTAGAATAGCGAACAGTACTTCCTGTTACAGTTTGCACACCGGAAGATGGAATTGCAAAAGTCCCATTTACATCAATCACCCCTGAATTTGCCCATGTACGAGCAAGATTTGAACTTGTGATGTTATTATATGTAAAGGCTGGAATTCCTTGTCCTGCAGAACCTGAGAAATTAATTGTATTTCCTGAATAAGAAATAGAATTGTTACTCAAACTTGGGTTAAATGTACCTGCAACATCAATAGTTCCAGAAGCTAAAGTAACAGTAGCTCCTCCTCTATTTTGACTGATCGTTAGGTTATTATAATTGAGATTAACAACTGTTTGTGCACCTGTTCCATTATAATCAACTGTACTACCTGCACCAGCTGTGAATGTTGATCCAATTCCTGCTGTTAGAGTTCCGCAAATACCAGTTGTAGCACTTGCTGCCCATGTTCTTACTGATGCATTGGCGTTCACCAAATTTCCATAGTTAAATGGCGGGATTGTTAGAGCAGTAGTATTCGCATAATTGATTGTACTACTACAATTGAGAGTTGCACTAAAGCTACCTCCGTATGTTACAGTACCATTAATGGTTAAACTACCTGATGCTCCTAAAGCCATAACGCCAGTTCCATTGAATGTAACATCGGTAACGGTTTTAGAAATATTCAAATTCAAATTATTACTTGCAGTACCTGGAGCATTAATGATGATGTTATCGCCCGGAAGAGGACCTGCAAGTGATGTACTTGGATTCCAGTTATTCGGATCTGTCCAATCGCCAGCAGCTCCGTTACCAACCCAAGTATACGTAGTAGATGGATTAATAAAGGCATCATCTTTACCCATTGCTACATTGAAACTTGTAGAAGTTGAGGAAGAAACAGCATTGGCAGAGGTGAATGTTTGCGCTCCTTGTGTGGCTGTAGCTTGAACCCATAAAGCACCATTGTATAAACCATAATACGGTTGAGTGCCAGCATTAAAGTTTGTTGCATTGTTTTCTTCACCTACATTATAAGAGATAGAACTTGCTGTAATGCTTACAATGCTTGAGCTTGTTCGTGTAAACGACCAATTACGATTGATTGTCTTAGTAACATCATTTGGACTCAATCCAGAAATAGCTCCATCAATCATACGAAGCGTATAATTATCGCTAGCTCCCGATTGACTCAAAGTTATAGGATTGTACCCACTATTCCCAACTGGGAAAAGAACAGGTGTATTGGTAGCTAAAGTTTGACGAATTGTTCCAGTGCTACTTGTTTTAATGTAACGAGAAATAGCATAGTTACTAATCGTTGCACCCGATGTTAAAATTAGATTGCTAGTTCCAAGATCGAATACACCAGAGGTTAAAGTAAGAACACTTGCAGCACCTATAGTAAGGTTATTCGAAAGTGTTACCCCATTGCTATTATTGATAGTTATATTTCCTGTTACAGAAGCAGGTAAATAAGGTCCAGTAACCATACCTGAAGTACTTCCTTCGAACAAGTAGTTACCTCCAGCATTATAGGTTGGGGCATTGATCTGTATGTTTCCAGTTGAATTACTAGTTCCAGAAGCTGCAGTTAAAGAAATAGTACCTCCACTTGATAAAGTAAAGGTTGGTGTACCTCCTGGAGCTGATACTACATAATTGTTTGTATTTAAACGACCTCCCGAATTAATCGTGAAAACGGTGTTCGCACCAGAAGTCATGGTGAAGTCGTTATTCAGTGTTGAAGTACCTGAAATTTGAGTCTCTGTTTTATTAAATGTACCTGTTGAAAGCGAGGAAATGTTTTGTGTTCCATTGAATAAGATCAAGCCTTTATTCGTCACACTTCCGCTACTACAGTTGATAGTAGATGTTCCTGCACGTGAGAAATCTTTAGCAACTCTTAATTCGGCTGGGTATGGACTTGCTGTATTTGATACAGAACCTCCGCCCCAATCAAATGCATGGGAGCCGCTTTGACTAAATGAACCAGCCAAGGTGATGATTGGGCGATTCGCATACGTAACAGAATTTCCAAGTAAAACATTCATTGTTCCACCAGATAATACCATTCCGTTGGCTGCATTATTCTGGTTGATATAAGCTGGTCCAGTACTAGAAGCACAGAGATTAAAGTTACCCGCAGATTGTGTGAAATCTCCAGAAGTAATGTTCATTGTTGCTCCACCCGTTCCACCATTGTTCATATTGAAAGAACCGGTGCCACTTAATGTAAATCCACCTGTTGCAATGGTTAATGTAGTTGCTCCAGAACCTTGCGACATAGAAGCCGTTCCTGAACTTTGAGAATATCCATTAGCTATGGTTGCAGTAACAATTTTAGATGCTCCCGACATCACGAACGAAGTACCAGAAGAAGAAGTATTATTAACTAATCCATTTACAGTTAAAGTAGTTGAACCAGCTCCTGATGATGATCCACCAGCGATGGAGAATCCACCATTTCCAGAGATTTTTAAATCCCCCGAAACAGTAAGTGAAACAGTATTGGTATTTGCTCCAGTAACTAATGTTAGGAAGCCTGATGTTACATTCAGATCTCTACCAACAGTTAATGCTAAAGCTGTAGTTGATGTTAAACCTAAAGTGAAACCGCCAGTTCCATTGATAGTTAAGTCTCTTCCAACATTCGTTAAAGCGCTGCTTAAGCTATTGCTTGCAGATAATGTTGAGTTAAACGTGAAATCAGAAAATGCTTGACCTAATCCAGATGGTGCTGTTGTGGTCATTCCTGAAATCAAACAATTTGAACCTGCAGTCCATGTTGCACTAGGAATAGTTCCACTGTTGATGTTATGATTGTACAAACCAGTAGATCCAATTACAAGAGTTCCTGCTAATGTTACAGCAATGCTCGATTGATTGACCAAAGAACCATTCACTTGTAAATCGGTACCGGTTCCGTTGTATACAACCAAAGTAGCTCCTGCACCAATCGTTAATGTTCCTCCAGAATTTACCGTTGCTTGATCAATTCCGGCTGCAGCAGCAATGGTAATATTATGACCACTCATAATTTCAATACCATCACAATTACTATATGTTGGAGATGCAGTAGTAGTTGTTCCAACAGGTGCAAGGAAAGCAGGATCGGTAGATACTAACCATGAACCCGGGCTTTCAAAATTGCCTGTAGCAACATTCGAACGGAAATAAATTGGTACTGTTAATCTTCCCGTTAAATCATCATCATTGAAATCGTTTGCAGAAGTTAAGGTTGCTCCATTGAGTGTGTTTGAACCAGCACTTCCGGTAGCATCTTCATACCAAGTACCGATATCAACACCCGATTGAGAAAGGCGATTCGGTTCTATTAAAGTTTCAGTTCCTACAATATCGGCTGTTACATAGGTTGATGTAGTTGTAAACGAAATACCTGTAGCTGAATATAAATTGGAAGTTACTTCCCAATATCTGCTGATATAATTTGTAATGGATGGATCACTTGGATTTTGTGCATCTTTTACTTTATAGGCAACATAAGGAGGCAATGTAGCTCCAGTGTAAGATAGAGAAATAGTTATAGGAGAATATTCAGCTGTTCCTGTAATATCTCCTAATGGGAAAGTGAAAGATCCACTAGAAGTTCCTGATGGGAACATGCGCATAACTCTTCCTGAGCTTCTCGATGCTGAACCAGTGGTTGCAATCATGGCAGTTGGTCCAAAAGTTCCCGTGATTGTTGCTGCGTTATTGATAATTAAATCAGCCGTATTCAATGTTAAAACACCATTGCTCAGGTTGACATTGTTTGTTATTGTTGTTCCTGCCGATAAAGTAACTCCTGCGGCATTGTTGATTGTTAAATTATTCGCTTGAACCAAACCTAAACCGGTTATCTGAGCAGAACTACCATTGTAAGTGTAATTCGCGGCAGCATTGTATGTTCTAGTTCCTCCTGATTGTATACTACCTGTAGAACCGGTAAGGGATAAACCACCTGTATTTGCTGTTATAATTGTTGCCCCAGAAGCCAAGGTAAATCGACCTACTGTTGGCGTAGCTCCAGTTGTATTGGCGATGATACTTGTTGCATCAAAAGCTAAAGATCCAGTTCCATTAAGAACTACATCACATAATCCAAATAAACTAGCATTTGCACTTGTGAATGTTTGAGCTCCTGTTGGTGTAAATGTGAATGTTTCGGATGTTCCTCCTGTTCCAGATCTACTGATGGTTCCTGTTCCTGAACCACTATGACTAAAATTACCTTTAACGATAATATTTTCAGTTCCTAAAATACCACCATAAACTATAACTGGAGTAGCTGCTGCATTTTGACCCATAACCATGGTAAAATTACCATTGGTAGTTAATACCGCTGAAACGTTCGAACCACTTCCGCCAATAGTAAAACGTGCATTCGCATCGCTCGTATTATCTAATGTAAAATTATTGACAGTTAAAGAGGAACTTGTTGCAGAACCCGTTCTGGTTAATGCAATTCTTCCACCTGTGATCGATAAATTTCCTGTCCAAGTTCTTGTTGCATCAAAACCTAGTGTACCTGTTGCTCCATTCGTATTTCTTATTTCACAAAGTCCTACAACATTGGTCATTAATGCTGCTCCAAAGTTAAATGATGTCGACGATGAAGGACAATTCCACAAGAAATTACCAAATGTTTGAGCTGTGTTTGTACATAATGTTGCATTAATACCGGTGATATTACAGTTTGAAGTAGCATTCCAAGTAGCTGTTGGTACTGCTCCACCATCGCGTGCATGGTCATATATAGACGATGCATTGAAGTTTAAAGTGCCACTGTTAGTAATAGTTCCTCCCGAATTACGTAAGGTTCCATTTACATTGGTGGTTGTTGCTGCTGCGATGGTTAATGTATTGGCCGATTGAACATACGTTGCGCTCGAGTTAATCGTAGCAGTTCCATTGATTGTAACATTCACACTGGCAGTTACTGTAGATGAAGTATTGGAAATGGTTAGATTATTAAATGATGCCGCATTGGTAATGATCGTTTGTGCCGATGTACCATTGAAATCAACAGTGCTTCCTGTTATGGTTGTAACACCACTGCTTGGAGTATAATTTCCGCAAATTCCTATCGTTCCACTGCTTGCTAAAACGCGATCTCCCCCACTTAAATTTAAATGACCATAATTATGTGCTGGTACAGTTTGACTTGAAGCTGAACTCAAACTCAATGTGCTAGTACAATCAAATGTTGGAGCAGTTGAACTGCTATAGGTATAGTTTCCTGCAACATTTAATGAACTGGCAGCACCTAAAGTATACTTTCCATTTGCGCTTACTGTGAAATCGGTTACTGTTTTTGAACCACTTACAATCAATTCATTGGTATATGATGCAACATCTGGAATGGTAATATTATCATTCACACCTGGAGTTCCATTCGGTGTCCAGTTGGTTGTTGTAGTCCACGATGAACTTGTACCTCCGTTCCAAGTGTAATTGATTGCTGGATTGTTTAAGCGAATAGCAAATTCATTAGTACCACCATTGACAATTGTGAACTGAATAAGTGTAGAAGTTAAGGTAAAATCAGGAGTGCTAAACGTAGTATTGGGTGATGTATCATATTGAGTCCAAGAAGTACCATTCCAACGATTTATTTTCATGTTGGCATACGAACCAGCTCCAATATCTCCTGGATCAACAATCGTAAACGTAGGAGTATAAGCAAAAGTGCCAGCTGCATTACTATTGCTTACAGCCCAATAACGGTTGGCATAATCGGTTGAAGGAGTATTGCTCGGATGTACTGTATTTACTACTCGTACTCCAATATTGCGAGCAGTTCCGCCAGAAGTAAAATTGAATGCTGCTGGTGTATAGTTGCTTGCATCTCCAACCGGGTAGGTATAGGTTAAAGGATATCCTCCAGTTGAAATTGCTCTTAGTAATTGTCCCGCTCCAGAAGTAATAATGTATTTGGATGAACTCGCTCCCGTTACACTTCCTAATCCGACACTACTCAAAGTCAAATCATTTGCACCAATATCCAACTTCCCGTTAGTCAAAGTTAATACACCGCTTATGGTTGTTGCTCCAGAAAGCGTTACTCCTGCAGTATTATCAATATTAACATTGGTTGGTGTATTTTGATTTAATCCATTTCCAGTTGCTTGTGACGCAGTACCATTATAGGTATAGTTAGCACCTGAAGTATACGTACGTGAACCAGACGATTGAATTGATCCTGTTGCTCCCGAAGTGGTTAATCCATTGACATTGGCTGTGATGATACCTGCTCCAGAGTTTAGTGTGAATGTACCCGTGTTATTTAATACATAGTTTGCAATATCTATAATGGCTGGACTATTTACATTAACAGCAACAGAACCCCATAAAGTTGAACTTGCCCAAGATATTGTTCTTGTTCCAGCACCCGTAAAATTGAAGTTTCTGCTTGAAGAACCTCCTATAGATCCTGTGAAAGCTCCCGTTTGAGAGAAATTACCTACTACATTAACATTCTCAGTTCCTGCTAATCCTCCGTAAACTATAATTGGAGAGACAGCCGCATTTTGTCCCAATGTAATAGTGAAGGTTCCATTTACAGTGAGAGTTGATGCCACATTAGAAGCATTTCCTCCAAGTGTAAATCGTGCGTTGGCATCGCTTGTATTATCTAATGTAAAATTATTGACAGTTAAAGAAGAACTTGTTGCTGAACCCGTTCTTGTTAATGCAATTCTACCACCTGTGATCGATAAATTTCCAGTCCAAGTTCTAGTTGCATCAAAACCCAGTGTACCTGTAGCTCCATTCGTATTTCTTATCTCACAAAGCCCTACAACATTGGTCATTAATGCAGCTCCAAAGTTAAATGTTGTCGACGATGAAGGACAATTCCATAAGAAGTTACCAAATGTTTGAGCTGTGTTTGTACACAATGTTGCGTTAATACCGGTGATATTACAATTAGAAGTTGCATTCCAAGAAGCCGATGGAATTGCTCCTCCATCCCGATTATGATCATAAGTTCCAGTAGAGCTGAAAATTAAGTTCGCTGCCGAACCTGTTGCTGCCCCTGTACTTGTAACTCGTAATGTACCATTAACCGTTGTGGCAACTGCATTGGCTGCAAAAGTTCCTGCCGATTGAATAAAGGTAGCACTTGAATTAATCGTTCCTGTTCCGTTTACCGTTACGTTTACTCCCGATGTTACAGTTGATGCCGTATTCGAA
Organism: Bacteroidia bacterium; assembly: GCA_965279035.1. Taxonomy (GTDB): domain Bacteria; phylum Bacteroidota; class Bacteroidia; order M30B66; family M30B66; genus CALQRR01. Next base: position 1,844,691 of record OZ257142.1, on the reverse strand, counting down.
ATCGTTAAATTATTGAATACCGCTGCATTGGTTAAAATACTTTGAGCGGTAGAACCATTGAAATCAACAGTACTTCCTGTTACAGTGGTAGTAGCAGAAGGTGTGTAACTTCCGCAAATACCAATCGTTCCTGAACTTGCTAATGTGGCTGTTGTACCACTCAATACCAAGTTTCCGTAATTCCATGCAGGGATGGTTTGTCCAGCACTGCTTACTGTGAATGTTGAACCACAGTTAAATGTTGGTGTAGCCGAACTTGAATTCGTTAATGTACCTGTTACTGTAAGCGAGCCTGATGCTCCTACTTGGAAACTTCCTGTTCCACTTAATGTGAAATTCGCTGCCGTTTTAGCAACGTTTAAGTTTAACATGTTTGTTGCAACCGGAATAACAACATTGTCGGTAGCTGTTGGACCAACGCCTGCTGTACTTGTTCCAGGACTCCAGTTGGCTGGACTTGTCCAAAGAAAATCTCCTGCACCACCAGTCCATGTATAGGTAACTGACGGAACTGGAGGAACCAATTCTCCTGTTGATAAAAGGATAGGTGTTCCCGTATAACCAGTAAATGTGATTTGCCCTAATTGAGTTCCTGTAAGTGTTCCTACTGCAGAACCGAAAAAGATTTTACCAGCAGTTCCTGTTGCTCCTCCTGTACCTGTCCAACCATTGATTGTTAAGGTAGTTGCACCTGTCCAAGCAACACCGTTCGAAGCAGCAAATTTCAAGGAATGCGCATTCGAACCTAAGTCGATGCTGCTGCTTGCGTTAAGTTTTAAGGTTGATGAGCTAGTGAAAGTTGTAGCAGCTGTAATCGAAGTAGTGCTCAATTTACCACCACTTAAAATTACGGGTGAAGCAAATGTAGCTGTGGTTGTGCTTGGGTTCAAGCGAAGCTCTCCAGCCGAAATGGTTGTAGAACCTGTATAAGTATTAGCAGTATGACCAAAGGTTAAGATTCCAGCACCTGTTTTGGTGATTGAACCGTTACCACTAATTAAACCTGAATACGTTGTGTTACCTGATTGATTGATTGTTAACACTTCGCCTGTAGCTGGAGCGCCAAAGCTGATATTACCACCAGTTGAGCCACCACCCGAAAGAGAGGCAACAGTGTGTGTTAAAGCAGTCGTAGTTAAATCGAGAATTGCTCCTGATGTATTCGCAAAACTTAATGCCGAACCTGATGGGATTGCAGAAGAAATAGTAAGTTTTAATGTACCAGCATTAACAACTGTTCCTCCACCATATGAATTTGCTGCTGCGAGTGTAATGGTACTTGATGCTGCATTGACTGTAAAGTTTCCTCCAAATGTATTAACTCCACCAAGCGACATAGAACCCGCTGCAGTAGCACCAATCGTTAAGTTAGAACTAGTACCACTGATGATACCATTCCAAGTAATTAAACCAGTTCCACCTAATGTGATTGTACGTGTAACAGAACTTCCTAAAGCTGTATTATTTGTAAAAGTTAATGTTGCAGTACCTGATGCAGGAGAAGTAGATGAACCTAATGTAAAATCTCCACCAATAGTTATTGAACTAAATTTTCCTGTTAAATCACGATTTGCAGTTCCGGCTAATGTTCCACCATTAATATTTAAAGTTCCACCATTTCCCATGGAATTAATTCCACCAATGGCAAACATTCCATTGTTAATTGTAAATCCACCTAAGTAATTATTACCATTGGCGCCTTGTAAAATCCCTGAACCATTTTTTATTATACCATTTCCAGCTGTAACTGAAATTCCCTGACCAAGCATTGAAAATGTTACCCCATTATCTACGTATATTGGAGCAACGGCAGCACCTGCAGGACCCATACTCCAAGTACCTCCTATTGCATATGTTACCGCAGCATTTACAGTAATTGCAGCAATGTTAGTAGTAGCTCCAGTAAGAGTATTTGCTCCTGAAGTTAAATTCATTACAGCATGACAACCAGATGTCCATGCTGTAGTATATGGTCCACCTTCATTAACACTCCATAAACTTCCAGTCCAAGTACCATTTGCACCACCATAGTATAAAACCGTTCCACCTGTAGGTACCACTTCACCTGTACTCAATTGCATGGCTCCATACAAAGTACCGCTGATATTAAATCGAATTCTTGATAATTGAATACCTGTCAATCCGCCAAAGCCATTTCCAACAAACAGCTTCCCTGCTGTTCCAGATGAATTTCCATTATTGGTACCTGTCCAACCAGTAACAGTAAGGATCGTATTGGCTGTCCAAGAAACAGCACTGGAATTAGCAAAAGTGATTGTATGTGCTCCTGTTCCGAGAGCTAAGGTTGAATTGGCGCTAAGGTTCAAAGTCCCCATGACTTCTGTAAAACCTGCACCGGATCCAGAACTCAAGGTTCCACCATTAAGAGTTACATTACTTGCATCAGGAATCACACCGGATGCACCTAATAGAAGTGAACCACCATTTACTGTTGTAGTTCCAACATATGTATTAGCGCCGCTCAAGGTGAGTGTACCAGTTCCGCTTTTTACTAAGTTGTTGTTTAAGCTATTGGTGGATGCGCTATTGGCATCGAGTCCGTTAAAAATTACTCCTGAAGTTGTAAAGGAAGAATTGCTTTGTCCAATAGTACAGTTACCTGTATTGGTTAATGTGTGTTGAGTTCCTACTGCTCCTAATCCCCAGTAGATGTTTCGATTTGCTCCGCCATCCCAGTCGTCTTCCAAAAACACGCAATAGTCGGTAATCGGGTTGGAAGTATTTAATTGAATATCGTAGAGATTACTAGTTGTTGTTCCATCTGTCCAGGTGGCATTCATCCGATCTGGAGCTGTAAGCGTAAGAGTGAAAGTGAAATTTTTATAGGTAGTTTGTTGTCCAGCTACGTTTGCCGATCCTGCAGAAGTTCCACCGCCATTGTACTTCGCATACCAGTTACCCCAAGCTCCGGAATTTCCGTCCAAATTCATGCTCATCGCATAATTGTTTTCCCGATCGGTCCAAGCAGTAGTTGCACTTGGAGAAGCCAAAAGGGAGAAACCGATTCTACCATAGGCACGAGTAGCCGATAAGGTGACTACAAACTGATCACCGACTTTCATACTCCGATCACCGGTAGATGAACCCGAACCATCCGTTCGAAATTTACGAAATGATGCTACTTGTTTTGTACCTCCAGCATTGGCATACATCCCAAGTTGGAAAGAGCCTTGGTTGAAGTTACCAGCAGTACCGGCAGTAAAAGTGGTGTAGTAGTTTGCCTGTTGCTGGGTGTAGGTAACGGTAGTCTGCGCAAAAGCAGATAAACCGGCAAGTACTAACAAGCAGGTTAAACGAATACGGGTAAGCATCATGGTGGTGGAGTTGAAGTTCTTCATGGATGCGGGGAAAAGGGTAGTTTTCAAAACACTAAGCATACGGGATGAAATCGGAAACGTTACAGACTTGCTGTTTTTCTTACACCACACAGAAAATGCAGTGTTTTGGGTTGAGAAGCGAGAAAGCACGTCAAAATTTTTCAAAGCAAAACAGATTAGGGTACTTCTAAGGGAAATTTAGGGAGCATAAAAATAGACCAATCAGATGGAAATACCAAATTTACAGAATCCTTGATTTTCAACAGAATAAGCCACATAAAAGGCCTATCAGCACCCACATTGCCAATTAATTGTGTCAAAATAACACTAGCTCTGTTGAAAACTTTATCTCTACACTCTTTAAACGAAAATGGATTTTGTAATGAAGCCCCCAAGTCCGGAAATTTTAGGGATGATAAGATGAGGAGAGTAAGAATCTTACTTATCTGATGTGCTGGTGGGTTGGTGTGTATTCTAGGACTTATGCAAGTCTATGCAGCGTATTTTTTTAGATCAACATAGGGTGTTTTTCTTTTTACGACAGCAAATACTCTTGATACAAGTTTGTTTTTGACTGCATTGAGTGCACAATTATAATGTTTTCCTTCCTGGATTTTACGCTCCATATATTCTCTCATTTCGGTGTTATTTAATACTGCCGAACGCGCCGCCATTGTTAATACTCCATTGATTTTTCGATTTGATCTTCTATCGGTTTGTGTTTTCCCTTTTATGGATGTTCCTGATGATTTTTCGAATGGAGCTATTCCACTATAACATGCATATTGACGAGCATTGTCGAAGTATTCAAAGCCATTTGTTGTGGCGATTAAATACCAACTCGACACTGGTCCAACTCCTTTTATAGATTGAACTAATTCGTCGATTTGACGAAGATTATCATCTGACTTTATCAATGATTTGATTTCCTCTTCTACCAGTTTAAGTTTATCGTTAAAGGTCTTTAACAGATCCGTTTCGATTTGAAAAACTATATCTACACCAGTGGTTTTTGATGAGTTCTTAAGTCTGTTTTTGATGCCTATCTTCTCTTTTTCCAGATGCGAACGCATACTCAAGAGCTTTCTCAGCTGCGCTACAGCACTCTTTGATAGTACCGTTGGGCTAAGCTGTTCTGCATGTAATGCAATGAAATTTGCGATTCTTTGGGAGTCTATCTTATCATTTTTGCCTCGCTGAAGTCCAATAGAATACTTAATGTTTAAGGAGGATTCCATGTAAAAACAGATCTTCTTTTCACTCAAAAACACAGATAAATCCTCGCTATAAATACCCGTATGCTCAAAGCAAATGGCCATCGATTTTACACTCACTTTCAACTGCTTTAACCAAGCAAGCATCAGTGTATAACCATCGATATCATTGCTAAAGACGTTGTGCTGAGATTGATTATGTAAATAAACATCCAGCGTTAATTTTGACACATCAATGCCAATAAAGTTCTTCTTCATACTTTTGTTTTTAAGTGTTGCTCTTGGCTAAAACCTTTAATAGATCTCGAAGTCTAAAATTCTAGCTGGCCATTAACAACATGGTTAAAGGAAACGGGGACTCATACACACCTTAGGGATTTAAAGACCTAGCTGATGAGATAGTTCACCCCGTTTCTTTGTTTATTTTCAGTCAAGATATCTCAACTAAAATAATAGTGCAAGTCTAAAGGCTGGTGTGATGGTGTGATGATGTGATGTTAGGTTAGTGCGAGGTTGGAGCAGTGTTCTTTTCCATCAGCACATGAGCACATTAGCTATCCGATAGCTATCGGATTAGCACATTAAAGTGATGTGATGGTGGGTTGGTGTGCTCTTAGGTTAGAGAAAGACTAGAGTCCGCCCGCTGAGCTTGTCGAAGCGGGTGATTGAGAGATTGGGGCGATGTGAAAGATTAGGGTAATCTCCCCCCGGATTGAAATCCGGGGATGCGGGAGGTATACTGCAGCTACAAACTAGTACATCTCCCGATTGCAATCGGGAAAACTAGCACATCAAAAAACTAGCACATCAGCACACTAAAATACTATCTTGCGCCCCTTGCATGATTCGCTTCCTGACCATAATTTTTCTACTTTCTGTGCTGCCTGTTTGTGGGCAGAATTTGATACCCAATGGGAGCTTCGAACGTTCGTTGAAGCCTGTAAAATCGAAATATTCAGGAAATATTGAGCAGGCAAGTCCTTGGTTTCCTGCAGGAATTGGTAGTCCCGATTTAATCAAACCGGGAGAGGTGCCACATGGAAAGCAAAAGGCTGCTGAAGGACAACAGTTTGCCGGCTTGATACTTTACGATGCCGACAATCCCAATTTCAGAGAATACCTCGAAGTTCGATTAAGCAGAATGCTCATTCCGGGTGAAGAATTGTGTTTAAAAATCTCCGTTTCGGCAGCAGAAAAATCGAGCTATTTTACCGATGAATTGGGCATCGCGCTTAGCAAAGATTCCATACGCTCGAACGACTGGAACACCATTATCCGCGAACCAGAATTCAAAAGTCAAAAATACCTTGCCATTTCGGATACAGGAAAAACTTGGAAAATCCTATCCTTTACATTCAAAGCTAAAGGAGGTGAACAGTTTGTCACCATTGGTAATTTCCGTAACGATGCAAGTACGAATCTTCAGCCAAATGATCAAACACAATACATTCGTTTGGCCTATCTCTATGTGGACAATGTGTATTTAGGTAGCTGTACACCTGAAGTAGAAAAACCAACCGAAGTGCAGGTTATCGCTCCTCCTTCGGGTGAAATATTACCAGCAGGTCGCATGCACGTTCCCGAAGTGGTTACACCCAATGGAGATGGATTTAATGATTTATTTTATATCGAAGGATTGCCTCGCTATAGTCGTTTAACGATTCGAAATAAAAAAGACCTGGTTGTTTTTAAAACGGATAATTATCGAAACGATTGGGATGGTGCTGGTTTGCCCAGTGGAACGTATCAATTCGAATTGATTTTACCCGATGGGAACCGCATTGATGGGCCATTGAGTGTAGTGCGTCACAAAAGCAAATAGTTACGATATTCGAGCAGATGAAAAAGTACAACACACCGCATCGTCATCGGCAACGTCGCCTTGGAAGTAAAGCAGGTTTAGCACCTGGAACAGTAGCTTATGTAGGCGAAACACGCGATTTTGAAGTCCATGCAGATATTCTCACTTGGGATGAATCTCATTTTACAGAGAAGAAAAAAGTCCGTATTGCTGATATTAAAGACGATGTTAGTTCGGAACAAACACGCTGGATTAATGTCATCGGAATACACGAACCATCGGTTGTTGAGCAATTAGGTCGTGTATTTTGTTTGCATAGTTTAGTGCAAGAAGATATTGTTCATCCCACACAACGCCCGAAAATGGAGGATTACGGAGCGTATTTGTATGTGGTTGTTAAAATGATTAGTTACGACGATAAAGAGAAACAAGTAAAGACAGAACAATTAAGTATCATTCTATTAAATAATACAATTATTAGTTTTATAGAAGATGAAGGTGATTTATTTGATGGTTTGAGAGATCGTTTGAGAAAGGGAAATTTGAAAGTTCGAAAAAGTGGAACTGATTATATTTTATATAGTTTATTGGATGCCATTGTAGATAATTATTTTGTAGTACTGGAGCGGATTGGCGATCATTTGGAAGAAACAGAAATTCAATTATTAAATGATGCAAAAACGAGCGATTTACAAATATTGCATGGATTAAAAAGGGAATTAATTTATTTACGAAAATCCATTTGGCCAATGCGTGAAGTGGTGAGTAGTTTATCGAAAAGCGAACACCTGCATTTAAAAGGCAATACGGATATTTATTTACGTGATGTGTATGATCATTGTGTGCATGCTATTGATACGCTAGAAACCTTTCGTGACTTGAGTTCGGGCATGATGGACGTGTATTTAAGTTCATTGAGTAATAAGATGAATAACGTCATGAAAACACTGACGATTATTTCAACAATATTTATCCCATTAACATTTATCGTAGGAGTTTACGGAATGAATTTCAAGTTCATGCCAGAATTGGATCAAGAATGGGCCTACCCTATTGTTTGGATTATTATGATTTTAATTTCCATTGGTATGGTGTTTTATTTTAGAAGAAAAGGCTGGTTTAAATAATTGATGTGATGGTGTGCTGGTGTGCTGTTAGGTTACCGGAAAGTTGCAGCAGTTTTCTTTTTCATCTGCACATTAGCATATTAGCTATCCGATAGCTATCGGATTAGCACATTAATTTGATTTGATGGTGTGAAATAGGCTAATAAGACATTTAAAAACAGTACGCTAACAGACTGAAAAATGGGGACTTGGAATACGAAAATAAACGGAAATGACACCTTTCAAGACATTTATCAAACCTTCTTTGATTTATACAATAAAGGACAACATCCCGCTGACATTTCTAAACAAATTCAAGACGACTTTGCTGAAATGTTTAACGACAATGACGACCGTAACAACAGTTTGTTTGGACTTGCATTGGCACAATGGGAAACAAAATTACTTGACTCAACAGTTTATAAAAAAGTAAAAGAAATTATTGAAACGGGTAAAGACCTTGAAGTTTGGAAAGGACTTGGTGCTGATAACAAGACAATAGAAAAACGCAAAAAAGAACTTGACAAATTCCTAATTCAAATTTCAACAGAAAAGGAAAAAGCGAAACGAAGAGTAAAACCAAAGTTCGAGTATAGCGCTATTCACCTTTTGACACTCATTGCACCAGACGGAAAAAAGACATTTGAAATTATAGAAAGTTATGTGAATGGTGAATACAAAGACACAAGCTCAAGTATAAGTTGGGCATCTGGTGGCGGATCTGTTTTTAACTTCTATTCAAAGGGAAAATTTGTATATGCAAAGTGGCTTGACAGCCAAACATTGGAAATCCGACATGATAAGTCTATTGAATTTGCTAAAAAAGAAGAGAGTTTTTACCAAAGTGGCGACCAGGGAATAATTAATTACATTCCTGAATGATTTTAAAAACACCCTAAAACAAAACATCAGCAAAGTCAAGCATTCTGAGCATTTGAGGCAATCGTTAATTTAGAGTTTTTTCTAAACTAAATCAATTCATTCACCCAATTTGTCACCTCGGGTGTTTGCAAAATGTTAGCGTTATGTTTGAGCAGTGTTCTTTTCCATTAGTTCATTAGCACATCAACTATCCGATAGCTATCGAATTAGCACATTGAATTGATTTAATGGTGTGCTGATATGCTGATGTGCTGTTAGGCTACTTGAAGGTTGGAGCTGTGTTTTTCCATTAGCACTTTAGCATATCAACTATCCGATAGCTATCGGATTAGCACATTGAATTAGTGTGCTGTTAGGTTACCGGAAAGTTGCAGATTTGATCTTTCCATAAGCACATTAGCACATCAACTATCCGATAGCTATCGGATTAGCACATTAAACTGGTGTGCTGATGTGCTGGTGTGCTGGTATGCTGATTCGTTAATACATGATTTATTAATGAAATGGCAACCCCGGATTTCAATCCGGGGAATAAATGAATAAGATGTAGATAATAAAACCCCGCAACCCCGGATTTCAATCCGGCTAATAAATGAATAAGACGTAGATAATCCCCACCCCCGCAACCTCGGATTTCAATCCGGAGAATAAAAAATAAAACAATAAATTGCGAGTTTAATAGTAGATAAATTGTATTCAAAAAAATGAAATTAATCAGGAAAACACTCATCATATTCGCCTTGTTGATAAGCTGTTCGGCTCAAGCTCAGCAGGCAGATACATCAGCCATTGCTGGCTTTGCATTTCCGATGTATTCAAAAATAAGCATTCGCTTAATTCCCATTGATTCGGTACGTTTTCATTATGCTATTTTGAATTTTGATTTGTTTGAAGAAAAGTTCGATTTAAATCAACTCGACCAATACACCTCCATTAAAGCCCCCGAAGGAACCATTGATATTTTGGTTTCCATAGGAACAAAAGGAAGCACAGAGGAAGAAAAAAAAGCAAATAAACACAGTGTTTTTATCATTCGAAATGGCACTGAATATCCATTAGAATTTTCATTGGATATATTAAAATTAGATCAAACAGTTTATGAACCAATGGCTGTAATGCCGGTCATTCCATATAGTAGTAGCATTGAAATGTGGGATTATTCGGTAGAGATGATTGGCTTGTTTAATTTTATGAAATTGAAATCCGAATAAATTGTTTAATTGAATAATATGATACATTCAATTATATTTTAAAATGAAATTATTCAACATAAATTAATGTTTAAAACGCTTTTGAATTCCCAATCCAACATTCATTAAAAATCGATTCTTAGCACCCGAAAAAATAAATCGGCTAACACATTGAAACGATGATTTTTCAAAGAAAACAGCATCAATAGAAGCCAGAGGAAATAAAGCATTTAGATAAAAGAATTCATTATTTAATCTATGATAACTAGAATAGTTTGGCCCCCGAACAAAAGGAGTATTCCATGTTTCTACTTGATATGAATATGTTTTTGTTGTATTTAGAAATCGATAAGAACTCGCTATTCCTAAACTCCATTTCAACGAAATATTTTCATTATGAATAATTCGAAAACGCAAGAAGAAGGGAATTGTAAAATCGAGTGAGTGGGATTGAATAAAATAGGGTCTTGAAGATGAGCCATTAGGACGAGGATATAGAATTGGAGTGAAGTCAACATCATACACTTTAAATACGTTCGAGTTTAGCAAACTCACTCCTAAGCAGGCTTCAAACCAATTGCGTTTTTTATCCCTGAAATCAATAAAAAAGGATGCTCCTTTACTTGTTGTTATTACATTCCAAGAATTGTAATGAGTTAAATCGATGAATGCACTTAGATTGATTGAATCAACTTTTTTTCTTTGTGAAAAGGCAATTATTGGAAAGAGAATAAAGCTGTAAAAAAGCAGTTTTTTATGTTTCATTTTGCACTAACGATCCTTTTCATCGGCTATTGTATTGCGTTTACCATTGGAAAAATAAATCCGATCATGTGGGTATGTTTAACTGGAGCATATTTTTTATTCTAATTTTTCAACAAGTATTTGATTATCGATAAAGAACTTGGTATGTTTGAATTTCGCTTAAAGGCGATTTCATTCTATTATTCTACTTCCCAATGGGTACATTTCTTTCAAATTATTGGTGGGTAATTTTACTCATCATTTGCATACTTCTCTATAAATACATCCTGCGATTTTTATTTGGAATGGTGATCGTTCCTGAAGATAAAATCGGCTTAGTGACTAAGAAATTTGTACTCTTTGGTGAGAATAAAGAGCTTCCTGACGGAAGAATAATCGCCACAAAAGGAGAAGCCGGTTTTCAAGCAAAAACTTTAGCTCCGGGTTTATATTTTGGGATGTGGTTTTGGCAATACGATGTTACCATGGAACGCTTCATGGTGATTCCGGAAGGAAAAATTGGATTGGTCATGGCGAAAGATGGAGCTGAAATTCCAACTGGAAACATCCTTGCAGGAAGAGCAGAGTGTGATAATTTTCAAGATGCTGAGAAATTTCTAAACAATGGCGGCCAACGTGGTCGACAAACCGTATACATCACGGCAGGATCATACCGTATTAACACGATGCTCTTTCAAGTGTCGATAACGGATATGGTGCGAATACAAGAAAGCATGGTAGGAATCGTCACTACATTGGATGGACAACCGATTCAAGCTGATCAAATTGCTGGAAAATTGATTGAAGGACATAATAATTTTCAGGATTTCGATACCTTTTTAAAGAACAATGGAAATCGGGGTTTACAACCTCAAGTGATATTAGCAGGTTCTTATAATTTAAATCCTTGGGCAGTTCAGATTGAAGAAATTCCGATGATGGAAATTCCCATAGGATATGTTGGTGTGGTGATTTCCTATATAGGACAAGAGGGAAGTGATTTAACTGGATCAGAATTTAAACATGGAAATATTGTTGAGAAAGGATATAAAGGCGTGTGGTTAGAACCTCTTGGTCCTGGGAAATATCCAATCAACAAATACATAATGAAAGTAGAGCAAGTTCCTACTACGAATTTGGTCTTGAATTGGGCATCCGCACGAAGTGAAGCACATAATCTAGATAAAAATTTATCAACTATAACGGTTCGTTCGAAAGATGGATTTCCTTTTAATTTAGATGTTGCACAAATCATCCATGTGCCTACAACGGAAGCTCCTAAAGTAATTGCCCGATTTGGAAATATGGTTAATTTGGTTTCACAAGTATTGGAACCAACCATTGGAAATTATTTTAGAAATTCAGCGCAGGATAGTGATGTAATAGCATTTTTAAGTACGCGAAAAGAACGTCAAGAATCTGCTAAAGCACACATAAAAAAAGTGTTGGATGAATACAATGTAAATGCTGTAGATACTTTGATTGGAGATATTGTTCCTCCAGAATCGTTAATGAAAACTTTAACGGATCGGAAGATTGCAGAAGAACAAAAAGTTACCTACGATACGCAGAAAAAAGCCCAAGAAACACGTCAGGGCATGGAGAAAGAAACAGCCATTGCAGATATGCAAAAGGAAATTGTATCTGCTCAACAGAGTGTTGAAATTGCGGAAAGAACTGCAAGTGCAACAGTAAAAAAATCAGAAGGAGATGCGGCGAGTGTGAAGTTGGCAGTAAGTGCCGAATCGGAAGCGACCAAGTTGAGAGCATTTGCCGAAGCAGAAGCTACCAAAGCAAGAGCTCAAGCAGAATCTGAGGCTATTAAATTGAAAGCTTCGGCACAAGCAGAACAAATAACATTAACAGGTGCAGCAGAGGCTGGAAAAATATTAGCCATCGGTAAATCAACTGCCGAAGCCTATGAATTAGCCGTAAGTGCATTAGGAGGCGAAAATTTCACGCGATATAAAATCACCGAAGAATTATCTAAAGGAAATGTAAAATTAATTCCTGATATTTTAATTGGTGGTCAAAATGGAGGTGGCAACGCGATGGATGGCTTATTAGGGTTGAAGTTGATGGAAATGATGGATCCAAACAAAAAGAACGAAATAAATACTGATGGAAAATCAAAAGAATAATTCATCTGATTTAATTTTAGATAATTTCAAGAATTCGGAATCTCCAATTTACAGAATAATGCATATTCGGAATGCTACATTTTTTGGTGGACCAATCGTTGGAACATACTTGATAGCTGCGAACTTCAAAGAAATGGGAGATGAAAGGAAAACAAGTTTAACCTGGTTCATTGGAATAGGAGTTTTATTGCTGACAATTAGTATTGGTTTTTTAGTAAGTGAAATAAAACATTTCCCAAGCATACTAATCCCATTATTAATATCACAACTTGCAGGTTATTTAGCGAAACGATATCAAGAAGATTATATTGAAAAACACAGTTCCTCCAATGGAGAATTTTATTCTGGATGGCGTGTTTTCGGAATTACTTTGATTGGTTTGCTAATTAATATTGCCATAATATTTGCCATAGTTTTTTTAATTGACCCCGAATTTTAATCCATTCTCAAACGAAGAAAAATGAATTTTCAAGAAAGCAATAAATCAAATCAATTTCAATTAAAAACTCCACCCAATACATCGGAATATCAAATGTATCGCGATGAAAAAGATGGTATGGAAGTCATTGTATGTGTTGTAGGAAAAACAACATTATTATACGATGCTCGCTGCTTAAACAATTTACATGCAATGCTCAAACAACATGGCGATTGGATGGATTTAGGAGGTGCGGATGAACAAAAAGAAGCTAAAGCAGGAACTGTTGAAGCCTGGGGAAGATCTGAACAAAATCCGATTGGAGGATGGTATGGATTGAAGAAAGGATTGCGTGGAAGATTTGGTGTATATGTTCCACCATTAATGGAAGCATTGGGTTTAATAGAATTAACTCATGAAGCGAAGAATAATAAAATGAGAGCTAAATAAATAGTTATGAAAGTAGTCGTTCTTTTAATATTAATCATCTCATTAATTGCTATTGGAATTAAGAATTTAATTCAAAAAGCCAATGCAGATAATCACGTTCGTAAAGTCAGAAAAAATCCTGCACATGCAAGTAAAATTGCTGCCAATTTAACAGCTATTTACGGCAAAATAGATATAACCTCTTTTCCAGATTTATTTAAGAAACTTTTATCTATTCAAGAAAATACGCGAATTGATAAATTTTTGTTTTTACATATAATTCAACTAAATCCGAATGAAGTATTAATATTAACGCAATGCAATGAAGCCGATTTCTTAGTATCATTAAATGGAACTCAGAAAGATGTGAAGCGTGTTCACTTTATTTCTTTTCTAATTAAAATGGATTCAAATAAGGTGAATTATGAAGTATATTCTCAGATTTATGAAGATTTAAACGAGAAGAATATAAAAACAGATTTTATAACAGAACTGAATAAATTGTCGAGTATTTAATAAATAGAAAACATTTTAATTGGATAATTTTTGTTAATAAGGTACTCTTGAGATTATGGTTAAATTTGTTTAAATAAATTTAATAGTAGTTTTGTTAATTCAATACTAATTTTAAAATGAATTTAATTCATCTAAACTAATTTAAAAGAATTTAAAATTGATGGATTATTGGATTTCAATTTAGTTGAAACAACAGCTCAAAACCTAGATTTTTAATAGATAGGAATAGATTCAGTTTATTCAAATAATCTCGAAATAAACCAACGCTAAACTTCATTTCATTATTAATTTCAAAGGTAAATGGATCGCCAAAACCCAATGTTGTGGTAGTATTAATCCATTTAACAAGCTATATTATCTCTTTGACATGCACTTTGCCGAACATGATGTCACTTAATAGATTGTTTTAAAATTCACAATTGAACATGCTATACACAACCACCACTCACACATATCATAGATGCATTTATTGTCTTTTATATGTATATAAAACTTACTAATGTAATTAATATCTTTGTATCTTCCTCACTATGTTACATATACAATAATATATAAAATAAATATTAATCTGAGTTTAACTATTGACAAATTACTTTTTGAGTTATATTTTGCAGGTGAATGACTTTTTGGTATCTATTAAAATATCAGTTAAGAAGTTTCAGGATTCAACTCTAAAAATATAATTCAAATGAAAATCCAATTCGTAAATCATTCCTCGTTTATTGTTGAACATGAAGGAGTGAAAATTATTGCAGATCCTTGGCTTGAAGGACGTGTTTTTAATAATGGATGGGATTTAATTAGCAAATCCCGTTTCAGTTATGAAGATTTTAAAAAAATAAATTATATCTGGTTTTCACATGAACATCCAGATCATTTTTATCCTCCCAATTTAAAGTTGATTCCTGCTGAATACAAGAAGAATATTACTGTATTATTCCAACATACAATTGATGGACGAGTGGCTAATTATTGTAGGAAAGCTGGGTTTAAGGAAGTAATTGAAATGCAAAAAGGCACATACTACGACTTAGGTAAAGACTTTAAAGTACTGTGCGAATATTATGGAGAAGGTGATTCATGGATAGTATATAAAGGTGGTGGATACACATTTTTAAATACGAATGATTGTGGAGTTCGAAATATTGGTCCAGCCAATTACATTAAGAATATAGTTGGAAAAGTAGATGTACTATTAACTCAGTTTTCTTATGCCTATTGGGCCGGTAACAAAGATGAAAAAGAAGTTAGACAGAAAATTGCTGATGATAAATTAGAAGCACTCAAGTTTCAATGTGACGTTTTCGAACCCAAAGCTATCATACCAATTGCTAGTTATGTTTACTTCTGCCACGAAGAAAATTATTATTTAAACGACAGCATCAATACGGCAGAGAAAACATATCAATACATAAAAAATAATACAAAAGCTCAAGCAGTTGTATTGTATAATGGTGAAGAATATACGTATCCTGAGAAATGGGATTCGACCGATTCTATTCAAAAATATATGAACGATTTAAAAAACATCGATTTAAATCAGGATAAATTAATTAAAAACGTACCCGTTGATTTAGTTGAACTACAAAAGCAAGCAGATGTCTTCATCAACAATTTAAATAAGACCAATAACTTCATTGTAAAAAGTTTGCTTAAACCTGCACATATACACCTGCACGACTACAATAAAACCTATCTACTTTCTTTAAATGACAAATTAAAGGAAACGCCTATTCCTTATGATAAATGCGATGTTTCACTATCTTCCGAATCGCTTTTATTTTGTATGAAATTTCCTTATGGATTAGATACAACTCAAATCAATGGTCGTATTCAAAAACCAAGAGGAGGAAACTACACCAACTTCTATAATATTTTTCGAATTGATCAGCAAAAGAGTCGCGGACAAGAAATGACCATGACGTATTTAGCAGGAGCTGCTATTCGAAAAGTGAAGATGCGACTGGGTCTTTATAAGGCTTAAATTTGGATTGAGTAATTGAATCAGCATTCGAATTAAATCTCGAATTTCCCTCCCCATTCTGACATTAATTTCATAACGGGGAGCAATTTCTTTCCTTCTTCTGATAGGGAATATTCGACTTTTGGTGGCATTACGTCAAATACTTTGCGGTTTACAACTCCTGATTTTTCCAATTCTTTAAGTACTTGTGAGAGCATCTTATCATTGATACCGACTAGTATTTTTTTCAATTCTCCATATCGTCGAGTACCATCACGTAGGTTCCAGAAAACGAGTCCTTTCCAACGACCGCCAATGACAGATAAAGTGAGATCAACTGGACAATAAAAGAAGGTCCCGTCGAGATTGTAGCGTTTAATTTTTGATTCCATGGATCAAATGTACTTTATCGCTTATACTACCCCAACAGATAGTACTTTCTTTTTGGGTAGTGTATTGTGCTGTGCAAAGAAGCGGTGTTGCTTTACAGAAAAAAAATCATGGAAAAGGAAGAAGTTAAAAAAACAGCATTAGCTGTGTCGCTAGCAATTTTAGAAGCACGCTGGAATGATTTAGATGCTTTGTTAGATGATAAATTCACTTATACAGGCGATGGTTTTGTATTTACCAAAGATGAGTATATTGGATTTATGCAAGATATGAAAGCGGCATTTTCGGATTTAAAAATGGTCTTTCCATCCATTGTTGTGGATGGTGATATGGCTTCGATACGATTTATTTCGACAGCAATAAATACTGGTAAATTTATGGGCGCTCCAGCAAATAAAAAGAAGCTCGAAATTCATGGAATTTTTATGCGCAAAGTGAAGGATGGTAAAGTGCTACAAGAATGGCAAACAACGGATTTGCTTGGAGTAATGAAGCAAATTGGGTTTGGTGCTTTAATGGGTTATTCGGTATTTGTAGGACTTTTTAATGTAGAACAAAAACGTCCAATTAGAAAATTCAACTGAGTTCAATCAATTTTCTTTAAATCGAATAGCAATTCATCCAATTGATCAACATAATTTCCGAAAGCAACTTTATTCATCCATCTAGCTAAATACCAGCATAGTGGAGTTAATAGTACATAACAAGCTATTAAAATTCCCTGGACAATTGGTTCGTTGTATAGAAGTGATAATTTGTTTTCTAAACTTAATGGTAATAAAAAACCAGCGGTCATAGCAATTGGATAAATAGCTAAAGCAATTATTTCGGCTGCTTTAAACGATTTTCTCATTCCTTCAACAAGGAATGTTAAATAAGTAATTATTGGTTGATCAGGAGATTGTACCTGAAGATACCGTTTATAGATAATCACATTAAAAACAATCGCAGCTACATAAGAAATACAAAGGATTGCAGTAAATAGTCGAAACAAGAACCAATCAACAGTAAAGAATAAATAAATAAATCCCAGGAGAATTAAAAGAGCAAAGGCTGTATTAATGATGAAATTTCTTTTTAAGATTTGAATAGGAGATTTAATGCTTTCTTTTAGTTGAGCAATATCTTTCTCTTCCAAAACGGGCGAGCTGATTTCTTTATTATTTCTCTTATCCCAAAGTTCTTGAAGATCAGTCATGACGGGCATTTAATTTTTGTGTTAATTCCTCACGAATACGAAATAATTTCACCCCGATGGCATTTGCATTCATACCAGTAATTGAAGCAATATCATTGTTTCCAAATCCATCGAGATGCAAAGAAATGATCATTCGTTTTATTGGGTCGAGTTGACGAATATGATAATAAAGTTCTTCCGAAGCATCCGAAGGTAAATCAACTACGACTTCTGGGATTGCATTCGATTCCGCTTCCATTCTTCGTTGATTTTTCTTGCGATATGAAAATACAGTATTGAGACTAACGCGATAAAGCCAGGTTGAAAATAAAGACTCTCCACGAAATCGATCAAATCCTCGATATGCTTGAAAAAGAATTTCTTGAATTAAATCTTCTCTTTCAATACTATCATCAATATAGAGATTTACCACTTTATGTAGTATTCCTCGATGTTGATTAATGAGGTTTAAAAATTCTTCCTGAAGCTTAGAATCCAAACTACTGCTCTTTATTTGTGATTCACAATTATCTCATATTTCTTTAAACTATCAACTCCAATAGGAGAGTCCTGTTGTTTAACGTATAATGATTTAGTCGAACACTTTTTCAGGGGATGAGAATCCATGCCTTTATTTAATGGCAATACAACTGTTGCATTTAATAAACATGGAAAACTAAATGCAAGAACCCCACTTAGGATTTTATGCCTTTTCATCGCTTACTTTATTTATTAGTATTCAGCTCCTGAAAAGTATTACATCAAAAGAAAATTTTATTTCGGTTCACAGAGATAATACTGTGTTTCCTTCTCATTTTTCGCATCTACACCACACACTTCATCATTCTTATATATATCAATGCAGGTATATCCTATGCTCATTTTATACTCCTTCCATTCGGAAACAGACATTTTATTTAAAAAATCTTCTCCGCCACAGGCTTCGTATTTATAGGGCGTTTTTAAACATCGAACGCAATGATCTGAGCAATTAAAACACTTCTTGCATGAACTTATTGAACATAACAAAAGGAGAATTCCTATGAGGCTTCTGAAGTAAATCAAACTAGTTAATTTTTTCGTTAACGATGCTCGGTTTCATTATTGAGCAACGCATTCGTAATAGGACTTTTCTTTATTTGTTTTGTCATCCTTGCCACATGCTTCTTCAGTAACATTGTCATAGGCACAAGTGTATCCTTGAGTTTCAAGGTAAATTTTCCAAGAATCTACTGAAGCTCCATTCAAGTTATCATCACCAGTACAACCGGCAACTGTAATAGCTCCATTGTGGCAAGACCCACATTTTTTAGTACAATCGTAGCATTTCTTGCAAGAACTAAAACCTGCAATGAGAATAATAAGTGGCAGAATTCTTTTCATGTTGGTGAAGGTAGTAAAATGATTTATTCTAAATAATCAAATTTTAATTTTGAAGCATATCGCGTATTTGAAGGATTTTATCATCAGTTAGAGGCTTATTTATAAATGTATTAATTCCAAATTTGTGAGCCATTTCAATATCCCGAGGATTATTAGATGAGGTCAAAATAACAACTTTCGATGAATTTGAAATAGCTGCATTCGTAGTAAATACTTCAAGGAATTCGAAGCCATCCATTACTGGCATATTAATATCGAGCAAAATAACTTCAGGGCAACCTGTGATACTTGAAGCGATCTCTGAGCAATGATCCAATAGAAATTGAATAGCTTGTTCACCATTAGCTGAAGAATGGATTTCACTTGCAAATCGATTTCGTTCAAGAATGATTTCGCTTAGGAAAATACTGGTTTCATCGTCATCAACAATGAGAACACAAGAATAAGGTGAGTTCATGATTTAGGATTGGGTGTATGCAAGTAAATCAAAAAAACCTCTGAAAAAATTGGAATAATCAATTTTAATATCGAACCCGAAAAGTAGAACCTACGTTTATGGTGCTCTCTATTTCAATGCTACCACCTTTACGTTCAACCAGTTGCTTTATACTATATAAACCAATACCAGTTCCTTCTATATGATCGTGCAAACGCTTAAACATTTTGAATAGTTTATTTTGATGTCGATTCAAGTCGATCCCAAGACCATTATCTTCAACCTCGAGCACCAATTTTGACTGTTCGCTATATGTTCGTATCCAAACTTCTGAGCGACGTTCAGGTGATGAGTATTTAATTGCGTTTGAAATTAAATTATACAAAATACTTTTAAATCCATTTCTCGAATAAACAAATTCAATTTCTTCAAAGTTTACATGTATAATCGTTTGGAATCTTTGAATAAGTTCTTCGTTTTCTAAAAGAATTTCATCGAGAATATCCTGAAAAGAAATTTCTACCAAATCATCATATGGGTTCTTTTCTAAGCGTATTACCTCTGTTAAATTCATAATTGTATTCTGAACACGAAATACGGAATGTTGTATTTTTTCAACAATTCGTTTGTCAGGTATTTTTCCTTCTTCAATATCATCCAATAAAATTCCAACTAATCCTTCCAAATTATTTATAGGTGATTTTAAATCGTGCGAAGCTGCATAAACATAATTATCCAATTCTTGGTTTTTTTTGAGCAACAATTGATTTGATTTATTGAGTTCAAACGTTCTCTCTTCAATAATCGCTTCCGATTGTCTAGGTGTTTTTAGAAGAATAACCTGAGGCAAAGCTCTTATTAGTGCAAAAACAGTTGCCCAAGAAAAAAGTGCTGTTATAAAAAGAATGAGAGCATTTATACGATAGACGGGAATCCAAAAAATAATTCCATCGAACAGATGAGTAGCACTGCATGAAAGAATAAAAAATATAAATAACCAAATAACTCGCAGAAATGGAATACCTGCTTTCAGTTTGATGTATTTGTATAAAATGAACGGAATAAGCAAATAGGCTGATGCAATTAAAAAACTTGAAATGATATATAACCATCCATGAAAACCTGTCCAATTACCACATGACCATCGAGCTGGCCAACTCTCAGCTCCAAATAAATTGAGGAAGAAATCTATTATTTGTCCCATCCTAATGTCATAATGAAATGATTTTAAAATTCATGGATTAAAAAATTAATTCATCTCTAAATTCAATAAAGTTATTTTTCAAAAGTAATTGAAATTTAAATACGTCACACAAATTCAATTTATATTACTATTAAGACAAGGTGCTTTAAGATCTATTTAAACAGCTCCCGCTTATTCAAATAAATACTATGAACCGCAAGCTCATTCGTAATAAAAATACCTTCTAAAATGAGCTATATCAATCGAAAAATCGTGAAACTAAAATTTAACCACGTAAGAATTATTGAAAAATAGCCCATAAAAAAACATGGTCGTTAGAAAAGTTCTTTACCTTTCAATCAACATTTAAACATGCATTATGCAATTCAATCGCTACGTATTTTCGGTCATTCTTGCTCTGATGGCTTTCGCAGCTCCTGCGTTTTCTCAATGTCAGACCTCCGCCCCTATCGATTTGCTCCAACAAAACGGCAATACGATTAGTGTAGGAACTACAATCCAAGCTCCTTCTGGTAATTCAATTTATGTATGGAATTTTGGCGATGGTTCTTCAAGTTACGGCCAATTCCCTACTCACTTTTATCCGAACAATGGAGTTTATATTGTTGAACTAACAATTTACGATTCTCTTCAAACGAGTTGGTGTGCCTATGGAATTTATACCATCCAAGTGAATAGCGGTGTTAACTGTAACATCAATACAACTTATTTAACCACAGCACTTCCGAATGGCTTAGTCATATTAGATAGTGTTGAAGTAAGCAATGCTGTATTACCCATTACATACGAATGGGTTTTCAGTAACGGCTTCATTTCTACTGCACCAATGGTTGAACAAACATTTCCTACTGGATATTATTCGGTTTGCCTTACTGTAACTGACGCTAACGGTTGCACTGATACTACTTGTAATTCATTTAACATAACGAATGGTCCATGTGCAAACAATTTCATTACTGCTCAACCACAAATTAATCAACAAGATTTAGCATTAGTCGTATTTAGTAATACATCTGCTTTGCCGGTTCTTTTGCATATTGATTATGGCGATGGAGCAATCCAAGATGCAATTTTAACATCTGCATTTACTGCAACTCACCACTATAACAACGTGAATCAAACATACCTTTTATGTTTAACTGCAACTGATGCCAATGGTTGCACCGATACACTTTGTCAACCCGTTGTTACTACTTCGTGTTTATCCCTTCCTGTTTCCTTTCAATCGTATGGCTTTGGTGGTAATGTTTTTGAATTCTACCCAAGTGTTTCTGGTGGACAAGCACCCTATACCTATACTTGGAATTATGGAGATGGTACTGTTGTTACAGCCGATACCGGAGGATCAATATATAATTATCCTTTCCCAGGTACATATACAGCTTGTTTAACTGTGACTGATGTAAATGGTTGTTCGGGACAATATTGCCAACAGATTACCATTAATCCATGTGTTAATTTCTTCCCTCAAATTATATCCACAACCAATGGACTTACTGCAACGTTTACCCCACTAATAAATGGTGGATGTGGAATTTACACGTATTTATGGCAAACCCAAAATCAAACAGGAGCTGGACCATCCTTTACGGCTACTTATACTCAACCTGGAAGCTATTCAGTTATATTAACTGTAAGCGATAATTGTGGATGTAACCAAGTGGTAACGGGTGTTGTATATGTAGGATGCACACAAACAGGAGGCCCACAATTACTGATGCATACTGGAAATCAAACTACTTGCAATGCTCAATTTTTTGATTCCGGTAATTTATCTGCGGCGTATTTGAATAATGAAAACTATACGTTGACACTTTATCCTTCAACACCTGGCTCAAAATTGCGCGTTACATTTAATTCGTATGATTTAGAAACCAATTATGATTATTTAGCTATTCATAATGGGCAATCTACTTCAAGTCAAATTTTAGCAAACTTAAATGGAGCAATCACGGGTCCGATTAGTTATACTTCCACAGCAAATGATGGATCATTAACATTTCATTTTACATCTGATTTCACTGTAGTAAGTAATGGCTGGAATGCTCAAATTTCTTGTACCGATTTATCTATTGCTGCAGTAAATCAAAACAATGGTAGCTGGCAAATTAGCTCAACAAGTGCCCAATCATGGACTTCTTACAGTTGGTCTTTGGATGGCGCTCCACTTTCTAATACAACTGCAAGTTTTAATTACCCAATGCCAGAAGGAAATCACCAACTGTGTTTAACGGCAGTAAATTCTTTAGGTTGTAGCGAACAAACTTGTTTATATGTTGATGTTCCTTGTACCTATCAAATTGATTTAACAACTCAGATAACTGGAAATACGGTTAGTGTTATAGTAAACAATCTTGATCCACAACTTTATTATTCATTGTCGAGTGATCAATCATGGCAACAAATAGTAAATGGACAAGCTGAAATAACTTATCTCACAGCTGGAGTTCATCAAATATGTGTGTATGCAGATGGAGTTTGTATGGACAGCGCCTGTGTGAATATTGATTTGGGAACATTGAATTCGGATAATGTTTCAGGTTATGTTTGGGATGATGCAAATGGAAATGGATTATTCGAACCGAATGAAAATCCGTTTATCAATTCGTATGTACAATTGTGTTTGAATACGGGATCAATCCAAGATTCTACTTCATGTATTTGGACGACAACCGATTCAAGTGGTCATTATTCATTTGATGTATTTGCAGGAAATTATTCAATTACATCGTATATATGGCAAAACTTATATGTTCCAACACTTCCTTCGATAGGTGGTGGATATACTTTCAGTACAACTGGAACTGCTGATCAAACAGGATTTGATTTCGGTTATCAGAATCAGGCAGTAGTTATTAGTGGAAATGTATTTTACGATGCCAATAACAATGGAGTTCAAGATACAGGAGAAACCGGTGCACCTTACAAAGCCATTCAAATTGGTAATTACTGGACCTATACTGATTACAATGGACATTATATGTTGAACATCATCCCCGGAACGTATATGATCAGCCTCATGTATCCTGGAAATGGATATTCGTATTCAGTTCCAGCTTCACCTTATACATACAATGTTATTGCAAACACCATTGGTCAAACATACAGTGGTTATAACTTCGGATTGTGGGCTGATCCTAATTTACAAGATCTATCGGCCTCTATTACGCATATATCTACTGTCACTCCAGGTTTTCCGGTTATGACGTATTTAAGTTATTGCAACAATGGAGTAACAGCACAATCGGGAACGTTTAATTACTATTGGGATCCACAATTAGCAATCAGCAGTGCGGGTGTATTTAGTCCAGCACCAACAACGTTTAATGCAGCTGGAAATACAGCTAGTTGGACGTTTACTAACCTTGCTCCTGGACAATGTACTTATATCTATCAAAACACCCCTGCTCCTACTTCACTTGTATTGGGTACGCCTGTAAATAATACAGTCGTAGTTACACCTTTGAATGATAGTTATCCCTCGAACAACATTGATACATTACATCAAGTGGTTGTTGGTTCTTGGGATCCAAACGATAAACAAGGAGTACCAGCTGGTATAGGAGAAGAAGGAAGTATTCTTCCAAATACTCGTTTATCGTATACTATTCGTTTCCAAAATACGGGAATGGCTCCTGCGGTGAATGTAGTATTGGTTGATACACTTAGCGATGATTTCTTAATTGAAACATTTAGCATGGTTGCCGCTTCAGATAATTATAGCGTTCAAATTGATCAAGCAACGCGTGTCATTCGTTGGACATTTAATAACATCATGTTACCCGATAGCACTTCCGATCCAATTGGTAGCATTGGCTTTGTATCGTTTAGTATTGATCCTGTTCAGAATCAGTTGGATGGAACAGTCTTAAATAATTTTGCTGATATCTATTTCGATTTTAATGTTCCTGTGAGAACAAATACAACGGTTCATACTATTGATCGTTCTGCAGGACTAGAAAATGTTCAAAATGGAACGATGGTGAGTGTATATCCGAATCCATTTAATGGTAGCACTCAGTTCTTTGTGAATACTCCAGATAATGGAAATTCACGGATTCAGATTTACAATGTATTGGGAGAAATTGTTGCCGAATTAAATGCAGAATCTGGAAAAGCAACGGTGTTTGATGCTCATGGATATGCTGCTGGAATGTACTACTACAAAGTGACTTCTAAGAAATCAGAAGCCAGTGGTAAATTGATCATTCGATAAGAAATCATCACGAATAAAAATCCCCGGTTTTATTTCTAAAGCCGGGGATTTTTTATTTATTAAATGATCTTATCTAGAATCAAACTCAACCTTATTTTTCTTGAATCATTTGGATATACAATTCTTCCACTTTGCTTCTTGCCCAAGGTGTTTTGCGCAAAAATTTTAAGCTAGACGAAACGCTGGGATTTTCATAAAAACAATTAATCCGAATTTTGTTTGATAGAGTTTCCCATCCGTATTCTTTTTCAAGAGCTACAATGATATTCTCTAAAGTAATACCGTGAAGCGGATTATTTATCTGATGATTCATATCAATTCAAAATAAAATTAAAAATCAGCAGAGCGACTGATGTTTTCAAAATGCTCAATGTCTTTTTCAACTTGCTTGATTTTAGCACGAACAATATCAACGGCAATTTTCCCTAAAGTAAGTCTCAAAGGGATCGCATCTGCATCTACAACCGAAATAATTGCTTGAGCTCCTTTGATTGGATCACCAGGTTGATTACCAGAAAGCTGATTTAAACGGCGACGCATTACACCTGAAGTTGAATCGTATGCAGCAATTTCATTGTTTGCAAAAACCATCGAATTACCTGCCCAGTCGGTTCTAAAAGGTCCTGGCTCAACAATCAAAACACGAATTCCTAAATGAGAAGCTTCTTTGGATAATGCTTCGGAAAAACCTTCAAGCGCAAATTTACTGGAATTATATATCCCGAGTCCGGCAGTACTGCTAATTCCTGCCTGCGAAGAAATTTGTACAAACGTTCCATGTCCTTGAATTCTAAAAAAGGGAAGAAATGCCTGAGTAATGAAAAGTGCTCCGAAAAAATTCGTTTCCATTTGGGCACGAACTTCTTTTTCAGATGCTTCTTCAATCGCTCCAGTCAAACCATATCCGGCATTATTCACAACCACATCAATACCCGAGAAATAATTCCAAGATGCTGAAACAGCTTCATGAATTGTATTTGAATTATTTACATCAAGTATGATAGCACGAACTTGAGAACCATATTTTAATTCAAAAGCTTGAGCTTGCTCTTGTTTACGAAACGTAGCAACGACTTGCTTTCCTTGGTGAATTAATTCTTCGGCTAGCGCTTTTCCAAATCCACCAGAAACACCCGTAATAAACCATGTATTATTTTTCATTCAGGATAAACCATTTATTAATGTAAAAGTTGACAAACATAAAAAAAGCCGCCCGAAAGCAGCTTTTAAACGTGGATGGATATATAGCGACGGTCAGCGACCGAAAAGGTATTGATTGAGTTGATCTACACTAGAACTAAATGTGAATCCATTATTCACGAGGTAATAATTTTGTGGATCAACCACTCGATTGTAAGCGAAACGGGCAATTTCAATGCGACTGTCTTCGAAATTCATTTGTCGCATCATTTGTCGAACCTGATCAGAAGTAACCCAATTTCCTGCTAACATTTGTTTAGCAACGGTGATACGAGTTGACTCAAAACTTTGATTGTGAATATTAGCTAATGCATTATTAAAATCGGCCTGACTCATTGGATACGCGGTGTTAACTGGAGCACAGGTATTGGCTTGTATTGGTTGAGCAGAAATTACGCTTGGACGAACTGGGTTTGAATATGGATCGGTATAAATAACTTGCTGTTGTTGTTGAATTGGATTTCCAAACTGATCCACATAAACGATTGGTTGATTGGGTTGAGGATAATAATTTACGCTTGAAGTGGTTTGTTGTTGAATTTGGTTCCCATATTGGTCGGTGTAATAAGTAACTTGAGATTGAATGGGATTTCCGTATTGATCGGTATAAACAATTTGTTGTTGTTGAGTAACTGGAACTAAAATATATTGATTAGTGATTGCATCCCATACTGAATAATATTGAGGTTGTTGAATTAAGGGATTCCAAGCATTTACTTGCAACTGAACGCCCGGTGTATTGGTGTAGGTGGTAGTTTGTTGTTGAACTACTACTTGCGCTTGAGCTACAAGACTACTTGCAATAAGCGCTGAGAGGGAGAGGAGTTGTGTTTTCATAACCATTGAATTTGATTTTGCGTTTTCAATGACTATGCCAAAATAGAAATCGTATTTTCGAAACTTGATGTTGAAAAAGGTAAGTTCCTATTTATTAGTTAGTACCATTTTAGTTCAATGTGTTTTGCATGGTGGAATTCCTCTTATGCCACATTTCTTGAACGATCCGGCTTGGTATTATATGTACAAACATTTTTTATTCGAAGGAATTTGGATTCAGGAAGAACTTTATCCGTCGTTTCAAGAACCCATATTATATTACTGTCCTCTAGGTTATCCGTTTTTATTATACATCGCAGAATTAGTTAGTACCATTTTCCAGTGTTCGTTTGCTCAGTCGGTGCTGCAAATTCAATTTATTGCTTACCTCGCTTCAGCTCGTTTTATTTGGTTGATTTGTCGAAATTATACATCTACAACCGCATGTAACTTTACCGTGATAGCTTATTTGTGCTACATCCCTTTTTTCAATTATGCGCATTTGCTGATGTCCGAAACATGGTTCATCACCTGTTTATTGGCTAGCCTATATTGCTTCCAATGTGGAGTGTTGAAACATAAGAACACCTGGATTATTCTTGCATTTTGCTTAAGCGGATATACCTTTTTGGTGCGACCAGTTGCGGGTGTAATGCTACCTATTGTCTTCCTTGTTTTATTGTTTCATCCGTATTTCAAACTACATCGCATTCGTTTAACATTGGCTGCTGCTTGCTTTTTAATTTTCCCTTTCATTCAATCGGGATTTAATCATGTAGTATATAATACATGGTCCTTACGTGAAGGGTTTTCCTGGAATTTATGGAACCGTGTAGTGCATGAAGATGGCTACGATCCAAATCGTTCTGCAGCTACTTTTAATATGAAAAGACAGCTACACGATGCAACCTTTGTTGCCCAAAGTGGACATTGGTGGGACATTACCTCACAGCTTTCGCACAAAGGATTAAAACCCAAAGAAATTCAAGAGTATTGCATGCATGTTTGTTGGGATGGAATTAAAGCCGATCCGGTAAATTACCTATCCATTTCACTCCAACGCGGATTGTGGACTTTACCGACCGAACAACAAGAAAGTCTGTGTATTTATAGCAGCGCACAAGAGTATCGCGAATTTATTAAACAGTATCAATCTCAACATCATCAACCCTTGTTAGATAAAATCAATGAGCAATCTATTGGATTAAATAGCTATTCAAATCGTATGATTTGGATGTATAGTTATTGGAATACTGCTTTTTTAAAAATGAATAATCACTATTTATACATGCTTTTTTATGGAATTTATATCCTGTTAATTGGCTTAGAAATTCTACGCATGTATTTATATCGTAGCATTGATCCAATTCTGGTTTTATTGATGAGTGTTCCCTTGGCAATGTCGCTGGCAGCGTGTTCCTTAGAAGTGATTCATAACCGATATTATTTACCTGGAATTTTATTGCAATTGATTTTTTTGACGATTGGTTTTAGGAGGAGAAAAAGAATTACGAATTTGTAATCAGTACTGTCCGGTTAAAATTGAGATTGCATGATTTACCTTCTGTAGTTGCAGTAAATGCGGGTGTTGATGGTATTTATTTAAAATAAAGCCCCCTATGGAGGGAACAATGGCAGTTGAAAGGATTTAATTTGATTTCTAATTAGCGATTTTTCAGGATTGATGAGGAATTCAAAAAGGTTGATATAGGTCATCAAATGTAGCCTGACCATGGCTGCAAGATTTGAAAACGACCAGTTTTTACCAGCTCTTGCTTTGACAATTTTTAAGACAAGGTCAGCGATCAGGGCACACCAGATTTGGATTTTGATCGCATTTTCGCTCTCTCCAAGGAAGCTTTGCATCGGATAGTTCTGTTTGATACGCTTAAATAGCGATTCGATCTGCCAACGATTTTTATAAAACAGTGCGATTGAGGAGGGTTTGAATTGATTGTTATTGGTTATGAATTCAAATATCCTCTTCGATTTTTTGTCCTCATATTTTATAAGACGTGCCTTCACTCGTGTATTGTTATTGTGCTTGGTGTGGCCCATTTCTATAATCTGGTCGAGCAAAATTCCGTTCTGCTTTTCCTTGTCTGAAATTTTCTTTTCCCGCAGGACTTTGATCACGGTGTTGTTTCGTAATCGGGTCACCCATGTGACATTTTCTTCCGAGAAACGGTTGTATTGCTTGTAATCATTATAACCACGATCAAACACCACAATGGACCCACGTTGCAGGTGTATGTTCTGCAGAAATGGGCTGTCGGCTCCAGCTCCAGCAGAGAACCTTATCAAGCAAGGCACGTCTTGATCACTCCTCATTAAAGTATGCACCTTAATACCGCCTTTGCGCTTACCATCGGCGGGATTACGACCGGCATTTTTCAAAACTTCCTGAAACAACTGAATCGTTGTCGAGTCAACAATATAAAGCCGGGATGCGATTTTACTTCGGCTGTCCGGTAAAAAATGCTTGTATCGGTCATAAAGCCAGTAGTAAATATCTTCAAAGACATCGGCTGGTCGACTGGTATTTGCATCTGAAATCGTGCTCCTTCTGGGAAAGTAGTTGATTCCTAAATGCTGTATCCTGCCTTCCCAGGCAAGTAGGCCTGAGGTCACTTCTCGGATACCTGTACACCGATTAAAGATTGCGTAAAGCATCGTTACTAGGTGCGTATAAGTCCTGAAGTTCTTATAATACCTATCAGCGTTATGCTCATCAGCTATGTTCTTTACTTTCGTCTGAGGCAGATAAGAAAGGAGTTGACTGTAAATCGGCTGTCCGGTAAAATATTTACTTTTACTCATGATTATTTTGGTGTGTCGTAACTCAAAAATAATCACAAAAGGAGTGATCGAAATGGTCGCTCCTTTTTTCTGATTTAAACTTTAACCGGACAGTACTGATTACGAATTGACAATTAGGAATTAGGATTGAGAAAATAATTCATTCATTCGAAAATATTTCTTTTATTGAATTCAAATTAGAAAACAGTTTTACTAAAATATCTATGAGAACATCGTTTAAATTATTGGGTATATTTCTTTTAATAACACCCATTCTACATGCGCAAGACCCAGCATTTACACAGTATAATGGAACTGCGACATATACCAATCCAGCTTTTACAGGAAGCAGCGGAGCTATTCGTATTCAAGCAGCTCAGCGCATTCAATGGCCTTCTATACCGGGTTCGTTTTATACAACCAACATTGCAGCTGATTTCAGTTTTGCGAAATTACCCATTGATTTAGGGACATTTTGTACGTATGATAATGCTGGAAGTGGATCACTCATTTCGAATAACATTGGAATTGGTCTCGCCCGCTCATTTAAGATTTACAAAAGCTTAAGTATTCGGTTTGGAGTATCGGCATCCATTGCAACAAAAAAGATTGATTTCTCAAAACTCATATTTGGTGATCAAATTGACTCGCACACTGGTTTTATCTACAGTTCAACTGAAACTATTTCAAATCCAATTGTACATTATGCTTTGCTAAATGCTGGACTTGTGATACATGCAAAACGATATTTAATTGGTTATTCAGCAGCAAACATAAATCAACCGAATATCAGTTTCACTTCAGATTCGCGCCTTCCCATTCGCCATACTGCTCATGCTTCATTGCGCATTTTTCAACATGAAGGTAAACGTATTAGCGGGCTTTATATTAACATGCTTTATATAAAAGAACAAAAATTTCACCAGCTGTTACCAAGCATTTCGTATCGCTATGGAAAATGGAAAGCTGGTTGTGCCATTCGAAAAGGAGATGCAGTCATTGGAATGCTTGGCTATACCGGAAAACACTTTTCCGCAGCTTATTCATACGATTACACAATTTCTCATTTAACTAATAGAACTGGCGGTGCACATGAATTCACGCTTGGTTTTATTCTAGGAAAACTCAATGAAAAACGCCCGTCGATGCGTTGGACTGAAGACTTGTTTTAATATAGAACTACGATATACGGAATACGATATACGATATACGATGTCGATTTATTTGGGCGGACAAACGGCTTTCCTACCATACCGAAAGCTTTCGGTACCGGCACACACACTAATGGCGCAATCGGGCTTTCCATGCCTGTCCCTATGGGCAACCCCTGCCGCTTTTTGGTAAGATAGAAAATGCGTTTATGAATTTAAAATTCGAAAATAAAGCCGATCGAAGGAGTTACTAAAGCCGATTGATCTTGCAATAAAACTGGAATTCCATTCGAGCCATCTTGCTTCAATGCTTGACCATCGGTGGTTTCGAAGCCCGAATTATCAGCGTTACGTTTGAAAGAATAATTAGGCAAAGAAGGATTCGCAAAACCGGCAGCATTGGTCACATCCATGTATAAATCGAGTGTGGCGCGCTTGAAATAAATCTTCTTATCGATACGGATATCGAACTGATTAAAGTTGATTAATCGTAAAGTATTGAGTTGAGAGTAATTTAAAATTCCAGTACCCGTAGTAGCGAAATTTAATTGCGATGCAGGCATATCGAAAGGCGTGTAAGGCGCTCCACCCGCGAAACGATATTTAATTCCCACTTCCCAACCACGTTTGAATTTGCGACCTACTAATGCCGAAAATAAATTGCGATAATCCCAAGCCGAAGAAATTAATTTCCCATTGGTCCCTGAAAAGCGCGAACGTACTAGCGTGTAGCTTAATACAGCAAAGGTTTTCTTGGTCAATTTTTGTTGCACATAAAATTCTAATCCATAGGTTTCGCCACCGCCAATGCTGGTAACAGGCTCATTTCCGAGTACATCGAAACCACCACCTTGATTAGCCAACGAAATACCATCACGCAACGACACCGGATAGTTCGAATATTTCTTATAAAATCCTTCGAGTGTAAAACGTAAATCTTCCTTCGGTAAATACTCAAATCCTGTAACATAATGCGTTGATCGAATATAGCTAGAACCTGCATTTACCGTAACATTCAACGAATCGCGGAATCCTAAAACGGTGTAAGTTGGAATTTTATAATAGGTCCCAACTGATGCATTTAAATTCCATTTAGGAAGGAAATTCCATGAGATTGACACACGCGGCGAAAGTGTTTTTCCAGGATTATTTCCAGTGCTGGTAAAGGAATTCATGTCGGTTCTTAATCCGGCGCTGACCAAGAATTTCTCTTTAAAAAAGCGTTTAGAAATTTGTCCAAATGCACCGTATTTAAAGAATTCAATATTCGAATTATACTGCAATAAAACTTGTGGAACTGTAATCGTATCGCCCGATTGCGGATTGATTATTTGTTGCTGTTTAACTAAACGATTGTATAATTCATTATTGAATTTCACGTACTGCAACATCACACCATAAGATATCTTCCATCCGTTTTTAAAGGTATTGACATCGAATCGGAATTTATTTTCAATTTCCTGAGAACGAATTTTTAAAATGCGTTTGCTCTCATCGCCATCTTGTTTATTCTCAAATCGGTCGATGTTATTATTAAACATATTCCGACTTGCCGTTATATTGATAAATCCATGTTTTATCAATCGTTTTACACCAAAACCAACCGTGTAATTCCATTGATTGATGGTTGGTGTAGCATTTAAAATATAGGTATTATCGGGTGTCGATTTGCGCGGAACAGCCAATGAAAACTGGTCTATTGCACCAATTCCCAAAGCCGTGAGTGTAGTTTTATCGTTGATTTTATGCGTGACTTTGTATTGAAAATCCCAGTAATTGGGACGAATGGGTAAGTCGATGGCTTTGAATAAAAGCTGCAAATACGAACGTCGCCCTGAAACGAGGAAATTGGTTTTCTTATTAATGGGACCTTCGAGTGTAGTTGCCACTTCGGTTGAGCTGGTTCGCACGTTTCCGGAGATGCGGTCTTGGTTTCCTTGACGTTGTTTGAATTGAAAAACAGAAGCCATTGCATTATCAAAACGCGCGTCGAATGCAGAGGAGCTGAGTTTTACATCTTCAATGAACGACACATTTAACATACCTGCAGGACCACCAGAACTCCCTTGTGTTTGAAAGTGGTTTAGGACTGGAATTTCGATGCCATCGAGATAATATACATTTTCGTTAGGAGCGCCACCACGAATGATAATGTCGTTACGAAACGAGGCACCTGCAGCACCAGCTACGCCGGGTAATACTTGCACTACTTTAGATATATCAAAATTCCCACCCGGATTGCTACGAATTTCTTCGGTAGTGAGCGTTTGAACAGATAAAGGAGTAACCATATCGACAGCTGCAGCAGAGCGATTTTTATCGAAAGTTATTTCAACTTCTTTGAGATCGGTTGATGAAGATTCGAGTTCAAAGCTGAGCACGATGGCGTTTCCAGAAGTGATATTGATGTTGAATTTGGTAAGTGGTTTATATCCAACAAGCGTTGCTTTAACGGCATAACTACCCACCGGAATGTTGCTGAGTTTGAAGTTTCCATCAATATCGGTATTCACACCCAAGGTGGTATTTTCTAATTGGATCGTAGCTCCAACGAGAGTTTCCTGAGTGTTTTTATCTTTCACGGTTCCTTGAATAGAGCCGGTGTTTTGGGCAAATGTGGTGGTTGAAATTAGAAAAAGTAAAAGAAGTGTAGCACGTATTAACATATATTGAAGAAAGATTTGCCGCTTCAAACATACGGCTTCGAAAAATGTTTTCGAAACAATGATTTTTATAAGATACACTATCAATAACGATTACAATTAGAACATTCCAGTAATTACAAATATAAAATGTTCCAAATTCAGAACATTCTGAACGATATCATTAATAAATGTTCTTTCATTAGAACATCTTGAATCCATTCTTTTGAAATGTTCCAAGCATTCCTTAATTTCATTTAAAAATAGATTATGAAAGACCGTATACCTTATGAAAGAAAAGTTCAACGTGAAACACTGGGGCTAAAACAACATGAATTAGCTATGTTAATTGAAGTAGCTCGAAGTGTAATTGCGAGAAACGATCGGAATAAATATACTTTAAGTGATTCAGCGAAGCATAAATATTATTCAATAATAGATTTGTATCAAAAACATGAGAAAGAAAATCCTGCATGGCATTTAGAAAAGAAAGCACTACCTGATTTAAATGAATTAGAAATAAAGAAATTATTAGGAAGAATAAAACATACTATTTATTCCATTGAAAAAAAGATTGAGAAACTAGAAAAAACCTGGGATTATAAATATCGATTAGAAACAGCCATTGAAGTATTAAGTCGAAATACAATAGAACCAATAGAAGCGAGAAATCTCGTTTTAAGATTAAAGAAAAAAGAAGTGAAGAAATATGAAATGCCCAATGCTTCAAAACTGTATTTCAAGTGGAAACATGAGTTAGAAATGCTTAAAAGACAGGAATCAGAGTTAATGAAATTAATTGAGGTTAATTAAACTGTTTGCTTTTGAAATTCTATATGATATTGATAAAATAAACCTTTGGCAGCTTTATTTCAATTAATCATTCATGTTTGTCTAAGACGTATTCCTTTCTTGTCTTGAAATATGCTTTTATAAACTCTTCGAAAAATTTCAACTTACATTCACAAGTCTTGAAGATACTTCCTCACCGGCATGACGGGCAATTGCAAAGATTCGATTTTGCATTTTAGTATCAATAAACATTCATTGAAATTCGAAATTTAGTTTTCTTTTGAGTCATTACATGAATGTCTACGACGTCTTCCTTTCTTGTCTTGATACAAGAAAGGAAGCAACGGCGAAGCCCTCATGAGTTCCTTTATAAAATAAACACTTACGAATAAAGAAGTTCAAGTCTGGACGATGCTGCTTGCGCACAATGCCTTCTTTCGCCCATTGTGCTAAGAGCTATATTTTTCTAAGGAATGGCGAAACGCTGCCTCGCCGCCCAGACAGGCCAGCGCACTTGATACGTGTTTGCATCCTACAATTTGAGCTAGATTCTATTTAATAAAATCATTTAACTGTATTAGAATTGAATTTTTCTAAAAATGAGAAGTGCAGTCTGACCGCTCATTCTGAACAGCACAAGTAACGTAACAAACTCCCCTCTCCTGCCACTTAGTGGTCCCTACGGGAAGGAGAGGGGCTGGGGGTGAGGTCTCCTATCGAATTAGATCCGTGTTTACATTTAAATATTAATAATCATTCTGGGAAATTCGAGATTCAGTTTTCTTTTGGGCTGTACATGAATGTCTACGACGTGGTACTTTCTTGTCTTGAAACACGCTTCGACAAGCTCAGCGTGCATGCAAAGAAATTCAAGTCTGGACGATGCTTCAGCGCGCAAAGCCTTTTTTCGCCCTATGTGCTAAGAGCTATATTTTTCTAAGGAATGGCGAAACGCTGCCTCGCCGCCCAGACAGGCTAGCGCACTAAATCCGTGTTTACATCCTACTTTTTGAGCTAGATTCAATTTACTGTAAATCATTCAACTGTAATAGAAATTGAATTTTCAAATGCGAAACACTTAGAAGCAGACCAGCAAAAGTACCTTAATAAACTCCCCTCTCCCGGTGGAGAGAGGCCGGGGGTGAGGTTTCAGCCTAGATGCTAATATCGCAAGATCCGTTTCAATTCTAAACCTAATTAATAATTTAATCTTCTAATAATAAAGCTTAACACTATCATTGAATATTGGGTTTAATTATAATTATTATGTGAGGATAATTTTAACCCTTCACGTGTTCAATCCTCTATTCTTTTCAATTCCCAAATGCTCCAAATGCGCGATCTGCTTTGCCAATTATTTAGATTATTATCGAGAATCCATTGCGGAAATAAGCAAAAGTTTAATTCGCGTTTATAGCCGGGATATTGAATTGTTCCATTTTTCAATTCGGATTCAAACAGGAGGATTGATTTGGGATTTTTCTCCAATAAAAAGGCTCGTATAGCAGTATCATTTTCGAGTTGGAGAGAGTGTACACCGGGAGTTTTATAGAAATTCGTTTTCAAGAAATAGAGTTCCTTTTCTCTACTCAAAATGGTTATTGGTTTTTCGTTATACTGATTGTACATATAGCGATAATACGCAACGGATTCGTTAGCGGGCATCAGGCAACGAATGCAGAGAATTGGAATATTAATTATCAGCACTAAGCGCAAAAATAATTTCCACCATTTGAGATGTTTCGATTGGTGATAAATAGAATCTAAACCCAATGCACTTAAATAAATAAATCCAAAAATGAGAGGAAATAAAAAACGCATTTCTTTATGAGCAACAAGCGAATGCGCAAGGACAAATGGAATGAGTATCCATAAAAATATATCCTTTTTATTGTTTTTAGAACCAATGCATAAGAATATAAAAAGCAAAATGCTAATGGGTGGAATGGCTGAAATAAAAAAGGAATTGAAATAATACCAGATTGGTTCTGTCCCAAATTTGGCTGCTTTATTTTGAATGATATTGGCAAAGAAATACTGATAAGGAGTGCACACCCATTCGCCATAAAACCAACGATCGACGAGTGTTCCAAAGGCTATGGATAATACTCCACCGATGGCAATGATAAGTATACTTCGAAATGCTAATTGTCGTATGAATAGCAACCAGGCGGCAATTCCAAGAAGGGCGAAGCCCATTTGAAATCGAAAGAAAAAAGAAAGTCCCAATAAAATTCCTACCCATACATAGTTGACATACGATTTACTATTGGGGGAAATTCTAAAAAAAACAATCAAGGAAGCAAGCAGGAAAATGGCTGCAAAATTTTCGGAAGAAAATCGAACACTTAAAAAAGGAATAAACCACAGGAAATAAGTAGCTAAAAGAAATTTTCGTTTTCCCTTTTCTGTTTTAAAATTAGATAGGAGCTGTATTGCTAAAATAGAAGTGACAAACCAAGTTAAAATCCCACTTAATAATCGTAAAATACTAGCTATGTAAAATGGATTTTGAAGCTGGAAGAGTTGTAGGAATTTAATAAGAATAAAAACCATGCTTGGCTGCAAAGCGGGACGCATGTGTTCGTTGTATTCCCAAGGTAAATCGCTCAGGGGAGATTTCCCTAATTTATACTGACAAAATTCCAGAATTTGAAAATGCTCATCTGGATGAAAATATCCAATACTAAAAACCGCTGTTAGAATATACACAAGCAATCCTAACAGCAATAGTTTACGATACTTCGATTGAACTATTTCTCTCATTGATTCAACTTATGCAGCACAAACATCCTCATAGAAAATATACCATCGCGCATGAATCAACAGCGATTATCAATTAAAAAACATACGTCAATCCCAGTTTAGCTGAAATGCCACCAATCGATTGCTGATAGGTTCTTAAATACCTGCCCGCAGTATTGGTTCTGTTTTCGTTTTCGATGCTGACTTTGGGTTTAGCTAGTAAATAATCACCGTTAAAACTTAAAGCGAAATGTTCTCCTAAGAAGTATTTTATTCCAATACCGGATTGCAATCCAAATCCTATCCCGCTTGATTTCTTCTGATAAAACGTTGCACTGGTATTATCTTCCAAATCAACCTTCATTTGAGGTATTTGCAAGGTGGAAATTCCAGCTAAAACATGTGCATCGAGAATCAATTTCCCTAGAGGATATGAATAAGAAGGACCTAACAAATAATTCGCACTTGCATATTTTCCTTTCACAGTAACGGTGGTGCTATCCACATTAAAATCGCTCAAAAATCCATCGGCCATTTTCTGCAATTCAGCAATTCCAAATTGGTTTGAACCAATGACCATATTGATCGAAAAATTCTTTCGAATAAAAACACCCGATTTCCACTGAATAGCCAAACCGGTCGATTGCGCAAATCCAGAAGTGGAATCGGCATAATCGGTTTTGATGAAATTGCCAGAAGCAAAAGCTACACCTGCTGTAAGGTCTATAAAGTAGGTTCCTTTGTCGGTTTGCGCCCATGAAATAAGAGAGCAAAAAAGAAAGCTTGTTAAGAATATTTTTTTCATTGCGGAGAATTAAGGTTGAATAGACACTTGAAAATTCACATCGAGATCAATTGAACCGGGTGCAAATGTGCCATCTTTTACGTTAGGTTGATGTTTTAAAATAACATTTAGGAAGCCCGAAGATACATCATGCGTTGTACATGTAGATGAAATTCCTAATGCCAAAGGTGGAGAATTCGTGTCAAAATCGTTGATGATGAATACGAGATTATTTCCCAAAAGGCTAGAAGAAAAATAAAAGATTCGGTGATAATTACCGCGTTGTTTAATCTCAGGAGTTAAGTCGACTGCTGGAGATTTTGTTTCATCCCAAAAAGCAATTTCTGCTTGATAGGATTTATTCGCACGCAGTGAAATTACAGCGGCACTCGTATCCGGAGGATTGATGTCGTTTGGAGTTAAATCGCGCCACACAGCTTGAATTGTATCAGCCTGATCACTACTGATAAATTGTAGTTTCACCGTTGTGATTAATTCATTTCCGGGTAAAGGTGGAGAAACAACTTGTTCGTCCTTTTTACACCCATTCATTCCAAATAGAATGGAAATTGAAAAAATGATATTCCAAAAGCGTTTATGATTTTTCATGGTTTATTTTTTTAGAGTAAAGGGGACAGAAATTCTTAGAACAAACGATCGTCCCTGCTCATTTGCAAAATACCGAAAGCGATTTAAATACTCTCGGTATTGTGTATTGAATACATTGTAAATTGAAAATCCCAAATCGATTGGATGCTTCTTCCCTACTGATAATCCAGCATCGAAATTCATCAGAAAATAGTCTGCCGGGGGAGCTACATAATCGCTATTCGATGGTACATGATTTTGTCGAGCTACATACTGAGCACTCAACTTGACATAGGACTTTTTCCCACGTTCATTCGCATTGCCTTCGATCATCAAAAACATGTCTCCTCGGTTCGAAGGAGTGTAGACTAAATAATCATGAATTGTTCGATTATACCCTTGAATCAGAGCCAACTTCCCTCCTATTTTAAGACTTCTCCAGAGGATGGTTTTAAAATCGAAATCGAGTCCAGTGAATACTGCATTTACCTGAGTTTGTTGAAAGGCTGGATAAGCTCCGGCAATGGTAATTACTGGGACAAGAAGTGGTTTTAAGAAAATGAAATGATCTAGTTGATTTCGATAAATTCCAATTTCGAAACGTGATTTACTACTTTCCCAAAGGCCTGAAATGATAGCATTATAAGCACGTTCGCTAAGTAAAGTACTATCTCCAATTTCGAATGAAGCAGCACTTTGATGAACTCCGTTTCCGTATAATTCATTCACGTTGGGTGCACGCCATGCTGAACCTACATTTGTCTGTATGCTGAACTTTTCGTTGAATTGATACAAGCCTCCAAGTGAAAAGGAACCATTTTGGAATTGATGCAATGTTGCAAAGGTTTCGAGTGTTGTATAATCCAATCGATAACACTCCAACCAGCGATAATCGTAACGTAAACCAGCTTCGATAATCAACCTTTTTTTCTTTCGCGAAAGCGCGATAAAACTACCTGCGCCATTGTTTCGAAAATTGGGAATTAATGCACGGTATTCTAATCCTTTAAACACATTTCCTTGACTCAGCAAACTTGCTCCTATCGACAATGAATACAACCCATTGAGCTTCTCAGAATACAAAACATCGAGTGTATTGGTGCTAATTAAAAAGTCGGCTTGAGCAGCATTTAATATCGCAGGATTGGTACTTAAAGGCAAGCCGCTATCGTATTCTTGACGGTGATTGCGTTGAAGTCCGTATACAATTTCTAGCTGTTTGTATTCATTTAAATGATAGCAAAAACGTGCTTTGAATGTTTCGTGTTTTACTTCTTGAAAACCACGTTCAATTTTGCGAGAGAATCCGGAAGAATCTTTAGGAAAAACGCTTTGAAGAGCAGCTTCCAAGTCTTTGAGATTCCCCACATGTGAACCTGTAAAAATCCCGATTTGAGTTTTGAAAATCGACCCAGAAATTTCCATTGCTACACGTTTATTCGTATACATCCAAGTCGCTGAAACATCGTTTTCACACATGCCTGTATTTTTCAAATAATAGGTAGGTGTTTTTATATTTCCTGCATCTTTTAGTGTTCCTTGAATTCGAATTCCCATGCCTTTGAATTTCCCTCCAAACGCATGTTCAATTCGTGCAGATGCAGCGCCCATTCTACCATTGCTCATTCCATTGAGAACTACTTCGCCTCGTGTGCCTTTCTCAAAATCCATCGTTTTAGGTTGAAGTAATACAACGCCTGCTATCGCATCTGAACCATAGCGTAAACTGGCAGCTCCTTTTAAAACTGTTGCACTCACAACATTAAATGGATCAATCTCCGGAGCGTGTTCGGCGCCCCATTGCTGACTTTCCAGCCGAATGCCATTGTTAATCAATACTACCCGATTGCTATGTAAACCATGAATGACCGGTTTCGAAATGGTTGGACCCGATTGCAAACTACTCACTCCACTCGCCTCCTTCAACATTTCGCCCAATGGTTTGCCTGCATTTGCTTGCCATTGTGATGCATTCAGTTGAGATGATTGCAGCGTTAATCGCCCTTGTTGATCGAGATGATCCTCATGAATTTCAAGTTCTTTCAATTCTTTCACACGTGGAATAAGTGGAAGAATTAAATCGAGAGATTTAGCCAGTGTGAAACTCGTATCCAAGGGAAGATATCCTGCTTGGAGCAAAACAATGCGGTATTGTCCGGGACATAATGTAGAAAGCATTATGGATGAATTAAACGAAAGTGTTCGTTCTGAATTCTTGAAAAATAGTTTTACTGCAACGGGCTTTGCAGAAGGATTGGAGAAATGCAAAAACAAACGACTGTCACAATCCTGTGCACTACAATAATGCATAGGAATATATAGAAACAGGAATAGTGTCAGCACTTTCCTACCAAAGGAAAATGGAATTGACATGCTTTAAAATTGTTGGACCTGATTAGGAAATGAATAGTACTATTTGATATCAGGCAAAGGCAGGCGGCCCTTTATTGCATAACAATAAGGTAAATCCGGAGTAGCAATTTTCGATTGGAAAATCGATGTTGGCTAAATGAAATGTGCTTACTTCTTGAACTGAAAATACAGCCGCATCGAAATTCTTAATAAAGTCGAAACCGCAAGAAGCGCATTCTTTTTGGGTTTCTTTCAAGTGATTTTTATCGGAACAATGTCCTCCGAAATCCCATCCTAAGACCTCAGTCAATTCGCAAGAACTATATTGATTGCGATGTTCTAAATGCTCCTGAATGCATCGCTCATGGGAGGTACGATGGTCGTGCATTTCCAGCGATGGCAGGAAGCGCAGACAGAAAACCATCAGCAACAAATAACCCGAAAGCGATTTCATTTTCACAAAGCAAAGCTAAGGAATGATTGAATCAACTAACACTAGTTATTCATTCAAACACAAACCATCCTAATTCCTTTAAGGCAGCATTTTTTTAAAAAGAATGCAATAAAAACTTACACACAAATCTGAATTGTATCTCAAAATAGAATTCAGGTTAATACGTGTTGTGATCAAACAATACGAGTTAATCGGCTGCTTTAAATGAAAGTTTGAATTGAAAAATAAAAACAAGATGTCCGATTTTCCTATCACCCATTTTGAAGACTTGATGAATTCTAGGGTGTCTGAAGGGAAACCCCCACACGAGATTTAGGTATAAAGCTGAGTAATAAAACAAAGAAATGTCAACCTATTTCAAACAAAAACGCAACAAAACCGGATTAAAATTCGAAACCTAAAAAAGGCTCACACTCCTCATCAGTAAAGAGTTTTATCCATCAAAACCCAACCAATTTATCGCTTATGATTATAAGCCCTACCTACAGAAATAAAACAATCAAATGTGCTAGTCAGTCAAACTGGCTTAAGCGCTTATTGTTGTTTTCAAGCCTTTTCATCCAACCAGTATTTGGATTTTCACAAAACAATCCGAGTCGGAATTTGCCTTTGCAAACCGGAACTCAAAAGGATCCGGATGTGGAAAGCTTGCTTCATTATTTTGAAAAGCAAATTCACTTTACCGAAAACAAAGGTCAGTGGGAAAAGGAAATCCTTTATAAAGCCGAATTCCCACAAGGAAAAGCGCTCGTAACACGCGATGGTGTTGTGATGCGTTGGTTTAGTGAAGATGATCTTGCTCGACATAGCGAACAAAGTATGCGCGAAGAAGAAGCGCATCGCGATGGTGTTCCTTTTACAGAGGATATCGCCAAAGTGCGGTCGCATGCTTGGATGATGAAATTCCTTCATGGTTCTGAAAAAATGAGCATTGATGCTCGTCAGAAACATGGCGATCAAATGAGTTATTTCTCAGGAAGTGGTCAAGCTTCTTCGGTGAGTAGCTTCCAAGAAGTTTGGTATAACAACGTGTACGATCAAGTGGACGTTCGTTATTATCCTTCGGCTGATGGGATGCTCGAATACGACATCATTTGTAAACCTGGTTTTAAGCAAGATGCCATTGCCATTCAGTTGGAAGGTGTTTCAGGTTTGAAACTTTCGGATAAAGGTGAACTCATCATTTCTACCAGCGTGGGTGAGATGCGTTTACCTCAACCGATCGTGTATCAAAAAGTAGATGGGAAACAAATCGACATTCCATCGAAATACAAACTCGATGAAAAAGGAATCCTACAATTTGATTTAGGAGAATACAACAAACGTTTGCCTTTGGTGATCGATCCCATTGCATTGCGTTGGGCTACATGGGTGAATTCGAATTCGCAAGTAGTTGGTTCAGGGAAAAATGCAACAAGTGGCGATAATCATGGTCACGGAATTTGGGTTGATCCTACTGATGGTGCTATTTACGTAGTTGCCCGTGTGGATGGACAAACCAACGAAATTTCGGTTGGAGCATTAGATAATTCTTCGAATGGAGGAATTGATTTAGTTGTTGGAAAGTACTTGGAACCATCAAGCATCGGAGGAAGCGGAACTCGCGTTTGGCAAACCTATATTGGAGGTTCGGGCGACGATAATCCATACGCGATGGAAATGGGACCAGATGGTAATCTTTACATTACTGGTTATACTGGAAGTTCTGATTTTCCACTCATTGGAGGATCTGCATTTGGGAATTCAGGAGGTTTAGATCAACGTTCGCAAAAAACAGATAATACCTTCATCTTAAAAATCAACCAAGCAGGAACTGCTATTAAAGCTGCTGTAATTGGTGGTGATGGAGATGATGGATCGTTCGATTTACGATTAACTACTTCAGGTGATGTAGTTGTTTGTGGAAATACGAGTAGTAAAAACTTAGCAACACTGTATTCTTCGAGCGGTGCAACCAATCGGACTTCAGGTTATACTGGAAATACAGATGTTCATTTATTCAAAATCAATCAAGCGCTTTCTTCCATTGTCTGGATGAAAAATTTTGGTGGAACAGGTGCATCCAAAGACGTTTCCTTGGATCAAGCTACCATCATGGCAATGAATCCCACAAATGGAGATATTTTCTTAGGAGGATACACTACTTCAAGCGATTTTCCTGTGACAAGCAATGCACGACAAAATGCATTGGGCGGAACGAAAAGTGGATTCATTCAAAAAATTAAATCGAACGGAACTACTGTTTGGTCTTCGTATTTTAAATCGGCTTCGAGTAAATCCACTTCCATTTTGTGTATGGAATTTAATACACTCAAAAATCGTTTGTATTTTGGAGGAACAACCAATGGACTCGATTCTCCAAGCAATATTCCAGCATCTGGAAATTACGATAACTCATACAATAGCGGCGATAATGACTTCTTTGTTGCCAGCATGGATACCAATCAAACATTCGTGAATTCGACCTATATCGGAGGAAGTT
Organism: Bacteroidia bacterium; assembly: GCA_965279035.1. Classification (GTDB taxonomy): domain Bacteria; phylum Bacteroidota; class Bacteroidia; order M30B66; family M30B66; genus CALQRR01. The sequence goes on along the minus strand of OZ257142.1, from coordinate 1,801,338 downwards.
TGAATGAAGTAAACATGATGGGATTGAATGTGGACCTCAACAACGATGTCTATATTTTCGGATATACAAACAGTACCGACTTTCCACTCACTTCGGATGCTTTGCAATCGAATTTGAATAATACGAGCAGTAATTCAGGTACACCTAAAAATGATAAAGTCTTTTTCAAACTACCAGCAAACCTAGTTGCTTCGCCACTTTATAGTACATATTACGGTGGATCAGCAGATGATTACGATCCAGTAGGTGAACGCGGAATTAAATTTTCGAATTGTCGTATTTACACCATTGTGACTGCGCAGTCGAACAATATTCCACTCACACAAGGTGCACTCAACACAACGAAAACAAGTTCAACTTCGATTTACGAACCTGGATTGGTTGTGTGGGCAAATCCACCCGATTTGTTGAACAATACTATTTCTGGAAGTCAAACCGTATGTGCCGGAGCGCAGGTAACAGGCTTGAGCGGTTCTGCTCCAAGTTATTCCTTAGCAACCATTAGCCGTAATGGAACCACGAGCTCGTATCCTTCAGGATTAACAGCTGCTTCCACTTATTTATGGCAATCGAGTACCGATAGTACCAATTGGACCAACATCAGTGGAGGAACTACTCAAAATCTTTCCGCTGCGCTGATGGGTGCATTGTATCAAAAAACCTATTACCGACGCATTATTGGTGGCGATGCCTGCGTGATTGCAGGAGCTGCTGATCAATCGGTAAAAGTGAAGGTATTGAGTGTTCCCGCTAACATTACCAATGTTAGTTGTTATGGCTTGAACAACGGTTCTATTACGGCTACGCCCGATGGAACAGCACCATACACTTACAGTTGGAAACGACAAGGGAACAACACTGTTATTTCTACTGTAGCAACCATTTCGAACTTACAACCCGGTTCGTATGTCATCACATGTACGGATGCAAGTGGATGTTCGGCAAGTGCTACTCATACAGTTACACAACCATCGGCTGCATTATCAGCAACAACGGGTTCTACCAATGCAACCTGCGGAGGAAGTAACGGAATAGCCACGGTAACAGCTTCTGGCGGAACATCACCTTATACCTATTTATGGTCTTCGGGTGCTACAACGGCAAGTGCGAGCGGATTGTCTGCTGGTCCTTACTCGGTAGTAGTAACCGATGCAAATGGTTGTACGTTTTCGGCGAATGCAATTGTTAGTAATACCTCCAATTTGAGCATTAGCACAAGTGGAGTCACGCATGTGAGCTGTTTTGGACAATCAACCGGAGCATTTTCTGCGCTTGGTGCAAATGGAACACTTCCTTATGAATACAGCTTTAACAGTGGAGCATACGGATCAACGCATGCATTTTCAAATTTAGCAACCGGCACATACACTGTTTCGGTGAAAGATGGAACGGGATGTATTGCAACGGCAATCGTTCAAATCAATCAACCTTCGGCGGCTTTAAGTGCTTCCATCACCTCTCAAACAAATGTAACCTGCGGAACTTTAGGTAGCGCAACCGTTACGGCTGTTGGAGGAACAAGTCCTTATACCTATGCTTGGTCACCTTCGGGTGGAACATTAGCAACGGCATCCTCACTTACTCCTGGAAATTATCAGGTTCAAGTTCGAGATGCAGCGCTTTGTCCAGCTGTTACTGTCAACTTAAGCATTACAAATTCCGACAATAATGCACCTACATGGACGAGTGTCGCAGGTAGTTTAAATACTTCAGTTTCGTGTAGTAATGCATCGGCACTAGCAACGGCTCAAGCCTTAGCACCAGTAGCAACAGACGATTGTGGAAACGTAACCTATACCAAAACTTCCGGTGTATTTGTAGCTGGATCGTGTGGATCAACCGGAACCTATACCAATACTTGGATTGCGAAAGATGCAGCATTAAATGCCAGTGGAATATTTACTCAGGTCATTACTGTTACCGATGCAATAGCTCCAACATGGACAAGCATTGCTGAAAGTTTAAATCGTACAGTCGATTGCAACGATGCTGCTGCATTAGCTGCGGCTCAAGGATTAGCACCATCGGCTACTGATAATTGTGGTTCGGTAACGTATACCAAAACATCAGGCAGTTTTGTAGTCGGACAATGCGGTTTAAGTGGAACCTACACCAATTCATGGGTTGCGAAAGATGCATGTAATAATACGAGCACTGCTTTCACACAGGTTATTTCGGTTATTGATGCCTTAGCTCCAACATGGACTACGGTTGCAGGAGCTTTAAACCAAACTATCTCATGCAGTAATACACAAGCGATCGCTGCAGCACAATTGCTTAGCCCTGTGGCTAGCGATTTATGTGGAACAGTAAGCTATGTAAAATCCGGAGGAGAATTCCTTGCTGGAGCATGTGGTGGAACATACACAACAACTTGGATTGCGAAAGATGCTTGTAACAATGAAAGTGCTACATTTACGCAAGTGATTACGGTAACGGACGATGTTGTTCCAACAATAACGACTTGTTCACCTAATCAAACCATAGCTTCCAATGCATCATGCAAAGGCATCGTACCAGATTTTACAACAGGTATTGTAGCAAGTGATAATTGTACTGCAACAAATTCACTCAGTATTTCTCAATCACCTTTAGCGGGAACGCTTGTTTCACCGGGAACGCATACGATAACCATCACGGTTAAAGATGCCTGTGGAAACACCAAAACCTGCACAAGTAATCTTATAGTTTCAGGACCAATTGCAGCAGTAAATGATGCAGGAAATTCTGTGAATGGTTATGCTGGCGGAGTTTCTCTGTCGGATGTTTTAGCGAACGATTCACTCAATTGCTCGTTGGTAAATCCTGCGCATGTTACCTTAAGTTTTGTTAGTTCTACTCATGCTGGAATTACTCTGAATGGTTCAAGTGTTTCTGTCCTTGCGGGTACACTGGCTGGAACTTATTCGCTGACGTATAGCATCTGTGATGTTCAACATCCAAGCAATTGTGACGAAGCTACAGTGAGTGTTCCGGTTTCGGCTGCACCTATTCAAGCAAACGACGATTCCGGAATTTCGGTGAATGGTTTCACGGGTGGAACGGCGAATTCAAATGTTCTTTCGAACGATAAACTCAATGGCATTACAGTCATTCCTGCCGAAGTCATTACTTCTTTTGTAAGTGCTAGTCATGCTGGAATTACACTTAGTGGTTCGGCTGTTGAAGTTGCTCCGGGAACACCTGCTGGCTCCTACTCTCTCGTCTATCGTATTTGCGAAGTGCTTAATCCAACAAATTGTGATGAAGCAACGGTGAGTGTATCGGTTTCGGCGGCTTCGATTGCTGCTAATAACGATGCTGGTTCGGCTGTGAATGGTTTCTTAGGTGGAACTTCGTTCGTGAATATTTTATCAAACGACCAACTTAACGGCTCATCTGTACTACCTGAAAATGTTGTGATTACTTTGGTAAACGCAAGCAATCCGGGTATTTCACTCAGTGGTTCTAATGTGATTGTAGCTGCAGGAACAACCGCAGGAAACTACACCTTAAACTACCGAATTTGTGAACTGCTTAATCCAAGCAATTGCGATGAAGCAAGCGTAAGTGTTCCAGTTATTGCAGCGCCACCAGTGGCAAGTAAAGGCGAAATTGCAGCTTGTTATTCTTCGGTGAATGATGCTAAAAATGCCGCGATTGCTGCTACACAAGTTACTGCAACCAATTGCTCAGGAGAAATTTCTAAATCAGCTAGCGTTGTAGGAACCTGCTCTGCCGAAGTAACGGTAACGGTGAATGACGAATGTGGAAATACTGGATCGGTCGTGTATTCAACTCGCATCGATAATGCTGCACCAACATGGACTTCAGCCGCTAATTCTTTAAACAGATCAGTAGCGTGTAACGATACAGCTGGATTATCAGCCGCTCAGGCTTTATCACCTGTTGCTAACGATAATTGTGAAGGAACAATTTCTTATACACGAACTGCTGGATTATTTATATCAGGCGCTTGTGGTTCTACTGGAACATACACCAATAGCTGGACTGCCTCTGATGCCTGTGGAAATGTGAGCAGCTCATTTGTTCAAGTGATACAAATCATTGATGAATCAGCTCCAACATGGACAAGCACTGCAGGTTCTCTCGATCGTTCTGTTTCATGCAGCAACGACGATGGAATTACTGCCGCTCAAGCATTGATGCCATCGGCTACAGATAATTGTGGCGGAACAGTGAATGTGACTAAAACAACAGGAAGCTATGTAGCTCTAGCCTGTGGCGGAACATACACCAATACCTTTGTGGCGAAAGATGAATGCAATAATAGCAGCATCACATTCACACAAACCATCACACTCACCGACGATATTGCACCAATCTGGTTCAGTCAGGCGGGTTCTTTAAACGCGCAAGTTCAATGTGGCAATACAGCAGCATTAACTCAAGCTCAAAGTTTAGCACCAACAGCTACCGATAATTGCGGAACTGTAACCTACACCAAAACTTCAGGTGAATTTGTAGCTGGTTCTTGTGGTTCAACTGGATCATATACCAATACCTGGATTGCTAAAGACAATTGCTCAAATGAAAGTCTGGTATTTACACAAGTCATTCAAATCATCGATGAGCAAGCGCCAACATGGACTACTTCTGCAACCGCATTAAATACAACGGTTGAAGCAGGAAATGCACAAGCATTAGCAACAGCACAATCACAGGCGCCAATTGCAAGTGATGTTTGTACTGATGTAACCTATGTGAAAACTCCAGGTGCTTTTACAGCAGGCGAATGCAGCGGTTCTGGATCGTATACTAATACATGGATTGCGAAAGACGCATGTAATAACGAAAGTGCTGTCTTCACTCAAGTCATTCTTGTTGGTGATCAAACGGGCCCTTCGATTACTGAGTGCAGCCCAACGCAAACAATCAATGCCAATGCTGGTTGTCAAGCACTCGTTCCTGATTTTACATCTGGAATTGTTGCCAACGACAATGGTTCAGAATCATCGAACCTCAACATCATCCAAAACCCTTCGGCTGGAACTCCAGTTGGACCGGGAACTCATACAATTACAATCACGGTTACCGATGCTTGTGGAAACCCAAGTATCTGCCATACGAGCTTGGTTGTGAATAGCGTCATTGCTGCAAACGATGATGCTGGAAATTCAGTCAATGGTTTTATTGGCGGAACTTCCTTAGCAAACGTGCTACTGAATGATCAATTGAATTGTGCCTTGGTTGAATCGGGTGATGTGACGATCAGTTTTGTTAGTTCTACGAATTCCAACATTGGCTTAAGCGGAACTTCTGTGGTTGTTTCTCCGGGAACACCGGCTGGTGATTACAGTTTGGTTTACCGAATCTGTGAAGTTTCTAATCCTACAGTATGCGACGAAGCAAGTGTGAGCGTAAGTGTAAGTGCAGCAAGCATTGTAGCCAATGATGATTCAGGAATTCCAGTAAATGGATACACTGGTGGAACAGCTGTGAGCAATGTCTTGGTGAATGATCAATTGAATGGATCTACTGTCAATGCAGGTGATGTGGTACTTACGTTCCTCAATGCAAGCCATGCTGGAATAACACTTTCAGGTTCATCAGTGAATGTTGCTGCAGGAACTCCTGCTGGAAATTACACGCTTAGCTACCGTATTTGCGAAGTGATGAATCCAAGCAATTGTGATGATGCAGATGTGAGCATCACAGTAAACCATACAGCCATCGTAGCAAACGATGATGCTGGAGCTTCTATCAATGGATATGAAGGTGGAACTGCTTTCAGCAATGTGTTATCGAACGATCAATTGAATGGAAATAATGTCAATCCATCCGAAATTACGCTAAGTTTTGTTAGTTCAAGCAATGCAGGAATTACGCTGAGCGGAAATAACGTGGTAATAGCTCCAGGAACTCCAGCTGGACAGTATTCTTTGACTTACAGAATCTGTGAAATTCTCAATCCTACAAACTGCGACGAAGCTCAAGTGAGCGGTACTATTACCTCTGCCCCTATTGTGGCAAACGATGATGCTGGCTCAACAGTGAATGGATTTGCAGGTGGAACTGCATTCGTCAATGTGCTTTCGAACGACCGTCTCAATGGAACTGATGTAAATCCATCTGAAGTCACTTTGAGCTTTGTTAGTTCGAGCATTCCTGCGGTAAGTTTAAGCGGATTGAATGTGATTGTTGCTCCGAATACGACTTCAGGAACCTATTCCTTGACCTATCGTATTTGTGAAATCCTCAACCCTTCCAATTGTGATGAAGCATCGGTAAGCATTCCTGTTTCGGCCGAAGCACCGGTGGCAACAAAAGGTTCTATCGAAAGTTGTTATCCAAACAGAGCGGCTGCAGAAGCGGCTGCCATCGAAGCTACAACAGTTGCAGCAGGAAATTGTGCTGGTGATGTAACGAAAACTGCATCAACCGAAGGAACATGCACTGCTGTTATTACAGTAACGGTGGCTGATAATTGTGGCAATAGCGGCATTGTCAGCTACGAAACACATATTGATGGAGCAGAACCAGTTTGGTCAACTGCCGAAGATGCCTTGAATGTTACTTTGGCTTGCACCGATTTACAAGGTTTGGCCAATGCCCAAAATACTGCTCCAGTTGCATTCGATTTATGTGAAAATCTAAGCTATCATAAAACATCGGGTTCGTTTGTCGCTGGTTCTTGTGGATTGAGCGGAAGCTATACCAACACCTGGTATGTTTCGGACGATTGTGGAAATACAAGTTCAACATTCACGCAAGTCATTACCATTGCTGATACTCAAGCTCCTGAATGGACTAGTGCTGCAAATTCATTGAATAGAACTATTTCGTGTACTGATCATGCTGGCTTAACTGGAGCACAAGCGCTAGAGCCTATTGCTGGCGATGATTGTGGTGGAGATGTAACTATTACGAAAACAGAAGGAGTATTTGCTCCAGCTGCTTGCGGTGGTTCGTACACCAATACCTTTATCGCGAAAGATGCTTGTGGAAACGAAAGCCTTGCCTTTACTCAAGTAATCAGCATTGTGGATGAAGAAGCTCCTGTATGGACAAGTGCCGCAGGTAGTTTAAATATCAGCATTGCCTACGGCGATACTAGCGGTTTAATTGCTGCTCAAGCAATGGCACCAAGTGCTAGCGATAACTGTGATGAAACAGTTAGCTACGTAAAAACATCGGGTGTATTTGAATTTGCTTCTTGCGGTGGAACCTATACCAACCGTTGGACAGCCAAAGACGATTGCAACAACAGCAGCGCCACTGAATTCGTTCAAGTAATTACCATTACGGATGATGTAAATCCAACATGGATAAGTGAAGCAGGATCGCTCAATGTAACGGTTTCGTGCAGCAATGCGCAAGCATTAATTACAGTTCAAGCCATGCGTCCAGATGTGCGCGATAATGTAGATGCGGTGGATTTTGAAATTCACAAATTCGCTGGATCATTCATCGCATCAAGCTGTGGTGGAACGTATACCAATACTTTCACAACGTCCGATGCCTGCGGAAATCAAAGCGATGTGTTCACGCAAGTGATTACAGTAACAGATGATGCTGCACCAACGTGGACTTCTGCGGCAAACGCGCTAAACCGTAGTGTAAGTTGCAGTAATACGAGCGCACTCAATGCAGCTCAAGTGTTACAGCCAATTGCTACCGATAATTGTGGTTCAATTATCTTAACGAAATATCCAGGTGAATTTGTTGCTGCCGCCTGCGGTGGAACATACACCAATACATGGATTGCTCGTGATGCTTGCAATAACGCCAGCACGGTTTACACTCAAGTGATTACCATCACCGATAATACAGCTCCAACATGGGTTAGTGCAGCTGGTTCATTAAACAGAACAATGGCTGTATCGAACGAACAGGCGCTTATTTTAGCTCAATCTTTAGCACCTGAGGCAAGTGATCTTTGCAGTCAAGTAACGTACACCAAAACAGCTGGAACATTTGCACCAACATCTTGTGGTGGAACATACACCAACACCTGGGTTGCGAAGGATGCTTGCAATAATTCAAGTACGACCTTCACGCAAGTCATTACCCTTACTGAGCAAAGCGCTCCAATTTGGGTAAGTGCAGCTGGATCATTAAACCGTATGGTTGAATGTGGTAATACTGCCGATTTGAATGCTGCACAAGCATTAGCACCAATTGCAACGGATAACAACGGTAGTGTAACCATCACCAAAACTACTGGAGCATTTAGTGGTGCGGTTTGCGGTGGAATCTATACCAATACATGGACGGCGAAAGATGCCTGCAACAATGTGAGTGCGGTGTTTACTCAAGTCATCACGATTTACGATTACAGTAATCCGATCATCTCCAATGCGGGTCCTAACAAAACGATTACCTGTCCAACCGTTGCTCAATTTGATGCACCTACAGCGACCGATAATTGTGGAACACCAAGCATGGTGGTTATTTCGACAGTAACCTGTGCTCCAAGTATTGTTACTGGAATTTATACCATCACCCGTAAATGGAAAGCAGTAGATGCATGTGGAAATTCATCTGGAATTCGTACCCAAGTGATTACGGTGAATCCAATGCAATCAACGGTAAACCAAAGCATTTGTGCTGGTAGCTCGTACACATTCTATGGACAGTCGTATTCTCAACCGGGAACCTATACAAAACTGACCACCAATGAACAAGGATGTAATTTACTGGCTAAATTGATCCTAACGGTTCGTACTCCATCAATCGCCGCATCTGGAATTAATACTTCATCGCCTTCGGTTCCTTCTGGAGCTTCGGTAGCCTTGAGTGTTAGTGGAGGAATGTTAGGAACTGATGCTGTATGGAAATGGTATAAAGGTGCTTGTGGAACGGGAGTTTACATGGGATCAGGACCAAGTTTAATTGTTAGTCCAACTCAAAACACCACGTATTTTGTAAGAGCCGAAGGTCCTTGTGGAATCACATCATGTGTACAAAAAACCATCTTTGTAGAACCAACAGGATCATGTACTGTACAGGAAATTGTTTCGTTCACACAAGGAAAACGCAAGGATATGAGTAATGTACTAGCTGCACGTTCGGTACAAAGTAATTGCCTTGGAAATCCGCAGTATAACGACAGTCAAAATGCGCCAATCAATTTCTTATCACTTGGTTTTGGAGGTGAATTGATTGTGAAATTCCCTGGTCCAATTGCAAATGGAGCTGGCAATGATTTACGAATCGTGGAAACCTCTTTCGGAAATCCAAGTTGTGGAAATTACAAAGAACGAATTCGCGTTTCGATTTCTCAGGATGGCACTAATTATAGCATTTTGGGTGAAGGTTGTCTCGATACGGATTTCAATTTCGATGCAGCAAACATGGGCTGGGCGCAGTATGTGAAAATTACTGACATCAGTTTACGCAGCGATTTCCCCGCAGCCGATGCGGATGGTTTTGATGTGGATGGTGTTATTTGCTTGAATGGTTCTGCCGTATTTGCGCGACTTTCAAACGAAGAAGAACCACAGGAATTGAGTCAAGAACGTGGATCGAGCATGAAACTGTTCCCAAATCCGAACGATGGTAATGTGAATGTGACATTACCAGCATACAAAGGAAAAGCGCAGTTACGTGTATTCAACACGGTTGGACAATTGATTGCAAGCTATCCATTGAACGCAACAGATCATCCGGAAGCAAGTAATTTCAAGCTAAGTTTATCTTTACTTCCTACTGGTATTTACCAAGTAAATTTCGAAGCCGAAGGAAAAGCGGAAGCTTTGAAGTTCTTTAAACAATAAATTTAGATATGCTCATCAAAGCGCCCATTTCGAAGGAAATGGGCGCTTTTTTTTTGCTGTTTGTTGATCTATTAAAATTAGGTTTAGAAATGGAACTTTGTTGTGACCTCACCCCCAGCCCCTCTCCTCGGGGAGAGGGGAGTTTTATTTTAGTTGAATTGAATCCTTTTCACTAAAGAACCTAAATGCAAAGCACGAATCTAGCGAGCGGTGACCTCACCCCCGGCCCCTCTCCTCCGAGAGAGGGGAGATTATTACGGAACTTGTGCTAGTTTGTCTGAGCGGTGAGACAGCGTTTTCATATTATAGAAAATTCAGCTTCTAATACAGTTGAATGATATACAGTTAATAGAATCTAGCTCAAGTATTAGGATGCCAACACGGATCTAGTGCGTTGGCCTGTCTGGGCGGCAACCTCACCCCCAGCCCATCTCCTCGGGGAGAGGGGAGATTATTACGGAACTTGTGCTAGTTTGTCTGAGCGGTGAGACAGCGTTTTCACATTATAGAAAATTCAGCTTCTAATACAGTTGAATGATATACAGTTAATAGAATCTAGCTCAAGTAATAGGATGCAAACACGAATCTAGTGCGATGGCCTGTCTGGGCGGAGACCTCACCCCCGGCCCCTCTCCTCGGGGAGAGGGGAGATTATTACGGAACTTGTGCTAGTTTGTCTGAGCGGTGAGACAGCGTTTTTACATTATAGAAAATTCAGCTTCTAATACAGTTGAATGATATACAGTTAATAGAATCTAGCTCAAGTAATAGGATGCAAACACGAATCTAGTGCGATGGCCTGTCTGGGCGGCGAGGCAGCGTATCGCCATTCCTTAGAAAAATATAGCTACTAGCACAAAGGGCGAAAAATGGCATTGCGCGTTGAAGCATCGTCCAGACTTGAATTTCTTTGCATGCACGCTGAGCTTGTCGAAGCGTGTTTCAAGACAAGAAAGTATGGCGTCGCAGACAAACATGAATGATTAATAGTCAAGATGCTCATACAGCCATACGTGAATGAAGAATTTATCATAGTTAGTTAACCAAATGATGGATTGAAGATATACATTGTTTTAAAAACGTAATGATTGTTTATACCATTGAAAACACAAGCAGTTTGAATATTTTAAAAATGAACTGTTGGTAACCTGAAATAACCTTAACATAACATTTCTTTAACATTGTTATATTTGCATTCATGATTCTAATCGGAACCCTTTTATTGCTTATTTCTTATCTGTTGGGGTCGATCCCTTCGGCGGTATGGATTGGGCAGTGGTTTTATGGCTTAGATGTGCGGGAACATGGCAGTGGAAATGCCGGTGCTACCAATACCTTTCGGGTGTTAGGGAAACGAGCTGGTATTCCAGTTTTATTGATTGATGCATTCAAAGGTTGGATTGCGGTGATGTTGCCCGTTTGGTTTTTAAGTGCTGGTGATTCGCCGGTTTTGTTTGAAAACTTCCGAGTATTATGTGGTTCGGCAGCAGTGGTTGGACATGTGTTTCCAATCTTCGCAGGATTTCGTGGTGGTAAAGGAGTCGCTACCTTGCTTGGAGTTGCTATTGGGATGCAGCCTATTGCGGCATTGTGCTGTATTGGATTGTTCTTATTGGTGCTTGTACTAACCAAGTATGTTTCTTTAGGATCTATACTCGCTTCTTTGTTTTACGGGATTTTTCTCTTGGTTATCGACCGCGTTCATCACGATGCCACCATCATTTTCGCGGTGATGATACCACTTTTGGTCATTATCACTCATACCAAAAACATTCGCCGCTTACTGGAGGGCAACGAGAGCCGAACTTATTTGAATCAGAGAAAGCGAATTCAGTAGTTCTTTTTTTCGCTTTTTTTCCTTTATTTTTGCTGTTCAAAACAGAAAAGCTATGCTCAACGCTACACAGTACGATGAGAATGAAGAGTTCGACACTTTACTTTTAGAAGTAGACCAACGTCAGTTAGTGCTTTTTAACGATGAAGTGAACTCCTTCGACGATGTGATTCGCTGGCTGGTAGAAGTCTGCAACCACGAAACCATTCAAGCCGAGCAATGTGCATACATCGTTCACTATGCGGGTAAATGTTCCGTTAAGACCGGTACTTGGGAAGATTTACAACCCCGCGCAGTCGCCCTACTCGACCGAGGTTTATCGGTAGAAATCATGTAAGGGCTTTTTCACCCTGAATCTCAAGCCTTTAATTATTTTCAAATTTTACTTGCAAACATTACGAAAGACCGTATATTTGCGCCCTCATTATCGGTTCTGTAGCTTAATTGGATAGAGCACCTGACTACGGATCAGGAGGTTCGGGGTTCGACTCCCTGCAGGACCACACTGAATATCAAGCGATTACGAAGGTCAACTTTGTAGTCGCTTTTTTCATTTGCATAAAATTTGCATACGAAATTTTAGAAAATCGAGAAAAATCAAGCCTTTCAGAGGTTTTTGACCTATTGCTTGAAGAAAACTCGATTGGAGCCCAAAGGCTCAAAATCTACTTTGGAACATTGAGATTTGGGGTTCAATTTCCTTTGATCGACTAAAGCACATTTGTCCTATTTTTAGATCGCCAGAAGGAATTTTGACTTCTGCTCCAATCTATTAGGATAAATGATGATTAGCCATAGAAAACTTCTCCCTTTAGTTGAGACTGGAAAAGATTATCCTGAAGAGTACAATATCAAGATTTATGATATTTGGGAATTTGAAAGATCTCAAGCATTTGAAATTATTGCATATGATTGGGACTTTGCCGATCAACTTCTTAATAAGATTGAAAGGGTTATTTTTGAGAATGATAATCACGGCTCTGAAATCGCCCCTTTATCAATAAGCCACATCAATAAGCTACAAAGATACTCAGCCAGTTTAAATGATATTAAAGAGCGATTCGCGTTAGACTTTTTCTTTGCTCTAGAAAGATACTATCCATTCAACAACGACATTACAATTTATAGAAAACACCCAGAATACCTTTTCTGGCTTTCACTCAAACTCAGACAGTATGATCTCGCTCTAATAAATACATCTAATTTCCTAGATTTCCAGCTTAGAAAAAATTACAAAAATAATTCGGAAGAATTCATTGAACTTATAGATATATGCATAAAACAATACCCAGATCTATTCAGCGACCGACTTATAGAGAGAATAAATAAGTGGATTGAAAAACACTCTCAGATAGAGCCAAAATTTGGTTTTGTTGCACAAATAGACAACAAATTGAAAGCCACTGAAAATCAAGATTTGTATGTCTTCAAACAAAAGTGGACTTTTACTTAGAGAGTATTTCATTATCAAATCAAAATTAGATTTAAATTTTGATTTTGTGATTTGAGTTTAGATTTTATCATCTCATATTCCATTCTTCTTGAGTTTAATGCTTCGTGTTTTAAGCGTTTTCTTTCTTTAAGGATTTGATCACCTCTTCCATAGTATATATCAGCAGGAGTTAGGTTTTGCAATGATTCATGATAACGTTGGTTATTGTAATTATCAACAAATTTTCCCAGGGCATCTTCAAGTTCTTCCGGACAATAATAGTGATTTAGCTTAACCACGTTTTTCATTGTACGATGATAACGTTCTATTTTACCTTGTGTTTGAGGATGAAAAGGCCTACCGTGTATTTGATCTATCTCATGGTTTTGCTTAAGGTAAGCACTGAGTTCCGCAGCAATATAACATGAACCATTATCCGATAATAGTTTGGGACGAGGCTTTGACAGTAATTTGGCCTTTTTAATGGCTCTATCAACGGTTCTTTTTACATCTTCAACTTTCATCCCAGAACAGAGTTCCCAATGCACAATATATCGGCTGTAATCATCTAAGATGGTACTTAAATAATACCAGCCCCAACCAATGATTTTAAAGTAAGTAAAGTCTGTTTGCCACATTTGATGAACAAATCCTGTTTTCTTAGAAAATTCATCGGCTGCTGAAATGAAAATATGGGCTGGTGAATTGATTAAGCCTCTCGATTTCAAAATGCGATAAACGCTCGATTCTGAAATGAAAATCTGTTGCTCATCAGTTAGCTTAAAAGCAAGTTCACGAGATGATAATTCAGGATAATTCAAAGCAAGATCTACTACAAGATTCTTTTGCTGTTGTGGAATACTATTCCATTGCCTTTTTAAAACCCGCTTGCTTGGATTTAAGCCATCAACGCCGTTGTCAGCATATGATTTATACCATTTGTAAAATGTGCTCTTATTAAGCCCTATTTCACGTAAGGTGCGATTGACACCAATTTCAGATTGAACAACGAGATCGATGAGTTCCTGCTTTTCGGATGCTGTAAAACGCATATATTTTTTCAGTTTTACAGTTAATCCAGCATGGACAAGCTTTTTTTTACAATGTCATAGCGCAAAACCAAATCAGCGACCATTTCCTTTAAGCGCTGATTTTCTTTGCGAAGCTCTGACACTTCATCACTCGTAGCTTCGCGGGTTACATCACCGGAGAGACGCTTCTTACCTGCTTCCAAAAACTCCTTATTCCATTTATAAAATTGACTCTCCTGTATAGAATACTTCCTACACAATTCTGCTACTGACAATTCAGCACGCAATGCCTCCATAACTATCTGGATCTTCTGTTCTGAACTGAAAATTCTTCTTGTCTTTCTGCGGATTTCTTTAATGTAATTCTCGGTCGTTTGTTTTTTCTTTGTTTCCATGGTTGTTAAAATTAAAAATATAACTTAGAAACACTCTCTTAGTTTTGACTATATTTAGTCCACTTTATGCTGACGATTTACACCTCGCCGCCCTGACATAGCCATCGCAAGATCCGTACTAAATCTAATTTTAATTTAAATAATTTAATTAAAAAGCATTACATAAGTATTGATTATTGGGGTGAGCGATAAATTTTGTTGAAGGATAATTCTAATTTTTAACCGTACAACGGGTATGGAATTAATTTAAAAATATTTCGCAAATATAGCCTTCATAAATGCAGAATTATCTCAATTACCTACATTAAAACCCATTATTATTTCTGACTATTCACAAACAATTTCTGCGTTACAGATGAAGATCCAGAGGCTATTCTCAAAAGATAAACACCAACAGGAAGTTCAGGTAAGTCAATTGAAAACGATTCAGAATTCACGTTAAATTGATAAACCATTGCTCCTTTTAAATCATATATAAAAGCAGTGTTATTTAATAATTCCGATGGGATATTTTTCCAGTATAACAAAGTACTTTGAGCACTATTCCAAAACAAAGGTTGAGGGATTTCATTTTTCAAACTGTATACATCCAATGGAATGGTTTCGCAATTCGAATCGTGATTTCCTAAATAGGTCAAGGTTCCTAAAGCATAGGATGTCCACTGATTTTGTGCTGTATTCCAGTCGGAAGATGGACCATTTACAGTAGCATTCCGAACAAGGGTATGATCAAGCGTTGAGCCCGTCCCAACAGGCCAATAAGTACCCGGGTCTGTACCAACTTGTCCTATGACGTCAATAGGCAAGTCATTTTTAGTCAATACGACTGCATCATCACCATTAAAACTGCATACCGAACTTGTTTGATCTGCTACTCCCAAAATAGATGCTGATGCATTAGGAGAAGCAATTACTGTTGTGCTTTGAGCGCCTAAAATGCCAACCAAATCAAGTGAGTTATTAGGTGTTGCCGCACCATTAGCATATAATTTAATAGAATATCCGGTGAGATCAACATCAACCGTATTCGGATTGTATATTTCTAGTGCTTTATCATTGCCTGATCCTTCAATATATTCAGAGAAAAACAATTCGTTGCAGCCTATTGGTTGATCTATCACATTGATGTAACATAGCTGTGTTTCTGTATCGGAGCCGTTATTATTCGAGCTTACAAGGCTAACTGTATAACATCCCGGTGTATTATAAATAATATTGGTTGGATTTTGCAAGGAGGACGAACTAGTTGAACTTCCCGTAAAAGTCCATGCCCATGAGGTAGGACTACCCGTACTAAGATCTGTAAAATTGACCGAGCCTCCTGTTGTAATAGTCAATGGAGAAGCAGAAAATGATGCAACAGGAGCAGAACCTGAAGCACCAGTTATGTTAATCGTATAATCTTCGGCGAAACCTTTACCAGGTGAGTAACAGGGATCCATTCCTAGACCATCGGCTTGAATCCGTATTCGTACACGCGTGCTTCCTGTAAGTGCATTATTTGGCACAATAACATTATAAACAAACATTTGGTTGGCTGTAGTATTTGTGAACGATACCACCATCTCGGATGTACTAAACAAGGCATCTTGATTCCAATCAATCCATACCATACAGGTCGCAAACGTAACAGTACCAAAAACAAAATTTCCAAAGATTTCTTGACCTAAACTCGCGGTAGTTGAAATGGAAGAAGTGTAATTATGATAATAGGGAGGAGCTGGAAAATAAAAATCAGAATAAATATTATCTAAAGTAAATGAAGTAACTAATGAGCCAGACATTCCATTCATACCAAGATCTTCGGGTATGCAATAAATACCTGATGGTGGAGAAATATTAACTGCATAGTCTTCCGTTTCTCCCCAGGTGTAATTGGTACAGGGATCAATTAAATTAGTGAGTGAATATGCACAACGAATTCTCAATTTGGTAAGCCCCGATTGAATTCCTGTAGGCATCGTGAATTGCAACATAATAGATTGATACAATAACGAAGTGGTTCCGTTAGCAATTGCTTCATTCGCATCATTAAAATCATTGTCATGATTGAAATCAATCCATACTCTATACTTATCAGAATTATATATCCCCCCTTGGTAGAATAAATCATATTGAGTGCCCATTACTAACTGAATAGCAGGCAAAGATTGGCTGTAATCTATATACCCGTCACCACCGCTGTTACCGGTATTGTTATTAGTGACGTTGTTTAATTCAAACCCATTAATGAAATCATCTCCATTTTGATTGGTGTATGTAGGAACGCAATATTGAGCATTTAAAACAATAGCAATACAGCTTAAGAATGTAGTAAGGAATAGATTTTTCAACATTTCGATATAATTGAATGATAAATTTAAACGAAAATATAAAAATTAAAGCAACAAAAACATTCATCAAAGAAAAGCTTTCGGCGTTGAATTAACTGATAAAATTCAAATGAATTAATGGTGTATGTCTTCAAACAAAAGTGGACTTTTACTTAGAGATTATTTCATTATCAAATCAAAATTAGATTTAAATTTTGATTTTGTGATTTGAGTTTAGATTTTATCATCTCATATTCCATTCTTCTTGAGTTTAATGCTTCGTGTTTTAAGCGTTTTCTTTCTTTAAGGATTTGATCACCTCTTCCATAGTATATATCAGCAGGAGTTAGGTTTTGCAATGATTCATGATAACGTTGGTTATTGTAATTATCAACAAATTTTCCCAGGGCATCTTCAAGTTCTTCCGGACAATAATAGTGATTTAGCTTAACCACGTTTTTCATTGTACGATGATAACGTTCTATTTTACCTTGTGTTTGAGGATGAAAAGGCCTACCGTGTATTTGATCTATCTCATGGTTTTGCTTAAGGTAAGCACTGAGTTCCGCAGCAATATAACATGAACCATTATCCGATAATAGTTTGGGACGAGGCTTTGACAGTAATTTGGCCTTTTTAATGGCTCTATCAACGGTTCTTTTTACATCTTCAACTTTCATCCCAGAACAGAGTTCCCAATGCACAATATATCGGCTGTAATCATCTAAGATGGTACTTAAATAATACCAGCCCCAACCAATGATTTTAAAGTAAGTAAAGTCTGTTTGCCACATTTGATGAACAAATCCTGTTTTCTTAGAAAATTCATCGGCTGCTGAAATGAAAATATGGGCTGGTGAATTGATTAAGCCTCTCGATTTCAAAATGCGATAAACGCTCGATTCTGAAATGAAAATCTGTTGCTCATCAGTTAGCTTAAAAGCAAGTTCACGAGATGATAATTCAGGATAATTCAAAGCAAGATCTACTACAAGATTCTTTTGCTGTTGTGGAATACTATTCCATTGCCTTTTTAAAACCCGCTTGCTTGGATTTAAGCCATCAACGCCGTTGTCAGCATATGATTTATACCATTTGTAAAATGTGCTCTTATTAAGCCCTATTTCACGTAAGGTGCGATTGACACCAATTTCAGATTGAACAACGAGATCGATGAGTTCCTGCTTTTCGGATGCTGTAAAACGCATATATTTTTTCAGTTTTACAGTTAATCCAGCATGGACAAGCTTTTTTTTACAATGTCATAGCGCAAAACCAAATCAGCGACCATTTCCTTTAAGCGCTGATTTTCTTTGCGAAGCTCTGACACTTCATCACTCGTAGCTTCGCGGGTTACATCACCGGAGAGACGCTTCTTACCTGCTTCCAAAAACTCCTTATTCCATTTATAAAATTGACTCTCCTGTATAGAATACTTCCTACACAATTCTGCTACTGACAATTCAGCACGCAATGCCTCCATAACTATCTGGATCTTCTGTTCTGAACTGAAAATTCTTCTTGTCTTTCTGCGGATTTCTTTAATGTAATTCTCGGTCGTTTGTTTTTTCTTTGTTTCCATGGTTGTTAAAATTAAAAATATAACTTAGAAACACTCTCTTAGTTTTGACTATATTTAGTCCACTTTATGCTGACGATTTACAAATTTATTTATGAAACAGTTGTATTGTATAACCGCTAAGGTTGAGCATGCACTTAACGAGCCGAATTGGGGATAATCAATGCTTTCGTTAGACTAATTTACTAAATAAACGAAGCACTCTAACTAATTAAATGCTATGTATTTATTGTTTGCAATTTGATTAGTTCTTTTTATATTTTTCGAGTTGATAAACTTGTGTCTTGTCAATAATTATATTACCAATATACTTACAGTTTAACTCAAATATTCTATCTCGGTTTTCGGTTAACTCTTTTATTTGTTTTTCGTTGCAAAAAATTAATTTCGATTCGGCTGAATTGTCGTTGACTTGAAAGCTCGGTTTATACAATAAATCGAGCTCTTTTAATTTGGTAAGTGTAAACATATAAGCAAGAGTATAGTCGTCTTGTTTTGACAACAAGGTGTCAGTTTGCAAGATTTTGTTAGCTAATTGAATGTCTCCTTCATTAATTTTTTCATAATAAGAATTAAGTAAGTCTATTTTACTTAAATAAGTATCAATATCTTTTTCAAGTTCTTGTCTGTCTTCAAGTTTTATTGCATTAGTAGTGCTTAAGTTAAAATGATTGTCAATAGTCCCTTTGAAGGTTTTGGTTTTTTCAGTTTTAAGTGAACAACAGATTAATATAAATAAAACCCCTGTCAATGCTGAAAAAATTGTTTTTGTATTCATAAATTGAATAGGTCGAATGATTCTCAAAACTAATTTTCCGATTTAAGATAGCAATTCTAAAATTAATGCCTATATTAAAAACATACTAGAAGAATAAAATTTGGAAAACAAAATGTTTTAGAATAAAAAGAATTTTTCAATAGAAATGGATGCTTCAAACAGCCGAAATGCTTAACTTTTCAAGTGCAATCTACTAAATGCTCATCCAATTAATCTGTCATTGCTTTACAACTAGTTTGCGTGTTATTGTTTCTTTTTCATTTGTAATTAATAAAAAATAAAGACCGTTTGAAAGTGCTGATATATCAATTGAATTAGAAGATATTTTCATTTCAACATTTTGCCCTAAATAATTTATGCATTTGATTGATTTTATATTTTCTGTTGATTGAATAAATAACATGTTGCTTGCAGGATTGGGAAATAATTGGAAGCTATTTTCGACAGGAATGTTAATAGTTTCTGTTATAATATTGGGAATTCCAAGTTTTACAATATAAGCATCAAAATCACCTACTACGGGTATAAAATAAGTTTGAGCAGTGTCTGGATTAAAATCAGCAGAGTATTGGTATGCACCAACAGCAAATACTGCATTATTTTTTGCCTCAACCCCTTGAATTAAATCAGTACCATAACCTGCAACGCTTACTACCCAATTAAAATTATGGTCGGTACTTATGTTAAGTATAAAATCATCGTCATTGCCTGCAGAATGTAAATTATATACTCCAGTCCCTGGGTCAAAATCTCTGGTGTTTTGAAAAATGCCGGAGATAATTAAATTACCGATATCATCCATTTTTAGTTGGCCTCCACCATAAGGTATCACCCAAATAAAATTACCCAATGAATCAAACTTTACTGTAAAATTACCGGGACCAACTAATGAAGATGTGCCATTGCTCGGGTCAAAATCAACTGTACTGCTGTAAGTGCCGGATGTATATATATTTCCGGTATAATCGCAAGTTATATCAGTTGCCATGTCTTTATACCAGTAACCTATTTCTTTTACCCAATTAAAATTTCCAGCAGTATCATAGCTTGCAATGAAAACGTCTTCATCTCCAAAACTACCTGCTGCAGTAAGTGTATAATTTCCTGAGCCCATATCAAAATCGACAGAATGATTAAAATAACCAGTTACCACAAATTGGTTATTTATGTTGACATGTGTATTTGAAATATGCAGCGATGTAGCTGTTCCATTTAATTGTTTTACCCAATTTAGCTGGCATTGCGGGTTCAGCTTGCAAATAAAACCAGAAGCTGCTGTAACACCATGTATGAAGTGTGTACCTGAATCAGGATCAAAATCAACTGAATCTACATCCATCAATCCTGCTAAATACATATTATCGTATTCGTCTAATTCAAATGATTGAACAAACTGGTTGCCACCACCCGCAAACTGCTTGGCATATATCAAATTTCCTTGGGGTGATAATTTCCAAATAAAAATTTCAGAACCTCCGGTTGATGTTAAATCAAAATTATTTGAACTCGGGTCAAAATCTACAGTGTAGTGAAAAATGCCTGCTATTATTATGTCTCCGTTATTATCGATGGAAATTTTATTTCCTTCCGCACCGCTACTTGCATCGAGTTGTACAGCCCAAACAAAATTTCCGTTTGGGTCTAACTTACTTACAAAAGCATTATTGGCAAAATAATTAGTCATACTAAAAGTTCCAGGTCCGGGGTCAAAATCAACTGAATGATTAAAATAACCTGTGGTGTAAACATTGCCAGAATCATCTACTGCAACATCATTACATAGTTCATAATAATCACCACTAAATGTTTTTGCCCATTGAAATGAAGGTGTTTGAGCAATAGCAGAATTAATGATTAATATTCCCGCAAAAAGCAAAATTGTTTTCATTTTATTTTTCATTTTTTGTTTTGAGTGATCGCCACATTTATTGATTTTTCTACTCAGTTTTCTGATAACTTTTGCATTTGATATTTTGCTTTGATGTAATAGTAGGTAAGGCTTCGTGACTTTAAGATAAGCAGAATTAGTTAACATAATTCTAAAGATTTGTCGAATATTCCAAGATTGAACGATGATTCAAATTAGAAAAAATGCCTGCTTATAGCAAAGCCAAAATTATAAGCAAGCATTTTTTATTTTTTTTTCGATTTTAAATAATTTTCTCTGATTTTAAATAGATCAATTTTCGAACAGTCAACTAATAGTAATTTCAAAATTTCAATTGGTACTTCATTCTCATTCGTGAAATTGATACAACCTTTTTGGAAACTAGCATTAGGTAACAACTCTTTGTATTTTGAATGCAAAGTTGAAACGCAATAAATGGGCATTAAGTGAAGAGACATGTGATTTTTTAGACTAGAAAGTCCATATTTAAATGTTCCAGGTGCATTATAAAGTATCATTTCCTTTCCCATCATTTTTCCAATTTGAGCACGAACAGTTATATCAGCATCTAAAATTGCATAATGAATTTTAGACAATATAGTTTGTCGTTCAATTTCTTGGGATGATATGTATTGTTCTATTGTCTTCATAATTGCAATGTTGCTTTAAATGTTCATTATCACACCCGTCCAAGACGTTTTAAAATAGGGTAAAAAAATAGAGTTGGTCCGGATTAAATCCGGTATGTTTGAGTTACGACACAAAAACATAAACCAACTCCGGCATGAAGATCACATTATTTGCTCAGATATTCCAAAAAATTAAGCGAGATTCTTTCAATAAACTAGTAGAAAAGTTTGAGTCCAATAAACATTGTAAAGGCAATGATGCTTGGTCTCACTTTGTGACAATGGTTTTTTGCCAGTTTTCCAAGTCTAATAGCTTAAATGACGTTTGCAATGGAATGCGATCAGCAACAGGCGATTTAAATCATCTGGGAGTGTCAAAAGCCATGAGGCGATCATCGTTGGCATATAATAACCAACATCGCAACTGGGAGCTGTTTCAAGCGATGTATTTTAACTTGTATGAGCAGTTTGAATCAACCTTAAAAACAAGCCGAAAGCTGCTTCCCAAACGTAAAATCTATCTGCTCGATTCAACCACGATTGACCTTTGTCTTAAAGTGTTCGACTGGGCACTATTTCGAAAGAAGAAGGGAGCTATAAAACTTCACACAGTCCTTGACTTTGACGGCTGTATGCCCGTTTTTGCTGATTTGAGTGATGGCAAAAAGCACGATGTAAATGCAGCACATGATATTGAATTTCCCACAGGAAGCATTGTTGTAGCTGATAGAGGATATGTCGATTTTAACTGGATGAGAAAATTAGATGAACAAGGAGTATTCTTTGTTATTCGAGGAAAAGAAAACATTCAGTTTGAACTTTATGAGCGAACTAAGAGCCCAACCGATGAAGCAAATCCAGACTTGCAATACGACTGGAAAGGCTTTTTGAGTTTACCTCAATCAAAAGAAAAATACCCGCAAAAGCTCCGAATGGTTCAGATCTGGGATGAAGAACAACAGATATATCTTGAACTTCTTACAAACAATTTTTCTTGGACAGCATCGACCATTTCAGAACTATATAAACGTAGATGGAGCATCGAATCGTTCTTCAAGGAGATCAAAACACACCTGAAAATCAAGTCTTTCATAGGAACCAGCATGAATGCTGTTCTGATACAGATTTGGACAGCACTAATCACCATACTGCTTTTAAAGACACTTCAAAAGGAAGCAAAACACTCTTGGCACCTCTCAAATTTGGTGTCCTTTATTCGATTAAATCTCTTTGTGAAAATTGACCTCAAAAAATGGCTTGATAAACCCTTTTTAGATGATGACGAAATTGATAAACTGGAATTACAAATGTCCCTTTTTTAAATTATAGAGGGTTTAATTTTCAAAAGAGCGTTCTTTGATGAGTAATCTCGCATCAAATCAGGATTGTATTTTCGTTATACAAACGTCTTGGACGGGTGTGGTTCATTATAATTCTTCTATTGCCCTGTCTTTAATACAATCCACTGTCTTATTCAACCTCCTTCTACCTCAAAACCTTGCCACCTACATCGTCTCATTTTTACTTACAAATACCAGCTTAAAATCCTTATACATCACCTTCGTATCATAATGCAATGAATGACAATATAGCAAATCATCCGATTCTAAGCCAGATTATTCCCCTAAAATATTTTATTTTCAATTGCTTTTCCTCTTAATGGATCTTTTGCCATTTATTTCGCATCGGCTTCATGTTGGGGAATTTGAATTGAATAACTTGAAATAAAAAAAGCAAAAGCTTAAATTCCTTTTCATCATCGCTTTTTAAAGATAAATTATTCAAGCAAAAAAAACGCCCCAACCATTAACAGAAGGAGCGTTTAAAATTCGGATTATAATTTACTCAGATATTTTAGTAATCATTTTCACAAAGGAGGTTGATCTATTGGTAAAACGACAGAAATAGTTACCATTCTTGATATCAGAAGCTAAAATATTTTCGCTATCAGCAACTATGTTTTTTTCCAACACAATTCTTCCTGAAACATCATAAACCGAAATGTGATATCCTTTGGCATTCGTTATCATAAATGAATTTGAAAAAGGATTTGGAAATGCAGTTATAGCATAAGAAGTATTTAGTGGAGAAACAAAATCAGGTAATACATGAATACAATCGGAAGTAGCTCCACAAGTACCATAATTAAGAACTACAGCATAATATCCAGTATCAGGTGCAGTGAAATTCTGTGTCGTAATTCCAGTTGAACTATTTCCGTTACAATTAATCCAATCGTACTGAGCACCCGCTTGATTGGCCGTTAAGTTAAATCCATCTTGAGTTACAGTAATATCAAGATGATCAATTGTAGCGTTCAAAGTAATAGTAGTATCTTCATTTAAATTGATGGTGTATGTTCCGCTCTGAGTGAATGTTTGACCAAATGCAAGTAGTTCAGAACAAGCTGATACAGTATAATCAACATTAATAGTAGGTTGAATTATTCTACAGATATAAACTTCGTTGTTATCACTCCAAGCAACTATTTTATTTGCAGTTGATTCAACCATAGTATAATCTTCATAAAAAGGTGCATGACTCGAATTGGAAATAGTAATTGGAGTAGTCCAAGCAGTAGTTCCGTCTTCATTGATTTTGTTTACCAAAAAAGTATTTGTTGCATCGGTACTTTCATTGGCAATCATGATTTTTCCATTTTGAAGAGGCAACATTTTGGGATACGGTATATACGTACATTGGTTAAAAACAAGCATTCCATCGCTAGCCCATTCAACTGCACCTGTTGATTTATTTATTTTTTGTGAATAGATATAATAATTTCCACATGCAGTTGATCGAGCATCATCCCATATTAAATAATAATAATTAGCATCCTGTGTAAGGTAGAAATTATCTTGGTCATTCACTGCACTACACACTGTAGTTATAGAATTGCTCCATGCCCAATTTCCGGCTGAATCAATTTTACGTAGAAAAATATCACGGTTTCCACCAGTACCGGTCGAAACAAAAGCAAATGCAATTCCGCTAGCATCACTTACTGCTCGATATTCATAATTCAATCCATTTGTACCATTTAATACATCTACAGGTCCCCAGATTGTGGCGCCTGCTGCAGATACTCTTAAACAAGAACCATGAGCACCTGAACCATTTCCGTTCGAATAATACAAATACACGTCATTAGTACCATCTTCAGTGGCTGCAATTGCCTGACTTCCGTTATAATTCTGATCACCTTCGGGATCTCCACTCAAACTACTTGTATATGTTCCATTCGAAGTAAAATGTCCAATTCTGTTTCCATTAGAACCTCCACAATATGTAACTGTCATCATAACAGTATATGCTGCATTGTCTTTTAACAAAGCAATATTATCGAGATAAATAATCGAAGTTCCTGAGCAACCAGAAGACACTCCTGCAATAATATCATTAGTCCAAACTGGAGCACCATCAGAATCTATTTTAGATACTCGAGCTGAATCAATAAAATTTGCCTGATGCGTAATAGAAGCAATTATGAATGAGTTATCTGAAGGATCAGCAATTAATTTATAAGCAACAATATCTGGAACATAATTCATCACCTCTCTGCCGTTTACATCCCACAATATAGTGCCCATGCTATCGTAGTGTTGTCCATATACATCGTGGTTATTATTGTCTCTGCCATCAAGCCAAAACACAAACACACCACCAGCACCATCGGAAATCGTAGTGACTTTGTTTTGCACATTGGCTGCATTACAAACCACCTGAGGATTACTTGGATCATTTGTCCATTGAGCATGTGAAACAGTAGCGGTTGTTAGTAATGCGAACAAGAAACTGTAGAACTTTTTCATAATAGCATTGTGTATAATTTTCTTCAAACATATAAAGAAATTTAATAATTGGAAAACTCATTTTATAGTCCAAAGTAGAAAGGAAATAGGTTCAATGAAGCATCGTGCAATACTCATTAAATAATGCTTTTTATTAATTAAACCTTACCCGTTGTGCGGTTAAAAATTAAATATAATCTTCAATAATGTTAATCGCATATGTTAATTTTCAACACTTGAGAAAGGCTTTTAAATAAAATTATTTTAATGTAAAATTAGGTTTAAAACGGATCAGTGCGATGGCTTTGTCTGGGCGGCGAGGGTGTGTTTCGACATAGATGAGAAAAAAGCTTATCCGAGCAAAATGGTCGAAAAAAGGCCTTGAGCGTATTCAGCATCGTCCAGACTTGACCTTCTTTGCATGCACGCTGAGCTTGTCGAAGCGTGTGTTAAGACAAGAAAGTAATACGTCGTAGACAAACATGAATGATATACAGACAAGAAGCATTAACAGCCTTATTTCATTGATTGGTTTGAAAAAAAATATATTGATAATTCAACCGCACAACACGTTAAACTTTTTAAAATAGCAAAGCAACGAGTTAATCAATGTAGCCTATGTTCAAAGGAAGTTAAGCTATTATGCTGTGTTTTATAAGAACGGTTAATTCAAATTAATTCACCTAGTATGAGATTAACAAACAAAATTAATTACCAATTTAAAATATTTAAATGCACTATTTTTTCTTCCAATAAATTCAGTCATTTTTTTACCAAAAAATAAAATTATCTAGCGTTCCATTGGTTGTATCTTTTATTCCTTTGCCCAGAGAATCCAACACAGCTTTTCGTTTAAGAATGGTGTCTTGTGTTATTATTTGATTAATTCCTTGTTCAGTTTCAACAGGGGTTGAAGTCCAGGTTTTTGAAGTATTCAATTGTGGAGAAACTTCTTGTTTAGAAGTGGGTAATTCTGGTTTCAGTTTGTTTTCCTTAATTGATTCTGGTTTATTAATTCTGTTGAATAACAAAAGTATTAAGCCAAGCCCCAAAACTGCTATAACAAGCCAAAACAATTTCGCCTTCAACACAGATTTAATCAAGTTTGAATCAGATGAATCCTGTTTAATCTCCACCGCTGGCACTTGAGCAAGAAGTGTTTGCATTTGTTCCCAATGCACTGGATTATAACGAACCTCGATGCGATCAAACTCGCTTCGGAACAACTGATCTACCGGTTCTGAATGAAGGTTAGTCATAGAGATAAATAGCTAATTTTTTTTGCAATATTTTTCGGGCATCAAATAGATACCACTTCGACGTAGACACTGATATTGACAAACGTTCGGCAATTTCCTTATGCGAACAATCGTCCATTACGAACAGGTTAAAAACCAGTTTATGCATTGCAGGTAATTCCGAAATCGTTTGAATAAGCTGTTTCTCATCCACAAGCCATTCTTTTTCTGAATCCACCTCTTCGGCTAACTCACCTGCTTTTTCGAGCGAGACGATACTTTCCTGCTTTTGCTTCCTAACAAAATCAATCGCAGAATTGACTACAATCCGTTTCATCCATCCAACAAAAGCACCCTTTCCAGTATAGGCATCCACACGGGTAAATATTTTCAGAAATGAATCTTGTAATACATTTACAGCGTCCTCGTAATTACCTGTATAGCGCAAACATATCTGCATAAAAGGAGCATACGCCTTCCTGTAAACCGCTTCCTGAGCATCCGCCTTGCGTTGCTTGCAGCCTTCAACAAGGTCTTCCTCGATGGAAATCTCCTTCACGCTCGAAAATCGTTAAAAGAAATACGAAAGCTTGAGCGTAAAAAGGTGGTTCATTTCACGTCGAAAACCGAGATAGGTCGAGCCCGCCGTGCCTGGCTCACTAGCAAATTGCTTTACCTGATGACCATAAAATGAATAACCAGGTTCCAAAGCAAATCCTGATTGATTATCTGGATTTATCCGAAAAACAATTCCCGTTTGAAATGTAAAACCACCACGAGATTGCTCATACCCCAATTTAAGATCACCATCACCTGAATTAAATGTGGTTTTCGTTCTATCAATCACCCAACCTGGATTTACACTTAAGAGCGTTGAAAATCGATGGTTCTGAACCTTTTTCCCTAACCTAATTTGATTTGAGAATAAAACATGAACCTGCATAAAAGAATGATTCACAAAAGAAGTAAACCATTCGCTTCGTTGCGGCATGGGATTTTGTCGACCAAACACGATTGTACCCAATCCAGCTTGATAATTTCTCGAAATACTTCTGTTCCAAGAAAAACCAAGTCCTCTACGCGCCTTCTGCTCAATATCCAACACCTGCCAAACATAAGTTACAGTAAAGACATTCTTCTTGTTATTAAATCTTCCTGGAATTATCGAATCGCGAGCTTCCATTTTCTTTTCTGAAAAAGGTTGAACCCAAATTTTCGTCAGTTTCGCCACATCCGTGAGAGCCACTTCTACCGTATCGTTTTCAACTGGGCGATACACCTTAATCAACTTACCCGGGCGTTGTTCTATCACATACCCCAACAATTGATATCCGTTTTTCAAAGTCACCAAATCCTGATCGCGTTGCACTTGAGCTTTCAAACACGTGCTCGTCATCATCAAAAAAAGAACACAATAAATACTATAATTTCTCATGATTTCGTATTCTTTTAATTAAAATGAATATCCAATTTTGTACTGTATTGAACGGAGTGAATAGGGCGTCTTATCAAGACTTCCCGAGGATACTTTATCAAGAATTTCTACTTGTCCGGCACTTGATAATCGATGCATGGATGTAGCAATTGAAAATTGAATCCAGTTATTTTTCCATACCTTAAATCCATAAGCAATCGATGGCATTACAAACCATCCAGAATAAAAATGCGTATGCGTGATATACCAATCATCGCTAGATCCATTCACTGGAAACTTCACATAATGTCGATCATTAAACACATCATATTCTGTTCGATCGGGAGTTCGATTGATTGTTAAACCGCTAGCAAGTCCAAGCGTAATCTTATGTCGATCGTGAGATGGAAGTATAAAATCATATTCATAATTCAGTCCTAGGTTGATATACGATTGCATATTTCGAATGCTAAGTGAATGCAAAGAATCGGTAAGAATTTGAGAAATACTCATTGCTTTATCCGTCTGACCTATATATTCGTCATCATCCCGAAAGGCATTCATCATCATTCCAAGACGCATAGCTGGCTTTATACGGTATAAAACAGCTGCTTCAAGCGCAAGCCCCACTATTCCACTTTCCTGCGTGTAGGTTGGAGCATTCGCTGCAAATGATGAAGATTCAAAATTCACTTGATTTCGACTTTTAGCAATTCCCGAAGTGGAGAACGATTGTATTCCTGCATTCAGTCGAATTGTCCAAGGTGAAGTTTCAGTCACTTTAGATTGAGCATGTGTAGGCAGAAATCCGCCAGCAATCAGGATTAAGAAGAGCGTATTAAAGATTTTCATAACGCAGTTGAGTTTGTGTACACCCTAATGACGGAGCAATTTGAAAACGTTAGGAAGAAAATGAAAATAATTTGAATACTACTTATTAAGAAAGAATTTATCCGTCACAATAAAATCTGAATACTTATGTAATGTAAAAGAACAAGTTGATTTAATAAGAAGAATGATATTGATTTAATGGAAATCTGAATGATTTATCTATTAAAATAATTGTTAAAATGCTGAGTTTTATAGCCATTTATAACAAGTGAATAGTATTTGATAAATAATAATACTAGTCAATATTCACGATTTGTTTATTAAATCATTCATTAATGAAAATAATTCAATAATGAGTAAATCAAACATAATTTTAAAACCATTCATAGCAATATCCTCTGTTCATATTACTTTTATTCAGTTGGCTATATAAATTACTATACGTTTTGTTAACCTTTTTCAATTGTTATATTTGTTTAAACTTAAACTAATATGAAAAACCCTCTACTCCTATTTGTACTATTGAGTTCAGTACTATCGGCTCAGCCAACTTTTAACAGTACTGATATGTATAATGTCAGTTATACCTTTCTAACAAAAGATGTAACAAATCCAAGTTCGATTGATATCACTTCTACTGGAGCTAATTCGACTTGGAACTTTGCTAATATTATCGTTGAAAATGAAACGAATAATACATTCATGAATCCAGCTGGTAAACCAGGTATGTCAAACTTCCCACAAGCAAATTTATGTCAATCAGTTACTTCCATGGGAGGTACTACTGGTTATACGTATTTGAAGGCAACATCTAATTCTTTTGCAATTGATGGTGTTTATATATCGCAAGCAGGAAGCGAAACTGTATCACAGTTTACTCCTGACATGGATCTTTTCCGTTTCCCATTTACATTCAATTCAAGTTTCACTCAACCAATTGGAGGAACAACAACTACATCAGTTGGAGGTACATCTTATACATACTTTCGAGAAGGTAGTCAAACAGTAATTTGCGATGGATATGGAACATTAACTACTCCATTAGGAACTTTCACTAATGTTCTTCGAATTAAAACGATTCAAATTTATTCTGACAGCATTAATTTCGGAGGTACACCACAAGTGTATGAATATGAATCTACTATTTACAATTGGGTTTCTGCTCAAAGCAAAGGTGCTTCGCTTTTATCACAAACAACTTTTTCAGTTGATGGCAATGAAACAGTTTCTGGAACAGTGAGTTCAGTACCTACTGTAGGAATTGAGAATATAAGTGATCAATTGGATTTTAATGTTTACCCAAACCCAGCAAAAGATCAATTATTTATTCAACTTCCAGCTTCTACAACAGAAAATTTAAGTGCTGAAATTTTCTCCATTACAGGACAACTAATTAGAAAGATTAATATTAGTAATCAACAATCAATGCTAATTAATTTCCACTTAGATGGAATTGAATCAGGATCTTATGTATTGCGTCTTTCAGACAAGAATTCTTCAGGTATGAGAAGATTTATTGTCATGTAATTCGATAGCATAATTTGAACAATTAGTCGGGGAGAAATCTCCGACTTTTTTGTTTTAATAAAATCGATTTCTTTTTAATCACAATAATGAAAGTTAGATTTCAGAAATAAAAATAGTTGAATTGGATTCAATCAATTAATAGATTAATTAAATAAAATAGAAGCATCCTTTTCATTTTGATAATTCTAATTTTCTTTTGCATCGTATAAAGTTTATTCATTGAAATCTACTTTTAGATACAATACAATTAAGATGTCTATTAGCGATATTTATAAAACAAAGCATTAAGCTTAAATGACATATTTTCCCAATCAATAGTTTCCAAAGAGAACCTCCTTATCTTTGCGGCAACTCAACTCGAATGATTTACATTACACGGAAGGAACACTTTAATGCTGCTCATAAATTAGCGCGTCCAGAGTGGTCGGAAGAAAAGAACCGGGAAGTATTTGGCAAATGCGCTAATACAAACTGGCATGGGCATAATTTCAATTTGCATGTAACAGTTAAAGGAATTCCAAGCGAGGTAACAGGATTTGTTATTGATCTTAAAATCTTAAGTGCACTCATTCAAGAACGAGTAACTGAAAAATTGGATCATAAAAACCTGAACTTGGATGTTGATTTCATGAAAGGAATTATGCCATCAACCGAAAACTTGGCAATGAAAATTTGGGAGCAATTAGAAGAAGTAATTCGAGCCAATGGCTGCGTGTTGCACAGTATTAAATTGTTTGAGACTGAAAATAATTATGTCGAATATTTAGGAAAAGAAATATAATGGAAGACACAGAATTTCAACCCGAAGGATATCGCAAAATTGATCGATATAACAGCGAAAAAATAGAAGAATTAACGAATCATTATTCGACTATTATATCCAATATTGGTGAAGATCCAGAACGCGAAGGCTTAAAAAAAACGCCCGAGCGTGTCGCGAAAGCCATGCAGTTTTTAACTCACGGATATGATCTTGATCCTGCCGAAATATTGAAATCAGCCATGTTCGCTGAGGATTACAGACAAATGGTTCTTGTAAAGGATATTGAATTGTATTCACTATGCGAGCACCACATGCTGCCATTTTTCGGGAAAGCACATATAGCCTATATACCAAACGGACATATTGTTGGATTAAGTAAAATACCTCGAATTGTAGATGCCTTTGCTCGTCGCTTGCAAGTTCAGGAACGTTTAACAACTCAAATTCGTGATTGTATTCAGGATACGCTTAATCCACTCGGAGTAGCTGTTGTGATTGAAGCTCAACATTTGTGTATGCAAATGCGTGGTGTACAAAAACAAAACTCGGTCACTACTACATCTGCCTTTACAGGTGAATTTCTAGTTGAAAAAACGCGCTCCGAATTTATAAGTTTAATAAGTCACCGACTTCATTAAAATGAGTTTCCCGATCAAACGAAAGCCTGAACGGGAAACTCTTTTCGTGGGCCATCCTTCCACGTCTAATTGACTAATAAATACGACTAATACATAAAACTAAAGGGCAATCTTAATTATTTGTTTTCCAAAGATGAATTATTAATCAGGGGCTGTCAAGTGGCTAAATGGTTCAAAAGTGCAGTGACTTTAGTACAGAAGAATTGAATTATTTAGTAGAATAAAAAGCCTAAATGAATTCCTTTACTTGAAAACTAATTCCCAATCAAATTAAAGACGCATGATTCCCTGCCGAAATGCGAATTTGATTAATCCAGCAGTATTTTTAGATCCTGTTTTTAATAATAAACTGCTTCGGTATTTCTTTACCATGGAAAGGCTAATATTGAGATCAGATGCAATTTCTTCGTTGCATTTTTCATCACAAATTCGACGCAATATTTCCAATTCTCTTGATAATAATTCCAAAGGTTGTCGCGAATCGGCAGCAATTGGATTGGCTATTAAACGATAAAATGCTTTGGCAACTTCGGGTGAAAAATATTCGCTGTCCTTATGAACAGTTTGAATAGCAAGGAGCAATTTATCAAGACTTGAATTTCGAAGTATATATCCTTTTAGTCCGTATTGTATACATTCTTTTAGGAAATGTTGATCTCGCATTCGACCTAAAAAAATTACTTTCTGATTTGGATAAAGTCTTCGAATATGCTGTAAAACTTCTAAGCTTTCTGAATCATTTAGTCGAGTATCCATGATAAGGATATCGTATTTAAAAGCCTGCAAATATTGCATGACTTCCTTTCTACCTTCGGCAACATCGACACGTGAAAATCCATTACCAGACATTAATATCTGTTGCAGACCGCTACTAAAAAGCGGAATTCTATCGGCCAATAACAGGGTTATTTCACCCAATTTTTTTGAATTGGTCATACAAAAACCTATTTCAATTCTATATACTCGCTTAAATGCCAAACTAAATTGACATATCCTATAAAACTGCCTTTAGTTTACTGCAAATGCATTATCATTCGCATCAAATAAAAGCCTAAACATCAATATAGTATTTATGTAAGAAAACAATAACTATTTCTCAATAAAAGAAATATTTTGATTTATAAAGCATGGTCAATTCGCAAATCGTTAATCGTATATGGTTAATCGTATATGGTAATCCGTAACTCGTAATTGATAATTCGTAATCAGTACTGTCCGGTTAAAGTTTAAATCAGAAAAAAGGAGCGACCATTTCGATCACTCCTTTTGTGATTATTTTTGAGTTACGACACACCAAAATAATCATGAGTAAAAGTAAATATTTTACCGGACAGCCGATTTACAGTCAACTCCTTTCTTATCTGCCTCAGACGAAAGTAAAGGACATAGCTGATGAGCATAACGCTGATAGGTATTATAAGAACTTCAGGACTTATACGCACCTAGTAACGATGCTTTACGCAATCTTTAATCGGTGTACAGGTATCCGAGAAGTGACCTCAGGCCTACTTGCCTGGGAAGGCAGGATACAGCATTTAGGAATCAACTACTTTCCCAGAAGGAGCACGATTTCAGATGCAAATACCAGTCGACCAGCCGATGTCTTTGAAGATATTTACTACTGGCTTTATGACCGATACAAGCATTTTTTACCGGACAGCCGAAGTAAAATCGCATCCCGGCTTTATATTGTTGACTCGACAACGATTCAGTTGTTTCAGGAAGTTTTGAAAAATGCCGGTCGTAATCCCGCCGATGGTAAGCGCAAAGGCGGTATTAAGGTGCATACTTTAATGAGGAGTGATCAAGACGTGCCTTGCTTGATAAGGTTCTCTGCTGGAGCTGGAGCCGACAGC
This sequence comes from Bacteroidia bacterium, assembly GCA_965279035.1. Taxonomy (GTDB): domain Bacteria; phylum Bacteroidota; class Bacteroidia; order M30B66; family M30B66; genus CALQRR01. Next base: position 1,767,683 of record OZ257142.1, on the reverse strand, counting down.
CCATTTCTGCAGAACATACACCTGCAACGTGGGTCCATTGTGGTGTTTGATCGTGGTTATAATGATTACAAGCAATACAACCGTTTCTCGGAAGAAAATGTCACATGGGTGACCCGATTACGAAACAACACCGTGATCAAAGTCCTGCGGGAAAAGAAAATTTCAGACAAGGAAAAGCAGAACGGAATTTTGCTCGACCAGATTATAGAAATGGGCCACACCAAGCACAATAACAATACACGAGTGAAGGCACGTCTTATAAAATATGAGGACAAAAAATCGAAGAGGATATTTGAATTCATAACCAATAACAATCAATTCAAACCCTCCTCAATCGCACTGTTTTATAAAAATCGTTGGCAGATCGAATCGCTATTTAAGCGTATCAAACAGAACTATCCGATGCAAAGCTTCCTTGGAGAGAGCGAAAATGCGATCAAAATCCAAATCTGGTGTGCCCTGATCGCTGACCTTGTCTTAAAAATTGTCAAAGCAAGAGCTGGTAAAAACTGGTCGTTTTCAAATCTTGCAGCCATGGTCAGGCTACATTTGATGACCTATATCAACCTTTTTGAATTCCTCATCAATCCTGAAAAATCGCTAATTAGAAATCAAATTAAATCCTTTCAACTGCCATTGTTCCCTCCATAGGGGGCTTTATTTTAAATAAATACCATCAACACCCGCATTTACTGCAACTACAGAAGGTAAATCATGCAATCTCAATTTTAACCGGACAGTACTGATTCGTAATTAATAATTCTCTATTCTTCCTCCCGAAATGGGTGACGTTGAATCCAAGGTGTTGGTGCCGAATTCTCTACTAACATGCAAGCAATACCATTTAAAAAGTGATTTCGCATTTTTACAACCACAGGACTTGACTCAGGAATTGCTCCTATTGTACTTTTTATTTCCATAGCTGTCCTACCAAAATCAATGCAATTTGCTTGAGCATCAATTCCAGATTCGACATAATTATAAAGCATATTTTGATAAAGCGAATAATGCTTATTAGCTGAATAATCAAGTCCAATCAAATGAGCATCACTTTGCTTTTCGTCGATTAAAAATGTACTAAAACCGACCAATTTTCCATCTAGCAAATACGCTTTGAATATGAATTTTTCTTTGAAGGAAGATTTGAGTGAAATGAAATAATTGGGTTCAACACGAAACAAGCGAAAACGTGCTTTCTCAAACACATTTCGATAGAGCACATCGATTTCAGCTAAATGATTTTGAATTTGATCAATATCCCAATTTTGTCGTTCAAGTAGAACTCCTTTTTTTCGTGCCGCTTTAGCTCTAATGCGATATTTAGAAGCCATAGCATTCAAATAATCATCGTAGGTTTTCCATTTCTTGTCGAGGTAAAACCGCATCACAGGTAAAGTTGGAATTCGTCTAAAACCTTCAGGACGAATTGATTCAATAATTGATTCGTGTTCGGGAAGAAAATCTTTGACTAAGGTGATTGAAAAAGGTCCGTATGTGCTTTCGGCAGAACGAAGAAGCGCTGTTATGCAATCTGACTTTTCGGCATCTTCCAATTTTGGAGAAAAGCAGATTCCATAAGGTCCCGTGACTTGACAATTGCCAGCAATAAGGATTCGAATGCCTTTCTTTCCTCTTCCAAGATTGACAACCGATTTAACAAATGATTCTGCTTTGAGCGCAAGTTTACTGTCGGATGAGAAAAGTCGTCCCAATTCATCGAGTTCATCACGATATAAAACCAATTCTTGAAAACAGGCAATGGCTATCAATTCACCCTTTTGGTAGATGCGAGAAAATAAAAAGTGTCCTCTGTTTCCTGAACCATCGATGAGTGCACGGATATATCCCTCGCGAAAATAAAATCCGCAATTCCAGCTTACTTTATCGAAATTTAAAGGGGAATCGAGCCAGTCTATCTGAAGTTCAGTAGCAGTTTCGATGCGATCGGAAGGTGAACAAAACACAGCGCAAGATACATTAAGCCTTTAAGAGGAAATCAAAATTCAGATTTCTTAACGAAAAATCGATTGAATTGTTGAAAAAAAAGCGCCCACCTAACACTTAGATGGGCGCTTTCAATGTATAGAAAATTTCTTATCGTGTAATAACCAAGCGTTTAGTTTGCATTACATTGCCCGCTTGAATGCGAATTAAGTAAGCACCCGATGGTAATGATTCCACTTGCCATTGATGATCACCTGCTCCTAATTTACCCATTTTGCGATTTTGTATCATACGTCCTGACAAATCAAGGATAGAATATTGAACATCAGCTGGGCGATCCAATTGAAGTAAAACACGACTTCGTTCGATAGCAGGATTTGGACTTAAAGAGAAATTTAAACCACTTAAATTTTCGATACCAACCGTTGGATCAAACAAGGTATTACGTGTTGTATTGGTCATAACAGGAGGATTGAAATCGAAATAGATATATCCTGTATTGTTGATTTCGGTGCCGAAAGCGATATCCATTTTACGTTTGATAGAATAACTCAAAACACCATGACTTGCTGCTTCATTCACAAAACTATCGGGCAACATAATGTGATTAAACGTAAAAGTAACAACCCCTTCACCACTAACCGAATAGGTCATTGGATGGCTGCTTCCTTCGAAACGGAAACTAGGTACATCAAGCGCAGCATCTAATGTGTCGCGAACAATTACAGTAAATGCTGTGTCGTTTCCTGTATTTTGGAAACGAATTGAATAATGAAGAATGCTGTCTTGGAAAAAGATTTTGCCTTCTTCTCCTAATCCACGTGGCTCAACTGATTTGTCGTTTGGATCGTATGAACCAGTAATCAAACGTGCGAATTGGCTGGTATTGTTTGCAGGATTCACATCCGAGCCAGCATAGGTTAAAGAAGCAGTTCCATGAATTGAATCACCAATAACAGCTGCTGTTGAAAGTGTTGTGTAGAGGTAATAATTTACATTGGTTTGAGGACTTAAAGGCGATAAACTCCAAGAAGCAGTATGTGTTGCTGCATTATATCCTCCTACTGCAGGAGAAGCACTACTATAAGTAGCAAGTGCATCGTGTTGAACATCTAAACCAGTTGTAAGTGTTGTTGTTCCTGCATTACGCACATTTGCATACCAAGCTAAAGGAAATCCCGGACGAGCTGGACCTGAATACAAATACACTTGCAAATCGTTGAAAATTGAATCTGGCTGCATGTAGAAATTGTTGCTTCCGTATATAGATCCTGCAGTAGAAGCATCTACATTGATGGTCATGGGAGCCGATGGACATACTTGAGTCCAGTTATTAGGTGCATAAGCAGTTAAATCATAAACACCTGGATCGGTTTCTATATCGTAATACCCATTATTGTCGGTACTTCCATAATGATAACCTGGAGTTGCATTGACAATTACATTCGATAATACTCCCTCATTCGGATCTTGAGTACAATTCCCATTGAGATCATTAAAAATGCGACCACGGATATGAACTCTACACGATTGTGGTAATTGCAAATTTGCATAATCATAATCGCTACAACCATTTGCGTCAGTAGCTAATACGTAATAGTACCCAGAGCTCAAGCCATTAATTGTTGAAGTAGAAGCTCCTCCAGGAGACCATACATACGTATAAGGACCAGTTCCACCAGTTACATTCACACTTGCAGAACCGTTATTGGGAGTGCAATCGGGATATGAAGAAGAAATATTGGCATGCACCGGTGAATACTCAGCAACATACTTGTATGCAGTAAGAGCACAACCTTGAGCATCTTCAATCATCACAGAATAACTTCCTGAAGCTAAGCCTGTTTGATCTTGTGCTGTGCTTCCATTTGACCAAATATATGTGTATGGAGCAACACCGCCTGTTACAGTCAAGTCGATTGATCCTGGCGAACCACCACAAACTGATTGAGTAATATTGCTAGTTGCTTGAAGATAATTTGGACCAGCAGGAACTGTTACGTATTGCTGACGAGTACAACCAACAGCATCAGTAACTGTACAAATCACATAACCGGGAGATAATCCAGTAGCCGTTGCGCCAAACTGAGCAGGAACAGTATTCCAAACATAAGAATAAGGTGCAGTTCCACTTGCTGCTGTTACAGTAGCCGTTCCATCGAAGCAATTCGAAGGAGTTGCAGTTCCTGTAGCGACAATAGGTGAATTAGAATACACATAAAATCCTGATTGAGGTGCAGTTCCAGCACCGCCACCACCATTTACAAAACATCCATTACCATCAGTAACAATGCAGGAATAATTTCCAGCAGCGACGTTCATCACAGAATCGGAATTATTTGTTAATCCGTAATGTTGAACACCTGTACTCCATTCAAAATCGTATGGACCAACTGTGTTGACAATGGTTATTTTAATTTTCCCATCGGCATTGGTACACGTTGCAGGAGTAATGGTTTGATTGATTTGAAATGAGCCTTGGATATAAACACCTGTATAACCAATCAATTGGGTTGGTGTAGATGAGTCGTATGTATGAATTTGGTAATAGCCGGGAGCAAGACTATCGGCACTAGTACCAATAGCAACTGTATCTATTTGCAAACCACCACCAGAAGGTGGATTTACACCATCTGTATATCTTAACCAATAGGCAGTGTATGGACCAACTCCACCACTAATAGTAATAGATGCAAAAGCATCATCCTGACAAGATACCAAGTTAGAGTCAACAACATTGACCGTTAAACCGGTTTGTGCCTGCAAAGCCATAGCGCCGGTTAGGAAAGCAGCTAAGGTGAGAAGACCTTTGTTAAGGAAAGTAAAGTACTTCATGAGAGATAGTTAGAAATTTAGGGGGAAATTACTTCTTCTTTTTGAATGAACTACTCCTGTTTAAGTTAATCTATAGATCATCTTACGTACTAATTCGAGTATTGAATCTTGGATTCGTTCACTGGCTTGAATTTCATCCCTAAAATTCAAACGTATTAAGCGTAAAATGAAACCGAAAATTTTAATGTTATCTAAATGAAAAGATTCATTAAAAGATGAAATAAATCTGCGTTGAAGGTGTTAGGTTTGGATCATGCAAAACACCCATAGCTTTCGCATTACAGCTCGCCGAATTGATTTGCTCAGTCGAAGTATTTCGGCATCTACCCTTGTTGTTGAAAATGGAATCATTCAATCCATTGAACCAGCAAATGAAGTTGAATGCACGACGTTCATACTTCCCGGATTTATTGATGCGCATGTTCATGTTGAAAGTAGTTTGTTGATTCCTTCGGAATTTGCACGGATGGCCGTTGTGCATGGCATGGTAGGAACGATTTCGGATCCGCATGAGATAGCCAATGTATTAGGTGTTTTTGGAGTAGAATACATGCTGCGCAATGCTGCTAAAGTTCCTTTTCATTTCTTTTTTGGGGCGCCCTCTTGTGTTCCAGCAACGGTTTTCGAAACGGCTGGAGATGCGATAGATCCTCAAGGTGTAGATTATTTATTAGGGAAAAAAGATATTTGGTACCTGGCGGAAGTGATGAATTACCCTGGTGTTCTCGCAGGTGATCCTGATATGATTGCCAAAATAGAAGCAGCCAAACGGCATAATAAACCCATTGATGGACATGCTCCCGGATTGCGCGGTGAGGAAGCCATTCGGTATGCATCAGCAGGTATTACAACAGATCATGAATGTTTCACATTGGAAGAAGCATTGGATAAAATCAAAGCGGGAATGTTTATTCAAATTCGGGAAGGCAGTGCTGCTCGGAATTTTGAGGCTTTGCATCCCCTACTCGCTTCTCATCCGCAAAAAGTGATGTTGTGTAGCGATGATAAACACCCGGATAATTTGCTCGAAGGTCATATCAATGTTCAAGTGAAACGTGCGCTGGCATTGGGTTACAATCTATTTGATGTATTGAGTGCAGCTTCGTACAATGTGAAACTGCATTATAATTTACCTGTTGGTATGCTCCAAGTGGGCGATTCGGCCGATTTTATTGAGATTGATAATCTCGAACATTTTAATATTCGAGGTACTTGGATTCGAGGTGAAAAAGTTGCGGAGAATGGAAAAACAAACATTCATCATCAGGAAGAACGTCCCGAAAATCGGTTTCATAGTCGAGAAGTGACATTGGAAGAACTGTATCTTCCAGTTCAAGATGGAAATTTGCGTGTAATAGAAGCACTCGAAGGACAATTGATTACCCGCGAACTTCATATACCTGCTCGGGTAAATGAACAAGGAAATTGCTTGAGTCAGCCCGATCAGGATGTGTTGAAACTCGTGGTAGTAAATCGCTATCAGGATGCTCCGCCAGCAATTTCGTTTATTCGAAATTTTGGATTGAAGAAAGGAGCAATTGCTTCGACGGTGGCGCATGATAGTCACAACATTATTGCTACAGGATGCAGCGACGAAGAAATTTTACGAGCAATTAATCTACTTATGATTAGCAAAGGTGGATTATGTGCTGTTGACAAAGAGGAAGATCATCTACTTGCCTTGCCTGTTGCAGGATTGATGAGTAATGATGATGGTTGGGAAGTAGCCAAACGCTACATTCATTTGGATACGTTTGTGAAAGAAAAACTAGAAAGTAAGCTTCGTGCACCCTACATGACCTTATCGTTTATGGCATTGCTAGTAATTCCACAATTAAAACTGAGTGACAAAGGTTTATTTGATGGAAGCACATTTCGATTTACCAGCAATTGGGCTGAAGCCTGAGCGGTTGAGCCGGAACTAGCCCGCAGGACGAAGGACGAGGACTATGAGGCGAAGACGCGACCTTGTGTGCGAGGCAATTGCGAAGGCAAACAAGGGCAGGCCCTAAAGTACCAACATCAAGATAAAACCTACCAATGCTAAGCTTGCGTGGGTAATGAGCCAGACCTTTTGATATAGCGGTCGATCGGGAAATTTTATTGTTTGGTCGAATGGATCGAATACGAGTGCAATACCGAAATTACTTAATGCCGAAGGATAATCTTTCGAGAATAATGCGAAGTAAATTCCTAATAAAATAAATAAACCATAAGCCATTCGGTTAAAAATGGGCGATGCATTTTGGGTTTTGATTGTCTCTTCCATGAGCTTTTTTCTATTTAGTAGCTCAAGGGAAAAAACTATTACAGCATTCAAAAATTATTTTCGGGTGTATTGACAGCATTCATGCAAACCTGCATACGCAGCCGAATCGCCTTTAAATGCATCGTTATCGTAACCTGCCATTGCAATGGTTTGTTGAATGTCTTTCAAGGAAATTCGGAGTGTATCGAACTGAACCGACATTTGTTTGGTTTTTACATTCCAATCGGCTTTGAGGACGCCCGGTTTGTCTTTCAAAGACGTTTCGATGGTCTTTTTACACATACCGCAATTTCCCCATACTTTAAACTCGGCTGTTTTAGCTGATGGTGGCGTTGAAACACCATTACACGCTACAAAAATCAAGAGTGATATACAAGAAAAGAATCGTTTCGTCTTCATGGTTTTTGAAATGCTGGATTGGTTAAAAATTCCTCGTCGGTAAGCGTATGTAAAAAGGCTATGATGTCTTCTACATCTTGATCGCTCATGCGTCCATTCTGAACACCAACCAAACGAGGATCGAGATTCGGATGTGGTTGAATTCCGTTGTTATAGTGGTTGATTACTTCTTCTAAAGTAGTGAAACGCCCATCGTGCATATAAGGAGCGGTAACAGCAATATTGCGTAATCCGGGAGTTTTAAATTTCCCATTGTCGGAAGGATTGAGGGTGATGCGTCCACGACCTAAATCGACCGATACGGAATCGAGTCCATTGTTTCGAAATTCATGATCGGTAAAGGTGCTGCCCATTACGTGACAATGCACACAATCGCCTTTAAAGAAGCTGATGAATACTTCCATTCCACGAATTTCCTGTTCGCTTAAAGGAACACCTTGTTGCATGTATTTATCGAAACGCGAGTTTCCTGATATCAATGTACGTTCAAACTGAGCAATAGCCTTCATGAGATTCGCAGTTGAAACGATTTCGGAACCAAAGGCTTTTTTGAATAATGCAGGATATTGGGGATGTGCGTTGAGCTTAGACACAGCATTTGCCAATGTTTCGTGCATTTCGATTGGGTTGGTAATTGGACCAGCAACCTGCGATTCTAAATTACTCGCACCGCCATCCCAAAAGAAATTCCGTTCCCAGCCAAGATTAATCAAAGGCATCGAATTTCGGGTTCCTTCGATGTGGTCAATGCCTTTGCTAAAACGGCGAAGACTATCGGTAAAACCAAATGCTTGCAAATGACATGAGCTGCACGAAATGGAATTATCGGCCGATAAAATGGGATCATAAAACAGCTTTTTACCTAAAGCAATTCCTTCGACAGTCATTGGATTATCGGCGGGAATCTGCATTGCAGGAAGTCCTTGAGGAACTACAATCGTGTATGGTGTAGGCGAAAACGTATCATTGATCGAAATGGCAGTTTCGTCCTTGGTACATGCTTGAAATAGGATCAAACCGAACAAGGTTAAAGTCAATACGCTTTTCAGGATCGCAGGCGACTTCATCATTGAATACTGACTGAAAAACTTTGAGAAAAATTCTGCTTCATTGCATCAATCCAAGGATATTCTTGTGTTGTAAGCGATTGATTGTTGTTCCAGATAGAAAAGTCGATGAGATTGGGATTGCTATATAATTGGGCTAAATCAAATTGAAGATTCAAGGAACGTGTATCTGAATTGATAATTAAATGATCGAGTGGTAGATTTACGGTAGCGTATCCACGATCGGTTCCATAGTGATAAAGGAGTGGTTGATGAACATGATTGGAATCAACATACTTACCTTCGTGTTTGAAGAAAATATAGCCAGTATTCCAACTCCAAATCATTCCCGAAGAAGCGTCTAAAGCATCATTATTCGTTAAGGTGTGATTACTCAAAGAATCAACTCCTAAATAAAATCGCAAACCAGTATAAGTCCCATTTGGAATATTGCTCAAATTAAAATCGAGGCTGGATGGATTTGATTGGTTGATTAGCTGATAATTTTCAGAATGAAAGGAAGTTCCATCTGCGCGCAACCATTCGAAATGACTGATATAATATTTCAACAAATCAACTTGAAAAGAATCTCCATTCGCATTCACATAGTGCATCAAACCTAAAGACAGCGCATCATTGCCTACTTTATTTTGAACATGAAATGAAGCTGTTCCAGTGGTAGGAACTGGAGTAGGAATTGGGTCTATCGCATCTTCTTTTTTGCATCCAAGACACAACAAAACAAGCGGAAGAATTAGTTGAATAAGGGCAGATTTCAAGAGCGTAATTTATACTGCGAATTTAAGGAAATGCCCCATTCTTTTTCATTTAGAAATAATCCAAGGTTTCTTAGCTAAGAATTTCCCGTTTTCATCTTTTATCACAATAAAATAAACACCAGCAGGTATATTTAGATTGGTCATTTTTCCTGATTCTGTTTGGTAAGAAATAAGGGCTTGACCAATGGAATTGAAAACCGAAATGTGAAGTTTAATTTGTTCAATTTCTGAGGCTATACCTAATTGTCCTTGGGATGGATTTGGAAATAAACTGTATGCTTTGGAAGTAATTTCGCTTGTATTGAGAGGGATTTGTTCTGGATCTAATCGAACTACTTTATTTCCTGCATTATCTACATAATAAATCTTCCCTTCAGGACCAATTGCAATTCCCATAATTCCCAATGCCGATGTGTTTATTCGACGAAGTTCAGTGGCGGGCATACTGCTAATGTCATACAGGATAATTTCATTTGATTGATGATCGCTCACTAACATCCGATTTCCTTGAATTGCAATTCCGGCTGGATCAAGTAATCCTGTAGAAACAACATTTTCCCAAGTATAACCGGTCATCGTCAGGTATTCTGCCATACCTTCATGTGGACCATAAGAAGGTGGTGTTGCAGACGGTGTTCCGGTGTGAATATTCATTCGAAAAATCCGCTGATTTCCATTATCAACTACATACAACCAATCCTTCGCTTCATCTAATTCGAGGTGACTGATTGTTCCATTTAGGTCTTTCAAAACTGCAACATCGCTGTAACGATGAACAATTCCGTCGGAATGATCACTATTGCCAGGATTGTGATCATTCACAAAATCATAACGAACGATATCGTTGTTGTATCCATCGAATAACCAAAATACATTGTCCTTTTCCCAAGCAATTCCTTGGCTGTATGGACTTTCGTGCAACATATCGAGATGTGATCCATTTCCACCACTGGGTTGGGCATAAATTGCTGGATCGCTCGACCACAAGGTTGGTCCGGTAAACGCTACAGCTGTTCCTGTATGATTGGCATCGAATACACCCGGTGAAGTCGCAAAATTTCCATTATCACTAAAAGCTATTCCGCTAGGTAAAGACATAAAATGCCAGGCATTTCCATCTTGCAAAAATTCTGAAATTTGATTTGCCTCACCTGTATTATCAATTGTTACAGTAGATCCGCCGCTGCTTTCAGTGCCTTTATTAATAATCCACAACTGTTTCTTCGTTAAAGTTGGATGAAAGTCTAAATCGATTGGCGAACTCAAGCTATTTGCCGAAGTAGCAATGTTCATTGGAACAATCAATCCGCTTATATAATCATCTAAAAGATAAGGCCGACCTGGTCCAACAAGGTAAACTGCCGATTCGGAATTATTGAGTGGAACTTCATCCGGATTTCCATTAATAGAATTTACTGAAAATTCAATGGTATATGATCCATCGGAACTTGGAGTCCATAATACAGGATGTTGAACAACTATTGAAGTATATGGTACGATAGATAATCCATTGAGAGTTCCAATAACAGGTGTATCACCATTCACCGAATAGGATATTTCGGCACTTGTTACGGTTTGAGCACCAAAATTATAGAGGATAACTTCAAGCGGATTTCCTTGTTGTTGCACATATCTGCCTTGAACTTGGGTAGAATTAACATGGGTATAACACGCTAAATCGTACAATGGTGGATCAAGCACTTGAAATGTAAAATCAACACCAGAACCTGCATTGTAAAATTCATGTGCGATAAGTCCATTGATTAAAATTCGAAAATGAAAACCACCATCACCCCAATCGTCGCGATAATGAATGGTGTAATAGGCATTATTGGTCAAACACCAAGGTCCTTCATTGATAACTAAATTGTTTCCATATCCTGATGGATCTTGATTTTGTGATCCAGAAATGCAACCTACATTGACGTTTCCACCAAATGCAATGGTTTGTGTTCCGCATGGATTGGGTTCTGCGGTCAATTCCCAATACCCTTCGTATCCATAATCATCGGTAGTTACAACAAGGCTAACTGAACTTTCGCCAATAGCACATTGCGCATAGAAAGACTGTGGAATCAACATTAAAACGAAAACAGAAAAGAATAGTGCAATTGGGTACTTGAACATCATACTCATTGATGATTGGGATTTGGGCATAGCAAGATACATTGTTCACATTCAATTCTCTGCCATTGCGACTTGATTTCTTGAAGGTATGTGAATTGAAAGCTGATAATCTATGTTTGAAAAAATTCGCGTCCTGCTTAGAGGTAATCGTCGTCCCAACACAGAAACCAAACGAAGCTGGAGTTCTCTTAAACACATTCCTCCTTTTTTAAAACTTATTTGGCAAACGAGTCCGTCTATGACTGCTGCCAATCTGGCGCTGCGGATTATCAAGTCCTTGATGCCTTTGGCTTTGTTGCTCGTTGGGAAATTGATTGTTGATGAAGTCATACAACTCATTGCCCATGACACTTTGCACGATCATTCTCATTTGTGGTTTTTAGTCGCAATTGAAGCTTCTTTGGCTTTAATCAATGAACTTCTCAATCGACTCATTGCTTTGCTGGATGCCCTGTTGGGCGATTTGTTTGCGAATACTTCTTCGATCCGATTGATGGAACATGCCGCCAAGCTCGACATTGAACAATTTGAAGATGCTACCTTTTACGATAAACTGGAACGCGCTCGTCGACAAACCCTCAATCGTACTGTGCTGATGACTCAGGTCTTGAGTCAGTTTCAAGATATCATTTCACTTATTTCACTTTCGGCTGGATTAATTGTGTTCAATCCATGGCTCATTCTGCTTTTACTCGTCAGTGTCATTCCTGCTTTTTTAGGAGAGACGCATTTTAACGAACGCAGCTATTCGCTTGTGCATGGTTTTACTCCCGAACGTCGCGAACTAGATTATTTACGATTAACCGCTGCAAGCGATGAAACAGCCAAGGAAGTCAAGCTCTTTGGCCTTTCTGGATTTTTGATTGATCGATTCAAATTGCTTTCGGATAAATATTATCTGGATAATAAACGACTTTCGATTCAGCGTGCAACTTGGGGAACTGTGTTAGCGGCTATAAGTACTGTTGGTTATTACGCCGCTTATGTGTTGATTTTACTAAGCACCATTGCAGGCAGTTTAAGCATTGGCTCCTTGACCTTTCTATCGGGTTCATTTGCTCGTATGCGAGGATTGATGGAAACCTTATTAAGTCGATTTGCGTCGATAAGTCAGGGAGCTTTGTATTTGGAGGATTTCTATGACTTTTTTCAGTTGGAGCCGAAGATTCGTACCGGTGAAAATGCTCGTCCATTTCCCAATCCGATACGTGAAGGTTTTGTGTTTGAAAATGTAGGATTTCGTTATCAAAATGCTTCATCTTGGGCTTTACGTAATTTGAATTTACAGATTCGTCCGGGAGAAAAGATTGCATTGGTTGGCGAAAATGGTTCTGGGAAGACAACGCTGGTTAAGTTGATCGCGCGTTTGTATGATCCAGTTGAAGGACGGATTTTGTTGGATGGACATCCACTTTCGGAGTATAATCCGGATGATTTACGTAAAGAAATTGGGGTGATTTTTCAGGATTTCGTGAAGTTTCAACTGACAGCTGGATTAAATATAGCCACCGGAAGTATTGAAGATAAGCATGATCAGGAAAAGATAAATCATGCAGCCAATATGAGTTTAGCCGATAGTGTAGTGAGCACATTACCGAAAGGATACGATCAAGTGATCGGGCGACGATTTGCCGAAGGTGTTGATTTGAGTGGTGGACAGTGGCAAAAAATTGCATTGGGACGCGTGTATATGCGTGATGCGCAAGTGCTCATTTTAGATGAACCAACAGCGGCATTGGATGCACGAGCCGAGCATGAAGTTTTCGAACGATTTGCGAGTTTATCCCAAGGAAAAACAGCCTTCATTATTTCGCATCGTTTTTCAACAGTTCGCATGGCCGATCGAATTCTAGTTTTAGAAAAAGGTGAATTAATTGAAAGTGGTTCGCATGCAGAATTGATGGAAAAAGAAGGTCATTATGCAGCACTTTTCAAATTACAAGCTCAAGGCTATCGCTGATAAAAATCATCTTTATTCCAAATGCCTTTCATTTATCTTCGCAGCCAAATTCAACTTCATGCGCGCCATAAGTATTTCCTTCATTTTCTGTCTATCACTTATTGCTCAAGCTCAGGAAATTACTCCAGTTCAACGCTTTGATCAAAGGGGGAAATTCTGGATGTCCTGGGGATACAATCGTGGCTGGTTTACGAATAGCGATATTCACATTCATGGACAAGATTTCGATGTGAATTTTTATGATGTGCAAGCAAAAGATCGCCCTGAGAAATTTGGCTTCAAAGAATATTTTAGCCCAACACATCTTTCCATTCCACAAAACAATTATCGTTTTGGCTATGTGATTAATCATCATTGGGGCGTTTCCATTGGAATGGATCATATGAAATATGTGGTTGTTAATGGACAAGATGTAACGATGTCGGGGGTAATACTTCCATCAACAAATCATTCGAATAATTTTGTAGGATCATACCTCAATACACCGGTAACTCTTTCACGCGAGTTGATGCGTTTCGAACATACCAACGGATTGAATTTGCTCAACGTTGATGCAGAATACACCTGCAAAGTAGCCAGTTTATTTAAGGAGAAATTCGGAATCTATTGGCAAACAAGCCTTGGAGCAGGATTATTAATTCCTAAAACGGAAGCACATTTATTTGCAGATTCTCAATTTCCAGAAGGCTATGGAATTGACAATAAATACCATGTAGCTGGATATTCTGCTTCGTTTCGAGTTGGACCAGAATTTCGGTTTTTACGTAATTTCTTTGTGAAAGCTCAGGTTCGTGGAGGATGGATTATTTTACCAGATATTTATATCAACAACGAAGCACCAGTAAGAGCCGATCAGCAATTTGGATTTATGCAATTTAATGTGACGGCTGGAGGCTATTTTCCAATTCGTTTGAGGAAGAAGCATTGATTTCACTAAAGGATTGAATGCTTATTAATTCTTATTGAATAAAAAAGCTATTAATTTAACTATCAGTTTACTTAAATATCCCATTGATAATTAATTTTAGTGTCTTATCATCAATACTGTCATATTCTGATTTATCATAAATAGTCAAAAGGTAAATTTCTAACTCATCTGAAAATTTATAAGTGATAATTCTTGCACCACCACTTTTACCTTTTGATTTACTCTTAATAGAAATTCTAACTTTATATATATTGTTTCCTAAAGAAGTTCCTGCTTCGGGATTTTTCGATAGCACTTTTCCCAATTCAATTAATTCTTCTTTTAAAGATGGGAATTTTTTACTAATCTTTTTGCCTCCCTTTTGAATCTCTCAACTGGAATTACTTTATAAGCCATTAATGAAATCGCTTAATGACTGCTTATTTTTTTTCGATTTTTTAATCGAATCTACTTCATCAAGCGCTTCTTTAATTTCTGATTTTAATTGAATTGATTGTTCAAATTTCTTCAATCTAGCCAGTACTTTCTCCCATTCAGAAAGTGACAACTGAACAGCAGTTCTTTCTCCCTCGCTATTACTTAAATACTGAAGTGCTATTTTCATAATTCAAATTTAAGAATTAACATCAAAAAAAACTAGATTATTGGCAGAATCGCTTCATCTAAGCCACCCTTAATCTTCTACCCGGCTTGAGTTTCGTGCGTTTACTCATCTTATTCAACTTACACAATTTAGCAACCGTTGTATGATTTTTTCGGGCAATGCGACCCAATGAATCTCCTTTGCGAATTTTATAATAACGACGTGCTGCAACCTGTGCTTTGTGTTTTTCAACCTTGCGTAAATAATCAAAACTCGCCGGACTGATGCAAAGTTCTTTGCTATTGCAGGTATAATTCTCAAACGAAATAACGTCCCGCGGATTGATCTGCTGTCCTAAGAAACGAACTTCAAAATGCAAGTGACTTCCACGCGAATGTCCTGTATTTCCACCCAAACCCACTTTATCGCCTGCTTGAACATAATGTCCAGAAGAAACATTGATTTGAGAAAGATGTGCATACAAGGTTTCTAGTCCATTCAAATGTCGAATAATTACGTAATAGCCATACGTTGGACTGTAACGAGCAACACGAACGGTTCCTTCGAAAACGGATAAAACCTCATCACCTGTTTCGAGGTTGATGTCGATTCCATAATGGTAACGCGTTCGGCGGAAGCCAAATTCTGAGGTGATCTCTCCACAAGTCGGATGCGCATAATCACAAGATACATCATGAAAAAGTGTGAGATAGGTAGAATCTTTCTTTTCCTTTAGGTTGATTCCGTATGGATTGATGCGTGTTGTATCCCAAACAGCGTTGTACAAATCACAATTCAGAATCACACAAGCATCTTCATCCCAAATACCTTCAAACGCTTCTCCTTCTTCGGTAACAGTTGAATCTTCCTCTTCTGAGAATTCTTCTATTTCATGAATGTTGGGGGGAATTGTATCAGGCGGAACAACAACCTGCATGCTGTCTTTTATATGTTGCTTGGCTTGCATCGAAGCGGCCAAAGGAATGGTCAACAGAAAAAGAACAATAGAACGTATAGAGATCATGCAGGAGAAGAACGGTAAAGCCGCTATGTTTGTATCGGGGTGGCAAAAATAAACCCTCAGTGCTCGACAGACAAGTTAAAAACTCCCAAATTGTCAACAAACTTAAAATACCAACCCGAAGCAATTCTCGAAGCTGGCAAAGTCTTACAGAAATCCAATCGCCGTTTTCTCGATCAATTGAAACGCAATCACCCGTCAAATCTGGATGTCCGCGTACGCGAAATTCATGATGCTGTGTTTGAAAATACCGATTGCTTAACGTGTGGAAATTGTTGTCGAACGACTAGTCCCATTTTCAATCAGAAAGACATCGAGCACCTTTCGAAACGTTTGCGCATAAAACCAGTGGTGTTTGTAGATAAATATCTACGTATTGATGAAGACAAAGATTATGTATTGAAATCTTCACCCTGTCCATTCCTCGCCGAAGACAATACTTGCGATGTGTATGAAGATCGTCCAACGGCTTGTCGCACCTATCCGCATACCGATCGGAAACGCTTTCATCAATTACTCGATTTGACGTATGAAAACAGTTTTATTTGTCCAGCGGTACAATCGATTTTAGAATTACTCAAAAAAGATATTGGGTATAACGAAAAGAAGAAATGATTGATGAGCCTGCTCTTTATTTGTAGTTTTATCGGGCAAACATGAATCGAAAAATCCTCAAAGCATTATTACAACTCTTTGCATTGGTAGCCCGTCCAGGCGAGAATGCAGGACGAGAGCGTTCGGTTGTAGAGAGTTTTCTTCGTAGGCAATTAGGTAGCGATCAGGTTGATGAATATTTAAGTGAGTTTGATGCCTTAGTTCAAGAACTTCATCGAACAAGCGACGAAGCACGCGCAAGAAAAAGACGTTCGGCATCCTCGGTGAAAGTGCTTTTCATTTGCACACAGATTAATGAAGAACTCACGCATCAACAAAAGTGTTTTGTCTTTCTTCGATTGGTTGAGTTCCTATCTGCCGGAGGCGAAATTGATTCTCAAAACCTGGATTTTGCTCAAACTGTTGCTTCTATTTTCAATATTCCTGAAGTAGAAACAGCTGTGTGTTTGCAGTTCGCAGGTTCCAATCCACTTGCATTAAATGATTCATCCTGCTTGCTTCTCAATGGAAATAAAGAATCTGATTTTGGTCAATTAAAGCACTTATTTGTTGAAGGCTTAGAGATCGATATTTTCATTGTATATCTCGAAAGTGCCGGAAGCTATTATTTGAGAATTCTTCAACATGGAGAAATCAATCTCAATGGACAGCTTCTTCAAACAGAACGTGTGTATGTGTTTCCACAAGGCGCTGTTCTGCGTGGAAGTCGGATGAATCCGGTGTATTATTCCGATGTGCTTGGTTGTTTTTTGAAACAAAATGCCGAAACTAAAATCGTATTTCAAGCAAAAAACATTGAATACCGTTTTAAAAACGGAAAGCGCGGTTTACACAAATTCAACTTTACAGAGCATTCGGGAAATCTCATAGGAATTATGGGCTCGAGCGGAGCGGGAAAATCTACTTTGCTCAATTTACTCAACGGGAATGAAAAGCCCAGTTCTGGGAAAATTCTCATCAATGGTGTTGATTTAAATGCAGCCGAAACAAGCACCGAAGGACTAATCGGTTACATTTCTCAGGATGATTTGCTCATAGAGGAATTGAGTGTATTTCAAAATCTTTGGTACAACGCGAAATTGTGTTTTGCCGGCACTTCAGATACCGAACTTTTACGCAGAGTTCATCATGTATTGGATGAATTGGGATTATTGGAAATCCGTGATCTGAAGGTGGGGAATCCACTGCAAAAAACGATCAGCGGAGGACAACGCAAGCGGCTCAATATTGCACTTGAACTTATTCGCGAACCAGCAGTGTTGTTTGTAGATGAACCAACATCAGGATTGAGTTCACGCGATTCGGAAAATATTATGGACTTGCTCAAGGAATTGGCATTGAAAGGCAAGCTCATTTTTGTGGTTATCCATCAACCTTCATCGGCCATCTTTAAAATGTTCGATCGCTTGTTGATGATGGATGTTGGCGGATATCCAGTGTATTACGGCAATCCCGTTGAATCGGTGGTGTATTTTAAAACCATTGTCGATCATGCCAATGCAAGTGAAAGTGAATGCATCGAATGTGGGAATGTGAATCCTGAACAATTGTTCGATATACTCGAATCGCGCATTGTTGACGAACATGGGAAGCCTACACCGAACCGAAGAATTTCTCCAAAAGAATGGAATATCTTTTTCAAACGTAGTCAACCACCTGCATCCGAAAACGAAATTCCAACAGGCGAACTACCCCATTCTGGATTTAAGAAACCAGGTTATCCTGGACAATTCAAGGTTTTCTTTATACGAGATCTTTTATCTAAGCTGAGTAATCGGCAATATTTAGCTATCAATTTGCTTGAAGCACCCTTATTGGCTTTGTTGATGGGATATGCATTACGTTACACACAAGATGATCATTACACGCTTTTTCACAACCTCAACTTACCTGCGTATTTGCTCATTTGTGTGATTGCTTCCTTGTTTTTCGGCTTAACAGTAAGTGCCGAAGAAATCATTCGTGATCGAAAAATACTTCGAAGAGAAAAGTTTCTTCACTTGAGCAAAGGCAGTTATTTGCTATCCAAAATCGCCTTGTTGTTTCTAATTTCGGCAATACAAACAGCTTGTTTTGTAACGGTTGGACATACAATGATGGGCTTACATGGATTGATGTTGGATGATTTTTTACTGCTGTTTTCTGTTAGCTGTTTTGCGAATTTGTTGGGATTGAACATTTCGGCAACCTTCAATTCTGCTATAACTATTTACATCATCATTCCGATTTTAATCATACCTCAACTCTTGCTAAGCGGCGTGCTCGTACGATTTGATCATTTGAATAGTACACTTCGTCCGGAAGATGATCGCGTTCCATTTTCAGCCAATTTGATGGCTTCACGCTGGGCTTTTGAAGCAATGGCGGTTAATCGTTTCATGAATAATGAAGCTGAAAAACCCGTTTTCGACCAAGACATTCAGATTTCAGAATCGAATTATTGTGTGAATTATTGGATTCCCAAAATGGATGAGTTGCGAGTAAAATTGAATGAATGCAAGTATCCAATTCAAAAGGAAAATATAACTCATTCTCTTTCGAACGAACTCATACGTATGAATAAACGGGGCGATTTCAAGCAATTTGATTCACCCGAAAAAATAAATTCAAATACGTATTCTTCAGAAATAGATCTTCAGCTTTCGAGTTATTTAGCTCAATGCAAACAGGTATGCAACAAACGAGAGATTCGAGCACGAGCTGAAAAAGATAAAATCATTTCCAGTTTTGGAGCGAGCTATTCTGACTTAGTAGCACAATCGACCAATGAACAATTGAGTCAAATGGTCTTGCATCAAGATGAATTCACCAAGATAAAATTGAATGAGCGCGAAGAGTTGATTCGAAATTTTGAACCGGCATTTCATGTACCGGCGCCGGGTGGATTTGCTTCTGGAGGATTTTATTCGCCCTATAAGCGATTTGGATCAATGATCATGGAAGTGCGTTGGGCCAATATGCTGGTGATTTGGCTAATGACCGGAATCCTGAGTATTCTTTTATATGTGGAAGGATTCAAATGGCTGTTGAAATTACCGGGGAAAATCCAATGGATTAAAAAAGAAAAAAGCCCCAAAGGAGCTTAAATTTTAATCATTACAAAGGGAACCTTAATGATGGCTTGGTAATCTTCGCCCGCCTCAAGCATGTCTTCATCATCTTCTTCGTAATACCAATTAACGGTAACTTCCGATTTACCTGATAAATGCAAGCTTTGAAGTTTTTTAAAGATATCAAGTAAGCACTTTGAAGAACTTGTGTTAAAATATTCAAGTTGAATTTGAACGGTTGTTTTCTCTTTGGGTTGAAGGCTATATTTATCAATCCAATTAAAAACGGGTGTATAAAACTCAATTGAATTTTCAGGGATCGAACGCCCACGGAATTCCATTATTCCATCCTTCGAAGTGAGTTTCACTAAAGGTGTTTTGGGTGTTATTTCAATAGCAATTGATTCCATTGTATTAATGAGTTACCTTGATAAGTAAACTAAAAAAGGAATAGGTATCATCTATCGGTGTATGCGAATAATCGATCTTTTGTCCCGATTTACGAGCAATATCAATTAAGCCTAAACCACCACCGCCTTTTCCAGAAAACTCTTCGTTATTTAATGTTTTGATGTATAAATCTTTTAGTTCGTTCTTGTTCAAACCGTTGATTACATCGATACGTGCTTTGAATGCCTCAACATTAGAATTCAGTATATAATTTCCTGTAATGATTTTGTAAGTACTATCATCACTACGGCCAATTAGAAATAATGCTGATCGTTGATTCGCTTTCGGATCGTCGGTCAAACCATCGTTATGATGATACAAGTTTTGCAAGCATTCAACTAATACATTATATACTTTCTTGCGCAGTCGGGGCTCTTCTCCAATATTATCGAGTTTCGACTCCATAATATGAAGTATCGAAGTAAGAAGTTCGGATGTGATTTCTCCTTTAAAAGACAGCATGATTTTGCCATCCTCCATTTTTTCGTAGAAATCGTATATATCGAACATCCTATAGCAGAATCAAGCGTGTTTAGAAACCAGTTTGCAATGCTGGTCGACTCTCCATGAGAAAACCAACGCAGCCATAAACAACTTTCTTAGTAGAAGAGGTAGATGTTGCTTCTGGCAAGGCTATTTCGAGAATCAAATTCAATGAATTATCACATATAAATTCGAACAAAGTAGCTCCTTCAGCTTCACTATCAAACAAGACATTCTTTGTTTTAGCATCTAATATTTTGAACGAAACTGTACCACCGTTCAACACCGAATTTTCGGCGCCGCAGGTAATGCGATATTCATTGCCTTTGAAAGCTGTAAATGAAAGTTTCGATGATTGTCCCGGACGAAATAAAGCACTTCGCGATTGAGAATTATATCGAAAGTTAATGTCTTTCTTTTCGAATGAAAGATTCTTTTTATGATAATCGGAGCAGAGTTCTGAAGCCGGAATATTATCTGATTTCTGAAGCTGTTGAGCACTGAGTGGACAAACCAGAATAAGAAAAATGAAAGCAGAAAAAAGTATACGCATTGTGTGCCTTTTTAGTATGAATCTTAGTTTTTAGCTGGACTTGTTTTGGAAATAGAAGCTCTAACAGTTGCTGCAGCTTCACGAATTTTAGTATAATCGTCGGCAGTAATCACTAAATGAGTTTCACCACCAATTACTTTCTTACCGTCTTTCGATTTACTAGGAGTATGAGCTGCTTCCTTTAATGCATCATAAGCTGCTTTTAAGGGATCAATCAATTTACGCGCTTCAGCAATTCGAGCATCTTCGGGATATTTATTCATGTAATCGTACAAATTCACCAATGGGAATTTTTGATCAGCAATAATACTTGATACAACACTTCCTTCTTTGTATTGATCAGCAACACAGGTACTCAAATAGATACTTTCTGTTAATCCTCCAGCAATGAGTAAAGCCAATGTTGCTCCTTGCCCATTCTTCTCAAGGTTTGTTGATGCCTCAAAAAATACTTGATCGGTAATTTTGCTCAAAGAATCTTTGTTACCTAAATTTTTCTCGATGCGCTTCATTGTAGCATCATTCACAACCGAACTGATTCCTAATTCGTCGGAAAGTTTTTTCAAATTCTCGAAATATTTCAATACATCCGACTTTAAATCGAATGTGCTGCAGAAAAATAAATCAGAACTATACACCCCAAAATTGAGGGCTTTGTATGTAGATGAAGTATAAGAAGAAATATTTTCAACCGGATTTAGCAAGTTCGGACGCGACTTAACTCCGTTTTGCTGAAGTGAACGAAAAAGTTCAGCCGGTAATGGAACCTGAAAATAATCCTCGTTTTTAGGCGTTGAGTCAGCTACAGCCAATGTGTCGGATGATGAGCCTTCGGTTTTTTTGTCACTTCCGCCGCAGCTACTCAGTAGGAGTCCTCCTGCTAAAAATAGAACGGCACTCAGACTTGATTTTGTATAGAATTTCATTGAATGCATAATGGTTAACCTTCTGCACAAACCTACATGAAAAATTAAGAAATATCAAAACTGGATAATTTTCTTTAAGAACCGCATGATTGCTTAAAACTTGTGCAAAAATCAATTTTCAAATCCCTCAACATCTGCATTCGAAATAGGTAATTTGCAAACATGCTAAGCAAGTATTCATCCCTACTGAAGCGCCTACTATTCTTTCCGGCAATTCTCATTTTGCTCATTACAGAAACCGGACTTGCGCAACCAATCAAGTCATTTTCGAATGAACCGGTTCAATTTCTGAAAGACATTGAGACCTATATATCTGCTGCCGATAAACAACAAGCCAAGTTGCTCATCGATCAACTAGAGCCATTGTGGGAAACGAAATTTAGCCTTGGAGTGAAACAATCCATCATCACAACTTCCAATGCGATGATGAAAAAAAGGATGAATGCTATTCCGAATTTTAGAGATTATTTTCAATGCATCATTGCCTATGGGGAAAGCACTAAATCTGTTGATTATTATAATGATTGGAACACGCAAGTAAATCAACTCATCACCAAAATCACCGCCGGAAAATTCGATCAATACCTTATAACGTCCGAGAATTTAATTCGCTACAATGCCTTTTACAAATCCGAAGCAGTTGCTTGGTATATCGGTACAAGTGACGTCAAATTTGGATTTGATAGTTTGGCCAACATCACCATTCCAACAACCAATCTTAGAGGTGTTACTCGTGGCGATAGCACCATTATTTATACAACTTCGGGAATATTTTATCCTACCGAATACCGTTTTATTGGAAAAGGTGGGAAGCTTCTTTGGGAACGTGCTGGTTTGAAAGAAGATGAAGCCAATGCTAAACTTTCCAAGTATGAACTCATTGTTAAAACAACCAAATTCACGGGAGATAGCGCCACCTTTACTTTTCCTAAATATTTCAAAGAACCTATCCTTGGTCAAGTAAGCGAAAAGCTCACCGACAATCCCGGCAAACGCGATGCAACCTATCCGCGCTTTAGTTCTTACAATACTGAGTTCAGTATTCCAGGAATCTTCAAGAACATTGATTATAAAGGTGGATTAACGGTCCAAGGTGCTCAATTGCTTGGATCGGGAAATCTTGAAAATCCAGCTACATTCTATTTCAAACGCGAAGGAAAACCCTTTATCAAAGTTCAATCGTCGGCCTTCCTCATCGAAAATAATAGCCTCAATTCATCTCAAGCTTCTGTCAATATTAGGATTGATGAAGATTCTATTGTTCATCCCGGTTTAGTATTTCGTTATCTCGACGACAAACGTCAGTTTTATCTCCTTCGTAACAATGAAGGGACTTCTAAAACGCCTTATTCAAACAGCTATCATCAACTGGATATGGATTTTGAAGTGCTCGAATGGAAGGTGGATGAACCAACATTACATTTTAGAGCGATTCCAGGTGCAGTAGAAAGTAAAGCTCTTTTCGAATCATCGGATTATTTCAGAGAGGAGCGCTTTATCGAAATCAAAGGGATGGACGAAGAAAGTCCGCTTGTTGTATTGCGAAAATTATCGGATGCTAATGGTGGACGAGAGGAATTTCATTCGGATGAAGTTGCCCGTTTCTACCGCATTGAGCCTACTCAAATTCGTCATATTTTAAGAAGACTTTCGGTAAAAGGATTTGTTATTTATAACGAAGAAACTCAAATGGTGACATTCAAGCCGCGTTTGAGAAAATACTTGCTGGCGCTGAATGGTAGAGCCGATTATGATGTGATTCAGTTTTTTTCCAATGTGGGTGGATCTGAAAACAATGCAGAATTAAGTTTGCTTAATTGGGATTTGCGGATGAAAGGTGTTGAACGAATTTTCTTGAGCGATTCACAAAATGTGGTGATCTATCCGAAAAATCAAGAGCTGATGATCCATAAAAACCGAGACTTTGATTTTGCCGGCCGAATCATGGCGGGACGATTTGAATTCTTTGGTAAAAAGTTCGATTTCAATTATGATAAATTTAAGTTGAATCTCGACAATGTGGATTCATTGCGATTGCGCGTTGAAGGAGGAGAATTGGATGAATTTGGAAAGAAACCCTTGATTAAAGTAAAGACCGTTATTGAAAATATTATTGGGGATTTGCTCATCGATCATCCATACAATAAAAGCGGTGTGAAATCGCTAGCTCAGTACCCAATCTTCAACTCTGTAAAGAATTCCTATGCTTTTTATCAAAAGGGTTCTATATTAAATAACGTATATAATCGTAGTAATTTTTATTTCCAATTAGATCCCTATACGGTTGATAGTCTCGATAATTTCTCGAATGATGGATTGGTGTTTAAAGGCAATTTTGTTTCGGCTGGAATTTTCCCTGATTTGCGCGAGGAACTGCGATTACAGGAAGATTATTCATTAGGATTTAAACGTGAAACCGAAGAAGAAGGATTGCCAATTTATCAGAGCAAAGGTGTTTTTATTAACAAATTGCAGATGAGTCATAAAGGTTTGCGTGGTGATGGCGAAATCAAGTATTTGACAACCTCAGCAAAATCGAACGACTTTGTGTTTTTCCCAGATTCGGTGAATGCTTTTTGTCGAAGCTTAACCGTTCAGGCTGCACAGCAAGGCAATGTGGAATTTCCGGATGTAGAAGCAGCTGATGTGAAATTGCATTGGGAACCCTATCAACCTAACAAATTCGAAGTGGCTCAAACCTCACAAGCTATCGTGATGTATGCTGGTGAATCGAAATTGAGTGGGAAAATTGCCATTGGTGAAGCCGGAATGACAGGAGCTGGAACTTTAGAGTTTGCAAGTGCCGAAGTAGCTTCGAAGAAATTCAGGTTCCGAAAAGAAGATTTCAAATCCGATACGGCTTCGTTTGCTTTCACTGCGCGTGATGAAGTGAAAAATGATGGAACAAAAGAAGTCGCCATTAAAACCGATAACGTAAAAGCGGATGTGAGTTTCAAGAACCGTCAAGGTCAATTTAAGTCGAACTCTGCCGATTCCTACATCGAATTCCCAGTGAATAAATACATCGCCTACATGGATGAACTTCGCTGGTATATGGATAAAGACGAGGTGGACATGAATTCCTCGATGAACGAGATTGACTTGATTGGATCGCGGTTCGTTTCGACGAGGCCCGATCAGGATTCAATCACCTTTGTTGCTCCCAAGGCAAAATATGCGATGGCCGATCGAACCATTCGTACTGATGGGGTGAAATTGATTCGCGTTGCAGATGCAACTATTTATCCGGCAGATGAAAAAATCAATATTGAGCGAAATGCAGTTATGACCACCTTAACCAAGTCGCGCTTAAATGCTAACAACGATTTGAAGTATCATGATATATATGATGCGAACATCGACATTACAGCCAAACGGAAATATACTGCTAGTGGCAGTTATGATTTCGAGGATGAATTAGGGAAAGTTCAGGTAATTAAATTCACCAAAATCACTCAGGACACTTTAGGAAATACTATTGGAACAGGTGAAATTGAAGAAGAACAGAAATTTACATTGAGTTCGAATTTCGATTTCAAAGGCAAAGTGAATTTGTTTGCGCCCGAAAAAAATCTAACATTCGAAGGCGGTGTTCGCATTGTACATAATTGTACTTCATTAAATAAAAACTGGCTTAAGTTCAAAGCACCAATCGATCCTGCCGACATTTTAATTCCAGTAGATTCTTTTCCACGTAGCGTTGATAATGAGAAACTCATGGCTGGTCTTGTTTTAGTGAAAGATTCAACCCATGTGTATCCTGTGTTTATGTCGAAAAAAGAGAAGACTGGCGATCAGGAAATTCTCAATTCACGTGGCTATTTACGATTTAATAAAACCGCACAGGAATATCAGATTACTACAAAAGAGAAATTTGGAAATCCTGAATTGGCCGACGATTACGTTGCTATGAAGCAAGCTAATTGTGATGTTTCGGGAGAAGGGAATTTGAGTTTCGGGCTCGATTTGGGACAAGTCAAGTTGCAAACATTTGGAAAGGCTTCGCACAGTATTGCAACCGATGAAACCAAGTTTAAAGCAAGCATTGCAATGGATTTCTTTTTCGCTCCTGAATTATGGAAAATGATTGAGGATGGAATTGCTGCTACGAGTGGATTGCAGGCTTCGGATGTTTCATCGAGTGATTATAAAAAAGCCCTCATTGGATTAATTGGAAAAGAGCAAGCGGATAAGGTGTTGAAAGATCTTGCAGCAACAGGTTCTATCAAACGTTTCCCCGATGAACTCAATCATTCCATTGTGTTTTCGAATGTAGAAATGAAATGGAATACCGAAACACGATCCTATGTTTCTGAAGGATGGTTATCAATTTCGAATATTGGTAAAACTCCGGTAAATAAAGTCATCAAAGGAAAAATCGAATTGGTCAAAAAACGAGGTGGAGATATTTTGAATTTCTACATCGAATTGGAATCTCAGAAATGGTTTTTCTTCAACTACACACGTAATATAATGAGTGTGATTGCAGGAGATGAAGCATTTAATAAAGCAGTGCGCGAATTGGATGCGAAGAAACGATCGGTAGATGGTGAAAATGGAAAACCACCGTATCAGTTTATGATTGGTATTGAGAAACGTAAACGTGATTTCCTAGATCGTTAATTTGTGGGATGCTGAATGAATGAATTTAAAATTCAAGCATTCGAAACGCATATTAAAGTTGTTGATCAACCAAAGCTAAACGAGGAACAATGCTCCCGGCGGGAATGATTGTGCCGGGAGAAATAACTGCATTCGCTCCAATGCATGCCTTATTTCCGATCAATGCTCCAAATTTTTCGCAAGTTGTTTTGTGCAATTTTCCCGACCACATGAATTGTAGATTACGATTTTCACGTTCGTTGAGATGATTGGCAATGACAGCACCCGCTTCAATATTTACATCATCACCAATTAGGCTATCACCCACAAAATTAAAATGGGCAATACGTGATTTTACTCCTATAAAACTCGATTTAATTTCAACGCCTGGTCCAATTACTACACCTTCCGAAAGAAAAACTCCTGCTCGTAAATAAGCATGTGCTGCAATAAAACAATGAGGACCAATAATAAGTGGACCTTTTAAAATAGCACCTTGTTCTACGTTTGCAGTTCGATGAATTGCAATGGTATCATTCACCAAATAATCATCATTAAAGACCGAAATTTTTCGAACAATGGCGGCTTCTAATAAACTGGGTATTTCCCATGGTAAGCAATGAGCCAAGCTGGGAAATTCCAAAAGAAAACCAGGAATAAATTCGGCAATTGATTCAATCGAGGAATTATTCAAGAGTGCAAGTATTTCCTTCGGATTCTTTTTGAGATACGCGCACGGTTAACATCGATTTTCCAACTAAGCCTTTATCACACATTTCAGTTTGCTGACCAGCAACGGAACAACCACCTAAAACTGTTGTATCGGTACAAGTGCACATATAGCATTTTTTACATGAGCAAAAACAGAGTAGCACTCCTGAAATGATCAATAAAATAGAACGTTTCATCTGTTGAATTTTCACGAAAATACAAATTGAGGAGATAAACTCAAAGGATTTTTTAGCAGCCAAAACAACTCGAATATCTGTTTGGGAAAAGGATTTTGTTCATTCATCTTCTCCCCTATCTTTACCACATGAATCCTTTGGTTTTTGAGAATATACGCATAGCACTCACTTCGATTAAATCGCAATCGCTGCGTACTTTTCTTACCATTATGATTATTGCTTTAGGAATCATGGCCTTGGTTGGAATTCTTACGGCAATTGATGTCATCAAAGAAAGCATTACTTCGAATTTTACTTCGATGGGTGCCAATACCTTTAACATTCGGAATCGAGGTTCCAATGTGAGAATTGGTAAAGGCGGAAAACGTCCAACTGTTTACAAAACAATTTCATTCGAAGAAGCTAATCGTTTTAAATCTGAATTTACTTTTCCTTCGCGTATCGGCGTAAGTTGTGTAGGTTCTAGAATTTCAACCATCAAATCAGGTTCATTAATAACAAATCCGAACATCACTGTTTTTGGAGGTGATGAAAATTATTTAGTTACTGCGGGATATGAATTAGATGAAGGACGAAATTTCTCAATGACAGAAATTAAGTCTGGTGCTAACGTCGCACTCATTGGACAAGAATTAAAAAAGAATTTATTCCCCAAAACATCTCCCATTGGTAAAGAAATTTCGGTAGGAGCAATCAAAGTAAAAGTCATTGGATTACTTAAAGAGAAAGGCTCAAGTTTCGGTTTTGGAGGTGATAAAATAGTGCTCTTGCCACTGCTTAATATTCGTCAACATTTTGGTTCTAATTCCATGTCGTATGTAATTAATGTGTTGGCAAATTCACCAGAAATGATGGATGCAACATTGGCTGAAGCAACCGGTTTCTTTCGCATCATCCGCAAGCTACGCACAAAAGATCCTGTAAATTTCGAAATCACCAAAAGCGACAATCTCTCTATGATGCTAATAGATAATTTGTCGTTTGTTACCATTGCAGCAACTCTCATTGCGATCATCACCTTATTGGGTGCTGCTATCGGGTTGATGAATATTATGCTTGTATCAGTCACCGAACGCACTCGCGAAATTGGTGTACGAAAAGCCATTGGCGCCACTTCCAACACCATACGTAATCAATTCCTCATCGAGGCCATTGTGATTTGTCAATTGGGCGGTGCGCTCGGAATTATTTTAGGAATCCTTATGGGCAATGGTGTTTCGATGTATTTCGAACAAGGTTTTATTATTCCCTGGGCATGGATGATTTTGGCTGCAGTTCTCTGCTTTATTGTTGGGCTGCTTTCAGGTTTAATTCCCGCCATAAAAGCAGCCAAGCTCGACCCTATTGACGCGCTTCGTTTCGAGTAATCTTAGTTGATTGGTGTAAGTGTTACCTTGGTGGTAGATTTCATACTGATCGGAAATTTAGCTCCCATCATATTCATTTCACCTTTGATTGTGAGATTACTTGTATTTACAAGTGGCAATCCGGTTTTCAAATCCAATTCAATTGTTGCTGTTTGATCACCGCTCAGTTCAATCATTTTAGCCATCATTGACGAAAGTCCTTTCCCTCCTTTATTCGTTTTGATTGTTCCTGTGGATGATAGCATAGCACGACCATTTTTCTCCCCATTAAACGTGTATTTCGATTGAATTAACATGGGATATCCGGCTTCGTATTTTTGTTCAATTTCCCAATCTGCTCCCACATTTACTTTGGATTCAGGATAAAGTCGAAAAATATATTCGATTGTTCCTTTCATGTTATCATCGGTAAATTGTCCAACTAATTCATCACTAAGTTTGGAATCTGTAGTTGATTTCATTGCTTTTTTAATCGCTTCATACATACCACTAAATGAAAGTACTTTTCCGTCTTTGCTGACTTTCATTTTCATCGGTTGATTCAAAATCTGATCATATAATTCAGAGCCTGTATCTTCCTGAGTTGTATCCTTTAAATCCGAATCGAAAGAAGTTACTTTCTCCATCGGAGCTTTCATGGTTTGTTTAGTGCTCATGTGCGTGTATGTTAATGTTACATCATAGCTACTATCGGCAGACATTGAACCTACTTCATAAATTCCATCGTACACAATTTCTTGATCCATTTTCATGCTCTGCCCCATCATCTTCTGATCCATATTCATGGTTGTAACATTCTTGAAGGCATAGCGTGTATTGGGTTTTGGGCGATATTTCAAATCATATTCAGTTCCACTTGAACAGGAAAATAATACAATGGATAGAAGAAAAAGGGATAAGTAGTGAAGACGCATACGATTGATTTTTTTGTGAGATTGGGTTTAGAAATTATTTTTTGTTTGTTGTCGAAAGAAACGATCAATCGATTCGATAGCAAGTTGTCCTGAAGGACCAGAAGCCGGATGATTGAATAAATGCGTTGCCCAAGGGATGAGAAGCAATTGATTTTGAATCTTCATCGAATCGAGGGTTTGAGCTAAAAATGCAGCTTGCTGAAATGGAATTATCGGATCGCGTTCTCCATGAATGCTAATCGTTGGAACAGCGAATTTACGACATTGAACAATCGGACTTATCTCCGTGGTGCTTGCGGTTCCTCGATACGCATTGATCATGGATTTGAGATCAGACGAACTTTCGAGAAGAGCATCATATGTAAATTCGGTAGAAACTATACCATATAAATTAGCAACAGCAAGAATCGATGGATCATGTAATGTATAAGCTGCATTCACTGCGATTGTTGCTCCAGCCGATTCGCCTGCAAGAAAGATAGCTGTCGTATCAATCTCAAAATGATTGGCATCTATTTTTAATTTTTGAATCCATTGCTTCACATCTTCCACTTGTCCGGGATAGGATGTTTGAGGAGCCAATCGGTAATCGATGCTGAGGGTTTTCCAGCCACGATCGGCAAGTGCCGCAGCTAATCGTTGACCGTGTTGAGCAGTTCCTGCGGTAAATCCTCCGCCATGAAGAACGAGAATAAGTGGATGCTTTCCTGTTTGATAATTTTTTGAATAGAAAATGCCTTCAAGGGTTTGATTGTCGGATGCAGTAATTTTTAAATTTTCAAAACGAACGGCTGGTTTATATCCTTTAATCCAACGAGCATAGGAGAATGCATTTTGAGCACCCGTAACTCCCGAATGTTCCATTTTAGAAAATACAATGGCCGATTGAAAGGCTGGATACAGGAGTAATATAAAGGCAAGAAAAGGAATCCAACGTATAAAACTGCTGTATTTAAAATAGTGTTTAGCTGGAAGAATGAAAATGATAAGGCTTAAAAAACAATACAAACTTCCATCTTCTATAGCAGCCAGATTATACAAAAGACCCTCATCCCACCAAAGTGGAATAAGGGTTAATAAGGAATAAAGAAAAAGGAATGAGGAAAGAATCAACCTGAAAATTCCGAACCAATTGAGGCCACGTTCAGGTAAATTTTCACTCATTGTGTAACTTCACAGGTAGTAGTTGCAATATTACCATTTCCATTAGGAGAACATTCTCCAACAACTTGAGTTGCTGTATTATGAAGTGAAATGGTGTAATATCCTTGCGATTGAAATGCATGTTGAACAGTTGGTACTTTGGTAATTGTATCGTTACCATCTCCAAAGTTCCAATGATATAAATCAACCCCTTCGGAACAAGCTGCATTAAATGTAACGCGCTGACCAACATTCGGAGTTCGATCATCAGAATCAAAACATAGTCTAAGCGAATTGTCTTTACATGAGCTTAGGATGAATGTCAATAAAGTTAAGCTAGCGAAAATGAATTTGAATGATTTCATGGGTGTTGATATTGATTTTTGAGCAATTTTAGATTAAAATTCGAAATCGGTTATTCTGTTTAAACAGTTATCGAAAACGAAGAACGAATATAAATTATTTCTTTAAACTACTTTCAATCAAGCACAAACATTTTTTTATATCATTTGACCAAATAGTTTAGCGACAAAAAATGCTGCGGCAGCTGCAATTACTCCAATAAACGTAACTTTTAAAGCACCTTGTAATGGAGCTTGTCCAGTTACTTTACTCTTATAATATCCAAAAACAAATAAGCACATCACCGTTAAAATTGCCGAAAACATCAAACCCAAAACAGGAGTATCGGTAAAAACATACGCACTTAAAGGAATAATACCTCCAACAATATAGGCGATTCCAATGGTAGCTGCACTGTTTCGTGCTCTGTTAATATGAGGTTCTTCGAGTCCTAATTCGAACTTCATCATAAATTCAATCCACTTGCGTTTGTCTTTTGCCATTTCATCGGCAATCAAGTGTTGTGTTTCGACACTTAATCCATATTCGGCAAACACTTCGCGTACTTCTTCTTTTTCACGTTCGGGAACACGTTCCACTTCTTCTTCTTCCCTTTTCCATTCGGAAGCATAATGTTCTTGTTCGGTCTTGCCAGCCAAATATCCACCTAAACCCATGGCAATACTTCCTGCTACTATTTCGGCAATTCCGGCAGTTATTATTACCCCGTTACTTTGAACTGCTCCACTCAACCCAGCCGCTAAAGCAAATGGAACCGTTAATCCGTCGGCCATACCAATTACGATATCGGAAATGAAAGCAGAACTTTTTAAATGATCTTCATTGTGATGATGCGTCATGGAGGCAGCGTTT
Source organism: Bacteroidia bacterium (assembly GCA_965279035.1). Classification (GTDB taxonomy): domain Bacteria; phylum Bacteroidota; class Bacteroidia; order M30B66; family M30B66; genus CALQRR01. Next base: position 1,735,566 of record OZ257142.1, on the reverse strand, counting down.
GGCACAAAGGTAAAAAACTAGATTCCTTGCCAAAATCGGTGTTTTTATTTGAAAATTCTCTTAAATTTAGATTCAAATCGATTGGTATGAAACCGAATTTGTATTCTCCTTGTACAGCCGGAATTCCTGAGCCACAGTCTTCTTTCTTCTGTCAATCGTGTAAAAAAAATGTACACGATTTAAGAACCCTTTCTGAGATTGAAATCACCGAACTATTCAGTCAAAATAATGGTGAATTATGCGGCATTGCCCATGATCATCAAGTGGAAATGCAATCCAGCTTTTCTTTAAATTTCTTAAAGCTTCCTCGAATAAAACCGATAGTAGCTAGTCTAATACTCTATTTCCAACAAGATTTTATAAGCGCTCAAGCACCTATTCAAAAAGATCCTATAGAAATCAACGCGGCTGGGAAATGTGTAAATCCTCAGTACAGAAAAGCCAAAGTCGACAGCGTTCAAACTGAAAATCAACCAGCACCTTCGGTCAATAAAAAATATAAACCCAGATTCAAATCGATCACTTTATTTCGAATTGGTGAACGACGTTTTTATATGAATCGTCGATTTCCATTCTTTCATTCGAGGAGAAATTACGTATTAGGAAGAATGATGAGTTTCTAATGGAGAGCTTGGGGAGGAAATTACGATTAAAGACAAACCTTCAATTTTGAAAGTAAAATCAGAATCATTTCGAACGTATCGCTTCCACCGGATCGAGACGTGAAGCCGATAATGCCGGAGCAATTCCAGCGATTAATCCTATCACCGATGAAATGAGGATTCCCAAACTAATGTTTTTAATGCTGAGCGATATATCCATATCCAAACCAGCACTCAGCGCTAGTGTTAAAAAAAAGATGACCAATAAACCAATGATTCCACCAGCAATGGAAAGCAACATCGACTCAAACAGAAATTGAAATAAAATAAAGTAGTTGCGTGCACCTAAGGCCTTTTGAATACCGATAATATTGGTTCGCTCTTTTACCGATACAAACATGATGTTGGCAATTCCAAAACCGCCAACGAGTATGGAAAATAATCCAATAAATCCTCCGGCAACATTTACAACTCCGATTAATGAACCCAATCCGTTTGAAATTAATTTCGTTTCATTCAAGGCGAAGTTATTATTCTCTCGTGGAGAAATACGCCGAATTCCACGCATAATCCCAGTCAATTCATCAATCAACGCTTCATTACTGATACCTTCTTTTGCTTTTACTGCGATATACGGATTCACATTATCGCTCCGAATATCAACCAATGCGCGCGCAAAATTCAAAGGAACCATGGCGGCATTATCGAGCCCAAAATCGAGAATGTTTTGCCCTTCACGCTTGAAAACACCGATCACTTCCACTTTATCACCTCGCACTAAAATCTCTTTTCCAATGGGTGTTAGATTTCCAAAAAGTTGCTTGGCTACCTCTGCTCCGACAACAATTTTATTTCGTCCTGCATGAATCTCTGCATCACTAAAATAGCGTCCTTCTTGAATTTCGAATGATTTGATTTTATCGTATTCATCACTAACCGCACTTATTTGAACATCTTCGGCAGTAAAACTTTTATACTGTAAAGTCACATTGGCTTGAATCAAAAAGGCCGAAGCCACAGATAAAGTACTTCGTTCCCGAACCAATTGTAATTCTTGATAATGCGTAACGGGGCGACTCATATAATCCCACCATTTATAGTCGGATGTAAATTCCCAAGGCCATTTTTGAATAAAGATGACATTGTTCCCAAGAGAGGAAATGCTTTTATCTAAATTACTTTTGATCGAATCGACCATGGTGAATACCGAAATAATGGCAAAAATCCCAATGGTAATCCCGAGGAGCGATAAAAATGTACGCAGTTTATTACTCAGTAATGAGTCGAGTGCAAAATGAAAACTTTCCCGAAAGAGACGCAAAAACAGCATTCAATAAATTAGGTTAAATAGATGCCTATGATGAATTGTATTATTCAAACTCTTTTAAAAATTGTTGAGCTGAATTTTCGGTAGAACTGTTTAGGTAAAATTTACCTGAATGATTGTTAGAGTAATAAATGTTTACTGATTCGAAATGACAATTCGATGATTTTCAATATGATCTCCACTTTGTAATTTCAAAATGTACAAACCGGGAGAAATACCTCGCACCGAGAATTGAAACTCAGTATTTGAATTGGGATATAGCATTTCGTTATTCAGTAATTGTCCTGAAATGGAATAAAGTTGAAGCTGAATTGATTTTTTGATTTCTACAGGATTCGAAATATGAACGGAATTCTCAAAAGTCCAAACGCGAAACGAAGTCAGTTTTGATTCTGAAATTCCGAGTGGTTCTGTACCAGCTAATATCCAATCAACAATGGCTGGATTGTTAGGTAAAATAGGACTGTCATAATATCCTGACCAATTTCCTTGAGCATCAATCAAGAATTTATTGAAGTTCCATGTTACAGCAGCATCTGAAATGCCATTGAGTTCGCCTCGTTGAAGCCATTTATATACGGAAGCTGTATCACCTGTTTTAATATGAATGCGTGACATCATCTGAAACGATACATTGTAATTGCTTGTGCAAAATTCTAAAATGGTAGAATCGGCACCAGGATCTTGGCTTCCAAAATCGTTGCATGGAAAACCAAGAATTTCAAAATTACTTCCACCGTATTGTTGATACAAAGCTTGCAAATCGTTGAATTGATGTGTATAGCCACAATAACTAGCAGTATTGACAACCAACAATTTTTTTCCAGCATACTGAGAAAGTGAAATGGTATCACCTTCGATTGTTACAACTTCAAAATCATGAAAATTCATGAGCGTCTGAGCTGAAGCAATAAAACTGAATGAACCTAAAATTAAGAGGAAGTAAAATCGTTTCATGGTTGGACCTTTGAAACAAAGATAGTTATCGAAGCGATACATGCAATCCAAATAAAATTCTAAAAACAGCTAGGTTAAGTATTTCAATTCCAGATTATTTAAAAGCACGTGCATTGTCTGCTTAAACTTGAAATCGGAACCGAATTAGCTTCATATTAAATTAACATTCCCGCCATATCGAACATCGTATTATCTTTACGCTCCCAAATCAACCGTCTGCATGTACCGTCCGAGCCGTAACTTAGTGACATTGGGGGAGTTTATTATCGAGCGTCAAGCCGATTTCCCTTACGCAAAAGGGGAACTTTCCAGTCTTTTGAGCGATATCAGTATTGCTGCTAAAATTGTCAATCGCGAAGTAAATAAGGCCGGATTGGTCAATATTTTAGGTGAAGCTGGAACAGAAAACATTCAAGGCGAAGGACAAAAAAAATTGGACGTATTTGCCAATGATCAGTTTTTGGCGGCTCTTGCTTCGGGTGGCGAATGTGCCGGTGTAGCTTCCGAAGAAAACGATGATATTATTCTTTTCGACGGTCCGGCTTCCTCTGGAAAATACATCGTAGCCATGGATCCATTAGATGGTTCATCCAATATCGATGTGAATGTTTCTGTTGGGACAATCTTTTCTATCTACCGAAGAAAAACGAAAAATGGTCCAGCTACAGTCGATGATTTTCTTCAATACGGTTCAGATCAAGTGGCTGCGGGATACATAGTTTATGGTTCATCTACCATGTTGGTTTATACAACCGGAAATGGTGTGAATGGCTTCACACTCGATCCTTCCATAGGAGAATTTTGTCTTTCACATCCGAACATGCGTATTCCTAAAGGAGGAAATATTTATTCGGTGAATCAAGGAAACTTCGTTCATTTTCCCGAAGGTGTAAAAAAGTATATTAAGAATCTTCAAATCGACGATAAAGCCAACAATAAGCCGTATACATTGCGCTACATTGGTTCATTGGTGAGCGATTTTCATCGTAACTTGATCAAAGGAGGAATTTATATTTATCCAACCACATTGGCATCGCCCAAAGGCAAGTTACGACTGATGTACGAAGCCAATCCCATGGCCATGATTGTTGAACAAGCAGGAGGAAAAGCAACTGATGGCTTTAATGATATTCTGGAAATTCGTCCAACCGACATACACCAACGTGTTCCATTGTTTGTTGGTTCCGAAGCGATGGTTGATGATTCGATGCGATTTATGAAAGAATACAGCGACGAAAACTTCCAGCCTTCCTATGTGAGCAAAGAAGTTTAATGTTGAATTTCTTTCTTGTTTAAGCTATTTTAGTTGAAATGAATTGATTTTCATGAAATAGCATGTACGTCTTGAATGTTGTTAATGAACAATGTTATTTTTTGCATTTGAAAATCAGCATGTTAGAAACGTGTATGATTTGTTCAAAAATTCTTAACATTTCCTAAAATTCCCTGCATTTCGCCCCGAATCGTGGACTTCTTTTCATTAAGTTTGCGGCTTCATTCTTTTCATTCCATGTCCCAACCTAAGCGCATCCAAAGCGCACTCATTTCGGTATTTTACAAAGATGGACTTGCACCCATTGCGCTCAAATTGCAGGCTTTAGGAGTAAAAGTTTATTCTACCGGAGGAACACGTACATTTTTGGAAGAATTGGGATTGGATGTGATTGCAGTAGAAGATCTCACTACTTATCCTTCCATTTTAGGTGGGCGAGTAAAAACTCTTCACCCAAAGGTTTTTGGAGGAATACTAAGTCGCCGAGATGAAAAATCAGACATTGCTCAACTCGAGGAATACGAGATTCCTGAAATTGATTTGGTGATGGTTGATTTGTATCCATTCAGCGAAACGCTTGCTTCTGGTGCGATTGAAGAAGAGATTATTGAGAAAATTGATATTGGAGGTGTGAGTTTAATTCGTGCTGCAGCGAAGAATTTTCAAGATGTGTTGATCATTTCGGATAAAAAGCAGTACCCAGCATTTTTAGATTTATTGAATGAGCAGGATGGTTTCAGCAATCTAGATCAGCGTAAACACTATGCTGCTTCAGCATTTGCAACTACTTCTACTTACGATACTGCTATTGCCGATTGGTTTGGAGGAAATAAACAAGCACTTCGCTATGGTGAAAATCCTCACCAAGCAGCTAGTTTTCAAGGTGATTTGAATAAAGCTTTTTCTCAACTACACGGGAAAGAACTTTCATACAACAACCTGCTCGATGTGGATGCTGCTCTTTCGCTCATTCATGATTTTCCTTCTGCTGGTTGTGCCGTCATAAAACACAACAATGCCTGTGGAGCAGCGCTCGATAAAGATTCTGTTCAAGCATGGAAAAAAGCATTAGCTGGTGATCCACTTTCGGCTTTTGGTGGTGTGTTTGTTTTCAATACAGCAATTGATGTTGATACAGCGAAAGAAGTTGATTTATTATTTTTTGAAGTCATCTTAGCTCCTAGTTATTCCGACGAAGCTCTGCAAATACTGAAAAGCAAGAAGAATCGAATCATCCTTCACACACAGGATTTTGCTTGGCCACATACGAACTACCGCAGTGTTCTCAACGGCACACTTGTTCAACAACGTGATACGCGTATCGAAACGGCTGAAGATTTTATTACAGTAACAGAAAAACAACCCGATCCAGCATTGTATGCCGACATTGAGTTTGCTGCCATTCTGGTGAAACATACCAAATCAAACGCAATCGTTCTCGTTCGTCACTTGCAGCTTTTAGCTTCCGGTACAGGACAAACTTCACGCGTAGATGCCTTAAAACAATCGGTCGAAAAAGCTCGTCGCATGGGCTTTACAACAGAAGGTTCAGTATTGTCGTCGGATGCATTTTTTCCATTTTCCGACAATGTAGAACTGGCTGCCGAGGCGGGTATTGCGGCAATTATTCAACCTGGCGGATCCGTTCGCGATCAGGAAACAATTGATACAGCCAACCGCCTGAATATGGCGATGGTTTTTACAGGAATCAGACACTTTAAACATTAATCCCGAGATACACACATGGGTTTATTTAATTTCTTCACCCAGGAAATCGCCATCGACCTTGGTACAGCCAATACGATCATTATTCACAACGATAAAGTAGTTGTTGATGAACCTTCGATTGTGGCCATTGAGCGTTCAACAGGAAAAGTAATTGCCGTTGGAAAGCAAGCTCAGCAAATGCATGGTAAAACACACGAAAACATCAAAACCATTCGCCCATTGAAAGATGGTGTGATTGCCGACTTCAACGCAGCCGAACACATGATTCGGGGAATGATAAAAATGATCAATCCCGGAAGGAAAATATTTTCCCCTTCATTAGTCATGGTTATCTGCATTCCTTCGGGAATTACTGAGGTGGAAAAACGTGCAGTACGCGACTCCGCCGAACATGCTGGAGCGAAAGAAGTTTACCTCATTCACGAACCCATGGCTGCTGCAATCGGTATCGGTATCGACGTAGAAGAGCCGATGGGAAATATGATCATCGATATTGGTGGTGGTACTTCTGAGATCGCTGTTATTGCCTTAGGTGGAATTGTCTGCGATAAAAGTATTCGCGTGGCTGGTGATGATTTTACTGCTGATATCGAGGATTACATGCGTCGTCAGCACAATATCCATATTGGTGAGCGTACAGCTGAGCGTATTAAAATTGAAGTGGGCGCAGCCTTAACAGAAATTGAAAATCCTCCTGCCGATTATGCTGTTCACGGTCGTGATATGATGACGGGTATTCCAAAAGAAATCATGGTTTCGTATCAAGAGATTGCGCATTGTTTGGACAAATCCATTGCGAAAATTGAAACGGCTATTTTGAATGCCTTGGAAATGACACCGCCGGAACTTTCAGCAGATATTTATCGCACTGGGATTTATTTAGCTGGTGGAGGATCAATGCTTCGTGGTTTGGATAAACGAATTTCGGCTCGTACGAAACTACCGGTTTATATTGCCGAAGATCCACTTCGTGCGGTTGCCCGTGGGACAGGAATCGCCTTGAAAAATCGCGATAAATTCAAATTCTTGATTCGATAAACTATCCCTTTTTGATCTGAGATCGTATGCGGAATTTTTTCGTCCTCATCAGAAAATACAATTTCTTCATTGTCTTTCTTCTGTTGGAGGTGGTTTCGGGTTTCTTGTTAGTTCAAAATTCAACGTACCAGCGAGCCGCCATCGTTGGAACTAGTAATGAAGTTGTTGGGAATATGTATGCTGCATACAGCAACGTAACCGACTACCTCATTTTAGGAGAAACCAATCGGGTGTTAGCAGCAGAAAATGCGCGTTTGAGAAAAGCCGATTCTAGTTCGTTTTATGATACTCGTTTTGAAGTCATGAAAGTGAACGACTCAACCGGAATTCAACAATACGAGTATATCAGCGCACGCGTCATTAATAACAGTGTAACTCGCGTTAACAACTACATTACATTGGATAAAGGTCGATTACAAGGAATAAAATCGGGTGATGCTGTTATCAGTAGCAATGGTGTAGTTGGAGTGGTGAAAGATGTTTCGGAACATTTTAGTACCGTTATGTCGCTGCTTAATAGCAATACTAAAATTTCTTCTCGAGTAAAGAAAAACGACTATTTCGGATCTACCGTTTGGGATGGAAATTCGCCACAGTATGCTCAACTTTTCGATATTCCAAGTCATGCTCAAGTTACCGTTGGCGATACGATTGTGACCAGCTCATATTCTAAAATTTATCCTCAAAACGTTCTCGTTGGAATCGTTTCAGAAATTGGAAAATCGGGAGTGAGTTTTAAGGATATCCGAATTCGTTTATCGACCGATTTTCAGAAGTTATCGTACGTTTATGTGGTGCGCAATCTGATGAAAATGGAATTGGATACATTGGAAGCTAAAACATTAGAAACACGATGATCGGAGATATTATCGTACAAATTATTCGCTTTATTCTTCTTGTTTTCGTGCAGGTTCTTGTATTGAATCAAATCGAAATAAGTGGTGTATTGAATGGTTTTGTTAATCCCTATCTATATGTTCTGTTTTTATTGATGCTTCCAATCAACATCAACAAAATCCTCCTTTTATTTCTTTGTTTCCTTACCGGATTTACCATTGATATTTTTAGTGGAACCGCTGGAATGCATGCATCGGCTTGCCTTGTTCTAGGCTTCCTTCGTCCTGGATTTTTAAATATCATCGCACCGCGCGAAGGCTATGAAACAACCTTGAAACTCAACATTGCCGGAATGGGAACCAGCACTTTTCTCATTTATGCTTCAGTGATGATTTTTGCTCATCACTTTGTATTGTTCCTAGTGGAATCGTTTACATTCCTCAATTTCTTTCAACTCTTGCTGCGTGTTATCACGTGCAGTATAAGCACACTCCTCCTTGCGGTTCTTAGTCAGTTTCTCACTCAGCGTAATCGGGTAGTTGCCAAATGAATCTGTTCTCTGATCGCAAATACGTTATCAGCGCCATCTTCATTACGTTGGTGGCGATTTTCTTAATCCGCTTGTTTTATATTCAAGTAGTGGACGATCGCTATAAATTGGCAGCGAACGACAATGCCTTGCGTCATAAAATTGAATACCCCGAACGTGGAGTTATCTACGATCGAAATGGAAAAATTCTAGTTTACAACGAAGCAGCTTACGATTTAATGGTTATCCCCAAACGGGTAAAAACCATTGATACATTAGATTTATGCAAGCTGCTTGATATTACCAAAGAAGAATTCACCAAAAAACTCATCGAATTAAAAGGGAAGAAATTCAGCTCGTTTCGTCCAGAGATTTTCGAAAGTGAATTATCGCTCGAAACATACGCCACGCTGCAAGAGCAACTGTATAAATTCCCTGGATTCTTCGTTCAAGCCCGAACACTTCGTAAATATCCAATGCGCATTGCTGCTCATGCCTTAGGTTATGTGGGCGAAGTAGACGAAAAACTCATCAAGGACAATCCGTATTATCGTCAAGGAGATAACATGGGATTAAGTGGTATTGAGAAAAGCTACGAGATTCCCTTACGTGGACAACGCGGGGTGAAGATTGTGATGGTGGATGTTTACAACCGGGAGAAAGGAAGTTTTGAAGAAGGAAAATACGATACTGCTTCCGTTTTAGGAAGAAGTTTAACATCATCCATTGATGCCGAATTGCAGCAATACGGAGAAAAACTTATGATGAATAAGGTTGGTGCAATCGTCGCAATTGAACCCGGTTCGGGAGAAATATTGGCGATGCTTTCGAGTCCTACTTATGATCCGAATTTGTTGGTAGGTCGTGTCAAAAGCAAGAATTACCGAAAAATGCTGGTCGATACGCTCAAGCCTTTGTACAACCGCGCAACCATGGCGAAATATCCACCCGGCTCGACCTTCAAATTGGTAAATGCATTAATCGGTCAACAAGAAGGCGTAATCAATGGAACAACTTTATTTAGTTGTAGTAGAGGATTTCATTTCGGCGGATTAACGGTTGGTTGTCACCCGCATGCATCACCAGTGAACTTACTTTTTTCAATCACAACTTCCTGCAATTCCTATTATTGCAATACGTTCAAAAACATCCTTCAGAAATATCCTAAAACTCAATTAGGCTTCACTGTTTGGCGCAACCATGTGTTAAGTTTTGGAATCGGACAGAAATTACCTGTTGATTTACCACAAGAATCGAAAGGAAATGTTCCTACCGTTAAGTATTACGATAAATACCATGGAGCGGGAAGATGGAATGCAATCACTGTAATTTCTTTGGCTATTGGTCAAGGTGAAATGGGCGTTACTCCTTTGCAAATGGCGAATTACTGCGCTACCATAGCCAATCGTGGTTGGTTTTACACACCGCATGTGATTAAAAAAGTTGAAGGTGGTGAAATCGATACATTGTATAAACGTCGTCGCTATACTACTGTTGAGCGCCAATATTTTGATCCGGTAGTAGCTGGAATGCGAAACGTAATTCTAAATGGTACAGGACGAATTGCTCAATTGGATTCACTTACAATCTGTGGTAAAACTGGGACGGCTCAAAATCCACACGGAAAAGACCACTCCATTTTTATTTGCTTTGCTCCTATGGACAATCCCAAAATTGCCATTGCGGTTTATGTGGAAAATGCCGGTTTTGGTGCAGCGTGGGCGGCTCCTATTGCGAGTTTAATGCTGGAGAAATATTTTCGTAGAGAAATTAAGCGCCCAGAAATGGAAAAGAGAATTACCGACGCCAATCTACTTCCCCGAAAAGAAGACTGGATTTCTAAAAAATAATCATGGCTAACAGGAACAAAGACGCCGTTTTGCAAAACATCGATTGGATGTTGGTTTCGCTGTACCTGATACTCGTGGTGATGGGCTGGTTTAATATTTACGCTGCCGTTTACAACGAAGAGTACAAAAGCATTTTCGATACTTCGCAAAGCTATGGAATGCAGCTCATTTGGATTTTGAGTTCACTCTTTATCGCCTTTGTTATTTTGGTAATTGATGGTGAATTCTTCCCCAAGTTTGCATGGGTTTTATATGGATCATTTGTCTTACTACTCATCGCCGTTATCTTTGCGGGGAAGGAAGTGAAAGGTTCTAAATCCTGGATTGAACTAGGTTCCTTTCGAATTCAACCAGCCGAATTTGCCAAGTTTGCAACCAATTTAGCGCTTGCAAAATACCTAAGTAATATCAATATCAAGTTCGAAGAACTCAGCACGAAACTCATATCGGCTGCCATCTTTGCTGTTCCGGCATTGATCATTATTGCTCAAAACGAAACCGGATCAGCACTCGTGTATGGTTCATTTATTCTTGTGCTTTATCGCGAAGGACTAAGCGGAAATATCTTGGTTATGGGTGTGGCGATGGTCATTTTGTTTATCGCTGCATTGCTCATGGACGAATGGATTCTCTTAACGATTCTTGCCGTTATTACTGCAGGTTCGTTCTTTTTTATTCGTTTTCGAATTCGGAATTTACTTATCGGAGTAGGTTTGTTAGTTGCTGCGATGGCCTTTGTGCACTCGGTCGATTATACATTTACCAATATCCTCGAGCCTCACCAAAAGAAACGGATCAATGTATTACTTGGGAAAGAAGTCGATCCTAAAGGTGCAGGTTACAATGTAAATCAATCGATGATTGCCATTGGTTCGGGCGGAATCATTGGGAAAGGTTATTTGAATGGAACGCAAACCAAATACAATTACGTTCCTGAACAAAGTACCGACTTTATCTTTTGTACCGTTGGCGAAGAATGGGGATTTGCAGGAAGTTTACTCGTTCTCGGTTTGTTTATCGTTTTACTCCTGCGGCTCATCTATCTAGCCGAACGACAGCGTAGTACATTTTCCCGTATTTATGGATATGGCTTGGCGAGTATCATCTTCATTCACCTAGCTATTAATATCGGAATGACCATCGGATTGGCGCCCGTTGTTGGTATTCCCTTGCCATTCTTTAGTTACGGAGGATCTTCACTATGGTCCTTTACCGTTTTAACGTTCATCTTTGTTCGTTTGGATGCCTATCGCTTTGAAATTCTACGGTAATTTTTCAGCCGAAGGCATTTACAATACCTATCTTTGATTGATGTTTTTCCGCTTTGGCATTATCTATTTCGTGTTGTTTCCTGTCGGATTGATTGCACAACCCATTGAACATGATAGTATTCAAAGAGCATTGAAAGGAGCATTAAAATACATCTCCGAACAACAAATCAAGCAAAGCATTCCGGAATTTCAATACGAAGGTGAGTGGCCTTCCATTATGACAATGCGTTCGACCTTCGTTTTGCTAGGTAAGCAAGCCGACTCGTACGATTCCAATTGCTTTTCTACGGCATCTATCCATAATTCATTGGCTTCGGCATACTTAATCGATCCCAGTTTAAGTGAAATTCCTCCGATGCTCGAAAAAGCCATTGTGCGCATGAGTTCCTTTTATTCGGATCATGGCTTTAATTTCTGGCCTTTACTTCCACCCAAAGGACGTTTATCGCTGTTTCATCCTAACCGAAAAACAGGATTAGTTCATCGACCCATTCAGTATCCATTAAACATTCCGTATATAAAACGTGCAGCCAATGTGGTGAACGACAATGACGATACATCTCAAGGGTATACCGCTTTGATTTTATTCAATAGAGTTCAACAACATCAGGGAATAAAGTCACAATTCAATTTGAAGCTCTCCCCTATTTTAGGTGCTTGGCGCGATTCGGGCAGAGCTTCGCAACATTATTACAATATCATTCATTTCGACAAACGAGAAAGCGGTGCATTCCTTACCTGGCGTGCCTTGGAAGAACCTTTTCCATCATGGAATATTCCCCGTTTATTGCTCAACAACGCGATTTTCCTCACGCCTATGAGCACGTTGTATCCCTATGCATTTAAACCCTATATCCCATACGGAGCCAACGATGTAGATGCGGTGTTGAATGCCAATGTGTTGACAGCTTTAGCCGAAAATGGTGAATTCAAAGCAGCTGGAATCAAAGATGCCTCAAAGTTTATTGAACGAAAAGTGAAACGTCACGATTGGAGTCGAGCAGGTATTTATTACCCCAATCGTTATCATCTACATTATGCCACCTTAAAAGCGTGGTCGAAAGGAATTCGTGAACTTGATCCAAGTGCAGAACGTTTGAAGAAACATTTGTTGAGTAGTCAACATGCCGATGGATCTTTTCATTCCCGCCGCATAGTGAATCACAAAGACAAAGTTCAATCGACAGCCTATGCGCTCAATTCCTTGCTACGTTTGGGAAATCCCTATGTGATAGGAACGCAATTGCAGGTAGATAAAGCACTTCGGTATTTGTTGAGCAAAGCTTCCTATATGGATGAAGAAACCTGTTGGGATGGTGGAGTTTTCTTTTCTGGCGGAACAGTTATTCGCAACACTTTGTATTGGAAATCGGATGTTTATACGACGGCTTTGATGGTCGAATCTTTAGTTCAATACGAACAATATATCAAAGAAATTAAAACCTTTTGGTAAGCTATCGGTATAGGTCAAAGCTTAACGCGAAATGATTAGTTTTACGCCCCGTGAATTTCTTGAACCGAACATTGCTTAATTTGTTTCTGCTGCTGAGCATTTCAGCTACAGATGCGCGTGCACAGCGGGTTGAAGAAATTTACACCGGCAGCGAAACCGATAGTAGTTATTACGATATCTACCAAGTTTCGGCGAATGATATTTGGATTGGTGGTGAATATGGCGTGATGAAACGCATTGGGGCAGATGGAAAACTCAGTAATATCGCCATCCCAAACAATGGCTCCAACATTCTCAAGTTTTTACGATTGGGTGATTTTGTCTATATCTCTGCCGATCATGGAACCATCTACAAGTACAATCTGAAAACATCCACTTGTTCAAGAACCGAGTTTCCTGCTTTTCGACATCGGTGTTTTTATGATCTTTCATACGATAACAAAGGCAATCTCATTGTATGTGGAGGAAGTAGCGGCATTGGCCGAGGGAAAAAACGGATTCCCAATGGCTTTATCGCCAAGATTGATACTTCCTTAAGTCAACAACCTCAAGTGCTCTGGAAAAACACACGCAAGTTTGTGTGGGCACTTTCGCAAGAAGGCGAATCGGGATTTGCTGCAGCCGTTTTCAATGGAAAAAGCACCACCATTTATCATCATACAAATGAAACATCGAATGCCTTTACTAAAGGGCGTAAAATCGATGGCTTAGTGCATGCTTTGCGAATTATCGATGGACAATTGGCATACAGTGGTTGTCGCTCCATTCGCTATCACCGAAGTGGTATTTGGGGATTTGAAAACAATCCTCAAAGTCATCAAATTATTGAGAAGGCAGGAATAATCTGCAACTTGGTAAAAATGAATGGCAGCATTTACGGATTCACCCAACAGGGAATATTATACGCCCTCGATGGTTCTGCTCCACAGCAAATCATTCAAGCACAAAACTCCTCCGCATTTTACGAGGCACTCCCAATTGACGAAACCACTTTGCTTATTGCTGGTCATGGAAAAAGTCTCATTCGGGTTTCATTGAATTGATTGGATTAAGTGGTTGATTGAAGAGTTAAACTTGGAATTAATATTACTACTCTTTGAATTATTTCAATTCGGAACAATTGAATCTATGTTTTACATATTATCGATATACTGACATTTTATTTGAATAAATCATTTAATAATCTTCGTAATATTGAGTAATTAAGTTGGTATAATTCATTATTAATTAAATAATTATTTATGAAACAAGAACAAATTATTGAACTATTTGAAAAATTTGAACAAGCTTGTTATATTTTCAGAAATCTCGAATGTTGGAGTGGAAGGGAATTACAAGAAATTCTAGGATATTCAATATGGGACAATTTTCTCAATGTAATAGAGAAAGCAAAAAAATCATGTGAGAATTCAGGTAGTTTCATTGCAGACCATTTTGCCGACGTCGGGAAAATGGTTAAAATCGGTTTGGTACTGATTAGTAAGTGATGATCATTTCAATTGGTATTACTACAATTCAATTTACAATTGAATTGTCTAAAACTATTTACCATGATGAATGGATGAAGTAGCTTTTTGAAAATAAATGCCAATTGATACTATCTCAAGGAAAATATATTCAAAAAAAAACGCGCTCTCCAAAAAGAAGAACGCGTTTTAATATTTTAAAAAATAGCTTAGAAGAAACGGTAACGTTTGTCTTCTACGTTTCCTTTTTTCATTAATGCTGTATTCACTCCATTATCAACACGACCAACAATGGATTGTAATACTTGCGATTTAGTGTCTTTCAAGTCTGTAGGAAGAACTCCTGGAGTAACTGATTTTACTACAATCACATAAACACCTGTATTACCAATGATAGGTTTGCTTAATTTATTTACAGGCGTTGAAAATGAACGTCCAATTACTTTCGGTTCGTAACCATAATTCGGAACTGAATAGGAAGAGAAGGTAATAGCTCCAGCCGAATCAGCATTGAGTTTCATTTTGGCACTCAATTGATCAATGTCTGTTACTCCTGTCATTGCAGCGTTGAAGTCTTTCGAGAAATTCTCACCTTTTTTCTCACGAATTGCCATTGGCTTGATGCTCTCTTTCAATTGATCAAAGGTTGGAATGCCTTTGTCTTTGATTCCTGTTAAAGCAGCAACAACGTATTTCCCTTCAATATCAAATACCTTAGAAACATCTTTCAACTCACGTTCAGGATTGTATGCCCATTGAACCATTTCGCGTGAATTGGTCAAGTCGTTAACCTGACGATCATTTGGAAGTAAACGATCATAAGAAACGATGAACATTCCCTTTGTATCAGCTTCTTTTTTGAATGCATCATAATCTTGCGCAGTAACTGCAAAATCGTTGGCTTTCGCATAGAATTCATCAACAGTTCGTGTACTCGGTTCAATTTTCTTACTCAAATAAACCACTTCCGCTTTGTTGCTTGGACGTGTTTTATCGGTGATGTTAATTAAGTGTGCACCATATTGAGTGGTTACTGTAACATAATCACCCACATTGCCATTGAAGCAAGCATTATTAAATTCAGGAACCATCATTCCTTCGGTAAACCAACCTAAGTCGCCACCTTTTTCTTTAGAACCTGGATCTTCGGAGAAACGTTTAGCCAAAGCATCGAAATCAGAACCAGCTTTGATTGCAGCTTTCAATGAATCAGCACGTGCAATAGCTGCTGCTGGCGTCATACCACCTTGTGTAGAAATTAAGATGTGACGAGCTTTAACGGAATCGGATGCTGCTTTGAAACCTTTCAATTTCACCAATTTCAATTCGGTATTTTCAGTAAATGGTCCAAATACAGAACCTGGAGTTCCACTAAAAATAGCAGAATCGATTTGTGGTCCTACTTTTCCACGTTTTACGCTTTCTACACGATAACCTTGAGTAGAATTAGCATTCACAAATGCAGTATCATCAGTGCTAGATTGGAAACCAGCTTTCAACTCTTCCATCGATTTGAAAAGTTCAGCGCGGTCTTCGGCAGTTGGGTTTACCTGAAAAACAACATACTCTAATTTGCGAGTTTCGTCCTTTTGTTCAAACTCAAAACTATGCTCATCATAGTATTTTTTCATTTCTTCATCCGTTACCGTAATGGTTGAATCAGCTACGGTGTCGAAACGTTTTGAAATAATACGTACTAAAGCAGTCGTGTTTTTATTAGCGAAATCGTGTTTAGCTTGAGCAGATGTAACATACACCGCTTTACGAATCAACGTATTGTACTTCGTTTTGAGACGTTGTTTAGCAAGTGATTTCTCAAATTCAGCCCAAGATTCGCGGTACTTTCCATCCGGATCGTTTTCTTCGCTCAATTGAGTTTTCAAAAACTTCAATACTTTATTCCGATCGAATTGCTTCGTGATACTATCTTGAAACAATGGAATTTGTGAAACTTGTGGGTTGATGTTTTCTCCTTGAACCATGTCAAAAAGTTCATCGTCCGAAACAGCAACTCCTGCTTCTTCCATTTGCTCGTTGAAAAGATATTCATCGAGATATTCATTCCAGATTTGATTTACCAATTGCTGACGAGTATTATCGTCGATGCCGCTAACGCCTTGGTTGCGTTTTACAATTTCTTCGGCATTGGTAAGGCGACGTTGGAATTCTTCTCCTGGAACAGAATGACCGTTGATTTCACCGATTTCGGTATCACGACCTTTAAAAATTGAATTCCCGGAGGAAAACAAATCCTGCATTACAAAAGAGAAAAGAGCTAGACCGATAACAACGACTACGATTGTGCCGGCTTTGGAGCGGATGCGTTCAAGAACTGCCATTTGTGGAAGCTAAAACTTTGGTTTTTTTAGGGCTGCGAATATACGACTAAATCAAAAAAAACCTAAATAAGGTTGATTTTGTATTGAAATGCTTAGTTTGATTTTTCTTTTGGTTCCTGATTTTCAGATTGAAAGGCTTCCACTTTTTCGATTCGTTTGCGTTGATATCGTCTTAATCCAAATAAAACAGCAGCACAAAACGCTGTAAATAGTGGAAAACGAGCTGAATCGAAATTACCCTTGCTTATTAACCAAGCACTAGATAAACTGGCCATAATAGCAATGCTTAGCCAGATGATTTCCATTATTTTAAAGATGCGTGATTGATTCATATTTTATTAAATGTGTGTTTATTCTTTTAGGTTGATGATTCCTTTTACTTTCAGGATTCGGTATTTTGAAAAATCTTGATTCGACTCAAAGCCATCACCATAAATTACCCTTTCGGGCGAAGTGATACGTGTAAAAACATTGGAGAAAATACGATCCTCACGTTGGTCCCAAATCAAATGTTCGGTTTCTAACTTATCACCATTTACGCTTTCTATTACCACATTATTTTTTGCCTCCATCCGCTCATCTTTGGTATAACTGATGGCATAATTGGCTTTCATCTTCGATTCCAACACCGATTTCAAATCGTAAAACTCAATTTTTACTCCTTTAGGAAATTCAATGTATCCATCATTCCCCATATATGTTTCTCGCAGAGGAGCATTGATTTTAGCCCGTAATCGTGCCGAATCCGAATAAAGCATTTCCACATTCCGAGTGGAGGAAACAGGAACTTTTACTTCATTCCCAAATTGCTTCACTTCATTCAAGTCGTTACCACATGAATAGAGTACAGTGAGAAAAAACCCCGAAACAAGTATGAAAAGCTTAGTCATATTGAAATTTCCTGAACCAACGATCGTTCAGAGAAAATGAAACTGTACCACGAATAAAGCGTTCGTTGAGTGAATTCGTTCCAGTTATACCGCGCTGTCCGGCAGTAATGGCAAAATTGAGAATGCTGGTAGCTGTTCGAGTATTGTAAGTACGTAAAACAACAGGTAATCCAAACCCAAGACTTAAACCATATTCAGGAACGGCTTTTCCATTGATTTTCAAATAACCATCTGAATAATAAGCACCGGCACGGTATCGAACTTTTTTCCAGTAAGCCACTTTCCCTCCATTGTTTCGAACCGCTGGAACTGGATTGATTTGAATTCCCAAGCCTACCTTATAAGAAGAACGCACCGAATCAACTCGATCGAATAATTTAAAGCCATTCCAATCGGTATAGGTGTATTCGGTACTGACTAACCATTTATTGCTACTATTTTTAAAAGATATACCACCGCCGAACTGCATGGGCATAGTTACAGTTCCTTTAACTTGGTTTCGAAATAAAACGGTGTCGGTAAAGGACGTTCCAGGTGCAGCACCAAAAAAACTTTGCGCCAAATAAGTGGTTGAGCCGTTAATAAACGTCATTGGGCGAAATGTTCCACCGATAATGATGTGTAATGAATCGGTTCGCTGTTTATGCTTTACGATATGTTTATCAGCGGTGTTTGTATCGGCTTGTATGACAGTGCGTACTTTGGGTTTCCGAAATCGTATTTGATATTGTGCACCAAAAACCAAATCCACATCATTCAATCGGTTCGAATTGGTTATCAAAGAATTTCGTTGCACGATGGTATCTCCTTCAAAAATTACTTTGGAGCTATAGTCTGTTCGTCCAAATAAATAACGAACCTGAAAACCTAAATTCCAATTCTTCCCCAAGTGAAATCCATTCCCAAGGGAAAAGGCCGAAAATCCACCATTTCCCAAATAGCTTAATTTCACATTTCCAGCTTCTACATCTGTAATGCTATCACGCAAGGTATAGCCAGCATTAGTCAGAGGAGTTAATCCCAATGAAACATTCCATTTATTTTTCTTGATTGGAAAAGCCAATCCGAAATACCCGAAACCAGCCGTTCTACCCATTTTGGTATCCTGTAAACCGGTGTATTTTGTAGTAAGGCCGGAGATTCCAAATTCAAGAACAGTTACACCACCTTCGAGAGCTGCCAAAGCTGCAGGTTGAGAAAGATTGAGTGAATTAGAATCGGCTAATGCTTGTGTAACGCCGCCTAAACCTTGAATAAAAGCAGAAGAACTTCCTAGATTATCTCCTAAGCCAAAGCGACCGTATGGTGATTGACTAAGCGTTTGACTTTTCAAAAGGGCTACTGGAGCCAGGAAGCACACAAGAAGAATGGAAAAATTAATGTGCCTGATGGAGAATAATTTCATTGAGTCCTTTAAGAGTGAGCCAGGGTTCAGCGTGAATACTGGTTTTCAAATTTCGTTCGAGTAAAGTATAATCTCCTCCAGTAATAATTACTTGAAGGTCTTTATGTGTCATTTGATATTGTTCAAGAATTCCTTTTATTTCAGCTAGAGCACCATTGATAACGCCCGAATGAATCGATTCAGTGGTGTTTTTTCCGATCAAATACACCATTTCGGTGCGCGAAAGTAAGGGCAAACGTGCAGTAAATTCATGCAAGGCTCTAAATCGCATATCAATTCCTGGAGAAATAGAACCACCGAAGTATTCGCCATTTCGGGTGATGAAGTCGAATTTGATACATGTTCCAGCATCAATGATCACAACAGGCGTTTTAGGAAAAAGGGTAGCCGCCGCAACAGCATTGGCTAAACGATCTCTCCCCAAGGTTTCGGGAGTTTCGTATTTATTTTGAATAGGGACAGGTGTTTCAGGTAGGAAATATGCATAATCCAATTCTGCACGTTTTAAGAAGGCATCCACTTCTTTCTTTTTCCCAGCAACAGAGCTTAGAAGCACCTTGGAAGGATTTAAAGCCAACATGCGCAATAAAGATTCCTCCACCTCTTCGGAAGATGTCCAATTGGTGCGACTAGCCTTTAAAAGTGTACGACCTTGAAAACAAGCAGCTTTTAATGCCGTATTTCCAATATCAAGTACAAGATGAACCATACAATTTTTTTTCTGGGGCAAAGATAGAATTAGAAAAACGTCTCAAACGGAAAAAAATTTTTTGGTGGCTAAGTAAAAAAACTATTTTTGCACCCGCTCAACAAGCAAAAATGGCTCGGTGCCTTAGCTCAGATGGTAGAGCAATGGACTGAAAATCCATGTGTCCCTGGTTCGATCCCTGGAGGCACCACCAGCAAACCTCACCTCAACCGGTGGGGTTTTTTTATTTTCATCAAGGCATTAGAATCAATACTTTACAATGAATTATTCCGTTGATTTGTGGAATTCATCACTACGAAATGCATAAAATTAATAAGCTGTTACCTTTCATTTTACTGTTTCTATCGGGAACAATTCAATCTCAAAATTCCAGCTTTTTAACAGCTCAATTAAAGTTTCCTCGAGTAAAAACTGCATGGAAAAATTCCGAAAAATCGATTTTGGCCATTTTGAAAAAGGAAGAAATCGATAAAAATCAAGTACATATTTTCATTCGTGCATTTAAATCCGAAGGCATATTAGAAGTCTGGGCAAAAAATAAGAATCAAACTTCCTATCATTTATTAAAAACGTACGATATCTGTGCTAGTTCAGGAAATAGTGGTCCTAAGCTCGTTCAAGGAGATGGACAGGTTCCCGAAGGAGTTTATACGATCGATCGCTTTAATCCATCCTCGAGCTATCATTTATCCTTAGGAATTTCCTATCCCAATGCCGTTGATTTAAAACGAAGTGGCTCACAAAATCCCGGTGGAGATATTTTCATTCATGGGAAATGCGTAACCATAGGCTGTATGCCACTAACAGATCCTTTCATTGAGGAAGTATATATGTTAGCTGTTTTAGCCAAGAATGCTGGACAAACAATTATTCCAGTACACATTTTCCCTTTCAGGTTGGAAAAAAGCACAGAAAAATGGGAGGCGAAATTTCCGGAAGCGAAGAAATGGGGCTCTTTCTGGAAAAATCTGCAAGAAATTTACTTGTATTTTGAAAAATATAAACAACCCGGAACTTGGAAAAAAGGAAGCAAGGGCGATTATGTATTGAATTAATAAAATAAAAAAACCCCGACAAGCGGGGTTTTGGGGTGATCAAGGGGTCTCGAACCCCCGACCTCTAGTGCCACAAACTAGCGCTCTAACCAACTGAGCTATGACCACCATTACAAGGGCGCAAATATAGCAAACGAATGCATCCATCAAAGTGCTTGAAAAAATTATTTTGAGTGTGCATTTTGAGACATCTATTCAATCAACTGTTGCTCAGAAGCCTATTTTTATACCTTTGCACCATTAAGAAAAAACGTTGGACCAACCTCCCCCTAAAAGCCGATTGTGCGGTTTATCTGAACAAATCCGCTCACAGACAAGCATTTCATTGTCTATTTCATCCTCTTATCAGGATTTTTTGCTGAATTCTATTTCGCGTTTCCATTCCAATTTGACCTATGATTGCTGATCTACTTGTGACGCTTTTATTGGTTGTGCTCAATGGTTTCTTTGTAGGAGCTGAGTTCGCTATTGTTAAAGTGCGTCAATCACAAATTGATATTAAAGTTGCCTCCGGAAATAGTTTCGCCAAATTTGCTAAGCACATTGTTTCAAACCTTGATGCCTATTTGAGTGCTTCTCAGTTGGGAATTACGCTCGCTAGTCTTGGATTGGGGTGGATTGGTGAACGCGTAGTTGCAAATTTAGTCTTAGCTATTTTTGGAAAAATAGGGTACATACCGGATTCAATTACTGCCCACTCGATTGCCATTCCTATAGCTTTCACTCTCATTACTGTATTACATATTGTATTAGGCGAACAAGTTCCTAAAACTGCTGCCATACGAAATCCGATGCAAGCAACGCTGTTTGTGGCATTGCCAATGCGAATTTTTTACATCGTATTTCGACCATTCATCTGGGCTTTAAACGGAATGTCACATTTAACATTACGTATGTTCGGACTTTCATCTGGAGATCATACCGATATCCACACAGAAGAAGAACTTCGAATGATACTCACCGAAAGTGAAGAAGGTGGAGCTATCAAGCAATCGGAACACGAACTGATTCAAAACGTTTTTGAGTTCGACGATCGCATGGTGAAACAGATTTATGTTCCTCGAACGCGTGTGGTCGCTATCGATATTGATGATGATGTGGAAATGATCATCGATAAAGTAGTAGAAGAAGGTTATTCGAGAATGCCTGTTTACAAAGATTCAATCGATAATATCATTGGAATCATCCATT
Organism: Bacteroidia bacterium; assembly: GCA_965279035.1. Lineage (GTDB taxonomy): Bacteria > Bacteroidota > Bacteroidia > M30B66 > M30B66 > CALQRR01. The sequence goes on along the minus strand of OZ257142.1, from coordinate 1,713,646 downwards.
CGAAAGACCTTATCCGGCATATTCGACTCAAAAAGCCTATTGATTTGAACACCTTGCTGCGTCCTGCGTTTTATGTTCCACTAGGTAAATTTGTAAATGATCTTTTACGCGAACTTCAACGTCAGCATATTCAAATGGCTATTGTGACAAATGAATTTGGAGGAACTGAGGGAATCGTAACAATGGAGGATATTATAGAAGAGCTGGTTGGTGAAATTCAGGATGAATATGACGAGGAAAAACCAGCAGTTGAAAAGAAGAGCGAAACAGAATATATAGTGAATGCTACTTCATCTATAAGCGATGTAAATGATTTACTTCCCATTGCTTTGGAAGAAGGCCCTGACTATGAAACGGTATCTGGTTTAGTGAATAAATTGTTTGATGGAATTCCGGCGGTGAATGAAAAGAAACAGTTTGGAGGATATCAAATCACCATATTAAAACGCTTCAAACATAGCGTAGAATCTGTTAAATTAGAGGTCATTGATAGGGAATCCTTAACACTCGACTGAAATGGAAAGCAAAGGCGCACATCGTACACTCCAAGTTGAAGGAATGACATGCGCCAACTGCGCTCAGGGAATTCAGAATCTATTAAGAAACAAAGGATTAAAAGACGCAGAAGTAAGTTTTGCGATAGGTGAAGTAAGTTTCACTCAGCTTGATCAATACGAAATCAATGCAGTAAAAAAAGACATTGAAAGTCTAGGATATCATATCATTGAGCCCGAAACACCTCCTCCTACCGGTTTAAATTCTACCGAGAAGCGGCTCATAATTTCAGCCATATTTACCTTGCCCCTGCTGGCTCATATGCTGTTTTCTTGGCATATTCTACATATGCCATACGTGCAACTGGGTTTATGTCTCCCCGTGATGTTGATTGGCTGGAGCTATTTTGGAAAAAGTGCCTGGAACTCACTTAAAACGGGCATTCCTAATATGGATGTGTTGATTACCATTGGTTCCACATCCGCATTTATCTATAGTATTTGGGGAAGTATTTTTGGTGCTGGATTATCCAATCCGAGCGACTATTTGTTCTTCGAAACGGCTGCAAGTATTATCACTTTGGTGTTATTAGGTAATGTGATAGAGCAACGTTCGGTTAAGCAAACCGGAAATGCACTGAAGGAATTAGCTGCCTTACAACCAGAAACAGCACGACGTATAAGCGATCATGATCATCATACGCACATAGAAGAAATCCCTGCTCGACTCATCGTACCCGGTGATTTATTACTCGTAAATTATGGAGATCGAATTCCGGCTGATGGTGTTTTAGTTGAAGGGAATGGATTCGTAAATGAAGGTTTGATAACCGGCGAAAGTATGCCCGTTGAAAAAATTGTTGGTGATGAAGTAACCGGTGGAACCATCAACGAAAAAGGTATCTTCAGAATGCGGGCAGTAAAAACCGGTAAGGAAAGTGTGCTAGCCGGAATTGTCGAAATGGTGAAAAAAGCTCAAACAAGCAAACCACCCGTTCAACGTTTAGGTGATCAAGTGAGTGCCGTGTTTGTACCCATTGTGATTGCCATTGCACTCATTACTTGGCTGGTTTCTTTCGTAGCTCTTGAAAATACCATGCGCGAAAGTTTACTTAGAGCCATTGCTGTATTGGTTATTTCTTGTCCATGTGCTATGGGACTTGCAACGCCAACGGCTGTGATGGCAGGAATTGGTCGAGCAGCTAAGATGGGAATACTCTTTTTGAATGGAGCTGCTATCGAAAACCTCGCAAAAATCAAGGTAATGGTGTTCGATAAAACGGGCACTTTAACGACTGGTGATTTTACTATTGAAGCCATTGATGTATTTCTACATTCCGACGAATCATATGTAAAATCCATCGTTCGTTCGATGGCTGAAAATTCATCGCATCCGATCTCCAAATCGCTTGTTAAAAATCTGATTGCTTCTCCCAAAATTACCATTACACAAGTGGAAGAAACCAAAGGACTTGGTATTCGAGCACTAGCTAAAAATGGGAGCAAAATAGAATTGGGTTCGAAAAGACTCATACAGGATAAAGAATTGGCAAATCAATACGATCTTTTCTTGCTCGAAAATGGACAATGTATCGCAGCCATTCGCTTGGTGGATGAATTAAAAACGGGGGCAAAAGAAGCGATCGATTCCTTAAAAAGCATGGGAATTAAACCTGTTATGCTCAGTGGTGATTCGGATCGAAAATGCAAGCAAGTCGCCGAATTACTTGGCATTACAGAAGTGTATAGCGAACAATCACCCGAAAATAAATTAACTATAATTGCCAATATCAATAGCAAGGAAGCGGCTGCCATGTTAGGCGATGGAATTAATGATGCTCCTGCATTGAACTTAGCAAGCGTCGGTATTTCATTTGGCGAAGCCAGCAAAGTAGCTTTGAATTCGGCACATGTTGTTTTACTTCAAAAACAATCTCTTGAAGGACTTCCTCAAGCAGTGAAACTTAGTAGAACCACCTTGCGTACGATACACCAAAATCTCTTTTGGGCATTTTTCTACAATACTATCGCGATCCCGGTCGCTGCTGCAGGATTCCTTCAACCAATGATTGCCGCATTTTCGATGGCTTTTTCGGATGTGGTCGTAATTGGTAATTCAATCTTACTTCAGTATCGCCGGTTGAATAATTCGTAATTTGAGCGACGAATTTGTGTGCTTTGAACGGAGAAACTCCCATACATGTACTTTTTCTTGCTTCTTGGTATCCCAACAGGAAAGAAACAACCCTAGGAATTTTTATTCATAGGCATGCTCAAGCTGTGGCACTCAAAAATAAAGTCACAGTACTTCATGCTATCGCCGATTCTGATTTGAAAGAAGGGGAATTTCGCTTCGACAAAAAGGTTGAAGGCAACCTGCACGAATTCATCGTTTCGTATGGTCGTGCCGAAGGTGGAAACAACTTCATACGACGTTGGAAAAACTGGAAACAGATTCGTAAACACTATCTTTTCGGTTTAGAAAAAGTGATCGAATGGAACGGCAAACCCGATATCATTCACCTCAACGTGCCTTGGCCATTGGGTAAAATTGCCCGACTTTTCAGCAAAAAATTAAAAATCCCCTTTGGTGTTACCGAACATTGGACCGGCTATCAACCCGAAGACGGTCGTTATACTGGATCGCTTTTAAAACGTGTAACGAGGAAAACGATTCGTCGAGCTGCTTTTGTTGCTCCTGTTAGCGAACAGCTTCAAAAAGCAATGGAAGCAAAAGGCTTAAAAGGAAAATACACTGTTGTTCCGAATGTGGTTGATACTGCATTTTTTGTCCCAGGAGAATCGCGATCAGAAAAAATTCGCCTCATTCATATTTCTTCTCTCGACGATGCTCAAAAAAATGTAAGTGGGATCCTTCGTGTTTTTCAATCAATTCTGAGAGAAGCACCGAATTACGAATTGGTAATTGTTGGTGGAGGAAATGATGAATCGGCAATCAAACGACTATCAAACGAACTCGGCTTAACCTTTCGTGGTGTTGAATTCAAAGGAAAACTTCAAGGAGAAGAGCTACTCGCCGAAATTCAAAAATCGGATGCACTCATTCTAAACAGTCGCTACGAAAACCAACCGGTAGTGATGCTTGAAGCATTGTCAAGTGGAATACCTGTAATTGCACCTGTAATAGGTGGAATTCCTGAAATCATTGATGAAACCCGAGGAATTCTTTTCAATCCAAAAGAAGAGAACGGTTTGAAAAAAGCCTTGCTCGATTTTTACGGTAGAGCACGAAGCTTTGATTCTTCATCGCTTCATCTTTATGCGGTATCTAAGTTTAGCCCGGAAGCCATTTCTAAAAAATTAGACGAAATTTACCGAAAGAATCTTGCCTGATGTTACGACTGATGTTGTTCACCTTTGTGAGCCGACTTGCTACAGCGGTTGTCAACTTCGGTACAATCATATTACTCTCCCGAAAACTCGGACCTGAAGGAAAAGGGATTGCCACTTTAATTTTAGTTATCGTAACAAGCGTGCAACTCATTTGCGATTTTATGGGCGGCGCTGCCATGGTATATCTTTCTCCACGTTACCGATTGCACAATCTCCTTCTCCCCTCTTGGATTTGGACTGCAGCATGGAGCCTTCTAGCACCAGTTGTTGTTTGGTGGATTCGTCCCGATCTTTTTGAATTTTATGGTTGGCACATTGCAGGACTTTCATTTCTAAATGCCAGTATGAACCAACAGCTTCACTTACTTAATGGGCGTGAGCAATTTAAGTTGGTTAATATGCTCAATTTTTTCACTGCAATCCTTACGGTGAGTACACTTGCTGCTTATATCTGGTGGAATCCAAAACCGATACATTATATGTATGCGCTCTATTCGGGATGGCTGCCTGCATGGATCATTTCCTTAATACTGCTTTTACGTTTGCCTAAAGTGGGAGAACATGTATCGTTCAAGAAAAGCTTGAAAGCATTACTGAAATTCTCTTCTGCTAACCAGTTTGGACACATGCTGCAATTTAGCAATCAACGCATTGCCTATTTTCTTTTACCTGCCTTTGCTTTAGGAATTTACTCCAATGCAGTTTCTCTTGCCGAAGCCATGTGGATGTTAGCTACATCAATTGCAACAATCCAATATGGAACTATTGCTAATTCGAATGATAAAGCCAAAGCCATCGAACTCACCGTTCCCTTGTTTCGAGCAAGTATTTTAGTAACAACTGCTGCAGGAATTTTCATTTGCATTTTGCCCGCTTCTTTTTTCGGGATGCTGTTCGGAGATGCTTTTCTTCCTGTGAAGGAAAACCTCTATTATCTCATGCCCGGGGTTGTATTTATTAGCGGTTATTTAATCTTGGGACATTACTTTTCGGGCACTGGACAATTCAAGAAAAACAATTACGCTATTGCTACAGGATTGTCGGTTACGCTAATAGGATTTCTATGCATACGTTTTTTGCAAGACCAAAATATCAACGAACATCAAGCGGCTTTGGTCACCACCTTTTCGAATATGGCGACATTTTTTTCCGTTATTTGGCTCTTTAAATCCGACAGCGGCGTTGCATTGAACGAGCTCTGGCCAAAATTTTCCGACTTTGGCTTGCTACTTCAAAAGCTTCGCAGCAAAGTCCGCTGAAACATGGCATCAATACCCCGTAAACTTTCAAAATTCTCGCGAGGACTTTTTCTTCTTCTGAAAAACCCGGCTTTAATCAATCATTTGCTCGACGAAGAAGATCTTCACGAAAAGGAAGTCAAGTCGGTTTTGGGTTTAAAAGATGGTTTGAAAGAAATCGATTTTTTTCAGCTTTGGTCGGAAGAGAAAGAAGAAATTCAACCTTTTGCTTTTTTAGATGGTGGTTCGCTTCCTACCGATTTGGCTTTACTTCGCATTTTAGCAAAGAAAATCAAGGCTGAATCCTATTTCGAAATTGGAACATGGCGAGGCGAAAGTGTGAGCAATGTAGCGCCCTTGGTGAAAAATTGCTTTACTCTGAATTTGAGTACAGAACAAATGCGCATACGCGGATGGGCCGAAGATTACATTCAACTGCACGGTCATTATTCGAAACTTCATCCCAACATTACTCATCTTCATGGCGATTCACGTGAATTTGATTTCACATCGTATCGAGGTAAAATGGATTTGGTTTTTGTAGATGGTGATCATCACTACGATAGTGTTGTAAAAGACACCCAAACAGCGTTTCAGCTCATTCGTCCTGGTGGAATAATCGTTTGGCATGATTACGGAAATTCACCTGAAAACATCCGTTGGAATGTGGCGCATGCAATACTCGAAGGTTGTCCTAAAGAAAAAAGGAAAGATCTTTTTGCCATTTCCAATACGTTGTGCGCTACCTATCTTCCTTTTGAAATAAAAAGCGGTATTCGTCATTATCCTCGAAAACCAACATCCAATTTTCGAATCACCCTTGAGCGAATCAACTCCTAATGTGCGGAATTGCAGGAATATTTTCACCTCAAGGAATTTCTCCTGATGATCTGATAAAGATGAGTCGGAAAATTGCGCATCGCGGTCCCGATGGGGAAGGCTTTGTGTATTTCTCGCAAAATATTGCTGTTCCGATTGCGTCCAGCCAAACAACAGAGAATTGCATTGGACAATCCTTGCCTTGGAGTCCATCCAATCGTGAAAATCATCTTCCTGAAAATGTTGTTGGTGGTTTTGCTCATCGTCGTCTTTCCATCATTGATCTAGCGGCAACCGGACATCAACCCATGTGCAGTGCCGATTTGCGTTATTGGATAACATATAACGGAGAGCTATATAACTACATCGAAATTCGGGAACAACTTCAAAATCAAGGAATCGTTTTCATCACTCAAAGCGATACCGAAGTCATCCTACAAGCTTATCTTCATTGGGGTGAAGAATGTCTACAACGCTTCAATGGGATGTGGGCCTTTTGTATTTATGATACACAACGTCAACAGCTTTTCGCTTCGCGTGATCGATTTGGAGTGAAGCCATTTTACTATTCAACGTTTGTAGGAAAATTTGCTTTTGCATCGGAACAAAAGGCCCTCTTGTGTTTGCCTTGGATGCCAGTTAAAGTGAATCCAGATGCGGTTTTCGATTATTTTGTTTTCAGCCAAATAGAATATCATCCACAGGGATTTTTCGATGAAATTATTGAACTACCTGCCGGACATTCTCTCAATTATTCTCTTCAAAATAAACATGTAAAAACGAAAGCCTGGTATCATCTTCCAGTAAATCATGAAAAAGCTGTTTGGGAGAAATCAACACATGATCTACATGTAAGTCGAATTCAAGATTTACTGAGTGATGCCATCCGTTTGCGACTTCGTGCCGATGTTCCTGTTGGTTCGTGTTTAAGCGGAGGACTTGATTCTTCAGCTATTGTAGGATGGATGCGAAAGCATTTGGGAAATGACTTGCCACTTCATGTGTATACAGCCATTTTTCCAGAATCGAAAGTTGACGAAAGCCATTGGGCTAAGATTATGGCTCAAAGTACACATGCCATCCATCATGAGGTTTCGCCCCAACCCGAAATGCTTATAAGTGAATTGGAAACCTTGAGTAAATGTCAGGATATTCCAATTTGGTCGACCAGCACGTATGCGCAATTCAAGGTGATGCAAAGCGTAAAGGAGAGTGGAATTAAAGTGGTTTTGGATGGACAGGGTGGAGATGAGATTTTCGGAGGATATGAACCACATCGTTCGTTTTATTGGAAAGGATTACCAATGAATGCGATGATTCGTGAAATGAAGCAGGGCGAAGGATTGAAGAAAAATCTACGTTTTCATTTTCATCAACAAGCACGCTATGACTATGTTTTTCAAATCCCATCTACACTTGGAAGTTCATTCTATAAAAATTGGTTTTCTGAAAATCAGTATCTAAATGATTCTTTTTTCAATCAGGAAATAAGTCGATTTGATCTTCAAAAAAACAGGAATACAAAAGATCTCAATAGTCGATTAGCCCATGAAATGCAAAACACGTCACTCAAAGGCTATTTGAAATGTGAAGATCGATGTGCAATGTGGCATGGAGTAGAATCAAGAACGCCATTTGCCGATGATATTCCCTTAATTGAATATTTGTTTTCTGTTCCGGCAGTTTATAAAATGCATGGGGCACGATTAAAAGCACTTTTACGCGATTCCTCGTCGGCTGTCATTCCAATTTCGATTCAAAACAGGGTAGATAAACAAGGGTATACTACACCAAACAATGAATGGATTCGTAGGATTGCCCCTCATTTTCGCGAACAATTTAACGAGGTTCTCGCCCCATTTCTGAATGTAAAAAAGATCCATTCAGCTTATAGTAATCTGTTCAATCCAACTGGAGAAGCCGATACTGGGCGTATTTTTAAATTTATCAGCTTTGCTGTATGGATGCAAATGCTCGGGAAAATAAAAGAAGAATAAACAATGTAATTCCTAACATGTTAAGGAAACTATTGCTTAACGAATTGATAATTCGTTAGATTTGCGTTCTGAGGATTTTTTAACACAAACATCACACATGAAACACACTGTATACGCACTATTATCAGCTGCTGCTATCTTGGCTTCAACGGGTTCTTTCGCACAGAACAGACATTTTGGACATCCAAGTTCTGCAGTTAAAAACGTTAAGTTGTCACGCCCCATTCACAATCATTTGCGTACATCTGAATTACCAAGTTTTCCAGCACAAACGGTAAATCCAACAGTTTCAAACAGTACCCTGCGTTCGTTCGGACCAGAAGTACGTATTGGACAAACACTTTACGATCTACAAACCAATAATTCAATCAATTACCGGATTGAAAATTATGGTGATGGTACCTTATCGGCCATTTGGACGTTCAGTAATCAAACAACCTCTTGGACAGATCGTGGAATGGCTTATCACCATTTTGATGGTTCTGCTTGGACAAAACTTCCTGCATATAATGATGCTGGGAATATTACATCTGTTGAGCCTGTTCGTTGCGGATTTGGTTCATTAGCACGTGTTACAGGTGTTGGCGACATCATTGTATCGCACCAAGCACTTGCTGCAGCTGGTTCACCAAATGCTTTACAGGTATCACGTAATGTGAGTCTTACAAGCGAAAGCTGGATAAGTAACGCTGAAACAAGCATGCCTTTAATTTGGCCACGTATGCGTACTGGCGGTCCTGATGGAAAAACTGTCCATGTAATTGGTGTTACTGAGCCAACAGGTGGAACATTTACAGGAACTCCTTACCACGGTATTAATGGATGTATGTTGTATAATCGTTCAACCGATGGTGGTGCTACTTTCGATCAATTAATGGTTCGTTTACCAGGTGTAGATTCTACCATTTTTGGAAGTTTTGGTGGAGATTCATATGCCATGGATGTGAAAGGTAGTACTGTAGCTATTGTAGCTGGAGACTTAACATCACGCGTTCAAATGTGGAAATCTATTGATAATGGAGAAACTTGGACTAGTCGTACAGTACTTCCTTTTCCATATGAACCATGGGATGATTCAACCTTAACCGATTTCAATGGTGATGGTGCTGTGGATTCATTTCTAGTTGATACTGCGAATAATGTTTATGATTTAGAACGTATTGAAACGAGCGATGGTTCATTTGCTATTGTGATCGACAATAACGATAAAGTTCATGTGTATTATGGATTTGGCTATATGTCGAACGATGTTGCAAATGATGCCAAAGTGAATTACTATCCAGGTGCAAATGGAATCATGTATTGGAATGAAGATTTTGCTATAGATTCTCTTCCTCAAATGATTGGTGGTTCTACTGATACCAATGGGGATAGCTTGATTGATATTTCACTTTATTTCAATAATACGACGACAGTTCCTTATGGTGCTGGAATGGCAAGTTTCCCAAGTGCAGGAATTGATGCAGATGGAACATTGTATCTTTCGTATGCTGCATACATCGAAGGTCCTGATTACTATTATTTAGGAACTGGTCCTTCTTTCAAACACATTTACTTACAAAAATCAACCGATGGTGGTACAACTTGGTCTGATCCCAAAGACATCGTTGGTGATGACCTTGCTGGTTTTGATCAATTAGCAGAATATCAATATGCTTCTATTGCTCGTAAAGTTGACAACAACCTACACATTGTTTATCAGCGCGATTATACTCCTGGTTCAGCTGTTACTATCGACAATGCAGCGCTTCACCCTTTCGATATTCCGAACGACATCATTTACATGGCTGTTACAAAAGATTTCGATATTGTAAGCACTAAAGATGTAAAAAGCGAAATCCAAGGTTTGGCTTTAATGCCGAATCCTTCGGATGAAACTGCACAATTGAAATTCGACTTGATTAACAACGAAACTGTTACAATCAATGTAGTGAATATGCTTGGTCAACGTGTGTTGAACATGAGCAGTCAAAAAGCTGCAGCTGGTCAACACAGCATCAGTCTTGCTACTAATCAATTGCCAGCAGGAATTTATTTAGTAAACGTAACTGCCGGTTCAAAAAGCAGCAGCGTAAAAATGATTGTGAAACACTAATCTAAACGCATCATTGTAAAAAAGCCGGGCTGATTCTTTCAGTCCGGCTTTTTAATTTTAATAGGAGCTGAGCCTATCCTTAAGACAAAAAAATTAATCTCAATACAGAACATCCAAGCTTTTCACTCCTGGGAATCGAACCGTTAAGAATGGCTCACCATATTTAAATCCCGATTGAATCCCATATTCCGAAGCTCTGGAGCTTAAATTATGAAAGAAATGTTCCGAAGCAATTAAGGTTTCCGGCTCATCGGATTCAGGATTCCAAAACTGCGATTTATGTGCTTTAATACATGCTATTTTCTCTTCTAAAACATCCGATATATCGTAAATAAAATCAGGTGTGTGATGTAAAAATTGAATGTATTGATACACAGCTCGTGGTCGCCAAGCTTGAGATTCAATTCCTTCCTTTTGCATTTTAAATAAACCAGCTAAAAAACAGGCTTCCGAAACCAATTGAGCAGCTCGTCCATGATCAGGATGACGATCGTGTGGCGCATTGGTAATTACAATATCGGGTTGATAACGCCGAATGACATCAATCACTTTGAAGGTATTCTCCTGATTGATTTCAAAAAGTCCGTCGGCTAACATTAAGTTTTCACGCAATACGACACCCATTATTTGAGCTGCAACACGTGCTTCTTCATCGCGAATTTGAGGAGTGCCTCGAGTTCCCATTTCGCCACGTGTAAGATCAACGAGACCAACTTTTTTACCTTGCCTCGCTTCCGAAATAATCATTCCTCCAGCACTAATTTCAATATCATCCGGATGAGCGCCAAATGCGAGAATGTCGAGTTTCATAATGGAAAATAGGACTGCAAAGTAAACGATTTCAAACGAGTAGAAGAACTTCCTTTTTTGTACGTTTGAACCATGAATATAACATTCTACGGCGCAGCCCGCACAGTAACAGGAAGCAAGCATGTTTTGAGTTTTGGAAAAGGAAAGAAAGTCCTACTTGATTGCGGTTTATTTCAAGGACATGGGCAAGACAGTGAAGAATGGAATCGAAGTTTTGGTTTTGATCCAGCTACTATTAATTACCTCATTTTATCACATGCCCATATCGATCACTCGGGATTAATTCCACGTTTGGTAAAAGAAGGATTTAAGGGCCCGATTTATTGTACTTCAGCTACTAAAGATTTATGTACAATCATGTTGGAAGATTCGGCACATATCCAAGAGAGCGATGTGCGTTATGCCAACAAACGTCGTATTGCACAAGGAAAGGAACCATATAAACCTTTATATACTGTTGAAGAAGCTAAATATTGTCTCAAGCAATTTGTAGAAGTTGAGTATGATACAGAATTTGAGATTGATGCTGAACTCAAATTACGCTTCACAGATGCAGGACATATTTTGGGTTCTTCGGTAGTGAACATTCAAGTATTCGAAGATCATTACTGGCATAAAATTGCATTTACAGGCGATTTAGGACGTTTAAATCCCAAGATAATCCGTTCACCACAATCCTTCCCACAATGCGATTACCTGATTGCAGAATCAACGTATGGAGATCGTTTGCATGCCGAAGACGATCAAACTTTAGAAGAATTACTCGGCATTGTCACAAACACGTGTATCACTAAAAAAGGGAAATTGATTATTCCAGCATTTAGTGTTGGCCGTACACAGGAGATCGTGTATGCACTCGATAAATTAGAACACGATGGACGATTGCCACATATTAAAGTATTTGTAGATAGTCCACTTTCGACCAATGCAACTGAAATCATTCGAAACCATCCTGAATGTTTTAATGCATCGGTGATTGAATACATGCGCACCGATCCGGATCCTTTTGGATTTAATAAACTAACTTATGTTCGAGAAGCGGAACAAAGTAAAAAATTGAATAGTTTGCATGAGCCCTGTATTATTATTTCTGCTTCAGGAATGGCGGAAGCTGGTCGCATTAAGCATCATATTGCAAACAATGTGAGTAATCCGGATAATACTATTTTAATTGTTGGTCATTGCGAGGAGCAATCCTTAGGAGCGCGTTTAGCTCGAGGTGATCAAGAAGTACGAATCTTTGGAGAAATGCATCAAGTTCATGCAGATGTCCAAGTGATGGGATCATTTAGTGCACATGGTGATTATAAAGAGATGCTTCATGTATTAAGTTGTCAACGTGCCGATAAAGTGAAAAAAGTATTTGTCGTACATGGAGAATACCCAACACAACAAGCGTATAAATTAAAGTTGGAAGAAGCTGGATTTAAACGAGTATTCATTCCCGAAAAAGGTGAAACTATTGAACTTTGAGATGAATACAGTAACAGAAATAAAGCAATTATTGCTGCGTGAAATACGCATGGAATGGAAGCAGAAATATGCAATTAATGGTTTATTGCTTTATGTGATTTCAACGATTTACGTATGTTATCTTTCATTTAAAACGGTAGTAGATGTTCCAACGTGGAATGCGTTGTTTTGGATAATTCTTCTATTTGCAGCAGTAAATGCAACATCAAAAAGTTTTTCATCTGAAAGCCGTGGTCGACTATTATATTATTACACTTTAGCTGGAGCACCTGCAATAATTCTTGCAAAAATTATTTACAATGCTGGATTAATGTTGGTTATTTCCTTAGCTGGCTATTTAATATACAGTTTGTTAATAGGCGATTTAGTTCAAGATAAACCTTTTTTTTTAATTGGGTTAATATTAGGTGCAACTGGATTTTCTTCAGTTTTAACTTTGGTTGCAGCCATCGCAGCAAAAGCAAGTAATAGTGGAACTTTAATGGCTATTTTGAGTTTCCCTTTAATTATTCCGATGTTGATTGTATTAATTCGATTTTCGAAAAATGCAGCAGACGGATTGGCTCATTCGGTTCAACAACCGTATATCATTGCTTTGATAGCGATCAATATTATCGTGGTTGTATTAGCTCGCTTATTATTTCCTTTTCTCTGGAGAGATTAATAAAATAAAAATTCCGGAAAATCGGTTAGGGAAATTCCGGAAATTAAATAATCAGAAAATAATTCTAAACCACTAAATATAAATTTCTGAATTTACGATATAGGTTTTCTTCCTTGAATAACTCTCAAAATAACGGCTATAATTGCTATTACAAGCAATACATGAATAATTCCTCCGGTATGATAACCTAAAAAGCCAATAGCCCATAAAATAACAAGAATAACAGCAACTGCGTACAAAATATTTCCCATGATTAATTGTTTTTAGGGTGAATAGAAATTCCTGCGGTAGAGATTCCCGTTGATAAATCAAGGAAAATACCTAAACGCTCATTCAAATGATATTCTGTTCCAAAATGAATACTCAAGAATAATCCACTATTTCCATTAGAAAGTGTTCGATTACCTTGATAATTTGAATTCCAAACGGTAGATCGGAAGGCAAAACCAACAGAACCTGCCATATAAAAATCCCAATTACTGGAAGCATTTAAAAGTTGATCAAAATAATAGCTGCCTTTTATTCCAATTGGAACAACTGTTTGATGATAATAATAATTCTTTTTGGGATTATTGATTACACCCCAGAAATTGTAATTCGAATACGCGAAAAAAGAAATAAATGGAGCTAAAGTGAAATTCTTTGCCGCATTAAATTCATAATTCAAATGAAGGACAGGAATTGAATGACCAATGTAACCATAATAACCAATTCCCAATCCTGCATTGAGTGTATTCCCGTAATTGTCGGCTTTTAATTGACTTTCTTTTGAAGGAGAAATCATTAAGAAAATACAAATAAATAAACAGACAATTCTCATTTTAATTTGAATTAAATGACATTTAAAATGTAGAAATCAAATTAGAATCGATATCCTAGTGTTCCTTGATACCAAATGTTTTTGTATCGTGGAGAGGAGCTCGTTCCATTCCCATAGTTTGTTTGTGTATCTGCACCCAATCGGAAACTAAATACAAAATGTTGAATATTCAAATCAGCTCCAATAAGAAATCCCAACATGTTTTTACGTAAATTAACATTGGTAAATTCCTGCTGTTGTTCAACCGTAGAATTACCAACTCGAAAAACATCTTTTTGCTTAGTAAGGTAGCTGTATTGAGGACCAGCCATTATACTTAAAAAGGAAAATGGTTTAAAAGCAAAATATAAAGGAACATCAACATACGTAGTAGTTCGATTAAAATCATAAAGACTACCTAATAATTTTCCTGTTCCTTGAAATCCTTTTTGTGAAATCAAAATTTCAGGTTGTATTCCTAAATATCTTCCAATAGGAATTGCTAGAAAAGCTCCTCCAGCAAAACCCAACTTTGGATTTGCATGAAATTCTTCACCCTTAGAATCAAAAACATTTGAATAATTTCCACCTATTTTCAATCCGAAATTTAAACGTTCCCGAAAGTCAATAAGATCTGTTTGTGACAAAAGAGATGCTGAATATAGGACCAAGAATCCAATAAATAGATTTTTCATGATTAACAATTGAAAATTGATTGAAATTATTTGACATTGTTTTGACCAAATTCACGAAGTGATTTTCCCAAATCATCCATATCGTGATTAAATTCAGTTTTAAAACTATCCCAATCTTCCTTTTTATCTGATTTATACGTATCTAATTTAGTTCGCATATCAGCATTTTTCTTTTCCAATTCAGCAACTTTTTTCTGAAGATCAGCTTTTACATTGGCTTTTTCGGTTTCAGCTTTTGCTTTTGCACGTGATATTGTTATATCATTTTCATCAATTTTAGCAACAGATTCTTTCCGATAGTTTTCAATTTCTAAACGAAGATTTTCATTAGCTTTAACTACATCTTCATTTTCTTTTTCAACTTCTTTTTTTGCGTCTTCAACTTTTGATGCATTTGTACTGCATGAAGTAATTAAACTACCTGATAGAACAAGGCAAAGCGAAACGAGTAATACTGATTTTTTCATGTGTATTATTTATTAAATGGTGAATTAAAGACTTGCAATAAATCGGTGAATTTCTTCTTTTGTTTTTGACAATTTTACTTGAAGTCGACCCACCAATTCATCTTCTTTCCCTTCAACTAATAATAAATCATCATCAGTTAGTATAGCATATTGCTGTTTTATTTTTCCTTTGGTTTGATTCCAATTTCCAAAAAGCGTTTTTGTAGTTGACATAGTGTTATGTTTAATTGAAGTACAAAATTGACTTGACTTTCTATTTAAAGTATTATATGATCGTTACTAAAACTTATACAATTCACAGAGTGTAAAAACAAAAAAAAGGACTGGTTCTTGAGGCCAGACCTTTTAAAGTCGATAAGTAAAATCAGGGGAAATTATACTTTATCAGACAATCCTTTTTTAATAATATTGATTACCTCATCGCGTTTCTTATTCAATTTGGTTTCGATACGAGTGAGCAGCTCGTTTTCTTTACCAGTTTCGAATTTCAGATCCGCATCTGTTAATGTTGAGAATTTTTCTTTTAGATGTTTGGATTGAACACTCCAATCACCAGAAATTTTAAAATTCTCTGGGCTGTGATTTTTAACTGCATCCATAATCGTGGGTTATTTGGTTAAGAATAAATGAGAGTACAAACATCAGCAAATACCTGATTTTGAAGTTACATATAGCCCCAATTAACTTACATAAATCACAGATATAATTTAATCTGAAATTTCTTAAAACATAGAAATTAAATCAAACATATACAACGAATTAATTGGTATAATAATGATTTTGAGGTATTAAAATAGTACGTGAAACATGATATCTATCAGCGTTTATAAAAATGGAAGTATGTAATTTTAACTAATTCATTTGTGATGATATAAAAAAATTGCATTCAGGGATTTTAACAAAGATTCTATAGAATGTTGTAACAATTTCATCACAAGAGATTCCTAGTTTTCAAAAAATAATTTGAATTGAACAATGAGATTTTTACACCTTATCCTTTTTGTATTTCTACTAAATTCTTGCAAGGATAAAACTGAAAAAATAAAACCCAGTATTGAATCCATAACTGAATCGGTATATGCTTCAGGGATAATTAAAAGTAAGAATCAATATGAGGTTTATTCAACAGTGAATGGAATCATCGACACTATATATGTATCCGAAGGTGATACAATCCATAAGGGAGATGTGCTTCTGTCAATAAGTAATACAGTTCAACGCATCAATAAAGAAAATGCACAATTGGCTGCAGGCTTATCTGATCTCAATGCTAATCAAGGAAAACTCAGAGAAGCAAAATCTCAAATTGAGGTAAGCCAATTAAAAATGCAAAACGATTCACTTCAATTTGTTCGACAATCAAACTTGTGGAAAAAACAAATTGGGAGTAAAGTAGATTTAGAAAACACTGAATTAAATTACCAGAATTCAAAGAGTGCATATTTATCAGCACTAATTAATTACACTGATTTAAAAAGGCAATTAGCATTTAATTCAGCTCAATCGAAAAAGAATTTACAAATCACAAATCAATTAGAAAATGATTTTAAGATTCGAAGTGAAATCGATGGTTTAGTTTACTCTATAAATAAATCAAAAGGAGATTTAGTAAATCTACAAACGCTCATAGCTGTTGTAGGCGATGCAAAAGATTTTATTTTGGAAATGCAGGTAGATGAATATGATATTCTGCAAATCAGAAAAGGTCAAACAGTGATGGTTACTTTAGAAAGCTATAAGGGACAAGTTTTTGAAGCAAAAGTGAGCAAAATAAATCCTATTATGAATGAACAAAGTAAAACATTTTTAGTGGAAGCAGAATTCGTTAAACAACCACAATTACTCTATCCAAACGTAACATTGGAAGCGAATATCATTTTACAAACAAAGAAAAGTGTTTTACTCATTCCAAGAAAATATGTGCTCAATGATTCTTTGGTTATTAAAAGTTCTGGAGATACAGTAAGAATTAAAACTGGTTTAAGAGATTATCAAAAAATAGAAGTCCTTTCTGGAATTAATGAAAAGGATGAACTAATAAATCCAGGAAAATGAATGCGAAATTAATTGTAAGCATCTCTTTTGCGCTTTTAATGGCTCGATGGAAGCAAACATTGATAGCAGCAGCAGGTGTTACATTTAGTATCATGATGTTTATTGGATTGTTAGGATTCATGACTGGTTTAAATGACCTTTTAGACGGCTTGATGTTGAATAGAACAGCCCATGTGAGATTATATAATGAAGTGGAAGCTAGTAAAATTCAACCAATAGCACTTTCAAAATACAAAAACAGTTATCATTTAATTCGATCGATTAAACCCAAAAGTGAACGAATTTCCATATATAATAATGGAGCAATTATTCAGTCCTTAAATAAAGATCAACGTGTTCTAGGAATTGCCCCAAAAATAACCGCTCAAGTTTTCTATACTATTGGATCGAGCGATTTAACGGGGATAATAAATGGGATTGATGTAGAAGCTGAAAGTCGTTTATTCGATTTTGAAGAATATGTAGTTGAAGGCAAAGCCATTAATTTAAAAAACATACCCAATAGCATCATTTTAGGGAAAGGTGTTGCGGATAAATTAATGGCAAACATGGGAGATATTATTCAAGTCATTACTTCAACAGGAGAACGAGTTCAATTGAAAGTTGTTGGAATGTATCAATCGGGACTGCAGGATATAGACAAGGTACAGAGTTATGCTTCCATTACAACCACACAAACTATATTAGGAAAACCAGCAAGTTATATTACGGATATTCAAGTAAAATTAAAGGACATCAAATTGGCACCTGCATTAGCTAAAGAATTCCAATTGATTTATGATGTGAATGCAATTGATATTAATTCGGCCAATGCACAATTTGAAACAGGTAGCTCGGTAAGAACTATTATTTCATATGCCGTTGGAATTACCTTATTAATTGTAGCTGGTTTTGGGATTTATAACATTTTAAACATGATGATTTATGAAAAAATGGATTCCATCGCTATTTTAAAAGCTGCCGGATTTTCGGGTATTGATGTAAAAAGAATTTTTGTTGGAATTGCTTTAAGTATTGGAATTGTAGGTGGATCGATTGGATTATTGTTTGGCTTAGGAATGTCGGCATTAATCGATCAAATTCCTTTTAATACCAGTGCTCTTCCTAAAGTAACGACTTACCCCATTAATTATAATCCACAATTTTATTTTATTGGTGGTGTCTTTTCCTTAATTACTACCTACTTCGCAGGTTATTTCCCAGCAAGAAAAGCGAGTAAAATTGACCCAGTCATTATTATTAGAGGTAAATAAAATGGAGAATAAAATACTCGAAGCCATTCATGTTTCAAAACAGTTTCATGACCCAATTACAGTTGATATATTGAAGGATATTAATTTCTCCATAAACAAAGGTGAATTTGTATCGATAACAGGAAAATCAGGATGTGGTAAATCTACACTATTGTATATTTTATCCACCATGGATACGGAATACGAAGGTGAAATTAAAATTGAAGGAATCAGTATGAATGGGAAAAAGGAAATTGAGTTAGCAAAAGTTAGAAATGAAAAAATAGGATTTGTATTTCAGTTTCACTATTTACTCAATGAATTTTCCGTTTTAAGAAACGTGATGTTACCTGGTTTGAAACTAGAGAAATATTCAGAAAAAGAAGTGGAAGAACGTGCATTCGAAAAATTGAAAATATTAGGAATAGAATCTGAAGCAAAGAAAAGTCCGAATATGTTATCGGGTGGGCAAAAGCAACGTGTAGCAATAGCACGAGCATTAATCAATGATCCAATACTCATCATTGGAGATGAACCTACTGGAAATTTAGATAAAAAGAATAGTGAGATTGTATTTGATATTTTTAAAGAATTAGCTGATAAATTTCATCAAACATTATTAATTGTAACGCATGACATTGAATTTGCGAAACGTACAAATCGCATTATTGAGATGGAAGACGGGAGAATACTAAAAATGTAATAGGAATTCTTAATTCAAGAATAACTTAATACGCAGTCCAACCACCATCAGCAGTGACAACTGCTCCATTAATAAAACTCGAATCATTGCTAGCTAAAAACAAAGCTGTTTGTGCAATTTCATCGGCTTCTCCCATACGAGTCATGTTTGCTGCACCTGAAGTACAACGCTCATAACCGAATGGATTTGGATTCATATCCTTTCCAATGTTTGTATTTACACCACCTGGTGCAATAGCATTGCAACGAATGCCTTTGCTTGCATACATAAACCCTACATTTTTAGTTAAACCAATTAATGCATGTTTTGATGCAGTATATGCAGCTCCAGCACGTGCACCATTTAATCCACCAATTGATGAAATGTTCACGATTGATCCAGTACCTTGATTTAACATGATGGGAATTACTTCACGACAGGTAAAAAATGGACCATTTAAATTCACATTCAATACTTTCGTCCATAGTTCATTACTAACTTGATCTATTGGCATAAAATCGTCCATTATTCCTGCATTATTAATTAGGATATCGATGGTTTTAAAATGACCAATTGTAAACTTAATAAGGTGTTTAACTTCTTCTTCATGTGATACATCGCAAACGAATCCAAACGCAACTCCACCAAATTTACGAATCTCAGTTAAAACAAGTTCAATATCAGACAAATGAATGTCGCTTACAATCACATGTGCACCTTCTTTTGCAAACAAGATTGCTGTTGCTCTTCCCATTCCCGATGCAGCACCGGTAATGATAGCAGTTTTATTTTGTAGCTTTTTCATTTAGTAAACTTATATTAAAAAAATAATTCAATTCCTGATCAAAATCATGAATTGAATTAAATGCAGAATGAATTAAAAATTAATTTAAGTACCTTCTTAAAATCCATGCTGTTGTTTCGTGTTGTTCCATCAAACCTGTTAAATAATCAACCGTTCCAGCATCCGAAAGTTCCTCATTACCTTCAATATCTTTGCGAATGTGACGAACCATTTTTTCATGGTCGTTCAATAATTCAGTTAGCATTTCCTTTTGATCGGGATAGATATCTGGTGATTCTTCTAATGTTGCTTTATCAAGAAATTCTTTCATGGTGCCTATTGTTTTCCCACCTAGTTTTCCAATTCGTTCAGCAACAGAATCAATAACTGATTCTAATTCGGAATATTGATCTTGAAATAAATGATGCAATTCCATAAAGCTCTCACCAGAAACATTCCAATGAAACTTCCGAGTTTTCATATATAGTAATGTTTCATCAGCCAATATGATGCTTAAATGATCAATACTTTTCTTTAATTTTTTAGGTGAAATTCCAAGATCCGTTTTCATGCTGTATTTTTATATTATTTGATTTGAATTACTATTTGCAATCTTGTTGAGTAACAACCAATCCACCGTAATCATAGCCTTTGTCTTTTAAGCCAGCAACAATGGTTTTATACACTTTCTCATCCATTTGAGGTTTCCGTGATAATATCCACAGTGATTTTCGATTCGGGTGTCCAACCACAGCATAACTATAATCTGAAGCTAATTCAATAATCCAATATTTTGCACAAAAGGGCCAAAAAAAACGAACGCGTAATTTTGCGTTTCCGGAATTTTTCTTCACAAATATTCGTCCTTTAATAGTCGATATTTTCCCAGTTGAACTATCCCTTCTACAAGTATTCACAACAGATAAATAACGCTTCCCAGTAAATGTATATTCGGCTGTAGTACAATGACAACCACGTTGAAATGAATGAGGATAAGATGCTATTTCATACCATTTTCCAGCATAGCGTTCTAAATCAACTTGCTTCACTGTTTGTAATGGTTGAGCGTGTATCGACGAAAAAAAAGATATAAATACCAAAATGAAATACCGCATTATATAGTCAATTATTTAGTAAGGAATGATTCCGCAAAGTTCATATCAAATGAGTAAATATTCTTATCATTTAATCAAAATAAATTACATAATGCTCACATACAATTTTGAAGAATTGGTTAAACAAACTCTTCTAATTCATCCTATGACTGAGATGTATTTTCAGATATTTCACAATTCTTAAGAATAAACGAATAGTATCAATTTTTCATTTTGATCAGAAATCATCTAAACCCGTTGTGCGGTTGAATTATCAATTTATTTTTTTTATATCAATCAATGAAATAAGACTGTTAATGCTTCTTGTCAAATATCATTCATGTTTGTCTACGACGTATTACTTTCTTGTCTTGACACACGCTTCGACAAGCTCAGCGTGCATGCAAATAAGGTCAAGTCTGGACGATGCTGAATACGCTCAAGGCCTTTTTTCGACCATTTTGCTCGGATAAGCTTTTTTCTCATCTATGTCGAAACACACCCTCGCCGCCCAGACATAGCCTCCACACTGATCCGTTTCTAAACCTATTTTTAATTTAAATAATTTAATCTAAAGGCATTACATAAGTATTGATTATTGGGGTAAGCGATAAATAGTGTTGAAGAATAATTCTAATTTTTAACAGCACAACGGGTATCATCTAAATAAAATTTATCTTTAGAAATCCAATCCCGAGACATGATCAATTCTACCGTTCGATCACTCCTATTTTTCATTGCTATTTTTATTAACCAATGTCTTGTTGCTCAGACGTCTCAATCATGTGCAAGTGACTTTTTACTTGAAAAAACACGATTGCTTCATCCCGAAAAAGCAGGAATGGAGAAGGCAATCAACCTGCATATTTATCAAGCAACACGTCAAGTTAATGCAAGTCAACGTGAAGTAGATCGAACTATTCCCATTGTCATTCACATTATTCATCAAAATGGAGTAGAAAATATTTCAGATGCTCAAGTAATACAAGGTATTGCACATTTAAATCAAGCATTTTCAAATTCTGGTGCATATAGTCAAACCAATGGAGTGAATACGCATATCCAGTTTTGTTTGGCTCAACAAGATGAAACTGGATTGCCTACAACAGGCATTACACGGCATGTTTCGGAGCTAACTAACATGAATGTAGATTCTCAAGATGAGTCACTTAAAAGTATTATCCAATGGGACCCAACGCGCTACTTAAACATTTGGTTAGTAAATGAAATAACTTCAACATCCATGGGAAATGGTATTGCTGGATATGCAACTTTTCCTAATAATCATGGAAATTCAATTGACGGAATTGTAAATGAAGCGAGTTTTTTTGGTAGCAGTGTGGATAATTCCAAGGTACATATTCATGAGGCGGGACATTATCTTGGTCTATATCACACATTTAACGAAGGTTGCATAAATAACAATTGTGCGCTCGATGGTGATCATGTGTGCGATACTCCACCAGATAATTCATCTGATCCAGTTGCTTGCTCATTATCAGCTAATACGTGTCATACCGATAGTGATGATGCCTCGCTACAAAATCCATTTCGCGCTATATCACTTGGTGGACAAGGAGAGCAACCTGATTTATTTGTGAATTACATGGATTATGGTTACCAGCTTTGTCAGCATTTATTTACACAAGGTCAATCCGACAGAATGAATGCCATGTTGGATGATCCGAGAGAAAGTTTAAACGAATCAACAGGTTGCGAAAATTCGTGTGGTGTTTATGCCTCTGGAACGAATGTGCCCAATTATAATCCCCCTTACACACTTTATGTAAATTCATCTATTTTACTTGAAGGATATAGTCAAGCAACAGTCCCTCATCATTTCGAATGGCTTGTCAATGGTCAAGTTCAGGGTACAGACAGCCTATTTACATTTCAAACAAATGCTGTAGGCTATTATCAAGTTTTATTTCGAATATATAATTCAGATTTAAATTGTTATAGTCAACAAGAAACAAATTTTCACGTGATATGTGGACTCATTCCAATTCAACCAACATATAGTCCCGCTAGTCCACAACCAGGAGAACCTGTTCATTTTAATGCAGACTTATATCAAGTAAGTGCGTCTTGGTATGTCAATGATAATTATATTGGAGGTGGAAATACACTCGATTATTATTTTCCTAGTGCTGGAGAATATCAAGTACAATTAATCGCTTCTAATGGGATCTGCGCTGATACATCAAACTATATTTATGTGCCTGTTGGCTCATGTAATAGTGGAGAATCGTTAAGATGGTGGTTTGGAAGTGGTACAGAATTAAGTTTTTTTGGTGCAAATCCAGTAATTACTAATTTATATGCAAGTCAGTATTTATTTCCTAACGAAGGTGTATCAAGCATTTGCGATTTAAATGGGAATTTATTACTTATTACGGATGGAACTCAAGTAAATAATGGCCAAGGTCAATTGGTTGGAAATGGTATGGGATTGTTAGGAGGAAGTTCTTCTACACAATCGGCTCTTATTATTCCTAATCCTTCTTACAATTCAATTTATTACGTATTTACAACAGATCATTTTGGAGGACAATTGGTTCCAACTGGAGGAGGACTTTCTTATACTTCTGTTGATGTAACGGTGAATAGTGGACAAGGCGTAGTTGTTGATAAAAATGTGAATTTATATACACCTACATGCGAAAAACAATCGGCAGTAAAACATTGTAATGGACATGATATTTGGCATGTCTCACATGCATATGGAACGGATGAATTTTATGCTTATTTAATTACAGATTCAGGAATAGATTCAACGCCAGTAATTTCACATGCAGGAATTACTCATGGAGCTATAAATGATGGTGGCATGGCATCCTTAGGTTGCATGAAAATATCTCCACAGGGTGATAAACTTGCATTAAATATTCATTTTCCATCAGATACACCTACTCAATCACAGCTTTTTGATTTCGATAATACAACAGGAATAGTAAGTAATGCACTCACCATTCCTGCAGATATTTATACGATGCCTTATGGTATAGAATTCTCTCCCGATGGGTCTAAATTGTATATCAGCAATTCAATGCCTTCCTATCATCAAGCCGAAATTTATCAATTAGATCTAAGTTCTGGTAATCCCGAGGAAATTCTGGCATCTCGACAATTAATTGGGAGTTCAAGTGCAAATGGAAATGGATTAGGTTCATTACAATTAGCAAAAAATGGAAAGATATATAGTGCTCGATCCGCGAGTTATTATTTGGATGAAATCACATATCCTAATCTCAATGGAACTGACTGCCATTTTGTAGATAAAGCTTTAGCAATTGATTTTAATAATTATGGATTGCCTAATCTTGTTTCAAGCTTTGCTGCTGATTTAACACCTACTATTGAAGGCCCAACATTTATTTGTGCAAATTCCTCCGCACAGTATTCCATTCGATGTGGACATCCCGGCAATACCAATTGGACGTATTCTGGAGCTGGGACAGTACAAATTCAAGATGCCGAACATGTTAGCATTCAAAGTGGTGAATTTTCTGGAATGGGGATATTAACAGTTTCGCGCGATGCTGGATGCGAAGGAATGCTGTATGATACTTTATTCGTACAATTAGGAAATAATACACCTGATTTAGGAAATGATACTTTGATTTGTGAGACAGGTAGTATTCATTTAAGTCCGGGAATGGGTTATACTTCGTATTTATGGCAAAATGGTAGTACCATGAGCTATCAAAATGCAAATGGACCAGGCATATATTGGGTAAAGACAACAAGTGCTGGTGGTTGTTTTGCAAGTGATACGATACATGTTACAGGATTTACTCAAGCATTTAGTATTTCATTAGGTCCGGATCAATCATTCTGTATGGGAACGGATATAACGATCCAAGCACCATTGGGCGATTTCATTAGTTATAATTGGTCGAATGGTTCGGTGTTAAGTAGTTCAACAATTGGTTACCCAACATTAATATCTCTAGCTGTAAGCAATTCTGCAGGATGTATTGCTCGCGATACGATTCAAATTCAAATCAAAAATGAATATCCCTATTTTGTATTTCAAGATCCATCCTATTTATGTCCAGGAACTGTATTGGTGTTAGAAACTGGGCATCCAAATCTTGAACATATTTGGCAAGATTTCACTAATCAACAATCTTATACAATATTTCAACCAGGAATATATTGGGCTAAAATAATCAGTGATTGTGGTGATGTTTGGAAAGATTCTGTACATGTTTTATTAGGTGAAAATCCAATAATAAATCTTGGAAATGATACAGTTCTTTGTCCGTTTAATCCATTTATATTAAATGCAGGTGATTCAAGCAATCACTATTTATGGGAAGATGAATCAAGTGATTCAAGTCGAGTAATTCTATCTGAAGGTCTGTATAGTGTTCAGGTGACAAATGCTCAAGGATGTATTTCACTTGATAGCATTGATGTGAAAGTGTGTCCACTTGATTTAAATAATATTCAAGAAGATACATTTTTAATTTATCCGAATCCGGGTGAAGGAATTGTTCAAATTAAGCCTTCCAATTCTATTCAAACGATACGTATTTTCAATGCATTGGGACAAATATGCGGGGAAAATAGACTCCAATTGGGAGAACATGAAATCAACTTACAAAAGTTAAAATCGGGAGTGTATTTTATTCAACTGGTGGGAGGAAATTCAATAAAAACAGTACGTTGGATAAGGGAATAAATAAAATATAAAATTGATTAATGAACATGGGTTGATTTATTTTTTTCAATCATTTTCAATTCCTTCATATCAGCATAGAAAATGAGTGCACTAAAAAAACTATAAATCAAAGCGAATGTTAAAATCCTCCATTCAAATTTCACGAAAAGTAGTTCAAACCCTATCGATAAAGCGGTTAATAGCGTTATGATAGAGATCATTATTTCGGAGATCAAATAAATTGGCTTACTCGTTTGTTTATTTACAAAATCAATTTTACGTTTATATAAAACATACATTCCACACAAAATAAAAATGAGCGCTGGAAAAATGAGTATATCCAATTCATTCTCTCCACCACCGGCAATTTCCATTTTCTGTAAAAAAAATAAAATCGGAATACAGGCACAGAAGGACCAGAAAAGTAAATTACGTGATTTCTTAATGAGTAAATCTTTGCTGTAAATCATATACATTTTAATTTGAAGAATTCATTCGATCAAAAGCTTGTTTTAACTGATTTCCATCCGCTTGTATCATCATATCACTAAAGCCAAAAGTTAATTCTATTTTCCCGGCTTCTAATTGCTTAAATATTGAATCAATAAACTCTGCCACTGGAGGAGCAAAAGTATGCAAACCATGACCGCCTAAATCAGTATTTAAAGCAGGTGGAATTATTTCAATGACCTCAATATTTTTTGATTTTAGCAGGTGACGAAGTGAAAGTGTAAAAGAATGAAAAAAGGCTTTAGTAGCAGAGTAAACAGGAACTTTGGTAAGTGGAATAAAAGCAAGTCCAGAAGTAACATTCATGATTGTTTTTAAAGAAGGAAGCTGCTGAAACAAATTACACAAATGAACAGGTGCTTCAATATTGATAGAAATTTCTTGCTTTGCTTTTGAAACAAAATCCTCATCATCTAAATTCATCCAGTTTTGAATTCCCGCATTATTAATTAATACTGATAAATCTGCATGCTCTTGTTGAATCCAATGATATAAATTAATTCGATCATCCGATAATTCTAAATCACACACTCGGGTAATGATTTGAGGATGCTTGTACTTTAAATCATCTAATACGTCTTTTCTTCTTCCACAAACAATAATTGTATTATTCTCAGCAAGGAAACGTTCGCTAAGCCCGAGCCCAATGCCTGTTGCACCGCCTGTAATGAGAATTTTATTATTACTTAATTGCATTCAATTAGTTTAAAGAAAAATAAATGATACTCCAAACGATTTGATTGGAATGAATGTTAAATATACATTTAAAAATTAAGCATCGATTAATGCCTGAATATCGAATTTACGCATTTTCATAAATGCATTGATTACTCGCTGCGAACGTTCTGGATCCGACATGAGTTTTCCGAGTATTTCGGGAACAACTTGCCAGCTTATTCCAAATTTATCTTTTAACCAACCACATCTACTTTCTTCTCCACCTTCGGTTAGATGATTCCAATAGTAATCAATTTCCTCCTGATTTTCACAGGTTATAACGAGTGAAATACCTTCATCAAAACGATAAGCATGATCGCCGGGACCATCCATGGCAATGAGCTTGTAATGATTTAATAAGAATTCGGAATAAAGCAATTTACCTGAATTTGCATCCTGAGCAGGATAATGCTCTAAACGAGTTATAGATGACTCGGGAAAAAGATTGGTATAGAATCGAACAGCTTCTTCTCCCCGTCCGAATACATCACGAGTAAATAGTAAACTAGGAGTTAATTGAATATCGACAGGTAAATCAGCAACATGCGAAATCTGCCAAGTAAAACCGTATTGATCTTGCAACCAACCATATAAACTACTCCAAGGATAGTTTCCTATGGAAATTAAGGCCTTTCCGTTTTCTATCAATGCATTCCATAAACGATGAACTTCGTCGGAATTTTGACAGTTCACAAAAACAGAAATTGAAGGATTCATGGTAAACATAGGGTCACCATTCAATGCCATAAACCTCATTCCATGCAATTCGAAATTGGCAACCAATGGATTTTGAGCTATGATTTTCGAATCTGAAAACACAGAACAGTAAAAGGCTGCAGCTTCTTGCGCTTCTTGATTAAACCAAAGACAAGGATACAAGGAATGTTTAGACATAGAGCAGATAAGTAAATTATCCGCAAAATAATTAATAAATCGAAACAGGATGATAAGCAGATATTAAAACCAAACTGTTAAATTTCCTATTATCAAATTATCATTATTTACACTCCTATTTTCTCTCACATAAACCGGTTTATCAGAAAAGTAATTACGGTATTCCAATCTAAAAAGAGCATTCTTGGTGATTTTATAATTGTAACAAAGTCCAGCACTTGCGGTACTAAATTGAGGAGAAGTAGTTATAGGAGTAATTTGAACTTTATTAGGATCGTCAAAATATTCAATTCTACCAGAAAGAGAGGATGTTTTATTGAATGAATAACGTGCTATAAAATTGGCTTGCCACCATTGTGCGTAAGAATCGGATATACCCGGTTGACGAATTTGTTGATAGCCAGCATAGAAACAACTCGTGAAAGTGAACTTCCCATCTGGATTATAGATAGCATAGATATCACTGAAATAACGTATTCCGAATGTGGGAGTTTGTGTAGAATATTCATCTCCCACATAGGTATTCCAATTAATGAGCAGTTTACTCGTAGGACGATATTCGATTTGTGTTCCGATGGAAAGTGGATTATTGGTATCCGTAATGTGCTGCCACCCATTTAAAATATAGAGATAGCCTGTTAATTTTGAAGATATTTTCCCGGATAATTTAACACCAGTCAAATAATAAGGGACAAATTCGGGTGCAAAAGAACGCGTGTACATTAAATGGTCGCGCGAAATGGCTGATTCATTTGTATAAGGAGACCCCATTACACCTGCATCAACCCAAATGTCATATTTCTTTGATAGTCGTACACCAGCATTTGCTTCAACAATGTTTTTCAAAGAACCTATTTCAGTGGCATAATTCGAATTCATATAATTCCCAAATCCAGGAATAAATCGACCACGCACTTTTTCATTGGTATAATTCACTCCTAAATACGCCAAGTTTATATTGACTTCATTATGACGAGGAGATGAAACAGTATAAGGTCGATCGGATTGAGCAGGTTGATTAAAATCAAATCCATAATACGTATCGACATATCCACTCAATACAATTTTTCCAATTTCCGAACTATCCATTTGCTCAACCATTCCCGTATTGGCTACTTGAGAATAGCCTGTATAAGATGAAAATACTAGGAGGATGGAAGAAATTAAATGAGTAGAAATTGATTTCATAATCAATGTTAGAAGAAACAAATAGAAGAAAGAAAATGGAATTAAAATGATTATGAATCAACATTAGATAAGCATGGATATGTTGAAAACTGTATCATAAATAAAATTCTAGACTTACGAACTGCTATTTAATAAAATAGAAAAAGTACTTCCGATTCCAATTTCACTTTCTACATGTATTTGTCCTTCTTGAGCTTCAATGAATTCTTTACTGATTGCTAAGCCAAGCCCTGTTCCTTCCATTTTAGTCCCAGGTACTTTAAAATACCTATCAAATATTTTGTCTTTATATTGATCAGAAATACCTTGTCCAAAATCACGAACAGCTATTTGAATTTTCGAATCAACTTTCAAAATTTGAATATCAATAGTAGAATTATCAGCTGAATAACGAATGGCATTTGAGATTAAATTGGTAATAACCCAGGCAGTTTTCTCCGGATCTGCTTGCATTCTAATCGAGTTATCGGGACAATCTATCTTAAATACAATGTGCTTTTGATCTGCTTGAGTTTGAGTTGCATTCAAAGCATATTGAACGATTTCCAATGGATTAGCTGTTTGAATAGTTAGCTGAATATTTCCACTCTCCACTTGCGTCATGTTTAAAAGTTCAGCCGTAATTTTCAACAAACGATTAGCATCTTCTTTAATGCTTTTAAGCAAGTTTGCTTGTTCCTCATTTAATTTTCCAATTTGATCATTTTCCAATAACTGCAAACTCATCTTTATAGATGAAATGGGAGTTTTAAATTCATGGGAAACTGTAGCAATAAAATTGGTTTTAGCAAAATCCAATTCTTTATATTCCGTGATGTTTCTTAATATAATAACATGTCCAATCAATTGTTTGGCTTGTTCTCCGGTTGGAGTGATTTCAATATGAAGGATGACTTTTTCAAAATATCCTTCTTTATTATCGGCAAATATTTTAATGGGTGATGATTTCTGATTCAATTTCGAATCTGTATACGATAAATCTTGAATAAGCGATCGAATTAAATCGTTTCTCAATGCTAGTTCCTTAGAGGATTTACCAATGAATTCATCTTCTTGTATACCACAAATTTTAATAGCTTCTTGATTTGCAAATATGACTTTCATCTGCTCATCCAAACCAATAACAGGATCATGCATATTATTGATTAGAGCATCAATGCGTTTTTTCTCCATCATCAGCTTTGCCAAATTGCTATTGTTGAATTCTTCCAATTTTTTAGCCATGACATTGAAAGATGTTGCCAATTCACCAAATTCGTTGTGCCCTTCAAAATGAACACGTTCGCTATATTGCCTATTTGCAATTTTCTTAATGCTTTCGGTCAATTCTTTGATAGGATTTGCAATATTAGATGGTAGATTAATTAATAAGATAAAGGCGATTAAAAAGCACATGGTTCCGGTTAATACAATCCAAAAAACAGCATCATCGGCTGTGGCTTTTGCTGTTTCACTTTTACGTTGAATAGCCTGCATATTCATTTCCATAATGTTGAATAGATTATTCTGAATATGTTTTATTTTGCTCTTATCGTTTCTGTTTTGTATAAATTCATTGAATGATGTTCTTAATTCTTGGGTAGCTTCCTTTTCACCAATTTCAGAAATGTTATTTTCTTGATTATGTAGATTCTTTTCAAACTCAGATACATTCATTGAATCAGCATCATCTATGTTATTCATCATGCTATTACAATACTGCAATGAACTATAATTGGCTACCAAAATATTATCGGTATCGTCTTTTAAATCATGAATATATTTAGCAGCAACGATACTCAATAAAATAATTAATATGAAAAGGAGTCCAACTCCTAAAGTTAATTTGGTTTTGATTTTCATCTAGGATAGAATTACAAGATCAATATGATTAGAAGATAACTTTTTCAAGAGTTGATTGAAAATCGCTGTCGATCTGATGATTTTAAAAAGATTCAAGTGGGGTTTTCCAATACAAATTGTAGTTATATTCCGATCAATCGCCATTTCCATGATAGCATTAGCAATGCTTCTATTTTCAACCCGTTTAATTTCAGCACCCAATTCAGTGGCAAGTTTGAAATTATTAATCAAATGACGTTGTTTGTCTAAGGCAATTTTATTGGGATTTTCATCAGGAGTTTGAACATAAAATACAAACCATTTACTATGGTAGTAATTGGCTAATCGAGCAGTTTTACGAATGACATTTTTTGCCGTTTTGTCGTTACTACTTATACAGGCCATAAAACGTTCGTGCTTAATCGAATTTGGCTTTGTAATTTCCGATTCAACCTTCCGTTCAACCTGAGACGCAACTTCCTTTAAAGCAAGTTCTCGTAATTGTAAAATATGATCGCTTTTGAAGAAATTAGTTAATGCCGTTTCAATTTTATCCGCTTGATAGATTTTTCCCTCTTTTAATCGAGCAATCAATTCATCGGCAGTCAAATCAATATTCACCACTTCATCCGCTTGCGCTAAAACACTATCCGGAATTCGTTCTTTTACATCGATTCCAGTAATGGTTTTTATTTCTTCATTTAAACTTTCAATGTGCTGAATATTAACTGCAGAAATTACATTAATACCAGCATCTAAAATTTCAAGAACATCTTGACAGCGTTTTTCATTTTTACTTCCTTCAATATTGGTATGCGCTAATTCATCTACAATCACCACTTCTGGACGAAGATTGATGACAGCTTGTACATCCATTTCTTCCAATTCTTTGCCTTTATAAAACAATTTCCTACGAGGAATTACAGGCAATCCATTCAGCAATTCGTGTGTTTCTAATCGATTATGTGTTTCAATGTATCCTATTTTTACATCGATACCACTTTTGAGTAATGCATGCGCTTCTTGAAGCATTCGATACGATTTACCTACTCCGGCGCTCATTCCGATATAAATCTTAAATTTTCCTTTTCTCGACTTTTTAATTAAATCGAGAAAATGTTGAACATTTTTATCTTTCTCAGTCATTGCACATGCTAATCTTAAAAGCAAATTCCACCATCCTTCTTGAATAATGGAATTTGCGATTTAAAAATAAAACCAATTACAAGCGAAATAAAATAGCTCCAATAATTCGAGTTTCGGATTTCACGAGATCAGGTCTCCAATTCGGATCTAACGGTGTGGTTGTATATCCAGTTTGAGATGTTACACCACCAGCACCTGCAAAATAGGGCACACTTGATCCACGATGAACTAACTCAATTCGAAATGTGATACTTTGATTTGGCATCCAATCAAAATTAGTAGAAATATCCCAGCCCTTAAATTGATCTCCTATATTGGCACTGAATGGAAAAGCCCCTTCTGTTGTTGTTGGGTTGTTAGGATTCGGCAATGGACTTGCTTGACCTGTTGGATAAAGTACTAGATAACGACCTGGATTGGTCATCACACCACCACCAATAGTCCATGCACATTTATTCTTAGCAAACCAGATTCGATTATAAAACATGGCACTTGCAAAATACTGTGCTGGCCCTTGTAAAGAATCACCGTTTTTCAATCCATTAACTCCACCGCCTTTTTCGAAACCAAAATCACCAGTAAGAGAAAATGCCATTTTACTAATTCCAGAAGATTCGGGTCTATTGAAGTAACGCAATAAAACACTGTTGTCGGAATGGAAACGTTTACGACCTGGCAAACCACCTGCATCGGTTCCATAATAGTTATTTGTGAGTGCTTTTAAATTGCTATTGGAGCTCATATAGGTGATATTACCTCCAACACCAGGCATTTTATTAAATTTACCATAACTCTGCCATCCATTGATAATCCAAGGTTCAATTTTCCAGTTTTTATTTGGATGAATTTGAATCCGAAGACCATTAAAAAACCAAGGAGTATTATCAGATGTAAAAGAAGCTTGATATTCCCAGTTTTCGGGTTGATAGTAGGAATTTAATCCGATGTAAGACATAAACATACCAGCATCGATATTAATTCCATTCCATACATTGAAATGATAACCAGCATTAGCTTCGGCTAAATAGCGATACACATTTGCAAGTTGATATTGCCCTTTGTAAGGACTTATATCGTTACGAGGAACAACAATCGAACGTGTTCCAAATTGAGTCATGAATTTAGCTCGAGCATTATTGTAATTTACTTCACCGCCAAAATGCAGTGCAGATAATTGCACCTCATTATTTCTAGCCAGTGCAGTTGAACCAACTACTGTATTATCGTTTGGATTATTAAATGAATTGGTGTAATTCACATCCATTAAAATACTTGGAGTAAAATATTTCATTTTATTAAAAACGGAGGAATCTCGTCGATCACTTCCATTTTGCCAAGTTTGATCAATGCCTTCGAAGGGTTGACCCTTTTGCTGTGCTTGCAACGAATTAAAGCTAACAAGACCAATACAAATAAAAGCAGTATTGAAAATGATTTGAGTAAAATTTTTCATAGTTTTTTAGTGTGAAAATTATTGTTTTGAAATGTTGTTAAGTTGATCCAAGGCAAGATTCAGTTTTAGTACATGAACTTTTTCGGTTCCTAGAAAACCAAGGAGGGGCTTTTCGATGTTTTTATCAATGAGTTGATATACATCATTTTCTCGTAAATTCCGAATGATAGCAATCCGTTTTACTTGAATTTTTGCAGCTTGAACTGAAATATGGGGATCGAGTCCGCTACCACTTGCTGTAACAATATCGGAAGGAATTTCGGATATCTTAATTCCAGGATTATGAACAAGAAATGTATCAATTCTGCTTTTTACTTCAGCTAAATATTCCGGGTTACTTGGTCCTTTATTACTTCCAGCACTACCTGCTGCATTATATGTAACTGCCGAAGGGCGTGAACAGAAGTATTTATCTTGATTAAAAAGTTGACCTATATTGGCATAATATGTCTTTCCGTTATCGATTAGAATTTCTCCTTTGCCTTGATTGGGGGCTAATTGAGCTATTCCTAATAAAACCAGTGAATACAATCCAACAAAGAAAATCAGACAAACAAACGTTAATTTTATAGCAATTAAAAAAGTTGATTTCATCGTAAGAAAATTAAATAAAAACTGAAACAAGTAGATCAATAACTTTTATTCCAATAAAGGGGATTAACACTCCTCCTAAGCCATATATAAAGAGATTTCTTCGTAGTAAAGCACTTGCCCCAATGGGTTTATATGCAACTCCTTTTAAAGCTAATGGAATAAGGATAGGAATAATCAATGCATTAAAAATAACAGCTGAAAGAATGGCACTTTCAGGACTGTGTAAATGCATAATATTGAGTCCTTGAAGTGCAGGAATTGCGACAATAAATAATGCAGGAATGATGGCAAAATATTTAGCAACATCATTGGCAATACTGAAAGTAGTTAATGTTCCACGCGTCATTAATAATTGTTTACCAATTTCAACAATCTCAATTAATTTGGTTGGATCATTATCTAAATCAACCATATTACCAGCTTCTTTGGCTGCTTGAGTTCCACTATTCATCGCAACACCAACATCAGCTTGAGCTAAAGCAGGAGCATCGTTTGTTCCATCTCCCATCATGGCAACTAATCGTCCTTCGGATTGTTCTTTTTTGATGTAGTTCATTTTATCTTCCGGCTTTGCTTCTGCAATAAAATCGTCCACACCTGCTTTTTCTGCAATGAATTTTGCAGTTAATGGATTATCTCCAGTAACCATAACCGTTTTAATTCCCATTTTTCGAAGACGCTCAAAACGTTCTTGAATGCCTGGCTTAATAATATCTTGCAACTCAATAACACCAATTACTTGTTCATTTTCGGAAACAACCAAAGGCGTTCCACCGTTTTGAGAAATTATTTTCACACGTTCGGCAGTCTCGACAGGAAAGCCATTTCCAGCTTCCTGACACATTGATTTGATTGAATCGGTTGCTCCTTTTCGGATACGCGTATTTTCGAAATCAATTCCACTACTTCGAGTTTCGGCAGTGAATTTTATAAATCGAGGTGATTGAATAGGAAAACTCAAAGGGTTCAATCCAGCTAATTCAATGATGGATTTTCCTTCGGGAGTTTCATCGCTCATAGAACTTAAAACAACACATTGTGTGAAATGGGTTGGATCAATACTGTTCGATGGATAAAAATGTGTTGCTTTTCTATTTCCAATGGTAATGGTCCCTGTTTTATCTAATAATAAAACATCGATGTCACCAGCAGTTTCTACCGCTTTACCACTTTTTGTTATAACATTCGCACGTAATGCACGATCCATTCCAGCGATACCAATGGCAGATAATAAACCCCCAATCGTTGTTGGAATTAAGCAAACAAATAATGAAATAAATGCAGCTATAGTGATAGGTGTATTTGCAAAATCAGCAAATGGTTTAAGAGTAACAGTTACAATGATAAAAACCAGTGTAAATCCTGCCAATAAAATAGTTAATGCAATTTCATTGGGGGGTTTTTGTCGACTAGCACCCTCAACCAAAGCGATCATTTTATCTAAAAAACTCTCTCCTGGTTCGGTAGTAACACGTACAGTAATTTTATCACTAAGCACTTTCGTGCCGCCTGTTACAGAGCTTTTGTCACCACCAGCTTCACGAATAACAGGAGCTGATTCTCCAGTTATAGCTGATTCGTCGATAGTTGCTAATCCCTTAATGATTTCACCATCGGTTGGAATGATATCACCTGCTTCACAAATGAAAATATCTTCTTTTACTAGTTTGGATGAGGAAACAATTCGAATTTCATCCGTTGTTAAATCACCTAAAGGAAAAACTTTTTTAGCAGGAGTTTCTTTCCGTGTTTTACGTAGACTATTTGCTTGTGCTTTTCCACGTGCTTCGGCTATTGCTTCTGCAAAATTGGCAAATAATAAGGTGAGAAATAACACGAAGAAAATTGTACAATTATAAAGTAAACTTCCTTGAGAATTTTCTCCAGAGATAATCCAAAGACAAACACCAAGCATGACCAATGTTCCAATCTCGACAGTAAACATCACTGGATTGCGAAACATCAATACTGGATTGAGTTTTAGAAAAGAATGTTTGAAAGCTTCAAGCATTAATTCTTTTTGAAATAATGATGGATTTGTTGCCATTTTCCTAATTATTTAATCATATTAAAATATTCAGCAATAGGACCAAGAGTTAGCGCAGGAAAGAAGGCTAATGCTGCAACAAGTGCGATGATAGCAAATACCATAAATCCAAATGTTGATGTATCAGTTTTGAGCGTTCCGTTGCTTTCGGGAATGTATTTTTTACTTGCCAAAATCCCAGCAATAGCAACAGGACCAATGATTGGTAAAAAGCGAGCCAGTAACATTACTATTCCACAGGCAATATTCCAAAATGCCGTATTATCACCAAGTCCTTCGAAACCACTACCATTGTTAGCACTTGAAGATGTAAATTCATAGAGCATTTCGCTAAATCCATGATAGCCTGGATTTGCTAACCAACCAGCATATGCTGCAGAATTATTTGCATAAATAAAGCTGGAGAGTGCAGTTCCAGAAAGGATAAGCAAAGGATGTAGAAGAGCAATCATCATGGCTATTTTCATCTCTTTGGCTTCGATTTTTTTCCCTAGAAATTCGGGAGTTCGACCAACCATTAAACCACTAATAAAAACAGCGAGAATGATAAAAATATAGAAATTCAAAAATCCTACACCAACACCTCCGTAAAAACAATTTACCATCATAGCGATGAGTTGGTACATTCCAGCAAGCGGAGTATAACTATCATGCATGCTATTGACGCTTCCGGTAGAAATAACGGTAGTTGCAATACTCCAATAAGCAGAGGCTGCAGAGCCGAATCGCATTTCTTTGCCTTCCATATTACCATTTTGTTGCGCAATTCCTAAATTCTCAATGGCAGGATTCCCATTTATTTCAGAAATAATAGTAGGAACAGTTAATAATATAAATCCCAAGGTCATAACACCAAAAACCATAAAGGCAAACCGTTTCCGCTTAAGCACATAGCCCAAAGCAAACACCATAGCGAGTGGGATAAGCATTTGAGTTATGATTTCGGTGATGTTGGTTATATAGTTTGGGTTTTCGAAAGGATGAGCCGAATTCGCACCAAAAAAACCTCCTCCGTTTGTTCCTAAATGTTTGATAGCAACAAAGGAAGCAACAGGTCCACGACTTACTTGAACGGTATCTCCTTGCAACGAAACCATCGAATCTTTTCCTTCGAAAGTCATGGGAGTTCCATTGAACGCTAAAATGATTGCAACAACAACAGCTAATGGAAATAAAATGCGCGTGCAACTTCTAATAAAAAGTGAATAAAAATTACCTAATGTTTTAGTTGTCCGTTCTTTCATTGCAATGAAAACGACTGCACATATGGCGATTCCAGTTCCAGCGCTTATAAATTGCCAAAGCATTAAGAAGAGTTGACCTAAATAGGAAATTCCATTTTCTCCAGAATAATGTTGAAGATTTGTGTTGGTAACAAAACTAACGGAGGTGTTAAAGGCTAAATCGCCACTCATTGAGGGATTTCCATCTGGATTAAGTGGCAGCCAACTCATATTCATCAGAACGAACACGGATAGAATAAACCACACCAAATTCAAACTGAGCAAGGCAAGCAAATGTTGCTTCCAATTCATTTCTTTGGTAGCATCTATACCACTAATTTTAAAAAATAGCTGATCAATTGGATTGATGATTTTATCGAGCCATGTGTGTTCATAATTAATCACTTTGCCGATATACTTTCCAAATGGAATAGCCAATATAACAAGCAATAAAAACATAAGGATTACTCCAATAATTTCCGAATTCATTTGGTGAGCGTTTTTAATTTAAAATAGGAGCATTCATGATTCATTCAACCTGAATAGAATGTTATATTCTCTTGGAAAATAGTTCACGCAATCAAGCGTATGTTGAAAAGAACACTAGAATTCTTCGGGTTTCAGCAAAACATAGCACATGTAGCCAAAAACAGCAATTACGATGATAAACAATGTAAGCATGAGGTAATTTTTTGAGGTGAATTGCAAAAATGAAATGCAATAAAAAGTACTGTAGAATTCAGTTTTTTGAATTAAACACCCAAAGAATACACTTGCTTGTAATATTCCTTTTGCAGAGTACTTGGCAAGAAATCTTTTATGTTGCAATGATGTAATTCCATAAAACTCGTTACAGAATATACATAGACATTTGAAATCGCATTTCTGATTTCGGAAGAACCATTCATAAAAATATCTTCCGCCTTTTTGATGTTCTGTTTGGCTTTTAGAATATGACCAGAAATGATTAATTGTTTCGTGATCTCAGCAAATCGTTGTGCTTGTTTGTAAATGTTCTTATGAGCTTTCATATTAAATAAGATTTGAATGTGCCGCGCTTTTCAATTGGCAATCCAAATTCGAATTAATAGATATAGAATTTTGATTATCATATATTTATGAATTTATTATTTAAAATAGAATAAACAAACCCTTTCGTTTTGATAGGCTTTACCCTACCAATATGCTAGGGTTTTAATTCAGTTTGTATTCTTCTAATTTTCGATACAAAGTTGTTAAAGCAATATGGAGTAATTCGGCTGTTTTTGTTTTGTTGCCATTGGTATAATTCAACACTTTTTGAATATGAATTTTTTCGGCGCTTGCTAAATCGAAAGCAGATAATTGTTTGCCTTTTTCCATTTGAGCTGGAGGGCATTGAATTTCAATTGGTAATGTATCGACTGTTAATTCAGATTCCCCTGACAAAATAACACTTCGTTCCATGATATTTTTCAATTCACGAATATTGCCATTCCAAGTATGTTGCTTAAGTGCTTCAATAAAAAGAGGAGAAATACTTTTAATTAGTTTATTTGTTTTGGATGCATAAATAGATAGAAAATGTGTGGCTAATGGTTCAATGTCCATGATACGATCGCGTAAAGCAGGCAATTGAATTTGAAAAACCGAGATACGATAAAACAAATCTTGCCTGAAAGTACCTTGTTCAATTTCTTTGATTAAATCGCGGTTGGTTGCAGCTATAAAACGGATATCGACTTTTGTGGGTTTATTATCACCCACTTTAATAAACTCTCCCGTTTCTATAACACGCAATAGCTTTGCTTGAATTTCGAGCGCCATTTCACCAATTTCATCTAAGAACAGCGTACCATGATTGGCTTCTTCAAATAATCCTTTTTGATCTTTCAAAGCACTAGTAAATGCCCCTGCTTTATGACCAAACATTTCACTTTCCAATAAATCTTTACTAAAAGCAGAACAATTTATAGCAACAAAATTTTGCTTACTTCTTTTGCTTTCCTGATGAATGGCTTGTGCAAAAACTTCTTTACCAGTTCCAGTTTCCCCTGTAAGTAAAACGGTTGTATCGGTATTGGCAACTTTTTTTGCTAAGTCAATTGCTTTTTCAATCAGTTTTGATTTTCCAATAATTACATCAAACGAATGCTTTGTTTTTAATTGCTTTTCTAATTGATTTACCCGTTTTGATAAATCAACTTTTTCGAGCGCTCGATGAATTAAGGGGATTATTTTATTGTTATCGTCGCCTTTGGTAATGTAGTCGAAAGCACCATTTTTTATTGCTTGTACACCATCAGGAATATTGCCGTAAGCTGTGAGTAAAATAAGTTCAATGAAGGGATAGTTGTCCTTTATTTTTTTTGATATCTCAACACCATTTCCATCTGGTAATTTAACATCACAAAGCACGATATCAATGTCGTTCTGTTCTAATTTAAGAAATGCTGTTTTAACATCTCCAGCTTGAATTACTTCAAAACCTTCGAGGTTAATTATCCGCGAAAGCAAGGATCTTAGCTTTTCTTCATCATCAATTACCAAGATTTTTCTCACCGAATTGTGTATCTATTCAGGGCGAATTTATCACAGTATTTTGAATCAATCCACACATAATTAAATGTTTGTTTTAGATTTTTCTTTATTTAGCCAAAAAACCCAACCATGACATTTACAACAGCTAGTAGTAAAGAACGAATTCCATTCAATAAAAACCGAATACTTCAATTTTATCTTATTGCTTTTTTTGTCTATTGGATTTTCACGTTTATCATTACTCCTAACCGAACAAACTGGTTTACAGAAAATACCTTAACTGCTGGTTTTATTATATTACTCACTACAACACATAAAAAGTTTAAGTTTTCGGATTTAAGCTACACGCTCATGTTTGTCTACATTCTCGGACATGTGTATGGTGCCATTTATACGTATGCTGAAAATCCGTTTGGGTTTTGGTTAAAAGATCAATTAAATTTGGAGCGCAATCATTACGATCGAATTGTCCATTTTAGTTTTGGTTTTTTACTCGCCTATCCGATGCGTGATTATTTCCGCAATTGGTTTAAATGGCCAAGATGGGTGTGTAATGTATTACCAATTGAAATTACCATGTCGTTTTCGGCATTGTATGAATTAATTGAATGGGCTGTTGCAGATATTTTATATCCAGAAGAAGGCATTGCTTTTTTAGGTTCACAAGGCGATAATTGGGATGCTCAAAAGGATATGTTCCTAGCATTTTCGGGCGCTGTATTGATTATGCTCACTCGGCATACCTACAAAAAAATAAAGGGGAAATAGTTTTTAATTACGACCGCTTCGCAGTTCGATACTACAAATGCCAATCGCTAATATCAGCACCCTCGGACTTAAGTCCGAGGCTACAATTCAAAAAGCCAGATCTGTTAAACATTTTCACCCTCGGACCGAAGTCTGAGGCAGCTAGGATACTAATCCAAATGTGAGATTAATTAAACCAACAATTTAGCATATTGCCAATCTCAAATACCCTCGGACTTAAGTCCGAGGGTACAATTCAAAAATGCCAGATACGTTAACCATTTGTAACCTCGGACTGTAGTCTGAGGCTGCGGGTTATAATACGATCAGTTTATTAGAATAAGTTGATTTTTCATTATTCAATTGAATCTGATAAATACCGCTGCTAATTGAATTTAATGGAATGTAGTTCCCAAGTAGATTTCCTTTTTGAATGCAACGCCCACTCATATCGATTAATTGATATGTCCAGTTTTGATTTGAAAGTGAACCTTTGAAATTCAACCAAACTCGATCGCTTGCTGGATTGGGAAATAGTGTAATATCGTTTGACTTGGCAGGTGCTATATTCGTAATTATTCCGCCTTGAATTGAATCATTCGGATTGTATAAATTACTTGCAGTGTAATAAACCAATATAGCGCTTTCACCCTGTGCTGTGGTATTTCCCCAGGATGGAACTTGAGAAATTGGAAGATTGTTTCCTTGAGCAACATTACTCGTATCGGCGGTTTGTCGACCTACTGCAACAATACCATTTGCTGTTTTATATAGTCCGAAGATTTCGGTATTGCTACCTCCTACTTGACTTACCGTATCCCAAACACCAACAACTAAAGAAGAATATTTTGGGACACTTAAATTGGAATCATACACACGAACAAAACTATTCCATGCACTATGTCCACCAAACTGAGGTTTTACCATTTTTTGGTATGCATTGGCTGTTGTAATGGTTCTTCGACCAAGACCCAAAATACATACATCGCCGTTGCTACTTACTTTGAGATTATTTTTAGCTAAACGCGTTGTATTCACATTAGGCCATCCTGTATTGGGATCGGGCCATCCATCCAAGTTTGGATCGGAATGTAGTGTGCCAAGAGAACCCGTTGCATCGCTGAGTTCAGCCACATAGGTGGAATGTAAAATTGTTCCATCTAAGAGTTGCAATTTCCCTAACCATGAAACATGAATATTGCCCGAGGTTCCGGTAAATTGATTTTGAAAACCAAGAGCTTGTGGATTGGCAGCGAGTGTATTTCCTTCCCAAAAATTCTCCGTGTTATTTCCATGTGTGCGAGCATTTACTACTAATTGATTATGATTGTAATCAATCGCCAAGGCATCGATATATTGATCCGGAATGGAAGCAACCGTATCGCCAGCAGGAGTTATTTCATGGTATAAACGACTCCACCAACGAAGCGTTCCTTCACTGTCCATAGCGATGATAGCTGGTTCAAAATCGGGTGTGTTGCTGGGATTGTAATAGCTCTTCATATTCATCCCGATATACAGATTGTTATTCCGTTTATCAATTACAATGTTGCTTCCACCATAAACCGGACAACAGGATTCTTGCGAATAACCCGAATAACCGGGTCCATTTGTGCTTGGATTTTGAGGATCGCATGGACCGTTAAACAATACATCAACCGGCCATTTTCCTTTTTTAGTTCCGCCATTTCCATCGGGTAAAATGCTGTTGTAATCGTTCAATGTCCACGATCGTAAATCGCAACGGC
This sequence comes from Bacteroidia bacterium, assembly GCA_965279035.1. Classification (GTDB taxonomy): domain Bacteria; phylum Bacteroidota; class Bacteroidia; order M30B66; family M30B66; genus CALQRR01. The sequence goes on along the minus strand of OZ257142.1, from coordinate 1,671,617 downwards.
CCCAACTTTTCAAAACTATACCACTAAAGTTAACCCAATCGAGATCTCCTGTTGGGTTTGCTGATGCTGGAAAGCCGTGCCATTCTGTTCCATCTTTGAGCCAATGCGTTCGCCAATTATTTACAACTGTTCGACGTCCAGTTTGATCGAGACAATACACCGCGCTCCAATCGTAACCATAAGCTTCACCAGAAATGTAAAACACCTTTCCATCGTTCGTCACATCCCAAGGATGATACTCTTTCGGCCCTGATTTCGCCCAAACAACATTGATCCAACTCAATGCAGTAGGAATTCCGTTGACGAAATTATTGTTGAGTTTAGCAATGATGTATCCACCGTTGTTATTATCGCTGTCGGACGTATTGCAGCTTATATAAAGATCGCCCGTTGTTGCATAGGGAAGCGCATTGGTTTTGATAAATCGAATGTCTTCAACTGCACCTTGTGGGAAATGCACAACATTCAACATGGTTTGGAAATCGGGAGAAAGTTGAATTAAGAATCCATAGCGATTTGTTCCTTGAGCATTGGGAATAGAGCCAGTCCAGCTCAGTTGCGTGCGCGGAACGGAAGCCGAAATCCAATCTAAATTTTCACAATATCCTCCTATAATAAATGTTCCATCGCTCAATTGGGCAACATCGTAAAATGTTTCTCGACTTGAATTTCCTGCATAGGAAACGATGTTGATTTGAGCATTACTGGGAATTGAAAATAAAATCAGTAGAATAAATTGAATGAAAAAATAAATTGGTTTTAAACGTAACATGGTGATAGGTTAGATTGTATTCAAATATAGGCGTATAAACGGCTTATGGTGATATTAGAGATGTTTGTTTTCTATCTTTTATTTGTACCTATTTTTTAGGTATTTGCCCCGGATTTCAATCCGGGGATGCTGGATTTTATTTAAATGTGATTGGGTAAAATTAAGCGGCAACGATAGAATAAAAATTCCGGCGTTGATGGATGATGAATAGATGATTGATGAAACCCATGAAATATAAATTATACGTTAGCAGCAACGATAAAACAGGTAGCCCCGGATTTCAATCCGGGGTTAAGGGGAAACACAGCAGCACGCACCCCGGATTGAAATCCGGGGATGCTGGATTTTATTTAAATGTGATTGGGTAAAATTAAGCGGCAACGATAGAAGCGTTAGCCCGCTTTGTATGCCGAAGCTTTAGCGAAGGCATACAATAAGGACTACAAGCGGATAGCGTGCCCGCCGCCCAAATGAAAATAAATCCAGATTTTGAAAATAAAAAAGGCCAGAACGAATTCTGACCTTTTTATAATGATTTATTTTTTATCGTACCCAATACCAAAGTATACCAGGATGCGGCATGCAACCTTCGTCGCCACAGCCACCGGCAATCCAAGGTGCGGGACTCCAACCTCCTGTTGAAATTAATGTTCCCCACCAACTGCCGCCGCCGCAATCGGAACTAGTTGTTATGTAGCCGCTACAGTCGGAATACCAAGGCATTCGCTGCTCAATACCGCCATCGCTATAGGTCCAAGTTCCTAGACTTCCATCGATACCGAATTTGGTATTTATGGTCACATCGGTTTGTGAATTGGTATTATTGACAAAGCTATAAGCGCCATTTGCAGTCCAAATACCACCATAACTACGGCGTTGATTTGATTCAATCATGTATTGAAAACCGCTAGCACTTTTCTTCAAATAATCGGCCCATGTAATGATGGAATAATTGGAATTAATACTTGGTGTTGCAGTATTTAATTCGATTGCATTAGCATAATCCCAACCACCGTTATCTGCATTACATGTAATTAAGGTCCAACCGCCACCGTCGGTAGTCATATCGGCATAAATCTGAACAGGAGTTCCACCATTGATATTCAAATTTCGAATCCAATACAAACCATCCGTTGAAGCCGGAAAACTCTGTTTGATAGAGAATGCGCTACTACCAGCCGTTTCAGGAGAAAGACCGTCACCTAAAGGAGCTCCTTGGACAAAATTACTGGTATTACCATCGAGTACAAACCCATTTAAAGTACCGGCATGACCATTTCCAGAATTATCGGTCAGCGTAGAAATACCTGCATTATTTGAATTTGCATTTCCTTGATTGAAATTGTAATAGGCTACTAAACCGGCTTCATTTCCAAATGCTTCGAGATGCATTCCTGCAAGAATTTCGGCTTCGGATTTTCCATAATTAAAAATTCGAAGTTCATCGAAACGCGCATCCGCATTGGGATCGCCATTCCAGTTGCTTTTTCCTATGTAACATTGGTTACGCATTACATCGCTAGGTGTTGGCATATTGCTACTGCCGGATGGAATTCCATTAATGTAAAAAGTACATGTATTACCCGATAACGTAACAGCCAAATGCGACCAAGTATTGAGCTCTAACACATTGTCGGCATAGAATTGTTGTCCGTCGATGTGAACTGCTGGATTACCCGTTGTTCCCCAAGTGTAAGCGAGTAAAACATTGTTGGCTCCTGCTCCATTTCCAAAATCAATAACACGTGACCAATTACCAAAACTGCGGGGATATACCCAACATTCGATCGTAAAATCGCTGTTAAAATAAACACCCGGCTGAACCTCAACATAATTAGCTCCTCCATCGAAATCGAGTGCGTTTAAATTACCATTATTAGCAGGTGTGAATAATCGTCCATTAGTTGTTAAACCACTTTGTCCAATTGCTCCGTATTGATTTACCATTCCGGACGAAACATTTATTTGTCCGTGCTTATTTATTCCTTGCGCTGATGCATCTAGCGTAAACAGGATGCAAATCAACAGGTGAAGGAAATATCTCATAATTCGCGAAGGAATTAATTAATATGAATAATCGAATTGGATACGATCACCAGCTGATAACACATAAGCTCCGTTGTTATTAGCATCGTAAGTAAGAGTAGTTCCAGAAATAGAATAAGCAGCATTGCTAATTCGAATTCCATTGACATACATTTTCACTTTGCTAGCAGAAGAAGGAGCTTGGGATAAAGTAAAATCGACTTGACCAGATCCAGCAAGAACTTCATCGGCTACTTCAGTTCGCGTATTTACCCAAGCAGTAGTTCCATTGTTTGAAAGCGATAGAATTTGTCCTTGAGTTCCAGCATCAGCAGGTTTAGGTAATGCAAACTGAGATAAATTTCCGGTGTGAATTATTTCTTGATTGGTATTTCCAATGTAGGCGTTATTCACATTCGAAAAGAAGAGTGTTCCTGTTGTGCTTCCAAGGAAGTTATTGCCATCGGGGAATCCGAGTACAATTTGGTTTGTTGCACGTTTGTATGCCAATCCTGCCCAAGAGCTATAATCCCAATCGTTGGCATCGGTAAAGCGAAGTTGATCGAGGTTACGGAATACTAAGTCGCCGGCATCTGTTGTACTCATTGACACTTCACTTGGTAAACTCAAGAATGGTGTTGCACCAGTTTGTGTAAGCGACAGATTGGATAAACTGGAGATTTTAGATTGATAATTACCGGAGTGAATAACTACATTATTGGTATTTCCCATATAAGCTTCATTCACGTTGCTGAACAAAAGAGTACCTGAATTAGCGCCTAGGAAATTATTGCCATCAGGAAAACCTAAAACAACTTGATTATTAGCTCGTTTATAGGACAATCCTGCCCAAGAGCTATAATCCCAATCGTTGGCATCGGTGAAGCGGAGTTGATCGAGGTTACGGAGAACTAAATCACCAGCATCGGTTGTACTCATTGACACTTCGCTTGGTAGATTTAGAAATGGAGTTGCACCAGTTTGTGAAAGCGTTAAATCTGTTTCGAGAACTGAACCGAGTGTTAAATTCCGATTCATGATATTGCCTGTGTGAAGGACAACGTTGTTAGAATTTCTCACATATACATCATTTACATTGCTGAATAATAAGGTTCCAGTTGCATTTCCTGAAAAATTATCATTATCGGGAAATCCTAAAACCACTTGATTGTTGGCACTTTTGTAAGCTAAACCAGCCCAAGCATTCCAATCCCAATTGTTGTTATCGGAAAAACGCAATTGACCGAGATTTCGGATGATTAAGTCTTTGTTTGTTTGATCACCCACAGTACTTAAAGAAACACCATTTGTTGTATTGATAAATGGTGTAGCCCCAGATTGAGAGAAATTAATTGAAGGCGATGTTAAAGCTCCCGTTGTTAATGCCATGTTTGGCACATTTCCCGTATGAAGAACAATATTGTTTGTATTGCCCATGTATGCTTCGTTAACATTCGAAAACAACATGGTTCCTGAATTATTACCAGATAAATTCACTCCATCGGGGAATCCAAAAACAACCTGATTGGTAGCACGTTTATAACTTAATCCAGCCCAAGCATTCCAATCCCATTCATTGGCATCGGAGAAGCGCAATTGACCAAGGTTTCGGAATAAGATATCCTTATTATTTTCATCACCAACGGTACTCAAAGTTGTTCCATTTGGGAAATTCAAAAAAGGTGTATTTCCAACGCGACTTAGGCTAATTCCGTTTAAGGAAGCGTCGGTTCCTGTTAAGTTACCGGTTAAAGTCCCACCACTTAATGGTAGGAAATTAGAACCGAGATTTGTAAGATCGTTAGCAGTTGCATAAGCGGTTGCATCAACACTACCATCAGCTTTTAAGAATTGATTTCCAGTACCATTAGTTTTGATGAATGCATTACCCGAAACATTCCCGTTTGAACTAAGCGTAATTACTGGATCACCACTACGATTTCCATTCGTTACTTGAACACCAGCAGAAAATCGCATGGTTGCATAACCGTTATTCATGTCAACCATATCTCCATCATCGGCAAGGATAATTCCGCCACCTGTTTGTCCAGCACCTGAAACCACTAGATTATTTCGAACTTGTACATCTCCGTTTGACTGAAGATATAATTGATTATCCATAACACCCGTATGACTAATTGCTAAGTTCTCACCATCAGTTGCAAAGTGGTATCCAGGACTTCCATCGGTAGTAGCAATGAATACATTGTTATTGATTTGCAATGGATTGACGATGGTTTTATTTCCAGCAATTGTTTGAGAGCCATTTGTAATTAAACCACGACTATCAATTCCAGCATCGGGAATATTGATCGTATGAACACCTGCATCGGTACTAATATTTAAATCGTTTCCGGCATTACCAGAAACAATTGTTTGATTTCCTTCTGTTGAACCATTGATACTTTGAACACCAGTAAGTGTTGGTGTGAAATATTCTAGTTCTGAACCTGTACTGTTCACGCGGATTTGTTGATATGCTTCACCTAAATGATCCATTCCTGTACCACCATTCACAACAGCGACAACACCTGTAAGCACATTGGCGCTAGAAGAACCAGTCGGACCTTGTGGACCCATTTCACCTTGTGGACCTTGAGGGCCAACGAGAGAGTACGGTGCAAAATAAGTTTCATTCGTAGGAAAAATTCCACCGGGTTCTCCATCATTATTCAATTGACAGATATACGTTTCGCCTTGGTAAACGACTACTTCACCAGCTACATATGGACGATCGCTTGTCCATGCTAAACCACCCGAAATACCTTGTGGACCTTGTGGGCCAACTTCACCTTGAGGACCAACGTCACCCTGTGGACCTGCAATTCCCTGAGGTCCTTGAGGACCAGTAGCACCATCGGCACCAGCATGACCAGTTAAACCTGTTGCACCAGTTAATCCTTGAATACCTTGGATTCCTTGAGGTCCTTGAGGTCCAGTTGCACCATCAGCGCCAGCAGGTCCTTGCGGACCAACTTCACCTTGTGGACCAGTTAAACCGATTAGACCTTGAGCACCATCTGCACCAGCAATTCCTTGAGGACCTTGCGGACCAGTAGCACCGTCAGAGCCAGCAGGACCTTGTTCCCCTTGAGGACCAGTTAAACCGATTGGGCCTTGAGCACCATCGACACCAGCAATTCCTTGAGGACCTTGCGGACCAGTTGCTCCATCAGCGCCAGCGAGACCAGCAGGACCTTGATCTCCTTGTGGACCTGTTAAACCAATTGGACCTTGAGCACCATCAGCACCTGCAATTCCTTGAGGACCTTGCGGACCGGTTGCTCCATAAGCGCCAGCGGGACCTTGAAGACCTTGTGGACCAGTTAATCCGATTGGACCTTGAGCACCATCAGCACCTGCAATTCCTTGAGGACCTTGCGGACCAGTTAATCCATCAGCGCCAGCGGGACCTTGTTCACCTTGTGGACCAGTTAAACCGATAGGACCTTGAGCGCCATCGGCACCAGCAATTCCTTGAGGACCTTGCGGACCGGTAGCTCCATCAGCGCCAGCGGGACCTTGTGGACCTGTTAAACCGATTGGACCTTGAGGACCTTGCGGACCGGTTGCTCCATCAGTACCAGGAGTACCTTGTTCACCTTGAATCCCTTGTTCACCTTGGGGACCAGGAGTTCCATTGGCCGAATACAAAGCGTATGGTACAGACCAAAGAGCGCTTGTTCCCATATCCACATAACCAGAGCCGAGATCAGCTTCGATTTTAATCATCATATCGGGTAAAGACCAATCAACTGCAGCAAAGTTTTCTGCGTCTCCACCAGATTGAGCACCATGCCCGATTACTAGATTAAACAATCCAAATTGATTGGTTTGAACATTCGCTTGAATTTCCTGATAAACTAAAGGATTAGAAGCATTGGGACTCAAAAGAGAAATTCGAACGCTCAAATTTTGATTGCTGAGCAATTGTCCAGATGCATTACGAGCAACTGCTTGATAGTTTATACCACGCGGAACATCTTGTGCGATGGCTTTGTTTGCAGATGCGGCAAACATGAGCATGCCAAATACAAATGCGTTAAAGGAGAATTTTTTCATCTTCTTTTAGGGTTGGTTTAGAAAAGATTAATGAGATTTACTTACCCGGTGAGTAGCGATTAATTCGCCTTGAGTGTTCCGGATTTGGATGAGGTAAATACCTGCAGCCAGATTTTCTACAGCAATATTCCACGTAGAAGAAGTGGATGAAACTTGAATGAGTTGATCAGCGCTAATTTTCCTTCCGGCTAAATCACAAAACGACACGTTCAGATTGGCATTTCGTGAGCTTTTGATGGAAAGAGCCAATTGGTCTTCGAATGGATTTGGCCAAACAGCCGTTTCGAATTGACCTGTTGATGGTGATATAACCGACGTTATCATATCGGCATCGGGTTGTTGAAAGCCTTGAGTGAAAATCACCGAAGGAACTTGCTGCGTTAATACGACAGGCTCGCCGATTGTTTGACTGAAAGAAATGCCCGAAGTATTCTCCGAAATCACAGATCCAGAAGCAGCAATTACGCTTCGTTCTATGGATTGAGAAAAGCCGACTAGTGGTAGAAATACAGTGAGAGAAAGTAGGAGTTTTGTCATTTGTTTGCATTTAGCTGATCCAAAGGTGAATGAAGAAAGCAGTTAGCAAACGACCGAATACGTTATATCTAACGTATGTAAGAATGTATTTGTATTCTGAGAGAATGAATATCAAACAGCCTAGATTTAGGAGTTGGGGAAATTCAATTCATAAAGAATGAGATGTAAGAGATTGGGATTTTGAAAACTATTTGGAATGAATGTTAAATTCAATTCGGGATGTTTTTATTCATCCTTTTTTCGGAAAAGTTGATTTTGAAAATTGTTAGTTAAACTCTTACGATTTTCAATTGTAAAACAACATCATCGGAAAACAGAGTTGAATGTCTATTTTCGCGATTCAATTCAGACCATGATTTACCTTTTACTTAGCATACTTAGTTCATCGGCCATCATGGTTGTGTTTAAGCTTTACGATCGCTTCAAGGTGAATACCTCTGATGCCATTGTGATTAATTATTTGGTAGCTGCTGCATTGAGTTTTATTCTCGATCCAACAGGCTTAGCAAAACATGGAGCTTCATCGCAGCCTTGGTTTTACAATGCCCTTATCATGGGAATATTATTTATTACCTTGTTTAATGTGATTGGAATTAGTACACAGAAAATTGGTGTTTCGGTGACTTCGGTTGCAAATAAAATGTCGTTGATTATGCCCGTTTTATTTGCTGTATTTTTTCTAAAAGACAGTATTAATGCTATTAAAATTACAGGAATTCTTCTTGCTTTGATCGCCGTTTATTTAACTACACGAAGTGAAGAGCGAACCGATATTGACAAACGTTACGCTTTATTTCCTTTAATCGTATTTATTGGAAGTGGCTTTATTGATACATTTTTCAAGTACAATGAGGAATTCACTTTAGGAGAAAAAGGACTAGAACCATTTCTTGCATGGATATTTTTAACGGCTTCTGTTTTAGGAATAGGAGTTTTGATTGTCAATTATATTCGGCATAAAAAAGTACCAGCAATGAATGCTTATATCGGTGGATTATTTTTAGGTATTCCCAATTATTTCTCTGTGTTTTTTCTTGTGAAATCCCTGAGCATTCCGAGTATAGAAAGTTCAGTGGTATTTCCAGTCAATAACATGAGTATTGTAGCAGTTTCTGCTTTAGCTGGAATTTTCTTTTTCCGTGAGAAAGTATCCAAAGTGAATATTATAGGCATTGTGTTATGCCTGATAGCTATTGGTTGCATTGCATTTTCGGAGGAAATCCTTCCGATGTTTGGCATTGAATGAAAAGCGATGATCATTACCGAACGATAGCCGCTCCAAGTGAAGGGAATTTTCGCGATCGTGGAAGTAAGTTTTGGGGTTATGCTTTTCCCGTTGTGAACGAGGAACAAATCAAGGAGCACTTAAACAATTTGAGAAAATTGCATCCATCAGCACGACATGTTTGTTATGCCTTTCGCATCAATCCACTCAACGAATATTGGCGCGCAAACGATGATGGTGAACCTTCTTCATCGGCAGGAAAACCCATTCTCGGACAATTACGTTCGATGGAATTGCAAAATATTTTAGTGGCTGTAGTAAGGTATTTCGGTGGAACTTTATTGGGTGTTCCGGGATTAATAAATGCCTATCGTGAAGCAGCAATTGAAGCCTTGAATGCCGCATCAATCATAGAAAAAATTGTAACGGTTGCAATTACTGCACACGTTGGGTATGAGAAAATGGGCGATGTGATGAAGTGGGTGAAAGACAGTCGATACGAATACGATAATCCAATCATGGAAGATCAATTTAGTATCTGCATTCATGTTCCGGCTCGTAGCGCAGATGAAGTCAAGAACCTCTTTGTAGAAAATAAGTGGCTAGTGGAAAATTAACAGCGTGAAATCAACAGAATGATAGGCACGAGTAAAATCACTAAAGCATAATAGAGCATATCAACCTGAAAATAGGGAAAGTATTTTTTCCAGAAATCTTTGAAAGCATTCATGGGCGCAAGCTAAGAATTTGAGGAATCATAAACGAATTCAATTAAAACATAGTGGGCAATTGGATGTTATTAGACTGAACCTGTTCCTAATTTTTATAGACAGGAATAAAGCCCTCAATTCAATTCCCTATATTCGCCGCAGCAGCCATCTATATGCATATTCTCAAGATAAAAGGAAAAGCAAAAATTCCGGATTACATTCAAATCCGCGATGATGATTTTACGCTCAAAGCCTATTTTCGAGTAGATCGTCCCGATAAATCCTTAGAGAAAATGGGACTTGGTCATCGTATGGAAGAACTGTTAAAAATGATCCAAGAAATGCCTTTTGGCAAAGTGATAAAAATTGATTGAACATGGGATTGGATACCACCATTTCGCTTAAGAACGTAAATATTTATCAGCACGAAAACCTGGTTCTTCACGAAGTAAATCTCGAGATTGAAAAAGGTGAATTCGTTTATCTGATAGGTAAAACGGGTAGCGGAAAAAGTAGTTTGTTAAAAACGCTTTATGCTGATTTACAATTGAAAGAAGGCGAAGGTGAAGTGGTTGGTTATGACTTGAAATCCATTAAAACGAAAGACATTCCTTTTCTACGTCGCAAATTGGGGACGATATTTCAGGATTTTCAATTGTTGTCGGACCGAACTGTTGAAGACAATTTACGTTTTGTATTACAAGCAACGGGATGGAAGAATAAAGCAGAGATGGATGAGCGTGTGGATGATGTGTTGAAGAAAGTGGGCTTACCTACTAAAAAACACAAACTGCCACATCAATTATCGGGTGGAGAGCAGCAACGCGTTGGGATTGCCCGTGCGCTTTTGAATGATCCAGAACTCATCTTGGCTGATGAACCAACAGGGAATCTCGATCCTGAAACCACAGCCGAAATTTTACAGTTACTTTTAGATATTGCCGCTAACGGTCGTTCAGTTTTAGTGGCAACGCACGACCTTACCTTGTTCGAGCTGCACCGCGCACGCACTTTAAAATGCGACGGTGGACAAATTCTCGATTCCAACTTATTGTAAGATGCTTTCGGTTCTCATTCCTGTTTACCGTTACGATGTGCGTGATTTGGTGAATGAGCTCCATCGTCAATGCACGGAACTTTTTATTCCGTTTGAAATTCGATTGTTAGATGATGGATCGGGTGAGAAATATTGTCAGACTAATAAAGAAGTAGAAAAGCTATCGAATGTTGTATGGACCGAATTAGCTAAAAACTCAGGTCGATCAGCAGTTCGAAATTCCTTGGCAAAATCGGCTCAATATGAATGGCTTTGGTTTTTAGACTGTGATGGAGATGCACGTGTAAATCCAACCTTAGCTTGCACATTTTGGAAAGAGAAAGATGTCAATACTTTGGTTAGTGGAGGGAGAATTTATCAATCCCATCCACCCGAAAATCCAACCTTATATCTGCATTGGCTTTGGGGATATCAGCGTGAATTATTAGAGCCGGAAGTCCGAATGAAAGATCCTGTTATGGCCTTTCTGAGTAATAATTTCTTCTTGCATAAAAGTATATTAGAACGAGTTCCATTTGATTCGTATTTTCATGGATATGGTTATGAGGATACATTTTTTGCTGCAGAGTTGGTGAATGCAGGATATAAAATCAAACACATAAAAAATCCAGTCTTGCATGCAGGCTTGGAAAGCGCTAAAGAATTCTTAAAGAAGATTGAAGAATCACTCGATAATTTAAGTCGATTGAAAGACCGTTGTGAGGAAAAAAATATTCCCTTTCCAGTAAAGAGCAAACTCATGAAAGCCTATCGTGTGTTGAATTTCCCACTCGTACGCCCATTCGTTTCACGCTGGTTTAGTAGAAATTTACCCTATTGGAAAATGCACTTGCTCGGTAAATCACCCGATTTGAAAACGTTTGATATGTATCGATTGGGTTTTTTATTAGATTGAAATATGACTACATTTGTCATGACTAAATTGTCATAGGCAATGTTTACTCAGTTAAAACAAGCAAGAGAGAAGAAGGGCATCTTAACAAGAGAGTTGGCTCAGATGCTTGGTATAGATCAATCGCTCATCAGTAAATTTGAGAGTGGAAATCGTAAGCCTTCACGTAAACAGCTCATTCAACTAGCTCATCATTTAGATTTAAATCCCGAAGAACTACTTGTTTCTTGGATTAAAACACGTGTACTGTATGAGTTGGGTGATGATAATCAATTAGCGCTTCGCGTGATCAAAGAGCTCGAATCAGAATTAAATGATGGAGCTATTTCAACCTATACAACTGTTCCAGAATCATTGCAAGAGCTGCTTTCGGAAATTGACAAGCTCAAAGCTGAATTAGATTCCTTTCGTCAATTTGATAGTTACCGAATTGCACAAGCATTAGAGCTTGAGTATACCTTTGAAAGCAATCGGATTGAAGGCAATACGCTTACATTAAAGGAAACAGATTTGGTTATTAACGAAGGCCTTACCATTTCTGGAAAAAGTATGCGTGAACATTTGGAAGCGGTTAATCACAAAGAAGCAATCGCCTACATCCGTTATTTAATTGACAAAGAAATCCAATTAAATGAGCGTGAATTATTATGCATTCACAATCTCATCTTGAGAGGAATTGATCCCGCCAATGCAGGAAAATATCGTCAAGTTCAAGTCATGATTAAAGGAAGCGAGCACATTCCTCCTGCTCCATATTTAATATCAAAACAAATGGAAGATTATTTTCATTGGTATTCCATTGAAAGTAAACGAATGCATCCTGTTTTGCTTGCAGCAGAAATGCATGAACGCCTTGTCACGATTCATCCTTTTATAGACGGAAACGGTCGCACATCCCGATTAATAATGAATCTGATTTTGATGCGTCATGGCTATGTGATTGCAAACATTAAAGGTGATAGCAGTAGCCGAATGTCCTACTATAATTGCCTTGAAGATGCACAAACAGGTAAAGGAAAAACGCATTTTCTTGAGCTCGTTGTTCGCTACGAATTAGAAGCATTAAAACGCTATTTAAAAATAATACAACCCTAAAATCGAAGAAGCTTGATTCCTAAATCAGGCTTCTTTTTTATTCTAACTATTTACGTTATTGTATGAGTTAATTCTCCGATCTTCCCTTTATGCATTTCTATACTTATAAAGCTTCTGCAGGATCTGGCAAAACGTATACACTCGTTAAAGAATACCTGAAATTAGCTCTTCAAGAAGAAGATCCATATCGTTTTAAACGGATTCTTGCTTTAACTTTTACCAATAAGGCAGCCGCCGAAATGAAAGAACGTGTCATTCAAGTATTGGATGATATTTCGGATCAAAATGGCCCTTTAAAACCTGCAAATCAAACCTTACTTAAATCATTAGCAGAGGAGCTAAATATTCCAATAATTCAAATTAAAAATAGAGCAGCAAAAACCTTATCTGCAATCCTACATCAATATTCAGACTTTGCCATTGGAACTATTGATAGCTTTATGCATCGTGTAGTTCGAACGTTTGCACACGATCTTCATTTACCAATCAACTTTTCAGTTGAAATGGATCAAGAAGTTATTCTGCGGCAAGCCATCGAAAACGTAATAGACAAAGTAGGAGAAGATGATGCAATAACACAAGCACTGATTGGATTTACAGAATCGAAAACGGATGAAGAAAAAAACATGAACATCCAAGAAGATTTGTATCAATCAAGCACTGATCTATTAAAAGAAAATTCATCTCAAATAATTCGAAAACTCAGTCATTTAAGTGTTTTAGACTTTCTAAATATCAGAACTGCCTTAATAAAAGAATGTGAAATAATAGAGAATCAATTTCATTCATTGGGCAAGAAAGCTTTAGAAATAATAAGCAAAGAACACATTCAATTAAACGATTTTTATCAAGGAAAATCAGGCATTGGTTCATGGTTTCAAAAAGCAGCCGAAATTAGATTTGGTGATGATCTCAGCCCGAATTCATATGTTTTAAAAACGCTAACAGAAAATACTTGGACTGCTAAAAAAGTGAGTGATGAAGTATTGAGTAGCATTCAACATGTGAAAGATCAACTTGAGAAAATTGGATTGGAGATATTGAATTTATGGCAACAAAAGGGTCCAGATTATATTCTCAATACTTTAATTAAAGATTCCATTTATTCCATTGCATTACTGAATGAAATCAGTCAAATGATTGATCAAATTCGAAATGATCAATTCATCATGCACATTTCGGAATTTAATCGCCGAGTTTCAGAAATTGTGTTGAATGAATCAGCACCATTTATTTTTGAACGCTTAGGAGAAAAGTATCATCATTATCTCATCGATGAATTTCAAGATACTTCGATCATGCAATGGCAAAATCTCTTGCCTTTAATTCAAAATGGATTGTCCGAAAATTATCCTTCACTTATTGTAGGTGATGGCAAACAAGCCATATATCGCTTCCGTGGCGGTGATGTTGAACAATTTGCTCAATTGCCCAATCCGTATCCCGAAAATTTAAATGTTGTTCAACAAGAACGGTATGCATTGCTTCAACACATGTATACTCCCAGAACATTGGATACAAATTTTCGAAGCAATCCTGAAATAATCAGTTTCAATAATCGTCTATTTTCTTTTATTGAAGAAAATCAATTACCAACTGCTTTTAGAAATGTTTATACCGATCATGCTCAACTATCTCCTGAAGGAAAAACAGGTGGATTTGTGCACATTGAATTTGTAAATGCTGATCAAGAAAAAGACGAACGCGATGCCTATCATCTTAAACGCTGTGAAGAAATTATCCGCGATTTAATTGATAATAAAAAATACCGATTACGCGATATCGCCATTTTAACGAGAAATAATAAGCAAGGAATTGCCATCGCAAGTCATTTGTTAAAGGCTAAAATTCCCGTCATCTCAAGCGAATCACTATTAGTTCAACACGCTCCTGAAGTTGGATTTCTCATCGCTTGGATGCAAATTTTAATTCGTTCAAATAGTCAGTTAAATATTCTTGCTGTTTGTAATTATTTAATTCAAAATAATAAACTCAACTATAAAACAATTGATTCTTTATTAAGCAATGAGCAAATGCAGGAAGAAAGCATGCTCCTGCTTTTTAAAAACAATCAATTTGAAATCGACATTGCAGATTTAAGAAAGATGTCACTTCTTGAAGTCTGTTTTGAGATTTGTTCCATTTTCGGAATTAACATTCAAACAAATACCTACCTGCAATTTTTTCTCGAAGCAGTTTGGAATTCAGGCAGGTCATTAGCGATTGACATTCCTCGATTTCTCGAATATTGGGAAGATAAAAAAGAAAAACTGAGCATTTCTCTTCCGCAAGATTCAAATGCAGTAAGAGTAATGACTGTTCATAAATCAAAAGGACTTCAATTTCCAGTTGTGATTCTTCCTTTTGCTTATGGAGATTGGCCTAAAACAACCAATGAATGGATTGATGATGAAGAATTATTACCATTAAATTTATTAGCTGCACGCGTTTCACTCACTCAAAATTTGAAATCTACAAAGCTTTCTAGCTATGTTACCAACGAAGAAGATAAACGCGATTTAGATGCAATTAATTTATTGTATGTAGCTACCACGCGTCCCGAAGATGCTTTATTTATTCTTAGTGGGAGAAGTGGTCGAAATGGAAGTTTGCTGAAAGGTTGGGAAAAGTGTTTAGAGGAATTTTCAACATTCGAAAAACCAAATGAATTTTCACTGGGACTTTGTACTTGGGGAAATTCAGATTTTAAAAATGAAAGAGAAGTTGAAGAATTTCAAAGAACGAGCAGTGTGGTTCATGAATATAAAACGGGGAAATGGCAAAACCGAATTTCTATCAGCCGACAAGCATCTAAAAATTGGGATATTAATCAGGAAGTTTCAGCAATTAGTTTAGGCAAGGTTGTCCACCGTGCTTTGGCTTTTATCGATACGGAAGATCAACTAGATCATGCTCTCAATCGATTATTACAAGAAGGAACTTTAGATCTAGAAAAAGTTCCCGAAATGAAAACCATACTCAACTCGGTTATTCAGCATGCTCAATTGAATTATTTATTTAAACCAGGAAATCAGATTTTCTGTGAACGAGAATTATTGCTGCCTGATGGTAATGTCCTAATTCCTGATCGTGTTACCGAAATCAATGGGGCAATTACCTTAATTGATTATAAAACCGGAATGAAACAAGAGGAACATAAAGATCAGGTTTTAAATTATTTGAAGCATCTTAAATCATTTAATTACACAGATTACAAAGCTTATTTAGTATACATAGGTCAAGAGATTGAAATTGTTGAAGTAGGATTTGAATCGAAAAATCAAGCAGATGCATGATGCAATGCAGATTTTCTTTTCTTTGTCTTTATGGATAAATTTCACGGACTAATCGGGGCGATTGCCATATTAGGTATTGCCTTCCTTTTTTCAAATAACCGCAAAGCCATCAATTACCGATTGGTTTTTAGTGGTATTGCACTTCAAAGCGTTATTGCCATTCTTGTTTTACGAATTCCTCCAGTGACGGCATTCTTCCAACAGCTTGGACATGGCATGGAGAAAATAGAACAATTTGCTCGTCAAGGAGCTTCTTTCGCTTATGGCGGAATTGCCGTACAACAATTCGATGGCACAATCGGAAACTATATCGGTGGTGGTTTTGTATTCGCATTCAACGTTACTGCAACCATTATTTTAGTGTGCGTGCTTGTTGCCATTTTATATCATGTGAAGATTATGCAACGCGTTGTTTCGGTGATTGCAAAAGGAATGAATTTCATCATGCGTGTAAGCGGAGCCGAAGCCTTGAGTAATGTTGCTAGTGCTTTTGTTGGACAGGTTGAAGCGCAAGTGATGATTCGTCCTTACCTCGCCACCATGACCAAAAGTGAATTACTTGCCAGCATGAGCGGAAGTTTAGCCTGTATCGCCGGAGGAATTTTGGTAGTGTATGTTAACATGGGCGCCGCAGCAGGACTAGATCTTGCCCCTAAACTAATTGCTGCCAGTTTGATGGCTGCTCCAGGTGCTTTAGTAATTTCCAAAATTTTGTTTCCTGAAACGGAGAAAAGTCAAACAATGGGCAAAGTGACATTGGATGTAAAAAGTCCGTATGTCAATATTATCGATGCCATTTCACATGGTGCAAGTGATGGATTTAAGATCGCGATGAATGTGATTGCGATGTTGATTGGTTTCATTGCATTAGTAACAATGGTCGATTGGATTCTCATTCACATAGCTCACCTTTTCGATCCGAATCTCGATCTGTCTTTAAATCGAATTTTTAGCTGGATTTTTTATCCTTTGGCTTGGGCCATGGGCGTTCCTTCGGAAGATGTTAGCAGTGTTGCAACCTTGTTGGGACAAAAACTAACGATCAATGAATTCGTTGCTTTCAAAAGCTTGGCGAGTCATTCCGTTCCGATTGTTACCGAAAAAGGATTACTCATCGTTTCCATTGCGATATGTGGCTTTGCGAATTTTTCAAGCGTAGGAATGCAAATCGGTGGTATTGGAGAACTTGCTCCAACGCGTCGTTCCGATTTGGCTCGTTTAGGAATGAGAGCTCTCTTAGCAGGAACATTGGCTTCTTACCTTTCAGCAACTCTCGCCGGAATTATTCTCGGATAAGCTTATTTATTTCGAAATAGCTGTATAAGTTGTCGTGCTGCTTCCGTTACCGACAAATGCTGTTGAATGACTTCCTTTTCAGTTTGGGCTAACACGTTTTTTACGTCCTGCTGGTTGAAAAAGAGTTCGTTCAATTCATGCTGTATCGTTTCTTTTAACCACCATTTACTTTGCTCTTTGCGGTGATTTTGGAAATACCCATTTTGGTTAACATGTTTCGTAAATCGATCTATCACCTCATTAATTTCGAGCATTCCTGTTGCTTCAATGGAGGAAGCTAAAATAGCTTCGGGCGTCCATCCAGAAGGGAGTTGAGGAAAGAAATGCAATGCACGTTGAATGTCCTGGCGAGCCGCTTTGGCTTTTGGTAAATTATCTCCATCGGCTTTATTCACCACCACCAGATCGGCCATTTCCATGATGCCACGTTTGATGCCTTGTAATTCATCGCCAGCTCCAGCAATAGCAATCAACAAAAAGAAATCAACCATCGAATGAACTGCCGTTTCACTTTGACCAACACCAACAGTTTCCACTAAAATATGATCAAAACCAGCGGCTTCACATAAAAAAATAGCTTCTCTCGTTTTACGTGCAACGCCACCTAAGGCTCCAGAACTTGGACTTGGACGAATGAAGGCCTTTGCTTGAGAAGCCAAGGAATTCATACGGGTTTTATCACCTAAAATACTACCCTTGCCTGCTTCTGAACTTGGATCAACAGCCAATACAGCTACTTTTTTCCCTTGCTGAATCAGGTGCATTCCATAGGATTCTATGAAGGTGCTTTTCCCTGCTCCCGGAACGCCGCTAATGCCTATTCGGATTGAATTTCCTGCATGAGGCAATAGCATTCGAAGAAGTTCTTCTGCTTTTAAGATATCCGTTTCATGCGCACTTTCGATGAGTGTGATGGCTCTGGATAAAGCATTGGTATCTCCTTGTAGGACTTTATTACTAAGCTGATCAACCGTTTCTCGAACAGCACGACTTGATTTAATTTTCTCAACGACCTTGTTGCTGTGGATATTTTGATGTGCTTTGGCCATGTTAGAGTTTGCATTCGTCAGCGAAACTAAAGTACGCCGAATCAGTTACAATCAAGTGATCCAGAAGAACGATATCCATCCATTTAGCAGCTTGCTTTATCGAGTGAGTTAATTTGATATCCGCTTCGCTTGGATTGATATTTCCTGAAGGGTGATTATGACACAGGATTAAACAACTGGCATGTCGCTCAATGGCATAATGAAGGATTAAGCGTGTATCTGCCACAGTTCCTGAAATTCCTCCAACACCAATGCGACTGGTTCCTAGAATTCGGTTATTTCGATTCAAGCACATAATCCAAAATTCTTCATGCCTCAAGTCTCCTAATCGTGGTCCGAAAACAGAATAGATATCGCGACTGTTCAAAATCTGTTGCCGTCGAATTGGTGCAGATTCTTGTCTTCTACGACCAAGTTCGAATGCAGCCGTTAATGTTATTGCCTTCACGGGACCGATTCCTGGCAGTTTTTGCAGGTCTGTCAAGCTTAGTTTTCCTAACTCCAACAAATTATTGTCGGCTAATTGCAAAATACGACGAGCCAATTCCACTGCACTTTCACGACGTGTTCCACTTCCTAATAAGATGGCAACCAATTCTGCATCGCTGAGGTTGCTTTTTCCTTTCAATTGCAGCTTTTCGCGCGGACGATCATCTTCGTTCCACTCACGAATAGGCCGGTAGCTATCGTTTTCAGACATGTTGATCCATGATCTTGCCTAATGCAGAATCATATCCTTCGGCAAATTCCGACAAGCTTCCCCAGAAATCTTCATCAACCCAAACTTCACCATGATTCACTGTTCCTAGTAAGCTAAATGGCACTTCATTCAAGGCCATAAACTCAACAAATTCTTCCTGCTTTCCGGGAGCAATGCTCAATACAACACGTCCTTGTGCCTCACCGAATAAGAATGCATCCTTACGGAAATCCTCGTCAGTACTAATGGTAAATCCTAGATTATTGACAAATCCCGATTCTGCCAAGGTGGTAAACAAACCTCCATCAGAAACATCGTGTGCAGAAATCACCAAGTCGGCAGCAATTAATTGAGAAACCGTTTGCTGCATGTCAAGTTCTTCCTCCATGTTAAAGTATGGGGCCGGACTTTGGCGCACATGATGCCAAGAAGCTAAGTACTCCGAAGCATTGATATCGTTGCGACTCGCACCAATGAGGTAAATCAAATCACCTTCATTCTGAAACGCGAGTCCCATTCCTTTGGTTTTATCTTCCAACAATCCCAACATTCCAATGGTTGGTGTAGGGAAAACAGGGATCGTTTCTTTACCAACCTGAGTTTGATTGTAGAAACTCACATTTCCGCCTGTAACGGGTGTTCCAAATGCTTTACACGCAGCACCCATTCCTTGGATTGCTTTTACAAACTGCCAGTAAACTTCGGGCACATACGGATTTCCAAAATTCAAGCAATTGGTTATGGCCATTGGCTTTCCGCCTGAACAAACAATATTACGTGCGGCTTCTGCAACAGCAATGGAAGCTCCTTTTTCTGGATCTGCATTCACATAACGAGAATTACAATCAACCGTTAAAGCTAATGCGCGGTTCGTTCCTTTTACATTCACCAAAGCCGCATCAGCAGGACGATTTGTGCTCATATTCGCAGTTCCTACCATCGAATCGTATTGCTCATACACCCAACGCTTGCTAGCAATGTTTGGATTCGATAACAAATGCTTAGCTACTTGATTCAGATCGCTTGGTTCGGTAATTTGATCAATCGAAAACTTCTGTGCTTCGGCAAAATATGCAGGTTCAGTGTATTCACGTTTGTAAACAGGTGCGCCACCTCCTAATACTAAATCAAATGCAGGAACATCAGCCTCTAATTCACCTTTCATGTAGTAACGTAAACGATTGCCTTCTGTCACAATTCCAATTACTGCATAATGCAAATCCCATTTGGCAAATACCGCTTCTACTTCCTCTTCTCTACCCTTTTTAACCACCATCAGCATACGCTCCTGAGATTCGGAAAGTAAAATCTCCCAGCCATGCATTCCATCCTGACGCGTTGGAACTTTATCCAACCAAATATCCATTCCATGCTCTCCTTTAGCCGACATTTCCGAAGTAGAACACGTAATACCTGCAGCTCCCATATCTTGCATTCCGATAATAGCGCCTGTTTGTATAACTTCTAATGTAGCTTCCAACAACAGTTTCTCTTGGAATGGATCACCTACCTGAACAGCTGGTAAATCCTTAGCTGATTCTTCTGTTAAATCTCCTGAAGCGAATGTTGCTCCATGAATCCCGTCTTTTCCTGTGGATGAACCAACAATGTAAACTGGATTTCCAACACCTTCGGATGTGGCAGATGCGGTTTCTCTATGACGAACCAATCCCACCGACATCGCATTCACCAATGGATTCACATTATAACATTCGTCAAAGAAAACTTCGCCACCAACTACTGGAATCCCAAAGGCATTTCCATAATTTCCGATTCCTTTCACCACACCACGAACGAGCCACTGAGTCTTAGCCAAAGCTGGATCGCCAAATCGTAGCGAGTTCAATTGCGCTACTGGACGAGCGCCCATGGTAAAAATGTCACGGTTAATTCCTCCAACTCCGGTAGCTGCTCCTTGATAAGGTTCCAACGCAGATGGGTGATTGTGTGATTCAATCTTAAAACAACACGCCCAGCCATCTCCAATGTCGATCAATCCGGCATTCTCCTCACCTGCCTTGGCTAATAAGGCTTCCCCATCGCGCGGTAAAGTCTTTAACCAAGTGATCGAATTTTTATAAGAACAGTGTTCACTCCACATCACCGAGAAAATACTCAGCTCTGTAAAATTGGGTGTTCGTCCGAGAATGGTACAGATGCGCTCAAACTCCTCTGGAAGTAATCCAAGTTTTTTAGCGGTATCAACAGTTGTAAGGGCGGTATTGGCGTTGGTTGTTTGCATGACGAAGATCGGTTTGCAAACCTACGAAAAGCACCAAGCGGAACATAGTCGAAACAGCAAATGAATATGAACAGTGCTGTTTGAAACTTAGTCGATAACTGGAAAAAATCGCTATTTCAGGATTCGGTAGTTCTTGTATTCACCCGCGCGCCATCCTGTAAGTCGCTCGATAAACAACAAGAATTGATAACGAAATGATAGCTTCTTCTTAGCTGGATCGATGTTTACTTTCCAGTTCTGGCGGTCAACTCGGGCTTGCATCACCGATGGATGAGTGCCCTCAAATCGAGCCACCGAATCAATACTCGAATAATCAAATTCAGCTACGTCGGGAATGTTCTCTTTCATCCACTGGTCGTCGTGCCAGAGTTTATGAAAATATTCTTGCTTGGCTTGTTGTTGTTCCGGTGGCTTCACCCAACCGTAATGATATATACTAGCTCCGCTTTCCTTTACCTTCAATGGTTTGCCATCAATCCGAAAGCCTTGCGCATCTTTCCAAGATTGAACACCAATATGCGGTCGAATAATGCGTACTTCTTTCCGGTACCAACGTCTCGAATCGCCAATGAAATCGTACGATCCATAAAAATGGGTGTAGTTAAAAAGCAAGCCTTCAACACGTTTATCATCCTTCCAATGTCGCATACTTTCAAGAGCTTGAGCATGGTATTTTTCATGCACCACCTCATCGGCTTGAATGTAAAAAGCCCAATCATTATCAACCGAAATGTGCTCCATGGCTTTATCGGTTTCTAATGCTAGTACTCGGCCACCGCTGCGTAAACGATCATCCCAAACCGAGTGGAAAATCTTAATCTTATCGGAAGGAATAGAGGCAATTAATTCATTAGTACAATCTTCCGAATTGCCCGCCATGACGATAAATTCATCCACCATCGGCAAGACAGAAGTAATCGCTTCAACAACCGGATAATCGAATTTTACAGCGTTCCGGATAAAGGTGAAACCGCTTACTTTCATGCCTCGAATCGAATAATTCCGGTGTAATTGGCTGGAGTAATTTGAAACAATTCCGCTTTCACGGAATCACTCACATTTAAGTTTCGGATGAATTCGTGAATGAGTGGTAAATCAATCGTGTTATTCCCTCGTGTTAAACCTTTCAGCGCTTCGTATGGTTGAGGATATCCTTCGCGACGCAAAATGGTTTGGATGGCTTCGGCAATCACCGCTGTATGATGATTCAAATCGGCTGCAATGGCTGATTCATTCAATAAAAGTTTCCCTAATCCACGCTGAATCGAATGAATCGAAATTAAACTATGCGCAAATGGAACTCCGATATTTCGCAACACGGTTGAATCCGTTAAATCGCGCTGAAGTCGAGAAATAGGAAGCTTTTGAGCAAAATGATCTAACAAGGCATTCGCAATTCCCAAATTTCCTTCGGCATTTTCGAAATCAATCGGATTCACTTTATGTGGCATGGCCGAAGAACCCGTCTCACCCGGATTTACTCGCTGACTGAAATATTCCATCGAGATATACATCCAAATATCCCGACAAAAATCGATGAGTATGGTGTGCACACGCATCATATTCTGGCAATATGCAGCCAGATGATCATAATGCTCAATCTGAGTCGTGGTGCGGCTTCGCGACAATCCAAGCGAACTCACAAATCCATGGGCAAAATTCAACCAATCGGTCGTAGGAAAAGCCACATGATGCGCATTGAAATTCCCAGTTGCACCGCCAAATTTTGCCGCCCAAACAGTTTGCTTTAATTGATGAATTTGAATCTCAATTCGCTCGGCAAAAACGTAAATCTCTTTTCCTAAAGTAGTGGGTGAAGCCGCCTGTCCGTGTGTACGAGCGAGCATCGGCAAGTCTTTCCAAGTGTTTGCAAGCTTTTTCAACTCAGCACATAATTCTTCTAAAGCGGGGAAAATAACTTGCTCAGCCGCTTCTTTCATCGAAAGTGGAATTGCGGTGTTATTGATATCCTGCGAGGTTAATCCGAAATGTACCCATTCCATTTTCGCCCCTAATCCAAGTTGTTCCAGCTGTTCCTTGATGAAATATTCAACCGCCTTAATATCGTGATTGGTACGCTTCTCAATTTCCTTAATCGCGGCACCATGATCCTTTCCAAATCCTTGATAAATCAATCGAAGCTGCTGCTTCTCCGAATCCGAAAACGGTTCAAATCCCTTCAATCCAATTTCCGATAAAGCAATGAGGTATTCTACTTCAACCTGAACCCGATATTTAAACAAAGCGAGTTCAGAAAAATAAGCGCGTAATGAAGTGGTATAGCGTAAATATCGACCGTCGATGGGTGAAAGCGCTTCCAAAGATGTTGTCATGGTAGTATGTAAGGTGCAAAGTAACGTCAAAAAACGCGTTTACTTGGTGACTTATAGAAATAGAAAAACACGATGGATAAGAACAGGCATTAATTATAAAAGTTATAACCTGTTGAGCAGTTTAAAATTTAATATTATTCTTCATTGATTCTTATAACAAGTCCAATTCTCAAGGTAAGTAGATGACTATTATATAAAATTATATTAACCTATTTTTAGGTTTAGAAACGGATCAGTTCGAAGGCTATGTCTGGGCGGCGAGGGTGTGTTTCCCAGCGTTGACCTCTCCCTAAATCCCTCTCCACGGGAGAGGGACTTTCCATTTAGGACAATCAAGCTCCCCTCTCCTCGAGGAGAGGGGTTGGGGGTGAGGTCGTTTAGTGAATATAACTGCGCGCAAGCAGCATCGTCCAGACTTGAACTTCTTTATTCGCAAGTGTTTATTTTTCAAAGGTACTCATGAGGGCTTCGCCGTTGGTTAATTCTTGTTTCAAGACAAGAAAGTAACACGTCGTAGACAATCATGAATGATTGAATGATAAGATGCTTTAACAGCCTTATTTCATAGATTGATATGAAATAATAAACTGTTAATTCAACCGAAAAGAAGGTTAGTTAGAATCAATTAATTATTAAGCACTTGAGCCATAGTAATACCAATGACTGCAGGCGAATCAACTACCGTAATTCCACATTCACGCATGATGCGCATTTTTGCTTCGGCTGTATCATCTGCACCGCCAACAATAGCACCGGCGTGACCCATACGACGACCAGCAGGAGCCGTTTTACCAGCAATAAATCCTACAACGGGTTTAGTTCCGTTAGCTTTAATCCAACGAGCAGCATCAGCTTCTAAATTTCCACCAATCTCGCCAATCATAACAATACCGGCAGTTTCTGGATCAGCCATCAATAGTTGAACAGCTTCTAAAGTAGTCGTTCCAATAATCGGATCTCCACCAATTCCAATCGCTGTAGAAATTCCCATTCCGGCTTTCACCACTTGATCGGCAGCTTCGTAAGTCAATGTTCCCGATTTAGAAACAATTCCCACTTTCCCTTTCTTAAACACAAATCCTGGCATAATGCCCACTTTCGCTTCTTCTGGAGTAATCACTCCCGGACAATTTGGTCCAATCAAGCGACACTCTTTCCCATTCAAATATTCCTTCGCCATGATCATATCTTTCACCGGAATTCCTTCGGTGATGCAGATAATCACTTTAATTCCAGCATCGGCAGCTTCCATAATCGCATCGGCAGCAAATGCTGGTGGAACGAAAATGATAGACACATCAGCGCCTGTTTTAGAAACCGCTTCGGCTACTGTATTGAAAACGGGACGGTCAAGATGAGAACTTCCTCCTTTTCCTGGAGTTACTCCACCAACTACCTGTGTACCGTAATCGATCATTTGTCCGGCGTGAAATGTTCCTTCGCTACCGGTAAATCCTTGTACTATGATTTTACTGTTTTTGTTGACTAAAACGCTCATGAGTATGTTCGAAATTTCGGGGGCAAACGTACGGAAAAAAAGACTTGTTCGGATGAGGAATGATTTTGAGTTCTGCTTTTTTTCAATCACTTGAAAACAGGAACAATTCGTATGTTAATGGATGCTCTTGACTTAGATTCAAGCTCTGATTGGGATTCGAAAATTGCCTTCATCCACAGAAAATAAAAAACTCCCGGCGGGAAGACCGAGAGTTTAACTGATAATCAGAAACAAAAATGAAAAACAATGAAAACATTTAAAAATACAGAACTTCGCCGTTCGCTGAACATGTGAAATGTTAATAGATGTTAATGAATAATGTAATGAGCAAAAAAACAGCTGAATATACTTTCGACTTAGTGGTGATTGGTGGAGGAGCTGCTGGATTTTTCGGGGCACTTCAAACCTTGAGTCGAAAACCCAAAGTACGTGTATTGTTAATTGAGAAATCGGCTAAATTGCTGGCGAAAGTCAAGGTTTCGGGTGGCGGAAGATGCAATGTGACCAATAGTTTGTCCGACAAAAAAGAGTTTTCCAAACGCTATCCGCGAGGCGAGAAACATGTGTTTCGTTTGTTGCATCAATTTGGACAAGACGACACCGTTCGTTGGTTCGAAGAACGCGGCGTGGCTATAAAAGCCGAAGAAGATGGACGTATGTTTCCAGTTTCGGATTCTTCACAAAGCATCATCGATTGCTTGATGAACGAAGCCGATTCATTGGGACTTAAAATCAGTCTGCAAGAAAGTGTGGAGCAAATAACACCGCTCGAAACTGGGTTTACTTTGGTCACCGATAAACAAACGTTGACGTGCAAAAATATCCTCATCGCCAGTGGCGGACATCCTAAAAAAGAAGGATTTCAATGGCTCATGGATTTAGGTTTTGAGGTGGTCGATCCCGTTCCAAGTTTATTCACGTTTAACATTCCCAATCATCCGCTCAAGGACTTGATGGGCTTGGCAGCAACCGTTCGCATTCGGGTCGATGGCAGCAAATTGCAAGAAACCGGTCCCATGCTCATTACCCATTGGGGCTTTAGCGGACCAGCTGTTTTGCGCTGTTCTGCTTGGGGAGCGCGCGAATTGGAGCAAAAAAACTATCAAACAACCATTCGCATCCATTGGCTTCCCGAATTAACCGAAGAAGAAGTACGTGAATGGCTAAGAAAACTGCGCATCTCCTCTGCAAAGAAACAGGTTCATTCACGCATTTTCGACGCTTTACCTCAACGTTTATGGGACGCACTCTGCGACCGTGCCGGCATTGCAACCGATATGAAATGGGCCGATATTTCTTCCAAATCCTTCAACGCACTCATCACCACCTTATGCGCCGACGCCTATCCAATAAACGGCAAAACCACCTTTAAAGACGAATTTGTCACCTGTGGCGGCATTTCCCTTAAAGAAATCGATTCACAAACCTGCATGTCGCGCAAACTCCCTGGAATCTTCTTCGCCGGCGAAATCCTCGACGTCGATGGCATCACCGGAGGCTTCAATTTCCAACACGCCTGGTCGAGCGGCTTCGTCGCCGGAAATGCCATAGCAGAAAGATGCTAGCAGAGTAATAAGTAAAGAGTATAGAGTATTAAGATTTTACTGAACTGCTGATTTATAACACCTAGCAACACTTTCTCCTTTCTACTTTTTACTTGTCCGTGACTGAAATAGGTTGACCAAAATCAACTTAAAAAACGGGACATGAAAAAGCATTTAAATCGCAAAGAAGTAATTCGGCCACGAAGAGTTTTTAGTGAAGAATTAAAGCGTCAAACAGTTAAGGATATTGAATCCGGAGTGGCTTCAGTATCTAAAGTAGCCCAGGAACTAGGAGTAACAATAACTTCAGTTTATCGATGGATTTATCAATATAGTCGATATTTGAAGAGAGGAAAAATCTTAGTAGTGGAAGTGCAAAGCGAATCATACAAAAGCAAAGAGCTTGAGCAGCGCATCCGTGAATTGGAAGCCGCATTGGGCCGAAAACAGATGGAACTTGATTTATTGAGCAAGGTCATTGAGTTAGCAAATGAGGAGTTCCAAACTGATTTAAAAAAAAATTTATTAAACCAGCCTTACTCTGGTTCCGATCCACAAAAGGACAAAAGCACGGGTACAAAATGAAGAGTCTGTTAGAAGTGGCAGGCCTTAGTAAGCAAGCACTTTGGAAGAGTGAAAGACGAAGTCGCGACCAATTAAAGGTGGAAGAAAGTATCGTTCGTTACATATCAAAAGTGCGTCATAATCATCGCCAAATGGGTTGTAGAAAGATCTATTTTATGGATCCACAACGCCATCCAATAGGTAGGGATGCTTTTGAGCGGATTGGTTTTAGGTACGGATATAAGGTTAAGAAGAAGAGAAATCCAATACGAACGACTTGGTCTCAACGCGTTGAGATATATGACAATCTGATAAATGGAATAACGATTAATGATGTGAATATGCTTTGGCAATCTGACATATTTTATCTCGATGTAGAGCATGCACATCATTATGGAATCTGTATTGAAGATGTCTATTCAAGGCGCTTATTAGCTCTACATCTGTCTCCAAGCTTAAGAGCGGAGGAAAATATCAAAGCACTTAGAAAAGCCTTTAAAATAAGGAAAGGGCACGATTTAGATAATTGCATTTTTCATTCTGATCGAGGTTCACAATACATCAGCACGATGCATAAAGAGATGCTAAAAAGCAAAGGAATACGAATCAGTATGGCGTCAATAGCACAAGAAAATGCTTATGTTGAACGAATAAATGGCATCATAAAAAACGAGTACTTACTTCAATGGAATCTAACCAAAAGCAATCTCAATGAGATGGCAAAAAAGGCAATGGATCTTTACAATAATGAACGACCACACAGTGAATTAGGCATGCTAACACCTACTGAATATGAAAAAGTGAATAACCAAAGAAATCAAAATCCTTCTATGACCATATATAACTGGAATTCAGGAAATATCAACAGAAATACAACTTCTTAACAAAGAAAAAAGAACCAAAAAAGAAACTTAAAACAACAAACAATAAACTACTTTAACAAAGTAGAAAGTGATAATAAAAAGTCAACCTATTTTAGGCAAGGACAACTTTCCACTTTTTACTTTCTACTTTCTACTTTCAACTTTCCACTTTCCACTTTTTACTTTCCACTTTCCACTTTTCACTTTCAACTTTCCCCTTTCTTAATACTTAATACATAAATCTTAGTACTAACCTAGGGCGCCTCCTTTTTCTGCTTCACTCCAAAAGCACCGGGCTTTCCGCCTCTACTAATTTTCACCTTCGGTTCAAAAGCGGTAATGGCTGCAATCCCTGTCGCGGGATGAGTACTATTTTGTATTATTGTTATACACCTGAAACAGCATGAAATTCAAATCCATAATATTCAAACTACACCAATGAAGTTGAAATTCTGCTTAGCCTGTTTTTTATTGATTAACTGCCGAGGTGGAATAGCACAGGTGAATTTGATTCAGAATGGATCGTTTGAAGTATTGCACGAATGCCCCTATATACTTCCTACTTCATCCGGTGTAAGGGCTTCTTCAGTGCAATTTGCAGTTGGTTGGAGAAATCCTGTATGGGAAGGTGATACAAGTCGATTCTGCTCTCCAGATTTGTTTCAAATCTGTGCTCAAATGCCATTAAGTGTTCCTTGGAGTTTTCAAGGTTATCAGCAACCTGATTCAGGAAATGGTTACGCAGGTATAGGGCTTGGTGGATTTACCGAACAAGGGTTCGATAGAGAATTTATTCAAACAGTGTTATCAAAACCAGTTTTTACAGGAAAGAAATACAGGTTATCGTTTGATTTCGTCTTTGGTGAATATAATTCTTATAAGTGTAATTATCTAGGTTTGGGATTTTCTGGAGATAGTATCAATATTCCAGATTCAGCTTCCTATGTAAATGAACACTATTTCCCGAATTTACTTGATTCTGCGATAGTTTACTTTGATGAATTACTTCAATCTGACTCGACAAACTGGATGCATTATTCCAAAGAATTTATTGCCAAAGTAGTCGGAAACTATCTGACAATCGGTAATTTCAAGAATCACAATGAAACTACCTATGAATTTGGATGGATTAGATCTAATGGAGGAGGAGAATCATCAGATTCATATGGTCTTTTAGATAATATTTCATTGGTGTGTTTGGATAGTATCAATTGTGATAGTGCGGTAGTGATTAATGAAATTGAAAAACAGAGTTTAATTCACATTTACCCAAATCCATCCAACACCTCACTCACCATTCAAAGTTCAGCTATTAAACCTGGAGCCCTATTATTTCTGAATGATCTATCGGGTAGATTAATCCAGAAAATAGCCCTGCATGAGTTTGAAAATTTCCAATTAAACACCCAGCATTTAGCAAATGGCACGTATTGGCTAAGCATCCAAGGTTCAGATGGCAAACAGCAGCAAGAACGATTTATCGTTATGCACGAATAAGGAATTAAAAGTTCAATATTTCACGAATTAAAACTCCCCTCTCCCGAGGAGAGGGGCTGGGGGTGAGGTCAACGAATGCCCGTCCTCCCGAAAAAATCGTAATACGTATATCGTACATCGTACATCGGATTAAGATTTACGATCGCTTCGCTGTACGATTTACGATGTACGAGAAAAACTGCAAAGCTTCAAATTTCACGAATTAAAACTCCCCTCTCCCGAGGAGAGGGGTCGGGGGTGAGGTCAACGAATGCCCGTCCTCCCGAAATTTTCGTAATACGTATATCGTACATCGTATATCAAACCCCCAACTCCCCAATCTTCCCAACCAGTATCTCCGCCATTTTCCGA
The DNA here is from genome assembly GCA_965279035.1 of Bacteroidia bacterium. Taxonomy (GTDB): domain Bacteria; phylum Bacteroidota; class Bacteroidia; order M30B66; family M30B66; genus CALQRR01. The sequence goes on along the minus strand of OZ257142.1, from coordinate 1,642,009 downwards.
TTCGATTCATGCGTCCAGCCGGCAATGTGCGGACTAAGAACGGTCTTATCACTATCAATTAATGCTTGCAAAGGAGCAGGAATCTGATCTAATTGTTCGAACGAAACAGTTTCATATTCGAGCACATCGAGCGCTGCACCTAAGACTTTTCCCGAATTTAACGCCTTGACTATATCGGCGGTGTTGAGACATTTTCCACGGGCGGTGTTGATGAGATAGATGTTCTTTTCGAAACGATTCAGCCAGTTTTCATTTACTAAATACCGTGTTTCATCCGTTAAAGGAATGTGCAGGCTAACCACATCGGCTTCGCGAAAAACTTCGTCCATGGTAGATTCTTGAACGAATTCATCACCAAATCCGTTTTTGTAAGGATCAACCGCTAAGACCTTCACATCAAAACCACGCAAACGCTTGGCAAAGGTGCTTCCGGTATTGCCATAGCCGATAATAGCAAGCGTTTTCCCGCATAATTCAACGCCCCGATTTTCTTCCCGAATCCAAATACCTTTTCGCACTTCGGCATCTGCGCGTAACAGGTTATTGAATAACATCAGTAACATACCTAAAGCCTGCTCTGCCACGGCATTTCGGTTGCCTTCGGGTGCATTCAAACACACAATTCCCAAGGATTCTGCATAGGCTTGATCTATATTTTCCATGCCCGCCCCTACCCGTGCGATAAAGCGAAGATTTTTCCCGGCATCCAAAAGTTCCCTATCAAACTTAAAACGACTCCGAATTACCACTCCATCGTATTGATTCAAAATCTCCATAGCCTTGCTACGATTCAGTTCAGGATCATAAAAACAGGTATGTCCTGCTTTTGTTAAGGCTTCTTCGAGAAATGGATGGGCGGTGTCAGCAAAGAGAATATTCATGAGGTAAAAATAAGGCTTCATGGTTCATTTCTGCTCAAAACACGTGTATAGATTCCGTTTATTCACCCGATTGCACTCTGTTTACTATCTCTATATTTGCCCAAACACCCACCTATGCGTAAAAAGATAGTCGCCGGAAACTGGAAAATGAATACCTCGCTCACCGAAGCGCTAGGTTTGGCGCGTGAAATACGAGATCAACTCAACGATTCGGAGAATGCTCAATTAATCGTGTGTCCACCTTTTACTTGGATTGTCCCGGTTCGTGCTACACTGGCTGATTCAGGAATTTCGGTAGGTGCGCAAAATTGTTCAGAGCAAGCGAAAGGTGCATTTACAGGAGAAGTATCAGCTAACATGCTAGTATCAGCAGGTGCCGATTATGTGATTTTAGGTCACAGTGAACGTCGCGCACTTTACCACGAAACCGATGAACTCATTGGGAAAAAAGTAAAAGCTGCCCTCGAAAATGGATTACACGTCATTTTTTGCTGTGGAGAAACTTTAGCCGAACGCGAGGCTGGAAAGCTCGAAGAAGTGCTGAGAAATCACCTTTCGGGTGGATTAAATGGCCTAAATGAAGAGCAACTCAAACACGTCATTATCGCATACGAACCAGTATGGGCAATAGGAACAGGCGTAACAGCTAGTCCCGAACAAGCCCAAGAAGTTCATGCGTTTTTACGCAATTATTTGAGCGAAATTTTCTCCGATCAGGTAGCCCAAAACATGTCCATTTTATATGGCGGAAGTTGCAATGCCCAAAATGCAGCGAGTCTTTTCTCACAAGCCGATATTGATGGCGGTTTGATTGGTGGAGCATCCCTAAAAGCAGCCGATTTTCTAACTATAGCCCGATCGTTTTGAGCGCCGTATACCTCGAATTTCAATTTCAAACGGGCAAAGACCGTCAGTTGAAAGACATCCTAATCTCTGGATTAGCAGATATTGGTTTTGAAAGTTTTATGGATGATGAAACCGGCTTCTTAGGCTATGTGCAAGAACCCGATTTCAAGAACGATGATTTTCTGGAATTGATTGCTAGTTTCCCTGCAAAACCAGCCTATTCCTTCAACCGAATTGAGCCACAAAATTGGAATGCTGTCTGGGAAGCGCAATTTGATCCCATTCGGGTGAATGAACGCTGTGTGATTCGTGCTCCGTTTCATCCTGCCACCAACGATGGTAGCATCGAACTGGTCATTGAACCTAAAATGTCGTTTGGAACCGGACATCACGCCACCACACGCTTAATGTGTTTGGGTTTGATGGAATTAGAAGTGAAAGGCAAACGGGTGATGGATATGGGCTGTGGAACGGGCGTTTTAGGAATTCTTGCTGCTAAATTGGGTGCTGTCCAAGTAGAAGGAATCGACATTGAAGAATGGGCAGTAGAAAACTCCATCGAAAATGCAGGTCGAAATGGTGTTGAAATGCACATCGAATTAGGTGGAGCCGAAAAACTTCCGACAGAAAAAACTTACGATATTTTCCTAGCCAACATCAATCGGAATATTTTGATGCGTGATATGGAATCTTATATAAAAACGATGAATCCGGGTGCATTTCTACTTTTAAGTGGTTTTCTTGAACCAGATGTTCCTGCATTAAAGGCTGAGTGTACCTCTAAAGGACTAGTTTTTAAAGAAGAAAAAGCCGAAGATACCTGGAGATGTCTTGTTTTCAAAATCGTGTAAGCCTTATCGTAACTGACTTTCTAATAAAATAAAAAACAGATTAAAAAATGTAAATTTTCTTACATTTGAAATTGCTACAACCTAATACTAAGTCCTATGCGTTCATTATACATACCCCTAATTTGTGTGCTTTTTCTTTTGGCTGCTCCCCAAAACACACAGGCACAATCGGTCAAGAAATTAATTAAAGAAGCTCGTTCATTATCTGAAGCCAAGGATTATACTGGAGCCATTGATAAATTGAATCAGGCTTTACAGCTTGAGCCTGAAAACGGAGATGCTTTTTTCTTGCGTGGTAGTGTTTTTTATAAGCAAGAAAACTTCCAGGCGGCTGTTAGAGATTTAACTGCAGCCTCCAATAAAAATCCCAAAAATGCAGCGATATTGGAGGAATTGGCATTAAGTCAACTGAAAACCAATGAAAACATAGATGCTATAAATACCTTAGATAGAATTATTGGTTTGAGTCCAAAAACTTCTCGCTTTTATCACCTAAAAGAAGAGACTCAGCTTAAATCGAAGAATTATGAAGGGGTAATTCAAACAGGAACTGCTGCCTTATCAGTAAATAAGGAAGATGATTATTCGTATTATTTAATGGGACAAGCTGTTGATCGGGTTGGCAATACAGGATTAGCTGAAACCTATTTCACCAAAGCCTTAGAAATTGCATTAGATACGAAAGGCAAAAGAGATAATCCACAAGTTCTTCATCCGTATTATTCTGCGATAGCTGATGTTCAATTCAAATTATCGAAAGATGATCAAGCGATTACTAATTTCAGCAATGCAATCAAGTTAAATGCGAATGATGAGCAAGTATTAATCAAGCGAGGTATTGTTTATACACGTAAAAAAGAATTTCAAAATGCAACAATGGACTTTAATCAGGCCATTGCTATTAATGCAAAAAGCTCTGAAGCCTTTTATCAACGTGGTTTGGTGAATCAACAATTAGGGCAGTTTGCAGCGTCGATAAACGATTTCAATCAAGCAATTCTATTAGATGCTAAAAACGCATCTGCATTTGCATCGAGAGCCGAAAGTAATCTTCGTAGTGGTTCGTATGCAGATGCTATTCGTGATTTTAAACAAGCAATTCAGCTAAATCCAACCAATAAAGAACTGGGTAAATCATTATCTGAAGCCAAACAAAAACATTTCGATGCAAATAAAGAAAGTGTAGCTCCTGTTATTACGATTTTAGAACCCAAAGGCGCATCAAAAGAAATTACCGTTCGTGCAGATGCTAAATCTATAACTATCAAAGGCATGGTTACCGACGCGAGCTATATCCGATCAATCATTATAGATGGTCAAAGTTTGAGTCTTGCCGAAGAAGCAATGAATCCTGAATTCACTTCAACGATCGATTTAAAAGATAAAAACATCATCAAGATTCAAGTTACTGATTGCTATTTGAATTCGAGTAATGCAGAATTTTCTATCGTTCGCACCGAAGTAGGAATTCCTAATGTTTCATTCACGAAACCTTATCAAACCTTAGAACGTGAGTTATTCATAGAAAACCAGCCGAGCATCATGTTGGAGGGAAAGGTGAGTGATGAAAGCTTAATAAAATCCATCATCATTAATGGAACTTCTGCCAGCTTTCCATTGGAAATGAAAAATCCTACTTTTCAAGCATTGGTTAATATTGGAACCAAAGACAGTTTAAGCATTCAAGTAGTGGATGTGTATGGAAATGAACTGGTTTCGAATTACAAACTGATTCGTGATGACACAAGTAATGCAAACCCAATGGGAACAACTTGGGTTGTATTTATTGAAAACAGCAATTATAAAAATCTCCAAAAACTCGAAGGACCTGGAAGAGATGTTAACGATATGAAGTCGGCATTATCGAATTATAAAATCGATAAAATCGTTCATAAAAAAGATTTATCTAAAGCAGAGCTTGATAAATTCTTCTCCATAGAACTTCGCGATCAGATTCAAAAAAACAGAGTAAAATCGCTCATCATTTGGTATGCAGGACATGGAAAATTCCTGAACGAAACTGGTTATTGGATTCCGGTTGATGGCGATAATTATGATGAATACACCTACTATAGTGTTAATCAATTACGTGCTTCGATGCAGGCGTATACTATGCTTAAACACGTTTTGGTTATTTCGGATGCATGTGAATCAGGACCTGCGTTTTATATGGCTATGCGTGATGATATGAAACCACGTTTATGTAGTGATTGGGAAGTAACTAAATTCCGTTCAGCACAAGTAATTACTTCGGCCAATAAAGAACTTTCAAGTGATATTAGTTTGTTTACTACAGCATTTGTAAATTCTCTTAATAACAATCCAAATGATTGTATTTCGGTAGAAACCATTGCTTTGAAAGTGATGGGAATTGTAAAACAAAATCAACGTCAAACACCTAAGTTTGGTAAAATCAAAGGCTTAGATGATGAGGATGGAAGCTTCTTTTTTATCAAGAAAAAATTCTGATTTCATTCGTTGAATTTGCTGTTTTGGCTTTTTATTTCAATTTAAGTTTTCGGATTGATAGGGGTATTTCTTCGAACGAGAGTCTTTGTATTAAAACACAAAAACTCAATCGTATGAAAACCCTCTTTATCCATTCTACTAAGCTGCTAAGTTTTTTTCTTGCAATAACTTTTATTACTGCTTGCTCTTCTTGTAACAAAGAATGTTTTACAGTGAATGGTAAAGGTCCGCTTGTGAACAAATCGTATTCACTTTCTACATTTAATTCCATTCATACTTCCGTTAGCGCACATGTCTTTTTAACTCAAGGAACCTCGTATTCTGTGGAGATTAAAGGACAGCAAAATATATTAGACATCTTAGATGTTGAATCTAAAAACAATGTGTTATCTATTGGTTTTAACAATCATTGCGGTAGTTTAAACTACGATGAATTGCAGGTATACATTACAATGCCTGATGTAAAATCAATTGCCATTAGTGGATCTGGAAGTGTAGAAGCAACAAATACATTGAACGTGTCTAACATTAATTTCGACATTTCCGGCTCAGCAAATATCAGTGCGACTCTCAATGTACAAAATGCTATTGAAGGCAATATTAGCGGTTCGGGAGAACTTTATTTAGCAGGAACAACACCCTATGAAAAATTCACCATTTCGGGTTCTGGTGGTGTATTCGCATTTGGATTAGCTGCACAACAAGCAAACATCAATATCAGCGGTTCGGGCGATGCAGAACTTTCGGTGAGCAATCAATTGGATGTGACCATCAGCGGAAGCGGAGACGTGAAATACAAAGGACAACCGAGTGTGAATTCTTCAATTTCAGGTTCTGGAAAATTAAATCATGTGAATTAATTATTGCTTCACAAAGCGCTGTTGAATCCATCCTTTTTCACCATATATCCGAAGGAAATAAATACCTGCACTTAATTGATTAATGGGTATTTCTTGTTGATCAGAATTCAGGGTAAAATTCAAACAGCTTTTTCCTGTCATATCAAGGATTTCGGATTTCGCATTGGTTTGAAAAGTTCCTTTGATGCGAATGTTTAAACTGTTTGTTGCAGGATTTGGAAATACGCTAATCTGAGCACCTTTCACCGTTGGAATTTCAACGCTTGTTAGAGTGTTCAGATTTATTTTATCAACGAAAATAGGTTGTCCATAATGACCACGATTTTCGAATGCGATAATCACTTCATTAGCTCCGGCTGCATCCCAAATTAAAACTGTATCTCTTCTCCATTGGCTTGCTGTTGGTGCAAAACGAGATGACGTTAAATCAGGAGCCGTAGCCAATTGATCGCCTCCTTTTAAATATGCTTGATTAAACGTGATTCCACAATCGGTCGAAAATAATACGGCGAGTGAATCCGAATAGGAATTATCGTATTGAGAATAAGCCACATCAAAAGATAATCGCACCGCAGCGGCCGAACTAAAGTTGAGTTTTTCGGTATTAAATCGATCTCGTTTTCCAGCAACATCGATATAATAATTATCGAAAAACATGCTGTATGTACCTTGTCCGAAACTACTTGCTATATCTGTTACAATCCAATTATCCCCATTATTTCCATCATCGGTATATTTCCAATTGGGAGGCAAAGTTCCACTTTCAAAATCTTCGGCTAATGGAATAGAACCAGCCGTTTGAGAGGTGATAAATGTATTTTTGGTAATACTGAATGATTGACCATTTTGTGTTACAGTGAGCGTAACTGGGTATGTTCCTGCAGCTCCATATACTACTTTGGGAGCAATGAGTGTTGAGCTCGACGGACTTGCTCCCGGAAATGACCAAAGCAAGCTTGCCGAACTATCGCAAACAGAATGATTCACAAACCACAAGGTATCACCCGGACAACTGAACGAATGATAATCGGCAGAAAAATCAGGGATCACAGATGAAGTCTCGACAAAATCGGTTTCCCAAATTCCAAGCTGCCAAGTACCAAGACGCAATTTATTCTTCTTATAGAAAGGCATCAAACGCAATGGATACATCGATGCTGGCAAACCCGTTCCTACAACTTGCCAATTGCTGATTGTATTAGATCGATAAAATACAAGATTATTCCGAGTCGCAATGTAAACTCCTCCATTCGTCCCAGCTTGATGTGCTATGGATTTAATCGATATTCCATTGAGTGTTGAGCTTGTTAAGTTTGTCCAAGTTTGTCCAGCATTTTGGGAAGTGTATACCTTATTTCCATTGGTTCCGGAAGTATATGTAATCCACAATTCAGAGGCATTGGTATGACTCAAGGTAAAATAAAGTTCTCGTCTATTTTGTGGTAAGGTGATGGCTGTAAATGTTATTCCACCATCGTTTGTTTTCCACAATTTAGAAATATTCGAAACCACCTGTTGCACATAAAATACAAGCGGATCGGCATGACTTTGTTCAATCCAATATACTTGATCGGTTGGTTCTGAGCCGAAGGTATATAATGGACCATACGAAGAACCACCATCAGTGCTTTTGTATAAAACATTGTCACGTCCCATGTAGGAAATATTCCAGTAATTCCAATCGAACAACATGCGTGAACTCGCATTGTCGTAATAGCTTTCATTCGGATATAAATTCGTGCTAAATGTTCCAATCACTTCATCTTGAAAGAGAGGAATTTTTCGTCCACCGATATCTGAAAAATAGGTTTTCCGTTCTGGGCTATAATTCACATATCCGGTTGCACTTTCTCCACCGCCTAAACGTAAAAATAATCCGGTGTCGAAGGTTGGTGCATAGGCTGCATTTCCGTTATGGTAGCGTCCTCCCACAATAATATCTTCGTTCCAACCTTGATCCATTCCCCAAAAATTGGAGCCATAAATTCCACGTGTACGCGATTCGTGTGTAGTGCACCAATCGGTAGAATAATTAATTCCTCCATCACTACTAAACCAAAATTCTTCGCTTGTAGCAGATGTTTTATATACTTTAAATTCTTGCAAATCGACGTGCATATTGGGCAAGTTTCCAATGTAGCCACCAACGGTTTCATAGCTTGCGCCACCATCGTTGCTGCGCCATAAATTCAATCCACCAATCAACAATTTCGTTTCATCTAATTGCGAACAAGCTAAAGCGGTATTGTAATAAATCTGATCATAATCGCTGCTATGACCATCAAAATCCATGAGGTTAGGATGTGTTGCAACATCGTAAGGCATTCCTTGAATACCGTGTGGGAAAGTCCAATTTTCTCCTGCATCAGCACTTGAATAAATTCCAATTGTTCCTCGCAGTTGAAGTGCTGCAGCTGCATCGCTTTCTCCAACTAATAATACATACACACGATTTGGATTTGCTTGCGTTACAGCGATTCGTCCTCCTCTATTTTCAATTAATCCTGCATCAGCCGTTGGCACAGAAAACCAACCATTGGGTTTGGGTGTAAATACAGTTCCTCCATCAGTCGATTTATAAAAATCTGCAACACCAGTATTGACGTTGAATTGAAGTGCATACACTACTTGCGGATTTCCAGGTTTAAATTCTACCGACATGGATTCTCCGCTAAATACTTGCGTCCAGTTAACTCCATTGTCGCTGCTTTTGTAGAGACCCAAAGTGGTTGCAGCAAAAACGATTTGCGAATTTGTTGGATGAAAATTGAATTGATAGGCTTTGATATTTAATGCTTGAAAAGCAGTATTTCCAACAATATTCCAAGTTGCACCACCATCGGTCGAACGCCAGAATTCATTTGCTGCAGAAAAAATAACCGTGTTTTCGTTAGTTGGATCTACCGAAATAGCTGAAACATCTTCGATGATATTATTCTCCGTAACGTATTCCCAATTGATTCCCTGATTGGTTGATTTATACACACCACCACATTCGGTTCCGCAATACAAAACCTGTGGATTGCTTATAGAGCGGTCGATACAATACACATTGGCATGATACGACATTTGCACATTGGGATCAGTTACAGCATATTTTCCTCTACGATGAACAATAGGACCTAAGAAACTCCAAGAGGTGCTACGTTCTGTTTGTAAAGCGCGCGATTCAGCGGCCATAGTTTGTCGTTGCGTTGCGTCGGGATAGTTAATTGTACCATCATCATTCAAATACGGTGTAACGTAACGCCTCCAACGTTTGTAATAGCGCGTATAATTGTTTTGCTTGAATGGATGTGATTTATAATACAATCGAAATAAACGATCTACCTCAAGCACATTGGGATTTTCAGCATACATTTTTTTTGCCCATTCGGGGATGCTGGTATCGTGTGCATTGATTTGAGGATCGAATGTTTGAGCAGTTGAACTAAGCGCAGAAACAAAAAGTAGGATGAATAAAATAAATCGTTTGTTCAACATGCTATTTCAAATTACAAAGCATTTTAATTCTAACGTGAATCAACATTCAGCAGAATAAATTCAATTTTTACAAGGTGTATTTTTTAGAATGATATTGCTATCGAATTGAAGCATTTTCTTATCCGAAAAAACAGAGCGGCTTCCATCTTGTTTCATAGGTGCATGACCTTCAATATAATCATCACCCTTTCTTAAAAAGGCGATCTCAGTTTCACTTGTTATTCCTTCCGATTGAAATGTATAAATCAGCATCAAGGTATCTCCATGTTTCGAACCAGTGAATTTACCAATGCTGTGATCTTCTCCAAACATGCGGTATTCGAGTGTTCCTGAAGCCGAATCGCCTTGCATGTTCAAGTCTAAAAGCACCGAATCACGATTCATTTTGGCGAGGTAACACGATTTTCCATTGGCTGGTTCAGATGCTTTTTTAGCAGCATTTTGACACCCAAAAAATGGAATGAATACACATGAAATGAGGAGAAATTTGTACATATGATCATTGGAGTTTTTAAGAGAGGTTCAACGATCAAGGACATTTAACTTCTTTCAAAGTCATCGCCATTTTACGCATATCTGCTTTAATTGCATCCGTGTTTGAAGCAGCTGTGTATGAGTATATCTGATAAAAATATCCATCAATTTCTGCAATCGTTACACAATAATAAATTTCACCTTCGGCTTGTTTATCATAATACGTTGCATCGCATTGCACATATTTCACTCCGTCTTTTGTGACTTCGGTTTCTTTACCAATCGACCGTTTTTCTTCATCTTTCAAGAAATCTTTGATGATAAAATCGAAGAAATCATGCGTAGTAGGAAAAGTCATTTCTACGATAGCTAATTCAGCTTTACTATCTTCAATGATATAAGCATACACATCTTTAGGTACTGATTTGAATTGAAGAATTGCAGCATCAGCTAATCCTGTAGTGCGTGCCATGTATTCGGGAATAGAAAAATCAATTACGTGACCAACAGTTAACTTATTGAATTTTGTTTGTGCAGAAAGCTGGTTAACGCTTAGTAAAGCCGTTCCGAGAAGAATGAAAAGGGGTTTGTTCGAAAATTTCATGTGAATTATTTAGAGGGTAGAGTGTGAATTTAGTGTTGATTATTTTCCAATCTGAGTTTAATTTCTTTCACTAAATCAGAAAAAGAAATGTCCATGATATTGGGAGAAAAAAAGATAGGAGAACCATATCGTTTCCAATTAGTACTCATCGCTTTCTTCTTCCAAGTACTTGATTGACGATCGATATAGGTTTCTGGATTGGAAACTTCGATAAGAACAAAATACTGTCCCGAAACTTTCTTTTCACTAACATGATTAATATCACTCCAAGGAATAAATCCGGCTGCAATGGCGCTTGAATTATCGGTAATACCCTGTTTGTCGAAAATGAGAACAGGTCGTTTATCCATCCACTTCCTCATAAAAAAAACAAATCCGAGTATCCCAAGTGAAACGCTTAAAAATGCTGAAGTAAATTTTACTGCAGTCGAATTAATGATGGGATTGCCTGTTTGTGGATTATAGGCAATCATCCAAATTCCAATGCCGATAAAGCAAATACTAAAGAGAATCATCCGTAGTATTTTTCCTTTACTAACTTGAATTTCGAGCACGTTTTCTGACATTTTATTTTATTGCAATTTAATTCGGCTAATACCTAAACGTTGATAAGCAGCAGGGCGATTATCAATAAAAACCAAAAAACCAACACTGGGATCTTCTTTTCCAGAAGTTTTCATGGTGGATTTCCCAGCAGAACTTTCAAGTTGAATTTTAGTTCTTTTAAAAAGTCCAAATAAATACGATTTTTTATTCCAACTTAAAATAGCATTATGTGTAGCGAATTTATTTTGCATCTGCTTGAATTCAGCTTGATTAGTTTTAAATGTGATAGTATCAGCAACACGAATTATTTTTTCGTTTGATTGTGAAAACCCAATCACACTAAAACAACTGAATACAAAAAGAAATCTTAGGCGCATTCATTTAGAATTTGGCTAAAAATAAGAAATAAATCTCCCAAGCTATCGTTTGAGGTTCTGTTTAAATGATTTTTATGAAGATCGTAATTCAAACAAATTAATATGCATCTTTAAACACACAATATCGCTTATGCAACAGAGGATAGAGGAAATAAAATCCTACATCAATCACAACGATAATTCACTGGCAGTAAGAAGAATGCTCGATCTCTGCCTCGATACTGGGAATGAAAATCTCTTAGTTAAATCGATTGAATGGAGCCGCGAATTCCATACGTTTCAAAAGAATTTTAAGAACGATGGTGTTCCCGAAAGTTTTCAATCTAAGGCGTATGAATTATTAAACGACTTAAATGAACAGCATGGAAATACGCGTCAAACACCACAATTGCTGGTTGAAGCAATAAAAGTAAGCAAGCGGTATTCGGGCAGTAATTTCAGTTTGCACCCAATTTCCTTGAAAGTTAGAACCAGCGATGTTTTGGGTGTTGTTGGTGAAAATGGGAATGGGAAAACCACCTTGCTTCGTTGTTTAGCTGGTCAATTAGCTTTGGATGATGGATCGATTGAATTTTCACAACTCAATCATCCCGACGAATACGATATCAAGCATCATGTAGCATTTATTCCCCAACGCATTCCTCGCTGGTATGGGAAACTGCGCGATAATTTGCATTTCTCTGCTTCGCTTTCGGGAATTACGGGAAGACAAAATGAGTTGATGGTCGATTTTATGTTGGAGCGTTTAAATCTATCCGAATATGCACATCTAACATGGAATAGCATCAGCAGTGGCTATCGTACCCGATTCGAAATTGCACGCATCCTATTACAAAAACCTAGTTTGCTCATTCTGGATGAACCATTGGCAAATCTCGATATCAACGCACAGCAAACAATATTGACCGATTTACGTCACATGGCGAAATCGGTTTATCACCCCATGGGAATTGTTTTAAGCTCCCAACAATTGCACGAAGTGGAGAAAATTGCTGATACTGTTTTACTCATAAAACAAGGTCAGTGTTTATTTAGAACAGGCGAAAATGAAGCACCTGCGATAGGATTTGCTTTGGAAATTGAAACTGTCGCTTCGCGCGAAGAATTGAATTCTGCTTTGGAGAAATTGAAAGTGGATATTCATTTTAATGGAGGATTTTACACCTTGATGAGTAATGATGAATCGACGGAGAAAATTCTAAAAACCTTGTTAAATGGGAATATTCCTTTGAGCTATTTCCGAGATATCACCCATTCTACCAAACGATATTTTTAAACGCATTCAGTAAATTACCTGTAATGAACCAGCGTAAACGACCTTTTGTCCCTTCCTTTCTCAATCGTTTTGACGATTATCTACTTAAACATTCTCCCGAAATATGGTCAGCTAGAGCCCATTTGGTTGTCTATTTCGGAATGCTGTTTATGGTAGTTTCTGCCTTTTTTAGTTTCATTGTTCCCGACGAACCGAAAAGCGATTCCGATGTTTCACTTTGGGTTGTTTTTGTGAGTTTAATTGCAATTGTTGGGCTTGTATTGTGGGTGATTTTCCTTCTTCGATTCAACGTTTTTAAACGATTTGGACAAACGAGTGCACTCAATCGCTTGAAGACTTGGTTTCTCTATTTTATTGCCGTAGGAACCATTGTTTCTACCACGTATGTGCCTTCCATTGTTGTGAGTTGGAGAGCGAATATGGCTTATTCGGATGATGAATTAGCCACGGATTTAAACCGAATGAATGAATTGATTTGTACCCTTTCGTACGATTCATTACCACATTCATGGACCAATGATACGGTAATTGTTTTGAATTCAACCATTGGAAGATACAATGGAAATACTGTGATCGGTGAATATACGGAACCAAGTGCTGTTTCTGAAGAAGCACCGGTAGTTGATACTACTGTTTCAAGTTCATCGGAGAATTCCAGGGTTTACTATTATACACCATTGCATCGCTTAATTGATACTTCTGAATTTAGAATCAAGAAAATGTCGATGGATAGTTTGGTGCAGATCAACGATAGTACCTATTATTTTAGCGAATGCCCGAGTTATATTTTCATCAATGATCCAGGGCTTGCCAGTTATTCGAGCATTCCCATTCTTCAATCGGAAGATTTATATAACCTCGTCATTCGAAATTATAAAAAACCGGATGAAGGACCTTTAAAGGAAGAAATGTCGAAACTTTCCGATAAATATTTTTATTCTAGGCATTATGATTACAGTAATTATTATGGAAATGATTATGGGAATTATTATGGAATGAATGGAATTCAAAATCGGTTTAAAACCTCTAATATTTCTGAGTCTCTTGAGAATATACATGAACGAAAACATATTTTTAATGAAAGTGATTTAGAATGGCAAATTCGAGTTTGGTTTTATATCACGTTTGTGATTGTATTGCTCGTATTTAATTTCCGACATTCAACTCCAAAAGCATTTTTCTTGAGCTTATTGACTAGCGTTTTATTGTCAGTATTAACAGGTTTAATCATGGCATTTTCATCGGGTGATGGTAATTCGCTTAATGGCTGTTATTTTTTCTATTTACTTGTCTTCACTGTGCTTTCATTTTCAGTTTTTCAAAATAAAACGCGGAATATCATCACAGGAATTTCGATCAATTTATTTTCATGGATGATATATTTCCTTCCGATAATCATTACAGCCATGTATTATGAAGGGTTGAAAGAAGAGTATTACCGAACTCAAACAAACTACTCTCCTCCTTTCGATTATGATGCGATGACTCATGCCATTTTCCTTTCTGAAATTATTGGGTTTGCACTATTCCTTGTATTGATTCCTACCCTACTCCATCGTTTTTATAGGAAGTGGTATTCTTTACCTGAGGAATGATAAAACCTGCAGTATATCTCATTCTAATTCTATTTTCTGCGTGTAAACATTCAGAGCATAAGAATGATGTTCAATTAGCGGAAACAAAAGATTCTGTGCCATTGAATTCAATCCAACATGTTCAACAAATAGACACATCCAATCAAGCTATTTATGATTTTATGCAGCGCGTTATTTTGTTGAAGCATCTTAATTTAAACTATGGACTTTCGCTCGAACCAGAAACACGATGTGATCTTTCACAAGATGATTCCTCCTTTTTAAAAACCTTGCTTATTGAGGAAGAAGAAAAGAAAGAAAAAGAGAATGGATTGATTACAATTTATTCGATGGAATTGAAAAAGTGTTTATCACAAAATGATATCAAGGACATGCTTTTTCAAAAAGAAAAATTAAAGAATTTCAACTGGGACAATGCGCGTTTGGGATTTAATTTAGGGAATTCAAAAAACTGGTATAGTTTCTCAGTTCCTTTATTTTCGAGAGATAAAAAGAAAGTAATACTGATGATTCGTGATCTTTGTCCAGGCCTCTGCGGAACAGGCTCAACGGTATTATTCACCCAAGAAAAAGGCATTTGGAATGTTTCTGAAACATCACAATGGGTGCATTAAATTGAATTTTCAACCAATCATCAAAGCAGAAACAACAAAATGATTGAAACGATTATTGCAGCATCAGCAGGACTTTTAGGTACGATTGTCGGTGGATTGATCACCTATTTCACCCAAAAAGCACAATTGAAAAATGAGTTATTACGTGTTCGGGAAGAAAATAGAACGGAGTTTCAAGCGGAACAAACGGCATTGCATTTTCTGAGTCATAAAAATTTCACCGATCGTTCATTCGAAACCTTAAAGAAACATTTGGGTGGATTTGAGGATGATGAATTACGGAAGATACTCGTTAGAGCCGGTGCAATTCGAACTTATCGTGAGGATGATTCGGAATGGTGGCGATTATTAAGTCGGAATGATGAATACATCGCAAAGAAGAAATGATAAGTGGGTTTTTAAATTGAGAAATAAATTACAAACCACATAATAAAATGAATTAAGTATCTATGAATGTGAATTGTTTTATATCATTCTTTATTTTAAATTAAATGAAAAATATCCTGTTGATTGTATTCTCATTCATAGTATTTTCTTGTAGTGAAAATAAATCAAAGGTTGATCAGAAAATCATTGATAGAATTGAATTTGTATATCAATTAAAAGAAAGAATAAATCAGGATGTTTGGAAAACGTTCAATCAAAAAGAGTTCGATGTTCCACTCATTTATTATACAGATTCAACATCCTATATAGCCAATCCAACAGAAAAATTCAAATCGATTTTTCATCCCAATTTGGTTTATGAAAACGGAAATTTAAGCATCTATAAAACGGGGAAATTACTCGACAGTATTCCATTCCACATGGAAACAGGAATGAGTTTAGGTGATACTACAGATGAATATGATTACCATTCACCTTTTATGAAATGCAGTAGTTTTGAGTTGACTAAAAAAGCAATTCCAGTAGTAAAATCAACCGAACAATGGACCACGATGATTATACATGAATATTTCCATGGATTTCAATATAAACATCCAGCATATATTGATTTTTACGAAAAAAACATAGTTCAAATTCAGCCTGACAGTTTAATCTCAATCTATAAAAATAATCCCTGGTTTAAAGAAAGCATAGATCAAGAAAACGATTTATTACTTCAAGCAATCAATGAAACTGATCGTATAAAAACCAATTTAATCATTACTAAATTCTTTGCATTAAGAGAAGAACGCAGAGCATTGACAAAGAAAAATCTGCTTTTTGATATCGCAAAGTACGAATCGTGTTATGAAACGATGGAAGGAACAGCGCGTTATGTAGAGTATAGTCTTTATACTAAATTTTCTCAACTGCATGGAGAAGAAAAATTACAGCAATCGGATACTTCGTTTCATGCATTTAAACAATATCAAAATTATCGAATTGAAAATGATCCTTGGTTATATCAAACAACTAAAACAACCTACTTTTATGCTACAGGATTCAACATGGCTAGGCTCTTGGATAAATTAAACAGTGACTATAAAATGAAAATCTTTATTCAAGGAGGAATTACTTTAGAGGATATTTTAAATCTAAGAAATTCAAAATAGTTTTTATCACTTTTTCAGGTTGTTCTTCCTGAGGAAAATGTCCGCTAGTATCGAGTTTTAGTGAGGTAGAGTTAGTAAATCCACTTTGAAACTTTGCTAGATGATGTGGTTTAATAACGGCATCCTTCATTCCCCAAATAAATAAAGTTGGTTTTTCTGAAATTATTTGTCGTTTATTCCAAAGTTCTTCAAACCACTCTTGATCATTTAGTAAAGACTTAGCAAATGCTAAAGCTCCATTACGTTGAGTTTTATTAGCAAATGGTTTGGTGTATTGTGTTAATAGATTTTTAGATAGTTTATGATCACCAAACGATTTAGGTAAAATAAATTTAGGAGAAAAATTGAGATATCGATAAAGAAATGGCAGAATTGGGCTTTTCAATATCTTGCTTAACTTGATAAAATCAGGATCATTTTTACTGCTCCAAAGCCAAGAGTTTAATATGATCATGTTTCTAATTTTCTCGGGATGTTGAATGGCAAAATTTAATCCGATAGGACCACCAAAATCGTGAACAATAAGTGTAATGTTATTCAACTGTTTCTCAAGTACAAATTTTTCAAGTGTTTTGCTGTGATTTTGTGTCGAATAATCGTACTGTTCGGGCTTATCAGAAAGTCCAAAACCAATATGGTCAATAGCAATACATCTATAATTATCTTTTAGCGTTTTAATTACGTTACGATAATCAAAGCTCCAAGACGGTGTTCCGTGAACAAACAAAAGTACTTCTCCTTTCCCCTCATCAATGTAATGCAATTTATTCCCATTGATATCAAAATACATAGAAGTAAAAGGATACTCTGATTTATCGAGCCAGCGATTTGCCATAATGATATTATTTAATTCAATAATTAAGGCAAAGCTCGGAAGGGTGAAGAATATAAAACTTGGTTTATACCAATATTAAAATTGAATGGTATTAAAAAGTTTACTAAAGTTTGTTGGGTCAATTCCTAAATAGGATGCTATGTATTTGTGTGGCACAAGTTGAAGTAAATGCGGGCTTCTTTGGCAAAAAGCTTTATATCGTTCTTCAATACTCTGTGAGTGTAACTCACTATGTCGATTAATCATACCAGCTAAAACTGCTTCTGTCATTCGTCTGAATAGTCGCTCAATTTGCTGCGATTGGTCAAATAGTTTTTGAAGTTCCTCAAACGTGATGTATTCCAATTCACTATCGGTAAGACAGGTCAAAAAATACTTGGAAGGTGTTTGAAATGAAAATGATTCAGGAATTGCACATAGGTTAGGTGAATAGGTAAAAGCAATCACATGCGTTTTTTTGTCTGAATCAAAAAATGACATTTGAACACCACTTTTCACAAAATAAAGTTCATGTTGGATTTGTCCTGGAACCGTTATGAATTCACCTTTCTTAAAAGTTTTTGTTTTCAGATTCTTGGTCAATAAATCATAATCAGCTACGCTAATCGGATAAAATAAATTAAAGTATTCGTGTCGTTCCATTTTTTTAATGAAATCGTCAAATAATTAAATCGACGATGCATACAAATTTGATGAATTATTTTTTTTGTATGATGACTAATTGAATTGCTGTATCAAAAAAAATTGATTCATTATCAACAACAGAAAACAAGCTTTAGTTGAGCTTACATAAGTTCAAAATTATAGTTCTGTTAAAATTGCCCTAACTAGATTGAACTAAATTCAATCATCCATTCAATTCCATATTTGTCTCTAAACATTCCGAAATATGTACCCCAGGGACTGTCCTCCATAGGCATTTCTATTTGCCCACCTGCCGAAAGTCCATTAAATAATATATCGGCTTCTTCTTTACTTTCTGCACTTACTGAAATTTTACTTCGATGTTCATTTTCGTTTGTTCTTCCCATAATCTCAGGAACATCATTCGCCATTAAAACGTTTTTTCCAATAGGTAAAGCAATGTGCATGATTTTATTTGCTTCACTTTCTGCTACTGGAAATTCAGGGCCTGCAAGGTCTTTGAAGCGTATAATTTTTGAAAATTCACCACCAAATACTGATTTGTAAAATGTGAATGCTTCTTCGGCATTTCCATTGAAGTTGATGTGAATATTAATAAGTGCCATGTGAATTTATTCAGTTTGTTTATTTTATTGTTGAGTAGGGAATTTAGTCATGTCCATGTAAAATATTTCCCATGTATGTCCGTCTAAATCTTCTATGGTACGTTGTTGCATAAAACCATAATCTTTCATTTCGGTTGGTTCAATACCACCTGCTTTCAATCCATCATTTACAATTTTGTTCACTTCGTCAACACTTTCAACCGATAATGAAAATAGTCCTGCTAATCCAGCTTTTGTGTCTGCAATAGGTTTGGTTGCAAATCCAGCAAACTTTTCGTGTGTCATAATCATCACAAAAATGTTTTCACTCCACACCATACACTTTCCTGAGTCATCCGAAAATTGAGGATTGTTAGTAAAACCTATAGCAGTATAGAAATCCATCGATTTTTTTAGGTCTTTAACTGCAAAATTGATAAATATTTGTTTTGTCATTTTATTTAGTATTGGGGTTTCAAATATAAATTAAAAGTTCAAAAGCTATTTGTGAATATTTCATAGTTAGCATTAATTACTTGATTATGCGCGTAAACAAATGTTCAAACTATCTAAAAGGATTGAAACGTGTAAATATTAAAAATTGGAATCAATGAACTGATTTCAAGGAATTGAAAGGATATCTTGATTATATTCAGCTGTTATAAAAGAATCAATAAACGGAATGAGATGATTCAGAATTGATGATTGGAATATAGAATTTTCAAAGTAAGACAAATTGAATTGCCTGTTTTGATTCTAAAGATTTATTGGATTTTATCATTTATTTCTAGTGCTTTCATCATTCCTTAATTATCTTTCCAATCTTAATAATTCCATTTATATTTTGAATTTCGAATAAATAAATTCCATTTGCTAAATGATCTGTATTTATTGTTGTTGATTCTGTAAATGATTGTTGTAAAAGTATTCTAGAAGAAAGATCGTAAATAATAATAACACTTGGTATATTATTACTTATGGTAATTGTCAATCTGTTTGCAAAAGGATTTGGGTAAAGTGTAGCAACAAGAAGATTATCTAGTTCATTGAAACCAGTTACATCAGAAACTGAGATATCATCAATATAATAATATGAGCCATAGCAACCAGGCGCACCACTACTCCCTGGATTATCCATAGTTGATGTATTGGCGTCATCATAAAAATTTCCAATAGTTATATAGTTAAATGCTGAAGTTGCTTGAATGACACCCGAAATTTTTACCCATTGGGAAGTTTCTAAAACAAATGAAGTAGCTGTTATTTGAGGAATATATTCCAAAGGTTGGTCATTAATTGAAGTTATTGGTGTTTCTGAAAAATAAGCACCCAATTTATCGGTATACTTTTCCACATTATCGGCTAAAGAAACATAAAATTCAACATAATAAGAATTACCTGAAATTTATGGACTAACCAAAGGAGATTGAATATATTCTCTTTGATTTAAATTATGAATAGTATAACAACCAAATCCAGCAAATACATCTCCTGTTCGTGGAAGTTGTGTTCCTTTTAAACCTATGGGACCACCATAAGTGCTATTTGGCTGATAATTCCAACAAGAAGGATCAACATTTGTTGTATAAATGTCTGGAGTACCTTGCGTGGGATTATTCCAATAATTAATAGAAGAATTAAAATCGTTTACAAGAAAAATACCACAAGATACATTTGCAGTATCTTCAAAACTCGGATTTGGAATTAGATTTTGTCCTTTACTAATTCCACAAATAAAAAGTAGAAATAGTGTTATTAGTTTTTTCATTATTAGTATTTTATAAGTGAGCAAATGAGTTTTGGAAAATAAAAGAGACAATTTGTTTAGTCGAATATAATAAGAAAATAGATATGACATATCCTTGAAAAATACCCAAGTTGTTTAGCCTTGATTAGACAATTAGGTATAAAATAATGGTAAGAATGAATAGTACTGGAATTGAGTACATCCACCAGTCAATTTTATTCTTAATGTTCTGATTTTATTTTGATGCCATTCATGTAAGTTGCTTATAAGTTGATCTAAACAATCCAAATTTGAAAATTAATCATAATTTTACACACCCGTCCAAGACGTTTGTATAACGAAAATACAATCCTGATTTGATGCGAGATTACTCATCAAAGAACGCTCTTTTGAAAATTAAACCCTCTATAATTTAAAAAAGGGACATTTGTAATTCCAGTTTATCAATTTCGTCATCATCTAAAAAGGGTTTATCAAGCCATTTTTTGAGGTCAATTTTCACAAAGAGATTTAATCGAATAAAGGACACCAAATTTGAGAGGTGCCAAGAGTGTTTTGCTTCCTTTTGAAGTGTCTTTAAAAGCAGTATGGTGATTAGTGCTGTCCAAATCTGTATCAGAACAGCATTCATGCTGGTTCCTATGAAAGACTTGATTTTCAGGTGTGTTTTGATCTCCTTGAAGAACGATTCGATGCTCCATCTACGTTTATATAGTTCTGAAATGGTCGATGCTGTCCAAGAAAAATTGTTTGTAAGAAGTTCAAGATATATCTGTTGTTCTTCATCCCAGATCTGAACCATTCGGAGCTTTTGCGGGTATTTTTCTTTTGATTGAGGTAAACTCAAAAAGCCTTTCCAGTCGTATTGCAAGTCTGGATTTGCTTCATCGGTTGGGCTCTTAGTTCGCTCATAAAGTTCAAACTGAATGTTTTCTTTTCCTCGAATAACAAAGAATACTCCTTGTTCATCTAATTTTCTCATCCAGTTAAAATCGACATATCCTCTATCAGCTACAACAATGCTTCCTGTGGGAAATTCAATATCATGTGCTGCATTTACATCGTGCTTTTTGCCATCACTCAAATCAGCAAAAACGGGCATACAGCCGTCAAAGTCAAGGACTGTGTGAAGTTTTATAGCTCCCTTCTTCTTTCGAAATAGTGCCCAGTCGAACACTTTAAGACAAAGGTCAATCGTGGTTGAATCGAGCAGATAGATTTTACGTTTGGGAAGCAGCTTTCGGCTTGTTTTTAAGGTTGATTCAAACTGCTCATACAAGTTAAAATACATCGCTTGAAACAGCTCCCAGTTGCGATGTTGGTTATTATATGCCAACGATGATCGCCTCATGGCTTTTGACACTCCCAGATGATTTAAATCGCCTGTTGCTGATCGCATTCCATTGCAAACGTCATTTAAGCTATTAGACTTGGAAAACTGGCAAAAAACCATTGTCACAAAGTGAGACCAAGCATCATTGCCTTTACAATGTTTATTGGACTCAAACTTTTCTACTAGTTTATTGAAAGAATCTCGCTTAATTTTTTGGAATATCTGAGCAAATAATGTGATCTTCATGCCGGAGTTGGTTTATGTTTTTGTGTCGTAACTCAAACATACCGGATTTAATCCGGACCAACTCTATTTTTTTACCCTATTTTAAAACGTCTTGGACGGGTGTGATAATTTTATGTATATTTCTTAATAGGTTTTTTCCTTAAGATTAAATTAAATATTTACGTATTGTGCGGTTGAATTATCAATTTATTTTTTCATATCAATCAATGAAATAAGGCTATAAATGCATCTTGTTAATAAATCATACATGTTTGTCTACAACGTATTACTTTCTTGTCTTGAAACAAGAAAGTAACCAAAGAAGTTCAAGTCTGGACGATGCTGCATGCGCACAGGGCTATTTTTCGACCATTCTGCTCGGACATTCTTTTTTCTAATCAATGTCGAAACACACCCTCGCCGCCCAGACAATGCCATCGCACTGATCCATTTTAAACCTAATTTTACTTTAAAATAATTTTATTTAAAAGCCTTTCTCTAGTGTTCAAAATTGACATATGCGATTAACATTATTGAAGATTATATTTAATTTTTAACCGCACAACGGGTTTAAATATTTAATTAATTTAATCTTCAATATTGCTCAATCATCTGAGTATATTTTGATTTCTAGTTTGAGAAATGAATTGTAATTGAGATTCCACAATGTCTAATGCTTTATCGATATCCGAATTTGATATATTTAAAGGTGGCATAAAAATAAGTACTTGAAAATCCCACGAAGTACATACCATAAGACCATTCCGAATCAAACTGAATGTCAAAGTTTTTATTAACCTGATTGCAGGCTTTTTAGATAATTGATTTTCAACTAATTCAACTCCTATCAACAATCCTTTTCCTCGAACTTCACCTAATTGCTCTGGGATATATTTATTAAATAAAAATTGAAGCTGCTCCATTAAATAAAAGCCTTTATCTTTTGATTTCAGAGCTAAATCTTCTTTGATAATAAGTTCAATATTTGATTTTGCGGCAACACAAGCAAGTGGTGTCCATGCAAATGTTGCAGATACATCTTCGTATTTACTGAAAACTTCTGCCAAGTCTTTCGATAAAACAGAAGCGCCAATAGGTATAAATCCACCACCCATCCCTTTGCCGAAACTAACTGCATCAGGAACCACATTAAACATATCCATTCCTGTTAGCATACCTAATCTTCCAAAACCTGTAATTACTTCATCAAAAACAAATGTAACGTTATGTGTTCTACATATTTCCTGAACTATATTAAAATACTTTTGAGGGGGAATTATTACACCACCACTACCAATTACAGGTTCCAAATAAAAAATACCTATATCGGGGTTGTTTTTTATAATATCTTCAACTGCAAGACCGCATTCCATATTACAGCTATCGTGTAGCTTACCAAAAGGACATCGATAGCAGTATGGTGAAGGGGCCTTATGATACTGGTTTTTTGAAGGAAGTTTTGGAAGTCGAAATGATTCAACATCACTCATGTTAACCGTAAACTTTGAACCACCATGATAAGACCTTGCAAGAGAAAGAACATCTTTTTTCCCATTGAGTGCATAAGATGCTTTTAAAATTGTTTCATTTGATTCTGCTCCTCCAGTAGAACGAGAACACATAAAAGAATTTTCTGGCATAATACTCAATAATAACTCAGATAATTCAATGGCTTCATTCGTTGGAAACCAGGGTGAACTATAAATAAGTTTATCTAATTGGTTTTTTATTGCATTAATTACTTCAATTCGTTGCCATCCAGCATTCGTAACGCCAAATCCACTAGTAAAATCAATATATGAATTTTGTTCAATATCATACATGATGTTATTTTCAATATGGCTGATACAAATAGGTAATGCAACCTCTCCAGTATTAATACTTTTATATTTTTTCGTTTTCTCTTTATTATTCATCTGGGAATAAATTTTCCTGTTTCAAAAAATCATTTAAATAGTCAATAAATACGAAAGGTTTTTCTTGACTTACAACATGACCGCAATTAGGAATTATTCTTAATACAGAATTCTCTATTAAATTATTAAATTTTTCAGCGGTATAGAGAGGAGTAATGTTATCAGATTCACCCCATATGAGTAAAGTAGGTTTCTTTATTGATTGGATAATTTCAGATTCCGTTATTTTAATTGCCGTTTTTGCTAAACGAATTATTCTTAAAACAATTTCATTGTCTTGAACTGCATTAAAAACATCCAACATCATTTCGTGAGGCGGAATTGATGTATCAAAAAATAATGATCTAGCATAATATTGAATATAGTCAAAATTATTTCTTGGTATTCCTTTGCCAACTGTTAATGGAGTATGTCCTAAACCAACACTGCCACATAAAACCAATGCCTTCACACTATTATTTGGTTTAACAGAATAATAAATACTTGCTCCAGCTCCTGTTGAAGTTCCTACTAAAATAATTTTTTGATTATTCAAAATGTCTTTAACAAAAGTCTCCAAATAATCACCCAAGCTTTTAACACTACATTCATTTAATGGGGAATCATACATCGGTAAATAAGGCATAACTACCCTATATTTTTTTGAATAATATTGAAATACGTCAATATAGTTATAAATACTCCCGAGTAATCCATGCAAAAAAACTATAATTTCTCCTTCGCCTTTTTCTATGTATACATGATTGTTTTTAACATGTAGTTTAATTCCATCCGCTTTATTTTCAGGAAAACTACGTATAGGAGCTCTCTTAGAAAGAAATAATAATTCCTCCTTAGAAAAATTAAGATCAAAATATTTTTTTTCCATATAGATCCATATACTAATTAATTTTTATTTTTTTCACAAGTTGATTTTAAGTTAAAAATTATTCATGCAACAGATAATCAGGTGAGAAAATTGGTCATCAATTGATTTAATTTGTACGTAATTTTTAATAACAGGGAGTATTTAATTGTAACGATATATTGGATTTAATCTATAAATTCAACACATTTCATTTACCTATAATCATCAATTTTTGCGAAAAAACAATTCTATTATCCTTCATAACAGATACGAAATAAATACCGCTAGCTAATTCATTTCGCTCAATTGTAATTGCTGTGCCCTGCAAGTTAGTATAGTGCATAACAGCTTGTCCAATGCTTGAATAGAGTGTCACATTCGCGCCTATTAAATTGGTAGATGAGCTTAGGGTTGTTCGATCATGAAATGGATTGGGATAAATAGAAAAAACAGAAGGTGATGTGATGTCTTTCAAACTAAGTGAAGCTTGACAGGGAATTATTGCATTTACAAGAATATAGCTTGTAATATTATTAGCGACACCGAGTTGTCCTCTTAAATTGTCACCCCAAGACCACACTGTACCGTCAGCTTTCAATACCAAAGAATAAAGGAAACCACAAGCTATTTTTGAATGATTAGAATCTTCATTTATCTGAATAGGAATATTACTGCTCGTATTCGAATTATTACCAAGCTGCCCAAATCCATTACTTCCACAAGCCCATAATGAACCATCTTTTAATATGACAAGTGAATGCCTATTTCCTGCTGCTGCTTTCTCAACATTATTAAGTCCAACCATTTGAACTGGAAAATTAAAACTTGTGTTAGAACCACATCCTATTTGTCCATCTTCATTATATCCCCATGCCCAAGCTGTAGCATCATTCTTTATTGCTATTGAATGATAATATCCTGCATGAATGGATGAAATTCCAATTAAATTACTCACTTGCGTGGGAATGGCACTTTCAAGCGTTGTGTTATTTCCTAATTGCCCAGTACTATTATATCCCCAAGCCCAAACTGTTCCATCACTTTTAAGTGCTAAACTGAACAAATATCCACCAGAAATGGCAATAACATTCGTTAGTTCACTCACTTGAACGGGAACTAGGCTAATAAAACTGTTTTCAATACCCAATTGACCGTTCGAATTAGAGCCCCAAGTCCATACAGTTCCATCTTTCTTAAGTGCAATCGAATGATCGCCACCTCCATCAATGGCAATTACTTCAGAAAGCCCATCGACTTGAACCGGAATAGTACTAGATATTAGTGTTCCAATTCCAAGTTGGCCCAATGTATTATCTCCCCAAGCCCAAACTGTACTATCGCTTTTGAGCAAAAGTGAATGTACATCACCACAAGAAACATCTACAATATCCGTTAAACCTTGTAATTGTGAAGCTACATTGGTAGATGTTGTGTCACCATTACCTAATTGTCCTTGATAATTATTTCCCCAAGAAAATAAAGCATTCGAATTGCACAAAAATAAAGAATGCGATTGACCACCTGCAATTGATTGTGCCTGAATAATGGAAACAAATGCACATAAGATTCCAACTAATTTAATTTTCATAAGGATTCCACTTTAAATTATTCAATGCTTGGTGATTTTTTCATTTATAATCTCACTCCAATAATCGTAATATCATCAATTTGCTCAGTATTTCCTTTCCACTGAATAAAGGCATCGAAGAGTTTATTACGTTGTTCTTCCATTGGTAATGTATGCAATTGATAAATCAAATCTCTTAATTGAGATTTCTGGAATTTCTTGTTTTTATTTCCACCAAATTGATCAGCAAAACCATCTGTAATTAAATAAATCACATCGCCTTTTTGCAAATCAAATTGATGATTGGTATACGGTTTTCGATCTTCCGATTGTCCAACAGGTTGCTTATCTGGTTTAATTTCCTCCAATGGATTTCCGTTACGAACAAGCCATAAAGGATTATTTGCACCTGCCCATTGCAATTTACCTGTATCAGTGTCGAGTGCACAAACAGAAGCATCCATTCCATCGAGAATTTCACCTTCGATATCAATGTTTTTATTGAAATCCTCTATGACCAATTCTCCCACTTTATCGAGAATGCCAGAAGGAGTGCGCATTCCAAATTCCTTCAAGGATTTATTCAACGCATTGTGACAAATTACACTTACCATGGCTCCTGGTACACCATGTCCAGTGCAATCGCAAGCAGCAAAAAATACGGTATTGCAGTCTTCGGGACTTTCCATCCAATAAAAATCACCCGCAACAATGTCTTTAGGAATATATAGGATGAATGAATCTTGTAAGTATTTTTTCACAACTCGTACCGAAGGCAATATGGTTGCTTGAATACGTTTGGCATATTCTATACTATCTAAAATTTCGCGATTCTTTTCCTCAACCGTTCTATTCTTTATTTCTAATTCAACAGTACGTTCTTTAACGGTTTGCTCCAGCTTAATTTTATCGCGACGTAGTGCAGAAGTCCTCCAACGGAATATGAAATATAATAGAGCTCCTGTTCCAACAATATAGAGAATATAAGCCCACCAGCTACGATACCAAGGAGGAAGTATTTCAAATGAGTATTCGATTGGCTCTGTCCAGGCTGCACCAAGTGAATCACTTATTCCAGTATAGCGTGCTTTTAATTTAAAGGTGTAGCTTCCTTCCCCAATATGACCAAATGAAACATTTGTTTTAGTAGTAATTGGATTCCATTCAGCATCATATCCTTCGAGTTTATATTGATACACCATTAAATCCGGGTTGGATGGTTCAATTGCTGAATAATCAAAAGTGATCGTATTGAGATGATAGGGTAAAACTAATTTTTCAGGAATTGGATAGTGATTTTGAATCCCAGAGAATTGAATATCTCCAAATTTAGCTTTTAAAGTATCACGATCGATTTGTGATAATTCACGTTTAAAGGTGTGAATTTCTTCGATGCTTCGAGCTGCGAGTAAGTTTGAATCAATGGAATTGTTTTTATTCATTAATAAATCATTCCATCCAATTGATTGTTCATTTATCTTAAGTGATTGAATGTTAATTTCCGGTTTTCTTTTATTTCGAATTACTTCTTGATAATCGAAACGAATTAATGGTATTTTATCGCTTCCTGTTCCTAACCAAAGTATACCTTGATTATCTTCCAACATGCAATTTTGGCCAACATTTACATCTTTAATTGGATACCCATTCGCGACATTAAAAATCTCTACATCTTTTAATTTTGTTTGATTTTTAAAATCAGGGAAATCAAAAATGCTGACTCCGGCATTTGTTCCAAGCGCTACCTTTTTATTTTTAAGAAAAAGTATTTGAGTTATTGTATTGTCGGATAAACCATCTCGAACTGAATAATTAATAAATCGATTTTCTGGTTTCTCTGAATTGATTTTATCCTTCAACAAAATACTTAAACCTTTGCCGTCTGTTCCACACCATATATTTCCATTAACATCTTCAACAATTCGAAATACCGTATTGAATGCTAAACCTTGAGCCGTTGTATAATTGGTAAATGTTTTCCCATCAAAACTTGAGATTCCTTGTCCATAACAGGCAGCCCAAATTTTACCCGATTTATCCTCAGAAATTGTCATCACCATATCACCTGCTAAACCTTGTCGTGTAGTATAATTCGTAATTGTTTTTCCATCAAATCGACAAAGTCCACCTCCAACTGTTCCAAACCAAGCAACTCCCGTATGATCAATATAGCTGCATAAAATATAATTTGCAGGAATGCCTTGAGCTGTTGTATAAGTAGTGAATGAAGAGCCGTCAAAATAGGAAAAACCACCACTGTCTGTTCCAAACCAAATATTCCCTAAACTATCATTTACCATACAAGTAACAACGCCACCTGATAAGCCTTGAGATTGAGAATAATTTAAAAAAGATTTTCCATTAAAACAGGATACACCCGATCCTATTGATCCAAACCACAAGTTTCCATGTACATCTTGATGAATAGATATTATATTATTGGCAGCGAGACCTTGTATTTTCGAAAAAATGGTAAAGGCATCGCCATCAAAACGGATCACACCTCCACCATAGGTTGAAATCCAGATATGTCCATTTAAATCTTCTGTAATGCCAAATACTGAATTATTAGCCAATCCTATTTCTGAATTATAGGATTTAAAAGATTTACCCTTTCCAACACGTTGATCATAACACATTACTCCTCCCCCATCAGTTCCAATCCAAACGCGATTGAGATGATCAACATAAATGGAAAATATATCATCTTGGGTATTTCCTTCGAAAGATGAAAACTGAGTAAACGTTTTGCCATCGAATTTTGAAACTCCATAATCATATTTTCCTAACCAAATATTTCCGACATGATCACCCGTTATACATCGAATTGTACTTCCATTTAATCCTTGCTCAGTGGAATACGTTTTAAACTCATTGCCATCGTATTTAATTAAGCCTGATCGTTCTGTACCAAACCAAAGAATGCCTTTTTTGTCACAATAAACACAATTAACCGCATTATTATTTGCACCATCGGTTAAGGTATAATTCGTGAATTTTTTTCCATCAAAAGAAGAAACTTTTCCTTCACGAGTTCCACACCAAATAATTCCTTTTTTATCAATCGTTATACAATTGACAAAATCATCTGCCAAGCCTGAAGTAACATTATAATTTTTAAATGCTTTACCATTAAAACATGAAATTCCTCCTCCTAAGGTTGCAATCCAAATGGCTCCAGTTGAATCTTGAGCAATGCTATAAATTTGATTGTGTGAAAGTCCATGCGTTGTATTGTAATTAGTGAATGAATTTCCATCGAATTTTGAAATTCCGCCGCCCATTGTTCCAAACCAAAGATTTCCAGATGCGTCCGTAAATGAACTCACAACGACATCCATAGATAATCCATTATCGGAAGTATATTGTTTGAATGAGGCCATTCCCCCGTTGCCAATAATGATGGGTTCTCCTGATAAATCGAGTAAAGAATTTCCTTCCTTATTTTTAATCGTATTTAAAGGAATCAACACAGGCTTTTTGAGTATTGCTTGTTGAATAATCCCATCCGTATTCAATTTAACATAGGCATTCGAATTTGTTTGGGGCACCATTGTGCGTATCACTTTATCTTGCTCAGATAGCAAAATTGGTCTCAGCTTTAACGAATCTGGAAGAGTTTCGGTGTTTGTTCTAACAGGAACTTGGAAAGAGTCAGTTTGTGTCTTTTCCGTTGATGATTCTTCTGTTTGAGAGGATTTAGAAGAACAAGAATCAATCAATAAAATAAAACTTGACAGATATAAAGAAAATAAAATGAAACGACCAGCAAGGTAATTGAAATTGAGCATATGAATTTATTGACAAGTCGAAAGTAAGATAAATTTAATTTAATTGAAAATCAATATTAATAAAATTTGACATTTCAATTATTACAGATACAATGAGCTATTTGAAAAAGTATAAAACTTCATATTTAAAAAATTAAAATCAATTCAAAATTTAAAATATAATTATTATTAAAATATTGAAGTGGGGATAAATATTACACAATTATTTATTTTGTTTTTACAATTCATCAGAATTGTCATTTAGAAAAAATGTATGAGAAATATGATAATAATCAAAATAAGTAAGATAAATTATGACTAATGCATGGATTAATGAAATGTAAAACAAAATAACAGAACAAAACATGAAAATATATCGATATGACAATTCACTAAAAAAAACATTAAATAATATAATTGTATATTTATAATGATGAGAACGAAAGACTGAATACTAGCAATTATAAAATAATTTTAGTTAAGGCAGCGATTGATTTCATAAATATGAATAATAAACTAAATAAAATTGATCAACCATTAATTAATCAAATTTCAGAAAGTGAAAGCAATTCATCAAGAATTAATATAAATGGAGAGAAAAATAAATTGAAAATGCATATAAATGAGGAAGAGATTCAGCATTTATTATATGCCTTATATGAAAAATACGGTTATGATTTTAGAGAGTATTCACAAGCTCATATTCAACGTAGAATAATGACAAGAATGCGAATAGAAGAGATACAATCAGTTCGATTATTAAAAGACAAACTTATTAATGATGAATCTTTTGCGGCTATATTTCTTCAAGATTTATCTATAACTGTAACAGAAATGTTCAGAGATAAGGGATTCTATAGATCACTTAGAGAACAAGTTATACCCATTTTAAAAACATATCCATTTATTAAAATATGGCATGCTGGCTGTTCAACAGGCGAAGAAGCATATTCAATGGCTATATTACTAATGGAAGAAGGTTTATATGATAGAACAACAATCTATGCAACTGATTTTAATCAAGAGGCTTTAGATAAAGCAAAATCAGGAATATTCACATTAAATAAAATGAAAGAAAATACAACCAATTATCAATTATCTGGAGGAGAAGAAGCTTTTTCATCCTATTATACTTCGAGTTATGATTTTGCAATAATGAATCAATCGTTGAAAAAGAATATTGTTTGGGCTAATCATAATTTAGTAACTGATCAAGTATTTGCAGAATCTCATTTAATACTTTGTAGAAACGTACTCATCTACTTTAATAAAGAACTTCAAAATCGTGTTCAAAGTTTATTTTATAAAAGTTTAATTCACTCAGGTATATTATGCCTAGGGGCAAAAGAGGGAATTGAGTTTACAAATTTTAAAGATAAGTACAAAGAGATAGATAAAGTAAATAAGATCTATAAAAAATTAATAAGTTGAAAATGAATTAATTTGAGTTAATCAATGATAAATGAAAAATAAAAATAAAATTGAAGCTATTGTTATTGGAGTTTCATCAGGAGGAATGAGTGCTTTAAAACTCCTATTCTCAATGCTTCCTTCAACATTTAAAATTCCAATAATAATAGTTCAACACATAGGTGCTCGCTCAGAAAATCAATGGATAAAATTACTGAATGAAAAAAGTAAACTACGATTCAAAGAAGCAGATGAAAAAGAAAGTATTTGTGGTGGATATGTTTATATCGCACCTGCTAACTACCATTTATTAATTGAGAATAATAAAACATTTTCATTAACCATTGATGAACGAGTAAATTTTGCCCGTCCATCAATAGATGTATTATTTGAATCAGCAGCCATTGTTTATGGAGACTCACTTATTGGAATTGTATTAACAGGATCAAACAACGATGGTACAAAAGGAATTAAACTAATACATGAACTTGGTGGAATAACAATTATCCAAGATCCTCAAACAGCAGAATCTCCATATATGCCAAATTCAGCAATGGAGGCAATTCAAGCAGATTATGTTGTTTCATTAGAAAAGATTATTGACCTACTAATTCAAATTGATTTACAAAATTCACAAATAGTATGATACAACAAATCAAAAGCAGATTAATTCTTGGCTATACAATCTTGCTTGTTTTACTCATTTCAATGGCCATGTATTTAACATCAAACTTATCGCAATCAAATAAACGATTTAAAAATACAATTGACGTTACAGTTAAAAATATAAATACCTCAAATGAATTGATGATCGCTGTACTTCAAGGAAGTAGATATGAAAAAAATATTATATTGGAGACTGATATTTCACATAAAATAAAGTATCATGAATTAATAAATAAACAACTAGAAATCATAGATCAAAAAACAAAGGAATTAGAATTAATTATAAATCCAGAGGGAAAAGCATTATTAAATGAATTTAAAATAGCGTGGAGTGGTTATATGATAGATTTAGATCAAATCATAAAACTGGCAATGCAAAATGATAATCAAGGTGCGTTTTCAATTTCAATATCTAAAGGCTTAAAAGTTAGAGATATTGCTATAAAACAATTAGAAAGTATATGTTCTATTAATATGCAACAACTTGATAAATCTAAAATTAAAAATGAAGAAAGCTATAATTCAGCAAGAATGCTATTGTTAATATTAATTGTATTGAGCATACTAATCACTATTCTTCTTTCATATACAATTATACATAGTATAACAAAACGAATTAAGTATATATCCAAAGAGGTCGAAATTATAGCAAGTCGAAATTCAACTCAATTACCAGAAAATACAATAAATGATGAATTAAAACCAATTCTTAACTCACTTGAAAATGTTATACATAGTTTTCATGAAATAACAGAAAATGCTGAAAAGGTGAGTTCTGGTGATTATTCAAATGATATTATACCAAAATCGAAGAATGATGTTCTGGGAATAGCTTTGAATAAAATGACTCATTCACTAAGAGATTCATCAGAAATAAATGAACAACGCTTGTGGTTAAGTAAAGGACAGATTAGCTTAAATGAAAAACTCACTGGAGATCAAGCTATTGAAGAATTAGCAAACAATGCAATTCACTTTTTATGTACGTATTTAAATGCTCAAATAGGAGGACTTTATTTAGTTAATGAATCAAATTCCGAAATAAAATTACTTGGTAGATATGCCTTTACAAGCAACACAAAAACAAATAGTACTATTAGCATAAATGAAGGATTAATTGGTGAAGCAGCACATTCAAAAAAAGTATTCAACTTAAAAAGTAAGGAAGAAATATCACTGAGAATAGAATCAAGTATCATGAGTTCTACACCTAAACAGGTAGTAATTTCACCATTTATTAATGAAGATAAAACGATTGGCGTAATAGAAATTGGTTGGTTAAATGAGATAACTGAAGATAAATTAGAATTTATTAAACAATCGATGAAGAGTATTGCTATACAATTTGAATCAGCAAGATCAAGGAAAAGAATACAAGAATTATTGCATGAAACACAAATTCAAACGGAGGAAATGCAATTACAACAAGAGGAATTGAGACAAACGAATGAAGAATTAGAAGATAAAAGTCATAACTTAAAACAACAACAAGAGGAATTGCAAATGACGAATGAAGAGTTGGAACAACAAACTCAGTCGCTCGAATTAAAAAATAAAGAAGTTGAATTATCGCGTTATGATATTGAACAAAAAACTAAACAATTAGAAATCAGCAGTAAGTATAAATCGGAATTTTTAGCGAATATGTCTCATGAGTTGAGGACACCATTAAATAGTTTATTGATATTATCAAAAGAATTAGCGAATAATAAAAAAGGGAATTTGGATAGTTTACAAGTAGAATGTGCTGAAATAGTTTATAAGAGTGGTCATGATTTACTTGTATTAATCAATGAAGTATTGGATCTTTCTAAAATTGAAGCTGGAAAAATGATTCTAGTAATTGATCAAATTGAAATAAAAGAATTCATTCACGATTCATTACGTAACTTTAAACATTTAGCTCATGAAAAGGGAATTGAAATTGATTCAGAATTTGGAGAACATATTCCTGAATTCATTTGGAGTGATATTCAACGTTTAAATCAGATTATTAAAAATCTACTTTCGAATGCCATAAAATTCACAAATAAAGGAAGTATTCGTATAAACATTAAATTAATAAATGAAACAACCATTTCGATTGGCATTCGAGATACTGGCATAGGTATACCAATCAATAAACAAGAAGCTATTTTTGAAGCTTTTCAGCAAGCAGATGGCGGAACATCGCGTAAATATGGTGGCACTGGTCTGGGTTTATCTATTTCAAGAGAATTAGCAAAATTGTTAGGTGGGAAAATTGAAATTAAAAGTGAAGAAAATATTGGCTCAGAATTTTCACTTGTTATTCCAATAAAGCTAAACATTGAACCTGAAAATTCAATTGAATCAAATGAATTTAAATATACTGAAGAAAATGTCGATATAACTAAATTTAAAATTGATAAAAATCAATCTAAAATAAATTCAAATCTACCAAGTGTTTTAATCATTGTAGAAGATAAACAATGTGCACTTCTTTTACAAAATCTTGTAAATAACAAAGGTTTCAAATACAACATTGCTTTAAACGGAGATGAAGGATTGAAATTGGCTATTTTATTTAAACCTGTAGCCATTATTTTAGATATGAACTTACCTGAGAATCAAAGTGGAAAATTCTTAAATAATTTGAAAGAGAATTTAGATATAAAATCCATTCCACTTCATCAGATTTCCTCTCACAATATGGCCAAAAAAGTTCATCATGATGGAAGAATAACCTATTTGTTAAAACCAGCAGAAAAACTTGAATTAGAAAAAGAGTTTAATCAAATAGAAGCAAATTCTAAAAGAAAAATAAAAACTGTTTTGATCGTTGAAGACAATGAGAATTCAAGAAAAGCAATGAAAATATTAATCGGAAATGATGAAGTGAATTGTTTGGAAGCGTCCAATGGACAAGAAGCAATCGTTCACCTGAAAGAACAGCATGTTGATTGCATTTTACTTGATCTTGGTTTGCCTGACATAAGCGGAATTGATCTAATAAAACAAATAAATAAAATAGAAGGAATGAATGTTCCACCTATTATAGTTTATACTGGTAGAGAATTAAATAAATCTGAAAATGAAGAATTAGAAAAATATACACAGAGTATTATTATCAAAGGTGTGAAATCAGAAGAACGATTACTTGATGAAACATCTTTATTTCTTCATAAAACAAAAATCAATTTGCCAATGAATACTATTGAAAAAGTATTCAATAAAGAACACATTTTTGAGGGTAAGAAGATTCTATTAGCTGAAGATGATATGAGAAATGTTTTTGCCTTGAAATTAGTTTTGAATGAACATGGGATGGAAGTAATACGAGCTGAAAACGGTCGTGAAGCATTAGAATTATTAGAGATTCATCCGAATATTGACATGATATTAATGGATATCATGATGCCTGAAATGGATGGTTTCGAAACCATGAAACGCATTCGATCCTCTAGTAAATATAAGAATTTGCCCATGTTGGCTTTAACAGCTAAGGCAATGAAAGATGATAAGCAAAAATGCATTGACTCGGGAGCGAATGATTATGTGACAAAACCGATTGATATTGAACAGTTACTTTCATTAATGCGCGTTTGGCTTAGTAAATAAAAAGCTTTGCGCTTTGATTAATTAATAATTGAAAATGAAAAATTGAAGGATGGATGAAATAAAATCAGTTAAAATTTTAATGGTAGATGATCGTTCTGAGAATTTGTTCTCATTACAAATCATATTGGATAATGAAAACTATCAGTGTATTAAAGCCAATTCGGGAGCTGAAGCAATTGAAATCATTGATTCTCAAGAGGATTTCTCATTGATTCTAATGGATGTTCAAATGCCCGATTTGGATGGTTTTGAGACAGTACAATTAATAAGAAAACGAGAATCAATGCAACAAGTGCCAGTTATCTTTTTAACTGCAAACATGGATACGGAACACCTTTTTAAAGGATATGAAATTGGCGCAGTAGATTATATGATTAAACCACTTACGCCAGAAATACTTCGAGCGAAAGTTGCCATTTTTGTCGATTTATATTTGAAAACGAATGAACTTTTAGTTCAAAGAACTCAGTTAAATAAGCTTGTTCTTGAAAAAACAAATGCGAATAAAGAGCTTGAATTTCAAAATAAAGAGAAAGAAAAAAGAGCAGCCGAACTCATACTTGCCAATAATGAATTACGTTTTCAAAATGAGGAAAAAGAAAAGCGTGCTGCAGAATTACTCATTGCTATCAATGAATTACATTATCAGAATAAAGAAAAAGAAAGAAAAGCTGGGGAGTTAGTCGTTGCGAATGAAGAATTACTTTTCCAAAACAGCGAAAAAGAAAAACGGGCTGCCGAGTTGATCGTTGCTAACGAAGAATTACTTTTCCAAAACAGCGAAAAAGAAAAACGGGCTGCCGAGTTGATCGTTGCTAACGAAGAATTACTCTTCCAAAACAGCGAAAAAGAAAAACGGGCTGCTGAGTTGATCGTTGCTAACGAAGAATTACTCTTCCAAAACAGCGAAAAAGAAAAACGGGCTGCCGAGTTGATTATTATGATGGAGAAGCTCTTATATGAAAATGTTGAAAAAGAAAAACGAGCAGCAGAATTGTATATCGCTGATCAGGAATTAAAATTTCAAAAATCAGAAAAAGGAAAGCGTGCAGATGAATTAATAATTGCCAACATAAAAAAAGAAGAAGCTGCAAAAACACTGTTTTTGATCAAAGAAAAAAACAAAGACATTTTAGATAGCATCACCTATGCGAAACGCATTCAACAAGCAAAACTGCCAAGAAAATCTGATATTTTTAAATCTTTTCCTTCCAGTTTTATTTTATTCAAACCTAAAGATATTGTAAGTGGTGACTTTTATTTTTATCACGAAAGCAAGAATTATTTGTTTTTAGCTGCTGCAGATTGCACAGGTCACGGTGTTCCTGGAGCTTTAATGAGTATGATTGCATTAGAAAAACTAAATGCAGCCGTTATCATTAGCGAAGAGCCTTCTACTATTTTAAAACTGGTAAATACTGAAATGAAAAAGTCTCTGAGGCAATCTGAGAGCTTTGAATCTACTCGAGATGGAATGGATATCGCTTTGTGTAGAATTGATAAATCAACTCGAATGTTACACTTTACGGGAGCTAATCGACCATTTTGGATTATCCGAAATGAATCATCAGAATTGGTAGAAATTAAAGGCACAAAAAAATCCATTGGTGGACCAACAGAGAATGATCAAGATTTCGAAACGCATGAAATTCAATTAATGAATGGAGATACGTTTTATCTTTTCACTGATGGATTCGCAGATACATTTGGAGGTGATTTTGAAAAAAAACTTAGTACCCGCGTTTTTAAATCATTACTCATTGAATCACAAAATAAAACAATGCCTAATCAAGGAAATTTCCTTCAGCATTTTTTAGAAAACTGGATAGATGGAATTGGTCAAGTAGATGATATTTTAGTTATTGGAGTTCGGATGTAAATTCCTTAAACCACATTGAATCTTCAGCTACCTAACTCCAAAATGCGATCGAATTCGATGTTGGTTAATGGCATCACACTCAAACGCGACTGACGAATTAGTCCAATGTTAGCTAGTTTCTCATCGGTTTTCATTTGCTCGAGGCTAACAGGTTTTTTCAATGCTTCAACAGGAGCCAATTCTACTACAAACCAACGTTTATCATCAGTTGTAGGATCGTTATACGCTTCTTTAACCACCTTAGCAATGCCCACCACATTCATCCCTTCGTTGCTATGGTAAAACAAAACCAAATCGCCCAATTTCATGGCTTGAAGATTATTTCGTGCTTGATAATTCCGCACGCCATCCCAAACGGTTTTCTTGTCTTTCACAAATTTAGACCATGCGTATTTAATCGGTTCCGATTTTACTAGCCAATAATTCATTAGTGTACAATCTTAAAGGTGAGTTCTTTTAATAATTCAGTTTCGTTAGCACTTTCGTTCGTATATCCTTTGCTTTTGAGGTCATAATTACGCAAATGACTCATAATTCGAAGCAGCTTTGCAGGTGAATAATAGCGCGCTGCTTGTTCATAGTCTTTCAAAAAAAATGGTGGAACACCCATCGCTGAAGCCATATTCTTTTCGCCCTTACTTTTGAGCCATTGAAATAGCAGCAACTTGCTGAAATAGCTGTATAAACTTCCCATCACCATTGGCATGGGCGTAGCTTTTTGTCCTGCTAAATTCAATGCAATTTGGTTGGCCTTAAATACATTGCGCGTACCCAATGCTTTTTGAAATTCAAACACATTAAACTCTCGTGAAATCCCAACTTGACTTTCAATTATTTTTTCGTTGATTTCGGAACCAATAGGTGTGTTAAGGAAAATTTTCTCCGCTTCGTTTGTTACTTTTTCCAATTCATTTCCAACGAATTCTGCCAATAAAATAGCCGCATTGGGTGTAATTCGATATCCTTTTCGTGTGAAATATTTTGAAATCCATTCCGGCATTTTCTCCTGTTTCAAGCGTTCAGAAACAAAATAAACCGCATCGTATTTCAGCAACATCTTATAAAATTCCTTACGCTTATCCGGTTCTTTTCCTTTAAAACATAAAACCAAAATCGTACTCGACTGAGGATTTTTTATGTAAGGAACGAGTTTATCAATTTCTTTCAATTGTTGAGCTTCCTTCACAATAACGACTTGATATTCGCTCATCATTGGAAAGCGCTTAGCCGTTGCCATCACATCATCCGAATTCACATCCAAACCATACAATATCGTTTGGTTAAACTCGCGTTCATCCTCCGTAAGCACATTGTTTTCGATGTAGTTCGAAAGCTGATCAATGTAATACGACTCTTCGCCACACAGCAAGTAAATTGGAGAATAATTGCGCGACTGCAAGTCTTTAAAAACAGATTCAACCGAAACCGAAGAACTCGTTTTAGCCATACTTACTCGAATCGAAGATGTTTAACAGTATTTCCGTTATTGATCAATTCGTTCAAGGAATCAATTCCAATTTGAATGTGCGAATCGACAAAATTGGTTGTAACAACGGTATCGCTTTTTTCGGTTTTCACGCCGCCTGCCACCATGGGTTGATCACTCACCAATAACAAAGCTCCTGTTGGAATTTTATTGTAAAATCCGACAGAGAATATGGTTGCTGTTTCCATATCAATGGCCATTGCCCGAATTTTCTGAAGGTATTTTTTGAATTCATTATCATGCTCCCAAACCCGACGATTGGTTGTAAAAACTGTCCCAGTCCAATAATCCTTTTTATGATTTCGAATGGTTGTTGATACCGCTTTTTGAAGGTTGAAAGCAGGTAAAGCTGGGACTTCGGGAGGAAAATAATCGTTAGATGTTCCTTCTCCACGAATGGCTGCAATGGGAAGAATCAAATCGCCCACTTTATTTTTCTTTTTCAGGCCACCACATTTACCTAAGAACAAACAGGCTTTGGGTTTGATGGCTGAAAGTAAATCCATGATGATTGCTGCATTGGGACTTCCCATACTGAAGTTGATGATGGTAATTCCATTAGCGGTTGCACAAGGCATTGGTCGATCAAGTCCAACCACTTTTGCTCCAGTGATGGAAGCGAATTTCTCCACATAGTTGGAAAAGTTGGTGAGCAGGATATATTTGCCAAAGTCTTCGAGCTGCATACCGGTATAGCGCGGCAGCCAGTTATTAACGATCTCTTCTTTGCTTTTCATGAGTCTGAATCATTCGGGTTTGCAGGTACTTCACTTACCACCTATCTCGCCAGTCACGCGGGAGGTAGACGGACAAAGAACGCAAATTTTTGACGCTTTTCGAAACAAATTCGTCGCCTTAACACCCGAAGAATGGGTTCGTCAACATGTATTGTCTTACTTACAAATTGAATTAGGGTATCCTAAAAACAAGATAGCAGTTGAACTTGCCTTACGTGTGAATGGCTTATACAAGCGAGCTGATATTGTTGTGTACGATAGTAATATGTTGCCTTGGATGTTGGTTGAATGCAAAGCAGCTGAAGTAGAAATCAATCAAGCAGTTTTTGATCAAGCAGCGCGTTACAATTTGAGTATGAAAGTTCCGTATTTGGTGGTTACCAATGGAATGCGTTTGCTAGCAGCACAGATCGATTTAAAGAAAGGGAAAATCTTTCCGGTGAAGGGAATGCCGGTTTATGGAGCAAGCTAGCATCAATTAATTTTAAACAGGATTGATGAAGCCTAAACTAAAGGCTAGAAATTCATTCCTAACATGATGGTTTGTTGCATAAACATGTCGTTTCGTCCTTCAACACGATTATCTATCTTATCGGAGGTGAAATAACCAATTCCCATGTTGTAAGTGAAGTTATATTTTTCTAAGAAATTATATCGGATTCCCAATCCACCATTAAAAGAACCATAATTTCCTACAATAGCTCGATTCTTATTACTCCACCAGTATTCTGAAATATTATTTACCCCAGCACCCAAATAAACATAAGGTGAAAGTCTAGCGTTTTCTTTGAGTATATATCCATTGGCGAATTTGTATTTCAGAGAAAAAACAACAGAAGTTAAACGTGAAAGCATATTCAATACCTCTGAACCATCGGACCTAAATTGACTTTCATCTTCTTCTCTGCAATGTCCCAAATCTCCAAAAGTAATTGAACTTGTCATATCAAATGATTGATTGATAAAACGATTGTAATGAAGGGCAACGAATCCATACCATTCTTCATCCGACACAAACCAAGCGTTACCTAAGTCGCCATTATAAGCTCCTTGTCCACCGCCAATCGAAAGGTTATTTTTCTTTTCATGTGTTTGAGCATAAGAGGTATTTAAAGAAATCAATAAAATACCCAATAGAATTACTTTATTCATAAAACGAATTGTTGATTGATCAGTTATACCAATTGGATTAATTTACCAATTTTAAATCATAATCCACATTTGTAAAAATTAAAATTGCTAGATAAAAGTGATTATCTTCTACTAGATCTTAATTAAAAGTCATCACGAATTTAGAAAAATAGTTCAATTCCAATAAAATCATTTTGATGTCACGTTTTACTAAAATCCTAAAGGCTCTTTAAAATCTTCCGATAAAAGCTCATATGTGTTTCTGTTGGGATGCGAAGAATCGTTCTATCTTTGGCCGCCCATCACCAGAATACACTTATGTTGAATCGTTACTTTCTTGCCTTCTTTTTCAGTATTGTCGGGACTTTGTTACTTGCCCAGAACGCAACCATACGGGGTGTTGTTTACAACAAGAAAAATGGGGAACCGGTTATTTTCACCAATGTGTATCTCGAAGGGACGAAGTACGCGGCACAAACCGATGTGAACGGATTCTATACCATTTCAAAAGTTCCCGCTGGAAGTTATACGCTGGCATTTTCTTCCATCGGTTACATTAAAACAACCGTTGCCATTACATTAAAACCGGGACAAATTCTCACTCAGAACCTTTATGTTCAATCGAAAACGGTCGACATCAAAGAATTCGAAGTGAAAGGCGACAAAGAAGAGGAGCAAAACCGTATCGGTGTTGGATTATCAACCATTACACCTAAAGAAATGAATAAGCTTCCAACCATTGGAGCTGAACCCGATATTGCTCAATATCTGCAAGTATTGCCAGGCGTTACATTTACAGGAGATCAAGGTGGACAGCTTTATATACGTGGAGGTTCACCAATTCAAAATAAAGTGCTTTTGGATGGGATGATCATCTACAATCCATTTCACTCTATTGGATTGTTCTCTGTATTTGATACCGATGTAATTCGTAATGCGGATGTTTATACAGGTGGATTTAGTGCCGAAAATGGTGGACGTGTTTCATCAATCATGAAAATCACTACCAAAGACGGAGATAAAAAACGTTTTGGAGGAAAAGTTTCTGCTAGTCCTTTTGTTTCGAAGATTCAACTTGAAGGTCCATTAAGTCGACAGAAAGATGGAAAAGCAAGTTCATCTTCCTTTATTCTCAGCGGTCGTTCTTCCTATTTAAAGCAAAGTTCCAAAGTGTTTTATCCTTACGTTGATACAGCTGGATTGCCTTTCAACTTTACAGATTTATATGGAAAACTCTCGTTCAACGGAGACAATGGCAGTAAATTGAATATCACCGGTTTCGATTTTTCGGATCGTGTGCGTTATAAAAGTTTACAAGATTTACATTGGAATACGTTCGGAGCAGGAGCCAATTTCGTACTCGTTCCCAATACATCAAATTTCGTGATGGATGGAGTTTTTAGTTATAGCGATTATAAAATCACCCTCGACGAAGCCAGTCGTCCTTCGCGTAGTAGCGAAATCAGCGGATTTAATCTTGCGCTCAACTTTAAGTATTTCTTTGGGAAAAACGATTTGCTTTGGGGAGTTGAAGCCATTGGTTTGAATACCGATTTTACATTTTACAACGAAGTGAATCGTAAAATTCAACAGAACGAAAACAACACCGAACTCGCATTGTATGCGAAGTACCATTTTACCATTGGGAAATTAGTTGCTGAACCAAGTTTCCGGATGCATTATTATGCCTCACTTGGAGAAGCATCACCCGAACCACGCTTGGGCTTGAAATACAATGTGACCGATAAATTCCGATTGAAATTTGCTAGTGGATTGTACAGTCAAAACTTAATTGCCGGTGTATCCGATCGGGATGTGGTGAATTTGTTTTATGGATTTCTAACAGCACCTGATAATGCTCCAACAAAGTTTAAAGGAGTTGAACGCACGAGTAAACTTCAAAAAGCACAACATATCATTTTCGGTTTCGAAAGCAACTTAACAAAGCACATCAAATGGAATGTGGAAGCGTATTATTTCAACTTCAATCAGTTGACGAATATCAATCGTAACAAATTGTACGACGACAATACTGAAAACGAAGATAAACCGGATGTTCAAAAGAAAGATTTCATCCTCGAAAAAGGAGCTTCCAAAGGGGTTGATATGACCTTGAAATACGATTACAAACGTTTTTACATCTGGGCAGTTTATTCATTGATGAAAGTAACTCGTGAAGATGAATTAATCAATTACAGTCCAGTTTGGGATCGTCGCCACAACATTAATCTATTGGCTTCATACGAATTTGGAAAAGGGCTCAATTGGAGCTTTAGTGCACGTTGGAATTATGGATCAGGATTTCCATTCACTCAAACACAAGGCTTTTACGAGAATATCAATTTAACCAACAATATCAACGGAAATTACACTACAACAAACGGAACTTTGGGGTCAACCTTTGGAGCGCTTAATCAAGGACGACTACCTGCTTACCACCGTTTGGATGTGAATTTAAAACACTCCATTGTTTTAGGAGAAAATACCACTTTGGAACTTTCGGCAGGTGTAACGAATACATACAATCGTGATAATATTTTCTATTTCGACCGAGTGAAATTTCAACGAATTAATCAGCTACCTATTTTACCAAGCATTGGAGCTAATTTGAAATTCTAAAATACGCTGGTATACTCTTTCAAAATAAGCACAATTTCAACTTTAATAGCTTATTGATTTTGGTGATGATTTGATTCTGAGATAGATTCAAATTGG
The DNA here is from genome assembly GCA_965279035.1 of Bacteroidia bacterium. Classification (GTDB taxonomy): domain Bacteria; phylum Bacteroidota; class Bacteroidia; order M30B66; family M30B66; genus CALQRR01. Next base: position 1,598,523 of record OZ257142.1, on the reverse strand, counting down.
AAAAATTGAAATCTCATTTTTAAATAAGATGCACCCTGAATAGAGATTTTTCCTCAAGGTAAATTCTGGTTTAATTTGCCTTTATGAAACAATCAATTAAGCTAAGCGCATTCCTTTTTCTCTTCGGATTTTCTTCGTTACACGCACAAATCGATACCTTATTTACCAAGTGTTATGGTGGTTCATCAGAAGAACCGATTGGCCTTGGAACAGGCATTTCAGGAGCACCTTCGATTCATTCGTTAATTGATGCAAGTGGAAATATTTACACCGCTACATTCACGAATTCCAGCGATGGAGATATTCCAAGTGGACCTGGAAGTGAAGATATTTGGCTATTTAAAACCGATGCACAAGGAATACTTATTTGGAGTAGAGTATACGGCGGAAGTGATTTTGACCGATGTTATAGCTTGATTTTACTGCAAGATGGCAACATACTAATAGCAGGTAGAACAGCTTCATCTAATGGAACTTTTCCCAATTCGCATGGAGGTGAAGATGGCTTTTTATTGAAGTTGAACACCGATGGCGATGTAGTTTGGTCGAAACAATTTGGCGGTTCTTTGCCCGATACTTTTTTTGATGTACTTGAAATCTCAGGTGGAGATTTAATGGCTTGTGGAATCAGCGGTTCGATTGATGGAGATATCAATAACTCAACGTATGCAGGTTCGAATAAAGCCTGGTTGATGCGCATTAGCCCGACAGGAATTCCAATTTGGAGTCGGATAACGAATGGACTTGTAGTAAGCGCCGATTGGGAAGAAAGCTTTTGGTATATAAAACTTAACTCAGCATCTGATGCCGTTTACCTACTCGGTGCATCGTACAATTTTAATGATGTGAATTCTGATGATCTATTTCTCAGCAAATATTCTCTATCGGGTGTTCAATCGTTGAAGAAAACTTTTGGAGGAACGGCTGGAGATTCACCTGCGGGACTCATTATGGAAGCCAATGATGATATTTTAGCACTTGGAACCATTCGTGGTGGAAGTGGAAATGTGACAAATTATTTTGCCGGAAATGCAGATGCGTGGTTGGTTAAATTAAATGCTGCAGGAACAATTCTGTGGGATAAAAACTACGGAGGAAGTAATTTAGATTATGCCTATGGATTTGTTGCAGGGACAGGCAATTCACGTTGGATATGTTCATCAACTCGCAGTGTGGATCATACTTCTATTCGCACTGGGAATGGACTTTCGGATGGTTTTGTGATTGAAGTGAATGCCAATTCAGGCGATACAATCAGTACCATTCGCTGGGGAAGTTCACAAAATGATTATGCGCACCATGTAGTTTTAGGAAATAGCAACGATATTTATGTAATAGGTCGTTCAGCAGGAAATGATGGCTGGATTTCGGGCAATCACGGAGGCACGGATGTCGTGATGCTTCGATTTACTGGTTTAACAACCGACATCCCACAATTAGATGAATCAAACATTTTGCTTTATCCTAATCCAGCTCAACATGAAGTGTATTTCTCAGGAATTGATTCCCCTTCAGAATTTGAAGTGTTCAATGTGCAAGGAAGTCGTGTAATGGTAGGGAAATTAGATAGTAAACATGAAATTGATTGTTCATCACTTCCATTGGGAATGTATCAAGTGATTATTCATTCTAAAGATAAAATGATTTCGAAGAAATTGATGATTTCGAAATAAGAAATTGATTGGCTTTTATGAATGTTTCTATTGCAATGAAATGAATTTAGCAGCTTGTAAAAGCATCATTAAAGATCCAATTGAATCGACTAACAAGGTGCTCCTTTTTACATTTTCCTATTCTTTTAATCAAGGCGGAGATGTCATTGCCTATGATCGTTTATTAGAAGTTTCGATTCATGCAAAATGGGAATTTATACAAGTAGAAAATGATATTCTCATACAAATAGATGGATTTGATATTGTGAAATTTGGTCGAGCAGGATTGAAATGCAAAATGTCGGAATTAATACAAGAATTAACTTGCTTAGAATCGGCGTATGACTTGTGTTTTGGGAGATAGTGAGGAATTTAGAATTCTTCAAATCAAATTTTTTATGTAAAATGAATTTGAAATTGATTTAATTCTTAGAATAATCACTTGCTATCCATGCCATATTAGTGCACAATAAGTAAAATACCAATTCATTTGATCAATTCACTCGTTCAACGTTTACTTTTTGGATCCATTTATCGAATATTTATTAACAATCAATCGGAAACATAGCTTAGTTTATTTATGACTTGAATAATTCTTAAATTTGAGTGAATATTTTAAAGTTATGTCAAGAAAAACACATCACGTTGTTCCTTCTAGAAATGGAGGTTGGAATGTAACAAAAGGGGGAGCAAAAAAAGCTTCTAAAAGTTTTGAAATTAAAAGAGAAGCAGTAGAATATGCTCGTGAAATTAGTAAGAACCAAGAATCTGAGCTATACATTCATAAAAAAGATGGCACCATAGAAAGAAAAGATAGTCATGGAAATGATCCAAATCCTCTTAAAGATAAAAACACTTAGTTTATGGAATATGAAAAAAACGTATTTATTAATTGCCCATTTGATAACGAATATTTACCATTACTAAGAACCTTACTTTTTACAATTCTATATCATAATTTTGAGCCAAGAATAGCAAAAGAAAATTCCGATTCTGGCATACCTAGAATTGAGAAAATCAAAAACTTAATTGCAGAATCAAAGTTCAGTATTCATGATATTTCTAGAATACAATCAATCAAAAAGAAAGAATATTATAGGTTAAATATGCCTTTTGAACTTGGAATTGATTTCGGATGTCGCCTATATTCAGGAATTGCTCATAGCGGAAAACGGTTTTTAATATTAGAGAAAGAGAGTTATCGATATATGAAAGCATTTTCAGATATCAATGGCTTCGATATAAAATCTCATAAAAATGAACCTCAGGAAGTTGTAAGAGCTGTTCGTGATTGGTTTGTAGAAACAGTCAACTATAAAGGAGCAAAAAGCACTGCAAAAATTTGGTATAATTTCAATGATTTTATGGCAAACTTATTTGATGAAAAAATAAAAGATGGATTTTCTCATTCTGATATTGATTTTATGCCAATTCCTGAGTTTATAGAAAATATTAAGATTTGGTTAATATCTAAGAATCAAATGAATTAACGAAAAATATTTTATAGTCATTCGATTAAGTAGTGTTTAAAAGCAATCTACATCAATCCCCCACTTTATTATATAAGGAAGTGTTTTTACAATTTTTCTTCAAGCCGATCGCGTTACCGTTACATAATCGGTTAATGCTCGAATGAGAAATGCCTGTTTATCCTTGGGAATTTGTTCCAATTCAATGCGTTTAGCAACACTATTGGCAATCAGAATTAAGGCTTCTTTATGTGCTTCATTCGGGAATCGTCGATACTGATCAAGCGTCGACTTTACCAGTAACATTTCTTCTTCTTTCATCCTACGTATTTCAGGATAAATCACCTCGTGATCAGATGTGCTTTTAATTGCTAGCAAATCATTTAGTGATACAGAAAAATCAGCGCGTAAGCGAACCACCGTTGTATCGGCCAACAAATCGCCAATGCGTTGACCTTTATTCGAAGAACTTACTTGCAAAGCAGCAATAGAACCAAGCGATCCCCAGAGATCAATCCAACGGAAAGCCCAACGTAAAAGATAATCCGACAAGCTAATTTCGACACCTGTTAGTTTGACAACTTTAATTTGCATTGCACGTTTGCCAATGGATTGACCGTGATTAAACACTTCGAAAGCCAAAGAATAGAAGAATGCAATGGGAAAAATGATTACATATAAAACAAACATCAATGAGTTTTCTCCAAAAGTTGATATGCACACAAAGTAGAGAAAGTAGAGAAAAATTAGCAAAATCAAGGCATCCAGAAAGAAAGCCAACATGCGCTCACGCACCGATGCGAGCTGATACAGGATGGGAACGTTTTGCGGAGTAATGATTTCGATACGGCGCATCTTGAATATAAAAGAATTCCTATTTTTCGGCTTCCAAGATACTGGATTTTTATCGGATGAAAGAAACTCGCTTTATTGAGCAAAATAAGGAAAAATGGGTTGAGCTCGAGAAATTGCTTTCGGACAAACACCGCGATCCTGATAAAGCCAGTGAATTATTCATTCAAGTGAGTGATGATTTATCCTACGCTCGAACCTATTATGGAAACCGGGTTGTACGTGTATACCTCAACCAGCTTACTCAAAAAGTTTTTGGAACACTTCTAAAAAATACCGTCAACCACAAAAAACGCCTCTTTAATTTCTGGAAAGAAGATCTTCCTGGAGTTGTGTATCACAGTCGCAAAGAGATGATTTTTTCGTTTCTCCTTTTTACATTCTGCATGTTTATCGGTGCGTTATCGAGCCATTACGACAGTAGTTTTGCCCAAACAATTTTGGGTGCCGGATATGTCGATATGACGAATACCAATATTCAGTCGGGCGATCCTATGGCGGTTTATAAAGACCGCGATGCGCTCAACATGTTTCTTTATATCGCACAGAATAATCTTATTGTTGCTTTTCGAACATTTATTCTAGGATTATTCTTCGCTGTTGGGACGATCGGTTCAACCGTTTCCAATGGAATCATGGTAGGTGTTTTTCAATATTTCTTCATAAGCCGTGGCTTGTTTGTCGACTCTGCATTAACCATTTGGATGCATGGCACCATGGAAATTGCCTCCATTATCATTGCTGGTGGAGCCGGTTTGGTGATGGGAAAAGGATTGGTATTTCCAGTTACATTTACCCGACTACAAGCACTCCGAATTTCTGCCCGTTCTGGAATTAAAATCATGGCAGGAATCACACCCATTATTATTGTAGCGGCTTTGATCGAAGCCTTTATTACCCGCTACACCGAACTCGATAACATTATCCGATTGTCCTTTATTTTATTGCAACTATTCTTCATCATTAGCTACTTTGTAATTTATCCAATCCGCAAAGCCAAGAGAGGAATTCCATTTAAAATGAATGAGCAACGCATGCCAGCAACGCCTGTATTTGCGCCTGAATTAGATCAAATAAAAAGTGGAAGCGCTATTTTTGGTGATAGCTTTAGGACCTATATACGCCTCTTGAGTAAATACTGGAAATGGTATTTGGGTATTTCAACTTTATATGCCATATCAATCCTATTTCTTCGCGGATTTTTAATGACTGATTTTCTCGCTAATTACAACTGGTTTTTCCTGAAATTAGGACTGCTTTTTCCCATTGAAAGTTCTTTATTAATCAGCTTTATTTTCCTTGCACTTTCGGCTCTTACTGCCTGTATTTTCGGACAAAGTTGGAGAACCGAACCTTTACTTATGGCACCTGCCGAAACGCGAACTAAATCTGGAATACAATTTCAAGTGGAGAAATTCATCGGTAGTTTCATCCTTTTAATTCCGCTGATACTCCCACTTTTTTTGGATAGTGGATTTGGCTTTTTATTATTTCTCATTATTCTACCTTTCTTCATGCAATTGCAGGCTGGCTGGCAAGTCACAGAATTATCATTTGGAAATGCGCTTTCTGGATTATTGAAAATTGCATTTAGTGGATTGGCTCGTCATTACGGAGCTTTCATCGGTATTGCTATTATTGGGATCTTTTTCTTATTGCTTTCCGATGTCATACTTCCCTTGATGGATACTTCCATTTTAAGTTGGAATTTCAAACTAGATGATGAAGTGTATGCCTGGATAAAAACTGGAATTATAGCATTGTTAACCTGCTCAGCCGTTTTCTTTCTCATTCCTTTATTGCTAACTAGCATGGCTTATTCGTATTATTCTTACCGCGAAATAAGTGAAGCTCCCGGATTAATTGAACGAATCCGTAAATCTGGATTAGCAAACGAATGAAGAAATTAATCCTATCTATTTTCATATTCACTCATTCGATTTCCTTTATTCAAGGACAAACCGAAGTTCTTCCTGATACAACAAAAACAGATTCAGTTGTATATGAGAGCGAAGAAGTAGATGCAGATGATGCTACTGAGAACTACAACGAAGAAGAGAATTACACTGGACATTCAGCTGGGTTTTCAATCGATAGTATCTCTGAAAAATACCGCCCCGAAAACACTGGAAAAAAAGCATTCGATGAAAGTGATTATGCCAAGGCCATTCGTGGATTGAATTACGACAAAGAAAAAAAGCAAGAAGTCAAAAAGAAAACTCCTGCACCCGAACTGAAATTAAATACCAAAACATCGTTTTTAGGTGTCGGACAAGTAATACTGATTGTCATCATTCTCTTGGTTTTATGTTTCCTGATTTACTTTATTATTAAAAATGCAGGGAAAAACAATCCGAATATCAAAGAAGATCCGGAATGGTTGCAGGTGGATATTGAGAAAGAAGCTTCACCAGAGCAAATTCTTCAGCGTAAATTGGATGAATGTTTAGCAGCAGGGAATTATGCTTTTGCTGTGCGATTGCTCTATTTGCAAACGCTTGCTGATCTACATCGTATTCAACTCATACGATGGAAAAAAGATAAAACCAATGCCGATTATGTGGGTGAATTAAGATCCACATCTTTTCATCGTCGCTTTAGAGATCTAACGCGCTGGTTCGAAAAAAGTTGGTATAGTTCTACTCCTCCAAATGAAGCTGCATATCGTCGGCTTGAGCCTTTGTTTCACGCATTCCGTTCATCCATTGCGGAATATAAATCAAACACGAAGGCATGAAAAAAACACCACTCAATGGAATTTTCATTGCCCTACTTGCCATATTACTGATTGGGATTTTTTGGTATCTCAATTCGGGTGATGATGAATTTAATTGGTACGAAAGCTTCGATCCTACTAGTGATCAACCGTATGGTACGCAAGTGATTCATGATTTACTGGATGACCAATTTCCTATTTATGCTTTCAATCAAATCAATCAGAGTTTCGAAACGGATTCATTGAATTCACAAAAGCAAAAAGGAACATACGTATTCATTGGTCGAGAACTTTATCTAAGCGAAAACGAACAAAATCAATTAATACGCTGGGTAGAAAATGGAAATACCGCTTTTATTTCGGCTAAGTCTTTTCCAATAAGCATTATGGAATCGATTTACGATAGCGCTTGTGCCGGTAGTAATTACAGCAATTCATATTATTATTACGATAGCATCGTTTACGCGAATTATTATCACCCTCAACTTAAATCAAATGAAGGAACAGAGTTTCATTTTCAATACAAAAAGGAAATTCATCGATACGATTTTGGAGCCTTTGATTCCATTCAGTTTTGCGAGAATAGTCCAATGGAACCACTCGCCTATTTCGAGCCTAACTTGGTGAATTATGTGCGAATAAAAAAAGGCAAAGGAGTTTTCTTGCTTCATACAACTCCGCTCATGTTCACGAACTATCATTTAATTCGAAAAGAGGAAGCTATTTATGCTGCAAAAGCGCTGAGTTATTTAAAATCGGGAGATCTCTTTTGGGATGAATATCATCGCAATGAACATAATGAGGAAGGCGCACCCAAAATTCATGGCACCAATGAAACTCCACTTAGCTTCATCCTTTCAAACCGTTCTTTACGTTGGAGCTTTTATGTGTTACTTGGATTAGGGCTTATTTACCTCCTATTTTACACACGCCGTCGACAGAAGATTATACCGATCATCGAACCTAAAATCAATAGTTCATTGGAGTTTGTTCAGTCCATCGGTCGATTGTATTTTCATCAACGAAATCATCAAACCTTAATGCGTCATCAGATGCGTTATTTTTATTCATTCATCCGAGAACGATACCGCGTATTTTCCAAAGAATTGAATGAAGAAAATTGTCAACTTTTATCCATGCGATCGGGCGTTCCAATTGAGCACATTCGAAAAATCATGGAAGAAGAAAACCGATTGAAAGTGTATGTGGAGTTAGATGACCAAGAAATTATTGCTTTTTACAAACTTCTATCACAGTTTTATACCCTTGCCAAATGAGTACAGAAAACGAACTGAATGAAACATCCGGAAATCCGGAAGAATCAGCACAGCCAACGATCCAGCCTGAAATTACGAATGATCAACCTATCGATGATGGTCCTGAAAAAGCAGTTTTGCCGGTCATGGAAGCAGCCGATGAGATTCGTGAACAAATGGGAAAAGTGCTTATCGGACAAGATGAACTTGTAACGCATTTACTTACCGGACTATTTGCAGGCGGGCATATGTTACTCGAAGGTGTTCCGGGTATCGCTAAAACACTGAGTGCACGTTTACTTGCTAAAACGCTTCAGCTCGATTATTCACGCATTCAGTTCACACCCGATTTGATGCCTTCGGATGTAACGGGCACAAGTATTTTCAACCTTAAAACATCGGAATTTACCTTCAACCGAGGACCTATTTTCGCCAATGTTGTCTTGATTGATGAGATTAATCGTGCTCCTGCAAAAACTCAGGCTGCATTGTTCGAAGTAATGGAAGAACAGCAAATTACGGTTGATGGAAATACGTATGAATTGGCAAGTCCGTTTCTAGTTTTAGCAACTCAAAATCCGATAGAACAAGAAGGTACGTATCGTTTACCTGAAGCACAACTCGACCGTTTTCTCTTCCGCATACGGATCGACTATCCCGATTTGAATCAGGAAATCGCCATTCTATCACGCTTCCGCGACGATTTCAATAAGCGATACATGGAAAGCCTCACACCGGTTCTAGATCCTCACAAAATTGCTCATATCCGAAAGCTGGTAGAACAGGTTCACATCAAAGATGAATTGCTAGGATACATTGCTCAAATCGTGTTTCAAACACGTAACGACAGCGACCTTTTCCTCGGAGCATCACCACGTGCATCGCTGGCTATACTGCGCGCATCCAAAGCTTTTGCAGCAATCAATGGAAGATCTTTTGTCATTCCAGATGATATTCGCCATGTGGCTATTCCAGTCTTAAATCACCGCATCCAATTAACGCCCGAACGTGAAATGGAAGGTGTAGATAGTGTTCAAGTAATCAAACGCATTCTCCAACAAACCGAAGTGCCGCGTTGATGAAACTTATCCGTTCCATACAGCCAACAGCCCGATTCAATTTGGCTTTAGGGATAATCGCAGGAGTTTTTGCCCTGTCGTTTCCTTTTGCCTTTTTGTTTCCAATAGCTCAACTATTGCTGGCTTTAATATTGGCTTTGGGTGCTGGAGATATGGTGTTGCTGTATGCAACTGGAATTCGATTTCAGGCTTCTCGCATCATGCCTCGAATTCTTTCATTAGGTTCTGTTCACGAAGTTCAGCTTTCGCTTGCTAACCTCTCTAATCAATCGCTTAAAGCCGAAGTGATTGATGAACTTCCAGAACAATTGCAAAAACGCGATTTTAGTTTGATGGCGGATTTAGCTCCAGGAAATAAAATTCGTTTAACCTATCCGATTCGCCCGGTAATACGCGGTGTTTATCAATTTGGAAATGTGTTTTTACTTGTTCGTTCCCGAATTGGTCTAATCAGTAGGCGCTTTGAACTTGAATTGTCGAAAGAAGTTGCAGTGATGCCATCGATTCTGGAGATGAAACAGTTTGAACTTCGCACGTTTGCCGATTTAAACACGTCTAAAGGCATTCGAAAAATTCGTCGCATTGGCCACAGCTATGAATTTGAGCAGATAAAAGAATATGTAAGCGGGGATGAATTTCGAAGTGTAAACTGGAAAGCAACAAGTCGCCGCGGTAAGTTGATGGTAAACCAATACGAAGACGAAAAATCACAGCAGATTTTCAATGTGATTGATCAAAGTCGTTCGATGGAATTGCCTTTTGATGGACTCAGTTTGTTGGATTATTCGATCAATACCAGTTTAGTGATTTCCAACATCGCTTTACGTAAACAAGACAAAGCTGGATTGATTTATTTCTCTAGTCATGCATCCAAAGTGATTCAGGCAGAACGATCGCGTTCGCAGATGAAGCATTTGTTGGAAGCACTTTATTTGTTGAAAGAAAAAGATTTAGAGCCTAATTATGAATTGTTGTACACGACCATTCGAGGCCGATTATCCCAACGTAGTTTGCTCTTTTTATATACGAACTTCGAAAGTCAACATGCTTTAGAAAGAGCATTGCCATTACTTCGAAAAATCAACCGTTTGCACTTGTTGGTAGTAATCTTTTTCGAGAATACGGATATCTCAGAACTGGCACTGCAACCGGGAAAAACACTGGAAGAAATTTATGTTCAAACAACAGCAAGGAAGCATGTTACAATGAAACTTGGACTTGTTCAATTATTAAGACAGCACGGTATTCAAACTATTTATACGCGTCCTTCTGAACTTTCGATGAATACGGTAAATAAATACCTTGAATTAAAATCGAGGGGTTTAATCTAACCCATGTAACCTCGGACTGAAGTCCGAGGTTGCAGACGAATAAGTCTATTTTTTTACGACAAGAGTTCCTGCAATGATATCGTGCAAAGCTTGTTTCTTTTCAGTAAACGCTGCCATGATGTAACCAATTAATAGAATCAAAGCAGATAGGATTTTAGAAAAATAACGTCCAGTAGCTTGAGCAAAATTGATTCGCTCACCATCCATTGTAGTCACTTTAATTCCCATGGCTTGTTTCCCTAATGTTGCTTGCTTTTCGGAAGATTCCATAAAAGAATAATACAACCATTGAAGAATAATGGTGATACCTTGAAAAGCTCCCATTTTGGTTTGATCTACTCCAAGAATAGCTGCGATTCCATATCCAATGGCGCCGAGTAAAAGTCCATCAATTAATGCAGCTAAGAAACGTGTCCAAAAACCGGCGTATTCTACTTGTCCGTTTTGAACTGATGATTGATCGAGTATGTTGTTTTCCATAGTAAAAGGGGTTTGGGTTGGTTATTAATTATTGAAGTAGTGCATATAAAACACCTCCCAAAATCGCTAACAAGTAGGAACTTAGGACGATGATTAATAAAATTCCATTGTATCGATAATGGGCATGGAGTTGCCCCAATGCTTCGGTTAATGAAAAAGAATCTCCTTGATTACAAGCAGATTTGGCTCTTTCGGAAAAACGATAGAGTGATAAAATGGGAGGAATTGCAATTCCACCTATGACTAAATAGATGATTGTAAAAACAAATCCGGGGATTTCGTTCGAAATTCTATTTCCAAGAAAAATCCCGATAAAAATGGAAGCCAACACCATGATTCCGGCAAAAATAAACCCGACAATAGATAGAAACTTAGCCCATTTTGCCGTGCGTAATAAATAGTTTTTCGCTGCAAATTCTAGTTGAATTCCCTGACTTTGTTGATTTGAATCAAGTGGAGAATAGGATTGCATTGAATCGGGTTTGGTTTTCTGCAATATGAAAAAAAACTGAAGAAACTCATTCTGTTGAAAAGGGAATTATTAGAACATTTTCGAACAAGCAACCGATTGCATTATTGACTAATTTTGCCACCTCAACCGAAAAGCCTTTTATGTCTCAATCACCTGCCTCAGCATCATTCCTCTCCCGAAATTGGTGGAAAATGCTGGGTGTTTGTTTGGTTTTCTATTCCATTATCATGGGATTCTTGGGAACCGTTCCCCGTTTACCCATTCTTCACGAAACCATTCGCAATCTCTACTTCCACGTAACCATGTGGTTTTCGATGATTTTCATTCTTGGAGCTTCCTTGGTATTTAGTATTCGCTATTTGTCAAGTGGCCGTTTCGAAGACGATATCAAAGCGGAACATTATGCTAATGTTGGAATTCTATTGGGAATGTTAGGTATAACTACCGGAAGTGTTTGGGCACATTTCACTTGGGGCGCTTGGTGGGTGAATGATCCGAAACTCAATGGTGCTGCTATTTCCCTGCTTATTTATTTCGCTTACATTATCCTTCGCAATTCAATGGACGAAGAACAAAAACGTGCACGTGTTGCAGCGGTTTACAACATCTTCGCATTCGTATTGTTGATTGTATTCTTGGTAGTGTATCCTCGCATGAATAAAGTCGATTCACTCCATCCTGGAAATGGCGGAAATCCTGCATTCAGCTCATACGACCTCGATAAAAATATGCGCATGGTATTTTATCCTGCCGTTTTTGGTTGGATCATGACCGGACTGTGGATTGCCAATATTTCCATTCGCTCATCCATTGTGCGCTATAAGCAACTACGTAAACAGTTTTCACGTCCTGAAAGTAATCCAACTCATGTCCTTTAAACGCATCCTTCTTTTTTTCACACTCCTTTTTTCTACCGGGCTGATGGCTCAGAATGATGTAGAAATGGCCGATACATTTCGTGCCGACGGTAAAATCTATGTCGTTGTTGCCATCCTATCTATTGTGTTTACAGGCATCGTGATTTTCCTTATTCGGCTCGATCGCAAAATCAGCCGTATCGAAAAAGAACAGCGTCAATCTGAAAAAGAATGAAAAAGTTTCACATCATTGGTATCCTTGTCATTGCATTGGCAATCGGTATGATTCTCAGCACGTTCTCCGATTCGAGCACCTATGCCTCTTTCAAAGAAGCGATGGATGCTCCAAATCAAGAATTTCACGTAGTGGGAAAACTTAATAAGAATAAACCACTCGAATACAATCCTGAACAAAACGCGAATCTCTTCGGATTTTACCTCATCGATCGCGATGGACTCGAACAAAAAGTCCTCTTCAATGGTTCTAAACCACAGGATTTCGAGAAGTCTGAACAAGTCGTAATTACCGGCAAAATGAACGGACAAACCTTTAATGCCGATAAAATTCTCATGAAATGCCCAAGTAAATACAACAACGGCAGCGGCGACATGAAGGAATTCAAAGCAGAAGACAAAAAAACAACCTCCTTGTAATTCAAACAGGAGGATAGCGCGGATGGACATTCACTATATCGGAGAACACACTATTTGGGGGACAATCGGTCACCTGTTTATTTCACTTTCATTTGCAGCAGCTATTTTGTCGGCTGTATCGTATTGGTTTGCACAAACGAATCCTGCTGATCCATCGGGTTGGAAAAAACTAGGACGCATTGGCTTTCGACTGCATTCAATTGGTGTTGTAGGAATTATTGGGGTGATGTTTTTCATCCTGTTCAACCACTATTTCGAATTCCATTATGTATGGCAACATAGCAATAAAGCCATGCAGATGAAATACATTCTTTCCTGCTTTTGGGAAGGACAAGAAGGTAGTTTTCTCCTTTGGACATTCTGGAACATGGTGCTTGGAAATATCCTCATCCGCACAAGTCGCGATTGGGAATTTAGTACCATGACCATTGTGGCACTTGTTCAAGTTTTCTTGGCATCGATGCTTTTAGGTGTGTATGTGGGTGATGTACATATAGGAAGTAATCCTTTCATTTTACTTCGCGAACATCCCGATTTTGTTGGACTTCCTTTCATTCAAATGCCCGATTATCTAGCTAAACTCGATGGTCGTGGTTTAAATCCTTTGCTTCAGAATTATTGGATGACGATTCATCCTCCAACCCTATTTCTTGGATTCTCACTCACCCTTTTTCCTTTTGCATACGCCATTGCCGGAATTTGGAGAAAACAATACCGCGAATGGATAGCACCTGCACTTCCTTGGACTTTCTTCGGAATCAGCATCTTAGGAACCGGAATTTTGATGGGTGGCGCTTGGGCATATGAAGCATTAAGCTTTGGTGGTTTCTGGGCTTGGGATCCAGTTGAAAATGCTTCTCTTGTTCCTTGGCTTACCTTGGTTGCTGGCGGACACGTCATGCTCATCAACAAATCCAAAGGTCAATCAGTGATGATGGCGATCTTCATGGTCTTCATCACCTTCATCCTTATCCTCTACTCTACTTTCCTAACACGTAGCGGCGTTTTGGGTGAATCTTCGGTGCATGCCTTCACCGATTTAGGTATGACCGGGCAATTACTTATTTACCTGTTCTTCTTTATTTGGTTGCCTTCGGCGATTACTTTACCACATGGAACTTTCCGAACTATTTGGTACACGGTAAGCGTAGGACTTTTACTCGTAAGTTTCTTCTTGGGATTCATGAAATTGGTGACAGCTGTTTTCTTGCTCATTGCAATCGGAATCATGATTCGTCAGGTTACGAAAGCACTGCCTAAGGAAGAAGAGGAAGAAAGTTTGAGCTCACGCGAATTCTGGATGTTTGTGGGTGCGCTCGTGTTGTTGATTTCTGCTTTCCAAATCACTTTCTCTACATCTACACCTGTAATCAATAAATTCCTAGCTGGAAATCTAGCTGGATTCTTTGGTTGGCTCAATGGCATTTTCAACTCTGATCTTTTTTCAAAACTGGCTGATGCCAATATGGCTTCACCCAAAGATGCAAGCCAACATTATAATGCTTGGCAGATTCCGTTTGCAGTAATCGTAGCGGTTCTCATGGCGATTGGACAATTTCTTAAGTACAAGAAAACCCCGATGGCTGACTTCTACAAGAAGATATTAATACCATTCACCATTGCCTTTGTATTGACTGCCCTGATTGGTTTGTGGATGGAAATCGATCAGCCATTGTTGCTATTACTACTATTCGCTTCCTTGTTTGCTACTCTCGCCAACTTCCATTATTTATTTGTTGTGCTGAAGTTCAAAATGGCGAAAGCTGGTTCTTCTGTGGCTCATGTTGGGTTTGCATTGGTATTGATGGGTGCATTGATATCGGCTGGAAAGAAAGAATTCATCTCCCAAAACAAAAGCTCATTCGATTTAGGAAAAGATTTTCCGAACCAAGAAAACATCCTTCTTGCCCGCAACGATACGGTTCAAATGGGCGAGTTTAACGTAAGTTATCGAGGTGATTCGATTGATGGTATTAATATTTACTACAATGTTGATTATTACAAGAAGAATGCTGCTGGTCAACCTGAATTAGCTTTTCGTTTAAGTCCGCTTATACAGACAAATCCACGCATGGGAAATGTGGCAGAACCAGCAACGAAGCACTATTTAGGTCGCGATATTTTTACGCACATCACGTATGCGAAACTGGAGGAAAATAACAAGAAGAAAGAATCGGAGTGGAAAGATCCTCAAGATTATCAGTTGCATTTGGGCGATACCATGTTTACCAGCAACAGTTTGGTAATTATAGATAATATTCAAAAAGATGTTCCATTAAATTCTTCTTCTCAATTAAGACCTGGCGATATGCCAGTAGGTGCTCAACTTCGAGTCTTGAATGTGAATAGCAAAACCGTAAATGCTCTTCCACTGTATGTTTTACGTGGAAACACCACCTTCGCCATTGAAGATGAAGTGGAAGCTTCCGGATTGAAATTCAGCTTTTGGAAAATCGATCCGGAGACCGAAACATTTCATATTCGAGTAAGTGAAAAAGTGAGCAATACCAACGATTTTATCATTATGAAAGCCATCATTTTCCCTGGAATCAATATTCTGTGGATTGGCTCCTTGCTGATGGCAATCGGAACGGGAATGGCAGTTTGGGCGAGAATTAAACCATCCGGACGTAAACGTGCTCAAGCATAAAAACATCTGTTTAATCGGGACAGGTAAAATTGCCCGTCACCTTGCAGAAAAACTGGCAAGCTTAGATGATTATTCCATTTTCATTTGGGGAAGAAATTCTCAAATAGCCCAAACCATTTCGGAAGAAACAGGAATCAAACTGCTCAATGAAATCTCAGAAATTCCAACCAACTCCATTGGAATCTTATGCGTGAGCGATCATGCCATACAAACTGTTGCACATGAGCTAACTGGTCGCTTCGACTTGATCATCCACCTTTCAGGAACATCATCGATGGATTTAATCAGTGGAACTGCAGCTCACACAGGCGTTATATGGCCAAACCAAAGTTTCACTATCGGAAACAGCATTAACTGGAAAAATGTTCCACTTTGCCTAGAAGCTTCCGATGAATTTGCTCACAGCGAAATCTCCGAACTAGCTAAGAATCTGGGTGGTCCATTTGCCTGGCTATCAGGTGAGCAAAGACGAATGCTTCATTTAGCTGCTGTGGGAGCGAATAATTTCGTGAATCACTTAATGGTGCTCACCGAAGAATGGTGTTTGGCAAACGGACTTGATTTTCAGTTTCTGATGCCTATGATTGAGCAAAGTGCCCAACGTTTTAAGACAAGTTCTCCAAAGCTCACCCAAACGGGACCGGCAAGTAGAAACGATCAAACAACCATTGCATTGCATTTAAGCATGTTGAAAGATTTCCCTGAGTTTGCAGAGGTTTACGCATTATTGAGCAAGCAAATATCTGAACGTAGCAAACGAAACTGATGCAGGAAAAACTGAAGAATATTCGGGCTTTGCTCTTCGACATTGATGGTGTATTGACCGATGGCAGTGTTACTTTACTTCCCGATGGGACACAAATTCGAAACCTGCACATCAAAGATTGTTACGCCTTACAACTTGCCGTAAAGAAAGGTTTTATAGTGATGATTATCTCCGGTGGAAAATCCGAAATGATGCGTGAACGACTCTCCAGCTTTGGGATTGAGCACATCTACATGAGCGTTTCCCGCAAAATAGAACGCTTCGAAGATCTTCTCATTGAATGTGACCTAAAAGAATCCGAATGCCTCTATATGGGCGACGATATTCCTGATTATGAAGTCATGCAGCGCTGTGGTTTTGCTGCTTGTCCAGCTGATGCCGCCCAAGATATTAGAGCTATTGCACATTACGTTAGTGCAGCTGCTGGAGGAAAGGGGGCGGTTCGTGAAGTACTAGAACATGTATTACGAAGTCAGGAGAAGTGGATGGACGCCGATGCATTCACTTGGTAATCCGACAAAGAGCAGTAAATGTTCTCAATCCCTTAACATCCTTTGCCATTGATTGGGTGTTTTTCTATTATTTTTGGACACCATTATGCTCGATTTCCTCCGTCTTATTCGCTTACCCAATCTCATCATCATAGCACTCACTTTGTGTGGTGTTCGTTATGGTTTGATGGAACCTGTTTGGCATCATGCCATTGGTGATATGCTCCGATTGGGCTATAGCGTTCAAGGACTAGGTTTACACATGCAGGGAATTGACTTTGGATTATTAGTCATTTCCATTTTGTTTATTGCTGCAGCCGGATACATCATCAACGATTATTTCGATACACGTATTGATCGCATCAACAAGCCTGATCAAGTCATTGTAGGAAGAGTGATTAAGCGCCGTGTGGCGATGATACTGCATTTAACATTAAGCAGCATTGGACTTTTACTTGGGATTTATCTCGCACTGAAAGTGGGTAATTGGAAGCTTTCGGCCATCCATTTATTTAGTATTGTGGCCTTGTGGTTTTATTCCACACATCTTAAAAAACAGTTGCTTTCTGGAAATCTCTTGATATCCTTATTGGCTGCATTGGTTCCTGTCACTGCCGGATTGTTCGAATTTGCTTCGGGTTCAATCATCAACCTTAATATTTTGAATAGTTATGTTGAAGGCATGGGAAACAGTCTTTTACGCAAAGGTGCATTTCTAGTAATTGGTTATTCGGCTTTTGCATTTTTAAGTAATCTCATCCGTGAAATCGTTAAAGATATTGAAGATACCGAAGGAGATGAGGCTGATGGAGCGCGCACAATTCCCATTGTTTTAGGCGAAGAGCAAGCACGATTTATTGCAATCAGTGTCGTTTTGTTTACGATGATTTTGCTTGGATTTATTCAAAAGCAACTCTGGTTAGGAGCGTATAAAGGGATGTTTTGGTATATCCTTATTGCCGTTCAAGTTCCCTTCACTGTGTTGATTATTCGCTTGTGGCGAGCGCTTCAAAAAAGCGATTATTCCAAAGCATCTATATTATGTAAATTACTCATTGTTACGGGAGTACTTTCTATGTTTGTATTCCGTTTCACTTATTGATTATGCAACTCCTAAAAAAACTTGCCGGTACAGAAATTATTCTCGCATCTGCATCTCCGCGCCGACAACAACTTTTAAAGGAACTTGGACTGAATTTCAGTGTGATGAAATTGAATGTGGATGAACAATTTCCCGAAAAGCTTCAACGTGAATCAATTCCGCTTTTTTTATCCCGATTGAAAGCCGAAGAAGCTAAAATAAATATTGGTGATAATCAGCTTGTCATTACTGCCGATACCATTGTGTGGATAGGGAATCAAGTGCTAAATAAACCAGCCGATTTAGCAGAGGCTCGCTATATGCTCAACCGGATTTCAGGAAAAACACACGAAGTAATAACGGCCGTTAGTCTCACATCACTGAAGAAAAGCCTATCATTTTATGCGGTGACAGAGGTTGTTTTTAAATCTCTAAACGAAGATGAAATCCTCTATTATACCGAAACATTCCGCCCACTTGATAAAGCAGGAGCCTACGGAATTCAAGAATGGATAGGGTATATTGGGGTTGAAAGTTTAAATGGTTCCTATTTCAATGTGATGGGATTACCTACCAAAGAACTTTACGAAGAATTGCTTGCTTTTTAAGTATCGAGCAATTGCTAACTTGCGACTCCATTTCAACAAACGATGAAACGTATTATTACCATCATTGCCATCCTAACGGGAAGTTTTCTACATGCACAAATTGGAAACACCACCTGTGCAGGAGCTATTCAAATTTGCCTTACACAGCCAGTTACATACCCAGCTTCAACTGATCAAGGTTCCGCTGAAACAGGTCCTGACTATGGATGTTTAGGTTCTCAAAATAATCCAGCTTGGTTTTTATTCCGCATTGGAAACCCTGGTACCCACACCATTTTAGAATCAAATTCGGATGGACAAGATCTCGATTTCATCCTTTATGGACCATTTACCAATCCTACAGGAAATTGCAATTCGCTCGATGTAGCTCACACTGCAGCATGCAGCTATTCGGGAGGTTCAACTGAAACAATCAATTTTTCTTCTACAACTTCTGGTGATTATTATTTTCTACTCATCACCAATTATTCGAATACACCAACCAATGTCACCTTTAACCAAACAGCTGGTACTGGAGATTTTGACTGTGAATTTGACCCAGTTTGTTCAATGAATTTGTTGACTGCAACTCCTTCCATTTGCGATACAGCAACAAGTAAATATTCAGTAACCGGTTCCGTATTCACGTTCAATCCACCACAAGCAGGAACTCTTACTATTTCGAATGGAACAGTTTCTCAAAATTTTAATGCCCCATTTAATGGTCAAATTGATTACACACTGAATAATTTAAATTCCGATGGTCAAAATTACACCATCACTGCCACTTTCAGTATCGATCCAACATGTACTAAAACTGCTAACTACATTGCTCCAGAAAGTTGTTTGCCATGCGATGTGACGGTTCAATCGAATGCACCTGTTTGTATTGGTTCCGATTTGCATCTTTCGGCTACAATTCCAAGTAATTCAACCGTTTTATGGACTGGTCCGGCAGGATTTTCAACTACTGAATTAAGTCCAACACGCTTAAATATTACCGCAGGCATGGGTGGGAACTATACACTCACCGTGACTGGCGACAATTGCACAACTATTCGAACAATCAACGTTCAAGTTACTATTCCTCAAAAGCCTCAAATTGTTGAAGCGGGAAATATCGTGTGTGAAGGTGGAACGCTTCAGCTCAGTGTAAATAATGTGGCTAATTCAACTTATCATTGGATTGGTCCAAATAATTTCACATCGAATATTCGTGAACCACAAGTTGTAAATATTCCTGTCGAAGGTGCTGGTTTATATATCGTAGGAATGAGTACCAATGGCTGTTATAGCCGTTTCGATTCTATTGAAGTGAGTCTCCTTCCTCGTCCTGTTTTAGCATTTCATGGAGATACTATTCAAACGGCAGGTGGAACAGGATTACTGTATGCAACAGGAAGTTCAGATCTTACTTATTCTTGGAATTTTAGCGGAGATAATTCATTACTCAACAATTCGTTTCACTCCTTGGATGGCGATACGCTTGTGGTTGTTTGGAACGATTTAACAGGAATCATTCAAGCAGAAGTTATTGCAACAGATTCGAATGGGTGTGAAAGTTCACCATACATTGTTGCTCTCTATATTCAGCATAATGCTGGTTTAAATAAAGTCAATGATCAATCTGGAATTCAAGTTTTCCCTAATCCAGCCAATGCTTTTCTATCAATAAAGAATAATCAACATGAATCGAGTTTAGTTCGATTAACGGATGCGAGTGGTAAAATCATTACACAACTAACGATTGAGGCGGGTGAACAAAAACAACTCAATCTTGAAACATACAGCTCAGGGATTTATTTTATTCATGCTGGACAGAAGCATTTTCCTGTGATTATTCAACATTAAACTTCAACGCATCTATTTATTTGAATTGATTCGAAACATTGATGGAGAATCATTCAGTTGAAAGAATGAGAACACGAGCAATTTTACGTAGTTTTGCCACCCCGAAAATTTGAAGAATGAACCATTTTAGAATCTCCATTTTTGCATTTTCTGCTATCCTATTAAGCTTAGGCTCTTGTGATCAAAAGTCCGATGGAAAAGTAACATCCGACATGGTCAATAATTCTGCATCGGCCGATGGTACTGAAAATGTACCTGTTTCTGCTATTAAGTTTGATCAAGACACTTTCAATTTTGGGACGGTTGTAGAAGGCGAGAAAGTAGCGCATGCGTACACGTTTACAAATACAGGAAAAAACGATTTGATCATTACTAAATCCATTGGGAGTTGTGGTTGTACCATTCCTGAATGGCCAAAAGAACCAATTCGCCCTGGACAAAAAGGCAAAATCGATGTTGTTTTCAATAGCGAACGTCGTGTAGGAAAAGCCAATAAAACCATTACCATTTACGCAAACACAGAACCTGCAACAAGTTTAATTGTGCTGACAGGCTACGTGAAAGGTGATCCATCTGAAGAATAATTTAGCATCCAATCCAAACCAATATGTATAACGCATTGCTCTTAATGGGCGCACCAGGTCAAAGTGGAATCGGTTCAATTTTACCGATGCTTCTAATCATTGTCGTATTTTATTTCTTCATGATTCGTCCGCAGATGAAGAAAGCAAAAGATGCCAAAAAATTCCGCGAAAGCCTGAAAAAAGGTGACACTGTTGTCACCATTGGTGGCATTCATGGCCGAATTACCGAAGTAAATGAAACAACGTTCATTCTTGAAGCTGAAAGCGGTGCTAAGTTTCGTGTTGAGAAATCGGCTGTTTCCAATAGTCCACAGGATCAGCTTGTAGCTGGCAAATAACAAACATGACCCGGAGCAAAACCACCTCGGTGCTGCGTTCGGTCATCATTCGCCGAAAGGTAGTGGTGTTTGGCATTTGCCTGCTGATATCCACCCTCTTTTGGATTTTACTTGCTTTCAATAGTCCATATTCAACTCGAATTCGCGTTCCGGTTACCTACATCAATATGCCCGAAAGTCGCATCATGATGGATAAACTTCCGAAGGAACTCGACGTTCAAGTGAGTGGATCCGGTTATCAATTACTGTCCTATATTCTTCAGCCCGAATTAGCTACTGTTTATTTGGATGGACGATCAATTGGCATGAGCCCTGCTTCCAAGGCTGGTGAAGCATTTCTTACCACGTATCCAGGTATCGACTTCTTCAATCGAGAACATGGCGATATCAAGGCACTTAACATTTTGCCAGATACCATTCACTTCTCTTTCTTTCACAGTGGCTACAAAAAAGTACCCGTTCACCTCAATAAATACCTCAATTTCGAACGGCAATTCAGTTTAAGCGATAGCATTCAACTCAGTCCAGATAGCATAACTCTTAATGGTCCTATCGAAATTTTAGATTCTATTCATCGTATAGAAACTGAAGCATTGGTTCTGAATAATCTCAATAAACCGGGAACGTATAACATCCGAATTAAAAAACCGAATGAAAAGTTAAGCTATGCTCCGCTTGAAATAGGCGTGCATTTAAATGTTGACAAATACACCGAATCAATATTGGAAGTTCCCATTTATGTTGATCATTTATTAAGCAGTGATAGTCTCGATATATTTCCACAAACGGTTAAAGTTCGCTATCTAGTTTCACTGCGTGATTATAATAAAGTCAACCCCAAACTATTTCGTATTGCTGCCGATGCATTCGATTTGAGAAATAGTAAAGCACAAAATCTGCGTTTGTATCTGCGTAATATTCCTCCGTTTATTCATGGTGTTCGCATGGAACCTGAAACGGTTGAATTCATCATTCGAAAGAAATAAATCCATTTCTAAATTGCTGTTGAATTATTTTAATAGGAATTCAAAACCGTATATTCGACACGGATTGTAATTGCTAGCAAATGGATTTCGAAATTATTCGTTTAACAAAAGAGCGAATTTCCCATCTCATTCCCTTATACAAAGCGGCATTCGGGAAAACATTTGCACTCGATTACTTAAAAAAAAAGTTCGATACATCTGCTTTCGGAGGAAATTATTGGGCACATATAGCTTACAACGAAAAGCAAGAAGCCATAGCATTTTATGCGGTTTTTGCTTGTAAACTCCTACAAAACAAGGAAGATATTTTAGCTGCCCAATCGGCCGATACGATGACGCATCCTTCATACCAAGGCAAAGGATTATTTACTCGTTTGGCTCGAATGACTTTTGATCTTGCTTTGAAAGAAGATTGCCAATTTATTTTTGGATTTCCCAATCAAAACTCACTTCCGGGATTTATTAAAAAATTAGATTGGATCAATCAGGAAGAATTAATTGAATATACAATTCCTATAAACACCTTGCCCCTATTGCCTTTATTGAGTAAATCGAAAAGGATACATTCCGTTTATACGAATTTAATTAAACGATTATTTCCTATTTCGAATTATAATTTTAGCTCATCCAATGTTATTATTGATTCCCATTTAATTGGATTAAAACGCAATCAGCAATTCCGAAATTATAAAATGTATGAAGGTAGTTTCATCACTCAAATTGAAGGGAAAAATATTTGGATAAAACTCGATCACCGCTTGCTCATTGGAGAGATTGAAAAAGTAAATCAAACGGAATTATTTACTATTTTAAAAAAACTCCAAAACCGCTGTGTTATCCTAGGAATACGAAAGATTGTATTCCAACTTTCTCCGGCAATTTATATCAATGAAATGCTAACAAATTATCCTGGAATTCAAATCAAATCCACCTTGCCTTTTTGTTATTTAAATGGAACCAAAATCGAGGTCAATCAAGTTGGATTTACATCACTCGATTGGGATACATTTTAATTACCATTTCGAAAAGAAAAGTCGAAACATATTTGAGCCAACTGTAGTACTATTGCTATATGAAAATCGTTTGTAAATAAGTGGATCAGCTTCATCATCAGGCAAACGATAATCAACAGCAAAGAGCACATTATATCCTGCTTCCAAGGAAGTTTCTTTCACATATTGAGAATAAGCTCCATCTGGATAGGCAATAGAATGTATGCTTTTTTGAAGCACATTTCCTAAAATATCTTTCGAAATACGTAATTCATTTTCAGCCATTTCCTCCGGAATTAAATCCAAATTATAATGCGAATGTGTATGCGATCCAATGACAAACAAAGGATCCGAATCTAATTGAAGCCATTGCTCTGGATTCATCAAACGTAAATAATCCAGAAAGGGAATTGATTTCTCCTTAAAATCCGCGTCCTGCAATGATTTCACTAGCGCATCTCTTCCGATTGTTTGGTGCTTTAAATATTGAAAAAGTGTTTCTCCTTTTGAGGATTTATAAACGCCTAATTGTTTCGTAAAAACCTGATCCTTTAGTTGAATTTCACGATTCGAACTGAAATTCAAAAAATCACACACATCCGCATATTGAATGTATTCGGGATCGTGAAAGGTGTTGGTAATGACAAAAAAACTAGCAGGTGCAGCATACTTTTTTAAAATGGGTGCAGCATAGTTTAAATTATTCAAATACCCATCATCAAACGTAATGAGCATGGCTGGCTTGCTATTCGAAGACGGTTTGATTTCCTTAATTTCGTTCGGATGAATTAAATGAAAACGTGAACTAACATAACGAATGAGATGCTCGAATTGATTAACTGATAAATGACGCTTATTAAATGGAGCATTATTGGGAGCAACTCCATGCAAACACAAAATCGTCAGGTCCTTCCCCGCAAAGGAAACGGGAATGAATTGATAACTTAAATCGAGAATTTTCCGGTAAAATTGTTTGGAAACAGACACTACAGAAATGAATTGAAAAACAAATAAAAGCAATAAAACGAATACTAGCTGAAACAATATACATTCTTCAACTCAATCCATTTCCGTTGTACCTTCACCACATGAAACGCATTGGGTTAACCGGTGGAATTGGTAGCGGAAAAACAACCGTTGCGCGCATTTTTAAATTGCTCGATGTTCCTGTTTACAATGCCGATGAGCGTGGAAAACTGTTGACCGATTCAGATCCCGATATTAAAACAGCCATTTTCACCCAATTTGGAGAAACAGTTTTTTTTGAAAATGGACAATTAAATAGACCTGCCTTAGCTTCCATTGTTTTTTCAAATCCAGAAGCACTTCAATCACTCAATTCCATCATACATCCCGCTGTTGCTCATGATTTCGAACAATGGTGCAAACAACAAAAAGCGGCGTTCATATTAAAAGAAGCTGCCATTTTATTCGAACATCATCTCGAAAAATACCTCGATGGAGTGATCGTCGTGGAAGCTCCCGATGAACTTCGAATTCAACGAGTTATGAAGCGGAATCAAGTGTCGGAAATTGATGTTCGAGCACGCATGAATCAACAATGGCCACAAGAAGAAATCGTACGCTTAGGACAATGGATTATTCATAACGATAATCAGCATTTACTCATTCCACAAGTCATAGAAATCTACACGAAAATTCTGGCATAAATAATAAATGTACAGTTAAAAAATTAAAATATTCCCTAAAAATTAAGAAATCTCCATCAACAATTTTTTTGTTTACCTCATATTAAAATAAGATAGTAAAGACTTAGAAATTAACTTATTATAAAAATATCAAGTATAGAAACGGTACTGTTTGATGGCTTTGCATGGGCAGCTTAGCAGATTTTCGTCTTTGAAGAAAATTAATTCCTAATACAATTGAATGATATATAGTAAATTGAATCTAACTCATATAGATGGATGCAAACACGTATCTAGTGCGCAGGCCCGTCTGGGCGGCGAGGCAGCGTTTCGCCATTTCTTAGAAATATTTTGCTACAAGTACATCGGGCGAAAAAAGGCATTGCGCGCTGAAGCATCGTCCAGACTTGACCTTCTTTGCATACTTTCTTGTGTCAAGACAAGAAAGTATGGCGTCGCAGACAAACTTGAATGATTCATAAATCTGATGTTTCAACAACTTTAATTGATTAATTGACATGAAAAATCTAATTTTCAACTTCACATCGATTGCATAATTCTATAAATATTCAACTCATCGAATATTCCATCTTTGTGCTATGAAAATTCTTTCCACCGCTCAAATTCGTGCTTGCGATCAATGGACCATTCAACAACAAAAGATCAGCTCTACCGATCTTATGGAACGAGCCGCAACAGCTTGCTACGATTGGATTACGAAACACATTCAACCCAATTCTTCCTTTGCCATTCTCATCGGTCCGGGTAACAACGGAGGTGATGGATTTGTGATCGCGCGACTCCTTCTTAAATCCAATAACAAGGTGCTTGCATTTGTTCTTCCGAGCGAAAAAATAAGTTCCGATAACCAAATAAACAAAGAGCGATATTGCAGAGAAGGAGGAATTACGTATGAATTAAATGCAGAGTCAATTCAGCAAATTCAAAACGAAACGGTCATTATCGATGCCTTATTCGGAACGGGACTCGATCGTCCATTAGAACATTCCATTGCACGTTTGGTAGATGAAATCAATGCGATTCAAGCCATCAAAATTGCTATAGATGCTCCGAGCGGCTTTTTTACCGATTCACCTATGCCTGACAAAGCTGTAGCTATTCGAGCGCAGCATACGCTTTGTTTTCACGCCCCACGCTTAATGTATTTACTTCCAGGTTCTGATAATTATACGGGTACTTGGCATGTCTTGGATATTGGATTGGAAATGCCTAACGATGAAACATTCCAGAAAGATCCATTTTCCCATTTCGAATACACGCTCTTACCCGATATCGAAAATTTATTCGAAGCTCCTCGCCTATTTGCACATAAAGGCACAAACGGACATGCCCTAATTGCAGGTGCATCACATGGAAAAACGGGGGCGATTATTTTAGCCGCTAAAGCTTGTCTACGTAGCGGTGTAGGATTATGCAGTGTGTATATTCCGGGCGAAGCCTATTCGATTTTACAAACAGCATTGCCCGAAGCTATGGTGTTTACATCCGAAGAAAATGCGCATCTCAGCGGATCATTCAACCCGGAAGCGTTCGATGCCATTGGGTTTGGTCCCGGTGCTGGCAAACATGAAGACACAGCTCGAGTCTTAAAGAACCTCATTCAAACAACACAAGCTCCTTTATTGATTGATGCCGATGGCTTAAATCTGCTTGCCGAAAACCCAACTTGGTTAGCCTTTTTACAGAAAGACACAGTATTAACGCCACATCCCGGCGAACTCGATCGACTTTGTGGAAAGGTGAGCAATGCTTTCGATCGCTTAGCGAATGCACGTGAGCTAAGTCGTAAAACAGGTGCTGTGGTGGTGCTCAAAGGTGCATTTACCGCAGTGTGCAGTCCATCGGGCGATGTCTTTTTCAACAGCACAGGAAATCCCGGTATGGCAAAGGGCGGCAGCGGCGATGTGCTCAGCGGAATCATAACTGCTTTACTCGCCCGTGGATTATCACCAATTGAGGCAGCACGTGCAGGCGTTTTCATTCACGGACTAGCCGGCGACATGGCGCAAGAATACATGGGATACACCGCCATGCAGGCAAGCGATCTCATCCATATGCTTCCAGAAGCTTGGAAATGTGTGGAGAAGAATTAGAATTTTATTTGGGCGGCGGGCAGGCTATTCGCGTCAAATCCTCGCACCAACCTCCGCTAAAGCTGCGGTTGGCACTGCGGGTTTTACGCTGCTATCCTTGCCGCTTAGTTGTTTCTATCAACCAAATTAATTCGTAATTCGTAATTGAACATTCGTAATTAATTTTCCCGTGCAAACAGCCCTTCCCCAAACCGTTAAACAACCCTATTGATTTTCATTTTTATGATTTAGGTTCGTTCTACTATTTTATAGAATCATGAAAAGATAAAATCCCCCCCCCCATTGGAAATTAATTCTTCTTTTTATACTACCATTTTCGGCGGTATGTGCACAAGGACCTTTGAATATACAATTGGTTCCACGCTTTTATAGTGGAGGATATAATATTAGTTGCCATGGAAGCAGCGATGGTTTTATTAATAGCCAAGTAAGTGGAGGAACTCAGCCTTATGTATTTACTTGGAGCGATGGAACACACGATGCAAAAATCAATAATCTACATGCTGGAACTTATAGTTTAACGGTGACTGATGCCTCTGTTCCAGCCATGAGTTTAACACAAAGCATAACTATATATGAACCTGCCGAGATTGAACCACAACTCACAATTCAACAGTTTGGCTCCTATCAATTAAGCAGTAATGCAGCAACAGATGGTTTAGTTCTATTAAGTGCCAATGGAGGATCAGGCGCCTATCAAGTTCAATGGAATACAGGTGCTACAACACGTGAAATAAGCGCTTTATCTTCAGGAACTTATTCCTATACAATTACTGATGAATCGGGGTGTATCAAGCAAGGGAGTGTTCAATTATCGGCACCACCAGTCCTTTCAGCTAGTGTAAATATCCTCAGTCATATTGAATGTGGAGAAGATCAGCCTGCATCGGCAACCGTGACCATTGCTGGTGGAGCGCCACCTTATAAAATAAAATGGGAAAATGGAAACTCAAGCGATACAGCGCACTATTTAAACGCAGGAGAGCAACATGTTTTCATTGTTGATGCAAGTGGAGGTGAAATACGTCCTGTATTTGAAATTCTAAACTATGAGAAACCTAAATTCAACCTTCAAACAAGTTCATATGCAAATGGCTATGAAGTGTCTTGCTATAATTGCTATAACGGACAAATAGAAACCGTCCTTTCTAATCAAGAAAATGCCCCCTATACCTATGCATGGAATACAGGTGCAACAAGCTCCACACTCAGTGGTTTAGGCGCAGGAACTTATACTATTACCGTTACCGATGGTCGAAATTGTGCTACTTCAGCAGACATCACACTCAATGCTCCTGAGCGCGACGATTGGACCATGGGAGGAAATTCAGGTACCAATCCTGAAACTCAGTATATAGGAACCAATGATGAAACGGATGTGGTATTTAAAACAAATTTGCAAGAAGCCATGCGATTGGCTGCTTCTGGAAATATGGGCATTGGCATTTCAAATCCAAACTATAAATTAGATGTAAATGGCTCTGTTCGCCTAAATCAACAAGTAATTCTTTCAAATTTACCCGATCTTCCAATCTTAACAGAAGAACAAGAAAATACATTTAAGTATTTGGTTATGGGCGATGATGGCAGTTTATATAAGATAACAGGATTGCCAACTGCAATACTACCAGTCCAGAGAGCTTGTCGATTAACACAAACAGAAGAATTTTTATCTTCTTGGATTTCAGTAGCAGGAAATCCAGCAATTCTCTATGCAGGAATAGAAACTTGTAAACCTTTTGTTGGAATTGGGACGGATGCTCCTCAAACTAATTTGCATGTGAATGGAACAAGTTTTACTGGATCACTTCAAATTGGAGGAAACTTCGAAGAAACAAATACTGATGCTTTACATGTAAATGGTATTCTATCTTTAAGAGGAGTAGTTCCTAACAACGAAACTGAAAATTGGCCAATATCTTTAAATCTTAGAGGGCGTTCTTTTTTTGGTGGAGAAACGACAATTCAAACGAAGGATAAAACAACATTAACTTTAAATGATCAAGATGTCGAACAGTATGGTTATGCATTAGTTGTAAATGTGAGTAATAATAATACAAAAGCTTTTACAATTGATCAAAGTAATGGAACAAATCCAGCGTTTATGGTATGGGGGGATGGGAGAACAGAAATTGGAAATCCTTCTGATGACATTCAACTAAACACTTCTAAACTCAAGGTTTATGGGATGATATCAGCTCGAAAATTTAAAGTTACTTCTTTTAATTTTCCAGATTATGTTTTTGAAGAATCTTATAAACTAATGAAATTAAATGAAATTGAAGCATATATTAAGAAGAACAAGCACTTACCAGGAATGCCAAGTGTAAATGAGGTAAAGCAAAATGGTGGTTTTGATTTAGAACAAGTTCAACTTACTAATGTTGAGAAAACAGAGGAACTTTTTCTGTACATAATCGAATTGGAGAAACGAATTAATGAATTGGAATTACAAATAAAAAATAAGTAAAAAAATATTGAAATGAGAAATCTTGCTTTTATACTTCTCATATTGATAAGTTTTCAATTGCGAAGCCAGAGTTATAATATTGTCCCATGCCCTAATTTTGAATGTGCTGAATATTGGGCTCCTCCTACTAACTGCACAAATGAATGTTGTTCTGACGAAATTGGAATCCGGCCAACGGGTTATTTGGCGTATAACCCAGATTATATTTTTAAAAAATGGCTAGCGTTCTGGTGCGGACCTTGGTATTCTGAAATGCAAACTGAAAATACAGGTGGGACTAATGCTGGTACTGCAACTCTTTTTTCTTCAACTGTAAGTATAGCATATCCTAATTCCACAAACGTTATGATTCATGATGCGGAATATTGGAATACTATGGGAGCAGAATGTACATTTCAGCCAGGGTGCGATGAAGTAGATGCAAATGGTTGTCCAGCCGACTTTGGCGTTCCTAATAATTCATTTGGTTATAAGATCCCAATGCAGTTGCCTAATCAGGTAAATAATAATTATGTTGGATTAAGATCTGCAGCGGTGGATCGAAGAGATCAAATAATAGTAAAATTAACTGAGCCAATTGCACCTTGCCAATATTATATATTTGAGTGTGATGCGGCTAGAATGAGAAATAAGTCTACACAATTAAAAGTCCGTTTTACTCCAGATGGAGACTGGTCTCATAATTTAACAGACCAATTAGGGAATTACGATCATGAATTAAATTTAGAAAATGATCCAAACAGTCAATCAGAATGGACTCACTTTACACAAATATTTGAGGTTGATGAAGCCAGTGATGAAACTTATTTACATATAAGAATTAGTGGTCCCGATTTAGTATTTGGTCATAGAATGGCACTTGTTGATAATATAAAAGTTTACAGACTCTGTCAAAAAAGGTATGATTTATCATGTATGAGAGATATAGGCCAACCAGGTTTGATCACAGTTAATAATCAGCATACATCTATAGCACCATTAACTTTTTTTAATTTAGAGAATGTAGAATATGTTAAAATAAGAATATCCGAGACAGATGATGGTGCCTTAATATGGGAGAAGTCATTTCACAATCCACCTTCAGTAGTTTCATGGAATGGAAAAAATTCGAACGGTTCAGAAGTTGCAGCAGGATACTATATTTATAATTTAAATTTTGATGCAGGTTGCTTAAGTTGTGGGGACCAAATATCTCATATTTTTTCCAAAGGTGAAAATAGTGCTCAAGTTTTTCATGCTTTACAAACTGTTCAATCAGGACTTTTAACCTTTTCAAATTTATCAAATGTAACCCAACTCTTCTTAAGAATCTCAAATAGTTCTGGAATTATCAGAGAAATTTCTATTGTTAATCCTCAAGATGTAATTTCATGGAATGGATTAGATGAAAATGGAAATCAAGCACCAAATGGGACCTATAGTTGGTCTTTAAATTTGAAAAATCCTTGTTCAGCAATCGAAGGTGAATTTTTAAACGGTACATATACAAAGATTTCTCCTTCGCCATCTATTAACTCCAATTTTAACTATAATCCGATTCCCAAAATGATAAACTCAAATAATTGTAATTATTCTTTTAATTATAGTGCGGAAGCTTATTCAAGTGAGAGCATACCAAGAGAGTGTTGTGAATTGCAGCCTAATATTTCATTGAGCAATATTCATCTAACTGGGAATTTGACTATCGCTGCGATAGGAGATATAGCCTTCGGACCAAACGTTACAATTGAGCCAGGTACTCATATTACATTTGTAGCTCAAGGTGAAGTTACAGGCGCAGATGAATTTGCTCCAGGAGATATATCTGAATATGATATTATCGCAAATCCTGTATACTGTCCACCTCAAAGAATCGAGAATCCAAACTTAAATTACTTATCTTTACCAATTAGGAAAAATGAAAAAAATAAAGTTCCAGTTTCTCTTTTATTATTTCCAAATCCAACTAATGAATCAATCTCTTTTGTTGTACCTGATCTACCAAAAGTAACATATTCAATATATTCTGTTTTAGGAACAGAAGTCATGAAAGGAAACCTTACTGGAATTAAAGGTACAGTTGCTATAGACGTTAAGAGTTTATCACACGGTTCTTATTTCATTTTAATAAATGAAGATAAATTAAATTCAAAAGGAACCTTTCTTAAAAACTAATTCTTACATTAGATTTCATGAGATTTTTTGGGTACTGGATCGCTTTGATAATTTTATATTTTTCTACATTAAATGTATTTTCACAAGCAATACAACCAGAAAAGAAAGGTAAACTCTATGTAGGTTATCTTCATGATAATCTATACCAACTTATAAATGGTAAAATAGGCTCTGTGAATGCATTTTATAATAATAACTTCTTTATAAATTATCAGTATAACGACAGACTTTCAGGCAAGCTAATAGTAGGTATACCCATAAAAGTCTTTAGTGGAAGTAAATTCTTTGATAATAATTCAATTGCTTTTAATGCTGAATATATTTTTCATTTATCTAAAAATAAACTTTTACTAGGCCTTGGCTTTGACATTGGAAACTATTTGCAAAATGAACCTATGAAAAAAAGGGTATCCATTTTCAATATTGGAATTTTCCCTCGATTCTACTATGTCATAAATAATCGTTTTCAATTTATTTTTGAGCCTATTTGCATTTCTCATATAAGAAATAGGGCACATTTTATTTCTCAATCACAATACGATTATGAAATTCCTGGTATTTCCTTTACAAAACTTCTAGCACTTGGAATTCAGATAAAATTGTAATTAATCAAAAATTAAAAAATCCGAGATATTATAACAAATGAAATTTCCCACTATACTCGCTAGTTTTTTTTCTGATATAATCGTATATAAATATGGATTTTTCTTTTTGATAACGAACAATTGAAATGATAGGAACTAAATTGTAAATCTCCTTCAACAATGAAATCAACGAATTGCACCATTCCATTGTTATAGCGATCTTACTATCATTTTCATTGTTTCAATCCGCTCATGGACAGGATTCAATTCCCAAACCTCCTGAAATTTCAATTCGCTATTCCTTGAATATTCATAAGCAAATCCTTCATCATGCTGCGCTTTTAGTTTTAAAATGGAAGAGGCATTCGGTTTTCATAGGTCCTGAATATTCAGTATTTCAATAAGAAAAACCTATTTCAACTATCGTGTATAATAAACATGCATTAGGTGCTCTTCTCGGCTATCGCTATTCTATCTATGAATATAAAAAAGCTAAATTCTTTTGCCAGTTTGAATATTCAATGTATCAGTTAAACTATAGAGAATATCAATTAGCACCACCTTTTTTCATTAATCGAAAAAAAATGAGATTCGAGAATTCTCTTTCAATTGGAATTGAATATTTTATTATGAAACAAATACAGTTATTTGCTGGTTTGGGCCTATATTCAATGGATGGATTTATTTTAAACAATCCTCTGTTCCCCAATACAATGCTTGGTATTCAAGTTAGGATTTATGATAAATGCACTAAGATCTCCGCATTTGTAAAATTCAAAATTTTGTATCTTTATATTCTAAAAAAATAATTAGTCAAAAGAGAGATTATTATCAAAATGAAATTTCCTTACATATTCGCAGGTTTCATACTATTTGCATCAGTAATTATGCTGTGCTTTTCTGGGTGCAAAAAAATACGAAGAGGATGATTATTAGTTTACGTTGCTATTGATATTCAAACGAATAGTTGGCAAATGATAGTTCACAATCTGAATTCAACTTATTGGTTAAATGAAAGAGAACTTAATTTTCTATCAGCTGGCCTGAAATACCAGGAGGTTACTATAAATAGTGTTTGGAACAAAGGTCCTAGAATAGCATTCCCGCCATCTCCCATAAATAAGTGAGAAATGAATGCTCCAGTCATTAAAAAAAAGAAACCTGCATACGCCCATTCTTTTAATAATTTAAAGTTTGGGATTAGAATAGCAATTACACCCAAAATTTTCCACACACCAATGATGTACATAAAATAGAGTGGATAGCCAACATGAGTAATGAGCTCATTCATTTCTTTGAGGTGTAATAGTTGAGAAATTCCACTGCCCAACATTCCAAAAGATACTAAGGCTGTAGCAACCCAATAAATTATTTTATTTCTCATTTTCATTTTATTTTAGATTGTTAGTTATTTCTTGAAGTCTGTCATGAGCTTTATTAATTCCAAAAGCAAATGGTAATTTGAGCTGTTCTGCTCGGTGTTTTTCTGATTTATAAATAATTTGAATTGTCAGTCTACTTGAATCATCAGAGATTTTTTCAAACTCCAAAAATTCGAGTTGAACACCAATGGGCATATTATCCATTTCAAACGTTCGAATTATACTTTCGTTTAATTCAAATTGGTGGATTGTTCCATTTGCTTTAAAAACAACATGTCCATTGTGTGAAGTTTCAAATTGAAAACTGCCATGATTTTTATTCTCCTGTTTTATCACTTTTGCACCCATCCATTGTTCAATGAATTCGGGTTCAGAATATGCTTTGAAGAGCAAATCCAAAGGCAAATCAAATTCTCTCGTAATAACTAATTCTTGCTTCCCTTCTTCTGCGTGTATTTGTGTTTTCATATCCATTTTATTTGTTTTTATATTTTTTCATTACCGTTTCAAGTTTATTAAACTTCTCATCCCACATTTTGCGAAATGGCTCAATAAAGTCAGCGATTTCCTTCATTTTTATAGGATTGAAGTGATAATAAATCTCCCGGCCTTGTTGTTCCTGCTTAAGGAGTTCACACTCTGTCAATATTTGCAAGTGCTTAGAAACTGTCGGTCTTGCTGTATCAAAATTGGAAGCGATTGCACCTGCAGTCATTGACTGTGCAGTAAGTAATAGAAGAATTGCCCTCCGTGTCGGATCGGATATCGCTTGAAATACGTCTCGTCTCAAATTCATTATGTAGCTATTTGACTACAAATATATATGTAGTTATTTAACTACGCAAATTTTTCTTAAATTTTCTTCAATAATTTTTTAAAGCAAGAAAATCTAAATTTGAACTCCTACTACTAAATAGTATAGGTATATCTTCAACTAGACAAAATTTAAATCCTTAATCCAATGACTAAAATATCATCTACTTGCTCTAAATCTCCTTTCCAGTTGTTCAGCTCCGTTTTAATTTCCTGATGTTGCTCTTCCATACTCAAATGCTGAATTGAAAGTAAAAACTGTTTTAATTGATTGTATTTATATTTTTTACCTAATGGACCACCAAATTGATCGGGCATTCCATCTGTAAATAGGTAAATAATATCCCCTTTAATTAATTCCATTTCTTTTAATGTAAAACCGATGGAATCTTTATCGTGTCTTCCAATAGGCATTTTATCGGGCTTTAATTCAATCCATTCTTGATTACGTAAAATCCAAGCTGGATTATAAGCACCGCAAAAAGTAAGTCGGTCTTTCCTTGGATTGAAGCAAATTAAACTGGCATCCATACCATCCTTCCCTCCTTCTTCACTTCCATCATTCTTCAAATTTTCAATAACCAATCTTCGAGTTTCATTCAAGATCAAATCGGGACGCGTGATGCCCTGCAAATAGGCTTCTCTTAAGCACGCGATATTTAAAATGCTCATAATAGCACCGGGCACTCCATGGCCAGTGCTATCACCGCAAATAATAGCAAAATCACCATTATTCAATTCAGCTGCCCAATAAAAATCTCCACTTACCACATCTTTGGGTTGATAAAAAATGAAATAGTCATTTAAATTTTTATTAAGTAAATCTTTACTAGCGAGTAAGGAACGCTGAATTCGTTCAGCATAATTGATACTGTCTTTAATTTCCTTATGTTTTTCTTCAATTAGATGCTTTTGTTCTTTTATTTCATGAACAGCCTCATCGATCTTCATTCCAAGTTCTTTGGCTCTTGCTCGCAATTTTCTGCTATTCCAATTCACAATAAGCACGATTGTTAAGATTGTAGCAATCGTGTAGATTATATAAGCCCAAGAGGTTCTCCACCAAGGAGGATGGATAACAAATGTGTATTCTAGCGTTTTGCTCCATTTATCCGAAATGCCGATTGCTCGTAATTTAAAAGTGTATTTCCCAAAGGGGATATTTCTGTAATCTGCTTTATTGCTAGAAGATAATTGACTCCAATCCTGATCTAATCCTTCCAGTTTAAACTGGTATTTGAGTTTGTGCGGAGCTGACCAATCAATGCCAATAAAATTGAATGTTAAGTGGTTGAGATTATAGGGTAATTCTAAGTCAATTGGATAATTATGAAATTTCGAAACATCTTTATATTCTATTTCCTCGAATTGTTCTGGTAATTCCTGAAATTGAGAACTATCGGTTTTGAATTGAAGATAATCAATAAATTTTTCATCAATTAATATTGTTTCTAATTGTAATTCGGGTACAATCTTATCGGTATTAAACTCATTTAAATCGAGTCTGCTTAGGGATAAAGTGCTTGCCCACCAAATGCGGTTGTGTCGATCCAAAAACACACTGTTTGGATAGAAACCATCGACTTTTGCACCATCTTCTTTATTCAATTCTACCAGTTGATGCGTATCAAAAATCCGCAAAGGTGAATGAATTGTCGAATGTGTCGATTGATTCTCATTTTGATTTTTTAATTTAAAAAGATGTATCGACTTACTTGTTGCTATCCATAGATCTTCCTTCTTATCCTGAAAAATAGATCGAACAACATTGTTGCTTAAACCCTCTTTATCGGTAATATAAAGAAATGACTTTACAAACTTCCCATTAATTTTTCGAACATCATACATTTCATCCAAAGGAATTTCACCCTTCTCATAAGCATCAACCCGATTACCATCAAATCGAATTGCTCCTGAGCCAAAAGTTCCAAACCAAATGTTTCCACTAGTATCTTCAAAAATTGACCAAACTGTGTTTTTTGACGAATCGGAATTTATTGTATAGCGTTGGAATGATTTTCCATCATACTGAGTTACTCCCCCTTCGGTCGTTCCAAACCAAATAGAATTCTGTTTATCTCTATAAACTGTCCAAACAATATTACCTCCTAATCCTTGTTTATCGGTAAAATGAGTAAACGTCTTTACTGGTTTTCCAGTTACTTTATGAATATCGTTTTGTTGATCTATAGGAATATTTGCACCCATTAATAGTGCCTCCACACGATTACCATCGTATTTAGTTGCTCCACCTTCATACGTTCCAAACCAGATATTACCGCTACTATCTTCGTTTATTGAAACGACATTATTACTCTTCAATCCATCTTGTGTAGTAAAATAGGTAATTGTTTTTCCATCAATTTTACCAACACCATAGCCAAATGCCCCAATCCATATATTCCCGAATTTATCTAATAATAATGATGATATTGAATTACTGCTTAATCCTTCTTCTTTAGTGTATTTCCAAACATATTTTCCGTCATATTTAAATAAACCCTCAAAGTTTGTCCCGAACCAAATTTGGCCTTTATTGTCTTCTCTTACATGCCTTACTCCTTTTATGCTTTGGATTGCAACATCAAAATAGTTGGTGAAAGCCTTCCCATAATATTTACAAAGACCTCCATCCATAGTACCAATCCATATATTTCCAACTTCATCTTCCAAAACACACTTAGTAAAATTGTTACTTAATCCATCTTTTTCTGTATAGTTTGTGAAATATTTACCATCAAATACACTAATTCCATAATTCGTACATATCCATAAATTGCCGTTTTTAACTTCAAAAATAGAATTTACATACTTGCTTACTAAACCTGCATCTTCAGAATAGTTATAGAATTGTTTCCCATCGAATTTATTGATACCTCCTCCATGTGTGGTAATCCACAAGTTACCTTTTCGGTCTTCTATAATATTCGATGTTCTGTCATCAGAAAGACCATCTTTCGTAGTAAAATTTATAAATGTTTTACCATCAAATCTATAAATCCCACCTCCTAAACTAGCAAACCAAATAAATCCTTTTTTATCTTCTATAATGGAAAATATATTCCCTTTTGAAATACCTTGTTTGGTAAAATAATGTGTAAATGATTTTCCATCAAATCGGGTGATTCCTTTTTTTTGACCAATCCAAAATTTTCCACGTTTATCTTCATACATCGAATAAACTTCATCATCTCCCAACCCTTCATTAATAGAATAATGAGTGAAATTTTGACCATCGAATTTAATTATTCCTCCAGATCTCATCCCAAACCAAAAATTTCCTTTTTTATCTTCTAAAATGGAGAATACGGCATTACTCGACAAGCCTTCTTTTTCGGTGAAATTTGTAAATGATTTCCCATCGTACTTGCATACTCCTCCACCATCAGTACCCAACCAGAGATTCCCCTTTTTATCTTCCAGGATTTTTAAAACATTCGATGAAATCAGTCCTTGATCTTCACTGAGATAATTGAAGTTGAACGGAGATACATCCTTTGTTCGCATAGGTAAAGCAGGAATCGGAATTGACTTCTTAACAACAAAAGGACTATCAGTCGTTTGAATTACCTCCGGAGCCATCAAGGTATCTCTACCTGGAATAATAATAGTTGGATTGATAACTGACTTAATAGTTGGAGTTCCTGCTAAATGAGCATTTGTTAATATGGGATAAGGAACAGGATTCCCTAATGGTTTATGAATCAATTTGCTTTCATCCAACAGAACAATTTCAGGTGGTTCGATTGTTTCAGGTGGCACAATTGTACCCATGGCATCTGTTACCTTGGGTCCATTATCAGCATGCTGCTTTTTTGATTCTGAACTGCACGAAAAAAAGAGCAGAAGCAAGAATATAGCATTTATTTTATTCACGAATTAATTAATTGAAATATGAGTGTTTTGAGTATTTTTCATCCTGATGAAACTCAAAAATAGATTATTTCAATTGTTTGACAAATAATCATGTTGATCAAAAAGGAAAAATCTATTTAAGAACAAAATAATTGCAATTGGATTTACTTATTGTTTTTTTTTAAAATCATGCTTCCAAAATTTGGGATTATGTAAATTATTTAAATTTCATTTATACAAATTTCACTTTCGAAAATATTTAAGCAATTCTCGAATAAAATACAATATAAACAACCCGTTGTGCGGTTAAAAATTAAATATAATCTTCAATAATGTTAATCGCATATGTCAATTTTAAACACTAGAGAAAGGCTTTTAAATAAAATTATTTTAAAGTAAAATTAGGTTTAAAACGGAGCTTGCGATGGCATTGTCTGGGCGGCGAGGGTATGTTTCGACATTGATTAGAAAAAGAATGTCCGAGCAGAATTGTCTAAAAATAGCCCTGTGCGCATGCAGCATCGTTCAGACTTGAACTTCTTTATTCGTAAGTGTTTATTTTTATTTGTACTCATGAGGGCTTCGCCGTTGGTTAATTCTTGTTTCAAGACAAGAAGTAATAAGTCGTAGACAAACATGAATGATATATTAACAAGATGCATTTATAGCCTTATTTCATTGATTGATATGAATAAATAAATTGATAATTCAACCGCACAATGCGTTATAAACAATATTCGTAATTGATAATTCGTAATTCTTTCACCCCGTGTAAAATACTCCCCAACAACTCCATCATTTTCACCTTACTCAAATCTTTTAATTTATCTAGTATTGAATGATTAAATTGAGAATTAAAAAATGGTACTCATAAGACCACTTCTAATTCAAGCATCAATACAACATATCATGAATGATATTTTAAAAAAAGGGAGTAAAGGTGAGTTTGTCCGCTTATTTCAAGATAAGCTCCATGCTCTCGGTTATAACCTAGTTTCAGATGGTATATTTGGATCAGGGACAGAGAAAATTGTGTTGCAACTACAGAAAGATTTAGGTCTTAAAATAGATGGTTTAGTTGGCCCCAAAACATGGACGATTGTGGAAGAAAAAGTACATGCACTAAAACAATCATCTGCAATCAATACAAGTCAATTTTTAAGTGAATCTGACTTCGATGTTTTTGCAGCCAAATACCAAATTGAAAAAGCGGCTGTAAAAGCAGTACAAGAAGTGGAAGCGGCCGGCAGAGGATTTTCTCAAGGACATATTAAACTCTTATTTGAAGGGCATATATTCTGGAAAGAATTAAAAAAGCAAGGTGTTCAGCCTAGCACGATTCAAGCAGGCAATGAAAACATTCTTTATCCCAATTATTTTACTCCAAATCCTTATTATAAAGAAGATCAATTAGATCGTTTAAATAAAGCCATTATCATAAATGAAGAAGCAGCATTCCGTTCAGCATCGTATGGCTTGTTTCAAATCATGGGATTTCATGCTACTGATTTGGGATTTGATTCAGCTAAAAGCATGTATGCATATCTATCCCAATCGGAGTCGAACCAATTGGATGTGTTTGGGAAATTTGCAGAGAAAAATAATCTTCTAAGTTTTATCCAAAAGCACTACTGGGCTGGATTTGCTAAACGATACAATGGTAGCGCATACCAAACAAATCAATACGACAAAAAGCTCGAAAAGGCCTTTAATCGCTATAATACACTTTAAAATAATAGATAGAAAACATTCATGGAAGCCATCGTAAAATCAAGTAGAAGAAAGAAACAATTTTATATTGTAGCTGGAGTAATTATCTCATTTATTTGGATTGCCTTATTTTTAATTGGCTTATTAGTCGATTCGGATTATTACCGTGTAGCTATTAATTATGACTTTTATGATTTAAAAGATATAATAGTAACATTTCTTTCTTTCACATTGAGTAATGTGGCTTTGTTAGCATTTTTTTCAGGATTACTAGGTGGGATTACAAGTCGATTAGTTTCTACCAAAGGCTTTAAAATTTCGCAAGATGAATTAGAAAATAAAGGTGTACATCATTCATTAATTGAAAATCCATTTATATCGGCAATTCGAGGCATTATTATATTTATTGGACTACTTTCAATTCAATATGCAACTTCATTTACAGAATTAACGGCTGCTCCTAAAGAATCTGAACCTAAAAAAGAACAAATAAGTAAATCGGAAAAACCTTTAGTAATAGATTCTGTTCTCATAAAAGCACCAAAAGATTCAACGAGTATCATCATCCCTAAATCAAGCATACTTTCTGTTTGGAAAAACCCAATAACCGATACAGTAGAAGATCGTTCAAATGAATTTTATGTACATGAAGTATTGAGATTAAAAGACTCTTTAGAATATACAAACTCAGTATATGAAAAAAATAAAATTAAACTTCAAATCAAAAGCATTCGCCGCAAAATACTTCCTCC
This sequence comes from Bacteroidia bacterium, assembly GCA_965279035.1. GTDB lineage: Bacteria > Bacteroidota > Bacteroidia > M30B66 > M30B66 > CALQRR01. The sequence continues at coordinate 1,557,896 of OZ257142.1, read as the reverse complement.
TACCGACACCGATTTCGGAGGGATTTCTTTACAATCCTATTTCAAATTTGCCATCATTGCATCATTACTTGCTTTTATAATGGGCTATGATCCAAGGCAATTCGAACGCTTTATGAATAAGCTACCAGTATCTAAAAAAGATGAAAAAAATCCGAATGAAGATCTAAAATAGGAAATCATAATACCTTCAATACACATCATAGCGATCAAAAGCCTCATTCACCTCACGTGCATTGAAATTGATTTTCTCCGATTTTGTTGAAACAGCTTTTCCTTGATAATTTAGTATTTCAAACTCAATCTCGAACTCATCTTCTACTCCAAATTCGAAGGCTCCATAACATTCGTTATGTCCAATGGCTATTTCCCCATTTTTAGAAAAAACGACATAGGTAAAATGCGAATCACTCGTTAAATTATGAAGATACACTTTCACTCGAATTTCTGTGCTATCCTGAATTTCATAGTGAAAAACAATGCATTCAACATTTTGACACGTATAAAAAACGTTTCCTGATCCACATTGAGGTTGAAATCTCCCTTTGCTTTTAATACTAGGCTGTTTGATCCATTTGTGAAAGATCGAATCTCTTTCAGGTTCTACTTTCCAATTCGGAACTGATCGGGAATTATCGCGATTCCAATCCCATAAATAGGAAGTGTCAACATTAAGAATACACAATTCATAGGTTCGATTTATCTCCAATGAGCCTTTGTGCTTTAAAACTACTTGTGTAATATAAATCTGACCTTTAAAAATATCAGAAACCTCCAATGGAATACTGTCCTTTCCTGAAATCAAATACACTGGATAAACTTGATTAAGATTTTCTAAAATATCCTGCGTTTCTCCATATCCTTCCAATAGAATATCCGATTGTGGATGTAGCTGATTGTTCAGGACTTTAGCTCGCATTCCATAACCCATGCAGGTATATCCATTCTCATCTCCATAAGACTGAGCATGTGATTCGAATGAAAAAACGAATAAGAAGAATGTAAATAAAAGACACGTATGACATTTGATTAATTTCAACATAGAATCAAATATTGAATCTTTTATTTATCAAAAATGGTTTAATATTTTACAATTTTCAAATAGCTATTGATTCCATTGTCAGCTTGAATATGAACAGTATATAAGCCAGGTTTGAATTCTTCACCAAATTGAAAACCAGTATGAACAAGCGTTTTAGGAAGAATTATTTCGCCAACAGAGGAATGAATTTCAAGCCAATTCGTATTCGTTGGTAAATTCAAGGTAAATGATTTCGAAGAAGGATTTGGATAAACAAATGCGGATAAATTCCTTGATTCAATATTCTGATTATTTAAGACAATGTCGGTTTCGAGTAAATAGACTTTTCCTTTATCCGAACCAGCCCACACGCGATTTCCATTGCGCGATTTCTCCAAAATATCAAATCCATCAGGATCGTTTAATTGCACTTGCCAAGATGAGCCTTGATCCGAAGAATGTTGAACATAAAAATGATCAGCTGAATTTGGAATAAACCACATTTCTGTTCCGAAAGCTAAAACATCCTCGTTTGCTCCCAGAGAATTAAACGAAGCTGTCCATGTTTCACCTCCATCATTTGTAACATAAACAAAGGGTAAATTTTGCCGTACTGCGAGACCAAGCTCATTGTTCGCGAACGAAATCTTCCCCCAACCACTAAAGGATATTCCGGTATTCGCTGGTTGATTCCATGATTGTCCAAAATCATCCGAATAGGCAACACCACCGTTATTTTGTGTAACCCAAATTCGATCATCCGAAATCCAGATTGAGCCTTTCCCCAATGAGCTAGTCAGCGCATGAGGTGGCTGTGTTATTAGGGTATTGCTCCAATTCAAACCAGCATCCGTGGAGATGTAAATTTGTCCATTATATGCCATCAATCCTTGATTAGAATCTTTCATCCAAATTACTGGTGGAGAAAATGCAGCACCCGAAAAAACCTGAACCCAATTCAATCCACCATCAACCGTTCGAAACAATGCCGAACTACTACTTTTAAAAGCAGTATCTGAGTTCAACACAAACAAACCATCCGGATTAAAACTTGGAGAGGAAGGCGGAAGTTTAGTCCAATTCATTCCACCATCGGAAGTTTTATAAAGTGAATCCATATTGGTAATAAACCAAGCAACATCATTATTGGGTGAACTAAATACTTTCACCATTTGTTGATGTGTGGTTTGAAAGCGAAGATTCCACTGAGAAAAAACAGAAAGAATTGGAACTAAATAAAAAAGCAGAGCGAGTTTAATTCTCATTTTCTAAAATCAATTTTTCATTAAAGATGAATTTAAAAATAATGAAAATAAATAGAATTCAAAATCTGTTATAATTACCACGATTTAGCATTTGAAAACTGTTGAAAGAGCAGTTTCCCGAAATCTTCTTCATTGCTTAAATACGACTCTTGTTTATCAGGATCAGTTGCCCAAAATTGCAATCCGGCATCTTTCATTAAAATACATTGATTCGTCTTTGAATCGAATGCAAATAAAATTGATCGTGTCCAACGTTCATTTGTTCCACAATAAAATTCAAAAGAAAATGTATTGGCTTTCAGTTCTAGTCCCAAATACGGATCGCCCATAGCACCGCCACATTCAGAACACATCACAACACTGTCATTACGAGCAAATAATTCCAAATTTCCTTGAGAAGTTCCTATTAATATTAAAACTGGACGAAGTGATTCTGGATTCAATTTTTCATTTTCACATTTTAATACCAAAACCCAATCTTTTATTAAATCTTCATTCAAATAACCACTAGCTGAATCAAGAATAGTAAAGGCTTGTGGGACAAATGAAATTGGATCATTCTGAGCGCATACATTCGTTCCACCAAAAAGTATTATAAATAAAAGTCGATAAATTGATTTCAAATTTCAATGTATTAAATACTGAATTTCTTTTTCAAACGAAGATTCAATCCGTCTTCAAAGATGCAAAAATCATAGTCGCCCCGCTTCCAATGAACTACATTTAGATCAAAATAATACGTATATGTTCCAGGAGAACCCGCAGAATTTTGAGCCAGAATCTTCTGCGTTTTTCCTTGCTTATCATGAATCACCATCGATATCATTGCATGATTGGGAATATAATAATCGACAGTCCCCCAAACTCGTTGTGGCTTTCCGGAAAACAAATTCGAGGTATCGGATTCGTATGAAACCGAATACCAGGGCAGTTCAACACCTTTTACATTTGCCACTAAACGCCGAAGTTGATCTGCTGATTGATTTTTGTCGTCTTGAATAGCAGCTACAGCATGATCATCCGATAAAGCCCAAACAGCCGATTGAATTGCATGAGATGGGATTGAATTATTGCTAATATAATTTGCCACTCGAATCCACTCAGTTGGCATCAATTCTCCCAAAGAAAAAGTCATTCCTTTATGAGGTGCATGGCGTGTAGCTCGACAACAATATCCTATAGCAAAAACATTTTTCTCAGCTCGTGGAGCTAATTTAAAGTGCATGGATTTTACAATTAAAATATCTTGAGCTGAGGAATCCGATGCGATGAATTTACGCCCAGCTTCCAAATCAAAAATCAAGGAGTCGTTCGTTGTGTTTTTGAGTTTCATTTCAACACATTCGCCTTGATAAGAACCGAGTGATGTTAATTCAATTTTCACTATTCCACGCTTACACAAAGCCGCAATATCAAGAGATTCGCTTTTCGAATGAGCTACATGAGAATCAAACGAATTCGGTTGAAAGCACAGTAGTGATAATGAAAGCAGCTGATGAAATAAGAGCGGATTCATTGGATTGAATTAGGGATATTTATAAACCCGAAGAATTCGTAATTATTGTTGATTGATCTGAATGATCAATTGAATGGTTCATTTTTTCATCAATCTATCAAGAATCAAATGCTGATTGTACAAGAATTTTGAAAAATTTATCTCTTAAGATTTAATGGATTCATTTAGATTTACCAAGAATAAATAAATCAATAAATAGAACACGTATTTATTCATGAATGTTTCTTTAAATGATATTGCTTTGATGCGTTTAGTATCACAGCAATTAATTCAGTCACGATACACCAAAGCTCAAGATCTTGTAGCTTGGCTTGGTGCTATTCAAGCGCAGGAATATGCTCAAACACTTTGGGGAATTGGTTTACGCATACCGAATCTCATTGCAGATGATATTGAAAAAGAATTCAATGAAGGTCAACTTCTTCGCACGCATGTGTTAAGACCAACATGGCACTTTGTTTCTGCCAATGATATACACTGGATGCTTGCGCTCACAGCACCACGCGTACATGCTGTGAATGCATTTATGTACAAACAAACAGAATTGAATGATGCTCTATTTAATCGAAGCTCAGAGATCATTTATAAATCCTTACATGGAGGAAAACAACTTACGCGCGAAGAAATAAATGAAGAGTTTAAGCGCCATTCCATTCGAGCCGAAGGCCATAGACTAAGTTATTTGATGATGAATGCCGAACTAAATGGAATGATCTGTAGTGGAGCTAAAAGAGGAAATCAACACACCTATGCATTGATTGAAGAACGAATTCCCCAAACTCGAAAATGGAGCAAAGAAGAATCCTTGGCAGAATTGACTAAACGTTACTTTCAAAGCCGCGGACCAGCAACAGTTCAGGACTATTCAACCTGGTCGGGTTTAACTTTGGGAGATTGTCGCAAAGGCATTGCCTTATTATCCAATGAAATTCAGACACTTCGATCAGAAGGAAATGAATATTATTTCATACCAAGTCAAAAGGTGAATTCTTTAACCAATTCATCTATGATGCTATTACCCATGTATGATGAATACATCATGGGCTACAAAGATCGTTCGGCCATTTTTAATGATCGAAATAATACAAAGCCACATCCTAAATCAATACATAACTGCACCATTGTATGGGAAGGACAAGTTATTGGATATTGGAAAAGAACGGTAAATTCGAAAGCCTTGCATATGGAATATCAGTTTTTCAAATCACTTAATTCAGCGCAAGAAAAAGCCTTTGAACATTCAATTCAGGAATTAAATCGATTTACTCAAATGGAAGTAAAAAGGGTTATTTAGGTTTAATTTAAAAATGAATTAAGATGAGATTTTCAACACTATTTTTGAATAAATAAATAATTCAAATGAATCAAGTTATTATTCGTCCCTATCAATCAACAGATCAAGATGCTATTCTAGCTATTATTAAACTCAATACACCTCATTATTTTGCAGAGAATGAAGCAGAGGAGTTGAAACAGTATTTAAATCATGAATTGGAAGACTATTTTGTAATTGAAAAAGATGATAAAGTAGTTGGAGCAGGAGGAATAAATTATCCGCTGAATGAGAATTTTGCTGTAATCAGTTGGGATTTAATTCATCCCGATTTTCAGAAAATAAAACTGGGAAATCAATTATTGAATTTCAGAATGAATCTAATAAAGCAAAAAGGATATACACGAATTCGAGTTCGAACTTCTCAAATGACCTATCGATTCTATGAGAAGAGTGGATTTTCTTTAACCGAAATAATTCCGAATTATTGGTCAAAAGGGTATGATTTATACGATATGTTTCTAGTAATTTCTGAAAATCCGATTCGTGATTAATTTATGTATTTTGCAGCTTGAATCAAGCAGATGAAAGCATATCCGGGCACAAACAAACTAAAAAATGGTCAATCGATCACCATTCGTCATGCTCGAGTTGAAGATGCCCCACAACTGTTAGAAACCAAACGAAAGTACATTGCTGAAAGTCCGTATATTCCTCTATTACCTGAAGAGTATACACAAACTCTAGAAGAAGAAATTCAGCTCATTCAGAATTATATAAATCAAGTTAATTCAGTTTTATTGATTGCTGAATGTGAAGGAAAAATTGTTGGAAATATTGATTTAACAGGCGCAACTAGAATTCAGTTACAACATACTGCTATGATAGGAATTGGAATTTTATCTGAATATCGCAGAAATGGAATTGGTTATTTTTTGATGAAGCATGCCATGGATTGGGTTCAATCGAACGAGCATATCAATTTGATTTGGCTTGAAGTATATTTGGAAAATACTCCGGCTATTCAACTTTATGAGAAACTAGGATTCAAGACAGTTGGTAGTATTCCGGGATTTTTCAAATTAGAAAATACACTGAGTGAAAAACTCATTATGTATTGGGAAAAATCAAAAGTATAGTTGCATTTATTCAAGATTTAATTCACGAAATAATACTAAAAACATCATTGAAAACAAGCTCAATATTATTCCAACTGTTTCTGTGTTTTATTTTATATAGTTGCTCCTCACAACAAACACTTAAAAAGGAAGATTTGGAATTTACCATTCCATTTCAACAGTCACAAAGCGTCATCTATTCAACTGAACAGGGTCTACATGATACGATTTACTTTGATGCAGTTAAGAGAGACACATTGCATGTAAATTCAATAGAGCAGGGATTTTATCAGGCTAGTAAGGTTTTTATTTCCTATCGTATGAGTCCATTTAGTTACCATCAATTTACAGTAAAATCAATGCATGAAGAACCTGAAAATTTCATTCAATTTGAATTGGTTAAAAATTCTCATAGTTCTCGTCAAATAAGCTTTCTCGGTTTAGTTTTCGATGAAGAATTTGTATTAAAACAAGAGGGAAATAAATCCAAAGAAATTTTGTTTCAATCTTCCAATGCTCAGTATGTGGGCGTTAATATAAATGAACCTATCAATCAATTTTTATTTGACAAAGAGATCGGAATTCTTCAATATTCTGATGAGAAGAATCGTGTTTGGAAAAGAATTCAGATGGAATAAATTGATATATTCGTAAAAATCATCCCGCTTAAAACCCAACCTAAGCTACATATCCTATGAATTCAACAGCAAAAAATGTCCTTGCAATCATTACAGGTCTTGTGATCGGATCAATAGTGAATGGAGCCATTATCAGCCTAGGCTCAAGTTTAATTCCTCCTCCTGAAGGTGCTAATTTGAAAACAATGGAAGGTCTTAAAGCTGCCATGCATCTCATGGAACCTAAACATTTCCTTATGCCCTGGTTGGCTCATGCATTAGGTACATTGGTAGGAGCAATACTAGTCATTCTGATTGCTGGTTCACACAAAAAACGAATAGCATACAGTATTGGATTTGTCTTTTTAGCTGGTGGAATTGCTAATGTGATCATGCTTCCTTCACCACTCTGGTTTACACTTGTAGATTTATTGGGAGCCTATCTGCCAATGAGCTTCATAGCTTGTAAAATAGCCTTGAAAAAATGAATCGATTCAAGCTTATTAGTTTGGGCATATTTATTCTGTTGCAACTGTTTGTTAATGCTCAATCTACTGATGAGCTAATCAATAAATTTTTTCGATACACTAATGCGTACCAAAAAGATAGCTTGGAAATACTATTGACTGATGATTTTGAATTAACCCGAACCTACACTTCCTATAAAAATGATAAAACCAGTTTCTTAAATAATTATATAGATTATTCACAACTATTAAAAGGAAAATTCACAGTAATTGATATATCTCAATCAAGTGAAAAATCAATATACATGGCTGTTGATTCCAGTTTATATTACACCTTATTAGAAATCCCAAATCCAATTTGGAAGTTCTCTTTTACAACCAAAGCAAATCAAATATCGAAAATTCAAATTGACACTACCGATACTTATACAAACTATTCTTTGGTTTTAAAGGATAAAAACATGCACTATGAAAATTGGCTTGAACAAAAATACCCAAATGAAAACCAACTAAATAATAATACTTTAGGCAAGCAATATTTAGAAAAACTAGAAGAATATATTAATTATCACACCCGTCCAAGACGTTTTAAAATAGGGTAAAAAAATAGAGTTGGTCCGGATTAAATCCGGTATGTTTGAGTTACGACACAAAAACATAAACCAACTCCGGCATGAAGATCACATTATTTGCTCAGATATTCCAAAAAATTAAGCGAGATTCTTTCAATAAACTAGTAGAAAAGTTTGAGTCCAATAAACATTGTAAAGGCAATGATGCTTGGTCTCACTTTGTGACAATGGTTTTTTGCCAGTTTTCCAAGTCTAATAGCTTAAATGACGTTTGCAATGGAATGCGATCAGCAACAGGCGATTTAAATCATCTGGGAGTGTCAAAAGCCATGAGGCGATCATCGTTGGCATATAATAACCAACATCGCAACTGGGAGCTGTTTCAAGCGATGTATTTTAACTTGTATGAGCAGTTTGAATCAACCTTAAAAACAAGCCGAAAGCTGCTTCCCAAACGTAAAATCTATCTGCTCGATTCAACCACGATTGACCTTTGTCTTAAAGTGTTCGACTGGGCACTATTTCGAAAGAAGAAGGGAGCTATAAAACTTCACACAGTCCTTGACTTTGACGGCTGTATGCCCGTTTTTGCTGATTTGAGTGATGGCAAAAAGCACGATGTAAATGCAGCACATGATATTGAATTTCCCACAGGAAGCATTGTTGTAGCTGATAGAGGATATGTCGATTTTAACTGGATGAGAAAATTAGATGAACAAGGAGTATTCTTTGTTATTCGAGGAAAAGAAAACATTCAGTTTGAACTTTATGAGCGAACTAAGAGCCCAACCGATGAAGCAAATCCAGACTTGCAATACGACTGGAAAGGCTTTTTGAGTTTACCTCAATCAAAAGAAAAATACCCGCAAAAGCTCCGAATGGTTCAGATCTGGGATGAAGAACAACAGATATATCTTGAACTTCTTACAAACAATTTTTCTTGGACAGCATCGACCATTTCAGAACTATATAAACGTAGATGGAGCATCGAATCGTTCTTCAAGGAGATCAAAACACACCTGAAAATCAAGTCTTTCATAGGAACCAGCATGAATGCTGTTCTGATACAGATTTGGACAGCACTAATCACCATACTGCTTTTAAAGACACTTCAAAAGGAAGCAAAACACTCTTGGCACCTCTCAAATTTGGTGTCCTTTATTCGATTAAATCTCTTTGTGAAAATTGACCTCAAAAAATGGCTTGATAAACCCTTTTTAGATGATGACGAAATTGATAAACTGGAATTACAAATGTCCCTTTTTTAAATTATAGAGGGTTTAATTTTCAAAAGAGCGTTCTTTGATGAGTAATCTCGCATCAAATCAGGATTGTATTTTCGTTATACAAACGTCTTGGACGGGTGTGATTAATTATATAAAAATAAATGGCACCAATAAATAAGACTTTAAAGACCTGTAAAAATGGTCACATTTATTACAAATCTAGTGATTGTCCAGTATGCCCTCAATGTGAAATAAATCGAAAACCCTCAGCTGATTTTCTCAACAAACTAAGCGCTCCGGCTCGACGTGCATTGGAAAGTAATGGGATTACATCTATCGATTTATTAGTTAATTTTTCCGAAAATAAACTACTTCAATTTCATGGTTTTGGAAAATCATCTATTCCCAAAATAGAAAGCATTCTTGCCGAAAAAGGACTTCACCTTAAAATAAATGATTGAATAATTCTATTAACGAATTAAGGTTATCGTCCCTTTTAATTCATACGATTTGGTGTCACTTCCTTCGGCTTTCAACACATAAAAATATGTCCCTTCTGGTGCATTTTCTGAATGGTATTTGCCGTCCCAACCAGGCAATATCACAGATGACTGATAAAGTTGAATTCCCCAACGATTGAGTATTTGGATATCATATGATTTAATACTCGTAGCATCAACCGTTAAATAATCATTCAAACCATCTCCGTTTGGACTAAAACAATTGGGTACTTTTATTTTTGACGGTAGTTCAGGTAATACTAAAATAGAGATAGTATCCAGTCCAATACATCCATTTTCATCAGTCACTTCAATAGATACAGGATACAAACCATGTTCATTAAAAGTGAATGCTGGATTACTTGTTGAGCTAGTACCAAAACCATCAAAATCCCATTGATATAGGTTCAAATTAGAAGTTGATTCAATGGTGAAATTAACATCCAAAGGTGCATTACCAGAATCTGGAGCGGCAGTAGCTTGAAAATTGAATGTAGAATTACTTACAATCAGAGTATCATTCCCCGTTGCACACCCATTATCTACATGTAAGATATACGTGCCCGGAAGTGTTACAATTATGCTATCGGAATTACTTCCTGTTGACCAAGAATTCCCGCTGGCTTCACTTGAAACTAGTATCAAATTTGAACCATCACAAATAACCGAAGAGCTAGACAATATGGATGGTTGAATACTTCCTGGAATAGCAATCACTTCGACCGAATCGGAAGATGAACCACATGCATTTGAAACTGTTAGAATATAGATACCAGCTTCTCCAGTGCTAAGAGTATCGGTGGTGGATTGATTTGACCAAGTAAAATCGCTCGCTGTATTCGAAATTAATTGAACCGTTTGTCCGGGACATAATGCGAGATTTCCAAGTACTTGAATGGAAACATCCGGTAAAGGAAGAACGCTCAGTGTTATACTACTTTGCAAAATTCCACAAGCACCTAATACACTGACTGAATAAATTCCCGATTGAGTCACTTGAATGCTTTGAGTTGAATCTTGAGTTGACCATGCATTTCCACTTACATAATTGGAACTAAAGGTGGCAGAACTTCCTTCACAAATTGTGTCGGGACCAGTTATCGTAAGTGGTTGAGGATTATTTACTAATTCAATGGTGATGGATATCGTATCTCCATTGAGAAGACCACATGCATCAGTTGGTGAAACAGAAATCGTATAGGAACCAGGAGATGTAGTTCCCCAATCTAAAACAATGGAATCGGCAATGGTGGTGTCGTTGGGAGTAATGAATGAAGAAGTAGATGGTTCATTAAACCAGTGGTAATTCACCCCTCCAAATTCATCGGTACTCAATATACTCGTTGTTCCAGTACACGCTTGCAATGGGCCATTGATGGTGGTGAAAGAAGGAATTGGACCGTTCAATTCTGGGGTACTTAATTCCACATTGTCGACAAATAGAAATTCATCGTTACGATTAGTTTTGATTCCTAGAATAAATCCAAAAGTCCCAACACAAGGTGGTACTTGATAGGAAAATTGGTTTTGATTGATATCGACAGCAATATTACTAGCACCAGTAAAAACGGTGATGGTATCTTGAAGAACACCATCCAAAATGGGGATAAGCAATAAGTTTTCACCTGTATCCCAACCAGTTCCGGTACAAGCTGGAAGTCGATTCCCATAATGAAATTGAAGATTTCGTGTGAACTGACTTGAGGTACTGATGTTGAAATCAGAAAAGGTAAAATTATGAAAGATGCTGGCTCCATTTCCTGAACCACCCGAAATACAACTTCCACCACCTGAAACTCCTCCAACTACGATTGATTGAGTACCTGAAACAAAGTTAGGAGCTTGCGTTGATTCGGTAATACCATCGGCAGAAACTGCAGTAGCCGTGAATGACCAATTATCACCTGGTTCGCCTCCTTGAAAAGCTAATTGTATCTGTGCCTGAGCATTACCAAAGCAAGTGAAAATAATCACCCATAACAAAAAACGAAAATAGTTCGACCAATTCATTTGGCGAAACTACTAAATGCAATTGAGAGGCATGTTATTGAAATGTTATGAAGAAGGAATAAAGATCCCAACTCATTATTCCATTAGATAGAACTTGATATTATGAATTAAGCTGAATGTTTAACTAAATTGCAATTACTATTTCACAATAAGGCTAAACTTTTCTATCAATCCGGAAATTAAATATGAAACAATTATTTAACCTATGAATAAAAATGACCTTTCGACCATACTAATTCCATTTCATAAAAAAATAATTATTGGATTATTATTACTTATTCCATTTAAACTGTTCAATCAAACCAATGCTAAAGTTCTTCTAATTCTACCTGAAACAACTAATATCAGCTGGAATAATCAACTAGATCGAATTCTTAAGCATAATAAGGTTAGTAAAGATTCTGCAAAAACAAATTTAAAAGGAATATTAAGGAAAGTAACATGCAAAGGAATTCAATTTATACTACAAGCCGAAACACCAATATTATTCTCAAAGGAAGATAGTTTGTATCAGCGACCTATTTTTAATCGAATGACTAATGCAAAATCAAAACCTCCAATTTTTCTAGAAGTTATGGAGAATTATTACTTAAGTAGAAAATTGAGTAAACAATCCATTAAAAAATTAAAAACGATATGTCATGATAACAACTATGAATATATACTCAGTATAAATTCCTTCGACCTTATTTCAAAAAGTAGTTGGAATAGAAATACGTATTTAGATATTCATATCGATTTATACACTTCGGAACTGAATGAAATATATGGAGGAAAAGGAAATATCAGAATGAAATTTACAAACCGAATTTATTATGATACTTGCCTTTATCTAATTAAAAATAACTGCGATATTTTCATTCAATCACTATTTGCTCAACGTTAAATTTTAATTGAAATAAAGAATAAACGATTCACATCAAGCCAATTAATCGCTATAAAATTTAAGAAAATGAAAGAAATAAATAGAAGATTCAAATTATTTTTCCTTGTTGTTAGCCTATTAATAAATATACAAGTTCATGCACAAATATCAGATTCGCCGATAAAAGACACTCTTTTTTTCACAAAGAAATCGAATCCCGAACGAATAATTATACTTCCTGTGAATGAAGTTGAAGTACGGATTTTTTGGAAAGATGGAGGTAAAAATGATGGCTATATTACAGGTATATCGGGGGATTCAATACGAATAAATACAACTTCAAATGAACATATTATTCCACCGGTATATCGAGATGCTAGAAGGAAAATAAATCGTGACACAACACTAAATCGTCGCCAAAAGAACATAAGAAGAAGAGCCTTAAACTATCCTGTGGTTCGAACTGTAAGCTGGGCAAGTATTAAAGAATTACAGATTAGCAGTAGAGATATAAAAAGCTTTAGGCAACTATTTAGAGCTGGAGATATTTTTATTGTAATTTCACCTGTACTAATGTCATTTGCTGGTGCTGCAAGCACTATTCCTAATTCAGAAACTTTTGGTTTTATTGCAGCATTAACAATAATTCTTATCGATGGTGCTATAATTCTAACAGACTTAGCTTTTCAATATATTTACATTAACCCGCAAGAATGGGCAATTGGAAGTACTTTTAATGAATGAATTTAATGATGTTTTTATTTTAATTAAATCAGCTCAAAATCACTATGTCAACTTCCAATTTTGAACGATTAATTCAACTTGCCGACTCGGTATTCTCGACAAGGACAGATCCGGATCAATTGGATGTGAATCAAGATATTCTAGCTCACTTAGAAAAAATTCATTCCTCTTGTGTTTCAGAATGGAATGAGGAAGATGGTCCGGTTTGTTGGGTATTGATGTTTCCTACAACACAAAAACTCATGTACGAATTCTTGAATAAAGAAATTAGTGAAAAACAACTATATGAGTTAACACCTTTACACGCAGAATATGATTGTATTTATCTCTGTTCTGCCTTGGTACTGGAAGAATATAGAAGAAAAGGAATAGCTTCCAAACTCAGTCTAGAAGCTATTTCAGAAATAAGGAAAAATTACCCAATTCAACACTTATTTGTTTGGGCATTTACAGAAGAAGGAAATCGAGCAGCAGATTTTATATCGAAAAAATGTCAAATCCCACTATTAAAAAGAAATCAGTAATCTATATTCAAATCATAAAATCCTAAATGAAGAAAATAGATTGAATCAATTGCTTCATTCTAAGACATAATACATTCCCCAACAAGCAACAGTTATAGCAATTGAAGTAAAGCCGTATAAAATCCAGTAATATAAACTTGGAATAGGATTAACAATCGATAAAACACAACTTAAAAATCCCATAAACGCTCCAGCACCTAATAATATAAATCCAGTAATTAATCTTTTTTTATGTAAGGCCTTTTTAAATGCCACAATATGCGCTTCCATCGATTCGGAATCTAAACCGAGAACATGAAGCTCTTGTTGTACGCGTTGAAGATCAAAATTATTGATCACCCATTGCTGAACTTTTGTATGGTTTACTATAGTTGCGTAAGACATAGGAAGATGATTTAGCTGAAATAGATGCAAATTGAAATTCTAATGTAAAAAATAATTTATAATCAAATGTGAGTTTAACAATTTTTATAAATAAATGAGATACACTTTATTGAAAAATTTGAGTTGCATTTTGCATAAGAAATCTTCGATCAATCTACATTTAATTACTAAATAAAAGATCGTTACGTATAAACTTCAATTCAACATAAAAAAAAACTAAGAAAGTCTTATGTTATTTTAATTCATTCTAAATAAAAATACTTTGTTATAATATGAGATTTATGTAATTAATAAGAAGCAATTTGCAATAACCAGAAATTCAATTCATATCAATTTTATCCCCTTGTTAAACTGTTTTAATAAGATTAAATAAATTGATTATGAAATCGAATGAAGTATTGCAAAAAGAAGTTCAAGATGCAATTAAATGGGAACCATTATTAAATGCAGCAGAAATCGGTGTTATAGCAAAAGATGGAATCATCACCTTGACTGGAACAGTAGATAGTTTCACCAAAAAGCAAGAAGCCGAAAATGCCGCAAAAAATGTTGCTGGTGTTAAAGCGGTTGTTGAAGATATTCTAATTAAGTTCAACGAATCTTGGAAAAAAACAGAACAGGAATTAGCTAAAGAAGTAGTGAACGCACTTAAATGGCGCTGGGAGATTCCAAATGATCAAGTACAAGTGAAAGTAGAGAAAGAATGGATTACTTTAAGTGGAGAATTAAATTGGAATTATCAACGTGATGCAGCGAAAAAAGCGGCTTCCAATGTTGCTGGAGTTCTTGGAGTAACAAATAATATTAGTATTAAAGCAAATTCTAAAGCAGATATCGAGAAGAAAGATATTGAAAGTGCTTTGGCGCGCAATTGGTCGATCAATGATAAAGACATTCAAGTGGATGTATCTGGAACTAAAGTAACATTGAGTGGAACTGTTTCTTCAATTTACCAAAAAAATGAAGCCGAACGAATTGCTTGGAACGCTCCTGGAGTTTGGAATGTAGATAATAAATTGGAAGTAGAATACGATTATGCTTTCATTGATTAGTTAGAATTAAATAAAGCCTTGTTTGGAAGATTTATCATCTTCTGAGCAAGGTTATATTTCATTTAATCATACAAGATTATGAAAAAATTAGAAAACAAAGTAGTATTTATCACCGGTGGAAATTCTGGAATTGGCAAGGCATCAGCTATTGAAGCAGCGAAAGAAGGAGCTATTGTGGTAATTGCCGATTTACCGCAAAATGAACACATTCATACCATGGCTGATCTCGCAGATTTAGGAGCAAAGTGTTTATTTATTTCTTTGGATGTTACGAATTTAAATAGTGTTATAAGGGCAATCAATCAAACTGTTGAAACATTTGGACAATTGGATATAGCATTTAACAATGCTGGAATTGGAGGAGTATATTCTGGAATTCATGATTTAGATGAAGCTGTTTGGGATCGATTAATTGCCGTGAATCTAACGGGACAATTCTACTGTGTTAAATACGAATTACAGCAATTCCTAAAACAAGGTGGTGGCGTGATCGTCAATATGTCATCTTTAGGTGGTTTGAAAGCTGAGCATGGTTTAATGCCTTACACTGTAGCAAAACATGGAGTATTAGGAATTACAAAAAACATTGCCGTTCAATATGGAAATCAACATATTCGAGCCAATGCCATTTGTCCTTATTATGTTGAAACACCTTTGATAAAAGCAGCTCCAAGCGTAGTACATGAAAGTTGGATTATTGGAACTCCCATGCAACGTTTATGCACTCCTGAAGAAGTAGCCAAAGCTTTTATTTATCTAGCATCTGATGATTCAAGTTATTGCAATGGAACTCAATTGATTTTAGATGGTGGAGTAATGGCTTGAGGAATTATCAATTACAGATTATCAATTACAGATTATCAATTACGGATTACGGATTTAAAATAAAATTTCAAAAAAAATGAAAACGGAAATTGGAATTATTGAAACAAATCGAATTGAGGTAGCCAAGCAATTAACTATTTTATTGGCAGATGAATACGTATTATATACTAAGACTCGCAATGCTCATTGGAATATTGAAGGTCCCGATTTTTTTGAGAAACATACTTTTTTTGATAGTCAATCGGCTTTACTTGATTCCATCATTGATCGCGTTGCAGAGCGTTCACGTGCTTTAGGTTGTTACTCGTATGCCACCTTAAAATCATTTCTTGAGCTAACCCATTTAACAGAATCGAAGCAAGATAAAAATGATAGTCAAACCTTTTTGAAAGAATTGCTTACTGATCATGAATGTATCATTATATTTTTACGTGAAAATATTCATGCATTTTCCAAAGAATATCATGATTTAGGCAGCAGTGATTTTATCACAGGCTTGATGGAAGAACACGAAAAAATGGCTTGGTTTATTCGTTCACATATACAGATTTAATCATGTTTTACGACAGTTATTATTGGGGAATGAATTTGATCTGGTGGATTGCTTGGATTGTTTTGATATGCTGGATTTTTGCTATTCCTTATGACATTCCAGGTCAACGAAAACCCAAAGAAAATCCCTTGGAAATACTAAGGAAACGATTTGCATCTGGGAAAATAACATTATCAGAATATCAAGAAAAAAAGAGTGTTTTAGAGCACGATTTAGCTACATTTCCAAAATAATTTTTATAATTATTCGAAATTTTCCTAGGAATAATAAGGCATAAACAGAATTGATATTTTCTCAATTTTGTTTATGCTTTTTTTAATTCGAATTATTTTTTTTGAATTGATAATTACTAGTAATTCATTTAAATGAAATCCAAATTCTTTCAAAAACAAATTCAAAAAAAAATAAAGAATATTTATTCATCATCATACTAAGAAATAGGTGAGGTCGTTTTACCAAAAAGTCATTATGAAACAGCCCTACTTCACCAATCTTAAATACTATGTTGAAGTATGTGGTTATTGGATGCATTTTCCTAGCATTATTAGGAATTAACGAAACAGTTCAGGCACAATCTAGAACCCGATTATTTAGTGGATCAAATACCGATTTCCATGAAAAACAAGGCGGTAATTTCTCAACAGGAATGCGAAATACTGTTAGTTTATTCAATGATGGTGTAAAAGGTTCTGTAGGAACTGGTATTGGAGGACATTTTAGAATACAACTCAGTAACCGGATAAATACCGAATGGTACGCTGATGTGTTCATGAGTAATCTAAAAGATAAAGCACATCGTACCGATTATCATATTGGATGGAGCGTGCTTTATTATGTTATCGATCCCAAAGGATTTGAACGAAAATTCACACCTTATATTATTGCAGGACATTGTTTTGATGAAACCGATATTGCAGTAAATGGTGCAGGTAAATCGCGAAATAATCGCTTTACTTCTGAGGTTCAAACCGGAATTGGTTGTCAGTATAATATAACACCACGATTTAACCTTGCTCTTTCCACTCAATATGGATTTCATTTAGGTAAAGAAGTGGAATTAGAAGAAAATAGAGCTACTGGTGATCTATCGGTTGTTAAACATGACAATACCAGTTGGGAAGGACATCTCATGTTTAGTTTGAGTGCTAACTATAAATTATGCAAGCTATGGAACCGAAAAAGTTAATTTCAGCAAGTCCTAAATTCTGCCAATTAGCAGGAATTATTCTCATCGTTTGGGGAATTCAAGGACAATCATTCAGTCAGAAAATTTGGGAACTCAGAACGGGAAATATCCGTTCTCAGGGAAATTTAGGTGCCGGATTTTTAAGTGCTCAAAAACCAGTTGCTGCCTATTTAAATGGTGAAATGGAATTATTTGTCGACAATCGTTTTGCCTATACAGGAAGCATTTGTTATTCATTTAAAACGATACGTAAAAATCAACTAGGAATTACTGATAATCATGGATTGTTTGCTGGTGCAAATTATCACTTTATGAAACCAGCCCGATTTGATCCTTACATTGGATTAATACCCGGTATATCCTTAGTGAGAGTGCGTTTTAATGGAGAAGAAAGAGTGGAATCAACACCATTATCGGTAGTTCCGGTAATGTCGGCTCAATTGGGTTTTAATTTTTATGTTGGATCGATCTTTAATTTTTTTGCCAAAGTTCAAGGGATTAAAGGACAATTTTTCAGCATTCTACCCAAACCTAAAAATATAGATGAGATACGAATTATGGCAGGACTAGGCTGGAATCTCAGAATTTGGACACCTAAGCATACTTCGTATTGGTAGATTTAAAGCAAAATCAATTTTATTTCTATTTTTGGTTTATTTAGATTTAATAAATCAAAGACACGAATGACAAGATTTGCTTTTATCCTAACAAGTTTATTACTCATTATTTATTCAGCGTGTAAAAAAGAAACAGTTGCTATAAGTTCACAAGATCATACAAACACCTTGATTCCCTGTCCAGATTCAATAATGGATATTGATGGAAATCGCTATCGAGTATTGGATCTTTATGGTACTTGCTGGCTGAATGAAAACATAAAAACTAGTCATTACCAAAATGGAGATAGCATTCCTGAAATTCAAAATGATAACGAATGGGCTTCAATCACTTCTGGAGCATTTAGTAAATATCAGAATAATTCGGTGAATGATTCGATTTATGGGAAGTTGTATAATGGCTTTACCGTTTCAGATCCGCGAAATGTTTGTCCTGCTGGTTGGCATGTATCGACCGATGCAGAATGGGGAAATTTGATAGATTCATTGGGAGGAGAAGGCATTGCAGGTGGACTTTTAAAGTCGACCGAATTGTGGGCAATGCCTAATACTGGAGCTAGTAATTCTGTAGAATTTACAGCCTTGCCAGGAGGAATGCGCGATGCCGATCATGGAGGATTTTTTAGTAATGCGATCAATAGTGGATATTGGTGGACTGCTTCAACAGTGAGTGTTCCAGCAGCTTATGTCCGATACATCAATTATCCCAATGTAAATGTCAATCGCTATTCGTATGGGAAGAAGAATGGATTTTCAGTAAGATGTGTTCGGGATTGAAATAGATTATCGTTTTCTTTTTCTTTCCCCCATTAGAACATCCAAAGGTGAAAACACGGCTTGAGGATTGACTTGAGCAACGTGCAAATACACCATCGTATTATCGATACGGGAATGGCCGAGTAAGTTCTTTACACTGACGATATCGAGTCCCATTTCGAGTAAATGAGTAGCATAGGAATGTCGAAAAACATGTGAACTAATTCCTTTACGAGTAATTCCAGAAAATTGGACAGAAGTTTTTATGATATGTTTTACTGCTGAAGTCGTTAATTTTTCGAATGTTTGAGTATTGAAAAAAACAAATTCGTTTGCACTGTATTTCCTCCATTTCTTGAGCGTTTTATAAAGTGCCTTTCCCATAGGTAAAATTCGGGAATTTCCTCCTTTTGATTTTTGGATGATTACTTGTTTTCGTTCAAAATTTATATCGTTCCATTTTAAATTGACTAATTCCTTAGAACGCATTCCTAAGCTATACAACGTAGCAAGTACAATGCGATTTCTTGGATTGGGATGAGCTAATATGATTCGAGTGATTTCATTTTCGGACAATACCACTGGAATTCGGTTAGATTGCTTTAATGAAGGCAATTTCAGCGCACGTTGTTCTAGATTTATTGCACGAAAATAAAAGCGGATTCCAAAGACAAACATTTTTAATGTTGCAGTTCCATTGTAACGATCGGCTTTTGCAATTTCATATATGTACTCTTCTAATTGAGTATTGCTGAGTTCTTCGGGAAAGCAATTGCACTCATAAACGATACGTGATAGTTGATTCCGATAGCTCATTAAGGTACTTTCAGCTAAACCTTTAAGAATTCCATATCGATACATATCGTTATGACGATGAATTAATAAGGGATACTTTTTACAAGCGCGGGTATTGATATTATTGATGATTCTCATGGGAAAAAATTCCCTTATACGGAATGAAGTTTATCTAGATAGAAATAAATAAAGATTTATTATAAGAGAGTTTTGGTTTAACACAAAAGCGGTAATGATTGAACGGTTAGCCCGCAACGCATGCCGAAGCTTAGCGAAGGAATGCCGTGAGGACTAATAGTGAAAGCATGGACACCGCCCAAATTTAACTCACTAATTCTTCGAATAGTTTATCGAATGTTTCATCCAAATGAATGCTTAAACCGGGATGAGGACGGGATGTTTGAATACAGGAACTTCTAACGGCTGTTAACCAACGAAAACGCTCTGC
The DNA here is from genome assembly GCA_965279035.1 of Bacteroidia bacterium. GTDB lineage: Bacteria > Bacteroidota > Bacteroidia > M30B66 > M30B66 > CALQRR01. The sequence continues at coordinate 1,537,565 of OZ257142.1, read as the reverse complement.
TGGTTCTTCTTGAGCGATCGGACCAGCATCAGAATCGCCTCTGCTAATTCGCTCAAATGCCTGTAAATTCGATAAAATCTGTTCTGCAGTGAGTTCTGATTGGAAGGCAGAAAATTTGGCTTCATCGAACTGAAATGCCATTCGGATATATTTTCGACGCTTGCAAAAAAGGACTAAGCCTACATTGAAAAATTCCTCACGTTCAACCTGAGGCAGGACGCGGATTACCGAATATTCATACACCAGTGGCTCTTGCATGGAGGGCTTCTTTTACAAAAGTGGATGAATGTGCTAATCGTATCGTCAAAAACTGAAAATAAACGGCTTTTGTCTGTTCGGGATTGAGTCCGCTTCCCTCCCATTGCAACCATTCTTCAGGTATTTTCTCAACTAAATCATGTAGTATTTCGTTCGATAAAATTCCTTTAAATAATTTATCAACTGATTCTAATTGTTCTGCACGAGAAAGTAAAACATGTTCTTTGATATACGTAAATGGACTTTGCGCATGCTTTTCCCAAGTGTCCCATGAATGATGAAAAAATAAGGTTGCACCATGATCAATTAACCATAATTCTTTATGCCAGATAAGCATATTGGTGTTCTTAGCTGTGCGATCAACATTAGTAAGAAATGCATCCAACCAAACAATTTTAGAAGCTAACAAACCATCTAATTCAGTTACTACAGGATCAAACGTAACAGCACCGGATAAAAAATGCATGCCTAAATTAAGTCCACGGCTTCCTTGTAATAAATCTTGAATTTCCTCATCAGCTTCGGTGCGTCCAAACGCTTCATCGAGTTGAGCAAAAACCAATTCAGGAATTTTCAAGCCGAGGATACGTGCTATTTCACCTCCAATAAATTCGGCAATGAGTGCTTTTACACCATGTCCAGCTCCTTTGAATTTAAGAACATATTTAAATCCATCATCGGCTTCGGCTAAAGCAGGTAATGAGCCACCTTCGCGCAAAGGAGTGATATAGCGTATTACTTGTACTTGCCTAATTTCGTTGGATACAGACATGTAGCAAAACTAATGAAAACAAAGAGAATCGATATACATGATAGATAAATCGAATTCAGTATTATTTTTGATTTCAGAATACGTTTTTTTTCATAAGAAATAAATGTATATTTTAGAAAATCATTTAAAAACCCAACCCCATGAAAGCACTAAAAATTCTATCAATCATTTTCGCCATACTAACGATTCTCATCGGATTTGGACCGATCATGCGCGACACATCCTTAATCGAAAAGATTGACCAACAAATGGGCTTAATCAGTTCTTTTTCGCCAGCATTGGCTGAAATGGCGATGAAAGAATCGGGCATGCCTTCTACAACAACGCTCTATATTGGTTTAGCTATCGTTTCTTTTATTTCGGTTCTAAGTTTAATTGGAATGATTATGTGTTTTCGCAAAGACTCCAAACTAATGTGGATTGGATTATCACTCATTATTTTAGCCTTGATTTCGATTATAGTTCATCCATCTATTAAAGTAAGTGAAAATGGAGGAGCTACACCACGTTTAGCCGCTATGTTACAAGGTATTCCAGCAATATTAACCGGATTATTGATGTATTTCTACTCCACTAAATTGAAGCGGAATTAATTGATTTCATTTAAAATTCGATCAAAAAAAAAGAAGGCCATAAGCCTTCTTTTTCATTTAATAAATAGTGAATTATCTCAATTCTTTATTAATCGCTTTTAATGCTTCAGCACCCGGACACAATTCTTCTTTCGTCAATGTATTCAAGGGTTTGGAAGATGTGTTAATCATATCATGTAAATCAACCGCTTCTGGATTTAAATATAAAAGTCCAGTAAGAATTTCGTTATTCACCTTTGCTTTTTGAACTGCTGTGATGGCCGAAAAACGATCAGATGGATCCCATTCCTGATTGAGTTTATGCAATTGTAAATACGTTCCATCGTGTAGCTGAATTGCTTTCATACTACCTTCATTATAGGAAGTCGTAATCTCCGCCATTTCGGGCACAAAATCGATGGTAGCAGTAGCTTCCACGTGTTCGCGAACGAAGTCGTAGGATTTTGTTGAACCCACATTATTATTGAATGTCACACAAGGTGAAATCACATTGATAAAGGCAAATCCCGGATGTTTCATCGCTGCTTTAATGAGCGGGACGAGCTGTGATTTATCACCTGAAAAACTCTGTGCAACAAAGGTAGCTCCGAGTTCAATAGCCAAACTGGCTAAATCTATCGATTGAAATAGATTCGTATTTCCCGATTTATTTTTTGATCCGGCATCGGCTGTAGCAGAATCTTGTCCTTTCGTTAGTCCATAACAACCGTTATTCATCACGATATACACCATGTTGAGATTTCGGCGGATGACATGAACAAACTGCCCCATTCCGATTGAAGCTGAATCGCCATCACCCGAAACACCCAGATAAATAAGGTCACGATTGGCCATGTTTGCACCTGTAGCAACTGAAGGCATTCGTCCGTGAACACTGTTAAAGCCATGCGAATTACTTAAGAAATAAGCAGGAGTTTTAGATGAACAACCGATACCTGAAAGTTTAGCTAAACGATGCGGCTCGATATTCATTTCGTAAGCAGCTTGAATAATACCTGCACTGATAGAATCGTGTCCGCAGCCTGCACATAAGGTTGAAAGCGCACCTTCGTAATAATCGACCGAATATCCTAAATCGTTTTTAGGAAGTTCGGGGTGACGGAATTTCGGGCGAATGTATGTCATGGTGATGTTGCCTGATTGGGAAAATTAAATAGCAGCCTGAATTGATTTTACAATATAATCGGCTGTGATTGGTAGTCCGTTGTAATTGAGTACCGATACTAATTTTTGAGGATTAGCAGCGAGTTCAATCATGAGCAAACTTTTCATTTGTGCATCACGATTTTGTTCAACTACAAATACTTTATCATGCGAGTTGATAAAGTCTTCGACTGATTTATTAAATGGAAATGATTTAATGCGAATGGCATCTAAATTCACTCCATCTGCCTTTAAAATATCAATCGCCTCTTCGGTTGAATACTGAGATGTTCCAAAGAATAAAACTCCATATTTCGAAGTGTTTGAATTCTGATAAACATCTGGAGCTGGCACATAGTCTTTAGCAGTGTTCCATTTCTTAATCAGGCGATCCATATTTTTCTCGTACACATCACCATTTTCGGTGTAAACAGCATATTCGTCGCGAGAAGTTCCGCGAGTGAAATACGAACCTTTTGTTGGATGTGTTCCGGGATATGTGCGATAAGCGATTCCATCACCATCCACATCGAGGTAACGACCAAAACGCTCAATATCTTCTAATGCTTCTGCATCCAATACTTTTCCTCGTTTGTATTCTCGATGATCGTCCCACTGAAATGGTTTCGACATGTGATCATTCATCCCCAAGTCAAGATCGGTCATAAGTATGACAGGAGTTTGCAGCTGTTCAGTTAAGTCGAACGCATCTACCGTCATATCAAAACACTCTTTCGGAGTGGATGGAAAAAGTAAAATGTGTTTTGTATCACCATGTGAAGCATAAGCACCTTCAAGTATATCGGATTGCTGCGTACGTGTAGGCATTCCAGTGGAAGGACCTGTTCGTTGCACATCAATTAATACAGTTGGAATTTCAGCGAAGTAGGCTAACCCGAGAAATTCATTCATAAGTGAAAGTCCTGGACCGCTGGTGGCTGTGAATGATCGAGCTCCATTCCAGTTAGCACCAATTACCATCCCGATTGCAGAAAGCTCATCTTCGGCTTGAATGATAGCTAAATTGCGTTTTCCAGTTTCTGCATCTACACGGAATTCATCCGAATAATTCATGAATGCTTCTACCACCGAAGTAGAAGGAGTTATTGGATACCAAGCTGCTACCGTTGCTCCACCATAAACCGCCCCTAATCCACAGGCAGAATTTCCATCAATTAAAATGGAATCTCCGACTAAATCGCGGCGTTCAACACGTATATCAAGAGGAAATGCATGGTTTGCCTCAACATAATCGACACCCATTTTTAATGCTTTAATGTTGGGAGCGATGAGTTTTTCTTTGCCCTTGAATTGTTCTTCTAACAAGCTTTCAAAAACACTGAAATCGATATTAAGCAGTGCTGATAATGCGCCTACGTAAATGATGTTTTTGAATAGCTGTCGCTGACGAGCATCGGTGAATGCATTATTGCACATTTCCATGAGAGGAATACCAATGTAATTCACATCTTCACGGATAAAACGAGGATGTAATTGCTTGGTGCTATCATAGAAAAAATATCCACCCGAACGCACATTTGCCACATCATCGGCCATGCTTTGCGGATTGACAGATACCATAAAATCGACACCTTCACGACGACCTAGATATCCTTTTTCACTTACACGTACTTCGTACCAAGTGGGCAATCCCTGAATATTGGAAGGGAAAATATTTTTAGGTGTAACCGGAATTCCCATCCGGAAAATGGCTTTGCAAAATAAATAGTTGGCACTGGCTGAACCCGTTCCATTGACATTGGCGAAACGAATGACAAAGTCGTTGACGATATGATTTACAGACATCCTGTATGAGCTTTTGTAACGTTAAAAAAGAATTTCTGCATGTCCCAAGCTGAAGTTGGACAACGTTCGGCACATAGTCCACAATGCAGACACACATTCTCGTCCTTCACCATAACGCGGGTTGTTTTAAGCGGTTCGGACACATAAATATCTTGACTCAAATTATTGGCTGGCATTTTCAAACTAGCACGCAAATCGGTTTCATCATCATTTTCAACGAAAGTGATGCAGGATGTTGGACAAATATCCATGCAGGCATCACATTCGATGCATTTTGATTCGATGAAAACAGTTTGAACATCACAATTCAAACAACGTTGTGCTTCTTTGTAACCATCTAGTTTGCTAAATCCAAGTTCTACTTCCTTTTTACGATCGGGAAGTGTTAACTTCTTATCCGCTTGAGGAACAATGTATCGGACATCATTTACTACTTCACTTTCATACGCCCATTCGTGCAATCCCATTTTCTGACTAACGAGATTTACGTATGGTGAAGGTCGATTGGTTAATGCTTCATTGCGACAGAAAAGATCAATTGAAATGGCCGCTTGATGTCCGTGTGCTACGGCTGTAATGACATTTTTAGGTCCCCAAGCAGCATCACCACCGAAGAACACTTTTGGGTTTGTAGAAACGAAAGTTGTTTCGTTCACGATAGGCATATTCCATTCGTCAAACTCAACACCTAAATCACGTTCTAACCAAGGAAAACTATTTTCTTGTCCAATTGCAACGAGTACATCATCGGCTTCAATAAATACATCTGCTTCGCCCGTTGGAACGAGTTTACGTTTTCCATTTTCGAACACTGGATGCACTTTGCTGAACATCATTCCCTTTAATACACCTTGCTCAACCACGAAACTTTTAGGTACGTGATTATCGATGATAGGAATGTCTTCGTGTTGCGCATCTTCTTTCTCCCAAGGAGAAGCTTTCATATCAGCAAATGGGCTACGAACAACCACTTTCACTTCTTCTCCACCTAAACGACGAGCAGTACGACAGCAATCCATGGCAGTATTTCCACCACCGAGAACGATAACTTTCTTTCCAATTTTAGATGTGTGTTCAAAAGCTACACTTGCAAGCCAATTTATCCCAATGTGAATATTGGAATCGCCTTCTGTCCTACCGGGTAATTCAGGTAGATCGCGTCCTTTAGGTGCTCCAGAACCGATGAAAACGGCATCATAATCCTTTGATAGAAGCTCTTTCAAGCTTGAAACATAATGATTGAAATGCGTGTGAATTCCCAAATCGAGAATATAATTTACCTCTTCATTGAGAACTGTTTCGGGAAGTCGGAAAGATGGAATTTGGCTACGCATGAAACCACCACCGAGTTTTTGCTCATCGTAGAGGTGAATTTCGTATCCAAGTGGAGCTAGGTCACGACTAACAGTAAGAGAAGCTGGTCCAGCGCCGATTAGGGCGATTTTTTTACCATTCGGTTTGAAAGGACCTTGAGGCATTAAATTTTTTACGTTGCCTTTATTATCGGCGGCTACACGTTTGAGGCGACAAATAGCAACAGGCTCCTCCTCTACTCGACCGCGACGACAGGCTGGCTCACAAGGGCGATCGCAGGTACGACCGAGCACACCAGGAAACACATTGGAATCCCAGTTTACAATGTAGGCTTCATCGTATTTTTCTTGGGCGATGAGACGGATGTATTCGGGAACGGGAGTATGAGCAGGACAAGCGTATTGACAATCAACTACTTTATGAAAGTATTCAGGGTCCTTGATGTTGGTTGGCTCCATGTATTTGTTAGGATATTAGCTTCAATTTAGTTGTTGATTTTTAACCAAGATGTTTGAGAATCGAAGTTGAAAAGGATCAGTAACTAGTTCGTAATAATAAGAGTTTTTTAATAACCAACATCTAAACGAAACGAATTAAGTAGAAAAAATAGGAATCATTGAAATGAGAAAGGATTAGGTATTTGATTAAGAAATAATTGCATAAAAAACAGTCAATTTCTTCATTTGAATCAAACGAAGAAATTAAAATTTGAGCGATTTTTATTAGTAAATGAATAGGACGAAATTCAAAAATCATCTTGGATAATAGAATTATTTTGTAGTATTAAATCAAAATTCACCTGCTATGAAAACCGGATCAATTGAACAATCTATTTACTTTCCAGCACAACCGCAAGATGTTTATGAAGCCCTGATGGATGAAGCAAAACATGCTGAATTTACTGGTTCAGAAGTAAAAATGAGCAAAGAAATACATGGGAAGTTTAGTGCGTTTGATGGCTATGTTCATGGAAGAAATCTTGAGTTAGTACCGGGAAAAAAGATAGTTCAAGAATGGCATTTTGAAGAAGATGGATGGCCAGATGATCATTTTTCGCGTTGTGAATTTAATTTTGAAAAAGAGGGAGAAGGCACCCGCATGCAGTTCAAACAAACTGATATACCTGAGCACAAAGTTTCATCTTTAGAAAAAGGTTGGGATGATTTTTATTGGGAACCAATGACTGAGTTTTTCGAAAACCGATGAATAAGAAATAGTTTTAATTATTCATTTGAAGCATAGAAGATTCTAATGATTAAGTTTGCACATTAATTTAAAAAGCGTGTTCGAAGTTTTTTACGGGTATTATTACTTGATCATTGTGTTTCAAGCAGTATGTGTCATTCATGCGCTAAGAAATGGCTTGTTACAAAAATGGATTTGGTTAATTGTCTTCCTCCCACTCATTGGAAGTATTGCCTATTTTTTTACCGAAATCATCCAAAAAAGGCATGTAAATAAGGTTCAAAATAATGTAGGTCAACTCATAAATCCAGGAGGACGAATTCGAGATTTAGAAAAGAAATTTCGTTTTTCAGATACGTTTACCAATCGTATTGTTTTAGCTGATGCATATTTAAATAAACAACTATTTGAGGAAGCAATCGAACTTTATGAATCGGGATTAACTGGAGTATTTGAAGATAATGAGCATGTAGTAATTCAATTGATGAAAGCTTATTTTTCGGTTGGGCGTTACGAAGATGTTGTAAAATTAGCAGAAAAGATAAAGAACAATGCCCATTTTTCGAGTACAACAGGAAGCTTGGTTTATGCACAAGCGCTTGAAAAAATTGGAAATATCGAAGCTGCTGAAAAGCAATTTTCGGCAATGAATCACCGTTTTTCGAATTATGAAGCACGGTATTTATTTGGAGAGTTTTTGAAACGTAACAATCGCATGGAACAAGCTCAAAAGCAATTTCAACAAATTGTTGATGAGGCGGAACAAATGAATAGAAAAGAAAAATCACACAGTATAACGTGGATAAATAAATCGAAAGAAGAATTGAAATAAAACATTGGAAAATAAGAAATCAATAAATGGATAGCCGGAATGTTTCAATCAATTAGTATTTACGAAAGTTTAAGCATTTTATTACTCCTAATTTTCTTTTTTCTAGGATTTAAAATCCTAGAAAGTAAATGGTCATATAAGCTAAGTAAACCATGGAAATGGGAAGATGCGGTGAATAAAAAACAAGTGAGTACTGCATTAATTCACATAGAGAATAACTACCGCGATAAAGTCCGATTCTACACTTTTTGGTTTCAAATTGAACGGCTTAAACAATTAAATATTCCGGGTGATTTTGCTGAATTAGGAGTATACAAAGGAGAAACAGCAAGGATGATACATGAAATGGACGCTTCACGTATACTGCATCTATTTGATACGTTTGAGGGATTTCATGCAGATGATTTAATCAAGGAAAATAATCAGGATACGAAATACAATTCTGGTAACTTCTCGGATACTAACTTAAGCGAGGTGAAATCAAAATTTACTTCCTCTACTAATATCCGATTTCATCAAGGTTATTTCCCAGAAACTACACGTGAAATCCCCAAAACAACATTCGCTTTTGTCCATCTTGATGCCGATTTATATTTACCAACCTTAAATGCATTGAATTATTTTTATCCAAAACTATCACAGGGAGGCATCATCATGATTCATGATTATAACCATACTTGGCCTGGGGTAAAGAAAGCCCTAGATGAATTTGTAAAAGGTATTCCAGAATCTATAGTAGAACTTAGCGATTGGCAAGGAAGCGCCCTATTGATAAAAGCCAATATTGTTTCATAAGGTGCTTTGTATATCATAAGATTGTAAAATATTCTTTTCAAATCAATTTTATTAATAAGATAAAATAAGTTAAAACGATCATTGAAGTGTTTTGATACTTTCAAATTAATCCAACGATTAGAAAATCAATTAAAATTTCTCATTAAATCCTTGATTCAAACATGAGTGATTAATTCATTCAGTTAAAAGAATCAGCCAATACGTATATTTTTAATAGCCATTTTGTTATCGATTAATTTGTACTTTACCAATGCATTTTCAGAAATCTAACATGAAGCAATTCACCTTGTTTTTGTTCTTATTCCTATCGAATAACTTTATTTCAGGACAAAACAATCGTTTTCTTTCTTTCGAATTAGCAGGAAGTGGCGGAATTGTTTCTTTCAATTTTGAAAATTCCATTCGCAATAAACCAGCATCACAACTATATTATCGCATTGGATTTAGTTTAGCACCAATCGATCGAAACAATGGAACTGCTCTCGTTTTTCCTCTCATGCTTCATCATTGCTTAGGAAAATCTGCTCATAAATTAGATTTAGGTATTGGCCAAACCGTTTCTATTACAACCAAAGGAAACCTGTTTTTCATGATGCCATTAAGTTTTGGTTATCGGTTTCAACCAGAAAACAAGCGACATTATTGGCGTTTTGCTTATACACCCATAGTTTCCTATTTGATTAATTTTCAATGGCAACACTGGGTTGGAATTACGTTTGGACTTCAATTATCCTCTAAAAAATGAAAAAAATACTCCTCTTCATTTTCGGATTGTTGCTGATTTCGTGTAATAAGAAAAAAATATTCGATGGTCCAAACGCCTATTCCGATGATTTTGAAAGCTATTCAACCTTGGAACAAATGCTTCCAGATAATGATGTAAAATGGTCCTTTACTCAATTAACTTATTCGGATAATACCATTGAAGTAGATTCTAGTTTTGCACACACAGGATCGAAAAGCATTCATTTTAAAGCATCAAAATCAACAAATGAACAAGGAGCATCAAAAGCCAGTATAGCAAAACAAAATATGGCTTTTTGGGCAAATGAGATTCTGGTAGTTGAAGGCTGGTATTTTATTGCAGGAAATGATTCAGCCGATTGGCTATTCTTACTCGATTTAGAGGAACAAACTGCTATTGGTGCTGGACCTGGAATGCGTTTAGCCATGGTAGATGGTTCACTTCGCGTAGAACATAAATACAATAATCCAGATATTTTACAATTGAATTCAACACCCGTTCCAATGCCGCGAAATCAATGGGTTCACATTCGATTTGAAACTAAATTATCACAAAAGAAAAAAGGATATGTGAAAGTTTGGCAAGATGATGTGTTAATTATTGATCAAAACAACTGGAAAACCCTGCCCAAAGATGTGCTCTATTTTCAACAAGGAACCAAAGGCATGTATAGCAGCATTGAGTTTGGAATTACTGCTAATACGCATGATTCAGACATGGAAGTTTGGGTGGATGATATTCAAATCATGAAAAAATAATAGATAAGCTTGAACAATGAAACTCATCATTTTAATTTTTACGCTTTGTGTATTTTCAACTGTCTATTCTCAAGATACACCTTGTTTTGATTCTATTTTCGTGGATAATCAATTGGAGAAATTACAAGGAAAATGGATTGGAAAAGGCGTTGTTGCTGGCGATAATGTTGATTATTATATCGTAGGAAAATGGATTTTAAATCACCAGTTTTTCCAAATCAGTTTAAGCGATACGGCAAATGTTCCAGCTTATGCAGCTGAAATATTTATTGGTTATGATTGTAAAAAAGAACAATACATTGCTCATTGGATAGATCAGTTTGGAGGACCATTTTCTAAAACATTAGGCATTGGGAAAAAGGCAAATTCAGTCATTGATTTTCAATTTGATTATCCCGAAGGACTTATGAGTACTCTATTCATATTCATGGATCCTACACATTGGGAAATACAATCCAAATTGAAAAATCCAGATGGAACTTGGAATGTATTTGGTGATATTAAAATTCAACAGAAATAAAATATTAATGAAATATGTAACATTCCTTACTTAAAATAACAATCACTAATATTTCACTTAGTAAGGTTTTTAATTAAGTAATACCAATATGAATGATTAAATTGCACTAAAATTCAATTCTCTAAATAATTGATTTTATTCAAATGCAAAAACATCTCCTATATCTCCTATTTAGCTTTTTACCTTTCATCCCAAATTCTCTAAGTGGAAATAATCATATTGAGAATAATCCAATATTACAACAATCTTCCAGAATTCAATATTCTGATAGTTGTCTAGGGAATTTAATCCAATTCTCTCTTAGTAACCCTATTGCGGGACAATTTGTTGCTTGGTACTTTGATGACCCCAGAAGTGGAATTAATAATAAGGCTGTTGGAAATACATCCACCCACACATTCTTTAATAAAGGATCTTATAAAGTAACTGCCCACATTAACACTTCATTAGGTATTGATACATTAATTCGCACTATACACATTGATTCGTGTCAATCCAAGCAAAATCTAATGAAACAAGAAAAATGCGCAGTTGAAATAAGTAAAGTTATTACTCCTAATAATGATGGGAAAAATGATTTTTTAGAAATAAAGTCACTTTGCCTTTTTGAAAAATATGAATTATCTGTTTTTAATCGATGGGGTAACGTCGTTTTCAAATCTACTAATCCTAACGAATTCTGGAATGGTAAAAATCAACAAGAAGATAGCCCAGATGGGAATTATATGTATTTATTAAAATATAAATTTATTAATATGGAAGAAACTTCTAAAAACGGGAATATACTGTTGATGAGATAAGTATTAATAAGTTGTGTGGTTTAAAATTAGAATTATCCTTCAACACTATTTATCGCTTACCCTAATAATCAATACTTATGATATGCATATAAATTAAATTATTTTAAATTAAAATTAGGTTTAAAAACGGATCAGTGTGGTGGCTATGTCTGGGCGGCGAGGGTGTGTTTCGACATAGATGCGAAAAAAGCTTATCCTTGCAAAATGGTCGAAAAAAGGCCTTGAGCGTAAGCAGCATCGTCCAGACTTGACCTTCTTTGATTCCTTTCTTGTGTCAAGACAAGAAAGGAATACGACGTAGACAAACATGAATGATAAAGTGACAAGAAGCATTAACAGCGATAATTCATTGATTGAAATGAAAAAAATAAATTGATAATTCAACCGCACAATGGGTAAGTATTAAATTAATTTAAGAAATGACACCAACACGAATTGCATCAACCATTCTAATAGTACTTTTTAGTGCTGCCCTCGTATTTCATTTCCTTGTTTTAGGAAATGTAATTCCATTTGAAATGGTTTGGGGCGGACGAATTCATAATCGTGAACAACTTATTGGTTTCGAAGCATTTTCGATTATTTCAAACATCTTGTTTCTAATTATCATATTACTTAAAGCAAGTGTTTTAAAGTGGAATGTTTCACATAAAGCAGTTAAAATTGGACTGTGGGTTATATTTATATTATTTCTATTAAATACATTGGGGAATTTGCTTTCACTCAATAGCACTGAAAAATGGATCATGACACCATTAACAGCACTGACTGCTTTCCTAATAGGCATACTTTTATTTACAAAAAAGCAAGACTAATTCTTCCTTAACTTGCAAGCGGTTCAATTCTCCCAATGTCGCATCAAGAAACCGCTATTCGAACAACCTGGTTCAGTATTATAGGAAATACAGCAATGGCCGTCATTAAAGGCGCAGGTGGTTATTTCGGGAATTCGTATGCATTAGTTGCTGATGCTATTGAATCAACTACGGATATTTTTTCATCCGTACTCGTTTTATTCGGACTCAAATATGCAGCTCGTCCAGCCGATGAAAATCATCCTTACGGACATGGTCGAATCGAGCCTTTAATTACCTTTTTAGTTGTTGGGTTTCTAATTAGTTCGGCATTTTATATTGCACACGAAAGCATTGTGAATATTGGCACTCCGCATGAATTACCGGAACCATTTACACTTTGGATTATAGGAGGAATTATTCTTTGGAAAGAAATTTCCTATCAATTGGTTATTCGTAAAAGCCGCGAAACAAATAGCAGTTCACTGAAAGCAGACGCTTGGCATCATCGTAGCGATGCTATTACTTCTGTTGCAGCATTCATAGGCATTTCCATTGCTTTAATTATGGGAAAAGGCAATGAATCGGCCGACGATTGGGCTGCTCTTTTTGCATCAGGTTTTATCCTTTGGAATAGTTATAAAATATTCCGTCCAGCTTTAGGTGAAATAATGGATGAACATTTGAATGAAGATTTAAAGAAGGAAATTCGTTTACAATCGCTTAAAGTGAATGGAATAGTAGGAACTGAAAAATGCTTCATTCGCAAAGCAGGCATGCAATACCATATAGAACTTCATGCATTGGTAAATGGTAAAATCAGTGTCAATGAAGGACATACTTTAGCTCATCAACTAAAAGATCATTTACGAAATACAATTCCACAATTAGGTCATGTTATTATTCATGTTGAACCTTCCAATTAAATTTATTTTTACGGCGGCCGAGCGGGCTTTCGCTTCAAGTCCAGTAGGGCTTTCCGCTCTATCCCTGCCGCAACAGAATGCTAAACTAGTTCATTCTTTTACTACATTTGATAATCGTCTACATTAATTCATTCGAATATGAAATACCAGATATTCTTCATATTAATAATATTCAGCTCTTTTTTAGTAGTTCCATGTTACTCACAAATTTCAAGAGGAAGAAATATTAATTTAAGTGTTGGAGCCAACTTTAACCATATCTATGTTGGAAATCAAGACGAGGAAGTAGGTTTCAAAAGATTAAGAACCTCGCCTGGATATTCAATCGAACTTGGAATGGATAGCATTCGAATCGATTGGTTAAGAATTGATCTAGCCCTAAATTTTGATCAATATAACGCAAACTTCAGAGCAAGTTATAGTGGATTACCCGGAGGTTCAGACTCACAAGTAAATATTAATAAATCAATTCTTGGCCTTACACTCTACCCTTTTCGCATCATTAAAAATAATTTTCGTTGTCAATTTGGATTTGAGTATTCCCATTTATTAAATGAACATATTTCTGGCTATGTATCGACTTATTTAATGGGACAAGGTTCTACATATAATTTATTAAATGAAAAATATAATCGCTATAGCACAATTACTAATTTTGGAATACGAATGAAAGTAGGATATATAGTTCAATTGAAGAATCATATTATAATCTCACCCTACTATTCACTTTATTGGACTGCTTGGAATGAATATGATAAAGCCTCTGTCAATATTAAAACAATGAGGAATTCATTTGGATTAACAGGTAGTGTTCTTTTCTAAATGAATAAAATTGAATTATTAACTACCTACCCTATGTGCGGTTAAAAATTAGAATTATCCTTCAACAATATTTATCGCTTACTTCAATAATCAATACTTATGTAATGCCTTTAAATAAAATTATTGAATTAGTCATTTAAGCAATAATCATTTTATAAGTATATGGTTCTGCTTTTACCATTCTCATCATTAGATTTTCGAAGATTCCTTCATTCATTTTATGCCTGTTAAATCGATATGTATACTCATCAATATAAGGCTGTAAATGTCTAACAGAATGATGGACACCTCTAAGCCAAGCTTTAAACATCATTATTGTTCGATGGAGTTCTTTAAAATTCCTTCCTTTCTTCTCAGACTTTTCTTGAATTAGGTTCGGAAATTCAGACTCCAAGCCTTTATATCCAGCCCATTTATCAGTTCTAACATTCGCATTGGGAGCAATATGATCCCTCATAAATTCACTCAAATTCTTTCTGTTAGCTGTCGCCACAACTTTTCCATAGAATCTTGATACACCTCTTGATTTCTTTTCAATGGCTAGAACTACAACTTTTTTCTTTCCTTCATTTCTTCCAATGGATTTATCATCTTGTCCTCCAACATATGTTTCATCAACATCAACTTTCCCTTTCATTGGATTTTTCTTACTGCTTTTCATTGCATTCATAACCTTTTGTTTAAACAACCAACAAGTCTTCTGCCCCAAATCAAGCTTTCTACTTAGCTCAGTACTGCTTATTCCTTTCTTGCTAGTTGATACATAGAAAACAATATAAAAAGCCTTCAGAATTGAAAATTTACATTTGTGAAACAGTGTTCCAGATGTTGGCGATTCTAAATGCCTGCAAACAGTGCATTGCCGCTCGTAAAGACTAACGCCTTTACAAAAGTTTTTGTTCTTACATCGTCGACAGGAATAACCATTTGACCATTTCAAATTTGCCAAATATGCGTAGCAACTTTCTTCATTTGGAAACTGAGCCTGAAAATCAAATAATGAAAGGCTTTTAAATTGTGCATTCATATTGTATCTTTTGATTGCCCTAAATTATTAAAGAAATCAATATTGACTAAACTACTAATTCAATAAAATTATTTAAAATTAAAATTAGGTTTTGAAACGGATCAGTGCGATGGCTATGTCTGGGCGGCGAGGGTGTGTTTCGACATAGATGAGATAAAAGCTTATCTAAGCACAATGGTCGAAAAAAGGCCTTGAGCGTAAGCAGCTTCGTCCAAACTTGACCTTCTTTATTCGTTAGTGTTTATTTTTTAAGGAACTCA
Source organism: Bacteroidia bacterium (assembly GCA_965279035.1). Lineage (GTDB taxonomy): Bacteria > Bacteroidota > Bacteroidia > M30B66 > M30B66 > CALQRR01. The sequence goes on along the minus strand of OZ257142.1, from coordinate 1,522,215 downwards.
TGAGGGCTTCGCCGTTGATTACTTTCTTGTGTCAAGACAAGAATTAATACGTCGTAGACAAACATGAATGATATTTGACAAGAAGCATTTACAGCCTTATTTCATTGATTGATATGAAAAAAATAAATTTATAATTCAACCGCACAACAGGTAATATCTTATTATTATTATTTCACTCATAAAGCCCAATGACAAACTTTTCATAAACATCTTTCAAAGATTTAAACAACCAGCACTTATTTGCTCTTATTTACTTTAAGAATTTTCTTAATAGAAATACGATCTTTCAGATAGTTGATTCTTGGCTTTTCATCATCTACATTGCGAATGTGTTTATATGCTTCAACTAAAGTTAAGGGAAGTTCACCTTTAAAATCAATCTCATAATACGAATATCCATTATAAGGAATAACCGATTTATCATTCAAAAATTCAATTTGATTCATCACTTCGTCCTGTTGGAATTGTTCCAAAAACACCTTTTTTCTTCGCCTATTCATTTTGGAAAAATCACTTTGCAGGACTTGGGGGGATATTAATAATGAACACATTTCCTGGACAGTATGAATCTTCTTTTTATGAATATGACTTTTAAGGTATTGAACAAACAAGCTGTCTTTTGAGTTGATTTTATCAACAGTAAATGAATCGGATTCAGAAAACAGATCCTTTGTCATTTGTTTATTCGATAAATAAAACATCTTCTTTGCTTTGTATAATAACAAATATTCATTTTCCTTGTCGGTATAAATCATAGGTCGAATACGAATCTTAATACTTGGATTATCCTTTAAAAAATGAGATAAATGTCGAATGAACTTCTTTTCCGATTTATTAATTTCTGTAACTGTTAAGGCCCATTTAATCGACATAGAATTCTCAATTTCCGATTCTGCATTACGAACTTTAATCCGATAAGGAGTTGTTGCTGGTTTAATAAATACATTTCCAATTAAATCGAAAATAACATCCCAAAAATCATAAGAAGGTGTATTTAAATTTCCCGTTATCGGAATCTCATAATCAATTACATTTCCTCTTTCTTTAATAAAAGCCATTATAATGGGAAGCGGGATTTTGCTAACTGAATTTCGTTTAATACGTTTTGAAATGCGTGGATCGATTAGTAATAAATGATTATTACTAACAATTTTCCCATTATTTACATTCCAATTCCCATTGAGCGAAAGTGTACCACGATCAAAGGGATACGAAGTATAGCTTACAAAATAAGGATTGAACAAAGAGATTGGTAAATGGTCAATAGCGTAATGTAGCCTAAAATCAGAACTGTCTCTTGGATTTATTTCCAAAGAAACAACTGAACTTCCAAATGGTTTTATTCCAGATTTAAAATCTATTTTTACTACCTTATTCTTCTTATTTACTGAATCGGCTTCTACTGTTAGAGGTTCTATTCCAATGGAAAATTTCTCATTAATCGAATAATCATTGAATTTAAGGTTCCCATTTTCAATTAACAACTTATTAACTCTATAATTACTTTTTAAGAAATTCATCGATAAATCCCGAATATAGTTCCCAATAGTAATGACTAAGTTGAACTCTTCACTGTTCACTTTCTTTTCAACTAATTTTTCATCTGCAAACATATACTGCAAATTGTCGAGATAATCATAACGTTCGAACTTGAAGTAGGGAGTATCGAGTATGACTGAATCAAAAAGATACACTTTCTTTAAGGGGCTCAATTCATCAATCGATAATGAAAGTTTCTTAAATGAAGCATAATCATTTTGAATATCCTTTCCAAAATGAAAATCATTTAATGCAATATCACCAATAAAACTAACATTCTCAGCCATTTTAAAATTACCAGTTACCCTGAGATTGGCTTCAAGCATGGCAGAATAATTTCCATAATTCGTTAAAGCACTTAAATACTGTTCTAAAATTAATAAATCAAAATCTTCAATTTTAATATCTAATAAATAATCTAGTTTATCATAATTAATTGTAAACGCACCATTCATATTTCCTTTGCTTTCACCTGAAATAAATGAAAATGTCGATTGTATCGTTTGTTCATTCCAATGAAATCCAGGAGATTCCATCGAAAGTTCTTTAATAGAATAATGAACTGGGGTTAATAAATCACGATAAATGAGTTGACTTTTTTTAATCTGAATATTTAATATACTAAAATGAATTGGCTCTTTGGCTTTAGATTCTATCGTATCTGTCTTAAATCTATCAATAATATCATCAAAATTAAAGAGTGAATCATTCTTTATAACATTCCCAATTAATTGATTTATGTTTAATTCAGTTATTTCGTATTCTCCATGAATTAGCTTCACTAAACTAAAATCAACCAAAAGCTCATCAGCCGATAAAAACAATTCATCGCTTTTATTTTCAAATACACTTAAACCATTCAACTGAATTGAACCAGAAAAAGGATTCACAATTACCCAATCCAAAGTGATTTGTCTTCCAATAATTTCTACATCATATTTCTCAATTAGAAACTTTGCAATAGGAGAAATAAATAGAATAGTAAAAAATAGTGTTAACCCAATTGTAATAATAATTATCCGAAAGATTTTCCAAATCCTTTTCGTGTATTTAACCATAAATAAATAATTATAATTCACAATCTCCTTTAATTAGAGGCTTTTATGAATTAATCTGTATTAAAATTTAATAGCACACAAAGTATACTTTATCAGTATTTTATTTCTTACACTTAAATCATATATTTTTATAAAATTCTTTCTAAATCACAAATCAATAGAAGTGTAATCTTCTTTCATTTTTACATTCTAAAAAAACGCTTTTCAAAATTTCATTAAATTGTGCTATCAAAATAATAACGTGAAAAACAGTATCCTATTCCTACTTATATACTTAACAACTCCCACCATTGCTCAAGTAATAGCACCTTGTGGCAACGATTATGGTAGCAATTCAGATCGAGCAAACATCCAACAACAAATGTTGAATGGTACTGTTAGTGATGTAGAATCTGCCATTCGACAAGCAAAAGAAACGCGTGGAATCTCCTTAGGCTGTCCTCAAATTGAATACGGTCCATTTACTACTCCAAATACAACTGAACCTTCTCTAAGCAGTATTGCCAATGTGTGGAATACTGGATACCGCCCAACATTAGAAGCATATACCATTGCCTGTCCCGAACCAGCACGAGGCATGCCCCGTTATGGATTAGCAGCTTTATACGCGCGGTTGGCAGGATATTACAGCAATATATCTTCATTAGAACAAATGGGCAATATGCTCGAAGCACAGCAATATTCTGCTCAACATGCCCCCGAACCATTAGCTACCTACGCCGGAATGTTTGGATATTATAACGGATTAAGCGGCGATCCTTGTCAACTCAGTGGTATTGTTGGTAATGGCGTTTCTATTTTCTGTGATTCAGTTCCATCCTATTGTATCACATATACTGCTGGAATCTACAGTGAAAACAGTTCGCCGTTAATGATCATATCATCCAAAATGGAACTATCCTGGGTGATATTGGTGGAGCAGGTTACGATCAAGGTTGGGCTATCGCTTTTTTAGTTGAAAACGCCATTCAACAAACAGATCCAATCATTAAACAACGTTACCGTGATGCAGCTGTTCTTGGCGCTGAATGGTGCATTCAACATCCATTAGTAACCAATCATAATTACTCAGCTAAACTCGTTTGGGCATTATCACAACTCTATGCATGGACTGGAAGAGCCGATTTTAAAGCCGCATTGATTGACCGGCTCGATCGAAATCTCTGTCCAGGCATTTTAACCGATTGGGATACCAATGGTTTGGTAGATAACATGACTAGCTCTATTGCATTTTCTAGTTTATATCCATCAGCACAAGTGGCAGGTCGAAATTGGGATGCACACAATGCTCAACCTTGGTATCAAAGTATGATTGCTTGGGCATTGACCGAAGCATACGTGGCTTTTCGCGACCGTGGTGATATAGCTTTAGCTGCTCAATATAAGCCCTATGCAGTGTTAGTCACCGATAATCTGGCAAATGAAATACTTCAACGTGGAGTAATGTCAACAAACCAAACCGGCTGGGTTGATACACCTCATTCTATTTTACTAGCGTGTTGGAAAATTGCTCGTTATGAAAATGAAACACATAGTAATTGGTTTGATGCTGCTTGGGCCATCTGGAATAGTGGCGTTTTTAATACACTTGGTGATCGAGGTTTTAACATTCCATTGTATTTAATTTTAAAAGAGAATATTTCCTATGTTCCTTTAGCAACTAGAGAGAAATTTCCACTTATGACAAACACAGTTAATCATCCTAAAAATGATTTCAAACTATTTCCTCAACCAGCACAAAATCAACTGAAAATAGAATTAGATCAATCAATCAAAATTCTGAAATGGATGATTTATTCGATTGATGGGAAATTAATTTCTTCCAATTTATTAAACAAAGATTCATCCTTTTCAATTGAAATCCCTCAATTGAAAAACGGATTATATATAATAGAATTACAGACCGAAAATCAAGGGATAATTAGCAGAATATTTCAAGTTTATTTTGAATGAATGGCTTGAATTGATAGGCTTAAGAATGCGAAATATAAATTCTTTTTATCCTATTTATAAAATCAAAAAATTAAAATTAATGATTGAATCTTTTGAGTTTTGCGGAAAAATAAATCTGCATGATAACTCGAATTACAATTGCAAAAGGTGATGGCATTGGTCCTGAAATAATGGATGCCACATTGAATATATTAATTGCAGCAGGTGCAAAAATCGAATGGGATGAAATAGAAGTGGGTGAAAAAGTATATCTCGCAGGAAATACTTCAGGAATATCAAAAGAATCATGGGATATCATTCGTAAAAATAAAATCTTTTTAAAAGCACCCATTACCACACCTCAAGGTGGAGGATATAAAAGCTTAAACGTTACAACTCGCAAATTCTTGGGACTATACGCCAATGTGCGTCCGTGCATGAGTTTACATCCATTCGTAGAAACCAAACATCCAAAAATGGATTTGGTAATCATACGTGAAAATGAAGAAGATTTATATGCAGGAATTGAACATCAACAAACAGATGAAGTTGTTCAATGTCTAAAGTTAATTAGTCGACCTGGTTGTGAAAAAATTGTCCGATATGCCTTTGAATATGCGAAACATTACAAGCGTAAAAAGGTGACGTGTTTTACCAAAGACAATATCATGAAGCAAACAGATGGTTTGTTTCACAAAGTATTTGATGAAATAGCATTGGAATATCCAGAAATAGAAAATGAGCATTGGATTATTGATATCGGTGCAGCTAAAATGGCAGATACTCCAGAATTATTTGATGTGATTGTAATGCCTAATTTATATGGAGATGTTTTGTCTGATGTAGCAGCACAAATAGCGGGGTCGGTAGGTTTAGCAGGTTCGTCAAATATAGGAGAAGAATGCGCAATGTTCGAAGCTATTCATGGTTCAGCACCGAGAAGAGCCGGACAAAATAAAGCGAATCCTTCAGGCTTATTACAAGGTGCCATTTTGATGTTAAATCATATTGGACAAAATGAAATCGCTGAGAATATTCAAAATGCTTGGCTTAAAACTTTGGAGGATGGCATTCATACATATGATATTTTCAAAGAAGGAATTAGCCGCGAACAAGTTGGAACACTCGAGTTTGCTAAAGCTGTTATTAAAAACTTAGGAAAAAAACCACAGACTTTCCAACCAGTGCACTATTCGTCAAAAGGAAAACTTGAATTACCAATATATACAAGGCAGAAATCAGCTAAAAAAGAATTGAAAGGTGTTGATGTATTTGTGCATTGGGGCGGAACTAATCCGGATGAATTAGCTGGTAAGATTTCAGAATTAAACAATCAGGAATTACATCTATCGATGATTACGAATCGTGGAATAAAAGTGTGGCCAGAAGGATTTAAAGAAACATTCTGTACCGATCACTGGAGATGCCGCTTTGTTTCCAATAATACATTAAACATTAGTAAAGAATCAATCATTGATATTCTTCAACATGCATTTAAGAAAAATATTGACACCATTAAAACCGAGAATCTATATGAATTTGAAGGAAAAGCAGCTTATTCTGCAGGACAAGGACAATAAGAAAACCTTTACAAAACAGTTGATTAAAGGTCATTTTAGCTCAAAAGATGCCTTGCAAATATTAACTGAGATGATTCATGTAAAAATTAGATTTCATGAAAGCAAAATCAATCATCAGTTGAATGAAGAAGACATAAAAATGAGAGAAAAACGCATTCAGACTTTACAAAAAGATTTGTTTGAGATTCGAAAGGAGATTGAAAAATCGAATGGTAATATTGAACTTCAGGCTGAAGTAAATATAGTCAAGAAATAATGTTTGCATTTAAAAACCGTCACTTAGTGATTGCGACTATGCATCATAAGGAGAAAGTAATTGCCCCAATTTTAGAACAAAATTTACAAGTGAAATGCTTTCTCCCTGAGGGATTTGATTCAGATGTGTTTGGGACATTCAGCGGTGAAATAGAACGAAAAAACTCACCGTTAAATATAGCCAGAGAAAAATGCTTATAAGCAATGAATTTGACAAACTGTGATCTAGGAATAGCTAGTGAAGGTTCATTTGGACCACATCCTAACTACTTTTTTATTCCATCAAATGAAGAAATACTTTTACTAATTGATAAAAAAAACAAGTGGGAGATAAGTGCTCGAATTATTAGCACCAATACCAATTATGCATCAGAAGAAATTCAATCTGAAAGTGAGTTATTTAATTTCTTAAAACAAGTACAATTTCCAAGTCATGGAATTATATTAAAATCATCTTCCAAAATAGTTAAAGGACTCCACGATGAAATTGAAATTATTAAATTGGTTAAGCAAATAAAAAAGACTGAAGGAAAAGTACTTATAGAAACTGATATGAGAGCCTTTCATAATCCTACACGAATGAAATCCATTGAAGCGGTTTGTAAGGAATTAATTGTGAAAATAAACAGCTTATGTCCAATGTGTGATGCACCAGGCTTTGCTGTTACTCGAGTAAAAACCGGTATGCCATGCTCTCAATGTGGAACACCAAGTAATCAAACAAAATCAAAAATACATACATGTATAACATGTGAATTTGAAAAAGAAGAAGCAGTAAATTTGAAGGGAGAAAAAGCGGATCCAATGTATTGTTATATCTGTAATCCTTAATTTTTTTTAAGAGTGAACTAATGCAGAAAATTAATGTTTAAGTTCTAAAATTTAGAAAAATGCAATATACACTTCATCAATTACAGGTTTTTTTAAAAGTAACTCAGATGCTTAGTATAACTAAAGCAGCCGAGGAATTGAACTTAACCCAACCAGCAGTATCAATTCAATTAAAAAATTTTCAAGATCAATTTGAGATTCCACTTACAGAGATTATTGGAAGAAGATTATATGTTACTGAATTTGGAAATGAGATAGCACAAGCTGCAGAAAAAATCCTTCAAGAAGTATATGCTATAAATTATAAAACGCTTGCTTACAAAGGTTTCTTAAGTGGTAAACTCACTATTTCAATAGTATCAACTGGAAAATATATTATGCCATATATATTAAGCGAATTTTTTAAAAAGCACCCTGGAATTGAATTAAACTTAGATGTTTCCAATAAAGCAAAAGTGCTTGAAAAGTTAGAAAAGAATGAAACTGATTTAGCTTTGGTCTCTATTTTACCTGAATCAATTCAAATAGAGAAGCTCGAATTAATGGAGAATAAACTGTTTTTAGTTGGGAATAAAGATTATACACCTTCTTCTAAACCGAAATCTCCCAATTTCATAGAAGAATTAGCATTAATATATCGGGAACTTGGTTCTGGTACGCGGCAATCTATGGAACAATTCCTTCAAAAGAATCAATTATTCATCCGTAAAAAACTTGAATTGACCTCAAATGAAGCTGTCAAACAGGCTATAATAGCTGGGTTAGGCTGTTCCATTATGCCACTTATAGGAATAAAAAATGAAATTTTGAATGGTGATTTATCGATTTTGCCGGTAAAAGGACTTCCAATAAAAACAAGTTGGAATTTAATCTGGTTAAAGGGTAAAAAACATAATTATGTTGCACAAGCATTTCTAGAACATCTTAAAGAAAATAAAACACGAATTGTGAATGAGCATTTTCAATGGACTCAGACGTATTAATTTAAATTAAAACTCATAATTCAAATTCCCTTTGTAATAGATAATTTGTACAATGGATTTGATAAATTTTAATTTGTATTCAGCTAATTTCAATTCAGATTCTAACCATTTTGCTTCGCGCGTATTGATCAGGAAGAGCGAACTTTCGCCCAATTCAAATTTTTGCTTTTCGGCTTCAACCAATTTCCGACTATACAAAACTGTTTTTTCTGCATTTATAAGCTGAGCAGCTAATACATCTATTGTTTGAGAAAGCATTGTTAGCTTAAATTGCAGCTCATTGTTTTTATTTTGCAATTCAAATTGATTATTCGAACTAGCAATTCCTGCAATTCGATATTCATTAATAGGCGTTCTTAAAAAAAGTGGAAAGGAAACTTGTATGCCCCATTTATAACTATTGCTTGAAAAAAATGGAGAATATGCAGCTGAATTATTAGACAACAAATTGTAATTCATATTTAATTTGGGCTTGATCATTTCTTTTTTCAAGCGCTTATCAATATCAAGTACATGCTGGAATGCAGTGTATTTAGAAATCAATGGATTTCGAATTGAGTCTTGATATAAACGAGTTCCAAGGATGGATTTAGCTTTTTCGAAATAAGTTTCCAAACTATCCATTGGAATAAATCGAATTGATTGCGATGCACTTCCGTTTGCTTGCCAATTGAAAGATGCGATTTGATTTTGATTTTTGAGATATTCTATCTCAGCACTTTGAAGCTCTAATTGGCGAGATTGTAAAAACAAGGAGGCTTCAATCGTATCAACAGATGGTCGCTCACCAAGGGCCGCCATTGACTCAATTCCACGATAACGTTGTTGAGCTAATTGTAAGAAATAGTTTGTAAGAGATACTTGTTTTAAACTAAACATCCAATCGAAAAAAGACAAAGATGTTTCAAGTAATAATTGATTCAATTGATGGTCTTTCTCAGCAGAATAATAGTTTAAATAGTTCCGGGATTTTAATACATCTGCTCTTCGTTTGTCAATCATCATTCCTTGTAATAAGGATACTTCCATACCAATATATGGAATTCCAAATGAGCTTGTTTGGAGTTCCGGATTGACATAATTTCCTATTCCATAATCATAACCTGCTTTTAAATAATTGGAGGTAAAAAGTGCTTGCTTTATTTCAGTATTTGTTACTGAATAATAATTCATTCCATTGAAGAATTTATTTTCATGTTTCCCCTCAAAAAATGGATCATAAGCTCCTCGAGCCGATTGAACTTGATATTCACCCAGTCGTTGAAAACTCAATGCGCGCTTGGCAATTGGATTATTTTCTAATACATGATTTAGAAATGACTGATAACTCAACACAACTTGAGCTTCGGAACTTTGATAAATCCCCCAAAAAGGAAAATATAACAGTACAACTAAGCTATTAATTCTTTTCATCCGAAATAGTGCTTTTCGATTTCTGATAAAACTCGGGAGGAAAACCATTGATTTTTCTCCACATTTCGTAAACAAGTGGGACATTTCTTAAGAGTGCAAACCCTTTCACACCACCACCTACTTGAATGGCTTCTGGCCAACGTTTTCCTTTACCTTTTGCTAAAATCCTAAACTTACCATTGGGAGAAATCACCCGGTCATAAGCAATCACTTCGGCTGGATACGTACCTGAACTCATTCCTGGCCAACCCGAAAAAACAAAAGCAGGCCAACCATCAAATGTGAGCTGCACCGTTTGACCTTGTTGAATTAAAGGCAAATTCACCGGATCGATATATAATTCAACAACTTGTTCCGATTGAGATGGAACTATACTGCATAATGCTGCGCCTTCTTTTACTATCTCACCAATGCCTTGAATTTTTGTATTATGAATGTATCCTTCTTGTGGTGCCAATACATAATAGAAACCTTGTCGCATGCTGTAATTCACCAATTGGTTTTGAAGTTTCGTGAGTGAACCTTCTGCTTCAAATAAAGCCGACATGACCGAATACTTTTCAGAATCAGCTTTCATCAGCTTTTCGGCATATTCTTGTTGAATTGAATTTAGTTCTATTTCGGTGTTAAGTAGCTCATTTTTAGTACCGAAGAATTTATTTTCAGCAGCCGTTTTCTTCGCTATTGCTTCCTGAACTTTTACTCTCCTATTTTCCAAATCAGTTCGTGAAACAACACCTTTATTAAATAAATCCTCATAGCGCATTAACTGAGTTTCTGCAACTTTCAAATTGCTTGTTGCTGTAATTGACTCAGTACTATCACTGGTCACTTTCATTTTACCTTGAACAATCTTATTTCGAGCTTGTGCTAATTTCATTCGCAAAGATTTATTCAAGGCATCAATTTGAGCATTCACCGAATTTATCTTTTGCTCAAACGATTCCATTGCCGATTCTTTCGATTGGATTTGCGACTCCGAACGTGAAAGCAAGTTAGGATCGATATATTCTTCTTTAATCTCCGATATATAAGCTATCGTATCATTTTTCTTAACCAGATCGCCATCCTGTATAAACCATTTTTCGACACGCCCCGATATTCGTGAAGTAATTGTTTGGGGCCGATTGGCGGGATTTAATGTTGTTACAAAACCAGTCGATTCTACGTTTTGAGTCCATGGTAGAAATAAAATTACTAAACCACACAAACACATAGAATAAACAAACACCTTAATCACTTTAGAATAAGGCCGTTTATAAATAGAATCGAAACTTTTCAGGGTTTTCGACTGCTTACTGAAAATAGAATATTCGGGAGATGTTTCGGTGATTTTTTCAATCTTATAAATTGCTGTAATGAGATCATAAAAACTATTTAAACTAATAATCAGTTTTTCGATGGAATTAATTACCAAGAAAATGATGATTTCCGTTGCTACAAATTGACCAATATTTAATTCGCCTGTTTGAACTAAAAAAGCCCCGAGAAACAACAATATGGCAATAAAAAGGACTTTAAAAAATACAATGCCTTTGTATTGTTTTTCGAGAACTCCATAATGGCTTTTCCGTTGAATAAAATAGGATTCCAATACTTCATCGACTTGTGAAATAAAAGCTGAGTTTTCATTTTCCTCAATCCCCTTTTCAGTTTGAAATAATTCAACCAATCGGTATTTCTGATTCGATGTTTCAATATTTGAATCAATTCCAGCTTTTCCATAATGTCGAACAATAAAATAGAAAAATGCTCCTAAAATCAATGTTAAAGAGAAAAACAAACTGTTATAAAAGGGCAAAATGATTAATCCAAATACAATACTGATTATGGAAAAAGAAAAATCTAATACAATCTTACTGATCCCTTTTTGAAGCGTTACTACTTCAAAAAAATGATTGATACGAGAAAGTATTTCGGCAGTTAACTTTTTATTATTCAAATAAAATCCAATGCGAGCTGCCACATCTCCGAAGATTGTTTCATGCATGCTTTCATTCAAACGCATTTGCCAAATCTGTAGTAAGCCAATAAATAAAACTGCCAAAACAACAATTCCACATAGTAGAAACAAGGATGCTGAAATACTTCCTGCCATCACAAATGTGACAACACCTTGAATTCCTAATGGAATAATCAAATACATTGCACCTTGAAGCAAAGCCAACAAGTATATCTTACTGATGATGTTTCGCTCTTTGAGCAACCACTTGAATAATAACTTCGATTGATTCATAATTCAAATCAAAAAACAAAGATAGTAACATTACTTTAAATGATAGTTTTACTATCTTAGCTGAAAACGGAATAAAACCGAATTTGTTTATGGAGCTTGAAATAAAGATTAAAATGAATGAGAAACTTTTTCTCCGAAACCCCGAAGAGACAGTCTTAGGAAGAAAAATCGTTCATCATGGCCTGCTGTTGATCAATAAACTGGGTTTCGAAAATTTCACATTTAAAAAACTCGCTTCCGAAATTGAAACGACCGAAGCCGGTATTTATCGGTATTTCGAAAACAAACATCGTCTACTCACCTACCTGATTACGTGGTATTGGAGCTTTCTCGAATACAAAGTCATATTCAGCATGAATAACATTTCTGATCCTATTCAAAAACTGAAAAACATCATTCAAATTCTAGTACGTGAACCAGTAGATAATTCGAATCTTTCTGCATTTATTCCTGAAAAAGAAGCTCTTCAATTGGCTATCTGGGAAGGTTCAAAATCGTATTTAACGCATCATGTTAGTGAAGACAATCAAGCTCGACTTTTTAAGCCATACAAAGATCTTTGTCAACGCATAGCAAAAGTATTACTCGAAATAAATCCTCAGTATGGGTTTGCTCATTCATTGGCCACATCGATGTTAGAAATAGCACATTCTCAAAAATTTTTTCAAGAAAATTTACCTTCTCTTACCGACTTCACAATCAACAACAAAGAGGCTAAAATGACCGAGTTTATAGAGTCTCTTGTCTTTAATTCCATTCAAAAGCACTGAACCTTTTTTAAAATCGGGCAAAGAGGCAGAACAAACATGCTGGCTTGGATTTTGAAAAGGGCGCGCGCCGCAAAGGCAATGGCTCAATTCTCTCGAGCTTCCAATTAAAATTTAGATAAAATGAAATCACGTTTTGCATTCGTGCTCCTGCTAACTGCGGCCTTATCGGTCCGTGCCGACGAAATTCCGGCGAGCTCAAAAATTATCGATGTCACTATTTACCGTAATCAAGCGAAAGAATCCCGCGCTTTAAATGTGACCATTCCGAAAGGAAATTCGGATGTGGTTATTTCCGGAATTTCAACATTCATGATCGATGCAAGTTTGCAAGTGGGTGTGAAAGGTGCGGCAACTTTACTCTCGGCAACAACGCGCATCAATTATTTTACCGAAGAAAATGCAGCTCCAAAAGATCCGAAAGCCGATCGACTTCGAGATTCCATCAAAGCATTTCAACAAGAATTAACGTGGTTCGAAGAACAACGCGCAGTTTGGACTGGCGAAATTGCGCTGATCGACAACAACACCAAACTTGGGAGCACCAAAGAAGGTTTGAAACCTGCAGAACTCATTGTCCTAGCCGATTTTTACCGTTCACGTTTAATGGATTTAAGAAAGAAGTTATTCGATCTGAATCTTAAAGTAGCGCGCTTCACCGAGAAAACAGAAAAATTTCAACAACAGCTCAACGATATGGGTGTGAAATTAAAAGAACCGGTAAAAGAAATTGTCCTTAGTTTTTCTTCCGAAACCGGCGGAGCATTGACCATTCATCCAACCTATCTCGTAAATCAAGCTGGCTGGGCACCGATGTACGATATCAAAGTACAAAACACCACACAACCAGTCAATATTTTCTATAAAGCCAAACTATATCAAAGCACTGGCAACGATTGGAAAGATGTGAAAATTACAATTTCAACAGCCAATCCAAGCATGAATAATAATCGCCCAATTATGACTCCTAAATATATCGATTATTACGTGTATCGTACACAAGCTACAACGTTGTCAAACGCAGGAGCAGCAATGAATATGATGCAGGTTGAATCTAAAGTAATGAGGAAAGATGCCGTGGCTGAGGATGATGAAAATCCATACAATTACGAAGTCAATGTGAGCGAGAGTGATATCAATGTTGAATTCGAAATTGAAGCGCGCCAAAATATTCCTTCCGATGGCAAAGAACATATTTGTGCGATTCAAACCTACAATGTTCCTGCAACCTACAAATACCATGTGGTTCCGAAACTCGAGCAAGCGGCATTCTTGTTAGCTAAAATCACCGATTATGGAAAATACAACATGCTAGCAGGACCTGCAAACATCTTTTTCGATGATATGTATGTTGGACAAACGCAGCTAAATCCTTCCGTTTCGAGCGATACGCTGCTTATTTCTCTAGGTCGCGACGAACGTATCGTGGTAAAACGAATTCGTGTGGTAGATAAATCATCCAAGAAATTTTTCGAGAACACACAAAAAGATAGTTATGTGTGGGAAACTACCATCCGTAATAACAAAGGAGCGGCAATCGATATCGAAATCTTAGATCAAATTCCACTTTCTCGTCGTAACGAAATCAAAGTAGAATTACTCGATAAACAAGGTGCCGAATACACCGAGGAATACGGAAAACTTTTCTGGAATTACACCATCAAACCGAACGATAGCAAGAAAATTCGCTTCAGTTATACGGTCGAATATCCAAAAGGAAAAACAGTTCAGGAACAACCATAATCGCATTGTTTTGTGTGTAAAGGGCAAGTCAGAAATGGCTTGTCCTTTTTTTATTTGGGCATGCCCTTCACGAAAAGTTCAGATCGCGTCATCTGCTGTTTCCGATAGTTATCGGAATCTTACTGCCCGCCTTCGCTATCGCTTCGGCAGGTGATGCGAGGTGTAGCCTCTACCGCTCACGCGATACATTCTTCATTCTCTATAATCAACTCATTTGAATCATTTTATTTTTTAGAATTACATCACAAGAAATTGGATTACCCTGAATAGATTGGGATATTTCTTCATGATGATAATTAATCATTTCTATCAGCTCAATTAGACATAAAATGTCTCTATAATTTATGATTGGGAGGCGATAGGGATATTTTAAACCAATATTCACATGCTTCAATGGCTTCATTTTGTTATTTTTACGTCCCTTTTCAAAAAAGCCTAACAACCTATACTGCTAATTATAAAATCATGAAACTGATCAAACATTTCCTCGCTTTTTCTCTGCTTATTCTAGTCCATGTTGCTCAAGCGCAAACAGTAACAGTTACTGCTCCCAATGGTGGTGAAATCCTTTACGCTTGTCAACAGTATCCTGTAACTTGGACGCAAACTGGCACTCCTTCTAATTATTGGAATATCGATTATTCTCTTGATGGTGGCACTATTTGGGCTTCGGTTACAAGTAATTATTTAAGTTCAAACGGAACTTTTCTTTGGACTGTCCCTAATGTGCAATCGAACACAGTTAAACTGCGTATTTACGATGCTCAACATCCAACTACAGTTGATCAAAGCAATAATAATTTCACCATCAATATTCCGGTATTGCTCACTTCTCCTAACGGAGGAGAAATCTGGCAAGGAAACACAGTTCATAACATTACCTGGAATGCTCAAGGAACTTCCAATACATACAACATTGCTTATTCCGTAAATGGAGGTACCAACTGGACTAACATTATCACCAATTACAGCACCGCATCAGCTACCTTCGCTTGGACTGTTCCTTCGGTTGCACTTTCTAACAATTGCTTGGTTCGTGTGATGGATGCGGTTACCAATTGCATGCAGGACGTTTCAAATTTACCTTTTACCATCACACCATCAATTCCTGTTTTATTAACTCCTAATGGAGGTGAGACCTTGCTCGTTGGTTGCGACTATCAAATTACCTGGCAACAGAATACTCTATACAACTATGTACGTTTAGATTATTCCCTCGATAATGGATCAACCTGGGTAAACATCACCAACGGTTCTTCAAACAATGGATATTACTATTGGAGTGTTCCATTGACCATTTCTGCTTCTACTCAGTGTTTGATTCGACTTTCGAACTACCAAGATCTTTCTGTTTCGGATGTCTCCAATGCGACTTTTACTATTGCTCCTCCTGTTACCGTTACGTATCCCAACGGCGGTGAAACACTTGTGGGTTGTGCAACAGCTACCATTGCTTGGACAAAATCATACTGCATTGGAACTTGGAATATTGCCTACTCGACCAACAATGGTTCTACTTGGACCGATATTGCTAATCCGAGCGATAATGGTAGTCCAAATCAAACGTATAATTGGACGGTTCCAAACGGAATTACTTCTTCCCAAGCACTCATTCGCGTGCGCGGATATTCCTACAACTACATCACCGATCAATCAAATGCGGTATTCAACATCATTCCTTCCAACGACATTACAGTAACATCACCCAACGGTGGTGAATCTTGGGTTGGACTTTCTTCTCACACCATCACCTGGACGAATCTGCCTTCGGCTTCGGGATATTATACTTTGCAGTATTCAACCAACGCTGGTTCGTCTTGGAACAACATCGTATCGAACATCACTGGAAATTCATACACATGGAGCGTTCCCAATAACCCATCAACACAGTGTTTGGTGAAAGTGATTGATTATCAAAACACCTGTAAGTTCGATATTTCCAATGCCAATTTTACCATTGTTCCGGCTACGCCGATTCTCCTAACTCCTAATGGTGGTGAGACGTTGCTTGTTGGTTGCGATTATCAAATTACTTGGAATCAAAGTACCATTTACAACTATGTCCGTTTAGATTATTCGCTTGATAATGGTTCTACTTGGGTGAATATCACCAATGGTTCTTCCAACAATGGTTATTACTACTGGAGTGTTCCGCTTACTATTTCTGCTTCTACACAGTGCTTGATTCGTCTTTCGAACTATCAAGATCTTTCAGTTTCGGATGTGTCCGATGCGACTTTTACCATTGCTCCACCTGTTACTGTTACGTATCCTAACGGCGGTGAAACATTGGTGGGTTGTGCTACTGCCACCATTGCTTGGACAAAATCCTATTGTGTAGGAACTTGGAACATTGCCTACTCGACCAACAATGGTTCTACTTGGACCGATATTGCCAATCCGGGCGATAATGGTAGTCCAAATCAAACGTACAACTGGACTGTTCCTAACGGGATTACATCTTCCCAAGCACTCATTCGCGTGCGAGGATATTCCTACAACTACATCACCGATCAATCGAATGCAGTTTTTAACATCATTCCATCCAACGACATAACCGTAACATCTCCCAATGGTGGTGAATCTTGGGTTGGACTTTCTTCTCACACCATCACATGGACCAATCTGCCTTCGGCTTCGGGATATTATACTTTGCAGTATTCAACCAATGCTGGTTCGTCTTGGAACAACATCGTATCGAACATCACTGGAAATTCATACACATGGAGCGTTCCTAATAATCCATCAACCCAGTGTTTGGTGAAAGTGATTGATTATCAAAACACCTGTAAGTTCGATATTTCCAATGCCAATTTTACCATTGTTCCGGCTACGCCGATTTTGCTAACGCCTAATGGTGGTGAGACTTTGCTTGTAGGTTGCGATTATCAAATTACTTGGAATCAAAGCACTATTTACAATTACGTCCGTTTAGATTATTCGCTCGATAATGGTTCAACCTGGGTAAACATCACCAATGGTTCCTCGAACAATGGATATTACTACTGGAGTGTTCCGTTGACCATTGCTGCTTCTACTCAGTGTTTGATTCGTCTTTCGAACTACCAAGATCTTTCAGTTTCGGATGTGTCCAACGCGACTTTTACCATTGCTCCACCTGTTACTGTTACGTATCCTAACGGCGGTGAAACATTGGTGGGTTGTGCTACTGCCACCATTGCTTGGACTAAATCCTATTGTGTTGGAACTTGGAACATTGCCTATTCTACCAACAATGGTTCTACTTGGACCGACATTGCCAATCCGAGCGATAATGGTAGTCCAAATCAAACGTATAATTGGACGGTTCCTAACGGAATTACTTCTTCCCAAGCGCTTATTCGCGTGCGCGGATATTCCTACAACTACATCACCGATCAATCGAATGCGGTATTCAACATCATTCCTTCCAACGACATAACCGTAACTTCTCCCAACGGTGGTGAATCGTGGGTTGGACTTTCTTCTCATACTATCACCTGGACGAATCTGCCTTCGGCTTCGGGATATTATACTTTGCAGTATTCAACCAATGCAGGTTCGTCTTGGAACAACATCGTATCGAACATCACCGGAAATTCATACACATGGAGCGTTCCTAATAATCCATCAACACAGTGTTTAGTGAAGGTGATTGATTATCAAAACACCTGTAAGTTCGATATCTCCAATGCCAATTTTACCATTGTTCCAGCTACGCCGATTCTCTTAACACCTAATGGTGGCGAGACTTTACTTGTTGGTTGCGATTATCAAATTACATGGACGCAAAGCACGATTTACAATTACGTTCGTTTAGATTATTCGCTTGATAATGGTTCAACGTGGGTGAATATCACGAATGGTTCTTCGAACAATGGATATTACTACTGGAGTGTTCCGCTTACTATTTCTGCTTCTACACAGTGCTTGATTCGTCTTTCGAACTATCAAGATCTTTCAGTTTCGGATGTGTCCGATGCGACTTTTACCATTGCTCCGCCCGTTACTGTTACCTATCCCAACGGAGGTGAAACATTGGTGGGTTGTGCAACTGCTACCATTGCTTGGACGAAATCCTATTGCGTCGGAACTTGGAACATTGCCTACTCGACCAACAATGGTTCTACTTGGACCGATATTGCTAATCCGAGCGATAATGGCAGTCCAAATCAAACGTATAATTGGACAGTTCCAAACGGAATTTCTTCTTCCCAAGCACTCATTCGCGTGCGCGGATATTCCTACAACTACATCACCGATCAATCTAATTCGGTATTCAACATCATTCCTTCCAACGACATTACAGTAACATCACCCAACGGTGGTGAATCTTGGGTTGGACTTTCTTCTCACACCATCACCTGGACGAATCTACCTTCGGCTTCGGGATATTATACTTTGCAATATTCAACCAATGCAGGTTCGTCTTGGAACAACATCGTATCGAACATCACCGGAAATTCCTACACGTGGAGCGTTCCTAACAACCCATCAACGCAGTGTTTGGTTAAGGTGATTGATTATCAAAACACCTGTAAGTTCGATATTTCCAATGCCAATTTTACCATTGTTCCAGCTACGCCCATTCTCTTAACGCCTAATGGTGGCGAGACTTTGCAAGTAGGTTGCGATTATCAAATTACGTGGACGCAAAGCACGATATACAACTATGTTCGATTAGATTATTCGCTCGATAATGGTTCAACTTGGGTAAACATCACCAACGGTTCTTCAAACAATGGATATTACTATTGGAGTGTTCCATTGACCATTTCTGCTTCTACTCAGTGTTTGATCCGACTTTCGAACTACCAAGATCTTTCTGTTTCGGATGTGTCCAATGCGACTTTTACCATTGCACCACCTGTTTCAGTTACCTATCCCAACGGAGGTGAAACATTGGTGGGTTGTGCCACTGCCACCATTGCTTGGACTAAATCCTATTGTGTTGGAACTTGGAACATTGCCTACTCGACCAACAATGGTTCTACTTGGACCGATATTGCTAATCCGAGCGATAATGGCAGTCCAAATCAAACGTATAATTGGACAGTTCCAAACGGAATTACTTCTTCCCAAGCGCTCATTCGCGTGCGCGGATATTCCTACAACTACATCACCGATCAATCGAATGCGGTATTCAACATCATTCCTTCCAACGACATCACTGTTACTTCTCCAAACGGTGGTGAATCTTGGGTTGGACTTTCTTCTCACACCATCACCTGGACGAATCTGCCTTCGGCTTCGGGATATTATACTTTGCAGTATTCAACCAACGCTGGTTCGTCTTGGAACAACATCGTATCGAACATCACTGGAAATTCATACACATGGAGCGTTCCCAATAACCCGTCAACTCAGTGTTTGGTTAAGGTGATTGATTATCAAAACACCTGTAAGTTCGATATTTCCAATGCCAATTTTACCATTGTTCCAGCTACACCGATTCTCTTAACACCTAATGGTGGTGAGACGTATTATTCGGGAATGGATTATCAAATTACGTGGACACAAAGCACGATATACAACTATGTTCGATTAGATTATTCGTTGGATGGTGGATTGACTTGGACCAATATCACGAATGGCTCATCAAACAATGGATATTATTATTGGACTTGTCCGAATGTTTCGAGTACAACAGCTTTGGTGCGTATTTCTAACTATCAGGATTTATCGGTTGTGGATGTTTCGGATGCAGTATTTACGATTAAACCAGCGGTAACCATTATCACACCGAATGGAGATGATGGAACAACACTTTGGGGAGGATGTACGATTACCTCGATAACCTTTGATCGCTCGCCAGCTTGGAGTAATTATCGCATTGAATATTCGACCAATGGAGGAAGCACTTGGAATATTATCGTTTCGAGTTGGAACACTTCTGCGAATCCAGCGACGTATAATTGGACCATGCCAAACCTCAACAATGTTCCAACACTTGTTCGAGTTTATCCAACTTCGTATTCGCAATATGCAGATCAATCGGACAATACCTTTACGATTCGCAAACCAGTAACGATTATCCAACCGAATTTTGGAGGAATCATGCAGGTTGGAACGAATTACAATATCCAATGGACATCGGATGGAATTTCGAATTTGTATGACATCTTTTATTCGACCAATGGAGGAACGAGCTTTACAAACATTGTGATGGGATACAATACTTCGAACAATACGTATTCATGGAACGTTCCGAATTTGCCATCAAGCAACTGTCGTATTTGGGTGCGTGATAATGTGAATAATTGTAAATCAGACACGTCCGATATCGCATTCATCATTAGTTCATCAGCTCCTCCAATTACCCTTCAAACACCCAATGGAATTAGCGATACACTGCATGGATGTACCAATAAACTGGTGACTTGGAACGAGACAAGTACTTACGGAACTTACGATTTGCATTATTCAACGAATGGTGGATCAACTTGGATAGCCATTGTGACCAATTATGCTACCACCAGTCATCAATACAGTTGGGTTGTTCCAAACATCAATTCATCCACGGTGCTCTTGCGTGTAAGGCAAGCGGGTAGTTTGACTAATTATGATTTATCGGATGCGTACTTTACTATTTTACCAGGAGCTTTAGTTGCAGCACCAGCATTAACGACTTTATGTCCGGGACAGAATGTTCAATTAGTTGCTACAGGCGGAAGTAATTATTCGTGGACGCCAGCTACAGGATTGAATTCATCTACTATTTACAATCCTATTGCAAGTCCAACGGCTTCGACTCAATACATTGTGCAATCGAACAATGCAGGATGTATTTTGGCTGATACAGTTCAAGTGAATGTTACACCTGCAGCAACCAATGCTTCGGTAAGTATTAGTTCTAGTCCAAGTGGAGCTATTTGCGCGGGAACTTCAGTTACGTTTACTGCAACACCTGTAAATGGTGGAAATGCTAGTTATCAGTGGAAAGTAAATGGCAGCAATGTGGGAACAAACAGTGCAACATTTAGCAGCAGTAGCTTAACGAATAATGCAATTGTTACGTGTGTGATGACTTCAGATGTTCCTTGTGTTGGAACGAATCCAGCTACTTCGAATAGCATCACAATGACAGTGAATCCAGCTTTGACACCAGCAGTTACAGTTAGTGCATCACCAAGTACAACAATTTGTTTTGGAACATCTGTAACGTTTACAGCCAATGTGATCAATGGAGGATTATCTCCAAGCTATCAATGGAAACTCAATGGGAATACTGTCGGAAATGACCAGAGCACTTATAGTAGCACTTCGTTGAATAATAATGATGTGATCACAGTAAGCATTACTTCAAATGCTAGTTGTTTAACGACTTCAACGGCTAATTCATCGAATACAGTTCTTACGGTAAGTAATGTTCCAAATCAACCGGGAGCAATAACGGGAAGTGTTACATTCTGTAATGGAGTTTCTCAGCAATACAGTGTTTCTGCAGTAAGTGGTGCAACTTCGTATACTTGGACGTTGCCGAATGGATGGACAGGTACTTCAACTACAAATAGCATTACGACAACACCATCAAGCACAGCTGGAAATATTACCGTAACAGCTAATAACAGTTGTGGAGCATCAGCCATTCAAACCTTAACAGTGAATGCGAATAATCCACCGGCGCAACCGGGAAGTATTACTGGAAGCACTACATTCTGTCAGGGTAATTCGCTTACATACAGCATTTCGGCTGTTAGTGGAGCAAGTTCTTATACTTGGACTTTACCAAACGGCTGGACTGGAACTTCTACAACAACAAGCATTACAGCAATTGCAGGAGCGAATGGAGGAAATATCAGTGTAACGGCTAATAGTGCATGCGGAAGCAGTAGCGCACAGTTCTTAAATGTAACACCGAACAGCACCTTACCTCAACCAGGAGCAATAATAGGAAGCACAACTTTCTGCCAAGGAAATGCGCTCACTTATAGCATTTCAGCCATTAGTGGTGCAACGTCGTATACATGGACATTACCAAACGGCTGGACAGGAACATCTACTACAACAAGCATCAATGCTACGGCAGGAGCTAATGGAGGAATTATAAGCGTGACTGCAAATGGTAGTTGCGGAAGTTCTACAGCTCAAACTTTAACTGTTAGTCCGAACAGTACTCCTGCACAACCGGGCGCAATTACAGGTAGTTCAAGCTTTTGCCAAGGAGATGCGATTACTTATAGTATTTCGACCGTAGGTGGTGCAACATCGTATACGTGGACATTACCAAACGGCTGGACTGGAACCTCCACTACAACGAGCATCAATGCAACAGCAGGTGCAAATGGTGGAATTGTTAGCGTGACTGCGAATGGAAGTTGCGGAAGTTCTACAGCACAAACGTTAACAGTTAGTCCGAATGCAACTCCGGCACAACCGGGAAGTATTTCTGGAAGCAGCAGTTATTGTTTAGGTCAATCGCTTACGTATAGCATTGCGGCTGTAAGTGGCGCAACATCCTATACTTGGACTTTGCCTAATGGTTGGACAGGAACATCAAGTACCACAAGTATCAATACGATTGGATCGGTAGCGGGAATAATATCGGTTAGTTCAAATAGCACATGCGGTAGTTCGCTTGCACAAACATTATCAGTTGCTCCGGATGCAGGTCCTGCTCAACCAGGAACAATCAGCGGTCCGAGCAATTACTGTGTTGGTTTATTGGTGACTTATTCTGTTGTTCCGGTAAGTGGCGCCACTTCGTACACATGGACTTTACCCAATGGCTGGACAGGAACTTCACCAACCAATATCATAAACTCACTCAGTGCTGGAAGCGGAATTGTTAGTGTAAGTGCAAACGGTACGTGTGGTACTTCAACAGCACAAACATTAAATGTTACGGGAGAAAGTGCGCCTAGTCAGCCAAGTAGTATTAGTGGAAACGTAAGTGTATGTAGGGCATCATCGTATACATACAGCATTACTCCGGTTTCGGGAGCAAGTTCGTATACTTGGAATTTACCTTTCGGTTGGACAGGATCTTCGAGTACAGATGTGATTTCGGTACAAAGTGGAACATCAGGAGGAATTCTGAGTGTGAGTGCGGTCAATTCATGTGGAGCAAGTATAGCTCAAACGATGAATGTGAGTATAAATTCACCTGATATTTCGACTACAGTGTTGAATAATACGATTACAGCGAATCAAGCAGGAGCTTCTTATCAGTGGCTCGATTGCGTAGCAGCTTATGCACCAATTTCAGGAGAAACGAATCAAAGTTTTACGGCAGTAAGTACGGGTGATTATGCGGTGAAAGTATATCTTTTAGGATGTGTTGATACTTCGAGTTGTGTTACGATGACGATTTTAGGAATGGAGAACGCTACGGCAATAAAAGGATTGAATGTGTATCCAAATCCAACGATGGATAAAGTGAACATTGAATGTGGACGCCCAAGTCAGGTTCGTTTGTACAATTCTTTAGGACAATTATTGGAAAGCTTTATGGTACAAAACAGCTATGTACTTCAGTTGGAAAAATACAGCAATGGTGTTTATTACTTGCAAACGAACGATTCGAAAAGTATTAAGCTAATCAAGCAATAAGATAATACTGAAATAAGAAAGCCCGTTCAGCTAAATGTTGAACGGGCTTTTTTTATGGATTGGAGTGATGAATTAGGATTGATTTAGAAAAGCTACCAATACGAAGGATATAGAGTCCAGATTGAATTCCCGATACATTTAAATCACTGTTAACTGAACATGATTGAGTTTCGAAAACAATGCGTCCTGTGGCATCAAATAATCTCAATGTTTGATGTGCTGATAGATTTTGAATGAAAAGTGTTTGATCGACCGGATTGGGAAATAGTTGGATGGAATTGTTGGAAGTATTTATCATTCCTAAACTATTAAATAATAAACATTCGGAAGTATCACGACAATTCCCATCATTTATTTCAAGAGCATATAGTCCATTTTCAGTAGCTGTATAAGAAGGATTTACCTCAGCAATTAAATTGGCAAAATTCGAATCGCAATCCAGCCATTGAAGCGTAGCATCAATCGGAATATTTATAGCTGAATATACATTCTGACTAAGTGAAATTTGTGCATCTAACGAATCTACAGTTAAATGGGTTGTAACCAAACTATCGCAGCCGTTTTGTGCTGTTAAAATACTTTGATATTCACCCGATTGATTGAAAACTTGAGTACCAATGTTAAACGATTCACCCTCACAAATTTGAACGTTTTGTTCCTTGGCAATCTTATTCAATCGAGTTAAGTTCAATGTATCACGATTGCCATAACATCCTGCGTTATTATAGGACAAAACAGTATACATTCCTGATTCGTTGATAAAGCGGGTTTGTGAAGTATCACCATCGGACCAAAGAAAATTTGGACCACCAGAAACTTCAATGAAAGCACTGTCTTCGTTGCAAAATGTTTGGTTTTCGTTTGAGACAATATCTACGGGCAAAGAGCTGCAATTATTTAGTTTTGCAATAAAGGCGTCGAATGCATAAGGATATTGATAAACGGGTGTATACCAAGGCAAAACATTCCCATTAAAGATTGGTAATGGCGCCAAATAGCAAGAGAATCCTCCTGCCAAATAAATATTTCCTTTTCCATCATCTTTAAATCCTGTTGGTAAAAAGTATATTCCTCCATTAGCACCATTATCTGTCCCCTTATACCATATTACATTTCCATTTATATCAACTTTTGAAACAATAGCATTAGTATAAACACTTCCATCAGTATTCTGATATTGTCCACTGTACATTAACAAATAAGAATTTCCAAGTCCATCTCCTGTTATTGCATTAATAAAATTGTCTGCATTATCAGAAGAATCAAACCGCTTGACCCATAAAACGGTTCCATCTCCAGCAATTCTAGCCACAATACCATCATTATAACTTTCTAGTAAAGCTCTTGGCTCACAAGAAACATTATCAAAAAGAACTTTCGATTCGCCTGCTGCGGTTTGACTTAAAATTACAGATTCATCAGGAAAAACATGTATTCCATTATAATTGGCTCCATAACTAGTTCCTGAAATAAATTCTTCCAAAACCCCAACATGTGACCATTTGAATGAAAATGTTGAATCAAAACAAGAAATAAAAGTCCTAACCATGCAACTATTGGGTGATGTACAGGAAATTTCAGGTAATTGCCAGGTAGTTGTATCTACTGTTAAGTATGAGTTTATATTAGCTGTTCCTGATAAATAAATATTGCCCTTAGGGGAAACTTTAAGATCCCTATAAACTACTTGATTAGGAAAATCAAAATAGGTTGAATCCATTTCTCCCATTCCTCCTAAAAGATGAATTTCTTGAACTGAGCCTAACGTATCCATATAGCCAATGTAATTGCTATTAGCAGGCACTGAAATTCCATTTAATACGGTTGCTTGGGTACTTAGTCCTAAAAACGCAAACCCTCCTCTAGGATGTTTAACAATTTGAACAAAAGCTGTTGTTAAAACATTATTATTAACACTAGTATCAAATAAATGATAAGCATCAATAACATTTCCAGCAGCATTATATTTTACTACCAATGTTCTGCCCTGTAGAAAATTATTAGTAAAGATATTTCCATCAAGATTTATTGTACCGCCATATTGCATCAAAACATAGTAGGTATTGTTGTATCCTTCAATTAGGTCAAGAATAAAATTAACATTGGATTGATTATTAGCTGGATACACTTTATACCACAGCAATTGTCCACTTACTGAAACCTTGGCAAAAAAACTTTTGGGTTGTGAGTAATTTGCTGCATAATTTAAACCGCCAATTGAAATAGAAGAACTTCTGAATTGACCACACACGTAGGAGTTGCCTTGTTCATCTAGTTGAAGGAAATCGATTTGGTCGACATTGTTTCCACCGATACTCCAAGCCCAATCCCATGATGGAATTTGAGAAAAGAGGCTGTTGGTTATAAGGAGAAGCGTAAGTAGTAGATTTATTTTCATTGTATTTTAGGTTTTAAAATCATGAAATAAATGTTGCAGAATGTTGATTAAATAAATTTATATTAATTTGAAGGAGTAAATTCAACTACAGCAACTATTGGGTAGTTTTTTGGGTAGTTCTTTGAGTTAAAAAAATAGTTAACTTTGAAAATCTACCCAATCTTCCATGCAAGTCGCTTTTGTATCTGAATGCCATTCTTTTTACCGAATTATTTCAGACAGTTTATCCAAAAAATACCCCCAATTAAATTTTGTTCATTACGAACATCCCGATCTTTTTATCGAGAATCCACTGCCAAACTTTACTCATTTTATATTGAAATTGACGGACAGAGACTCCTTCGATTTAAAAATTAAAAAGATTAAATCCAAGGACAATCATCCTGTAACAATTGGGCTTGTTATTAAACGAGAATTTAAAACTCTAAAATCAGTTAGCCCGTATTTTGATTTTATTTTTAATGATTCTGAAATTGAAGAAAAATTAAATATTTATTTCATGAATCTGCTACAAACAGAGGGTAAACTAAATGACACTAGTAAATTAGAAATAGAAACTAATAAACGAAAATACGTTCAATTAAATACCAAATTAAGTCGTTGTTTAGTACTTATTGCACAAAATAAAACAGCAGCCGAAATAGCTAAAGATTTGGCTAAATCAGAAAGAACGGTAGAAAAATACATTGTATTTCTAAAAAATTACTTTGGTGTTTCTAAGAAAAAAGATTTAGTCGATGTCGTTATTGATATTGCTAAATTTTAATACTTATTTTTATTTTTTCCCTGTATCCATTTCGATAAATACTTCGTGCTTTGAAGCGTATGATGCATCAGCATAGCACCAATAAAATTCTGATTACGGTGCTCATTTCGAGTTTCAATTAATTCATTTATTCGAGATAAAAATCCAAGAACTTTTTCATTGGATTGATAGCATTTTTCAATTAAAAACTTTCCTTGTTTACTCGCATCATTCCACATATTCTCATTTGAGTATAGCGTTATAGCTGCTTCAGCAAATACTTTAGGATCGTCCTCTATAAACCCATTCCACTCCAGTCCATCATGCATCCCCTCTGCTCCTATTTGCGTAGTTACGGATGGGGTTTGACAACGCATCGCATCAATCAATTTACCCTTTATTCCTGCTCCAAAACGTAAAGGAGCCAAACAAACTCGAGCATCTTGCATCACTTCTTCCACCGAATTTGCTCGTCCATGTAAATAAAAACCAGATGCAGGATGATTCAATTGCAACATAGCTGGCGATGGATACGAACCATATACATGCATTTCCACATTTGGCAAAGCTTGACGAATTAGTGGCCAGATTTCCGTTTTTAAATATTTCACCGAATCGGAATTGGGTGGGTGACGATAATTCCCAATCGTAACAAAACCCGAACGTTCTTCAAATGATTTATTTCCAACTGGCATCTTCCCTGCTTGCATAGGTAAATAGTATAAAAGCGAAGCATCAAGCTGAATTATTGATTGCAATAATTCGTACTCGTAGGAAGAAATAATCAAACTCAAATCGCAACGATACATCGAAGCGATTTCACGTTTAGCAGTTTCATTTTTCAAATCTGATAACTCGATTGTGCGCCCATCCTTCACTGCTTCCTGACGAGCAATTCGAAGAAAATGCAAATCCTCGGTATCCAATATCCGCAAGGCATCTGGACAATTTTGCGCCACTCTCCAACCAAATTGCTCTTCCATCATAAAACGGTCAAAAAGCACTGCATCAGGATTGAATTCAGTAACAAATTCATCAAAACTATCCTCGTTCAATTCGATTATTTCTTTCCGAATGTTTCGATCACTCATTGATACAGAGAATTCACTCTCAGCAGCCGGACATGCAAAACAAATCTCCCAATGAGCCTGCAGAAACAAATCAATGATCTGCATCATACGCGTCCCAGCTGCCGATGAAGTAGGCTCAGGCCAAACGGTACCAATGATGAGCAGTTTTTTCATACAGCGAAACTAAGACGAAAATCACGAATCCAGATAGTAAGGTTGCATCTAGGTGTTAGTGCGTGCCCTTTGAAAGCCTTCGCTATGGCTAAGGCATACAAAGGTCGCGTCATCGCCTTATAGTCCTTTTAGGTGCCATAGCCTTGGCGAAGGCACCTAAAACGGCTAGTTCCGGCTCTACCGCTCACGCGTATTGCTATAAGCTGTCATTTTCAAGAATAATAGGCATTCGAGAATTGAAAAAAGAAATCAACAGCATTGTCAAAAACTAGCCGTTCTTAAACGTTTACTATACGACTTACCTCAAACGCAATTCGTAACTTTGAGTTGGTGGGTGGTTAGTGGTCGGCCCCGCGTGCGCGAGAGAAATTACTATTTATATTGTTGAATAACAACAACTTACGAAGCATACTCCCTTACACCTTTTTTAATTTCAATTTAAATATTTAGCAAAATATAACTGGCTGAGGGATTGAGGCGGCACCCCGCATCGCCCACCGAAGCAATAGCGAAGGAGGGCAGTGAGATTCCGATAACTATCGGAAATAGCCGAAAGCCCGACCTGAGCCCAAGGAAAGAATTGGATTGGGCGAAGGGCAGCCCCAAAAGAATCGTAGAAAACACATGCAAATTTTTATCTTTCGGACTTTAACCTTTACGCTATGTCACATGTGTTTGCCCGTTTGCGCGGGATTCAATTGGAAGATTTGGAATTGGTTTTACTTGCAGATGCTGCCGAACATGCCGAACGTGGAATGAACTTAGAACATCTGTGGCGCAATGCAGATGACTCAGAGGAAGTTCTGTTTTTATTCTCTGCTGAAGATTTAGATAAAGCACGTGCATATATAAACGAGATGCTCCAACAAGCAATGAATGCTTTTCCCGATTTGCCTGCACCTACAATTACTTATTTACAAAACTGATGGCAAAACAATTTCAAATTGAAGCACTGTTAGGTGATCCTTTTTTGAGTACCAAAGAAAAAACCGAAACTATTAGTCGCGCTTTGATCGAAGCTCACTTAGAAGTTGATGCATTAATTGAATATGCAACTAAATCAAAAGATCCAATAAAAGCAAGTTGTATCGAAGCGTTTGAATTTGCTACGAATAAAGTTCCAGGAATTGCGAATGCAACATTATTGGAATTTGTAACGAAAGAACTAGGCGCCAAAGCTCCACGCGTGAAATGGGAAAGCGCGAAAGTTATTGCTCATATAGCTCATTTATTTCCTGCTACTTTATCGGATTCGATTAAAGGCTTGCTTGTCAATACCGAACATGCAGGTACCGTTGTTCGCTGGAGTGCGGCAACAGCATTAGGTGAAATTTTAAAATTAAACCTCTCCAAACACAAAGATTTAAAAGCTGCTTTAGAAACTATTTGCGAACGGGAAGAGAAAAATAGCATCCGAAAAATCTACCAAGCAGCTTTCAAAAAATCAAAATAGAATCACGCAATTTCTTGATTTGCTCACCGTTAAGATTTTTATGAAAACAGCTACTCCAATAATCGCAATCAGCTTAATCTGTATCGGACTAAGTGCCTTTAAACCAAAAGCAGTTGTAAAATCGCTACCTAAATCGATTCAAAAAGAATTTGTGTTCATCCCTTCTAGTGTTGAAACTCAATCGGGTTTAGGAAAACAGATGTCGGCATTTATGATGTCGAAAACAGAGATTAGCAATGGTCAGTATCGTGCATTCCTAGCCGACTTGAAATTGAAAGGTGAATTAGATAAATACGCCATTGCTATTTATGATTCAACAGTCTGGAATGTCAGTTATTACGAGCCATACATGAATTATTACAATTGGCATCCTGCATATAAAAACTATCCAGTTGTTGGTGTTTCGAAAGCTGGTGCCGAATTGTATTGCCAATGGCTTACAGAAAAAATCAATACTCAATTAGCTGGAAAGAGTAAGGTTAAAGTTATGATTCCTACGAGTGAACAATGGTTGTATGCTGCTCGTTCAGGATCAAAAGGAACAGATTATTCTTGGGGTGGAAATAGCCTACAAAACATTCGTAGACAGCAATTATGTAATTACCGAAATATAGGTGCAGAGAGTATTCATTGGAATGATGACAAAAAACAGTTTGAAATAGAGCTATCTAAAAGTTATGATATTCTCTCCTATTTAAGTGATAACGCAAGCATTACAGCTCCTGTTAAATCGTATTTTGAAACCACTTTGGGTTTGTATAATATGAACGGAAATGTGGCTGAACTTGTGAGTGATGCAGATAAAGCAATGGGCGGTAGTTGGAATTCAGTTGGGTATGATGTGCGAAATGAAAGTTTTGTTTCGTTCCAACAACCTAGTTCTACAGTTGGATTTCGTCCCATAATTATTTGGCAAGAATAATTTTCTTTACGCAACGAAATACTATTAATAAACGTCTTGAGTTTAGCAAAGAAGTCAATTTGCTTTCTTCTTGTATCTCATTTATCCATGAACAGAAAAGAATTTTTATCTATCCTTGGCATTTCTGCTGGTGGTTTGGTAGTAGCAACTTGCTTAGGTGCTTGCAAAAAAACAGAAACAAATGCTACCGATTTTACACTTGATTTAAATAGCAGTGCCAATTCGGCTTTAAATACAAATGGTGGATATGTTGTTACAAAAGGTATTATTGTAGCCCGCACCAATTCGGGAACATACATCGCCGTTGCAGCAGCATGCACGCATGAAGGAACGAATGTAACCTATCAAGCAGCCACTAATCGCTTTCATTGTAATAATCATGGTGCTAATTTTAGTAGCACTGGTGCTGTACAAAATGGCCCAGCTAATGCCGCATTAACACAATACAAGACCGAATTAACAGGCACAACACTGCGGATATATTCCTAAGAAAATCAATTCCATGTAAGTTGATTCCCTTTTGAGGCTTCGAAAGCTGTTGTTGAATAAATAGATTTGCAAAATCCCATTCAGCTCGAAATGAATCAACGTATTAGTTTTATTACCCTAGGTGTGAAAAATCTTCAGAATATGAAGTCATTTTACACCCATGTGTTTGGCTGGACTTTACTCAAAGACAGCGATGGAATTGTATTTTTTAAGTTAAACGGCTTTATTCTTGGCCTTTTTCCAGCTCATGAACTTGCCAAAGATGCTAGTGTTTCTGAACTTGGTAATGGTTTTAAATCATTTAGCTTTTCAATTAATTTTAATTCAGAAGCTGAAGTTGATCAACACTTCAATGAAATCACTAGTAAAGGTGCTCAACCTTTAAAATCGCCTGAACATGTTTTTTGGGGTGGATATAGTGGATATATTTCTGATCCAGAAGGGAATCTTTGGGAATTAGCTTATAATCCATTTTTAGAAATGGATGAAAAAGGAAATGTTGTACATCATCCTTAAATTGCTAATTATACAATTTAAACTGTAGGAATAATTAACATGAAACAGAAAGAAAAGATATGGGCATTTGCGTTGATCCTAAGTCTTGGCTTGTTTTTTCATGCTAAAAACCTCAACGAGTTTCCGCTATGGACGCATGCTTGGGCACAATCGGACCGCTTTGCTATTGCCTTAGGATTTTTAGATAATGGTTTTGATTTCTTTCATCCCCAGACGTATGTGATGAACAAACAGTTTCCTGGTGATTTTTTAGTTCCAGGAACTACTAGTATTACTGCCGTTGATTTCCCGATTCATGAATACATCATTGCTGCAGGAATGAAACTCTTTCAGACACGAGATCCTTGGGTATTCCGATGTTATGAATTGTTGTTGAGTTTCCTTGGTTTATTTTATTTCTATAGGCTATCGCGTTTAGTCGAAAATGACTGGATGAGTTCTTTGTTTTTAACTGGCATAGCTGCAACGGCTCCATTATTTACCTATTACCAAGCTGGATTTCTACCAGGAATACCTTCACTTTCTATTAGCATTATTGGAGTTTATTATTATTTCAAGCATCGAAAAACGAGCAAAACTGGAACATTTATTTTAGCAATAACTTTATTCACTATAGCAGCTGCTACTCGAACAACTTTTGTCATACCGCTTATTGCCATTGCTTCTATGGAGTTTTTGCGGATGATTCAAGAACGAAAATTTCGCTGGAAGCATTGGGTTTCATTAATTCTTGGATTTAGTTTTATCGCTTTTTACTTTATTTATAATAATCAGCTGCGTGTTCAGTATGGTTCGCTTTTTCTCAACAAATTAAAACCAGCGGCTAGTTTCGGAGAAGCTATTGATATTGTATCGAACGTTATAGATACTTGGATTTATCATTATTTCAATCCCATTCAAATTGTACTCTTATCATTTCTGATCATTATTGCTATTTATCAGTATTTGAAAAAACGTGGCGGTTTTGAGTCACTGTCTAAAAACCTATTACAATTTGCGCTCATTTGTTTTTTGGGTTGTTTATTCTTCCTGTTTGCTATGTTGCAACAGTTTCGAGTTCACGATTATTATTTTCTCGATACATTCTTTTTACCAGGAATTCTTGCTTTTATCTTATTGTTTCGTTACCTCAAATCTTCCATTGAGAGTATCAATTATTCAATGTATTTAGGTGCCGGACTATTAGTACTTATGGTCTATTTCACGGCTACCATTCAAGAAGAAAAACGAGGTACTGGACATTGGGATAAAATTGCGTCCATGGTAAGAGATTACAAAGGCATGGATGTGAAGCTCGATTCAATGGGAATAGCTCGTTCAGCTATATTGTTGGTTTTAGATTCTCAAGCACCCAACATTCCTTTTATTCGTATGCAGCGAAAAGGCTTTGCAGTAGTAACAACCTCCGAAGAAAATCTCCGAAATGCATTACAATGGAAATACGATTATATTCTCCTACAGGATGAATGGTTTTTAAGTGATATCTACCCCAATTATCCCGAAATCATTAATTACATGCACAAAGTTGCTGATTTAGGTCCAGTGAGTATATTCAAGCATATCGATTTCGAAAAAGAACGAACATTGGCAGATTTCTATCAACTCAACGAAAAAAAAGCACTCTTAAAAATAAGTAACGACTTCGAAATTAAAGTAGAGTCCCCATGGGAACATACCGAAACCGATTCAACTCAATCGTTTGAAGGCAAGTATTCTGGAATAACTTCATCAGAAAATGAATTTGGAATAACTTACAGATCACCAATAACATCTATCTTTAATAGAAAGGAAACAATGCTCATCGTTAGTGCTGCTTTACTTAATCCACAATTAGCCCCTGAAAGTCGTTTAGTTGTTGCCATTGATGAAGATGGTAAAAATGTATTTTATAAAGACACACCCATTGAGACTTTAA
Organism: Bacteroidia bacterium; assembly: GCA_965279035.1. GTDB lineage: Bacteria > Bacteroidota > Bacteroidia > M30B66 > M30B66 > CALQRR01. Next base: position 1,488,665 of record OZ257142.1, on the reverse strand, counting down.
AAAAAGAACGCAATGCCTGGAAAAAATCTCTCTCTCTCTTTATGATTCCAACGTGTGGCCCTAACTGTAAACTATCTGTGTATATTTGGAATAGAGGCAAAAACACAATACATATTGATAATCTCGATATCTCAGTTTATCAAAATGACTAATAAATCCATATTAAATAAAACGATTATCAAGCCTTTAATTTAGGTGCGCATTTTTTATTTAATGATTAATAAATTCTGTTTAAAATTATAATCCAAATCAGCTTATAATTAAAAAACCTGATTTCAAAAGGTAGAATTTTCATTGTCCATTTTAAGAATCGACAAGTTTGAATTAACTTTTGCGTAATATTCAGCTAAAAATACCATGTTTCGATTTTCAATTATGCTAATCCTTAGTTTGATCATCCTAATTTCTTGTAGTAAAGAACCGGGAGAAGGAGGCTCTGCTACTATAAGAGGAAAAGTTTTTGGATATGATATTAATACGAGTGGAATAATTACCGACAGTGCATATGCTGGTGATTATCGTGTTTATATTTCTTATGGAGATAATAGCACGGCAGATAATGATGTTCGCACTTCCTATTCAGGAGATTACATTTTTAAAGGTCTTCGAAAAGGTAAATATAAGGTGTTTGTTTATTCACAATGCGACACCTGTGTATTCAATCAAAATTACATCATTCAGGATGTGGAAATCACATCAAATAAACAAGAGTTGATTCTTCCCGATTTTGTTATTTACGATTAAGACTAGCATGAGTTCTGAAAATCCACTTATAGCTATTTTAGATCAATTTCAGGTTGCTAGCCTTGATGATATAAACCGACTTAAACTATTCAATAGGGTGGATCAAAAGTTCATTTTCAAATATAACGAGCTCGAATCAGTGTTAAAAGAAGTATTGAATGACTATAATATTCTTTCAATCAACGAAAAGAGATTGTTACAATATAATACATTGTATTTCGATACATCTTCCTATTCATCCTATACCGATCATCACAATGGTAGGCCCAACCGCTATAAAATCCGTTACAGAAAATATCAAGATTCTGGAGATGTGTTTTTTGAAATAAAGAAAAAAATCAAGGGATTAAGGACAAATAAACATCGAATTCAAACTGTAAGCATTCCTCAAATGCTCGGTAATGCTGAAAAAGAATTATTGAGCGAATATGTGAAAGATGGTTTACACTTAGTTCCTACCATGTGGGTTAATTATAAACGATTAACACTTATGAATCGTAATTCGGAAGAGCGAGTTACCATTGATCTCAATTTACACCTCAAAAATGAAATCGCGGAAATTTCATTAGAAGGCTTGGTAATAGTTGAAGTGAAACAAGCGAAAGCATCACGAAATAGTCAGTTCTTGGAATGTTTGCGCAAACGACAATTACGCGAAACCCGAATAAGTAAATATACCATTGCAGTTGCTTTATTAAATCATAACATTAAACGCAATGCATTTGGATCCAAACTCCGTAAAATAAAGCACTTAATAGAAGATCAATGGAAACAAGCGAGTTAGTGAATGAGATAGCTGCAACGCATGGTTGGCTTGAGTTTATTACCCGATTCGGGATTAATTTTTTAGTGATTTTTATCCTTATTCGGATACTCTATTATCCTATGAGCAAGAACCGCGATTTCTTGTTCACCTTTTTCCTTTTTAATATCATCAATTTCCTCATTTGCTTCTTATTAAGCAGTGCTAAACTCAAAATGGGATTTGCATTTGGCTTATTTGCCATTTTCTCCATTTTGCGTTATCGAACTGTAACAGTTCCTGTTCGTGAAATGGGGTATTTCTTCGTAAGCGTAACTCTAGGAATAATAAACTCACTCACTGGAGTAGATGATAATTATCTCTTGCTTGGAACTGCGAATGCCATTATCTTACTAACTGCTTGGATCATCGATTATCAAGTTAAAATCGTTCATGAAAATTCAAAAGAAATCATCTACGATCGTATCGATTTAATTCATCCAGATAAACAAGAAGAAATGATTGAAGACATTCGCAAACGTACTGGTTTAAATGTGCATAGAGTTGAAATGATTCGTATCGACTTTTTCAAAGATGTAGCTCGTATGTTTGTTTTTTACAATTCTGCACGAAACGATACACCTAGCAAAGGAGAAAGTGCCAGTGATGAAGATTAAGCAATTTCTGTTTCTAATTCTTATTTTAAATACCTGGAATTTATCGGCTCAAACCCCCAGCGATTTTCAAGTATGGAATGCCTTGGAATTAAATCAGGATTTAAGAAAAGGATTCGATTTAAGTGCACAATATCAATCGCGTTTCGATAAAAATTGTTCACGCTTCCGCGGAAGTTATATAAGTGCAACACTAGGGTATAAACTAAATAAACACTGGGCTGTCGAAGCAGGAATCCGATATAGCACATCCAATCGATGGGATCGAATTAGATACAGTGTTGGCTTTGGACGCAATTGGAAATGGGATAAACTAACATTGTCGGCAAAAGCTAAATACCAATATCAATATTATTTTGAAAGCATTCCTGAATGGGGCATCAATCCTTCTATACAAAATTTCAGATTGAAGTTGGGTGCCGAACAAAAAATCATCATAAAACTGAAAGTGTTTTTGAGCTCCGAACCAATGTATAGATATAGTTCTTCGGAGTTTTATTTTCGTCGAATTCGAAACACAGTGGGAATAAAATGGTCACCTAATAAGCATACTAGCTTCGAAGCATCCTATATCTGGCAACCACAATGGAATTCGAAAATTATTATTCAAGTTCTACAATTCAATGTATCGTATGATTTACCTAAACTAAGTAAAAAGAAATCGAATTAAAATGCTTCGATTTGTTAAATGAAGGAATTCAGTACATTTGAAAACCTGACCCAAACACATGTCAAACTCCCGTAAGCCCGCAATTGGCTTCATTTTCGCTACCTTATTAATTGATATTACAGGATTAGGAATTATCATTCCTGTATTCCCGAAACTCATTCAAGAACTTACAGGCGGAACGCTCAGCGATGCAGCGGAATATGGTGGATGGCTCTTGTTTTCGTTCGCCATTATGCAGTTTTTGTTTTCGCCTGTATTAGGAAACTTGAGCGATCAATATGGACGTCGACCTATTTTGCTCATTTCGCTATTTGGCTTTGCTCTCGACTATCTTTTTTTGGCTTTTGCACCAAGTATTTTATGGTTATTCGTAGGAAGGCTCATTGCTGGAGTCATGGGAGCAAGCATCACTACTGCAACAGCATACATTGCAGATATTTCAACACCTGAAAAACGAGCTCAGAATTTTGGTTTAGTCGGAGCTGCTTTCGGATTAGGATTTATTATTGGTCCTGTTGTCGGTGGAATTTTAGGTGGATATGGTTCTCGCATTCCCTTTATTGCAGCGGCAGCACTTACCTTCATTAATTTCCTTTACGGCTATTTTATTCTACCCGAATCCTTGTCGAAAGAAAACCGCAGAACGTTCGATTGGAAACGTGCAAATCCAGTGGGTGCATTAAGACACTTACAAAAATATCCAATCATTTCAGGCTTAGTTGTATCATTGCTTTTCGTGTATATCGCTTCACATGCAGTACAAAGCACCTGGTCGTTCTTTACTATGGAACGTTTTGATTGGGACGAAAAGGCTGTTGGGTATTCTTTAGGTTTTGTAGGGATTTTGGTGGCGATTGTTCAAGGTGGATTAATACGCTATATCAATCCATGGTTGGGACAGAAACGCTCTGTTTATTGGGGTTTGATTCTCTATTGTATCGGACTAAGTTGTTTTGCTTTTGCCAATCAAAGTTGGATGATGTATGCTGCATTAATTCCTTATTGCCTTTCAGGTATTTGTGGTCCAGCTTTGCAAGGAATTATGTCGGCCCAAGTGCCCGGTTCTGAACAAGGCGAATTACAAGGCGCATTAACAAGTTTAGTGAGTCTTACTTCGATTATTGGACCAGTAATGATGACCAATGTATTTGCCCGCTTTACGGCTGATGATGCTCCATTTTATTTCCCAGGTGCGGCATTTATGTTAGGAGCCATATTTTGCTTTTTGAGTTTGTTTTTTGCCTTGAGAACACTAGGAAAACACTCCGAACTGATTGCCGCAAACGAAAAGCGGAACTGATTTTCTAAACTACCATAGAACTAATTTAGCATGTAATTCTAGCGTTCAAATTTGACGTATCTCAAATCTAAATAAATGCTTAGATAAATTTCTACTTTCATTTCAATAAACTCAAAATAATTGACTGTTCCTGAAAATTCTAAATTTCAGTTAAATTAAATAAGCTGCTATTTAAAACAACTAATTTTAAAGAAAATGAGTTACGACATAGGACTTTACAGAATCGAAACAAAAGAGAAAGAAGTAAAACTAAATGATGATACCTTTTTCGAACATGAAGATCATTTAGTATTATTTACTGCAAAACAATATCATGAACTGAAAGATAGATTATTACAATACGAATATGAAATAACGAAAGAAGATGATATTGGAATTCATTTCCATCATCCAAACGAAGACTATGGAACGGCATTTTTGACAAATAAAGCGCTGTATTTTACTGCAAGTTGGAATGAAAACTCAATTTTTGAAGTAGGAATGACGGCTTCCGAATTTACAGACACAGGAGAATATGCAAAATATGATTTCCAAAATAAAGGTTGGGAAGAACTTTGAATTAACATCAAGCAACACACTCAAGATTTGGGCTGTGCTGTGAAACGCAATAATGCAGAGTTAGCTAAAAATAAATTTCTCTTTTGTAACAAATAGTAAGATTGGACTACTAATGTTGTGAATTATCTGAATTTCAAATGACATTCATTTTTCAAATGATTTTCAAGTAAACAAGAAACCTTTAATTTGCCTCGTTCATACACTCATGTCCCTTATGTTTACAACTAGAAACTTTATTGCCTCAATCCTTATGGCTACACTCGTAGTCGGTATGCCTGAAAATGCCGATGCACAACAGGCTCCTGTACTTCCACTGAAAGATTTTTTCCGGAATCCGGAAAAAGTAGCCTTCCGCATTTCGCCTGATGGAAAGCACCTTGCCTTTATGCAACCATGGGAAAACCGCCTAAATATCTTTGTTCAAGAAATTGGTAAACCCGGCGAAGTTCAAGTTACATTCGCAAAAGAGCGCGATATTCAAGGCTATTTTTGGAAGAATAACAACCGATTGGTCTTTTTACAAGACAAAGGTGGAAACGAAAACTTTCACTTGTTTGCCGTTGATTCTGATGGAAAAAACCAAAAAGAATTAACCGAAGGCGCTGAAGTTCGTGCAGAAATCATCGACGATTTGTACGATAACGATAATGAAATGATTATCGGCCTGAACAAACGCAATCCTGAATTTTACGATGCTTACCGCATCAATATCAATACAGGTGAATTAACAATGGTTGGCGAAAATCCAGGAAACATTACCGGCTGGCAAACCGACAATAAAGGTGTTATTCGTATCGCTACTACTACCGATGGTATCAACACTGGCGTGCTTTACCGGAATAATGACTCCGAAAAATTTACCGAACTCATTTCAACCAATTTCAAAGAATCGTTTAGTCCGTTGTATTTCGATTTCGACGATAAAATGCTATTTGTTTCTTCAAACATCGGACGCGATCGATCAACTATAATCAAATACGATCCGGTTGCTAAAAAAGAGATTGCTTCATTGTACGAACATCCCGAAGTTGATGTTAGTACTTTACTTCGCAGCCGCAAGCGCAAAGTGATTACTGGCGTTGTGTATGAAACAGATAAAAGCCACTATCAGTTTTTCGATAAACAACGTGAGGAACTTCAAAAGAAACTAGATGCTCGCTTTCCAGGATATGAAGTAAGTCTAAGCGGACAAAATCGTAACGAGGATAAACTACTCATTACTGTATCGAGTGATCGTTCTTATGGTAGCTATTATTTCTACGATTTAACTACAGGTGCATTCACTAAATTGGCGGATATCAGTCCTTGGTTGAAGGAAGAAGATATGGCCGAAATGAAGCCTATCAAGTACATTGCTCGTGATGGGAAAGTAATCAATGGGTATTTGACTTTACCGAAAGGTATTCCAGCTAAGAATTTACCTGTGGTGATTAATCCGCACGGTGGTCCTTGGGCACGCGATGAATGGGGTTTTAATCCTGAAGTGCAGTTCTTGGCGAATCGTGGATATGCGGTTTTACAGATGAACTTTAGAGGTTCGGTTGGTTATGGTCGCGCCTTTTGGGAAGCGAGTTTTAAGCAATGGGGTTTAACCATGCAAAATGACATTACCGATGGTGTGAATTGGTTGATTGAACAAGGCATTGCCGATCCAAAACATGTAGCCATCTATGGAGCATCGTATGGTGGCTATGCAACATTGGCAGGCATCACATTAACACCCGACTTATATGCTTGTGCAGTTGACTACGTAGGTGTTTCGAACCTTTTCACTTTTATGAGCACCATTCCTCCTTATTGGAAACCCTATCTCGATATGATGTACGAAATGGTAGGAGATCCTGAGAAAGATAAAGAGTTGATGACAGCTGCTTCACCCGTTTTTCATGTAGATAAAATCAAATGTCCACTCTTTATTGCTCAAGGTGCAAACGATCCAAGGGTTGCAAAAGCAGAGTCGGATCAAATGGTAGAAGCATTGAAAAAACGAGGAATTGACGTGCCATATATGGTGAAAGACAACGAAGGACATGGCTTTGGCAACGAAGAAAACCGTATGGACTTTTATAAGGAAATGGAGCGTTTCTTTGGTAAATACCTAAATGGAAGAATTGGAAAATAAATTCCATCAATACAATTGAATTCGATAACATAGTGTATTGATTACTAATACTTTTTCAAATGCCCGGCGATGATTAAACATTTCCGGGCATTTTTCAATCAAGAAAAAAATTCGAACTCAATCTTTTGAAAATGAACTGGATGAAAAGATATTTCAGTATCTTGGTTTGAAATGGCATATACCTATTATGACTGCGAAGTAATTCAGATTTTGGATGAAACTCCAGATGTGAAACGCTTTGTGCTTCGCTATCCTAGTGAAGTTATGCTAGATTTTCATGCAGGTCAGTTTGTAATGTTAGATTTACCTATCGACAGCAAATACACCAACCGAAGTTATTCCATTGCCTCTCCCCCATCGAGCGACAATACCTTAGAACTCATCATTGTAATGAATCCTCAAGGGTTGGGAACACCGCACTTATTTCGAGATATTTCGATTGGTTCGAAAATTAAAACAACCCTTCCTTTAGGTAAATTTAGGCTTGATGAAAACCTAAACCGTCGATTATGTTTTATTTGCACAGGTACTGGTATTGCTCCCTTTCGATCGATGATACTCGACATTTTCCAACAAGAGAAACCGCATCATGAAATTACACTCATTGCAGGTGTACGCAGTCAAAGAGATTTACTGTATCACCAGGAATTTCTGAAGCTTCAAGAAGAAAAAGCAAGTTTCAATTACATACCCGTTTTATCCCGAGAACAATGGTCAGGACGATCAGGTTATGTTCATGATGTGTATAAAGAAATATTTCTTCTTCCAGGTGATCATCTCTTCTATCTTTGTGGATGGGCAAACATGCTCAAAGAAGCCCGAGAACATTTACAAGCATTTGTACTAGACAAAAAACAAATCCGGTTCGAATCATACGATTAATCCCAACCCATGAAAAACACACTCCTTTCCTTAATCGTGCTTTTTGTCTCGAATAGCATTCAAGCCCAAAACACATTCTCTCAAATCAATACTTTTTTCCAAAGTACCTGTGCTATTGGTTGTCACAATGGAGTGGATAATTCCGGGAATTTGAATTTGAGTGGAACAGACACAGAAGTATACAATCGCATTGTGAATGTAAGTCCAACAAATCCTGCAGCAATTGCGAAAGGGTATAAACTCATTCGTCCTGGTTATCCCGACCGAAGCTTTCTTATGCGTAAATGCAATAATGGACTCTACCCTAACGAAATGCTTACTGTTGACGAAGGTGCTGGTATGCCCAATTATGGTGGTCCAGGACCAGCAGTTCCACAACAAAGTTTAGAATTGATTCGACAATGGATTTATAAAGGAGCTCCTTTAACTGGAAATGTTGTAAACACAGCAATTATCGATGAGTATTATACCAATGGAGGAATCAATAGCATTCCTAGTGCTCCACCAATTCCTACAGAAACGGGATCATTTCAATTACACTTAGGGAAAATATTCTTAGCACCACAATCAGAAGCCGAATACTTTATCAAATACGATCTTGAACTTCCTGCAAATATTAAGGTTAACCGTCTCGAAATGATCATGGCTCCTCAAAGTCATCACTTCATTCTCTATAAATTTCTTCCCGGACAAGATGCTTCATTTGCCGAAGGATTACGATTACAGAATCCTTTAACCGGAGTTGGTTCTTCAGGAAGTTCATCCACGATGATCAATGCTTGGCAGATGTCGTTCGATACTCATTTACCTCAAGGAACAGCGTATATATGGCCAACTGGAAGTGTGCTCGATATGAATTTCCATCTAAAAAACTACAATGTCGATTCTGTTTTGGCTTCTGAAGTCTTTATTAATGTTTACACATTACCAGCAACTGATGAGATCATCGAAATGCATTCGGATTTAATTACCGACCTCAACATATTAATTCCAGCCGACAATACACCTCATACATTTTCTCAAGCCGATTATGATGTATCAGCCACTCAGTATTGGAATATTTGGCAATTGACATCTCATACTCACAAATACGGGGTTGATTTCGATATTTTCAAACGAAATTCAAATGGAACCAAAGGTGATCAGATTTACGAAGGCTGGTATAATACCGATTATACGTTCAATCAAGGATATTACAGTTTTTCTCATCCACCCGTTCGTCAATTTGAACCATTGGAACCCATCAATCCAAAACTCGGTTTGATACAAGAAGCCACATTCAGAAATACAGGAACAACTTCAGTTCATTTTGGATTGACGACCAATGATGAAATGAAACTCTATTATATTCAATACACATTGGGGGAAGTTATTTTGGGTAATGAGAATTTAGAAACGAATTTCGCTTCAATCAACCCCAATCCAGCAAATGGAATATTCAATTTGACATTCGAGTTAGAAAAAGCTTCCGATGTACAAATTAGTATTTGGGATATTTCAGGAAGAATCATTCAACAAACAAATACAGAGAATTTACCTGTCGGGAAAAATGCTCTCCAGTGTCAAACTCCCAATAAAAGTGGTGTTTATATTATACGTTTGTGCAGCAATACAGGAACATACACTCAAAAACTCATTGTTCAGCATTAATTCACATTTGAAAACCCGGAACCAACATTCCGGGTTTTTTGTATTTAAACAGGGAATAGTTTAATTATACATCTGATCTTCATTCCTCCCAACCCATGAAAAATTGTTTACTACTAATTGCAATTCTGTGCTCAAATTTCATCCAAGCTCAAACATACAACGGTCCCGAAAGCATTGCATTTGATGCAGGCAACAACCGTTATTTAATTTCAAACACCGGGAGCGGAACCATTCTCGCTCGTTCGGCAAGTGGTGTGTTATCGGTTTTTAAATCGGGAATTAGTCCTGTTCCTTATGGAATCGAAATCGTAGGAAATACAGTTTATGCTTGCTGTAGTGGATACATCAAAGGCTACGACTTAACAGACGGAACTCAAACATTCAATCTAAACACAGGTGCAACTTTTCTCAATGGAATCACCAGCGATGGATATGTTAATCTCTTCGCCACCGATTTTACTGGTAAAAAAATCTACCGAATTAACACCAGTACAAGTTCTTCCAATGTGATGGCTCAAAATCTTGTGCAAAGTCCAAACGGAATCGTTTACGACCAAGCCCATAACCGTTTAGTATTTGTCAATTGGGGAACGAATGCTCCCATCAAAGCTCTATCTCTTGCCGATTCTGTAGTAACAACAATTGCTTCAACAACTCTTGGAAACTGTGATGGTCTTGCTTGGAACGGTCTCGATACTTGGTATATATCAGCATGGACAGGACAAAAAATCGTAAAATACGATCGCAATTTTCTCAATGCACCCATCACTATAGCTACTGGTATGTCGAGCCCGGCAGATATCTACTACAATCAAATTTCTGATACACTCGCTATTCCAAATTCAGGAAATAATACGGTTAATTTCTTAGGATTTCCAGCCATACAAAATGTAGCTTGTTCGCTTTTACCACTCACAAATGCTGCTGATCAAGCTATATTCGAAGGTACCATTTCATCGTTTGGTGATTCTGTTTTGAGGTTTAATTTAACGAATACTTCTGGATTAGGATTCGCCTATCCGCTCGCTCGAATCACCCCATTGTCGGCATTTCCGGCAGGTATGGATTTCGGCTTAAACAGTAGCGGATTTCAGGTTTTTGCTTCCGCTTGGAATCCCGATTCGGTAGTTGAAGCCAGCTTTTTCTTTCATGTTACTCAAGCTATTCCTGAAAACACCATGCTCGATTTTAAACTCGACATTACCAACCTATTTCCATCCAATGCCGATACCTGCTTTTTCACCGATACCTTTCATGTTAACCTGAATCCAGGAACTATTTTAGGAATTGAAAATATAGATCAAGCATGGCGTGTTTATCCTAATCCAAGTAATGGAAACATACAGATTCAATTACCCACTAATAATGGAATACTTCGCATTTACGACCTAACTGGAAAATGTATTCATTCGATGAATGTCTATTCAAAACAATTCAACATTGAACGAGATATTTTATCGCATTCTGGATTGTATCATATAGTTTGGAGTAATAACAATTCAGCAATTACAAGCCATAAGACAATCATTATAAATGATTAATTCACTACGTCAGATCAATTTATTTTCGACAAAAATGAGCATTTCACGAATCGTATTTCTCGCATTTATCATTGCATTAAATTCATTTTCAATAAATGCTCAAAACAATCAAGTAGTTAAGCAAGCTGAAGATGGTGTTCAATATATTTCTATAAAAACACCCAAAGGGAATTTCAATGTGTGGACAAAAAAAATTGGAGAAAATCCCAAAATGAAAATCTTATTATTGAATGGAGGCCCTGGTGGAACTCATGAATACTTCGAATGCTTTGAAAATTTCTTTCCTAAAGAAGGCATTGAATTTATTTATTACGATCAACTTGCTTGTGGAAATTCCGACAATCCTAAAGACACTTCACTTTATGATTTATCACGCTATGTGGAGGAAGTTGAACAAGTTCGAATTGCCTTGAATTTAGACAAGGATAATTTTTATTTATTGGGACATTCTTGGGGCGGAATACTCGCGATGCAATATGCATTGAAGTATCAGAATAACATGAAAGCCCTTATTATTTCCAATATGATGGCAAGCATTCCAGAATATGGAAAATATGCCGACAATGTACTTGCAAAACAAATGGATCCGGAAGTTGTAGATTCTATTCGTGCAATGGAAAAGCGAAACGACTTCCAAAATCCTAAATACATGGAATTATTAGTTCCACATTTTTACAACAAACATATTTGTCGTTTGGAAGTTTGGCCTGAACCTTTATCGCGCATGTTTAGTCACTTAAACAACGAGCTGTATGTGATTATGCAAGGACCAAGTGAATTTGGCGTTGCTGGAAAATTAATCCATTGGGATGTGAGCAAGGAATTAAAAAATATAAAAATCCCTAGCCTGGTTATTGGCGCAACATACGATACGATGGATCCACTGTATATGGAATGGATGAGTAAACAACTTCCCAAAGGAGAATTCCTACTGTGTAAAAATGGCAGTCATTGTTGCATGTACGACGATCAGCAAACCTATATGAATGGATTAATTTCCTTCATCAAACGAACTCAATGATTTAAACCTGTTCAACGCGTATAATATTTACCGGACAATTTCGTGCAGCTAATTGGTTCAATTCCAATTCATCATCACCCACTAAAACTGAGAACCAACCTTTCTTCTCCACACCACCAATTAAGGTACATTTTCCATCTTTGGTTGATAAGCGCCAACGGTATTTTGCGACTTCTACACAGGCATTACATCCAATGCATTTAATACGCTGCTGCGTGATACGTACCATCAGGCATCTACTATTTTATACAATTTATCCGAAGGACGAACTTTAGCATCTACCGAAACAGAGAACACATCGCCTTTCTTCACTTTATCAGTTTTCACATTATCCAACCTCAACTCTTCAACTATCTGTTGAATTACACCGGTAGTTGGACCAGTAATCAATATTTCATCGCCCACTTCTAAGGAATGTGATTCCAATTGGAACTCGCCCACTTTTACTGCATCATAATACTTCAAACCCTTACCAATAAAGATTTTGCGCTTAGTTGCTTTCGATCCATATTCATCGTTCCACTCTCCCATAGTTCGACCTAAATAATAGCCATCCCAAAATCCACGATTATAAACTGTTGCCAATCGATTGGTCCAAGCTTCCACTTTTTCACGCGAATAAGTGCCTTCATAAATTGAGTCGATCGCCTCACGATAACAGCTAATAACGGTATGCACATAATCGGCACTTCGCCCACGACCTTCGATTTTTAACACACTTACTCCTGATTCCATCACTTTATCTAGGAATCCAATCGTGCATAAATCCTTAGCCGACATGATGTATTCGTTGTCGATTTCCAGTTCGTTACCTGTTTCTTTATCTGTCACCACATAGGCATGACGGCAGTTTTGCAAACAGGCGCCACGATTGGCGGAAGCGAAATTCGAGTGCAAGCTCAAATAACATTTACCTGAAACTGCCATGCATAAAGCACCATGACCAAAAATTTCAATTTTCACTAAATCACCCGAAGGGCCGCGCACATCACGACGAGCAATTTCTTTACTGATAGCTTCCACTTGCATCAAACCTAACTCACGCGCTAAAACCATCACATTAGCATAGGCCGAATAAAACTCAATTGTATCGATATTGGTCACATTGGCTTGCGTAGAAATATGCACCCGCATACCAATTTTCTTAGCATAATTCATCACCGCATGATCGGATGCAATAACTGCCGAGATGTTGTTGGCAAACGCAGCATCTACAATCTTTTTCATCAAGGAGATGTCATGATCGTAGATAATGGTGTTAATAGTAAGATAAGTTTTAACCGAATTTTCTGAGCAGATACGTGTTATTTCTGCTAAATCTTCTAACGTAAAATTGATTGAAGAGCGGGTACGCATGTTCAATTGCTCTACCCCGAAATACACCGAGTTTGCGCCCGCCTGAATAGCAGCCATGAGTGATTCATATGAACCAACTGGTGCCATCAGCTCCATTTTAGTTTGTGTCATTGCTTTGGGAATTCGGCACAAAATTAAAAAACCCCGGATTTAAATCCGGGGCGCTATCATGTTAATCAATGCTACTGATTTAGGATGAACGATAAGCCATCTCGGTTGGAGATTTAGAATGTGGTCCCAAAAACACACGAGCGAAAATTCGAATAATGGATAATCCGTCTACAACAAAACTCAATGAAGTGAATGTAGCCAATAAGAATTGATCGGAATGAATGTGAGAAAAGATTAAATCTTCACCTAAAAACGTTGGTGTGATAGGGAAACCAGTCAATCCCAAACAGGCAATCAAAAATACAAAGGCAATTTTCGGATGCTTATAAGAATGTCCGTGAAATTGGTCTAAGTCGATACTGTGTTCTAGTTTTTTGAGTCGTCTTAAACAGAGGTATCCAACAAAACCCATCACCACAACACCACTTAAATACAAGTGAATTTGCTCGAATTTGAAATTCTCGTTAAATGAAATGGCTAAGGCAACCCAAAAGTGATTCATTATTATAAGTAACCAGCTCAGCTTGACTTTTATCCTTTCGGAGAAAGACTTTATCACCATGATAACTCCAATGAACGAGAAAACTAATGGAAGATAATGTTGTACATTTTCTGAAAGCAAATCACGATGGTAAACGATGTACAATCCAATACCATAAACGATTACAAAGAAAACAACCACCCTTTTCACATTCATGAAATCGAGTTTTTTACCAATCATTTTCAAGGGATTCCAAAGTCGACGATACATGAACGAATCGAGATTCCATTCTTTCAAACTAAGAACATAGAGCGAGTATTCGATCTTTTTAGGAAGGCTGTCTTCGAACGTATGTTTTTTAGGAATGAAATTGTAAAACTGCTCGCGTATTAAGTAACTCACAACAGAAGGAGAAACCAATAATTGATACGTTCTTAAAAAGGCATTTCCAGCAAAATGGAACAATGCTAGATTCTCAAAACCAGCAGCAATTTCAATAAAGATAAGTCCAATTTGGGCGATCGAGGAATAGGCAATTTGGCTCTTCACAGAGGACTGGACTCGAGCTACTAAAGAGGCGACAATGCTGGTAGATAATCCTAAAAGGGCGATTAAAATCCTAACTGAAAACTGATGTTCCCAAAACGGGAATGTTCTCAAAAGCAAAAACACACCGAGATGAACCGAAAGCGATCCATAAAAGATTGCACTCGAAGGAGTTGGTCCTTCCATAGCACGCGGCAACCAAGACGAAAATGGTAATTGGGCTGATTTAGCAGCTGCAGTCAATAAGAAAGCGAGAGAAATTAACACTCCAATCCAGCTATGTTGTTGAAGGTGCTCACTTACCATGTGAGAATCGCTCAATTTGGCAAAGGTGATGTTCTCATGCCAGAGATGATGCGTCATCCACATGGCTAAAATAATTCCCACATCACCAATTCGGTAAATAGAAAATACTTTCACTGCATTCTTCACTGGCAAGTAGCGATCGCGGTAAAATGCAATCAACAGAAATGAAGAAATACCGAGCATTTCCCAACCAATGAAAAGTGTTTCGAGATTGCCCGAAAGAATGGTCAAATTATACCCGAGATAAAAGAACAAGGTGGTATTGAAAAAACGCTTGTATCCTTTTTCACGATGCAGATAATACCGACTATAAATCGTTACCATAAAGGTGAGCAAAGCACCTACAAACAAATAAACAGCAGTAATCCGATCGAAACTGAAATCCAAATAGAATTCATAATCTTCGGCACTGTATAGAACAACATCACGAATATTTAATCGAGGATGTCCTCCCAAAAGCCAAACTCCAAGAAATACTAGTAAAACAAGTAAATGCAATCCAACAGTAAAAAATGCTGTCCTCGAAATGAGGGTTTCGTTTTTATCAGGAAGGCACAGACTTATTAAAAATCCCAGCAAAGGGATATAGATTAAAATATGCAAAAAGGCGATCATGACAAAGATTATGGAATAAGATAAACCGGAAGATTTTCTTCGTGAGTTTCAAATACAGGAGTTAAGTCGGACGAACTACGAAGTGCGTTTGTAACTGTTTGATAAGGTTCGAATTTACCTGCTCCAAACAAAAACAATTTGTTTGTTTGTGGATTCACGACAACCAAATGCACCCATTCATTTGCAAACCATTCATAGGTAGCTGGATTTGTTTTAATGGTTTTCAAAACAACCTCTGGAAAATGTTCTACAATCACCAATAAACGAATAGGGTCATGAACTTCAATCATTTGAGAAGGAAGTCCTGGACGTAAATCACCATCAATTCCATTGGCAACACCAAACAATCCCATTACATTATGAGGAAGCTTTGTACCAGCACCCAGTTTCTGATTATCAACACGGGAAAAATAATATTCCAAATTAATTCCACCACAAACAGGAGCAGCAGCATTGAGAATGTTGAGCAAGTATTTCCCTTCTGGATCAACCCGATAATCATAAGAATTCATGAAAGATCTCCTGTCGAGGAATAAACCTTT
This sequence comes from Bacteroidia bacterium, assembly GCA_965279035.1. Lineage (GTDB taxonomy): Bacteria > Bacteroidota > Bacteroidia > M30B66 > M30B66 > CALQRR01. Next base: position 1,472,804 of record OZ257142.1, on the reverse strand, counting down.
GCTTAATTCTCGCCTTCCAACAACACATAAGGCATTGGTAGCATGATTCAATTCTGGACGAGGTTCAAAAAGCGAAACAGAACGAGTCCTTATCTTCTCATGAATTTTAGATGGACTCAAATGAGTATCAATTGATACTAAACGTCTTGAACGTTCTTTTGAATTTTCATCTAAGGCTTTTTCAAATGCTTTAACATGTTTTGGATGATTTGCAGCATTTTCTGGATTCAACGAATTTTCATCATAGAATACTACTTCATCACGCGTTGTATCATGCAATGCACCTATGAACTGAGTTGTTTCTGGAATCAGAATTCCTCGGTTACGTAGTTCTTCCCTCACTTTCGGATGATTCGCCATATAACAGATCACGCGTGCATTGACAGAACCCGGACGACCAGAACATGCGCCGCAATCGTAAGCTGCATAATGAGGATTGTTCACACTACTCGAACCATGACTCACAACATAAACAATGGGTGCAAAATGCTCAACCAAACCAGTGCTCTTTAAAAGCCCCTCAACACGTTGAATCATCTCAGGAATAGTATATCCAATTTGAAGATTCCCTTCTTTGTCATCGAGACTTTTATTTTCGATTGTTAGTTGCGAGAATTTATCCATGTGCCTTAATGAGGTTGCTGTTGCAGGACTCATTGTCGGTTTGAATAAATTCAGAAACAGTCGAAATGCCGACCAAAATCCAAGCGTTTGAGAGATAAGCCAACCTTGAAAAAGTCCATGACTACGTTTGGTGAAATGCGCATCTTTTTCACGTTTAGTGCTACTTCCAATTTCCTTAATTAAGTATTTTGGAGTTACTGGAGCAGGACAAAGTTTGGTGTGAAACCTTCCATGTTCTGGTTTGTAATAAAATTCAACACCGAAAAATCCCGGAGTACCAAACGTTTCACATTCTGGATCGGCATGTTCAAGGTGTCTGCGAATAGAACATTCCCGATCATCAATACAGAAAAATGCTTGGAAACTATGCGGTTTTATTTTCTCTGGTTTGAATGATTGAAGTTCAATACCCTTCAATACTTCATCATAATAAGTCCATTCGAAAGCTTCTTGCCAAAGAATAAAGACCTCGCTGAGTTCAGAGTCAGGAACGGAAGCAAATAAATCAACAGTATCGCCTTGTAGTTTTTTAGCGAGAGGTTCCCATTTCTCACCAAAATGTTGATCAATCGTATCAATCTCCATCATCAATTCGAAGATGATTAGATCATGAAGAGAGATTTTCTTGTGATCTAATAAGGTTCCTGGATCCGTTTCTACAGCCGATACCATTCCCGACCATCCTTGATGAGCGAACTGTTGGTCGAAAAGATATTGTTCATACAGAGATTCATCACCCACGAGTATATCCAGTAAATGCTTCACCGAGCAATGCCCTTTCATGAGTATATCTCTGGCACGTGATGTTTTGAAAAAACTGGTGTAGCTGTTTCGTTCAATTTCCCGAATAGAGGAAAGGAATCCTTTATCCCACACAGGAAAATGCCACATTGAAATCCCCTGATCTAGATAGCTGCAAAGAATTCGAAAGAGCGTTGGATGAACTTGGGAGTCGAGATCAATCTGAAATTGTTTTTTCCAATTGGCGCGCAACTTACCAATACGAGGAGAAACAGTTGTATCGTACTCTTTATTTAGCATACGATCTTTCCATTTTTGAACATTCGATTCACCCATACGACGAGCAATCACATGTTCAAGAACGTCTTCTCGTACTTGTTTTTGTGAATAAAGCTCATGGTACTCTTCCAGTTTAAGGGAAACTCGGTAACCAAACATTTCGGATGCACTTCGAATAGCCGCGTGGAATTTGCGGTCTTGAAATGCATGCAAGGTATTGTGGTGGATGAAATCTTTAAGCGGTGCCTGAGCGGGCAAGTAATGCTTCAAATCGTGAAGCACCCGGTGCTCATCGAATGAAGAATATTCTTTTTTCATTGGAATTGAAATCAAATCATTGAATTAAATAGCCACTTGAAATTGAAGCGTAACACAATTTCTCCTGCCATTAAATGGTAAAGGTCCTGATACCGCATTCATGTAAATGGGACGTTGTTGCCAGTCGAGTGTGATTTTCGTGTTGTGGTTATTGAGGAAGAAATTAATACCCGCATTGGTCATTTGCATCGGTTTGCTTAAACGACTATAATCGCCCAGCATGTAACAAAAATAGGGTTGAATACGCAGTTTTTCTGGATTAGTCCAACCTTTTCCTAACAGATATCCTATTTGAGTATAGTAGACTGTTCCGGTTCCAAATAACGGAAATGCATTTCCAGCTCCATTAAATGATGCTTGAGAAGCTACAGTTCCCGTTGCAGGATTCATTACCCCATTGTTTCTTAAATAGCCCGTTCCGTAGTTATTGCTGTATACCGAAGCATAAGCAGTAATTGCATCACCAGCTTCTTTGCGTAATGGCATATCTAAAAAAACATCGCCACCTAAAAGAGCCATATCGGTTTTCACTGTATCAGAAGGCCCTGTTTTTCTCCACATCGCATTATGTTGGAAAATATAACCAGCTCCAATATTAAACACTCGTTTTGCTCCTAAATAAGAACCAACGGTATAGGGAGTTAGATTACTTTCTTGATCCCAAAATTGCCACATTAAATACCCTTGAAATTGCTTATTCGCAGCTCCGGGAGCAAAGGAAGAATAGGACGATATAGCTTTGGTAGGATCGTACAAAGTTGATTTCTCAATATTCATTGGATCGGTAACAGCTAAGCGATAATCCAACTTGCCGAGTTTCCCCTTTGCATATAAACTGAGTTTACGATTAAATTGATCCGTTGCATCGATTGTTGCAAAAGGAAAAATAGGGCTATCCATAGGCAGGAAAGTAACAACACTTGCATTGGATAAGCGAGAAAGTCCAACCCAATTGGTTAAGCCACCACCGATGCTCAACTTATCCTTTACAATAGAATATTCAGCAATAGCATCGTGAAAAAAGAAACCTACTTTTCGGTCGCTCAGGTGATTGAAATTATTCATCCCCATTTGAACATAAATAAAAGAGCGTTTATTTATAGCACCATACATTTGAATCCGGCTACGGCGTATTCCTATGTCGAATGTTTCTGATTTCGGTGTTCCTTCTACCGTAGTACCTGGATTACTTTGATTATAGCGTGCCCAAACTTGATTGGTTAATGTAAACTTCAGGTAATGACTACCATCTTCATTCAGCTTTAATGTGCTTCCGGTTCCATTCGAAGGATCCATTTGCCCCATAACCGAAACCGTCCACACAATTGCAGACAAGAGAAAAAGAAATTTTTTCATGATTATTTCTAGATTACAGTTTTAAAAGCAGCTTTTTTACGTGAAGCTAAAGCATGTTTCGAAAGCGGTGTATGTCCATCAAGACCAGTAATTACGAAAGTTCCACCACCACGCACATAGGCATTTTCGAAATTGTGCAGATTTTCCATCACACTGTGGTCGACTAAACGCGTTTGTTCAAAGTTGATGATGATGTGTTTTCCAGCAGGAATTCTCTCTAATTGTTTTTTGAAACCTAGGAAATTACTGAAGATCGCTGATTTTTGAACTTCAATTGAATAAATCCCATTGACTTCATCCACATGCATGGTGAGAAAAGGCTTAAAGAAGCTGGAAGCCGGCACACCATTAATTGAGTGAATGATGAATTTCACAATAATACCAACTGCAATTCCAATCAACAAATCGGTAAGAAGTGTTGCGATAATGGTTGAGATGAAAATGATAAGCTGTTCTTTCCCAACATGAAAAACATGTTCGAATTCTTTAGGAGAAGCTAAACGGAAACCAACAAAGATGAGCATGGCCGAAAGAGCGGCAACAGGAACCATTTTAATCAAAGGCACTAATGCAACAACAAAAAGCAAAAGGAAAAGAGCATGAAAGAAATTAGCCCAACGACTTCTACCTCCATTACTGATATTGGCCGAACTACGTGCTACTTCGGAGATCATTGGTAATCCTCCAAGTAATCCAGAAACAGCATTGCCAATACCAACAGCCGATAGATCTTTACTTAAGTCAGACTTCACTTTATGAGGATCTAATAAATCGATTGCTTTTCCAGTGAGAAGTGATTCTAAAGATCCAATCAAGGTGAACATTAACAAATACTTGAGAAAAATTGCAATCAATTCTGGATTTAATAGTCCACTAAAATCAACATTCAAATTGATTTTGAAATCACCCGGATTTACAAGTGGTTTTCTTGCTTGATAGATTGGATCATAAAGATGAAAAAACTGTCCCATAATAACTGCCACAACCAAAACTACAAGCGCAGGAGGAACTTTTTTCAAGAAACCTTTTCCGATGTATTTCCAACTAAATAGTATGATTAAACCAACTCCACCAATAGCAGCTATGTGCCATTCCATATTCATTAAGCTATGAGGAACCATCATAAGTAATTCCAATGGTTCTTTTCCCTTTAATTCAGAGGGCATAATTCCAACTGCAAGGTGCAATTGTTTCGACATAATGATAATTCCAATTGCAGCAAGCATTCCGTGAACAGCAGAAAGAGGGAAGAAATCTGCGAGGCTAGCTACTTTTAATTTTCCTAAAATGAATTGAAGAACACCAGCAACAAGAACAACTCCTAAGGTAAGGTGCCAGCCTAAAAATTGTTCAACAGGCATTTTCATTTCAGCAGCTGCTTTGACAAGTGTTGCTGGATCATAGCCTAAATTAAGTCCGAGTTTGGCTGCTGCGTTTCCTAATTCGTCAACACATCCAGCACAGATAACAATTAATCCAGCTGCTGGACCTTTAATTGTTAATTCTGAACCTGCAAAAAATGCGACAATAATACCACCAACAATGGCAGTCAATACACCCATAATAGGTGGGAAATTTGAGGCTCCTGCGATTCCTAAACACAAAGGAAGCGCAATAAGTGAAACAAGGAATCCAGATAATAAATCAGATTTCCAATACTGTTTCAAGGTGGAGAAAATAGAATTAGATTTTTTCAATGAAGTTGAATCCATGGGTACTTTTATTTAAAACCCGAAAAAGTATCGGGATGAATAATGAAAAGGGATTGCCTGAAAGGCTGAATGATCAGTATTGAATTGGAAATGATTTAGAGGAAATCAATCATACTCATGAAATTGGAAATAAGAATTCCACATGAGTCGCCAATACTGGGAAAAATAGAAATTAGATCAGTATGATCGAGGTGTTTTCAAATTCGAAAAACACGTAACAACAACCATTTAGGAAATGCTGGAATTTCTGGGTTGTTGAGTTGAACTGAACGAACAAATAAATTTTGAGTTGAAATAAATAACTCAAAAGCTAATAATATAGCTTGATGACCTGATAAAACCCGTTTGCGCGCTTCGGTTATTTCATTGTCCTCGGTAATTTCAATCGGAAGACAAACAATATCGTGCGAAAGAGGCTGTGCTGCATGAATAGATTGAACAGGGACATTGGTAGGATGAAAATATCCTCCGGCTTGAATAAAGCCAAATCGTAATAAAAAGAATGTAGTGAGAAACAGACTTGTCCGCAACAACCTGAAATTCATGGGGCAAATGTAAACTTTTTTAATACCGATATGGTTTTGAAAAAGTAGCTTTTAAAATGCAGCGGCGGGCTTAGCAAGAATAATGCCAGCTGGAAAAAATTGCAAACCTTGCTGAAGAGAAAGAAATACATTGAATGGAGAACAACCAGAACTCATTCAATATCACTTTCTCTTCAGGCTGAAAATGAACTTATGCTCTACGAATGACTTTAATACCAGCAAATGCTGATAATAAAGTTGTTAATGAGAGTAGAGCAAAAAGAATCCAACTTCCAGAACAAGATCCAGAAAGTGAACCATTTGAACTCATCCCCATTGCATCTGAAAGCAAACGAAGGTTCAAGGGCAGCAAGAACAAGGCGAGCAGACAACTAAGTAAACCGAACAACCGTATCATACTGTCGAAGATAGAGGTAGTAAACTGCTGTTAATCAGCTGCCTTATTAAAAGCAATGAACTAGATAGTGTTAATAACTACGATAGTTATTTATTTGATTATCAATATATTAAACGAATGGGGTGGAAAATAAATACATCTGTAAACAAAAAAAGCTCCTCAAACGAAGAGCATTTTTTATACGATAGTCAATCAAACATTTAAATATTAAACATCAAAAAGAACACTGTTAGGCTTTTTGACGAAACAGGTATTAACTACTACTTTCTACAACCACAATTCAATCCGTGAAAACTGTGAGTTTCATCATGCCAATGAAAATCGTTATTTCCATAGAGCTGTTCAAAATAGAAAGGCATACGTTTTCTCAATTTCAGATTTAATGGTTGCATTGACATCGAATCATACCCTGTCCCATTCGCAACAGTGTATTTTATCGTTCCTATATTATTAATATCATCCAATGGATTAGAATCCAAGACAATGAAATCGGCCAATTTCCCAACTTCGAGTGTTCCAAGATCTTTCTCCATACCAATATAATATGCACCATTTACAGTAGCGCATTGTAGAGCTTGGTAATTACTCATTCCACCTGAGGCTAACATTTTTAATTCCCAGTGTGCACCTAAGCCTTGAATTTGTCCGTGTGCACCCAAATTAACGCGAACACCTGCATCAACTAGCTTTTTGCAAGAACGAGCAATTAACATGTGTCCATTGTAATATTCTTCATCCGGTACTGCCGTACGATAACGTGAACGTGGATCGACTAAAGCCCTTGGAGTAAAATTGAGAAGACGTGCGTTTTCCCAAATTTTATCTTTTTGATAGTAATAATATTCCCCATTAATTGCTCCATAACTAACAATCAATGTTGGAGTGTAACCCGTTTTAGAATTGCTCCAAAGTTTCACTACGTCATTGTATATATCCGCAACAGGTATGTTATGCTCAATACCCGTATGACCATCGAGTATCATACTCATATTATGAAAGAAATGTGATCCACCTTCAGGCACCACTTCCATTTGCAATTCTCTGGCTGCTGCAATTACTTGTTGGCGTTGGTTACGACGTGGTTGATTGTAACTTTTTACACTAAATGCTCCAAAAGCTTTGGTACGTTTTAATGCAAATCGAGCATCATCCAACTTATTAATTTGCGCTTTGAAATCGCCATCAGCTCCATATAAAATAATACCAGTAGAAAAAATCCGTGGACCGGTCATGATGCCTGCTTTCACCATCTCACTTTGTGAAAATACCATTTCGGTATTCGAGGATGGATCATGCGTGGTAGTAACACCAAAAGCTAAATTGGCAAAATATGACCATTGTTGTTGCGGACTCAAGCCATAGCGAAATGTTCCAAGATGAGCATGCACGTCAATAATTCCTGGCATTATTGTTTTGCCAGAACAGTTCACCACTTGAGCATCGATAGGAATAGAGACAGCATCGTTTAATCCAATTTGAACAATGCGATTTCCTTTTGTAAGTATCGTCCCATTTTCAATAATGGAAGAACTATCCTTCATGGTAATAATTCGTGCATTGATATATGCAACTGAACCAAGTGGTTTATCATGAGCTAAACGAAGACCCACTTTCAAACCTGAACTTACTGGCTTTGGTGCTTCAACTCCTTGGTTTAAGTCTAACCAGTATTTTACATCTGTACTATAATATGTATCCCCCAACGTCCAATGCAATTGATTCGTTGTTGCAGTCCAATGCAAATTAATTCCAGCCTCTTCCGAAACCATTTTTAATGGATACGAATCAGTTCCATTGCTCAAGCTAAGTGCCTTCCCTGTTTGAATTAATGGGGTGATATACACTTTAAATAATTCTGTAAATGCTAACCATTGGTTGTCGGGACTTGGCACAAAGAGATTTGCATAGGTTGAAGTATAGTGCGTTTTTTCATCAAATCCATTCAAGTCAACACTCTTAAACGCTTTATCTAATGCACCAAAAAGGTAACCTCCAGTTTGAAAAAAGATTCGTTTTCCGTCAGCACTAAAACGAGGATTTTCACCATCAATTTGGATTTTACTTGTGGAAAAGTCCTTCAATGACAAAATATAAATACCAGGTTCATTGCAATAAGAGAAGCCCTGATGATCATTTCCTTCCTCTTTGAGGTAAACCAATTTGCTTGCATCGGGCGAAAATGAAGGTGTTCTATAAATTCCTTTTTCTTTCGTAACCGATTTGACAGTTCTATTGTTGATATCGAAAACACATATTGCTCCAAGTGAAGTATCGCTCCAACTAACAAAAGCAAGCGATTTCCCATCGGGTGAGAATGTTGGTTCAAATTCAAAATTCTCAGATTTTGTTAAACGTGTTGGTTTACCAGATGGAAGGTCTTTTTTCCAGAGATATCCAACAGCATTAAATACGATGTATTTATTATCGGGAGAAGTGATTGCCTGTCGGATTGTTTTTACATCAAAAGAATCAGGTGCTGCCTCTTGTTGAAAATGGAGTGCTTCTGATATTTTATGTGAACTGGTAACTTGGAAAGGTACTACTTCTGATTGTCCAGAGGAAACAGCTATTTTCCGAATTTTCCCTTTAGCCCAAATATAAATAGCTTGATCATCGGGCGACCAATTGAAATTAGAATAGACTCCAAAAATAGCCCATGCTTCTTGTTGATCCTTGCTTAACTCTGTATAAACCGGTTTTTCAATACCACTTGAAAGTTCACGAATAAAGAGAACTGTTTTTTCACGAACTCTTCTTACAAAAGCAATGTGTTTCCCATCATGCGATAAAGTAGGACGCACAGCACCACCCGGACCACGAACAACAATATCGTTTGTTCCTGTTTTCCGATCCAGTCGTTTGATGACATAAATCTGGGAATTGGGATCCTTGTTGTATTGAAAATATCCACCTGGATAAACATCCTCGCTATAGTACACATAACGATTATCTGTTGATACGAATGGTTCTCCTAAATCTTGTTGATCATTTTTCTTTTGAGTTAGTTGAATTCCACTTCCACCCGAAATATGATACATCCATAATTCACCAGCACCAGCTGAACGGGTACTAGTAAAATGCTTCCTTGCGATGAGGTATTTTCCGTCAGGAGTCCAAACGGCATTATTCAATAATCGAAAGTCTTCTTTTGTAACTTGACGAGAATTCGTACCATCTGAATTCATAATCCAAATATTATCACCACCACCAGCATCACTGGTAAAAGAAATAAACTTGCCATCAGGACTAAAGCGTGGCTGAACTTCATAGGCTAAACCAGCACGTAAGCATTGTGCCTTTCCGCCTGAACTGGGCATTGAATAGATATCACCTAGCAAGTCAAAGACGATGGATTTCCCATCAGGACTCACATCTAAATTCATCCAAGTTCCTTCATCGAGGTCAAACGAAACACTTTTGGTTGGACCAATAGGAATATTTACATCCCAATCGGGCTTAGTTTCAGATTTTGAGTTAGGCTTTTTTTGGGCGGAAATTGTAAATGAAATGAAAAGAGATAAAAATGTAAGGGAACGTTTGAACATAGAAATTGGGTAAGTGGTAAAAGTAAAAGAAATGACAAAAAAGCCAAACCATTGCAGGTTGAAATGAAAATCTTTGTCTTGTATCTTAGTGTATATGAGCATAAGAATAATTGAGTTGAATATAGTAGGATGTATTTTAGATAGTAATTATGTGTAAATTATAACAAAATCTGAATGTGTGAATTATGCAAAGAATTGAATTCAAACCATAAGGTTCAGGTGAACATTAGTGATCAAATTTGAATGTTAAAAATATACTCCATTGAAGCTATATATAAAATACATGGTTAGTAATCGTTGCAAGATGATGGTGAAGGAGGAGCTTAAAAAGCTTGATCTTCATTTTGTTGTTGTTGACTTAGGTGAAATAGAAATAATGGAGGAGATTGATAAGGAAACACGAATGCAATTAAAAGCTGAATTACTCAAATCAGGTCTTGAGTTAATGGATGATAAAAAGTCAGTATTGATCGAAAAAATTAAAAATTCAATTATTGAAATGGTTCATTATACAGATGAGAGGATTAAGGTTAATTTTTCAGAGTATTTAAGTAGTAAATTAAATTATGATTATACCTATTTAGCCAATTTATTTTCAGAAGTTCAAGGGAGTACAATAGAACAATATATTATATCCAATAAAATAGAGAGGATTAAAGAATTAATTATTTATGATGAATTAAATATAACAGAAATAGCATGGAAGATGCATTATAGCAGTGTTGCGCATTTATCAAATCAATTCAAGAAAGCAACAGGTTTATCACCAACACACTTTAAAAAACTAAAAGATAAAAGAAGGAGTCCGATTGAAGAAATTGGTGAAATGAATTCTATTTTATTGAAATGATAAAAATAAAACAGTATACATCGAATTATGCCCGAAGCTTGATTGAAGCCAGTCTTGACCCACTAATCACAATTAGTTCTGCAGGAGAAATTACGGATACGAATGAAGCGATGTCGACCATAACTGGTGTATCAAAAAAGGAATTAATTGGTACACATTTTTATGATTATTTCACTGAACCAGAAAGAGCTCGGGAAGTATATCAGAAAATATTTCTAAAAGGATTTGTGAAGAATTATCCTCTCACAATTCGAGATGGGAAACTGACCGATGTGTTGTTTAATGGATCTTTATATAAAGATGAAGAAGGGAATGCACTTGGAGCAGTTGTGGTAGCAAGAGATGTAACCGAACAAAAGCGAATTGAACGAGAATTAATGAATGCAAATATTAAGGCCGAAGAAGCAAAAACAATGGCCGAGAAGGCACGTGAAAAGGCTGAGAAATCAATGAAAATAGCTGAAGAGGCCCTCAAGTCAAAGCAACAATTTTTATCGAATATGAGTCATGAAATTAGGACTCCTATGAATGCCATTATCGGATTTACAAAAGTTATATTAAAGACAGAAATTAGTGCAAAACAGAAAGAATACTTGAATGCAATTAAAACAAGTGGAGATTCAATGGTTGTTTTAATCAATGATATTCTTGATTTAGCAAAAGTTGATTCTGGAAATATGGTATTTGAGGAAAAGCCATTTCGTTTAGTTCAAGGAATTAAAATGAATTTGCAATTATTTGAAAATAAAATTCAAGAAAAGAATTTGGTGTTACATGAAAAATATGATTCATATATACCAGAAATAGTATTGGGGGATGCTATGCGACTCAATCAAATTATGCTGAATTTATTGAGTAATGCAATAAAATTTACACAAGAAGGATCAATAACTGTTAAATTAAAACTTGTTGAAGAAACAAATGAAACTATAACAGTACTATTTTCAGTGTCAGATACAGGAATCGGAATACCTGAGGATAAAAAACTAAAAATATTTGAAAATTTCCAACAAGCAACAAATGGAACCTCTCGAATATATGGAGGCACTGGATTAGGCTTAGCAATAGTGAAACAGTTAATTGAATCACAGAAAGGAACTATTCATCTAACAAGTAAGCTAAAACATGGTTCAACTTTTAGTTTCAAGTTAAATTTTAAGAAAACAATAGAACTTCCTGAATTGGAAGTAGAAGGTCCAGAATATAATAGTGAAATTAAGAATATTAGAATTTTAGTTGTAGAAGATATTAAACTTAATCAGCTTTTAATGAAAACATTATTAGATGATTTTGGGTTTGATTATGATATTGCTGAAAATGGAAAGGTAGCAATAGAAATGCTTAAAAACAAAAATAATTATGATATTATCTTAATGGATCTTCAAATGCCAGAAATGAATGGTTTTGAAGCTACGAATGTGATAAGAAAAAAATTGAAACTAAAAACCCCCATTATTGCATTAACTGCTGATGTGACAACCGTTGACATACAAAAATGCAAAGCGGCAGGAATGAATGATTATATAGCAAAGCCGGTTGATGAACGGATTTTGTATTCGAAAATGATAGGGTTAGTTCATCCTAAAAGTCAAATAAATAAGAACATATTTGAGCTTGACAAAGTGATATTAAAACCCCTAAAATTAATTAATCTTGAATTTTTACATCAAAGAACTAAATCAGATCCAATATTAATGAAAGAGATAATATCTCTTTACTTGGAACAGACGCCGGTTTTAATTAATGCAATGAAAAAAAGTTTGAAGGAGGAAGATTGGAAATCCCTTCAAATGGCTGTTCATAAAATGATTCCATCTTTTTCAATCATGGGAATTAATAAAGAAATTGAGAATGTGGCAAGACAGATTCAAGAATTCGCAAGAAGTCGACAACAGGATGATGGAATTCATGATTTAATTGAATTAATAGAAAAAACCTGTGAACAATCTTGCATTGAATTACAAGAGGAAATTAAACAATTAAAATTTAAAAATGAATACGGAGAAAAAGGTATTAATATTCCTAGTTGATGATGATTCAATTTATCTAAAACTACTTGAAAATGATTTCAGACTTCATAATGAATATGAAATCAAGACATTTGAGACAGGTGAATTGTGTTTAGTTGAACTTAATTTAACACCTGATATTATCATTCTAGACTATCACTTAGATGGTTTAGATCGCTTTGCCATGAATGGAATTCAGGTATTAGATAAGATAAAGGAATATAATCCAGATATACCTGTAATTATGTTATCGTCTCAAGACAAAATAGAAGTTGCAATAGAATGTATGCATCACAGAGCATTTGATTATGTTGTAAAGAGTGAAACAGCGTTTTTAAGAATTCAGAAAATCATTAACTCGATTTCACGTTTTAAAAAAATGGAGAATATATTATCTTGGTATAAAGATAGAATGTAGCGAATTCGTTCCTAAGAATAGTGTAATTAAGTACTCTTTTTATGTAATAGATAATAAGATATATAGAAGGAAATTTGAATCGTAATAATTCATTTACGAACAAGTTTCAATATGATAACGATTAATAATTTCATTCAAGAGATTGAAAACTATTTGAAATTAAATCAAAAAAAGGAAAATGAATTAATTTCAATTCCATCTCCTAAAATTAAAAACTCGAGGTCAGCATTTTTAGGAAATAAATTAAGAAAAGAAAAATATTCATTCCTCTTCTTAATTGGATTAATCATACTAAGTGCATGTAATAATGTACAAAAATCGAATGAAAATACAGTTTCGGGAGATGAAAAATCACCAGTTAAATCAATAAACGAAGTAGATTCAAAATTTTTAATAAATGCTGCTGAAATAAGCTTGGAAGAAATGCGCCTGGGTGATTTAGCAGAACAGAAAACTCAAACTAAAGAAGTAAGAGAATTAGCACAAATGCTCGTATTAGAGCATGGAAACACCTTGAATTCTCTGACAGAAATTGCTCAAAAGAATAATATCATAGTTCCGTCAGCTGCTAGTGATAAAGCAATTGCATCATTTGAAAAATTAAATAAGAATTCAGGAAAAGCATTTGACATGGCTTATTGTGAAATGATGGCTCTTGGACATAAAGAAGCTATAAACTCATTTGAAAAGGAAATAAAAGAAACATCCAATATTGAAATTAAGATATGGGCTCAAACAACACTTCTTACACTAAAAATGCATTTAGATCATGTAGAAAAATGCATTCTGATTTGTGAAAAAATGTAAATCCAAGACAACATAAATAGAATGACTAAATCCAGTGAATTTTTAATGAAGAAGATTTTAGAAAAAACCCAGGAAATAACAAAACGATTTCCTGAGCTTTCAATATACATAGGTGAAATGCCACTAAATTCAAGTAGATATAAAGAAGGAGAAATTCAAGATAAATCACTTGAAGAATATTTGAATTCACTGAATGAATTAATGAATAAATATGAATTAAGTCATATTCAAGTGCCTAATTCAAAAGTTTAAGCTTTCAAATTCAATTAACAAATATTTTCAATCATTTCAATACGAGAAACCATGAATCCAGTATTTACGAATGTTTTCATTATTGATGATAATTTAAAGATGGCTTCTGAATTAGAACTTTTTCTTAAAAATAAATTCAATAATACGATTGCGATTTCTAAATATTTCAGTAGTCAAGAGGCATTAAAAAACATCAACAATAGTACTGAAATAGTGATAATGGATGTTTATTTAGAAGGGAATAAAGGGAATGAAGTCATTGGAAAAATAAAAGAAATTAATCCAAATACAGAAGTAATAATGTTTACTTCAAACGAGCACGTTGCAGCATCAATTGAAGCATTTCAGCATGGTGCTGATGAATATATAATAAAAAGTAAGAATGGAAGGAAAACGCTCCTTTCAGTAATGTACTCAACAATAGGATATCCATTAAGAATTTTAGTGGAAGAATTTGGAGTGAGTAGATACATTGCCATTTTTATTTTAACATTCATTTCAATGGGAGTAATTGCATTATTCATATACAAAACAAGGCCATGATTGAAGTAAAGAAAGAAGGTGTTATATTAGTAAAAACTGGAAATGGTTTTGAAAATGAGGGCGTTCTGAATCCAGCAATTATCAAAGTTGAAGGCGAAGTATATCTGTTTTATAGAGCTGTAAGTAAGGGTAATTATTCGAGCATTGGATTTTGTAAACTATCTGGGCCATTGCAGGTAATAGAACGTCTCGATACTCCGTTAATTTTCCCCCAATTTGACTATGAATCAAAAGGAACAGAAGATCCGAGAATAGTATGCATTGAAGGAATCTATTATTTAACCTATACAGCTTACGATGGAGTAAATGCAATGGGTGCATTAGCAACATCTACAGATTTAATTCATTTTGAAAAAAAGGGAATTATTGTCCCACAAATTACCTATCAAGAATTCAGTCATTTAGCTGAATCAAAAGGTACATTGAATGAGAAATACTTGCGATATAATGAACACAATAAAGTGCAAGAAATAAATGGGAAAAAAGTATTAATATGGGATAAGAATGTAATTTTATTTCCAAGAAAGATAAACGATAAAATTCATTTTTTACATCGAGTAAGACCAGATATTCAAATTGTTAGTTTTCATTCATTTGAAGAACTTACAACCGAATTTTGGCAAAACTATTTTCTACACTTACACAAATTCATCGTATTATCCCCAAAATACAAACATGAAGTAAGTTATATAGGTGGTGGTTGTCCACCAATTGAAACAGAAAGTGGATGGTTGTTAATATATCATGGAGTTCATGATACAATTAATGGGTATATGTATACCAGTTGTGCCGCTTTACTTGATTTAGAAGATCCTCAAAAAGAAATTGCTCGCTTACCTTATCCGCTTTTTTATCCTGATCAACAATGGGAATTAACGGGCGTTGTCAATAATGTTTGTTTTCCAACGGGAACAGCCATTTTCGAAGATAGCCTTTACATTTATTACGGGGCAGCTGATGAGCAAATTGCATGCGCATCAGTGAGTTTATCAGGATTAATAAAAGAATTACTATCTAATACAGTTAGCAATGAAAATAAGTAGAAATGAACTTTCCCTACGTAGTATGAATGAATTTAGATCTAGCTTAAGAAACGGCATATCGGTTCATCACTATTTAAATCAAATTCCTGAAGTATTATTTATTAGTACATATCCTCCAAGAGAATGTGGAATTGCTACGTATACGACTGATTTAATAAATGCTCTCAAAAAGAAATTTGGAGATTCATTTAAATTAACCATTTGTCCACTTGAATCAAAAAACGAAAAACATACATATCCAAATGGAGTTGGTAGTATATTAAATACAGATCAGCCAGAAGATTACTTGAAAATCAAAAGAGAAATCAATCAAAATGAGCGATTATCGATGGTACTAATTCAACATGAATTTGGACTATTTGAGAACAAGGAAAATGAGTTTTGTGATTTGATAAAAAACATAAAAAAACCTGTAATTATAGTATTTCACACTGTTCTACCCAATCCAAACTCTAAACATTTAGTCCATGTTCAAGAAATAGCAAATCTGGTAGATTCGATCATTGTAATGACAAAATACTCACAAGAAATATTAATTAGAGATTATGGAGTTTCACCAAATTTAATAACAATAATACCTCACGGCACTCATTTGGTGGAATATCGTGATAAAGAGAATTTAAAATTGAAAGCTAATTTAAGTGGCAAAATAGTCTTATCGACTTTTGGATTAATAAGTAGTGGAAAATGCATTGAAAGCACTTTGAAGGCACTTCCAGAGGTAGTGAAAAAGCATCCGGATAGTGTATTTCTGATATTAGGAAAAACACATCCGACTGTTTTGAAACAGGAAGGAGAGAAATACAGAAAGTCATTAGAAGATCTAGTAATAGAATTGAATTTAGAAAATCACGTTCGCTTTATAAATTACTTTTTGCCATTAAATGAATTGCTTGATTTTCTTCAATTAACTGATATTTATTTATTTACATCAAAAGATCCGAATCAAGCCGTTAGTGGAACATTTTCTTATGCAATAAGTAGTGGCTGTCCTATTATTTCGACGCCCATTCCACATGCAGTAGAAGTATTAAAAGATGGTACAGGAATTCTATTTGGATTTGAAGATTCAGCAGCTTTAACAAAATGTCTCAATGAAATAATTGAGAATGAAGAACTTCGTAAAAAGATAATATTGAATGGGATTCACAAAATGGCACCAACAGCTTGGGAAAATTCCGCAATACAACACGCAAGACTAATTGAAAACATGGATCCAAACGCAATTCAACTAAAATATTCAATTCCAGAAATTAATTTGAGTCATATTTTACAAATGACAACTGATTTCGGAATTATTCAATTTTCAGAAATAAATCAACCTGATATTTTAACAGGCTATACCTTGGATGACAATGCACGTGCATTGATTGCAATAAGTCAGAAATACGAGTTATTTGGAAAAGAAGAAGATTTAAAACTAATTACTATCTATTTAGATTTTATTGAGTTTTGTCAAAAAGAAAATGGTCGTTTTTTAAATTATGTAGATCAATACAAAGAATTTACATCGCAAAATTTCTCAACAAACTTAGCTGATTCAAATGGACGGGCAATATGGGCATTGGGCTATTTTACATCACTTAAGGCAATATTTCCAGAAGAACTTATAGAAAAAGCGGAATTGATTTTCAAAAAAGCAATTTCTCACATTCATGGAATCCATTCAACGCGTGCTATGGCATTTATAATAAAAGGACTATACTTTAGAAATAGATTTTATTATTCAGAAAATGAAGTAGAATTGATTTCATTGTTTTCAGAACGATTGGTTAAAATGTATCAACATGAATCAAATGATAATTGGTTCTGGTTTGAAAGTTATTTAACCTATGCGAATAGTATTTTGCCCGAAGCTTTGCTTTGTGCTTGGAAAATCACTCACAATCAGGATTACAAAAAAATTGCATGTGAATCTTTCGACTTTCTGCTTTCAAAAATTTTCAAGAATGGCAAAATCCACGTAATATCCAATAAAAACTGGATGCATAAAGAGTCTGATACAATTCATATAACAGCTGGAGGAGAACAACCAATTGATGTTGCATATACAATTCTAGCATTAGAGAAATTCAATGAATTTTTAGATGATAATTCATATCGAGAAAAATTAATTAGCTCATTTAATTGGTTTTTAGGAGAGAATCATCTTCACCAAATCATTTACAACCCATGTACAGGAGGATGTTATGATGGTTTAGAAGAAAATAACATTAACCTAAACCAAGGTGCTGAATCAACAATCAGTTATTTACTTGCACGTTTGTCTATAGAAAATGTATTACGAAAAAAACCGTTTGCAGAAGAGAGTGATACGGCTTTTCACAAAGAAAAACACAGTTTAAATGATTTCCGAAATTCTATAGAGCGGAAAATTAAAAAGGTAACAAACTAATTTTTAATTCTAAAAATAGAAATCATGATTCATGCGAAAAAAAAACAAACTGAAATCAATGATTTGCATAGCATGCACTATGCAGTAAAAAATAAAAACAGGGAGATAATTCTATTTCAAAAATCGAAATCTAGTTATATGAATGTACTTCAACCTGAAAATAAAATTCCTTTAGACGATCAACAAAATGCTTCACATTCTTTATCATCCAATACGTTATATCAGGAACCAAACGAGCTAAATGACTTAAATAATGAGCATGAAAATCAACGAAATATTGAGAGGAATTCCTGGTTAAATTTTTTCTAAAATACCTTGGGGGGAAATAAATTTCCGTTTAATAAAAATCGCGCAGAAGCAATTCAACTTTCTTTTCTAATTCTATCCCATTTTACTATTTACCGTCAAAATATAAATGAAATAAGGCGAAGCCCAGACCACGTTGAATCTAACAATTCAACCATTTTTTTTTGAGCCAAGCAGATGGTATACAAATGAAGCAAGGAATGAGGATGGTTGTTCGAGAATAATTCAAACAAATTTGACTAGTATCCATACTTTAACTATGGATCAATGAAATTAATACAGGGATTTAATCCACAAAGATGGAACAAGGGAAAATTAAAGAATACGAATTCCTAGACCTAATTTTGAACTAATAAAACAAATCAATCAAATAATACTAACTAAACATCTATGGAAACTGAAAAATCAATTGCCGTTTTAAATTCATTGGTAGAAATAAACAATGATCGAATGGAAGGATACAAAACAGCTGAATCAGAAACGAAAGAAAGTGATTTATCAGCGCTTTTTCAAAAAATGATTCATACAAGCGAAAATTGTAAAAATGAATTGTCGATTGAGATACTTCGTTTAAAAGGCACACCAACCAATGAAACTAAAATCTCAGGTAAATTTTTTCGAGTTTGGATGGATGTAAAAGTTGCATTAGGGAAAAATGATCGTAAAACAATTTTAAATTCATGTGAATACGGGGAAGATGTGGCTTTAAAAGTATACAGGAGTGTGTTATTAGATCGATCAGACGAATTAACTCCTACTCAACGCAAAATCATAAGCCTTCAATTATCATTATTGAAGAAAGATCATGATTATGTTAAGAATCTTCGTGATAAAGAATTGGAAAAAGAAAACAATTAAGAACGATTATTTTTCTGTGGAATTAATCCTGAATATTGCCCTAAATTAATTTGTCAAATTAGGGTTTGAATTTCTCTTGAGTTGGAAAAATTAAACCATAACGTAATTCAAATTGATCATCATACGTTAAGCAGCTTGACCACTTAGGCAAGAACCCATTTTGATCTGGTTTCAACGCCCAACATTGCATATGAAAATTATTTAATTCTTGTCCGTTTTGACTGATAACTAAATACACATCATATAATCTCTTGGTATAAGCTTCATCTGGAAACTCCCAATTAAAAAAGTAATCATTTTTAAAACTTGCAAATTCGCCATGTTTAAATAATCCTTGGTAATAAATAGTTAAAATAGCCTGGTAGTTACTTGTACTTTCTTTCAAATTAATTATTGCTATAAAATGATCATTGATATTATCATTATTAGGTGTGAAGGCTGATGGGATAAATATTTTTTCACGGTTAAAACTTGGATAAGCTGCATAGTTTAAACTATCATCTGAAGAATAATCTAATAAATAATTCCCTATATAATTAATGTGATCCACACAATGTACAGCTGATTCTGCTACTTCATCTTTCTTACAAGAAGTGAATATACTTATAAAAACATAAGTGATTAGCGATATGAATTGAAAGAATTTCATACTACATTTTAAATAAAAATAGAGAAAATAAACGTTGGCTTCGACAAGCTCAGCCAACAATTCGACAAGCTCAGCCAACAATTAGACAAGAACAGCCAACAATTCGACAAGAACAGAAAAGCACCAACCGCTGGCTGAGCCTGTCGAAGCCAGCCTTTGATAAATTTTTTACATTATGAACCCACTATAATCCAAGCAAATAATATTTTTCTTATTTTAGTGTATATAAAGTTATTATAAAATTATTTAAACAAATTATGAAAAGAAATATCAATTTAGGATTCATGTATATTTTGCTTTGTTCAGATGGCACTTATTACACGGGAAGCACTATAAATATTGAAAAACGTTTACGAGAACACCAGACTGGAAATGGTGCAAAACACACACAAAATCGCTTACCGGTTTCAATTGTTTATATTGAATAATTTGAAAGAATTGACCAAGCTTTTTACAGAGAAAAGCAAGTACAAAAATGGAGGCGAGAAAAAAAAGAAGCATTAATTAGACAGGAGTTATTTTTGCTGCCAACGTTGGCTTCGACTAGCTCAGCCAACAATTCGACTAGCTCAGCCAACAATTCGACTAGCTCAGCCAACAATTCGACTAGCTCAGCCAACAATTCGACTAGAACAGAATAGTACCAACCGCTGGCTGAGCCTGTCGAAGCCAGCGATACGTAGATTTAATTCAAGGAAATAGCTGGTAAGCCGTTACCAGTTGCATTGTAGAATGCCAATTCGTAAATGGTAGGTTCCATATAGTCGATGAGTGGCATGGATTCTAAAATCTCTTGCACTTCCAGTTCCGATTCGGCATTAATCGTTGCCCAAACTTTGGTGCGATCTTGCGATAAGGCATAGGATAAAACAATTCCTCCCGACATTAATTCATTGATCTGTCGCCGTTGTTCTGGAATCAGTGCAATGAACTCTTCGGTCATCTCGATTGGGAGATCTAAGTCGACGAGGTATTGATTCATTGCACAATGATAGGGAAAAGCACTATTTCAACATCCATTAGAATAAAAAAGGCAGGAAAATAATGTTCCTGCCTCACTGCATATTACGTTTTACTTACTCTTCTTCGGGTGGTAATTGAACGAAATGATCGTCTTTCCGCTCTAATTCTGAACCGAATGGGAGTTTGAGATATTGTTTGATAGCAGGATCAATAAGCATCACTGCTTCAACGTCGTAAACACCATAATTGTCCTCATTATCGAGATAAGCATCGTCTTCATCGCCCGATAAAAAGCGCCAGCCTGAATCCAAGTCCTCTTCTGGTTCTTCTCGGTACATAAATCCAACAGGTTTGCCTTCCTGCATGATATAAGCACTAGCTAAGCAAACTCCATCAAAAACGGAATTTCTTACTTGTTTGGGAGCGGGTTGTCTACGAGTTTTTGTCATAATTAATCTTCTTCATCAAAATCATCTACTTCCAATCCTTCTAATCCAAGGAAAATTTCAACTGGTTCGGCATCTTCAAATTTTAAAACAATGCTATCGTTTAACACCTTTCCTTCGTGTTTAATAAAAGATGGAGTAATGGATTTACCAATCGTTTCTTTCCAATATTTCGTTTTAGAAACATCTCGAGATTCAATCGTAACCACCCCTTTAAACTCTTCTTCGATACGTTTGCGTTCCGCTTCAATATCTGGCTCAGTTACTTTGATTCCATCGGTTTCGGGACCAGCTGTAATGGATAAAGTTTTACCACTATCAAAGTGAAACGTGATCCAATCAAGAACTTCAAATAATTGCCCATTTGCCCTATTTACCCAGTAATGATAGGTAACTCGCGCCAAGGTTTCATTCACCATTTCGGTGAGTTGATATACTTCGGCAACACTGAAAAAATCAGTATCAGTGAGTTCTTGAAATTCTTCGGGTTCTTGCATAATTAGTTGACAGTTGAATGAGTAGCGAAGAAGATAAACGAATAAATATCAGCAGCTTGTTCTACCGATTTGCTGAGCGCTGTACCTGCACCGTGTCCTGCATTGGTTTCAATACGAATGAGCACTGGATTGGCACCTTTGTTTTTTTCTTGCAAGGTAGCAATGAATTTGAAGGAATGTGCCGGTACAACTCGATCGTCGTGATCGGCAGTCATAACCATTGTGGCTGGATAGCTTACTTCTTTAATGTTGTGAAGTGGTGAATATCCAAGTAAAACCGGAAACATTTTAGCATCATCCGATGAACCATATTCATCAACCCAACCCCAACCAACAGTAAATTTCTGAAAGCGTAACATGTCCATCACACCAACTTGAGGAATACATGCAGCAAATAAATCAGGACGCTGTGTCATAACTGCACCAATCAACAATCCTCCATTAGAACCACCTTGAATTGCGAGTTTATCTTTTGAAGTGTATTTATTGGATTGCAACCATTCGGCACAAGCAATAAAATCGTCAAATACATTCTGCTTTTTCTCCATCATACCGGCACGATGCCAGGTTTCACCATACTCTCCACCACCACGTAAATTAGCCATCACATACACACCACCATTTTCTAAAAACGGAATACGTGTAGCCGAAAATCCGGGCTCTAAACTCACGTTAAATCCTCCGTAAGCATAGAGCAAGGTTGGATTTTGTCCATCGAGTTTCAAGCCTTTTTTGTGCACTATAAACATGGGCACTTTTGCACCGTCTTTACTAGGAGCAAACACTTGTTTTACCTCGTAATCTTCGGGATTGAATTTCACTTCTGATTTACGGAAAACTGTCGATTTTCCAGAAGCAATATCATACTTGAAAATTGTTGGTGGATAATTAAATGAAGTATAAGTATAAAAGCAGAATGTCTCTTCTTTATAACCACCAAATCCGCCTGCTGAACCAACTCCAGGGAGCGAAATTTCGTGTTCCATTTTACCGGAACGATCGTATTGAAACACTTGAGAATTCACATCTTTCAAATATTCTGCAAACAATTTCCCACCGCAGGTTGAAACACCTTTCAACAAATTCACACTTTCGGGAATGATGTTTTTCCAATTGGATTTTGCCGGATTCTTAGGATCAATCAATACCAAGCGGTAATTCGGAGCATCGATATTTGTGTGAACAAGCAATTTATCTCCTTCATTATCGACCACATTGCTAACAAAGTCGAATCCGCTAATAAGTGGATGAAATGATTCTTCGCCAGCTTTCAAATTCCGAATCCAGGTTTCATTTCCATCGGTTCCTTCACTAATCGATAAAACCAAGAAATTCTCATCTTCCGTTGCATAAGCGCTATGATAGCGTAATGGATTGGCTTTATCGACAAAGATCAAACGATCGCGCTCTTGTTTATCGCCCAATTGGTGATAATATATCGAGTGGAATTTATTTTGTCCCGAAAGTTCTTGTCCTTTTTCGGGTGATGGATAACGCGAATAATAGAAACCATTTCCTACGAAAGCAGCTCCCGAAAATTTCACGTATTGAATCACATCGGGCAAATCGTTCCCCGTTGCTACTTCACGAATACGCATTTCGGACCAATCGCTACCGGCACGACTAACTGTGTAAGCAATGTATTTTTTGTCGGTAGAAACACCTGCAAACCCTGCTGAGGCAGTGCCGTCTTTTGCTAAGGTATTCGGATCTAGAAAAACGGTTGGTTCGCCCGTTAAACCATCTTGACGATAGTAAACGCTTTGGTTTTGTAACCCATCGTTTTTGCTGTAGATGTAAAATCTACCAACACTATTAGGGGCTGTATAACGCGGATAATTGAGCAATTCGTTAATCCGATCACGAATTTTATTTCGATACGGAATTTTAGACAAATATGAATTTGTCACTTCGTTTTCGGCTATCACCCAAGCTTTGGTTTCGGCAGAAGTATCGTTTTCTAACCAACGATATGGATCTGCAACCTTAGTTCCGTGATAGTCTTCCACAACATCAGTTTTCCGAGTTTTAGGATAGGTAATTTGCGCCTGAGCTTCAGGCAGAGATGTAAGTCCAAGCATAAGTAGACCGGCAATACGAATCAGTTTCATATTCTGGGATTGAAGCGCGAAAGGTAATTTTAAAAATGCGGCTACAAAATGAAAATCGATGAACGATATTCGATAAACGATAAACGATAATCCGTGGACCTCAATCCCCCAGCCCCTTTCACCTCGGGAGAAAGGGGAGAAACATTCTAGTAAGCTGAAATAAACTGCTTTTTATTTTCTAACGAAATTCAAAGTCCCTCTCCTCGAGGAGAGGGATTTAGGGTGAGGTCTAACGAAAATGCTGCATAAATAGAGTGTGATCTATTCATGCAGCATTTGCTTAGATGTTTGGTTTATTAGAACGACTGACGAATCTCCTTTTTCACGTATTCTAACGCAATTTGAGTAGGGAGCTTTTCAACGCTCATGGTGATATCGAGAAGCACTTTGGCTAACTCAACTCCATCGGCATTTTCGCCTACTTTATGGGCAGCTGCGTTGATAATCTTGATCATTTCTTCTTTGGCACTTTTCACCAAATCCCAAGAAGCATTCGACATGTAAATCTGTTGTGCGATATTATGATCGTATTCGCTACGAACGGTTTTAAGTAACTCAGTATGCAGCAAACGGGAACTCATTCCGGTTTTGTGAATGCGCATAATCATGTTGCTGGGTGTGATGCGTTCGAGGTAAACGACAATGCGCTCATAAGCTTGCATGCGAACGGGTGTGATCGCATTTTGGTTGGTGAGCTTGAGGTCGAGAGAACGGAGTTTGAAATTTTCTTCGAGGTAATTGTTGAGGATAAAATAGATAAATCCAAAAACAACAACGAGTGGAATGGTGTATTTTAAAAGATCAAAAACGGTTTCGAACCAATTCATGGGCGGTTTATTTTTATGTGCGTAAGGTATGAAACGTTACATACCCGAAACAAGTTGCATGAAAAAATGGAGGAATGAAAATTTTTATTCAACTCCATTTTTCCACAAATTAAACTCCACACTCTTCCATTTTAATCAACCAATCCTTCATTTTTCACGACCACTTTGGGAGCAAGAAGTTTATATACAACAGGAGTTACCAATCGTGTTAGAACTGTAGAACTTATCAATCCGCCAATTAAAACCCAAGCTAATGGAGAATACAAAGGTGAATTTTCCAATACCAAAGGAATCATCCCACCAATGGCAGTCATTGTAGTTAAAATGATTGGAAGAAACCGTGTTTCACCTGCTTCCATGATGGCTTCGTTGAGTTCCATGCCTTGTTCACGTAGATAGTTGGTGTAGTCGACTAGCAGAATTGAATTTTTCACCTCAATTCCAGCTAATGCAATCATCCCCACAACTGCAACAAACGAAAGTGTATTGCCGGTAAGCAAGAGAATTAGCACCGCTCCGATAATACCCAAAGGAATAACCGAAAGCACAATCATCGTACTTTTAAACGTACCGAATTCCAATAGCAAAATCGCTAAGAAACCAAATATGGTGATGAGGATAATCGTTCCTAATCCACCAAAACTTTCTTGTGAACTTTCTACCTCACCAGCAGCTTGAAAACTAAATCCTTCGGGTAGTTTGATGCCTTCCATTTTCTTGAGCAAATCGTTTGTCACATTCATAGTGTTGAAACCCTTCTTGACAAAGCTAGTCACCGTTACATACCGATTTTTATTGTAGTGACTGATGGTTGGAACTGATGTTTCAAAACTCAAGCTTGCTATTTGTCGGAGCGGAATGAGTTTGCCTATTAAGGAAGAAACTTGCAGCTTATTAAATACCTCAAGGGTTTGAGTACGATCATGAGATAAAGTCACATTAATCGCATAATCATCACCAGAAGCATCTTTGTATGAACTTACTTTCAATCCGGCAATTCCCATCCGCACCGTGCGATCGATTTCGGATGTTTGAACACCATAGAGCGATGCTTTGTCGCGGTTGATGTTGACACGAATATCGGTTTTGTAGGTTTCGAGCGGATTGTTTGTATAGATGGTTCCATCGGTTTGCTTCATACGTGCTTCCACCTGTGCTGCCAATGTGCGAAGTGTGTCGAGGTTTTCTCCAAAAACACGAATGGCCACAGGTGCTTCAATGGGCGGACCTTGTTCAAATTGCTTCACTTCGATACGTGCGCCTGGGTAGCCGGTGAATTTATTCCGAAGTGCTTCTACTCGTTCTTCAATTTCGGGAAGAGTCATTTCTTCCATGCGGACAAAAAACTGAGCGGTATTAGCTGATTCGTTCTTGCCAGCAATATTGTAATACACACGTGGATTTCCCTTACCCACATTGGCGAAAACAGCTTTCACACCTTTCACCTGAAGCAGTTCTTTTTCCACATCGTGAGCAACCGAATCGGTCGCATCGAGGTTGGTTCCAAGAGGTGTTTCGACATTCACCAAAAACATGGGTTTTTCGGATTTCGGAAATAAGCTAAATCCAACCACAGGGAACAACATCACACTTCCCACAAAAACTGCTACGGCTAGAATAATAGTAAGAATAGGTCGCTTAAGTGCTTTTACTAATAATTCACGATATGAGCCACTAATCAAGCGCTGTAAACCGCGGAGAAAAATATTGCCCTTAGGATTTTCGTGTGGCTTCAAAATTTTACTGGAAAGGAAAGGTACAATGGTCAAGGAAACCAGCAGAGAAGCTAGAACGGTTGTGATTACAGCCATAGGCAAGCTTCGGATGAAATCGCCAGAACCTTCAGGCAAGAATAGAATTGGAAGAAATGCTACAATTAAGGTTGCAGTACATCCTAAAACTGCTAGTGAAATTTGCTTGGTTGCCGCAATAGCCGCTTCTTTCCGGGAGTAACCATTCCGTAAAAATCGTTCGATATTTTCGACCACCACAATACTATCATCCACCAATAAACCAAGTGCGATAACCAAACCTACAATGCTCAATTGATTGATTGTATAACCTAAGAGATTGAGTGCAGTTAATCCAATGGCGATGGAAAGTGGAATGCTAATCATTACCACAATGGATGCACGCGTTCCTAATGGTAACAGCGTTAACAAAACAAGAAAAATCGCAATGGTGATGTCGCGTGAAAATCCAGTTAGGCGTTTCGATACATCTTCGGCTTGAACAAATCCATTTTCGAGTTTGATGGATGGATCGAGTTTTTGTTGAAAGGCATTCAGCACGGGCATGACCTTTCCGTATGTTTCGATGATGTTGGTATGTTCCTTTTCTGTGATGGAAATGAACATAGCACGTTTTCCATTGAACCGAGCACGGTATGCTTGATCGCCTTCTTCGAGTTGCACCTCAGCTAAATCGCGCAGATGGACAATTTTCTCACCCGAAGTAGCAATGACCGTATTGCGAATTTCTTCAATGGAACCATAATCTCCACTGGTTTTGATGTTGAATTTTCGCGCACTAGCATCAATACTTCCACCGGGAATATTAGAAGCTTCTGTTTGAATTGCACCCAAAACCCGATTCAGCGGAATGCCCAGCTGTGCCATGCGTTCCAAATCGACCTGAACCCGAATTTCTTCTTCCGGAAACCCGTGAAGTTTGACCTTTTTCAAGGTTTTAATCTTTTCCAAATCCTTTTTCAAGGCTTCGGCTTTGTCATGCATAATATGATAAGGAACCGTTTCGCTTACCAATGCTAGCTGGTATGTGCTCACATCCGAGGAGGTCACTTTTTGGATGTCTAAACTGAGCATGTCGGCTGGTAAATTGGCGCGTATTCCATTCACTTCTCGAACGACTTCATTGTATTTACTATCGATGTCGGAACCGTAGGTAAATTCAACCTGCGTCACAAGCAACCCATCATCTATGGTTGAGCGGATACGTTTGATATCATTGAGCTCGTTGAGTTTCTCTTCGATAGGATCGGCAACCAGTTTCTCCATATCGTTCGGACTTGTTCCGGGATACACAGCTATGATAAAATACAAGGGTGCATTGAATGGAGGATCTTCACCCCGTGGCATGGTAAATAATGCCGACAAGCCCAATCCTAGCAATAGCAAGGAAATGACGATGGTGAATTGGTAATTCTTAACGGAAAATTCGGAGATATTCATCGCTTCAGATTAGGTTTAATCAGTTTTTAGCTGAGGCGGATGAAACAATCACTTGACTTTGATCATGCAGGTAAGCTGCACCTTTGGTAACAATGCTCGAATTTTCGGGAACACCAGTCACCACAACACCTTCGGGTAGTATTTGAAGAATTTTCACTTCTACCCTACTCACTGTTTTTCTGTCCTTACTCAAAACAAAAACTGAAGCGCGATCTTCTTGTGCTTCCGATAAACACTGCATGGGCAAAACGAGATGTGCGTCTTTCGCATGCGGATGAATGGTCATTTTAGCCACCATGCCACTTGCTAATGAACGGTTTCCCGCTACCAGTCGAAGTTTTACAGGAAATGTTCCAGTCATAGGATCGGCAGCAAAACCTAATTCATCCACAATAGCAGGGATGACTTCACCCGGAAAAGCATCTGCATAAACTGAAGCGGAATCGCCTACTTGTAGTCTAGTCCAATCCACATCGGCTACGCCTAATTTCACTACCCAATCGGCTTGAGCATTTGACTGGATAAAGTAAACAGGCATACCGGGACCAGCTAGTTCGCCTTCGTTCATCAGCTTACGTATCACTTTTCCAGAAACAGGTGAAACTATGGAAGAATATTGTTGATTGAAACGAGCAATCTGAACCGTTTCTTCCGCTAAAGAAAGAGCCGTTTTCGCATTTTGGAATTGCTCGAGTGTTACAGCACTATCGCGACGCAAAGCTTCTACACGACTAAAATCGCGCTTGGCTTTATCGAGTCCTTGTTGTGCTTGATTTACCTGAGCATTGATCTCGGTCAATTGCAGGCTGGCTAAAAGTTGTCCCTTTTGAACTTGCTGTCCTTCTTCTACAAGCATTCTGGAGATGAGTCCTCCAGTTTTGAAGGATAATCGTGCTTCAGCATCGGAAGTAATAATTCCACTTGCTTGAACAGGAACAGCTAATAAGCTCGATTGAACGATTTGAACCTCAACATTGACCGCTGTTTTTTCGGCTTTTTCGGGTTCCGATTTCGCGGAGCAGGCTGCAAAAAACACAATGAAGATGGAACTGAGAGGAAGGAAATATCTAAGCATGATTGAACTATTTTGAGGTTGGGTAAGGGGCGATTAAAAGGTGAAGCTGGCAGCAGCACGTTCGAGTTCGGCTTCGCGTATGCGCACTTCCGATTGCTGAATGGCCAGTGTTAATTGAGCTTGTGTGAGTTGTTGTAAAGCTTGAGTAAGTTCGAGTGGAATGGCTTGTCCGTTTTCGTAACGAATGGCAGTTAGTCGATAGCTTTCGCGGGCAAACGTGAGCGATTCCTTGCTGCTTTCGAGTTGTTTGAGTGCTGATGCAAGTGCATTTTGGGAAGTGGTTAATTGCAAGCGTAGCTGACTTTCGGCTTCCGAAATACGGTCGTTGAGTAGTAAAACATCAGAAGTTGCTTGCTTGACTTTCCAGGTATTTTGTCGGCCTGAAAAGAGGTTCCATTTGAGTTGAAAACCACCTAAATAGTAGCGTTGGTCGGAATTCATCTTATAACCAAATCCTTGATATCCGACATCGAAAAAAGTTCCTATTGTTGGAACATAAAAGGCTTTCTTCATGTTGAGCAGCGATTCGGTTTGTTTCAATCCCGATTGCAGTTGCAGGAGTTCTTCGCGTTGGGTGACAAAGGAGTTGAAAGCAGGTTGATTACCGGCCGTTTTCAACCACGTTGAATCGATAGGAAGTTCGGTAGCTAAATCACGATTGAGCAAGAAATTGAGATACGCTGCAGCATTTCGGCTATCGTTATTCATGCTTTCGAGTTTGGATTGTGTAGCGCTGAGTTCCGCTTTCACTTGATAAACGGCAGCTGGCAAGGCCTTATCTTGACGAACCAGTGCTTGTGTGAGTTTGAGATTTTTCTCCAGTAATTCAACTCCAGACTTATAAATAGAGATAGCTTGTAGAGTTTTCAGGTAGTTGGCGTAGGCCGATTTGATGTCACGAACCACATTCCGCTTATATACCATGAGTTCGGCTTGTTGGCCTTGAATAGCTTCTTTCTTGATTTTATTTAAGTACCAGATTTCAGCGTTTACGATGGGTAGAGAAGAACGCAAACGTGTATCGTGAAAGTTGTTGGGTAGAAATTGGATATCCACATTATTCACCTGTGGAAAAGCATTGGAAGCGGTGAGTTGATTGAGCGTTCCATACACTGGATTGAGGAGATCACCAATGGGGAAATTAAGTTTCCGTCCACCTTGAGCATAGGTGTAATCGGCTTGAAAACTTATGGAAGGCAAGAAAAGTCCGCGGGCTTCATGTAAAGCAGCGTTGGCTTTATCGAGTTGAATTTGGTGTTGCTTCAAACTGTGATTGCTTTCGAGACCCGTTTGAATGAGTTGATCGATAACTGAAGGTTGAGCCATAGCTATTCCACCGAGAAGGAAGAAGAAGCTGAAAGCCTTGATATTAACCATAGATTATAGTATAAACAACGTTTAGTGAAAGGCAAAAATTAGCGTTGAAAGAGAACTTGAATGCTCGATTCGATCTCGAGGAGTTTAGTGTCGGCATTTAGGTTTGTAGGAAACACGATGTTGAATTGGTTTTCGATGATGAAACCTAATAAGGTGCAAAATTCATTTTCAATCCCTAAATCCCTAAGCGACAATTGCTTATTTAACAACGCATTTCGCCCTAACTGAGGGGCAAAATTTCGTCGAATTAGCCCTTGAATTTTTTCTGAAAGATGATCAATCGATTCATTGGAATTTAAGTGATTGCGAATGGGCTTGGGATGAAGATATATGGCGTGCATAAGCTAAACAGCGTTTAGTAGAAGGGTGAAAAAACTCAATGTGGTTTTAAAATAATGTGAAGCAAGCTTTCGAATGAAGCACGAACTAAAGGAGCATGCATTTCTTCCGGTATCATCACAAAGCGACCACGAAGATGAAGAGCAACTAATCCATGCAAATGGCTCCAAACGGTGATTGCGCCAACATGAGCATCCGTAAAATTGACTAGATTCTGCTCCATGCAATCGAGCATGATTTGATGAAGAAAGTTGTAAGCTTGAAATCCGCAATCAAAATCCTCAGCACATTCTACATGATCCATTGGCTTGCGCATAATAAACATGAGATCGTACAAAGCAGGATTTTCAAGTGCGAACTTCATGTATACTTCTCCTAATTGACGAAGGCGATCGAGTGGAGCGGCTTGTAAATCTACTTGACGAAATTTATCAATCAAATTAGCAAACGCATGATCCATCATAGCATGGAACAACTCTGGTTTGTCTTTGAAATACAGGTAAATCGTTGCTGGACTGTATTCAATTTTCTCAGCAATTGTGCGAATGGAGGTGTCGTCATACCCACGTTCCACAAATAATTCGGTGGCGGCTTGGAGAATCAAGTCTCTCATTTCCAATTTCTCCCGCTCTTTCCTTTCTGAAATTCCCATGGTGATCAAATTGAATTTTATGAACGAGGCAAATATACTAAACACTGTTTATCAAAAAATAATTTTTTACATTTTTCTTATCCAGTGCTTCTAGAATATTGATTTTATGAATTTTAATTTGCTTGATATCGAATTCTCCCCAATATTTACGCACCCAATCTTTCTCATACTTGAGAAATAACTGCTACTCTATGAAGAACATATACTTCAAAAATTCAAAATCCGTCATTCGAATTCTTTGCATTGTCTGTTTCCTCCCTTTTTCCAATAGTATTTCAGCACAGCAAAGTGTTGCAAGGCGTTGGAATGAAGCCATGCTCCAATGCATTCGTAAGGATTTTGCTCGTCCTACGATTCATGCCAGGAACATCTTTCATATTTCCGCTTCGATGTACGATGCTTGGTCGGTTTATGACACCAGCGCAACACCATTTTTATTAGGCAAAACGGTAGGTTCATATACCTGCCCGTTCAATGGAATTATACAGCCAGTTGATCGCGTTGCAGCTCAAAAAGAAGCAGTAAGTTATGCAGCATATCGTATGATTCGAGCTCGTTTTCAGAATTCACCTGGAGCAGCTATTACATTACCTCCGCTCGATACCTTGATGAATTTCTTAGGTTATGATATCACTAATACATCAATCGACTATTCTACTGGTTCGCCTGCTGCTTTAGGAAATTTTATCGCATCAAGTTATATAGCATATGGTTTTACTGACGGAGCAAATCAACAAGGAAATTATGCAAACCAATATTTTCAACCTGTAAATCCGCCCTTTTATGCGAATCATGTGGGCGATAGTAATTTGGTGAATCCGAATCGTTGGCAACAGATATTTTTAGATCAGTATATCGATCAAAATGGAAATGTATATAATATTTCACCTCCCTTTTTAGGAGCAGAATGGGGAAATGTGCATCCATTTGCATTAAGCGATGGAAACAAAACAGTTTACAACCGAAATGGTCACGATTACAATGTATATCTCGATGCTGGAGCACCACCACAATTAGATACAAACGATTTTGCAGGCATGTCATCCGATTATAAAACCGGATATCTAATGGTGAGTATTTGGCAATCACATCTCGATACGGCAGATCAAGTGATGCGCGATATTTCACCCGGAGCTATTGGTAATATTCAATCATATCCGAGTAATTACACAACGGGTACAAACTTTTATAATTACTACAATGGGGGCGATATTGGGACTGGCCGAGCTTTGAATCCGAAAACAGGTCAACCCTATGCTCCCAACATTGTTCGTCGTGGCGATTATGCTCGTGTACTAGCAGAGTTTTGGGCTGATGGTCCGAATTCAGAAACACCTCCTGGACATTGGTTTACCATATTGAATTATGTGAGTGATCATCCAGAATTTGTTCAAAAATGGGGAGGACAAGGAGAAGAACTTTCAGATTTGGATTGGAATATTCGATCGTATTTTACTTTATCAGGCGCATTGCATGATGCGGCAATTACAGCATGGAGTAACAAAGGTTGGTATGATTCTCCTCGTCCAATTTCAATTATTCGTTGGATGTGTGGAAAAGGACAATGTTCTGATCCTGACCTTCCGAACTATCATGCTGCTGGAACACCTTTAATTCCTGGATACGTTGAAATGGTTATGCCGGGCGATCCTTTGGCTGGACCCAATAATGAAAACCTTTATAAAATCAAATTGTACACTTGGAGAGGACATTCATACATTCCAGATCCTTTAGTTGATATGGCTGGTGCCGGTTGGATATTATCAGAAAACTGGTGGCCATATCAACGTTCCAGTTTTGTAACTCCACCTTTTGCAGGGTTTGTTTCAGGACATTCCACTTTTTCTCGAACTGCTGCAGAGGTTATGACTATCATGACTGGAGATAATTTTTTCCCTGGTGGAATGTGTGAATTTCATACGACACAAAATCAATATCTCGTTTTTGAAGAAGGACCAAGCGAGGACATTACTATTCAATGGGCTACTTATCAAGATGCTTCTGACCAATGCAGTTTATCGCGTATTTATGGAGGAATTCATCCACCACAGGACGATTTACCCGGTCGACATATGGGAATGTTTCTCGGACCAAATGCGTTTAATCATGCGAATGAATTAATCAACGCGGGACTACCCAATGTGATGAATGTGAGCATCAATCATTCTGTTATTTCGGATCAGCAAGCGGAAGATTTGGTGACGTTCACTTTTACGTTTAATGAGGACATGGATCCTCTTTCTCAACCTGTGATTAGTTTCCTTGATAGTTCAGCATCACAATCGTTAAGTAATCCATTTGTAATTTGGGAAGATAGTAGAACCTGCGATGTTCTTTTCCTAGTTTCGGATGTAGACACAACGATTTACAATATTGGTATTAGAATATCTGGCGCAAAAGATTTAGCTGGAAATGAGCAGAAATTTTATTTCCGTCAAAATTTATTCTCGATCGACACACAAAACCCCCATTTAATTGCTGATGTAGTAAGTAATTCATTGGTAAATATTGATCTTCAAGGTGATGCTACTTTTACCATTTTGATGACGTATGACGAACCAATGAATATGTCATTGCCTCCTTCGATTGTGGTTTCTCCTGCGAATGTTGCTCAAGCCTTGGTTTACAACCAAACACAAAGTCAATGGATAAATGATACAACCTTTAGTGCTCAATTCGATGTAATTGGAAATGTTGGCATTCCAGGAAATATCCAGTTTGCCTATTCATTCGCTCGCGATGCTGCAGGGAATTATCAATTTGGTTCCACTTCGGTGAATGAGGTTTA
Organism: Bacteroidia bacterium; assembly: GCA_965279035.1. GTDB lineage: Bacteria > Bacteroidota > Bacteroidia > M30B66 > M30B66 > CALQRR01. The sequence continues at coordinate 1,438,891 of OZ257142.1, read as the reverse complement.
TGTCGATACTCGCCAACCGGGAGTAGCAGCATTAGCTGCTAACTCGTATACTTTAATTCCAGAAGATGTTGGTCCAAATGCGCTATCGTTTGTTGCCGTTTATTCTGAACCAATGGATGAGACAATTGCTCCGGTATTCAGTTTCCCTAATCATGTTGAAGCGCAAACGCTACTTACTTTTGATGCAGCACAATCATATTGGTTAAATTCACAAACCTATTATGCTTGGTTTAATTTGGCATTTCAGAGTATCGATATAGAGAACATTTCCGTTTCGATTGATCAAGCCAAAGACATTCATGGGAATATTCAGATAATCCGGACTGATACAAATTATTTCGCCATACTGCTGGATACAAGCAGCGTTGGAATAGAATCGATCATACACTCTTTATCCATCTCAACAGTATATCCCAATCCTGTGTTATCAGGAGAAAATGTGAATTTCAACGTGCTGAATTCTGATGGAATACTCACAATGAATATGTACTCGATGAGTGGACAATTGGTTCGAAGCGAAAAATTGTCGCCTACCAACAAAGGCTTATATTATTTAAGCACGCAGAAACTCTCAAGTGGAATTTATTTTATTCAGGTTTCAGATACATCAAAACAAGCCGTATTTAAGCTGAATATTCTTGAATAAGAAAAACCAAAAAAGCAGCATTGAATTGTCAATGCTGCTTTTTTATGCCTATTTTTTTATAAAGGACCGGTAAGTTCTTGTTCTCGAATTTTGAAATGCGATCACATAGGAACCGGAATTTAAGTCCGAAATATCAAGCTGCGAGTTGCTCGATTGAATAAGAATGTTGTTTCGAACGATGCGTCCTAGTGCATCCAAAATTTCAACTTGCCAAGGATAAGATTTCGTATTGATAATTAGAACAGCTTCTGCAGGATTAGGGAAAATCTGTATTGCTGATTCGTTTAACTCGGTTTCTAAACCTAAAATAATTCCAAGATCATAATCGCCTGACAGAGTACAACCCAAACTGTCGGAAATTACATATTCAACATGGATTGATTGAGATGCATCTAAACAAGTAAAAGCAGAATCTTCTATGATTAAAAAGGGAACACCGCTGACCGATTGCATAAACTCCCAATGATTAACATAAGGAGGTGTTCCACCACTTGCTAAAGCAGAACCCGACCACATTCCCAAACAGGTATCTTGATTAAATTCTGTATATGCTTGCAGTATTTCGGGTTGAGTTAAATGAATTGTATCGTTCAATACACATCCATGAATATCGGTCAATTGGAATTGATAATCTCCTGCAGTCAAGCTATCCCGACTTAGCCCTGTTTGCCCATCCGACCAAATTACCTCTTTCGAATTGCTTGAAAAATGCTCGAGGATAATTGAACCATTGTTTGACTGAAAGCAGCTTGGTTGCGATATGATTTCATTTACTTGTGGCAATGAATCAACAATAATGGCAATCGTATCAGCAGGAATAGTAAAGCCGTTACTTTGAATATCAACTGTATAGTTTCCCGATTCTTTTACGGTAAGAAAACGTTCAGTAGAACCATTCGACCAAGCATATGAATCCCAAATACCGCCATCTAAAACCAAGCTATCGCCATGGCAAAAACGAACATTCCCTGAAAAAGTAATTTGATTTGTAATCGAAGAACCTTCGCGAATAATGAAATTTTGGTTTATTGCCGGTTGATAAAAAACATCACGCCATCCACTCGGCCATTTGATTACAAGACTATCTATGTGAGTATCTGAACCGAGTCCAAAAATCTGCCATTGAGAATTTTGACTAACATATTGCTCTCCATTTAGGGTATAGCGATACTGCTTATTCGCTCCGGAATAAAGTTCAAGTCGAACACCCGTTGCATCGCGATTTGAAATAACACCTTCCAATTTAACTTTAAGATAATTCCCACCAATACCAGTGTTTTGCCATACTTGTGTTCCGATTGGTGCATAACTATGTGTGAGCAAATCGAAAAAACCATCATTATTGATATCACCACGTGCACAGGAAAATGTAGAACCAAATTCAGCCGAAAGTCCTGTAGAAAATTGAATGTCAAACGTGTTTCCCTGATTTTTAAAGTAGCTGTTGTAACCAAGAGCACTTACAGGTAAATAAGGAATTGTAGGAACAAACAAATCTTGCAATCGATCATTATCTGCATCGAGCCAAACAGCTCCCCAACAAAATTGAAACATCTGCACAGCATTGATCGCTGATACATTCGAGAATGTTCCATCTCCATTGTTTTTGAAAAAGAAATTCCCTTGTGTTGGAGTATCCGAAATGTAAATATCAAACCAACCATCATTATTATAATCTGCTACAGAAGCCGACATAGCATCGATAAAAACGCCAAGTCCTGATTCAATACCTCGTTCTGCAAATGTTCCATCTCCATTATTGTGATAGAGATAATTACGATTGATAACTCTGTCGTTTATTACAAAAAGGTCCACCCAAGAATCGTTATCGTAGTCGAACCATACCGATTGAAAGGAATAATGATAGCCGTTTGAAGTTCCAGAAGAAACACTTACATCTTCAAATGTTCCATCACCATTGTTCTTGTACAGATAGTTAGTTCGTGCACCCACCATGAGTGAATCCATGTAATTGGAAACATACAGATCAACAAAACCATCTTTATTATAATCTGCCCAACTTAAGGCATAGCCCCAAATAGGATCTTGAATGATATGGCTACTTGCTGAAATATCTGTAAAATGGAAATTGCCATCATTCAAATACAGATACACTTTCCCTAAATAAGAATTGAAAGATATATCGGGCGCACCATCATTATTAATATCTACCCAGTTGACCGATTTCACATCGCCCATCGTAACAATTCCATCAAAGAATATTTCCGAAAATGTCCCTTGGTTATTTTGAAAAAATCGTGGAAGTACGTTTTTATTGGTCAAGGTAATATCATCAAATCCATCTTGATTCCAATCATAAAAACTAACACCATTGCCATAATTTCCGGATGCTAAGGCTTGGATTCCTTGAGTAGGTGCTACATTGACAAATGTTTGAGCGAAGCTTGTATTGAGAATAAACAAGCCCAGAATGCTACATAAACATCTGAATAAAATCATACTACAAGATTAATCAATGAAACTGATTGATTCGTCAAGAATGTATAAAACGAAAAAGTCCCGCCGAAGCAGGACTTATAATGTGTTGAAATGGTGATTATCAGCTTATGCTGTACGACGTACGTTAGCTGCATTCAATCCTTTTCTTCCTTCCTGAAGATCAAAGCTAACTTTGTCATTCTCACGAATTTCGTCTACTAGACCTGATACGTGTACAAAGTATTCTTTGTCTGATTCATCGTCCTTAATAAATCCGAATCCCTTCGCATCATTGAAGAACTTTACTGTTCCATTTTTCATTCTAAAAAAATTATTTCGGCAAAGGTAATCCTTTTTATAAGCCGTCGATTTTTTTTATTGAAAGTCGACAAATAAAAATGAGGAAACTAAAGAAAGATAAATCGATTCAATGCCATTCGGCTATTAAAACCCCCGACTTCCGCACATCTGACCAAAAATTGGGATACGATTTCGAAACCACATCCGAATTCCGAATAGCAATTTTCTTCAACACAAGCGACAAAGGCGAAAATGCCATGGCCATGCGATGATCTTCATACGTTTTTACAATTAAAAGTGTATTCGTATTGATCTCTGATGCATCCAATTGAAGTACGTTGTTTTCAAGAAATTGGAAATGTACTTGAATCTTCGAAAGCTCATCCACAACTGCTTTCAGCCGATTCGTTTCTTTGTGAAGGAGACTATGTAATCCAGTGAATTGAGCTTTTAAACCCAAACCAGCAATGCAAACTGCATACGTTTGAAATAAGTCAGGTGTATGAAGACAATTCAGTTGGAATTCTTTCTTCGTAACAGGAGTCTTCAACAACTGAATACCATTTGAAGTAGTGATGGTTTGAACACCCATTTCACTAAAAACACGAGCACAATCCACATCACCTTGCAAAGAATTCAAATGCAAGCCTGGAAGTTCGATGCTTGCCGTATCAGATAATGCAACAAATGAATACCAATAGGAAGCAGCCGACCAATCACGCTCTATTTCGATTTGAATTTCTTTTTTCGGAAAGCCAGGTTGAACTACAATTTTATCTTTTGAATATTCAATTTCAAATCCGCATTGCTGCATTAACTGAACAGTCATTTGTAAGTAAGGAGCAGAACTAATTTCACCTTGAGGAATTAACTCAAGTGCTGATTCCATGGCTGGAGCAACGAGCAACATGGCCGATAAAAACTGAGAACTGAAGGATGGATCAATTGGTATTTTTCCTCCTTTCAATTTCTTTCCACGAATAAAAAGTGGTGCAAAACCTTCACGTTGTGTGTATTCAATTTCAGCTCCGGCTAAACGAAGTGCATCTACTAATGGAGAAATTGGACGCTCCATGAGACGTACAGTACCGCGCAAAACCCCTTCGTAATTGGGTGTAGATGCTAATACAGCCAATAAAAAACGGATGGTTGTCCCACCAGCACCCGCGTGAATTTCACTAGGCATTTGCTCAAGTGCTTGCTTCAGAATGAATGTATCATCAGCATTTGAATACCCGATCCCTGTAATTCTGCCACTACTCATTTTCTCGAGCACCAATAAGCGATTGCTGATACTTTTAGAAGCAGGTAATTCGATCGTTCCTTTGATACGACGTGTGCTAGAAACCAATTCAAGAACGTCGTGCATACTCTATATAGTGAAGGAGTGCGGCCTGAATGAGAGATCGATCTGGTTGTTGTTGATAAAGCACTTTACCTGGTTTTGCTAGAAGACAAAAAGTAATTTTCCCAGCAGAATTTTTTTTATCGTGACCCATTTCCTCTATGATTTGGTCGATATCGGACTCAGTAAACAACAGATGTGGAAAATTCTTGTTTAAAAAATTGCTGTATTCATCAAGAATTTGATCGTCTTGAAGTACTCCACAAAGTTTTGAAAGAGATAATTCAATTAGAATACCTGCAGCAACGGCATATCCGTGATGAAGGATTTCGTTTTTTTGCATTGACCATGCTTCGATTGCATGAGCCACTGTATGTCCCAAATTGAGTTGCTCACGAATACCTTGTTCCCGAAAATCATTCTCCGTGATTTGTTTTTTGAATTTCACACTATGGATAATCCAAGGTTCCCAAAGAGTTTCTTCGAAAGGATTTATGAACTGTATTTTTTCCCAATCGTTTCTACTCGACAAAAGTGCATGCTTTACCATTTCGGCAAAACCTGAAAGGCGTTCTTCGTTTGGTAATGATTGAATAAAAGGTGGATAAATAAAAACAGCTTCTGGCAATAGAAAAAGACCCAACAAATTTTTTCTGTCTTGAAAATTCACCCCAGTCTTCCCTCCTACTGAAGCATCAACCATCGCTAAAAGGCTTGTCGGTACTTGAATAAAACGCATCCCCCGATTATAAATTGATGCAGCAAATCCACCCATGTCGCCTAAAATTCCACCACCCAAAATAAGTACAAGACTTTTACGACTTGCATTTTTCTCGAGAAAAAAACGGCAGATTTCTTCAACAACAAGGAGCGATTTATTGATTTCTCCCAAGGAATCGATGCAAAAAATCTGAAATTGAATCTTGCTTTTATGATCTAAAAATAGAGGTAGACAAGCAATTTTTGTATTCCTATCACAGAGCAGAAAAACCTGATCTGGATGAAGTTCTTCCACAAACGAAATGCAGGACTCGATGGCATTATCGCCACAAACAATGCGTGGACTGGATGAAAGAATCTCTGAAATCATGGGGCTAAATTAGCACAATCCCGTATGAAGAAGCTGAGAAACATCATAGAGACGTATGATAAAATCTGTTAGGTTTGCCAAATAATCTGCGCCTAATGGTGTCCTTTGAAAATACAGAAATCGCTTTTAAAAGTAAAAGCAATAATGAATTGAGTAAAGCTTGGTGGTTGTTCCGTTTTATAGGAAATAATCAACTGGTAAAATTTTCCAAGCCATTCGCTGGAATAGCCGTAAGCATCGGTTTTCCTTTTCGTTACATGATAAAGAAAACCCTGTTTCAACACTTTTGTGGTGGGGAAAACATTCGGGATTGTGAGCAAACCATTGCACATTTAGCTCAGTATAATGTGCATACGATTCTAGATTATTCGGTAGAAGGAAAAGAATCTGAAGCTGATTTCGACCGTACTACTCAAGAAATCATTGATACTCAAGAGCGGTCCGTATTGGATGATCATATTCCGTTTTCCGTTTTCAAATTAACTGGAATCGCTCGTTTTGCTTTATTAGAAAAAGCCAGTTCGGGCGAAACAATGACAGAATCGGAACGAAGCGAATACGACCGAGTGCGACATCGTGTTGAACGCATTTGCAAACGTGCATCAGAGCTTGAACGCAGCGTTATGATGGATGCCGAAGAAACCTGGATTCAACCAATCATGGATGAATTGATGTTGGAAATGATGCATCGATTTAACAAAGAAAAGGCGGTGGTTTACAATACATTCCAAATGTATCGACACGATCGACTTCAGAAATTAAAAGAGCTTCAGCAACAAGCGGAGAAAGACGGATTTTATCCAGGAATCAAATTGGTTCGTGGTGCTTACATGGAAAAAGAACGTGCACGTGCTCTGGAAAAAGGCTATCCATCACCCATACAAAAAGACAAAGCCTCAACCGATCGAGATTATGATGATGCTTTACGTTTTATGGTTGAACATATTGATCGTTTTTCCATTTGTGCTGGATCACATAACGAAAACAGCGCAGGCGTTTTGGTGAAATTGATGGATGAAAACAAGATTCCTAAAAACGACAGCCGAGTGTATTTTTCTCAATTACTTGGAATGAGTGATCATATTAGCTTTAACCTATCCAATGCAGGTTACAATGTGGCTAAATATGTTCCTTATGGACCGGTGAAAGATGTGCTTCCGTATTTGATTCGCCGTGCTGATGAGAATACTTCTGTAGCCGGACAAACCAGTCGCGAGTTGAGTTTATTAAGCAAAGAAAAGGCGCGACGTTCATCTGTGCGTTGATAATAAAGCGTTTAAATCCACGTTCTGAAAAATCAGTTTTTTACCATGTTTACACGCTGGATTTTTCTCTGCTTCCTTTTGGGATATTCGTTTCAAGGTTTTACTCAACAATTCCCCAACTTAACTGGAAATCGTTTTGATGAGAGTCGTGTTGAATTTCCCAGAAACACTAAAAAATATACGGTTCTACTCATCACTTTTGGAAAAAAAGGAACGGAATCGGCAAGCACCTGGATTGATCCTTTGGTTCAAAAATTCATTCGGAAATCAGGCATGTTGGATGCTTTTTTTGATGCCGATCTTTATGCATTAACTATGGTAAATGCTGCTGAATGGAATATAATTCGCTCGCAAGAATCGAAAATAAAATCCGAAATCCCTTCTGAAATAATCAACAATGTGCTTTATAGTACAAGTGATTGCACACCGTTGCTTTCTGTTTTAGGAGAAAATGCAAAATCAACTTCAACACTTATCCTTTTGAATAATGAAGGGAAAATTGTGAAACAGATTCAAGGCGAATTCAGCGAAAAGAAGATGGAAGCCTTAGAAGATGGTTTTGAATAATTTCTTCATCAAACCATTCAATTTTCTTCATAATTCACCCTGTTTTTTGTAGGTTTGGGAGTTGATTTTTAGACAATGAGAAACATCATTCTAGTTTTAGGTATTAGTATCCTTTCGATGTGCTCGTGCACTTCTCCTGATACAGTACAATTGTCAGGTTATCAAGGCAGTCCAGATCAAGGATTGTATGCATCCATTCCAATTTGCATGTCACTCCATCCATTAGCTTTGGGTGATACGCTTCAAGAAGTGCGTGAAAAAACCTTGGTTTATTCAGAAACAAATTCCACCGGATTAGAGAATTACAGCACACTTGAATGGAAAGAACACGATGCAATAAGCGGTTGTGATTCCATATTACGTTGCACTTTCCGAAATCAACGTTTGGTTCATTTTAGTAGCGAGACATACTTGAGTAAACTTTCTAATGATAAAAACGAACTCAGCAAACAGATTGATCCATTGTATTCATGCCTATCGGAAGTTCGTCCGATATTGTTCTTCGGTAAAAACTTAAGTTATATAGAAGCTGATGATGCTTATGTTCAACGTTATCAAGTCGTAAAAAGTCAGAACCAATTTGCCGGTTTTCATTATGAAATCGGATATATTGAAGACAGCATAAAAGTGACAATCGCCGCACATTCCTAATTCAAGCGCATGAATTCAAGTAAATACCTGATACTTTCTATCGCATTCATATTTTCAACATGTACTTTGATTGCTCAAACTGATGCATTCCGAACTGAAAGCATTGAACTGTTGAAAAATGGAGAAGCAGCCAAAGCCTTAGAAAAAATGAAAAAAGCGGTGAGTATTTCACCCGAAATTGCAGAGAATTGGTTCATTTTAGGAAAGGCTTACATTGCAATGAACAATCGGAAAGAAGCGCTACTTGATTATCGCAAAGCGGATTCTTTGAAACTTGCCACAGCTGAATTTTATCTTCAATATGGGATTGCTCTTTTTGATGATGGAAAAAACAAGGAAGCATTCACTTTTTTCGATAAAGGAATTCTAGCCGATCCTAAAAATTATGAATTGTATTATAATCGCGCTCTTGCATGGCTTGAATTAGAACGTCCTGATGATGCAATGAAGGATTTAAATAAAACAGTAGAATTAAAAAACGATTTTGCTGAAGCCTATTTGAATCGGGCGATGATTAGTTTTGAAGATGAACATTTTCAGTTTTGCATTAAAGATTGTGATCAAGTTATTGCTTTAATGCCTTTAAATTCTGAAGCCTTTTTTTATCGTGCAATGGCGAATGGAAGTAGCGGAAATCATGAAAAGGCGATTGCTGATTTTGACAAAGCACTCCAAATGAATCCTAAAAATGATGAAGCTTTATGTCGCCGTGGAGCAGCCAAACTACTTTCTGGGAATAAAAAAGGAGCATGTAATGATTGGAAAAAAGCAGCTGAATTAGGAAACGATGAAGCAGCACTATATATTGAAGCTAACTGTACTGAACAATAAACCATGAGAAAAATTTCGCAAATTTTATTTGGACTCATTTTATTGAGTTTGAGTGCAAGTGCTCAAGACAAATCCACTCTTATAAGCACCTTATATAATGATGGAGTTCGATTGATTGGTGAGAAGAAATATGCCGAAGCACGATTGAAAATGGACGAGGCTATTCGTTTAAAATCCGATTATGCCGAAGCCGTTTTTGCGCGTGGCACGTGTAGTTTGATGCTTCAAGAACGTGATAAAGCCTGTTTGGATTTTTCAAAAGCCTCTGCTTTAGGTTGGAAGCCAGCCAATGAATACATACAAAAATACTGTGCAGCAGATGCTGTAGGTAGAAAAGTAAAACCAGTTCAACCAAATCAAAAAACGGGTGTTACGAAGTAAAATAATCATTGCCTTTTTTCTTCTTTCATCAGTTATTTCCTCTGCTCAAACTACTGCAGCCGATTGGTATAATCAAGGCACTGCAAAAGGTCTTGCTGAGGAATATTTGGATGCTATTGATTGCTTTTCGAAAGCCTTGAAAATTCAACCAGATTTTGAAGACGCTTTGTATAATCGGGGTTTATGCCTTTCGAGAAAACAGCAGTATAAAAAAGCGATTTTGGATTTTAATGCCATCATTTTAAAAAACCCCGAAAGCGCTCGATCATACAATCAACGAGGTTTAATTAAAGCTGCTTTAGGTGATAATGTAGGTGCGATAAAAGATTTTAATGATGCTATTTCACTACAAAATAATGATCCTGCATTTTATTTCAATCGCTCATTATCAAATTATGCTTCGGGCTTTTTAGTAGAAGCTATTGCAGATCTCAATATCTGTATTGAATTAGATCCTAAAAATGCAAAAGCCTATTACAAACGTGGCGTAATTGAATACGTTGCTGGTTATAAAGAAGCAGCTTGCATCGACTTAGGTAAATCATCCGATTTGGGATTTCCTGAATCATTTGACATTATCAGAATTTATTGTCGTTAAGTGCGAATCTGAATTATGAAGAAGAAAAGGAGCCGCATAACGGGCATATTTTCCTATCCGTTATTGGGTTTGATTTATACTATTTCAATCCTTCCCTTTCCGGTTTTATATTTTATTTCGGATGCGATGTATGTGCTCATTTATCGCTTAGCAAAATACCGTATACACGTAACGCGACGAAATTTAAAAGCGGCACTTCCTCATTTGAATGAATTAGAAATTCTGCTCATAGAGAAAAAATTCTACCGCCATTTGTGTGATGTGATTGTAGAAACCGTTAAGTCGTTTACAATTTCACCTAGCCAATTAAGTAAACGAATGAAATTGATCAATCCGGAATTATTGCAGGAACATTTTCTAAAAGGGAAAAAGATGATTGCTGTTACTGGGCATTATGGAAATTGGGAATGGGCAGCGATTACTTTACCTCTTCAAAGTCAATATATTCCTCAAGGTGTTTATCTGGCAATCAAAGATCCTGTTATGAATAAAGCTATGATTCGTTCGAGAAGTCGCTTCGGAATCGATTTACTTGAGGCAGGAAAAATTTTCCAAGAACTAGAAGCCCGAAAAAATCGATTGTCCATTACAGGTTTTATTGCCGATCAAAGCCCTTCGAAACCGGAGAAAGGAATGTGGTTGCATTTTCTTCATCAGGAAACGGTATTCGCTAAAGGGACAGAAAAATATGCTGCCCAATACGAAATGGCTGTAGCTTTTGGTAAAATAAATAAGGTAAAACGGGGCTATTACACGCTTAAATACGAACTAGTTACTGAAAATGCTGCTTTAGAAAATGAAGGAGATGTTACATATAAACATGTTTCTTTTCTAGAACGAACTATCCTCGAACAACCCGAATATTGGCTTTGGTCGCATAAACGGTGGAAACACAATCGTCCATCGGATGCTCTTATCTTTGATAAAAAATGAGCGCAAACGAACCATTAGCTGAACGTATGCGACCTACAACGCTCGAAGGATATGTAGGTCAATCTCATTTGTTGGGTGATGGTTCTGTATTATCAAAACTGATCAAACAAAAGCTTCCACTTCCCTCCTTACTACTTTGGGGACCGCCCGGAGTGGGAAAAACTACCTTAGCTCGATTATTAGCCGAAGCCAGTGACGCTCCATTTTTCACCTTAAGTGCCATTGCCTCAGGTGTGAAAGAAGTGAGAGAAATTATTGATCTTGCCTCTAAACAAGGTGGTTTACTTAGAAAGCCTGTATTGTTTATCGATGAGATACATCGTTTTAGTAAATCCCAACAAGATTCATTGCTAGGTGCTGTTGAACGCGGCATTGTTACATTGATTGGTGCTACAACCGAAAATCCTTCGTTTGAAGTTATTCCGGCTTTACTTTCCAGATGCCAAGTGTATGTGCTTCAATCCTTGGGAAAAGAGGATCTTTTAGGAATGCTCGAACGCTCGATGAAAGAAGATCGTTATCTCAAACATCGAGAAATTGAATTGATAGAAACTGATGCTTTGATGCGTTATTCGGGTGGCGATGCGCGCAAATTGCTGAATCTATTCGAATTGGTTGTCAATACACATACGGGAGATGATCCTGTGTTGATCAATAATCAATCAGTAACTTCGGTATTACAAGAAAATCAAGCGCGTTACGATAAATCGGGAGAGCAGCATTACGATATCGTTTCGGCTTTTATTAAAAGTATGCGAGGAAGCGATCCCAATGCGGCGGTATACTACTTAGCACGCATGATTGCAGGTGGTGAAGATCCTAAATTTATTGCTCGCAGAATGCTCATTCTTTCTTCTGAAGATATTGGAAATGCCAATCCAACCGCTTTGATCATGGCCAATAACTGCTTTCAAGCAATCAGTGTGATAGGCTATCCTGAATGTACTCTCATCTTGAGTCAAACTGCTATTTATTTAGCATGTTCACCCAAAAGCAATGCATCGTATAAAGCGATTGGTGCTGCCAAGAAGTTGGTTGATGAAACGGGAGATTTACCTATCCCTCTGCATCTTCGAAATGCACCAACCAAATTGATGAAAGAATTAGGCTATGGTGAAGACTATCAGTATGCTCATCAATTCGAAAACAATTTCATCGATTTGGAGTTTTTACCTGAACAGATTAAAGGTAATACCTTGTTTGAACCGGGTATCAATGCACGTGAAAATGAAATGCGCGAACGTTTAAAACGATTATGGAAAGAAAAATATGGTTATTGATTTTTCCTGTCATTCGGAGGTTTTATGTTATTCAAAATATTCCTGTGCTTAATACAGTATATCATACATTGAATTGGAACTAAAATACTCCTTCAAATTTCGTTTTGAAAAAATCAATTGAATCAATCTGTTTACCTTTATCCAAAATTAAACACCATGTATCAAGACCCAATCGATCAACTTACTCTAAGTCAAAGTAGCGAAACTGCCACGGCAGCTTTTATGACAAAAGTGTATGGATGGATGACCATTGCCTTGGTTATTACTGCCTTTGCTGCAATGTATACAGCAATGACTCCAGCGCTTACCGAATTTATTTTCAGCAGCAAGCTTGTATTTTACGGATTAATCATCGGAGAGCTTTTACTTGTTGGATCACTTGTAGTGGCCGTTCAAAAGATGTCGCCAACTGTTGCATCCCTTGTCTTTATTGCCTATGCAGCAATCAATGGCTTAACCTTGGCTTCGATATTCTTCCTATTTACATCTGGCTCCATTGCACTTACCTTTTTTATTACAGCTGGAACCTTTGCAGTGATGAGCATATATGGCTTCACAACTAAAGCTGATTTAACACGCATTGGAAATTTAGCATTAATGGCTTTAGTGGGAATCATCATTGCTTCCATTGCAAATTTCTTCCTCCAAAGTGAAACACTTTACTGGATTATCAGCTATGTAGGTGTTGCCATTTTTGTAGGATTGGTTGCTTATGATACTCAAAAAATCAAAAATATAAGTGCTTCCATGGATGTTAATTCATCCGAAGGAAAACGAGCATCTATCATTGGAGCGCTAACACTTTACCTCGATTTTATCAATCTCTTCTTATTCCTTCTCCGTTTGTTCGGACGTCGCGACTAATTCATCATTCATTCGAAAGCCTGTCTGAATTATCGGATAGGCTTTTTCTTTTTACTCACCCATCAATCGAATCAATCCATGTTTAAAACAGTTCTTCTAAGTTTATTTACTCTCTTACTTTTACAACCTGCAACCCTTGATGCAAAAGGTAACAAACCCAAAAAACCAAAATTAGAAAATGGGATGTATGCTGAAATTAAAACCAGCAAGGGTATTATTTTCCTACAACTTGAATTCGAAAAAACACCTTTAACAGTGGCTAATTTTGTTGGCTTGGCTGAAGGAAAAATTGAGAATACAGCGAAAAAACCGGGAGAGCCTTTTTACGATGGACTCAAGTTTCATCGTGTGATTAAAGATTTCATGATACAAGGTGGAGATCCTGCAGGAAATGGAACTGGTGGTCCAGGATATAAATTCAAAGATGAAATTGTACCAGAATTAAAACATACCGGTCCTGGAATTTTGTCGATGGCCAATGCTGGTCCTAAAACGAATGGTAGTCAATTCTTTATCACTCACAAAGCGACACCTTGGTTAGATGGGAAACATACTATTTTCGGTCATGTTATTACTGGACAAGAAGTAGTAGATGCCATAGTTCAAGGAGATACGATTGAATCAATCAAGATCATTCGTAAAGGAAAAGCAGCAAAGAAATTTGATGCGAAAAAGATATTTGCTGAATTAAATAAATAAGCAATCAACCCAACCCGAATGAAACAACTTTTCCTTTCAATTCTGATTTGTACATCAACAGGTTTGTTTGCTCAAACACCCACTGTTGTCTTAACGCAAGTTGCCAATATCACCACTTCACCTACGAATAAAATTACCTGCATCACCCATTGCGGCGATGCTCGACTATTCTTCACAGAAGCTCCTGGTAGAATCAAATTTTTTGATCCATACGCAGTTGGAGGTGTTACTACAGCAACAACATTTCTCAATATCGTTTCACGTGTAAAAAGCACTGGCAATGAACAAGGTTTACTCGGTCTTGCTTTCGCTCCTGATTATGCTACAAGTGGTCGATTTTATGTGAATTATACCAACCAAACTGGGACTGGAAATACAACTGTATCGCGCTTTACTGTTTCTTCCGATCCCAATGCAGGCGATGCGGCTTCTGAAGAGATTTTATTTACAGTAACACAGCCGTATTCCAATCACAATGGTGGGAATATCGCATTTGGTCCAGACGGTTATTTATACATCGGAATGGGAGATGGCGGTAGTGCTGGTGATCCATCTGGAAATGGACAAAATGGAGCAACTCGTTTGGGGAAAATGTTACGTATTGATGTAAGTGGAGCTACAGGATATTCAATTCCTCCTACAAATCCATTTCTTGAAGCTGGCGACAATATTCTCGATGAAATATGGGCTATTGGAGTTCGAAACCCATGGCGTTATAGCTTCGACCGTTTAACAGGTGATTTATGGATTGGTGATGTTGGACAAGACACGTATGAAGAAGTAGATTTTATTCAAGCACCCGATACTGGTGGGCAAAATTATGGTTGGAAATGTCGCGAAGGATTGCATTCTTTCTCTTCTTCCTGTACTGCACCCAATCGTACCGATCCTGTTTTCGAATATCAACATGGAGCAACAAATGGATGCTCCATTACAGGAGGATTTGTTGATCGAGGAAATTTATATGCATCCCTTTATGGGCGTTATTTCGTAACAGATTATTGCAGCGGCCGCATTTGGTCATTGATACCTAATGGAAATGGATTAGCAACTTCTACCGATCACGGCGTATATGTAACAAATAGCTTTACCACTTTTGGCGAAGATGCTTATGGTGAAGTCTATTTGGCTCAACAAACTGGGAAAATTAATCGTTTAACAAGTCCCGATGGCAGCCCAATGGCACTCATCAATGCAGATGGTGATTTAGCCATTTGTCAAGGTGAAACAAGAACATTTAAAACTGGTTACAATCCATTATTGACCTATCAATGGTATAAAGACGATGTTGCCATTACTGGAGCAACTTCTTTTCAATATGGTGCGACAGAATCGGGTATATATAAAGTCGAAGTTACTCGCACTGGTGTTCCAACATCAACTTCAGATTCTCTAACTTTAATTGTATATGCAGTGCCAGTATTATCAGCTTCGGCTGAAGATAGTACTGTTTGCTCAGATTCATTTGCACCTATTGCATTAACAGGAACACCATCGGGCGGAAATTTCACCGGAACTGGTGTAACTGAAGGAAGCTTCGATCCAACATCCGTTGCACCAGGAACTTATGTTGTAACGTATAACTATACAACAAGTGATGGATGTGTTGCGAATCCTGTTGATTTAGATATTACTATTAATCCATTACCATCCGCATCCATAGCTGTTTCTGCTGCGAGTTTTTGTATTGACTCTGCAATAGAAACACCTCAAGTTTCTCCAGAAGGAGGAGCATTATCGGGAACTGGAGTTTCTGGAAATACCTTCGATCCAGCCCTTGCAGGCATAGGTCAACATGTTATTTCATACACCTATACGGATGCGAATTCCTGTTCAGCTATTGCTTCAGTTACTTTAACGGTTGAATCTTGTTTGAGCATAAACGACTTGACTAATCCTGAAATTCATGTGCTTCCTAATCCATTTCATGAAAAAACGATGTTGCGTTTAAATACGTCTTCATCATCGTGGAAGAGTTTTGATGTGTTTACAGTTACTGGACAGAAGTGTTTTTCAAAAACTTTGAAACTTTCAAGTGAAATCCAAAACATCGACATTGATTTATCTTCTCAACCAGCAGGTATCTATTTTCTACGCTTAAATGGGATAGCAGATCAACACGTCATCAAACTTGTTCACCAATAATGATTCTCCGCTTATTTCAAATTCTGTGTTTCCTTGGTTTACCATTGACACTTCCGGCACAGATCGATTCATTTCGTATTGAAATCGACTCTTTTGCACTTGCCGAAATGCCCGGAATTCATTCAGGCGCTGTTGCAACGTATAATGGAAGATGGATTTTTGTAGGAGGAAGAATCAATGGACTTCATGGATTTCAATCACCTTTTGCTTTTCCTAACAGCGGAAAAAACGAAAGCGTATGGGTGATAGATCCAATTTCTGGAGAAAAATGGTCAGCTTCTTTATCGAATCTACCAATCAATTTATACGAACCATTAAGTTCATCTAATATTCCATTTTACCAAGAAGGAAATCGACTATACATGGTAGGTGGTTATGGCTGGAGCGAATCAGTGAATGACTTCAAAACCTTTTCAACCCTAACTTCCATCGACCTAAGTTGCTTGCATGATGCTGTTGTAAACGGCTCGGAGATCGAATCCTGCTTTCGCCAAATAAGCGATTCGGTTTTAGCAATCAGTGGATCACATTTGAAAAAAATTGATGATCGTTTTTACTTGGTATTTGGACATCGATTCGATGGTATTTATGCGGTAAACAATCCCAATAATGCTTTTTTCGTTCAAAAATATAGCAATGAAATACGCTCGTTTTTGATTAATGATGATGGAACAAATCTCTCCATTAGCGATTATTCTGCAATTCGAGATTCAGTCAATTTTCATCGTCGCGATTATAACTTAATTCCTCAGATTTTCCCAAATGGCGATAAGGGTTTTACTGCATTTTCTGGAGTGTTTCAATACCAAGCAAATCTTCCTTACCTCAACACTATCGATATTACACCGACCTCGGCGAATGTAGTACCCAACTTTGATCAGCATTTGAGCCAATATCATAGTGCTGTAATGCCGGTGTACGATTCGACAGGAAACGTGATGCATTCCTACTTCTTCGGCGGAATGAGTCGATTTACGATCGATTCAACCAGTGGAGATCTGGTTGATGATACACTCGTACCATTTGTTAAAACCATCAGTCGAATTAGCCGATATGGTGATGGAACGCTTGTGGAAGAGCAGTTACCTATTCATTTTCCGGAGTTTCTTGGTTCCAACATGGAGTTCATTCCCGCACCGGGTTTACCACTAAAAATGGATGCGATTATCGATGTAAATAAATTGCAAGAAGAGCGACAATTAGCTGGCTATCTCGTTGGAGGCATTTGGAGTCCAATGGCCAATATTAGTTCCATTGATGCGAGTATGAGTTCGGCGAATACGCAAGTGTATGCAGTATATATTGTTCGTACTTCTTCCGATACTGGCATTGTAACTCATATGCTCGAAGCACGTTTGTCACTTTCTTCCTTTTCGTGCTCACCCAATCCGGCAAGTAATTCAACATCATTATTGCTTGATTTGAAAACAGCTGGTAAAGTTCAAATTGCTGCCTACGATCGAAAAGGCACCCTTGTTCAACTTATTACAAACCAAGAATTAGATGCTGGAAAACACAGCATTTCTTGGTCAACAGCTCATCTTTCTGCGGGCGTTTATTACGTTCGTGCTCGCATGAATGGTGTTTCAAAAGCATTATCAATCATAGTAAACCCATAATCTTCAAATGAAAAAACATCTCCTCATTGCATTTACTTTTTTCGCAGGTATTAGTTCTCTTTCAGCACAGCAAATTGAAACACCTCGTCCAAGTCCTCTCAGCACAGTAACACAAAAAGTTGGATTGTCAGAATTCACCATTACCTATTCTCGTCCAAGTGCTAAAGGACGCAAAGTATGGGGCGATGTTGTTCCTTTCGATAAACTTTGGAGAACAGGCGCTAATATGGCAACTGTATTTAAGTCGACCGATGAATTTAGTATCAATGGAACAAAAATTCCAGCAGGAGAATATTCATTCTTCACCATTCCAGGAGCAACGGAGTGGACTATCATTCTAAATAAAAAAGCCAAACAATCGGGTACAAGTGAGTATAAAGAAACCGATGATCAAATACGTTTTAAAGCAAAACCAGTAGCTATTTCACCTTCGGTAGAAAGCTTCACTATCGGTTTTGGGAATCTTCGCGACAATGCTGCTAACATTGAATTGACTTGGGAAAACACACGAGTTTCATTCGAGGTTCAGGTAGAATTTGATGCGCGTGTCATGAAACAAATTGACGATGTGATGGCTGGTCCTTCGGCAGGATCTTACAATAGTGCTGCTTCGTATTATTTCAACAATGGAAAAGACCTCAACAAGGCATTGGAATATGTGAATAAAGCGCTCGAAAAAGGTGGAGAGAAGTACTGGATTTTGAGTTTGAAAGCTCAAATTCAAGCAGGCTTAAAAGATTATAAAGGAGCCGTTGAAACAGCAGGAAAAGCAAAAGCTCTTGCTTTAACAGACGAAGACGATGCTTATGTAAAAATGAATACTGATCGCATTACTGAGTGGACGCCAAAGATTCCAACGGGAATGAAAAGCAAAAAATAAATTTTCATGATTCTACTGAAAATCCTGGTTCTGCCGGGATTTTTTGTTTTCAGTCCAACCCAGACTGGATTGAAATAATGCTTTAAAATCCTATTCAATAAAGCAAAGCCTTTCCATTCTTTATAAAATTCGCTTTCCCTACTTTTACCACAATCTTCAAATTTATGGCTATCCGATTTCTTACTATTTTCCTTTTCATATCGCATTTCCTTTCAGCTCAAAACAACAAAGCTCCTAAACTCATTGTGGGAATTGTCGTTGACCAAATGCGTTTCGATTACATTTATAAATACTGGAATAAATACGGCGATGGAGGATTTAAGCGTCTCGTCAATCAAGGCTTTCAGTGTAAAAATTTGCAATACAATTACGTACCTACCTATACCGGCCCCGGGCATTCATCCATATACACCGGCACAACACCCGAACGTCATGGAATCATCTCCAACGATTGGTTCAACCGTGAAACCAATCGCTCGATTTATTGCTCCGAAGATCCAAGTGTAAAAACAGTAGGAAGCTCTACCGAAAAAGTGGGACAAATGTCGCCTCGCAATTTGCTGAGCACCACGGTTGGCGATGAATTGCGCGTGGCCAGTAAACTAGGTTCACGGGTGTATGGAATTGCGTTGAAAGATCGAGCAGCCATTCTCCCGGCTGGTCATATTGCTAATGCAGCATATTGGTTTGATGGAGCTACTGGGAATTTTGTAAGTAGCAGTTTTTATTGTAAAGAACTCCCAAAATGGTTGGTAGAATTCAATAAGAAACAAAAAGCACTCGCCTATCTTTCTCAACCTTGGACTACGTTTTTACCCATTGATCAATACACCGAAAGTCTCCCTGATCAAACACCTTACGAATCACCATACAAAGGCACAACATCCGTCACGTTTCCATACAATCTAAAACAACTTATGGCAACCAACGATGGACAGAATTTGATTCGTGCTACACCGTTTGGAAATAGCTTAACTAAGGACTTAGCACTTGAACTCATCTCCCAAGAGAAATTGGGCAAAGGTGCTTTTACCGATATGCTTTGTGTGAGCTTTTCATCAACCGATTACATTGGACATTATTTCGGAACCGATGCCGTTGAAACCGAAGATGTGTATTTGCGCCTTGATGCTGATTTGAACTACATGTTAGATTCAATTGAAGCGTATGTGGGGAAGGAAAATCTTGTAGTATTTCTAACTGCTGACCACGGTGGTGCAACGGTTCCCAAGTATTTGATGGATCTACGTGCACCCGGAGGTTATATGAATTATGTTCCTGTAGAAGCTGAATTGAAAACCTGGTTGAAAACTCAAACCGGTATCGATAGCAACATCATTGGCATATTCAACGATCAAGTGTATTTGAATGAAGAGGCGTTGAAAGCCAATGGGACAAATATCTCTGAAACCGAATTGCTTGTTGCTGATTGGTTACTTAAAGTAAAAGGAATTCACAGTACCATCACAGCTGGCGATTTACGACGAAACGAATTCACTACTGGAAGCAATCACCTTGTCCAAAAAGGATTTCATCCCAAACGATCTGGAAATGTGATTATCACGATGGAGCCTAATTGGATGGAATATCATCCAACCGGTACAACACACGGAACATCCTACAATTACGATACACGCGTACCAATGCTCTGGTATGGTTGGAAAATCGCACATGGAGAAACAGCTCTTCCATATTACATCGACGATATTGCACCAACAGTAAGCTGGCTACTCAATATTCCGTTTCCCAATGCCACATCGGGCAACCCAATTCCTCTTCCATTACAACATTGATTATGCATCAACTTCTCTATAAAATTGGGTATAGTAATCCAGGTTCACAGTTAATTGAAATCACCTTTACTGTGAAGGGAAATTCAGATGAAAAAGTGCAAGTTCAGCTTCCATCATGGCGTCCAGGTCGTTATGAATTAGGAAATTTTGCTAAGAATATTCGGAGTTTTCGGGTGGAAGATGTTGATGGAAAAGCAATTCATTTTCACAAAATCAAGAAAGATTTATGGGAAGTAGAATGTGGCAAAACGTCTGAATTCAGTGTGATTTACACTTATTATGCTGCCGAATTAAATGCTGGATCGAGCTACCTCGATGATGCACAATTGTATGTGAATCCAGTGAACTGTTGCGTCTTTATTCCAGAACGAATGAATGAAGCCTGCCGTTTGGAAATTGTCGTTCCTAGTTCTTATCAAATTGCTACGAACTTAAAACCATTGGAGAACCTATTTGCATTTGAGTGCGAAAATTTCGATCAATTAGCCGACTCTCCTTTTATCGCATCTGCCGGATTACAACACCTCGAACTCGATGAGTCGGAACATATTTTTCACCTCTGGTTTATGGGTGATGTTCAACCCGATTGGCAAAGACTGAGCATTGATTTTAGAAAATTCTGCAAAGAACAACTCCTCACTGTAGGCAATTTACCGGGACGAGATTATCATTTTCTTTTTCAAATTCTTCCTGTATTTTTTTACCATGGTGTTGAGCATACATACAGCACGGTTTGCGCTTTAGGTCCTGGAAACAAGGTGTTCAGTACCGATTTTTATGATGAATTATTGGGAGTGAGTTCTCATGAATTGTTTCACGCTTGGAACATCAAAACGATTCGTCCAAGTGAAATGTCACCCTATGATTTTACCTATGAAAACTATAGTCGTTTAGGATGGGTTTATGAGGGAATCACCACATGGTATGGTGATCAATTTTTATTGCGATCGGGAGTTTTCGATAGCACACGTTATTTAAAAACGCTCAACGATAAACTGAAACGTCATTTCACCAATTATGGTCGATTCAACCAGCCCGTTGCGGAAGCTTCGTTTGATACATGGCTCGATGGATATGTACCAGGAATTCCTAACCGTAAAACATCCATTTATGTGGAAGGAAGTCTCATTACTTTTATGATTGATAGTTTGATTCGTGAAAAAACAATCGATGAAGTTTGTGTGGATGAACTTATTCGACGTTTATATCAGGATGCCCAAAAGGGGATTTCTTATTCGAAGGAAAGTATTTTAAACCATCTGAAGGAAATTTCCACTATCGATTTCAGTGCTTTTTATTCGGATTATATTGATGGAACCAAAGACTTTGAACCTGAATTAGTCCGCTGTTTTGAACGTATTGGAATGAATTTGAAAATGCAGTTTCCATTTTCAGATGCAGAACATCGATTTGGATTTAAGATTTTAGAAAACGCTGGACAAACAAGCATCGCCTTACTTGCACCAGGTTCGCCAGCCGAACAATCAGGTCTCATGGTAGGAGATATCGTTCTTGCTTGCGATAATCGAAGAGTTAATCAAAACTGGTCAATTGTTTCCTCTAATAAGGAGCGACTGATGATTCATGTATTTTCAAGAGAACAGTTGAAAGTAGTGGAGCTTGAATCTTCAGGAAAAAATTGGTTTGTAAGTCGAGAAATTGAATTTGATTCTGCTGCAAGTGAAAACCAAAAGTCCAATTATAAAAAATGGGCTAAGCAAGATTACCCGATTTAAGGAATAGAATTGATTGGAAAGGATACCTGAATTTCTGTTTCCTTTGTATTTAGAATTTCGCTATTAAAGATTGCATGGAACTGTACCTCGAATCACACGATCTGAAAGAGATTGAAGAAGCATTTAAATCAGGAATCCCAGCTGGATTAACTGCAACACCCTCATTTATCCATCGCACAGTCACAACGGATGAAAAGACATTACTCCAAAAGCTCACTCGTTTAGCTCCGGTTATTCAGATTGATGCTATTGGTGAAAAAGCTGAAACCATCGTGCATGATGCACATCGATTGATGGATTTAGGTTTGACTTCCGACAATACCGTTTTCAGAATTCCTGTTTCGATGGAAGGTATTAAAGCCTGTAAACTACTGAGCAAAGAAGGTATAAAAGTGAATATTCAATCTGTATTTACTTTACAACAAGCGTATGTTTCAATGCAGGCTGGAGCTTCTTATGTGAGCATTCCAACTGGACGTTTACAAGATCATGGCTATGATTCTACTGCATTGTTTGAGCAATCCATAGCATGTGGGTTAAAATACAACTACCCTACACGCATCATGATGACAGCAGTTCGTTCATCAGAACATGTTCGAAATGCTATAAACATCGGTGTTCAGGCAATTGCACTTCCTTGGAATATTTTAAAAGGATTAACAGAGAATGATTATTCAAGTCAAAGTAATCAGCAATTTTCAGAACATACTCGTATGATTACTGTACAAGTGAAAGATGCTTTGCGTGGAAATAATCCCATAGTGCATTTGAAAGACAGCATTTTGGACGCAGTGGTACAAATGAGTCAAGGAGGATTTGGTGCTGTAGCGGTTTTGGATGAAAAGGAATCGGTAGCTGGTGTTTTTACCGATGGTGATTTGAGACGATTGCTACAAGGAGGAGGTAAAGATATCCTTCAGATGAAACTTTCTGAAATCCAATTCAAACAGCCGATTTCTATAGAAGCAAGTGCCTTACTTATTGAGGCATCTCGAATTCTCAAAGAAAAACGTATCGACAATATTCTCGTGATAGAAGATGGGCAGTTGATTGGTATGCTAGATATTCAAGACCTCAATTAAATTTCTAGGTTTTACCTCAACGAAAGTTTGAAATTACTTGCCCTGTGCAATCTTGAATCGTTTCGCATATTCGAGGAATTCCTCTTTTGTTAATTCGATGTTTCCTTTACCGTCTCCAAAGTTGATATAGCCATAAAATTTAGTGGCATATCCTTGAAGAGCGGCTTCATAAGGACGAAGAATAACGTTTTCGTCTTTCAAGCCCTCCTTCATCATCTTTTCGATGCGTTCACGTACGCGTTGCTCTGTAGGTTTAGCGCGTTCGGCGGCCTCTTCAGCTTCTTTTGCTGCTTTATCAGCCAATACTTTTGCTGCTGCATCGCGTCTTGCTTTCTCGTCAGCTTCGGCTTTCGCTTTTGCTTCAGCTTCTACGCGTGCTTTTTCTGCTGCTGCTTTGGCTATAGCTTCTTGTCTAGCCTTTTCTGCTGCTTCACGAGTTGCTTTTTCTTCAGCTTCTTTACGAGCTTTTTCTTTCGCTGCATCTGCTATAGCTTGCAAACGGGCTTTTTCTTCTGCTTCACGTTTTGCTTTTTCTTCAGCATCGCGTTTCGCTTTTTCTTCAGCTGCTTTTGCTACAGATTCTTGACGCGCTTTTTCTTCAGCTTCTATTTTCGCTTTCTCTGCAGCTTCTTTTTCTTGTTTAGCTTTCAATTCAGCCTCAGCACGAGCTTTAGCCTGCATTTCTGCCTCTTGTTTTGCTTTAGCTTCAGCTTCCAAACGTAATTTTTCAGCAGCCGCTTTTTCTTCAGCCACTAATTTTTCGGCTTCCAGCTTCGCTTTTAGTTCTGCTTCACGCTTTGCTTTCTCTGTTGCTTCACGTTCTATACGCGCTTTTTCATCTGCTTCTTTCTTCGCTTTTGCAAGTGCTTCTGCTTCAATTCTTGCTTTTTCCTCTGCCTCTTTACGCGCTTTTTCGTCGGCTTCTTTCTTCGCTTTGATTGCAGCTTCTGCTTCTAATTTTGCTTTTGCTTCAGCCTCTTTTTGAGCTTTAGTAAGGCTATCTTTCTCCGCTTTTGCTTTTGCTTCAGCTTCAATACGAGCTTTTTCTTCAGCAATTAATCGAGCTTTTTCAGCTGCTTCTGCTTCTAAACGTGCTTTTTCGGCTGCTGCTTTTTGGGCTTTTTCTTCAGCTAGTTTGGCTTCAGCTTCGGCTTTCGCTTTTGCTTCGGCATCAGATCTTGCTTTTAATTCAGCATCCTTCTGGGCTTTTTCGGCTGCTGCTTTTGCTATGGCATCTTGTTTCGCTTTTTCAGCTGCTTCAATACGTGCCTTCTCAGCAGCTGCCTTTGCTTCTGCATCCAATTTAGCCAATGAATCCGCTTCTGCTTTCGCTTTTGCTTCTGCTTCTGCTCTCGCTTTTAACTCAGCTTCTTTTTGAGCTTTTTCGGCTGCTGCTTTGGCAAGTGCGTCTTGTTTCGCTTTTTCGGCTGCTTCTAAACGAGCCTTCTCTGCAGCTGCTTTAGCTTCTGCTTCTGCTTTTGCAATTGAATCTGCTTCTGCTTTTAATTTAGCATCTGCTTCTGCTTTTGCTTTTAGATCTGCTTCTTTTTGTGCTTTTTCAGCAGCTGCTTTCGCTAGTGCGTCTTGTTTTGCTTTTTCTGCAGCCTCTAAACGAGCTTTCTCTGCATCTGCTTTAATTTTAGCTTGCAATTCAGCTTCAGCTTTGGCTTTCGCCTCGGAATCCGCTTTCGCTTTCGCTTCTGCTTCTAATTTGGCCTTTAAAGCAGCTTCCTTTTGAGCTTTTTCTTCGGCTGCTTTCGTAAGAGCATCTTGTTTCGCTTTTTCTTCTGCAGCTAATCGTGCTTTCTCTGCAGCTGCTTTATCCGCAGCTATTTTAGCTTCCGCTTCTGCTTTCGCTTTGGCCTCCGCTTCTTTTTTTGCTTTTAATGCTGCTTCTTTATCAGCTAAATCCCTTGCTATTGCTTCTAATCGAGCTTTTTCAGCAGCTTCTTGCTCCAGTTTACGACGAGCATCCAACTCTTGCTGTGCTTTAATCTCTGCAAGTTGTTGTTGCTTCATCACAGCTTCTAAAGAATCTTTCTTTCTTTTGTTTGTCTCCTTTTCCGCTAGTTTCGCAGTTTCTGCAGCTAATCGAGCTCGTTCAATTTCTTCTTTCCGAGCTTTTTCATCAGCTTCTTTCTGCGCTTTTTCTCTAGCCAAAGCTTCTAAACGGGCTTTTTCTTCAGCAGCAATTCGTGCTTTCTCTGCTTTCTCAGCTTCTAACTTTGCTTTCTCAGCAGCTTCTCTTTGAGCTTTATCTGCTGCAATAGCATCTAAACGTGCTTTTTCATCTGCTTCACGTTTGGCTTTTTCAGCCGCTTCTCTTGCATCTCTATCTAATTTCTCCCGAGCAATAGCATCCAATTTTGCTCTTTCCTCAGCCTCTTTTCGAGCTTTCTCTGCTGCTTCTTTTTCTAAACGGAGTTTCTCTTCTGCCGCTTTTCTAGCCAATAAATCATTTTCTAGTTTCGCTTTTTCTGCAGCTTCAGCCTCTGCCTTGGCTTTCGCTTCAGCTTCTCGCTTAGCTTTTTCGGCTGATGATTGAGCTGAAGCTAATGAATCTGCAACAATTTTTGCTCGTTCTGCAGCTGCTTTTTGTTCAGCTAATTGTTGCTTTTTTAACTCTTCTGCTTTTTTCTTCTCTTCTGCAAGTCGAGCTTGTTCTTCAGCTTTTGCTTTAGAATTACTTGTTAATTCTTTGTATTCCTTTAATTGTCGATTAGTAGATCGACCAAAATCTTCTTTAAAATCAAAATTATATACATCATCATCGTATACAACTTCATGCTTTACTGTAAATGGAACTTTCTCAATTTCAGGCTTTAAAACCACATTGAGTTCGTAATCGGGAAAGCCTTCATCAACGCGTTCTTTGGGACAAATTGTATTCAACGAAACGATAGTTGAAATGCAACCTGGCTTTGTAAAACTAATTTCGCATTCTTTATTTAAACCAACACGTACTTGAAATTTTCCGGTTAATGGATCAAATTTCAAATACTCATTTCTACCATTACATAGCAATTTAACAGATGCGCCATCTGATAAAGAACCTGTTTCAGTAGTTAAAAAGCCATCAAACACGATATACTCTCTTCTACCTTGTGAATAAACATGGGTAAAAGAAGAAACAATGAAAAGGGTTATAAAAAGTATTCGAGTAAACTTCATTTCATTCTAATGCTCCATTTTATAGGAACTCGTTGGGTAGATGTTTAGAATAAATGCAAAACTAACAACTGAATTAAATTTCAATCCATGTATAGATTAAAAAAATCGTCAAAATATTAACAATGTAGCGATGATTAGTAAAATTCCATCGAATGAAGTTAACGAAAATATGCTTGATTTGGTATGTTACTCAAATCTTTTCAATCCCATGTTGGCAATGGTTTTCCCAATAGAAAGAGAGGATGTTGCTGCTGGTGAAGGCGCATTCAACACATGAATCACAGATTCTTTCTCTAAAAAAACGAAATCATCTATTAATCCACCTGAACGATCACATGCTTGGGCACGAACTCCTGCTCCAGCTGGAATCAAATCGTTTTGATTTACTTCAGGAATTAATTCTTGAAGAGCTTTAGTAAAAGCTGATTTATTAAATGAACGATAATATTCACCCATTCCAGTTTTCCAATATTTGGTAGCTACTTTACGGAAGCCAGGCCAACTAAGCGATTCCCATAGTTCTGAAACATTGAATGAACTTCGAGTATACCCTTCACGCTTAAATGCAAAAACGGCGTTCGGTCCAGCCTCAACTCCACCATCTATCATTTTAGTAAAATGAACACCAAGAAATGGAAAATTAGGATCAGGAACTGGATAGATTAAAGTATTCACCAAGGAGCGTCGATCTTCTCGCAACATAAAATACTCCCCACGAAATGGAATAATGCGCACATCTATATCTGGATGTGTCATAGAAGCTATTTTATCTGAATACAATCCAGCACAGTTTATAACGAGATTGCAGGAAAAATCACCCAGATTGGTTTGTATTGTAGCTCCTGTATCAGCTTTTAATTGAATCCCAGTAACCTTTGTATTGGTTTGAATTTTACCTCCGAATTGCTGAATTAATTCACCTAATTTGATTGACACTGCAGTATAATCGATAATCCCAGTATATGGAACCTGAATGGCTTCAATTCCTCTACAATGGGGTTCAATTTTTTTGAGTTCCGCCTCAGTAATCATTCGAATATCATTCAAACCATTCTCAATGCCTCGTTGATATAAATTTTGCAATAAAGGCCTTTGAGCCTCGTTCGTTGCTACGACAACCTTCCCACATAAATCAAATGGAATCCCATGTATTTTGGCAAATTCCAGTAACATTTGATATCCTTGAATGCAGTTTGTTGCTTTTAAAGATCCGGGTTTATAATAAAGTCCTGAATGAATTACACCACTATTATTTCCAGTTTGATGTTGTGCTAGTTTTTCTTCTTTCTCCAAGAGGAGTATTTTCAATTCTGGTTTTTCGTTGAGTAAAGTATATGCTGTGGCAAGTCCAACTATTCCGCCACCTATAACAATGCAATCGTAATTCATTTCCTACTTTATTAATGCGCAAAAATACACTCTTTCACGGTTTAAAATAAAATGCCGACCTAATTGAATAAGTCGGCATTTTCATAAATTCAATATTCCTAAAAATTATGGGAAATTATATCGAGCAATACACCAAATCATAAGTTCTTCTGCCTCGGGCTCCATGAGTCGTTTAAACGCTTTTCGAAGTTCTTTGATAAATAAGGATGGATCAAAACTTACATTTTCCAAAATCACTTTACTGTATTCAAGCATTGACATAGACATACAACAAAATATTAAGAAGTTCAACAAGCCAACTTTAAACGTTGAATTGCCGGAAAATTGTCCGGAAAAGATGCTTTTCACAAAGATTAACACCTTGTCAATTTCACGTACGTTGGATAGTAAAATCTGCTCAATAAATTTTGTATAAACTGTTTATGCACTTAGTTTCATTACCACATCTCTGTAATAGCGAAACCTGATTTTAGAGGGAATAAGTCGAGGATGAAATTGTTGATCTAACTTTTCCTTTACTCGAATACGTAATTCATGACGTGAGGTTGCAGAAACGAAAATAGATTCACCAACAGCTCTTGCAAATAGCTCATTTTCAGACCGTTCTTTCACTAAAAAAATCAAGCGAGAATGGGTTGGTTGATCAGCCCAATTGTAAATGAGTTTCCAATGTGCTGCTGCACCAAGCATGACAAACACATGAAATATTTCATGAGGTCCAATAAAATCCTGTATTAAAACAGGCCAGCGAAGAAAATCAATTGCGGCTCCAACACAATAAAACAAACCGCCTAGTAAAGCCAATCGAATAGCTATAAAACCATATAATCTTCCTGCTTTCAATATGGATGCAAGCGCTGTCCAACCCAAAGCCATAAAAACCGTTAGAGTTGCCCATTCGGGGATTTGATCGATAAGGATTACCGTTAATAATAATCCAACAATAGCAACAACCCATAAATAGATTAACATTCCCCAGCGCCACCATCCTCTAAACAAGATCACATGGATAGGTGTTGCAGTTCCTGCAATCATGACAAAAATTGCAGCATAATCAAGGCGTCTAAAAACTTGACGACCAAGCCCAGGCTCAAGTGCATGATAAATTCCACTCATCGTAAACATCAGAACAATACCGATCATAAAAACAATGAGCGAGCCTACTCGAATTTGATTACCCCAACCACGTCGAATTAAGATAGCTCCAGTACATAGTGTTATCAGGGCTCCCAGTAGATGAGTCCAGCTCGATATCGGTTGGTAAAATCCCAGCATAAGTCTGAATTATTCATTTCGATAAATCACTTTACTGTTCTGTTGATTTTTAGTTGCTAGAAAAGTACTATCAACCTTACATATCAAAAAAGCCAGGACTCAAATGAGCACTGGCTTCGTTGAAATTAACCAATAAACAAATCTTCATTATTGTAACCTCAATCTTGAACCACCTAAATAACGTGTATCGGAATAAACATCTACTTGATATTGACCTTTAGAAAGTTTTTGCATCAATTCAACATCTAATTCCATCCGATCTGCAATTCCTTTTCCTTCCCAGCGAGCAAAAGCGACAGGATTTAAAGTAATATTTTCACCATCAACCTGAATTGATATCGGTAGTTCATTTCCTGAAATCCCCTTTCCAAGTTGTAAATCTGTGAGTGTAACATACAAAGGCGCATTCAACGGAATTGTTCCCTGAGAGATTGAGAATTCAATATGTATCGATCGAGTGCTTCGTGCTTTCGTTGTTAAATTACCCTTTAAAGATTTACGAGCTTCAACATCAAACAAGATGGCTTTGTTTGCATGTTCTTTAATTCTTGCAGAAAGAACTTCAATTTCTTTCTCTTTGGATCGAATAATTTGATCTTGAATTTGATTCAATTTTTGGGAAGCCTGGAATTGATCATTGAGCCGAATGTTATCCGCTTCGCTATTAAATTTTATCGTTTGAAATTGTGCAATTTGCTTCTCCAGAAGTTTGATTTCATTCACTTTCGTTTGAAATGAATTCAATTTGGAATTAGCAAGTTCAAGCGAATGATGCTCAAATTTTGATTCTTCTTCGAGCTTTTGATTTTCATCTTTTAGATGAGCGTTTTCCTTTTTAAGGACTTTAATCTCTTGAAGTGCAAAATTACGATCATGAATAATCGATTCTGAATTTACTCGTTCAGCCCGAATATCATCTAGCATTTTGCGATTATTGAAAAACAAAATACCAGTGCCGATAATTAAAGCACTAATTGCAGAAATAGACAACAAAAATGATTTGTTTGTTGTATTGATTTGTGATCCCCCCTTTTTGAACATACTTCAAATCTGATGATTTTTTTTGAAAGGAAAATTCCAAGGAGATTTAAATTCCATTAAGAATTTGGAAGAATCAATTTCAACTCAGTACCAACGCCTAAAGTGGAGCTTAATTGTACTTCGCCATGATGAAGTTGAATAATCTTTTTCACCATAGCCAATCCCAGTCCATGACCAGGAGCATTCATAACGGAAGAAGACCTATAAAAAGGCAAAAATATTTTCTGTTGCTCTTCTAATGGAATTCCTACACCTTGATCAATAACAGTGATGGATTTATGATTTTCTGCGGAATCAAAAATAACAGTGCAATGAGGTGGATTAGAATACTTTAAAGCATTTTCAATAACATTACTTATTGCCACTCGAAGAAGTTGTTCATTTCCTAAAACCATAAAATCGGATTCTGATTCGGGCACTTTACCAAAATGAATATCAATTTCAGCTTTCGGAAATCGCTTCATCATTTCGGATTGAATTTGCCATAAGGTTTCATCTAATCTAAAACTCTTTGAATCAAGATTTTCAGATTGAGCATCTGCTTGAGCTAATAATAGAAGTCGGTTAGCAGTTAAATTGAGGTTTCCTAAATCTTCCTTCAACGAACTTAAAATCTTTTGATACTGTTCAATAGATCTATCTTTTAGTAAAGCAACTTCGAGCTGTCCCGACAATACCGTTAAAGGTGTTCTAATTTCATGTGATGCATTGGCAACAAATTGTTTTTGCATTTGAAATGCTTCTTCAATACGATCAAGTAATCGATTAAACGTAGAAGCCATCAGAGAAATTTCATCGGTGTTTTCCCCTTCATCAACCCGAAGATTCAGTTGATTAATTGTAATAGAGTTCACTTGTGAAACAACTGCCGAAATTGGAGCGAGTGCCTTACCCGAAAATATCCAACCGGAAATAGAAACCATCACTATCCCAGTTAATACAACTAAAATCAATATATCTCTTAGGTTTCTGAGTTTACTAAGCCCGAACTTATCTAGAGCTCCTGCAATAATCACATAAGGATGATTGGGATCTGAATAAATATATCCATACACTTCAATTCCTTTTTTATAATCAAAGTAATGCTGACCATTTTTCACTTTTTCAATCATGCCAGTATCAACAACAAATGTCGAAACATCATTCGATTGATAAACTAGTTCTCCTTGTTGATCGTAAATATAAATGGCTTCTTCGGGAAGTGTTCCAAAATCCGAACGGTCGATAATTTTGAGCAATTCCAAATCGATTTCATCAATTTCGATGAGAAGTCGAGCTGTTGTTTGAGCCTTTTTAGAGAGCCTTTCGTAAAATTCTTCCTTTCGATATTCAGAGGATAAATAATAAGTAAACAGTGAAACGATAATTAAAATCAAGGCATTTATCAGCAAGAATTGCAGGGTAAGCCTCGACCGAATATTCATTTAGTTGTCTTTAAAAATATAACCCATCCCAATATGCGTTTGAATCAATCGATGATCAAAACCAGCATCTATTTTCTTTCGTAGAAAGTTAATATATACATCGATAATATTGGTTCCTGTATCAAAATTGATTTCCCAAACTTTTTGAGCGATTTCAGCTCTTGAAAGTACACGGTTTTTGTTTCTCATCAAAAACTCTAGCAATTGATATTCTTTAGCAGTTAAGGAAATTTCTTTCCCTCCACGTCGAGCTAGTTTCAAGTCCAAGTCCAATTCAAGATCAAGAACTTTTAAAAAATGCCCAGAGCTTGATTGAACAGAAACTCGTCGTGTCAAGGCTTTTACTCGCATCAATAATTCTCTAAACTCAAATGGCTTCACCAGATAATCATCGGCGCCTGCGTCAAAACCTTTTTGCTTATCACTTATTGTATCTAAGGCTGTTAGAAGAATTACAGGCAAATTTTGCTTTTCCTTTCGAATACCCTTACAAACTTCTATTCCATTAATACCAGGGATAATAACGTCGAGAATTACTAATTCATAATCAAATCGTAATGCATTTTGAAGACCAGAAAGTCCTTCATAATTCACTTCCGTTTTGTATCCATTTTCTTCAAGTCCCTGACGAATAAAATCGGCTAACTTGGGTTCATCTTCAATAATCAGAATGCTCATAGATTGAATATCACAACAATATTAACCTAAGCAAGCTTTTGTTCCGATTAAATTCTAGTTAATGATGAATTCCTAAGCTGGCTGAAGCTCTAATCGACGCGTTTGAACAGCTTCATTTTCCAAGAATTCATCATACGTTAGCTGACGGTCAATTATTCCTTTGGGCAATAATTCTATCACACGATTAGCCGTAGTTTGCATAAACTGATGATCATGAGAACTCAGCAATACCGGAGTTTTCACCTCTGTGATCGAATTATTAAAAGCAGTGATCGATTCTAAGTCAAGGTGATTTGTTGGTTCATCCATGATTAATAGATTACCACTACTAAGCATCATTCTTGAAATCATACACCTCATTTTTTCTCCTCCCGAAAGTACGGAGCATTTTTTCAGAGTTTCTTCTCCTGAAAACAACATCTTCCCTAAAAATCCTCGAACAAAAGTTTCATCTGGATCTGTAGAATATTGCCTTAACCAATCGATAAGATTCAAATCAGCTGTGAAGTATTTTCCATTATCTCCTGGCAAATAGGCTGGTTTAATGGTCGTTCCCCAGGTTACAGTTCCTTTATCAGGCTTTCGTTCTCCAACAAGTATATCAAATAGGAAAGAAACAGCCTGATGGTCCTGCGCTACAACAGCAATTTTATCATCTCGGTGCATATTAAACGTGACGTTTGAGAAAAGCAACTTTCCATTCAAACTAGCACTTAGATTTTCAACATGAAGAATCTGATCACCCGGTTCGCGGTCTGGTTTGAAAATAATTGCTGGGTATTTCCGATTAGAAGCTTGTAATTCCTCCACATTTAATTTATCTAACAATTTCTTACGGCTGGTTGCCTGTCGCGATTTAGAAGCATTCGCACTAAAACGAGCAATGAATTCCTGAAGTTGCTTTCGCTTATCCTCCATTTTAGAATTCTTATCTGCCATTTGTCGACTAATCAACTGACTTGATTCATACCAGAATGAATAATTTCCAGTATACAGTTTCATCTTACTATAATCAATATCGACGATATGCGTACAAACAGCATCTAAAAAGTGACGGTCGTGGGAAACAACAATCACGGTATTTTTAAAATCAGCAAGATAATCTTCGAGCCATGCAATGGTATGAACGTCTAGATCATTGGTCGGCTCATCCAACAACAAAATATCGGGATTACCATATAAAGCTTGGGCTAAAAGAACGCGAACTTTTTGAGTTCCGTTTAATTCAGAAACCAATCGATAATGAAGATCTTCTGAAACACCTAAGCCACTGAGTAAATTAGCAGCATCGCTTTCGGCATTCCAACCTTCCATTTCGGCAAATTCCATTTCCAACTCAGAAGCCCGAATTCCATCGGCATCCGAAAAATCTGGTTTCGCATAAATAGCGTCTTTCTCTTGGATGATATCCATCAACTTTTTATGCCCCATCATCACGGTTTGCAATACCTGAAATTCGTCAAACTCATAGTGATTTTGACGTAAAACAGCCATCCGTTCACCGGGAGTGATTGCTATTTCTCCTGTGTTGGCATCAATATCTCCTGATAAAATCTTCAAGAAAGTTGATTTTCCTGCCCCATTAGCCCCAATAATTCCATAACAATTACCTGGAATAAATTTGAGGTTAACATCTTCAAAAAGAGTACGTTTTCCGTAACGGAGTGAAATATTTGAAACAGCTATCATAGGGCTTTTAAAAAGGCGTGCAAAGGTATGCTTTTTAACTACTTTTCTTGTGAATCAATTGAAGGAAAAGACTATTCGAATAGTTCAATGGGTTTAAATTGATTAATATGAACATCCTATTAACATGGATATGAACAGGCTTGTTGATGTTTGTTCGGATTGAATTGATTTTTGAAAAAGCGAGATTTCTATTTTCACATTCTAAATTTTCACCAATAAAAAAATCGTATGAAAAAAAGTATGCTCATTTTAAGTCTATTCACTCTTATTCTTAGTAGTTCATGTGATAGAAAAGAAGATCAACCGATCAATCAAATTCATTCAGGACCTATTCTTAAACAAAAATCGACAAGTGTTAAAGCACCAGAAGGTGATGCATATTCGAAAGAAAAATTAGATGGGATTGTCCTACAAACACTCGAACAAGAAAATGATTTCCGTTGGGATAAAATGGATTTGAAAGTCGGTTGGAGTGCTTCTCAATATGGTGATCAGTCAGTTGCAATTGGATATAAACCATCTGGATTTGGCGATATTACTAATTCCATTCATCAAATCAATCTTCAAAGTAAAGAATGGAAAGAAGTGCATGACGAACTCATTAAATTCATTCTGAATGAACTAAATAAATCTGCTTCTATTCCTGTCAAATGGGAAGATATCTTAGTTGAGGATGATCAAACACTCCCTATTCTAACTATTCGCCTTACTGATAAAAATACATTTACAGCACTTTACAATCTTGAAAATGTACGATATATAGAGCCTTTAGACTATTGGCCAGACAATGTAGAACGTTCATCTTCGGGCTGCAGTGCTGCAACAGCTCCGCTCAATACTGCTGATTGGACTACAATAACACCTGGATGTCGTTTACCTTGGAATTATAATAATGTGAATATACCCAATGCATGGAATGTTGCTCAAGGTCAAGGTGTAACCATTGGGATAATTGACGCAGGAATTAGCTCCTCACAATATTACTTGAGTACTTTATTCAATAATGGAAGTTCGAATGTTGGGCGTACTATAACAACAGACTATACTTATGGAACAAGTGCATTTACATCCTGTACACACGGTACAAGTATGTGTGGATTAGCAACAGGCCCGAGAAATAATGGAAATGCAACAACTGGAGTAGCCTATAAAGCAAATCTCCATTTTATAAGAGCATGCGATGATGTTGTTTTGGATGCCTCAAGCGAAAAAACTGCAGTTAAAAATGCACTAGTTAAAATGGGAAATAAAACAGATGTAAAAATTGTGAGTATGAGTATCGGAACTCCATTTTCGAGTAGTGTTTTGCAAGACGGAGTGAATTACGCTAACAATCAGGGTAAATTGATTTTTGCGGCAGCTGGAACTTCATTTAGTTGGACTAGTTGGTGGGGAGTTATTTATCCAGCGGCCTATTCTGCTTGTACTGCTATTACAGGTGTTCAAGAAAATGGTAACACCTGTGAAACTTGTCACGATGGAAGTGAAGTTATGTTTACCATTCCCATGGAACGCAATAGTAATACAGATCGAAATTCCCTTTCACTTCCTGCAAGTAGTTCAATACCAACATATATTGGGGGAAGTTCTTGTGCAACTGCAATGTCGGCTGGAATCGCAGCATTAGTATGGAGTGCAAGACCAAGTCTGACAAAGAATCAAGTATTTACTATTTTGAGAAACACATCCCAAAACTATCCAACATTTAATAATGGACATGGGTATGGAAATTTGAATGCAGGAGCAGCAGTGAATGCAGCTTTGATTTATTAATTTTCTAAAACGGATGTATTGATTTTAATACATCCGTTTTTATTCAAACTTAGATGTTCGACTAAGGGTTTTCACCTTTAGAAATAACATCCCAAGTGTGATCGGCTAGTAAACGAACACTGGCTATGAAGCGTTTAAATTTCTTGCTTCTGCCCCATTCAGTTGGAGCAACCATGGAAAGAAAATGCTTTCCATCATCTTTCTCATAGAGGTGGTACGTATGCCCAACTAGAGGATCAAATCCCATATCCGATTGGTAAATCCAAACAGATATTTCTGTTCTTGATTTTATCTCTTGTGCTTGATTATAGAGCAATTGTATTTGTTGTTGCAACTGATTCAATTGCATTTCAGTTTGTTGCTCCATAGCAAGCAGAGCATTACTTTTTATCTTACCTAAATCATCAGGTTTAATTACACCGCTGCTTAAGGTATGAGCATAGGGCAATAATCCTGGATTTTGGGCTACTTTATCCGGATCAATCGGATTGATGAATGGTTGCTCTTCTTGCATGGTTGCTAGGAACGCAAAATGGTTGATTTTGTTCAAGGATTTGGAAATCTATGTGCTTGGAATTCCTTTCATGGAGAAGGCGATTCTTTTTCTGGCTAAATCTACTTCCATCACTTTTACTTGAACATGTTGATGGAGTTTAACAATTTCCATTGGATCACTAATAAATCGATCGGCCATTTGAGAAACGTGAACAAGCCCATCTTGCTTAACACCAACATCCACAAAAGCACCAAATGCCGTGATGTTCGTTACAATTCCGGGAAGAATCATCCCAGGAATTAAATCATCCGGCTTACTTACAGAAGGATCGAATACGAGCACTTTCGCTTGTTTCCTAGGATCTCTGCCTGGCTTTTCTAATTCGATTAAAATATCCTCTAAAGTTGGCATCCCTACCCCTTCACTAACGTATCGTTCTGGTTGAATTACTTTTCTTAAATCTTTTTTCCCAACAATCTCATGTAAACTCAATCCAACATCTTTCGCCATGCGAGCAACTAATGCATATCGCTCTGGATGAACAGCACTATTATCTAAAGGATTTTCGCTCCCTTCAATTCTTAAAAAACCAGCTGATTGTTCAAACGCTTTTTCTCCTAAACGAGGAACCTTCTTCAAGTCGGAACGCTTTTGAAATGGACCTTGTGCGTTTCTATATTCAACAATGTTTGTTGCGAGCATTGGGCCTAAACCTGAAATATATGTTAGCAAATGTGCACTAGCAATATTCACATTCACCCCAACTTGATTCACACAACTCAACACAACATTACTTAAACGATCACCTAATAATTTCTGATCTATATCATGTTGATACTGACCAACGCCAATGCTTTTGGGATCAATCTTTACAAGTTCAGCTAAAGGATCTTGTAAACGACGACCAATACTAACGGCACCACGAACAGTAACGTCATATTGAGGAAATTCATCCCGAGCAATTTTAGAAGCTGAATAAACAGAAGCTCCGCTTTCACTTACAACAAATACTTGAACTGGTTTTTCAAATCGCATACGCTGAAGGATTTGTTCAGTCTCTCTCCCAGCTGTTCCATTTCCAACAGCAATTGCATCAATATTATAAGCAGCAACTAAGGACGAAATTTTTGCCATGGCTTGTTTTTCCTGTTGCTGAGGAGCATGAGGATAAATAGTTTCATTATGAAGTAAGGCACCATTTTCATCTAAACAAACCAATTTACATCCAGATCGAAAGCCTGGATCAATTCCCAAGATCCGTTTTTCTCCCAAAGGTGCGCCCATAAGAAGTTGACGTAAATTTTCTGCAAAAATCTGAACTGCTTGTTTATCGGATTTCTCCTTTATAATACTGAGCACTTCATTTTCAAGAGATGGAGCTATTAAGCGCTTGTAACTATCTTTCAACGCCTTTTCAACTTGGATTGAGCTTTCAGATTTTGAACGTACAAAAATTCGACTCAATTTCTCAAGTGCTATATCTTCTTCTGGTAAAGCAGAAATAGTTAAAAAACCTTCAGAAACACCTCGCATCACAGCCATAAAACGGTGAGAAGGAATTCGTGAAAGTGATTCTGAGAAATTAAAGTAATCTCGATACTTCATACCACTTTCTTCTTTCTCCTTTTGAATTTTACAATTCAAAGTAGCATGACGTTCAAATTGTTGCCTCAATGTTTGACGCGCCCCAACATGATCACTAATCCATTCTGCAATAATATCCCGAGCTCCTTGTAGCGCAGCATCTTCATCCAAAACAACCTTGTTAATGAATCGTTTTGCCATGCGATAGGTATCATCATTCCCTTGACTCATGATCATTTTAGCTAAAGGCTCCAAACCATTTTCTCTGGCAATTGTAGCTTTAGTTCTACGCTTTGGTCGGTATGGAAGATAGATATCTTCTGCATCTTGAATTGTTTTCGCATTCTCGAGCAAGCTTTTCAGCTCAGTGGTTAAGATGTTTCGTTCTGTAAGTGAAGAAATCATGGCATTTCTTCGATCTTCTAATTTCAACCATTGCTGCCAGCTTTCTTGAATCGTTTCAAGTTGAACTTCATCCAAACCACCTGTCATTTCTTTTCTATAGCGAGCAATGAAAGGTATCGTACTTCCGTTTTCGAAAAGTTCGATGACACATTGTAGCTGTTTTATTGAAATTCCAGTAAGTGAAGCAAGTTGTTCTAGCATTTTCATGATGCAAATATGCATAATCAGAAATTGCTGAAAGCATACACTGTATATTCGCATCAAAGCTTTTTCGAATGCGACAACTATACTTAATTCTAGTGTTTCTAAACCTGACTCTCATTTCTCTAGCACAAGAAACCAATCAAGATCCCGACTATTATTCAGATAAATTTCT
Organism: Bacteroidia bacterium; assembly: GCA_965279035.1. Taxonomy (GTDB): domain Bacteria; phylum Bacteroidota; class Bacteroidia; order M30B66; family M30B66; genus CALQRR01. The sequence continues at coordinate 1,400,446 of OZ257142.1, read as the reverse complement.
ACGTTATGAAGATCATATATATAGACCATCTATCAAAACCGTATTCATTCAACAATTAGGAACAGATGGCTCATTACCAATGATAGAGTTAGGTTCAGATACTCGATTACAACTTCAGTTCGATGATCTTGAACCTGTACAACGTCAATTGTATTATTCATTAGAACATTGCAATGCCGATTGGACTCCTTCCAATGTGATGAAGTCAAGATCAATTCAAGGTCTTCAGCAAGATTTGATTCAAGATTTCAGGTATTCCTTTAATACACGCCAACAATACATTCATTATAATTTGGTGTTTCCTAATGATAACATGAAGATTCTGCTTAGTGGGAATTATTTGCTGAAAGTTTATGAAGATGGAGATCCTGAGAATTTATTGTTGACTAAACGGTTCATGGTTTATACAACTACGGCAAAGGTGGCAGCCCGTATTAAACGACCAACTATGATGAGCCTGAGAGATACTCATCAAGAGATTGATGCTGTTGTAGATATTAGTTCAATTCATATAACGAATGCTTCGAGCTCAGTAAAACTTGTCATAAGACAAAATAACCGTTGGGATAATGCCATTTGGTTGAAACCGTTTTCAGTAAATAGTCAATCGGTGAATTACGATTATGACGATGGATCGAATTGTTTTATGGGAGGTAATGAATATCGTTGGGTTGATATTCGAAGTTTAAGAATGCAAAGTGATCGAGTAAAAAAGATTATTCGTGATTCTGTTTTGGTTGAAACAGTATTATTAGATGATCCAGTTAGAGCTTTTTCATCTTATAGATCCTTACCCGAAGCCAATGGTAAATTCTTTATTCGAAATCAAGAAGGTTCTGAACCAGAAGTAGATGGCGACTATACTTGGGTTGATTTTTCACTTCCATTTGAAGCTCCTGTTGTAAATGGTAACCTTTATTTATTCGGTTCGTTATGCGATTGGCAATTCAACAAGGCTTTCAAACCTGCTTACGATTACCCAAATAAGTATTACAAGTCGCGTATCTTACTTAAGCAAGGAATTTACAATTACAGTTATGTATTTCAGTCCACAAAAGGTGGAAAAGGAGATGAATCTTATATAGAAGGAAGTTTTTTTAATACCGAGAATGATTATCAAATTCTCTTTTATTACAGGCCATACACAGAAGTTTATGATGAATTAATTGGTGTCGGACAAGTCAATTCGATTCGAAACCAATAAATCTTCATCAGCATGTAAAATAGATGTAAGATTTTTTGCATATTTGTAAAGTCAAATCGGTTTTTGACACAACCAATCACTAAAACCCGCGTCTACCAAGGAGTTCAGAGGATGCCAATTTGTTTTGTATGATGATTTGTGCCTAACATTGTCTCAACAAAACACACAAGCTATGATCACACTAGTTACAAATGACATTCGGGTTACAGTAGAAACAAAGTTTCAAGAACTGTATTCAGATCCTTCGAAGATGTACTTTCTCTTCACATATAGGATCAAGATTGAGAATACCGGTGATTATGATGTACAATTGCTTCGTCGTCATTGGAACATTATAGATTCTATTTCAGAACATCGTGATGTTGATGGAGCAGGTGTTGTTGGACAACAGCCAGTACTTCGTCCAGGTGAAGTATATGAATATGAATCTGCATGCAACTTAAAATCAGAATTTGGTAAGATGTTCGGAAATTATACGTTCGAACGTTTAGTTGATGGTGAATCATTTCAAGTGAGCATCCCAGAATTCAAAATGTCGGTTCCTTACCGCTTAAATTAATCGACTCCCTTCGGTTTTCATCTTTAAGCAAACGATGACCAACGGCGCATTCTAGACATCTGCGCATATCACAATAGTTTGTTTTAAGTTGGATGAGACCCTGAGAAGCAGCGGCAGAATCAGGTTGAATTCCAAATTGATTCCACGTTTCGAGAATACTATTTTTTTCTGGAGGTAGTTGATACAATACTTCCAATACGCGATCACGAAGCTCTTCATCACCCCGATGAGTAGCATAAACAAATAAAAAAGGAACTATAGCATTCATAAGCAAACTCTGACTAGCAGATTTCCCGAAATGCTTTTTCTTCTTAGTTGATAAGTGATCCATTACATAATGTTCTTCCCAATAAGGGGAACATTCCATTTCAAACCAATTCAACCAATCTTTCAATTGATTCATTTCCCGAAAGCTTTCAGGAGAAATCGTGCGCTTACTAATTAGATTGGCCAATTGCGCTATTCGCACTGTAGGAAAATTCATAGGCCTCAATCGAAGGAATTTCCATAAATGCTTTTCTATTGGTTTAAGTTTGTGTTTACGTGCTAAGAACCGGTATTCATTCCAAAGCGCTTGCAGATACTCATCATGATGTTCTGAATGTAAAAGCCCGCTTTGTCCATATAACAAGGCTTCTAGTTGAAATTGGCTTTGATTATAATTTAATAATACACGATATGGAATGGATCGAGCTAATAATTCAAAAGGAACGGCATTCAATTGCATTCCCACAGATCTGAAAATGAAACAATACAAAGTTTCAGTCCAATCATTTTTAGTAAGAATTAAAAGTTGACGAATACGTAATGCCTTTTCTTCTAAGCGCTCAGTAACTAGTCGATCTAACCAATTCTGCATCGTAATAACATCTGGCCTTCCTAAAGCAGAACATGGAATCGCAAATAAGCTGTTTGACAAATCATTCCAACGTTGCAACATGGATTTTTTCATGAATCCTTGAAGCTCCAATACAGGAATTACTTGGCCATTCAAATCAAACACATCCATATCATGAATGGCAACAACATGCAAAATAATGGTATGATAGGCTGCATCATTTTCATGCTTATGACGATACCAATCTGAAGAACGACAATGAATTTCTACATTCCCAGCCCAAAGTGTATTCCCAACTCGAACTCGAGCATTTTGAAAATCTGGACCTGCATGTTGATGATGAATGCCTGGGGAAATAATTTCTAGTGACTCACCTGAAACAAGCGCTAATGCGTTGGATTGGTACAATTTGAATTTCCATACAAAATGCAAAAGTTGCTCATTAATCATAAGAGGATATTAGAACCTCAAGATGAAAGCAATCTTTAATAAATCATTTTGCAACTCAAGCAAAAGAGTTGCATGCAATGCAAAATTCAACAAGAATTAACATAGATTTATCAACAATCGTGTTGATTACTAGTCGTTTATAAACGTTTAATATACGACTTAGGTCAAAGAAAATGTTGATATTAACATCGGAGGGAGGTTAGCGGTGGCCCCCGCGTGTGCGAGGCTAATAAACTGATTTACAGCAATTAAAGATTAAAGGCTTGGGGAAATAATTTATATTTACTCTCATTAAGTTTATACCTAACGCTTACAATCCTATTTCGAATCAAACTCAGTCCATTCAAAATACTGCTTGAATCAACTATAGTTCTCTAAAATTAACTGCATTTCTTGTTGCATTTTCATTGCTTCTCCTTGAGCTGCTTGGGCAAAATCTTCTCCCACTGAAGCATAGAGTATACTTCGTGAAGCATTAACTAATATCCCTATATCCTTTGTCAATGCAGCATTTGAAACCTCTTGAAGATTACCTCCTTGGGCTCCAACACCTGGAATTAATAAAAAATGATCAGGTACTAACAACCTTAATCGTTTCAATTCTTCAACACGCGTAGCTCCTGCAACAAACATCAATTGATTTGAATCTCCCCATTCAATCGCTTTTTTCAACACTTGCTCATAAACTCGATCTCCTGTTTTCGTTTCAAGTTGTTCAAAATCATCAGCTCCTGAATTACTTGTTAATGCTAGTAATATGGTCCATTTATCCTTTCGATCGAGGAAAGGTTGAATAGAATCATTTCCCATATAGGGAGCAACAGTAACGCTATCGAATGAAAATGTATCAAAGAATGTTTTAGCATACATAGCAGAGGTGTTTCCTATATCTCCACGTTTAGCATCCGCAATCGTAAAATGTGTAGAAGGAATATAGTCAAGAGTCTTTTGAAGACTGATCCATCCATTCAATCCTAACGATTCATAAAATGCAATATTTGGTTTGTATGCTACACAAAATTCTTTTGTAGCATCAATAATCGCTTTATTGAAAGCGAATACTGGATCTGGTTCTTCTAAAAGATGAAATGGTATTTTGGAAATATCAGTATCCAAACCCACACATAAATAACTCTTTTGATGGCGAATAAATGCTATTAGTTCGGAACGTGTCATGCTATTTCAGTCCCTTCTTTCATTCGTTCTGCATTTTCAGCAACCTGCAAAGCATTAATTACCTCTTCTATATCTCCACCAACAAATGCAGGTAAATTATACATGGTATAACCTATACGATGATCGGTTACTCGACTTTGCGGATAATTATACGTCCTTATTTTAGCGGAACGATCGCCTGTAGAGACCATTGTTTTACGGCGTTTTGATATCGCTGCGTTATGTTTTGTAAGTTCTAAATCGTACAATTTAGCACGTAACATATTCATTGCACGAATTTTATTTCCCAATTGTGAGCGCTCAATTTGACACATCACCATGATACCTGTTGGCTTATGTGTCAGTTGCACTTTGGTTTCTACTTTATTCACATTCTGACCACCAGCACCTCCTGAACGAGACGTTTGAAAATCAAGGTCAGCTGGATTGATAACTACATCTACTTCATCAGCTTCAGGTAAAACAACAACAGTTGCTGCTGAAGTATGAACTCTACCTTGTGTTTCAGTTGCAGGTACACGTTGAACACGATGAACACCTGATTCATACTTTAGAACACCGAAAACATTATCACCACTAACTTCCATCACAATCTCCTTAAAACCACCTAAAGTCCCATCACTTTGATCTACAACATCTACTTTCCATCCTTTATTTTCACAAAACTTAATATACATCCTCGCAAGATCGCCTGCAAAAATACTCGCCTCATCTCCACCTGTTCCAGCACGAATTTCCAGCACTGCATTTTTACCATCCTCCGGATCTTTAGGAATTAACAAAAGTCGAATGGATTCTTCGAGTGCAATTTGCTCTGCCTCTAATGATGTAATTTCATCTTTAGCCATTGCTCTAAATGCCTCGTCAGAATCGGCATACATTAATTCATTGGCAGAACTAAGGTCTTCTAATATTTTGCGGTATCGAATTGCCCCTTCAACAACAGGTTGCAAATCTTTATACTCTTTGTTTAATCGTTTAAATCTTGCCATATCAGAAATTACAGCAGGATCAGAGATTTGCATCTCAACTTCTTCATATCGTGCTCGGATCGCTTCTAATCTTGGCAGCAAAGTATTCTCTTCCATGGATGACAAAATTAGTCTTAAGACAAATAAATAAAGGTGTCTTGATCGGTTTTAATAGTAAGTTTTTTCATCTCAGATTCTTCAACTCGACCTATAATCTTAGCATCGACATCAAACGACTTTGAAATCCGTATTAAGTCTTCAGCTATCTCAGCTGGAACATACAATTCCATTCGATGTCCCATATTAAAAACACGATACATTTCCTTCCATTCGGTAGAAGAGGCTTCTTGAATGATTTGAAACAAAGGGGGAACATCAAATAAAGAATCTTTTATCACATGAACATTTTCAACAAAATGCAACACTTTCGTTTGACCACCACCACTACAATGAACCATTCCATGAATTTGATTTCTATAATTTCTAAGTATTTCTTTTATGATTGGTGCATACGTTCGAGTAGGTGATAACACCAATTGTCCATAATTAACCGATAAGCTTGGTACCTGATCGGTAAGTAGGTACTTGCCGCTATAAACTAATTCTTCAGGGACTTCCGGATTATAGCTTTCAGGGTACTTAGAACGGTAAATGGATGAGAACACATCGTGGCGGGCTGAAGTCAAGCCATTACTGCCCATTCCACCGTTGTAATGATCTTCATAGCTTGCTTGTCCAAAAGACGACAATCCTACTATTACATCACCAGCTTTTATGCGGCTATTATCAATGATATCACTTCGTTTGATACGGGCAACAACTGTAGAATCAACTATTAAAGTGCGAACGATATCACCTACATCGGCCGTTTCTCCACCAGTTAAATGAACTTGTATTCCCAAAGAACTAAACCAATCACATAGTTCTTGATTAGCTTGGATGATAGCTGAAATAACTTCTCCGGGGATATTTGATTTATTTCGCCCTATAGTGGAAGAAACTAAAATTTGATCCGTCGCACCTACACATAAAAGATCATCAGTATTCATGACCAAAGCATCCTGAGCTATTCCTTTCCAAACAGAAATGTCCCCTGTTTCTTTCCAATAAATATAGGCGAGTGATGATTTTGTCCCAGCCCCATCAGCATGCATTACCAATGCATATTCAGGATCACCTGTTAAGGTATCAGGAATAATTTTACAAAATGCTTTGGGAAAAAGGCCTTTATCTGTATTACGAATTGCAGCATGAACATCTTCTTTTCCCGAAGATACGCCTCGTGCAGCATAACGATCATTAGTTTGCATGGGTACAAAATAACAACATCCCGCCGTTTGGGGCAGGATGTTGCAACATTATATTTTCAAAGAAATTTATTTTTTGGGTTTAGCAGGTACTGCAGGTGCTGGAGCTGGTTTAGCTGGAGTTGGAGCAGGTGCTACCGCAGGTGTTGGTTTAGAAGGCGCTGCTGGTTCTACAGGAGGAGCAGCTGGAGCTGATTTAGGATCAACTTGAAGGTTATCACGTTTAATCTCTTCAACATCTGTTTCTATTTCAGCATCCTCATCTACAGATTCAATCTTAGGAGCTTTGAATTCCGGTGAACCAACAGCTGGAACGAAAGTCGTACTTGTAATTTTGAATTCTGTACGACGGTTAACTTGATGTTCTTCTTCTGAACATTTAACGCCATCCTTACAACGATTCAACAATTTAGTCTCACCATATCCTTTTGCTGTCAATCGAGATGGATCAATCTTTTGCTCGATTAGATAATCAACAACCGATTGAGCACGTTTTTGAGAAAGGAGAATATTTGCTTTTGCAGCATCACGTGAGTCGGTGTGTGACATCAATTCAATCGTAATATTTGGATTGTCTTTTAAAGTTTGAACTAAGCCATTCAATGAATCTTTAGATTCTGGACGAAGATCCCATTTACCTAAATCATACTCAATTTTAGGTAGTTTGATTGGACCTTTTTTGGTTGTTTTTAAGAAGAAATCCTTTTTGTGGTCACTGCCTGTTGCTTCACCAACTGTAGTTTCTGTGCCTTTATCATTCAAAAAGTCGGTAGCACTTGAAACAAGTTCATAGGTATTATCCTCGCGGAATTTTGTATTATCAAAATAGTATGAACCAGTTTGGTCAGTAATGGCATCGTATGTCATACCATCTTTATCTACCATTGATACTTTAGCACCAACAATTGGGGTTTTATTGTCGAAATCATAAACGTATCCACCTAAAGTAAATAAAATGGGTGGCACACTAAATTCATAGATATCACTTCCTCCACGTCCACCTAAACGACTAGATGAGAAGTAGCCTTTTTCTTGCTTCCCTTGGAAAATAATTCCGAAATCATCTGCTTCAGAATTTAAAGGGAATTTCAAATTCGATACTGATCCCCATTTACCTTTCGTGAATTTCGCTTCAAATAAATCCAAACCACCCATTCCGACTAAACCAGTAGAAGAAAAATAAAGCGTTGAATCGTTACGAAGTGTAGGATAAAGTTCGTCTCCAATGGTATTCACTTGAGGACCTAAATTGATTGGATTTCCCCAAGTTTTAGCTTTTTTATCAAATTTAGCCATCCAAATATCACGACCACCTAGGCCACCAGACATATCAGAAGCAAAATAAAGAGTTTGCTCATCATCACTCAACCAAGGATGTCCAACTGTAAAGCTATCAGCTGCAAAAGGTAACAGAATTGGTTCATCCCAATTATTTCCTTTCTTACGAGTTGTATAAATCTGACAACCTTTGATTTTGTTTTTATCGTAAGAACAACGAGTAAAGAACATCACACTAAATTTATCATTCAATGCAGCAGCTCCATCATTGTATTTAGAGTTCAATGGTTCTTTAAATGAAGTTGGTGTGCTCCATTTGCCATTCTTATCCAATTTTGCTTCGTATAAATCAGAAAAGGCTTCACCTGTCCAACCATCTGTTCCGCTACCTGTAGAACCTTCGCGGCTTGAAGTGAAAATAATTTCTTTGTAATTCTTACGAGAATATATAGGTGAAAAATCATCAAACTTCGAGTTCAACGGTTGAACATTACTCACCTCATGTTTCGTTGGTGATGCTTTCCATTTTACAGAAAGTTTACAACTTTCAGCTCCAGAACCACCACGAGAATCTTCTGGTTTAAGTTTAATATACTTTTCGTATTCAGCCAATGCCTCGTCATATTTACCATTTTCACGCATCATATCTGCAAGAAATAGGACAGCCGTTGGATCTTGATATTTTGCTTTTATGGCCTTAGCAAACCACACCTCTGCTTTTTTAGTGTCTTTAAAAGCCATGTAACAAAGTGCTTGCTTGTAAGTAACTTCAGCTTTTAAAGCTTTGTTTCCTCGAATGTTTTCGGAAGCCTTTTTATAGGCATCAAGCGCTTCGTAGAATTCTTTGTTGTTAAAAAGGCGATCAGCTTCTTTAACACGCTTTGGTTGTGCAAGCGCAGTAGTCGCCGATAAAGCCAGCAATAGCAGGCATGTTAGTAGTTGGTTAAAGGTCTTTACCATAATGGAGCTTAGTTGCAATATGCAGTTGGCTAAATTAAAAAAAATGTGCTTGGTACAAAAAGGGGCGGCTTTCTTTCTAAAACAAGGTGAAAAACATCAAAAAAAAGCGAGTTGAAAACCTTATTCAACCCGCTGTGAAATTTCAAATCCTATGTTTAATTAATTGATAAACAACATCTCCCGATACTTAGGCAAGCACCATATTTCATCATCTACCAATAATTCTAGCTTATCAACATGATACCGGATTGGATCAAAAAAACCTTGCACTTTGACACAATATTCAGAGGCTTGCTTCCTTATATCAGCAATTTTATTCGCTTGCTTGCGTGATTCAATCATTTCATCAACCATTTTTTTGATTGCATTCACATGCTCCGAAATTTCAGAGATAATTTCCAATTGAGCTTGTGCAGATTTCTGAAATGTTTTAGTATCCAAAATATCTTTCAAGCCTTTCACATTTTGAATTAGTGCACTTTGATATTTTAAAGCAGTAGGAATAATATGATTGGCTGCAATATCTCCCATAACACGTGATTCAATCTGTATCTTTTTCGTATACATCTCTAATTGAATTTCATAACGTGCTTCTACTTCACGATGTGAAAGAACGTCGTTGTCTTCAAATAGCTTAAGTGATTGTTTTGACACAAATGCATCCAATGCTTCGGGTGTTTTTGCAAAATTGTTCAGCCCTCTTTTTGCTGCTTCAATCACCCATTCATCACTATATCCATTTCCTTCAAAACGTATAGCCTTGGATTCTGTAATATAACGACGTAAAACTTGGAAAATCGCTTCGTCTTTATCTAGTTTCTTTTTAGAAATTAAACCATCCACTTCTACTTTGAAATCTCTAAGTTGTTGTGTTACGATGGTATTTAAAACAATCATCGCTTGAGAACAATTTGCTGAAGAACCTACTGCACGAAATTCAAACTTATTCCCTGTGAAAGCAAAAGGAGATGTTCTATTTCTATCTGTATTATCGAGCAAAATTTGAGGGATTTTCCCAATATTCAATTTCAAATCAGTCTTTTCATCAGGTGTCATTTTACCACTTGGCTTGACTCTTTGCTCCAAATCATCAAGAACACCAGTAAGTTGAGAACCGATAAAAGCTGAAATGATAGCCGGAGGAGCTTCATTGGCACCCAGTCGATGATCATTTCCCGCAGAAGCAATTGCAGCACGCATCAAATCAGCATAAGTATGTAATGCTTTGATAGTAGTGATGAAAAATGTTAGAAATTGAAGATTGTTTTTAGGTGTTTTACCTGGACTTAGAAGGTTCTTTCCAGTATTAGTAGATAAAGACCAATTGTTATGTTTCCCAGAACCATTGATTCCTGCAAATGGTTTCTCATGAAGCAATAAACGGAATCGATGACGACGCGCCACTTTGCTCATCACATCCATCAATAATTGATTGTGATCAACAGCTAAATTTGCTTCCTCGAAAATTGGTGCACACTCAAACTGATTGGGAGCTACTTCATTGTGACGAGTTCGCACCGGAATAGCCAATTTATGACATTCAGTTTCAAAATCACGCATATAAGCTGCAACACGATCGGGAATTGTTCCAAAATAATGGTCTTCAAGCTGTTGACCTTTAGCTGGTGAATGTCCAAATAATGTACGACCAGTTAGAGAAAGGTCAGGTCGAGCATGAAATAATGCTTCATCAATTAAAAAGTATTCCTGTTCCCAACCCAAAGTAGCAGTGACTTTGGTGACATTTTTATCAAAGTATTGACAAACGTCAACAGCTGCTTTATCTAATGCATGCAGCGCTTTGATTAGTGGTGTTTTAAAATCGAGAGCTTCACCTGTATAAGAAACAAAGATTGTTGGAATACAAAGTGTTCCACTAATAACAAAAGCAGGCGATGTTGGATCCCAAGCAGTATAACCACGAGCTTCGAATGTATTTCGAATTCCACCACTTGGAAATGATGATGCATCGGGTTCTTGTTGTATTAAATTACTTCCACTAAAATTTTCAATTGCTCGACCATCTGACAATGGCTCAAAAAAGGAATCGTGTTTTTCGGCTGTTGCGCCGTTTAAAGGCTGAAACCAATGTGTAAAATGCGTACATCCTTGATTCATTGCCCAAGCTTTCATAGAGGATGCTACTTGATCTGCAACATGACGCTCAATTTGAGTTCCCTGTTCAATTGCCCCACGTACCTTTTCATAGGCTTCTTTACTCAGAAACTCCCGCATTGCAATATCCCCAAAAACAGATTTACCATAATAATCTGAGATTTTCTCTGCTTGTGGTCCATTGATATCATAAGAACGATTTATCAAAGACTCAATTGCCTTAAACCGAATTGTCGACATATAGATATTTTTATGTTTTTCGGAGGCAAAGATATATTTTCGAGGGGGTAGTTCCCAATTTTTTGCACTTTTTCTTTAAACACCCCCTTATTTTCATGTCAATATTTAATTCTTTCTGTTTTATCCAAATATTTCGAGAGGGATAATAATTGAATTTCAATCCTGAACAGGAACTATATAAAAAGGAATAATACAAGAACAGATTCGTTAAATAACTAAATGAGTTATAAATTGGCGGTCAAAATTGTAGAAATTGTCGCGTTATGACAAAAACAAAGTTTACGCTCGCTATCCTTATTGTATTTCTGTGCAAAATTTCAACTGCTCAAAAAATTGGAGATACACTCACATTATCGAATCAATTAATTAAAGAAGGGATTTTAGCCTATGACACTTCTAACTATGAGGCTGCCTCCAAGTTATATAGTCAGGTTTCACCTTCCGACACAAATTATAATCTAGCCCATTATGAATTAACCATGAGTTTGTCTTCTGAAAAGAAATATGCAGAAGCCATTTCTAATGCGAAAAAAGGAATTAAACGTAATGATGAGAACTTAAGAGATTTTTATTGGCTCATCGCTCAAACATACGATAACTATAAAAAGCCAGATAGTGCTCACTTTTATTATAATGAGTGTAAAAAACTATTTCCTCATGCAGGTAAAACATATTATGAAGAAGCGATAACCTATATGGGAGAAAAGAAATGGGAGGAAGCAATTAAACAATTAGAAACTTCATTCAAGCTAAACCTATTTAATAAACGAACGCATATAATATATGCTGATATGGCGTATACATCAGGACAGCCTGCATTAGCTTTAATGGCTATGCATTTTTCCTCCTTAATTAATACAACACCAAAAGCACAATATGATACCTACAAATTGATGGTATCGATGTCGGACGATAATTATAATTCCGAAAAACCAAGTCCGGAAAATACACTTAAGAATTTAGAATCACTCGAAGAGATTAATCAATTAGTTAAAGCAAAAATTGCACTTACTCCTAAGTACAAAATCAAGACTCGCCTTGATGAGCCGTACATTCGACAACTACATATGATTTTGGAAAGGCTTGATAATATTCCAAGTAAAGAAGAAAATTATATGGCTAATTTTTATTGCACATTTTACAAAGAACTTTGGAATCAAGGATATTTTGAAGGGGCTATTATGTCGGGGCTTTCGGCACTTAAAGAAATAGAATCCGTAAATAAAGCTTTCAATAAAAACAAAGGAGTTGTTGATGATTTTGTAGCCTGGGCAAATAAAGATTTAATTGAAAAGAGACGTCAATACAAGATTGAATCAATGGGAACAAATGAAGATCTAACATTTGCATTCCATGATAATGGCGAATTGGCAGCATATGGAAATCAAAAAGCTGATAAAACAATTTTTGGGGATTGGGTATATTTTAGAAATAATGGAATAAAATCGGCCGAAGGCAAATACAATGACCAAGGAAAAGAAGAGGGCACATGGAAATATTATTATAATAATGGACTTCTATCAAAAGTGGAAGAATATGAAGCTGAATTAGATAAAGTGCATTACACTTCTTATTACGAAAATGGATATAAGAAAGAAGATGGCACCAAAGTGAACAAACAATATGTCGATAATTATTATGAATATCATCCAACAGGAGCTTTAAAAATGGAGCTAACAATTAAAGATGGAAAAGCAAGTGGAATAATTAAAGGATATTCTTCAGAAGGAGCTTTAGAATATGAAAGGGAGGTTGTTGATCCTGGAAAATCTGGAAATTATACATCGTATTTTGCCAATGGGCAAAAATCGGCTGAAGGTCATTTATTGAATGGTGATTTATCTGGAGCCTATAAATCATACTACCCAACGGGTGAATTAAAAGAGGAAATGAACTTTGAAGGCGGATATAAAACAGGAGAATACAAAAAATACTTCCGAAATGGGAAAACCCAATCAATTGCCTCATTTAAGAATGGTAAATATGATGGATCAGTGAAAGAATATTCGAATCAAGGGATTTTAAAAAATGAATACGAATATAAAAATGGGAAAGCCAATGGTCCTTCAAACTGGTATGATGCGAATGATGGGAAAGTATATGCCCATTTAACATTTAAAAATGAGCGTTTGAATTATTATGAATTTCTTGATAAAAATGGAAATATCATATACAAAGAAGAAGAAAAGTCAGGAGAAATCCTTTGGAAAAACTTCACTCCGTATGGATTATTAACTGAAAAATCAATTTACAAAAAAGGGGAATTTAATGATGAATTTATTAGTTACTATCCGGATGGTTCAATTCAACGGAAGTTCAACTATAAAGATGGAAAAATTGATGGGGAGGCGACTTATTATTATCGTAATGGAACTGTTTCTGATGAATTAATGTATTCTGAAGGAAATAGAACTGGTTTCTGCAAAAGCTATTTTCAAGATGGCACAATTAAATTAAAAGGATATTACATGAATGGCGAAAGTAATGGCCCTATGATATCTTATCATGAAAATGGAAAAATCGATTCGGATGAATTTTATGAAGAAGATGTACTTACTGGGATTGATTTATCCTATTATCCAAACGGAAAAAGAAATGTGAGCCTTATCTATAAAGATAAAGAACCATTTAAAATGATAATTTTCGATGAAAATGATCTAAGTAAAGACACTATTTCATTCGACAAACCTGAATTTTATTGCAAAGAAAAAGGCGATACACCTTATAATCAATGGGAAGGAGCATATAAATACGGTGTTAAAACAGGCCCATGGAAAGTGAATTATGGACAAAATATGCCAAGTAAAACATCGAATTATTTATGTGGTAAACAACATGGTTATTTCAAATTATTTTATGCAAATGGGAATATTCGTCAAGAAGGAAAATATGTTTTAGGGAAATTAGATTCGATTCTAACGAGCTATGATGAATTTGGAGTGTTGAGCAGTAGAGAAAACTATGACAATGGTGAATCAGAAGGAGAGGAAATATTTTACTATTCAAGTGGCAAAATCATGACTACCTACTCCAATAGAAATGATGAATTAGATGGTATTTGTAAAACATTCGCTGAAGTTGGCAGTTTGATGTTAGAGCGCAACTTTTTTGAAGGTGAGCTAGTTTCATATTCGTATGAAGACAATACTGGTAAAAAAATAACAATCCCAATTGTAAATGGAAATGCGGAAGTGAAAACCTATTATAAAGATGGCAAACCAGCCATTTCTTTTGTGATGAAAAATGGGAAACGTGACGGAGAATATAGTGCGTATTACCCTTCAGGTAAACTATATTATACCAATACTTATAAAAATGGTTCGTTCAATGGTCCTTCCAAAGAATACTATCCTTCTGGACAATTGAAAGAAGAAGCTGAATATAGCTATGGAGATAAAGTTGGCACCTTGAAAATTTACAATCCTAATGGACAGCTCTATTTAGAAGAAACTTATGAAGATGGCTATTTGCATGGGCCAGCATCGTATTATTCAACTGCAGGAAAGCTTCTTAAAAAAGTTCAATTTTACTATGGTTATGAATATATTCCATAAAGGAACATTTGTTTTTATTGTTTTTCTAGGCTTATTGAATTCTATTGGATATGGACAAGTTCCTCAATTCAATGAAGCCGATATGCTTAAACTTGCAGGAGAAAAGAAAGCTGTTGTTTTAAATCATACTGAAAAAGTAAGTATTGAATTTCAAAAGGGAAAACCTGAAATATATATAGAATTTGATGAGCATATTTTATATCTAAATGAACAGGGAATTGTTGGAAATGAAAGAATTATCCCCTACTCTGAGCGTTTTTTCTTGCTTGAAAATTTAGATGCATGCACCTGGATTCCAGATGGAAAATCTTATAAAAAAATAAAGGCAGCCGAAACAGAACATTTTTCAAACATCTCATCAGGATTATTTTATGATGACATGATGCAAGCGAAAATTATGTTTCAAGGCCTTCAGAATAGAGCAGTTTCTGAACTTAAATACCGATATCATATTAAAGACCCATTGTATGCTATCCCTTTTTATTTTATTACTGGATACAGCATTCCAGTTTCTGAATCTAAAATTTCAATCATCTGCCCCGAAAATATTGATTTAGAAATACGAATGTTTGGAGATACTTCTAAAGTAATTTCAAGTAGTGAAAAATCTAAGGGATCTACTGTTTATTACAAGCAGATGAATAATATTCAGCCCGAAAAAGAATATGACAATGAAACTTCACGCGCCTATTTCAGTCCTCATCTTTTTTACATTTTAAAATCATATTCTTCTAAAGGAAAAACCACAACCATATCAGGAACTGTTGAAGAATTATATAAGAATAATTTCGTTTTTATTAAAGATTTAAATAAGGATTCTATTTCAAATGGGATAGTTTCTCTTGTCGATTCCTTAAAATCAACGGTTCCCTCAAACGACTCTTTAGCATTAATCGAAAAAATCTATTATTGGGTTCAACAACATATTCGATACATAGCCATTGAAGATGGATTAGGTGGATTTTACCCAAGACCTTCAAACGATGTGTTCGACCGTCGTTATGGTGATTGTAAAGATAAAGCTGCTTTACTTCAAACCCTATTAAAGCAAGCAAACATTACTTCGTATTTAACCTGGGTTGGTACTCGAGATATTCCCTATACATATAAGGAATTGCCATTATTATCGAGTTCAAATCACATGATTCTATCAAAGAAAATTGGAAAAGAATGGATGTTTTTTGATGCGACTGCCGAATTTCTTCCAATAAGTTATCCCTCTTCCTTTATTCAAGGAAAAGAAGCGATGATTTCGATTGATGAGAATCATTTTGAAATTGCCAAAATACCTGAAATGAATGTCGATTTAAATACCATTTCTGATACGATTTCCATGCATTTCAATTCAATGAATCTGATCGAAATAAGCGGCAAAATAAATTTTAGTGGTTTTGCCCGTTGGAGGTTTATTTCGAGTTATAACGACTTGAATGATAAAGACAAAAAAGAATATATCCATAGTTATTTGAAACACAACTACAGTAAATCAAAAATTATTGATTATTCAATTTCAGGAAATTCAGATATTCATAAACCTATTTCTATTGAATATCGAATTGAACTTCCTGATTATGCAACTAAGATCGACAGTAATTTTTACCTGAATCTATTCCTTATGAAACCCATGATGAATGAACAGGTGAAAGAAACGAATCGAAACGTTCCAATTTCCTATATTTTTCGATATACGAACTCGCTTAACGTAAAATTTGAGTTGCCTAAAGGATATAAAACGAATGATTTACCTGTAAATCAAGAATTTTCTTCCGATTTAATATCTTTCAAGCGATCTTATAATGAAACAAATTCAGTAGTTGAGCTGAGTTCCATTTTAAAAGTAAATGCTATGTTTATTGAGCCAGATCGATTTAATGATTGGAACAAAGGAATTAATGTGTTAAACAAAGTGTATAAAGAATCCATCTCCATATTGCCCAAAAAATGAAAAGAATAATTCTATCACTCACTTTTATTATTTCAATTCTTTCTGTTCAAGCTCAATTTAAATTCGATCCATTTGATTTTAAATTGAACGATTCGACCTTGGCAATAAAACCAGATTCAATCGCTTTGGCTGAGCCTTTAACAGCTATGTTCGACAATACATATGTTTGGTTTGGTCTATTTCCCAATACCAATGCTGCAGTCAAAATGATTGTTGAACATGATATGCTCTATTTAAATAGTGAATCAGCAATTGATAATAATAATAAAGTATATGTTCCAGTAAGTGATCAAGATTCCTTAATTTATTTTAGAATCCGAATCATCGAAAATGGAAAAGTGGTGAAAGAGCATGATGGCTCTGAAATGATGTCGGTTGTTGAGGAATCAGCTCGCTACAAACAAATGGCAGTTGAGGGATTGAAGAAAGGGCAGATGATTGAAAAATTAATTATTACTCTTCATAGTTATTCAGATTCTGGCTGGATGACCATTCAAAAAAGCTATCCAGTTAGAAAATCGAATTTCATTTTAAGATGTCCAGCAACCGTTGAATTTGCACTTAAATTATATCCAAACAACATTACGTTTAATGATACAGTAATAGATGAAACGGATCGCTATCAATACGCAAACATTGGAAAATTAGATCCAATTATGGATGAATCCTATTCCATGACTCAATCTCAAAAAACGAGAGTCGAATTCGCACTAGCTCAAAATTTTTCTACCAATAAAAAATTTAATTCTTGGGCTGAGAAAGGAAGAAATAGAATGGAATTTTTCATGACTACCGAGAAAAGTGAGCATAAGTTCGTGAGTAAGATGATTAAGACGCAAGGTTGGGACAAACTCAGTGGAAAAGAACAATTATTTGCCATCGAGAATTACCTGAAAAACACGATCAATGTTTCGAAAGATTATCCCTACATGAATGATGTTGAGAAAATGTTTAAAGCTAAATACGGTGATGAATATTCAGTCTTGAGAGTATACATCATGATATTTCAGGAATTAGGAATTCCATGGGAAATAGCTTATACAGTGATTCGTTCGAAGAAAAAATTCGATGCTGATTTCCCTTCTCCAAGTTTTATTGAAGATCCTCTCTTTTATTTTCCTTCATATAAATTGTTCACCGATCCTGTCGATCGTGCTCTCAGAGTAGGTGAAATTAGTTCCTTGTATTTAGGTCAGAAAGCCATGTTTGTTAAACCGATTCAATTAGGCGATCAATGGTCAGGAGTCACTAGAATCGACAAAATACCAGTAAATAAAACTGAAGATGTTTCGAGAGATTATAAAATAAATGTCACCTGGGATGCTGAAAATAAAATGACAGTTCATACCATTTATCATGGAAATTCCTATGCGGATGATGGACGAAAAATTTTATACACCATTGCAGGAGAGGAAAAAGCCAAGGAACTCATTGAAGAACAAATTCGAAATGAGAGAAAAGAAGGTGTATTTATGATCGTTTCTGCGGAAAATCATAATGTGAACGATTTTAAAGAATACTATCTACCATTCGTTTTAAATTATCAATGGGAAACGGATGAATATTTAGAACAAAATGGTGAAAATCTTTTAGTAAAATATGGTGAATTGATCGGTCCTCAGGTTCAGATGTATGATAAACTTGAACGTCAAAACATAATTCAATCCTATTACCCTCATATCCATACTTCGGAAGTTCGAATTGCCATTCCTGAAGGATATACAGCTAAAGGTTTTGAGAATAAAAACCGGCAACTTGCATTCAAGGACAAAGAAGGCAACGACTTATTCGGCATCGATATTAAAGTGGAATTATTGGGAAATGAAGTTGTAATGAAAATCCGAGAATATTATTCAAAAATCGAATATCCCGTTTCGGATTACATGAATTTCAGAGAGGTTATCAATGCCGCTGCTGATATCAATAAATACACATTATTGCTGGAAAAGAAAAAGTAAGAGTTTAATTCTTCGTTCACTTTTTAAAATTGAGCTTGAATATTTATTTCTGCTCAAACTTTAATTGAAATCAATTATTGCAGATGAAAAATAATAGGTAATATCATTCTGCACCGAACTACTTTCCCATTATTTTTTGCAGGCACCCATTCACCGGATGTGAGCTTTAAAACTCGAATAGCTTCATTATCCAAAATATCACCTCCCGCAACCGATCGAGCAACTGTAATATCCGAAATCGTACTATCCACATTCACTACATAGCTTAAATACACTTTCCCCTGTATTTCATTCTCTAATGCAATATTAGGATATTGTATGTTTTTAGCAATGAACGTCATCAAGGCAGCATCTCCATCCTTGTAATGCGCATATTCTTCAACAACAGTATAAATCGCATCTGTTGAATTCAAACTTTCAGTTGGACTTACTGCTCCTTCCATTGTTATTTTAGAATCTATATGAGATATGGTCGGTGGAGGAACTGTTTGACTATAAGATACACATGAAACAAGAATGAAAAAAGAAATGATGGAAAGGCGCATAAGTAAGAAAATGAAGTAATGATGAATGCTTGTGATTACTCGTAAGTAGATTATTGAAGTTTGAATTTAATTGGAAATGTAAAGTTAACATTCACGGCTTTCCCGTTTAGCTTTCCTGCTTTCCAAAATTTACTTGATAAATTTACGATTCGAATGGCTTCCTTTTCCAAGGCTTTGCATTCCCCTGGAGACTTTAATATTTCAATATCGCGAACACCTCCTTGAGCAGGAACAACAAACCGTACATAAACAGTTCCTTGAACACTCATATCTACGCATTCTTGTGGGTATTTCATTTGTTTCGCAACGAACGTATTGAAATCAACTCCTTCATGATCAAAAACAGGCATCTCCTCAACTATAGTGAATACTTGTTCCTTAGTATCTACAGCAGGGGGTTCAGTCGGTTCTACAATAGGCTCTCTAAGAACTTGTGCATTTATTAAAGTAAAACTTGAAAGCACCAAACTAAGGGCAAGGAATATTCTAGAAATAGTCATGACAAATATTTTCTCTAAAGTAAATAAATCGCACGCACATTTCAATCAAAAACAAGCATCCTTCTGATTATCTTTGCAACCCTGAATTTTAAATACTATGATCAACATCACCCTGCCTGATGGCTCGGTACGCCAATATGAATCGGGCGTTACTGCTATCGACATCGCAAAAAGCATCAGCGAAGGACTCGCTCGTAACGTCCTTGCTGCAACTGTTAATGGAGAAGTTCAAGACGCTACTCGAACTATCAACTCCGATGCGACGGTGAAACTACTCACGTGGACAGATGAAGATGGAAAACGTACCATGTGGCATAGCTCAGCTCACTTAATGGCTGAAGCATTGGAAGAATTGTATCCGGGTATCAAATTCGGTATTGGTCCTCCAATCGAACATGGTTTCTACTATGATTTAGATTTGGGTGGACGATCTATTTCAGCCGAAGACCTTCCTGCTGTTGAAGCGAAGATGAAGGAGCTGGCTAAAAAGAAAAGTGCCTATGTTCGGAAAGATATGAGCAAAGCAGATGCGATTGCTTATTTCACTGAGAAAGGAGACGAATACAAACTCGACTTATTAGAAGGTTTAGAGGATGGAACAATTACCTTCTACGAACAAGGTAATTTTACTGATCTCTGCCGTGGACCACATATTCCCGATACCGGATTTATCAAAGCCGTGAAATTGATGAATGTGGCTGGTGCCTATTGGAAAGGAGATGAGAAAAACAAGCAGCTCACTCGAATTTATGGTATCACCTTCACCAAAGCATCCGATTTGGATGAATACCTCATTTTGTTGGAAGAAGCTCGTAAACGTGATCATCGCAAATTGGGGAAAGAGCTTGAATTATTCATGTTCTCCGAAAAAGTTGGACAAGGTTTACCTATGTGGCTTCCTAAAGGAACAGCACTTCGTGAACGTTTGGTTGATTATCTAAAACGTGCTCAAGCTGCAACTGGATATGTTCAAGTAATTACTCCGCATATCGCCCATAAAGATTTGTATGTGACTTCTGGGCACTACGAAAAATACGGAGCCGACTCCTTTCAACCTATTAAAACACCAGCCGAGGGCGAGGAGTTTTTCTTGAAGCCGATGAATTGTCCGCATCACTGCGAGATTTATAAAAACAAACCACACTCGTATAAAGATTTACCTATTCGTTTGGCCGAATTCGGTACAGTGTATCGCTATGAGCAAAGTGGTGAGTTGCATGGATTAACACGCGTTCGCGGATTTACTCAAGATGATGCGCATATTTTCTGTCGCCCTGATCAAGTAAAAGAAGAGTTCCTGAAAGTGATTGATTTGGTGTTTATGATCTTTCAAGCACTCGATTTTAAAGACTTTACGGCACAAATCTCATTGCGTGATCCAGAAAATAAGAGCAAATACATTGGTAGCGACGAGAATTGGGAAAAAGCAGAAAATGCTATCATCGAAGCTGCTGCTGAGAAAGGTTTACGCACCGTTGTGGTATTAGGTGAAGCCGCTTTTTACGGACCTAAACTCGATTTCATGGTGAAAGACGCTATTGGACGCCGTTGGCAGTTAGGAACCATTCAAGTAGATTACAATTTACCGGAGCGTTTTCAACTCGAATATATGGGTGCTGATAATGCGAAACATCGTCCGGTAATGATTCATCGTGCACCTTTTGGCTCTTTAGAACGCTTCGTTGCGGTCTTGATTGAGCACTGTGCAGGTAAGTTTCCATTATGGTTAACTCCTGAACAAGCAGTAATACTGCCTATTTCGGAAAAGTATAATGAGTACGGAAAAAAAGTTTTACAACTGCTTAAAAATTACGATATTCGCGCCGCTATTGACGACCGTGATGAACGTGCCGGCAAAAAGATTAGGGATGCTGAAATGATGAAGACTCCTTATATGCTTGTTGTTGGTGAGAAGGAAGAGGAAACAGGCTCTGTTTCTGTCCGGAAACATGGAGAAGGCGACTTAGGCTCAATGAGTCTGGAAGCATTTGCCAGGATGGTCAACGAGGAAGTCGATAAGCAAACCAATTACGCTAACAACTGAAGGGAGGACCCAAGCTATAGCAATGCCACCGCGCTCTCCACGGCCGTTTAACCGGGGACCGCAGAAAAAAGAAGAAGCACATCGCATCAACTTAAAAATTGTTGGTGTACCACAAGTTCGACTCGTTGGAGATGGCATTGAACCTGCCGTTTACTCTTTTGAGGAAGCTTTACGAATAGCGCGTGATCAAGAATTGGATTTGGTAGAAATCGTTCCCAATGCTGATCCTCCAGTTTGTAGAGTGATTGACTATAAAAAGTTTCTCTACGAACAGAAAAAGAAACAAAAAGAAATGAAAGCCAAAGCCACAAAGATTGTGGTGAAGGAAGTTCGTTTCGGGCCAAATACAGATGAGCATGACTTCAACTTCAAATTGAATCATGCACGTAAATTCCTTCAAGAAGGATCCAAAGTGAAAGCATTTGTTTTCTTCAAGGGTCGTTCGATTCTCTTCAAAGAAAAAGGTGAAATTCTATTATTGAAATTCGCTGCTGAACTAGAAGAACTTGGCAAGCCGGAAAGCATGCCAGAACTGGAAGGAAAACGGATGATTATGTATCTGTCTCCCAAAAAGAAGAAATAAGTAAAACTCAAATACAATTCACAATGCCGAAAATGAAAACAAATTCCAGTGCCAAAAAGCGCTTCAAGCTGACGGCTTCTGGAAAAATCAAACGCAAGCATGCGTTTATGCGGCACATTCTCACCAAGAAATCAAAAGATCAGAAGCGTCGTCTAGGCCATTCTGGTTTGGTTTGCAAGGCTGATGAAGGTCTCGTTAAACGTATGTTAACGATTGGAAAGTAAAATCAATTTTTTTTAACCAGATGCTCAGTACTAAGTGTACCCGAAAGGCGTAACGCTGTTCATCACAACACCAACTAAACCATGCCACGTTCAGTCAACCACGTTGCCTCACGCGCAAGGAGAAAGAAAATCCTCAACCAGACCAAGGGCTATTGGGGTGCCCGCAAGAACGTCTTCACTATTGCGAAGAATATTCTTGAGAAAGGTCTTACCTATGCTTATCGCGACCGTAAAACCAAAAAACGGAATTTCCGCGGATTGTGGATCCAGCGTATTAACGCCGGTGTTCGTCAACACGGAATGTCATACAGCGAATTCATGGGTAAAATCCACGCGAAAAACATCCAGATTAACCGTAAAGTTCTTGCCGATTTGGCGATGAACAATCCAGAAGCTTTCAAAGCTATCTGCGATGCGGTAAAATAATCTGACACCTTTTCTTTCTCAAAAGCACTCCAATTCGGGGTGCTTTTTTAGTTTTACCGTATGCCAATTATTTTCCCTTCGGGTTTTCAGAATCATATTAGTCAATTACCAGGACTCCGTCTTGATCGATTTAATGAAGCTCATCAACAATCTGCTCCGGTTTCCATCCGACTGAATCCCGAAAAACCAAGCTCAGCCTTTGAATTCGAAGCCAAAGTAGATTGGTGCTCACACGGACGCTACCTTCCTACACGCCCCGATTTTACACTCGATCCATTGTTTCATACCGGAGCGTATTACGTGCAAGAAGCAAGCTCCATGAGCATTTGGTCGGCGTTGAACGATTTAGTGCAGGAGAAAGCTCAAATCCGTGTTTTAGACCTATGTGCAGCACCAGGCGGAAAAAGCACGTTGATCGCTTCGTGGTTAGCAGGTGAAGGAATCTTGGTAGCTAATGAAGTGATTCGAAGTCGTGCAGGAATCTTAAATGAAAACCTCATTCGTTGGGGAAGTGCCAATACGATTGTGAGCAATAACGATCCTCGTCAATTTGGGAAACTAGAAGGCTTCTTCGATGTTATGGTGGTTGATGCACCCTGCAGTGGTTCCGGTATGTTTCGGAAAGATCCAGCTGCGATGAATCATTGGTCGGAAGATGCGGTAATTCATTGTGCTGCGCGACAAGAACGTATTATCACCGATGTATGGCCAGCATTGAAAGAGGGTGGACTTCTCCTCTACTCTACCTGCAGTTATTCCGAAGCTGAAGATGAGCATTTAAGTAGATTTATTTCCGAAGAACTCGATGCCGAAATCCTGAATATTCCTTCCTTGGATGCACATCCCGGACTAGTAAAAACAGCGATGGGCTATCGTTTCTACCCAGGAAATATTTTGGGTGAAGGATTTTATTTATCGGCAATCCGGAAAACATCTGAGGCAGAAAATCCCTATCACAAACCAGCATTCCGTCCAGTAAGCATTCCTCCTCAAGTAGCACACTGGATGACAAATCCCGATGACTTTCTGTATTCCGAAACACATTTAGGAGCGAGTATTTTACCAGCCCAATTACTCGATACCATTCCACCTTTATTAAAACATTTACATATTCTGAAATGTGGAATTCTAGCTGGTGAAATGAAAGGAAAAGATTTTTTACCATCTCACGAAATGGCATTGAGCACGTTGTTGAAAAACAATATTCCTCAATTAGAACTTAGCCGCGACGAAGCCTTGCACTACTTAAAAAAAGAAGCATTAGCCGGTCGCAGCGATATCCGTGGCTGGCATCGAATGAATTACCAAGGTTTGGGATTGGGCTGGGGAAATGTGTTACCAAACAGAATAAATAATGCTTTACCGAAGAGTTGGAGAATATTGAAAGAATTAGAATAATTGGGCACATTCTGCTGTCTCCTTCGTCGCCAACAGAACCGGGCTTTCGCCTCGTCGCTTCGTTCCTCTGGCTCAATCCCTTGTGCGAAATGCAGTTAGTATAATTCATTTTAGAATGACAATCATTTTGTTTTTTAATTCCATTCTTGATTCAATATACTGATCATAAATTCGTAAATCGTATTTCATAGATTAAATAATTAAAATTGCAATCCATTTGTCTAATTTAACTTTAAATACACTCAAAATATCCTATGAATAATCACCATTTCAGTATCTCATTTACAGTAGATCAAACTCCTCAAGAAGTATTTAATGCCATTCGAAACGTACGCGCATGGTGGTCGGAAGAATTGGTCGGGAATTCTGAAAACCAAAACGATGAATTCAGCTACCGACATGGTGATTTCCACTATTCAAAACATAAACTCATCGAAGTTATTCCAGATAAAAAAGTAGTTTGGTTAACTTTAGAAAGCCAATTAACCTTCGTTGAAAAACAAGATGAATGGAATAATACTCAGGTAATTTTTGAAATATCAAAACATCAAGATAAAACACTACTTACCATTACACATTTTGGACTTATCCCAGATTTGCAATGCTTCGAAGCATGTTCAAATGGCTGGACGCATTACTTGAAAAACAGTTTATTGCCACTCATTACTACAGGAAAAGGAAATCCGGATCTCAAAAAATAATTAATTATGAATACCATTGAATAGTTCGAAATTCAAAACCTAGGAGAGAATTAAATATTTATTCGAAATAATAATGGAATCAACCTTTCATTTTAGAAATGCCCAATTATCAGATGCAAAAAAGTTAGCTATTTTATATAAGCAAGTATATATTCAAACCTATGGGATTTATGGTGTTTCAGATGAGTTTGCAAATTTCACCACACAGCAATTTTCAATTGAGCGCATTGAAAAAACAATACAGCAAAACCCCGATTGTATATTAGTTGCCGAATATCAAAATAACCTAGTTGGAGTTGCCGAATTAGAATGGAATAAGCAATGTCCTTGTGGAAATATTATCGCTCCCGAACTCAACAAACTCTATATTTTAGAATGGTTCTGTGGAAAAGGAATTGGCGCCAAACTCATGGAATTAGCCGAAAATACAGTGAAGAATGCAGGAGAAAAACAAATTTGGTTGTGGGTTTTGATATCAAATCAACGTGCCATTTCATTTTATGAAAAACATGAATACCAATGGATTGGGAATGCTCCCTTTCAGATGGAAGTCAATTCTTACGACAATAGAGTAATGCTCAAAATATTAGATTAATTTATTCCAATCAATTTATTATTTATCTCCATTTCTTATTTTAATGCTTCCATAAAATATGTGAATAATGTATTTATATATAAAAATTCTGTAGCTACATACTGAGTCAGATTAATCATCTTTCATGCTCTATCATGTATAGCTAATAAGCATCTGTGTGAGTATGAAAATTCGGTATGAAAACAGTTGATTATGACGTTGTAATTATAGGTTGCGGGCCTGCTGGTTCTACAACTGCTCGCATTGCCGCACAAAAAGGTTTAAAAGTACTTCTCGTTGATAAGAGACAAGAATTGGGAGCTCCAATACAATGCTCAGGGGCATTAAGTGCCAGTGCTTTAGAAGAAGTAAACATTGAACCAAATTCTGAATTTGTATTAGATTCAATTTATGGCTTTGTTATATACAACGAGCAAGGAGATCAATCGAATATTGATTACCGTTTACTTAAACCAGAAAAATATGGAATTGGTAATGATAAAAAACCATTAGGATACATCGTAGATCGGCGCCGTTTTGATCGATACCTAATCACCTTAGCAGAAAGAGTTGGAGCAGAAGTTTGGTTTAAAACAGAAGGAATAAACTATACTCCATTAGATGATAAAACATGCGAAGTTAATTTGCGAAAATTCAATCAAGATTTTGTAATTCGAACACACATTTTAGTTGGAGCTGATGGACTGCAATCTCAGGTAGGTAAATGGGCGGGCTTGAATAAGCATATTAAAATGACGGAACTAGCCAGTTGCCTTCAATTTGTTGTAGATGGAGTAGAAACAAATGGATTGCTTGAAATAATTACAGGTCATGAATGGGCTCCAGGTGGTTATGCATGGATTTTCCCAAAAGGGAATAGCTATACTGAGATTGGTCTCGGAGTTATTCGTACAATGACAACTCAGAATGCACAATGGCATTTAGATCATTTTATAAAAAATTCCTTTCTAAAAGAACGACTCAAACATGCACGAATTATTGAAGTACAAGGTGGTGGAGTTCCACTTGCATCACCATTACGTACTCAATTTGCTGATAATTTAATTTTAGTGGGCGATGCTGCTCGACACGTAAACCCCATAACGGGCGGAGGGATCCATACCGCTTTAAAAGGAGGCGAAATAGCTGGTCAATTTCTTGCAGAATGGATACAAGCTGGAAACAATACAAAAGCTGAAAATCTTCAAGAATATCAACATCGTTGGCTTGATGCAATTGGCAATAAAATGTGGCAATTGTATGAACTTAAAAAATCAATTTTTAATGAGAAAGATATAATCGAACAAAATCTAAAATTATATGAAACCTTATCCAATTATTTTAATCCATTTTCTAGCTATAAAAAATTCTAATGAATAAGAAACTCAATGATTCAGTCATATTTCAAATAGGATGGAATGCATGTATTAATTGTGGAGCTTGTGTTGCGGTTTGTCCACATGAAGCTGGATTCATCTCCTCATTCGATACGATAGCCGTCAATACTCCATGCACTATTGCTTGCATGAAATGTGAAGATATTTGCCCTGTAAGTACAATCAAACATCAATTAGTAAAATCAATAGAAGTCCATGAGTTGCAACGTTAAAATGAATTCTGTACATTGATATAATACAGCGTTCAAATACTTAGCATAGTTAATTTTAAGCTTTTTTTTCT
Source organism: Bacteroidia bacterium (assembly GCA_965279035.1). Classification (GTDB taxonomy): domain Bacteria; phylum Bacteroidota; class Bacteroidia; order M30B66; family M30B66; genus CALQRR01. The sequence goes on along the minus strand of OZ257142.1, from coordinate 1,373,216 downwards.
CATACTAATTTAAATACTTAGATTGTATATTAGCCCATAATTCAATTAACTATTTATAAGAATTCGGCTCATGAATACAAAACAATCCACTTTACCAAATTGGATCCTCATTGTTTCTGGACTTTTTGCTATACTTGAATTGCTCGTAAGTATTGCCCTGTTTGTTGCACCAGAATCGATGATGGAAACTGTTGACTTTAAAGCAACTGGTGTAGATGACTTGAAAAACATGTGGGCTATACGACAACTTGCATTGGGGGTAATTTTTGCTTGGGCTACGATTAAAAAATCGGTACCCATGTTGAATATTTCCTATCTCTTTTTATTGATTGTATTACTGGGAGATCTCTATTTTGGAATTTCTAAAAACGAAGTTCCTTTAATTTTGAGTGCCTTGGTTATGAGTGGAATTGTGGGAGCCTTAATGTATCGATTGAATAAAAAATAATTTCTGCATAACTGCATATTATCTAAACATAACACGTGCATATATCAAGAACATAATTAAATGTTTAGTTTTGAATGTAGACATACAATTTAATCTGATCTAAAATTTATGAAAAAAGTAACAGGTATTGGCGGCATATTTTTCAAATGCAAAGACCCTAAAAAAGTAACCGAATGGTACCAAAAACACCTCGGTTTAGAAACCAATCCATACGGTGCAACATTCGAATGGTTTGAGGGCGATGATGCTAGTAAAAAAGCTCAAACTCAGTGGACGCCCTTCCCCGAAACAACGAAGTATTTTGATCCATCTCCGCGCGAATTCATGATTAATTATCGCGTTGCAGATTTGGAAGCCTTAGTAGAAGAATTAAAAAAAGAAGGCGTTACCATTCTTGATGCAATCGAAACATACGACTACGGTAAATTCGTTCATATTCTCGATGCTGAAGGAAACAAAATTGAACTCTGGGAACCTATAGATTAATTACGAATTACGAATGGTTAATTACTAGTAGTTAATTACGAATTGTTAATTACAAATTTTCGATTTCGAATTACGAGTTTTAAATACAGATACTGATTTCAACTCCATTGATTTGTTTTCTAGTTTATAGGAAAATGATTGGATGAATATACTTTGCTAAATAATTAGGTTTGGAATTTAAGATGTAGCAACAAATTTGAACAACTATACTCTTACCTTGTTGCTTCAAATCATTCAAAAACAATCTACCCAACCCACACACCATGAACAGAATACAAGCCATACTGACCATCGATACAGAGAATCTACCTGCCAATTTCCAGGAAATCATCCAACATGAACAAGCTGTTGTGGCGAAATGGAAAGAAGAAGGAATATTAGAACACCTATTTTTACGTAACGAACGGAATGGCGCCGTCCTCATCTTTAAAGGCCTCGACGAAGAAGCAGTTAAAGAACGCATGCAGATTTTACCCTTATATGCACTTCAAAAAAGTGTTGAGTATTTCAAATTGATTCAGCAGTTTTAATTAAACGATGTTCGATATTCGATGTACGATATTCGATGTATAATACTAATAAATTCGTAATTCGTAATCAGTACTGTCCGGTTAAAGTTTAAATCAGAAAAAAGGAGCGACCATTTCGATCACTCCTTTTGTGATTATTTTTGAGTTACGACACACCAAAATAATCATGAGTAAAAGTAAATATTTTACCGGACAGCCGATTTACAGTCAACTCCTTTCTTATCTGCCTCAGACGAAAGTAAAGGACATAGCTGATGAGCATAACGCTGATAGGTATTATAAGAACTTCAGGACTTATACGCACCTAGTAACGATGCTTTACGCAATCTTTAATCGGTGTACAGGTATCCGAGAAGTGACCTCAGGCCTACTTGCCTGGGAAGGCAGGATACAGCATTTAGGAATCAACTACTTTCCCAGAAGGAGCACGATTTCAGATGCAAATACCAGTCGACCAGCCGATGTCTTTGAAGATATTTACTACTGGCTTTATGACCGATACAAGCATTTTTTACCGGACAGCCGAAGTAAAATCGCATCCCGGCTTTATATTGTTGACTCGACAACGATTCAGTTGTTTCAGGAAGTTTTGAAAAATGCCGGTCGTAATCCCGCCGATGGTAAGCGCAAAGGCGGTATTAAGGTGCATACTTTAATGAGGAGTGATCAAGACGTGCCTTGCTTGATAAGGTTCTCTGCTGGAGCTGGAGCCGACAGCCCATTTCTGCAGAACATACACCTGCAACGTGGGTCCATTGTGGTGTTTGATCGTGGTTATAATGATTACAAGCAATACAACCGTTTCTCGGAAGAAAATGTCACATGGGTGACCCGATTACGAAACAACACCGTGATCAAAGTCCTGCGGGAAAAGAAAATTTCAGACAAGGAAAAGCAGAACGGAATTTTGCTCGACCAGATTATAGAAATGGGCCACACCAAGCACAATAACAATACACGAGTGAAGGCACGTCTTATAAAATATGAGGACAAAAAATCGAAGAGGATATTTGAATTCATAACCAATAACAATCAATTCAAACCCTCCTCAATCGCACTGTTTTATAAAAATCGTTGGCAGATCGAATCGCTATTTAAGCGTATCAAACAGAACTATCCGATGCAAAGCTTCCTTGGAGAGAGCGAAAATGCGATCAAAATCCAAATCTGGTGTGCCCTGATCGCTGACCTTGTCTTAAAAATTGTCAAAGCAAGAGCTGGTAAAAACTGGTCGTTTTCAAATCTTGCAGCCATGGTCAGGCTACATTTGATGACCTATATCAACCTTTTTGAATTCCTCATCAATCCTGAAAAATCGCTAATTAGAAATCAAATTAAATCCTTTCAACTGCCATTGTTCCCTCCATAGGGGGCTTTATTTTAAATAAATACCATCAACACCCGCATTTACTGCAACTACAGAAGGTAAATCATGCAATCTCAATTTTAACCGGACAGTACTGATTCGTAATTCGTAATTCGTAATTCGTAATTCGTAATTAAAATATTTATGAAAAAAAACATCCTTCTCCTACTCGCATTATCTACCTCTTTTTGCTTTGGATTTGCATTTAAAACAATCCTCGATAAACCAGCAATAGAAACACCTACTTTAAAACGTGTGACTGGTATTGGTGGTATTTTTTTCAAGTGTAAAGATCCTAAGAAACTTCGTGAATGGTATCAACAACATTTGGGTTTGGAAGTAAATGCCTACGGTTCTGTGTTTGAATGGTACCAAGGTGCCGATTCAACTCAAAAAGGATTTACGCAATGGAGCCCTTTTAACGAGAAAACTAAATACTTTGAACCATCTACCAAAGAATTCATGATTAATTACCGTGTGGCCGATCTACAAGCCTTAGTCATTGAATTAAAGAAAGAAGGTGTTACTCTTACCGACACCATCGAATCGTTCGACTATGGCAAGTTTGTCCATATAATGGATTTAGAAGGCAATAAGATTGAGCTTTGGCAGCCGAACGATAAAGTGTATGAGCAAATGGGAATACAGTTGGGAGCTAAAACCACGAAATGAACAATACAAATTATTCAATTAAAGTAGATGATAGAACTAATAAAATGGAAAGTATTATTAACCAACTCCAATTTATTATTTACTCAAATTTCTCATTGCTATCTTAATGATCTTAAAACTAGTTTAATTATTAATATTATAATTAGAAACGGATCAGTGCGATGGCTTTGTCTGGGCGGCGAGGGTGTGTTTCGACTTTGATTAGAAAAATGATTGTCCATGCAAAATGGTCGAAAAAAGGCTATGAGCGCAAGCAGCATCGTCCAGACTTGAACTTCTTTGATTACTTTCTTGTTTCAAGACAAGAAAGTAATACGTCGTAGACAAACATTTATGATTTATTAACATGATACTACCTCGGTCTTAATTCTATGTTTGTAATCAAAAAAAATAGTATAATTAGTCAACTTCATAATAGGGGTTATATTACCTAAATTCCTAATGCTTACAATTAATCTAATACGCATGATAGTATCTATCACCAAAATAGAACTCCGCTCCTATTCCCAATTAAGGTCATTCTTTGCAATGAACCAGAAAATTATAAAGGCATTACAACAAGCTCCCTGCAAAGGATTTAAAGCTACCGGAAGCTGGAATTTAAAATGTTGGTACACTATGACGCTCTGGGAAAATGAAAATGATTTAAAACAATTCTACAAACAGGGAGTTCACCTCGAAGCCATGAAAAAATGGCAACACTATGCGATTCGTGCTCAATCCAAACGACTCCAACGTGATCAAGCAATGAGTTGGAAAGAAGCGAAGAAATTATTTGTTTAAAGCTGGATTTAGAATTGGGAATTTATCATTCCATTCCTTTTCATTCACCCCATTCAATTCTAAATAATCGCTAGAACAAACCAAATATTATGAAGATGCTATTAGGAATACTTGCAGGCTTGATTACCTATGCGATAATAGGCTTGCTGGGTTTGTATTTGCTTAAGTATTGTTGGACAAACTATGCCATAGCCAGTATCGATAAATCCTATTCAAACGAAATGTTATTATTTAGATTAGTTGTTGCTTTATTTGCTTCCATTGCTGCCGGTATGTGTGTATCGATCATCTCGAATAATTCAAGGACAAGCTCTTGGATTGTTTCTATAATTCTATTTAGTATTGCTGCCTATACTCATTTTGTTAACGTTTGGAACGACTATCCTATCTGGTATCACCTAGTTTATCTTTTTACAATACTACCAACGCTTGGATTATTTGCTGATTATAGAAATAGAAGAATGAAACTTAGGTAAAAAGAGAAAACGATCTTAATTAATTGTACCAACATAGCAGCAACCCTAAAGAAATGAAAAAATGGCAACACTATGCGATTCGTGCTCAATCCAAACGACTCCAACGTAATCAGGCAATGAGTCGGAAAGAAGCGAAGAAATTGTTTGTTTAAGATTGACAAATCGAAAATTGGAGCTGGTTAATTCATTTACGTATGTGTTCAATCGATCAAATGGTCTAGAATTTCATATTTAGGATTAGCAAGTTTGTATTCTACTTAAAAACAGATCGTGTTTTAGAATACTTGGATAGTATTAGATTCTTTTTATACCTATATTTACTTTTCTAATATATCGTTATGAAAATAATTCATTACCTATTATTCCTATTGCTGATAAATCTAATTAATGTAAATAATACATATGCTCAAGAGCTAGGAGCTAAGGATTGCATCGATGCTATACCACTTGAAAACTGGGAAACTGTTACCTATTATAGTTCGGTAGGTGAGGGTGAAGTACTAGGAGAAATAAACACATCCACAGGTTGCTTAACTAGTGGAGAAAGAAATGTAGCTTGGTTTATATTTTATACGACAAGTGATGGTGTGGTTTCTTTTAATATTATTCCTACCTGTGATAATGCCGATTATGATTTTGCAGTTTTTGATATTACCAATTATGGATGTTCTGCAATAGCTACCAATCCAGAGTTACAAATTGCCTGTAACTTCAGTGGTAGTACTTTTCCAACTTCAACAACTGGAGCTAACAACGGTACCAATCCACAAGATTCGCCTGCAATTCAAGCAGAAGCAGGTAGAATTTATATTTTAGTTGTGAATAATTTTTCAGGAGTAGGAATGTGTAATTATTCCATTGACTTCTCAGGTAGTACCGCACAATTGGGAACTTTTAATGAAATTATCGGGCATGTAAATTATGATTCGAATGATATATGCGGAGATGGAATTGAACTACCAATTGATAATCAAAAAATAAATATCTTTAATCAAAACGGAGAATTAGTTGGCCTTTCTTATTCCAATGAAACAGGGTGGTATAATGCTTTTATCCCTCCCAGCCAGCCGTCAATTACAGCTACATTAGACCATGTTATGGTTCCTTTCGAGCCTTCGTGTTTTCCTACAGAACAAGTCATAACATTCAATTCTGATACAGGACAAACTATTAATAATGTAGACTTTGCCCTTCGTTCAACTCAACAATGCACTGAATATGATTTCGAATATACAGCACCATTTTTCAATAGATGTTTTGAATCGTATAATTATGTTAGAATCGCAAACCATGGAACAACAACTTCGGCATTCGATTTTACTTTAACCTATCCCACTGATCAGATTTATCCAGTTTCAGCAAGTGTTCCTTTCGAAAACATAGGAAACAATACCTTTCTGTTTCATGCTCCTACTGTTGATTTGTTTCAGGAGTTAATTGTTTCCATTCTAGATTCTACTACTTGTGAAAATCAATTAGGAAATTTCGTTTGTATTGAAGGTGCTTTAATTGCTTCAAATGATTGTATGGATGAAAACAGCTCAGCCCTAAAATTGGTGCTTTCTGGCGATACGCTCTCTAACACCATTACCGTTACAAATATTGGTGAAATCGCCATGCCCAATTATTTCACCTTATATGTAAATAACGATTATGATACCCTTTTTGGAATGTTTTTAACTTCCATTCCATACAGCTTCACATTAGGGCCCAATGAATCATTCACTGCCAATGTTTTTTCAGAAAATTGGACATCAGTACTAATCGACAGCGAAGGAAATGTTGAAAGCCTTTTTATTTCGAATAGTGATAATTCAGCTATTGCAGATACATTAATTAATTTAACCTATCAAACTTTTGACACGGAATGTGCTTTTGTCGTAGGAAGTTATGATCCAAATGATAAGCAAGGATTCCCAGAAGGATTTGGTGCATTAAACCGAATTGAAAAAGAACAAACGATTACCTACCGAATTCGTTTTCAAAATACAGGGAGTTTTACTGCACATACTGTTGACGTAAAAGATACGCTGAGCGAATATTTAGATTATACTTCCATCATTCCCGGAGCTTCAAGTCATCCCTACAGTTTCTATCTTGAAAATAACATTCTTCGATTTCGTTTTAGTCATATTGATTTGGTTCAGAAATCGCTCAATGAGCCAGCAAGTATTGGTTTTGTAGAATTTAAAATCAAACAAAAAGAATCCAATCCAATCTCGTATACAATCGAAAATCAAGCAGCTATCTATTTCGATTTTAATGCTCCCGTTTTCACCCCCGTGCATCATTATTCCATTTATCCAATGCCTGTGGGAATTGATCATGTAACAAGCCCAATCGAATTGAATGTGAGCCCCAATCCATCTACAGGAAATGTTGCATTGTATTTCTCAAAAAATTGGCAAGAATCTCAAAAAATAATTCTACTATCAGACCTAAGTGGAAGAACCATTCAATCCATTACCACATCCGAAAATTCTCCCAATTTCACTTGGAATGAGCTACCCTCCGGAACCTATCTTATCACCGTAATCATGAAAAACGGAATGCGTACTTCTTCGCGTTGGACAAAAATCTGAGTAATCATTCGAAATACCATTCATTAGTTGCAAAGAATAAGAATGATTCTTTGCAACTAATTCAATCAACTCTCTAAACCAATAACAAACGTTTAATAGAAATATTTGAGCAAAAAAATAAAGACCAAAATTGGTGAAGTATAGGGTGTGAAGGAGGAGGAAAGTTTTTCAATTGCAGCAGAAGATGCAGTAAATTACCATTAAAATAGTAGAAATGAAATGGAAAGAGATTACATCAGAAATCACTAAACAACTCAAAAGTGAAGAAAGGGACCTCGCCTCAGACAGAAGAATTGCGGCACTTGAGGTCATAGAAAAAATAATACCCATCGCTTATAAAAGCAATACCTCTGTTCTAAAACAAATTGGCAAAGAGAGTTTATTAAAAGAACTAGCATTAAAGAAAAAACTAAATAGTGCCGAAATAGGAATAATTAACCACATTTTTTCGGTAATTAATAATGAATCAATTCCTATTAAAAATAGAAATAAATAGCATTTAACCTATGCCTAAACTATATATTATTACTGAATGGATAGAACAATCTTGGTTGAATACGGGAGGCACTCGAAATAAAAAAATCTATCTGAACCCAGAAGATGGACAATTGTATTTCTTCAAACACACCCGTCCAAGACGTTTTAAAATAGGGTAAAAAAATAGAGTTGGTCCGGATTAAATCCGGTATGTTTGAGTTACGACACAAAAACATAAACCAACTCCGGCATGAAGATCACATTATTTGCTCAGATATTCCAAAAAATTAAGCGAGATTCTTTCAATAAACTAGTAGAAAAGTTTGAGTCCAATAAACATTGTAAAGGCAATGATGCTTGGTCTCACTTTGTGACAATGGTTTTTTGCCAGTTTTCCAAGTCTAATAGCTTAAATGACGTTTGCAATGGAATGCGATCAGCAACAGGCGATTTAAATCATCTGGGAGTGTCAAAAGCCATGAGGCGATCATCGTTGGCATATAATAACCAACATCGCAACTGGGAGCTGTTTCAAGCGATGTATTTTAACTTGTATGAGCAGTTTGAATCAACCTTAAAAACAAGCCGAAAGCTGCTTCCCAAACGTAAAATCTATCTGCTCGATTCAACCACGATTGACCTTTGTCTTAAAGTGTTCGACTGGGCACTATTTCGAAAGAAGAAGGGAGCTATAAAACTTCACACAGTCCTTGACTTTGACGGCTGTATGCCCGTTTTTGCTGATTTGAGTGATGGCAAAAAGCACGATGTAAATGCAGCACATGATATTGAATTTCCCACAGGAAGCATTGTTGTAGCTGATAGAGGATATGTCGATTTTAACTGGATGAGAAAATTAGATGAACAAGGAGTATTCTTTGTTATTCGAGGAAAAGAAAACATTCAGTTTGAACTTTATGAGCGAACTAAGAGCCCAACCGATGAAGCAAATCCAGACTTGCAATACGACTGGAAAGGCTTTTTGAGTTTACCTCAATCAAAAGAAAAATACCCGCAAAAGCTCCGAATGGTTCAGATCTGGGATGAAGAACAACAGATATATCTTGAACTTCTTACAAACAATTTTTCTTGGACAGCATCGACCATTTCAGAACTATATAAACGTAGATGGAGCATCGAATCGTTCTTCAAGGAGATCAAAACACACCTGAAAATCAAGTCTTTCATAGGAACCAGCATGAATGCTGTTCTGATACAGATTTGGACAGCACTAATCACCATACTGCTTTTAAAGACACTTCAAAAGGAAGCAAAACACTCTTGGCACCTCTCAAATTTGGTGTCCTTTATTCGATTAAATCTCTTTGTGAAAATTGACCTCAAAAAATGGCTTGATAAACCCTTTTTAGATGATGACGAAATTGATAAACTGGAATTACAAATGTCCCTTTTTTAAATTATAGAGGGTTTAATTTTCAAAAGAGCGTTCTTTGATGAGTAATCTCGCATCAAATCAGGATTGTATTTTCGTTATACAAACGTCTTGGACGGGTGTGTTCTTCAAACAATCGTTTAAATCAGGTGAAAGGGATTATAAATACGAATTTTGGTCAGAAATAATTGCATCAGAAGTTGGGATGCAATTAGGCTTTGATATCCTACCTTACCATATTGCGATAAGAGGTGAAGTTGTTGGATGTATTTCCAAGTCCATGATAGATCAAGCTTCTGAAGAATTAATTGAGGGAGGAAAATATTTACAAGCCTATGATTCGACTTTTAATCCTGAAAATACTAAACTTCGCAATCAATATAATTTCGATTTAATTTTAAATGCACTTATTTCCTTTAAAAAGGAAAAACACTTAAAAGATTTAATCGAAACAATTGTATTTGATGCATTAATTGGTAACAGTGATAGACATCAGGAAAACTGGGCTATAATTAATACACATTCAGTTATTTCGGACTCTGTTAGTATAGTTACAAAAGCTATTGAAAATAAAGAGATTGAAAATTACCCAAAATGGATAAAAAAATTTCTAAAATCGATTTATACTGTTAAAGGCAAGATTCGACCTGAAATAGAGAGGTCAAGATTAATGCTTCCAAAGGTTACACGATTTGCACCAATCTATGATAGCGGCTGTAGTTTTGGTCGAGAATTAAGAGATGAACGCGTTACAATTTTTCTTTCCAATAAAGATGAAATAAAGAAATACGTTTCTAAAGGATTATCAGAGATTCACTGGGAAAATAATAAAGTAACTCACTTTGAGTTAATCACTAACTTGCTTCAATTGGAAGGGATAAAAGATTTTGTTTTAAGTTGTTTGAATAGGGTCACTGAAAAATTTGATAAATCTGAAATAGAAAAACGTTTAATAAACGTTGATGTAAAGCTTCAAGAAATTGGAGATAATAACATCCTTCCAAAAGAGAGAAAGCAATTGGTTTTGGAATTACTAGATTTGCGGTTCAAAAAGCTGAAGGAAATATACGATCAATACTCATGAAGGAGATAGGTAACATATACCTTAGTTGGAGAGAAGGTCTTGGCAAAAGAAGGCATATTGTAGGTGTTTTAAGAAAAAACGCAATACAAGGTGTTCGCTTTTCGTATATCCCTAAAGGTGTTGAAGCCGCTGAAGCGGCTGGCTTTTCTCCATACACAGAGTTTCCAGATATCTCCAAAGAATATACGAGTAATGTCCTTGAAGTTTTTGGACAAAGAATTATGAAATCTGAACGTTCAGACATTTCTGATTTTTATGATTTCTGGGAAATAGATACCGCTTTTAAGGAAGATAAGTTTTATCTTTTAGCACATACACAAGGTTTAAATCCAACTGATAATTTTGAGTTTTTGGCGGATTTTAATCCACGAAAAGATTTACGTTTTCTTACGGACTTAGCAAATTTGACTTCACTTCATTTGCCTGCAAACAGTGTAAATAAAGGTGATGTATTAAAGTATAAACTTGAACCTGATAATGAATTCGACCATCAAGCTGTGAGGGTTTTTAAAGGCAATCAGGAAGTTGGATTTATAAAGCAAATACATTCGAGAGTTTTTTACAAGAAAAATGGCACACCACTAAACCTTGTAGTAAAGGCTGTTGATCAAAATGGTGCGATTAAACGAATTTTTGTAAAGGTTTCCTGTTAAGTTTCAATTGCATTTGAATTTCAACTTTTTCACTTTTTAAGGTATTTCCTATTTCCCGGCTTAAGGGCTGAGCCCAATACCGTGTATAGGCGAACACGTACTAAACAATGTATGCCTTCGCAAATACTATGGCATACGAAGGTTACAAGCCCAATTTGTTTAATTTTGCCGCCCCATTAAATACCAAATCTCATGACCGACCGTCGCGTCCGTGTTCGTTTTGCTCCTAGTCCTACCGGAACCCTGCATATTGGAGGAGTTCGTACGGCTCTTTATAATTACCTCTTTGCCCACAAATTAGGGGGCGATTTTATTCTTCGTATTGAAGATACCGATCAAAACCGTTTTGTTCCCGGTGCCGAAGCGTATATTATGGAAGCCCTCAACTGGCTGGGAATTAACCCAAGTGAAAGTCCACTGCATGGTGGTCCGCATGCGCCATACCGTCAAAGTGAGCGCAAGGCAATGTACCGAGAGTATGCCGAAAAATTGCTAGCGAGCGGTCATGCCTATTATGCATTTGATACGCCTGAGGAATTAGAAGATATGCGTGCTAAGTTAACAGCTGCGAAAGTGGCTTCGCCGCAGTACAATGCCGTTACGCGTATGTCGATGAAGAATTCGGTCACACTTTCGGAAGATGAGGTAAAACGGCGCCTAGATGCGGGTGAGCCTTATGTGATTCGGATGAAGCTTCCACGTCAAGAAGAAGTGCGTTTTCATGATATTATTCGTGGATGGATTGTGGTTCAAACCCAGAACATGGACGATAAGGTGCTGTTTAAGTCGGACGGTATGCCTACCTACCATTTGGCGAATGTGGTTGATGATTATTTGATGCAGATTACGCATGTGATTCGTGGTGAAGAATGGTTGCCTTCTGCCCCACTCCATGTGCTTTTATATCGTTATTTAGGTTGGGAAGAGGTGATGCCACAGTTTGCGCATTTGCCTTTGATTTTGAAGCCCGATGGGAATGGGAAATTAAGTAAGCGTGATGGAGATCGTTTAGGATTTCCGGTGGCACCATTAAATTGGGTAGATCCACATACGGGCGATACGACGAGCGGTTACCGCGAAAAAGGATATTATCCCGAAGCAGTGTTGAACTTCTTGTGTATGTTGGGATGGAATCCGGGCACGACGCAGGAGATGTTTTCGTTGGATGAGCTAGTTCAGTTGTTTAGCTTGGAGCGTGTGAGCAAGGCAGGTGCGAAATTCGATTTTGAAAAAGCGAAATGGTTCAACCACCAGTATTTATTGAAGCATTCGGATGCCGAATTAGCGGTGGAGTTTATGCCTTTACTTGTGGCAGCTGGATTTAATCGTCCGATTGAGTATGTGACTACGGTAGTAGGCTTAGTAAAAGAGCGAGCTAATTTCGTGAACGATTTCTTAGAACATTCGCGTTTCTTTTTTGAAGCACCCACCACTTGGGATGAAGCTACATTGAGCAAGAAATGGAAGCCCGAAACACAAGGGATTTTGGAAGGCTGGCGCGATGCATTAACAGCAACGAATGATTATTCAGCAGCTAATTTAGAAGCGACATCCAAAGCCTATTTGGAATCGATTGGAGTAGGAATCGGTCAGGTTCTTCAGGGATTTCGGATTTTAATTACGGGTTTACCGGCAGGACCATCGATGTTTGAAGTGTGTAGCTTATTGGGGAAAGAAGAAGTGGCAGCACGTTTTAACAAAGCCTTGGAGTATACTAAAACTAAGTTTGCGTGAGCAAAGGGAAGATTATCCTCGAGGGCATGGAGTTCTTTGCCTACCATGGGCTGTATACCAAGGAGCGCGAGGATGGACAATGGTTTCGTATTGACCTGGAAGTAGAGACCGATTTGAGCAAAGCGGCCAATACTGATTCTTTAACGGAGGCACTCGATTATGTGGCTTTGTATGCCTTGATACAGAAGGAAATGAAGATTCCTTCGAAGCTATTGGAACATGTGGCAAAACGCATTTTGGATAGTCTGCGGATGAATTTTCCGGTCTTAGGTAAAACAAAAATCAAGGTAACGAAGTTAAATCCTCCGATAGAAGGCAAAGTTGCCGGAGTGAGCATCGTGATGGAATCTTGAGTATGTGGAATTTCCTAAAGTCAAAATTGAGTAAGAAGAAGGTATGTGGCAAATGTGGTCATACGTTTACCTGTGTAACGAAAGATGGCTGCTGGTGCGATAAACTAAGGATTTCGAAAGAGAATCTTGCCAAGATCAGGCGGATGTATATGGACTGTTTATGTCCGAAATGTTTGGAAGAGTTTGTTGAACCAAGTAACTCAGAACGAAGCATTTCGTAAAATTTCAACGAAACAGGTTAAATTCCTGAAAATTTTCTTGACTGCTTGTCTGATTTTGCTACTTTTGTCACCCTTCAAAACGGTTCCGTGGCCGAGAGGTTAGGCAGAAGTCTGCAAAACTTTGTACAGCGGTTCAAATCCGCTCGGAACCTCTTCTAGATTAAAGACGCTTTTTTAAGCGTCTTTTTTTGTTAATGCTTGTAAGCGGATTCACGAATACCAATAAAAAATAAACACGTCATGAGATAAATCCGCTCGGAACCTCTAAATGTAAAAGACGCCCATTCGGCGTCTTTTTTCGTTAATGCCCTTCCCTAAACGACTGTAGCTAAGACCAACAGCATCCTCGGATTTCAATCCGGGGATAGAGGAACGAGGCTCAGCACCTCCAATTGTAAAAGACGCCTTTTCGGCGTCTTTTTTCGTTAATGCCCTTCCCTAAACGAATATTGCTTCACTCTTCAGCACCCCCGGATTTCAATCCGGGGATAGGAGAACGAGCCTCAGAAAGACGTTTTATTAAGCGTCTTTCTTCATTAATGCCCAACCCTAAACGAATATAGCTTCAATCTACAGCACCCCCGGATTTCAATCCGGGGAAAGAGAAAGGGGGGCCAACCTATACTTTATAGTCATTTACCTATTTATTACTCTACCTCAACCAATTGATGTAAGAAAATTATTTATAATAAGTATAAATAATAGGCTTAATGACTTTTTAACCTTATACAGAATGCCCGTATTCAACGGTTTTGGACTAATTGTGAATTAAATTGTTATTAAACGATGAAAACCCACTATAAGACGATATGTAAGAAATATACATTTGTTGTTATAATTCTAAACCTAACACCCATGAAAAACATGCCTACAATGAAAATGATGGTAGCTGCACTTGCAATATCAGCAGTTACAAATGTGCTAGATGCTCAAGTTTACATTAGCAATGTAATCTCGTCATCACAAGGAACACTTGCCGATGCAGTTTCACCTGTTACAGCAGTACGTTCTGATTTGACAAAAACGTATGGTTTACCTGAGAACAACGACGCTCAAGGACCAGAAAACTTCTATGCTTTAGGATTTGGTGGTGAAATTACTGTTGAAATGTCTGGACCGATTTGCAACGGAGCTGGAGATGATCTTACCGTTTTTGAAACTACTTGGGGTTACACGTGTAGCACATATCCTGAAAAAGCACGTGTTTGGGCTTCTCAAGATTTATGTAATTGGGTAGAATTAACAACAGCTGCAAATCCACTTTGTCACAATGGTTCTTTAGATCTTGCATGCTTACCATGGGCGAAATACTTAAAAATTAGAGATGTATCAGACATTACACTTTTTCCAATTGATGCGGATGGATATGATGTAGATGGTGTAACTGGAAATTCAACTGGTTGCTCTTTCCCATCTCAAACAGGATTATCTAAATATGCTGCAAGTGGTTTCTTAGGAAATCCTCAAGCTACACAAGGTTTAACAGAAACCAATGCACCAATTCCTGTTGCACGTGATAACCAAAACAAAATGTTGGGATTACCATTAAATCCATTTAATGTATATGCGAACGATGTAACAACAACTCCAGCAAATAATAATTTCTTTTCATTAGGAAATGGTGGTTCTGTTACACTTTCATTCCCTTACAGCTTATTTAATGGACCAGGAGCTGACGTTCAAATTTTCGAAACATCTTTTGGTGATGTTGCAAGCCGTACATGCGGTAACTACCCTGAAAAAGCTCGCATTCAAGGTTCTTGTAATGGAGTTGATTTTTATGATTTAGTTATTCTACCAGGTGATGCTGGAAATGGCGAAGTAGCTGGAACGAATGTAATTTGCCGCGATGGTAAATTGGATTTCGGAAGTCTTGCTGTGGTGAACTATATTAAAATTACAGATATCACTTTTATTGGTGTAGGTAACTTCCCTGGAGATGGTGATGGCTTTGATGTAGATGCTGTTCTTGGACTTCAAAACTGTTCTTCAAGTGTTGCAAAAATCACAAATGAAGAATCTAGCAGCGATATCATGGAAGATGCGATGATGGTTGAAGCCTATCCTAATCCAGCAAGCGATTACATGAGTGTTTCTGTTCGTATGAACATGGCTGATAATGTTATTTTCCGCGTAATGGATTTAACTGGTCGTGTTTTAACAACCGAAACTATCAATACAAACGGTGACAACTTCAACTATGTATTGAACCTTAGCAATTACAAAACTGGAATCTACCTTCTTTCTGTTGAAGGAAATGGAGCTCGTCAAGTGTTGAAAATTGTTAAACAATAATCAGAAACTTCCATTTTAAATAGAAAGAGGCTGTCTATTTAGGCAGCCTCTTTTTTTATCTGAGTAATGTTACTGCACCTGTCTTGACAATGTCTTTATTGAGTTTACTTTTCATTTCTAATCGATAGGAATAAACCCCTTCTGGCATTAATTCGTTACCACTGGTCAAGCCTTTCCATCCTTTATCAATATCATCACTGGTAAAAATTTCATTTCCCCAACGATCGAAAATGATGATTGAAAATTTCTTGATTTCTGATCCAACTACTTTGAATTCATCATTCGTTCCATCGTTATTAGGAGAAAATGCTGTTGGAACATAATATTCGGTACCATATTCTACAACTACGGTATGCGTTATTTCATCGGTACAACCCAAGGCATTCAATACAACTTGTGTTATTGGAAATACACCTTCTTCGGTAAAATTATAGGTATTTGTACACCCTAAAATGGTATCATTCCCAATCACGTAATAACAATACAAAGCGTTTTCCGATAAACTCGTTAATTCCAACTCATCCCCACCAATAAATACGACTTCGGGAGAAGTTCTAAATCCGGCAATGGGTTGCTCTAAAACTTGAACAGAATTTTGCTCTGTAAAGCTTGCTGTACAACCGTTCGAATCAACAGCAGTTACAGTAACTGTCATGTATCCAGAAGATTCATACGTATGTTCAGGATTAGCACCAGTGGATGAATTTCCATCACCAAAATTCCAAGTGTATTGCGTTGAGCCAGCTGAACTTGAATTGGCTTCGAACGTTGATGTTAATGGAACACAGCCTTTAATGTTATGTGCAGTAAACGTGGCTGAAGGACTTTTGAAAACTTGAATAGTATCTAAATACAAATCACTAACACATCCGTATTGACTTACCGAAAGTGAAACAGAGAACGTTCCTGAAGTGTCGAAACTAATTGCGTGTTGAATAGGATCGCTAGGTGAATGTGTATAGGCATGTGATCCAAGATTCCAGAAAAAGGTAGCATCAGAGGTAAAACTTCCATCCGGAACAAATTCAAAACTATTTCCATCGAAGCATTGTCCATCCGGGTGAATAAACGACGCGGTTGGTTTAGGTGCAATGCTAATTTCTATTTGATCTGAATTTGAGCAATATCCATCAGAAACCTGAACAGTATAAATAGATGTTTCTACGTAATTGTGAATGGTCGAAAGCGTTAATGTTGGATTCGCAATGGAATCATCACTCAAACCTGTGGAAGGCAACCAAGCATAATCATAATTAGCTTGCGACAATGTTGAAAGTTGGATGGTATCACCCGAACACACTTGCGTATCTGCTCCAACATTCACCGTTGGTAAATCTCTTACAATTATTGAAGTATCAGCTAATGTGGAAGTACAACCATTCGAAGAAACTTCTAACGTAATATGATCAACTCCAACTGTACTTGAATTCAAGATATAAGGTCCTGCATTCGAACCAGAAACAATTTCAGCTGATCCGAAATTCCAAGAATAAGTAGCTCCAGGAATGGTAGATCCAGTAAAATCAATTTCGAAATCGGATGATTTACAAAGTGTTTGAGGAATTGAAAATGAAGCTGTTGGAACTTGATGAATCGTAATTGTTTTTGCAAATGGAGCTGAAATACACATGGCATCAGCAACATTCAAAATCACATTCATTGTACCTGCTGAATTCCAAATCAGAATTGGATTTGCAGGATCATTCAAATTCAAACTATCAACTCCAGAAGCAATCCACTGGAATTGGGCATTCAATGTTGTTATTGAATTGTAGGTTGCATGAACTTCCGAACCAGCACAAGCTTCTTCTGGCATATCAAAACTTGCAACAGGAATTCCAATAACTTGAACTAATTCCGAACTTGTTGGAGTTGTTAAACCATCAACACTCACATTCAATGTGATCGTATGAGGACCTTCCGTTGGCCATGTTATTTCATATGGTCCCCAAGCAGAACCTGAGATTATTGTAGCTCCATCGAAATTCCAATGATATTGTGCTTGACTTGATCCAATTCCTGAATATTGAACAGTAATGGAAGATCCAGCACAAAGAGTATCTTCTGATAGTGTAAAAGCCGAAGCTGGTAAATTGAGTACAACTACTTGATGAACGACTGGACCATCGGAACAACCAGCATTATCAACGCTAAGTGAAACAGGATATGTTCCAGCATTTGCCCAATTCATTTCAATTGGACCACCTGCTCCTCCGCTTAGAATATTCGCCGAAGGATATAACCAAGTCATGGAAGTTCCTGTTGGAGCTAACCCATTAAATACAGCCGTTGCTGTTTGATTTACATAAACAGTGTCTTCGATTGTAAAGGCAGCAGAAGGTGAGGCGTTTAATAAAATATGTTGTTCGTTAATGGCCGACATACATCCATTTTCCATGACAAACAATCCCACAGGATAATTCCCAGCTCCCGGAAATAAGGCAGAATAAGGACCTTGATCTGCTCCGGAATAACCAACTGCTGATTCAAAATCCCATACATACGTTGCCGATGAACTTGCATTTCCAGTATAAGTAATTAAAACCGAATCGGCAGAACATCCCGAACTAACAATTGAGAAACTCGCTGTAGGTGTAGCAATGATATTTACCGCAACATGGAACGAATCTGAAACACATCCATTTTCACTCACAACAAGCGAAACCGTTTGAGTTCCATTACTAGGATAACTGATAGAAATTGGTCCTGAAGATGAACCTGAAATATAATCTCCAGTTGGATATTCCCAAGAAAATGCAGCAGAACTAGAAGCTGATCCAGTATAATTTAACGTAACAGGAGCATCTTCACATGCAGATGCACTTGCAGTAAAATTAGCCGTTGGTACTTGATGAATGCTAATAGGCAAGCTCACTGGAGTCGAAACACATCCATTTTCAGAAACTACCAAGGAAACGTTTTCATTTCCAGTACTTGAAAAATTCACTGTATACGATACTCCTTGAACCGAATCTTGTAGAACTCCTGATCCGAAATTCCATACAAAGTTTGCTGCATTGGATGCCGATCCTGTATAGCTAAATGTGATATCATTTCCTGCACACAATGGATCTACTGTAGTAAAATTGGCTGTAGGAATTGGATTTACAATTACTTGATTGGTCATTAAAGGACTATCAATTCCCAATTGACTAACTAATAAGCTGATATTTTTTGTTCCTGAACTTGGCCAAGAAATTTGAAAAGGTCCCGGACCTGATCCAGAGATGATTGTTCCTCCATCAAAATCCCAAGTGTAAGAAGCAGAAGAAAGCGCAAATCCGGTAAAGACAACCGTACTCACTTCATTCGGACAAAGCGGTGAATCAGCAGTGAAAGAAGCTATCGCAGCCGCTACAACTTGTGTTGTTGAAGAATTTGTTACAGATGAACAGCCATTCAAACTCACAGTACAAAAGATCGTTTTCGTACCCGTACTTGACCATTGTACTTGATATGGTCCAGCTCCAGAACCTGAGATAACTGTTCCTCCAGCAAAATTCCATAAATAGCTAGCTCCTGTTGGCTGTGTTCCAGTATAGGTAATGGTTGTAGAAGAATTTATCCCTGTGTATTGAGGAGAACTTATCGTGAATGAAGGTGGATCAAGAATCGTTGTTGAATTCGAAACCGTTGTTGAAACACATCCATTTTCAGTGACTGTCAATTGAACTTGTTTCACACCCGAACTTGCCCAACTAAGTTGAAGCGGTCCTGAGGCTGAACCAGAAATAAGCGAAGCACCAGGATATGACCAATTGAAACTAGCTGAATTTCCTGCACTTCCCGTGTAAGTTGCAATAACATCCTCATTCACACAGGAAGGATTGCTTAAAGTAAAACTAGCTGATGGGGTTGAGTTAACTAATACTGTTGATGTTACAGGTGTTGCTGCACATCCACTTTGAGTAGCATTAAGTGTGATAGTTTTGGTACCTGAACTTGTCCAATTAACGGAATGTGGTCCTGCACCAGTAGCCGTTGCAGGACTTGCATTTGAACCAAAATTCCAAGAATATGTAACTCCAGACACAGCTGATCCACTGAGAGTAACACTTGCATTGACATTTTCACATACAGCAGATAATGCTGCAATTCCAATGGATGGTGGACTTAAAACGGAAATAGTGGAAGATGTTGGTGTTGATGAACAACCATTTTCAGTAACAGAAAGTGTAACGGAAGGAGAACCTGCCGATGACCAATTCACTTGATGTGGTCCACTTGTTAAAGCTGTTCCAGGACTTGAGGATGTCCCGAAGTTCCAGGAATAGCTAGCAGAAGAGGATGCATTTCCAGTATAGGTGATTGTAGCATTAGAACCCAAACAAACACTCGCAGGCAAACTGAATGTGGATGTTGGAATTGGATTTACGTTTACTGTTGCAGTAAAATCTGAAGAAGCAATTCCATTATCCGTTACTATTAAATGAATGGTTTTCAATCCAGATGTGGCCCATGTAATAGTATGTGGCCCAACTCCGGTTCCAGGACTTGCAGTGCCTCCATCAAAATTCCATGCATACAAAGCTCCAGATGAAGCATTTCCTGTATAGTTAATTGTTGCAGACGATCCTAGGCAAATACTTGAAGGCGCCGTAAAGCTGGATGTAGAAGGAGTTATGACATTGATTGTTTGTGTGATGGTTGATGAACATCCATTTAACGAAACTGTCAGTGTTACTGTTTTCAAACCTGAGCTTGACCAAGAAACTGAATGTGGACCAATACCAGTAACCATTGCAGGACTTGCACCACTTCCAAAGTTCCATGAATACGTTACACCAGCCATTGCAGCTCCTCCAAGACCAACAGGAGTTGTAGATGATACACCAATGGAAGATGCCATGGAAATGGATGCCGTTGGAGTTAGAGAAACACTTAAGTTTTGTGATGTTGTTGAACTACAACCAGCAGAAGTAACAGTGAGCGAAACTGTTTTGGATCCAGCACCAGTCCATGAAACTGAATGTGGACCTACTGTGCTTGCAGTTGCAGGTGTAGCACCAATTCCAAAATTCCAAGAATAACTTGCTCCGACAGGTGCATTTCCAGTATAATTTATGGTTCCTGAAGTTCCAGTACAAGCTGTTGCAGGCAATGAAAATGTAGATGTATAAACAGGATTTACCGTTACTGTTTGAGTTGAAACAGGAATGGTACACGTCCCATCTGTTAAAGTCAAACTAATCGTTTTTGATCCAGCACTTGACCAAGTAACAGAATGAGGTCCAGCCGTATTGGCAGTAGCAGGTGTTGCACCTACTCCAAAGTTCCATAAATAGGTAGCTGTTCCACTTGCCGATCCGCTAAATGTGACGGTAGAAGCTTGTCCAGCGCAAATTGTAGAAGGCACTGTAAATGAAGCTGTACTTGCCGATCGAATATCAACAGAAACATTCGAAGAAGAAGAACATGCTCCTGATGTTACAGTAAGCGATACCGGCTTAAAGCCCGATGTTGCCCATTGTACTATATAAGGTCCAGCTCCTGAGCCACTGATAACTACACCAGTTCCAAAATTCCAGTTAAAGGTTGTGCCGCTAGCAAAAGGTCCAGGTGCACTAATAGAAACAGGAACTCCAATGCATCCTGTAGCTGGAGCACTAATAGTTGAAACAGGTGGTGCTACAATCGAAACAGAAGCACTTGCAGGACTTGATGTACATCCTCCTGAACTAACTGTAAGTGTTGCTGTTGGAGAGGATATCACTGACCATGTTACTGAAACAGGTCCAGCACTTGTCGATGTTGTTGGACTAGCACCAGCTCCAAAATTCCAACTATATGTTGTTCCTGAAGGTTGAGCTGCTCCTGTTGTTGAAAAAGAAAGTGCTTGACCAACACAAGTTGAAGCGGCTGATGCTGAAATAGATACTGTAGGTAAGGCAACAACATTAATAGTTTGTGAAACAGGGCTGGAAGTACATCCAGCTTGTGCAACAGTTAATGAAACTGTTTTTGTTCCTGAACTTGCCCAACTTACTCCAAAAGGACCTTGAACATTTCCTGGAGCAGGACCACCTCCGCCAATATTCCAAGAATAACTTGCTGATGGAGGAGCCAAGCCATTTCCTGTATAGGAGATACTTGCATTGCTACCAACACATACTGTTGCGGGCATCGTAAAAGTTGCTGTTGGAACTGGGTTTACGGTGACTGTATGTGAAGTCACTGCTGAAGTACAACCTCCAGCAGTAACTGATAGTGTTATTGTTTTCGTTCCAGAACTTGACCAAGAAACTGTGTGAGGACCAGCAGTATTAGCTGTTGCAGGTGTTGCTCCTACTCCAAAATTCCAAGCATAACTTGCTCCTGCAGCAGCAGTTCCAGTAAAGGTCATGGTAGAATTCGCACCAACACAAACCGTTGTAGGAGCAACAGTAAATGTTGAAGTTGGAGCTGAATTAACACTTATTGTATTGGTTGTTGTTGAAGTACAAGTTCCTCCAGCAACAGTTAAACTGACCGTTTTAGAACCGATTGCAGACCATGCAACGGTATGTGGACCAACACCTGTGGCAGTTGCAGGAGTTGCATTTGCTCCAAAATTCCAAGTATAAGTTGATCCCGCAGGTGCAGTCCCTGTATAAGTAATTGTTGCATTTGCTCCTGTACAAATTGTTGCAGGTAAAGTAAATGTTGATGTTGGTGGTGAAACAACAGTAACAGCCTGTGTCAAACTTCCGGGTGAACATAAACCACTAGAAGGTGTCACTGTTAAACCAACATTATAAGTTCCGGGACTTGCCCAAGTAGTAGAAACAGTACCTGTACTACTTGCAGTTGCAGGAGTTCCTGATGCAAAAGTCCAAGCTCCAGTGCCTGTTGATCCACCAGTGTAAGTGAAATTGGCTGCTTGCCCTGCACATACAACAGTAGGAACACTAAAAGCTGCACTTGCAGCTCCTCCAATACTCACATCCAACGTATCATATACAATTAGATTACTACACTGAAAATTAACTCGCCCAATAATTCGTGTATTTCCTGGACCATTTACAACAGTTGATGCACTTGCACCTGTTCCTATTGGAATTCCATTGGACGTCCAGTTAATAGTATAACTCGGCGGTCCACTTGGTTGATAACGGATGGCATCATTGGTTGCCGTCCATACAGAAGCATTTCTTCCAGTAACAGCAAAAGCAGTTGTTCCTGCTTGATTATGTAATCCTTGAGTGGCTGTACCACCAGCCCATACTACACAAACTGGTTTGTTAGCAATGTAATTTTCGATCACATTGGTACTTTCAAACAAAACAATTTGAAATGTGGCTTTAGAAGCGATACATTGATATAAAGGACAATTAGTCCATTGAACAACCAATCTTCGATATGGAGCAATTCCTTGTGTTTGATATTTTATATATGGGCCGCCAGCAATTCCAGGATTAAAATCCATCCATGGACCCATAATACAATTTCGAGGGACAAACGTGGTTGTATTCGGAATTGAGTTCGCAGTAAAAGCGCGGGTTTGACCTGGCGAAAAACCAACCCATCCGTTCGACCCAACATAAAATTGGGTATAGGTATTTCCAAAAAAACAAAACTGAAATCCAATGGGAAAAGGACCTAACACGGTATCATCTGGCATTGTCAAAGAAGTACCAGCTAAAACAGTATAAGGTGAATAGGTAATATTCGAAATAGCATAAGAGGTTGTCCCTGCAAATGCATTATTGACAGTAGCAGAAACATTGACTGTTGTTCCTGCACAAACCGACAAATTTCCAGTTGGATTAATTGTTAAAGATGGCGCTTGTGCCTGAACCGTTTTCACAGCCAGATAAAGAAAAAGAAGTATGAGTTTACGCCATTTCATCACATTGAATCAGTGGGCACAGAATATTTTCTGGCTCGTGTACAAAGTACGTTCGACTTATTTGTTTGTGTTTTCCGAAAGGCATAAGTGAATTACATATGTAAGAGAAACACCACATAGAGATCATGATTAAATTCAAATCCCCTTTATCCAGTATGTTTTCCTATTTTTTTAAAGAATTATAAGCACTAATTATTTGTGTAAGAATAAATTTATTTTGAGTGTTTGATCACATTTTCTAAATAGAATTATTGAATTAGTAGTTTAGTCAATATTGATTTCTTTAATAATTTAGGGCAATCAAAAGATACAATATGAATGCACAATTTAAAAGCCTTTCATTATTTGATTTTCAGGCTCAGTTTCCAAATGAAGAAAGTTGCTACGCATATTTGGCAAATTTGAAATGGTCAAATGGTTATTCCTGTCGACGATGTAAGAACAAAAACTTTTGTAAAGGCGTTAGTCTTTACGAGCGGCAATGCACTGTTTGCAGGCATTTAGAATCGCCAACATCTGGAACACTGTTTCACAAATGTAAATTTTCAATTCTGAAGGCTTTTTATATTGTTTTCTATGTATCAACTAGCAAGAAAGGAATAAGCAGTACTGAGCTAAGTAGAAAGCTTGATTTGGGGCAGAAGACTTGTTGGTTGTTTAAACAAAAGGTTATGAATGCAATGAAAAGCAGTAAGAAAAATCCAATGAAAGGGAAAGTTGATGTTGATGAAACATATGTTGGAGGACAAGATGATAAATCCATTGGAAGAAATGAAGGAAAGAAAAAAGTTGTAGTTCTAGCCATTGAAAAGAAATCAAGAGGTGTATCAAGATTCTATGGAAAAGTTGTGGCGACAGCTAACAGAAAGAATTTGAGTGAATTTATGAGGGATCATATTGCTCCCAATGCGAATGTTAGAACTGATAAATGGGCTGGATATAAAGGCTTGGAGTCTGAATTTCCGAACCTAATTCAAGAAAAGTCTGAGAAGAAAGGAAGGAATTTTAAAGAACTCCATCGAACAATAATGATGTTTAAAGCTTGGCTTAGAGGTGTCCATCATTCTGTTAGACATTTACAGCCTTATATTGATGAGTATACATATCGATTTAACAGGCATAAAATGAATGAAGGAATCTTCGAAAATCTAATGATGAGAATGGTAAAAGCAGAACCATATACTTATAAAATGATTATTGCTTAAATGACTAATTCAATAGAATTAATTTGAATATTAATTAGTCTTCATTTCAATTTTCATTGAATCCAATAATTCTTCAATAACTGATTAGACCTCAAAAAAAAAAGAGCGGAGAACCGCTCTTTTTTTCACATAAACCACAATAAACATGAATAATTTAATTACTTCTCTTGCCAGAAGTATGTCGGTTTATACTTCAATTTTAAATATTGGTTTCATTCTGAAAAATATTTTTTTAGAGGAGAATCTTTTTCATTGAAAACATGCCTAAAAACAAGGCGATCTACAAATGTGGGAAAGAATTTATTTAGCCAAAATGATAGAATTGCAGTAGATGAAAGTATCATATACGGCTTCCTTTTATTTACAGCTATATAGATTCGTTTCGCAACTTCACTTGCCGACATCGATTTTGCTTCATCTTTATGCGATATGCCCTGTTCGGTTCCGCTTGCAGAAAGCATTGTATTTCGAATGTTGGTTGCAACAAAACCCGGACGTGCAATCAAAACATGAACACCAGTTCTTCTGTTTTCGATACGAAGTGTTTCTAAAAATCCTTCCATTGCAAACTTTGTCGCTGAATACCCACTTCGGGTAGGAAGTCCTTTGTATCCTGCAACAGACGACATTCCTACAATTGAACCTTTGGATTTTAATAAATGTGGAAGTGCGTATTTTGTACAATATACCATCCCCCAAAAATTCACATCCATTAATTGACGAAACACACTTAAATCAACATCATTAAATAATGCACGCATCGTTATTCCTGCATTATTAATTAAAATATCAATTCCTCCAAAATGAGAAACAGCTTGCTCAATTAAATGCTTACAAGAATCTTCTTTTGTAACATCCGTTTTTACAATGATTGTCCGATTTCCTTTTTCATCCAACTCGTGTTGAAGAATTTTTAATGCATTTTCATTTCGTGCAGCCAATACCAAACGGCATCCCTGACTGAAAAATTCGCGTGCGCATTCCATTCCGATTCCGGATGAAGCACCTGTGATTACGACAACGGCATCTGCCTTCATCTTAAACCTGTATTTTTGACAAAAATAGACTAAGCCTATGCAGCTCATCGCTGTTCTCGATAAAAAAACGAACGACCAGTTTTACAAAGTCGCTTCCATCATTTATAAAGATGATAACAACTACATTCCACCAATACGTCAGGATCTTGAGAAAATTTTTAATCCGGCTAAAAATAAGCTTTTCCGACAGGGCGGAACACTTCAACGTTGGATTTTAAAAAATGATGATGGAAAATTAATTGGAAGAGTTGCGGCATTTATCCATCCTAAAACATCCAAAGCTGGAAAATACAAAGTTGGCAGCATGGGCTTTTTTGAATGTATAAACAACAAAGAAGCAGCAAATCTACTCTTGAAAACATGCGAAAATTGGCTAAAAGAAAGAGGAATGGAAGGAATGGATGGCCCTGTTAATTTCGGAGAACGCGATCAATTTTGGGGATTATTAGTCCATAATTTCGAAGCACGTCCAAGCTATGGAATGAATTATAATCCTCCCTATTATCAAGCATTTTTCGAAGATTATGGATTTAAAAATTACTTCAACCAATTTGTATATTGGCGCGATCTTGCCCTACCTGCACAAGAAATATTTGTAAAAAAAGCAAATATTCTAAGTCACGATCCTGATTTCAGAGTGACGCATATGAAAGGTGTTCCTCTTTCTAAAATTGCTGATTATTTTCTAGAAGTGTATAATTCTGCATGGGGTGGGCATGAAGGATTTAAGAATATGCGAATTGAGCAGGCTCGTTCCATCATCAATTCGATGAAAGTAATTATGGACAAAGACATCCTCTTGTTTGCCTTTTTAAAAGATAAGCCCATTGGATTCTACCTCAACATACCAGAACTTAATGAGTTTTTTGTCCATGTGAACGGGAATTTAAATTGGTTGGGCAAAATCAAGTTCCTCTATTATTTGAAATTCAAGAAACGAAAAACCATGCTCGGGATAGTTTTTGGTGTTTCTAGAGAACATCAAGGTAGAGGTGTTGAAGGTGCTTTAATCAACTATGCAGGCGATTACATTGTACCACAAAAACGATATACTGAAACTAATCTGACTTGGATTGGAGATTTCAATCCCAAAATGCTTCGAGTGATTGAAAATTTAGGCACTTCTCTATACCGAACGTTAGTAACTTATCGTATTTTCTTCGATTCTTCCATCCCTTTTGAACGACATCCTATACTTGGCGGAAAAAATAAATCAGACGATAGCATTGATAATGAGCTATCTAAAAATGAATAAGCGGATTTTTATTGATTTTACTTGGTTTTATTTTGCTCAATCCGAAATCGACTTATATTTGCACCCGCTTTCACGGCAAGCATGCTTCCGTCATAAAGCAGGAGATTCAGTAGCTCAGCTGGTAGAGCATTACACTTTTAATGTAGTGGTCCTGGGTTCGAATCCCAGCTGAATCACCAGAACCTAAACCCGATACAACAAGTGTCGGGTTTTTTATTTCCTGTCATTTTAGAATTTCTCTATAAACATTCATATTATTTTTCCGTTTTACTTGGTCTGATTTATTCTAATCCTACCCTACTCCTATTTGTCTAACTTTGTCGGAGAATTTTTCAGGAGAATTTCCTGCGCATGAATGATAATCGCCGCCTTTCTGCTAAAGAAAAGGCTCTTAAAATTAATCTTGATTCCAAACTGTATGGCTCCTTTGCCGAAATAGGCGCTGGACAAGAAACCGCTGCTCATTTTTTCAGAGCTGGTGGTGCATCGGGCACTGTAGCTAAAACAATGTCGGCCTATGACATGAGTTTTTCCGATGCGATCTACGGTGAAACTAACCGCTATGTGTGTGAAGAACGCTTGCAGCAGATGCTTCATAAAGAATACGGATTACTCGGTAAGCGACTAGGTTTCAGAGAAGAGAAAACCTGCTTCTTTGCCTATGCAAACACCATCGAAACCACCAATTTTCATCGCACCAATCAAGGTCATGGGTGGATTGGTGTTCGTTTTCAACTTCATCCTGAATCAGAGCCTAACGAATGTGTTATTCATATTGTACTTCATGACCATGAAAACACTTGGCAACAAAGAGCTGTAGGTCAAATTGGAGTTAATTTATTATACGGCTGCTTTTTCCAAAATCAAGCTCCTGACGATTTCGTAAATTCCTTGCTCGACGGCATTGTACATGGAACTGTAGAGGTGGACATGATTCGAATGACCGGCCCAGATTTACTCCATATTGATAACCGATTACTCAGTTTGAAGCTGGTGAAATATGGCTTGACCAAAGCGGCCATGTTAGGGACTGATGGTTCGGTACTTCAACCTTCAGAAGCGCTTTATAAAAAGAATGCGTTGGTAATGTCAGGACGTTTTAGCCCGTTTACGCGCGTTCACGAAGACATGCTTGCAAAAGCAACCGTCGATTTTGTTGAAGAGATCGATTCAACAAGTCAATTCATCATCCTTAGTGAGCTTTCATTAAATGCATTGATTGACACAAATGGTAATATAGATGATGAAGATTTTCTAGATAGAGCCAATATATTGTGTTCATTAGGTCACACAGTAATGATTACCAATTTTTTAGATTATTGGTATTTAGTGCCCTACCTTTCAAAAGCTACACGAAATCAATTGGTGGGATTTGTACTAAGTGTTCGAAATATTGAACGGATATTCGACACAAGTCAATACTCTAATATCCAAGGTGGAATTTTGGAAGTATTAAGTATGCTCTTTGGAACCAATGTAAAAGCTTATGTATATCCTGCTTTTCGAAAAGAGTCAGATGAATTACTTTCACTCGAGAATCTAAAAATCGCACCTGAGTTTGCTGGTTTATTTACGTATTTGAAGGATAATAATAAAGTGGAAGATGTTCGAAATGCTGATCTGAATGTATTACACATTAATGCAGATGATGTATTAAAGCAAATTCAATCAGGCTCGAATGAATGGGAGAAAAATGTTCCTGAAAAAGTAGCGCAAATCATCAAAGAAAATTGCTTGTTTGATTTTCCTTGTAAACCAGATAAATCATCACTTATCAATTAGAACTCTAACGATGGGATTTGAAACATTCGGCTTCTCACAGGAGCTACTTGATGGCCTTGATGCAATGAATTTCAAAGAACCAACACCGGTTCAAAATCAAGCGATTCCTGAAATCATGTTGGGGAAAGATTTAATCGCTAGTGCTCAAACAGGCACAGGAAAAACTGCTGCATTTTTATTACCCATCATTGAATCAAATCTACACAAGGAAAAAAGATACATCGATACCTTAATCATCGTTCCAACACGGGAATTGGGATTACAAATAGATCAACAACTCGAGGGTTTCGCCTATTTTGTTTCGGTGAGTTCCATTGCCGTTTATGGAGGAGGAGATGGAAAAGAGTTTGAAGTTCAAAAAAGAGCTTTGCGCGAAGGAACCGACATTGTGATTGCAACTCCAGGTAAACTGCTTTCTCATTTAAATATGGGATATGTTGATATGAGCCATCTCAAACATTTAGTGCTCGACGAAGTAGATCGTATGTTGGATATGGGCTTCATTGAAGACATTCAACGTATTCTAACATTTCTTCCTAAAGAAAGACAAACACTCTTTTTCTCAGCTACAATGCCTAGTAAAATTCGGCAGTTTGCGGTCAAGCTGTTGAAAGATCCAGTTCAAATAAATATCTCCATTTCAAAACCTGCCGAAGGAATTAAGCAAGGTGCATATCTCGTTTACGATACACAAAAGCTCCTATTATTAAAGGATATCTTTCAAGGACGTAATTTGAAAAGTGCCATTTTATTCGCTGGTACAAAACAGAAAGTGAAAGAAGTTGAACGTGAACTTCGCAAAATGGGGCTGAATGTTGGAGCCATTCATTCAGACTTGGATCAAAGTCAACGGGAAGAAGTATTACTCGGATTTCGGAATAAGAATGTCACAATCCTAGTTGCTACCGATGTAGTTTCAAGAGGAATAGATGTACAAGGAATTGAGTTAGTTGTAAATTATGATGTCCCTGGTGATCCAGAAGATTATGTGCATCGCATTGGACGTACAGCAAGAGCCGAAACGAAGGGAGAAGCAGTTACACTGGTCAATCCAACCGATCAACGCAAATTCAAACGTATTGAAGATATGATTGAAAAAGTGATCGATAAATATCCTTTACCGGCCGATTTCGAAGAAGGTCCACTTTATGAACCTTTGAAATACAAGGAAAATCCGAAAGGCGGAAGATCGAAAGGTGGAAAATCCAATCATCATTCAAAAAAAACCGAAACATCAGTTCCAATTCAAAGCAGACCAATCGTACCAGCTAAAAAATTCGAAGGGAAATCTGAATTAAATTCTACAACTGAAAGTTCAAGTCCTTCCAAAAAACAAAACGGTAAAAACAAGCGTCGAAACTGGAAAGGACCAAAGCCTAATGCGCCATCTAGTTCCACGAATTGAGCATATTTCATTTCCGTCTTAACATTTTTTGAGTTTTTTATTTCAGTATTTAGTTGATTAACAGAATATTTTGCTATACTTTTAGTGGAGTCATCAAAAAGCTCCGCTATGGCAAAAGCACTTTGGAAAGGAATTGTGATCGCAGAAAGTGATCGTATAATCCACTTAGAAGGCAAACAATACTTTCCTCATACCGCAGTTAAACCGAATTATTTCATAGAAAGCGAAAGACATTCCGTTTGCCCAATTAAAGGAACAGCCAATTATTATCATATTGAAGTGAATGGTAAACGGCAGTCAGATGCCGCTCATTATTTCCCCAATCCCAATCCGAAAGTTAAAGCCATTCAAAATTATATCAGCTTCACAGACGATATAGACATCGAAGATTGAAGCTTAATCAAAATCAACTTCTCCAGCACCTTGCCTAATCAGTTCAGGAACATTCCCTGTACAATCAACAATTGTTGAAGGTAGTAATGCTCCATATCCACCATCAATCACAGCATCTACCAAATCCCGATAGCGTTCATGTATTAATTCAGGATCTGTTGTGTATTCGATGATATCATCTTCATCATGAACTGAACTTGATATAATCGGACTACCCAATTCGGTAACGATTGCCCTACAAATAGCATTATCCGGAATTCGGATTCCCAAGGTTCTTTTGTTGTTCTTGAACAGTTTCGGAACACTATTATTTGCATTCAGAATAAACGTATAGGGTCCGGGTAAACAACTCTTCATGAGTTTATATACCGGAGTGTCAACAGGACGAGTGTATTCTGTTATATGGCGCAAATCATCAAAAACAAAAGAAAAGTCGGCTTTCTCTGGTTTGATACCTTTTAATTGAGCAACACGTTCAACTGCTTTTGATTTCTGAATATCACAACCAAAGGCATAAACACCATCAGTAGGATAAATAATCACCCCACCATCACGTAAAATTTCCACGACCTTTTTAAGCTGGCGAGGATCAGGTGTTTGTGGGTGAATTCGAATAAGCATTATCCGTTTGTTTTCTGATAATCGGAAAGAAATTTCTCCAATCCTATATCAGTTAATGGATGTTTCAATAAATCAGTAATAACATTCAATGGACAAGTTGCTACATCAGCTCCTGCTTCGGCACATTCTATTAAATGCATGGTGTGACGAATTGAAGCAGCTAATATTTCGGTTTGATATCCATAATTGTCATAGATCAAACGAATTTGTTCAATCAATCCAACACCGCTGGTCGAAATATCATCCAATCGCCCAATAAATGGAGAAACATAAGTTGCACCCGCTTTAGCAGCTAACAAAGCTTGTCCAGCAGAGAAAATCAACGTACAATTTGTACGAATTCCAATTTTTGAAAAATACTTGATGGCTTTCACTCCATCTCGTATCATAGGAACTTTAACTACGATTTGTGGATGCAAGGACGCTAAGTTTTCACCTTCTCTAATAATGCCTTCGTAATCTGTAGAAATCACTTCTGCACTAACATCTCCATCTACAATTTCACATATATCAACATAATGTTTTAAAATCCGGTCGGCTCCTTTAATTCCTTCTTTTGCCATTAAACTTGGATTGGTAGTTACACCATCCAATACACCTAAGTCTTGTGCATCACGAATTTGATCAAGGTTGGCTGTGTCGATAAAAAATTTCATTGTTGAAGAGTTGAATTTGAGGCCGCAAATTACACTATATGTGTATAATTAACATGTTTGAATATTGCACTTCTTTCAACATTCAATCAAAAATGAAATCAATTAATGGTTGAATAAGGGCTTATTCAATATCTTTCGGATCTGATAGAATACAGGTATGGCTAAGCCCAAAGACAGAATCAATATTGTGTATTCAACGAATCCCAATTTCAGTTATGAAACTGAAAAAGATACTGAGCCCGAAACTCTTCCTCCAAATCAACAAAACCTGAAAATATTGCTCGATAAAAAAGCACGAGCTGGAAAACAGGTCACACTTATTAGCGGTTTTATAGGAACTTCTGCTGATTTAGAAGTTTTATCCAAAGCACTCAAAAACTTATGTGGTTCGGGTGGAAGCGCCAAGGATGCTGAAATATTAATTCAAGGTGATCACCGAGATAAAATTCTGAATTTTCTTATCTCTAAAAACTACAAAGCAAAGAAAGCGGGTGGTTAAACAATAGTTAATCCTGTTAGCCTCGAATACATTTGCTCATAAAGCGGTAGTATTTCAGTAATATTGAATTTAGCTGCTTGAGCTCGTGCCTGCACTTTAAATTGCCGCATCAAGTTTTCATCTTTTAATAGTCTCAGTGCATTTCGAGCCATATCATCTACATCACCTACACGACTTAAAAAGCCTGAAACCCCATCAATATTTACTTCTGGAATTCCACCTGTATTGGTTGAAATAACTGGAACATGACTAGCCATTGCTTCCAGAGATGATAATCCAAAACTTTCCGATTCAGAAGTCAACAAGAACAAATCCGACATGTATAAGATTCTTTCTATCGCTTTGGTTTTGCCTAAAAAAACAACATCTTGAATAACACCTAGTTGTCGAGCCAAATTCTCCACATTCCCTCTCTCTGGACCATCACCTGCAAGCAATAATTTAGCAGGCATTTCCTGATGTACTTTTTCGAAAACACGAACAACATCATCAATTCGTTTAACTGGTCTGAAGTTCGAAATATGTGTTAAAATTTTCTCCCCATTTGGAGCATACATGCCTTTGAAACATAAGTCCGATTCTTTGGCGTAATTCTCAATATCGATAAAGTTGGGGATCACCTCAATCTCACGAGTAATATCAAAATATTTTAAAGTATCCAATCGAAGCGAATCCGATACAGCAGTCACTCCATCACTTTCATTGATCGCAAATTCAATCACCGGTTGATAGGATGGATCACGTCCCATTAAGGTAATATCTGTTCCGTGTAATGTAGTTATGAATGGGATATTCTTTCCTTTCGTTGCCAATATTTTCTTAGCCATATAAGCCGCAGAAGCATGCGGAATAGCGTAATGTACATGCAAAAGATCTAAATCTTGATGCATAACAACATCTACCAACTTCGACGTTAATGAAATCTCATAGGGCAGAAATTCAAAAAGAGGATAATTTGTAATAGGAACTTCATGGTAAAATAAATTACCAGAAAAAAAATCAAGTCGAAACGGCTGACTATACGAAATGAAATGAACTTGATGTCCTTGAGCCGCCAAAGCCATTCCTAATTCAGTTGCAACTACGCCACTTCCTCCAAATGTTGGATAACAAACAATTCCAATTTTCATCTTTATTTCTCGAATAACATTTGATCCATTAAAAGCATTTCAGATTTTCCATAATCAATATGAGCTAGGAATTTGAAAAGTAAATCGCTTCCCAAAACTCCATCAATAAGAGGAAAACCAAGACTCTTATATGATTTATTCACATGACTCAAGTTCAATATAACAGTTTTAAAGTCGATAAGTTTCAACTTACCGAACGATAAACTCGGAATAATTCCTGAATGACCACTTAAGGAATCTGTACCTAATCCAGTAGATAATTTATCGAGGGATTCTATTTGAACAAGTGGGAAAAGTTTTGCAAACCGCTCTGAATCAAAAACGGTTCGTGATGCCCCTGTGTCGAGTAGCAATCGACAATTCTTCCTACCTGCTTTTACACGAACAAATAGATGCATTCCCTCACCATGTAAATCGATTATCTCAATGGGTAAAGTGTATTTGTTCATTCGAATAAAAAAGGGGCTTATTAGGCCCCTTAAAAATTAATTTTTATTGAATTATACCGTTGCTGATTTCGCCATGGTATCATACACATCCATCACTTCTTTCACCGCTTTAGCACTTTCATGCAAGAGTTTGCTTTCTTCAGCATTCAACTTCAACTCGATAATTTCTTCAATACCATTTTTACCAAGTTTCACAGGAACTCCGAGATAAATATCTTTCAATCCATACTCTCCATTTAAAAGAGCACAGCATGGGAAGATGCGTTTTTGATCACGAACAATCGCTTCTACCATTTGAGCGGCAGCAGCTCCTGGAGCATACCAAGCAGAAGTCCCCATTAGGTTCACCAATTCTCCTCCACCTTTTTTAGTACGATCGATAATTGCATCCAACTTAGCAGCATCAATCAACTCAGTAACAGGAATCCCAGAAACTGTTGTATAACGAGGAAGTGGAACCATTGTATCACCATGACCACCCATTAAAACTGCTTGAATATCTTTTGGTGAAACATTGAGTGCTTCTGCTAAAAATGCACGATATCTTGCTGTATCTAAAATTCCAGCCATACCAAATACCCGACGAGGATCAACTTTCGCAGTAAGGTATGCTACGTATGTCATTACATCCAAAGGATTTGAAACAACGATAATCTTTGCTTCAGGAGAATATTTAATCACATTCTCTGTTACAGACTTTACAATTCCAGCATTGGTTGCAATTAAATCATCACGACTCATTCCTGGTTTACGTGGTAGACCAGATGTGATAACTACTACTTCAGAATTGGCCGTTTGAGAATAATCATTCGTATAACCAATAATTCGAGAATCATAAAGGTTGATTGGGGCTGTTTGCCACATATCAAGAGACTTTCCTTCTGAAAGTCCTTCTTTGATATCAATTAAAACAACTTCGTTTGCAAGTTCTTTTTCTGCAATCACGTTAGCGCATGTTGCACCTACATTTCCGGCACCGATTACGGTAATTTTCATGGATGATCAGTTTTGATGTTAGGACGGAACATCCCGCCCATGGGTTAACCGCCGCTAAATTAGGAATTACTTGTTGTTAAGAAATGATTCTAATTAGTTTCTGAACAATTTTCTTAACCTAAACTTGTAGAATCACGTTCTTTGTCATTCTAAATCTATGGCAATCAAAAAAAGACTTTTCCGTCGCATTCTATTGTTGACAGTAATTTTGATTATTTCAGAACTAATCTATTTGATTATTAAGAAAGAAATAATTGAAATTGATCCTTCCATTTTACTTGTATTAGAGTTATTTCTAACACTTATTATTTCACTCTTAGTCATCACTGTTATTTTAAGACTTACAGAAAAAAGAGTCTGGACAATGTTTGAAAAGGAAATGGAATTGGAGCAACGAATTATCGTTTCGAAGCTCTATTCCATTACTCTATATACGATAGCTTTTTTTATCACATTCTGGAAAGCAGGGGTTTCTCTTGGAAATTTGACAATATTTCTAGGCTTGGTAGCATCCGGTTTTGCTTTTGCGATCCGAGATCTTCTTTTATCATTTTTTGCTTGGTTCATCATCCTCAATAAAAAACCTTTCCATATGGGTGATTATATTGAAATAGATCAGTCATTTGGATTAGTTACACGAATCGGAACTTTCTTTTTTACTCTAGAACAAACAAATACCAATGAATTTGTAAAGATTCATAATAGTATCATTCTAAGTAAACCGATATTAAATAAAGGGAATGGAAGATATAGGGAGGAAATTAAACTCTATATATCATCAGTCCCCAAAGACCTTCAAGAAAGACTGAAAGAACTTCAAGTGTTTATTCGAACACGAAATGGCATTAAAGATCAAGTGCGAACTTTATTGTTAGCTGATACAACTGGCTGGTATATTTACATTTCATTTTCAAATAATTTCCAACAAGAAAACCTAAAGTCTTCGGTATACTCAGAAGCCCTTGCGCAACTTTCCGATTGCCTCAAAATCTCAACATGAGAATAACACTTCTTTTTCTTCTGATTCAATTTATTGTCAACGGGCAAACTGTTTCACCAATCCCATTATGTACGCTTCCTCCTTCCATTTTTGAGTCTTCAGGCTTAGAAAGAACATCTACAGGAACATTCTTTACTCATAATGATTCTGGAAATGAGGCCGTTATATACGAAATCAATGATCAATGTGAAATTGTACGTTTGATTTATCTCAATGGAGTTCAAAATAACGATTGGGAGGATTTAGCGCTTACTCCAACTGGAATTTTATATGTTGGTGATTTCGGAAATAATCAAAATGATAGGCAGGATTTGGCCATTTATTATTTTGATACAAATACTCTTCCCTTAGGAGAATCAACCTTAATTCCTTCAATTATTCAATTTCATTTTTCCGAACAGTCGCTTTTTCCTCCGCAGGATAATCAAATGAACTTTGATACTGAAGCTATGATTTATAAAAACGATAGCTTATTTCTTTTTACTAAGAATAGGACAACTCCATATAGTGGCTTTACTTATGAATATGCATTGCCTGCCGCTGAAGGGAATTATGTATTAAGTAGACTCGATTCGTTTTGGGTTGGAAATCAGTCATATGCTTGTTCTGTAACATCAGCCGATTTCTTACCTGAATTCAATCGTTTGTATTTGCTAACATCTTTGGAAATACTCAGTTTTAATACATCAACAAATAATAAACTACTGAGTAACATTAATCAACGACTTCATTTTTTAGATATTACACAAAAGGAAGGACTTTCAATTTTAGATACTTGCAACTTTTACTTAAGTGATGAGAAAAATGATCAATTAAATAATGGGGGTAACATTTATTCTATTCAAATCTGCAATGTGACTTCAATTAAGTTGAATGAAAAAAAAGAGTTCAGATTTTTCCCCCAACCTATCGATTCAAAGATTTTATTTGAATTAGAAAATGGACTCACTCAAAATGAACAGATAGATATTCATATATTCGATACAAAGGGAGTTTCAATACTTCATGAAAAAATTGCGTATCCATTTCATCTAAATCTAATGAACATTCAAAATGGATGTTATATCCTCTGCATTGAATATCAAAATCACACTCAAAGAGAACTTATTGAAATCAAGCATATGAATTAACATGCTGTATGTATAAATATGTGTGCATTTGGTTTGTTTAGCATTGAAAACTTTAGCTATTTTACAAAAGTTGTTTATAAATGAATTTCTGATTCAAATAGATTGATTTGTTTAGAATGAAACATTTATATATCACAAACGAATAAAGAGGTCCAAAGAAAAAAGACTATTATGAAGAAGCAAGACCAAGTAAAGATATTCATTGTAGAGGATGAGCCCTTTTTCGCCAATCTGATCAATTATGACCTTGAGGCGAATTATTATGATGGCATCA
This sequence comes from Bacteroidia bacterium, assembly GCA_965279035.1. Lineage (GTDB taxonomy): Bacteria > Bacteroidota > Bacteroidia > M30B66 > M30B66 > CALQRR01. The sequence goes on along the minus strand of OZ257142.1, from coordinate 1,336,003 downwards.
GAGTCTTTTTCACTGGAGAAGAATGTGTGGAAAATCTTAAACTAAAACCACGCGTTGTTATTTTAGATCACCGTTTACCAGGAATGTCAGGGTTAGAGGTTTTACAAAAAATCAAATCGTTTGATCCCAATATTCATGTAATCTTTTTGTCAGGTCAAACAGGAGCTGATGTAGCAATCAGTGCTTTCAAAATGGGAGCACATGATTTCATTGTTAAGAATGAAACAGCTTTTGAAGAAGTAAGGTCTTTATTGAAAAAGATATTTTCTCAGAAAGAAGAAACTAGCCTTGATTCAATCAAAGTAAAAAACTATCCAAGTAAGAACTAATTGAACTCAATTAATTAATAAGAAAGCCCTGCTGGAATATCCAACAGGGCTTTCTTATATAAAATAAACAAATTGATTATTATAGAAATAAAAAAAGCCCATTCAATTCTTTGAATGGGCTTTTAAATTTATGAAATCGATTATTCTTTAATCAATTTCTCTACTACTTTGTATCCAGCACCTTCAATAGATACCATGTAAATTCCAGCAGGAAGTGAACCTAGGTCCATTACATGATTAACGAAAGAATTTGCAGAAGCATTCAATGCATCAGAAGCAACAACACGTCCCATTAGGTCAATTACACGAATTGTGTAATTCTGATCAGTGCTTGCTGTTTCAAGTTTAACGTTAATGATGTTGCTTGTAGGATTTGGAGCAATTCCAGCAAAGAACATAGAAGCATCTTCATCTGGATAATTGTTTTGATCATACAAACCTAATTTTCCATCGTTAGGAAGTGCACATGGATAAGCATAAACTCCATCTACATCATATGCATCAGCACTACCTGGGAAACGACTAGATGATTTGATTGATTTATCAACGATTTTCAAATAACGAAGTGTACTAACTCCACCTGATAATGGCATACCTGAAATATCCAACTGACCATCACGACAAAGACGGCCTGAACCACCTAAATATGCATCAGAAGGCTCAGTAGAAGCAGCAGCTAATAAAGTCCAGCTACTTCCATCATTTGAACCCCAGAATTCTGCAACTTCAGGGTATTTATCACAAGTTTGAGATGCATTATCACCAAAAGTTGTTTCGAATACTGTTAGATCTGCACCTGGACGGTCAAATACAGTATAGTCAAATACCAAAGTAATTTGACCTTCAGTTTCTGCAGTAGCTTCTTTATCAAAACCTAAAGAAACAAATACTGGAGAACCAGCAACGTCACTTCCTGTAGTTGGACCAACTGCTTGATTTGGATCGCGACGGTTCAATGCAGGTAATGTAGAAGCATTTCCTTTAATTGAACCTTGAATGAAGTTTTGGTAAGAATCAGCAAAACGTAAATCCTCAGAACCTTTCAAAGGAATATTGCTTAAGTAATTTGCTTGAACACCATCAACATCATACCCATCAGCATCTGGCTGAAATGAAGCATTGTTTGAAGAATCTTCGATACGAACAAATAATGCCCAAGGAAGATTATCTGGAAGTTCTACTCCAAAATTTTGGCATTGGTTAGCAGCAACTTGTACCCAATTACAACCATCTTGTGATACATATACATTGGCTTGTTCTGGCCATGTAGCGCAATTTGGGGTTCCAAATGAAGTTTCAAATATCTCAAGATCAAGTCCTTCTCCACGTCCAAATGGTTGGTCAAATTGAAGATCAATTACTCCTCCAAATCCAAGAGAAACAAAATTATTTGTAGGACCTTGAACATCAGAATTTTCAACAAATAATGCATTCAATGGATTGTCACGACCTACTGGAACTCCATTGCTGAGTCCGTCTTGTGTTGTTCCAACTGCATAATTTGCAATTGTTACAGGGTAAATTGGTTGAGCTATAACTTGCAAGAGTCCAGCACCAATTACCATTGCTCCTGCCAACATAGGCTTTTTAAAAGAAGTAAATGTTTTCATGTGGTTTAGGTTAAAATGTATTCAAATGTATTGAAAACCGATTGAATCTTACAATAGTAAAATCATGATTTTAATCATAAATACTCACGCAGTTGAACAAAGCTTAACTTATTATAGTATTTATTATCTATATTTGATATTTGCTACGTATTTTAACGATGTTTAGACACTAATTGTCTACTAAATTCCTTACATTAAAAACAAAATTTTAATTCAAAACCATACTTATTAACAATAAAAAAAGCCCGATTTATTAAATCGGGCTTTAAAGCACTATTGAAAAAATTGATTTAGTTTTTAATCAATTTCAAAACTTCCTTACCATTGGATAATGATGAAATTTCAATCATATATATACCTGATGGCAAACTTGATAAATCAACCGATTTAGTATATTCTTGGGAAGGTTCAACTTCAAATACTTGAGTAAATACAGCTTGACCAGTAATATTCACAACACGCATTGAAATATTTTCTTTACTACTTCCTGCAAGATAGTTGAATGTAAATAAATTAGTAAAAGGATTTGGGTATACCGACGCTACTCCAGATTCATCAGGAACATTGTTCTCAATTTGGTAGTAACGAGCATTGCTAGTAGGTTGACCATTTGATAAGCAATTTGATCCATTAATTGTAGTAACACCATCTAAATCATATCCATCAGATCCCGAAGGAAAAGCTGATTTCTTACTACGATCAATAACACGAAGGTATTTTAGTCCATATAATGCACCATTAAAATCAATCCAACCATCTTGTTCTAAAGTAGTTCCATCTTCTGTAGTTGAAAGAGAAACCCATTCTGAACCATTAGCAGATCCATAAAACTCTGCTTTTTCAGGATAACTTGCAGAACCTGATGTTTCAGTTATAAAAAGATCATGACCAGGTTTATCAAATACGATATAGTCAAATATTACTGTTATTTCTCCACCAAAGCCAAGTGAAACAAAGGTAATAGGTGTTCCATTATTATTTTGTGGGAATCCAGTAGCATTCGCAGGAATCTTACGAGAAGCAGGTATTGTTGTAGGATTTGCAGGCAAATAATTTTGATAAGTACGTGCTGCCCCAGCTAAAAATGTAGTATTAAATGGTGCTGTAGAAGAAGCTGCTCCATTTAAACATTGAATTCCATCTAAATCATATCCATTTGCGAGTGCATCATTTTGAAAAGGATGAGTTATTGGACTGATATCATGAATCTTAACATATTTAATCCACTCTAGCCCAGAACCACCTAAATCAAAAGACCCATCCTGACAAGTTGAACCAAGACTAACATAATTACAACCGTCTTGAGAAACAAAAACTTCTGCTTTTTCTGGATAACGAGTGCAGTTTGATGTTGGTAATGTAGTTTCAACTAATCGAAAATCTGCACCTGTACCATTTGCAAGGCGATCTGTTAACATGACTGAAATTTCTCCGCCAAAGCCAAGAGAAACATAGTTAACATCTGTAGATTGGTCAGAATTCTGAGGAAATCCAATAACATTAGCTGTATTCACAAATTCAGCAGGGATAACAGAACCATCTTTTCGTTTAGCGGGTTGAAAAGAAACAACACTTTGAATTGTAACTTGACATGTTAATCCCGGATTGGGTACATCGGGTTGCGATTTCAATATGCTCATTGAGGATGACATCCCAATTAATAAAGCAGCGAAATAAAGCCCCGTACTTTTAGAGTTGACGTTTTTCATAAACAGTGTTTGTTGTTTGAAATGTTAAGGTAGGTTGAAGAAACAAAGGTAAACATTTCAATTTACTCGCACAATCGAAGTTGAGAAGCATAAAAAACAAAAAAGGCCTGAGTAAAACCCAAGCCTTTTTTATGAATATGTTTTTTTTAGTTCTTAATGATTTTAAGACTTTGTTTTTGTCCTCCGGATTCTATACTTACAATGTAAACACCTCGAGGAAGCTTCGCACCATTTATTTCATGTGCATACTTAGTGCTCTTAGGAACAGAAATGGATTCTTGATGAACGAGTTGTCCAACATAATTGAACAATCTAATATTCAGTTTTTCATTGACTGATCCTGTTTCGTATTGCAATTTAAAAGAGTCGTGAAAAGGGTTAGGGCTGATATCAATTTCTGCAATCTCATCTGGTACAGTATTATTATCATAAATAGATATACGATTAGAATTCCCATTATTTCCTCCTTCATTATCATCATCTCCTTCATCATCGTTATCATCATCATCCCCTTCGGAATTTCCATTGCCACTACCTGGCGAATTCAATAAATCTGGACAAACTTCATTTAGTACCACAATTCCATCTAAATCATATGCGTCAGCCGAATTAGGGAAATTACTCATTGGAGATCTATCTGTTACTTTCACATATTGGATAGCATAAATTCCATCACCAATATCCAAACTTCCATCTAAACAAATCTCACCCATTGGAGTCCAGTTAATTCCGTCAAGAGATCCTTCAAAATAGGCCGCTTCTGGATAGGTTTGACAATTGGGTGCACCAAAAGATGTTTCAACAACTTGTAAATCTGCCCCTTCCTCATTGAAAATTACAAAATCAAACTTAAGAGTAAGACTTCCGTTAAATCCTAGTGATACGAAATTAACTCCTAAATCATCATTTTGAGGTACTCCTAAAGCATTTTCAGGGTTGATTCTAGAAGGATGAATTTCTGTTCCATTTTTACGTGTTCCTTTTATGTATTGTACAACTTCTTGAGCAGAACCTGAAACAAGTCCATCATTTGCAGTTCCGTTTGAAGAGCCATGTAAACAAGTAATCCCATCAACATCATATCCATCCGCAACATCATTATTGTAATTATGTGCAACTGGACTGATGTCTTTTAATTTAATATAGCGAGCCCAGCTCATATCTTTTAGGTCAAATTGTGCATCTTGACAACCTTCCCCAAGAAATATAAAATGACAACCATCTTGAGAAGCATAGGCTTGAACTCTTTCAGGATATCTATTGCAATTTTGATTTCCATAAGTTGTTTCAGTGATAGCAATGTCGTTTCCTTCACTATTTGAGATTGGACTAGCAAATTTCAACACGATCTCTCCTCCAAATCCTAGTGAAACAAAGTTTAATGCATCATCTCCTTCTGGAGCACCAAGTGCTCTTGAAGTAACTTGACGTTCAGCTGGAATTGTTGAACCATCATTTCGTTTAGCAGGTAAGTATGAAATTACTTCACTTGCAAAACAACCTTGAGGAGAACATGCCTCACCAGAAGAAGCTTTTGTTTTTTGTTTCCATACCATATTCTCATCTTGCCAACGTATGCGAACAGTATTGGGGCCTGGAATCGTATTGGTATAAAAAAAGTTTTCGCCCGAATGAGCGATCAATAAACCTGTTTGAAAATATGGATAAACATCCCATTCGACAGCGACATCAAAATCATTAGGATTATTAACCCTCCACCGTCTCATTAATGAAGGATTTTCGGAACACATAGAAGTCAAATTCAGATCATGAACTTCTTGTCCATCCTCATAAAGGTTCGCTTTAGACTCGGTATTATTAAAGAAATTAAAATAAACAATGCCGCCTGCAGCTACTGCGATCAACATTCCAGCTACTCCTTTTATAAGTCGTTGCTTTATGGATGTTTTGAGCGATGTTTTATTACTAAGAGTAGGTTTTCTTTTCATCTTGAAATGCTTGAACTCGTAAATCTGCTTTTTTGAATTACCACCCCAAACGAAATCAACATCATCTTGGTTTCATGCACTTTTCCACATTCATGTAAGGAATGTGATGCTAAAGTTTTAATCCTCTCACTTATTGCCCTAAAATAAAGGCGACTTGATTTATATCTCGTATTTTATTGCTGATAGATTTAAGATTGATAAGTAAAAACCTCATTTAATAAAAAAGCCCGTTCTGAACGAATCAGAACGGGCTTTCTTGATTTAGAAATGCTTAGTTTTTAATCAACTTCACAGTTTCTTTGTTAGAGTTCGTTTCAATAGTTAAGAAATAAACTCCTTTTGACAAGTCAGCCAAATCTACATTGTGAAGAATTTTGCTTGATGTAGCAACATTCATTGTTTTTGTATAAACGCGTTGACCTAAGAAGTTAACTACACTGATTGTTACAGTATTGTCTTGATCTCCAGTTGAAATCTCAACATTCGTTGATCCTGTAAATGGATTTGGATAAACTTCTGAAGTAGCTACTTCATCAGCTGTTGTTGTGTTATCATCTATACGAAGTGATGATGAACTTGGAGAACAATCATTGATTACAACTAAACCATCAACATCATATCCATCAGCCGAACCAGAGAAAGATCCTGCTGGTGAATGATCTGTTAAACGTAGGTATTGAATAACACCTGCACTGTTGATATCAACTTCTCCATCTAAACAAATATCTGTTGAAGTCAATGTAACCCAGTTGATATTATCTAAAGATCCTTCTACCATTACTTTTTCTGAATAATGTGCACATGATGGGTTACCGAAAGATGTTTCAACGATACGGATATCATTTGCAGCAGGATTATCAAAAATTACATAGTCAAACTTCAATGTCAATGAACCACCAAATCCAAGAGATACGAAGTTGATAACATCAGTTCCTTGTGGTGCTCCTAAAGCATTGTTAGGATTTGTACGAGCTGGTGTAATTGGACTTCCGTTTTTACGTAATGCTGGTGAGTAGTTTTCTACATGAGCAGCGAATCCAGCAACTAAAGAAGCAGGAATTGGACTTGCTTCGTAACCATTTAAGCACATAATTCCATCAACATCATATGCGTCAGCAATTGGAGTTCCTGTGTATGTAGCTCCGATTGGGCTGATATCAACTAATTTAATGTATTGTGCCCATCCTAATGATCCTGGTCCTGATCCTAAATCGAAATCAGTATCTTGACAACCATCGCCAATCCATACGAAATGACAACCATCTTGTGATGCATAAGCGCGGATTGTTTCTGGGTAACGAGCGCAACTTTGATTTCCAAATGTACTTTCGATTACGCGAACGTCATCTCCAGGACCATTGTGAATTGGGCTACCGAATTTCAATGTGATGTCTCCACCAAATCCTAATGATACGAAGTTCTCTGTATCGTTATTCTCAGGAGCAAATAATGCTTTTAAAGGATTGCTGCGGCCAATAGCTACAGTTGAACCATCATTTTGTTTTTTCTGGTTAAATGAAACAACTTCTTCAGCATAGCATGAAGGAGGAATGCTGTAAGAACCATGAATACACTCAACTGCATCCACATCAAAACCATCAGAAATTTGATTGTTTGAGAAGTTTGCTGGGTTACTTACATCAACAATTTTAATGAATTGAATATAGTCAGAGAAAGCACTTGCAAAATCAACTTCTCCTCCTTGGCTGATTATACCAACTGAAGTATATCCAAGACCATCTTGAGAAACTAAAATCTCAGCTTGTTCAGCATTAGGACTTGCAGATGATTCCCAAATTTTAACATCGTTTCCTGGACCATTAGCAATTGGACCTGCAAAACGAATTTCTATTGTTCCACCAAAACCTAAAGAATAAAAGTTTTGAACGGGAGCATTTGCTACAGGAGATTGTCCATCAGGTGCACCTAAAACATTAGATGTAATAGAACGCTCAGGGTTAACCGCTGTTCCAAGTTTAGTAAGACCTTGATTGTAATATGTTACTTCAACACCAAAACATCCTTGAGGTACAACAGGTTCGCATATTGCTCCACCAGAAGCCTTTACTTTATTATAAGAAGTAGAACCTACTGTCCAGAAAATACGAGTTGTATTAGGAGAACTAGGAACAGTAACTGTTTCAAAGAAATTATCACCTGGAGCTGCAATACCAGAACCAGTTTGGCTAGTGCCATAAACATCCCATGTAAAAGATACAGGTGATGCAGTGTTGTTTCGAACTCTCCAACGACGACTAACTGTTGGGTCGTCAGAGCACATTGAAGTTAAATTCAAATAGTTTGCTGGTGCGACTTCATCTTGAATCTCAAGAATATTGCTTTTTGAAGCATTGGCAATTCCAGTTTGCCCTAAACTAAGCGCTGCAAAGAGAGCTAGTCCAGCAAGTTTAAAAGGGTTGTTGTTTTTCATTGGGTTTTTATTTGGTTAGGAGTTTTCGAGTGGATAAACGGATAGGAAAAAGGATAGTTACCTATGTAAGATATATTCCATTTCTCAAAATATAATAATCTGTTTTTCAGCGAAATAAAAATTATACTTAGTACTATTTTTCAAGATTATTGTGTTTGATTCCTCTATGGATTCACAAAAGTAATGGAATTTTAATCAACAATCCAAATTTCTTACATCATTCTTACACATAAGATTATGATATGAAGAGATTATAAAAAGCAGAAAGCTCCTTTAAAAATAAGGAGCTTTCTATTTAATGTATTATAAATGAAAGAATTATGTGGGGATTTTATTTATGAAGATTACTTTTCTTCCGAGAATATGAAAAGTAAAGTCCAAGCCCAATTAACATCCAAACCAAGGAACTAATTTGAGTTTGTCCTGGTAATGAAATAATCATAGATGCGCAAACCAATATTCCCAAAAGGGGAACAATAGGAACTAATGGAGTTTTAAATGGTCTTTTAAGTTGGGGGTCTGACTTTCTAAGAATTAGAACACCTGCACATACAAGAATAAACGCGAATAGTGTTCCTATACTAGTTAAATCGCCTGCTATGCTTCCTGGAATAAAAGCCGCAAAAGCACCTACAAATGCAAAAAGAATCCAGTTTGATTTAAAAGGAGTTCTGTATTTGTGATGAAGATCTGAAAATAGCTTAGGTAATAATCCATCATTTGCCATAGAATAAAAAACTCGACTTTGCCCCATGAGCATTACTAATATAACGGAAGAAAATCCTGCGAGAATGGCAACAGTAATTGAAGTAGAAAGCCATCCATACCCATGCATGTATGTATCAATTGCATAAGTAACAGATGCTTCTTTCCCTGCAGTAGTAAATTCACTCCAATTGGCAACTCCTGTTAACACGTGAGAGAATAATATATACAAAATGGTACAAATTGCTAGAGATCCTAGAATACCAATGGGCATATCACGTTTGGGATTTTTCGCTTCTTGAGCGGCAGTAGAAACAGCATCAAACCCAATAAAGGCAAAAAACACAATGGCGGCACCGCCTAAAATACCGCCCCAACCATGACGGAAATATCCAGAATAATCAATGAGTATTTTCCCATTTTTATCTAATACTGGAGGGGTACCTTCAGGTATCATATATGGTGTATGATTTTCAGGACGAATAAACTGCCAACCAATGGCGATAAATGCCAACACAATTGCAACCTTAACAAAAACAATGATAGCATTTACTTTAGCCGATTCACTTGTTCCTCGAATGAGTAATAGCGTGATTAACAATAAAACTATCAATGCAGGAAAATTCATATACCCACCTTCAAATGGGGAATGACACCATTCATAGGGAATTATTCCTCCTAACAGTTTATTCATGTATTCGCTCCATGCAATAGCAACAGTAGCTGCTCCAAGTGCATATTCCAAAATTAGAGACCATCCAATAATCCAAGCAACCAACTCCCCCATTGTAGCATAAGCGTAAGTATACGCACTACCAGCAATTGGAATCATCGATGCGAACTCTGCATAACAAAGTCCAGCCAAGGCACAACCAATTGCAGCTACAACAAATGACAAAGTAACTGCAGGACCAGCGGCTTCAGCAGAAGCTGCGGCAGTTCTAACAAAAAGGCCAGCTCCGATAATTGCACCTATTCCCAAAGCGACCAAATTGCCAGCTCCAAGTGTCCGTTTGAGGCCTTTTTCAGATTCGGCCGTCTGTGTCATCAAATTGGCTAGGTTCTTTTTACGATGCAAACTCATGTTTAGGATAATTAATGAATCAATACAAAATTGACTGAATCCAATTGAAGAATTCAGGAGCGGCAAAATAGAAAAAAATACAGAGTTTCGAATTCAGTTTTGATTTGGATTGAATTAAATAAAACTGAATCGATAAATAGTAAGAAAATTAGAATTATCCACAACAGTTAATCCTAATATAATCAATCTAAACCAAACAGTTCAGTTTGAATTCGTATCGACTCTTCGTGAATTAATTCATAAAGTCGTTTTACGAAATCAGAACTTAAACCAGAGTCTTTTGCATTTGATATTTGACGATGTAAAATCTCTTCCCATCGTTTAATTTGGAGAATAGTTACCTCATTCTCTTTCTTGAATAAGGCAATTTCTTGAATTAATCGTTTACGAGCGATGAGAGATTGAATAATTGAATCATCAATTGAATCAACGCGAGATCGTAATTCCAACAATTTCCTATAGAAACCTTCACTTGATGAAGAAGCGTTCCGAATTACAAGACTATTAATTATTGTCTCTAAAAATGCAGGTGTGATTTGTTGTTTAGCGTCTGTAAGAGCTAACTCTGGATGAACATGAGTTTCGATCATTAATCCATCACAATCTAAATCCAATGCTTTTTGAGAAACACTTTGAATTAAACTGGGGATTCCGCTTATATGGCTTGCGTCACAAATTACTGGAACGCCTGGCATTTGCGTTTTAAAATCAATCATTATATCCCAACGAGGAGCATTCCGATAAGGTGAATTTTCATATGAATGAAATCCACGATGAATTGCTGATACGCTCAAAACACCTGCAAGTTGAATACGTTCAACAGCACCAATCCACAATGCAAGATCCGGATTCAACGGATTCTTAACAAACACATTTACTTCAACTCCTTTCAAAGCATCCGCTAATTCTTGAACTGAAAAGGGATTAACGGTTGTTCTTGCTCCAATCCAAACATGCTTAAATCCTGCTTTTAAAACAGCTTCCAAGTGTTCAGGTGTAGCAACTTCAGTAATGATTTCCATCCCCGTTTCGGAACGAACTAATTTCATCCATTCAAGTGCCTTTTCCCCTATTCCTTCGAAGGCACCGGGTCGTGTGCGAGGTTTCCATATACCCGCACGGAAAATATTATTCGGAAAACGTGAAGCAATTTGACGAGCAGTTGTTAAGACCTGTTCTTCAGATTCAGCGCTGCATGGACCGAAAATGGTCATTCTGTTCATCATGGTCAATGCTCTGTCTCAGAAAAAGTATCAAACAATCTATCCAACAACACGAAATACTCTAATTACCAGCCTAAAACCCAAGCAAAAATCAAAGGTGCTACAATCGTAGCATCTGATTCAACAATGAATTTGGGTGTATTCTTATCTAATTTCCCCCAAGTAATCTTTTCATTAGGAACAGCTCCAGAATAGGAACCGTAGGAAGTTGTTGAATCTGAAATTTGACAGAAATATGCCCAAAATGGTACATCATGCCATTCCAAATCTTGATACATCATAGGAACAACACATATAGGGAAATCACCGGCTATACCACCACCAATCTGAAAAAAACCAACTCCTTTCCCAGATGAATTTGCACGATACCATTCGGTGAGCCACATCATATATTCGATGCCCGATTTCATAACGGAAGGCTGCAATTCTCCTTTAATACAATAGGATGCAAAAATATTTCCCATCGTACTGTCTTCCCAACCTGGAACTACAATCGGAATATTGCGTTCTGCAGCAGCAATCATCCAACTGTCTTTTGGATCAATTTCATAATACTGCACCATTTCACCTGAAAGCAACATCTTATACATGAATTCATGCGGAAAAAAACGTTGACCGCTTTCTTGTGCACCCATCCATTGTTTCACAATGTGTTTCTGAATTCTGCGAAATGCTTCTTCTTCGGGTATGCAGGTATCTGTCACACGATTAAATCCATCTTCCAACAAATCCCATTCATCCTGTGGACTTAAATCCCGATAATGAGGGACGCGCTTATAGTGAGAATGAGCAACTAAATTCATAATGTCCTCTTCGAGATTTGCTCCAGTACAGGATATAATATCGACTTTACCCTGACGGATCATTTCTGCAAATGATTTCCCTAATTCGGCAGTACTCATTGCACCAGCAAGAGTTACCATCATTTTACCTCCTTCGAGAAGATGAGTTTCATATCCTTTAGCAGCATCAACAAGAGCTGCAGAGTTAAAATGAAGATAATGTTTCTCTATAAATTGGGAAATTGGGCCTTTCATGACGTTTTGTTTAAGGGCGGCAAAGATAAAGATTTCTTCCCGAGAGCTTAAGATCAAATTAGATTCGTTTGAAATCGACGATTGCGTTAACAAAACTTTAATTGTTAACACATAACTATGTTAAGAGATTCAAATGAGTAATTTTGCTGCAACAAAATCTGAACGATGAAGAAATTTTACACCATGACAAGTGCTTTCTTATTAGTTAGCATTAGCGCATTTTCTCAATGCAATGAACTCTTTATTTCTGAATATGTAGAAGGAAGTGGGAATGACAAAGCGATTGAAATTTACAACCCAACTGCAACTCCAATTGATTTAAGTACTTATTCTATCCGTCGTTTTTCGAATGGGGCTTCTGATTATACTGCAGGAGGTATTTTGCAATTGACTGGTACTCTAGCTGCTCTTGATGTTCGAGTTATAACAAATGGACAAACCGTTTCACAAACTAATTCACCTGCTGTTAGTCCTGACTTACTTGCAATGGCCGATCAAGCTGATGGTGCTTATCCAGCTCCAACATACATGAATGGAAATGATGCAATTGGATTATTTAAAGGTGAAGTAATGGTCGATCTTTTCGGTAAAATTGGAGAAGACCCAGGAACAGCTTGGACCAATGAATTTCCTTTTTCAGGTACAGGAGCTTGGATTACAAAAGATCATACGATGATTCGTAAATCTGCAGTTCAAACTGGAGTTATAACTAATCCTGATTTCTTTGATCCAATGGCACAGTATGATACCTTGGTGAATAATACTTGGACAAATCTTGGAACTCACGATTGTATTTGCAATACGATTAATACAGTGAATGACATTTCAAACGCAAGTCAAGTGCGTGTTTTTCCAAATCCAGTTTTAAATAATGAGTTGCATATCAGCTCCAACAAATCTTTTTCTGGAATCCAAATAACAAACATGATTGGACAGGTTGTTTTTGAATCTAAAAATCAGAATAACAGCCCATTGATGAAAGTACTAGTTGATGAACTTCCACGTGGAGTTTATTATTTACAAATTCAGAATTTGGATAAATCTGTATCAATACAGAAGATTGTCATTCGTTAATTATTTAAAGAGCTAACCTAACCCGTTAGCTTTTTTTTGCCCATTTCTCAAGCTTTTCTATGGAAAACTTCTTTAAGAAAATCTCTTTTCTTTTCATCATTCTTGTTTCCAATTCCCTTGGATTTTCCCAAGGTTCAATCAAAGGAACTGTTAAAAACGGTGATACTGGAGAAACGCTCATTGGCGCTTCAGTGCTTTATGGACCGGGAAAAGGAACCGTAACCGATTTAGATGGGAATTTCTTAATCAAAGATCTTCCAAACGGAGATTACACGATTTCCATAAGTTATGTTGGTTTTGTAACTCAATCTCAAAAAGTAAAAATTGCTGATAAGACACAGACGTTCATTATCAAGCTTGAATCTACTTCGATGAAAGAAGTTGAAATTATAGCTGATGTTGCTCGTAGTCGTGAAACACCTGTTGCATTCTCGAATTTAAATGCACAACGTATTCAGGAGGAAAGTGCTTCTCGCGATTTACCAATGCTTCTTAATTCTACTCCAGGAGTTTATGCAACTGAACAAGGTGGTGGTATGGGAGATTCTAGAATTAATATTCGAGGATTTGACCAACGGAACGTAGCTGTAATGGTTGATGGCGTTCCTGTGAATGATATGGAAAATGGACAGGTTTTCTGGAGCAATTGGGATGGCTTATCCGATATTACCCGAAGCATGCAAGTTCAACGCGGATTGGGTGCTTCTAAACTAGCTATTCAATCAGTTGGTGGAACGATTAATATTATCACCAAAGGAATTGAAGCCAAAAAAAATATTTTCGTAAAACAAGAAGTCGGAAATAATGCGATGATCAAAACTTCAGCAGGTTTTAATACTGGTCGTTTAAAAGGAGGTTGGGGAATTACTGGTGCTGGTAGTTATAAAAAAGGAAATGGATGGACTGATCAAACCTATTTTGAGGCATGGTCCTACTTTATTAAAGTACAGAAACAATTTGGGAAACATCTCATTTCCCTGAGTGCAAATGGATCACCTCAGGTTCATGGACAAAGACAATCACGTGTTCCTGTTGCAATATACAGTAGAGAATTAGCAGAGAAACTAGGAGTGAATGTAGATTCCATCTTAAATAATACTCCAAATCAATCAAGTTCATCAGCTGGATTTTCGAATTACACAACGGCTACGCAAGGTCCACGAGGTCCTAGATTTAATCCTGGATGGGGTTCTTATATGGATGAAAATGGGAATCAACAAACACTGAATCCCAATACCAATTACTACCATAAACCACAATTTAATTTAAGTCACTTTTATTCAATAAAACCTAAACTTACTTTATCAACAGTGGCTTATTTATCGATTGGAAGAGGTGGAGGAACAGCTTTTAATTCCTATTCCAATTTTACCAGAGATAGCACAAATGGTCAATATGATTTTACAAAACAGTATGCAAATAATTCATCTGTAATTGATCCGATATACAGCACAACCGAAACGAAATCAAATCAATTTATCCGCTCATCTGTCAATAATCATATGTGGTATGGTCTAATGTCATCCTTGGACTACCATAATGAAAAAGGCTTTTCATTGCTAGGAGGTATCGATTTACGGAGTTATCGAGGATCACATTATCAGGAAGTGAATAATTTATTTGGGGGTGATTATGTTATAAGTTCAGCTAATCAACTTGCGCCTAAGCCACTAGCTCCGGGGGATCCAAACTTCGCAGCACGTATGCAACGTGTGGGAGATAAAGTCAATTATAATAATGATGGATTCGTAAGATGGGCAGGCACATTTCTTCAAGCAGAATGGAAAAAAGGATTGTTTACCTTTTTCATCAATGGTTCATTCTCATACACAGGCTTCAAAAGAGAAGATTATTTTAGGAAAAAAGACTTGATCATTGGCGATTCAACCTTTAAAGAAATAGTTGGTTGGGGAGATACTTTGAACTACTCAAACAATGGTGGAGTTGTGAAAGCTGAAGTGCTTAGTCCAGGAGATTCTGCCACTTTTGTTGGAACTCGTTATGACGTGAATTCTAAGGAAGCGAGATACAATACCAATGAATTCAAATGGTTTCCTGGATATACGTTGAAAACAGGATTAAACTACAATTTGAATGAATTCAACAATGTATTCATTAATGCAGGAATTTTATCCATTGCTCCTCGGTATGCCTTGTTTTATACCAATACTTCGAATATTTCATTTCCTGATGCCAAGCAACAATATATTTATGCTGCCGAATTAGGATATGGATATAAACGTAAAAAGTTTGCAGCCAATGTGAATGGATACTATACCTATTGGCAAAATAAGCCTCCGCAATCTTTTGCGAATATCACCTATCAAGGTGATCAATACAGCTATCAACTTCAAGGTTTGAATACGGTTCATACTGGATTTGAAGTCGATTTCAATACTGTAATTACAAAGAAACTCGATTTTGAAGGTTTGGTTTCTTGGGGAGATTGGCAGTATAAAAAAGGAGGCGATGCATATTTGTTCGACAACAATGGAACATTAACAGACACTTTAAGAATCCAAGCTAATGGAGTTCATGTAGGTGATGCGGCACAATTTCAATTAGCAAGCGGTTTCAGATATGAGCCTTTCAAAGGATTTTATCTAAAAGCACGAATTACATATTTTGATAAAAATTATGCGAATCTTGATCCTTTAACACTGCTTCCTGTTTTAGATGGAACTGGAGCAGTAGTAAAAGATAATAGCAATCATGAGTCTTGGAAAATGCCTTCATACTATTTCCTCGATTTATATACTGGCTATAATTTCAAGTTTGCAAAAATGAATTTTACACTTAATGCTAGTATCATCAACATTCTTGATAGAATATACATTACTGATGGTATTAACGGAGTGAATTTCGATGCCGCTACTTCTTCCGCTTATATTTCACAAGGCCGAAGATTTAATCTCGGTTTAAAAGTGTCATTCTGATTTTTTAAATAACCTTTGCCCAAAATAATCGATAATGAAAAAACTAATTCTTGCATTTGCAAGTGTCTTGATTTCAATTCAAGGCTTTTCTCAGGCAGCGCTGCCTACTTCATACAACTTTGATAATTTCAGCAGTGCGGCTTCATTGCCAACAGGCTGGTCCACAAACATTGCTGGAACTTTTACATATGCTTCTGGACAAACCGGACTTGCTGGTAAATTAGACAATGCTCCAGCTCAAGGTGAATATGTTCAAATTCAAACGGCTGATCCAATGGGTACAGTTAGTTATTATTTGAAAGGATGGATTGGTGGTGGACCAACTAGTTGGAGTGGTACTTTTAAAGTTCAAGAATCTGTTGATGGAACAAACTGGACAGATTTAACAACATATACAACACTAAATTCGAATGCATACGAGCTATACACTTCATCTCCAGCTTCTGCGAGTCGATATGTTCGTTTTTATTTCGCGAATAAAGTAACAGGTTGTAATGTTGGTATTGATGATGTGAGCGTTACTTTGGGTGTATTACCAAATAGAGAAATCAATGTTCAACAAAACAGCGCAACTATCTTTAGTGGTGGATCAGCTGCACCTTTTGGAACTCCGGTTTCAACCCCAGCAAACATTACGTTTACTGTTCAAAACCAAGGTTCAACAGAAGCACTAGATATTTCAAGTATTTCATTTACTGGAGCAGATGCTGCTGATTATTCTGTAGGATCGCCTTCAACACCTTTTACTATTAATGGTTCATCTTCTCAGAATGTTGTTGTTTCGTTTAACCCAACTGCCAATGGGACACGTTATGCAACCATGGAGATTAACAGCAATGATGCTGATGAGTCTGTTTATTCTATCGTCTTAAATTGTACAGGAGGTCAATATGCATCTGAACCTACTGCTGCAGCAACATCGCTGACATTTTCAAATATTAAAAGCTACCGTTATACAGCAACTTTAACTGGTGCTTCATCAGGAGCTGAAGGATATGTTGTTCTTCGTAAAAAAGGATCTGCAATTACTGCTAGTCCTGCTGACGGTCAAGTATACGGTCCTGGAGATCCAATTGGTGATGCAAAAGTTGTTTATGTTGGAAACTCAGGGACATTCAATCCCAATGATGTAGTTGAAAATACAACGTATTATTTTGCTGTTTTCTCATACAATGGTTCAGGAGTAGTTCGAAACTACTTGCAAAGCAACCCTCTTACAGCTAATGTTACATCAGCTACTAATAATTTTGGGACTCTTTATTCTGGAATCAACACAGCCAATTCAACATTTGTTAGCGATCTTCAAGCTTTGATCAATCCTCATACTTCCATTTTTTATGGAAATTATGATGAAACAATGGTCCGCTTGTTTGAAGCACGTGATACTACAAATGGTCAGCGAGTTCTTTCATGTGTTTATTCGGGTGAGAATTATGTCTATTCTGAACCATTTGGTTGGGCATATATGAGTCGCGAACACACGTATTGTCATGCTTGGATGCCAACAAATCCGGCAGATAATCCTGAACTTCCTGAATATGATGATCAACATCATTTATTTCCAGCACAGTTCGAAAATGCAAATCAAGTACGTTTAGATTACCCATTAGGCGAAGTAGTAACTCCAAGTGTTACTTATTTAGATTGTAAATTAGGGATGAATGCCAATGGTAAATTGGTTTTCGAACCACGTGATGCACATAAAGGAGATGCTGCTAGAGCATTATTTTATATGGCAACAACATATAATGGTGTTAGTGGACATAATTGGGGACTGCCTAATACTTCAACACGGTACCAAGATCAAAATGTGTTGAGAAAATGGCATTATCAAGATCCTCCAAGCAGCTATGAAAAAGCACGTAACGAATTCCTAGATTCTCTTCAAGGGAACCGTAATCCGTTCATCGATCATCCTGAATACGCTTGCTATATTAATTTCCAAACAATGGAATACATTGCAGGTGCAACAGAACCATGCAGCACAACTAATGTTGGATTTGAGGAAGCAATCTTAAACGAGTTAATGATTTTGCCTAATCCTTCTGCTGGTTTATTTACTGTTGTTTTAGAAACAAAATCAGCAGATATAAATTTGGTTGTTCGCGATATGGCTGGAAAAATTGTTCATACTCAATTCATCAAAGGTGGAATTAACCAAACCATAGGAGCATTAGATCTTCAACATTTTGCAAATGGAGTATACATTCTTCAAGCAAATGCAAAAGGAGCAACGACCTATGGGCGTCTAGTAATCCAAAAATAATTCTTCTAATAAAAATCAAAAGCCGTCAGAATTCATCTGACGGCTTTTTTTATGTTGTTCGGAGAGTATTCTGCAATCGTTTCACGTCTCTTTGTAATTGAAGTACGGTACTCGATAATTCATTCTTATTCAAATTGGGTTCTGGAAGCTCCGAGCTTATGTAATGTGTGAATTTCCAAATTTCCTGAACAGTATCTATATGAATTTCATATGGCTCATATGCAGGATTGGTTGAACAAAGCAATAAAGTGCCATTGTCTTCAATTTGGTTATATACTATTTTAAAAACGATCCCTTCATCTTTAGTAATGACGATGTATGGATTTCCATTTCGAATAAAATTCCAGTTTTGAAGGTATTCTCCAGTTACCCATGATCCATCAGCAACTGGAGGCATTGAATCTCCAATGATTGGAAAGGTTCTATATTTTTTATTGGGCGAAAGAAATGGTAATTGGAAAGTAGGTAATACTCGAATATATTCTGGATCAGCATACCCATTTGTATAACCAGCACGAGCCTGAATGGGAACAAGCTCTATGTTGTCGATGTTTTCTTGATTGACAGTAGTAGCAATTATTCTTAAACTAGTTCCTGCTAAATCGTGGCCCAACACTGAACTTTTTGATGAAACTCTTGATTCTCCCATAATACTTAAATCAACCTTCAAGAGATCATCAATGGAGCAATTATAAAATGCAGCTATCCGAATTAAATTATCCGTATTGGGTTCTGCTGAGCCATTTTCATATCCACTTAATGTCGTTCTCTTAATGGCTAAATTTTGAGAAACTTCATCTTGAGACTGCCCTTTTTGCTTACGTAAAAATTTAAGATTCGCTGAAAGCATAGTCGTGTTTTTTGTCAAAAATACAAATATGTCCGGAATGATGGCGCTCATTGCCATATTTTCCATCGAAATTCTTTTTATTTGTTGAATGATAACTAAATAGCGAACTTCGTTCAATGCGTTACATCCTAATACTCTCCATTTTACTATTCTGTTTTAAGAACCTAAATAGTCAATCAGAAAAAGTCATTTCGAACAAACGATATTCTGACCCATACCTTGCTGGAGAAATTAACCTCTGTTTAAAAGAAAGCGCCAATTTGGAAGATCAGATTCCTGTGCGAATAAGCCAATTTTTACAAAATGTTTCTGCTATTCAGATTATTAAGAAGTTTCCATATGCGAAAAAACCTGAAACTCTAGTTAATAAACGAGGAGAGAAACTAGCTGATCTTACGGGAATTTATAAAGTCTCATTTCAGGTAGATGTCGATTTGATTAAAATTATAGATGAATTAAAGAAAATGCCTGAGGTGAAATATGCTGAACCGCATTTCATTCCATCACTTTGTTATGTTCCCAATGATACACGCATTGCTGAACAATACTCTTTAACAAGGCTTAATGCATATGCAGCTTGGGATTTACATCATGGCGACACAACAGTAGTTGTAGGCATAACTGATACAGGCTATGATCCTTTCCATCCCGATTTGTCCAATAATATTCAACGAAATTATGCAGATCCTATCAATGGAATTGATGATGACAATGATGGATATATTGATAATTACATGGGTTGGGATACCGGTAGTAATGATAATGATCCTACATCAGATGGAAATTATCATGGACAACATGTAAGTGGATTATCATCAGCGAGCACAGATAATGCAACCGGTGTAGCTGGAACGGGGTTTAATTGCAGATTTATTCATGTTAAAGTTGCTAATGTTGATGGAATCTTATCAGGTGCCTATGAAGGAATTGTTTATGCCGCCGATCATGGATGCAAGGTGATTAACTGCTCTTGGGGAGGAACAACGTTTAGTGAAATGAATGCAGATGTTGTTCGCTATGCCGCAATTAATAAGGATTGTGCTGTATTTGGTGGAGCAGGTAATAATAGCAATGAAATTGCATTTTATCCCGCAATGTATCCTTACACAATGGCAGTTGGTTCTACAAATAACCAAGATTTCAAATCCGATTTTTCAAACTATGGTTACAATGTCGATTTATTTGCTCCTGGAGATTTGGTCTTATCTACTTGGTCAAACGGAGACTATTTATCTACAGGAGGCACATCAATGTCATCACCAACGGCAGCTGGATGTGCGGCACTTTTAAGAGCTGCTTTACCGTCCTATTCTAGTCAACAAATTTGTGAACAACTGAAAGTTACCTGCGATCAGGTCGATAATCTTTCGTCCAATCTTCCTTATCAAGGTAAAATGGGATATGGACGTATCAATATGTTTCGATCATTATCTGAAACCGGTCATCCTTCAATAGTAATCAACGAAATAACTATTAATGATTCTGGCCAAGGTCTTTTCCTACCCGGCGACACCATTTTAATGTCGGGTATTTTAATCAATTACTTATCAGATGCATCGGATGTTAATTTAGAATTGATAACACTGAACTCGAATTTCCAAATCCTAAATCCAACACGAGGAATTGGTCCATTAGCAAGTCTACAAACCTTAGATATTCAAACTGATCCTTTTAAAATTATTGTTGGAGCTGGAGTTGGATTAAATGAATTGCTAACGGTTCAACTTCATTCAAATGCCGATGGATTTCTTCAAACGCAAACATTTAGCTTTCCAGTGAATGCTGATTTCATTAATGTACAGAATAACCAAATTCAAACCTCGATTGGTGGAAATAGCACAATTGGAGTTACTGGTAGTTCGTATTTGCCTGGATTAGGATTCCAATTTAACCATAGTGAGAATTTGCTCTACCAAGGAGGATTTATGTTGGGATTAGATAATTCGAATGTATTTGATAATGTACGTGGTAATTCTGGTGATGATGCCGACTGGAATACAATGCAAAGACTCACAATAGAACCTATGGTTCAGGCCGGAATCGAAGTGTATTCAGGTATTATGGAAGCTCCCTCTCCTACTTTACCTGTTGTTACAGGGGTTCGCGTAATTTCAGATCAGCATGCGCCCAATGATCAATTTGTAATTCTTGAATATAGAATCAACAACTCCTCTAATATTTCATATGATCAAGTATATGCTGGGATTTTCACAGATTGGGATTTGATTAATTATTCGAACAACCGAGCTGGTTATCAATCAACTTTAAAACTTGGCTATGTGTATACTGCCCCAATCGACAGTATATACACTGGAGTACAAGTACTAACAGATCAACCAGGACGTCAACATGCTATTGAAAATATTTCAGGAGGATTAGGTGGTATTAATTTATTTAATGGCTTTAGTAGTGCAGATAAATACTATTGCCTTTCTACATCACAAGATCAAGGAGGGATGGCTGGAAATGGAACAGATATTTTAAATGTAGTTTCAGCAGGACCATTTTCGATACAGCCTGGAGAAGAACAAATTGTTGCTTTTGCATTATTAGCTGCTGGAAATTATACAGATCTAACTCAATCGGCAGTTACAGCAAGAGATTTTTATTTAAATACAGGAATCCCTCTTTCTGTTTCTGAGAAAACGAATTCGTATTCTATTTTCCCGAATCCAACATCCGATATATTATTCCTTCGAAGAAATAACAACATATCAACCAGTTCTAAAATAATGCTTGTTGATTTAAGTGGAAGAATAGTTTATTCAAGCTCTTGGCAAGGAAATAATTTAAGCATTTCTACAAGTGAAATAGCAGATGGGATATACATTTTAAAGATTGAATCTCTTAACGAAATTGTTCAAAAGCGAATAGCAGTTAAGCATTAATCATTTTTCCTGTTTGATAAAGAAGGGAATTCAACTACGTTTGCATCAAAAGCAATAATAATATGGATTTAAGTGGCATCATATCCGTTGCCGGAATGGGCGGATTATACAAAGTAATTGCTCAAACAAAGAGCGGTTTATTGGTAGAATCAATTAGTGATGGTAAAAGATTACCTGTATATTCTACAAGTAAAGTAAGTGCTTTGGAAGACATCAGCATTTACGGACTTGCGGATGATATTCCATTGAAAACAGTCTTTAGATCTATCAGAGATTCAAAATCAGGCACTGCCATTCCGAGTGCAAAAGACTCAAACAATCAAATTAAAGATGCATTTATTTCTTTTGTACCTGAATTTGATCAAGACAGAGTTTATGCATCTGACATGAAAAAAGTTTTTGTTTGGTATTCAATTCTTCTTGAAAAAGGCCTTTTAATAGATGCAGCTGAAAATAAAGAAGAAGAAGAAACTACAGTAGATAAAGCTAAATCAGAAAAAGCAGTTTTAAAACCCAAAGCAAAAGAAGTCGCAAAAACATCTTCTCCTAAAGCCTCATCGAAAGGAATGGCTAAAACTACAACAGTTCGAAAAACAGGTGGATAAAATTCAGTAAAATGCCTGTTTCACGAGAAGATCATACGAGCTTATTTGTTTCATCCGAATTTAAAATTAATTCATGGGCCGACCTTGAACCATTTTTCGAAAATCTACATAGCCGAGAAATTGCAAGTTTTTTTGAATTACGAAAATGGCTTAAGGATAGAAGTGATTTGGAAGCAATAGTTCAAGAAGAACTTGGCTGGCGTTATATTCATCAAACTTGCGATACAAATAGCGAAGAAAAAAGAACAGCCCTCAATTTTTTCATACAAGAAATAGAACCTCAAGTTGCTGAATTTAATGATCAATTAAATCGTAAGCTTTTAACTAGCGATTATTTAGAAGATCTGCTAAAAGATCCTCAATATGCGGTTTACATTCGAAGTATTCGTAAAGAAGCTGATTTGTTTCGTACTGAAAATCTACCATTAATAACTGAAATCCAAACTCTTGCAAGCGACTACGGCAGAATTACGGGTGCAATGTCGGTTCAAATTGATGGTCAAACTTTGACCTTTCAACAAGCAGCAAATTTGCTTAAATCGAAAGATCGGAATCTACGAGAAGAGGTTTATTTGAAGATTAATAATCGCAGAAAACAAGATCAAGAAGAACTTGATTCATTATTTGATAAATTACTTTCTTTAAGACATCAAGTTGCATTAAATGCTGGATATTCAAATTATAGTGAGTACATGTTTGATGCTATGGGCCGTTTCGATTATACAGCCCAGCAATGCAAAAATTTCCATCAATCAGTTGAAAAATATATAGTTCCACTAATTGAAGAATGGGAAGAAGAAAGACGTATAAAACTCGGTGTTGATAAACTATATCCTTGGGATATGGAAGTTGATACTGATAATAAAGAACCACTAAAGCCTTTTCATACTAGCAGAGAATTGATTGATAAAACGATAGCCTGCTTTGGAGAAATTAAACAAAGCTATGGTGAGGTAATTCAATTAATGGATTCAAAAGGGCATCTTGATCTTGACTCAAGACTTGGAAAAGCTCCAGGAGGTTATAATTACCCTTTGTATGCTTCTGCCCTACCCTTTATATTCATGAATTCGGCTGGTTCTGTTCGTGATATGATTACTATGATGCACGAAGGAGGACATGCTCTTCATTCTTGGTTAAGCAAAGACTTAGAAATTACTGGTTTTAAAAATACGCCATCCGAAATTGCAGAAGTTGCATCAATGTCTATGGAGTTAATTTCTATGGAACATTGGGAACTATTTTTTAAGAATGAAGATGATTTAAAAAGAGCAAGGAAATATCAATCTGAAAAAATCATTAGCATTCTTCCTTGGATTGCAACCATAGATGCTTTTCAACATTGGATTTACGAAAATCCCAATCATTCAAGAGAAGAAAGAAAAAATGCATGGCTTTCAGTTTATCGCCGTTTTTCAGGGAAGATCATTGATAGAACTTCTTATCCTGAGTTTGAACAATCCGCATGGCATCGACAACTTCATGTTTTTGAAGTACCGTTTTATTATATAGAATATGGTATAGCTCAACTTGCTGCAATTGGAATTTGGAGAAATTATAAGACAAACCCAACAAAAGCATTAAGTGCATTTGAGCATACATTGAGTCTTGGCTATACCAAAACATTACCGGAATTATACGAAATGGCGGATATTAAATTTGATTTTTCACCTGAATATGTTCAAGAATTACTTGAATTCGTAAGACAAGAAATCAACAATTAAAACTTAAATCGGATTTGAATACGGAAATCGGAACGGACATGTCCTTGCACTTCTGATAATCCTGAACCTGTATAATCTTTATTTGAATAATAGAATTGAGCTATACGGAACCACATATCTATTTTACGAGTAATATCGTATTGTAGAGTTAAATAAGTTCGTGAACCTTTATAGAAATATGCTGGAATAGAAAACGAATAAAGTACATCACTCTCGTATGCATAAATTCTAGAATTATACCCATCAGTATCAAAAAGTGCATAACGAAATGAGAATGTAACTGGCTTCCCGAGAGGTTTATAAACTATGTCTTGCAACATGACATAGCCGGTTTCCATGGCATGATTAGGTTGATTAAATCTCACATATTCAATACGATTTCTAAGTTTAAATGAGGGTGATATTTTGTACGAAATATCAAATCGGAAATTTTGTTGATGTTGACCAATTGGATAATCAATATCGATATCATCTTCCCCTGTAATATTTCGAGAACGTATTCTATCTCGATATCGGAAATACATATCGACTGTTTTAGATGGAGTATAATTCACTTGAACCAAACCATCATATCCACCCGATGGTGCATCAACTAAATATTTAAGCCAAGGAAATTGCCAACGATCAAAATAGGCCGAAATCGTAAAGTAATTGATTGGTTTTGCAACCATTCCGATATACGTTCCTTTTTCATTAATATTTCGAGATCCTTCACTAATAGTTGCACCATATATAGAATGATAATCGCGTGCAAAATTCCGGTAAAGAAAAGTAAAAGTGAGTCTTGGATCTAAGCTAGCTATAAACCCATTTGTGCAGGCTAATCCACCATTTGCACTTCGAGCAAATTCACCAAATAAATTAAAATTCCGATAAATCCAATTATAATCCATTCCAATATTAGTAGCTGTTTGACCACGGAATTCGAATGCATTATAAGGTGACAAACTTCTAGTTAATGGAGCGCTATAGTTATAATGAACTCCAGTAACACCAAGTTGGAAAGATCGTTTCTTAAAGGCGATATGTGTACCTGCAATCCTTTCACGAATATTTCCTTTATCTAATAATTCGGAAGGAGTTCTATGAAAACCACTTAAATTGAAGTTGGAAAATGCTTGTAAATCCTGACTAACAGAATCAATCGATGCAGCATTTGTATTCACCTTTTTATCAGAACCAAAAACAGTTGCTTCAAATTTTCCTATTCTCCAAGTTGTAGCGGCTCCTCTTAAAAACAAATTTTCATTTACTGAAGTATAGGGCTTTAATCCAATTGCACTGCGTTTAATACTCAAAACATCAGCAGTCTTTCCAAATGCAAATCCGGACCAAAAAGTTAGTCCTTGTCCAAATTGAGCTTGATAATCACCAATATTCAACGATTTTAATTTGCCAATATTCTGAACTGCAATATGTCCAGTCATAAAGTCGAAACCTTGCTTTTGCGAACCTTTAAAAAATTCTTCCCCAGCATCTTTTTCCGCAGTAAAACCTGCACTAAAATAATTTCCGTATTTATATCGATATCGAGTAAAAAGCCGTTGCGGACTACCTAAATATCGGGCATTCGGATTTGCAGCTAAATCTTCAGAACTAATGGGTGAAAATCCTTTTTGCTGTTCAATTGTTTGAGATACACGAAAGAATAGTTCCTGCGTTGAATAGCGCATCATATCTTTTAAAGAAATATTCAAACGATTTAAGTCTCGATCTACTTTTACATAAGGTAGTAACTGATAAATTAATGCGAGATCAAATCCTTCAACAGCTTGTAGCTCAAAAACAGAAAGTAATTTTCCATAATCCTCACGGTGTTTGATCAAATTGGCTATCTGAAAATCATTTAAAATGAGCAATTGCTCAAGTTGATCAGATGTCGCTGAATTCAAATCCATCGGATGTTCTTGCAAGAAAGCGAGATTGTCGAAAATATTCGTGTAATCAACATCCTGTGTAGTATTCTCAGCTAGGTTTTCAATTTTTCGTTCTAAAAAATTATCATTCTTTGGACTTACTTGAGCATAAATTGACTCAGATAAAATCAAGAATAAAATGAGAAAGCTTGAGTAGTAATTAATTTTCATCATACTCAATCGCGAAATTGATAAGTCAATGAAAATTGAGGAGAGAAACCAAGTACTGGATGGAAATTTCCGGCCATATCTATTTGAAGTTTTTTCAACTTCAAACCAAACCCAAATGAACTGCTAATAGGTTGACTGCCCATTCCAGCTCTTAAATAAAGTACACTACCAGCCATGTATTCTATTCCAGCTCTAAAAACCGGTTTATTATAACTGTCCTTTTCTGTTTCAGCAGCAATAAAAACCATATTTGAAAATTGATACCTCAATCCAAAACGCATAGCAACAGGCAATCGATCTTGATCTAATTCTGTTAATCGTGAACGGTTAGGATTAAATACATGAGCAGCAACAGTTAAAACTGGAGATAATTTATAAATAGCACCTGCTTCTACTGTAAAGGCTGTTTTACTCCCATACACATCTGCAAATTGTACATTTTGATAGTTAATTTGCATTCCAATACTCAAATGCTCACCGAAAGCTCGGCCAAAACCTAATCCTATTTTACTTTCACTGTATTGTGAATATCCAAATTTTCGGATGCTTAACCCAAACGTACCTCGCTTTTCTTTTAATGGCAATGCAACGACAGCTCCACTTAAACCCAATTCGGGAACTAAAAAACGATTTTCATAAGAAACTCCTGCACATGCTTTTGTAATAAATCCTAATCCAGCTTGATTATGATGAGCAGACCATACATCAGATAATGTTACAGATGCATTTCCTAATGCGGCCGAACGTGCTCCAAAATGTGTATTGTCATTTCCAGCTTGAATAACTGAAATAAAGAATATTCCTAAACATGTTAAATACAAGTGCTTCATCAGAATCTAAAATACATGCTAATTTTCTAAACAACAATAGCTTGTTTAAAAACTCTTAAAATGATGTTGGTGTCAAGTATTTAAATGACAAACCTTCAACTTTAGAAATAGAAGCCTGGACTTTTTCCTTAAGTTCAATTTTAAATGAATGAAGTTTTTCAGCAATTTCTGAATCACTTATGGAAAGCATCTGAGCCGCTAGAATTCCTGCATTAGCAGCTCCATTCAATGCCACAGTTGCGACTGGAACTCCAGTAGGCATTTGCAAAATTGATAAAACTGAATCCCATCCATCAATCGAATTACTTGATTTAACAGGAACCCCAATAACTGGCAAGGTAGTTAACGAAGCAACCATTCCAGGTAAATGAGCGGCACCACCTGCTCCTGCAATAATTACTTTGATTCCACGAGCTCGCGCTGATTGAGCATACTCAACCATTCTTTCTGGGGTTCTATGTGCAGAAACAATGGATATTTCGAAAGGAATTTCAAATTTATCCAAATAAAATGCAGCTTCCTGGAGTATTGGCAAATCACTTTGACTACCCATTATAATTGAGACTTTCGCAGTTAATGATCCCATAATTTCTAGCTGATTATTTTTAATTTCTCTTTTACAATATTAGCATTCTGATGAGCTTCATGATAACTATTAGCAAGAATAGTTACATGTCCCATTTTTCGGAATGGCTTCGTACTATTTTTACCATAAAGATGTACATAAGTCATTGGTATTTTCAATATTTCCTCTAAGCCTTGGATTTTAACCGGGCCTTGATATCCATCTTCACCCAATAAATTAATCATAACTGCAGGCATTAATGTACGTGAATCACCTAAAGGCCAACCTAATATCGCTCTAAAGTGCTGCTCAAATTGACTAGTTGCATTCCCTTCTATTGTATGATGCCCCGAATTATGAGTACGAGGTGCCATTTCATTTACTAAAATTTCACCCTCTTTTGTTAGAAAAAACTCAATGGCCAATATTCCACGAATTCCAAGTTTCTCAATAATTCTTTGTGCAATATCAATTGCTTCAGACTGAATATCCTCAGTTAATCGAGACGGTGCTGATAATGTATCTACGAGATTTAATTGAGGATTAAATTCCATATCGATTAATGGGAAACTTTTAATATCACCTTGTCCATTTGATGCAATGATAACTGCAAATTCGAGCTCGATTTGAACAGCTTTTTCTATAATTGAAGGAACATCAAATGAAAGAATATAATCAAGTGGTGAGCTTAACAGTTGCACTCCTTTTCCATCATAACCATCCTTTCTACTCTTAACAAAACATGGAAACCAAGAAGGATCTAATTCCTTAATATCTTCTTGTGAATCAATCAAAATAAAAGGTGAAGTAGGAATTTGATTATTCGTATAAAAGAATTTTTGAGTGCCTTTATCTTGAATTGTTCTTATTACAGATGATTGTGGAAATACGTCAATCCCTTCTCTTTCAAGTTGCTCAAGTGCTTCTATATTTACTTGTTCAATTTCAATAGTTAAAATATCTACACTTCTCCCAAACGCTATAACTGTTTCAAAATCCCTAAAATCACCTTCTACAAAATGAGAAGCAATGTTTTTACAAGGGGCATTTGGATCAGGATCTAAAACATGAATTTCTTGATTATAAGAAATTGCCTGCTGAATGAACATTCTACCAAGTTGACCTCCACCAAGGATTCCTATTTTAGTATTGTGTTTTTGCTTTGATTGCATTTGCCAAATATACCATGTGGCATGAAGAAATTGTATATTTTGGCTGACTTCTATGAAACAAGTAATAATTGAGGATAAAACCTTTGGTCTTTATATTTCCGAAAATGAAATATTAACTGCAATTCAAGGGATTGCTGATCAAATAAATAGTCAATATTCAGATAAAAAACCACTATTTATAAGTGTCCTTAATGGTTCATTCATGTTCACTTCTGATCTTTTAAAAAAAATATCGATTCAATGTGAAATCAGTTTTATAAAACTTTCTTCATATTCTGGTACTTCAACAAGCGGTATAGTGAAAGAACTTGTTGGACTTCAAGAATCAATTGAAGGTAGAGATATTATTTTACTTGAAGATATTATTGATACAGGACAAACAATGAAATCAATTATAAATCAACTAATAAATAAAAAACCGAATTCGATTAAAATAGCAGCTTTATTATTCAAACCAGAATCTTTAATTGAAAATATAAAACCCGATTATATTTGCTTTTCTATTCCAGAGAAATTTGTCGTTGGCTACGGTTTAGATCTTAATGGTATAGGACGAAATTTACCTGACATTTACCAACTTACTTGAAATAACATGCTCAACATCGTTCTATTCGGTCCTCCTGGTGCTGGAAAGGGAACACAGTCTAGTTTCCTTGTAAATCACTTTCATTTAAATCATTTATCGACTGGTGATTTACTGCGCAGTGAGATTACGGCAGGGACTAAGCTAGGTTTAGAAGCAAAAAAATTAATGGATCAAGGGATATTAGTTCCTGATGAAGTTGTGATTGGAATGATACGATCAAAACTAGAATCAAATCCTAAAGCACAGGGTTTCATATTTGATGGCTTTCCGAGGACAATTCCTCAAGCTCAAGCGTTAGACAATTTGCTTCAAGAGCTAAATACGTCAATTACTGCTATGCTTGCATTAGAAGTAAATGAAGATGAATTAGTGAAAAGACTTTTGAATAGAGGTAAAGATTCTGGAAGAAGTGATGATCAAGATGTTTCTATTATTAGAAATAGAATTAAAGAATATAATGACAAAACATCACCCGTAGCTTCACACTATAACGCACAGAATAAATTCAAATCAATTAAAGGAGAAGGAAGTCTCGAAGAAATTTTCAATGCACTTTGTAAAGCATTAGAATAACAAAATAATAGAATTCCGACTATATGAAAGAGCCTTTAAATAGGCTCTTTTTTTTTGCAGACACTTGAATAGTGTTCTGAATATATTTTATGAAATAACGAGCATAAAAAAAGCCGCTTTGATTGAACAAAGCGGCTTTTCAATTATACTATTTAATTAGTCGCGAACAACTCGGAAGTTAATCGAACCTTTCTCAGAAGAAACTGTGAAAATATAAACTCCTTTAGCCTTATCACTAAGATCAAACATCTTATTGAATTTACCAACGTAGTTTGTTAAAGCTTCCGTTTGAATTAAACGACCAGTTGCATCCGTAATACGAACTTCAAAAGATTGTTGATTCAATGAATTAAATGAAAGCATCACATTTCCACTTGTTGGGTTAGGATATAATTGAATCATATCAACACCATCGATACTTCCTATTCCTACTGAAAGTTCTAATTGAACTGAGAATGTAGCGTCACCACAATTTGCAGAAGATGCAGTCAATTGGATTGTGTAAGATCCATTTGAGGAATAATTGTGAGTTGGATTTGTTGCAGTACTTGGAGCACTTCCATCGCCAAAATTCCAAGAATAGCTTGTAGCATTTGAAGATGTATTACTAAATACTACACTAGAACCATTTGCACTGTAATTGAAACTAGCAGTTGGCTCAGGATTCACAACAATTGATTGAGATGCTGTAGCTGAACAATTACCGTTAGAATAAGTAGCAGTAATAGAATGACTACCAACTGTTACTTGAGATGGATCAAAAGTATTTCCCCCTATTACACCTTGACCACTAAATACAGCCCCAGCAGGTGTTGAAGTCAATAAAATTGGATCGTCTTTAGAACAAATTGTTGCAGGAAGGTTATTGATAGTAACACTTAAGTTATTTACAACATTCACTGTTACTTCGTCAAAGCCAGTACATGTTCCATTATTGAATTCATAACGTAATGTATGAGAACCTAAACCAGCAACAGCAGGATCAAACGAAGCACCTGAAGCAACACCATCAATTAAGAAAGTACCGAGTGCAGGTAAGCCAATCATTGTTACAGCACCTGAGTTCAAGCAGTAGTCACCAGAAACACCACTAATGGAAACAATAGGGGCTGGATTGACTTGAATTTGAGTAGTTGCAATACCAGGACATGCATTTCCAGCTTCAGTAACAGTGTATGTTATAGTCTGATTACCTGTACCTGATAAAGTAGGATCAAATGTAGAACCTATGACACCATTTCCACTAAATACACCAGTTGAAGGTGTACCAGATAGTGTAATAGCAGCATCTTGAGAACAAACTGCAGGAGCAATAGGATCAATCGTAACGGATGGACCATCAACAATAACAACTGTTTGAGTTATAGTTCCTGAACAAACACTATTTGGAACACTTACAGTATAAGTAACATCATAAGAACCTGCAGTAAGTAGGCTTGGTAGGAAAATGTTTCCTGCAATAGCACCTGGAATTGAAGGACTAATTGAGAAGTTACCACCTGCAGGGATTCCTGTAAGGACAACACTTTCAACAGTTGAACAATAAGTAGATGCAAGACCTACAAAATCAGCAACAGGAGCTGCACCAACATTGATAGTAATAGTATCAGTAGAAGCACAACCAGTTCCAACTGCTTCATAAATAACATCAAATGAACCTACACCTGTAACAGAAGGATCGAAAGTTCCTGTTGATGCGTCTGTAATACCAGTTCCAGACCAGATACCACCAGATGGAATAGCAAATAAATCAAATGCTGGAGTTGTTTCACAAACATCTGCAACAGGAGCAATCTGTGTATTTCCACTGCTTAAACCAAGTGTATAAGCATTGAAGCCTGTACAAGTGAAAGGAGCGTTATCGAAAGATGGAACTAAGATTAACGTGTAAGTTCCAGGAGTTAAGGAAGTAGCTAAAGTAAATGGTTCAGTTGCTGTGAAGTTTCCTTGACTTGGTGTTAAAATGTTGTTACAGTCTGATGCATCAGCAAAGAAAACAGTACCATCAAATTCAGCTAAAATATTTACAGTATAAACACCTGTTGAAGGAACATCGAAATTGAACCAATCAGTATCACGTGTATTTCCATCAAAAAATGAGGTTCCGCATATAGTTTCCCCACATGTGATAGAACCAAATGTTCCAGAATTACAACCTCCATTAACATCTAAACCACAATCTTCACCTTCTGGAGTTAAATCAGCAGTACATTCAATACAATGTGTACCAAAATTAATGTTTGAAGAGAAAGTAACATCGGCTCCTACTTCACAAACACTTCCAATTTGAATGATGTAATCTTCACATGCTGTTAAGTTTTCCAAGAATGTGAAAGTTAATGGTGCAGGAACAACCAATGGAGTTGACCAAGTAGCAACTGTAGTTGGTTCAGAAGCTAATCTGTAACGAATTTGGTACTCAAGCACATCTGTAACAGCATCCCAAGTAACAACAGTAGAAGTTGTTGTAGTTTCTGATGTTAAAATGTTATTAGGGAAAGGACAAGTTAATGCAGGTAAAACGTTTATTGTATAATCCTCTACTTCACCAAAACCAGCTATTCCACATGGATCAACAAGACCTGTAAAAGTAATTCTAACACGCATTGTAGTTGAACCAATAAATGCATCAACCGGAGGTGTTATTGAAGCTGTATATGGTCCAGTACCTGGAGTACCTGTTACAGTAATGGTTTCATTGGCGTCCCCAAAATCTCCATCATGGTTCCAGTCAATCCAAACACCACACTGATCACCAGTCCATTGTGTTGAACCATTTGTGATTGTGATAGGTGATGAAGTTCCTACATATAAATCAGCTGATAAAGCAGTATAATCATTATAACCTCCAGGAGTACAATCAGTAGCATTGTTGATATTACCTAATTCAACATTGGCAATAAACTCATCACATGTTGTTGCTCCAGCATCGCAATAGTGAAGGCAAGTACCTGTTGTAAAGGTTATTGGTAAACATCCAACAGCTGATCCATTAGCATTTGAAGGAATGATTTGAATAGAATACGTAGTATTCGTATCTAAAATACCTGGGTCAAATGAACTAGCTGTTTGATCATCAGAAACTAAGATTAATCCACTACCAAAGTCAAAATAAACATCATATGAAGTTGCAGGAGCACCAGGACCACTAGCCCAAGTGAATACAGCTTCATTCACACAAATATCAGTAGATCCATCTGCAGGACCTGTAGAAATTGTAGCGCAAGAAGGTGGAAGACTTGCATCTATACAATTTACAGTAGCAGCCCAACCTAATCTAGTCACTGAAACATCAGATGAGAAATGGAATGATATTGCTCCTGAAGGATCTGAAGAAACAAAAGGTCCTGGAATAGTTGTTCCAGAATAAATTCCAATTACTGGATAAGTCGCATCTGGTCCGTTGTATACAATCAATGAATCGAATATGAAATTATTGAATGTACTCTGTTCAAGATTAAATTCAGTAAAAATTACTTGAATTGCATTATTTGCTGTTGCAGGTATGAAAGTAATTAAAGAACTCTCATTATTTTGATATGTACCTGCGGAACCACCAGAATCATAGAAATTAGCAGCACATGTTGTTATTGTAGCATTCGACATCAATACATCTATTGAACCGCCAGTTGTAAATGAGAACACTTGACAATCAGAAGCAGAACCAATCAAATTTGAAGGAATGATTTGCCAATAGTATGTAGTATTTAAATCCAATTGACCTGGATCAAATGAAGTTCCAGATTGACCAGCAGATATTAATGCTAAAGCACTTGGATCAGTTCCAAAATAAACATCATATCCAGTAGCTATACCAGTACTTGAATACCAAATTAATGGAGCAGAAGCAGCATTAACATCAGTAGCAGCATCAGCAGGTGAAGGATTTATAACACATCCTGGGATTTCAGTAGTGCTAACACAAATCACATCAGCATCCCATCCAACATGTGTAACAGAAATATCTGAAGAGAAATGGAATGATAAAGCTCCAGAAGGATCAGTAGAAACAAATGGACCAGGGATATTCAAACCAGAGAAAATACCAAGAACAGGGAAAGTTGCATCAGGTCCGTTATAAACAATTAGTGAGTCATAGAAACCAAATCCTTGTTCAATATCAAATGAATTAAAGGTGACTTTAATTGCATTGTTAGGTGTAGCTGGAAGGAAAGTCAATAATGAATTTTCTCCATTTTGATATGCTGCAGCAGGTCCACCAGAATCATAGAAATTAGCAGCACATGTAGTTACAGTACCTGTAAACATATTCACATTTTCTTCTTGCCCAGTAGTAAATGAGTACACCGAACAACCTACTGAAGAACCTTGATCATTATAAGGTACTATTTGCCAGTAGTAAGTAGTTCCAGCCAATAACCCACTTGGAGTATAGGATGTTCCAGTTTGATTATCAGAAACTAAAACAAGAGCACTTGGGTCTGTACCAAAATAAACATCATATCCAGTTGGGAAACCAGTGGCAGCCGTCCAAGAGATTGAAGTATTTATAGCTGAACCAATCGCTGCATCAGCAGGTGAAGGATTAGTTACACACTCTGGTACAGAAGTAGGAACAAAACAAGAAATAGAAATGTCAAATCCTGGCCCCACATTTATATCATCAGATGTGAAATGTAAAGTAATGCTTCCATCTGTAGCAGTAGATATAATTTGAGCTGGTAATACATTTCCAGTCAAATTAAATGCAGCAGTTCCAGTAGCCGAATTTCCATAATAAACATCTAAGAAATCCCAACCATCTTCAATATCAAAAGCATTAAAGTCCAATTGAATTAAAGCTCCAGGAGTAGAAGGATAAATTGTTAGTGTAAAATCCTCATTCAATTGATAATCACCAGCAGAACCACCAGTATCAAACAAATTCGCATCGCAAATAGTGGTTTCACCATTAAAAATTACAAAATCTGCATTAGGAGAAGTTGTAAAACTTTGAACAGAACAACCTACTGCTTCTCCTGCTGTATTTACAGGAATTATTTGCCAATAGTAAGTTGTATTTAATTCAAGTGCACCTGGATCATATGAAGTTCCAACTTGATCATTCGAAACTAAAACTAGTGCATCAGATGCAGTTCCAAAATACACATCATATCCTGTTACTACTCCTGAAGGTGCAGTCCATGATAATTGAGATATAAATGAAACATCAGTTGCTAAATCAGCAGGTGATAAATTGGTCGCACATGTAGGAACATCTTGAGTAGAAATACAAGCTACATCGGCATCCCATCCAAAATGTGCAACTGATATATCAGAAGAAAAATAGAAAGAAAGGGCTCCAGATGGATCTGATGAAACAAAAGGACCTGGAATAGTAGTACCTGAATAAACTCCAATAATAGGATAAGTAGCATCAGGTCCATTATAAACAATTAACGAATCGTAAATCGTACTACTGAAAGTACTTTGTTCAATATCGAATGTATTAAACGTAACTTGAATTGCACTGTTAGGAGTTTCAGGGATGAAAGTAATTAAAGAGCTTTCTCCATTTTGATAGTCATTATCAGGTCCTCCCGAGTCAAAGAAATTAGCAGCACACGTTGTTATTGTTGCAGTAGTCATTAACACATCAAGATTTGGAGATGTTGTAAATGAATTAATTGAACAACCTGTTGCAGAGCCATTCGCATTGATTGGAACAATTTGCCAGTAATATGTTGTGTTCAAATCAAGGGTACCCAATGAATATGTTGTACCTGCTTGATTTGGAGATACTATTGGAAGTGAACTAATGTCTGTTCCAAAATAAACATCGTATCCAGTTACATTACCTCCTCCAGATGTCCATGACAGTGAAGTCGAAGTAACCAAAACATCAGTAGCAGCATCTGCTGGACTAAAGTTTTCAGCGCAATTAGGTAATCCTTCAGGGTCAATACAATTAACAGAAGCAACCCAACCAGCATGAGTAACAGATATATCAGAAGAAAAATGGAACGTTAAAGCACCAGAAGCATCGGTCGAAACAAAAGGACCTGGTATTGTTGTTCCAGAATAAACACCAATTACAGGAAATGTTGCATCTGGTCCATCATAAACAATGAGAGAATCATAAATAGTTCCATCAAAAGTACTTTGTTCAAGATCAAATTCAGAGAAGATAACTTCCAGTACATTTCCTGGTGTAGCTGGCAATAATGAAAGTGTGAAGTTTTCTCCAGAAGTATAGTCACTTGTAGAATTTCCAGAATCGAAGAAATTAGCATTACATACTGTAAGTGAATTATTCTGCATAATAATATTTGCTACAGCTTCTGTAGTGAATGAATTTACAGAACAATCAGTTGCACTTAAAGCACCATTTGCAGGAACAACTTGCCAGTAATAGGTAGTATTTAATTCTAAAGCACCTGGACTAAACGAAGTCGCAGTTTGAGCGGAAGAAACTAGCACTAAAGCATCAGAAGCAGTACCAAAATAAACATCATATCCGGTAACAATACCTCCACCACTTGTCCATGTTAATTCTGGAGCAACAGAAACATCGGTAGACAAATCACTTGGTGCAAAATTAGTTGCACATGAAGGTGCATCAGTAGTAGAAATACAAATAACATTTGCATCCCAACCAGCTCTAGTTACAGAAACATCTGAGGAGAAATGGAATGAAAGAGCTCCTGAAGGATCTGAGGAAACAAATGGTCCAGGAATAGTAGTTCCAGAGTAAACACCAATGATTGGATAGGTTGCATCTGGACCATTATATACAATTAAAGAATCGTATATAGTTCCTGTAAAAGTACTTTGCTCTAAATCGAATGAATTGAAAGTAACCTGAATAGCATTATTAGGAGTTTCAGGTAAGAAAGTAATTAATGAATATTCTTCAAGAGAATAATCATTATCAGCTGCCCCTGAATCATAAAATTCTGCTTCACAAGTTGTAACAGTAGCATTACTCATTAATACTTGAAGAACTGCAGAAGTTGTAAAAGAATTAATTGAACATCCACTTGCAGCTAAACTACCATTACTTGGAATAATTTGCCAGTAATATGTAGTGTTCAGATCTAAGCTTCCTGGATCAAATGAAGTACCTGTTTGATTATCAGAAACAAGAACTAATGCATCAGAAGCAGTTCCAAAATAAACATCATAACCTGTTACTAATCCTCCGCCATTTTCCCATGTTAATGTTGGAGAAGTAAATATTCCTGTTGATAAATCTGCAGGTGATAAATTACTTGCACAAGAAGGAGCAACATTAGGATCTATACAAGACAATTCAGCTTCCCAACCAGCAAAATTTGCACTTGCATCTGAAGTAAATTTGAAAGTTAAAGAACCATCAGTTGCAGAAGAAGTAACAATAAAAGGAGTTAGAGTTCCTGAATAAGCTCCAATCAATGGAGCCGCTATGGAATTACCATCGTATACGTATAGAGAATCAAAATCTTGCTCAACATCAAAAGCTGTGAAATTTACTTGTAATAAATTTCCAGAAACATCAGGAGTAACAGTTAAAACATAAGATTCATCATCTGAATAATTATCTGCCAAAGATCCAGAATCGTAGAAGTTACCTGAACAAGCAGTTACAGATCCATTTTGCATAATGATATCTGTAGGATTAACTTGGTCGATAGTAGTGAAACTATTTACAAAACAATCTGCAGGAATATTTGCAGAAGATCCGGCTGTATTAGTTGCGATAACAGACCAGTAATAGGTAGTGCCATTTAACATTCCAGTTGGAGTATAGCTTGTTCCAACTTGATCATTAGAAACTAAAACTAATGCATCTGCTGCAGTTCCGAAATAAACATCATATGAATCTGGAGCTCCACCTAAGCCAGCACTCCAAGAAATGGTTGCATCAATTGCTATATCAATTGCAGCATCAATTGGTGAAGAAGGTACAACACAAGATGGTGCTTCAAGAACAACAGGTAATGTAGTAAAGTTGTATACATCACAATTTGAAGAAGTACCTTCTGTATTAGTTGCAGTAATTGACCAATAGTATGTAGTGTTATTTAATAATGAAGAAGGTGAATATGTTGTAAATATTTCACCAGAGGAAAGTTGTACGAGTGCATCAGCTGCTGTTCCAAAATATACATTGTAAGATTCTGTTGGTGCACCTATACCGGCAGTCCAAGAAAGTGTTACATCTAAGGCAACATTAGTTGATGCATCTGCAGGACCAGAAAGAACTGGACATGTAGGAGTAGTAGGTAAAGCAATTGTTGTAAAACTATTTACAAAACAATCTGAAGGATTATTTGCTGACGAACCACCAGCATTACTAGCAATAACAGACCAATAATATGTAGTACTATTAAGTAATCCAACTGGTGAATAACTTGTACCAACTTGGTTGTCAGAAACTAATACTAGAGCATCAGAAG
Source organism: Bacteroidia bacterium (assembly GCA_965279035.1). GTDB lineage: Bacteria > Bacteroidota > Bacteroidia > M30B66 > M30B66 > CALQRR01. The sequence continues at coordinate 1,297,392 of OZ257142.1, read as the reverse complement.
CTGTTCCAAAGTAAACATCATATGAATCAGGAGTTTCTCCTACACCTTGTGTCCAACTTAAAGTAGCATCTAAAGCAACATCACTAGCTAAATTAACTGGTGAACTAGGAATAACGCAAGTTGGAGCATCAGGTAAAGCGATACATGAAATTGTAGCATCCCAACCAGCATTATTTACTTGAAAATCTGAAGAGAAAACAAATGTTAATGCTCCATCAGAAGAAGTTGATGTTACAGTGACAGGCCCAGAAATAGTACCTGTTAATGTTTGAAGTAGTGTACCACTTGTATTAGAACCATTGTAAATTAACAAGTTGTCTAAATCCTGTTCTGATGCAAATGAATTAAATACAACTTCAACAACACTATTGGCAGTTGATGGACTAATAGTTAGAGTTGTATTTTCATCATTACTGTAATTACTTGTACTATTTCCGCTATCAAAGAATTGAGCATCACAAGTAGATACAGTTCCTTCTTGCATCAAAATAATATTCCCCGGAGCATTTACAGTTGAAAAGCTGTAAGTCGAACATGATACTGCAGAACCATTTAAATTCACAGGTACAATCTTATAGTAATAGATTGTTTGATTTAAAAGGACACCTGGATCATAGGTAATTTCAGTAATACCAGAAGCAACTAAAACTGGATTTGCATCAGTACCAAAATATACATCATATCCTGTTGCTCCAGAAACAGCATCCCATGAGAGTTGAGAAGTTATCGATTGATCTACCGATCCATCTGAAGGTAAGTTATTGACAGAACATTCAGGTAAAGCTTGAAGAGGAACGCAATTAACAGTTGCAACCCAACCATCAAAAGTTCCAATATCATCTGAAGAGAATAAGAAAGTTAATGCTCCATCAGGATTTGTCGCAGTAACAGTACCAGGAGATGTATTGCCTGAGTATAAGCCTATTACAGGAGCATTTCCATCAATTCCATCTGCAATTGCTAAGAAATCGAATGATGCATCTAAGTCAAAAGATGTAAAATCTACTTCAATTGCTGATCCTGGTGTTTCAGGATAAATGGTTAACATGGAGAACTCGTTATTATCATAGTTTCCATTTACACCACCTGAATCAAAGAAATTCCCTGCACATGTTGTTACACTACCATTACTTTGAAGAATAGTAGTTGCACCAGCATCAACAGTTGTAAAAGAAACGACTGGACATCCAGTTGCATCCCCAGCATTATTAGATGGAATAACTTGATAATAATATGTTGTATTGGGATTATAAGCTCCTGGATCAAAACTAGTTCCCGATTGATTATTAGAAACAAGAACCAAGGCATCAACTGCTGTTCCGAAGTATACATCGTAAGAAGTTGGATTACCACTTCCTGCGGTCCAACTTAGAATTTGATTCAATTCAACGTTAGATGAACCATCAATGATTGTGTAGGAATCTGCACATGCAGGTGGTTCTGTTGCATTTAGGTCAAAATTCAATTCAAAATATCGAATTGTTCCAATGTCACCAGAAAAATCATCACAAACACGAAGCTTCCACAATCCATTAGGATTTACCCCAGCATTAAAATTATTCAAATCTCCTTCTGGAATGTATGACCCAATAAATGGTGCGCTGCTTCCTGAAACAGGAGTAGAAGCAGACATAATGAACTTAGCTGTTTGCGAACAATTACCAATTGTATATTGTCCGTAATCAGAACCTGAACCTCCATTATCAGTTGATAATTCTACAATCTCACCAGTTGGAGACTCAAGATAAATATCAAGATCAGCAGCCATTGGATGCTCAATAATTATAGCAGCAGAAGTCAAAATATGACCAGTACCTAAACTAGTTAAGCCAGATACAGTAACTGTTGATAATGTATTATTAGGACAGGCGTTGTCTTGAATTGAAGTGGATAAACCACAAGCAGTTGAAAATGTTAATGCTGAAGGTGGCCCTGGAGGGTCTGATGAGAAATTTACAGTATAGTCTTCGGTTTCACCAAATTGAGATGATAAACAAGGAGAAACAGAGCCGCCAGAAACTGGAACAGAAAAAACCATTCTAACTCGCATACGAGTTGGTCCAGCCAATGGATTTGATGCTGTTGTGAAATTAATATTTCCAGTGCCATTTGCCGCAATGGAAACTTGACCTAATCTTTCATCTTCAGAAAATTCAAAATCTTGATTATAATCAATCCATGCAGAAACAATTTCAGAGAAATCAGGATTATTTTTTACTGCAAGAGTATATGAAGATGATGAATTTAAACTCGTTGCCAAATTTGTATAATCATGATAAGCAGGACCAGAAGCTGATCCAGAATTTTGATTATTAATTAAACCAAGACTAACACCATTTATAAAGTCTCCGTTTGAAGTTCCCACAGTATAAGAAGGAATACAATATGAAACAGATCCAGAAGTTCCAATAAGTGTAACTGTTAATTCTACACATTCATTAATACTAACGCATGTATTACCTGAACCAGTTGCATCTACAAGTACATCATAATTTCCAGAAACTGATGGAGTAAAATCAACTCTAGAGAGTAGTCCACAAAAATCATCATTAAATGTTAATGCAGCACCTACACCACCTTCGGCATAAACAGTAACACGAGTATCTGCTACGTCAGTAGTATTACAAGTGGATATTCGATATGTACTTCCAGCCTGAAGTCCAGAAATTCTGTAATATTCACCAGCATAGATACAATCTCCGCCACCAACAGAAGCACCTATTACAGAAGGAGCACTAAGTGTAGTGTAGAAATTATTATCGTAAGGACATTGTGCTTTTAAACTATTTGACGCAAAAGTCAAAAGAAGCAGTGTGATAAAAATGGAGTATAGTTTTTTCATTGTCTCTCGTTCTTGATACATATATATGTATGTCCGTGAAAATTATTTACCCGATTGAATTGTTGTTCGTTTTAATTTTCCAGAATGACCTGAATGTTGTTGAACATATTGTTTGTACAAGTCAGAATGTTCTTCCATCCATTTAGCTTTGGCAATTTGATAATTCTTTTCATCAAGTTGAGGATTTCCTGTTGTAATGTATTTAGGATATCCTGGAAGATCAAGAATTGTTAAAGCTCTTTGATTATGACTATTCTCAGACTGTGAAACAATTCCTTGATTCTTTGCTAAAATGCGTTCTGAAGATTCTTTACTTGGTTTAGACGAAGTATTGGAAGCATCAGGTTGATTTGTACGCAAATATTCCAATCGTTTACGCTCCATTTCTTTCCAAACTTCAACTGCCTTTGCATGATTTTTAATATCCGCCTCAGAATTGCCAGTTGACTTAAGTTTGGGATAAGGGATTGGTGTGGTGCCTCTTTTGGCAGAGCTTTGAGAAAAGCTGGCAAGAGGAATCAGCATTAGACTGAAAACCAGTAAAAGCTGAACGCGTAAGCACTGTTTCATAAAATTGTTTTGATTTTGATTTGGCTGAAAAAAGATTACACTATGTAACCCGAGCAAAAATATCTAATTCTTGCAGAGAAAAAAATCTTTCGGTAAAAAAGATTTCACTAGAAACCCCTTATAAATTAAGCAGTTCATATTAATTCTTGAAAATATTTATGCTTTTTCAAGTGATCTCTTACATAAATGTATGTAAAAACGTGATCATCAACAAAATAGTAGATTAAGATTTGAATGTCTATTATAATGTAGGAAATGAATCATAACAGAGAATAGTGAATAACTCTATCTTTGCACTCCCAAAATAAAAAAATCATGGATAAGAATTCAATAATCGGACTATTACTTATAGGAGCTATCATGATAGGCTTTACTATTTATAATAAGCCGGATAGAGAGGCATTAGAAAAAGCAAAAATTGAACAATCCAAGAATGACAGTCTTTCTAAAATTGTAGAATCAAAAAATGAAATTAAAAAAAATCAGGATTCCAACATAATAAAATCTCAATCGGATACATTACAAAATGATTCGATTCAAAATAATATAAGAAATCAAAACTTTGGAAATTTCGCAAATGCAACTTTACCAAACAATTCGAAAGATATAACCGTAGAAACAGACCTGTTTCAAGTAAATATTAATCCTAAAGGAGCTATTATTGATCAAATCACATTAAAGAAATACAAAACTTGGGATCATAAACCACTCAAATTATTAAGTTCAGATTCCTCATTATTTTCTATAGATTTTAGAAATCAAAATTTAACATTATCTACTTCAGACCTATTTTTCATTAATAATAGTAATCAAAGTAGTTATGTCATTTCGGGCAAAGATTCTATCAGTTTTATATTGACTTCAAAAAGTTTAACAGGAGAATCTGTTAACTTTAAATTCACCTTTTTTGGTAATGATTATAAGGTTCATAACACAATCTTTTTTGAAAATATTGTCAATAATGAATCACTTACTATTAATTGGAATCAATTAGCCCCTAGGCAAGAAAAAAATCTTTCAAATGAAAGGAATAATACAACAATTTACTATGATAATATAGAGAATGAAGTTGATAAAATAAACCCGCTTACAATTGAAAAATATACTTCTGATAAAGGATTACAATGGATTGGTTTTAAACAACAGTTTTTCACTTCAGTTTTTATACCTGAAAAACCTATTCAATCTGGTGCTATTATTGAAACAATAAACTCAGGATCAGACTCAACCACTAAATACATGAGTGCTAAATTTAATGTTTCAACTTCATCAAAAGTTAACAACAGCTTAAATTACTCATGGTATTTTGGACCAACGCATTATGCAACATTGCAAAAAGCTGGAAATGATTTACAAAAACAAATTCCATTAGGATGGGGTATTTTTGGCTGGGTAAATAAACTAATTGTCATACCAGCATTCAATTTCTTAGGACAATTTAACCTTGGTTACGGACTTGTAATTTTACTACTTACACTCTATATTAAAATTTTGCTTTTGGCCTTCCAATTTAAATCATATATGTCTCAAGCTAAAATGAGAGTTCTTAAACCAGAAATGGATGAACTTAATGAGAAATATAAGGAAGATGATCCAATTAAGAAGCAGCAAGCAGTTATGGAACTATATAGGAGTGCGGGTGTAAATCCATTGGGAGGATGTTTACCTATGTTGTTTCAAATACCCATACTATTTGCTCTATTTAATTTTTTCCCAAATGCAATTGAATTAAGACAAGAAGGTTTTTTATGGGCAGATGACTTATCAACTTATGATTCAATTGTAAATCTACCATTTACAATACCATTCTATGGAAATCATATAAGTTTATTTGCTTTGATGATGACTGTTTCTACTATTATATATACGAGAATGAACAATCAATTATCAGCTGGCAGTTCGCAAATGATGCCACAATTAAAATGGATGATGTATTTGATGCCAGTAATATTCTTATTTGTATTAAATAGCTATGCAGCTGGATTGAATTATTATTATTTCTTGGCCAACATTATCACATTTGCCCAACAATTTGCATTCAGAAAACTTGTAGATGATTCAAAGATTCATGCAAAAATCCAAGAAAATAAGATGAAGCCTAAAAAAGCAAAGGCTTCTTCCTTTCAGCAAAAACTTGAAGAAATGGCAAAATCCAAAGGGATCAAACCATCTCAAAAATAATTTAATAAGTTCAAAATGGAATTTTGAACATTCCTTTTTCAAATATATACTTGCATAAATAGTTTCAATTAAAAGACTGTCAACAAATTAGAAAAATCTAAAGCAAAGTCTAATTTAATTTCGGTTTGAAGTTTAAAAGAAAATAATATGAAAAAACAAATTGTTCGATCAGATCAAGCTCCTGCTCCAATAGGACCATATAGCCAAGCTGTAAAAGCTGGAAATTTCTTGTTCATTAGTGGGCAAATCGCAATTCATCCAGTAACAGGAGAACTTGTAATGAATACTATTGAAGCAGAAACAAGACAAGTCATGGAAAATATTCGATCAATTTTAGCCCAAGCAGGTGTCTCATTTGACACTATAGTTAAAACGTCAATATTTCTAACTGATATGAACAATTTTTCTCGGGTAAATGAAGTTTATGCAAGCTATTTCAATGATGATTTTCCTGCTAGAGAAACTATTCAGGTTGCAGGTTTACCTAAAAATGTGAATGTTGAAATTACTGTCACTTCATATTTAAGTTAGAGTTAATAAATGAAATCACTATTTTCAATTTATAGAATTGCTGGTTTTTTTGGAGTAATTTCAGTGGTCATATTAGCATTAGCCTCTCATTATCTTGAAGATAAACTGCCTCTAAAATCATTAAATTCATTAAAAGTAGCAGGAGAACTAGAGCTAATACATTCGATAGCCTTGTTAGCAATTTCAGAAATGTCAATAAATGAAAAATTGAAAAGACAAGCATCCTTATTAATAATTTATGGCATTATCTGTTTTAGTTTTTCAATTTACCTATTGACTTTTAACAAATTATTAGATATCAGTATCTTTAGTTATTTATGGCCTTTAACTCCTATTGGAGGTATTTTGCTCATTTCAGCTTGGTTATTGGTTTTTCTGAAAGGGAATAAAATAAAATCGATCTAGATTAATTATTAAAATTAATTGCTAAGCTTATCGTTAAAGCTTTTAAAGAATAAAATTTTTGTCCACAAAACCATAGATTTGCTTCTATAATATTTTATCATGAAAAATTCCATCGTTCTATTTTTTATTATATCTCAACTTGTATTTTGTTCATGCAAACATGCTGAAAAAGCTACTTTGAATAAAGGGGATTCAGGTAAAATTGAAACTTCAGAAAAAATAAATATTGATACTACTATTTCATCAGTGAATTTATCTGAAATTGTTAATGAAAATAAAAAGCAAAATGAGATAAAATCGGATACAATGAAATATGATTTGGTAGTTTCATTTTATAGCATAGGATCAGGAATTGACCGAACCATATTGAAAGAATATATTAACTTTTTAAATGAAAATAAAGAAAACTACAGTAATTCATTTAGTTATGAAAGAGTACCATGGGGAAGAGAGGGCGAGGTTGACTTTTGCATCCAATTATTCAATCTCAAGGAGAAAGAAATCGAAACTTTCAAGAATAATTCCAATACTATTCTAAGAAAAAGCTCAATGGTACATTCAACTGAAAATGCTATTTGTAATAAAAGAAGGAGATAAAACGCATTCAATTCATTTATATAAATCTAAGCTCTTAGAATTGTAAGCAAAACCGGAATTTGTTTTAATTTTGTGCAATCCCAAATGCAAATCCTAAAACAAATCTGTTATGCAAGAAACCGGCATTAAGAGCACATCAGCGTCATTGGCTGATGTTGGTCTTGGTCATGTTGCTATGGCTCATTGGAACTTAAGTCCAGCTGAATTGGTTGAAGAAACCTTAATCAGTGGAGAAGGTACTCTATCAGACACTGGCGCATTGGCAATCGACACAGGTGAATTCACTGGTCGCTCCCCCAAAGATAAATATGTAGTTTATGATGAAAAAACCAAAGATGCTGTTTGGTGGGGAGATGTAAATCACCGATTTGAATCAGCTGATTTTGATAAACTATACAATCGTGTTTGCGCTTATTTCAATAATGCGGAAGTATATGTTCGTGATAGTTATGCTTGTGCTGATCCTGAATACAGATTAAATATTCGTGTTGTAACCGAGTTACCTTGGTCAAATTTATTTGCTAACAACCTATTTCTCAGGCCTTCTATTGAAGAATTAAGTTCATTTGTGCCTGAATGGCATATTATAAATGCACCTGGATTTAAAGCAGATCCAGCTATTGATGGAACTCGACAACATAATTTCACTATTATCAATTTTACCAAGAAAATAATCTTAATTGGTGGTTCAGGGTATACAGGAGAAATTAAGAAGGGGATTTTTTCAGTACTCAATTTCATACTTCCCCATGAAAAGAATGTTCTTTCAATGCATTGTTCTGCAAATGTTGGGAAAGATGGAGATACAGCAGTATTTTTTGGATTAAGTGGAACAGGCAAAACAACATTGTCTGCGGATCCTGAGAGAAAATTAATTGGTGATGATGAACATGGCTGGTCAAACAAAGCAGTATTTAATTTTGAAGGCGGCTGTTATGCTAAATGTGTTGATCTATCAGCAGAAAAAGAACCCCAAATATTTAATGCCATTCGATTTGGAGCTTTATTAGAAAACATCAATTATTTCGAAGGAACTAGAACAGTTGATTTTTCCGATATTAAAAAAACCGAGAATACTCGAGTTGCATACCCGATTGAGCTTATAGACAATATTATGCAGCCTTCAATTGGAGATGTTCCAAAGAACATTTTCTTTTTAACAGCAGATGCTTTTGGTGTTTTACCTCCAATTTCAAAATTAAGTCCTGCCCAAGCGATGTACCATTTCATTTCTGGTTACACTGCAAAAGTAGCTGGAACTGAGGTCGGAATAACTGAACCACAAGTTACTTTCTCAGCATGTTTTGGAAAGGCATTTTTACCTCTACATCCTACTCGATATGCAGAACTATTGGGCAAAAAATTAAAAGAGTCAGATGTAAATGTTTGGTTAATTAATACTGGCTGGTGCGGTGGTCCATATGGAATTGGCTCTAGAATTAAACTCAAATACACAAGAGCTATGATTTCTGCTGCTCTTAAAGGAGAGCTTAATACCATTGAATATAAAGAAACACCATTCTTTGGGTTAAAAACACCTGTATCCTGTCCAGATGTTCCGTCTGAGCTATTATATCCAAGAAATGCTTGGCCAAATAAGGAAATGTTTGACCAAAAAGCAGCTGAACTTGCCGATAAATTTGTGAAGAATTTTACTCAATATGCCGATTTTGCCAATGAAGAAATAATGGCCGCTTCACCAAAATCGAAAGTTACATCTGAAGTTTAATTCACAATAAATGCTGAAAAAAGCCCTGTTTCCTATAAAGAACAGGGCTTTTTTTTATCAAAGAGATTAAACTGATTGGAATTTACTTCCTTTTATTATTTCAGATTGCTTTATAGCTGCATTAACAAAGCTTACAAATAAAGGATGAGGCTTAGCTACAGTACTTTTATATTCGGGATGGAATTGGACACCAATAAACCACGAATGATCAGGTAATTCCACGATTTCAACTAAGTCTTTATCAGGATTAACTCCAGATGCAATCATACCTGCAGATTGAAAAATATCACGATATGAGTTATTGAATTCATAGCGATGACGATGACGTTCCGAAATCAATTGAGTTCCGTAAATAGAGAATGCTTTTGAACCTGATTTTAATTCACAGTTATAAGCCCCAAGTCTCATAGTTCCGCCTTTATTCGTAAGCTTTTTTTGCCCTTCTTGAAGATGAATAACAGGATTAGTTGTTGAAGGGTGCATTTCTGTAGAATGGGCGTCTTTTAGATTCAATACATTTCTAGCAAATTCAATTACAGCGCATTGCATTCCGAGACAAATTCCTAAAAATGGAATATTATTTTCCCTAGAAAAACGAATGGATGAGATTTTACCTTCAATTCCTCTTTCTCCAAAGCCTGGCGCTACTAAAATCCCTGATAATCCAGCTAATTTTCTAGAAACATTTTCTTCGTTTACATCTTCAGAATGTATCCAACGAACATTTACTTGACAATCGTTTGCAACACCAGCATGAATGAATGATTCTACAATAGATTTATACGCATCCTTTAATTCAATGTACTTCCCAACAATACCAATTTCAACATACTTTGAAGGATGACGAAGAATATGCAGAAAATTCTTCCATGATGTTAGATCGGGAGAATTGTTAAAAGGGACATTTAATTTATTCAAAACAACAAGATCCAATTCTTCTTTTTCCATGAGAAGTGGCACATCGTAAATAGAAGCAGCATCTCGCGATTCAATCACCGAATTTTCACTAACGTTACAGAAAAGGCCTATTTTCTTTTTCAGGTCTTTTCCAAGTTCGTGTTCTGTTCTACAAACTAAGATATCTGGTTGGACGCCTTGTTCAAGGAACATTTTTACAGAATGCTGAGTAGGCTTTGTTTTCAATTCTCCTGCAGCAGCAAGAAATGGAATTAATGTAAGGTGGATAACCAAACAATCAATTGGTCCTAATTCTAGTTTTAATTGACGAATTGCTTCGATGTATGGGAGTGATTCAATATCACCAACGGTTCCTCCTATTTCAGTAATTACGAAATCATATCGACCAGATTCACCAAGAAGTTTCATTCTTCGTTTAATCTCATCGGTGATGTGTGGGATTATTTGAACCGTTTTACCAAGATAATCACCACGGCGTTCTTTCTCTATTACAGTTTTATAAATCCACCCCGTAGTAACATTATTAGCTTGAGAAGTAGGTACATTTAGAAATCGTTCGTAATGACCTAAGTCTAAGTCTGTTTCCGCACCATCTTCAGTCACATAGCATTCTCCGTGCTCATAGGGATTGAGCGTACCCGGATCAACATTTATGTATGGATCGAATTTTTGAATTGTTACGGAATAGCCTCGCGCTTGGAGCAATTTTGCAAGAGAAGCGGATATGATTCCTTTACCAAGGGAGGAGGCTACCCCTCCGGTGACAAAAATGTATTTTGCATGAGAGGGCATGGCGCTATAGAAAGAGTTTGGCAAAAGTAAGCATTTTGACCGCCCTACAGCATGTTATTCCTATGAAATGGGCTCTTTATTAAGAATAGTCTCATTATCGTCTGTTGAGAACTATGCTGTGTATTGAACTATGCGGTTTTAGACTGTGGAAATTTTCTAAACCAACTTTTCAGTTTCATTTCAATAACTCCCAAAATTGCTTCTCTAAAAATAGTACCCGACATTTTAGATTGACCTTCGGTTCGATCATAAAAAATTATTGGTACTTCTTTGATAATAAATCCGCATTTCCATGCAGTAAACTTCATTTCAATTTGAAAAGCATAGCCCATAAATCGGATTTTATCCAATTCTAATGTTTCAAGCACATTTCTTTTATAGCATTTAAAGCCTGCGGTTGTATCTCGAATTTTCATTCGAGTAATGATGCGAACATAGGCAGAAGCATAATACGACATTAAAACTCTTTTCATTGGCCAGTTCACAACGTTTACACCGTTTATGTAACGTGATCCAATAGCCAAATCAGCCTCATCAATATGGCAACAATTATAAAGTCGAATTAAGTCTTCAGGATTGTGGGAAAAATCGCAATCCATTTCAAAAATGAAGAGATAATCATGTTTTAATGCCCATCTAAATCCATGAATGTAGGCAGTTCCAAGCCCTAGTTTTCCAGCTCTTTCTTCAATAAAAAGTCGTCCTTTAAATTCGATCATTAATCTTTTAACAATATCAGCTGTACCATCTGGAGAACCATCATCAATTATGAGGAGATCAAATTGTTTGTCTAAGGACATTACTTTCCTAATCATACGTTCAACGTTTTCACGTTCATTGTATGTTGGAATAATAACTAGGCTATCAGATTTAATGCTATTCAATGTGTTCAATATAAAATGATGAATATCTAATTCTGGAATTTATAATTTTTCACAGTTTCGATGAATACTTTAACCGCTTCAGGATTTGTATCTGGATATAGTCCGTGTCCCAAATTTGCAATGTGTTTAGTAGGTCCAAATTGCTTTAACATATTTTCTGTTGCAATTTTTATAGTATCAAAGTCACTATATAAAAGACAGGGATCTAAATTTCCTTGCAAGGTTTTGTCATGACCAATTAGGTTTCTAGATTCTGAAATATCCATATTCCAATCAAGGCCAATTGTTCTGCACGAAAGTTTACTCATTTGGCTTCGAGCGAAAAATGCCCCTTTGGCAAAAACAGTAACAGGAACTTCTGTTATTTGATCACAAATTCGACTGATATAGCGAAGAGAAAACCGTTCATATTGCTCTGGTGATAATATTCCTGCCCAAGAGTCGAAAAGCTGAACCATATCAGCTCCTGCGTGTATTTGTGCTTTCAGATAGGCAATTGTGCTTGTTGTAATCATTTCAAGCAATTGCTCCGAAAATTTAGGATCGGTGTATAATAACTTCCTAGCTATTGAGAATGTTTTAGATCCTGAACCTTCTGTCATATAAGCGAAAATTGTCCATGGGGCACCAGCAAAACCAATCAAAGGAACTCGACCGTTTAATTCTTTCTTAGTAATTCTGATTGCTTCAAGTACGAAATTGAGATCTTCTTCAGGCCGAGCAATATGGAGCTTTTTGAAATCGTTTTGATTCCGAATTGTTTGTTCAAACCAAGGCCCTTTTTGCTCAATCATTTTATAAGGACAACCCATTGCTTGAGGGATAACCAAAATATCAGAAAAGATAATGGCTGCATCAACACCTAAAATATCAACTGGTTGGATTGTTACTTCTGCTGCTAATTCGGGTGTTTCAACTAGTTCAATAAAACCACTAACGCGAGATCGAACTTCTCTGTATTCAGGTAAAATTCGTCCAGCTTGACGCATAAGCCAAACAGGAGTTCTTTCTGTTTTCTCACCTCGAGCAGCTCGTAGAATTATATCATTTTTCAATTGCATACTGCAAAGGTAAAAAGGTTAGTATTGCTTTGAAATGTGTTATTAAATGGAGGCTGATTTAGAAAAACAACGATCAATCCATTCACGAATTGCCCCTTCACCCCCTTTGGTGGAGAGAACAAGATTGACTTCCTTTTTTACTTCATTCGCTGCATCTGCGGGGCAAGCAGAAAAGCCAACTATCCGTATGATTGGTAGATCGTTTATATCATCACCGATGTACCCTATTTGAGAAAAAGTTAATCCCAGTTGATTACACCAATCGGCCAAGACATCTGTTTTTGGTTTATTTCCAGCATATACGTGTTGAATTCCCAATAAATCGGCACGACGTTGAATCAAATTAATATTTATTCCATGGCTGATTATTCCTGTAAGCCAACCACTTTTATTTAATTCTCGAATTGCAAGTCCATCGCGTGCATTGAATTTCTTAAACTCATCACCCGATTCTGAATAATACATTCCAGCATCGGTCATCACACCATCAACATCGAACACGAGCATTTTAATTTCACTCGGAACGAGCGATTGAGTTGAGATATCTTCTTGAATGAGCGTATCAATAAGCCATCCTATTTCAGCCGAAATTTCTGTTAAAACTTCAGGTGATATAAGATCAGTAGAGCCATTCACATAAAGATGCAACTTCTCTTTTAACGCATTGCTAATGAATGATGAATGAGTTGAATTTTGAAGTAAAAAAGCAGTATTTTTTTTAAGAAGATTCATTATACCATTTTATATCCTACAGCTAGAGCTACAGGGTTAAGCGTTTGCATTAATGCTCTGAACTCATCATGATTTAATTGTTGCGAGGCATCCGATTTCGCGACTTTAGGATTTGGATGAGTTTCTACAAGAAGTCCATCAATTCCCATGGCGATACATGCACGAGAAAGATCAGCGACTCCGTATGCATAACCCATTGCATGACTAGGATCTAAAACAACAGGAAGATTTGTGTATTCTTTCAGATATGAAACACCACATAAATCGAGGGTAAAGCGTGTTTTCGTTTCGAAGGTTCTTATTCCACGTTCACAAAGCATCACATTTTCATTTCCTCCAGAGAGAATAAATTCAGCACATTGAACAAACTCTTGTAACGTAGAACCGAATCCACGCTTAAGTAAAACGGGTTTATTTGCTTTTCCACAACGACGTAAAATTCCATGATCATACATTGATTTGGCACCAATTTGAATCACATCTGCATATTCGATAATGGCTTCTACATTGGTAGCATCGCGAACTTCAGTAACAATAGAAAACCCATATTTTTCACGCATTTTAGCCAATAATTTCAAACCATCTTCACCCATTCCTTGAAATGAATAAGGCGATGTTCTTGGTTTGAATGCTCCGGCTCTCATGTTTTTAATATTCAATTCATTGAGAAGCGATGCTGTTGATTCGAGTTGTTCTTCTGATTCAACGGAACAAGGGCCAGCAATCATCACTGTTGATCTAGAATCACCACCAATAACGGTATTGCCCCAACGAACTTCACGTATATTTTTCCGATACGATTTTGAAGCGAGTTGAATATCCGAATCAGTAACCCAAGACTCTTCAGTAAAGGGTTTTAATTCTTCGGGAACCGACTTAATTGCTGAAGGTAGGACAAATATGATATTCTCCTTATTTGAATAAAAAACAGCTTGGTGTTTTAAAGCAAGTTCGGCTGTTTTATATGTTGAAAGCGTATGTTGTAAATGAAGAATCATAGGAAGTTAATATGAAGTCAAACAAATCAACCCGGAAACTTCTTCCGCTTCATTGATTGTAATGACAATATGAGGTTGTTCAGACAAAGAAGGCAGAATTGTGTTTAAGGTATTGAGCGATAAACGTTCATCGGCCCAGATAACAGGGAAAGGACTAAAATGCATAGCGACCGTTTTAGCACCAATGGAAGAAAGCCAAGAATCGGGAATTAAACGTTTGGATATCACTCCTTGTTCATTGATGAAATGAATCATTTCGGGTAGTCTCAAATCGAGATTAGAAAGGATTTCTGGTTCAGCAAGAAGAATATCAACTAAACGTTGGTCTTTTATTGGTTCTTCACGAAGATTATTCACTGTTTCATGAATCGATTCTCCAGAAAAAAGGTAGGATCCAGAAACAACTTGCTCAATTCCTAAAAGTTGTAAAACTGATGCTACATCTGCATTCACACCACCATCAACAATTAATGGAGTTCTTGGATAAAGTATGCGAAACCGAATGATGTTAGCGAATTGTTCTTTTTGAAATTTCCCGCCACTATAACCGGGAGTTGTAGTCATGATTAAAAGACAAGAAGCTACTTTCTCGTAAGGACGAAATAATTCGGGTGAGCTAGAGGAAAGTATTGCAAGGCCAACTTTTCCACGAAGATCTACTGGTACGAAAAGCGTAGAATGCAATGATTCTAATTGAATGACCGTAGAAATGATACCTGAATTTCTTATTTCATCCCAATATTTAACTGGATCAGAAGTGATGAGATGAAGATCCATGGGGGTTTTAGTTAAACCTCCAAGCATTTTCGCAAAAGTGAATATCTCCCGGTTTTCAACACTATCCAAATGGTAAAAGTTGACACCTGCTTCATCTAGTTGATTAACTGTAGAAGGAATTTGTCGTTGTTGAATAGAGCTAATTGAAGCCGAAATGCGCATTGGCAGAAGGGTACCGGACTTTTCTGTAAACTGCAACCGGGCTGCAATATTACTCGATTCCTTTCGATTCTAAAAATTCACGTAGTTTCGCAGGCCAAAATCAACACAAAATGAACCGTGTATCCAATAGGCTAATGGTACTCAGTGAGTCTGAGACTCTGGCAATGGCGCGCCGAACAAGGGAATTAAAAGCACAAGGAATAGATGTTATTAGTCTTAGCCTTGGTGAACCCGATTATGACACTCCAATGTTCATAAAGGAAGCAGCTAAAAAAGCTATAGATGAAAATTTTACGCATTATCCTCCAGTTGCTGGATATCCAGAACTTCGAGAAGCGGTTTCGTTGAAATTTAAAAGAGATAATGCTATTGAATATGCCCCCGATCAGATTGTAGTTTCTACAGGAGCTAAACAATCAATTGCGAATGCGATTTTGAGTTTAATAAATCCAGGCGACGAGGTTTTATTACCTGCACCTTATTGGGTGAGTTATATTGAGATTATTAAACTTGCAGGAGGAATTCCTAAGGTGATTTATGCTGGAATTGAGCAGGATTTTAAAGTAACACCAGATCAACTTCGACCATCTATTTCGGATAAAACGAGGATGATGATATTCTCATCTCCATGTAATCCAACAGGATCGGTTTATTCGCGACAAGAATTAGAATCGATAGCTTCATTTTTTCAAGACTATCCAGAAGTAATTATTATTTCGGATGAAATTTATGAGCATATCCGTTTTAAGGGAAAACACTGTAGTATCGCCTCTTTGCCTAACATGAAAGAACGGGTAGTAACTGTGAATGGCTTATCGAAAAGTTTTGCTATGACCGGTTGGCGTTTAGGATATATTGGTGCTCCCAAATGGATTGCCGATGCATGTGATAAATTTCAAGGCCAAATCACTTCAGGAACCTGTACCATCACTCAAAGAGCAGCAATCGCCGCATTAAATGCTGATCCAAAAGTAATTCAACCGATGGTGGAAGGCTTTCATAAACGACGAGATTTAATGCTTGGATTGTTGCGCGAGATTACAGGATTGAAAGTAAATGAACCTGAAGGAGCCTTTTATTTTTTCCCTGATGTTTCTGCATTTTTAGGCAAGAAAGGAAATGGGCAGCAAATTAATACGAGTATCGAGCTTACCATGTATCTCATCAATCAATTTCATTTGGCAACAGTTGGAGGAGAGGCTTTTGGTTGTGATAAATCCATTCGATTATCCTATGCTACTTCAGAGGAAATCATCATTGAATCGGTTAAACGTTTAAAAGCAGGACTTGAAAGTTTAGAAGCATGAACCAACAGGAACTTCAGCGGATTTTCGAATGTTTCCAAAAACAACGTGTACTCATCATTGGGGATGTGATGGTGGATAGTTATGTTTGGGGAAAAGTAGATCGAATTTCTCCAGAAGCACCTGTAGCAGTGGTTGCTGTTCAAAGAAAAGAACATCGTTTAGGAGGCGCAGCTAATGTTGCTTTGAATATTCAAGCTTTAGGAGCAAAAGCGGTTTTAGCATCTGTTATTGGAAATGATCGAGATGGCGATACTTTTTTAGGTTTATTAGAACAAGAAGGATTAACTCAGAAAGGAATACTTCAAGTAAATAGACCAACAACAGTAAAGACCAGAATTATTGGGAATCAGCATCAGTTATTACGTGTGGATGAGGAAGATGATCAATTGTTACCCGATAATGAATCTAAAAAATTGGAGGAACATCTGAAATCTCTGATTGAACTAGAAGAATTTGATGTGATCATTTTTGAAGATTATGACAAAGGACTTATCTCCGAAACCATAATAAAATCGATTGTTTCAATTGCTCGAGAAAAGAAAATTTTTGTGGCGGTGGATCCGAAGAAACGTAATTTTCTTTCCTATGGAAATGTGGATTTATTCAAACCTAACTTGAAAGAAATTCGAGAAGGTTTGAAGATAGAAGTAGATCCTAAATCGTTGGAATCATTAAAGAATGCAGATCAATTATTACGAAAAGAATTGCAACATCAATGGAGTTTGATTACACTTTCGGAATATGGAATGTTTGCAAGTAATGGAAGTGAGATTATTCAAGTATCCTCAAGACCTGTAACAATTTCGGATGTTAGCGGAGCGGGAGATACGGTAATAAGTACAGCTGCACTTTGCATGGCAGCTGGAGCGGATATGAAAACGAGTGCATTTATTGCGAATCTTGCTGGAGGAAGTGTATGCGAAAAACCTGGCGTTGTTCCAGTTGATGCGGCTTCACTATTTTCCGAAGCATTGGTCGAATTAAAGAAAATCCCGGAATAAGAATTTCAAAGAACAAAGCACGCTCCGGCGATGTTTCACTTCACCATGAAAGTTACCCCATACGAAGGCTCATCAGAGACAAAGAAAAAACAAGTGGAACAGATGTTTGATAACATTTCTTCCAAGTATGACTTTTTAAATCGATCACTTTCCTTTGGTATTGATATTTGGTGGAGAAAGAAAATGATGAAGGAATTAAAAGGACTTCACATTGAAAAGCTTTTAGATATTGCAACAGGTACAGCAGATGTTGCGATCGCAGCAAGTAAACTAAAACCTAAAGCAATTGTTGGAGTAGATATTTCGGAAGGGATGTTGGCTGTTGGAAGAATTAAAGTGAAGAAGAATGGTTTAGAGGAATTAATTCAATTGCAGCAAGGAGATTCAGAAAACCTACCCTTTGAATCGAATACGTTTGATGTTATTACCGTTGCATTTGGTGTTCGAAATTTTGAAACATTAAGTAAAGGATTGGACGAAATGCAACGCGTAATGAAACCAGGAGGTAAAGTGGTGATTCTTGAATTTTCTCGTCCAAGAATTTTTCCAATTAGGCAACTTTATGATTTCTATTTCAGGTACTTTTGCCCTTGGTGGGGGAAAGTGGTTTCGAAAGACAATGCAGCCTATCGTTATTTATACGAATCGGTTAATGCATTTCCCGAAGGAGATCAATTTCTTTCCATTGCTAAGAATAGTGGTTTCAAAGGATTGCAAGCAAAGCGTGTAACTTTCGGAATCGTAAGTCTGTACACAGGAATAAAATAATTTACACGGTTTTGCGTTGAAACTACCTATTACCAAAATAGTGTTCTCTAATCGAATCCTCCTGTTGATGCTCTTGCTGACAGGATTTTCTGCCTCAACACTTTCTGCTCAAAAGCGAAAAGTATTGAATTTACCTAACTACGATAAGCAAACCATACACTTTGGTTTTTTGTTGGGAACTAACTCGTTTAATTTTATCCCAACACCAATCAAGGATTTAAGAAACATCGATTCTGTTTTAACCATTGAACCTGGTGCCGCAGCTGGTTTCACATTAGGAATCATTTCAAATCTTCACATTGGAGATAATTTTGACCTTCGCTTTTTACCAACCCTGTCCTTTGGAGAAAAACGTTTGGATTATAAAATTCGGCTTGTCTCACAAGATTCTGTTATTTCAAGAACAAAGCGTGTTGAATCAACATTCCTTGAATTTCCACTTCTTTTGAAATTTAAATCAGCACGATTAAATAATGGAAGAGCTTATATCATTGGAGGCTTCAAACCAGTTATTGACCTTGCTTCACAGGATAAGGTAGATGATAAGGGTGAGAAAATTCTGAAGCTAAAAAGGAATGATTTTAATTATGAAATCGGTTTTGGTTTTGATTTCTATTCCCAATATTTCAAATTTACTCCCGAAATTAAAATGTCGTATGGCTTGAAAAACCTATTGGTTCAAGATAATAACCTCTATACACTTGGGTTAAATAGTTTGCATTCAAAAGCCATTTATTTTTCGATCACATTTGAATAAATTATGCATCAGGAACTCCAGTTAACACTGAGCCCTGAACTGGGTTTTGATCCAGAACTTCTTAAAGTACATCTTCGAACATTATTGAAATTATCACAAACAGATCGCTTGTTTGTTATTCCATTGCGTCGTTCCATTGATGCGCGAAGCAGAACAGTTATTGTCAATTTAAAAGTAGCTGTTTATGTAAATGAAGAAATTCCTTCAAGTTCGATTCAAATTCCAAGTTATAAAAACGTAAAGAATGCACCAACTGTGATCATTGCAGGTGCTGGTCCAGCTGGGCTTTTTGCAGCTTTACGTTTGATTGAATTGGGGTATAAACCCATTCTTCTTGAACGAGGAAAAAATGTGAAAGATCGAAGAAGAGATTTAGCTGCTATAAATAAAAACCATGTAGTTAATCCGGACTCAAATTATTGTTTTGGCGAAGGTGGAGCAGGAACTTATTCGGATGGTAAACTCTATACGAGATCAAACAAACGAGGAAATATAAAGGCAGTACTAGATACGTTTTTTGTTCATGGTGCTGTTGAAGAAATCCTGATTGATACTCATCCTCATATTGGGACAAATAAATTACCGGGGATTATTGTTGCCATGCGAGAAACCATTCTCAATCATGGTGGAGAAATCCATTTTGATACACGGATTTGCGATTTTGATTTCAAGAATCAGGTCTTTACAGGAATTAAAACTCAAACAGGAAGTTCAGTTCAAGCACAAGCAATTATACTTGCAACGGGACATTCGGCTAGAGATATTTATGAAATCCTCTATCAAGCTGGAGTTCATTTAGAATTTAAACCATTTGCTATTGGGGTTAGAGCCGAACATCCACAATCTCTAATTGATTCTATCCAGTATCATTGTGATTCACGAGGAGAATATTTACCGCCTTCCTCCTACTCGCTCGTTGATCAAGTAAATGGTCGAGGTGTATATTCATTTTGCATGTGTCCGGGAGGAATTATTGCTCCCTGTGCTACTTCTCCGGGTGAAGTAGTTACAAATGGTTGGTCGCCATCTAAACGGAATAATCCATTTGCAAATTCAGGGATTGTAGTAGAAATTAAACCCGAAGATTTGCAACCTTATGAAGCATTTGGCGCTTTAGCAGGCATGAAATTTCAACAAGCAATAGAACAAGCATCTTGTATTGCAGGAGGAAATACTCAAGTTGCTCCTGCTCAACGCATGGTCGATTTTGTCCAAAATAAAATCAGTGTTAGTTTACCCGATTCTTCCTATCAACCGGGAATTAAATCGGTGAATTTAAATCAGGTTTTACCACATGCCATAGCAAGTAGACTTCAGGCTGCTTTTCCTGCATTTGGGAAAAAGATGAAAGGATATTTTACGAACGAGGCTTTATTGCACGCAGTAGAATCAAGAACCTCAACACCTGTCAGAATTCCTCGTGATGCAGAAACTTTACAGCATATTCAAATGCAAGGTTTTTTCCCATGTGGCGAAGGTGCTGGATATGCTGGAGGAATTGTTTCTGCGGCTATGGATGGTCAAAATTGTGCTGAAGCTGTTGCTCGTTATTTAAAAAAATAGATAATTAAAGAGATTCGTTCCATATTTACATCATGAGTTCATCCGAACAAATCGAATCCCTTTTTAAGTCTCAGCAATCCTTTTTTCTTAGCGGAAAAACTAGAGCTATATCATTTCGAAAGGAGATGCTTTCCTCCTTATACACCGCTTTAGGAACCTATGAAACTGAAATTCTAGCAGCATTAAATGCTGATTTAGGAAAGCATGCCTACGAAGCATATTCGAGCGAAGTTGGAACCGTAAAAATGGAGATCAGTCATACACTCCGTTCTTTAGATGAATGGAGCAAAACAGAATATGTCTCAACACCATTTGTGCATTTTCCTTCGACCAGTTTTATTTTGAAAGATCCGCTTGGAGTAGTTCTAATTATTGGACCTTGGAATTATCCATTTATGTTATTGATGGCTCCTCTAATTAGTGCCATCGCCGCTGGAAATTGTGCATTTATCAAACCTTCAAATCAAGCTCCCACAACTGCACAAATTGTTGAAAAGCTAATCACAGAAATTTTCCCGAGCAACTTTGTTTGTGTTATTCAAGGTCCTGGCGCTTTGATTGGAACTGAATTGATTAAAAAGTACCGATTTGATCATATCTTTTTTACAGGCAGCGCCCAAGTTGGAAAAGACGTGATGAAAATGGCGGCAGAACATTTAAGTCCTGTTACATTAGAATTAGGTGGAAAGAGTCCGGTAATTATTGCTGAAGATGCCAATATCTCTATTTCAGCAAAACGAATTGCCTGGGGAAAACTTTGGAATGCAGGACAAACGTGTATTGGTCCTGATTACGCACTAGTTCATGAGGATGTGTTTGATGAATTTGTTGCGCAGTATATTCATTGGGTGAAAGAATTCTATGGAGATGATGCCTCAAAAAGCAGCTCGTATGGACGAATTATCAATCAAAAGCGATTTGATGTATTAAGTTCTTATTTGGAGCAAGGAAAGATTCTTTATGGCGGCAAAACAGACGCAAGTCAATTGTATATCGAACCAACATTGATCACTGATTTATCAGCAGATTCGATGTGTATGCGTGAAGAAATTTTTGGACCTATTTTACCAATCATACCGTATCGAAAAAAGGAAGAAGTTATCGCTCAAGTTGGCTTAAATCCCTATCCACTTTCGTGTTATATATTTACAAAAAGCCGTAAAACCGAAGAATTTTATTTATCCAACATTCGTTTCGGAGGAGGTGGTGTAAACATATTGCTTATTCATTTAACAAATCCAGAACTTCCATTTGGCGGAGTTGGAACGAGCGGAATGGGGAATTACCATGGACATGCTGGCTTCGAAACTTTTTCTCATCGCAAAGCCATTATGCGGACAGGATTTTTCCCAGATATTCCTGTTCGGTATGCTCCTTTCAAATGGAAATTGAAACTAGCAAAATGGTTTATGCGTTGAGCATATTATAGTTTCAACCCAAATCGTATCAAGGGTTTTAAAGCTTGCCCAGGAGTATATTGACTAACAAAATCAATCCGAAGAACTTTCAAAATATTATCAACTCCTACATAAAGTTCGGAGTATAATGGGTGATGATCTACCCAAAGAATATTAGCTCCAGCAACAGTTCCAAATAATGTTTTTCTCAACAATGGAACTTTATTCGTTAACCAATTATAGAACTGGTGCTCATAATGAATTTCAAGGTAAGAGTTATTTGTACTGTTTGAGTAATAATGCAGGGCGTTAAATCGACGAAGCGAAGACTGAAAGAAATCGAACGGCAAGGTGGAATTGAAATTTCTTAATAGAAATGTCTCATTCCCATTGAAATGTTGATTATCGACGAATTGCATACCTGATGTTCCTAAAAAGCAACCAGCAATAATTTTGTATTTGCTATCTCCCAATAATCCAAATTTGAGTTCATCTCCAATAGCTCCTTCAAGATGCGTGTATTGAATGTCGGAACCTGCAATTTTAGGGATGGCTTGCGATAATTCGACAAAAAATGAAGGCCATTTAGAATCTTTGATGATTTTTAAATTCTCACGGGATTCATATTTCTGATTGATTCGAAACCGCGCTTTGATTGAAATCTCAGCCAATTGAGAATTTGTTTGATTTCCGATTGAATCAGAACCTACTGAGTAGTTTGATGCATACGGTTGAAGTGTTTTATTGCTCCAACTGTAGTCTGTTCTATTTGAATAACTTTTACGATCCTGCCATGTTGCTGCAGCTTGAAGCATAATTCCATTTACAACTTCACGATTCCATGTGACGGTTGCACCAGTTTTATCATAAAGACGAATTAGATTTTGTTTATCGATTAAACTATATGCTGCATTCACTAAAGGTGAAATTGGGTTTGATCCGTTTAACTGAGTAACAAATCGCCCTGCTTCCAAATGCCACCAATTAAATTTCTTCCGATTGGTCATGGTCCAATAACGCAGTCCACCTTTGAATCGATTATCTGAAACTCCATATCGACCTTCTGCATCTACAAACCAGGAATGGTTGTCTTCATAGGCTTTATAATATTGAACAACAGGCTTAAAAACCAAACCTTCGGTAGCATTAAAAGAGACCATGGCAATGAGTGGATTGATATTTAATCCTGATTTATTATAGGAATCTCGAAATGAGAGACCAGAGATGAGCATTTTGCTAATGCTTATTTTATTGTTGATTCTATCTAAAGAATCCATGTAGGGTTTTGTCGTTTGAACAGCTTCGGTGCTATCGGCTTTGCGGTAGTTTCGCTCTTCTTCGGGAGTTAAAGTCATTGGGCGTGTTTCAATCCAATAAACTGTGTCTTTTTTATTGGCTTTATCTTCCACTTTAAAGACCTCATTTCCAAAAAAGTTTTTCGGATATACGGGATGAAGTTTATAATTTGAAAAAACACCTATTGATTTATCTGTTGCACCAAAACCAAAAAATTTAATGTGACTTTTCAGCTGCATGGATAGAGGCATCCAAAGGCTATCTTCCATAGGAACATATTCCTGCTTGATATATAGCGTATCCACATATTGAATTTGGGCATCTTTTGTAAGCATCATATCCACACTGTGAATATGCCATGAATCATCCACAATAAAGATTTCACCACGAAAGCATGGATCGGATTTTCGTTTAGGTTCTAGAGCAATTCGATTGATTGTTTTCCCATTTTCTATGAACGTTCCGATCATTTTAAATTTGTAATAAAACATGGCTGATTCAGAGACAGGAGAAACAAAACCACGATCTGCATAATAATCGAAATCAACAAGATTTTCGTAAAAATTCAAGAGTACATCAGAAACTCGATTCCAACTAAAGCCTTGTTTCATACCGGCTATTTTGGATGCAATCATTTCTTCTTTGTAATCCGAAGGTTGACGAACATGATATCTTGCAACCGATTCAGATAAATAAACTAAACCCAAATCATTTGAATCGGGCATAGATTCTTTCGAAATAAAGAATGGCATTTTCTTAGGGATTTCATTCAAGCGAACGCTTCCCTTTATATAAATATCAGAAGAGTAAGCATCTACTTGTTCAAGATGGCTTTTGCGCATTCTGATTGCATTTTTCATCACCGCATAAGCAGGATCTTTTGCATTGGCTTTTACTTCAAACGTTTTAATTTGATAATTCTCGGGTTCAAGGGCTACTTTTAAATTATTGATATCCGTTTTTAAGGTGATCGGGACCACTTTCTTTTTAAATCCAATCGATGAGAAAACGATGTTTTGAGAATTTTTTTGCCGAAGATCAAGGCTAAACTGTCCATTTTCATTAGATGCAGTTCCTATGGTTGAACCTTCAATAAAGACATTGACAAAAGGAAGTTCGTTCCCTTGCGTATCGGTTGTACGACCTTTAATGGTGAGATAATCCTCTTTCACACCTAAAGCACGAAGAACAAAAGCCATTTCAAATGATCGGTCTTTAAGTCCACCAAAGCGCCCAGAACTACCGCCATGACCGGCATCCATATTTATTTTTAGAAGTAATAGGTTTGAATCCGTTTTAAGTGCTCTTAAACGAGCAACCCATTTTGCTGGCTCCCAATAAGGTACTTGAGAATCATTGTAACCACCAGTAACCAACATCGAAGGATAATTCTGGGATTTTACATTTTCATAAGGAGCATAGGATTTTATGTAATTATAATAAACGGGATCATTCGGATTTCCCCATTCATCGTATTCAAAGGTTGTTAAGGGCAATGTTGGGTCTAGCATTGTGTTTACAACATCAACAAAAGGAACATTTGCAACAACAGCTGCAAATAAATCAGGACGCATATTAACTACTGCTCCCATTAATAATCCTCCTGCACTACCGCCTTGTATAGCTAATTTTTTAGGGTTTGTATATGCATCTGAAATTAGTTTCTCTGCACAGGCTATAAAATCAGTAAACGTATTTTTCTTTTTTAGGAGTTTTCCGTTTTCGTACCAAAGTCGACCACAATCATTTCCACCACGAATATGAGCTTCAGCAACCACGAAACCTCTATCTAATAAGGCTAAATTTCCTGTTGAAAATCCTGGAAGTGAAGGATTGCCATATGAACCATAGGCGCTTAACCAAGTAGGATTATTTCCGTCTTTTTTTAGTCCTTTTTTATAGATTAATGTTATTGGGATTTGGGTGCTATCAGAAGCAGTCGCATAAATACGTTCAGAAATATAATTATCTGGATTGTATCCTCCTTTCACAGTATCTCTTCGAATTAATACTCTTTCACCAGAATTTAAATCATAATCCCAAACTTCAGTTGGAAATCGATTGCTGGAAAATGAATAGCGAATTTTAGGTTCATTAAATTCGTAATAGCCGCTTACTCCAACCGATGCTGGTTCTTCTGGAATTGGTAAATATGTTTTTGATAAATCTTTAGGATCAATTACTGCAACACGTTGACGTGCATCGAATTGTTCTGTTAGAATTATTTTCCCGTTGGATATTTGAAAACCAGCAATCAATACATCACTTCGATGAGGAATTAATTCTTTCCAATATTTCTGTTGAGGAGTATTTATTGGACAGGTGAGTATTTTTTGATTCGGAGCATTATCATCAGATAAAATGTAAAATTGATCACCTTCATAATGCTCTAAACTATATAAATGATTTTTTCTTCGCGGTTCAATGATTCGAAATCCAGCTTCACTGTTTTGGACGTCCATAATCCAAACTTCATCCGAAAGTGTTTGAGAACTAACAAGGAAGATAAAACGTTCTGAATCTGAACGTGATAAGCCAATATTAAACGTTACGTCCTTCTCTTCGAATAAAAGAATGTCTTCGGTTAAAGGTCTACCTAAAACATGTTTAATTACTTTAAAAGAACGTTTTGTATTTGCTTCTGGAACAGTATATAATACAGCATCATTGCCTAACCAACAAACACCATTTATTCCTTTCAATGTATCAGACAAATACGCATCAGTTTGTAAATTTTTAAAATACAGATTGAAGATTCGATCTCCTTTTCCATCAACTCCATAATACATTTTCTGATTGTCAGGGCTAATTCCTAGTGCTGCGATATTGAAATAATTATAAGATTTTGCGATTTCATTAAAGTCGATTAATAGTTTCTCTGTTGAATTTAAAGAATCGGCTTTTCTATAATAGACTGGATAATCCATTCCCGATTCATATCGAGAATAATAGAGGTACTTTTTTAATCGAGATGGTAAGGATTCAGTTTTGTCTGGAATTCGGCTTTTTAATTCTTCAAACATTTTCTTCATTAATAATGAAGAACCAGCCATTACTCTGTCGGAATACCCATTTTCGGCATAGAGATGATTGATTGTTTGAGGTTCTGTTTTCTGCCTCATCCAATGATATTCATCCAAACGAATGTCTCCATGAATGGTATCTGACCAAAATGAACGAGGAGCTATTGGAGGAATTAATTTATCCTCTTGAGCTTTAAGATTTATTGAACTGATTGATAAAAAGAATAAAGTAAGAAACGTATAGAATAACTTCATAGAAATAGGATTGGGAAACTTTGAGTAAAATAAAGATGCAAAAGTTACATCAGAATTTCTTTTTCAAAGTAGATGCTAATAAAGTGATTCTATTTTCAACGCTTTCAGAGGAATAATAAGGCAGAGAAAATTCTCCATTAACAATATTATCTAATTGAAAAGAGGCAATTTGTAATAAGAGTTTATGTTCTGCAATTGAATCAAGCAAGCCAAAAATAAGTGGCTTTCCTGAGGGGATAGAATAAGCTATTTGAAGAAAATCCCAAATGGGAGTTAAGCAAGTTTCGCTACTATTTAAAGGAGGATATTGATTAAAAATTGAATTAATTCTTTCTTTATTTATTGAAATTAAGGGGAGATTTAGTTTTAACCACAGACAAGGAATTCGACGAATTCGAATTAATTTAAGTCGAGTAGAGAGAGGAATAGCTGTTTCGGGACCTTTGTAAGTAAGGGAATAATAGAGTTCATTCCAAACGAAAGCAACATGAACAGGTTGTTTGTCCGCATGGAGAATTAAGATATGTGGATGATTATCTAGAGGTAATTCTAAAGGAACAATATTTTTCAGTGGATATGAAAAACTCATAATTCTATCTCGCCCATAAAAACTGGCATTGCTTCTCCAGTGAGGAAGACATCGTTAAAATCGCCTTCTGGAGAAGGATTAAAAGATACTTTCATTTCACCTCCACGAGTAAAAACCTGAACCGGTTGATTGCTAATTTTACCACGAACAAATGCGGCAATTACTGATGCCGTTACTCCTGTTCCGCAGGAAAGTGTTTCTTCTTCAACACCTCTTTCATAGGTCCTAACAGTAAGTGAATCTCGATGAACTTCAACAAAATTAACATTCACTCCTTCACGTAAAAATCGTGTTGAATTTCGAATTGTCCGACCTTCAGTTGGTACGTCAATGGCTCCAGCGTCTTCTACAAAATGAACGTAGTGAGGAGAACCTGTATTTAATAAGAGATCTTCTCCAATAATTTCTGGTAGTGCTACTTGTTGCATTTGAAGTCGAACAATAAATCCATCTCCTTTAGAGGACAATAATTCGGCAGTATGCAATCCATCAAAAGCATTAAAACTAAACTGATGTTTTTCGGGGAAGAACTGCGCCCCAAATGCAGCTGCACAACGTCCACCATTTCCGCACATCGAACCTTCATATCCATCAGAATTAAAATAAATCATTCTAAAGTCGACAGTAGGATCGGTACGAAATAAAATCAATCCATCGGCTCCAATTCCAAATCTGCGATGACACAAAGTCTGAATTAGACTGCTATTCTTAACATCAAATTTTCGATCTCGATCATCAATTAAAATGAAATCGTTTCCTGCTGCTTGGTATTTTTGAAATTTAATACGCATCAACGTAATTGTTTTATCAAGTTCTCGTCAGTGACTTTATAATACGGTTCGAATTTTTCGGTATTCATTATTTTAAAAACCGAAGCTCCGTGTTTGAGATAATATTTGTCTTCGAAAAGAAATAATTTGCTTGGATCTTGGGTATCTAAACCAAAAGCCACAATAACATTTCTGACAAATTTATATCCTTTGTAATTGATTGGAGAATTCCAGAATTCAATTCTAAATTCAATTGAATTCGAAGAAGATCCTTGAAAGACTTTCAGTAAAGAATCGGATTTTCCTTTAGATCCATTCTTTTCAATCTGAATTAATTTCAATTCACGCGTTTCAATGAGTTTATCCCTTTGGACAATAATATCATCCGAATTCAATTGCTCATCTGTTAAATTTGAATTTGAATCAAAAGGAACAGTTGAGTTTGAAGTATCAATGAACTCAGTATTTTGTTGAGTATTTTTTTCGAGACGATTTTTTGGAGACCTCACTAAAGTCGTTTCATTTTTTTGTGTTTTGTCGACAAGTGTGTCATACGAATTATTTCCAGATGATTTAAATATTGCAAAAGGATTAATATCGTTGAGGAGAATAAATACCAATCCAAGCCCGGCAAGAATCCCAATTAAGATTCCGCTGAGAAAGAAAATTGTTTTACCACCTTGATTTTTCATTCAATCAATTCAAAATAAAGGTTAAAACTAGAAATAGAAACAACAGAATTTCGTTTCAACCGTTCATGTGCAAACCTAAATGAAAACAGACCTTAAACGAATTGCTTTCAAAATGAATGATAAACAGCAAAATGTTCATTGTTGTTTTACTTATCTGAAGGCATTATTTTTGAGGGCGAATTTTAAAAAACACTAAAATTTTACTATGAAAAAGTTTCTTTCAACCCTCGGAATTGCTTGTGTGGGGGGCTTAGCAGCATTGAGCTTCAGTCACTTTTTCTATTCATCACCAGATGGATTTGAAAGATTGACAAGTGAACGTTTACCGGTACAACAAACATCCGTTCATGGAAGCAATTTATCAAATGCCCCAGATTTAACTCAAGCTGCAGAACAATCAGTACATGGAGTTGTCCATGTAAAAACAGTCACAAATAATAGAAGAGCTGCTAGCTATGATCCTTTTTATGATTTCTTTTTTGGAAACCCTTACCGGGATGCACCAGCTCAAAAAGCGATGGCATCTGGTTCAGGTGTTATTATATCGGAAGATGGTTATATCGTAACAAATAACCATGTGATTCAAAATGCAGATAAAGTTGAAATCGTTTTAAATGACAAACGTGAATATAATGCAGAAGTTATTGGGCGAGATCCAAGCACCGATTTAGCTTTGTTGAAAGTAGATGCTAAAAATCTCCCATTCATTTATTACGGAAATTCTGATCAAGTAAAAGTAGGTGAATGGGCTCTTGCCGTTGGAAATCCCTTTAGTTTAACATCTACAGTAACAGCCGGAATCATCAGTGCTAAAGGACGAAACATCAATATTTTAAATGAGAAATTTGCGATAGAATCCTTTATTCAAACAGATGCCGCAGTGAATCCAGGAAATAGCGGAGGAGCATTAGTAAACGCCAATGGGGAGCTTATCGGAATAAATTCAGCTATTGCTTCTAATACAGGATCTTATTCAGGATATTCTTTCGCAGTTCCAGTCAATATTGTTCGAAAGGTTGTTGCTGATCTTTTGGAATTTGGAGAAGTACAAAGAGCATTTATAGGCGTAGTCTTAGAAGACTTGAACGCCGATTTAGGTAAAAGAAAAGATATTTCTGAATTAAAAGGTGTGTATGTTTCAGGTTTAAATGCAGGTGGAGCCGCCGAAGAAAGTGGTGTAAAAGAAGGAGATATTATTTTGAAGATTCAAGATGTGACTGTTAATAATGTTCCTGAATTACAAGAACAAATAGGTCGATACAGACCAGGAGACAAGGTTCAATTAACCATTAACAGAGGCGGAAGTGAAAAAGAGATTTCAGTTGTGCTTAAAAATAAAAATGGAGATACTCGTCTAGTACGGTATACTGAGTCGATAAAAGAAGAATTAGGTGCTGAATTCACTCCAATTAATTCAAATGAGAAAAGTGCTCTGAAAATCCAAAATGGACTTCGAGTCCAAAATATCCGAGAAGGAAGATTAAGAAACATCGGCATTCGAGAAGGTTTTATTATAACCAACATTGGTGAAAAGGCTGTAAACTCGATTGAAGACCTGACTGAAGCTTTAAAATCCGAAAGAAAAGGCCTCCTAATTGAAGGATTATATCCAAATGGGGCAAGAGCATATTACGGTTTGGGTATTTAAAAATATCTGCGAATAGAAAAGCCCGTCTTTATAATAAAAGACGGGCTTTTTTTGTATTTGGTATTTGATAAAAGGATGAACTCTTTCGTGATTAGGATGTAGAAATTCATAATTTCGCGTCGCAAATCTCAAACAATAACACTATGTCAAAGGAAAATGGTTCTGCTACAGCCTATGAAACCGAACTGAATGAGTGGATCAGGGATGAAAAAGCAGCAATTGAACTCATCCATATTATTGGAGAATTATGGTTTGATCGCAGTATTGAATTAGTAATTTTTCGGAATCAATTAGTTGATAGAAGTGCGAGTGAGATTCTTCAATTGCATAATTATGCGTTGAATATGGTTGGAAAACCGATTACTATTCAAGATACATTATTGCTAGCGAAAGAAATTCTTTCAGCTGAAATTGCACCTGCAAGATTAGATATTGGACGATTAGCAACAGAATGGCTAAATGAAAAAGCAGCTTATGAATCTGCTTCTGTTTTTATTTCAGATAAATTAAGTTCTTTTTTAGGTAAAGACAAACGCGTTTTAAAACCCAAAGACATCGTTTTATATGGTTTTGGTAGAATTGGTAGAATTGCAGCAAGAGAGTTAATTATACAAGCTGGAAAAGGTGAACAACTACGATTAAGAGCTATTGTTACACGAAGCAATTCGAATGAAGATATTAGTAAAAGAGCTGCTTTATTAAGAACAGATTCAGTGCATGGTCCATTTCCAGGAACTGTGATCGAAGATTTTGAAAATAAAGCACTAATCATAAATGGACATACAGTCAAAATGATTGCAGGAAGTAATCCAGCAGAAATTGATTATAGTTCATTTGGGATTCATGATGCATTGTTAATCGACAACACAGGATCATCTCGTGATCGTGAAGGATTAAGCGAGCATTTAAAAGCGAAAGGGATTGGTAAAGTATTGTTAACTGCTCCAGGAAAAGGAGATATTCCTAATATTGTTCATGGGGTAAATCATGCATCATGCGACCATACAACTGAAACTATATTTTCAGCTGCTTCATGTACGACCAATGCGATTGTTCCAATTCTAAAAGTGATTCAGAAAAATCTAGGAATTTCAACTGGTCATATCGAAACTATTCACTCTTATACAAACGATCAGAATTTATTGGATAATTTCCATAAGAAATACCGTAGAGGTCGTTCTGCTGCATTGAATATGGTTATTACAGAAACAGGTGCAGGAAGTGCTGTAACGAAGGTAATTCCAGAATTAGCAGGTAAATTGACTTCCAATTCTGTGAGAGTACCAACACCCGATGTTTCATTAGCGATTTTAAAACTCACAGTTGAAACTGATACAAGTAAAGATGATGTAAACAGCGTTTTAAGAAATGCTGCTTTAAAAGGAGATCTAGTAGAACAAATTCAATATTCGATTTCGAATGAATTGGTATCAAGCGATTTGATTGGGAATCCATGTGCATCCATTGTAGATAGCCCTGCAACTATCGTAGCTAATGATAAACGCAACATTGTATTGTATGTTTGGTACGATAACGAATATGGCTACACACGTCAGGTAATACGTTATGCAAAACACATTGCTGATGTTATTCGATTGACCTATTATTGAGAATCTATAATTCTTAAAAATCCTATCAAAGGATTAAGTTGAAATGAAAAAGCCGGAGTTAGTATCCGGCTTTTTTAATTAATTCATTATCTGTTTGATTATCGATTCAACACTGAGACCTTCAGCTTCCGCCTTGTAATTCCGAATTATTCTATGGCGAAGTATTGCAGTAGCAACTGCATTAACATCTTCAATATCGGGCGAATAACGACCACGAATAGCTGCATGACATTTTGCACCTAAAACAAGAAATTGAGATGCACGTGGACCAGCTCCCCAAGCAAGGTATTTCTTCACAATATCAGGAGCATGTTCAGAATTTGGACGGGTTTTAACTGCCAATTTTACAGCGTATTCCAATACTTTATCTGTAACTGGGACACGACGAACTAAGTCTTGATAGAATAAAATTTCTTCGGCTGATAGAATTGACTTCAATTCTATTTTATTATCGGAAGTTGTGCTTTTTACAACGAGTAACTCATCTTCATATTTAGGATAATCCACCCAAATATTGAACATGAATCTGTCTAATTGTGCTTCAGGTAATGGATATGTTCCTTCTTGTTCAATTGGATTTTGTGTTGCTAAAACGAAAAAGGGTTGTCCTAATTCATATCGTTTCCCTGCAGCAGTAATTGCTTTTTCCTGCATTGCTTCGAGTAAAGCCGCTTGGGTTTTAGGTGGAGTTCTATTGATCTCATCAGCTAAAATAATATTGGCGAACAAGGGGCCTTTAATGAAACGGAAATGACGATCCTCATCTAAAATTTCAGTACCAACAATGTCGGAGGGCATCAAATCGGGAGTAAACTGAATACGATTGTAATCCAAGCCAAGAACTCTTGAAATAGTTGTAACAAGAAGTGTTTTAGCTAATCCAGGAACACCAACTAATAGGCAATGTCCTCGGCTAAAAATTGAAATGATTACATCTTTAACAACATCTTCTTGACCAATAACAACTTTTCCTATTTCCGCATCAAGGCGCAAATATGCATCTCGGAGGCTATCAATCGCTTCAACATCGGATTTAAACGTTTGCATATTTCTCAACTGAATTATTGATTATTCCATGAATTTTGAAATGGACAGTTTACGAACTCCTGATCAATTTTGATAAAAAAAGACTGGCGTTTACGCTGTATCCATTCACTAACAAGTTTTTGTTTTTTTTCTGCTTCGGCAGCTTGCATTATTTTTTGATAATCATCCTTTAGATTCGCTCGATGAGGCTCTGTTCTAGCTTTCATTGTAACAATTCGATATGATTCTTTTTTCTCTCCAACACGAACTGGAACAGGATCAGATAGCTCTCCTATTTTCATTTTATCGATGACAAAAAACAGGCTTTGATCCATTTGTGAAACTTCAAACCAAGTGGATCCTGAATTCGGATTTATCAATATTCCACCATTGTTTTTTGTATCGGAATCATCTGAATATTTCAAAGCTGCTTCTTCAAAAGTAATTCTACCTAAACGGATGGCTTGGGAGATGCTATCCAATTTTACACGCGCTAAATCTAAATCGGATGAAGATGCTTTAGGAGAGATAAGAATGTGACGTACGTTTATGGTCTCCCCTCTTCTTTCGATTAATTGAATGATGTGAAAACCGAAACTGGATTCAACAATCTCTGATATCTCTTTTCCTTTAAGAGAAAATGCAACAGCTTCGAATTCGGGAACTAAATCACCACGATTCATAAATCCCAATTCACCACCTTTAGCAGCTGAAACAACATCTTCGGAATAAAAAGCAGCCATTGAAGCGAAGGATCGTCCATCAAGAATTTTCTGGCGAATATCTTGAAGTTCTTTGCGCACACGTTCACGCTCCGATTGATTTACTGGAGGTTTTTTAAGGATTTGTGCTACTTGAATTTCACTCTCAATAAAAGGAATGCTGTCTTTAGGAATTGACTCATAATATGCTTTCACTTCGGCAGGTGAAACCTTAACATCGCCCGCAATTTTACCTTGCATTTGCTGAACTATGAGTTGATCCCGTATACGCTCTCTGAAATCATCTTTAATCTGAACAATTGATTTTCCGAGATAAGCTTCGAGTTTTTCGACTGAACCTATTTGACCAATGAAATAGCGTATTTTCTTGTTTAACTCTCCATCAACTTGTGCATCAGAAACAACTACACTATCCTTTTCTGCTTGATTTAAAAGGAGTTTCTGAATAATCATATCTTCTAAAACATTGCAACGTAAATCAGGATTTTTAGTGCCTGCTTGTTGTTCTGCTTGCATTGCTTGTGCTTCTACATCTGAAAATAAAATGGCTTTATCTCCAACTACAGCAACAATTTTATCGATGCTTACAGGTTGAGCTGACAACCCGAAAACAACAAACAAAAGTGAAATCGTTCCTAAAAGCTTATTTACCTGAACCAGGTCGTTCAATATTTTTTTCATTCATTGCATCATTGTAAGCGTCTTGTTGCATTTGTTCAATCAGCACAATTTTACGCTTGTTCAGAATAATATTCCGGATATTTTCTCTTTCAAAACTCAAAGGAGCATTGCTGTCTTTTACCATAAATCCAGTAATGGCTACAAGGTAATGGTATTCTTTATCATCGAGTTCTAAAAGTCGCTTATTCGCATTAAAGTCATTCATTGAATAGGTATTCATTGGAATTTCCTTTATCACATCATCCAACAATAACCAATTGCTATCATCGAGCAGAAAATTAACGGCATATAGTTTTGCAAATTGCTCCAATTTATTTTTGTCGACTTGATTCGAAGATAAAAACCATTTTTTGGCCTTATCCGCATTGGGAGTTTTAATTGGCAGCTTGAGATATCTTAACCGAATAATGTTACTTCTAAGCTCAAAATTTGCTGCATTTTCTTTATAGTAATTTTCGATTTCAGCATTTGAAACAACAGTGTCTAATTTCTGTCGAATAAGCTCGCGTTCATAGGCAAATATTATTAAAGAAGATCTGTAATCTTCTAGTTGCTGTTTTACATCTTTTTGACTCTCAGTTAAGTTGCTTTCAGCTCTTCGAAGTACTACATTTTTCTTTATCCATTGATCAATGAAATCATTAGCAAATGCGGCACTATCTTGCTTCGACAGTCCATAAGGTAATGATTGAGCTAATTCAGTCTTTGATAATTCTTTATCATAAACACGTGCAATTATTTCCTTTTCACCAGTCCCGTCCCCACAGGATAGAATTGGAAATAGAAAAATTAAATAAATGAAATGTTTAAAAATGCTAATCACTGGATTGCAATTGAAAAAAAGAATGTTTAAAAACCAAACGGCCCGTTCCGGTACGTTATTAACCAAAACGGGCCGCTGAATTTTATTCAATTTATTTTATCGTATCAAAAACATCGCGTTTTACTTCGACATTGTACTTACTCTTTAATTCTTTTATCCATTCTTGTTCTAAGAATGTTTGATAATCAGCAGTGATTAATCCACGCGCCTCAAGAAGTGTTTTAGGGCTTGGTTCGAGAAGTTTAATTATTTCTACAAAAGTCACTGAACCATCAGCATTAATCTTATCAGGAGATATTCCTACAGTCCAATTTACGGCATCAACGATTTCATTATCCCCTTTAGAAAACACACCTGTTTCAGTTTGAAGATTTAATTGTGAGGATTTGTTGATTTTAGTACGTATCTCATCTAATGAAGTCCCTTTTTTCGCTCTTTTCTCAACGAGCTTCCTTGCAGCTTTAGCAGTTGCTACATCTTTTGCTTTATAAACAACAACGTCAACACGCTCAGGCCACATGTATTTGCCTTTGTTTTGCTCATGGAATTTCTCCAATCCAACTGTGTCTTTCAATGCTTTAGACCAAACATTTTCATCGGTGATCTCGAACAATAATATTCCATCACGATATTCCTGCATCAACATTCTAAATTCAGGATATTTCTGTTCTAAACGAGCATCTTCATACCCAATTATTTTTTCGTTCCGATAGTAATCATACGACTTACGAACTAAAGCTTCTACCACAGATTCTTTTGGTTGACGACTTTGATTTTGTGCTAAGAACTGAGCAAAATCGTTTTGAGTATAGGATTCAGCTCCTATTTTAAATAATGGTTTTACCATTCCATTTGTTACTTCTGCTTTCCAATGAGCACTTAATAAAGAAGTATCTACTTTGAGAATTAATTCATTGAGCGCTTTTGGATCTTCAGTAAAACCACTTTCTTTTTTTACACGTTGAATGACTGCATCACGGCTTACTTGAGAACGAGAATCTTTAGAGATTTTTTGTTTTAATTCACCTTTTACTTCATCAAATGTTTGAATGCCTTTTCGTTCTAGACGTTTTGCAATGTGCCATCCATATTGAGTACGAAATGGTTCACTTACTTCATTGTCGGCTTTTAAATCAAACGCCACTTTTTCGAATTCTGGAACCATTTTACCAGTTCCAAACCAAGGTAGCTGACCACCATTTTTCCCTGAAGTTCTATCGTCAGAAAATTGAGAAGCTAATTGCCCAAAATCTTCTCCTTTTTTAATTTTTTCATAGATCTCATCAATTTTCTTTTTATTCGCAGCAATCACTGAATCCTTTGCGTTTTCGGGATTCTTTACCATGATATGTGCAATATGAACTTGTCCTTGAGCATCGCGGACACTGGTTACTTTTAAAATATGGTACCCGAATTTTGTACGAACTGGCATTGAAACTTCACCAACAGGAGTTGTATAAGCTGTTGTTTCAAATGGATAAACCATCATCATTGAAGTAAAATAGCCAAGATCACCACCATTTTGTTTTGCAGAAGGATCTTCAGAATTTTGACCAGCAAGTGTTGCAAAATCTTCTCCTTTAAGAATTCGTGCACGAATCGCCATTGCTTTGTTATAAGCAGCCAATGTATCTTTTGGAAGAGGATCAGCAGGCAAAGAGATTAATATATGGCTTGCGCGAATGTCTTTTTTCATTCGATCATAGGCCTCTTGGATCAATTTATCGTTTACGTTTTTATCGGTGAGATAAGGTGTAGCAAGCTGACGGCGATAACCTTTCAATTCATTTTGAAAAGAAGTAGCAGTATCTTTTCCAGCAACTTTAGCCGCTTTTACTTTTAATTTAAAATTGATGAACAGTTGAAGATATTCTTCTAAGGCTTTTCTATCGGTAGAAGTTTCTTTCGAATTGTTCTTACGATAAATACTTTCGAATTCACCTCGAGTTACGGGATCTCCACCAACAATAAGCAATACAGGATCTTCAACAACTGGAATTGCGGGAGGAGCAACCGTTTCTTTAGGAGCAGTTGAAGGAAGCTTTTTCTTTACAGTAGTTTGACCGAAAGCAATAGTGCTTGATAGTATACAAGCAGCAATTAAAATCTTGTTTCTCAGCATTTTCATTTTACATTAAATAGAGCGTGCGAAAATAGTTGAATGATCAGATATATCAAAGGATACATTTGTAGAATGTATTCATTTAAAAAACCTTCAGATTTTAAGATATATTTGCAAGAAATGGGATTATAAAATCGTGGATTCAAAAGACAGAGTACTTGATTTTACTGAGAAACTTCCAGGCAGAGAAGGGTCAATTGAACAAGAGCGTAACAATCGAATTATTAATTCGGCAGTTGCTTATATGGCTGCTTTTGCGATTTCGTACGTTAGTTTTAACGTTGTAACAGCTCTTTTTGCTAAACGATTTCATTTGTTTTACAAACTATTCTTCTTCAAAGTTGAATTCACGTCGAATTACGATTTATGGACTATTGAATCAGTATTAAAAACATTTATTTCGGGTCCAACATTCTGCCTTATTGCAGGAATAATAGCACTCTTAATTCAAAAACTTTATAGAAAACGACCAGGGATTTTAAAGACTTTTTGGTTATGGCTAGGAATTCATTATTTAAATTTCTTCTGTACCGAACTTGTATTAATGCCCATTAAGAATACTGGGTCTCAAGGTATAAATGCCAGTTATTTAGGCATTGTAGCTGATTATATGTATTGGGAAGATTTTGCAAAACTAATTGCATCTATTATCGCAACACTTGTGTTGATTTTCATTGGAGCAATAGCGGCAAAGCCTTTCATTCAAATAACAAACAGCACTCAACATGTTTTTAAAAATGAAAGTAGATTAATCTATCTTTTTCAAACCGTCCTTCTGCCCTATTTGATTTGTTCAGGAGTTTCGCTTATCTATTTTTCTGACGGATCATTTATTTTGAACTTAGGCTTGGTATTCACCATGTTCGTTATTGTTGTTTCGATATTTATCAATGCAATGAAAAACAGAATGATTATGATTTACCGATTACCAGAAAGTGGTATGATTGAAAATAAATTTCTAATCATTCTTGCATCGACGCTCATTTTGATGAAAATCCTATTGAATAATGGGATTAAGTTTTAAAACTATCTACTAGAATAATTGGGAGCTTCACGCGTAATATTTACATCATGAGGATGTGATTCTCTTACTCCTGCAGCAGTAATTCGAATTAATTTCTTCGTTTGAAGTGATTCAATATTAGGAGCTCCGCAATATCCCATTCCGGCACGAAGCCCACCAATCATTTGATAAAGCACTTCCGACAGTGTGCCTTTAAAAGGAACTTGTCCAACAATCCCTTCAGGAACTAATTTTTTAATATCGTCTTCGGCATCTTGAAAATAGCGGTCTTTAGATCCTGTTTGCATGGCTTCGATCGAACCCATTCCACGATATGACTTGAATTTTCTTCCTTCAAAAATGATTGTTTCACCCGGAGATTCTTCCACACCGGCAAAGAGCGAACCTGCCATAATCGTTGAACCACCAGCTGCTATGGCTTTTACAATATCACCCGAAAAACGAATTCCTCCATCTGCTATCACAGGAACTCCCGAACCTTGAAGTTCTCTTGCCACATCCATTACAGCAGTTAATTGAGGCACACCAACTCCAGCAATGACACGTGTTGTACAAATTGAACCTGGTCCAATTCCCACTTTCACTGCATCGGCACCAGCTTCAACTAGCATGCGAGCTGCCGAAGCAGTAGCGATATTTCCTACAACCACTTGAAGATCGGGAAAAGCTGCTTTTACTTCCTTTAATTTTTCAATAACACCTTTGGAATGTCCATGAGCAGTATCAATGATAACTGCATCCGCTCCAGCTTTTACCAAAGCAGTAACACGTTCAATAGTGTCGGCTGTTACGCCAACTGCAGCAGCTACACGTAATCGACCAAAATCATCTTTGCAAGCATTGGGACGCAAGCGATTTTTGATGATGTCTTTGTAGGTAATGAGCCCAACGAGTTTATAATCTTGATCAACGACAGGAAGCTTTTCTATTTTATAATCTTGAAGAAGTATTTCTGCTTTAGCTAGATTTGTTTGTGTTGTAGTGATTAGATTTTCCTTCGTCATCACTTCGCGCACCGGTTTATCAAAACGCTTTTCGAAACGAAGATCACGATTGGTGATAATACCTACCAGTTTACGATTGTCGTCAACTACAGGAATACCGCCAATTTTATTTTCTTTCATGAGTTGAAGCGCATCAGCAACAACGGCATTTTCATGTAACACAACGGGATCGATGATCATTCCGCTTTCGGAACGTTTCACTTTTTTAACCTCGGCAGCTTGCTGAGCTATGCTCATGTTTTTATGCAAAACTCCAATTCCACCTTCTTGAGCAATAGCAATAGCCAAAGCCGATTCGGTAACAGTATCCATTGCCGCAGAAACAATGGGAACGTTGAGTCGGATTTTACGTGTAAAATGGGTGCTAATGTCAGTTTCGCGGGGAAGTACTTCAGAATAATCTGGGATAAGAAGAACGTCGTCGTATGTTAAGCCTTCCGCGAATTTTGAATGATGTTCCATGGCAACCGGGTATACGGGCTTAGTCCCGAATTGCGCGCAAATGTAGGAATTTTTAGAGTTGATTAAATGGGATTCTTGAGCAGATTTTTTCCATTCAAGAAGATGGTTTCAACTTGAAATTAAATCGATCGCTTGCTCTAGAATTCATTTCTTTCCAACAACCAGTTCAATTAAATCTTCTTCTCGAAGCCAAGTTTGTGCTAATTGTAGTAATCGCTCTGGTGTTATACCACGAATTTCTTCAGTATAACGTTGAAAATAGAGATCGCCACCATCAAATAGAAATACGTTTTTAAAACGATCCATTCGTTCAAAAGGTCCTTCGAAACTCTTCAATAACGAACCAAGCAAATAACTTTTCACTAATTCCAATTCCTCTGTAGAAACCAGTTCATTCCTCAAAATGTCAATTTCCTTGTATATTTCTATCAAAGCATCGGCACAAACATCGGCTCCAACTTCGGTACTGATGTAAAAATATCCATCCGATCGATAAGCTACCGAACCAGCACCAATGCCATAGGTATAGCCCTTATCTTCACGAATGTTCGTCATCAATCGTGATCCAAAATATCCACCAAGAATGGTTGAAAGAACCTTCATTCCGAAATAATCGGGATGATTTTTAGCAAATAATCTTCGTCCAATTCGAATGGCTGATTGTATTGCGTCTTCCTTATAAATAAATTGTTTCTGATCTTCTAAACGATGACTTTTTTCAATGCTTAAAGCCTGTTGAAAATTCCCATTTCCAGGTAAATTCCCAAATGTAGATTCGATCAGTGATTTAACATTTTCTTCAATCTTTCCACTGAGAAATAGTTTGGCTGCTTTAGGAGCATAATGCAATTGATAGAATCGCTGTAAGTCTTCTTTCTTTAATGCTTTATACGTTTCTTCATCGAATGAAGTCCCATACGCTGTTCCATTGAATAATAATTCTTGAAATCGTTTACCAGCAACAAAACCCACTTTGCCAAGATTTACAGAGTATTTCTGCAATCGATTGGCTCTCAAAATTTCCCATTCATTTTCTGGAAACTGTGCATCGATAAGCAAATCTTGAATTACAGGAAGTGTTTGTCCGAGGTATTTGTTCAAGGAATATAAGGTGATACCCGAAAAATCCTTGTCGATATCGAGTTCTAAAAATGCACCGTAATCATCAATCGCAGAGGCAATTTGTGAAGCAGAACGTTTCGAAGTTCCTTCTTGCAACATGGAGGTTGTAAACGAAGGTAGAAGTGGATTTTCGTGACGAGAAGTTCCTGCAGAAAAAACGAGTTCCACTTTGATCACTTCCTGCGATCCAGCGGAAAGACTATATACTTCAATCCCATTGGAAAGCGTGAATTGCTCAGGCATTTGCGGATTCACAGAATCAACAGGGAAAATAGCAGGTGCTGTTTGACGATCTAGTTGATTCATTGATTTCGCAGGTAGTAAAGTGTAGAACAATTTTCTTCGGTAAGGATTTTTTTAGCTTCATTCAAAACAGCTTCGGAAGTAACTGCTTGCAATTTTGAAATTTCAGTATTGATCATTTCAATATCACCCAACAATTCACCAAAAGCTAAATTCATGGCTTTATTGAGCACACTTACTTCACCAAAAACATGAGTGCTTTCTGCTTTGTTTTTCACTTTGGTGAGTTCATTTTCCGAGATTCCTTCTATTAGAATTCGATCAATTTCTTGTTGAATTCCTGATTCTGCTTCTTCGGGAGAAACGCCATTTCGTAATCGTCCATTGATAACGAAAAGTCCTTTATCGAAACTGCCACTTACATGCGCCGAAATTTCGGTGAATAATTGACGATCCTTTACCAATGCATTAAATAAACGAGATGATTGTCCACGTCCAAGCACATCCGAAAGTAAGTCTTGTGCATGATATTCTGGATCCATGCGAGCTGCCATATGATACACTTTGTGAATCGAATCAGAAGGCACATCTCTGTATACAGTTTCTCTTCGAGGAGAACTTTGTTTGGGTTCGGCAGGAATTAAACGTATGGGCTTTTGGCCTGAAGGAATTGGTTCAAACCATTTTTCAGCAAGTCGTTTTACATCATCATATTTTACATCACCAGCTACCACCATAATGGCATTGGAAGGCAAATAGAAACGATTGAAAAATGCCCGAACATCTTCCATTTTAGCATCTTCGATGTGCTTTATTTCCTTACCAATTGTTGCCCAACGATACGGATGAACATGATAGGCAAGCGGACGAATCAACAACCATTCATCCCCATAGGGTTGATTCAAATAACGTTGTTTGAATTCTTCAATAACGACACTTCGCTGCACTTCCAAACTTTTATCGGAAAATGCCAAACTGAGCATACGATCTGATTCCAACCAAAAGCCAGTTTCGAGGTTTTGAGCAGGAAGTGTTAAATAATAATTTGTGATATCATTATTGGTGAATGCATTGTTTTCGCCTCCGGCCTCTTGTAAAGGTGTATCGTAACTTGGAATATTGATCGAGCCACCAAACATCAAATGTTCAAAAAGATGCGCAAAGCCTGTCTGTTCAGGATTTTCATCTCGTGCACCAACATCATACAAAATATTAATACAAGCCAAAGGTGTAGAAGCATCTTCATGCACAATGACTTTCAATCCATTTTTTAGAGTAAAGCGTGAATAGTGAATCATGGGGCGAATATAGCGGATGTTCTTGAGCAAGAAAGAAAATCGAGTAATGGATAAAATGTTCAATTCAGAAAAATTTTAACAAATTTCATTGAGCACTAAATCGAGGTAGATTCAATCGAGTATCTTAGCCGCGTTATGCAAGCAATCATAGAAGAAGCCTGGGGAAACAGGGAATTATTAAAAGACACATCGGTTCAGAAAGTGATCCGTCAAGTGATCGAAGAAATTGATAAAGGAAGAATTCGTGTTGCTGAACCGAATGGGGAAACTTGGATTGTGAATGAATGGGTTAAGAAAGCGGTGATTTTGTATTTCCCAATTCAACAAATGAAAACCATTGAACTCGGTCCATTTGAAT
The DNA here is from genome assembly GCA_965279035.1 of Bacteroidia bacterium. Lineage (GTDB taxonomy): Bacteria > Bacteroidota > Bacteroidia > M30B66 > M30B66 > CALQRR01. The sequence goes on along the minus strand of OZ257142.1, from coordinate 1,254,652 downwards.
TTCACGATAAAATGCAACTCAAAACTGGATATGCTGCTTTGGGTGTTCGTGTTGTTCCTCATGCTGTTGCGCGATACGGAAGTTATTTGGCTTCAGGAACGATACTCATGCCTTCGTATGTAAATATAGGTGCTTATGTAGATGAAGGAACGATGGTCGATACTTGGGCAACTGTTGGTTCTTGTGCTCAAATTGGAAAGCATGTCCATCTTAGTGGAGGCGTTGGAATTGGAGGTGTTTTAGAACCGGTTCAAGCTAGTCCAGTAATCATTGAAGATGGTTGTTTTATTGGCTCTCGTTGTATTGTGGTTGAAGGTGTTCACGTTGAAAAAGAAGCCGTTTTAGGTGCTAACGTTGTCATAACTCAAAGCACTAAAATCATTGATGTTTCGGGTGATAAACCGATCGAATATAAAGGAAAAGTACCTGCTCGTTCAGTAGTCATTCCGGGATCGTATACCAAACAATTTCCTGCAGGTGAATTTCAAGTTCCTTGTGCTTTAATTATTGGAAAAAGAAAAGCTTCAACCGACTTAAAGACTTCATTGAATGATGCATTAAGAGAACATCATATAGCTGTTTAATTTTATTTTCGATTGAAAAAGATCCTCATAATTCAAACGGCTTTTATTGGTGATGTGATATTAGCAACTCCAATTCTGGAAGCATTGCATGCTACATATCCTGATGCTCGATTGGATATGGTTGTTCGAAAAGGAAATCAAGCACTTTTCAACCGACATCCATTTTTAAAAACCGTTTTTGTTTGGGACAAAGTAGGAAGTAAATACAAAAACTTATTGCTGCTTTTAATTGCTATTCGAAGACAGAAATACGACTTGGTAATTAATTGTCAACGCTTTGCTGCATCAGGATTTCTTACTGGATTTTCAGGTGCTAAATCGACCGTTGGATTTGATAAAAACCCTTTTGCTTTTCTTTTTAAATATAAAGTGAAGCATGCCATTAGCAATGGTTTACACGAATGCGAACGAAATTTAAAATTGATTGAACATTTGAATATTCAAGGCATTCCAAAGCCTAAACTTTATCCTCCTCCACTCGATTTTCAATCTGAGAAACCGTATGTATGCATTGCTCCTGCATCGGTTTGGTTTACGAAACAATGGCCAGAACATAAATGGGTTGAGTTGATCCATTTACTACCAAAAGAAACTGCTATTTATTTGATTGGTGGTCCAGGTGATGTCGAATTATGTGATCGGATTCTTGAAAAGATAAATCGAACAAACATTTACAATGTATGTGGCAAATTCGGTCTGCTCGAATCGGCTGCATTCATGAAAGGGGCAAAAATGAATTATGTGAATGATTCTGCTCCAATGCATATCTGTTCTGCAGTTGATGCACCAGTAACTGTAATATTCTGTAGCACAGTACTATCGTTTGGCTTTGGTCCTTTATCGACCGATTCTACTATTATTCAAACAGAAGAAAATCTCCCATGCCGACCATGTGGATTGCATGGATTTAAAGCATGTCCGAAAGGTCATTTTAAATGTGCCGAGGGGATACTTTCCGTAAAAGTGCTTGGAAACTGAGCAAGAGAAACGGGATAAAAATCCTAATTTGCGCCCGCTTTGGCGACAATAGACCTTACCGGCCCTGTGTTTGAATTGCTCCGAAATTCGGTTGCGGAATTAAATGTTCGTGCATTTGTCATTGGTGGATTTGTGAGAGATGAATTATTAGGGCGTCCATGTAAAGACATTGATATTGTAGTTGAAGGAAGTGGGATTGAACTAGCCAAGAAAGTTGCATCCAAAATTGGAAAAGGCGCTCATGTGAACATCTATAAAAACTTCGGTACCGCAATGATCCATTTGGATGATTTGGAGTTGGAGTTTGTTGGGGCTCGTAAAGAATCTTACCGAAAAGATTCCAGAAAACCCGTTGTTGAAGATGGGACAATTGGAGAAGATCAGGAACGTCGCGATTTTACAATCAATGCATTGGCAATAGCACTTCATTCGAATAGCAATGAAGTGATTGATCCATTTCATGGCTTAGACGATCTTCGGAATGGAATCTTAAGAACGCCTTTAGCACCTGATCAAACGTATAGCGACGATCCATTAAGGATGATGAGAGCCATTCGATTTTCGTCTCAATTGGGATTTCAAATTGAGGCAGAATCTCTTGCGTCTATAGCCCGAAATAAAGAACGAATTCGAATTGTTTCAAAGGAACGTATCTCCGAAGAGCTTAATAAAATTGTTTTATCACCTGTGCCCTCAATTGGCTTTAAACATTTATTCGACACAGGTTTATTATCCATTATTTTCCCTGAAATGTCGGCACTTTATGGTGTGGATGTTATTAAAGGGAAAGCGCATAAGGACAATTTTTACCATACACTTCAGGTATTAGATAATATCAGTTTACACACTGAAAATTTATGGTTACGCTGGTCGGCTATCTTGCATGATATTGCAAAACCTGCTACCAAACGATTTGAACCTGAACATGGTTGGACGTTTCATGGACATGAAGATAAAGGTGCCCGAATGGTTCCTCATATTTTCAAGAATCTGAAACTTCCTCAGAATGAAAAAATGAAATATGTTCAGAAACTGGTGCAACTTCATTTACGCCCCATCGTACTGAGCAAAGAAACTGTAACCGACTCGGCTGTTCGTCGACTTTTATTTGAAGCGGGTGATGAGATTGATGATTTGATGATTCTTTGTCAAGCCGATATAACATCCAAGAACAAAGAGAAGGTGAAGCGGTATTTGGCTAACTTTGAAATCGTCAAGCAAAAACTCCTTGAGATAGAAGAAAAAGACCGACTTCGAAATTGGCAGCCACCCGTAAGCGGAAAAGATATTATGGAAACCTTTGGAATAAGCCCTGGTATTGCAATTGGACAAATTAAAAATGCAATAAGAGAAGCTGTTTTAGAAGGAGAAATTCAAAATAGATTTGCAGATGCTTACCAGTTTATGTTGAATGAAGGAGCGAAACTCGGCTTAACACCCAAAACGCTTCTCAAAAAATCTATCTCTGAAATTGAATAAATACGTATGAGCATACTCCGTTTCCGCGTCACATTTGATGATTATGATGACATCCACCGTGATATTGATTTACAAGTAGATCACAGTTTTGCTGATTTCTTTTTGGAGATATTGAAGTCGATTGGTTTTGATACTATTCATGAAGGTGAATTTTTTCTAGCAGATCATAATTGGCGAAAAGGAGAGTCGATAGGAACTATCAGCGGATCTGAAATGACTTTGATGAAAAAAGTGGATTTAGTTGATCATATTGATGATCCACATCAAAAGTTCCTTTTTGTTTATGACAAAGAAGTTAAATGGTCGTTCAATATTGAATTGATCAAGATTATGAGTTCTCCAGAATACAAAGCAGTTTATCCTAAAGTTGCAAGTACAGTAGGAGTTCCACCAGTTCAATACAAGGAAACTCTAATCATTCCAACCAGAGAGCGTCCATTAGAAGATGGAAGAGGCAGGAAACCTAAAGTGAAAGTGGATGAAGAGGATGATGATTTATTGTTGATGGCCTTAGCTGGAGCTGTTGATGATGAAGAAGAACCAGATGAAATTGAATCCGAAGAAATAGGCTTAAGTGAAGAAGATTTAGAAACCGATAATGAGATTGCTAAGCTTGCTGAAGAGTTTAATAATACAACGGAGGTTGATGAAAACGATAGTCAAGCAGATGCTTTTGGTGGAGGAGATGATGAAGATGAATTTGGATCTGAAGGTGGTGAAGAAGATGAATATGGAAGCGGTGGCGGATATGGTGGCGGTGGTGGAGATTTCGATGAATGATTAAATGAAAAAACCGGTCATACTGGTTGTAACTGGTCCAACAGGATCAGGCAAAACGGATTTAAGTATTCGACTTGCTCGTCAATTAAAATGTTCTATCATATCGGCCGATTCGAGGCAAGTATTTAAGGAACTAAAGATTGGAAGTGCTGCGCCAGATGAAGATCAATTGAATTTGGCACCCCATTATTTTATTGGGAACAAGCATATTTATGAACCGTTCAATGCAGGAATTTTCGAGAAGGAATCACTCAAAATCCTTGAAACCCTTTTCTGTGAAAATCCAGTTCAAATTGTTTGTGGTGGCACAGGTTTATACATCGATGCTTTAATCAATGGTTTGGATGAACTTCCAGAAATTCAAGCTGGAATTAGAGAAGAAATCGAGGAACAACTTCAATTTTCTGGGATAGAGTTGCTTCAGAAAGAACTTATCGAGAAAGATCCAGAGTATGCTTCACAGGTAGATCTTCAAAACCCTCAACGTTTAATTAGAGCACTAGAACTTATTCGTAGTAGCGGGAAAACGTATACTTCGCTTCGACAAAGAAAAAATCCAGAGCGCTCTTTTGATACAATTTACTTGGCAACTGATCTACCCAGAGAAGAATTATATAGTAATATCAATAAACGAACGCAGGTAATGCTTGACAAAGGTTGGCTAGATGAAACTAAGTCTTTAGTTCCATTTCGAAAACTAAATGCCCTGCAAACAGTTGGTTATAAGGAGCTATTTAGTTACATCGATGGAGATATTCCTTATGAAAAAGCTATAGAATTAATCCGTCAGAATACACGACGTTATGCTAAAAGACAAATTACTTGGATCAATAATAAAATAAAAGCAAACTGGGTTCATCCCCTAAGCGATGAAAACGAAATTATTCGCAACTATTTAAGAAACTAAGTGACTGAATTAACTCAAGATTGCTTTATGCAGCATTTTTTTCTTGAGAAGATTTTCAATTTCTTGAGCACGTGGAATTAATATTTCATCTTCCACTTTACTATGCGTTAATAAATCAATTTCAAATATTCGCAATTCATAGAAGAGCGTTGTGATTTGAACTTTATGATTATTCGCTTCGGAATAATTATTTAAACGTCTACGAATTTCACCTAAATCATCTTCAACATGATGATGTTCGTTGATGAAATTGGTAATTGAGTTTTTCTCGAGTAGGTTAAATAAACCAACATTCGTTAATTCAGTATCATCAACACTACGAATAAGCTTAAGAACATATGGGAATAATTCACGCTCTTCGATGCAAATATGTGCATACATATCGCGTTTGTAATCTTGAAAATAATCCTTTAGTAAATAAAGCTGCATATCAAACTTGCCATAATGATCAATTAAAAGATCAATAAACTGTTCAATACGAGGCAAGCGTGAATTAATATAATAGATGTGAGTTTTAATCAAATACTCAATCAATGATTCTAAAGGAAGTTGTCGAAGTTCGTCTTTTGGGAAATAATTATTTTCTGAAAACGCTTTCAACATTTCTAAAAGCAATCCTGCATTGACCTGATCTATCTCACATGCTTTTTCTAAACTCAAAGTCCATTTCGAATAAGATATCCCAAAACGATCTACTACAGAAGCAAGTAGCGGATTATCTTTTACGATATCTAACAGAATACGGTCTTTTGTAATCGTCATCTGAATGGCAATTTTGATAAAGATACTAACATTTTTTTCTTAATAAGAACGATTCTAACTACATTTTTCTTATGCTATCGTAAAAATCATCCCATCCTCAACGGCAATTACGTTGGGAAATATCGATTCAGCTTCGTGTTTTAGTTCTTCAATATCAGAATATCTAGCCGAATAATGGCCAATCAATAAGGTCTTCGCTCCGCATTGCAATGCCATTTGTGCTGCTTGTTCTGCAGTACTATGAAAGGTATCTATTGCACGATCAATCAAGTCTTTTTGGAATGTAGCTTCATGATATAACCAATCAATTCCTTTTAAGGATTCAACAATATGCTCATCCGGAGCTGTATCAGAACAAAAGGCATAACTATATGATTTCTGAAGCGGGTAAGTAAGTTCACTATTTAAAATTACTTCACCACTTGGCTGTATAAAGTCGTTTCCAGCTTTGATTGATTTCATCGAAGCAATCGGAATGTTCAATTCTTGAATAATATCTCTTCTCAAATTTCGGGGATGCTCTTTTTCCTTAAAAATAAAGCCCGTACAAGGAATTCGGTGGTTTAGAGGAAATGAGTAAACAGAAAATGTTTGAGTTTCTAACAGAAGATTTTTTTTATCAGACTGGGTAGAAATAAATTCGATTGGGAAACGTAATGTTGTTTCTGATGCCTCGAACAGTTGATTCAGTATACCTTTCAAAGGTTCAGGGCCATAGATAGTGATTTTATTTTTTCTTCCCATCAAATGCATGGTAGAAAGTAATCCAGGCAAACCAAAAAAATGGTCGCCATGTAAATGAGAAATAAATATGGCTTTTAATTTATTGGCTTTGCATTTAAACCGAAGTAGTTGAAGTTGAGTGCCTTCACCGCAATCAATAAGAAATTCAGCAGAATTTATTCTTACATATTGTGCGGTTGGATTTCGAGTTAGAGTAGGAGTCGCAGACCCACAACCTAGAATTGTTACTTCAAATGACATAGCGAATAAACGCGTGAAAATTGTGCTTGTTCTAAAGATGAAAAAACCCTGTTAGAAATAGAATCTAACAGGGTTAATAATTTCATTATGAATTGACTAGTTCTGAGAAACAATCATTTTACGAGTCATTGATTTTTTACCATCCGTGATCGTATAAAAATAAATTCCTGGAACTAATTGATCTGAATTCACTGTGATCGAATTAGAGCCACGTTCAGCTTTAATTGTGCGATTTAAAATTTGTTTTCCAACCATATTCCTAATTTCGAAAGAAACTTCTTTGCGATTTGCAGAAGTGTAGCGAATTTCGGTCATCCCTGAGAATGGATTTGGAAAGTTTCCTTGGATATCGAACGAAGAATTATTGACTTCAATTGTAGCTAATGGAACACAACCAGCCGATGAGCTAGGACGAACTTTTATACTATATCCAGTAACAGGAATTGCTTGAACACCAGGAATAGATGTCACCTCCGATAGCCACTTTCCAGCTAAAACAAAATTAGCCAAGGTGTTGTCAGTCGAATTGATTTTAGCATCAACAGTAACAACCAAAGGAAAATCAGCGCCAGCAGGATTATTAGAAATAATATTTTGGATAGCCGATTGGGTAGCTAAAACTGACATACATCCTTGTACTGAAATATAAGCAGGTACAGTACCAAGGTTTGTCCATGTAGTTTGATTGGGTATATATGTAAATCCGGCAGGCAAACCAGAAACCCCATTCACTCGAAACGCTTCAATGTATGCTGCTACGTTGCCAAATCCAGTAACAGTAACAGTTGTATCTGTAAGTGTTTTTATATTGATTACCGCATTATATCCTCCAACTTCATCGGCAAAAGCACAAGGCAAATTGGTAACGGTATCGGGCCAAATTCCAAATGATGAATCTTGATACATTATGTTAGGAGTGCATTGAGCTGATGCAATTACCTGAAAAGTGACTACTGCAAAAGCAGCCAAGAAGTAGCGTTTTAGCATAATTGATTTTTTATTCGTTATTCAAATCTTTTTCAATCGACTCCATAAAGAGATAGTCAATTGCCTCACTTACCGTTGGAACAATATGTAAAACTGGATCCAATTGAGAAATAGTGATTAGTTTTCTTACTGAAGGCTGAAGCCCAACAAGAACTAATGTTCCATTTTCATTTTTACATAATCTGTTACCAACAAGCACAGAAGAAAGTCCGGAAGAATCGCAATAACGCGTGTTTGTCAAATCTAAAATGACATTTACTACTCCGTCTTTGCTTAATAAGAGAAGTTCCGACTTCAAATCCGGTGCGATAGTACTGTCGAGCTTTTCAGCTAACACCTTCAAAATTGTATAATGCTCTGTCTTTTCGTGAGCGAATTGCATACTCAATAACATTTGTTCAAACCTACGTAAAAGGATTGAATGCCGCAACGGTTGATCGAATTCCAAAAATGAAATTCAAAACAAGTTTAATCGGGTCGATTTGCTAGTAGATAAAGAGCCGCCATTCGGATCGCAACACCGTTTTCAACTTGCTGAAGAATAATGGAATGCGAACTATCGGCGACTTCAGATGTAATTTCCACACCCCGATTTATTGGACCAGGATGCATAATAACAATTTCTTTATTTAGGTTATTTAGGAGCTCTTTATTCAAACCATATAACATGGCATATTCTCTCAAAGAAGGAAAATAATTGATATCCTGACGTTCTAATTGAATACGAAGCATATTAGCTACATCGCACCAATCGAGCGCTTTTTTAAGATTGGTTTCTACACGAACACCTAAAGATTCTATATCTCGAGGAATTAATGTTGGTGGGCCACACACAATGACTTCAGCACCCATTTTTTTCAAACAGAAAATATTAGATAAGGCTACTCTCGAGTGGAGTATATCGCCTATGATAGCAACTTTTTTCCCTTCAAGAGATCCTAATTTTCGACGTATTGAAAATGCATCAAGCAAGGCCTGTGTTGGATGTTCGTGGGCACCATCACCAGCATTAATGATTTTAGCATTAATTTTTTGAGAAAGAAAATGAGCAGCTCCTGCTTTCGGATGTCGCATAACCACCATGTCTACTTTCATGGCAAGTATGTTATTGACTGTATCGACAAGCGTTTCACCTTTGCTAACAGAAGAGGATGATGCACTAAAATTTATAACATCAGCAGAAAGTCTTTTTTCTGCTAATTCAAATGACAATCGTGTTCTAGTAGAATTTTCAAAAAATAGATTGACAATTGTGATGTCGCGTAAAGAGGGAACTTTTTTTATTGGACGATTGATTACATCAAGAAAATTGTCTGCCGTATGGAGGATAAGTTCTATGTCTTCCTTCTGAAGATATTTGATTCCAAGCAAATGGCGAACACTCAGCATGATTAGGATTCCTTATTTTTTAATAAAACCTCAGCAATTGTATCATCCAAACTCCAGTTGAGCACTACCTGTTCGGAGAAGATGGCATCAACTGTAATTCCAGTATAATCTGGTTGAACAGGAACATGACGGCTTAATCTACGATTGACCAATACCAGTAATTCAACAATGGCAGGACGACCAAAATGTTGAAGTGCGTCTAAAGCAGCACGAATGGATCGTCCAGTAAAAAGTACATCATCAATCAATATTACTTTTTTCCCTTCTACATCAAAATTCATTGAAGTAGTATTGGGTACTAAAGGTTTCATCCGAAAATCGTCACGAAAGAAGGTTGTATCCAATTCTCCATAAACGATTGAAGTCCCAAGAAGTAGTTTAAGTTCATTATGAATGCATCGAGAAAGAAGGACACCTCGTGGTTGCAATCCAACGATAACTGTATTTTCAAAGTCGTTGTGATTCTCGATAAGCTGATAACACAAGCGTTTGAGAGTAAGCTGAAATTGATTATGATCAAAAATGATCCGTGGCTGCATGCAAAAACTACTTGAGGCAAATATATAAGTATTCTAGCTGGAGATTCAGGGTAAAAAAATACGATTAAGCATAAAAAAAACGCCCATCCTATGCAGATGGGCGTTTAAGAGTTGAATTATTTAAGAATTAGCCTTTTGATTTTTTAGCAGCGGCTTTTTTCTCGCTTTGTTCAAGATCAGATTTCAAATTAGCAAGAACATCAAGATCACCCAACGTAGATTTCTCAACATTGTCTTTCACTTTACGAGATGCTTTTTTAGAATCATCTGCACTTTTCTCTTTCGAATCGCTTTCTTTCACATGAGGTGAAGCAGCTTTTTCTTCCTCGTGAGTACGAGCATGAGAAACGATGATTTTTTTGCTGTCTTTAGCGAATTCAATCACTTTAAAGTCAAGTGTATCTTCTGCTTTCGCAATAGTTCCATCGGCTTTAGTTAAGTGTTTGTTTGGAGCAAAACCTTCTACACCATAAGGTAGAGAAACTACACCACCTTTATCGTTCAATGCAGTGATTGTACCTTGATGAACTGAACCTTCGGTGAAGATTGTTTCAAAAACATCCCAAGGATTTTCTTCCAATTGCTTATGACCAAGGCTTAAACGACGGTTTTCTTTGTCTGTATCAAGAACTACTACATCGATGTCTTCACCAATTTTAGTGAACTCACTTGGATGCTTAATTTTCTTGCTCCAGCTTAGATCCGAAATGTGAATTAATCCATCAACACCTTCTTCCAATTCTACAAATACACCGAAGTTGGTGAAATTGCGAACTTTAGCAGAATGTTTCGAATTCACAGGATATTTCGTTTCAATATCAGCCCAAGGATCAGGCATTAATTGTTTAATACCCAATGACATTTTACGTTCTTCACGATCAAGACTCAAAATGATGCATTCTACTTCATCACCAACTTTCAAGAAATCTTGAGCTGAACGTAAATGTTGTGACCATGACATTTCAGAAACGTGAACTAGACCTTCAAATCCTGGTTCAATTTCTACAAAAGCACCATAATCAGCTAGAACAACAACTTTTCCTTTTACTTTATCACCTACATTGAGGTTTGCATCCACTTTATCCCAAGGATGTGAAGTCAATTGTTTCAAGCCAAGAGCGATGCGTTTTTTGCCTTCATCAAAGTCAAGAATAACAACCTGAATTTTCTCATCGAGTTTAACGATTTCTTCAGGATGATTGATACGACCCCAACTTAAGTCTGTAATGTGGATTAATCCATCAACACCACCAAGGTCAACAAATACACCGTATGAAGTGATGTTTTTCACAGTACCTTCAAGTACTTGACCTTTTTCCAATTTAGAAATAATCTCTGCTTTTTGAGCTTCGAGTTCTTCTTCAATCAATGCTTTGTGAGAAACGACAACGTTTTTGAATTCTTTGTTGATTTTCACCACTTTGAATTCCATGGATTTACCAACGTAAACGTCGTAATCACGAATTGGCTTCACATCAATTTGAGAACCTGGAAGGAAAGCTTCAATTCCAAAAACATCAACGATAAGTCCACCTTTTGTGCGGCATTTCACATATCCTTTGATGATTTCATCATTTTCAAGAGCCGAATTCACACGATCCCAAGATTTAAGAGAACGTGCTTTTTTATGAGAAAGAAGTAACTGTCCGTTTTTATCTTCCTTAGATTCGATATACACTTCAAGATGATCTCCAATTTTAAAATCTGGATCATAACGAAGTTCTGAAAGCGCAACGATACCATCGGATTTGTACCCGATATTTACAACGGCATCTTTTGAAGTAAGGGCGACAATTACGCCATCAACCACTTCATGTTCTGTAATAGAGCTAAGTGATTTTTCGTACAACGATTCCATGCGCTCGCGCTCGGCTTTGCTGTAGTTACTTGATTTTTTACCCACTGAGTCCCAATCGAAATCTAGATTAGAAATGGCTGCAACTGGAGCTTTTGTGGCTTTGGACGTTTCAGTTACTTCTGCAGCAGCAGTAGTTTCTGGTGTGTCCTGATTGATTTCTGACATTAAGTCAATAATTAAAAAGGTTAAAAGAACTGATGCTCAATGCATCACCCTCGATTTTCGAAGGGCTGCAAAGGTAGATAAATAAATTATTTGATTTTCAGTTGAAATAGAAAAATATTTTCGGGAGAACCAGTTTTATAATCAGGCAGTTCTAGCCCAATCATTCACCAGACTTTTTACACTGGTTTTATATTCTATATCAGCTTTCCAATGAAAGCTGAAAATTGCGCCCTTTCCTAGATTTGAATCCACTTCAATCTTTCCACCATTTTCTTCTATCAATTTTTTAGCAATCGCTAAACCTGCTCCCGAACTTTCAATTTTATCACGTGCTTCTAATGTCTGAAAAATGATAAATATTTTATCATGAAATAGCGGATCTATCCCAGGTCCATTGTCTTTAACAGAAATTTTCCATTCTTTATTTTCTTGCTCAACAGATATTGAAACTTCAGCTTCTATTTTATCATTGAATTTAACAGCATTTTCGATGAGAATATCGAGTACTTTTTCAAGTTTAATGGGGGCAGTATAAATAAATGGTAAATTTTGTTGAATAGTAAACTTCACTTTTTTATATGCCGAATGTTTTGCTAATAAACCAACAAGTAAGACATTGAGATCTACATTGGCCATCTCGTTCATTTTACGATCAACGCGAGAATATTCAAGCAATGCACTTAATAGATGATCCATTCGATGAACACGCCCATGAATTATTTTAAGCTTTTCGTGGGTATCAAAACAAAGTGATTGATCATCTTCTAAAATCATATCGGTTAATGAACCAATTGCTCTTAAAGGAGAACGTAAATCATGCGCTGCAACAGATGCAAATTTGTCTAATTCGGCATTCTTTTTTTCGAGAGCCAAATTATTTAATCTCAATTGGTTATTTATTAATTCTAATTCTTTTTGAGAATTTAAAATACGTTGAATAACTACATTTCTTCCACTCTGCAAATAGCTGCTAAGAGCCGAAATCATGGCAAAAGAAAGTAGAATATTGACTAAGAAATCTTCATTGATTAAATCAATCCGATCTTGAAAAAGTGAAAATGAAGTAAGATTCGTATAGGTTGAAATAAAAAATAAAAAGAGAATATGTATTCCACAAGCAATACTCATCAACCAGCCGCCCTTATTTCCTAAGAGCATGAAAGAATAGATAATAACTGCCGACATAAAAAAAGTACCACCCGTTCGAATACCGCCGCATGTGTAAGAAACTAGGTGTAGCAATCCAAAGCAAGAAATCATCATAATAACATAAGCCATCCTAAGCTGATCGGCCTTTTGGATGAACAAATAATTAACTAGGATGATGAGTCCAAGGAATAGTATGGTGAATGGAAGCCAATTTATGGTTGATAGCGTAAGTAACATTTTTGAAGCAACGCTAATACATACTAAAATGGCTATAACAGTAAAAATTCGAAATACAACAAAACGTTGTTTTTCTAATACCTCCGTATTCTGAATTTCTAAATAAACAGATTCCTTCTTAAGAGATTGAAGGATAGTTCTAATTCTATTTTTCATTGTGAGTTGGGTAAGATGTATACCCAACTATGAATAAAATGTTGCAGACAATTCTTAGGAGTTTGATTTAATTCAAAATAAATACTCCTATTCTTCTAATAGTAAATGAATCAATAAATTGAATCAGTATAGAATTATTAAACCAAGGAAACGTGAGAATTTATTTGAGAAGCGATATCTTCCATAAGCCACATGGGAGTTGAGGTGGCGCCACAGATTCCAACATTTTTAGCATTGATTAGCCATGATGTATCTACTTCATCCCAAACAGAAATAAAATAGGAATTAGGATTTACAGCCTTACATACATCGTATAAGACTTTTCCATTAGAACTTTTCTTACCACTTACAAATAAGATCACATCGTGAGCCTTTGCAAATTCTATCAATTGGGGTTCCCGGTTGGATACTTGTCGGCAAAGCGTATCATTCGATTCAAAAAATAAATTTTCATCCTTGCCAGCCGCTTGAATTCGACGAATAATTTCATCTCTCATTCCTTTGAAACCTTCGGTAGGTTGCGTTGTTTGAGAAAAGAATTGAATTGGTCTTGTATAATCTATTTGATCTAAATCTTCAATGGAATTGGCAATGATTGCATTCCCTTTTGTTTGTCCAACGAGTCCATTCACTTCAGCATGACCTTCTTTACCATACACCACAATTTGACCATTTCCTAAATGTTCAAAGCCATTTCGTATGCGATTTTGAAGTTTCAAAACAACAGGACAAGAAGCATCAATCAATTCAATATTGTTTTCAATGGCAATTTTATAGGTTTCAGGCGGTTCTCCATGAGCCCGAATAAGGACTTTGGTATTGTGTAAAGAACGTAATTGGTCGTGATCTATAATCTTTAGTCCTTTCCGTTCGAGCCTTTCGACCTCCATATTATTGTGAACAATATCACCTAAGCAAAAAAGCTCTCCATTAGCATTGAGCTCGTCCTCAGCCATTTGTATGGCATAAACGACTCCAAAACAAAAACCGGAATTCGCATCGATTGTAACGTTCATCGGGCAAATTTAGAGAATATTAAAGCTTCAATCTTCAAAATCAAGTGTTTAAAATTAGAATCTGAAGGAATTATTTATTGATGATTTTATCAACGAGATCCAAAACAAAGTTCAATTGTTCTTCACGCGTTAGTGTTGAATTATCTAAAACTATCGCATCATCCGCTTTCCGAAGAGGGCTTTCGATGCGGCTCATGTCCTCCAAATCTCTTTGTAAAAGATTGTCTTTCACTATTTCAAAACTTGCAGCCATTCCCTTTGTCTCCATTTCGTCAACTCGTCGTTGAGTACGAATATCCGTATCTGCTGTCATAAAGATTTTCAATTCAGCATCGGGAAATACAGTGGTTCCAATATCACGTCCATCCATGGCAATCCCTTTTCCTTTGCCAAGTTCTTGCTGAATCTTGACCATTTTCCTTCGAACTTCACCAACTGCACTCACTTGGCTTACCCAGTCGTTAACATCCATTTGACGAATGAATTGCTCTACATTTTCATTGTTTAGCAAAATTTCGGAAGCCTGAGTTTCAGTATTGAAAAGGAATTGAATATTGACTTGATCTAGTTCGTCAATGAGTCCGTCTTCATCGAGTTGTTTACCATTGATAAGTCCGTTTCGCAATGCATATAGTGTCACTGCGCGGTACATCGCACCAGTATCAACATAATTGTAATGGAGTTTGGCAGCCAAAGCACGAGCGATGGTTGATTTTCCACAGGAAGAGTAGCCATCAATGGCAATTGTAATCTTTCGAGGAGGCATTACTGCTTGCGGTAAAACTCAGATATTTTGGCCGAAACCGTAATCTGGTTTGGTGAACCGGCAAGATGGTAAGCAGATCGTGCATACGCAAGCGAAAACTTGTAAATTTTTACACCGATTCCCCAAGAGAGACCAACAGTCCCCAAACGCCCATCTACCTTCATTTCTTGGCGACGTTGATAATTATATCCAAGTCGAAATGATAGTCCTTTGGTAATATTAAACTCCGTTCCTAAAATGGCATGACGTAGGATTTTATTCCCAACACCGATTTTATTGATCACAGTATCGCCTGTTAATGGATCTACAGATTGGGTTGGTTTAAGCGGATCTTCATACGACATGATAGGTTGCTCAAGATTATGAGCCACAAATGAAAACCTTAGTGGTACGTGCTTCAACTTTTTCGACAAGCCTAATTGAAGCTCAAATGGAAGTGTTTCCCGATTACCATCAACATACGAATGGAATTGATATCCGAAATTTTTCATAAGTACAGAAGCTTCAAATAATTTATCAGGACTCATGTATGAAGCTCCAAGATCGACAGCCATTCCGAATGAGGAATATGATTCGAGATTAGAAATGATTGTTTTTAAATTGACACCAACTGTGAATAAAGAATCTATTTTCCTTCCAAATCCAGCTGTTAAACAATATTCACCTGCAGTAAATTGTCCTGTTACTTGTCCAGTTTGATCAGCTCTTTCAAATGTTCCGTAATTGATGTATTGCATGCTTAAAGCAGCAGTTCCGGCTTTTATTACATTGAATGCATATGCCGCATTCCCGAAATTAATTCCAGCAAAATAATTTACATAGGTCAATGAAACGCGACTTGCCATGGATGAATTGATCAATCCCGGATTTTGATATGCTTGATTTACATCATCATCTCTAAATGCAATTGCACTTCCTCCCAAAGCCTGAACTCGAGCAGAATTAGGAAGATTGAGAAATGAGTAAATGTTTTGTCCACCCACTTGAGCAAACACATTGACCTTAAAAAAGAATATCAATAATAGAAAGAGGAAAGGGTACTTCACAGAAGCTAAATAACGAAATTAGAACCATTCAATTTTGCAATACTATAAATTCAATCAGAATCCTTTTATTGTGTCTGAGTCAATTTTTATAAAATCCTTGAATAAGCAACATTCTAATAAGTATGTTTGTGCTTTAAACACCATTCGATGCAATTTGACAGGAAACAAGCCATTGAGAATCCCGAACTCCATTTACAGGAGCAACAAATTCTTGAGCTATTTAACAAAAATGATCAGATCGTAATATTTGATATTGGAGCTTGTGAAGGAGAAAGTTCAATTCGATATAGTCGGATTTTGCCTCAATGCCGTGTATTTACTTTTGAACCAATTCCGGGTAATTTCAAATTTATTCAGGACAATATTTCGCATTACGAAAAAGAAAAGCAGGTTACTCCGTTTCAACTTTGTTTGTCAAATAAAAATGGTCATGCCGATTTTCATATTTCATCAGGACGACCAGATGAGTTTAAAGAAAAGTCGCTTGATTGGGAATTTGGAAATAAAAGCAGTTCATTATTAGCACCTGATAAAACGCTCGATACCTATAAATGGATTGAGTTTAAAGAAAAGATTTCGGTACCAACAATTCGCTTGGATGATTTCCTAAATGAACATTCGATTCCTCAAATCGATTTTGTGCACATGGATGTTCAAGGTGCTGAATTGATGGTTTTAGAAGGTGCCGGAAATCAACTCAATCGAATCAAAAATATTTGGCTAGAGGTTGAAGCTGTTGCTTTGTATAAAGGACAACCCATAAAAAAGGACATTGAAAAATATTTCAAATCCAAGGGCTATATCAAACTCATTGATACCGTGAATAAAGTTGACGGTGATCAATTTTGGAGTTTAGGTGAATGGATAATCAAGCAAAAAGGACAGGAATGGGTTTCGAAAAGACAGGCATTTATAAAAGCTCAGGAAGATGCGCGAAAAGTGCCTTTGATTCAACAAATGAGAGATAAAGTCCAACTTAGAACACGTCTAAAAAAAATATTCAAATAATTATTTTGCATGAAGAAAGCATTTGTTTTCCCTGGACAAGGTGCCCAATTTGTTGGGATGGGAAAGGATTTATACGATCAACATACATTGGTCAGAGATCTTTTTGAATCAGCGAATGAAATTTTAAAGTTCCGGATAACTGATTTAATGTTTTCGGGAACGGATGAGGAACTTAGAAGAACAGACGTTACTCAACCAGCAATTTTTCTTCATTCTGTTGCAGTTGCTCGCATGATGGGTAATTTATTTAATCCGGATATGGTTGCAGGACATTCGCTTGGTGAGTTTTCGGCATTGGTTGCCAATGGAACTCTATCGTTTGAAGACGGATTACGATTGGTTGCCAAACGTGCCGCAGCTATGCAGGTTGCCTGTGAGCAAAATCCAGGAACAATGGCAGCCATATTAGGTTTGGATGATGCAATTGTTGAAGAAGTATGTGCTAGTATTCAAAACGAAATTGTCGTTCCTGCGAATTATAATTGTCCAGGACAACTTGTTATTTCGGGTAGTTTAAAAGGAATTGAAATGGCCTGCGAAGCGATGAAAGCAGCAGGAGCAAAAAGAGCATTACCACTTCAAGTTGGAGGTGCTTTCCATTCTCCCTTGATGGAACCAGCCCGAACTGAATTAGCTGCAGCCATTGCCTCAACGCAGTTTTCCGAGCCGATTTGTCCGGTTGTTCAAAATGTAAGTGCGAGCCCTGAAAATAATCCTACAATTATTCGTGAAAACCTGATTGCTCAACTAACAGCACCAGTTCGTTGGACACAATCTGTTAGAAGAATGGCAGCTGATGGAGCTTCAACATTTATTGAAGTTGGACCGGGGAAAGTATTGCAAGGATTGGTTAAGAAAATTGCACCAGAGGCGGAAACAGCAAGTGCTTAATTCTTAGAGCGAATCGTTCAGCAAAGATCCAGATTCAATAAGTTTTCGAAGAATCGGTTCTTTCAATGATTTACGAAACACCTCGATGTGACTCATTTTATGCGTGTCTGTACCAAGCATGCTCACCATATTTTGTTCTATCAAGCGTTCTGAAATGCGTTTGGCAACAGAACCATAATGGCCAGTTAGCGACGCAAGATTCACTTGAAGTAGAACTCCTTTATCACGTAATTCTTCGTACTTATTAAAGCTTTGATACCAGTATGGATAACGTTCTGGATGAGCTAAAACAACGGTATAACCTTCCATCTGCAACTTGAACGTAACTGTTTCAAAGCTATCTGTTGGATTGAGGTAGGACAATTCAACGAGAACATATTTTCCACCAAAAGTGAGCAGGTTTTTATCGTCAATCATCTTTTCAAAAGCATGATCGCAATAATATTCGGCCGCGGCTTCGATTTCAACGGGAATCCCTTCTTTTGCAATAGCTTCTCTTACTTTTTCCAATCCTGAGAGAATGATTTCCGGAGTATTCCGATAAAAATCACTCATGATGTGTGGCGTAGTAATGATTTTGGAATAACCCAGAGAATGAAGTCCACGAACAAGGTTCATGCTGTCTTCTATATCGGTTGAGCCATCGTCAATTCCGGGAATGAGGTGAGAATGAATGTCTGTTTTTAAAACACTCAAATCGCCTAATGACTGCCCTGAACCGAAAATAGAACTAAGCCAACCCATATTATAAATGCTCTATTCGAAATGCTTCCAAGGTTTTTTGGAGGCCTTCTTTCATTTTAACTAAAGGATCGTAACCTAAAAAAGTTTTTGCTAATTGAATATCCGCTAAAGAATCTCGAATATCCCCTTCTCTTTCTTCTCGATGAAAAGGATCTAATCCTTGTCCAGCATAGGAACGAAGTATATCATACATTTCAAGAACCGAAACACGTTCACCTACAGCTACATTATACACTTTTCCCATTGCTTCGGGATGCTCAGTAAATAAGGCACGCACATTAGCTTGAACAGCATTTTCTACATAGGTGAAATCGCGTGTTTGTCCACCATCTCCGTTCATATATGCTGGAGCAGAATTCATAATGGACTGAATAAACAAGGGAATTACAGCAGCATAAGGTCCATCCGGTTTTTGGCGTGGGCCGAAGATGTTGAAGTAACGTAATCCACAAATTTGAAGTCCGTAGGTTCTACCAAAAACGTCTGCATACAATTCATTTACTCGTTTTGTAACAGCGTATGGAGAAAGCGGATTTCCGATTTGATTTTCCACTTTGGGTAAAACGGGGTGATCACCGTAAACACTGGAAGAACTTGCGTAAACCATACGCGTCACTCCTGCTCTACGCGCATGATCAATGACTGAGAGAAATCCAGTAACATTGGCCTCGTTTGTTAATTGAGGTGTTTTTATGGAACGAGGTACGGAACCAAGAGCCGCTTGGTGAGAAACATAATGAACTCCAGCCATGGCCTTCTCCATAAGCGCTTGATCGCAGATATCACCTTCGTAATAGACAAAACGATCATCATTTAACCAATGGCTGATATTATCAATTCTTCCTTCCGAAAGATTATCAACAACACGCACTTGTAAAGCTCCGTGTTCGAGGAGATAATCGACTATATGAGAGCCAATAAATCCAGCTCCTCCTGTTACGAGAAAAACTGAGTTACGGAAATTAGCTTCATCTGAATGGAAGCGAACATGTTGATACATGAACGGATTGGGATTAACGCTTTTCGTACTGAGAATTGTAATAGTGTTGATAATCTCCTGAAGTTACGGCATTGAGCCATTCTTCATTTGTTAAATACCACTCTACTGTTCGACGGAGACCTTCTTCAAATTGAAGAGAAGGCTCCCAGCCCAGTTCGTTTTTTAGCTTGGTAAAATCGATAGCATAACGATGATCATGACCTGCACGATCTTTCACAAATGTAATCAAGCGAGCAGAAGTTCCGGGATCTCTATTCATTTTCTCATCCATGATCTGACACAGCTTGTTAATCAGATCGATGTTTGTCCATTCGTTGTTACCACCAATATTGTATGTTTCACCAGAACGACCTTGATGAAAGATAAGATCAATTGCACGAGCGTGATCTTCAACAAAGAGCCAATCACGGATATTGTCGCCAGCACCATAAACAGGAATTGGACGCAAATGTTTGATATTATTAATAGCCAGAGGAATCAGCTTTTCAGGAAAATGAAATGATCCATAATTATTGGAACAATTCGAAACGACAACAGGCAAATCGAAAGTGTGGAAATAGGCTCTCACCAAATGGTCGCTACTTGCTTTAGAAGAAGAATATGGTGATCGCGGATCGTATTTCGTTTCTTCAGTAAAGAAGCCAGTTTCACCTAAAGATCCATAAACTTCATCGGTAGAAATATGATAGAAACGTTTTCCATCCATGTTTCCTTTCCAGATGCTTTTTGCTGCATTGAGAAGATTCACAGTACCTAAAACATTGGTTCGAATAAACTCGGTTGGATTGCTAATTGAGCGATCAACGTGCGACTCGGCTGCAAGATGAACTACTCCATCAAATTGATGTTCTTCAAAGAGCTGTGTAATGAAATCATCATCCACAATATCTCCTTTAATAAAATGGTAGTTTGGAGAATCTTCGATGTCTTTTAGATTCATCAAATTACCCGCATAGGTGAGCTTATCGAGATTGTAGATCTCGTAGTTAGGATAATTTTTCACGAAGCGTCTTACAACATGAGAACCGATAAAGCCGGCACCACCAGTGATCAGAAGTTTTCTATGTTCCATAATCAAGGATTATTCGATAATTGTTTTTCCCAAGCCCAAGCCGAAGCCATCATTTCTTGGATATTTTTTTCAGCTTTCCAGCCGAGGATTTCATTTGAACGCGTTGTATCGGCAAATACTTTTTCAATGTCACCTTCCCTGCGATCACATATCGTGTATTGTAGTTTTGTTCCACTAGTTTTCTCAAATGCTTGAATCACTTCCAACACTGTATTTCCCTGTCCAGTCCCAATATTGAACACTTCGAAATTTTCTGCTTGATTGCCTTTGAGTAAACGATTCATGGCAGCAACATGAGCACTAGCAACGTCCTCAACATGAATATAATCGCGAATGCAAGTACCGTCGGGAGTATTGTAGTTGTTACCAAAAACATTCAAAGGACCAAGTTTTCCAATGGCCGATTGCGTGATAAATGGAACTAGATTATTAGGAGTTCCATTGGGAAATTCTCCTATTAAGGCTGAACTATGAGCTCCAACAGGATTGAAATAACGTAATGCAATGCAATGTGTATTGGCCGCTTTTGCTTGATCTACTAAAATTTCTTCCCCTATTTGTTTCGTATTTCCATACGGAGAAAGTGCTGCTTTAATAGGGGTATTTTCAGTTACAGGCAATAAATCTGGTTCTCCATACACTGTACAGCTAGATGAAAACACGATGTTTTTTACCGCGTTAGCTTCCATCACTTCTAACAAAGTGATTAATGAGCCAATATTATTGCGGTAATAAAGCATGGGGAATTTTACCGATTCACCTACTGCTTTTAAGGCTGCAAAATGAATGACTGCTTTAATCGAAGTTTCTTTTTGGAAAAGGTCTGATACAGCTGGCTTATCACATAAATCTATCTGATAATATCGGGGACGCTTTCCAGAAATCGATTCAATTCTATCAAGAATAAAAAGATTTGAATTACACAGATTATCGGCAATTACCACATCATACCCTTGATTAAATAAGGCAACGACAGTATGAGATCCGATGTATCCCATTCCTCCGGTAACAAGTATGCATGGTAAAGCTTGATTCATTTTATAAACTCCAATACTTAATCTGCGTTAATTTCCCGCGGTAAACACCTTTGATGTCGGCGACGATTCCTTGTTTGGTTAAAAGGTTTGAGAAATAAGATTCGGGTAAACCCACGTAATCGGTATGATTAACGGCTACAACAATAGCATCGTATATCCCATTTGCATTTTGAACAATTTCAAATCCGTATTCATGTTGAAATTCTTCAGAGCTCGCATGAGGATCAATAATATCGACATGAACACCAAACTCGATAAATTCTTTGACTACATCAGCTACTTTAGAATTCCGAATATCCGAAACATTTTCTTTGAACGTAGCGCCCATAATCAATACGCGACCTTTGGCAATGTCAACACCTTGAGCCACCATTTTCTTCACCACTTTACCGGCTACATAAGCTCCCATTCCATCGTTAACCGAACGACCTGCAAGGATAACTTGAGCATTATGACCAACTTCTTTCGCTTTGAAAGTGAGGTAATATGGATCCACACCAATGCAATGTCCGCCAACTAAACCGGGAAGGAATCGAAGGAAATTCCATTTGGTACCAGCAGCTTCAAGAACATCATATGTATTGATTCCCATTTGGCCAAAAATCATGGACAATTCGTTCATCAATGCAATGTTCAAATCGCGTTGCGTGTTTTCAATAATTTTAGCTGCTTCGGCCACTTTAATAGATGCAGCACGGTGAACACCTGCTTTTACAACTATTTCGTAGGTTTTAGCAATGTTATCAAGCGATTCAGCATCACAACCACTAACAACCTTGATGATTTTAGCTAATGTATGTTCACGATCGCCCGGATTGATTCGTTCGGGAGAATAACCCACTTTGAAATCCTCATTGAATTTCAATCCTGAGATTTGCTCAAGAAGAGGAATACAATCTTCCTCTGTACATCCAGGATAAACGGTTGATTCGTAGACAACATAATCACCTTTTTTTAACGCCGAAGCTACCGAACGTGTTGCCGATAAAAGTGGTTTTAAATCCGGAAGATTGTGTTCATCGATTGGAGTAGGAACTGCTACGATGAAAAAACGTGCTTTCCTTAGAACTTCAGAATCTGCTGTAAAAGTGATATCACATCCATCGAATTCTTCAGCACTTAATTCTTCACTGGGATCGATTCGATTTCGCATTTTTTCAACGCGAGATTCGTTGATATCAAATCCAATTACTTGAATATTGCGCGCAAACTCAAGGGCAATAGGCAAACCAACATAACCAAGACCAACAACGGCAAGAGAATCTTTCTTCTCAATAAGATTCTGGTAGATAGAACTCATTGTAATTTTTTTAATGTGCGTAACTCGTATATGCGTTCAATGATTTCAACTACTTTAAGTCCTTCCATAGCGTTAGTTGTAGCGCTTGTATGTCCTTTAAGTGTATCAATCACATTTTGAATTATGTAATGATGATTGGCTGCCGAACCTTTGTATGCTCCGTAATCGTTAGCTGGATTCGCAGGAGCTAGTTGAGGCATTTCGTAATCTTTGATGTGACAATACTCCACTTCATTCATGTATTGACCGCCAATCTTAATGCTTCCTTTTTCACCAATGATGGTAATAGAGCTTTCGAGATTCGAATCCCAAACTGAGGTAGAGTAATTTATAGCTCCCATCCCACCATTGTGGAAATTGAAAGTAACAAAACCCGAATCTTCAAATGCTGTTGAATTTTGATGGTTGAAGTCGTTGAATTTCGCTTGAATGTCTTTGATATCACCAAAGAGCCAAAACATGATATCGATAAAATGACTGAACTGTGTAAAGAGGGTTCCGCCATCTAAATCAGGTGTTCCTTTCCAAGAGCCTTTTTTATAATATCGATCGTCGCGATTCCAATAGCAGTTTAATTGAACCATGAATATTTCGCCCAATAAGCGCCGTTCAATAACATCCTTAATCCAGATAGATGGTGGTGAATAGCGGTTTTGCATCACACAAAACACTTGACGAGAAACGCGAAGTGCCGTGTAAATAACATTTTCGCATTCCGCTTTGGAAAGTCCCATTGGTTTTTCACACACAATGTGTTTTCTATTTTCCAATGCTAAAATAGCATGTTTGGAATGTAAACCATTGGGAGAACAAACATTCACAACATCGAAATCAAGTCCTGCTTGAAACATCGCTTCAGCAGAATCGAAATATGGAACATCAAAAGCATCAAGCCCTAAATTTTCTTTAGGAAGAATATCACAAATGGCAACAAGTTCAGCTTCTGGATTTCGCAAAATCATTTCAGCATGACGCTTACCAATATGACCTGCACCGATGACTGCAAATTTTACTTTATTGTTCAAAATCATTGTTTACCGAGATTTGTAACAGCGCCATTTTGGAGCTTATAGTTCTCACCACTTTCGGGACAAATGGCAATTCCTTGTTCATTGAATTTCAGCTTATGTCCATAGGTGCTCATCCATCCAGTTTGACGAGCGGGATTTCCAATAACCAAAGCGTAGGCAGGAACTGTCTTTGTGACAACGGCACCTGCGCCAATAAAAGCAAATTCGCCGATGTCGTGACCACAAACAATGGTAGCATTTGCACCAATGGAAGCTCCACGACCAACATGTGTTTTAAGGTATTGATCGCGTCTATTCACTGCACTTCTAGGATTGATCACATTTGTAAAAACCATGGATGGTCCTAGAAATACATCATCATCACAAATAACACCCGTATAAATTGAGACGTTATTTTGAACTTTAACATTATTGCCTAAGACTACCTGTGGAGAGATCACAACATTTTGACCCAGATTGCAATTTTCACCCAACCTACAATTGGGCATTACATGAGCAAAATGCCAGATTTTAGTACCTTTTCCAATGATACAACCTTCATCAATAATAGCAGTTGGATGAGCGTAATAATCCATATAGATCAAGCAGAAGTAAAACTACGTGGAGTAATAATCCACTCAGGTAGCGCTTTAAAATAATCCCAAGTATGTTTCATTCCTTCGCTGCGTGGCACTTTTGGTTCCCAACCTAGAATTTCGCGCGCTTTTGTAATATCGGGTTGACGTTGTTTGGGATCGTCTTGAGGCAACGGTTTGTAAACTATTTTCTGATCTGTACCGGTAAGTTTGATAATTTCCTCAGCAAAATCACGAATGCTAATTTCATCCGGATTACCAATGTTTACTGGGAATGCATAATCGCTTAAAAGCAAACGGTAGATGCCTTCGATTAAATCATCCACATAACAAAACGAGCGAGTTTGACTACCATCACCAAACACGGTAATATCTTCGCCACGTAAAGCCTGTCCCATAAAAGCAGGAAGAGCGCGTCCATCATTGAGTCGCATACGTGGTCCGTAGGTATTGAAAATACGAACGATTCGGGTTTCTACACCATGAAATGTATGATAAGCCATGGTGATAGCTTCTTGAAAACGTTTTGCTTCATCGTAAACTCCACGTGGACCAATGGGATTTACATTCCCCCAATAATCTTCGGTTTGAGGATGAATAGTTGGATCACCATATACTTCAGAAGTGGATGCAATAATCATCCGAGCGCCTTTCACACGAGCTAAACCAAGAAGATTGTGTGTTCCTAAAGAACCTACTTTCAAAGTTTGAATGGGAATTTTAAGGTAATCTATCGGACTCGCAGGTGAAGCGAAATGCAAGATATAATCGATGTTTCCGGGAACGAAAACGAATTTGGAAATATCGTGATGGTAAAATTCGAAACGTTCTTCTTTAAAGAGATGCTCGATATTTTGAAGACTTCCTGTAATCAGGTTATCCATACCAACAACATAACAGCCTTCTGCCATGAAACGATCACACAAATGTGAACCTAAAAATCCTGCTGCACCTGTAATTAGGACGCGTTTACCTCTGATATCGTGTTTCATTTTGCTTTGCGAACAGATTTACGACCGATACTGAAATAGCTTAGGCCTAATTTTTTGATTTGATCGATTGAATAGAGATTCCGCCCATCAAAAATTACTTTATGCTTAATGAGAGAAATCATTTTGTCGAAATCGGGAGTCCGAAATGCTGCCCATTCGGTACATATTACCAAAGCATCAGCTCCTTCAAGTGCTTCGTATTGCCCTTTTGCAAACTCAATTTTTTTCCCAAGCCGTTTCACATTATCCATAGCTTCTGGATCATATGCTATCACTTGAGCTCCTGCAGCAAGCAAATCATCAATAATATAAAGTGCTGGAGCTTCGCGAATATCGTCTGTGTCGGGTTTGAAAGCCAATCCCCATAAAGCAATGCGCTTCCCTTTTAATTCATTGTTGAAGAACTTATTGATTTTAGGCATCAACTTCACCTTTTGCTTTTCGTTGACTTCCATCACCGAATGCAAAATGCTGAAATTGTAATTCACATCACTCGCCGATTTCACCAATGCTTGAACATCTTTCGGGAAACAACTTCCTCCGTAACCGATACCTGGAAAAAGGAATCGTTTACCAATACGTTCATCCGAACCAATTCCCATTCGTACTTGATCAACATCAGCACCGAGTAACTCGCACAAATTGGCAATCTCATTCATGAACGAGATTTTGGTTGCGAGAAAAGAATTCGCAGCGTATTTAGTCAACTCGGCCGAACGCTCATCCATAAAAAGGATAGGATTTCCTTGACGAACAAAAGGCAAGTATAATTCTTCCATGATTTTGCGAGCACGCGATGAAGAAGTTCCAATCACTACACGATCGGGTTTCATGAAATCTTCAACCGCAAAACCTTCACGCAAAAATTCTGGATTTGAAACTACATCAAATTCTGCTTTTGCATTCTTAGCTAAAGCCTTGTGAACTTTTTCGGCAGTTCCAACAGGAACGGTACTTTTATCTATGATGATTTTATAGGAATCAGTCAAAAGGTGACCAATATTTTCTGAAACTCCAAGAATATAGGATAAATCGGCAGAACCATCTTCACCAGGAGGTGTTGGTAAAGCAAGAAAAACCAATTCGGAAGCATCAATAGCTTCTTTTAAGTCGGTTGTAAAATGTAAACGGCCTTGCTTTAAGTTACGTTCAAAAACCACATCCAATTGAGGCTCATAAATAGTAACAGTGCCTTTCTTGAGTTTGGCTATTTTATCTTTATCAATGTCAACACAAATAACATTGTTTCCAGTTTCGGCGAGACAAGTGCCAGTAACCAGTCCAACATAACCGGTACCTATTACAGCGATATTTTTCATATCAGTTTGACTTGATGAATTCGAGAACAGAAGAAATAATCAATTCCAATTGATCGTTTTGCATTTCTGTATGCATAGGTAGTGAAATCACAGTTGAGCAAAGCTTTTCTGTTACTGGAAAATCGCCCGCCTTATAACGAGGATCGAGATAGGCTTTTTGCATATGCAATGGAACAGGGTAATAAATCATAGCTGGAACGCCTTTCGATTCGAGGAATTCCCTCATTTTATCCCGATCAACTCCATTCACTTGCAAGGTATATTGATGAAATACGTGAGTTGAATTTGTAGCTCTAACTGGTGTGATTAATTTTCCTGTTTGTGCAAATGCGGCATCATATGCATCAGCCAATTTCTGGCGAGCAGCAGCATAATGATCTAATTCGCGCAGTTTAACTCTAAGAATGGCAGCTTGAATGGAGTCAAGTCGTGAATTCACACCAATATCATCGTGATAATAACGAACGCGCTGACCATGATTCGCAATCATTCGAAGGCGTTCTGCCAATTTATCATCATTGGTATAAAGAGCTCCACCATCGCCATAACATCCTAGGTTTTTTGAAGGAAAAAATGATGTAGCTCCGATGGTTCCTATGGTTCCAGCTTTTTTTACCGAACCATCTTTGGAAGTGTATTCAGCTCCAATTGCTTGAGCTGTATCTTCAATTACATATATGTTGTGTCTTGCAGCGATTTCCATAATCTTGTCCATATCGGCACATTGACCGAATAAATGAACAGGAACAATCGCAACAGTTTTACTTGTGATCGCTTTTTCCAGTGCTTGAGGATCAATGTTGAAGGTTTGAGGATCAACATCAACTAAAACAGGCTTGAGTCCAAGTAAAGCAATGACTTCGGCCGTTGCTACATACGTGAAACTCGCAGTAATTACTTCATCGCCCGGTTTAAAGCCGAGTGCCATCATCGCGATTTGAAGAGCATCCGTTCCGTTTGCACAGGGAATCACATGCTTTACTCCTAAATAATTTTCAAGGTCCTTTTGAAATTCATGAACTGCTGGTCCATTGATAAATGTAGTCGTGTCGATTACTTCCTGAATTGCTTGATCAACCTCGGCTTTGATGCGCCGATACTGAGCTTTCAGGTCAACCATTTGAATCTTTTCCAAGCTAAAAAAATTTGTGCGAAGATACATATTTTAAGAGATCAGCTTTCGTTTAACATCAACGTTCACAATCTCGATATCTTTGCCCAACATGAAGAGAATTTCACTCGTCCTTTTTTCAATTTTAATTTCCTCATACTCATTATATTCTCAAGTGAATGTGAAAGATTCTCTTCTTTCATTTTCAACGGTGAATGTGAGTTATGCATGGCAAATTCCGACTGCTGATCTTGCCAAACGTTTTGGAGATTTTAGTTCTGTTGGTTTAGCTTATTTAAGAAAACAACGCTCAGGGCTTATTTGGGGAGTAAATGGGAATTTCCTCTTTGGAGGAATCGTCAAGCAAAAAGACATGCTCAGTAATATAATAGTTGATGACGGATTTGTTATTGGAGCAGATGGAACCTTGTATGAAGCCAAATATTTAATGCGAGGAATTCAGTTTGACGCCCGCATTGGTAAAGTATTTCCCATTGGAGGACCAAATAAAAATTGTGGAGTTTATGCAACATTGGGAATGGGCTTTCTTCAACATAAAATTCGAATTGATACTGAACGCAACGCGAATGTTCCGCCACTTACTAAAGAATATGTAAAAGGATATGATCAATTAAGTAATGGATGGTCCATAAATCCGGCATTGGGCTATTTATTTCTGAGTAATAATCGCACGATTAACTTCTTTGTACAAATTGAATATCTGTATGCACGAAACGAAAATCGTCGCTCATTTAATTACAATACCGGATTGCACGATAATACTATTCGAAACGATGGCTCATTAGGATTTCGATTTGGTTGGGTTTTACCGATTTATAAAGCACCTTCGACCGATTTCTTTTATTATTGATCCTATGTTTTTCCTTTATAAGATTGGTATTCAGTTTTATCGCATCGCTATTTTCATTGCTTCATGGCGATCAGAAAAAGCGAAACAGTGGTTGAAAGGAAGGAAAAACCAAGCTTGGAATTTCCGTCAAAAAGGAGAACGATGGGTTTGGTTTCACTGTGCATCTTTAGGAGAATTTGAGCAAGGAAGACCAGTAATAGAAGCATTTAGAATTCAAAAACCTGAAATTAAAATTGTCCTTAGTTTTTTCTCTCCATCAGGTTATGAGATTCGAAAAAACTATGCAGGAGTTGATCAAGTAATTTATTTGCCTCTTGATACACCCAAAAATGTAAATCACTTTATAAACTATTTACAACCCGAGTTGGCTGTGATAGTGAAATATGAATTTTGGTTTGGATATTTAAGAGCCTTAAAGGAAAAATCAATTCCAACTTATCTCATTTCTTCGCGTTTCAGAGAGAATCAACATTTTTTCAAATTCTGGGGATCTTGGTTCCGAAAACAACTGGATTGCTTTACCGAAATTCATGTTCAAGATGTGGAATCTGAAAGCTTACTTCATAAAGCAGGCTATTTAAGAACTGTTGTTAGTGGTGATTCTCGTTATGATCGTGTTTTTTCAAATGCAAAACATCCAGCAAAACTTCCTGAAATTGAAAACTGGCTAAATGGGAGAAAGGCGCTTATTGCAGGAAGTACTTGGGCAGAAGATGATTCAATTGTATTTCCTTGGATTTCGGAAGAATGGGCGCTTATTGTTGCTCCGCATGAAATTTCGGAAGAAAGAATTCGTGAAATAGAAACGAATTGCAAAAGGTCGTGCAAACGGTATTCTCAGTTGATTCAAGAAGGTGGGCAATCGGATGTGTTGATTTTAGATAATATGGGGATGTTGCTTTCGGCATATTCATTAGGAAAAATAGCCTATGTTGGTGGTGCTTTTGGAAAAGGATTGCATAATATTTTGGAGCCTGCAGCCTGTGGTTTACCTGTTATTTTCGGGCCTAAATATTCTAAGTTTTTAGAAGCTGAACAATTGATACATGCTGGCGGAGGTTTTTCTATTTCTACTCGAACTGAGTTTCTTCAAGTTTTTGATGAAATTTCAAACCCAATAACACTCAAAGAAAAATCCAACATCTGTTCTAATTTTGTTGAATCCAAAACAGGAGCTACACAAAAGATCCTTCACTCTATCTGTCCACACTAATTGACATGAAAAAATTCTGTTCGATTTTCATCGTCTTATTTTTATTGGTGTTGACGGTGTCGGCTCAGGAAAAAATTAAAACTGTTGGCTTTCAAATTAAGCCACTTTTTTCGAGTTCATTTTTCGGTACTGGAACTCAAACTTTTAATGATAGCAGTTATAGTTATTCTGTAAAACCAGGTTCTGGCTACGTTGCAGGAATGATCATTAGACAAGGTTATACAAAGACATTATCTATCGAATTCGGGATTAATTACGTAGCCAGAAACCTCAACGTGAGTGGCACATATGGGCCAAAAACAACGACAAATAAACTTCGAATCATTGGGTACGAAATTCCATTTAGTCAGCTCATTTTCATTAAACTAAGCGAACGTATATATATGAATGCGGGTGCGGGTGCTTGCCTAAATATTTTCCCTTCAGATGATATTAAACGAGATTCCTTCTTGGGTGTATATGCAGGACGAAAACATAGCTTCACCCCTAGCCTACTTGCAAATATTGGCTTTGAATATCGGACACCTAAAAGTGGTTATTTTTATTTTGGGGCAACATTGAATCGCCCCTTTGGACCGATCTACGGTTTAGCAATCGATTACATTAATAAAGGAATTGTACAGAATTCTGTTTCAGGAAATCTCAATGGAGCCTACTTATCTGCCGACTTAAAATATTTTTTCCACGAAGATCCAGAACGAAAAAAGAGCCGTAAGGCGAAACGGAAAATTGAACCAGTTGTGAAATGAATTGTTCAATCATTAATCACAATTTTATAAGATCTAAGAGTTAACACCTCTCATAAACAAGCTAATAAACGTTTTTACTAAGAATTATCATCTTTCCCTTTCAAGGATTAAAAAAAATAATACTTTTGCCCCCGTGTTGCCCGGATGGTGGAATTGGTAGACACGCAGGACTTAAAATCCTGTGATCATTGCGATCGTGCGGGTTCGATTCCCGCTCCGGGTACAAATCTTGGGGTTCGTTCCGATAGCTATCGGAAACCGCTCCGGGTACAAATCTTGGGGTTCGTTCCGAGTACTTTTCAAAAGTGATTTGTAAATCACTGCTCTTTATCTAAAAGCCGCTATATGCGGCTTTTTTCATTTTCTCTCGTTCACATTGAACATTATTAGACAAATGGCTTAATGTGACTCGCACTGCTTAAATTTGTCATCCCAAACAAAAACATGAAAAGACTTTTCTTCCTTTCCTCTTTGTTGTTCCTTTTAGTTCAACCTGCCTTTGCACAATGGCGATCCTCCAATCCATACAATGGAGCGATAAACGATATATTCTTCACCAATCGCTTAACAGGCTTTGCTTGTGGACAAGCGGCTGGTGTTGGAGGTTGTTCTGGAAGTACTTCTATACTTCGCACAATAGATGGAGGAGAAACATGGATTCGAATGAACACCGGATCTACTGCAGCAATGACACGTTTACATTTCGTGGATTCATTTACTGGTTGGGCTGTTGGAGCATCTAGCACCGTTATAAAAACTACCGATGGTGGACAGTCTTGGACAATACCATCCTCAGGAGTTGGGGCAGGTTTAAACGATATCCATTTTCCCAATGCCAACGTGGGATTTGTAGTTGGAGCTAATGGCTTGGTTCGTAAAAGTACCAATGGAGGTTCAAGCTGGACTACGCAATCCTCTGGTGTTACAGTTACGTTGAATTCGGTTTGGTTTGCTGATGCGAACACAGGTTATTTCGTTGGGAATTCGGGAACGATAAGAAAAACAACAAATGGAGGAACTACATGGACCAGCGTGTATTCAGGAACTGAATATTTTAAAGAAGTATGGTTTGCAGATGTCAATAATGGATATGTGTTGAGTAACAACAAAATCCTAAAAACCACCGATGGAGGTAGTAATTGGACAAGCTATGATGCACCATCAGGAGCAGTTTGGTGGAGAATGAATTTCAGCAGCCTGAATTCGGGTGTCATTATAGGTGATTCTGGTGTTTTATTGAAAACGAACGACGGTGGTCAAACTTGGAATCAATACTCAACTGATTTTAACGAAACCATGTATTGCGCCTATTTCCTTGATGAAAACTATGGATTTACGGGAACATATTCTTTAGGAAGAATTGCGCGCACACTGGATGGATGTCAAAACTGGACAAATGTAAATAGTGGTATGGGTGAGCATGTGAAAGGAATTGATTTTCGTAATCCGCAAAAAGGAGTTTTTGTAAGTAGCTCAGGAGGAATTTTCATTACACAAAATGGAGCCTTGAATGTGCGCAAAATGCACAGTAATACAACGCATGCTTTGTTGGCTGTTAACTGGATGAACGACAGTACTATCATTGCTTGTGGGGATAGTGGAACGATACTTCGTTCGACCAATTCGGGATGGAGCTGGACTTCGATACCAACAGGTACAATAGAACCCTTGCTCGATATGGTTGCAGTAGATTCTTTAGTTGCCTATTCTTCAGGGAGCAATGGCATGGTGATAAAGACACAAGATGCTGGCTTATCTTGGAGTACAGTTGCTGTCGATTCGCTTCTGCCTTTAAGAGGAATCCATTTCTTAAATCGCGATACAGGAATGACGGTTTCGGATTATGCGGTTTTTAAGACGGTCAATGGAGGATTGACTTGGGAGTTGAAGAATGACAGTATTCAAAGCACTTCCGACTTTAATGATGTGTGGATTACGAGTGCAAACGTTGCCTATGCAGCAGGAACATTTGGTCGTATGTACAAAACGGTTGATGGCGGTGAGATTTGGAGGCGTGTTTTTCCTGCAGATAATACCAATGCTGAAATTGAAGAAATGCAGTTTTTCACCGATTCCATTGGCTATTTTGCCAGATTGAATAGTCAGTACTTTACGCTCAATGGCGGTACGGTTGTCGGTTCTCAATCGACCTATTGTTTGGCTAACAATGGTGGAATTGACGCGATTGATATGCCCAACCAGCAATATGGATATTGTGCTGGAGGGATAAGTTATGTATTACATACTTTGAAGCTTACTGAAATGCTTCGTACTTATTTGCAAGATTCGATATTCTGTTCTGGCAACAGGATTTTCGTTGGCTATAATGCAGCTGGTTTGCTCTATAATAGCAATGTGATGAATGTGGAATTGAGTAGCAGTTCGGGAGATTTTAGTTCTCCAACAGTAATCGGTTCTTATACAGTTCAATTACCAGAAACTGATCCTTCGGGAATTATTACCTGTACTTTACCATCGGGCATCAATGGTGACAACTACCGAATTCGTGTAGTATGTGCTTTGCCTGTAATGGCATCACCCGATAATGGTTATCCAGTTCATATTCATACTTCCATAACACCTGTTGTTTCATTACAAG
Source organism: Bacteroidia bacterium (assembly GCA_965279035.1). Taxonomy (GTDB): domain Bacteria; phylum Bacteroidota; class Bacteroidia; order M30B66; family M30B66; genus CALQRR01. The sequence goes on along the minus strand of OZ257142.1, from coordinate 1,221,358 downwards.
TGAACCCTGCAAGTATCTGTGGTTCCGATCCTGTAGTTGCTAGTATTTCGGGTTATGGCTTGGGTACAAATCCGAATTATTCTTGGTCGCTCAATGGTTCTCCAATTCAATTAGAATCTCCTTCAATAAGTTTAGATACGCTTAGTGTAAACACGATGATTACCGCAACAGTGAGTAGTAGTTTGACTTGTGCAAATCCTGTCATTACGAATGTATCTCAATCGATTGCTGTTGCTGAATCACCTCTTGCATTTGCTGGAAATGATACTTCGATTTGTTTAGGTGAATCGGTTCAATTAGGAGCCTTCATTTCTGATTCGTTTACTTGGTTTCCTATAACGGATTTAGATAACCCAACGAATCCGCAACCGATTGCTACACCCAATGAAACACTTAATTATGTGTTAACAGTTACCAATACGGCGGGTTGTAGTAAAATTGATACAGTGAACATTCAAGTAAACAGTTTACCAGCGACACCTAACATTCAGCAAAATGGCGGTTTGCTCATTGTTCAGGGAAATTTACCGGGCACATTTATTTGGTATTTAGATAGTGAACCGATAATAGATGAATCGAACGACTCCTTAGTTATCAATTCAACTGGAAGTTTTACTGTACAATGGATTGACCCAAATGGCTGCTCATCGGAACTTTCCAACATCATCACCATTGGTACTGTTGGGATAAAGGAAAATCAAATCAACCCAACTTTAACGTGTAGCGCGAGCGAATGGATTATTAGTGGTTTAGATGAAAAAGAAGTGAAGTATTACTATGCTTTGCTAGATGTAAGCGGACGATTGATTACTCAAGGAAAGAAACTACAAGATGGACAAGGAACTATTCGGATTGAGCCGATTTCATTAGCAAGTGGAATGTATTTTCTTCGAGTGATTGGAATAGCTAATCAGCAAGAAACTTCGACACAGGAAAATCAAGGTTTTACTTTTAAGCTGATACGAAACTAAATGCTGCGTGAATGATGGGAATGGATGAGGCAAAGCCGAAATGCCCGAAGGGCCGAAGCGAAGCGTAGCCATGGACAGCATGACCGAGGTTTTTACCGAGGGCACGCCCAAAAAAGAAATAAAAAAAAAGCCTTCAGCATTCTGAAGGCTTTGGAGCGAAAGACGGGATTCGAACCCGCGACCCCGACCTTGGCAAGGTCGTGCTCTACCAACTGAGCTACTTTCGCGTAGGGGATGGCAAAAGTAAAATAAAATCGTTTTCCCCAAAACATTTTCTCCGATTTTTCTTATCCACCCAACAATCGCTTGATTTCGTTGAGCTTTAAAAGCGCATCCATGGGTGTAAGGTTGTTGATATCGGTCTTTTCAAGTTCATCTTTGATGTTTTCGAGCACAGGATCGTTCAATTGGAAGAAGCTAAGCTGCATACCCGTTTGCACCGATTCGGGTACTTTGGGTGAAACGCTCGCCTCTCCTTTACGATGAAGCTTCTCGAGTTCATGTAAAATTTCGGTAGCCCGATCGACCAATTTGCGCGGCATTCCTGCCATTTTTGCCACATGAATTCCAAAGCTATGGTTGGAGCCACCTTCTTTGAGTTTTCGTAGGAAAATAACTTTCTGGTTAACTTCTTTAACCGATACATTGAAGTTCCGAATACGCGGAAAACGAGCAGCCATATCGTTTAGCTCGTGGTAATGCGTTGCAAATAGTGTTTTGGCGCGATTGACAGGTTGCTCGTGTAAAAATTCAGCAATAGCCCAAGCAATGGAAATTCCATCGTAAGTGCTGGTTCCACGACCAATCTCGTCGAGCAAAATCAAGCTGCGTTCGCTGAGATTGTTGAGGATAGAAGCAGTTTCGTTCATCTCCACCATGAAGGTTGATTCGCCACTGCTCATATTATCGGAAGCTCCAACGCGGGTGAAGATTTTATCAACTAAACCAATCTTTGCTGCCGATGCTGGCACGAAACAGCCAATTTGAGCCATGATGGTGATCAATGCCGTTTGTCGCAAGAGTGCCGATTTACCCGACATATTGGGACCAGTAATCATCATCAGTTGAACACCATCAGGATCGAGAAGCACATTATTCGAAACGTACTCAACACCAACTCCTAATTGCTTTTCAATAACAGGATGACGACCGTCAGTGATATCAAGGGCAAAACCATCGTTTACTTCGGGACGGCAGTAGTTATTTCGTTCGGCCAAATCGGCAAATCCGCGCAGACAGTCGATTTGAGCCAATAAGAAAGCATTGTGTTGAATAGGCTGAATGTATTCGGAAATGGCGGATAGAAGTTCCTGATACAAGCGCGATTCAATGACAGCAATGCGATCTTCGGCACCAAGAATTTTCTCCTCGAATACTTTGATTTCTGGAGTGATGTAGCGCTCGGCATTGACTAAAGTTTGCTTACGAATCCAAGTTTCGGGTACTTTGTCTTTGTGCGAATTGGTTACTTCGAGGTAGTATCCAAAGACGTTGTTGAAGCTAATTTTGAGTGATGTAATTCCGGTTGCTTCGATTTCGCGCTGCTGAATTTTGAGCAGGTAATCTTTACCAGAACGTTTGATATCGCGCAGTTCATCGAGTTCTGCATCCACTCCATCGCTCATCACATCCCCTTTGTGCAATGCAACTGGAGCTTCATCCGAAATTTCGTTTTCTATTCGTTGACGAATGAGCAAACAAGGATTGAGTTGTTCACCGATGCGCTGCAAAAGTGGATCAACGCTCGAAGCACAATACTGTTGAACATCTGCAATAGCATGTAAAGAACGTTGCAATTGCTTCAACTCGCGCGGGTTAACACGTTGAACAGCAACCTTGGCAATGATTCGTTCGAGATCTCCAATTTGCTTAAGTGCATCGGATAATTGCGAAGCTAATTCAGGTGTATGACGCAAGAGATCTACTAATTGCAAGCGATCTTGTATGGGACGAAGATCTTTGAGCGGTAGTGCCAACCACCGTTTTAGCATACGCGCTCCCATGGGCGTAAGCGTATGATTGATGACATCGAACAAGGTCATTGCTTGCTCGTAAACCGAAGAAAAAAGCTCCAGATTACGAATGGTAAAACCATCAAGCCACATGAACTTATCTTCTTCGATGCGCGAAACAGCAGTGATGTGAGCTGTTTTATCGTGATTGGTTTCGTTGAGATAATGAAGACATGCACCAGCAGCTATGATAGCCAAAGGCATTCCCTCTACTCCAAAACCTTTTAGTGAAATGGTATCAAACTGCTTTTGAAGTAATTCCCGAGAATAAGTTTCTTGAAAAATCCATTCATCGAGTGGATAGGAGAAAAAGCGTTCTCCATGGACTTCTTTAAAACCTTTCGCAGCAGTTTTGGGCATTAAGACTTCGCCCGGTTGAAAATTCTGAATGAGTTTTTCGGCATAGGCAGGTTTGCCTTGAGCGATCATAAACTCTCCAGTGGAATGGTCGAGAAAAGCCAATCCAACTTCTTCTTTCCCTGGAACTACGGCTGCTAAAAAGGTATTGCTGCGATAATCGAGAAGTTTATCGCTGCTAGATAATCCTGGAGTTACTAATTCGGTAACACCTCGTTTAACGATGGTTTTGGTGGTTTTAGGATCTTCGAGTTGATCACATATGGCAACACGTAATCCAGCACGAACAAGTTTGGGTAAATAGGTATCAAGCGAATGATGAGGAAAGCCGGCTAGTTCTATGTATTGTGCAGCACCATTTGCACGACGTGTAAGCACAATTCCTAATATACCAGCAGCACGAACGGCATCTTCACCGAAGGTTTCGTAAAAATCTCCCACCCGAAATAATAGCAACGCATCTGGGTATTTCGCCTTGATCTCGTTGTATTGTTTCATCAAAGGAGTCTCCACGACGCCTTTTGCATCGACTGTTTTTGCTGCTTTCAAAGGGATTTGGTGTAAATTGGCTCCATCTCAGAACCATGCGAAAGTTAAGCATTACCGAATTAAACCGGAAGCATCCCGAGGATTTCCGTCAAAGTAAAAAACGTCCATTTAGAATAGTGCTTGATAATGTGCGGAGTGCACATAATATAGGCTCTGTTTTTCGCTCTGCGGATGCATTTGCAGTTGAAAAAATTCTGCTCTGTGGCATTACGGCTGTTCCTCCAAACAGAGAAATTCATAAATCGGCTTTAGGTGCAACAGAAACGGTTGACTGGACTTATTTCCAAACAACAAAAGAAGCGGTTGAAACCTGCAAAAAAGAAGGTTTTACGATTGTGCTGATTGAACAAACAACGGGTAGTATTCCTTTACAAGATTATCTTCCCGATGGTCCAATTGCTTTGGTTTTTGGGAATGAGGTAGAAGGTGTTTCCGATGATGTTTTGCCTTTGGCAGATCAAGCGGTTGAGATTCCACAATTTGGAACTAAACACTCCTTTAATATTTCGGTTTGTGCCGGAATTGTGATGTACGATTTGTTTGTGAAATCGGGGAAGAAGTAAATGAATAAGTTTGGTAGATAAATCAACCTACAACTCATCCATAAATCTCCAAGCATGAAATATCGCTATACTGCATATGTTCAAGAAAATTGAGGATCAACTCTTTCTGATTGATAATGACAGCAGCCATTTTGTTACTTGAGGTATTTCCTAACCTTAGCCAAATGATTTTAGGCGGATGGCCAAATAAAATGACCAAGTCATAAAAATCAGCATCTAACGTAACTACATTATACTGATTCTCTTTTGCAAAATCCCAGATTTGTTTGTCAGAAGCGAATTGAAGATTGAAATCTCTAACGTGGAAAGCTTCAGGAAAGAAGATTTTAATTTGAGAAACAACTCGAAAGGAAATGTTTTGATCAAAAAGAAGTTTCAAGATGCTATTCGGATTTTATGCTCCTTTTCTGCAGCATAAGCTAATGCAGCAAGAATATCTTCTTCATTAATTTCCGGGTAATCTTCAAAAATATCTTGAAACGACATCCCAGATGCTAACCAACTAAGAATATCATAAACAGTTATCCTCATTCCACGAATACATGGTTTACCAAATCTCACCTGAGGATCGATTGTAATTATTTCGGAATAATGTTTCATGCTACTAAGATACAAAACAAATTATGTAGAAATAATTTGAAAATCAATCGTTAATATAAGTTCTTATCTGATAAGCGTTACAGAACCTCGATACTCACGAACTAGTCCAGTAAAATCGGTTAATGAAACTTGCCAAATAAATACTTCTGAGGCAACATCAGCATCCCCTTCTTTCGAGGAATAGGAACCATCCCAACCTTGTCCTAAATTCTTGGTTTCGAAAACGACATTTCCCCAGCGATTGTATATCTGCATATTGAAACCTTCGGATGAAATTCCAACTCCAGAAGGGATAAAACGATCGTTTAACCCATCCGCATTGGGAGTAAAAGCACTTGGAAAATAAACAGCAAAATCTTCATTGACTGTTATCGTTCTTTGCAATTGAGCTGAACATCCAAATTCATTGGTAGCAATTAATGTAACTGGATAATCGCCAATCTCGGTGTATTGATAGGACGGTGAAATATCGGTACTATTAAGTCCATTTGTTCTTGGATCAAAATCCCAGATATAACTCAATGCTCCAGTTGTAGTATTTTCAAAATGAACCAAGGCTTGTAGCAATGGAATGGTAAAATGATCTGGTTCAAAACCAATCTCCGGTAATGGATGGACTGTTAAATAGGAATTGGCTGTCCAACGATTCTCACATCCATGATTGTCGGTAACCTGCAACGTCATTCCAACAGTTGTTGCATCATCATAGCAAAAACTTACTGTTTGCCCGGTATGAATCCTGTTTTGAGAATCGCTCCAGACATAGGTTCCCCCATTGACTGGGGCAGCACTAAAATCAACACAGGTTCCTGCACAGATTGATGTTTGAGCACTCACAACTTCAGCAATGGGTAATTCATAAACAAGCAATTCGTTGGAAATTGTATCGGTGCACCCTTTTGAATCTTGCACAATGACTTGTTCTACATGCGTTTCAACAGCATTCCAAGTATATTGGTCTTGAGCAATTCCTGCAGTCCATTGATAAGAAAAAGGAGAAGTTCCACCAATAGCCGAAGCAGTTAATAATGCAGAATCTCCTTTACATAACTTGGTTGTTCCTCCAATGCTAGCTATAAGTTCATCTGGTTGAAGTACCTGAGCTTGAACTGAAAATACACAGCCATGTACGTCACTTACTAATAATTGATAATTTCCAGCAAGTAAACTATCTACATTGGCTGTTTGATCACCTGTGCTCCATTGAAAAGTATAAGGTAAAGTTCCACCATTCGTTTGAGCGATAATTTCTCCTGACGCTTCACCGAAACAACGAGCAGGTAATGTATGGATTGTTGTGCTCAGTAGTTCGGGTTGAGTGATTTGAATGGTATCTTCTATCTGACATACATGGGCATCAATCACCAAAACATGATATTCATCAGCCGAAAGCTGATTTATAGATTCTTGTGCTACAAATGCATTGGTACTTCCTGACCATAGATAAGTATAGGGTTGAGTTCCTCCCGTAGGATTTAATTGAATTGAACCATCAGAACCATCAAAGCAGCGAACATCTATCGAACTATGCGAAATAGCTAATGCATCGGGTTGAGTCAATTCGATTGTTAATGTGTCTTTACAATTTATTTCATCACTAACAATAACAGTGTATGAACCCGAACTAAGCCCATTCAAACTATCATTCTCCGAATTCACATTCAGCCAATTCAATTGGAGATTTCCTGTTCCACCTTGAGCTGTCACTTCAATTGAACCATCGGCACCTCCAAAACAGGCAATGTGTTGGGCATGAATCAAGGAAACTACAGGAGAACCTGGATCTTGAAATGATTTTATGATTGATGAAGTACAACCGTGTGAATCACTAACGGATAAATTATATGCTCCACTAGTAAGTCCTGCAATTTGAGATAGATTTTCCCCAGTGCTCCACGAATAGTGATATGGAGCTGTTCCTCCTTGGGCTAATCCGATCATACTACCATTGGGCAATCCGCAAACAGATGGAGTAGTTTGGATTTCTGCTAGTAATACTTCGGGTTGATCGATTGTAAAATCAACTTGAACACTGCAACCATGTTGATCAGTAACAGAAACATGATGCGATCCAGCTATGAGTTGATTCGTGCTATCCAATCCAATCAATCCATCCCAAGAATACGTATAGGGTAAAGTTCCTCCAATTACTTGAACATGTGCTCGACCATCTGAAAGAGCATGACATGAAACATCTATTTTATTGACAGTTGCACTTAAAGAAATTGGTTGTTGTATGGTAAAATTTTGTGTAACCGAACAGCCTGCAGCATCCGAAACCTCAACCTGATAAGTACCTGCATTGAGATTAACTGCTTGTTGACTTGTGTTTCCATTCGACCAATTCCAAGTAACATTTCCAACGGCACCAATGATTGTCGCATTGGCACTTCCATCACTTGAACCTGCACAACTAGCATCAATTACTTGTATCGACTGAATTTGCAAGTTTTGTTGTGAGGAAATTGTTCCAGAAAGGCTGATTTGACACCCGTTTGCATCTGTAATTTGAACAGAAAAATCGCCCGCACTTAAACTAGAAACGCTCTGCACATTTGCACCATTCGACCAAGAATATACATACGGCGATGTACCACCTGCAACTTGAAGAGATGCATCACCATCGGCTAGAAAACAAGTAGCATCATGAGTGTTTAATTGTCCGGATAAGGCTGCTGGTTCATTAAGACTGACAGTTATCGTATCTGAACATCCTCCCGCATCAACTGCAATTGCTGAATAAGATCCAGCTGATACGTTTTGTAGGTTCATTCCTGTTTGTCCGTTTGACCAGTTAACAAGTAGATTCGAACCACCACTGAGTTGAACTTCTCCATTTGATCCACCAAAACAGGAAATTGATTGTGTAACTGTTGCTGCCACTTGAAGCGCCGGAGCCATTCCAACTGTTCCAATAAAATTCCTCTGACAGCCATTCGCATCCGTAACTAATACACCTATAGAACCGGTAGAAAGTCCTGTTATTGTTGGTAAAACAGATGAATTAGTCCAAGAATAAAAATAAGGCAAGGTTCCTCCATTGGCTTGAATGCTGGCTGAACCATTGGCTAATCCACAGGTACCATCATTAATTGTTAAAATTCCATCCAAGGAAGAAGGTTCTGAAATTAAAACTTGGGTAGAAGCAGAACATCCATTAGCATCGGTTACAGTTACAAGATGATTTCCTGCGGATAGATCAGCACGTTGACTTGCATTCAATCCATCAAACCATTGATACATATAAGGAGCTGTTCCGCCAACAGCTTGAACTTGAGCAATACCATCCAAAGTGCCTGCACAATGGGCATCTGATTGACTACTTACAGAAAGCTGTAATCCACCAGCATCAGCAACTGAATAAGTAGAAGAAGTTGAACAACCCAAAGCATCACTAATCGAAGCGGTATATGTTCCTGCAAGTAGTTGATTGGCAGATAATCCAGTCTGGCTGTTAGACCACATAATGGAATATGGTGCACTTGCCCCCGAAACAGTTAATTGGAGAGAACCATTGGCATTACCACAGGTTGAAGAAGTGGTAATTGCTTGAACAGACCAATTGCTAGGTTCTGAAATTTGAAAACTAGCATTACTGCTACAACCAGTAGCATCAGTCACATTTACCGAATAGTTTCCTGCAGAAAGCGTCGTAATTGCTAAACTCGATTCACCGGTCGACCATTGTAAGGCATAGGGTGCAACACCACCAGAAATTTGAAGATTAAGCTCTCCATCATTTCCGCCAGGACAAGAAATAGGATGTGTTTGGGAAATCGTTGCAGATAAAACTTGAGCAGAACCAATGTTTGCAACAAAATTCTGCGAACAACCTTGAGCATCGGTCACTAACACTCCAATGTTTCCAGCAAGAGCTGATGTTGAAGAAGCAGTTTGTCCATTACTCCATTGATAAGTATAAGGTGCTACACCGCCTGATAATGAAAGAGTAGCCGTACCATTTGCCAATCCACAGCTTGCATTGGTCGTTTGGATATTTCCTGAAATCGCTGCAGGCTCGTTTATGTGGATCGCTACCGAACTTTGACAACTTGATGCATCTGTCACATTAACGTTATATGTTCCTGCTGCAAGATTATTTCGTTGTGTAAGTTGACTTCCGTCAGGCCATGAAATAGTGTATGGAGCCGTTCCGCCAGATATACTCAGCGTTGCAGATCCGTTTGCTAAACCATTACACGATGCATCCTGTTGGTTAGTAATCGATAATTGTACTCCACCTAAATCGTTAACGGTACCAGAATAATTAGTCGAACAACCATGATTATCTATAATGGTAGCCGAATAAACTCCGCTAGTAAGTTGATTGACAAGTGTTCCTGTTTGTCCGCTTGACCAAGTGCACGTATAAGGTGAACTTCCTCCAGAAATGGACAACTGAATGGCTCCATTTGGATTTCCGCAGGTGGATGAGCTGATTTGATTACTGATATTCCACGAAGCGGGTGCAGTTAAAACATGAGAACTCGTTGCAGAACAACCAGAAGCATCAGTAACAGTAACTGAATACGATCCTGAACTTAAATTGGAAAGTGAGCTACCGCTTTGTCCAGTATTCCATTGATAGGAAAAGGGTGATTGACCATTCGTAACCTGTGCAAGTAATTGGGCATTGCTTCCATTAGGACAAGAAATGACTTGAGTTTCAGAAATAGAAACTTGAGGTGGAAGTTGAGAACCGACATTCGCTGAAGCAGAAGCAGTACAACCATGGGCATCGGTAATATTTGCGATATAATTCCCTGTAAGCAAACCACTTGGGTTGATGCCTGTAGCTACTGATGGTCCTACCCAGTTAATAGTATAAGGAAGTGTTCCTCCATTAAGATTTAACTGAATAGAACCATTGGAAGCGTTACAAATAGTCGGATTGGTTGAGACTATACTGGTTATGGATGATGGTTGATTTAATGTGAGAGAAACAGAACTCTGACAGCCATTTGCGTCAGTTACTACCGCTGAATAATTTCCAGCTACTAACCCAGAAACACTTGATCCGCTAGTTCCATTTGACCAAAGAATACTCAATGGTAAAGCTGAGCCAGTGGCTGTTACGCTGGCAGATCCAGTTGAAGCTCCAAAACATGTTGGATCTTGTTGACTAGAAATCAGAATTGATGGACCATTCATCGAACTCACACTCCCATTTCCTGAAATAGAACATCCATGGGAATCCGTTACAGTTAGAGGATAAGTTCCAGCTAGAATACCTGAAAGTGAATTAGAATTAACACTTGAATTTCCTGTCCAAGCATATATATAAGGTGATGTTCCACCTGTTACTGTTGCTAAAACACTTCCATTGGCAGATCCACAACTAGCTGAAATACTAGAAAAACTTAATTGTAGCGGTGATGGATTTGAGATCACTTCAGTTACAGAACTAACACAACCAACCGAAGTAGTAACAGTTGCAGTATAGGTTCCAGCTCCAATTTGATTTAATTGACTTCCAGTTTGTCCTGTATTCCATTGAACTTGATACGAATCGGGTGTTATTACTGAAAGATTGATAGTTGCATCGTTCAATCCAAAACATGAAACGGAAGTAGAAGAACTTGAAACTTGAGCCCCTGGAAGATTTGTAATTGAAAATGAAGAATTATGACTACAGCCATTGCCATCCGTAACGAGAACAGAATAATTTCCAGGTAAGAGATTATTAACGACTGACCCAAATTGAACTGGAATGGTCGACCATTGAATTTGAATGGGAGAAACAGCACCAGATACATTCAAAGAAGCACTACCATTTGCTAGATTACAAGTAGCAGATTGAGAAGTAACATTGGTGTTTAAAGCAATCGGATTCATTAAAGTTTGACTTGCCGTTGCGACACAACCATTCAAATCAGTAACACTTGCCGTATAAGTTCCAGAACTGAGTCCATTTAGTTGAGCTGTTGTTTGTCCACTACTCCATTGATAAGTATAAGGTGCTAGACCTCCAACAACATTCATTGCTAAACTTCCATTACTTCCGTTATAACAACTAACAGCCTGTAATTCTTGTAACGAAAGCGTTGGTCCGCTGGATGAATTTATAGTATACGTTAACGTTATTGAACAAGAATTTGCATCAGTAATTGTTACAGAATGAGTACCTGCGGAGATGGAGCTTAATGTATTTCCAGTACCGGCATATCCAGTCCAAGAATAAGAGTAAGGTGAAACGCCACCACTTGCATTCACTGTAGCTGATCCACTTGGCAAACTACAGCCTGTATTTGTTGTTGAAATGCTTGCTGTTAATGCTAAAGGTTGCGTAACTGTGATGGATGCATTTCGAGTACAACCATTCGAATTACTGATAATAACAGGATATGTTCCTGCTTGTAAACTATTTTGTGTGGAACCTGATAATGCAGGATAACCAACCCATTGATAAGTATAAGGACCTCCCGAAAGTATAATTGAAGCACTGCCCGAATTTCCACCTTGACATAAAACTGCTTGAGAATTGATCGTTGGAATTGGTACCGAACTAACTGTTATGCTTGCTGTATCCTTATCTGTTTGACCAGAAGCATCGGTAACAGTAACTATATATTGAGTATTAACTAAAGGACAAACAGAATGAGGTCCGCTACCAGTGGGAATTCCATTGGTCCATGTATATGTATAAGGTGGTGTTCCTCCAACAGTTGTAGCTTGAATTGAGGCACACGAACCAGAACAAACAATGGCATCATTAACATGCACTTGTGGTCCACAATTCACGTCAACAGATTGAATGAGTGTATCGTTATTGCAGGAATAATGAACGATTAGTTGGACAGAATATGTTCCAGGAGAAGCATAGGAATGAGTTGGATTTTGAGCAGTAGATGTATTAGAAGATCCAGAACTTGCCTCACCAAAATTCCAGTTGATCGACTGTACAGCATTATGACATGATGCAGCATTCACTATATCATCTGCCGAAAAATCAACATTTAAACAAACAGCATTGCTTGTAAATGGAATTTGAGGTTTTAAAAAACTTTGGTTAAAGTTTGCAAGACCTGCTTTACAAATTGCCCCGGAACTTAATGTTACACCATTTACATTAAACCCACACGCAGGAGCTGGTAAATTGGGAAAATCAATAACACCAATCGAATTCTGACCAAATCGTGAAAAATAAAGTTTTCCGTCGGGACCTAATTGAATAGTTCTAATAAAACCTACTGAAGAACCACCTGCAATAGATGAAGAACTTGTTATAGCAGCATTCGAACCTGCACATAGATCAACTTGATAAATATTGATTGTAGAAGAAGCGGATGCAGAACAACCAGTATAATAAAGGTATTTGCTGTTTGGAGAAAATTCAACACCATAACAATTACCTGCAGTATTTATGATGATAGGATTAGAAACACTTCCTGTTGAAGGATTAAAATCGCACAACTGAACATAATGTTGACCTCCCAAATCATAAACTGCAAAAGCCAATTTTTTTCCATCGGGAGAGGCTTTCATACAACCAATGACTGATTGATCTTGTGTTGCCCCAACAGATGAAGTAATTGGGGTTGTAGTAAGGCCGGCAGGTGTTAGAAGCCAAGCCATATAATCGTTATCGCCCCAGCCATGAGCAATAATCCATACATCTCTTTTATTACAATGCATTACTGCAGTTAGCTTCTCTGTAGCTGGAGTATGAAGAAGCACATTTTTCGTAGCAGTGATATCACCCAAGCCACCATTTAGCGACATATTCACTATGGAATATCGAATGCCATCTGGTTGTGCATCTTGATCAGCAGTGAATAAATAATAGAGATTGTTACTTAAAGGTTTACGGATAATTACAGCCGATTGACTAGAAGAATTACCTCCTTGTAATCCAGATCCATTCGGCATTACGATATCATTCTGATTGAACAAGGATAAGCCATCGGTATACATTAGAATATTTCCCGAGGCATCGGAAATGGAAGAAACTCCTTCGGCTGAATTTAATGCACTATTTCCAAAAGCAATGGGTGATCCTGAATTAAATGAAATACCTCCGCCATTTCCAAAATACCAATTGTTTGCTTGGTTTTGAGAATTTAAATTGGATGAAAAAATGAAAATGAAAATGCTTGTAATGATCAAAGAAATCAAGTGTTTCTTTGATTGTGTTTTGAAAAGACTAAACGCTATTATAAGTTGTTTCATTTTGGAAAGCGGGAAATCAAAAATGAAAAAGCAAAGCAGTAGCAATGGCGCGAACTGATAAGTTCTACCTAATGTGAGTATTCGCTTGAAAAAGCTGGAGAAGCATTACTTCTCTTTGAAACACCTACCTATTGTTTGAATTAAAAACGACAAACAATACTTTGCAATTATTCCTTTTCAATAACCGGAAACAAAGCTATTTTTTCATGTCGAAGCAATCGAACGAAAGATTTCCGATTTCTTACATAAGGAGGGCTATATTCAACAAAAAAGGCGCTTGTTCTTACACAAGCGCCTTTTCATTTAAATCTTATTTTTTAGTTCAATATCCCAGCAAGTTCAGTGGCATACTTTGCAAATTCCATATCGCTTTTTGCCTTGTCTTTAAGGTTTGATTTAGCCGAAATAGCTTTTGTCAAATTGGATACAACTCCTTCTTTATTATTACTTCGAGCAGCAATTACAGCACGCAAGTAATATCCTTCGGCACTGTCCTTATCTGAACTACAATCCAAAGTTTGTGTAGCACCAGAAGCATTACCTGAAAGTAACTTGGCTAATGCCGCATTGTAGCTACATTCAGATCCAAAATTAGTTGAAGCATCAGCATATTTACCTGCTGCAACTGCTAGATTTCCTTTATTATGGGCAGCTTCGGTTGTTGAGCCAGCGGCTGCAAAAAACTGAGATGCTGCTTTGCGATCACCTTTCATTGCAGCAACAACTCCTAGGTTATTTTGTACCAAGGCATTATTTCCAGCTACTTTCGATGCTTTCTCAAACTCTTGCTGAGCTTCATTGATTTTTCCTTGTTTCACATAGATAACTCCCATATTGTTAAAACCACGGAAGTCTTCTGGGAATCGACGTGCATACGCTTGATACACTTTCAATTTATCATCATCCGAATCCAACAAAGTTGATCCATATAATAACTCTTCCATTCCAAGTGAATCAGGAGAAGCTAAAGCTGCTGCACGAATCTGATCATCAGTACGTGTTTTGATTTTAGCAACTAAATTAATTTCAGCACGACGTAGTTTAGGGAAATACGCCTCATAAATTGGATCAAACGAAGCAATCTTTTTAAATTCTGCCTCACGAGCTTCAGGATCGGAAATCGTTGTGATGACTTTCATTGCCTCATCTTTCCCACTAATAGAAGATGTTTGAAGCATCTTTTTCAAACCATCCCAATCTTCATAATCGGTAGTAATCTTATTGTAAAAGCCTTCTCTCTTCTCTAAATCTTTCAGTTTTGCTTTTTTGAATTGAGACAGAATCACTTTATACGCTTCATCAGCTCTGTTTTCCGAAAGTTTTGAATTTCTAGATAATTCACCTTCTGGAGAAGCATATCCATAGATATCCAATTTCACGAATTCAGATCCGTCTTTTGCAGCACGATCAATAAATCGGTTCATATTGTCCGATTCGTCACTCTTCAATTCAACATTTCGCACTTCCCAAGAATCTACCAAATAGTAAATATTTGATTTCTGTGTTACCGTTGGATTCTTGTCAAACTTATCTGTTGCAAAACTTGGCTGATAATCCTTTTTCAATAACAATGGAGTGACAATCGTACCTTTTGCAATAGTAACTTCTGGAAGATTAGTTGTTTTTGATTTGTATTGTGCAGTTGTACGTAATATAACTTCTGCTTTATCCATTCCATTTACATATAGGAACTGATCATTAACAGAAAACTTTCCTCCTTCGGTATACGTAATGTTCTGCCCTGCACCTTCTACTTTATCACCACGAAGAATGATGCTCTTTAACTCTTTTTCTCCTCCATTATATTTTACAACTGGAGTAACAGTTAGAATCGCTTTTTTATGAAAATACTTAGCTGGAAAATTTCCACTAATACTAATCTTTACACTATCGCCATGTAATTCCAATGGATTTGGCTTTGCCTCATACGTAATTTTACCGGCATCTTTAATCATTTTCTTTATTCCACAACTTGCTACACTGAGCATGGTTACTGGAATGATAAACAGAAGAACTGCTTTTGTGAACTTATTCATTCGAAGCATTTTTGGTGTTAGTACTAAAATCGGCGCAAAAGTATCAAATGATTTTCAAACATACACCAATGCATTTTATATTCAACAAGCTGATTACAAGATGCATAGCTTAGTTAACAGTATTTTAACAATACATATGTAAGATTCTTGGCAATTTTAAAAACTAATACAATCGAAATCTATCCAATAACAGTTCATCATTAAATGCTTTCATTATTTCAGATATGGTTTTGCCATTCTTTGGATGAACCCACTGTGGAAGTATTTCTTGCAATGGATACATAACAAATTCCCTTAATTCCATTCTTGGATGAGGAATAATTAGGCTGGAATTCTCAATGATTGCATTACCATAAAATAAAATATCTAAATCAATTGGTCTGTCACTGTAACCTTTTTCATTTCTATTCCTCCCAAGTTGCTTTTCAATGGATAATAGCTTTTCAAGTAAATCCTCAACCTTCAACTTAGTGAAACCAACAATTACTATATTAAAATATGCATTCGATGATTGATAACCCCATGCCGACGATTCTACAACCGAAGAATACTCCGCTTGTTGCAAAAGTAAAGGTTGAATCTCTTCAACTGCCCTTCTTAAATTCCCAAGTCGGTCGCCCATATTACTTCCTATCCCAATTCCGATTTGTTCCATGACCCGAAACTACTTTTTTCCATTATACAATTTCCTACTTTGCACCCCTAATTCTCTCCCTACCCATGAAATCATTTTTTAAAATTGTTTTCGCATCAATGCTGGGCTTTTTGCTCACATTTTTTGTGCTTTTTATTATTCTAGCAGCAATTATTGGTGCTAGTTCAGGCGACAAAGAAGTCAAACTTGAAAAAAACTCTGTACTTCATCTCACTTTTGATGAACCAATTAAAGATCGAGGTAACGATAATCCATTTGCAAACTTCAACTTCGGCTCTATGTCAGGTGGAAAACAAATCGGATTAAACGACATCCTTGACAACATTGCAAAAGCTGCTGCCGATGAAAATATTACTGGGATTTTCCTTGATGTAACTAGCGTTCCTTCTGGGATTGCTACCATCGAAGAAATTCGCAATGAATTAATCGAATTCAAGAAATCTGGTAAATTCATCTATGCCTATAGCGAAGGGTTCACTCAACCTTCTTATTACCTCGCTACAGCAGCTGATAAAATTTACCTGCATCCTACCGGAATGGCCGAATTAAAAGGTCTCCGTTCTGAAGTACTTTTCTTCAAAGGAACACTCGATAAAATTGGTGTTGAGCCTCAGGTTTTTCGTCATGGAAAATTCAAAAGTGCTGTTGAACCATTCATTCAGGATAAACTTTCGGATGCTAATCGTGAACAAATCCGTTCTTACATTGGATCTATATGGAATCACTTAGTTGAAGGTATCGCTAAAGAGCGTAAAATCACGACTGCACAGGTTCAAGATATTGCAAGTCGAATGCTAGTAACGAATGCTCCAGCGGCGGTTCAGTATAAATTGGTAGATGAACTAAAATACCGAGATGAAGTCCTTGAAATCCTTCAAAAGAAGACTAGCGCCAAAGGAATTGACGAAATTGAATTTGTGACGATGGGCAAAATGGTGGATGTAAAAGATACTCGCGACAAATCAGGAAAAGATAAAATCGCCATTGTTTTTGCCGAAGGTGATATTGTTGATGGTGAAGGAAAAGACGGACAAGTTGGTTCGGTTGAATTTTCAAAAGCAATTCGTAAAGCTCGTTTAGACGAAAAAGTAAAAGCAGTTGTCCTTCGAATTAACTCTCCTGGCGGATCAGCACTTGCTTCTGAAACAATTTGGAGAGAAGTGATGCTAACTCGCAAAGTGAAGCCAGTCATTGCTTCTATGGGAAATGTAGCTGCTTCGGGTGGTTATTATATTGCTGCTCCATGTGATACTATCGTTGCCAGCCCGAATACAATTACAGGTTCTATCGGTGTATTTGGTCTATTCTTCAACGCACGCCAAATGGTAAATAATATTGGAGTTACTATCGATACAGTTAAAACCAATCCGTATGCAGATATCATGACAGCTTCTCGAGCCGTTACAGCTCAGGAATCCGAAGTAATTCAAAAAGAAATTGAGCGTATTTATGACAATTTCGTAACCCGTGTTTCAGAAGGTCGTCACATGACTAAAGCGAATGTCGATTCAATTGCTCAAGGTCGTGTTTGGTCTGGCGCTGATGCAAAACGTTTAGGTTTAGTTGATGTATTTGGAGGCTTAGATAAAGCCATTGAGATAGCAGCTAAAAAAGCAGGATTAACTTCTTATCGCATTCAAGAATTACCTTATCTCGAAGATCCTTTTCAGAAATTCATGAAACAATTAAGTGGTGATTCAGAAGCGGCGATTCTTCAAAAAACCCTAGGTGAATCGTATCGTTATTATCAGCAATTAGAGCACTTACGTGCGATGAAATCATATCAAGCTCGACTTCCTTATGAGTTAGAACTTTATTGATTTTCTTTCTTTAATATTGAAACGCTAATGATTACTTCGGTTTTCATTAGCGTTTCTGTTTTATCTATTCTCCAAAATGACGAACAAAGAAATATCTCGTGCTTTAAAGCTAATTGCTTCCTTGGGTGAATTACACGATGAGAATCCATTCAAGCTAAAGTCGTTTACTAATGCCGCATTTAATGTAGATCGAGCAGGTGAAGCTCTTGAAGGAAAAACAATAGAGGAATTAGTTAAAATTCCTGGTATAGGGAAAAGTATTGCCCAGGTCATTTTAGATATTCAACTCACAGGGACTACTTCAGATCTCACACATTATGCATCCATTACTCCAGCAGGTGTTATTGAAATGTTGGGAATTAAGGGCATCGGTCCTAAAAAAGTGGCAACTATTTGGAAAGAACTAGGAATCGAATCTCCTGGTGAATTATTATATGCCTGCCATGAGAACCGTTTGGTAGAACTCAAAGGATTTGGAGTAAAAACTCAAGAAACGATCAAAGCTGCACTTGAATACCGATTAACAAACTTGGGTAAATTTCATTTTGCTGAAGCCGAAACAGCTGCCAATGAATTGATACGTCTCCTTCACAAACAAGACGATTCACTTCAAATCTCTTATACTGGAGAATTAAGAAGATTAATGGAAATAATCGAAACCATCGAATTACTTGTAATATCAGATTTAAATGAATTAGAAATCCTTCTTCAAATCATACCCGAGATACAAATTGATTCTGTCCTAGAAGATAGTATCATCATCAAATTAGCAGAAAAATATACCATTTACCTTATTTGCTGCGAGGAAGATTCGTTTGAACGAGAACTACTATTACGAACTGGTCCGCCTGAACATTTAGAAGAACTCGATTTAGATCCCGAAGAACCGGTTGTTTCTGAAACAAGTTTTTATGAAGAACGTGGCTTCCCATTCATTCTCCCCGAATTACGCGATTTACCTATTGATGATGCTGCATCAATCGATATAGAAAAATTGGTCGTTTGGAAAGATATTCGAGGCATTTTACACAACCACAGTACCTATAGCGATGGTGCCAATACCTTAGAAGAAATGGCCATTGCTTGTCGTGATTTAGGGATGGAATACCTCGGCATATGCGACCATAGCAAATCTGCATTTTATGCAGGTGGATTAAGCATCGAAAAAGTAGTACAGCAACATAAAGAGATTGATCAACTGAACCTAAAACTAAGTCCTTTCAAGATTTTCAAAGGGATTGAGAGCGACATTTTGAGCGATGGTTCACTCGATTATCCGGATGAAATTCTTGCCTCATTCGATTTAGTTGTTGCCTCAATCCATTCCATTTTAAATATGGATTTGGATCGAGCAACAAGTCGATTGATTACAGCCATTGAAAACCCTTACACCACTATTCTTGGTCATCCAACCGGCCGACTTTTACTTTCACGTAAAGGATATCCTATAGACTATAAAAAAGTAATAGATGCTTGTGCAGCCAATGGAGTAATAATGGAATTAAATGCCCACCCGTATCGCTTAGATATTGACTGGCGTTGGATTCCCTACTGCCTCGAAAAAGGAGTTCAAATCTCCATCAATCCCGACGCCCATCGCAAAGAAGGATATACCGATATACAATACGGCATCAACGTCGCCCGCAAAGGCGGACTCACACGCGATTCCCTTTTCAACTCAAAGTCTCTCTCCGAAATGGAAACCTTCCTTTCAACTAAAGTGAATACCCAAAATCGTAATTCGTAAATCGTAAATCGTAATAAATAATTCTCATCTCTTTTACTTAGGTTTGTAAACAGCCTCATTCCTTATGTCTATCATAAATTCCATCCTTTCCTGGGTCATGCAAAAGCGGATTCACCAGATGGAACTTTTCATGAAATTTCCTCATGAAGTTCAGGATGAATGGAGACGTAAATTAATAAGTCAAGCTCAGGATACTGAGTTTGGTAAGAAGATGGATTTCAGAAGTTTAAATTCTTATGAAAGTTTCAACAATCGCTTACCATTACAAGATTACGAAGCAATAAAACCATCCATCGAACGCATGATGATGGGAGAACAGAATCTTGTTTGGCCAACAGAAATTCGCTGGTTTGCTAAATCATCCGGTACTACTTCCGATAAAAGTAAGTTCATTCCACTAAGCAAAGAATCTATGGAAGATTGTCACTTTAAAGGTGGTAAAGACATGCTTTCGATCTATTGTAATAATTACCCTGAAACACGCATTTTTGCTGGCAAAGGACTAACATTAGGCGGTTCGCATCAACTCAATCAAAAATCAGGGAATACATGGTTTGGTGATTTAAGTGCCATCATCATGGAACATCTTCCCATGTGGGTTGAATACATCCGTACACCCGATTTGAGCATTGCTTTGATGGGTGAATGGGAGTCAAAACTCGAACGCATTGCTCATCATACTAGCGAAGAAGATGTTACGAATTTAGCTGGAGTTCCATCTTGGATGATGATTCTCCTTCAACGAATTGTTGAAATTAAAGGAGCTTCTAACATCCTAGAAGTATGGCCCAATTTGGAGTTATTTCTCCACGGTGGTGTGAGTTTCACTCCATACAGGGAACAATACAAAAAAATGATTCCTTCAGATCAAATGCATTACCTCGAAATATATAATGCATCTGAAGGATTCTTTGGAATACAAGATCAACGGAATTCAGAAGAAATGTTGCTCATGCTCGATTATGGCATTTTTTACGAATTCATCCCTGCACATTTTGCTGACTTGGAAAATCCTCCAATCCTTTGGTTAGACCAAGTGGAAGTAGGAGTTAATTATGCCATGGTTATTACTACTAATGGAGGATTGTGGCGCTACAAAATTGGAGATGTGATTTCGTTCACTTCCATTTCACCATATCGAATTCGTATTGCAGGTCGGACTAAACATTACATTAACACATTTGGCGAAGAACTCATTATCGACAATGCTGAAAAGGCATTAGCTATTGCCTGTGAGAAGTCTCAATCCATCATTCGTGAATATACGGCTGGACCAATTTTCATGGAAGTTGACAGCAACGGAGCACATGAATGGCTCATTGAATTTGAGAAAGCACCAGATAATCTTGGCTATTTTACTGAAGTACTTGACAATGCACTAAAATCGCTCAATTCAGATTATGAAGCGAAGCGATATAAAAACATCACCCTTCGTGCACCTCGTATACGATCTCTTGATGCAGGCACGTTTTATTATTGGATGAAACAACGAGGAAAATTGGGTGGTCAAAACAAAGTCCCGCGCTTATCCAATGATCGTAGATACTTGGATGAATTATTACAATTAATTGGAACTGGCGTTAACTAAAACATGATCCAGTCTATCCTTCTTTTTATTGCATTCCTTCTCCCCTACCAAAGTGGATTTAAGCATATTTGGACTGTTCCTGTAAAGGGAGAAATATTAGTCACTGATAATCTCGGAAATCCCATTGTTATTCAAGGAGATGCATTGACTAAGTTCCGCGACAATGGCACTTTGTTTCGACTTTATAGCAATAAACGTTTGGGTAAGATTAGTTCGGTTGATGCAATGAATCCTTTGAAGATTGTTGTTTTCTATAAAGACTTTTCGCGTGTGCTATTTTTAGATAATACCTTAACTGAAAACGGAACACCGATTGAGCTCGAAAAAATGGAACTCGAACAAGCTTCTCAAGTGTGTGCTTCTTACGATAATGGTGTTTGGGTGTTTGATGGAGTAGAATACACGCTTAGCCGTTTCAATCAACAAATGCAAAAAACAGTTCAAATTCTCAACCTGAATCAAATACTGAATTACGCGCCCCAACCGGTTTTCATGATGGAACATGACAATCATCTGTATATGAATGTTCCTGATCGGGGAATCCTCCAATTCGACATTTTCGGAACCTATATACGAACGATTCCTATTTTCGGAATCAATCGATTTCAAGTCCTAGGAACTACTTTATACTATTCCAAAACTCCCGGCTTATTGCAAGCTTTTCAGATCAAAACTTTACAAGAAAGTCAGCTCGAACTTCCTGTAAACGATTACATTGATATGCGAATTAACCAAGATCGCTTGTATCTTCTAAGAAAGGATAGTCTTAGTGTATATCAATTTCCTTCTTCAACGGAAGAATAATTTTATAGGCGATTCTTACCACAGACCAAGTACTCGATTTCTGCGTTTTGCTTTTCAACCCGAACATCTTCATAAGTTCCTAGTTATATTCCTTCTCAGGGCGATGAATGCCTTAGTTTTACAGGGTTAGAATCCCAAATTCCATGAAAATCAAAGTAGGCATTGTCTTCGGAGGCCGTTCCAAAGAACGTGAGATTTCATTTGCAGGTGGACGAACCGTATACGACAACCTGAATAAAAGCTTGTTCGAAGCTGTCCCCATTTTTGTTGATAGCTTCAATAATTTCATCCTCCTCAACTGGGAGTACGTTTACAAAGGAAGTATTCGTGATTTCTATCCAACTCCGGATACCATTCCATCAAGTGAAGGTGAATTCCAAATTTATGCAGAGTCATTGGGCAATTTAAATGCTCAAGAACAAGAAAAACTCATTTCAACCTTAGGCACAAAAATCCAAGCAGGCGATTTAAAGCAACACATCGATGTTGCCTTTTTGTGTTTGCATGGTCCATACGGCGAAGATGGTCGTATTCAAGGATTACTAGAATATTTCGACATTCCCTATACAGGCTCAGGAATACTTCCGAGTGCTGTAGGAATAAATAAAATTGTTCAGAAAAAGCTCATGCTGCAGGCTGGCTTTAACGGTCCAAAATTCTTCACACTTACTCGTGAAAAATGGATACGCGAACGTCATGCTACTAATCTACTTCAAGAAGTAAAACAAATAACCGGATTTCCTTGTGTTGTAAAAGCTCCAACTCAAGGTTCGTCGATTGGTGTAAATGTGCTTCAAGAAATAAGTAAGGAAGCACTATCAGAAGCTATTGATCGTAGTTTCTTCATTCGCTATTTAGCTGTTTCCGAATGGGCAACTTGGAGCAAAATCGCAAAAATTGAGTGGGTTCGCACTTTATGTGATATCCGTGAAGGAATTGGAATTCCGATTCGAATTGGAGATGCCGTTTTGTATCATCCCGATGAATTAATTTCTTGGTTAGATAATCAACAAGCGACCAATCCCATGGCTCGTTTGCTACTTGAATCACTTGATGGTGAAAGTGAAATTATCATCGAAGGATTTATCGAAGGGAAAGAATTTTCTTCGATTGTAATTGAAGGATTAGATGGGAAAGCAATTTGCCTTCCTCCTACCGAGATTCGAAAAGGCAAAGAAGTGTTCGATTATCGTTCGAAATACCTGCCAGGTTTATCGCGCAAAATCACTCCCATTCAGATTCCGGATGAGCAAATAGCCGCCATTCGCGAAACATGTGAAAAGCTATACACTACTTTAGGTTTTGGAGTGTATGCCCGTATCGACGGCTTTATCTCAAGCGATGGTAGAATTTTCTTGAACGACCCGAATACCACTTCGGGCATGATGCCTTCTTCTTTCTTTTTCCATCAAGCTGCCGAAATTGGATTCAATCCATCTCAATTCATCACGTATATTCTTTACACTTCTGTACGCAAACGCCGAGAGGAACTGAAATACAACGGAACTGCCGAAAAACTCCTTGCCCAACTTGATTCACTCATGAAATCTCAAGAAGGACAAAGTAATACCAAGAAACGCATTGCCGTTGTTTTTGGAGGTTATTCATCCGAACGCCATATTTCAGTGGAAAGTGGACGAAATGTATATGAAAAATTATCCTCTTCTTCTGTATTCGAACCTATTCCGGTTTTCCTCAGCGGGAATGATGAAAAACATGAATTATTCACTTTACCAATCAACTTGATGTTGAAGGATAATGCCGATGATATACTGGAGAAAATCCAACACTTTTCGGTGCATCCAATTATCCATCAGATTATTGAAGAATGTAAAGCACTCACAATTAAGTTTGGAGATATTCAAAACCTAAAAGCTCCCGAACAATTGAGCTATCAGCAACTGGCTGAGCGAGTTTCTGAAGTCTTTATCGCTTTACATGGCCGACCAGGTGAAGATGGAGCTTTACAAATTCAATTAAGTAAAGTTGGATTGCCTTACAATGGCTCTGATGCAGATTCATCTAGCATTACGATAGATAAGTACCGTACAAACGAAATCCTTAAAAATAATGGGCTTTTAGTAGCAGAACATTTCCTTGTTAGTGAAGATGCTTGGAACACCAACGCAGAAGTGGTGCTTCAAAAAGCCGTATTAACTGGATTTCCATTAATTGCAAAGCCGGTAGATGATGGATGTAGTTCAGCTGTGAAGAAAATTCATACAGTAGAGGAATTCAGTTCCTTTGCCCGTTTGATTTTCAGAAAACAAGAAGCATTAATAGAATCGGATGCAGCTAAGTTGAAGATTAAGCCGAAAGAAGAGTTTCCAATGAAGCGTCAATTCTTAGTTGAAAGCTTGATTACTGCTAATGGAGCTGATACGTTTCTCGAAATAACAGGAGGAATGCTTACACATTTTGATTCGAATGGTACAATCCAATATGAATTATTTGAAGCATCAGAAGCACTTTCTGAGGGAGAAGTTTTATCACTCGAAGAGAAATTCTTAGCTGGACAAGGGCAGAATATCACTCCAGCTCGTTATGCAAAAGACCCAAAACGCCGACAGGATATTTCAAATGTGGTAAAATCAGAACTTGAAAAAGCCGCTAGAGCACTCAATGTTAGAGGTTATTGCCGAATTGATGCCTTTGTACGCGTATATGCTGATGGGAAAGTGGAAGTCATTTTTATTGAGGTGAATTCATTACCTGGAATGACACCTGCAACCTGTATCTTTCATCAGAGTGCAATCAATGGATATAAGCCTTACGATTTTATTGAAAAAATCATGACTTTTGCGGAACAATCAGCTAGTAAAAAACAACAACTAGCTTGAATTCATGGAAATTTCTTCAATAATTAAATCTTCCTCTTTTTGGCGTCATTTGCTTATTGCGAGTGTCATAGCATTTGGTGTGCTCTGGGGTTCATTTGCCTTATTGAATGTATACACAAAACACGGAGACGAAGTAGTAGTCCCCAATTTTGAGAAAATTTACATTCGTGATCTTGATAAATTTTTAGAAGGTCAAGATGTTCGTTATGAAATCGTTGATTCAATTTACAATCTTGATAAAGACAAAGGAACTGTTGTAGATCAAGATCCAGAACCTGGTTCGAAAGTTAAACCGGGAAGGGTGATTTATTTAACGGTGAATGCCATGTTGAATCAAAAAGTCGCCATGCCCAATCTCATCGATCTTTCTCAACGACAAGCAAGTTCATTGTTGGAGACTTATGGGCTCAAAGTAGGAGCTTTACGATACGTCGAAGGTCTCCCTCCTGTTATGAAGCAGCTTTACAAAGGTGTACCAATAAAACCCGGAACTCTTATCGATAAAGGTTCTGCTATTGATTTGATTCTTGGGAGAGGAAATGGCGGAGGACTTATTCCAGTTCCTGATCTTATTGGTATGACGCTTTCTGATGTCCGACATACACTATCTGAGCGTTTGTTAGATTTAGGCAGAATTGTTCCTGATATTATGGACAATGATACAATCAATGCACGCGTTTATAGACAAAATCCAAGTCATAATGCTGCTGAAGGACTTTACGATGGAGCCATTATAGATATATGGATAACGAATTCGGAGGAAAAAATTGAACAAGCCAGAATTAAAACCGACAGTCTTGAATAATATATTTTCAATTTCAGTTCGATTTACAATATCTCTTCTTTTTCTGAGTGGTTTTCTTCAAGCACAATTGCATACGAATCCACTAGGTTCGAATAGTTTTCCTAAACCGGAGAAGAGTTTCACGAGCTCAATTTATAAGGATTTAAAGTCTTTAACAGACACATTAGAATTACCTTTTATTGATGATTTCTCATATGAAGGATTTGCCCCAATAAATACTCTTTGGATTGATTATTCGGTTTTCATCAATCGTACAATGGCTCAAAATCCTCCAAGTATTGGAGTGGCAACTTTTGATGGATTAAATGCGAAAGGAGAGCCTTATGCTACTTCGAATATTAAAGGATCAGCTGATACACTAACTTCCCATTTCATAAATCTCAATTATCCGGCATCAGATTCTATTTACTTGAGTTTCTTTTATCAACCCAAAGGATTAGGAAATTTCCCTGAATATATAGATACATTTTTACTAGAATTTAAAAATCCAAACGATACTTTATGGACATGGGTTTGGAGTTCAAAGGGAGAAGATTATCCTCAAACATATCGGAACTTTAAGCAAGTAATGGTTCCTATCGTAGATACTGCATTTCTAAAAACTGGATTTCAATTCCGATTTAGAAATTACGCTCAACTCAATGGAAGTTGGGATCATTGGCATTTGGATTATATAAGACTAGATAGAAATCGATATCGGAATGATACCACTTTAGTGGATTTTAGTTTTATGAATCCTCCTACCAGTTTATTAAAAACCTATGAATCAGTTCCATTAAGCCATTTCATACCGAATGCGGATGCGAATATGGATACTATATATTCTATTTCGTGGACCACACAATCTGCTGCTTCTGATTTTAAATTATATACCTACCATTTTCAAAATCACGATTTTGACCCAGTATTCGATCGAGATTCTCTTCATGCGAATCAAGGTCCGATATTATCAAGGCAAGAATATATTTTTTCCAAAGCTGTTAAGTACACCTATGAAGATCCTGGTACAGCTTGGACTGAATTTGAATTAGTTCATTATATCGATAATAATGCTGGAGATTTAATTCCAAGAAATGATACAGCTATCTATCGCCAAGTTTTAAGTAATTATTATGCACTTGATGATGGTTCGGCAGAGGAACGATTAAGCATTAATAATAACGGGGGTGGTTTTGCTTGTCAAAAATTTGATACGTATTTAGGAGATACTTTAAAATCAATACAATTTTATTTCAACAGAGTAAATGATCAGGTTATTGATAAATCTTTCTATTTAATGGTATGGGCAGCAGGAGCAAATCAACCAGGTGAAATATTAGTAAATGAAGGTGTGCATTATCCCCAATACAATGGATTGAATCAATTTCATACGTATGAATTAGAAACTCCTATTTACCTTCCTGCAGGAACATATTACATTGGTTGGGCTCAGAATACTGGATTTGATATAAATTTAGGTTATGACCGAAACAATAATAACACGAATAGAATATTTTACAACTTAGATGGCAATTGGTATAATTACTTCGCACAAGAAGGAACGTTAATGATAAGGCCTCTTTTCAAATATACACAAGATCAATATGTGAAAATTGAACCAATTGAACCATTCAAATCTGATTGGAATTTCTACCCTAATCCAACTGCTTCAATCACAACAGTTCAATTACCTTATGGAATTTCAAGTGCTAAATTGAATCTGTACGATATAACTGGAAAAATCATATTTAGACAAAACTTAGTTTCCACTTCAAACTCTGTTGAATTTACTGATATAGACGCTGGAGTATATTTTATGGAATTACGAAAATCCAATACTAGAATTGGATCTGTTAAGCGACTGATATTGAACCCAGAAAAATGAACGACGAATTTATTGAATCGGAGGAAGAAGAATTAAGCTGGGAACAAGACGAAGACCAAGAACTTTACGAACATGTTCGCATAGTAGCAGATAAAGGACAAGTTTTATTGAGGGTTGACAAGTTTCTTCAAAACCGATTAGAACACACTTCGAGAAGTCGTTTACAAAATGCAGCTGCTGCTGGAAATATATTAGTGAATGGTAAGATCGTAAAGTCGAACTATCGTGTTAAGCCATTTGATATTGTGACAGTAGTTTTTGCTCATCCTCCTCGTGAAAAGGAATTGAAAGGGGAAGATATTCCCTTGAATATAGTATATGAAGATGATGATGTGATTATGATTAATAAGCAACCGGGTATGGTTGTTCATCCGGGTTTTGGTAACTATTCAGGTACTTTGATAAATGCCGTTATTTATCATTTTCAACATTTACCTTTATTTCAGCAGAAACAACCTCGTCCAGGATTAGTGCATCGATTAGATAAAAACACATCTGGAATCATGGTTTTAGCAAAAAACGAATTCGCCATGACACATTTGGCAAAACAATTTTTTGATAGAACAACAAAAAGAAGGTATGTAGCTTTAGTCTGGGGAGATGTAAAGGCTGAAACAGGAACTATAACCGGTCATATTGATCGGGATAATAGAAATAGGAAATTGTTTACAGTTTATCCCGATGGCTCACAAGGCAGACATGCAGTTACACACTATACTGTATTACAACGATTTGGGTATGTAACTCTCATTGAATGTCGATTGGAAACTGGTAGAACTCATCAAATTCGAGTTCATATGAAATATATTGGTCATCCTCTTTTTAATGATGATACATATGGAGGAGACAAAATATTAAAGGGAACTACATTTCAATCGTATAAGCAGTTTATACAAAATTGCTTTGATGCTATACCACGACAGGCATTGCATGCAAAATCACTTGGATTTATTCATCCTGTAAGCGGTAAGGAAGTTTTCTTTGATTCTGAATTACCTGCTGATTTTCAAGAAGTACTCTCGAAATGGGGGAATTATTATCAATCTAAAATTAAGTTGACAGAAGATACTAGCGAATAGATTTTGGAAATAGTAATTATTCTTTTGCTTTTTTAATGACGCTATTGCTCAAGATATCATAGTCTGGAATAATAAATCGTATCCATACTACCCATAAAATAAATATCAATGCGTAAATGATATAGTTAAACATATCATGTTGATTGAGATCTACAAAACCACCTTTATTAAAGGAAGAAATGCATAACGCAGCAACACGAATAATGTTAGTAACCATGATAGCTGCTAATCCAAGTGGAATAAAATACAGCTTTCTTTTCCAAGGTCCTGGATAAGAGAAAATAAGAGCAAAAAAAGCAAATAATAATCCGAAACCCACACAATGATTACCTATGACAACCCCATAGGAACCTACGATAGCAACAGATCTATAATTATTAACTACTTCATAATCTAATAAACGAAGCAAAAGAGCGCTTGAATTATTGAGAATTTGAAGCAAAATATGGTAACAATACATCCAAAGAGTATTGTATATACCAGAAACATGACAAAGCCAATTATCTGATATTAACCAAAAGAAATAAAACCCGAAAATTTTCGCAAGGAAAATGTTAATCGATTTTGACCCACTCACTTCAATTTCAGGATATACGGTAAAAAAGAATTATTTCTTTTCCTTGCGAGAATCGTAAATTTTCTTCGCACCGTATCCAGCACAAGCAGCTAGTAAAAGTGAAACACCTCCGTCAATTGGAATAATTGTAGGGCCTGGAGGAGTTGGAGTAGCCATGATAGTATTGATTAAGCCTGAGGCGAAAAGAATACATGTAGTTGTAAATAAGTTCTTAAGCATGTGGTGTGTGAGTGTGTTTGGTTGTTCAATCTCAGTCTTCACAAAGATATTAAAAGATCTTTTCAAAATCCAAGTCAGTTTAACTTTTATAACAAAAAGATTGTAAAACTTACAAATAAAAAGTCATATCCATTTACAAATCAGCAATTTAAACAGATGTCTTTTTTTGAAATCTTTTAAAATTATCAATTCAATTGGTATGATACTGCACAGAATGTTGCATTTCAATCTCCTCTTTCATTTGCTTAGCTGTCTTTTTTGATCCATCATGACTCCAACCTGGAGGACCAAAAATATATCCGATACATGCTCTAAAATCAGGTGCGTTTTTTAAATCCATCACCATATTTCTCCATTCAAAAAAGGCTACTTTAATTGGATTATAGGAGCCGACATTCTGAGTTAGTCCAAATTTGACAGGTTCACGTAAATCTTCTTCCGTGAATGTTCCGAAAATTCTATCCCAAATAATAAGAACCATTCCCATGTTGCGATCTAAATATTTTGGATTTGAAGCATGATGAACACGGTGATGAGATGGCGTCACAAATATGTATTCAAAAATGGGATTTAATTTACCTATCAACTCCGTGTGAACCCAGAATCCGTATACCTGAGTTGCGGCATACATAAAAAAGATATCTCCAGCATCAAATCCCAATAAAGCAACCGGAATAAAAAATAAAAAGCGGTAAAAGGGCTGAAAAACTGATGATCGAATAGCTACAGTAAAATTATACTTCTCACTCGAATGATGTGTTGAATGTGTTGCCCAAAAAATCCGAATGTAATGATCCGCACAGTGTAGTGTATAATAGGCCAAATCTTCAAGAAAAAAAAGCAAAACCCAATACATAACTCCTTTATGACTGAATGTAAATACTTCATAGGAATTTACCCAATTCAAAATAATTATTGTAACTCCCATGAAAACCAAGTCATTGACAAAGTTCCAAGTTGTAAAAAGTAAATTAACTACAGTGTCACCTGTTGTATAAAGTTGTCTATGGTGATAATGGCTATAAATCATTTCAGCCAAAATAAGAACCACCATAAAAGGGGTTGAAAATGCTAATAGTATCGATTCCACGGCGCGAAATTACCCATAAACTATTTAAGTCCGATTTATTTATTCAAAATGAATTACTCTTTCTAATTCCAATAAAAACTCAGTCTTAAATTGAATTGACTGTTCATGAGATAAACCTGCAAACTTCACAAACCAAGGATATAATTCTTCAAAATTTTGCTTTAAATCAATCAGATGAAAGTACAATTGACCGGTTCTTCGAATAAAATAATCGGAAGGATGAATACACATTTCATTATAGATGGAATAATACATTTCAGCTAAATCTGGAATCAAACTTTTATTGTCTGCTTTAGGCCATAATGTATACGCTATTTCTAAAATAATTTCAGCTTCCCTTCCATAACGACTTACCCAATTCGAAACGTGTTTAAAATTAATTCCTACTTGTTTTCCTTCTCCAAAGATTTTGTGATGGTACTCGACAATTTCTTCTTCACTATTAAACTCACCGCCATTCAATTGAATTGTTCGTGTAAAGCAATTTTTAAAGTGTTGATTTCCTTCTTTATTCATTAATGCAACAACAGTATTTGTTACTTTTTGGGCCATAACTCGATAACCTGTGAGTTTTCCGCCTGCAATTGAAATGAGTCCTGTATTCGAAATGAAAATTTCATCTTTTCGAGACAATTCAGAAGGATTTTTGCCAACTTCATGAATTAAAGGTCTTAATCCAGCCCATGAAGATTGTATATCTTTTTGACTGAGTTTGCATGAAGGGAAAATTCGATTACATGCTTCTAATAAGTAAATTATATCTTCTTTTGAAACTTCAGGATTACTAATGTCACCTGTATAATTGGTATCGGTTGTTCCTATATAAGTGATTTCACCTCGTGGTATTGCAAATATCATTCGCCCATCGGAGCTATCAAAGTAAGCGGCCTGTTTGATAGGCAATCGCTCTGAAGAAAAAACTAAATGAACTCCTTTGGTTAAATGCAGTGATTTCCCAGAAAGAGAACCATCTCTCTTCCGAATTGTATCAACCCAAGGACCTGCTGCATTCACGATACAGTGAGAAAAAAATGAATATTCTTGTTTCCCGATCGAATCATATGCTTTAACACCATTGACGATTCCATCCTTTTTCAAGATTTCTTTCACCTCAACATGATTAATAAGCTTTGCCCCATATTGAATAGCGGTTTTACAAACTGTAATTGTTAATCTCGCATCATCAGTTCGATATTCGGTATAAATAGCTCCCCCTTTAACTAAATCTGATTTCAATAAAGGCTCCTTTTTCAAACATTGGTCTTTGCTCAACATTTTTCGGCGTTCTGAAGCTTTAACTCCCGCTAGCCATTCATATACCCATAAAGCGATTGAAGTAGTTTTTTTTCCTAATGATCCGCCTTCAATAACAGGTAATAACATCGGTTCAGGACGAACAAGATGCTTAGCATTTTGATATAAGATTGTTCTTTCTTTCCCTACTTCTCTAACTAAATTAAATTCCAATTGCTTAAGATACCTTAAACCACCATGAATTAATTTAGTAGAACGACTACTCGTACCAAAAGCAAAATCAACTTTTTCAATCAAAAGCACAGATAATCCTCTTGATGCAGCATCCAGTGCTATACCAGCTCCTGTGATTCCTCCACCTATTATAATTAGATCAAACACTTGATTTTGAGCCTCTTTTAGAATTTTTAGTCGAGATAGGGCTGAGAAATCATCCATGCTTTTAAAAAATTGATTTTGCTATTTTTTAGCAAAATACCTAGATTGGAATAACAACAAACATAAAATCTAAATGATTTTAAATAGTTTTGAAAAATTAACCCTTGCTTTATGAAATCTCAACTTTTTACGGTAATACTACTTTTGACACTTTGTTCAAATTTCCTAATGGCTCAAAAAGGATTTGAATTAGGTCTTGCCTTCCAATATCAATCTACTTGGATTTATAATCAAACAGACTTTGATAAAGGACCAGAATTGGATGTTAAGCCTACTTATGGTATGAGTTACGGTGCAAACTTAAGCTATGGTTTTGCTCCAAGACATGGGATACGAGTTGGATATTTCATGTCAGAACAAGGTCAGAATTACACAACAGATGATCGCTTCACTAAATTCCCCAATCAAAAATTTGAAACGAAATTCACCTATACTCAAATTCCATTTCAATATCGTTATACATCCGATTTAACTGGACGAAATACAGCCTTTATGTTATGTGTGGGTCCGCAGTTTGGGATGTTAAAAAAAGCATCAAGTACTTATTTGAATATTGATACAACTTTCCAAGACACAAGCTATTCAATAATGTCAACTAAAGATGCCATTAAAAATTATAATAGCTTAGATATATCAGCTGCATTAGGAATTGGTATGATTGCCCGTTTTACTGAGCATTTGCATATGAATGCGATGTTAAATTTTTCTTATTCACTTTCAGATATCGAAGCATCATCAACAAAACTTATAAGCCGAGTTCCATCACATAATGGTATTATAGGAGTTCAGGTTGCTTTCTATTATTTATTCACGAAAACACCTTTGGTTCACAAACCAAAACTTCGATAATAGAAATCAATTTGAAGCAATACTTCATTCAATTTATTGGATAATGGAAAGGAAGGATTTTATAAAAACACTAGCACTTGGCACTGTTGCACTATGTACAGGAGCATGTTCGTCAACTAAAACAGCTACTACCAAACCTTCAACTGTTGAAATTGATTTAAACAATCCTATCCATGCTGCATTAAATTCCAAAAATGGATACATCATTCATGATGAATTAATCATTATCAATACGGGTGAAGAATTGCCAACTGTATTATCGGCGGCTTGTCCACACATGGGTAAAAAAGTGATCTGGGATGAATCAAAATCAGCTGTAGTTTGTCCTGCTCATGGATCTCGATTCGATTTATCAGGGAATCCAACAAAAGGACCTGCGAAAACAAGCTTAAGTAAATATTCGGTTAAAAGATCAGGCAATATCTTAACTATCAATTTATTGTAGTCTTTCGTTTACGTTTTCGGGATGCACAAATCTGTTCGTTGAAAAACGGTGTATTCTTCTTTTCGGATAGGATAAACTCCTCATCTGCAATGTGTACTTTTACCCAAATTCCCGTACCATGGCGAAAAAACACAAAAAGCAGAAAGATAAGGTCTTAGTAAAACTATTGCTCGATGATGTTCTGAAGTATTTTCAGGATGCGCCTACCACTATGCACAATTATAAAGATGTATGTGCTGGAATTGGTGCAACAGATCCTTTGGATAGAATACAAGTGATGGAAGTTCTTGAAGCTTTAGTGGTAAATGCTCAATTGAATGAACCTGAGCCTGGAAAATTCAGATACAGCAGTATGGGAAGTAGTTTTGTTGATGGTACAGTTCAATTAACTACTGGAGGTGCAGGATACATTATTAGTCCCGACAGCGCTGAAGATGTATATGTTAGAGAAAATTACCTACTTAATGCTTTAAATGGAGATAAAGTAAGGGTACATCTATTTGCCCGTCGAAAAGGGAAAAAACTAGAAGGAGAAGTTGTTGAAATTCTCGAACGTTCCAAAACGCAATTTGTTGGAATTGTGCAGATGAGTGCCAAGTTCGCTTTCGTTGTTCCTGATAGCAGTAAAATGCCCATCGATATTTTTGTTCCGCTTGGCGAGTTACATGGAGCAAAAGATGGAGATAAAGTCCTGGTGAAAATGATGGACTGGCCCGAACATGCTAAGAATCCTTTTGGTTCGGTTGTCAAGGTTTTAGGGAAACCGGGAGATAATAATGTCGAAATGCATGCAATCATGCTCGATTTTGAATTGCCTTATGAATTTCCGCAAGAAGTGGAAGATGCTGCCAATGCAATTCCCAACGAAATTCCAGAAAAGGAAATTAAAAAACGCCGTGATTTTAGAGGAATTACCACATTTACAATCGATCCTGCTGATGCCAAAGATTTTGATGATGCTTTATCGATTCAGAAACTACCGAATGGAAATTGGGAAGTTGGTGTTCACATCGCAGATGTTTCGTATTTCGTAAAACCGGGTTCCATTTTAGAAGAAGAAGCTTATAAACGTGCAACCTCGGTTTATTTGGTTGATCGTGTTGTACCCATGTTACCGGAGCATTTATCAAATGGTGTTTGTTCCTTAAGACCTGATGAAGACAAACTTACTTACTCTGCAGTATTTGAATTAAACGATGATGCAGAAGTTCAAAATCAATGGTTTGGTAGAACAGTCATTCGGTCAACTAGGCGTTTTGCTTATGAAGAAGCACAAAAAGTAATTGAAACGGGTGAAGGAGATTTGAAAGAAGAAATTTTGACCTTAAATAGATTAGCTCATATTATGCGAGATCGTCGCTATCAGCGAGGTTCTATTGCATTTGATAAAGTTGAAGTGAAGTTCCGTTTAGATAAAGATGGAAAGCCACTTGGAGTTTATTTCAAGGTTCAACAAGAAGCAAATGAACTGATTGAAGATTTCATGCTTTTAGCGAATCGTAGTGTGGCAGAATTCGTTACGCAAATGGGTAAAAAAGAAAACGACAAACGAAGTGCGACTGCAAAAAAACCATTTGTATATCGCGTTCATGATAAGCCAGACCCAGAGAAGTTGATGGAGTTTTCTCGTTTTGTAGCTCAGTTTGGGTATAAATTCAAGTTCCAATCGGAAGCTCAGATTAGTCATCAAATGAATGATTTGATGAAAGAAGTGAAAGGAAAAGGAGAAGCGAATGTAATTGAAACTCTCGCTATACGTACCATGGCGAAGGCTATTTATACAACCAAAAATATTGGTCATTATGGTTTAGGCTTTAAGTTTTACACGCACTTTACCTCCCCTATTCGTCGTTATCCGGATGTAATGGTTCATCGATTATTGGATGCCTATATGGACAACCGCATTTGGGAACCTGAATCAGAGTTGGAGATTCGATGTAAACACTCATCTGAGCAAGAAAAACGTGCATCGGATGCAGAACGGGCTTCAGTAAAATACAAGCAAGTTGAGTTCTTGAAAGATAAAGTTGGAGAGGAATTTAGAGGAGTGATTTCGGGTGTTACCGAATGGGGGATTTTTGTGGAGATATTGGAGAATAAATGTGAAGGTTTGGTCAGACTACGTGATATTCCTGATGATTATTATTTCTTTGATGAAGAAAGCTATTCCATTATAGGGAAAGATCATAAGAAACGGTATCGTTTGGGTGATGAAGTAACTATCACCGTAAAGCGCGCCGATTTAGTGAAAAAGCAATTGGATTTTTCGCTTTTGGATGAACGTCCGAGAAGAATTTCACAGCCTGCATTTGTAAAAGAACCTAAGAAACGAAATCGTTACCGTCGGTAAACTAAGTAGAAAGCTTGGTGTTTGAATCTCTTGAATTAGTTGGATTACAAGCAGAAAGATGGATGCAAGTGTGCATGTTCTAAGTATATTGAAAACACTTCCGGAAAAACCGGGAGTGTATCAGTATTATGATTCTGAAGGAAAAATACTCTATGTAGGAAAGGCTAAAAGTCTCAAGAAACGGGTGTATTCTTATTTCAATAAAGATCACCATGATAATGGTAAAACACGAGTTCTTGTTTCGAAAATTGCCGATATTAAAACCATTGTTGTTGAAACAGAACTGGATGCATTACTGCTCGAAAACAACTTAATTAAGAAGTATCAACCACGCTATAATGTTGCGCTAAAAGATGACAAGACCTATCCTTGGATTTGCATTAAAAAAGAGCGCTTTCCTCGGGTTTTCCCTACTCGAAGGTTGATAAAAGATGGATCGGAATATTATGGCCCTTATCCATCGGTGAAGGTGATGCGTACGATGCTCGATTTCATTAAAGCATTATATACCCGACGAACTTGCAATCTGGCTTTAGAACCAGTAGCTATTCAAAACGGGAAATTCAAAGTGTGTTTGGAATATCATATCAAAAATTGTCTTGGACCCTGTGTTGGCTATCAATCGGAGCAAGATTATATGCAAACTATTCAGGAGATTCGTCAATTGGTGAAAGGGAATTTGGGCGAATTAATTCAGCTCATTCGAGGGAAAATGATGAAACATGCCGCCCAATTTGAGTTTGAACAGGCACATGAACTAAAAGAAAGACTTGAACTACTAGAGCAGTTTAAAAGCAAATCGACCATTGTAAGTTCAACTATTCATAATGTAGATGTCTTCTCCATTCATTCAGATGAAAAGATTGCCTATGTAAATTATCTGAAAGTTATAGAAGGCAGCATTGTTCAGGGACATACCATAGAATTGAAAAAGCGATTGGACGAAGCTCCTGAAGAATTGCTCAGCATTGCCATTGGTGAAATGCGACAACGATTTAATAGTACTGCTCGCGAAATCATCGTTCCAATGATGCCCGATTTGGAAGATGATTTCTTGACGATAACGATACCTCAACGCGGTGATAAAAAGCAATTGCTCGACTTGAGTACTCGCAATGTATTGAATTACCTGAGGGAGAAAAATAAACAAATTGAGTTGGTTGATCCAGAACGCCACACTAAACGAATTCTAGAGAAACTACAGAAAGATTTGCGCATGCCCGTTTTACCAAAACATATTGAGTGCTTTGATAATTCCAATTTCCAAGGTGCTTATCCTGTTTCGGCGATGGTATGTTTTAAAGATGCACGACCAAGCAAAAAAGATTATCGTCACTTCAATGTGAAAACGGTCGTTGGCCCAGATGATTTTGCAACCATGGCTGAAGTAATCGAAAGACGTTATAGTCGTTTGCTTGAAGAAAATGAGCCGCTTCCACAACTGATTATTGTAGATGGAGGAAAGGGTCAATTGGGAGCTGCATTAGGTGCTTTGGATAAAATTGGATTAAGAGGGAAAATCAGTATAGTAGGTATTGCTAAACGATTAGAGGAGATTTATTTCCCAGGTGATCCTTTACCATTATATATTGACAAGAAAAGCGAAAGTCTTAAATTGATTCAATTTCTTAGAAACGAAGCACATCGATTTGGAATTACCCATCACCGGAAGCGACGCGATAATGGAACACTGAAGACTGAATTGTCGGAAATTGAAGGAATAGGAAAGAATTCTGCTGAAAAACTTCTATTGGATTTTCGATCAGTTTCAAAAATAAAAGAGTTGAGTGTGGAGCAATTGGAAGTTTCGATTGGACGAGCACGAGCGGAAAAGGTGTTTGCATTCTTCCATCCCGAAATCTCAACATCAGAAAACATTTAAGATTTAGGATTGCTAAGATTTAGCACCTTTGTGTTTCCATGAAAATAATCGTTACCGGCGCTGCTGGATTTATTGGCTCACACCTGTGCGAAAACTTGATTGCTCAAGGTCATCGGGTTCTTGGAATTGATAATTTAAGTCGAGGTGAGGTTGTATCGCTTCAATCATTAATTGATCACCCTAATTTTGAATTACTCATTGCCGATGCTGGAGATTGGGAACTTCTTAAAAAACAAGAAGCCGACTTAGTTATACATCTTGCCTCTCAAAAAATCCCTCGGTATTCATCCGGCTGGGAAACACTTCAAGAGAACGCCCGTATTTCTAACACTGTTATAGATTACTGCATCAAAAAGAACGTTCGTTTACTATTTGCATCCACAAGTGATGTATATGGCAAGAATCCTACGATTCCCTATGTAGAGAGCAGTGATTGTGTAATTGGACCTTCGCACATTAAACGATGGGCTTATGCAACATCTAAATTGCATACAGAACAATTGATTTTTGCAGCAAGTCGTGAATTTGAATTAGGCTTTCAAATTATGCGCTTTTTTGGATGTTATGGACCAAGACAAGCTACTGGTTGGTGGGGCGGACCGCATTCTGTATTTATAGAAAAGGCGCAACGTGGAGAAGAACTAGAAATTCATGGGGATGGAAGTCAAACACGATGCTTTGTATTTATTGAAGATTTGATTCGAGGAATTATCGCTATAGTAAATCATCCTGAAATTGAAAGCGGGATTTTCAATTTTTGTTCTGTCGAAGAAGATGAAATTGCGATTCTTGAACTAGCCAAAATGGTTTGGAATACAATGCGGGCTGATGAGCCTCGAGTTCGATTTATTCCTTATACAAGTTTTGGCGATTATGAAGATGTAATGCGACGTGTTGGATCTTCTGCAAAAGCCGAAAAACTTTTAAACTGGAAGGCACAAGTTTCTTTAACTGAAGGACTCAATCGAACAATAGAATGGCAGTTGAGAAAGGAAGTCTTATGAATTTAGCGATTGTTGTTCCTGTGTTTAATGAAAGGGATAATTTACCTGATCTTATTCAAACAATCGAAAAACAACTGAAAGGAAAGGTTGAATTTACTTGGGTGATTTGTGATGATGGATCTACCGATGGAACTTTTGAATGGCTATCATCGGAAGCGAAAGAAGGAAAAATACATTTTACTGGAAAAAGAAAAAATCAAGGTCCGGGTAAAGCATTTGAAAATGGATTTCGGTATGTGTTAAAAAATCTAGCCGAATGTGAAGCCATATTAACATTGGAAGGTGATGGAACGGCAGATATTTCATCCTTGGATTTGATGATTACACAAGTAAAAACGAATGATTGTGTATTAGCATCAGTTTATTATCCTGGTGGCGGATTTAGTCAAACACATCCATTGCGTTTATTTATATCGAAAGTTGCTAATGGAATAACTCGGAAAGTGCTTCGCCTGCCTTTTCAGACATTGACTAGTTTCTACCGAATTTATTCTCGAGATGCATTGGAAATGCTAAAGCAAAATGGAGAAATCGTTATTGAAGAATCGGGGTTTATTTGTCAAGTCGAAATCTTGTTTAAACTTCAACGGGCTGGATTGAAAATAGTTGAAGTTCCCACGATATTGTATACAGATCGGAGAAAAGGCCAATCGAAAATGAACATGGGAAAGACATTGATAGCTCATCTTCGTTTTGTATTTAATCATCTATTCAAATAGAATCAACCTGAATATTGAGATACATGGAATTTATTGATGAGAAACTTGCGCAATATGCTTTGGATCATAGTAGCAAAGAATCGGACTTATTGTACCGCCTAAATCGGGAGACGCATTTAAAAGTGTTGCAACCGAGAATGCTATCGGGGCATCTACAAGGTCGTTTTTTGAGTTTGATTAGTCATTTAATAAAGCCTGAATTAATACTCGAGATTGGAACTTATACAGGTTATTCGGCATTGTGTTTAGCAGAAGGATTATCGGAAACAGGAAAGCTGGTAACGATTGACAATAATCCAGAGCGTGACGAAATAGTGAAACGCTATATTGGATTAGCTGGAATGGAAGGAAGGATTATTCCTATGATTGGTGATGCACATGATTTGATTCCTCTAATAGAAGGAACATTCGACATCGTGTTTATTGATGCAGATAAGTCAAGCTATTCGGATTATTTTGATTTGGTGATTGATCGCATTCGCAAAGGAGGAATTATACTTTCCGACAATGTGTTATGGAGCGGAAAGGTGGTTGAAACTCTTAAATCGAACGATCATGATACTCGCTTGTTGTTGGAATACAATCGAAAGTTGGCAGAAGATTCTCGCATTGAAACGGTATTGCTACCAATTCGGGATGGGATTAGTGTGGCTCGAAAGAAATAAAAAAGGTGCTCAGATTTCTCCAAGCACCTTTCTATGGTTTGTTTCGATTTAGAATCGAAGTTTCAGTTTTTTGAAATTCTCCGACTTCATTTGAATGAGTGCTTCTTTTAGGATTGGATTTCCTTCGTTGATGCATTCGTAATATTCGTTAGTTCCCCAAATTTGGTTGGCAATGAGAGCGCGAATTTGACGGCGAATGAAGCTTCCGGATGTTTTTAAATCTTCGGTATTGGATTTAATTTCATCGGCTTCGGCTGCAGCTATGAACTCGCTAAGGATGGCGTCGGAAGTAACAAAACCAGCTTTGAATGCTTTGAAATCGGGATAGAGTTTCTTGATTTGTTCGCGATTTTGGTCAACGTATTTCAAGGTGAATTTGTTGAAGACTCCTTTCCGATAAACGTCCGTGAGGTATTTCGAATTTTCGGAAGTATCGAGAGGAATGAAGATATCGGGCATAATACCACCTCCACCATAAACTAAGCGTTTTCCAAGAGTGTAGAATTTTAGAGAATCGGCAAACGTGATGCTATCACGATTGGTGAATTCGCCATGTTTGAAACGTTTGTTTAGATCGTCGTAATAATCTTCCACTCCTTTTTCGTAAGGCTTTTGAATACAACGACCAGCTGGTGTATAATAACGAGCAGTGGTCATGCGCATGGCAGAACCATCGGGGAAAGGAAAGGAATTTTGAACGAGCCCTTTACCAAAAGAGCGACGGCCGATAATTAATCCACGATCGAGATCTTGAACGGCTCCAGAAACAATTTCGGAAGCTGAAGCAGAACCTTCGTCAATAAGTACGATCAGTTTTCCTTTTTCGAAAATTCCTTTAGAGGTAGAAAAGTAATCGGTACGTGAGCCTGGAGTTCTTCCTTTGGTATAAACAACGATATTTTTATCAGAAAGAACTTGGTCGGCAATATCGATGGCTGTTTGAAGATATCCACCACCATTTCCGGTAAGGTCGATCACTAAGTTTTTCATTCCTTTTCCTTTGAGTTTTTCTAAGCTCTCGAGGAATTCGGTTCCAGAAGTTGCGCTAAAGCGGCTGAGTTTGATATAACCTGTTTCTGCATCAGCCATGTAGGTTGCATCGATACTCGTAAGTGGAATTTTATCGCGGGTGATGCTATAGTCGATGAGATTCTTCACCCCTTTTCTGAAGATGCTTACTTTAACGATAGTACCGCGCGTTCCACGAAGTCGGCTGATGACGTCTTTATTTTTGATTTTGATACCTGCCATGTTTTCGCCTTCGATTTTGACGATTTTATCACCTGCAAGGATTCCTAGTTTTTCGGAAGGACCACCTACAATGGTGTTGACAACCACAATGGTATCTTCGAGAATGTTGAATTGAATACCAACTCCATCGAAATTCCCAACCAAAGGCTCATCCATTTCTTTGAGTTCTTCTTTGGTCATGTAGATTGAATGTGGATCGAGTTCTTTGAGCATAGCTCGAATTCCTTCTTCTACAATCAGGTGAGTATTGACAGTATCGACGTAATTATTGTTTAGGAAATACAGCAGGTAATCGAGTTTCTCAGTTTCCTTATTGGCATAGCGTTGCGCTTGGATTCCATTAGAAAAGAGAAATGCAGAAAGGATAAGCAGGAATTTAAATTTCATATGGAGTAAATCTGTCGGGTGCAAATAACGAGAAAGGGATTGAAACAGCAAACGACACAGGTGAAATGAAGGTATGTGTTGATTGTAAAAAAAAACCTCCGCTCAAGAAGCGGAGGTTTTAAAGGCAATGATGTTCAAGTATGATAGAAGATTAGATCTTTTTCACGTTGATTGCATTCAAACCTTTGCGGCCTTCGATCACGTCGAAAGAAACATTGTCTCCTTCGTTCACTTGATCAATTAGTCCTGTAACATGAACAAAAATCTCTTGGTCAGAGTTGTCCACTTTAACGAAACCGAAACCTTTGGTTGCGTTGAAGAATTTAATAGTACCTGTTTTCATTAAAAAAAGATGTTGATGGGATAAAAATACAGGAATCTGTGAAAGCAACAGCATGGTTTGAAAAAAAAATCAAACGCAATTTTCAGCATGGTGAAAATTATTGTTTTGCGTATTTCAAACTGAATTTCAGAATTAAAAAAAAAGAATCAGAAAAACCTGAAATTTTAGTCTAACAAAAAGCGGTAGGGATAGCGTGGAAAGCCGGTCAATTCTGTAACGAAGAACTAAATATGATATTAGTTTACTGAATCATTGTGGAGATTGGGCGGCTTGGAACAATAGCCCGGACACCGCCCAAAAAGTTCACAATCACGTTTGAGCTGAAGGATTTTTGCTGGCTTTTTTACTGCCATCGTACATTTCGTAACGAACGAGGCGGCATTCGAGTGGTCCGTTGAAGAGCTTGATTTTGCGTGAAGGTTTTAATCCAACTTTATTGAGTGCGTCTTGATTGGAGGTGAAAAGCCAAGCTTCGGAACCACCAAAGGTATGCTTGAGCGTGCTGCCAATCATGCCATATAGTGCTTCGATGTCTTCGGGCTGCATGCGTTCTCCATAGGGAGGATTCATGAACAAAAATGATCGTTTGTCGGGTGCTTTTTGTTTTTCGAAGGGAACAGATTCGAAACGAATATCGCCATCGACACCTGCTTCGCGCGCATTTTCTTTGGCTAATTCGACAGCTGCAAAGCTACGATCACAGGCAAAAATTTCCACAGGATTTTCAGTGATTTTCTTGTTTAGGCTATTGAGGATTGCTTCGAATAGTTCGGGTTCAAAGTCTTTCCAGTTTTCGAATGCAAAACCATTACGAAAAATTCCGGGAGGTATATTGTTCGCAATGAGCGCCGCTTCGATTGAAAAAGTTCCAGAACCGCACATAGGGTCGATGAGCGGAAAATGATAGGACCAGCCACTCATGAGGAGAATTCCTGCAGCCATGACTTCGCTCAAAGGAGCTTTTACTTGCTCTTTACGATAACCGCGTCGATGCAAGCTTTCGCCACTACTGTCGAGGTAAATAGTTACTTCCTGATCGCGAACATATACACTTACATATATATGTGGTTCTTTGGAATCGATAAATGGACGACGGCCGACATCTTTTCGAAAGCGATCGCAAACTGCATCTTTAGCCAATTGAGAAACAAACATGCTATTGGTGAAATGCTCACTAAACAAGAGCGTATCGAAAATCATGGTTTTATCGACATCGAAAAGAGCAGGCCAGTCGATATCGAGTATCTCGTTATAGAAATCGTCGTTTGTTTTGAAACGGAATTTCTTGATCGGTTTTAAAACGCGCAATCCGGTTCGCAGAGCTAGATTGAGTTTATAGATAAATCCTTTGTCGCCTTTGCAGATAACAGATCGAACCATTTTTTCGACATCGGCACCACCTAATTTTCGGATTTCTCCTTCGAGAACATCCTCGAGACCAGCATAGGTTCGCACCAAAATTTCGTGTTGGCTGTTCGAATCGAAAAGTAAAGGCTCTAAATTTTCCATTTGATTATCAATCACTTAGGTTTAATGATGCTTTTTTGTTTAATCTTTTAGTTAATTCATTAAACAAAAATAAGGTATGCCTGTTTGATAGCGCAATGTTAACCCAATAAACCCACACGATTTATCATGAAAAAAATTTTAACTCTTATTTCCTCTGTCATACTTGCCGTATCGACACAGGCGCAAACGGTTGTTGATATTATAGTCAACAGCCCAGATCACACAACCCTTGAAGCTGCTGTGATAGCAGCAGGATTGGATGGAACTTTATCAGGTCCAGGACCATTTACGGTTTTTGCACCAACCGATGCTGCATTTAATGCATTACCAGCAGGAACGGTTACCGCTTTATTGGCGGACATTCCAGCATTAACGAATATTTTAACGTATCATGTTGTAGGAGCAAATTCATTATCAACTTCTTTAACTAATGGACAACGAATCGTTACAGTTCAAGGACAAAAAGTTACGGTAACTATTAATGGACCGAATGTTTACATCAACAATGCGAAAGTAACGGTTGCTGATATTGTTGCAACAAACGGCGTTGTTCATGTGATTGATGCAGTATTGATTCCTCCAACAGGAACAGTAGTTGATGTGATTGTGAACAGTCCAACTCATACAACACTAGAAACAGCTGTTTTAGCAGCCAATCTTCAAGGAACACTTTCGGGAGATGGACCTTTTACAGTGTTCGCTCCAACGGATGCTGCATTTGCTGCATTACCAGCAGGTGTTTTAAATTCATTAGTGGCGAACATTCCAGCTTTAACAAATATTCTTACCTACCATGCTGTTTCAGGTGCTGCATTTTCGGCTGGATTGACTAATGGACAAACCATTATGACAGTTCAAGGTCAGGATGTTACAGTGACAATTAACGGGGGAAATGTGTTTATTAATGATGCTCAAGTTACAGTAGCGGATATTGTTGCTACCAATGGTGTTGTGCATGTGATAGATGCAGTATTGTTACCAAATCCGGGTTCTGTTTTCGATATTATTTCAAACAGCCCAGTTCATACAACCTTAGAAACGGCAATTAATGCTGCTGGTTTAGCATCAACCCTTGATGGACCAGGAACATTTACTGTTTTCGCCCCAACCGATGCAGCATTTGCAGCAGTACCAACAGCAACGTTGAATGCTTTATTAGCCGATCCAAACGGATTATTAACTGATGTGCTTTTGCACCATGTTGTAGGATCTGTTGCTTATTCAGGCTCTTTGACTAATGGTCAACAAGTCCCAACGTTGTTTGGTGATAATTTAACAGTTTCGATTTCAGGATCAACAGTTTCGATTGATAATGCAGTAGTTACTGTGACTGATCTACTGGCTAATAATGGCGTTGTACATGTAATCAATGCTGTGTTGGTTCCGGTTACTTTAGGAATTAATGAGAAAGTAGAATCTAATTTTACAGTGTATCCAAATCCAGTAGTAGAAACGCTTCAAATCAACTTTACTGAAATTCCAACGAAAGCAACATATCAAGTGTTTAATCAATTGGGATCAGTGTTG
This sequence comes from Bacteroidia bacterium, assembly GCA_965279035.1. Taxonomy (GTDB): domain Bacteria; phylum Bacteroidota; class Bacteroidia; order M30B66; family M30B66; genus CALQRR01. The sequence continues at coordinate 1,176,390 of OZ257142.1, read as the reverse complement.
AGTACTGGTACATTTACGAATCAAACTTCCACATTGGATGTTCAATCCTTTGAATCTGGAATCTATACGATTCGCATTCAGAATAACAATACGAACTCTACTTTACGTTTTGTAAAAAACTAAGATTTTCCTTTTTGAATAGAAAAGGCTGTCGATGATCGACAGCCTTTTCTGTTTTAATCCATTGCTAAGGAAATTGAAATTGTACTTTTGCCCAACATGGAAAATACTCAGCCAGCAGAATGGTATAAGGCCTGGTTTAATTCGCCTTATTATCATATCCTTTATACACACCGAGATGTGAATGAGGCGACATTTTTCATTGATCACTTGATTTCGTTTTTGAAGCCTGTAAAAAAAGCGCAGATGCTTGATTTGGCTTGTGGAAGAGGAAGGCATTCGGTGTATTTACATCAGAAAGGATTTGATGTAACTGGAGTTGATCTTTCGGAAGAGAATATACGATATGCTAAAGCATTTGAAGAAAATGGACTTCGATTTTACATGCACGATATGCGTGATTTATTATCGACGAATTCGTATGATTATGTGTTTAATCTATTTACCAGTTTTGGTTATTTTGAGCGTGATACAGAAAACGAACGCGTGATACGAAACGTTTCAAAGTCCTTACGTTCGGGAGGATATCTCTTATTGGATTTTTTGAATGTAGAAAAGCTTCGACTTAAAGGATCGAGTCATGATGAAAAAATGATTGATGGAATTCGTTTTCAGTTACATCGAGAAATACAAGAGAACCATGTGATAAAAACCATTCAATTTGAGGATAAAGGACAAGCATATCAATTTGAAGAAAAAGTCATGTTGATAGATCAATCAGATTTTAAGCATTATTTTTTAAGCTGTGGACTTGTTGTAGAAGCTATTTGGGGGAATTATGCATTAAAACCCTTTGATTCTATTGAATCTGAACGTATTATTTTTTGTGTTCGTAAGCCATGACAATGCTCTTGAAAATATTCATATTGATAGGATCTGTTATTGCCAGCGGGAGTTTGGTATTGATTTTCCGAATCAAAAGCAGTAAAGCCATCAAATTATTGCTTTCATACAGTGGAGCATTCATTTTAGCCTTGTGTTTATTTCATCTTCTTCCGGAAGTATATGAAGGAATAAACAACCCGATGATTAGTGGTTGGTTGATACTCGGAGGATTTTTACTTCAATTATTATTGGATTATATCTCAGGAGGAATTGAACATGGCCATATTCATCCCCCTGAACAACATGATCATTCATCACATAAACATCATCATGCTCATACGCACCATCATGATGACAACAGTGATTTTCATCCGGTGATGAAATCGCCTTGGTTATTGATGACAGGATTGTGTATTCATGCGCTTGTAGAAGGTGTTCCTTTGATGTATGGCAAAGCTGGTGAAGATTTATTTACTGCAATTATTTTTCACAACATTCCTATCTCCGTTACATTAATGACTTTGTTCTTGATGTCTGGAAAAACGATTAAGCAGAGCTTTCTGGCTTTGTTTATTTTTTCGTGTATGACACCTTTGGGAGCAATGGCAGCCATTACTATTTTTCCATCAGAAACTGATTTAACGGGACAGTTTGGATTTTGGGCATTGGCAGTTGTAATTGGAATTTTTCTCCACATCAGTACAACTATATTATTTGAATCGGACGAGCATCACCGCTTTAATATTATTAAGCTTCTTACGATTTTATTAGGTTTTGCTACTGCATTGCTTATTCGCTGAACAAAAGCAAATTCACTGTGTTTCCTCAACTTGGAATGACTAATTTTGCCCCATAAAAACTAAAACCCGATATACATGTCAGTACTTGTTGGAAAACTTGCTCCTGCCTTTTCTGCAAAGGCAATTATTAATGGAGGAGAATTCGTTGAAGATTTCTCTCTCGAACAATATTTAGGAAACAAACACGTAGTTTTCTTTTTCTATCCAAAAGATTTCACGTTTGTGTGTCCTACCGAGCTGCATGCCTTCCAGGAAAAACTGGCCGAATTCGAAGCTCGTAATGTTGCTGTTGTTGGATGTTCAACTGATACAGAACAATCACATTGGGGTTGGCTTCAGGTTCCAAAAGGCAAAGGTGGAATTGAAGGAATCAAATATCCTTTAGTAGCCGATACATCAAAAACAATCTCCATGAATTTTGGGGTTTTGTTTGGCGACTACGATTATAATGAAGATGGTGAAATGATTTCTACTGGACCAATGATCGCATTTCGCGGATTGTTCCTCATCGATAAAGATGGAGTTGTTCGCCACCAAGTGGTAAATGATCTTCCATTAGGTCGCAATGTAGATGAAGCACTTCGAATGGTGGATGCTTTACAATACTTCGAAGAAAACGGAGAAGTTTGTCCTGCTAACTGGAGAAAAGGAGATGCTACTTTAAAAGAAAATCATGACAGTGTTGCTAACTATTTAGCTAAACACTAATAGGATTTTAAAATAAAATCCCTGCCATTGTGCGGGGATTTTTGTTTTTTACCCTGTTGGTTGATAGGGTAATCGTAATTTTGCGAAAAATCGGGTTCATTCAATCCTGAAAAATTTAAACTGTGGCTGATTCAAATTTTGTTGATTATGTGAAGATCTGTTGCCGTTCGGGCAAAGGCGGAGGTGGTTCAATCCATTTACATCGCGACAGAAACACAGCCAAAGGAGGACCTGATGGAGGCGATGGTGGTCGAGGTGGTCATATAATTTTACGTGGAAGTACTCAAGTATGGACTTTGATCCATTTGAAATACCGTAAACATGTTATTGCAGAACCGGGAGGTAAAGGAAGTTCCGCTTTAAAACATGGGAAAGATGGCGAGGACATCATACTCGATGTACCACTTGGAACTGTTGCACGAGATGCAGAAACAGGAGAAGTTCATTTTGAAATTACGGAAGAAGGAGAAGAACGAATTTTAGTAAGCGGAGGACGCGGAGGTTTAGGGAATTTTCATTTTAAATCGCCCACCTTGCAAACGCCCCGTTTTGCTCAACCGGGTGAAGACGGTGAAGAATTGTGGAAAGTTTTGGAATTGAAAATCCTAGCAGATGTTGGATTGGTAGGCTTTCCAAATGCGGGAAAATCAACATTACTTTCTAAGCTTTCTGCCGCAAAACCCGAGATTGCCAATTATCCCTTTACCACATTGGTTCCTAATCTTGGAATTGTAGCTTATCGCGATTATAAGTCGTTCGTAATGGCTGATATTCCTGGAATCATTGAAGGAGCGAGCGAAGGCAAAGGATTGGGTTTGCGCTTTCTTCGTCATATTGAACGGAATTCAGTGCTTTTATTTTTGGTCCCTGCTGATGCAGATAATATTGCGAATGAATACAATATCCTGCTAAACGAGTTAAAGGAATACAATCCTGAATTGCTTGATAAGCAACGTTTATTGGCTATTAGTAAAAGTGATTTATTGGATGATGAATTAAAAGAAGCTCTAAAGTCAGAACTTCCCCAAAAAGTACCTTATGTATTTATTTCATCCCATACTGGAGTTGGATTAGTTGAATTAAAAGACATGCTTTGGAGGGCGCTTAACACACATCCATGATTTTAAGCGGTTTTGATTATGAATTGTTTACCGCTATCAATGGATGGCATTCTGTTCCGTTCGATCATATAATGGAAATAATCAGTTCACGTTATTCTGCTATTCCATTTTATGCGATTATCGCAGTAGTATTATTTCAAAAATATCGAACTCAATTCTGGTGGATTTTAGCTGCTGTTATTTTGCTAATCCTATTAAGTGATCAAGTTTCGGTTGCGATTAAATTTTATGTGGAACGCTTACGTCCTTGCCATGATCCGTTGTTAGCCAATTCGATTCATTTGGTGAATAATCATTGTGGTGGAGAGTTCGGTTTTTATTCTTCTCATGCAAGCAATACCGCAGCATTTAGCTTATTTGTTACGCACTTTATTCGGAATAAATACATCTGGATTTTATTGGGTATTTGGGTGTTTCTAGTTGGTTATAGTCGAATTTATTTAGGTGCACATTTCCCATTAGATATTCTATGTGGTTGGATTGCAGGTGCTAGTATTGGATTTCTCATAGCTCGTTTCACTGAACGATTTATTCATCCAAAGCAAAAAATTCAATCGATATGAATAGTCTATCAATGCTTTGGGTATTTATAGGAGGAGGAGCTGGTTCGGTGATTCGTTATATCCTTTCTATTTTAGCAATCAAAAGCAATCAACTTCCTCTTTCACTGGCAACTCTATCGGCCAATGTTATTGCTTGTTGCGTGATGGTAATTCTGTTAAAATTTAGCAACAATATTCCAGAATCCACACGTTTGCTTGTATTAGTAGGGTTTTGCGGAGGATTAAGTACGTTTTCTACTTTCAGCTTAGAAACGATGATTCTTTTAAAGAATGGTCAGGCACTTTGGGCAATTGGAAATATCCTGATTAATATGGCTTTGTGTTTCGTGGTTTTATTTCCAGTGCTGAAAAAATAAGCCAGTATGTTAAAACGATTTCTGAATTTAACCATGCTGGTTTTGCTGTTCATGACAGCTTATTTGGTTTTCGAATGCAGGAATATTTCGTTTGATTATAATTTCGAACATTTCTTTCCAGTTGAAAGCGATGATGCTGATTATTATTACAATTTCAGAGATCGTTTTGAATCGGACAATGCGTTCTTCTTAATAGGAATTGAAAATAGGAAAAGTGTTTTCACACTTGATTTTTTGAATCGCGTTGAGACTCTACGGAGTGATTTAAAAAAATTGCCACATGTTCATTCGGTAACTTCCATCACTCACTTAAAAACACCTATAATTAATTCATTCGGAATTGTTGAAATTCCTGTCTTGGATTTAAATCATCCTGAAAATATTCAAGCCGATTCTGCCAGAATATTTAGTACTCCTGTTTATGCTGGTAACCTGATTTCGGCCGACAGTAAGAACATTACACTATATCTGCGTCATGAAGATTTATTGCCAAAACAAGCGGCAGATAGTTTATTAGAATCTATAGAAAAGCGATTGAGTCTTTTCCCTGTAAAGACGCACCTAATGGGAAAATTACGATCCGAAAAAGCATATCTCACAAAAACCCAACATGAATTATTGTTATTCATGTCGATATCGTTTGTGCTCGTAACATTCTTCTTATGGCTCACATTCCGAAACATTTGGGGTGTATTAGTTCCTTTATCGGTCGTGGTATTATCGATTATTTGGACTGTCGGAATAATGGCAGCTACGGGAAAACCGATCGACATTATGATCATTTTGATGCCCTGCATTTTATTTGTTGTGGGGATGTCGGATGTGATCCATATAACAAGTCAGTTTTACGAAAAAATTGAAGCTGGATTTTCGAGGATTGATTCCATTCGCTTGGCTTTACAAGAAGTTGGATTTGCAACATTCCTAACGTGCATCAGCACAGCAGTTGCCTTCTTAACGTTAAATACAACCTCTATTCAACCTATACGTGATTTCGGAACTTATACAGCAATTGGTGTTGTGGTTGCATATATATTCTCCATCACGCTCCTGCCATTTATTTTATTGAGAGTTAAAAATCCCGATCGATTTAAAGTGCATGCATCTCAAGTAAAATGGGATCATTTTTTACGCAGGTTATTACGACTTATTTTCAAAAAGCCAGCTTATGTTATTTGGGGATCGGTTGTCTTGCTTCTTATTTCTGTTGCTGGAATTGGAATGATTGAAGTGAATAATTCGGTGTTAGATGATTTGGATGAAAACGATCCAATAAAACAAGACTTCCGTTTTTTTGATGAGCATTTTTCTGGAGTTCGAGGATTTGAGATGTCGGTAATTTCGAAAGAAAAAGGGAAATCTATCCTCACATGGGAAGCGCTCAAAGAAATGCAGGTATTGGAAGATTTTTTAAGCACTCATTATCAAGTTGGAGCACTTGTATCTCCTTTGGGATTGGTAAAAGGATTCAATCAAGCACTGCATGATGGAGATCCTATTTGGTATAAATTTCCTGAATCTAAAATCCAATTTGATTCATTAAATAATACGCTACGACCTTTTCTTGGAAAAAAGGAAATTCGATTGTTATTGACTCGTGATGGTGAAATGGGGAGAATAACAGGGAGAATTAAAGATAAAGGAAGCAAAGCTGTTGGGGAGAAGAATCAAAAACTTGCTGGGTTTATTCGAGGGGCAGGATTTAATAATATTAAATTAAGAGTTACTGGTTCATCCGATTTAATTGATAAAAGCAATAGCTATCTTACCGAAAACATGTTGCAAGGTTTAAGTTTAGATATAGCTGTATTGATGTTAATTATTGGGATAATTTTTCGTTCCTGGCGGATGATGTTGTTATCGGTTTTACCCAATATTTTACCCTTATGTATGGTAGCTGGATTAATGGGTTGGGCAAATATTGAAATGAAGGTGACTATTTCTGTTATATTCTCCATTGCATTTGGAATTGCCGTTGATGACACGCTTCATTTACTGAGTCGTTTGAAAGTGGAATTAAAGAAAGGTTTGAATTTACCGATGGCTTTAAGAGTAACGTATTTATCAACTGGTAAAGCAATGATTTTAACAGCAATGGTTATTGCTGCAGGGTTTTCAACATTAATGTTGAGTGATTTCAAGAGTACTTTTTATGTAGGGATGATGATTTCAGTGACACTAATTTTTGCTTTAATTGCTGAATTAGTATTAATGCCAGTTTTGTTAATTGCCTTGTATGGGAAAAAAAATAATAAGAAATTAAAGCAAACTCAAGTTCCTGATTCAGAGTAATTCAAGTTAGATTTCAACAACTATGTATAGAAGGATCGTTAAAAAAATAGGTGATAAAAATCAACTACTTGTTGGATTGAATCCAAACCGATTATATTTGCCAATAAGAACAAAAAGCTAAAACGTATGAAAAAAGCACTATTTACTGCGCTTCTTGCGCTTGCATTCAATCTCGGCTTTGCTGCAGAGAATGCAGAATTATTTAAGGTAGATGATCAAGAGATCAATGCTGAATTTGCACAATTGAATGAACTTGAGCAGTTTGTTTCAGCAAATGAAGGAATCACTCTTGCTGAAATCAACCCAAGTAATCCACTCGTTCAGAATGTGAACAATTCAAGCGACATTCTGGGTATTCTTTCTACACTTCGTGGAGATCCACCACTAGGAATCCCTTCATTTGTTTGGGGTGCTTGTTTTGGTGTAGCTGGTATTGCTGTTGTTTACTTTGTTGCAGACGATCGCGACGAAACAAAGAAAGCATTTATCGGTTGTGCTGTTGTTGAAGGTGGTTTATTTATAATTTATATCATTGTTTGGGTTCTTATTTTAGGAACAGGCTTTGGTAGCTTCTGATAAATGAATAAACAGAAACAACTCTGTTTCCTTTTTCTGCTTACAATATCTATCGTGTTGCCCAATTTCTTAATTGGGCAACACTATTTTAGGTTAAGGGCAGACTTCTCTATTAAGGAGAAATTTAGTGATGGTAAAATGAGTTTAACAATGGGTTCTGTTTTATATGATAGAACGTATAAAAAACTTGTTTATCATGTTACCTTTCCAGCTAAAGAAGATTGGGTAATAGTTGATACTGTATTTAATAGAATTGTTGCAAACAAATTGGTGAATAGGCAGTTTGTTCCCATGTTACCCTCTTCGACCATCTTTGAGTTTGCGCTTCAAAACAAACTAGATAATTTTGGTTTAGAACAATCACTTTACACATTAAGTAATGTTGAACGTGATGGAACAATGGTAATTACTACTTGGCTTCCAGATAAACGCATGCAAAAAGCATTTGGGAAAGTAGTTGTATCTAAACAAGGAGGTAAAGTTGTTGGAATTGCATTCTACACTCCTAAAAACGAATTGATAAAGAAGCAAATATTTAAAGGCTTTTTAAAAAGTAATGGGGTGGAATTTCCTTCAGAAATAGTTGAAGTATTGTATAAACTAAGTGGCAAAGAAACCAAAATATCTACCTTCAAAAATTTACGAATCAATGAGCTTAAAGACGATGCGCTATATAATTTGCCTATTCCTCTTAAGTAGTGGTAGATTGATGGCTCAACACTTTGCTTCTGATGAGTTACGTCAAAGTTTCCACAAACCGCATACTCATCAGGAATTTGCATTTGCTAAGAATAATACAAACGAGATTCAATATTTCTTTTCTGGTCTTTTCTTATTTTACAAATTCGCTGTTTCTTCCCAAGATAATAATAAGTGTACGTTTTACCCTTCCTGCTCTGAATATGGGCTTTTAGCGGTAAAAAAGAAAGGCGCTTTTTTAGGTATGCTTGCCACTTTAGATCGATTACAACGGTGTAATGGTTTGAATCCCGATAAATACATTTACGACAGGGAAAAAAATCTGTTTATTGACAATCCCTAATGCGATTTAATTCCCGAATATTCTTCTTCTTTTTATTGCTCAATTGTCAAAGTGCTTTTAACCAAAATCTCTACGACATTCCGCATTCCAAAGAATTTGCTACTTATTTATTTAAGTCGCAACAATATTCATTGGCTGCAATTGAATATGAGCGCTTGCTTTTTTTAGAACCTGCAAATGATACTTTGCGGGAATCACTCATTCGATGCTATAGTTTAAATCAAGAATATTCGATTGCAATAAATCGATTGAACGTTTTTTATCCTGAAATCCAAACAATCAATTCTCCATTCAACGATTTATTCGCCTATAATTTAATTTCTGATCACAAGAACGAAACTGCTCGAAATTTTATTCAAACGAATCAACATATTAGCACTGAACGAAAACATTTTTATCAAGCATTTAGCTATTTACTTGATGAGGATTATAAAAAATCAGAACAGATTTTATCAGAGATTCCAGCTACAGAAAGTTCAATTATACCACTTCGTTCTTTTAGCCAAGAAGGAATTCATTTAAAACGAAAATCACCCGGTCTTGCAATGGCAATGTCGGCAATCGTACCTGGTAGTGGTAAGTTTTATACTGGCGACTGGAAAGATGGGATTATTAGCGTTTTAACAATCGCAGCAGCAAGTTTTACTGCTTATAGAGGATTTCATGTTCATGGAACAGATAAGGCTTATGGCTGGATTTACGGCACGATGGCTACTGGATTTTACTTTGGAAATATTTATGGTTCCTATACATCAGCTAAGCGTTACAATAAAAGACAGTCGGACAAACTTGCTCAAAAAGTTCGTGCTGCTTTTGCTTTGCAACCTTAGTTTCTTTCTAACTACATATTCGCAAAATCCTGAAGAAACATATCGCTTTGGGATGGAGCAGTATGCTTTAAAAAATTACGAAACAGCAACACTTGCTTTTGAACGCGTGCTCTATTTTGGAAATGGTCAAAATAAAATCAGTACGCTCGATCATTTGGCAAAAATTCGATTAGCAAAAGGTGATGTTGAAGGGGCATTGAAGTTTTACCTACAAGCATCAGTTACCTCCGACGATTATGCAGAAAAATCGTGGTTTACATTAAGAAAATGTGCTTGTTTAATAGCTCTACATCGAAACAAATTTGCGTTTGTTGATTTATACGATTTAAGTGATAATCTTCCAGATAGCACAATTCGATACAAACATTTCCTATTGGGTAGTGCTTATTTTTATGATCTGAATTTTAACGAAAGCAGAATCTCATTCAAACAAGCATTGGCTGAAAATGATATTCAAAAAAGAAATCAATTAGATAGCTTATTTCATATTGTCCAACACATTAAAAATCCCAATCCAAGAACTGCGAGAATATTGAGTATGATGATGCCTGGTTTGGGACAATTTTATTCTGGCGATATTAAAAACGGAATTAATTCATTTTTATTAACCGGCGCCTTTATCGCTTTAGGAATAAATACAGGATTGAAATACGGATTAATTAATTCTTTTTTTTCCGTAGTTCCTTGGTATCAACGATATTATATGGGAGGATTTAATCGAGCAGAACGCATAGCAGCGCAGCGATTAGAAGAAAAACGTGATGCTATATATCAGCAGGTTTTAAATCTGTATGATTAATTACCAGAATTGACAGTTCGATTTCTAATTAATAATTCAACCAATTCAGGAACTGCTTTGCCCGCTTTTTCTTTGATATGTGTTAAGCGATATAGTGAACCAGCTTGATTTTCGGAAGGATCAACAAGGTATTTTACACAGTTAAAAGGTGCATGATGTAACAATCCTGCAGCAGGATAAACATTGAGAGATGTTCCAATAACAATGAATATATCTGCATGTTTTGCTAATTCAGTTGCTGCAGAAATAAGTGGTACTTCTTCACCAAACCAAACGATATGTGGACGAAGTTGAGTACCTCTTTCACATAAATCACCCAATTTAATTTCCCAATGTTCGGGTGTATATATTAGTTCAGAATATACTTCACTGCGTACTTTTTTTAATTCTCCGTGAAGGTGAATAATATTAGATGACCCGGCTCTTTCATGCAAATCATCTACATTTTGAGTAACAATAGAAACATCAAAAAACTCTTCCAATTTTACTAATGCACTATGAGCCGCATTGGGAGTAACTTCAAGTAGTTGTTTTCTTCGTTGATTATAAAAGTCGAGAACTAGAGAAGGATTTTTTTTCCAACCTTCGGGTGTTGCAACATCCATAATAGAATGTTCTTCCCATAATCCATCACTATCACGAAAGGTTTTTATACCGCTCTCAGCACTGATACCAGCACCCGTTAAGACAACAATTTTTGGTCGTTTTATAGTTAAATCATCCTCCATTATACGAAGTTGAAAAATAGAATGAAATAAACAACCTTTTAATGTTGAAAACCACCTGAACATTCCTGCCTGAACTGGTCTGAAATCTTTTACTTTTGCGGCTTGCAGCTTATTATTTATTAGTACAAGCTGCTGTTTTTCAAATGGATAAGAACGATTATAAAAAGAAACAGGCGCTCGATTATCATGCGAATGGTCGCCCGGGTAAAATTGAAGTTATTTCGAGTAAGCCAACTTCCACACAGCGGGATTTGTCATTGGCATATTCTCCTGGTGTTGCTGAGCCTTGTTTAGAAATAGAAAAAAATCCCGAAGACGTTTATAAATACACAACCAAAGGAAATCTGGTTGCAGTTATTTCGAATGGTACTGCGGTTTTAGGTTTAGGAAATATTGGTCCAGAAGCTTCAAAACCCGTGATGGAAGGGAAAGGAGTTTTATTCAAAATATTTGCAGACATCGATGTTTTCGATATTGAAGTTGATGCTACAGACATCGATAGATTTGTAGAAACGGTCAAGGCGATTTCACCCACATTTGGGGGAATTAATTTGGAGGATATTAAAGCTCCGGAGTGTTTTGAAATTGAGCGTCGATTAAAAGAATCGTTAAAGATTCCAGTGATGCACGATGACCAACATGGAACAGCGATCATTACTGGATCGGCATTATTGAATGCCCTTGAGATAGCTGGGAAAAAGATTGGAGAAGTAAAAGTTGTTTTTAATGGTGCAGGCGCATCGGCCATTTCCTGTGCTCGTTTATATCTTCAGTTGGGTGTAAAAAAAGAGAACCTAATGATGTGTGATAGTACCGGTGTTATTAGTACATCACGTCCAGATTTAGATGCACAGAAACAGTTTTTTGCAGTTACTACGGATAAGAAAACATTGACTGAAGCTTTTGTAAATGCTGATGTATTTGTTGGATTATCGAAAGGGAACATTGTTAATCAAGACATGATTCGAAGCATGGCGAAAGATCCAATTGTGTTTGCCTTAGCCAATCCTGATCCCGAAATACCGTATCATGAAGCTATAGCAGCACGAACAGATATCATCATGGCGACAGGACGTTCTGATTATCCCAATCAGGTGAATAATGTGCTTGGATTTCCTTTTATTTTCAGAGGTGCATTGGATGTTCGTGCAACAAGCATTAACGAAGAAATGAAATTGGCGGCTGTTTATGCTATTGCTAATTTGGCGAAACAACCAGTTCCTGAGCAAGTAAACATGGCTTACAATAAAGCCAATCTGCAATTTGGGCGAGAGTACATAATTCCAAAACCAGTCGATCCACGCCTAATTACCTATGTTGCTCCGGCAGTTGCACAAGCAGCAATGGATTCGGGGGTTGCGAAAAATCCTATTTCCGATATGGAATCCTATAAGCAGGAATTAATCCGGAGAATGGGATTAGATAATTCCTTAATGGATCGCTTAACAACGCGTGCTAAAACCAATCCGAAGCGAATTATTTTTGCCGAAGCAGATAATTACAAAATCCTGAAAGCCGTTCAGGTAGTGAATAATGAAGGCATTGCCATTCCAATCCTTTTAGGTAACAAAGAGAAAATTCAGGAAATCTGTAATGAATTCTTGATCAATATTGATGGTGTTGAAATTATTGATCCTCGTAATTCGGAGGAAGATGAACGCCGATATGCCTTTGCAGATATTTTCTACGATCTACGAAAACGTCGAGGAATAACGCTTTACGAATCTCGTAAAATGATGCGTGAACGTAATTATTTTGGGGCAATGATGGTTCGCACAGGTGCTGCAGACGCACTTATTTCGGGCTTAACAAGAAAGTATCCTGATACTGTAAAACCCGCACTTCAAGTTATTGGTATCCGCGAAAATGTTAGTCGTGTAGCTGGTTTGTACATCATCATGACGAAAAACGGTCCTGTATTTTTCTCCGATACAACGGTGAATATCAATCCTACTGCGGAAGAATTAGTAGATATTACCATTCTTACTGCTGATGCCGTGAGTAATTTGAATATAGTTCCTAAGATTGCTTTGTTGTCGTATGCTAATTTTGGTTCTGCCGAAGGTGCCGATGCAATCAAGATGCGTGAAGTTGCTAGAATACTTCATGAACGCCGTCCGGATTTAATTGTTGATGGTGAATTGCAAGCCAATTTTGCCATGAATAACAACATGCTCAAAGAACAGTTTCCATTTTCCTGTTTAGTTGATAATAAAGTAAACACACTCATTTTCCCCAATCTAGCTGCAGGTAACATTGCCTATAAACTCATGCAAGAACTAGCTTCAGCCGAAGCCATTGGTCCATTGCTTTTGGGTATGAAAAAACCCGTTCACATTTTACAATTAGGTAGTTCAGTTCGCGAAATTGTGAATATGGTCACCTTAGCAGTTGTTGATGCACAAGCTCATTCCTGATTTATGTACGAATATTTTAGAGGAAAACTGATTGAAAAAACACCAACCTATGCCGTAATCGATTGTGGCGGAGTTGGCTATTTGTTGAATATTTCATTGAGTACTTTTTCACAAATAAGCGATCCGGAAAATTGCTTGTTATATGCACACCTAGCTGTGCGTGAGGACGCTCACGTTCTATATGGTTTTGCCACACGATCGGAAAGAGAAACATTTCGCTTGTTAATAAATGTTTCAGGCGTTGGTGCTAGCACCGCTCGTATGATTTTATCTTCGCTAAGTTCCTCCGAAATAGCTGAAGCAGTAATGAGCAATCATGTTACTACTCTTAAGAATGTAAAAGGTATTGGAGAGAAAACAGCTCAGCGAATTATTGTTGATTTGAAGGGCAAATTCGACCGAGATTCAATAAGTCCAGAACTTTTTGCTGGCTTACACAATACAGTAAGAGTAGAGGCGTTAACTGCACTGACTTTACTCGGCTTTCCAAAGAATAATGCGGAAAAAGCATTAGATAAAGTAATTAAATCTGACGATAAGGAGCTGAGCGTAGAAGACATGATCAAGCAAACCTTGAAAATGCTTTAACGTATCATGTTCCGTTTGTCTTTTATTGAACTATTGATTGATTGAAAAAGTACGATAAATATCTTTCTGTAAGCATTGCTGTTTTGCTCTTCGTTGCTATTGCATGGAGCGCGAATAGCCGTCCTGTAGAATTGATTGAAGAAAAATCGCTTTTTCAAAAAGAACTATCTGTTCCTGATACAACTGATCCAGATAGTTTATTGCCTTTCCCTTTTTCAGATGCTGAACTCGATCCGCTTGATCCCAATCCTAGCGGACTTTTTCTAGCCGATCCTTCCAATATTCAAACGGATATCATCCTGAATCCAAAAACAAATGAATACGATGTTACCCAAAAAATGGGTGATATGCGTTATGGCTATCCTACTTACTTGACTTTTCAAGAGTATCAGGAGATGGATTTTGATAAAGCGCTACAAAAAAACTGGCGCGATCGCATGGCTTCGGATGATGCCACAAAACCCAAAAAAGGATTTCAACCGAAAATTACTGTTCCGGGTGATGCCTTTGCCACCATTTTCGGCAGTAACACCATTGATATTCGTCCACAAGGTTCTGCTGAATTAATCTTTGGAGGAAACTTTAACCGGACCATGAATCCGGCTTTGCCAATTCGCCAGCAACGTGTTGGAGCGTTCAACTTCCAACAAAAAATTCAAATGAATATCGTTGGTAAAATCGGCGATAAAATTCAGTTACAAACCAATTACAACACCGAAACCGGTTTCAATTTCGACAATAAGGTTAACTTGAAATATGAAGGAAAAGAAGATGAAATCATTCAACTTCTTGAAGCGGGAAATGTAAGTATGCCACTTACAGGAACTCTCATAACTGGTAGCCAGAGTTTGATGGGAGTAAAGACTAAATTAAAATTCGGTCGACTTACAGCAACAACGATTTTCTCACAACAACAAGGAGATAAAAAAACGATTAATGTACAAGGTGGAGCTCAAACTACTCAGTTTGATATATCAGCATCTGATTATGATGCAAACCGACATTTTTTCCTGAATCAGTTTTTTAAGGATCGATATGATCAATCGATGGCTACACTTCCAAACGTAACATCGCCATTCAATGTAACACGTATTGAGGTTTATATAACCAACAGGACGTATGCAACTACTAATGTGAGAAACATTGCAGCATTCGCCGATTTAGCTGAAGGAAACGCAGCCTATTTCAATGGAGGCACACTATCGCCAACAGCAACACAACCTGGCGTTACTCAATTTTCTCCACCACGTAATGAGAATAATAATCTTCAACCATCTCAACTCATTGCTCAGTTTCCATTATTTCGCTCAAAAGCCAATGAAATTCTAAATCAAAATCCTCAGTTTATTCCGGCAGTTGATTATGAATACCTTCAAAATGCGCGACTGTTAAGTCCAACAGAATATACATTCAACCCATTGCTTGGTTACGTTTCATTAAATCAAGCGCTTAATGCGGATGAGGTTTTATCGGTAGCTTATCAGTATACAATAAATACTGCTCAAGGACAGCAAGTATATCAAGTTGGTGAGTTTTCTACGGATGTTCAGGGTACTGGAATTCTCGTTTTAAAAATGCTTAAAAGCACTCAGGTTTTCACCAAAAAACCCATTTGGGATTTGATGATGAAAAACGTGTATTCACTTAATGGATATCAGATTAGTAAAGACAATTTCAAGCTAAACGTTCTTTATCAGGATGAGCAAACAAGTGTGAAGATGAACGTGATTCCTGAGGGAATTCAAGTAAAAGGAAAGATACTTCTCCAATTGTTTAACCTCGATCGATTGAATAATCAAAACGATCCTCAAGCCGATGGATTTTACGATTTCATTGAGGGTAAGACTATTCAATCAGATAAAGGAAGAATTATTTTCCCTATGCGGGAACCATTTAAAAAATTCCTGAGAAGTAAGTACATACAACCCGATGAAAATCCTTTAGCCAATCGTTATGCTTTTGATTCCTTGTATGTAACAACGAAACCATTAGCTCAACTCGACGCACAGCACAATCGTTTCTACATTCAAGGTTCATATCAATCTGCTTCGGGTTCAGAAATTTCCTTGAATGCGATGAATGTTCCTCAAGGTTCAGTTACTGTAACAGCAGGAGGTTTGCCTCTTACCGAAAATGTGGATTATACGGTTGACTATGCCTTAGGTCGTGTACGGATTATTAACCAAGGATTACTCAATTCACAAACGCCTATTAGCATTTCACTCGAAACCAATACACTCTTTGCTATTCAGAGTAAGCGTTTGATGGGTGCACATTTCGATTATAAGATTTCGAAAGATTTTGGTTTGGGAGCAACGGTGATGAATCTGAGCGAACGTCCAATGACTCAGAAAATCAATATTGGAGATGAGCCTATCAACAATACCATTTTAGGAATTGATGGGAATTTCAAAAGTGATTCTCGCTTTCTAACTCGTTTGGTTGACAAACTTCCATTTTACAGCACGAAAGAAACATCTTCGATCACAGCCAGTTGGGAAGGTGCTAAACTAATTCCAGGACATTCCAAAGTGATTGGTAAAGATGGACTGTCCTACATCGATGATTTCGAAGGAGCAGAATCTTCCATCGATATTCGAAGTTTTGGTAATTGGTTTTTAGCTTCAACCCCAAGTGGACAATTATCGTTGTTAACAGAAGGAACTTTGTTTGACGATAGGAGATACAATAACAATCGTTCAAAAATTAATTGGTATACAATTGATCCTTTGTTTTCGAGAAATGGGAGTACAACACCCGAGAATGTAAAAGATTCTCCGATGCAGAGTAATAATTTCATGCGTCAAATTGTTGAAACAGAAATTTTCCCGAATAAAGCGCGACCAAATGGTCAAGTGCAGATTATGCCTGTTTTAGACATGCATTTTAATCCAACTCTTCGTGGTCCGTATAATTATGTTGTAAATGATAATCCATACGCCAAAGGATTAAATCCGGATGGTACATTAAAAGATCCAAGAACGCGTTGGGCGGGCATCATGCGCCGAATTGAAACGAACGATTTTGAGTCAGCAAACATCGATTACATTGAGTTTTGGATGATGGATCCATTTGCAGATGGATTAGCTGGAACACCAATCAACAATGGAACGGGTGGAGATTTTTACATCAACATTGGAAATATTTCGGAAGATATTCTTCGTGATGGCCAGCAATCATTTGAAAATGGAATTCCAGTTACAGCCGAAAACACTAACGTAGCTTACACAACTTGGGGAAAACATCCTACAGCTCCACCTTTAGTAAGAGCTTTTGATAATAATCCAACAAGTCGTCCTTTACAGGATGTTGGACTCGATGGTTTACCGAATGATTCTGAACGCGTTTTCTTTCAAGATTATTTAACAGAAGCACAATCTGTATTGAATGCTGATGCATTTACACAATTGCAAGCAGATCCTTCGAATGATGATTATCGTTTCTTCCGCAGTTCAGAATGGGATGCACAATCGGCCGATATTTTAACTCGCTACACCTTATACAATGGACTTGAAAATAATTCAAGATTAGGTCAAGATCCAATAGAATCATATCCTACAGCAAATTCTCCATTACCTAATATTGAAGACATCAATAGTGATAATACCTTAAGTACTTCAGAAGCTTATTTTCAATATCGTTTGAGTTTAAGGCCACAGGATATGGTGGTTGGTCAAAATTACATCATCGATAAAGTACCCGGAAAAGGAGAATTAGCGAATGGAAAACCCATTGATGTTACATGGTATCAATTTCGAGTTCCTATCCGAAGCTATTCAAACAAAGTAGGATCAATTAGCGATTTCCGTTCGATTCGTTTTATGCGGATGTTTTTCCATAATTGGCAACAAGAAGTGGTTGTTCGTATGGCTCGTTTAGAATTGGTACGTGCAGAGTGGAGACGTTTCGATTATAGTCTGAAAGAACCCGGTTTATTCATCGGAAATGATTTAAACACCCAATTTCAAGTATCAACTGTTAATATTGAAGAAAACGGAGATAAAACACCTGTTAATTATGTGTTACCTCCTCAAATCCGAAGAGAAGTTGATGTAACAACAACGAATCTTCAACAGCTAAATGAGCAATCCTTGCAACTACGCGTGTGTAATTTGGAAGATGGAGATGCAAGAGCAGTTTTTAAAAACACCAATTTAGATATTCGGGCTTATCGTCGTATTCGTATGGAAGTACATGCTGAATCGATGAATAATAATCAATGGCCAGACAAACAACTTACTGCATTTATTCGCTTGGGGACAGATTTCGTAAATAACTATTACGAATATGAAATTCCATTAAAGCGTTGTGCAGATGGAACTGCCAATCCTGAAGACATTTGGAACAATAGCTTCAATTTCCTCCTTGAAACACTTACGAATGCGAAGATAAATCGGAATACGCTGATGCTTTCTGATCCGAGTATCACGTTTAACAAACCCTTCTATTATCAAGATCCTGATTTTCCTGATAACCGAATTACAGTAGTTGGAGTACCACAAATTTCGGGAGTAAAAACCATGATGATTGGTATTCGAAATCCTCAAAATGACGAGTACAATCCTTGGCCAGATGATGGTTCTGTTGGATGTGCCGAAATTTGGGTGAATGAATTACGCGTTTCGGATTATTTTGAAGCTGGTGGATGGGCTGCAAATGCACGAGTTACAGCAAAACTAGCCGATTTGGGAACTATCGCTTTGGCTGGTAGTAGAACTACATTTGGTTTTGGTAGTATTGAAAAGAAGCCTATGGAAAGGGCGCGTGCGAATACAACAACCTATAGTATCATTAGCAATCTTGAATTAGGGAAGTTTTTTCCAAAAACATGGAATATGTCAATCCCATTGTATTGGGAATTGGGCGAAAATATTAGTAATCCGCAATTTGATCCACTCGATGCCGATGTGAAATTTCAACGAGCATTAGACTATCAACCGAGCGAAGGAGCTAGAGATTCACTCAAACAACTTTCTCAGATATATACAAAGCGCCGAAGTATCAACTTCACTAATGTGAAGAAAAACAAAAAGCAAGGAGCAACGAAAGCACATTTCTTTGATGTAGAAAACTTAGATTTTACTTATGCTTTTTCTGACCAGTTTCAACGATCGCCCCAAGTTGAATTTAACTATACCAAAAACATAGATGTTGGATTAGGATACACCTATGCCCCAAAAGCTAAAGCGTGGGAGCCTTTCAAAAAATCAAAGTTGCTTGAGAAATCAAAAGCCTTGGCCTTGATTAAAGATTTTAATATTGGTTTGTCTCCATCGAGAATTGCCTTTAGATCAGATATTGCACGTGATTTCAATTCCCAAAAATTGAGGAACACTTCCGATATCGCCTTGTTGAAAATTGATACGACGTTCTTCAAATCGTTTACTTGGAGTCGAGTCTATGATCTCAAATATCCATTAACTAAATCACTTCAACTCGATTTCATGGCGACCAATCAAAGTCGTGTAGATGAAGAACCTGGAGCGATTAATACAAATTCTAAACGTGATTCGGTCATTCGGAATTTGAAAAAAGGTGGACGTAATACGAATTATCAGCATACATTAAATGCATCGTACACTATTCCTTTTTCAAAAGTTCCAATCTTAAATTGGGTGTCGGGAAATGTGTCTTATGGAGCAACATATTCTTGGGTTGCGGCACCATTAGTTAGAGACAGCTCAAATGCTAATAAATTTAAAGCGAATCCTTTTGGAAATTCTATAACGAATTCTAACAGTATCAATTCGAGTGGGCAGGCCAATCTAATGCAGCTTTATAACAAGGTACCTTATCTTAAAAAAATCAACCAGAAAAAAGGAACAAAGCCTAAGACTAATAAAAAGAAAGCTGCACCGAAAGATCCAAAAGACCCGAATGCACCTAAAGATCCCAAAGCGAAAAAAGATTCTACAGAGAAAAAAGAAACCGCTTTTGATATCATTCTAGAAAATGCAGCCAAATTTCTGATGATGCTAAAAAATGTTTCTGTAACATATACCGAAACAAATGGTACAGGCTTACCCGGATTTATTAATTCAAGTCAATACATAGGTCGTGATTGGAAAAGTGGAACACCTACAACTGGATTTTTATTTGGTAGTCAACAAGATATTCGGAGTTTAATGGTTCAACGCGGTGCACTCACTCGAGACACAACGTTCAATAATGCCTTTACCAAAACTTTATCGAAGAACTTAACTTGGAATGCGACTATTGAACCTATTCCAGGGCTAAGAATTACACTGAATGCCAATCGAACTTATTCCGAAAGTTTTAGCACAATTTATAAGTACAATGCCAATACTGATCAGTTCCAGGAAGTAAGTACACTCAAAACGGGAACATTCAGTATGTCGACCAATACATGGGGAACTGCCTTTGAAAAGCTTGATAATAAACTACACACTTCTAATAATTTCCAACGTTTCTTAGATAATCGGCATGCTGTAGCGAGTCGACTTTCAACAAACAGTGTTAATCCAACAACTAATTACCCAACAGGATTTGGAAGTACACAACAAGATGTATTGTTGTATTCATTCATGTCTACCTACATGGGCAATGATCCTTCGAAACAGAGTCTGAGTATGTTCCCAGCTATTCCCAAACCGAATTGGAGAATAACATATGATGGATTAACCAAACTCGATTTCTTTAAGAAGTATTTCAAAACCATTTCCTTAAGTCATTCTTACCGTTCAACATTCAATATCGGATCGTTTACCACTAACCTATTAGCATTACAAAACCCAAATTCAACGGATCAAACAGGCAACGTCATTCCACAATTAAATATTCTAATGGCGTCACTATCCGAACAATTTGGGCCTATGTTGAATGTGGATATGACCTGGAAAAATAGTTTGATCACTAAATTCGAGATGCGTAAAACGCGCGATTTATCTTTGAGTTTACAGAATTCTCAAATTACGGAAGTGAACGGAAAAGAAATAACAATTGGATCGGGATACGTTTTCAATAATGTTGAATTACCGTTTAAAGTAGTTGGCTCAACCAAGAAAATTAAAAGCGACCTCAACGTTCGATGTGATGTAACCATCAGAACGAATAAAACGGTTGTTCGCAAGATTCCTATTGAAGGTGAAACGATCTTTGATCCAATATTATCAGCTGGACAACAGAACATCACAATTAAAACAACGGCTGATTATGTTGTGAATTCGAAGTTCACCATTCGATTATTCTTCGATAGAACTTCTAATAAGCCTTTTATCTCGAATCAATTTCCAAATTCAAATACCAGTTTCGGCTTGAGTTTGCGATTTACATTAAATCAATAATCTACTATTTTATTTCCTCTGTTTTCTTGCTGTATGTGAACAAAACACGTAGGTTTGGAAACAAAATTAATACGCATGAATTTCCCAGAAAATCTCTTATACACCAAAGATCACGAATGGATTCGCATTGAAGGCGATAATGCTACAATTGGCATAACAGAATTTGCTCAAAGTGAATTGGGTGATATCGTTTTTGTTGAAGTTGACACAGTTGGTGAAACCATTGAATCAGAAGAAGTTTTCGGTTCCATAGAAGCCGTAAAAACAGTTTCTGATTTATTCATGCCAGTTACTGCTGAAATCATTGAGTTTAACAACATCTTGGATGGAGCTCCTGAAACGGTTAATAGCGATCCTTATGGTGATGGATGGATTATCAAAGTAAAACTTAGTAATCCCGATAATACCTCTTCGCTCCTTTCTGCTGCCGACTACAAGGCATTGATTGGACATTAATTCCATGCGCAGATATACTCTGCCTGCCATTATCTGGACAGTTGTTGTTAGTACATTAACATTACTGCCCGGTAGAGATATGCCAGAAATTCATTTAATTAATTTTGACAAATTCGCCCATCTGGGTGTTTTTGGATTATTGAATCTCTTGTATTTACGATGGCAACGATTTGGAGTTCAAAATGGACTATCCAGTCTTTGGATTACTGTATTTGTTGTAATTTATGGAGGATTGATAGAATTTCTTCAATGGGCATTTTACACTGATAGAACTGCCGATTGGGGAGATTTTGCCGCGAATACTACAGGTTGTTTATTAGCTTGGATATTATTGCCTTTATTGCCAACTAAGTTGCGTTAAATCAAATTTCCTACTTTTGAGTAAGAACCACGAATGGGAACAATATTAAAATCATACAATTCAGCATTTAGTCCAACCATCGATCAAGTTGGCGTTGAAGAACGATGTGCACGCTTTCAATCGCGAAGCATTAAAGACGAAACCAAAATTGCCGGCTTAAAACTAGCCATGAGCATGATCGACTTAACTACTCTCGAAGGAAAAGATTCGGTTGGGAAAGTTCAGCAAATGTGTTACAAGGCCATGCATCCACACGATGCTTTTCCTGGAATTCCTCAGGTTGCTGCGGTTTGCGTATATCCAACCATGGTGAAAGTTGCTCGTAAGGCTTTGGCAGGAAGTAAAATTCACGTTGCTTCTGTTGCAACAGCTTTCCCTAGTGGTTTATCACCGCTTAAAGTTAAGCTAGACGATACTCGTTTTGCTGTGGATGAAGGTGCCGATGAAATCGATATGGTGATTAGCCGAGGGAAATTTCTTTCTGGTGAATTCAATTTCGTTTTTGATGAAATTGCTGCTATCAAAGATGCTTGTGGAAAAGCACATTTG
Source organism: Bacteroidia bacterium (assembly GCA_965279035.1). Taxonomy (GTDB): domain Bacteria; phylum Bacteroidota; class Bacteroidia; order M30B66; family M30B66; genus CALQRR01. Next base: position 1,153,955 of record OZ257142.1, on the reverse strand, counting down.
AAAGTTATCCTCGAAACAGGAGAACTCAGCACGCTTGATAATGTTCGTAAAGCATCTGATTTAGCCATTCTAGCTGGAGCCGATTTTATCAAAACCTCAACCGGTAAAATTCAACCTGCCGCTACCATGCCTGTTACATTGGTAATGCTTGAAGCCATTCGAGATTATTACTACGCTACGGGTAAAATGATTGGGATGAAACCTGCCGGTGGAATTGCCAACTCCAAACTGGCTCTTCATTATCTCGTTATGGTGAAAGAAACCCTTGGTGCTGATTGGCTTCACCCAGATTGGTTCCGTTTCGGTGCTTCTAAATTGGCTAATGATATTGTCATGCAATTGGTGAAACAGGAAACTGGTGTTTATCAAAGTTTGAATTATTTCTCGAACGACTAAGGGCATCGCCCGATTATTCTCATATCATGTCGAAAAAATCGAATAAATCATCGAAATCAGCAGAGGCTTCTGACTTGTCGCTCGATTTTATTTCCAAGTTTGCTTATGCCCCAGCTCCGGAATCTACTGGACACATACGTTTGCAAAAGCAGTATGAGCTTTTTATCAACGGTGAATGGGTGAAACCTGTGAAGGGTGGATATTTCGAAACATTCAGTCCATCAACCGAACAATCGCTTGCTCGAATTGCTGAAGCTACTCAGGAAGACGTCGATATTGCTGTAAAAGCGGCTCGTGATGCCTACGAAAATGTGTGGAGCAAAATGCCAGCAAAGGAACGTGGAAAGTATATTTATCGCATTGCACGTTTGATTCAGGAACGCGCTCGGGAATTTGCTGTAATTGAAACTATGGATGGTGGAAAATCGATTCGAGAAAGTCGCGACATAGATGTGCCTCTTGCAGCAAATCACTTTTTCTATTATGCCGGTTGGGCCGATAAACTGGAATATGCATTTCCGGGACGTGAAGTAAAATCGATTGGTGTTGCTGGACAAATCATCCCTTGGAATTTCCCTTTGTTAATGGCAGCATGGAAAATTGCTCCCGCTTTAGCTACTGGAAATACCGTTGTTCTAAAACCTGCAGAAACAACACCTCTCACCGCTTTGAAATTGGCTGAGATATTCCAAGAAGCTGGATTACCGGCTGGTGTGGTGAATATTGTAACAGGTGCTGGTGCAACCGGAGCTGCGATTGTAAATCATCCAGGTGTGGATAAAATTGCATTTACTGGTTCGACCGACGTGGGCAAAATCATTCAGAAAGCAATAGCCGGAACTGGGAAGAAACTCACCTTGGAATTAGGAGGTAAAGCAGCTAATATCATTTTTGAAGATGCTCCATTAGATCAAGCGGTTGAAGGAATCGTTAATGGGATTTTCTTCAATCAAGGTCACGTTTGCTGCGCTGGATCTCGTTTGTTTGTTCAAGAAGGCGTGGCCGATAAGGTTGTTCGCAAATTGAAAGATCGGATGGAAAGCTTAATTGTTGGTGATCCGATGGATAAAAACACCGACATCGGAGCAATCAACTCCAAAGAACAACTCAAGAAAATCAACGAATACTTAAAAATTGGCGTGAATGAAGGTGCTGAAATTTATCAGCCGAATTGTTCTGTTCCAGCTAAAGGATATTTCTGTAAGCCTACCTTGTTTTTACATACATCTCAAAGTCATCGCGTAGTTCAGGAAGAAATTTTCGGACCTGTGCTAGCCGTTCAAACGTTTAGAACAGTGGAAGAAGTGATTGAGAAAGCGAACAATACACCATTTGGTTTGAGTGCTGGAGTTTGGACAGATAAAGGATCTAAGATTTTCAACATGACTACCAAGCTCAAAGCGGGTGTTGTGTGGGCAAATACCTATAACAAATTTGATCCGTCATCTCCGTTTGGCGGTTATAAGGAAAGTGGCTTTGGTCGCGAAGGCGGTCTTCACGGACTTCTACCCTATCTCCAGTTTTCCTGATTTCAAAGAATTTCCTCATGGCAACATCAACTAAAGCAACAGCTAAACCGGATAAAGTAAGCAAAGCAATTCCAGCAGAATCTAAAACTGCCGTGAGTGCCAATGGTAAAGCTGAATCCATTTCTACAACAAGCAACCGAATCAAGGTATTGAAAACCTATAAGATTTATATAGGCGGACAATTTCCTAGAACAGAATCCGGGCGTTATTATCCTTTGACCTTGAACGACGGAGAGGTTGTCAATATTTGTCTTTCTTCTCGTAAAGATTTTAGAAATGCCGTTGTGAAAGCACGCGAAGCACAAGAAAGTTGGGCAGGAAGAGCGGCATTAAATCGCAGTCAGATTCTGTATCGCATTGCAGAAATGTTAGAAACACGAACAGCTCAATTTGTTGAAGAATTAATCCAACAGGGAAGCACAAAAGCAGCAGCAAAAGCAGAAGTAGAATTATCGGTTGATCGTCTGATCTATTATGCCGGATGGTGTGATAAATACAACGCGATTTTCAGTACAGTCAATCCTGTGAGTAGTTCACACTTTAACTTTTCGTCTACCGAAGCAATGGGTGTGGTTGCCATGATTGCTCCTCAGAAAAGCGGATTGCTTGGTTTGATTTCGGTTATTGCACCTGTAATTGCTGGTGGAAATACCTGTGTTGTTTTAGCATCTCGTGATCTTCCATTGTGTGCTGTTACATTTGCTGAAGTGCTTAATTCGTCGGATGTTCCTGGTGGAGTAGTCAACATACTTACTGGGGAAACGAAGGAGTTGCTTTCGCACTTTTCCACACACATGGATGTGAATGCCTTGTACATCTGCACTTCGGATGAAGCTCAGAAAAAATCGGCCGAAACGAATGCTGCTTTGAATGTAAAACGAGTTCGTATCGATGCAGAGCCAAACTGGTCGGATGCCAAGCAGGAATCACCATACCGAATTATGGATTATCTGGAAGTGAAAACGACCTGGCATCCAATAGGGATCTGATTTGCATTAATTCATAAATTTTTCAGGGATTCGGATTCATTTGTTGATCGAGACGCTTTAATTCATTCAATCGGCTGTTGAGCTGATAGATGTAATTATCAGCAGAGCGAAGTCCATATTGGTTAGCTGCTTTACGAGCCCAAACAAGTGCTTCATCAAAATTGCCCATCATTTCTGCAGCAACAGCGCGATTATATGTTGCACGCTTTGCTACTTTTCGATTCGTAGATTGACTTAGCTTCTCCCAAATTACGGCTGCATCAGCCCATTCGGTGCGATAAGCCATGCGCTTTGCTGTTTTCATTCCAGCTCGATGAGCTGCTCGGGTATATATTTCTCGCGTATAACTTACCCAAGATGGAGCTATTCGAATTCCATAAGAATCACCTCCTTGAAATCCAGTTTGCATTATTGCATCAACCGGAAACAACAAGGCTGCACGTGCTAGTTCAGGTGTTTTTCCAGTACTAGCAAACGAACGGTTGGTGGTCATCTGAAATTGATCGAATATGGTTCCTGAACTTTTTAAATATAAGCGCCACGACATAGAGATTCGAACATTTTCATAGGCTTCGAAATAAATATCTTCTATCACATTCCCATTTTCGGTGCGTTTATTAATCTTCTGCTGATGAGAAACAGCAATGTCCGAATCGAATGCTTCTAATGTTATAACCGCGTCAGCATTGTATTGTGAACACAAAGCTTGAATATCAGATTGACTCAATGGTGGAGGCAAAACTCCCGTTCCGGTTCCAGTTAATTGATCACTTGCAATAGAAACTGTGTATTTAGGTCCACTTTGAAGTCGTTGTTGCAAACCCGACAATGCCTGCTCTACACCACGCTTATCAGCAAAAATGACTTCGCCCGTAAAGATTCCTTCTACGATATTAATCCAAGAGTTCTTTTTATCGGCTTTGTAGCGATTCACTAATACAACCGATTTAATATCTGATGGTAGATTCACATCGGCAGGTCGAAGTCCTGTATATGACACCGTCGATTTGCAAGCACTTAGAAAAAGTGCAAACAGTACGATTGGCAGCAATTTTTTCATGGTTATTTTTTTCGTGAAGATAGGATTCGATTCGAATATTTAAAAAGATAGAAAAGAACCGTTCGAATTGTCATTAATTTGTAGCCGAACACACGCTATGGTAGAACAATACGCAGCCTTTTGGAAACGAGTTATTGCCACTTTTATCGATTGGATTCTTGTTAGTATGATAACAGGATTTATTTCCTGGATAATTACTGGTGAATTTGCTGGTGATGAAACTTTTCGCAAAATCAACACCTTATTTTTCTTCCAAGTGTATGGTGTGTATTCAATACTCATGGAAAGCAGTCGTTTGGGCGCTACAGTAGGAAAGTTGATCTTGAAAATCAAAATTGTTACAATCGAAAACAAACAACTATCTGTTCCTCAAGCTTTCTTCCGGTATTTCGCACGCTTGTTTTCGTTTTTCACTGCAGGATTTGGATGTGTGATGGCTTTGTTTACCTTGAAAAGACAAGGTTTACATGACCAAATAACCAAAACGTTGGTGATAAATAAAGCTTAACTAAACCTGATAAGAAGTTGAATAATGAATTTGAATTTCTCACATTAATCAATTAAGGTTGAGGTAGTATCTTATCAATTAATCAATCATGTTTGTCTACGACGTATTACTTTCTTGTCTTGACACAAGAAAGTAATCAAAGAAGGTCAAGTCTGGACGATGCTGCTTACACACAATGCCTTTTTTCGACTATTCTGCTCGGACAATCATTTTTCTAATCAAAGTCGAAACACACCCTCGCCGCCCAGACATAGCCATCGCACTGATAAGTGTCTAAACCTAAAATTAATCTATAATAATTTAGTTTTTAAGGAATTACTCTAGCAATGTGTCTTGGTGTAAACTATAAACACTGTTAAAAAAAAATTTATTGTTTCCTATTCTTTTAATCCTTTTTAATCACCTAAACTTTATCCAACAATCTCAGAAAGCTCCAACCAACGCATCGACTTTTCTTCGATTTGATTAGAAAGCACGGTTATTTCTTGAGAAATCTTTTGCAATTCCACATGATCAGAAATGCCGCTGTTAAGCTTTGCTGTTAGGCTTGCAAGACGTTCTTCTAATTGAGGAATTTCCTTTTCGAGTTGTTGATGTTCGTGGACTTCTTTAAAGCTCGGTTTCGATTTCTCTTTCTTAGGAGCTGATGGAGCAATAACCTGAACTGGATCTACAACTGCTGGTTCTAATTTACTCGCTTTATCCAAAACAGCCTGCTCTTGGCGATAATCGGTGTAGTTTCCGTTATAGTCGCGAATCACACCACCACCTTCAAACACAAATAGATGATCTGCAAGATTATCCATAAAGAAACGGTCATGCGAAACTATCAATACACAACCACTGAAATTCTCTAAGAAATCCTGAAGAATATTGAGTGTTTGAATATCGAGGTCGTTGGTTGGCTCATCGAGAATGAGGAAGTTTGGATTCTTCATCAACACCGTGAGCAAATACAAACGACGCTTTTCACCACCGCTTAGCTTAGAAACATACGTGTATTGAATCTCTGGTGGAAAGAGAAATAATTGTAAAAGTTGTGATGCCGTGAGGTTTGTACCATTTGCCAAAGGAATATATTCACCAATGTCTTTCACAACTTCAATCACCCGTTTATCATCGGCCAGCTTCATTCCATCTTGCGAATAGTAACCGAAAATCACAGTTTCGCCAACCACAATTTTACCGGAATCAGGCTCCAATTGGCTCATAATCAACTTTAATAAAGTCGATTTTCCACAACCATTTTTCCCAACAATCCCGATTTTCTCACCTTTGATAAACGTATAGGTAAATGGCTGAATGAGCGTTCTACCTTCATATCCTTTGGACACCTTGATGAGTTCGAGAATTTTTCCTCCCAAACGATTCATCTTTACACTCAATTCTACCTTATCGTCATTTCGTCGTTGTGAAGCTTTTTCCTTCACTTCATAAAAACTGTCGATACGTGATTTCGCCTTTGTACCGCGAGCTTTCGGCATTCTTCGCATCCATTCCAATTCCTTGGTGAATGTGTTTTTCGCCTTTTCTACTTCGCTGTTAAACATCTCAATAGCAGCCGCTTTCTTCTCCAAGTAATAGGCGTAATTTCCTTTGTAACGCAATACCGACTTACGATCTATTTCTAAAATATCAGTACATACATTATCGAGGAAATACCGATCGTGGGTAACCATTAACAAGGTAAGATTACTTTGTCGCAAGTATCCTTCGAGCCATTCGATCATATCCACATCCAAGTGGTTGGTTGGCTCATCGAGTAAAAGCAAATCGGGTTCACGAATGAGCAAGGCCGCTAGTGACACACGTTTCCGCTGACCGCCCGATAGCTGTCCCATTTTCTGATCCAAGTGATGAATATCAAGTTTCCCTAAAATTTCCTTCACTTTGGCTTCCATATCCCAAGCTTTGAGATCATCCACCTTTTGAATCACATCATGAAGTCGCTCACTTTCGGGATCATTTTCAAGTAATTCTTCATATTCTCGAATAGCTTCCAAACGAGGATCTTTCCAAGCGAAGACAGCTTCCACAATGGTTTGCTCTGGCTCGAATGGTGGATGTTGATCCAGATAGGCAACTTCACAATCGTTACGAAAAACAACATCGCCTGCATCGGCTATCTCTTTTCCCATCAGGATGCGTAAAAGAGTTGATTTTCCGGCTCCGTTCTTAGCTACGAGTGCTGTTTTTTGGCCTTGTTGTAATCCGAAATTGATGTTTTCGAACAATACTTTTTCTCCAAACGACTTGGAGAGACGATCTACCTGTAAATAATTCACGCCGCGAAGTTAGGGTTTTGATTCCTCTTCTGTTTGTTTGGGTACATATCGATAATAGAATCCTCCGGGATGAACATGCGAAGGATGACCTGGATGGAAATCTGGAGGAAGAAAAGGCCCCATTTCTTCTGGTACTTCTGGTGAAGGAGCGAGTTCTTCTTCATCCTCAAAATATTTACGAATGGGCGGACCTTGTTTACGATAACGAATAGCACAAAATATTCCGGCTAAAGCACCCACCAAATGGGATTCCCAAGATATGTGTTGAAATAATGGAAGTACTCCCCAAATCATTCCTCCATAAAGAAAAATGATCAGTAGCGATATAGACATTAAACGCGTATCGTTTCTTAAAACACCACTTAAAGCAAGAAAGGAAGCTAAGCCGTATACAATTCCACTGGCACCAATATGATAACTATCGCGGGCAAAAAGCCAAACTCCAACTCCTGTAATAATCCAGATATAGCCTAAAACACGGAATCCTATTCCACGATAAAAATACAAAGTGGCCATGAGGAGCAGAAACAAAGGAACACTATTCGAAATGAGGTGACTCCAATCTCCATGAAGCAAGGGTTCGAAAAAGATTCCTGATAAACCTTCTAGTGTTCTCGGACGTAAAGCAAGTTGATGTAAATCAAGATCGAAAAACCATTCATAGATTTTGACAATCCAAAGTACAATAATGAGTGATCCGGCAAAAATGGCACTAAATACGACTTTACGTCGCTCCTCTTCCAATGTACTTTCTGGCTGTTTGGAAAGGTGTAAATCCTTTATGTTTGCGGTCGAAACCTTTCCGGAGTTTAATTGTTCGGGTACTTGCATGCTTGTATTGCCCGAATTGCATGCCATTTGACAAACACGCACACATTCAGAACCTTTGGCTACTTTCATGTTCGTTCGATTTATTATCCTATTTGCAGTTCTGCTGCTTATCGATTTCTATTTTTTTCAAGCTGTAAAAACCATTACAAGTGGATGGTCTGAAATCAGAAGATTCTGGACGTTTCGCATTTATTGGGGATTTAGCGCTTTCAGTGTTGTTTTTGGAGTATTTTCTTTATTGACTTACCAAAATCCTTGGTTTAATAAATACATCTATCTCTATGTTTTCTGTTTCATCTTCATTGTTGTAATCAGTAAACTCTTTGGTAGTGTTTTTTTATTGGTTGATGATATACAACGTTTAGTTCGATTGGTGATTGGTTTTTTCAACCAAGGAGTTTTACCAAGTGATGGTGTAAAATCGGGAGGAATCAGTCGAGCGAAATTTCTCAGTTATACAGCACTTACTGTTGCTGCCATTCCATTTACTTCAATGATTTATGGAATGATTAAAACAGCATTCGACTTTACCATCCGCCGTAATAAAATACCCATTGCTAATCTTCCCAAAGGCTTTGAAGGATTGAAGATTGTTCAAATTTCTGACATCCACAGTGGATCTTTTGCAAGTGGAGAACCTTTTAAACGGGCGGTTGAGATGATTATGAATGAGAAACCCGATGTAATTTTTTTCACGGGCGACTTAGTCAATGATAAATCGGCAGAAGCGGAACGTCACATAGAAACATGGAAGAAATTAAGTGCGCCATTAGGAATTTATTCGATTTTAGGAAATCATGATTATGGCGATTATGTAGAATGGGATTCAAGAGAAGCAAAAGCAGCCAATCTTCAACGTTTAAAAGACATTCACAAAGAAATGGGTTGGGACATGCTCAACAATGAGCACCGAATATTGGAACGAAATGGTGATCAGATTGGTTTATTGGGTGTGGAAAATTGGGGTGAAGCTTTACGTTTCCCAAGAAAAGGAGATATTGTAAAAGCGAAAGCTGGAATGCCCGAAATGCCAGTTAAGATTTTGCTTTCACACGATCCTTCCCATTGGCATGCTCAAGTTTTAAAAGATCACAAAGACATCAACCTAACTTTATCTGGTCATACACATGGATTCCAGTTTGGAATTGAAATTCCTGGGTTTAAATGGAGTCCATCACAGTATGTTTATAAGCAATGGGCTGGATTATATCAAGATGGAAATCAGCACATCTATGTAAATCGCGGTTTAGGCTTTTTGGGATATCTCGGTCGTGTTGGAATTAAACCTGAGATTACGATTATTGAGCTATCAAAAGCTTAAAAATCAAGATTGAATCTCCTTTCTGCCCTGGGTTAGGAACACAGGTTTTGATGAGTTCGAAACGTGAAGGTTCACTTAGGAATAAATGGGCAGGAAGTTTTAAATCGGAGCCAGCAAAGTGATGATCCCAAACGATTATAGAACCTTCAGGTGAATAAGGTAGTTCTATTGAATTGAGGTACCTAAACTTTTTGTCATCAAAATAATCCGCACCTGTAACAAATGCTGGTAAAGGAGCTGCCGAAATAAGTGCTGGATAGGTTAATTTATTCAAATCAGCTAGACATTCCTGCATTTGCAATAGAGAAGGATGTTGTTTCAATTCACTCTCTTTAATGGAATAGTTCATCCCAGCAAAAGGAAAAACTATCGCTATAAAGAGAATCAAATACGGCACAATCATATTCCATTTCCCTTTCAGAATGGTTGTCAATTCATGCCATGAAAAGACCATAAGAAGAACTGTTAAAGGATAAATTCCCATAACAACACGCATCAATCCATAAGAGCCAAAACGCCCACTAGCCCAGGCATAGGAATGAAAGAATAGAAATCCTGCTACACTTAAAAAAGCCAATACTAATACGCTAGATTTTTGGTCTTTCTTCATTAAAAAAGCTGGAAGCGATTTAATAAGTACACCCAAAACTCCCAAAATGGCAAGTATCAGCAGCACAGGACCACTAATGCTTATAAATTTTACTAGAAAGTGATCCCAAGGACCTGATCCATAAACAAATCGTGGTTGTTCGTATGGATTCTTGGTGAAATACCACCAGAAATCATGATACTTTGAGAAATAGCCAATTATAGCATAAATGAAAAAAGCTATAAAAAAGAGTGGAATTTCCTTCCAACGTTTTTGATAGATATACCAACATAACCAGATAATGAGGATGATTTGTCCTTCGGAACGAGAAAAAATACTGAATGATATGATCAAAGCACCTAACCAAAATAGTTTGCGAGATTCTGACCAAATGGCAATGCTCATTAACAAACCAAACAAGGGTTCCGTAAGTCCACTAGCAGTAATTAATAAGAGCTGTGGAGCAGAGACAAAAATTAATGATGCAGCACCTCGACTTTGAGGAAATAAATTCTCCGAAGTAGCTGATAAAAAAAGAATACTTAAGATTGTTACGAGGAGATTAAAGAGTTTCATTCCAGTCCAACCAAAAACAGCAAATGGAGATGCCAACAAAGTAAAAAGTGGTTTTCCCCAATGTTCGAGATAGAGCATGGGATGATGCATAGCATGACGAGCATACAAAAAATGCATCACCGAATCTCCAGTATCATGTGTACTTTGGTTAATTATATTGACTATAACTAAGATAATGATTGCTAAAAAGAGCAATATGCGAGATGGAGAAAAGAGTGGTTTGATTGAACTCATAAGCGCAAATATATCCCTTCCCGATTGATCGAAAAAAAATGAATGTACCTTCGCGCCCAATGGCCAAATTGCTAATTACCGGAGGTTCGGGATTTATCGGACGTTATTTTGTGGAACGATTCAAGGATAGGGAAATAAATAACCTGGATTTGAGAACTCCCGACTATACTTCTCATGCTACTTATTTTCAGGGAGATATTCGCAATTTATCTGATGTACGTAATTCAATTCAAGGAGCAGATACACTCATTCATTTGGCAGCCATGCATCACGATTTCGGCATTGCCGATAAAGAATATTTTGACACCAATGTTCGAGGGGCTGAGGTATTAATATCGGAAGCAGAAAGAGCCAAAGTAAAAACGATTATCAATTTCTCCTCGGTTGCTGTATACGGTTCACAAGGTAATCCCGGTCCAACAAGTGAATCAACCAAACCAGCTCCGAATAATCCCTATGGTGCATCTAAATTAGAAGCGGAAGCAAGCTTCATACGATGGGCAGAAAAAGATCCTAATAGGAAACTTATCATTGTGCGCTCAACTGTGGTTTTTGGTCCACATAATTTAGCCAATGTGCTCAATTTAATCAAAGCGATTGATGAAGGTTTGTATTTTCATGTAGGCAAATCGGATAATATTAAATCGCTTGCTTATGTAGAGAATATAGTAGATGCAGCAATTTTTGCCATGAATTCAATTGAAAGCGGAGTATTGCTTTTCAATTATGTAGATGAACCACAATTGAGTAGTAGAAAGATAGCCGATATGCAAGCAGGTTTTTTAGGAAAGAAAATTCGCTTGAATTTGCCTGTTTGGTTTTCAATACTACTTGCAATGCCATTCGATCTCTATATTGCATTGAGTGGTAAGAATCTGAAAATATCATCTAAACGAGTTAAGAAGTTAATTACTCAAACCAATCATAGCGCAGCTTACATTCGAGAACTCGGCTTCAAACCCAAATACAGTATTGAATTTGGAATGGAGAAGATGATTCGTTGGTATTTGAACAGAAAGAAAAACCGTTAATTTCGCCCGGAACAACACCGCGCGTGGAGCCTTTTTTTGTTGCCTTTTTCATTTGCTTGATTCTAACACCTGCTGTTATCCGTTTTGCGACTCACAGACAGTTGTTCGACATTCCCAATGAACGCAAAATCCATTCACCTGAAATTCCTCGATTAGGTGGCGTGGCCATTATGGGAGCTTTATTAATTAGCACTTTTCTCATAGCCGGTCCCGATACGCTCATCCATCTGCGCTATTTCTTAGCTGGTTTACTCATATTATTTTTCGTTGGTCTTTGGGATGATATGCAACCCGTTAGTCCATTTATTAAGTTGTTGGGTGAGTTAATTCCTATTGTATTAATGACTTGGTACAACCGGATTCCAATACATGAATTGTCATCCGAAATAACATGGCTTAGTTCGATTGAATGGCCTTTTACCTTATTTGTTGCTTTTTGGATTGTGAATGCCTTCAATTTAATTGATGGAATAAATGGATTGGCGGGAAGTATTGGTATGATTGCATTTATAGGAATGGGAGTAATGGGAGGTCCGGATATTTACCATGTTAGTTTTGCCTTTGCTGGAGCATTATTGGCATTTCTATTCTTCAACTTTCTGAAACCGAAAATATTCATGGGTGATTGTGGTTCATTACCCATTGGCTACACACTGGCTTTTGCAATGACACAATTGAGTTATGTCAATCATTGTAACAATGGCAGTGTAATTCCTGATGAACCATGCATTGTATTTTCTTTAATGATTGTGCCTTTGTTTGATATGGTCCGCGTTTTTTTTATCCGCATAGTTCATCAAAAAAATCCATTTCGAGGAGACCGAAACCATCTTCATCATTTATTATTAGAAACCGGATTAAGTCATGTTGGTGCAACACTCATTCTTGTTGGATTATCATTGATCAGTTCTGCTTTAACTGCATTTCTCCTCAATTTATGTAAAGAAGATATTGAATTGATTCTTGTTTTAATTTGTGTTCCACTTCCTGCAATCATTTTTACAGTTCTCTTATGGAACCGAGTTCTTATTAAAAGACGAAACACTGCGCATACATGAAAGCACTTTTAACAATCATTTTCATTCTTTTCGCTCTGTGTGGAATTCAAGCTCAGCAAAGCAATTTTGTTCTCGATAATTATCAATACAACTTAATTGATAAAGCGATGAATGCTGTTGGATCAAATCAGCATACCGCTGTAAAACCTTGGCGTATGGAGGATATTCGTAAATCCATTCTTCCAGATACAGCAGCAGGTATAAAATCAGGAAACAGTAAATTTTCTAGAAGTTGGGTTGGAAGAAAATTACTGAGTGATAATTTTTTAAAGCTCGATTCGAACGATTATATGATTGCAGTTGATCCACTTTTTTCCTTTGATATTGGAAAAGATCAACTCACAGGAAATACCACGTATCAAAATTCCCGTGGCCTTCAGATTTTTGGGAATATTGGAAAGAAGGTTTCATTCTATTCCAGCGTTTGGGAAAACCAAGGACGTATGGTGAATTATGTAGATAGCTTTATTCAGAAAAATCATGTTGTACCTGGGCAGGGAAGAGTAAAACCTTTTGGCAGTAATGGTTGGGATTATGCCATGGCGACAGGATATGTTTCCTATTCTCCTTCGAAATATTTCAATTTTCAATTTGGGAATGACAAGTTGTTTATTGGTGATGGATATCGCTCATTGTTTTTATCCGATAATGCATTTAATCAACCCTATTTCCGAATTAGCACAACCTTTTGGAAATTGCGCTACACCAATTTATTTGTTAGCTATCAGAATATTGGAAATGCTTCTAATAGTGGTGTTGGCGGTTATTTACAAAAGTTTGCTACCTATCATCATTTAAGTTTGAATGCCACCAAATGGCTGAATATCGGTTTGTTCGAATCGATTATTTGGCAAGGAGGAGATACAACTGGAGCTCGCAGAGGATTTGATGTGAATTACCTCAACCCGATTATTTTTTATCGCCCGGTAGAGTTTTCAAGAGGTTCGCCAGACAATGTGCTTATTGGAATGAATTTCAAAGCCATGATTCTGAAAAAGTATCAATTGTACGGACAGGTTTTGTTGGATGAGTTTTCCCTTAAAGAAGTGAAAGCTGGAAATGGCTGGTGGGCAAATAAACAAGCCCTTCAACTCGGTTGGAAATTCTATGATTTCTTAGGTATAAAAAATCTAGTCTGGCAAAATGAATTCAATTTTGTTCGCCCATATACGTATGGACATTTTACTGGAGAACAAAGCTATACACACTTCGCACAGCCTTTAGCCCATCCTCTCGGTGCGAATTTCATAGAGAATGTTCAGTTCTTACGGTATCGTTACAAACGTTGGGGATTTCAAGGAAAAATCCTACTTGCTCAATATGGAGCTGATACAACATCCTCCAATGGTACGACAAGTAATTTTGGTCAGAACATTTTTGCTGGAACCGCAGAAATTGGTAGTGGACCAACTATGGTTCCTTCAATTTATGGGAACTATGTATTACAAGGTTTTAAAAATACCTTGCTCTATACAGATATGACTGTATCGTGGCTCATCAATACGCGCACGAACATGCGTTTAGAACTCACATTTTCTCGAAGAACACAAGAAAACTCAAAAATTACCCGAAGTACGAATTGGGTTTTCTTCAGTTTCAGAACTACATTGCCTAATCGGTATTATGATTTCTGATTTAAACAAATAAATAGTTCATTCGTCTGCTGAGCGTAGGTTTTACCTATTTTTGCGGCAATTCCTAAGAAAGGTGTTGACAGACGAAATATCAGAATCTTCAAATTCAAGTGCATTAACTTCCAAAGTCAGTGATTTAGGTCAATTGCTTAAACTCCGATTGGCTTCTTTGGTTGTTTTTTCTGCAGTTGTCTCCTATTTAATGGCAGCCAAAAATCCAGATTGGTCCATTGCTTTAATTTTAACTTTAGGTGGTTTTTTGGTTACTGGAGCGTCTAATGCATTCAACCAAATCATTGAAAAAGATTTAGATCGGCTCATGGCACGGACCGAAAACAGACCAATGCCAAAGGATAGACTGACACATGCGGAAGCACTTATCTTTTCAGGAATTATTGGAATTGCAGGAATTGGAATTCTTTGGATTTATGTAAATCCTTTATCGGGGATTTTAGGTTTGATTGCACTTGTTTCTTATGTGGCTATTTATACACCACTTAAACGAATCACCCCATTTGCTGTTTTTGTTGGTGCCATTCCTGGTGCTATTCCACCTATGCTCGGTTGGATTGCTGTTTCGGGCGAAATGAGCATTCAAGCCTTAATATTATTTGGAATTCAATTTATATGGCAATTTCCCCATTTCTGGGCACTGGCTTGGATGCTAGATGATGATTATAAAAAAGCTGGATTTCAGATGCTTCCTGCTTCGGATGGAAGATCTAAAACGTCTGCATTACAAGTTATGGTGTACACAGCAAGCATCATCCCTTTCGGACTTCTCCCCTATTTTTTCAGAATGTCGGGAATCCTATCTGCTATCATAATCACCCTGTGTGGAATTTATTTCATGATAAAAGCCATACGACTTCATACAACATTAGAAATAAGTGATGCGCGTAAACTTTTGTATGCTTCATTCATTTATTTGCCTGTAGTTCAGCTGGCATTGCTGTTCGACAAACTATAAACACCCTCGATGAATACACTATCGGAATCAAAGCGCGAAGAAGCTGAGTTAAGAGAAAAAGTAAACAGAAACATGCTTTATATAGGAATATTTAGCAGTGTGATGTTGTTTGCTGGACTTACATCAGCTTATATCGTGCGACAAGCAGATGGTAATTGGCTTCAGTTCACTTTACCTACCATGTTTTGGATTAGCACAGGAATTATTTTAGCATCAAGTGCAAGCATCAATTGGGCTTTGATTTTAGCTAAGAAAAACCAAACTAGTCAAGTAACACTTGCCTTAGGAATTACCATTGCCTTAGGAATTGCATTTTGTATTACACAAATTTTAGGTTGGAGAGAGCTAACTCATGGAGGAGTATATTTTGCAGGGAAATCGGCAAATCCGGCAGGTAGTTTCATGTATATTTTATCGGGTGTTCACTTAGCCCATATAATTTCTGCTATTCTTTATGCCTCTGTTATTTTTTATAATTCTCTAAATAAAAAATACACTTCACAAAACTATGCAGGAGTTCGTCATTGCGGCATTTTCTGGCATTTTCTCGATGGACTTTGGGTGTATCTTTTTGTGTTTTTACTCCTCATGCAGTAAAAAAAAATTAAACTGAATACGATTTCCTGCGTAAAGGCGATTCTCAAATGATTTTTTTGGGTAAACTTGCAGCAAAATTCTGAATCAAGATATGGCTCATTCAGCAACGGTCGAAATTCCATCGAAACAATTATGGGGAGGAGGCACTTCTCCTTTTGGCGCGAGTTACGGAAAACTGATGATGTGGTTTTTCCTACTCTCAGATGCCTTTTCATTTTCTTCATTACTGATTGCTTTAGGTTATGCGCGTCACGTGCATGCCGAAAGTTGGCCTTTGGTTGAGAAAGTATTTCATCACTTTCCATTTACACATGCTCATCTTCCTTTGCTTTATGTAGGGATGATGACGTTTATTTTGATTATTTCCAGCGTAACAATGGTTCTTGCTGTTGATGCTGGTCATACCAACAATAAAAAAGGTGTGGTATTTTGGTTAGCACTTACTGTTGTTGGTGGTTTAATATTCCTTGGTTCACAAGCATGGGAGTGGTATACATTCATCGTTGGTGGTGAAGGTGTGATGAAAAATGTGATTGTTGATGGTGTTCCAACTGACGTTCTTGTTCAAGGTGCGAATCTTCAATACAACGAATACGGACATACTCAATTTGCCGACTTCTTTTTCTTCATTACTGGATTCCATGGTTTCCATGTATTTTCAGGTGTTGTGATTAATGCCATCATCTTAAAACAAGCTGCTGATGGCGAATTCGAAAAACGAGGACACTATGAAATGGTTGAAAAAGCAGGTCTTTACTGGCACTTTGTAGACCTTGTTTGGGTTTTCGTATTTACATTTTTCTACCTGCTCTGATCAAAATATTCAACGCTGCTATGGAACAATCTGTTGATCAATCATTCGAATACAGTGCCGGACATGGTGCTCGTACACCAGAACAAAGTCGTGCTGTTCGCAAGAAAATTATTTTTGTAACACTCTTGCTTTCTGCCATCACCATTTTTGAAGTTGCGATTGGGATCTTCTTTTCTCAATCACATGTGAGTGCAAGCACTTGGACACTTATCAAATGGATGTATATCGTTTTAACATTAATTAAAGCTGGATACATTGTATTAGTGTTTATGCACTTGGGAGATGAACGTAAAAATCTTCGTACAACAATTCTGTTGCCGATGGTGTTAGTTGTTTACCTGATTTTTATTGCTCTTTACGAAGGAGAACACATCCTACAATACTTTCAGGCCTTATTGAAATAACGTGAAAAAAATAGTCATCCTTCTGATGATCTTGTTAGTGCCCTCGGTTGCATACCTAGTGCTTACAACAGGAAAACACAACATCAAGAAACTTGGATACTTCGGTGAGAAGATTCCAGGAGTGAAAGAAGGAGACACAACATATCACAGCATACCACCTTTTCAGTTTACTGATCAAGATGGGAAACTTTTTGGCGACAAAGATCTTCAAGGCAAGATCTATGTCGCCAATTTCTTTTTCACTTCGTGCCCGAGCATTTGTCCAGCAATGCAAACCTTGATGAAGAAAGTTCAGGACGAAGACGATTTTAAAAAACTAAACGATTTTAAATTGGTTTCTTTCACTGTTGATCCTGCAAAAGATTCTGTTGCAGCATTAAAAGAATATTCCAATAAAATCAAAGCTATTCCTGGAAAATGGTATTTCCTCACAGGTGATAAAAAAGTAATTTACGATTTAGCTTATCAAGGCTTTTTGGTTAATGCAATGGAAGACCCTACTGCACCGGGTGGATTTCTTCATAGCGATATGATGCTTCTCATTGACCGCGATAAACATATTCGTGGAATTTATGAAGGAACCAGCATGAAGGATGTGAAACGATTGATTGATGAAATTAAAGTGTTGATTGCCGAATACAATCTGGCAAAAAAAGAAAACGTGAATCCAATTCGATAATGGAAATTGTTGCTTCAAAAGAAAAAAAATTCCTGCCTTGGATTATTGCTGCAGGCGTTGCCATTCCTCTTGTTGTAGGTATTTTGGCTGTAGCTCCTAAAATGGAAATTCTGGGAGAATTCA
The DNA here is from genome assembly GCA_965279035.1 of Bacteroidia bacterium. Taxonomy (GTDB): domain Bacteria; phylum Bacteroidota; class Bacteroidia; order M30B66; family M30B66; genus CALQRR01. The sequence continues at coordinate 1,136,327 of OZ257142.1, read as the reverse complement.
ATTATTATATATTCCCTTTGTTAAACGCTATTATCAACGGGACAACATTCTTTGTTCTATTCTTCGGATTGATTGCCATAAAGAATAAAAACATCCCGCTTCACCGCATTTTGATGACTTCTGCCATCGCTTTGTCATTGTTATTTTTGGTATTCTACGTTGTATTTCATTTATCAACCGAAACTACGCGTCATCCGGGAAGTGGAGCTTTGCTTTACACCTATTACTTTGTCTTGGCTTCACACATTTTACTATCAATTGCCATTATTCCACTTGTGCTCATTTCCTATGTAAGAGCTCTGTCGGAAAAATTTGACAAGCATCGTAAAATAGCACGCATCACACTTCCGATCTGGCTTTATATTACTTTCACAGGAGTTGTTGTTTACTTGATGATTGCACCTTATTACCCTCAGTGATTTCGATCAACATGAAAAAAATTCAATCAATACTCGTATTTCTTGTTCTTGTATTTTTTCTCATGCAAGAACCTGCCGCTGCTCAATGTGCAATTTGTAAAGCAACTGTAGAGTCGAATATTGAAAACGGTGGTAAAACCGTAGGACGAGGATTAAACACAGGCATTCTATACCTGATGTCTATCCCCTACCTTGTTTTAGGTGGAATTGGATTTATGGTTTACCGTAATTGGAAAGGGAAAGCAAACTAAAACTTTCTTTCACGATTAATAGATAGGTTTTCTGTCTTCGAACACACCAAACGTATAACGAATTCCTATACCAGCAAATACTGAGTTTCTTGAGTATTTAGGACCTCCTCCAGATATTGCAGTTGAATACATTCCATATCGGAATTCCGCTAAAGCACCTAAATTTTTCCTTACTCGAACATGCACTCCTGCAGGAATAAACACGCCTGTATAAAGTGCATTTTTCCCTTTAATGATTGAGCTATTGGGAGTGAATTGAGTTTGACTATTTCCATCAAACTGTTTCAATATAGTATTCAAGTTGGAATTCACTTCTAAAGTGGATGCTATGGAATATCCAGCAGAAAGTCCTAATCCGATGTAAACATTTACGGGTTTTTCATCATCAGAACTGATAGTGTACATGGTTTCTAAACCAAGAAACTTTTGATTTCCATTGACAAAATAATCTCGAGATTTCGTTGTGCTATCGTTTATGTTGATTGAATAATTGTATGAACTTTCATACGTATTCACATCCCGAAATGAAAGTCCAACACGAAATGCGTGCTGACGATTTACTCGCTCTTTCGATTTACTATATGGAGAAAAAGAGGTTGACAATACTATCATGGCCGTTCCTTGACTTCCTTCTTGACTGTCGGGGCGACGTGTAAACGAATCGATATTGGCTGGAAGATTTAATTCTGCTGGATTAACAGCAATCGATTTCAAGGTTGAATAATCGGTTAATACAGGTGAATAGGCATTGAAAAAAACACCGAACTGATAATCTGCTTGATTTAATAATTTGGGTTTTACAGCTGGTTGAGTTTCGTTTGAAGGAGTTTGCGCATTAAGCAGCAATTGAAATAGGATGAAGAAAAACGTAAAAGTTTGTTTCATGGCGTAGGTTGAAGGAGCAAAATACAAAAATCCAATTGCACCGAGAGAAAATCCCAAAAAAGAAAGCCCAGCAGAATGATGTATATTCTACTGGGCTTTCAAAATAAATAATTGAGATTAGTCGATCAGTTCAACACTTCGGCGAATAAATCGAGTTAATTCTTCACCCTTCAACATGTTTTGAGCAAGCAAAGCTAAATCGGTTGCTTGTTGAATAAGGTTGGCTTGTTTATCTGCATTTTCAGTCGACAAAATACGGCCAATCAAAGGATGGTTAGTATTGATAACAAGGTTAGCGCTGTCGGGCATATCGGCCATGAATGGATTTCCGCCACCAACTTGAGCCATGTCTTTCATACGACGCATAAACTCAGGGCGAGTAATTAAAACGGGCACATCGGTTTCGCTCATGGATTGAAGTTGAACGTTTAACATTTTTCCTTCCACTTGCTTTTCTACTAGTGGTTTAAGACGTTCCTGTTCTTCTTCAGTTAGTTTTGAAGGAAGCGGTTCCTCTTTCACAATCAGTTTATCGACAGTGTCTGCATCCACTCGAACAAAACGAACTTTCTCCAATTTGCTTTCGAGCATATTCACCAGATGAGAATCCAAAGGACTATCCATCAACAATACGTCATAACCACGATTTATTGCAGCATCGATAAATGTATGTTGCTCCGATTTATTGGCAGCATAAAGCAAAATCAAGTTCTCGTCTTTATCGGTTTGCAAAGGACGAACATGATCTAAATACTCATCATGCGTAAAGCTTTTTCCTTCTACATTTTTAAGCAGATTGAATTTCAAAGCACGCTCCCCGAATTTATCATCGCTCAACATTCCGTATTGGATAAACATGCGGATGTCATCCCATTTTGCCTCGAAATCTTCACGATTCGTTTTGAATAAGTCTTCTAATTTATCAGCTACTTTCTTAGTGATGTGACTGCTAATCTTCTTCACATTTCCATCACTTTGTAAATACGAGCGGGAAACATTTAATGGAATATCCGGTGAATCGAGAACTCCATGAAGCAAAGTGAGGAAGTCAGGAACAATTCCTTCCACCGAATCGGTAACAAATACCTGATTGCTATAAAGCTGGATTTTATTTTTCTGCATCTCGAAGTTTTTCTTCAAGCGAGGGAAATATAAAATCCCCGTTAAGTTGAAGGGATAATCAACATTCAAATGAATGTGGAACAATGGATCTTCGGCGTATGGATAAAGTTCTTTGTAGAACGCTTTATAATCTTCGTCAGTTAAATCGGCTGGCTTAAGCGTCCATGCTGGTTTAACGTTGTTGATTTGCTCTTCGTTAAACCAAATGGGAATTGGTAAAAACTTGCAGTATTTATTGAGAAGGGTTTGAATGCGTGCAGTTTCGAGAAATTCGAGAGAATCTTCTGCAATATGAAGAATGATATCAGTTCCTCGTTCTTCTTTTTCAACCGTTGTTAAAGTAAAATCAGGACTTCCATCGCATTCCCAACGAACAGCTTCGGCACCATCTTGAAACGATTTAGAAACAATTTCGACATTGGCAGCCACCATGAAAGAGGAATAAAATCCAAGACCAAAATGTCCGATAATGGCATTTGCTTCTGGTTTGTCTTTGTATTTCGCAACGAATTCTTCGGCACCTGAAAAGGCAATTTGATTGATGTATTTATCAATTTCTTCGGCAGTCATACCAAGACCTTTGTCGGAAATGGTAAGCGTTTTCTTTTCAGCATCTATGCGAACATCAATTTTGAGATCGCCTAGTTCGCCTTTAGCCTCGCCAGTTGCCGATAATGTGCGAAGTTTCATGCTTGCATCTACGGCATTAGAAACTAATTCCCGTAAAAAGATCTCATGATCAGAATACAGGAATTTTTTAATAATGGGGAAAATGTTTTCGGTGTTTACGTTGATTTTTCCGCTTGACATAATTCGGTGTTTAGTATTGGTAGCGCGGCGTTTTCAAAGCAGGTGCCAGCAAGAGAAAGGTGACAAAATGACAACAAACCTGCATAGCAATACAATCAATACTCTTCAATTTCGGCCTACCTTTGCTTCATGAAAATCCTTGCTAAGAAAATAGAGCAATTAAAAGGTCACGATGGTGCTGTTTATACAGTGAATCAGGCACCTGAAAACAATGCTTTTCTTTCGGCAGGAAGCGATAAACTGGTTGTTGAATGGTCGCTCGATACGTTCAAGCCCATGCATGTTCTTGCTCACACTCCGGGAGTGATTTATTGTACTTGCTATATTCCAGAATTTCATTTGCTTTTGGTGGGAAATGACCAAGGCGGAATTCATGTGATTGATTTAATTAAAAAAGCAGAAGTACGCTACCTATTAGGTCATACCAAAGGTGTTTATGATTTGTGTTGGAATCCTTTTACAGAGCAAGTATATAGTTGCGGTGGAGATGGACATTTTGTAGTGTGGAATGTACATGATTTCCAATGCATTCATTCGGTTCAGTTATGCGAAGTAAAAATTAGAACGATCGAATATTCCCAAACAACGGGTATCATTGCTATTGGTTGTGGTGATAATCAGATTCGAATATTGAGCAGCAAATCGCTTCAAATCATTCATGCTTGGGAAGCACATACAATGTCGGTGAATGCACTTTGTTTTCATCCCAATGGGAGATGGCTATTAAGTGGTTCAAAAGAGGCCCATTTAAACGTTTGGGATTTGAATGATGATTTTTCACTAGTACAAAGTATTCCTGCTCATAACTACGCCATCTATTCAATCGTATTTCATCCTGATGGAGAATTGTTTGCAACGGGAAGTCGCGATAAAACCATCAAAATTTGGGACGCGAACACCTGCGAATTCCTGCTTCGAATCGACACCGCTCAATTTCAAGGACACATCAATTCGGTAAATTCCCTGCATTGGTCAAGCTATAAAAACTACCTAATTTCGGGAAGTGATGATCGATCTGCAATGGTGTGGGAGATAATTACGAATCAGTACTGTCCGGTTAAAATTGAGATTGCATGATTTACCTTCTGTAGTTGCAGTAAATGCGGGTGTTGATGGTATTTATTTAAAATAAAGCCCCCTATGGAGGGAACAATGGCAGTTGAAAGGATTTAATTTGATTTCTAATTAGCGATTTTTCAGGATTGATGAGGAATTCAAAAAGGTTGATATAGGTCATCAAATGTAGCCTGACCATGGCTGCAAGATTTGAAAACGACCAGTTTTTACCAGCTCTTGCTTTGACAATTTTTAAGACAAGGTCAGCGATCAGGGCACACCAGATTTGGATTTTGATCGCATTTTCGCTCTCTCCAAGGAAGCTTTGCATCGGATAGTTCTGTTTGATACGCTTAAATAGCGATTCGATCTGCCAACGATTTTTATAAAACAGTGCGATTGAGGAGGGTTTGAATTGATTGTTATTGGTTATGAATTCAAATATCCTCTTCGATTTTTTGTCCTCATATTTTATAAGACGTGCCTTCACTCGTGTATTGTTATTGTGCTTGGTGTGGCCCATTTCTATAATCTGGTCGAGCAAAATTCCGTTCTGCTTTTCCTTGTCTGAAATTTTCTTTTCCCGCAGGACTTTGATCACGGTGTTGTTTCGTAATCGGGTCACCCATGTGACATTTTCTTCCGAGAAACGGTTGTATTGCTTGTAATCATTATAACCACGATCAAACACCACAATGGACCCACGTTGCAGGTGTATGTTCTGCAGAAATGGGCTGTCGGCTCCAGCTCCAGCAGAGAACCTTATCAAGCAAGGCACGTCTTGATCACTCCTCATTAAAGTATGCACCTTAATACCGCCTTTGCGCTTACCATCGGCGGGATTACGACCGGCATTTTTCAAAACTTCCTGAAACAACTGAATCGTTGTCGAGTCAACAATATAAAGCCGGGATGCGATTTTACTTCGGCTGTCCGGTAAAAAATGCTTGTATCGGTCATAAAGCCAGTAGTAAATATCTTCAAAGACATCGGCTGGTCGACTGGTATTTGCATCTGAAATCGTGCTCCTTCTGGGAAAGTAGTTGATTCCTAAATGCTGTATCCTGCCTTCCCAGGCAAGTAGGCCTGAGGTCACTTCTCGGATACCTGTACACCGATTAAAGATTGCGTAAAGCATCGTTACTAGGTGCGTATAAGTCCTGAAGTTCTTATAATACCTATCAGCGTTATGCTCATCAGCTATGTTCTTTACTTTCGTCTGAGGCAGATAAGAAAGGAGTTGACTGTAAATCGGCTGTCCGGTAAAATATTTACTTTTACTCATGATTATTTTGGTGTGTCGTAACTCAAAAATAATCACAAAAGGAGTGATCGAAATGGTCGCTCCTTTTTTCTGATTTAAACTTTAACCGGACAGTACTGATTACGAATTGATAATTACGATAATTACGAATTGATAATTACGTTTAAAATAAAGCCCCCTATGGAGGGAACAATGGCAGTTGAAAGGATTTAATTTGATTTCTAATTAGCGATTTTTCAGGATTGATGAGGAATTCAAAAAGGTTGATATAGGTCATCAAATGTAGCCTGACCATGGCTGCAAGATTTGAAAACGACCAGTTTTTACCAGCTCTTGCTTTGACAATTTTTAAGACAAGGTCAGCGATCAGGGCACACCAGATTTGGATTTTGATCGCATTTTCGCTCTCTCCAAGGAAGCTTTGCATCGGATAGTTCTGTTTGATACGCTTAAATAGCGATTCGATCTGCCAACGATTTTTATAAAACAGTGCGATTGAGGAGGGTTTGAATTGATTGTTATTGGTTATGAATTCAAATATCCTCTTCGATTTTTTGTCCTCATATTTTATAAGACGTGCCTTCACTCGTGTATTGTTATTGTGCTTGGTGTGGCCCATTTCTATAATCTGGTCGAGCAAAATTCCGTTCTGCTTTTCCTTGTCTGAAATTTTCTTTTCCCGCAGGACTTTGATCACGGTGTTGTTTCGTAATCGGGTCACCCATGTGACATTTTCTTCCGAGAAACGGTTGTATTGCTTGTAATCATTATAACCACGATCAAACACCACAATGGACCCACGTTGCAGGTGTATGTTCTGCAGAAATGGGCTGTCGGCTCCAGCTCCAGCAGAGAACCTTATCAAGCAAGGCACGTCTTGATCACTCCTCATTAAAGTATGCACCTTAATACCGCCTTTGCGCTTACCATCGGCGGGATTACGACCGGCATTTTTCAAAACTTCCTGAAACAACTGAATCGTTGTCGAGTCAACAATATAAAGCCGGGATGCGATTTTACTTCGGCTGTCCGGTAAAAAATGCTTGTATCGGTCATAAAGCCAGTAGTAAATATCTTCAAAGACATCGGCTGGTCGACTGGTATTTGCATCTGAAATCGTGCTCCTTCTGGGAAAGTAGTTGATTCCTAAATGCTGTATCCTGCCTTCCCAGGCAAGTAGGCCTGAGGTCACTTCTCGGATACCTGTACACCGATTAAAGATTGCGTAAAGCATCGTTACTAGGTGCGTATAAGTCCTGAAGTTCTTATAATACCTATCAGCGTTATGCTCATCAGCTATGTTCTTTACTTTCGTCTGAGGCAGATAAGAAAGGAGTTGACTGTAAATCGGCTGTCCGGTAAAATATTTACTTTTACTCATGATTATTTTGGTGTGTCGTAACTCAAAAATAATCACAAAAGGAGTGATCGAAATGGTCGCTCCTTTTTTCTGATTTAAACTTTAACCGGACAGTACTGATTACGAATTGATAATTACGAATTGATAATTACGAATTACGGAAATTTAGTTGGACAGGCATTCGTTGACCTCACCCCCTGCCCCTCTCCTCGGGAGAGGGGAGAGAATCCATTTTATTTGGTGAGTTTGCAGTTTTTCACGTACAGCGAAGCGATCGTAAATCGTATATCGAATAATGAAGCGGTCGTATATCGAATTAAGTTTTAGCTAGTTGATTTAACTGTTCTTTCATCCATGCAATGCCTAATTCTAATTGGTTTTTTTTGAATTTTAATTTAACATTTAATTGATAGCTTAATTTTTCTACTTGTTCTTTCGCTTCAGTTAGAGAATCTCCTAGTGCTGAAAAAAGGATTGGATCTTTCTTCACATCCATATTGGCTATATAGGTTTTGATGAGCTGATATTGTGTTGCATAAAAATCCATTTTTTCTTCTAAATGGGGTAATTTGAAGTTGATATTATTTAAATCATTTTCTGCTTTACTTAATTGCTTTTTCAATGCTTCTTGGAAATCTAATTCAAGTTGAATGGTTTTCTCTTTTGCTGCTTGCATCTGGAGCAAACATTTCATTACGTTTTCTCTTATAGGTAATAGAAGGACATTGGCTTTTGATGGTAATGAACGTTCTTGTCGCGATTCCATCATGGAAATTTGTGCGCGATTTACATTTAACATACTTGCCAATAAATCTTGAGAAATTCCAAGAGCTTTGCGAGCCTCTAATTCCATAAAAGCTTCGATGTTTTCTTGTTTCAATTTCATGACGTCGAGAATATTGAAACAATGTAGCAATCATTTTAGTTGTTTCAACTCCTAATGTTTCAAATTTCATGAAACAATTTAAGTGAAACATTTTTTGTTTCAATTGCAGCTGTTTCAAAATAATTGAAACCGTTTTGAGTGAAACAAGAGTTGGAGGTAAGAGAATTACGAAATCTTATGTAGGACAAGCATTCGTTTATAAATTTAGCTCTCGTAGTAGAATTCTTTAGCACAGCAGCTTTTCTCGTACATCGTATATCGAACAGTCCCTATGGGACGATCGTAAATCGAATTAAGTAACAAGTACGAAGTATTACGATGTGCTAAATCTGAACATTATCTTTTGTCCGTGACTGAAATAGGTTGACCAAAATCAACTTAAAAAACGGGACATGAAAAAGCATTTAAATCGCAAAGAAGTAATTCGGCCACGAAGAGTTTTTAGTGAAGAATTAAAGCGTCAAACAGTTAAGGATATTGAATCCGGAGTGGCTTCAGTATCTAAAGTAGCCCAGGAACTAGGAGTAACAATAACTTCAGTTTATCGATGGATTTATCAATATAGTCGATATTTGAAGAGAGGAAAAATCTTAGTAGTGGAAGTGCAAAGCGAATCATACAAAAGCAAAGAGCTTGAGCAGCGCATCCGTGAATTGGAAGCCGCATTGGGCCGAAAACAGATGGAACTTGATTTATTGAGCAAGGTCATTGAGTTAGCAAATGAGGAGTTCCAAACTGATTTAAAAAAAAATTTATTAAACCAGCCTTACTCTGGTTCCGATCCACAAAAGGACAAAAGCACGGGTACAAAATGAAGAGTCTGTTAGAAGTGGCAGGCCTTAGTAAGCAAGCACTTTGGAAGAGTGAAAGACGAAGTCGCGACCAATTAAAGGTGGAAGAAAGTATCGTTCGTTACATATCAAAAGTGCGTCATAATCATCGCCAAATGGGTTGTAGAAAGATCTATTTTATGGATCCACAACGCCATCCAATAGGTAGGGATGCTTTTGAGCGGATTGGTTTTAGGTACGGATATAAGGTTAAGAAGAAGAGAAATCCAATACGAACGACTTGGTCTCAACGCGTTGAGATATATGACAATCTGATAAATGGAATAACGATTAATGATGTGAATATGCTTTGGCAATCTGACATATTTTATCTCGATGTAGAGCATGCACATCATTATGGAATCTGTATTGAAGATGTCTATTCAAGGCGCTTATTAGCTCTACATCTGTCTCCAAGCTTAAGAGCGGAGGAAAATATCAAAGCACTTAGAAAAGCCTTTAAAATAAGGAAAGGGCACGATTTAGATAATTGCATTTTTCATTCTGATCGAGGTTCACAATACATCAGCACGATGCATAAAGAGATGCTAAAAAGCAAAGGAATACGAATCAGTATGGCGTCAATAGCACAAGAAAATGCTTATGTTGAACGAATAAATGGCATCATAAAAAACGAGTACTTACTTCAATGGAATCTAACCAAAAGCAATCTCAATGAGATGGCAAAAAAGGCAATGGATCTTTACAATAATGAACGACCACACAGTGAATTAGGCATGCTAACACCTACTGAATATGAAAAAGTGAATAACCAAAGAAATCAAAATCCTTCTATGACCATATATAACTGGAATTCAGGAAATATCAACAGAAATACAACTTCTTAACAAAGAAAAAAGAACCAAAAAAGAAACTTAAAACAACAAACAATAAACTACTTTAACAAAGTAGAAAGTGATAATAAAAAGTCAACCTATTTTAGGCAAGGACATTTAAAATCATAATACTTAATACTAACTACTTAATACCATCATGCTGCACCACAAACCTATCCCTAACCTGCCTACCATCTTCTCCAATAATTTGAACAAGGTAAATCCCATCAGCTAAATCATGAGTACTTAATTCATATTGATTTAACTCCTGAATTTTTAATTGGCGAATTAATCTACCTGAAAGATCTCTTAAAAATAAATTCGCACCAGATTTTATTAAAGGACTTTTTAGTGTGATTAAATTGTTTGATGGATTTGGGGAAATTTGAAGTATCAATTGTTGCTCTACTTCTTCAACTCCCACACCATCACAACCCGAGGGGGTTATGCAAATTAAGGATACATCGTCTATAAAGTAATAATTACTTAAAGCCCAAGGTTCTTCATTATTTATTAAAAAAGTATCGGTATTTAAACTAGTCTGAATAAAGGTGCCAATTGTTAGGTAATTCGCATTTTGATTTAATGTGAAATCAGTACAAACTTCAACCCAATTATCATAACTAACTTCGGTTGTACTAGATGTTTCATATAAATCAAGAACATTTATACTAGGGAATGGATTAATCAAGGGATTAAAGAATGCTGAATCAATTCCAATTAATGAATCCAAGGTAAGCGAAAATCTTAATTTTCTTAAACCATAAGCGCCAGCATAATCTGCTAAACTCAAGTGAAAGCAAAATCTATATTGAGCATTTGCTTTAATTGTATTAGTTAATTTCACTTCAAAATGTTCTGTCCAACCATTTAAGCCCGACCAAGCTCCAAACCCAGCATAACCATCACCAGAATATGCTTCTTCAAATCCTTTAAAGTTATTTGGAACTTTATAAATTCCTGAATTACAAGGATTAAAAACATCTGGTGTATTGGGATTATTTAATTTACAAGCATTCCACCAAGGTTGAGCAAGTTCAATTTGAGATGTTGATAATGAATCATCGTTAGGGCAACTTGTTAAAATTTCAAAAGAACCATTTGGCACAAGATTTTGTTGTGAAATACATGGATTATACAATAATATTAGCCAGAAAAAGACTTTATTTCTCATGATTTCACCATTTTTTGTCTATAAATTTGATTCGAATCTTGAAGCACTTCAATAAAATAAACACCTTGTTTTAAATTAGTTGTTGGTATACTGATTTGTTGTTGTTTATTTATCGTAATCGATTGAAATAAACGACCTGTTATATCATAAATGCTTATTTGAGCATTCATTTCATGAGGTAACTGAACGGTTACTTGTTCTTTAAATGGATTAGGATAAACACTTATTTGTGCTTCTATTTTATTCTTTTGAGGTGCAGCTAAGCGTGCCGATTCTTCAAAATATATTTCACATGGATTTATATAAAAAATCGATGTATCAAAACTAGATGCAGCCCCTCTAGCACGAATAACCACATTCCCCCATTCAAATGGACAATCATTAGCCATAGTTAAAATACTATCTTTTTGAATTGAAGAAAATTTAGGGTTTTTTCTAGGATCTGATTGGTAAAATTGAATTAAACTATCCATATTAATTGTTGAATCCATTTCATTTATTAAATCGATTCTAATATTAGTTTGTTGCAAGTCTAATCCCCAAATAATGGAATTCAAGTATTTTTCACGATATATGAGTGGGTCTGAGCTGCTAATCGCGTTGTTTACTATTAAAGCATTGTTCAGCTTATTTGATTTGTTTATCATTTTTTCTAAAATCAAAGAATCTGAAGACAAGCTATCTATATTTATAGTGTCTAATAAGCTTGTTTTAAGCAATTCAAAAATTCCATCAGGAACTATCGACATAGAATCAATAAACGAAACTAAGGTATCACTTAACGTTGTGATTGAATCGAAAAGCAATTCGGTAAATAATTCTCTAGCGATCATTCTTTTCTCAACTGATGCATAAGGATTAGATGTATCTGGACTAATTAGTAAATTTATTTTATTCCTGTATTTAATAGTAGGTTCTATCGATTCCACAATATCTACTGTTATTCCTGGGGTCGAGAAATTATTATGGGTCCAACATTTTAATTCAATTCCTCCAGTTGTAATGGGATCTGCAACAGGGCAATTAGTAATAAATGGAATTGATATTGAAGGAGGAACGTCAATATTAGAGATGAAATTAGATGGATTATAAGGCGAGGCAATTAGAGTTGGACAAGCATTTCCCGGATATAATCTAAAAGGAGATGAACTGCCATTTGATTGGAAGGAATACAGATGGCTACTAAATGTTGATGTTCCTGAAAAAGGCACCCACGAATTTAAAACAGGCCTAGAAACCCCACCTGTATTTTCTTGAGGTCCAATTCCTGAAGTAGAGTTAAAAAGCCTTAGTCCGAATATCAAATGATCCATTCTATTTCCTTGAAAGCGATTACTTCCATTAATTGCCCTAAAGTCAAATCCAATATTAGTGGATTCTGCCGTATTACAACTCCATAAACCGCTTGGACAATTTAAAACATTATAACCTGTTGTTTGAAAAGAAAGTCCATTTTGTGAGCCTAAATAGAATACTGTATTATCAAAAATTAATGATCGAATAACATTATTCAAAGTAATCCCCCTTGATTCAGAATTTGTAAGTGGTCCATTTCTTAAACTAATTCGGTTACTCTGAATTATGTTTAACCAGGTTCCTTGAAAACCTAATGCTGGATTCCCCTGTATTCCTGGATATGCACCAATGTTTGTTAATTGAATTCCAAAACGAAAGTTCTTAATTTCATTACTTTCAATTAGCCAACTTGATAAATTTGTAGTATTGCCATTATCAGCAGTTATTCCAAATGCTGGAAATGGATCTACTGAAAGATTTGTATTGTCAACTATATTATTTCTGATAAAAATTGAGGAACCATAATTTTCACGAAATCCAATTCCTAAGCGGAATACTTTTTTAAACTCATTTTCTGAAATAATTACCCTACTTGAATTATGATGAAATCCAATAAAACCAGACCTATAAATACCTTCAAAATAATTTTTTGCAATACCCAAAAATAAAAAATGACCTACACCTACAATGCCATTATCATGATCATAAAAAGTATTTAAGATTCCTTGTCCTGAGTTTGAGTTTACTCCAATTACACAATTAGGATGAAATAAATCAAAACTATTCAATATTTGAATTGCGGAAGTCACATCATTAAATGAACCATTCGCAGCACATCCTAACCCAGGAGCATATGAACAATGTGTATTAGAAAATTTATTATTTGTAATAAATACATTAGAATTACTAACTCTTATACCTACATAAGCATCTTGTATGTAATTCATATTTGAACTTGTAATATAATCACCTATCAATACTCTTCTATTCGCTATATTATTTACTTCTATTCCATAACGTGTTCTAGGGTAATTTATTTGAAAATTATTATCAAAGTCATTAACATTAATTGGTAAAAGATTTCCTGAACAAGATAATGTGGAATTATGCAATTCAAATGGATAATTTGTATTATTTGAAAGATTTGAGTTACCCCTAATTAATATATGCTTGTAGTTTTTGTTGAACTTTGAATCGTAAATATATAATGAACCTTGTGATGGTATGTTTACGTTATCAAAAGTCATTGCGGCACATTCTGCATCTTCAATTAGTGATTGCCTTTGAACTATTAGTCTTGCACCATCTTCTACTTTAATACTCTCCCATAGTAATTTACAACCATGTAACCAAGAATTTGATATATTTAATGTTGCTCCATTTTTTACAGTTATTGAAGATTGATCACTTAAGATAATATTTGCATCAGTAATGCTTAAATTTTGATCAACAATTATATCCTGATTAATCAATAAATGTGGACCTGGATTAGTTTGATCTACATATCCAGTATTAATTGTACTTCCATTGAAATATGTATTATTATTTAATGCAATTTGATTATCACTAAAATCGGAAACAGTTGTAATTGTTGATTCAACAGACAATTGCGAAGCACAACAAGTAAAAACTTCGATGTTATCTATATTTAGGTATGCGGCATCATCTGCATCTCCCGCATTATTGAAAGGTAAATATCTCATCCTTGGCGCAATTATCAACGATGTAAATTGAGAATTTGAAAAACCTGCACTAAGAGGTATTCTAAATACTCGATTAAAATGATGCATAGTGAAGTTTGAAATATTTGTTAATTCATTTTGGGTACTAATGATATCTAAATCACTCAACTCAATTATTACATAATCATCAGTTCCATTTGTTACATAAGTTAAATTATTTGCAACATCTATTGTTGTTGTATATGCATTGCTTTCAAAAGGTAATGTGTTATAATCTATTCCATAATAATTAAATTGACCTGCAATTGAAATAGGGTTATTATTAGAAGATAAAATGACAAACAATCTATCAAGATTGTTTGTTGAATGAGGAATATTTGTCAGTAATCTGTAATCGAACGAAATTCTAACATCTTCATTTACATTTACTTCAAGATTATATCCAGTAGTATTCATGGCTTCACCTTGACCTTTATTATTGCACCACATAGCTACCGAATTATTTGAATTATTGAAAATAGGTCCAATTAATCCTGGATCAATTGAAAATGATTCCCAATAACATACTCGATTATTATCCATTAATGTACTTGGATTATAAAAACCAGTTGGACTAGGTAATACATCGAAGCGTTCCCCATTTTTGATTTTTTGACAGAAATCCCCATAATCAGGGCAGGTATTTCCGTGAATAATTTTCGCTATTGGGGGTTCAATAACTAGTGGATTGATATTGGATAAAATTATATTGGAATTAGCAAATAATTTCGATTCAATTCTAGAGGATCGAGTTTGGTTTTTTAGTACAATATTATGAGCTACTATACTTATTTCATCTCGAATACTTCCTTCTACTATAACAGAGTCAGCTCCTACAATCATTAATTTATAGGGATTACTCGATTGAATATTAAAGATTGAATCAATATGGATGGATTTATCAGAATAAATGATGAAATTGAATCCAGTAGTATCATTTAATTTCAGATTTGAAATACGATTTGACTCGGAAACTAAATAGTTCAAACCTGATTGTAATTCAACAGTGTCTTCATTTGAGATTTGGGGAATCCCATTAAGTAGTTCAACCGAATTGAGAATAGTTTGAATTATAATTTGTTGCGAAGTAAGTGCAGTTGAACCGCTGTCTAATTCTCCTATTTGAATTAATGAAGAATAATTATCATCAGGATAAAGGGATGAAGCAAAATTATAAACAGAATCAGAGTTTGTAATAGAAATTTGATTCATTGAAAATACTTCTACTGAATCATCAATCATATTAAATATTCCGCCTATTTCAGAAGAATCATTTGTAGAAATAAAAGGATGATAGATAAATTCATCCTCGCATACATCCACATTCCTCACTTTTACTTTCACACTATCTCCATTGACCATTGAATGTGTTTTAAATTGTGCAATAGAGCTGTCTTGTTTTAAGACATTATTGACATAGAACTTATAATTGCTTTGATTAGCAGGTGTTGCAGTGAAAGTCGCAAGATATCCTGAATAGAGCGTGTCTCTGTTGGCACTTAAACCTGCCGTTAATCCACACACTCCTGTTACATTCAAAATCGCAGGAAAGCTTGTAAGGCTATTGCTTGATTGAACATTTCCAGATGTGCTATTACCTGAATATGCGCCATTGCCTTTGTCTTTCCACTGACTACCATCCCATAATGCAACTTTACCATCAACTGGATTAGAATTATAACAGGAATTATTACTCCAACCCAATTTGGCTTTGCTTGTTCCTGTTCCTATTGTACGCTCGAGTTTCCAATAACCACAACGATTTACAAAACCTAATGTTGAATCCTTGCTTGATCTTGAATAGATACTGTTAGGGTCAGTTCCTATGTAGGAAGCTTTAAAAGTTGTGCTGTTTGAAACTGAATCGATACTTATTGGTGCATACTGCCCACCACCACCAGTAGGAAATGTAAATTCGGTGATTCCCATTTTACTGATAGCTCCTTCTACATAGGAAGAATCACTGCCTTGAGATGCGATGGCTGAATATTCTAGAAAGAGTGAATTGGTATCACTTAATTGAATAATACCATTTGTTAGATTAAGCTCTGTTTGTATATGAAGTGGAACATCGATAATTAGTTTCCCATTGGGCTTTTCAACGTGTAAAGTAGCCATTGAAAAATCATTAAAGGAGCCATTGGATTCAATGTGTTGGTCATCCTCTCCAACAAAACGCATAGCGCTCCCTTGATTTAAATCGGGAGATGTACTGCCTCTGAATTCAAGGTTTTTGTAAATATCAGAACTACCATCACCAGCAGTCATTACTTTTCCATCGCCAGTACATTCGATGATTAAATCATCCCAAAATTGATTGCTAGAAGCATCGTAATTTAAAAGGAAATACCCATCCGAACTAGTTTTAAAATGAGCCTTTCCATGGAAAACCATACTTCCACCACCTTGGTCATAATCACTTCCCGTTTTGTGAAATAATGTATTTCCGTGATAAATACCTCCATTGGTTACTATGGATGGAAGTTCAACGTTAAGTGGTCCTTGAATTTGGCATTGATTCAATACAAGGCGCGAATTATCGGTTCCTGTAAAAATTAAACTATCCGTGTTGGTTGATCGAAAACCCAAGAGATCCAATTCGGAATTTGCAAATGAAGTCGTGTTGATTGTTCCACTACTACCTTGTTTAATCATCCCCAATACTACCAAACCACCAGTACAATTCAAATCAATATTTCCTTGAACGATATTGGTATCGGTTGAATATTCTCCTAAGGCAACTCGTCCAGCAGAAGTGCTAATATTTAAATTTCCTCCAATTAAGAGTAATCCATTGCTTGCAATATCGATGGAGCCTTCGTCGGTATTAATCAAGCTGAGATCGGAACGAAATGAGCAAGAATCGTCTAATGCAGTTAAAAAGGAACCTGTGCCAGAATTGGTTAACGAAAAAGGAGCGTTTGTTATAATTGGTCCAAAGCGCGGCTGATTTGATTCCGGTCCAATTTTAACAAAACTGGTTGAATCATTGAATGTTGAATTGCCTATGTAAATGGATTGAGCTGAGCAATTTACTTTAGAGTTAAATATACTACCTTGATCAATATAGAGGGAATTACCTTTTTCATTATCATCCATTTGGATAGATAAGGAATCATCTAGCATAACTCCACGAAACCTTAATTCACCAACAAACCAACCGGTTTCAGAAAGACTTATTGGGGCTCCAGAATGAAAATGAGCATTTCGTGAAAACTCAAGAGCATTCGCTCCATCGTTCCCAATCAAAACAGGAGCATAAAAATTGACCGAAGCCGAATCAGCGCCATCGCAGAAATAGATGGATGAATTCGATTTCATATCGATTCTGCAAAATCCATTGATTTGTGTGTTAACAGAGTTATAAGCAAAGTGAAAAATTCCAGGATTGACGGCATAAATACTTTCATAAGATATAATTTGTAAACTATCTTGAAAGGTATCGGGTGCATCATATCCAAAAAACAAATCGGCAGCACCTTCATTTGAAATCTTTAATGATTTTTCAAATGTGTTTCCTCCAAAATAACTTGACGAACTACTACTAACGGCTATTGAGCTGGCTTTTTTAAAAACACAATGTGAAATAGTTGAAGACCCATGGATGCTAAAAATGTGACATCCAATTGTGCATTCGTTAATTGGATAGGATGATTAGTAAATGATCCATAAAATTGAAGATCCCCATTTTTAATGCTTGCTTCATTCATTGCAAATCTGCCATTGATTGTCAAAAGATATCCTCCTAAATCCAGTTCAGCACCACTCGTTAGTATAATGGTATAACAATTAGTATTTTCTGATAAAACTGGTTTATTGCTAGAGGAATGAATATAAATCGTATCTGCCCAACTGGGTGATGAAGGGCTCCAATTAGCGGCCGTATTCCAATTTGTGCTAACTGAACCAGTCCATGTTCTTGTCGATGCAAAAGCACATTGGCTAATAATAAAAGCAAATAGAAGGAGTAGACAATTTTTCATGGGATAATTTTTTTGAAATAATGGATATGGAATTTTCAATATGCTTTGCCTGAATAATGAGCTACAGTTGTTCCCGCAGCATTTTTTGCATCGATACTTAAAAAGCAATCTCGTCGGTTTACCCAATTACCAATTCCGGCAGAGCAAATGATTCCTTTTCGCTTAAACCATACTTCAGAAGAGATGGAACTTAGACTATTAAAAGAAAAGTCTGATCATAAAAATCGGAACCATTGATTGTGCTTCCTAGTCTAATTTGAATTGTAGTAATATTGGATGTATCGGCCACTTCGAAAGCCAATGTCTTGGTTTCGTTAACAATCAACGAATCGCCACCAAACGAGGAAGAGACAGTGGCTGTATCTGTAGTCATCAAGGGAGTCTTCACCTGTATTCTAGAGATTGAATTCGGTTGTGCAGCAAGTGTGAATGCGGATAAACAGGCGAAGAGATAAAGAATAGATACTTTATTCATGTGGCGATATTTTAAAATAGTTAAACTAAATAAACCAACAATTTTCGTAAAAGCAAGTCAATGAGATTAAAATTCCCGTCCGATAAGAAAATTTAACATTTGGGAAATTAATATAATATCATTTCGTAGTAATACCGTACTATGTAGATATGTTAATTCGAAATGCTTTACATTATTTTAACATTCTATCTTTTTAAGTTAGAACTTCATCACTATTTCAATCACATAATTGAGATACCATGCTGCTTTTTGCTATGTATCTAATTGCAAAATCTAGCATATGAGATTAAATGCCTCGGACTGAAGTCCGAGGGTGCGGTTGTAAGAGATTAGCATTGTGCTTGAGTGTAGGTATAACGAATCTAATATTTGTGAACGGTAGCCTCGGACTTCAGTCCGAGGGTGCGGTAGTTTGAGATTAGCAATGTGCTTGAGTGTAGGTCTAACGAATATAGCATGTGTGACCTGTAGCCTCGGACTTCAGTCCGAGGATGAAATGGTGAGGATATTCGAGTTTTGCAGAATGACCCGCGCCATGGGATTGCAGCCATTACCACTTTTGAACCGAAGGTGAAAAAGTAGTAGAGGCGGAAAGCCCGGTGCTTTTGGAGTGAAGCGGAAAAAGCAGGCGCCCTACCTCACCCCCAACCCCTCTCCTCGGGAGAGGGGAGAGAATCCGTGTTATTTTGTGAGTTAGCAGATTTTCTCGTACAGCGCAGCGATCGTAAATCGTAAATCTATTTCCCCGTAATCACAAACTCCGTCCTGCGATTCATGGCTTTTCCTTTATCTGAAAGGTTTGAGGCGATGGGTTTTGTCATGCCGAAACCTTTCCAGGTGAGACGCTCGGATTTGATGCCTTCGATAAGCAAGAGTTCATAAACATGACGGGCGCGGTCGTTCGATAAAACCATGTTGGTTTGCGGATCGCCTACATTATCGGTGTGACCGTGAATGGCAATTTTTATTGTGGGATTTTCTCGAAGGAATTCAGCTAATTCTTGAATAATGAAAATGGTTTGCGCATTGAAGTCGGCGGAGTTGGTACCGAAATTCAGGTTATTGATTTTATAGGCTTTCCCCACTTCAATTTCCTTCACTTGCATATCCATCTTTCGGGGTTTGTTCAAGGAAGAATCGGCAACGGAAAGGTATTCGGTGGTTAATGCTTTACCTGGTTGCTTTACTGTCACCACATGGTCTTCGGTAAATGCCATAACGGCAACGTATTTTCCAGTAGCAGAGTCAACATCAACGGTCGTAATTTCTTTTGTACGAATGTTTTGAATTTCAACTCGAGCATCTCCAACAGATTGATTATTCTCATTTTTTATTTCGCCAGAGAGAAAGACAACTCGTTCGGGACGCGCTTCTTTGTACAAACCAAAATAATACACATCCCAACCTCCGGCACCTTTCAATTTATCGGAAGCGAAATAGCCTGTTTTACCATCGGTGCTGACGAAAAAGCCCAAATCATCTTTTTCTGAATTGATCGGATAACCAATGTTTTTCGGCTTTTGCCAACCTAGTTCTTTATCGAGCTTCGCATAAAAAATATCATATCCACCAAAACCCATGTGTCCTGTGGAAGAGAAATATAAGGTTTGACCATCGGAGTGAAAGAAGGGTGATTTTTCGTTTCCGGGAGTATTAATCTCCGGACCTAGATTGATAGGAACTCCCCATTTTCCATCTTTGTCCTTGATTGATTTCCAAATGTCAAGTTCACCCATTCCACCGGGGCGATTGCTGGCGAAATACAAGGTTTTTCCATCCGAAGAAAGCGAAGGTTGCGATTCCCAGGTTGATTTTCCATTGATGATAGGACCAGCATTTTTAATTTCAGACCAAGTATCTTTTCCAAATACCGAAAACCAGAGATCACAGTTTAAGAGTTCCGCGCCTTCTTGCTTACAAATGGTATAGAACAAGGTTCTATTATCGGCCGAAAGACTGGCACCACCTTCGTTCGATTGTTTGTTGAAAGGAGGCGGCATTGGCTGACCTTTTTCAAAGACATTATCACCGAGCGCATTGCTCCAACTAAAACGTTCTACTGGTTTTACTTCTGCTTCAATTCCACCAGTAAATTTCTCTTTCTCCAAAGTGCGACGTGTGAAATAAGCACGTTGATTATCGGGAGTGATAATGGGTAAATATTCGTCGGCTTCGGAAGAAATAGAAGCTAAAGGTTTTGGATCGAAAGGAACCGGTTTCGCAAAGCCTTCGATATAAAAAGTAGCAGCTGTAAGTTGTTCGCGAGCATCGCTACGTTCTTTTTCCTTTCCTCCATTGCTTTCTAAGAAACGAGCTAAATTTTTCTGTGCTTCTTGATAGCGTTTTGCACCAAACTGAATACTTCCCAAACGGTAAAAAGTAAGCGGATCTAAATCTGGACAAACGCTTGCCACTTGCAAAAGAAAGGGTTCTGCCTCAACGGTTTTTTTGCTTTTGATGAGCAAATCGGCCATCATGTAATTTGCACGTCCAAATTCTGGATCAAGTTCTAAGGCTTCTGTCAATAATGCCTTCGCTTCATTCTTATTTGAACGGGCTGCATCAATGGCTTTATCGTAAAGTTTTCGTGCCTTTTTATTGGTAGATAATGGACAAGGATCTTCCTTTTCTTGCGCTCCCAAATGAACACAAGCAAGCAGTAGCATACATAAAAACAGAAATGATCTGTATTTCATGCTTTACTTTCCTTTTAGAAATTTATTGAGGTTCTTTTTGGCTTCTTCTTCCGCTTTCTTTTTGGCTTTATCTGCTTCTTCTTTCGCCTTGCGTTCGGCTTCTGCTTTGGCTTTATCCAGTTCTTGTTTTGCTTTGTCCTTCTCTTGGTTGATGCGATCCATGGCTTCTTTTTCCAAGCGTTCTTTTTCCGCATTGGCTTTATTGAGAAGTTCTTTTTTCTGACGTTCAGCCTCCTCCTTCAAACGTTGTTCTGCCTGATTTTTCAGGTCGTTCATAGCCGAGTTTGCCTGATTTCGGATGTCCGTTGTTACTTTCGGATCGGCAAACGTTCCACTTACTTTAATTACCACAGGAATTAAATCTCCCACTTGCGTTGTAATACCGTTTGAATTGGCTTTTGCTACCATTCCATTTAACACCGAATTCGCAGCTCCACCAAATTCTGCGCGAGGAATGTCGATATGTAGTGCATAGTTGATGCTTTGGTCTAAACCATTCTCCCCTCCTATTTCGGCAGCATAATTTCCAAGCTTCGTTTTAAACGGTTTCACGGTTACTTTCCCATTCGTAATCGTAAAGCCAGCTTGCAAAGGCTCCAATTTCCATTTTTTGAGTTTATCTATTTTCAAAGTGCTCGCAATGCGTTTCGCCATCTCAAAACCTTCAATTTCCAACACCGAAGTGCTTAAGGTTCCACTTCCATTAATCGATTTCAAATCAGGATTGAATGCCTTATCTGCCTTACAAGAAAAACTGAAATTCGTGATTGAAGCTTTGCCCGTTGTATTTTCTGCAATCGGAGCCAATTGTTTAACAGTTGAAAAAGCCTTCGCTGTTTCACGGATTCCTAAGTCTTTCATATCGAGCATCAAGGCTACCGAAGGACCATTTTCATTGCGTGTATCATACAATCCACTCATGGCAATTGAACCACCAAGCGTATTCATTTTTAACTGATTGAGTTTTACTTCCTGATCCTTTACCAGCAATTGCCCCGTTACATTTTCTAAACGTAAGTTGTCGTAAAGCAAGGTTTTCATGGATGAATTCACGATAAAATCGATGTTTTCAGGCACTCGAATATATCCTGCAACATCGGTTGGTTGAGCACTTGCTGCTGGACTTGTTCCTGTTTCGGTTGTCATAAATGGATTCAAATCCAGAAAATTGCTTGTCAAATTGAGCGTTCCGCTAATGGATTGATTTCGGAACACATAGGCTAGGTAATTTTCTAAACTTCCCGTCGCATGAATATCGCTCTTGCCAAGCTGCATATCAAACACACTCAACGTTGCTGATTTCGGGTTGAAACTCAATGCAGCATTCGAAATATTAATTTCCTGTGGAAGATCTTTTGCAGCATAGCGGAAACGTGCAACACTGGCGGTTCCAGCTGCTGCAAATTGCTCGTAATTCCCTTTTTCGACGGATGACATTCTTCCCTTGAAATTCACATCAGCAGCGACTTCACCCGTCAAATTCGTTCCTGTTTCTAAAGGAAGTAAATCTTTCATGCTACCTAAATCGACGCGCCCTTTGATGGAAGCATCAATGTCGGGATCAGAAACAGGGGTTTTGATGTTGATTCGAGCATCGATTGGAAACTGACCTAAATCAACGTGCAATTTAGAAACATCTATCACCGTTTTATTTACATCAACACCCGGACAAGTAATGCTTGTTTTCACCTGCATATTGCTGATGCCGCGCGGAAGTGAAGGATATTGAATGGAACCGTTTTCGATCAATAGATTGAAAGCAAAGCCGGGCATGCTCTTTTCATTGTACACACCTTTCACAAATCCATTAAAGGCAAGCTTTCCAGAGGATTTTACTTGATCAAAATCTTTCGTAAAAGCACCCGGAATAATCGAGATGAAATTCTTCACATCATTCTTTAATGCTTCATAGGTGATGTCCATCGTGATATCATTGGCAGGCATAGCAATGGAACCAGCGAATTTAAGGAAGAGATTATTCAATCGAAGTTCATTGTCCTTGAATGCATATTTCGAATTTTTCAAATCGAGGTTGAAGTCGGCTTTGTATTCGAGATTGACGCGTTTTAAATAAGAAATGCCACCATATGTAACATCCGCAGAATCGACCGTTGTAAGCGTTTCTAAATTGGTTACATCGGCAGTAAAATCGCCAGAGCCGGAATGATTCACGCCATCTAACAAAGCAGAAAAATCCATCGAACGGTCTTCATACCAAATACGACTCGATTTCAGAGAATATTCTTGCAATTTTGCTTTAAAGGTTGATGGTTCTGTAGACGGTTCTTCGGGCGTAGCCGATGGTTTTGCAATATCCCAATTGGCTTTTCCGTCTTTTAATACTTTTAGGTGAATTCGAGCTTTGTCTAAATCGATCGACTTAATCGCGATTTCACCACCACCAATCACACTCATAATGTCGGTAGTAATTTCAAGTGATTCGGCTGAAATTAAGGTGTCCGATTTGAATTCATCCACACCCGCTAATGAGAGATTTTCGAGTTCGATGCTGAAATTGGGAAAGCTTCGAATGAGTCCTAAACTCAGGTCCTTAAATTCGAGTTTCGCGTTCAGGTTTTTGTTGGCCTCTTCCTTCACTTTGGCAATGATCTTATCCTTGAAAATAAAGGGAAGAATTAAGGCGATGATGAAGAGAACGAGAAATGTAACTCCTGAAATTTTAAGAATCTTTTTTAGCATACGATTTTGAATGATGAATTAACCTTGAATAGACGAATTTATTGCTTTTGACCGAAGGGAATGATCTGCAATGACAAGCGCTGTCATAGCTTCAACAATGGGCACAGCACGGGGAACAACACAGGGATCGTGACGACCTTTTATGTTAAGTGTTGTATTTCCTTCGGATTGAGAAACTGTTTCTTGTGATTTACTGATGGATGCAACCGGTTTAAAAGCAACTCTGAAATAAATCATTTCTCCATTCGAAATTCCACCTTGAATACCGCCCGAATGATTGCTTAGCGTATGGATTTTCCCATCCGAATCGAGAGTAAACGCATCATTGTGTTCAGAACCGCGCATCGAAACAGAAGAAAAACCGCTTCCAATTTCAAATCCTTTCACAGCATTAATACTCAGCATGGCTTTCCCCAAATCGGCGTGTAGCTTATCAAACACCGGCTCTCCCCAACCTGCTGGAACACCTGAAATCATGCAGGTTATCACACCACCGATTGTATCGCCTTGTTCTTTGATGGAGAGAATGAGTTTTTCCATTTCTTCCGCTTTCCCCAAATCAGCACATCGCACCGAAGTTGAATCAATGATTTCTTCGGATGGGATTGTATCAGGAAGTTCACACTGCACATTTCCCACCTGACTTACAAAAGCTCGAATCTGAATATCCTGCAACAAAAGCAGCTGACGAGCAATAGAACCAGCAACAACACGACAAGCCGTTTCTCTTGCCGATGATCTACCGCCTCCTCGATGATCGCGAATTCCATACTTTGCTTGATAGGTATAATCGGCATGGGATGGGCGATACACGTCTTTCAAAGAATCATAATCGGCAGAATGTTGATTGTCGTTTGGAATCAGAAAACCAATTGGAGTTCCGGTAGTTTGTCCTTCGAAAATGCCGGATAAAAATTGCACCGTATCGGATTCTTTGCGCGAGGTTGTCAAAGCGGATTGACCGGGGCGACGACGATCTAATTGATGTTGGATGGCATCAAGATTTAATTTCAATCCAGCAGGACAACCATCCAAGATACCACCAATCGCAGTTCCGTGAGATTCGCCAAACGTACTTAACTGAAATAAAACGCCGCATGTATTTCCTGCCATGGTGCAAAAATAAGTCAGAAAGGTAGGGTGGGCAGACCTGAGATGAAAAAGTTATTTTTGAAGAATGTTAACTAAGCGTTTTCTCTTTCAAATCCTCATCGCCAATGTTGTTTTGTTCATTTCTGTTGGCGTTAACGCTCAAACAACAGGACCAATCGATCGATTTGATGCAGCACGCAAAGCGATTTTAGATCATCCCGCTTTTAAACGCAGTTCCATTTCATGGTCGTTTCGAGATATTGCTACTGGACAAGAATTAGATGCATTTGAATCGAAACGTTTGATGATTCCGGCTTCAACGGTCAAAGTTTTTACTACAGCATTAGCACTCAATAATCTCCGAAGTGAATACCGGTTTGAAACGAAAATCGGTGTTTTAGGGAAAATTAAAAAATCAAGTATTCATGGTGATCTAATTATTCAAGGCGGCGGAGATCCTTCGTTTGGTAGTGGCTTAGCTGGCGCGATGACTGGAGATTCTGTGTTGAATATAATTGCCAACATGTTGAGAGATTCGGGCATTACGAAAATCAAAGGAAATTTGATTATTGATCCATTTTTTTGGCCTTACGATCATTCGGTGATTCCTCGGAAATGGATTTGGGAAGACATTGGTAATTATTACGGAGCTGGTGCTTGGGGATTGAATTGGCGCTCGAATGAATTTTCGGTTTCATTTAAGGCTGGAAAAGAACGCATTGATACGGTGAAAGCATGCATTCTTTCCCCATGGGCAAAGTACTTGAAGTTGGATTCGAAAGTACATGCAGAATATCAACAAGAGCAGGAAATTTATCTTTACAGCGCACCATTTTCAACTACCGTTTTTGCTGATGGAATTGTAGAAGTTGGCAGTGAAGCAAGCGTTGAAAGAGCTTCTCTTCCTGATCCTCCACGTGCATTTGGATTAGAATTGAAACAGTTTTTAGAAGCGCGTGGCATTGAAATCAAAGGTGATGTTCTGATTTCTGATACACGCAATCAATCTTCTTCACTTTGGAAAGTCATACTATCGCCTCCATTGCGTGATTTAGTATTCGAAACCAATCAGAAAAGCAATAATCTCTTTGCCGAATGCATCGCGAAGAAAATGGCAATCAATCAAATCAATCGAACAGCCTATCCAACTGGAAAAATGTTGGAGATCAAACTCAACGAATACAGCCCATATGCCGATTCAGCTTTGTTTTTAGTGGATGGATGTGGCTTATCGCGGAATAACCAAATCAGCACTTCGTTTCAGAGCCGATTTATGAGTTATCAAACGAAATCGACCGACTTTGGATATTTTATGGCTTCATTACCACAAGCAGGTGAAGAAGGAACGATGAAGAATTTTCCTAAAATAGCACAGCTTCGTGCAAAGACAGGAAGCATGGATAAAGTGCGCGCTTACACAGGATATTTCTACGATCAAAACAATCATTGGATTGCCTTTTCACTTATTGCTAATCATGTTCCTTTGAGTAATCCGGTTTTGAAAAACATGATGGCTGAATTGATTGCAGGTGCAACAGAGAAAAAATTCGAGCTTCCATTTCCATTTGCACCATCCAACACATTTAGAGATACTTTGAATGTGTTTCCAGAAATCATTGAACTGAAAACTATTTTGAAGCAAAATCCAAACGATTACTTTGATTTAGATGAACCGAAAGACACAACGGTATCGATAACCATTAGTGGTGAACCTGATGTAAATAAGCCCTATTTTTTTGTGAGGGTTGAAGCTGGAGGAAATCGAGGAAGAGTAAAATACAGCTATCGATTTCACGCACAAACGCGATTTGCCGAACGTTGGAATCCTATAAAAAATGAATGGGAGATGATATGTTGGGGCGAATTATTTATGAAACGCTAAACTCCAATGTTAAATTTTCAGAGGCTTTGAGGCTTGGCTTAATTTATACTTAACATTGCAGTCATATTAAATAGCAGCATGAAAACACTGTTCGTTGTGCGCCATGCCAAGTCAAGCTGGGAGCAAGAAGGCCTGAAAGATTTTGATCGTCCCTTGACAGAAAGAGGCGTTAAGAATGCACCTGAGATGGCGAAACGCCTTCTAAATAGAGGTTATAAACCAGAATTAATTCTCTGTAGTCCAGCCAATCGATCAATTAGCACTGCTCGATTATTTTCGAATGAGTTTCAGCTGGATGAAAAATCCATCAAGCAGGATTCATCCATATACGAAGCCGATAAACTGGATCTAGCTCGCTTGATTTCAAGACAAGATCCAGATATTGACACCATATTAATCATAGGACATAATCCAAGCGTGACTGATTATATCAATTGGTTATGCGGAGAAGAAGAAGCACAAATTCCAACATGCTCCATTGCTACGATTCGAGTAAATAGTAATCGTTGGAATGGTTGGGAAAAGGGAATGGGAAAATTGGAAGATTTGGATTTTCCGAAAAAGAATGTGAAGAATGAGCAGCATTAAACGTACGTTCAATCGCGATTTGAGTTGGCTTTCTTTCAATCAACGCGTACTACAAGAAGCAAAAGACATTCGAGTTCCCTTGTATGAACGAATGAAATTCTTAGCCATTTTCTCATCGAATTTGGAAGAGTTTTACCGCATTCGAGTTGCCGAGTGGAAACGCTTGATGGAACTTACGAAGAAGACGAAAAAGGAACTGAAAGTTGATCCGCGTGATGTTGTCAAAAAGATCAACAAAACCGTTCAGAAACACCTCGAAGAATTCAACGATATTTTTTGGAATCAGATTGTTGTTGAATTAGAAGGTCGCAATATCAATTTGGTGAATGAGAAAATGCTTTCGGCCGACCAAGTTGAATTTGTTCAAGAATATTTCAGAGAAAAAGTGCTGCCTCACATCCATCCGGTGATGATAAGCAGTCGGAGAAACACGCCAGAGCTCGACGAAAAATCGATCTACATGGCAGTTAAATTATGCGATTTTGATCGTCCAGGACCTAGAACATTCGAATACGCAATCACCGAAATTCCTTCACGAAAAATCAGTCGTTTTTTAATTCTTCCCGATAAAAATGGGCAGCATTACGTTATGATTTTGGGAGATGTGATTCGTTTGTGTATTCAAGAGATTTTTCCTGATTACGAATTGGTAGAAGCATACAGCATCAAGCTAACACGCGATGCTGAATTGATGCTTGAAGACGAATTTTCGGGTAGTTTGTTGAAGAAAATCAAACGTGGCTTAAGCAATCGTGCGAAAGGAACTCCAACTCGTTTGCTTTATGATAGTGCAATGCCAGCGGATTTCTTAAATCACTTAAAAAAAATATTCGCCATTGGACGTATGGATCTTTTACCTGGCGGACGCTACCACAATTTCTCCGATCTGATGAATTTCCCTCGATTCGATCAGAAAGGCATTTATTACGAACCACTTCCTACTCTTAAAAAGCCAACACTCGATAATGCTCCCTCCTATTTTGAAGCATTGTCGAAACGCGATTTTCTCCTTCATTTCCCTTATCACAGTTACGATTACGTAATTCGTTTTTTAAATGAAGCAGCCGAAGATGAAAAAGTGCGAGCCATAAAGATTTCTTTGTATCGAGTTGCTCCACATTCGAAGGTTGTTGAAGCTTTAGTAAAAGCTGTGAATAACGGAAAAGCTGTAACTGCCTTTGTTGAATTGAAAGCGCGATTCGATGAAGAATCCAACATCAGTTATTCGAAAGAATTAGAAGAAGCAGGCGTAAAAGTGCTTTATAGTTTTCCCATCTTGAAAGTACATGCAAAAATGATTTGCATCGAACGCATGGAAGATAAGCTTCGTCGTT
This sequence comes from Bacteroidia bacterium, assembly GCA_965279035.1. Lineage (GTDB taxonomy): Bacteria > Bacteroidota > Bacteroidia > M30B66 > M30B66 > CALQRR01. The sequence goes on along the minus strand of OZ257142.1, from coordinate 1,107,667 downwards.
ATGTGTATTTGAGCACTGGGAATTTCCACGAAAACACCTCGAAACTCTATTGCGATTCATCCTTGCTTACCAAAGACAAATACATTGGACGAGAAGTTTCGGCTGTTTTCGACATATTAGCAGATACGCGCATCAAACGAGAATTCAAGCATTTACTAGTGGCTCCCGATCACATGCGTCATGATTTATACACGCTCATCGATCAGGAAATCAAGAATGCTCTCAAAGGCAAATCGGCCTATATTTATTTGAAGTTGAACAGCCTTCAAGATCAAGCAATCATTGACAAACTCTATGAAGCAAGTCAAGAAGGTGTAGATATCCGATTAATCATTCGTGGAATTTGTTGTTTGATTCCGGGAGTGAAAGGCTTGAGTGAAAACATTAAAGTCATTAGCATCGTTGATCGCTACTTAGAACATTCTCGTATTTATATTTTCGGAAACGACAATCAGCCCAAAGTGTATCTCTCTTCTGCCGATTGGATGGAGCGAAATTTAAGTCGTCGTTACGAAGTTGGTTTCCCGATTTATCAAGAAGATTTGCGCAATGAGATTTTAGAAATCTACAAACTTCAGTGGAACGATAATACCAAAGCGCGAATCATCAACAAAATTCAAAACAATACCTATCGGAAATCTGTTGCTAAAGAACGAGGACGAGCACAGATCGATATCTATCAATACCTCTCGGATAAAAGCAAGAACAAAGAAGAAACAACCCGAAACTATCAGGAAAGACCAACGAGTACTGTGATTTCAGAATAGTGGAATTTCTTTAACAATGCATCGGTGGTAAATTGATAAGGAATGTGATTCTGCATAGCTACGATCCTTAATTTTACAGGTTTATCAGTTTATCTATGCCAGAACCTATTATCGATCTTGAGAAAGAAAAGAAAGAGATACTCAAAAGGTATTTAGCCTTGTTGCGTCCTTTAAGCGACAAGATCGACAAACACGATAAACTTCAAATTCGTAAAGCGTTTGAACTAGCCTTAGATGCGCATAAAGACATGCGTCGCAAATCGGGCGAACCGTACATCTATCATCCAATTGCTGTTGCTCAAATTGCTGTGAGCGAAATGGGACTTGGTGCAACGGCTGTTATTTGTGCTCTTTTACACGATACCGTTGAAGACACTGATGTAACACTCGAAGACATCCGTTCGATGTTTGGAGAAACGGAAGCCAAAATCATCGACGGCCTTACTAAAATTGAGAATGTTTTTGATCAAAGCACATCCATTCAAGCAGAGAATTTCCGAAAAGTACTGCTTACATTAAGTGATGATGTTCGTGTTATCTTAATCAAACTCGCCGATCGCCTGCATAACATGCGAACGCTTAGCAGCATGGCGCGCGACAAACAACTCAAGATCGCGTCTGAGACTTTGTTTTTATACGCTCCACTTGCGCATCGCTTGGGTTTGTATAAAATCAAAACGGAGATGGAAGATTTGGGCTTAATGTACACACAGCCCGACATCTACGATGAAATCATCACCAAATTAAAAAACACCGATGAAGTTCGGAAACGATTCATCAGTCGCTTTGTAAATCCAATTCGTAACAACCTCACCGAACAAGGTTTTACCTTTGATATCAAAGGACGTCCGAAGTCGATTTATTCAATTTATAATAAAATCAAAATCAAGGGAATTCCCTTTGAAGAAATCTTCGACATATTTGCAATCCGCATCATCATTGATTCTCCAGAAGATACAGAGAAGGCCGATTGTTGGCGTGTGTATTCCATCATCACCGATATATATCAACCAAGTCCGGATCGTTTGCGCGATTGGATTTCTACACCACGAGCCAATGGATATGAGTCGCTGCATACAACTGTGATGAGCCCAACTGGTAAATGGGTAGAAGTGCAGATTCGTTCGAAACGCATGGACGATATCGCTGAACGTGGTTATGCTGCTCATTGGAAATATAAGGAACGTAGCGATTATGAAAGTGGCATCGATGAATGGCTAGGAAGAATTCGTGAAATGTTGGATAATACCGATACCAATGCATTAGAATTCATCAACGACTTTAAACTCAACCTGTTTTCTGAAGAGATTTTTATCTTCACACCAAAGGGCGAATTGAAAACCTTACCAAGTGGTTCATCTGCTTTGGATTTTGCCTTTGAAATTCACTCCGAAGTAGGAATGGCTTGTATTGGAGCAAAGGTGAATAACAAACTTGTTCCGCTAAGTCATAAGTTAAAAAGTGGTGATCAGATTGAAATTCTTAGCTCTAGCAAACAAAAGCCGAAAGAAGATTGGCTCAACTTTGTAGTTACAGCCAAAGCACGTTCGAAGATAAAGTCGGCTTTAAAAGAAGAGAAACGCAAAGTAGCGGATGAAGGAAAAGACATTCTCGACAAAAAGCTCAAAGCCAATAAAATTGCACTCGATGGAAATGTGATCAATAATTTGTTGAAGCATTTCAAAGTTCACAGTCAGCTTGATTTGTTTTACAGCATCGGTGAAGGAATCATCAAACTTGAGAATATTGCTAAGATTGCCAAAGGCGAGCAAAACAGTTGGTACAAAGTACTTCGTGATAAATTCAAACGCAGCGACTCCGATAGCAAAGACGATCAACCGGCAACGCTCGAAAATATCGTAAAAGATATCCGTGGAAAAACCGACATGTTGGTTATTGGCGAGGACATGGAACGCATCGATTATAAACTAGCTTCCTGTTGCAACCCAATTCCGGGTGACGAAGTTTTTGGTTTTGTAACGATCAACGAAGGCATCAAGATTCATAAAACCAATTGTCCGAACGCCATTAGTTTGATGTCGAATTATGCCTATCGGATTGTGAAAGCACGCTGGATGAATCAGCAGCAAATTGCGTTCATGGCGGGAATCAGAGTAAATGGAATTGATGATGTTGGAATAGTAAACAACATCACCCGAATTATCTCGAACGAACTCAATGTGAATATGCGTTCGATCAGTTTTGATAGTCAGGACGGCGTTTTCGAAGGTAACATTATGGTATTTGTTCACGATACGAATCACCTCACCAGTTTGATGGGTAAAATCAAGCAGGTAAAGGGAGTTACCTCGGTTGTTCGAATTGATTCCAACTGATTGAAAGAAAGGCTATTTTTCGTTTTGGCGCTGCTGCTTTTTACTACTTTTGCGCCTGCCCAAAACACTATGTCCTCAGATCAAGAAACCAAAGACACCGTAAAACAGATATTCTCCGATTATCTCGAGCAGAACGGGCACCGTAAAACGCCCGAACGTTTTGCGATCTTGGATGAAATTTACTCTCATTCAGGGCATTTCGACATTGAGTCGCTTTACGTTTACATGAAAAATAAAAAGTACCGTGTAAGCCGAGCAACTTTATACAACACTATCGAATTATTGCTCACCTGTAATTTGGTTACTCGCCATCAGTTTGGAAAAAACCAAGCACAGTTTGAAAAATCATATAAATACAAGCAACACGATCATTTGATTTGTTCCGAGTGTCAGAAAGTGTTTGAATTCTGCGATCCACGAATTCAGCAAATTCAAAGCATGACAGGTGAATTATTGAATTTCAATATCAGCAGTCATTCACTTACTTTTTACGGGCATTGCAACAAGCTCGCTGAGAAAGGTGTTTGTGAAAATCATCCCAATCCGAATAACTGATGGCATTTTCATTTGAAATTGATGAAATAGAAAATCTTCCTGTATTTAGTTTACATGGAAGTCTTATGGAGCGACAAGAAGCTCAGGAATTGCTGGATGAAATATCAGAAATCATCATCTATGGTAGAACGCGATTGATTCTCGATTTACAACATCTCGATTACCTCAACAGCAGCGGATTGAATGTACTAATCAACCTGTTCACCCGAGCTCGCAATGCGAATGGAGAAGTGGTAATGTGTAACATAAACGACAAATTGCAAAAGCTGCTCGTTATTACGAAACTCGACGCAGTCATTCAACAAACAACCAATCGAGAAGAAGCTGCTATCATGCTTAAACTCGGACAATCAGAACATCCAAAAAATGAAGCTTGACATACTGCTGGGCCTGCAATGGGGCGATGAAGGAAAAGGGAAAATCGTAGATGTTTTATCTCCCGAATACGAAGTAATTGCTCGTTTTCAAGGCGGTCCAAATGCTGGACATTCGTTAGAGTTCAACGGTATTAAGCATGTGCTACACACCATTCCATCGGGCATATTTCATCCCGAATGCATGAATATCGTTGGAAATGGAGTGGTAATCGATCCAGTCATTTTCAAAAAAGAAATCGATGCCTTAACGAAATTGGGCGTTGATGCACATAAAAACCTGCATCTTTCTCGTAAAGCGCATTTGATTCTTCCAACGCATCGCTTGCTAGATGCAGCTTCGGAAGCTTCAAAAGGAACATCCAAGATTGGTTCAACTCTCAAAGGAATTGGTCCAACCTATATGGACAAAACTGGCCGAAATGGCTTACGTGTAGGCGATATCATGCGTGCTGATTTCATGGAACGCTACCGTTTTTTGGTGCAAAAGCATGAAGAAATGTTGGCTCATTATCAATTTAGCTATGATCTATCAGAATTAGAACCTGCATTTTTCGAAGGAATTGAGCATTTACGCGGTTTCCAACACATCGACAGCGAACATGTATTGAATCATCAACTCAAAGCTGGAAAAAAAGTTTTGGCCGAAGGTGCTCAAGGATCTTTACTCGACATTGATTTCGGTTCTTACCCATTTGTTACTTCATCCAATACCATTAGTGCTGGAGCCTGCACTGGATTAGGTGTTGCTCCTGGCAGAATTGGCGAAGTACTTGGGATTTTCAAAGCATATTGCACACGTGTTGGTAGCGGTCCATTTCCTACCGAATTGGAAAATGAAACAGGCGAAAAAATTCGTCAGATTGGTCGTGAATTCGGTGCGACAACAGGTCGTCCTCGCCGTTGTGGTTGGTTGGATTTACCTGCTTTGAAATATTCGATTTTGATCAACGGAGTTACTCAACTCATAATGACCAAAGCCGATGTGCTGAGTGGTTTCGAAACAGTGAAAGTTTGTACTGCTTATATCGTTGATGGAGTTGAAACCGATGAATTTCCATTCGACATCGATCCACGCTACGTTCAACCTGTTTATACCGATTTACCCGGTTGGAATGAAGACCTTACAGGCATTCGTTCACTCGAACAATTTCCTGAAAGTTTAAAAGCCTACATCCGCTACATCGAAACCGCATTGGAAGTTCCGGTAACCATCGTTTCTGTTGGCCCAGACCGCGAACAAACCATTCGACTTCGATAATTCTTTACAATTTCGTAATCCAGCTAAATGGATCAGCTGTGCGTCCTGCTTTGAGGTCGTTGAGGAAACGTAATGCTTTTACCGAAAATAAATCTGCATGCAATTCGGGAACTTTAAAGTCTTCTCCTTCGTGGCCAATAACCGAGATATGAGCAATATTAGCGGCAGTTCCGGTTCCAAACGCTTCTTCTAAAGTTCCTGCGCGGAAAGCACCAATAATTTCACTCACTGAAACATCGCGTTCCTGAACCAGCATTCCCCAGTGGCGAGCTAATTCAATTACACTATCACGTGTGATTCCTGCCAGTTTACTTGGGCTCAATGATGGAGTAATCAACACTCCGTTAATCACAAACATCAAATTCATGGTGCCCGATTCTTCTACTTTGGTATTGGTAGCCGCATCAGTCCAGATTACTTGATTGTAGCCTTTTTGCTGAGCTAGTTGTGTTGGATACAAAGCACCAGCATAATTCCCTGCAGCTTTGGCAAAACCAGTCCCGCTGCGGCTTGCGCGTGAATAGGTTTTTTCAATCACTACTTTCAGATCTTCGGTATAATATGCACCTGTTGGGGAAGTGAGTATGATAAATGAATAGGTTTCAGATGGTTTCACTCCAAGCACAGGTTCTGTTGCAAATAAAACCGGACGAACGTAAAGGGAATTTTCATCTCCTTTGGGAACCCAATCAGCATCCAATGCAACAAGCTGACGAAGTCCATCCATGAAAATATGTTCAGGCACTGGAGGCATGCATAAACGAATTGCCGATTGCTGCATGCGCTTGTAATTCTCTTCGGGACGAAAAAATAATAGCTCATCCTTATCGCTGCGAAACACTTTCAAACCTTCAAATATGGCTTGTCCGTAATGAAAAACCGAAGATGCCGGACTAAGCGAAATCGGAGCATATGGAACGATTCTCGGATTCACCCAGTTTTTACCATCGTATTCGGCCATAAACATGTGGTCTGAAAATATCTTACCGAATGGCAGATGTGTAAAATCGACAGTGGAAATTCGTGATTCAGAAACGCGCTCGACAGGGAAACTCATGATTTTGAAATTATGCAGCAAACATACTGTTTTTGGGATTCAAACTTCGAATTGAACGGATAAACTAAATAGGAGAATCATCGCTTTACAATACGCTAAATCGACTTTCCGTTCGTTGAATATCCTTTACATTTGCAGCGAAATATGTTTCGATTTTTGAATTGTTTTTCGGGTAGAAGGAATTTCTTTTTTCTCATGCTGTTTCTAGTTTTTACTGGAACTATAGCAGGGCAAACGAGCCGGAAAATCAACATTAAAAGCGCCAATAGCCTCGAGTTCGACGATCGTGTAGATGCGCAACGACTTGTCGGGAATGTTATTTTCGAACACGATGGCACCTTACTTTATTGCGACAGCGCCTATCTTTTCGATAAAGAGAATCGGCTAGAAGCGTATTCAAATGTTCGTATTGTAGGCGATAGCGTCGTAGTTACCGGACAAAATTTAACCTACGATGGCAAAACCAAAATTGCCGATATCGTTGGAAATGTTCGAATGACTGATCCTTCTTCGGTATTAACAACAAGCCGATTGCAATTCGATAATAACAGTAAGCAAGCTCGCTATACTACTGGTGGGAAAATCATCAGTGAGAAGAATGAGTTGGTGAGTCAGTTCGGGATGTATAACAGTGCGAACAGGACATTTTATTTTAGAAAGAATGTGAAGTTGACCAACAAGGAGTATGTGATGGTGAGTGATACATTGCAATATTCAACCGTCAATAAAACATCTTACTTCTTCGGACCTACAACAATCACTTCTAAAGAAAACTTGATTTATTGCGAAAATGGATTTTACAATACCAAAACCGATATATCGGAATTTGGAAAAAATGCTCGTTTGGATAGTAAAAAGCAGCAAATCAAAGGCGATAAACTTTTCTACAACCGCAAAACGGGCGAAGGACGAGCACGAAATCATGTTCGAATAAGTGATACAGCACAAGCGGTTGTTCTTACCGGACATTATGCTGATTACAATGAATTTACAGGAAGAATTTTGATGACCGATAGTGCAGCCATGGAAAAAGAATTTGGGAAAGACACCCTATTTCTCCATGGTGATACTTTGCTTTCAATCTTAGATACAGTGATTGATAAGCGAACTTTATTTGCCTATCACAAAGTGAAATTTTATAAAAAAGATTTTCAAGGAAAGTGTGATTCTCTTACCTATTCTGAAAGCGATAGTTTGATGAAGCTCTTTCGAAATCCTATTCTTTGGAACGAAGAAAATCAATTAACAGGCGATACCGTTCGTATTCAATTAGCCAATAATTCGCTTGAAACCTTGTTTCTTAGAACGAATGGATTTATAGGTTCTCAAGAAGATACAGCCCATTTTAACCAAATAAAAGGCAGGAACATTACAGGTTATTTCAACAAGAATGAATTAGATAGAATTAAAGTAGAGGGAAATGGTGAATCGGTTTATTATGCACAAGGAGATGGCGATGGATACATCGGAGTAAACAAAGCGCTGTGTTCGGATATGATGATTTTTATTGATAGTAATAAAGTGCAAAGCATCACTTTTATTCAAGATCCCAATGCGATTTTATATCCAGTGAATGAGCCCACCAAAGAAGAAATTATGCTGCGTGGATTTCGTTGGCTAGGAGATCATCGCCCAATGAATCGGATGGATATTTTTAGTTGGAAAGAAACTCCAGCTCCTGTGAAACCTTCACGCAGAAGACAAAAGGGATAATGAAAGGTTTCTTTACAATTGGCTTACTCGTCTTATCTAATGTTTTTATGACATTGGCTTGGTATGGCCATTTGTATATGAAAAAATCTTCCCCAATCATGAAATGGGGATTACTTGGAATTATTCTTTTGAGTTGGGGATTGGCTTTGTTCGAATATATGTTTCAAGTTCCAGCAAACCGAATTGGACATGAAAGCAATGGTGGCCCTTTTAGCTTGATTCAACTCAAAGTAATCCAAGAAGTAGTTTCATTAACCGTGTTTGCTCTTATGGCGGTATTTGTTTTCCGATCGGAGAAATTCGAATGGAATCATATTGCTGCATTTATCTGTTTAGTATTTGCCGTTTGGTTCACATTCCGAAAATAATTGCTCATCGAGAGATTCGGTTAAATTTGTCGCTCTTTCCTAAAATCAATTCTTATGAATAAACTACTGTTGCTTTTAGCAGCATTTGCCTTCTCATCGATTAATACATCGCTGCTAGCACAAACGGGCAAACCCTCAAAAGTCCGTATCGACTCTAAACCTGAAGAATTTAAAGTAGAAGCCGATCGCTTTGGGGATGTTTTGGTATTACGATATCAGGTTCCTGGATTTGAAAATTTGAGTGTGAAACAAAAAGAGCTTGCTTATTATCTATACGAAGCTGCATTATCTGGACGCGACATTATCTGGGATCAGAAATACAAAAACAACTTAAAAGTTCGTCGCACCATTGAAGCTATTTGGAACACTTATAAAGGTCCTAAAAGCACTACGGAATATTTAAAGTTCGAAGAATATTCTAAACAAGTATGGTTCTCCAACGGTATTCACCACCATTATGCAAGTGATAAAATACTTCCTGCTTTTTCTTTTGAAAGTTTTTCAACTTGGGTAAAAGCATCCGATCCGAAACAACTTCCTTTAGCGCAAGGTCAAACGGTTGATCAATTTCTTGCTTTTCTTCAACCGGTTATGTTCGATGCGAAAGTGGATTCGAAAACAGTCAATTTAGCTTCCGGAATCGACAATATCACAGGTTCTGCCAATAACTTCTACGAAGGTGTTACTCAAAAAGAAGTGGAAGATTTTTATGCAGCGAAAAACAATCCTGACGACAAAACTCCAGTAGAGTATGGCTTGAATTCGAAGTTGATGAAAGTGGATGGAAAGATTGTAGAAATTCCATGGAAAGTAGGTGGAATGTACACTGCCGCTATTGAGAAGATTGTTTATTGGCTTCAAATGGCAAGCACCGTTGCAGAAACTCCAGAGCAAAAAAAATCGCTCGAATTGCTAGTTGAGTTTTACAAAACGGGCGATTTAAAGAAATTCAACGAATATAACATTGCTTGGGTGAGTGATGTGAATTCGACCATCGACAATGTGAATGGCTTTATTGAAGTTTATCAAGATGCATTGGGAAAACGTGGAAGTTTCGAAGCAGTGGTTTCTTTGAAAGATTTTGAAGCCACCAAGAAAATTGAAACAATCGCTAACAATGCACAATGGTTCGAAGACAATTCACCACTTCAACCCAATCATAAGAAAAAGGAAGTAAAAGGCATCATCGGAAAATCAATTGTTGCTATTGTGGAAAGTGGCGATTCTGCTCCTTCTACTCCCATTGGAATTAATCTTCCAAACAGTGATTGGATTCGTCATGATTATGGTTCTAAGTCTGTAGCACTTGGTAACATTGTTAATGCGTATAACATTTCTTCTGCAAAAAGCCCTGTTACCGATGAGTTTAGCTTAAATGAAGAAACAAAAGCGCGTGCTCGTCAATACGGAAACTTAGCTTCTGAACTTCATACCGATATGCACGAAGTGATTGGTCATGCAAGTGGTCAATTGGAAGATGGCGTTGCAACTCCCGACATTACCTTGAAGAACTACCAAAATGCCTTGGAAGAAGCTCGTGCCGATTTGGTTGCGCTTTATTATATCACCGATCCTAAACTGGTTGAAATTGGCGTGATGCCGAGCACCGACTGTGGAAAAGCCGAATACGATAGTTATCTATTGAATGGTTTGATGCTACAACTAAATCGCATTGAGCTTGGAAAAAGCATCGAAGAAGCCCACATGCGAAATCGTCAATTGGTGGCTAAATGGGTGTATGAAAAAGGAAAAGCGGATAATGTAGTTGAACTAATTAAACGCGATGGAAAAACCTATGTTAAAATTAACGACTACGTAAAGCTACGTGCACTGTTTGGCGATTTGCTTCGCGAAATTCAACGTATAAAATCGCAAGGCGACTTTGTAGCTGGACAGAATTTAGTAGAGTATTATGGGGTGAAAGTAGATCCTATTATTCACAAAGAAGTGAAAGATCGTTTTGCAGAACTTTCTTCAGCTCCATACAAAGGATTTATTCAACCACGCTTGGTTCCTGTTATTGAAGGAGGAAAATTTGTGGATGTGAAAGTGGAATACCCTGCATCATTCTCCGGACAAATGTTGGATTACGGTAAACGTTATTCATTCCTACCAAACGAAAACTAAATCGATTACTTAACTTAAAATCCCGATCAGTAAAGCTTAATGCAAAACTGGTCGGGATTTCTTTTTAACCTAAAACCTGCCTCAACTTTTAGTGAATTAACACTAATTTCTTAGTTGCCAATTTCGTTCCGGCATAAACTAAACTATAGTAATAAGTACCTGAAGGAAAAAATTCACCCTTGAATTCAAACGTATTTTCGATTCCTGTTGGTACTAGTTGATCTGCTAATATTCTTCCCAATTGATCATAGAATATGATGTGAGCACCTGAGAAAGATTCAGGTAAGGAATAAACAATGGTTGAATTAGAATTGGTTGGATTCGGAAAGCTTTGACCAAGCTCGGGTTGCTTTGCATCAATCTGTTCTTCGCCTGGCATTGTTCCAATACAGCTCGTTACAAATGTTTTGCGACAATTGTTTGCCCAAGCAGCAGTTCCGCAAGCAGGAATATTTCCGTTTGCAATTGGAGTAATGAGAACAGCGAAGGTTCTTCCATTATTCAATGTACCAGCCGAAATTGGATCGAACGTAATTCCTGCTCCACTTAATGTAGTTCCACTGATATTGGTACTTGATGAATTGGTTGACCATCCTGTGATTGAATTTCCAGTTGGACAAGCAGCTGCAGAGCTCTCTTTAAAATACCAACGCCATGTGTAACCGCCAGAACCAACAGGATTTGTAGATAAAGTTATCGATGCTGGATTTCCACTTGTACAAAAACTCTGATCAGCACTTGTTACAGTTCCAGGGTTGAATGCTGGAAGAACAGTAATTTGTCGTGATCCATTGGCCCAACTTGCAGTCCCAGGCGAAGGCGTAACACGACACACATAGGTTCTGCTTTGCGTTAATCCCGGAGTTGGATCATATGAAGAAGCTGTTGCTCCATTGATGATTGTCCAGCCAGTTGTGGAGCTACCTGTTGGATCTGTAACGATTCCATTTTGATAATACCATTGGTACGAATATGAACTTGCTCCACTTGGCGCAACCGAAAAACCAATAGAAACAGGATCTCCACCTGTACTACAAAATGTTTGATCGGCATCGACTAAAATTCCTGGATTAAAGACTCCTACATTCACAGTAATTTGACGAACACCCGAAGCCCAAGCAAGTCCACCACAATCGGTAGTTCCCGTTGCATCAACCGTTACAGCATACGAGATAGAAGAAGTTTGTATACCTGGATTATAGGTTGAAGAAGTTGCTCCACTTATTAAAGTCCAGCCAGTTGTTGAAGTTCCGGTTGGTGCAGCTTGAATGCCTGCTTTGGAATACCATTGATATGCAAAAGATCCTGAACCTCCTGTTGCTGCTGTTGAAAATGAAATTGCCGTTGGATCTCCCGAACCAATAAATGTTTGATCTCCACTTGCTAGAGTTCCACGGTTTACTGTAGGTAAAACAGTTACAGTTCGGCTTGCTGTTGACGTGCAATTATTGACAGTTGAAGATGCTGTATAGGTTGTTGTTGTTGATGGATTGGCACTTACCGTAGCAGCATTAGATACATTTAAGCCCGTTGTTGGAGTCCAACTATACGTCGATCCGCCGGAAGCAGTTAATGTAATTGACGAACCAGAGCAAATCGTAGCTGTTGCTGGACTTATACTGATAGTGGCACCTCCAGATAAACAGGTTGCTGATGAGTATTTTGTAAGGATAACGTTTCCAGGTTGAGTGCCAAAACCATTGGCTAGATTCACACCATAACTTGTAATGTGACAATAACTCATGATGGTTCCACCATTTACGGGCGCTGGGCCTGCAGCACATCCGCCTTCGGTTGTGTAGCAATTGTCGAGTGCGCCGCCAGTCCAACCGCACCATTGAGTATGGTTTGATCCGAAGTTATGCCCCATTTCATGAGCAAAACAGTTTACAGTCCAAGAATAGGTTGGGAAACTTCCGTATGAATTGTAAATATTGCTAAACGCATGTTTGTATGAAGTTCCGCATAAAACATCGAGATAAGCTACTCCACCTAAATTGGTTGATCGTGTAGAAATTAAATGAGCAATATTTCCATTGAAACTGGTGCGTGTGGTTCGAAATGCAGATAAGACGCCGCTTGATGTTGCTTGACTGATAAAAGGATCGGTACTCGTCCAAACGTAGATTTCGGAAATTTGAACGGTGATGCTTTCGTTGGTGTAAATAGCAGCAACTTGATTAAAAAATCCAGTAACAAAGGTGGTTACGTTAGGAATACTTGATGTTCGTTTGGTGTATAAATCATAATCGCACTCGATGTAAACACGAACAATGCGACAATCGCTTGCAACAGCTGCTGTGGAAACCGGTTGATTGGCATCGGAAGTATGACAATCGAACGGTAGTTTTCTACTCAATTCGTTGCTTCGGTAAAAAACATACTCGTTTGTTTGATTTTGACCGTATAGACCGAGATCGTAGTTTCCGTGTTCATTAGATAACATTCCAACAACCTGATTTTCGAAAATCGAAACAACAGCCATGGAATGTGGGTCGTTATTGAAAATGCCCTGATAATACACCGCATCCGGCGCATTGTAGGATTTACCGTCGGATGTTTTTACTTGAAAATCGTTGGTTAGAATCTGAGAACGATACAATTCAAGAATCCAGATTTCGGAGTTTTCGGGTGATGGAATACTCAAACGAATGGTTTCGGGTTTTGAGTTGAAGAGTTGTTGATTTTGGGATGGATCGATATTCAAGAAAACCGCTTTTTCGATGCCGCTCACCGAACCTGCTTGATAAACTAGCGACGATTGCTTGAACAAGGAAAAGGAAATGGGTGCTGTTTGTTTGAAGTTTTGCTGTACGTTTTTGTAGAGCTGGCTTGCATTTTCGTCAGAAGCGGATGCGTCAAATCCGATGTATAAAAGTGCAATAATGAAAAGAAGAAACTGCTTCATGTTTTGGATGGTTGGTTGAAGCCGACAAAACACGTCTCTTTCTACATCATTCTCAGAACCGATTCATGTGCATTATTACAAACTCATACCGACCTGATTTTCAGTTCATTTAATTTCTTACATGGGAAAATGGTTGCAATTGAAACACTTTTTATGATGTTTTATGTATCGATTGAATAATTGATGAACATTTGAATTTTAGCAGAAGCAGCCGGGATAGCAGTGGAAATCCTTTTGTGAGTTTCGAGCAAAAGATTGGAACGTATAGCCCGATTTTGCTGCCCAAAAACAAAAACGCCCCATCTAAATTATCAGATAGGGCGTTTAAAATTTGTACTTGCTTAGCTTTCCTTTAAGAATGGATAGCGATAATCGGTTGGCGGAACGAAGGTCTCTTTGATCGTACGTGGTGAAACCCAACGTAATAAATTAATCATCGAGCCGGCTTTATCGTTTGTACCGGAACCGCGCGCGCCACCAAATGGCTGCTGGCCTACGACTGCTCCTGTTGGCTTATCGTTGATGTAGAAATTACCCGCAGCATTGCGAAGTGCATACGTAGCTTCGTCCACAGCATAACGATCCTGACTGATGATAGAACCCGTCAAAGCGTAAATTGAAGTTTCGTCAACAAGCTTTAAGGTTTCGGAAAACTTAGCGGCTTCGTATACATATATAGTAACCACTGGTCCAAACAATTCCTCGCACATGGTCGTGTACTTCGGATCTTTAGCCAAGATTACAGTTGGTGCAATGAAGTAGCCTTCGCTCTTATCGTAGATTCCACCGGCAACGATTTCGACATTCGGATCGTTCTTCGCAGCATCGATGTATGCAGCCAACTTATCGAAGGATTTCTCATCGATTACGGCATTGATGAAATTGCTAAAATCGTCTACTGGCCCCATTTTGAAGCTCGCCATATCGCGAACCAATTGCTCTTTTACAGCTGGCCAAATATTATCAGGAACATAGCAGCGAGAAGCAGCAGAACATTTTTGTCCTTGGTATTCGAAGGCACCACGTGCAATGGCAGTAGCTACCACAGCAGGTTGTGCCGAAGAATGCACCATGATAAAATCTTTCCCGCCTGTTTCGCCAACAATGCGTGGATAGGTTTTGTACTTGTGAATATTATCTCCAATGGTTTTCCAGATGTTTTGGAAAACGCCTGTTGATCCAGTGAAGTGAATACCCGCAAAATCAGGATGCGAGAAAATCACATTTCCAGCCGTTGGTCCGCTTACAAAAACGAGGTTGATTACCCCAGCTGGCACACCTGCTTCTTTGAAAATTTCCATCAACACATGCGCAGCATAAATTTGCGTATCGGCAGGTTTCCAAACCACTACATTGCCCATCATGGCTGCAGAAGTTGGAAGATTTCCTGCAATAGCAGTGAAGTTAAATGGCGTTAACGCAAAGACAAATCCTTCCAGCGGACGTTGCTCCAAACGGTTCCAAATTCCTGCAGAAGATTCGGGTTGTTGCGAATAAATCTGACTCATGTACTGCACGTTAAAGCGCAAGAAGTCGATGATTTCGCAAGCCGAATCGATCTCTGCTTGATAAGCACTTTTCGATTGCCCCAACATAGTAGCTGCATTCAAACGAGCACGATAAGGACCAGCAATTAAATCGGCCGCTTTGAGGAAAATGGCAGCACGGTTTTCCCAGCTCATTTTTTCCCAATTGGCTTTGGCAGCTAATGCCGCATCAATTGCATCTTTTACATGCTGCTCGGTTCCTCGCGAAAAAGTTCCAAGTACATGTTTGCGTTTATGTGGTTGGCGCAACTCAATTTTCTGATCGGTGAATACAGAACGACCACCAATTTCCATGGGGATATCGAGCTGCACCGACTGCAGATGTTGCAACATGGCTTTCAGTTCTGTTTTTTCTGCGCTGCCGGGAGCATAGCTCTTTACCGGTTCATTTACAGCTTTTGGGAGATGAAAAAAACCTTTGATCATGACGTGATTTTGGACCGCAAAGGTAGAGAAAGAGTCGGTTCTGAATGTGATTTGCTTGCTTGTAATCAGAAATCCTTTTCGCTATATTAGCCAACACATAGAACAACGCCAAACCATGATTCAGTCTATCTCCGATTTTTTTGAGCGACAAGCATTTGGCGTTTGCACCTGGCTGGGCGATAAGCTCCGAATGAAGTCATCACAAATTCGATTGTTCTTCATCTACGCCTCCTTCCTCACCTTAGGCTCACCCATTATTGTGTATTTGCACATGGCCTTTATTCTGCGCATCAAGAACTTGATTCAATCGAGCAAGACGCGGGTTTGGGATCTTTAGATTAGTAGAGAGTAAAAAGTAGAAAGTACAAAGTAGAGAGTAAAGAGTTGTCCGTGACTGAAATAGGTTGACCAAAATCAACTTAAAAAACGGGACATGAAAAAGCATTTAAATCGCAAAGAAGTAATTCGGCCACGAAGAGTTTTTAGTGAAGAATTAAAGCGTCAAACAGTTAAGGATATTGAATCCGGAGTGGCTTCAGTATCTAAAGTAGCCCAGGAACTAGGAGTAACAATAACTTCAGTTTATCGATGGATTTATCAATATAGTCGATATTTGAAGAGAGGAAAAATCTTAGTAGTGGAAGTGCAAAGCGAATCATACAAAAGCAAAGAGCTTGAGCAGCGCATCCGTGAATTGGAAGCCGCATTGGGCCGAAAACAGATGGAACTTGATTTATTGAGCAAGGTCATTGAGTTAGCAAATGAGGAGTTCCAAACTGATTTAAAAAAAAATTTATTAAACCAGCCTTACTCTGGTTCCGATCCACAAAAGGACAAAAGCACGGGTACAAAATGAAGAGTCTGTTAGAAGTGGCAGGCCTTAGTAAGCAAGCACTTTGGAAGAGTGAAAGACGAAGTCGCGACCAATTAAAGGTGGAAGAAAGTATCGTTCGTTACATATCAAAAGTGCGTCATAATCATCGCCAAATGGGTTGTAGAAAGATCTATTTTATGGATCCACAACGCCATCCAATAGGTAGGGATGCTTTTGAGCGGATTGGTTTTAGGTACGGATATAAGGTTAAGAAGAAGAGAAATCCAATACGAACGACTTGGTCTCAACGCGTTGAGATATATGACAATCTGATAAATGGAATAACGATTAATGATGTGAATATGCTTTGGCAATCTGACATATTTTATCTCGATGTAGAGCATGCACATCATTATGGAATCTGTATTGAAGATGTCTATTCAAGGCGCTTATTAGCTCTACATCTGTCTCCAAGCTTAAGAGCGGAGGAAAATATCAAAGCACTTAGAAAAGCCTTTAAAATAAGGAAAGGGCACGATTTAGATAATTGCATTTTTCATTCTGATCGAGGTTCACAATACATCAGCACGATGCATAAAGAGATGCTAAAAAGCAAAGGAATACGAATCAGTATGGCGTCAATAGCACAAGAAAATGCTTATGTTGAACGAATAAATGGCATCATAAAAAACGAGTACTTACTTCAATGGAATCTAACCAAAAGCAATCTCAATGAGATGGCAAAAAAGGCAATGGATCTTTACAATAATGAACGACCACACAGTGAATTAGGCATGCTAACACCTACTGAATATGAAAAAGTGAATAACCAAAGAAATCAAAATCCTTCTATGACCATATATAACTGGAATTCAGGAAATATCAACAGAAATACAACTTCTTAACAAAGAAAAAAGAACCAAAAAAGAAACTTAAAACAACAAACAATAAACTACTTTAACAAAGTAGAAAGTGATAATAAAAAGTCAACCTATTTTAGGCAAGGACAAGTAGAAAGAAGGGAGAAGAGAGTAAAAAGAATTTTTCACGGAAAATCGTTGAAAGACTTTATTTAAGAGAACTCCGTGGCGAGGACAAATAGGTAATAGACATGCAACATATTAAAGGCGTAATGAAAAACTTGATTGCATTAGCTCTTCTTTTTTCATTTCAATCTTTGTTAACGCAGGTTCCAACTTTTGCAAGAACTTACAATGATACCGGAGTTTTTGGAGGACTTCCATCTCGTCCAATCGAGTTGGATAGTGGACGCTATTGTATTTCTAGTTCGGGTTACAGCTTGTATTTGGAAGATGGCGGTTTTGAACGTGTACATGCATTTGATGATCAGGGAGAAATTGTCCTTGACAATTTCAAGCATGATGCATCAAGAAGATTTCTAAGTGTTGGATCGTTAATTAAGTGCCATGACGGAAATTTAATCTTGTTCGATACCCGAAGCAGAATTGGAGGAACAGGGGGAAATCAGATTTTTGTTTTAAAACTAAGTCCGGATTTGCAAGACACGATATGGTCTTATTATCACACTGATTCATTGTATTTTGACACACCAAAGGATTTAATTGAAACACCTCAAGGCGACTTTGCATTAATAGCTTCTCGCGGATATTTTACAACAACAAATGATCACGATGGGTACTTTGTCAAATTAAGCGAAGATGGACAATTACTCTCTGAATCCTTAATAAATGAGAATATTGCTGATTTGCCAAAGTCAATTATTAATGCAGATGGTGGAGGTTTTTTGGTAGCGGGTGTAGCTGGAACAGCTTTCACTAGTGATGTTGGATACGAGTATTTAATAAAACTAGATGAGAATGGAATTCGGCAAGACGGATGGCAATTATCCCAAATTACAGAAGGAGGAATGAGCCGGTTTGGACCAGATAAATTGCTTTTTTCTGGTTATAAATACCAAGCTGGTGGACCAAAACTAGTAATGACCGATCTTGTTGGTAATATAATTTTTAATAAGACTTATACATCGTTGTACAACAATGAAAACTATATCGGTCGCAAAGTTTCTGATGGAGGTGTTGTTTCTGTTGGCATAAATACAACTACAATAAATGCTGGCTTTATTATGAAAACAGACTCCTTGGGAAATTTACTTTGGCGAAAAGAATACGACCACGGCAATGGAGCTGATTTTTTTCTTGACTTCATTGAGACGAAAGATGGCGGCTTATTGATAAGCGGGGCTGCTGATGATGATTTTTGCTGCGGTGGACAAAATGCTTGGGTAGTAAAACTCGATGCCGATGGTTGCCTTGATCCAGCCAACTGTGGTGTAGGAATCGAAGATGCACCCTTCCCCGATGCTGTTACGATTTATCCCAACCCAGCAACAAACTGGCTGCGCATAGATTTGGAAACTGCTGGCTCAGCGTATACCGCTCAACTACTGGATGCAACTGGGCGCCTTGTTCAACAGGAAAGCTTCACTAACATAGGAGTGCATAGCCTGAGTATTTCTTCATTGGCTACTGGCATTTATTATTGTCGGGTTTTAAAGGGCGATGAGATTATAGTGACAGAGAAGGTATTAAAGGTGAATTGAATTTCGATTTACGACCGCTTCGCTATCCGATTTACGATGTATGAGAAAAACTGCTAAGCCTCATTAATTCACGGATTAAAACTCCCCTCTCCCGCGGAGAGGGGCCGGGGGTGAGGTCAACGAATGCCCGAGTTTAAAACAGTCTTAATACTTTCTACTTTTCTACTTTACCTCTTTTTACTTTCCTACTTTTTACTTTCCTACTTTTTACTTTCCTACTTTTTACTTTTCTACTTTATACTCAACTACTTTGTACTTTATTACTTTTTACTCTCAACTTCCCCATTCCTTTTCGGTATTTTCACCCCAAAATCTATCCACTCATAGGGCATGAAACGTATCCTCATTACCGGAAGCAACGGATTACTCGGACAAAAACTCGTTTACAAAAGTGTTGGTCGTTCGGGTGTTGAATTGATTGCCACAGCCAAAGGCGAAAACCGACTCATTTTGCGCGAAGGATACACCTATGTTCCGATGGACATTGGTAACAAAGCCGATGTGGATAGCGTGATTGATCAATATCGTCCGGATGTGGTGATTAATACGGCTGCCATGACGAATGTGGATGCCTGTGAAACCGATAAAGAAGGATGCGTTTTGCTGAACATAACGGCTGTTGAATATTTGGTGGAAGCCTGTAATCGAAACAAAACGCATTTCATTCACCTTTCAACTGATTTCATTTTTGATGGGGAGAATGGTCCGTATGATGAAGAAGCGGAGGCCAATCCGGTATCGTATTATGGTTGGTCGAAAGCCGAAGCAGAGCGCATTGTAAAGGAACGTTCAAACGACTGGGCAATCTTGCGTACTATATTAGTGTTTGGTTTGGTGGATCACATGAGCCGTTCGAATGTGGTTCTTTGGGCAAAAGGTGCACTCGAAAAAGGAGCGCCCATCAATGTGGTTGATGATCAATTCCGCATGCCAACCCTTGCCGAAGATTTGGCTGAAGGATGTCTACTTGCAGCTGAGAAACATGCCAATGGGATTTTCAATATTTCTGGGAAAGACTACATGAGCGTTCTAGAATTGGTGCATCAAGTGGCCGATTTTTATGGTTACGATAAAAGCATCATCAACACCGTTTCTTCTAGCACCTTGAATCAACCAGCTAAACGTCCGCCGCGTACAGGTTTCGATTTATCTAAGTCGGAACGTGTGTTAGGATATCATCCACACAGTTTCCGGGAAGGACTTGCCATTTTGGATGAGCAGTTGAAGAAGTACCAGAGCTAAGCGTTTTAAACGTATATACACGTTTCACAGACGAATCTTTGGATTTTCATTTCGGAAGTTTGCTAAAAACATCTGTCATGAAAACTGTGATTCGTGAATTCCTTTTATTCTCTCGCACCGATCAGCGAGGCGTGATGGCACTCAGTATTATTTTGGTAATTGTTATTGGTATTCGTTTTTACCTCAACAGCTTGCCTCCAGGAGAAATTAAGATCGATCCAAACGAGATGCAGGCAATTCAACAATGGATTGCGCTGCAACAGAAAAACGATTCTCTTCAAGAAATTGAAAAGCCGTATTCGAGTTCTAATAACCGAACGTTGATTATTAGCAAGCCGTTCGATCCTAATAAAGCGAATAAAGTGGATTGGATTGGGATTGGGTTTTCAGAAAAAGAAGCCAGTTCAATTATCAAGTTTCGTAGCATTTGCAAGGGTTTTCGTTACAAGGAAGATGTACAAAAGATCTTTTGCATGACCGAAGAACGGTATCAATCATTAGAACCATTTCTCACAATTCCTTCAAAACCACTTTACGACAAACATGTGAATGGGTATAAAAAAGAATACACTCAAACACGTTTCAAAATGCTGGAATTGAACACCGCCGATTCAATCGAACTTATCTCACTGAAAGGAATTGGACCAGGCTGGGCAAGAAGAATTATCAAACGGAGAAATCAATTAGGAGGATATTATTCCATTTCCCAACTACTAGAAATCAAAGGGCTAAGCGATTCTTTATTGAATACCATTCAAACACAAATAAATATCGACACCAGCTTAATCACTAGATTAAACATCAATACCATTTCACTCGAAGAAATTCAAAAACATCCATATTGTTGGTACGGTGTGGGCAAAAGCATTGTAAATTACCGGCTTCAACACGGACCCTATAAATCCATTTTGGAGCTGAAGAAAATCTATACCCTTCGACCTGAGATGTATGATAAATTGGTCCATTATGTAAAACTTGAATGACAATCCAAGAAAGAGTAAAAGCTAGTATTCGTGATGTTGCCGATTTCCCAAAACCGGGAATTTTATTTAAAGACATTACTCCTATTTTAGAAAATCCTTTGTTATGCAGAGAGATTACCCAAGAACTCGCAAAAGCATTCGACAATATTGAAATTGACGCTATAGTTGGAGTTGAAAGCCGTGGTTTTCTTTTCGGAATGCTGCTCGCACAACAATTCAACGTACCTTTTATACCAGTTCGTAAAGCAGGAAAGCTTCCATATAAAACAATTCAATATTCCTATTCGCTTGAATATGGATCGGCGACTGTCGAAATGCACATCGATGCCATCAAACCCGAGTGGAAAGTGCTTGTCCATGACGATTTGCTTGCAACTGGTGGAACCGCAATGGCTGCTGCAGAACTCATATTAAAACAACAAGCGCACATTGCTGGTTTCTCGTTTTTAGTCGAACTGGAATTCCTCAACGGTCGTCAAGCACTTATGAATTATGCACCCATTGTTGATTCGCTTGTTTCCTATTGAATGCACAAGCTCATTCAAGTTAACGATTTTACTGTTTCTGCTTTTCATAGGAAATAGTAAACTTTCGGCACAATCTCCTTTTGGATTTAGTAAGAATCAATCAATTCCTCTTTTTGGTTTAAATGAACAAAACGCATTTCCCAATGGCTGGGCTGGTGGTTTAAATGCACCACAGTTTAACGAGTGTGAACTCAATGGTGATGGCTTGCTCGATGTAATTGTTTTCGAAAGAACGGGAAACAAGCTGCTTTGCTTTGTTAGAAATGCTGATGGAAATTCCTTTCATTATGCTCCTGAATTTGAATCGCTCTTCCCTCCGATGCACGATTGGATGCTGATCCGAGATTATAATTTAGATGGCAAGCCCGATATTTTTACTTCTGCTGGGAATGGAATAAAAATCATTAAAAACACCTCGCCCACTTCTATTACCACTCAATTTACTACTGTAACCGATTTACTTTATTCAGATTATGGAAATGGGTTGCTTAATTTATATGTGAGCCCAGTTGATTTCCCAGGTATTGACGATGTAGATAATGATGGCGATTTGGACATTGTGACCTTTTATATTCTTGGAACCTGTGTAGAATATCATCGGAATTTATCTCAAGAATTATTTGGGAATTCCGATTCAATCCGATATGAATTAGTCACCGAAAATTGGGGGAAATTCACCGAAAGCTCAATCAATAATTCAATCAATCTGCAGGACAGTTGCGGCAGAAGTTCCGGAGTTCGACATTTTGGTTCCACCTTACTATTAGATGATATTGATCATGATGGAGATAAGGATCTTTTATTGGGAGACATATCCTATCCCGACATTAAATGCTTGATCAACAATCCCTTGAATGGATTGGATGTTATTATTCAAACACCTTCAAATTATCCTTCTGCATTTTCAACATATCAAATTCCTATTTATCCGGGAGCATTTCGGATTCATTGCAATGCTGATAGCCTTCCTGATCTAGTAATTGCTCCCAATACAGATGATCAATCAATCAACAAAGGCCGACTTGCTCTCAGCTATCCATCGAACAATACTTCATTCAATTTCACTGGAACAGAATCGACTTTCTTGAGTCATGAAATATTCGATTTAGGACGAGGTGCATATCCTTGTTTTATCGACAATGATAATGATGGAGATTTAGATGTGATCGTTGGAAATTTCGGAGAATTCGAGCCCAATGTGAATCCTGTGCTAACTGGTAATTATAGAGCATCACTTCAATTGCTCGAAAATATAGGAAGTAATAATGCACCTAGCTATAAAGTTGTTAATGCCGACATTGCCCAATTGCGTTCGTTGAATGCAAAACATCTAGCTCCTGCTGCCGCTGATTTGAATGGAGATGGAAAATCGGATCTCATTGTAGGTTCCTTATCCGGCTCGCTTATCGTTCTGCTTAAAAATGCAACAGGAAATGACTATACTATTTCGAATGGTATTGCTTCATCCATCACCGCAGATCAGTATGCTTGCCCTACGTTTGCCGATATCAATCAGGATGGTAAGAAGGATCTAATTCTTGGTGGAAAGTCAGGTCGATTACAGTGTTACTTTAACAACGGAACTACCACATTATCAAACTTTCCATCTACACCTTCGATCACTAATTTTGGGAATGTAGAAACCATAGAAGAGAATTTCAGTAACTACGGCTATAGTTCACCTTGTTATTTCAGCAATAGTCAGGGAAAATTCATTTTTAGTGGAAGTGAGTCGGGAAATGTCTATCTCTGGAAACTAAACTCAAACGATTTAATTGCACCTTTTACCATTCTCGATTCGAGTTTAGCCTCAATCAAAGATGGGGATTGGTCTGCCCCAACAATCTCAGATCTCAATTCCGATGGATTTCCAGAAATGATTCTTGGTTTTAAACGTGGTGGCTTGAATTTCTTTCAAGGACAAGAGCCAACAGGAATTAGTGAAATTCAATCGAAGTTGAATAATATCAATTTGTATCCAAATCCAACGAACAACGCATTTCAAATTAATTCAGAATCATTAAATCTTCCTGCGAATATCACGATATATGATATCTCTGGAAGAATTATAAAACAGGAATCACTAATAATTCGAAATCAACTTATTGAAATAAGTAATTTGTCTAGCGGAGTTTATATTGTCAATATCATCAACAAACATCGACAAACAAAGAATCTCCGATTAATTATAAAACATTAGAAATTACTTCATATTGGTAAAGACATGTAGAACATCATCATCGTCTTCCATCTTTTCTACAAGAGCATTAATTTCCTCTTCTTGTTCAGGACTTAATTCAACAGTGCTATTAGGCAAACGAACCAATTCAGAACTAATGATATTGAGTTGCAAACGTTCTAACTCATGTTGCATTCCTCCAAAATCTTTGAAAGACGTGTATAAATAGACTTTCCCGTCCTCTTCAAAAATTTCTTCTAGACCAAAATCAATCAGTTCTAATTCCAATTCTTCTAGATCCAAGCCTTCTAATCCCAAAGTAAAAACGGCTTTCCGATCAAAAATAAAATCCAATGATCCGGTCTTTCCTAAAGCACCTTCGGCACGAGAAAAATACATCCTTACATTGGCAACAGTTCGCGTAGAATTATCTGTAGCCGTTTCAACTAAAACTGCAACTCCATAAGGACCATATCCTTCATACACAATTTCATCTAAGTCCTTTGCATCTTTTGCTGAAGCTCGCTTAATTGCCGATTCAATATTGTCTTTGGGCATATTCAAAGCCTTGCAGTTTTGAATCACTACACGCAATGTTGGATTTGTTTCAGGATCAGGACCGCCTTGCTTTACAGCCATAGACAATTGTTTTCCCATTTTGACAAAATCCTTTGCCATTTTACTCCAGCGCTTTTCTTTACGCGCACGACGAAATTCGAATGCTCTTCCCATGTACTATTTTTTATCTGGATCTTTTGGTAGAATCCGGATTCTTTTTTCAGTCGGGATGGCGGGATTTGAACCCACGACCCCTCGCCCCCCAGACGAGTACTCTACCAGGCTGAGCCACATCCCGAAAAAGAGGAGTCAAAACTAAGTATTTTTTCAGGATTCAAAAACTTCACTAATCGCAATCTATTTCTATATCCAAACCTGAATTGCTTTCTTTAACTTGCATTCCAAGACGCAATCCCATGAGACCTATTCAAGATTGGCTCGATGAATACAGCGAAAGTCACCAAAACAAATTAAACAAAACCATCCATTGGATTTGTGTACCGGCTATTGTATTCAGCATTGTACTCATGTTATGGAGCATTCCAAATCCAAAGTTCATGAGTGCGGTTGGTTTTAATTTCGCCTACATTACTATGCTTTTAGCGGTATTGTATTATATCATTCTCTCGCCAGCTTTGGCTATTGGAATGTCGATTATCTTTTCATTTACCGGCTTTATTGCAGAAGCTATCCGGCTTACTACAAATTATCCCTTATGGGGAATTGGAATCCTTCTTTTTGTTTTTGCTTGGATTGGTCAATTTTACGGACATTCGGTTGAAGGAAAAAAACCCTCTTTTTTAAAGGATATTCAATTTCTTTTAATTGGTCCAATTTGGCTCCTTCATTTTGTCTACAAACGCATTGGAATTACTATTTAAATGAATAAGTCAACCTTATTATTTCTCTTCTTCTTTACTGCAGTCCTTTTTACTTCATGCAAAAAAGATGAAGCTATTGTTGAAGTAGATCCTTGTCTAAGTGAAACACCCAAAGATGTTGCGCTTGAATTTAAATTATACTACAACAACTTGCCATTTCAATTAAATACCGATTATACCTTAAGCGATGGAAAGCATGTTGTTTTTCATACATCTCAATTCTATTTATCCGGTATTCAACTACTTAAAGACACCGTTCCCCATTCTGGTGATCAGGATGTTGATTTAATTACACCGTCCTCTTTAAATTCCAATTTAGGTAAATATGAATTGGGGATTTATTCAGGAATTCGTTTCGATTTCGGAATTGATTCATTAAGAAATCATGCCGATCCAACAGTTTATCCCACAGGTCATCCGCTTGCTATCCAAGTACCATCCATGCATTGGAGTTGGAATCAAGGCTATCTTTTTGCCATTATGGAAGGAAAATATTCGAGCGATTCAATAACAACGAACAACCCAGGAAATGATTTCTCCTACCACATTGGATTGGATGGAAATTATCGAACTGATATAACACTTACCTTTAATAATCCATTGAATATTAAAGCATGTGATGGCAGAACAATTCATTTAAAAGCGAATCTGGCAACTGTTTTTAATGGACTCGATATATCAACCGACAACAATACGCAATCAACCATAAATTATGGTTTGTCAACTCGCGTTAGAAATAACATCGTAGCAGGTATAAGCACCGATCAATAATATGAAAAAAGCGTTTTTTTATTCCTTGCTTCTAGTGAATTTTCTCTCTTTTTCATCTTGTCAAAAAGATGAATCGGTTGAAGCTACTGCACCTGAAAAAACAACCGGAACAGTAGAAATTCATTTTGTTCCAACTATGAATGGAGAGGCTTTTCAAATGAATCAAACTTTCATTGGCCCAAATGGTTTGAGAATGAAATATGAAACATTCAAATTTTATGTTTCTGATTTTCAATTGCACTCTGCCACAAGTGTTTTAGGCAGTTCTGAAATTTCTTTGATCGATTTTTCCTTGAACGATAAATCCATTTCTATTGAAGCAAATCCAGGAACTATCTCTGAAATTAGCTACGGGCTTGGTGTAAAGAAAAGCCTCAATGGAACCGGCGATCCAAATTTCAATCCTGCAGCCTATGCCAATAATCATCCTTTGAGCGTTTATAACGGAATGTATTGGACTTGGGCAAGCGGGTATGTTTTTTCCAAATTAGAAGGAAGAATAGATACAAGTACAACACAAAGCCAAGATCCTAATTACTCGTTTTTCTATCATTCAGGAAAAGATACTTTATATGCCTCACATGGAATTTCCGGTTTCAACGAAACTGTAGTGAAAGGACAAAAAACATTAATCTATTTAAAGGTCGAAGTAAATGATGTTTTCAAAACCCAATCAGATACTATTAACATGGTTCAACAGTACTTTACACATACAACCGATCATTATGAATTGGCTCAAGAAGTAATTAGTAATTTGGGAGATGCCATTCGGAAACAATAATCAATGATGCGTTTTTCATTCATATTGGTCATTCTTTGTTTGCTGAACTCTTGTTCAAAAGATGTGTCTTTGCCTGATGAAGAACAATTAGAATTAAGAACTCCATCAGGATTTCCAAAAGCCTTCATTCCACAGTCAAATCCGCTTACAAAAGCAAAGATTTATTTAGGTAAGAAATTATTCTACGATCCAATTCTATCAAGAGACTCAAGCATTTCCTGTAATTCTTGTCATAAACAAACACGAGCATTTTCCGATTCCGAAGCACTCAGTTTTGGAGTTGATCATGAAAAGGGATTTAGAAATGCTCAAGCTCTTTTCAACTTGGCATGGAGCAACAGTTTCTTTCGTGATGGCGGTGTTACAACGCTCGAAATCGTTCCACTCAATGCAATTGCAGCGCATTTTGAATTCAACAATACATTACTCATAATTCTGAAGCGATTAAATAGAAACTCGCGCTACAAAGAATTATTCAGAATTGCATATAACGACACAGCTACAATCAACGGTTTTCTTCATGCCCTAGCTTGTTTTCAGCGAACGTTAATTTCTGCTGATTCTCCCTTCGATAGCTACTATTATCAAGGAAATAAAAAAGCCATTTCGGAATCTGCAATCCGTGGATTCGAGCTGTTTTCAAGCTCTAAAACCGACTGTATTCAATGTCATTCCGGTTTCAATTTCACCAATAATACATTCCAATCCAATGGATCTTTTGAAACATATCCTGATTCAGGCCGACAACGCATAACTTTGCTTGCTGATGATCGGGGAAAATTCCGTGTTCCTTCGCTTCGAAATTGCGAATTGACTGCTCCTTACATGCACGATGGAAGCATCAATTCACTCGAAACTGTGATTGAACTTTATAATGGTGGAGGATTGAACTTTCCAGGAAAAAGCCCGTTAATCAGACCATTGGGATTATCAACTCAAGAAAAAGCAGATTTACTTTCCTTTCTAAAAAGTTTGTCAGACCAAAATTTCATTCAAAACCCGGAATATCGTTCAACAGAATAAGCTAATGATTCGTCGATATAGCATTCTATTTATTTCAATTACACTGATTATCGCCTCGTGTAAAAAGGATGATCCGGAAGAAACTCCCTATCAAACAAAACCCTATTCTTTGGAAACTCCTCCTGGATTTCCAACAATGAATATTCCTTCGGACAATCCAATGACTGTTGAAGGAGTTGCTCTAGGAAGAAAACTTTTTTATGATAAACTATTATCTGGAAACAGTACTCAATCATGCGCTAGTTGTCACAATCAAGCTCTTTCTTTTACCGATAACGGAACGCAATTCAGCACAGGAATTACTGGTGCAGTTGGAACTCGAAATGCTCAACCACTCATAAATATGGGATTCAATCTCCATTTTTTTTGGGATGGAAGAGCTTCTACACTTGAACAACAAGCACTTGGTCCAGTGAAGAATCCTATCGAAATGCATCTTTCTTGGACCGAAGCGGCAATACGTTTAAATGCAAATCCAACCTACAAAGAAGAGTTTAAGAATGCTTTCAACATTTCTACCATCGACTCATCATACGTTGTAAAAGCACTAGCTCAATTTATGAGAACGATGATTTCCTATAATTCAAAACTCGATCGTCGTCTTCGAAATGAAGCAGCTCTTTCTCCTTCCGAATTAAATGGCTACGTAATTTATAATACCGAAAAGGGCGATTGCTTCCATTGCCACAGCATAGATGCAGGACGATTAATTACCGACAATCAATTTCACAACAATGGACTTGATTCGGCATTCACAGACCTTGGAAGAGGCGCCATTACTGGGAATCCCAACGATAACGGGAAATTCTTAACGCCTACTCTTCGCAACATTGCTCTCACCGCCCCCTATATGCACGATGGACGGTTTCAAACATTAGAGCAAGTAATCGATCATTATAATTCCGGAGGAAAAGCTTCACCAACGGTTGATCCGCTTATGAAACATGTTGGAACGGGATTGAATTTAACCAATCAAGAGAAAGCCGATTTATTAGCTTTCCTTCGTTCGATGACTGATAGCACATTCATCAACGATCCACGATTCAAATCTCCGTTTTAATTAAAAAGTATAACTCACACCAGCCATCACATTAAAGCGCTGTGTTGGATAGTTCTTATAGCGTTCGTAACGCACATTGAGAATATTGTTGAGCTGAACAAACATCCCCAATAATTTCGTGTAACGATATTCTGCTCCTAAATTAATATCGGCAATACCTTTCAATTCCTTCGCAACAGCTCTGATTTCGCCTGTTTTATCGTCTTTGATAAAACCTTTGTAAAACTGTTTGTTATATGTTAGAACAGCAGCGTTGATCCAGATTTTATCTTTCAAATTGTATTTCCCACCATACGACATACGTAGCGATGGAACATGCCAAGCTTTCAATTCTTTATCAGGCGTATAACCCATATAATCAGCTTTCGCTATGATGCGGATTTTTTCGTGCAATTGCCAAGTTATCTCTCCGTTCACTTCCAATAAACTTGCATTGTCGGTGACATATGTCAACTTATTCAGCAGAAATCCAGAAGAGTCAGCAGTATTTACAAAGAAGAATTGATTATCGATTGACGGTGTGTACGAAACCTTTGTATTAAATGCCATTTTCGAACTAATGGAACCGCGTAAACCTGCATACAATCGGAACGGACTCCAAGTATTCAAAGGCAAAATATCTGAAATCAACCAAGGATTTCGTTCGGTTAAAGTGCGATATGAAAACCGCTGCAAACGACTGTCTGTTCCTAGATTTAGGATGATGATATTTTCATACAGATGCAAATCAAAATCAACTTCGGGAGCGATCTTAAATCCATAGGATGAATCGGAAGTAGCATAGGTATTTAATGCTGCTTTCAATCTCCATTTAGATTGACTGAATGTAATTTGAGGACGTAATTGAAAGATGGTCATATTGTCGGACCAAACCGCATTCTGGTTTTTATACACATCTAATCCTCCTCGAATATTGAAATCGTAGGTTTTGTAGTAAAACGAAACATCACCAGCAATCTTGAATGCATTTTCTTGCGCTTTATAATGATCCGTGTAATTGTAATAATTCAAATCTACTTTGTATTTCGTAGCATGACTATCAACCGGATAATTATCGCTAAAGGATGCATCAATATTGACTAATTGATAGCGTTGGCGAATGCTGTCGCGATCAAAATTATAACCCCAATATGGATTTTCGGTTGAGTCTTGACTGTATGCTTTGGCTTTATCAAAACCATAGTAATGAACTACATTTCTTCTATAATCTAATCCGCCTGATAGGGTAGATTTTTTTATAAAAGACTTTCCAAAGAGATTTAATTCATTATTACTAAAGCCAGAATAGCCTGTATTAGCAAGCTGTCCGGTTGAAGACAAATGTTTATAATGAATTCCTGCGGATGATTTTTTAGAACGTAGATTATTGTAATAAATCTCTCCATACGGCATCATATAAGAGCCAAATCCACCTTTCACATAACCACGATAAAGTTTAGTCAAGGGTTCTCCTTTTACGTTCGCTGCTTTGATTGGATCGATTTCGTAAACGGTATTTATCCTTCGACTATTGATTTCATATTTAATTGGGAAACGCGTAATTCCAGTATCTAAAATGGCTGGTTGTTCATTGATTTTATTCGCATCAACCAACTTCGGAGTATAACCACCAGTAACAATCACATCATTGTTTTTGCCCGGTTGAGCAAAAAGTGAAAAAGGTGAAATCAGCAAGATGATTAGCAAGACCTTATTCATTGTCATCTCCTTTCTTTGGTTCAACAGGTGCTAATTTTTGTTCATCAAACAAGCCATCGTCTTTGTGGTTGTTTTTGAATTCGATATCCTGATCTGCAGGTTTATCTGGAGAATCATTGGAAATTTCACTAGCATTTATCTCATCCAATTTATGTTGAGCTAAATCACGCAATTCCTTTCCTTCATGATTGTCGATCACACTTTGCAAGGTGCTTTTCGCTTGGAAAACATTCCCCAATTTGAGGTAATTATCTGCTAAGAGGATAAAGCCTTTTGCAAGCCATTCATCATACGAAGGCATTTCATCTACCAAGTCAAAAACAGCTTTCTCACAACGTTTGTAATCGCCTTTGTTGTAGTAAATCTTTGCAAGTGAATAACGAGCTTCTGCACCAATTTCGCTGTTGACTTTTTTCAGTTTTTGAAATTCTTCCAGTGCTTTATCATCATTGCCTGCAATAAGATCAGCACGAGCAATAATTAATCGAGCTTCGTTTTTTAAATCCTCTTCTACCTTTTCACTTTGAAGCACCTTATTCGCATATTCTTCAGCTTCGCTTGTTTTACTAAGTTTCAAGGATAAACGCATGATATTGCTTCTTGCTTGAAGTAATTGATCATTATTCTCAGCAATCATTTCCAGCTCTTTGAAATGCTCAATAGACTTTGGCAGATTTTCTTTTTGTCGTTCGTAAATACCTAAAATCAAATGTGCTTCAGCAGTATAGCGATTCTTAGGTCGAAGCAACAATTTTTCATATGTCATAGCTGCATCATCCACCTTGCGCGATTTCATTTCACAATCGGCTTTGTAACCTAGTGCTTGTGTAGAAAACAAACCATCTGGAAAATCGCGTAAATACGAACTCATCTGCCCCATGGCTAAATCACAATCTCCTTTTTGATATGACTTCTCTGCTGCTTCCCAAGCTGTTGAATCAAACTCGGTTTTCGACATTGTTTCAAGTCCGCGTTGTTGAGCTAGATCTTGATATTCTTTCACCGATCCTTTTTCAACATAGATATTCTTGATTCCCATCTGCGCTTCTTTGGCTTCTTCCGTTCCTGGATATTTATCCAACACTTCGGTATAAATCGCCAAGGCATCATCATCACGGTTTTGATTATACCGAATCAGTCCCATTTGCACTTTCGCTGAAGGAGCTAAAGGACTATCTGAATGGTTCAACAGAATTCCATTATACATTGCATAGGCTTCTTCATATCGACCTAAAAGGAAATAGCTGTTTGCCGTTTCGTATTTGGCATCATCGGCATAGCGCGAATTACCATGCTCTGCAATTAATTTCTGAAGCGTTTGAATTTGAGCTTCTAATTTTCCTTGAACATACTGCGACATTCCTTTTTGGAATAAGGCATAATCAGCGTCGCTTGAACCAATACTGAGTGCCTTATCATAGTATTCAACAGCTGCAGTATAATTTTTAGAAACGAAGAAACAATCACCAATGCGCAAATAAGCATCGTTATAAAGCTTCGAATCTGTTACCGGATTTACTGCAACAAATTTCCGAAACCACGTAATTGCAGATGAATAATTATGCTGCTTATAATAGGAATAACCTAGATTGTAATTCGCCCGATTAAACTGACGAAGATTGAACGAATTGAGTGTATAAATAAATGCTTCGTACCCTTTGGTTGATTCGGCATAATCGCCTTTTCGGTAATGTGCTTCGGCTTTCCAATAATTAGCATTGGCAACCATTTCTTTGTTCTGAGGATATTTAAGCGATAGATCAAAATGTTTGATCGACTCACCATATTCTTTATCGTTCAATAATTCAATTGCTCTAAAAAATGCCACACGTTGATAGGCTGATTTTAATGGTTCCGAAAAACGTTTGATGCGCTCAAGCGATAGCAATGCCGTGCGATAATTATGTGTTGTTGCATAGATGTTTACCAAAAAGCTATAGGCATCATCCATGCGAGTACTATTCGGATATGCATTGATATAATCCTGCAAAGCTCTTACAGCTTCATCGTAGGGATCATAACCGAGTTCATAGGCTAATTTGGCATAATCAAAAAGTGATTGCTCCTTAATCAAAGTATCAAAATCAGATTTCGCTGCCTGTTGCCAAGCACTACGAGCAAACTTTTTATTTCCTGTTTGCAATTGACACCAACCTAAATGATACCACGCATTTTGACCAAGAGCATCCTGATCACCAACAGCAGCTTGAAACGATTCAATAGCTTTATCGAAATTGTTTGTTTTAAAATAGCAGAAACCTAATTGATAATCGTCTTCACGTGTTCTGGTTGCCCCAGCTTTTTCTTTGTATTTCTCAAGATAGGGAATCGCCTCTTTGTATCGAGATGTATTGTAATAGGATTCTCCAATCAACCGCGCTATTTCGGGAGCTCGTTTACTTTGAGTTGAATCTAAAATGGGTTGAGCATAGAGAATTACTTGATCGAAACGTTTTTGGAGATAATAAATCTGCGAGATATAAAACGGAACGATTGGTCCGAATACATCGTCCTCTTTTAATTTCAGAAAATCCTCTAAAGCCGCTTCGTAATTATTATTCTGATATTGAATATGAGCATAATAATACGTTGCTGTTGTGCTATAAGCCGATTCTCCCCCTTTGATTTCAGCAAAGTCTTTTAAGGCTTGATCGAAATGATCTAATTTAAAATGGGTGTATCCGCTTTTGAAATAATATTCTTCCTTCTCTTCTTCCGATAAAATCTCTGGCTCCACTTGTCGAAACCATTCATCGGCTTTCTTATACTTCTTATCTCGGAAAAAGAATTTACCTAATTGAAACCAGGCTTGCTTAACAAGCGGACTTTCCGGGTGACGATAAATAAATTGAGTTAATAAGACTTCAGCATCTGGATTAAAAAGTTCAACAGCACATAAGGCTGAATAATAGTCGGCCTGTTTCCTGATTTCGGAATGAAGGTCAGGATACTGTTCTGCAGCTTTGTT
Source organism: Bacteroidia bacterium (assembly GCA_965279035.1). Lineage (GTDB taxonomy): Bacteria > Bacteroidota > Bacteroidia > M30B66 > M30B66 > CALQRR01. The sequence goes on along the minus strand of OZ257142.1, from coordinate 1,074,162 downwards.
AAAATAACGCTGGGCTGCCCCATATTTCTCTTTATCAAATAACTCAAAACCTTGCCTAAGATCACTGTCTTTGTCCCTAAACAACGATGATTGTTGAGACATTAACCAACCGGGCAATAGGATGAGTAGAAAAACTACTGTTTGTCGCATGGATACACTCCTTCAGGATGTAAAAATAGATCGATGCGGTGCGGAGAGGGGTTAGTTGAAGTTGAACTTATGAACGAACGCGTGTTGATTGGAATTGTGTATTGATCGAAAGATTTATTTCAGACAAACCTTATTGAGCTTCTTTTTCAGAATCTTTCTTAGTATTATCCTGTTTTTTTCGAGCTCTGAGAAACGTTGTTATTACTGGAATTGCGGTAATAAATATCAATAAGAAAATAATATACGCTAGGTATTTTTCAGAATCCGGCCAAACATTTCCTAAGAAATAACCCATCGAAACAAGAGAGCCAACCCAAGCTGCTGCTCCTAAAATATTCGCTAACATAAAACGAGCAAAGGGCATTTTTATAAAGCCAGCAACAATGGGTGCAAATGTTCTTATCACGGGTAAAAACCTCCCAATGACAAGTGTTTTAGAACCATTTTTAGCATAAAATTCTTCCGCTGTGCGAAGATGACTTTTACGAAAAAAGAAAGTATCCTTCCGTGTATATAAATTATCACCGGTTTTATAACCGAAATAATATCCAAAAGTACTTCCCATAACGGCTGTGAGAAAAATACTGATAATGATTAATTCAAAAGGGTGATTTAAAACTCCGGTTGCACATAGTAAACCAGCTGTAAACAGAAGGGAATCTCCAGGAAGGAAGAATCCAAAAAACAACCCATTTTCAATAAAAACAACCGAAAGAAGGAAAATCAAACCTCCATATTCGATAATATTTTTCGGTTGAAAAAAAGCAAAAAAATGTTGAATTGAATCCCAGATCTCTTGCACAAAAATATTGCTTAGTGTAAATGTACAATTCAGTGTGATGTAGGCAAATGAAAGAGAATTGTTTTCCAATATTCACCTCGATCTTTTACACCATAAGCATGCAACTCAACTTTACCCGATGCATGAAATGTAATTCTAAAAAATCCGTTTTGTAAATCATCCATAAAATGAGCTGGATAACGATAGCGATCTAATTCCGAAATCTTTGAACCTGAGCCACTCACAATACAATGAAGACTATCTTTCTCGAAATATTCCATCGCATGTTCATGTCCAGAAACATAAATAATATTCGAATGTTTCGAGAGTATTTTCTCAATCGATTTACGGTAACGCCTATAACGTGGTTGTGGCAAATCCTGCCTGAAATAACGGTTCAATCCGAACCAACCCAATAATTTCAAGGGAGTGTAATTAATGAGAAAGCGGATTGGTTCATTTACATGAATGTGTTTTCCATTGCTGTATATTGGGTGATGAGCAGCAATTACAGCTGTTCCACCTCGTCGATCAACCTCAAATAACATACTATCCAATCGCTCAAACGCTATTCTTCGAGTTTGCTTCAAGGATTTTCCAGGAAGCTTACCAACTTTCTTAAAAAGATCCGATTGAAGCCACCATTGAGAATCCAAAAATATCAAGGTGATGCTTGAATCAATTTGGTATTGTTCCGGACCAGGAAATCCTGCTTTGGTAGAAAATACTCCTTGTGTTTTGTTTTTTACAATTGAGTTCTTTCTAAACCATTCATTTGCAAGAGCTGATTGAGCTTCTACTGCTTTTTTTCCCGATGCCTTTCCACTACTCCAATCATGATTACCCGGTATAATGCAAAAATTCCCTCGATAACCAACAAACATTTCAAATTGAGATAACAGTTTTCTCTCAGCTATAGCGATGTTTTTACTCGAATACCTTGGATTTAATCCTTGTGGATAACAATTATCACCAAGAAAAATGACAGTACTTAAGGAATCATCAAACGTTTCAAAAGCGAGTAATTGAACGGCTTCTGAGGGAATCGTGTCTTTTCCTGTATCTCCGATAAGGTAAATTGAATGAATAATTTCATCCTGCTGACTTTTTAAAGTCAATCCTAAACTAAAGAGAAAAAACAGAAGTGAGAGATTTTTTTTCACTGAGCAAAGGTATTGGAAGATTTTTCTTTCCAACCGAATTTCATTGAACCTTGATTGGTTTGATTATTTTTGACAATTCCCATTTGCTGTGTTAAAGCGAGACTTCCTTCTGAGAATTATTTTTGTTTTTAATTTATTGGCTGTAGCGGCCCTTGGGATTTCATATTTGGCATTATTTGTTAGCCCCGAAAATTTCTGGATGTTTGCTTTTATGGGATTGGCCTATCCTGTTCTTTTAATAAGTAATATCCTTTTTCTTTTATTCTGGCTTCTGGTAAAATGGAAACGTGGAATGTTTTCCGCAATCATCATTTTACTTGGAATATCTAAAGTAAGTGACCTATATCAATGGAGAGTTGAACCCGATGAAATTCAACTCAACGGATTCAATACACGTGATTCAACCATGCGAGTGATGTCCTATAATGTTCGCCTATTCGACTTATATAATTGGACTGAAAATAAAGAAACGAAAAACAAAATAATGTCTTTGATCAGCAAGCAACAAGCTGATATTTTATGTTTTCAAGAGTTCTTTTATGAAGACACAGGGAAATTCAATACCCTAGATACACTTATGCAAATTCAACCCGCATCCCATGTACATATTGAACATACAGCTACAGTAAAGCGCGTGAATCATTGGGGAATTGCAACGTTTACACGATTTCCAATAATTAAAAAAGGAATAATTCAATTTCGTGATAGCACGGATAACATTTCAATCTTCTCCGATATAATTGCATACAACGATACATTTCGAATTTACAATCTTCATTTGGAATCAATCCGCTTTCGACGTGAAGATTATAAGGCATTAAAAACCATCACTGGAAATGAAGATCAAACCGATCTAGATGGCCCACAGAAAATTATATCTCGCATGAGAAGAGCCTTCATTAGAAGAGCTCGACAAACAGATATCATTCGAAAACATATTGAAGATTGTCCATATCCAATCATTGTTTGCGGTGATTTTAATGATACTCCAAATTCGTATGCATATCATCAAATATCAAATGGACTTGCCGATGCTTTTAGAACTTCCGGATCAGGGATAGGAACAACCTATATTGGTATGATTCCATTTTTAAGAATCGATTATATACTTTATTCACCAGATGCTTTTGAATCTCTCTATTTTAAAGTTATCCGGAAGAAATTCTCAGATCATTATCCAGTGAGCAGCTGTTTGCATCTAAAACAGAAAATTGCATCAAAGGATGATGAAATAGAAGACTAAATCAGAAAAGGTATCGGAATAACATAAACAATCCTGCCGAAAGCAACATAGTTACAGGCAAAGTGAGTAGCCAGGCAATGGCGATATTTCGTATTGTCCCACCTTGAAGATTTTTTATTCCATTCGAAGAAACCATACTTCCTGCAATACCAGAAGATAATACTTGGGTTGTACTAACGGGCAAACCGGTTAAACTTGCTACCCAAATTGTTGCTGCCGAAACAAATCCAGCGCTTGCTCCTTGCGCATACGTTAAGTTCTCTTTGCCTATTTTCTCTCCAATGGTTACAACAATTCGTTTCCAGCCAACCATAGTTCCTATACCAAGGCTTAATGAAATAATTAGAATAACCCAACTAGGAGCATACTCAGTATAGGACTTCATCTCTTTTACCGATAATTCTAAAGATTTTATTTGTTCATGCCCTAAGGTTTTTAATGCACCTGCAACCTTCAATTTTTGAATATGGACAGCTATAAACAATATGTCTTTTCTTAAACTAAAACTCTCTGCTTGGGGGATTTTTTTTTCATTTCTATGTCTGTCAAACACCTGACTTATATCAAATAATTCAGCTTTAATTTGATTGGCAATTGCTCGATCTATTGGCTTTAATTGAACTTCATCTAATAGAATAACTGTTTCTAGAGCTTTCCTCGAATGAATTTCCATTTGAAATAAATCCCTGCTTGAATCCATTGCAAAATGCATAGGTGCAATACTGATTAAAATCAACATAATCAAGCCAACACCTTTTTGACCATCATTCGAACCATGTGTAAAGCTCAAGCCAGCACAACTGGCTATCAATAATCCACGTATCCAGTTTTTAGGTGGTTTTTCTCCTTCAGGTGCTTTAAAAATTGCTTGATCTTTCATGAAACGCTTAAGTAAGCTCATGGAAAGCATCGTTAATCCAAATCCAAGCAATGGAGAAATAAGTAAAGACAAACCAATATTGGAAGCTTTTGACCAATTAACACCCGATAAATCGCCGTTGGCTGAAGTAAGTGAAAACACAACTCCTACGCCTAAAATAGATCCAATCAAAGTGTGTGAACTTGATGCGGGAATTCCCATCCACCAAGTCCCTAAATTCCAGATGATGGCAGAAAATAATAAAGCTAATATCAACGCAACATTTTGACCTACTTCCTGATTAACTAAAGATTCCGGTGGAAGAAGATTTACAATCCCCATGGCAACTGCAATACCACCTGCAAATACACCAACAGAATTCATCACTCCCGAAAGAATAACAGATTGAAAAGGTTTTAATGACTTAGTATAAATTACTGTTGCTACAGCATTAGCTGTATCATGAAAACCATTAATAAATTCAAAAACACATGCACATAAAATGCATATAATGAGAAGAATGGTAAGGTTTAGGTCGAGTCCAAACATAGAAACGAAACTAACCCAAATTTTAAACTATTTTGGTGCTTAACAATTCCTTAACAGTTTGTTCTTATGCTCTCGGATGAGCCTGTTTATAAGCCGTTTTTAGCTTTTCAATTGTATTATGAGTATACACTTGTGTAGCACTTAAATTGGCGTGTCCGAGTATTTCCTTAATAGCATTCAAATCAGCGCCTTTATTTAGCATTTCTGTTGCAAACGAATGACGCAACACATGAGGACTCTTTTTCTTTTGTGTGCTAACAGAAGCTAAATACTTATTTACTAATCGATAAACTTGAATTGGATAAAGCGATTTTCCTTCTTCTGAAATAAGTAAAATTGAATGCGGTGTTGAAATAGCGTTTCTATCATTTAGATAGTTTGAAATTTTCTCTGTCAAAGCTGGAAATAGTGGAATTATTCTTTGTTTATTCCGTTTACCTGTTACTTTCAATTGTTGATTTCGAATATCTATATCAACGATAGACAAACCAATTAACTCAGAAAGACGCATTCCAGTTCCATAAAATAATTCAAGAATTAAATGGTCTCTTTTACCATTGAAATCATCTTCAAATAATGCATGGTCAAGCAGTAAATCTAGTTTCTCAGCTTCAACATAAACAGGCAATTTCTTCGAAACTTTAGGAGAACTAATCTTCCCCATAGGATTGATTTTAACCCAACCTAATCGAATTGCATATTTATAGAAAGACTTTAAAGCTGTAATTTTCCGATTAATACTTCGTGGATCAAGCCCCTCTTCCATCCTACTAACAAGCCAAGAACGAATATATAGAGCATTGACCTCGTCTAATTTGTCAACTTCATAAGTGATTTTAAGATAAGCTGCCCATTGTCGTAAATCACCTTCATATGCTATCAAAGAATGACGAGAATATCGTTTTTCAAACTTTAAATATTCGATGAATTGAGCAATTGCTTCCATTTCAGAAAATTAATATCTCGTTGAACAACATTTATTATTGTAACGCAAAAGAAAGAACACGATTATCAACAAAAAAAGGGATTCCCCCGAAGAAGAATCCCTTGAATAGTATAATGAAAGCTTAATTAAGCTTCTTGATTTGTTTTAAATTGAGCGCTGTAAATCGCTTTTTTAATTTCCTCGCGACGAACGATAGAAGGTTTTGTGAATTTTTGACGCTCACGAAGATTTTTAATGAGGCCAGTTTTTTCCACTTTACGCTTAAATTTCTTCAGCGCTTTTTCAATTGATTCGCCTTCTTTAACAGGAATGATTAGCATCGGTTGTAATTCTTTATTGTTTTAAGGGACGCAAAGATAAAATATTTTTTAAACATCCTAACAGTGTAGCGTTTTTTCTTGGCATGTTTTAATGCAGTATTTCAAATACATGACAATTCATACATTCGCATAGAATTCAAAATAAGGATATGCCTTCATTCGATATCGTTAGCAAAGTTGACTTACAAACACTCGACAATGCTATAAATGCTGCTACAAAAGAGATTACTACACGTTTTGATTTTCGAGATTCTAAAACTGAAATAGATCTGGATAAGAAAACTTTAATAGTTCATATTCTAACAGAAAATGAAATGAGAATAACAGCAGTGGAGGATGTTGTTCGTTCTCGACTCATTAAACAGAAAATCGATCCTAACTGCATGGATTTCGGGAAAAAGCAATATGCTTCAGGAAACATGGTTAGAAAAGACATTATTATAAAACAAGGTATCGATAAAGATAGCTCAAGGAAAATTGCCAAAATCATCAAAGATTCCGGACTAAAGGTTCAAGCTCAAATCATGGATGATCAATTGCGAGTTTCAGGTAAAAAAATTGATGACCTTCAACAAACGATGGCTTTTCTTCGAACAGCAGATGTTGGTATTCCTCTTCAGTTCCAAAACATGAAGTCATGAAATAAAAAAACCGGAGATTTTATCTCCGGTTTTTTTATGGTTTCTTAATTATTTGCCCTTCATATCAGCTAAAGCATCGTTTGCTTGCTTATCTAAAGGATCTATTGCTTTTACTTTTTCCCACCAAATACGAGAATTCGTATAGTCCTTGTTGATGTAGTAATAATACCCAAGATATCGATAAGCGCTTATCAACTCCTTAGCGTATTTTACAGAATCGGGTTCGGCTAATAAAACAACTTGTTCAAACGAAGCTTTTGCTAACCCTGCTTTCGAATCTGGATCCAAACTACTTTGAGCTCTTCCTCTCCAATCAAAACCTTGAACAAACTTGGGAGAAATCTCATTGACTTTCGAAAATGCAGTATCTGCTTTTCCAAATTCATTCATTTTATAATACGTAATACCCAACAAATGGTAATCTTTTGATGATGGTTTTGTTAGGGCGATTTTCTTTTCATAAGCCTGAGCAGCCTCATTATACCGCTTCATTTTAGAATACACGGAAGCAATATCAGTAAGTAAATCATTTGCCGCAGTGTCTCGAGAATAGGCTGTATTCAACTTTTCAATTGCCAAGGAATCTTGACCATTTGCAGATAACAACCTTCCATAATAAGCGAAATCTTTCGCTAACAATTTGCTTTCAATTTGACGATTAAAAAACTTCTCAATGTACTTTATACCATTCACGTAATCTTTCGTTTCATATGACGAATATGCTGCTAAACGATATAACAATACACGAGATGTATCAGTTTGCCAAACAGTATTAATCACATTTAATGCTTCTTTATACTCTTTTGTTGCATATAAAAATGAAGCATAACGAATACGAGAACCTGTATTCCCTTTAGAAAGCTCTAAGTATTTTGCATAATTCTTTTTCGCTTCTTCATAGCGTTGTGCTTTTCCATACAACTCACCTAATTCTCTGTATGCAGGTGCAAATGATGAATCAATTTTTATTGCATCTTGATAGTATTCTAATGCACCTTTTTCCCCGTCCTTTCCAACATAATTACGTGCTCTCACCCAAAGTTGACCAAGACGTAACATCGCTTGAGGAGATTTTGGATCTAAGGCTTGTGCCTTTTCGTAAAATTTCACAGCACTTGAGCCATCATTGTTTTCTAAAAAAGCATCACCATTTAAAATTTGAATTTCAGGATTTCGAAGTTGCAGTTTCTCTGCTTCCTTCAACAAGGTAAATGCTTGAGTTAAATCCTTAGGATCAATTGAAATATAGGCTTCTGCAGTTCGGATTAATACTTCTGCATTTTTTCCTGCTCCTAATTGGATTGCTTTTGAAAATTGTTGTGCTGATTGCTCTTTATTCCCTTCTAGTTTGGCAATCTTTCCTAATCCAACAAAGTTCAAAGGATTAGTTGGTTCATTTTGAACACCCAGTGTATAGAGAGTTTTAGCAGAATCTAGATTGTCTGACTTCAATAAGTTCTCCCCAAAGTAAAACCAATAATCCCCTTTATTAGGAAATTTCGAAACCAACTGCCTAAATACAGTACTGGCTTCTTCATTTTGTTCATTCAATGTTAGACGTTTAGCTTCTTCTAACGTTTGAGCATTTAAAATAAATGTCATTCCTAAAAAAGCGAAAATCAAAAGGAATCGAGTCATGACTTGGTATCTAAAAAATAAAAATGATGAATTAATTTCCGGCATCAATTAATCGAACAACTCCAAAAGCAGGAACAAGCCCTGATTTTAAAACAATTCGTTGTCCTTTATCACCTGCAAAAAACGAGGCAAAGCCTGTGCCAAGGCGGGTTCCAACTTCTCTGTTGATATAATAAACATCCCGTCGAAAAGGATAAGATTTATCAGCCAAATATCCTTGATAAGGTTGAGTATATCCCAAAACTGCTTCCGAGTCGATTTCGGAGGAAACTCCAACCACACGTATGCGTTTTAGAAAATCGCCCGAAACAGAATCTTCAGTATCACTTATCCAGTTTGAAGAAATAATTCCAATTGACCATGGATTTTGTTCAACATACTTTACTACTTCTTCATTCGACTTAACAGCAGTACATATCGATGGTAATTTTTCAAGCTTAAACAATTCCCTTAAATAACGAGCATTTCCAGAATTTGGATTGTCGAAAACGATACTCAGTTTTTCGGCCGATGATCCTTTAACATCTTTCCAACTCGTAGGATTCTGGGTAAAAAGCTTTTTCAATTCCGAATAAGAGAAGGTAGAATCTGGATTCGTTCTATTGACAATAAAAGCTAGTCCATCAACACACACCTTCGTTACTTTCGGAAACAACTTATTGGATTTAAAATAATCCTTTTCCTTTTGAGTTAAATCACGACTCGTAACGATTGCTCGCAAAGAATCCTTCATAAAGAGCTCCATTAAATCATCCTCAGAACCATATGTCGGGTTGATCTTCGCATTAGGATAAAGAGATTGAAAAGTCGCAATTTCTGTATCTAACAATAAACGGTATGAATCATCCACTCCAATTCGAATGTTTCCACGAGTTGTTGTTTCCTGAGTTAATGCATCAGTTGAACTGCCACAAGAACAAAATAATACAGCAGTCAGTGATACAAATGATGCTAATTTCAAAAAATAAATCATTCAGTTTCTGTGTTTGATTTGCTTGTTAAAACGCGAACTCCTCTTAAAATACCATACATTAAAACTACCCAACCAGATAATGTTCTGTATTCTTCTGGAACAATTGTAAAGTAGTTTGTAAAAATAAGTAATGAGCCAATGATGATGTATATAACAATCACCACAAGGCCCATTACCCGAAATAATTTATTCAAATGAATTGTATTAACGCAAAGTAAACTTGATCGGTAAATTATATTGAACACGAACAGGCTTTCCGTTTTGCTTTCCTGGTTTCCAAGAAGGCATTGATTTTACAACACGAATTGCTTCTTCGTCACATCCTCCGCCAATTCCGCGAAGTTTCTTTACGTCAGAAATTTCACCATTTCCTTCAACAACAAATGTTACGTAAACCGTACCCGTAATCCCATTTTCACGAGCCATTGCTGGATACTTGATATTCTTTCCTAAATATTCAAAAAGCTTTTCTTCGCCTCCTTGAAACTCAGGCATAACCTCAACAATGGTGAATATTTGTTGTGCTTGTTCATCAAATTCATCATTCCCATTTCCATCAGTAGGTAATTCAATAACTCCATTACCTTCTTTGGTTTCAGTTCCTGTCTGAACTTTAATTTCATCCTGTGGCGGAGGAATATCTTTTTCATCGATAGGTTCCTCTGTTACCACGGGCGGAGTAAATTTAATCGTCTCTTGAACAGGTGGTGGAGGATCTGGTGGTGGTGGTGGTGGTGGTGGCTCATCTTTATCCAATGGAGGAGCATCAGCCAAAGTCAATTCTACATTGGTTGGGGCTTCTACGGGAGCCAATTTATCCAAGAAATCCATGATTGCCGGAATACTCACACTAATAACAAATACACTAATCGCTATCAAAAATGCGATATTCATGTGCTTGTCGTAGCGTTTACGCAATTCATAAGCACCATACTCTTTATTTCGGTGCTCGAATACAATTTCGTCAAACGGCTTGACGGCTAGTTGCTCTGCCATATCTCTTTTCGTTTGAATTATTTATAAGTGTTAGCATTTGCAATCATCTGATTCTCTAAATCATTCGATTCAAGAAGCGCATAACTGCCAATATTACAAATTGCCATTTCATCTAAAGCGTCTACAATGTTCTTGTAATTCGACTCTTTATCCGGTTTAAGAAGTACAATTAAACTAGATATAGCATATTGCTTGTGAAATACTTTCTTCTTCTCAATAAACTCATCTTCCGTAATCTTCTTCTCAGCAAGTTCTTTCTTCCAATCTTCAATTTGATTGAATGCATTATGACGTTTGTTGTTTTCTGCAATCAGCAATTTGCGAATTCCATCTTTACTATAATTTGTCTTAGTAAGTGATGGAAGTGGTTTAGATGGATCGGCAACTCCAAAATACCAATACACTACATTTTTATCAGTCAATAACAGACTTAATGTGTGTTCTGCAGGTACTTTATTTTTTTGATCTTCTTCAATTTTATCTTTTACTGGCATATTGATCTCCATAGCTTGAGGCTTGTTGAAGGTCGTTGTCAGAATAAAGAAAGTTAAAAGCAGGAACCCAAGGTCAACCATTGGGGTCATGTCGATTCGGGTAGAGGATTTTTTAGCACGTTGCTTCCCGTGCTTCTTTTTGCCACCACCGTCATCGCCGGTATTTACTTCTGCCATGGTGTGTATATTTTAGTACCGTTATTACTAACGGAGAAAAAGGTTCATGTATTATTCAGTAGGGCCGGTTTCCATATTGGTAATCAGGTTAAACCTGTTCACCTTCTTATCTTGAAGAATGTCCATTACTCGACGAATGGTCGGGTAGGAACTCTCTTGGTCACCTTTGATTGCAACACGATATTTAATAGCCGCCAATCGACCATAATAAACCCAATCGCATAATTCACAGGCTGTAGAGTCGGTTGGAATTCCATTCGATTTCTCTTGAAGCTTCTTACGTTCAGTACTTCCTGCAGCCAAATATTCTTTCATCTGACTCATAGGCATTCCAAAAGAAGCCATGTTGGAGAACTCTTTCTTCTGCTCTTCGGTAAAAACGACTTTGTACTTTTCGCCCATCTTCTCAAGAACTTTGAGACGAGTTTCCTGGCCGGTAATAGTAAAGAATACGTGATCTTTCTTGTCAACAAGAATCATCATTATGTCTTTATCCGGAATTTTTAAATCCGAAACAGATGATGGCATATCGATCACCGCAGCTTCTTCGGCGCGGAATTGAGAAATCAACATAAAGAAGGTTACCAGCAGAAAAGCCAAATCCACCATCGGCGTCATGTCGATGGACGGACTGTTTTTCGGCATTTTTATTTTAGGCATATCCTAGCTTTTGCTGAATGAAATTATTTTGTACTTGATTCAAAAGTTGAAACAAGGCTGTATCCCGACTCATCAATTTTATATGTAAGAGAATCGATTTGAGTAGTAAAATAGTTGTACATAATGATGGCAATCGTAGAACCTGAGATTCCAAGTGCGGTATTGATCAAGGCTTCAGAGATACCATTTGCTAGGGCAACTGCATCCGGAGCACCTGCTTGAGCAAGAGCCGAGAATGCTTTAATCATTCCGAGTACAGTTCCAATCAATCCAACAAGAGTTGCAATAGAAGCACACGTTGAAATGATAACCAAATTTTTAGAAAGCATAGGGAGTTCAAGCGCAGTTGCTTCTTCAAGCTCTTTGTGCATTGCAACAACTTTTTGTTCTTTATCCATTGTGGTGTCTGTTTGCAAAGCAGAGTAACGTTGAAGTCCTGCTTTCATTACATTGGCAAGTGAACCTTTTTGTTTATCACATTCAGCAACAGCAGCAGATAACTGATTGTTGTTGATCATGTTTTGAAGATTGCGAACAAATACATTTAAACGGCCACGACCTTTTGCTTTGCTAAGTGTCATAAAACGCTCAATCGAAAAAGCTAGAATAATAACTACTATCGACATTAAGATAGGTACAATAAAACCTCCCTTATAAATGATAGCTAATGTGTTTCCTGGAAGTGGGTGTCCTAATACAGGATCTCCACCTTCAAAGTTACTTGGACTTCCCATCACAAACATGTACACCAGCACACTGACGATGATTGCTGAAAGGATAACAGTTGCGGCAAAAAAAGATCCGATACCGCTGCCCGCTGAATTCTGGTTGTTACTCATTTTTTAAGCGTTTTAAAGGATGGTTGATTGTTAAAAGGTCTGTTAAAAAGAATTGGATTTGGGCAAATATACAGAAATTGGGTTTTAAACAAAGGAGACAAAAAAATGGTGGTATCGGATTTTTTGAATGAAGACAATAAGTACATATAGATAGGTGTCAATTTGACGCACTACTAAGTTTGATTCCAGATGGTTCTTTGAGATTTGAAAATCTTATTGTAGTTTTGCCGCGGTTTTAGAGAAGGGGACAATGTCCCTTTTTTTATTTCGATGATGAAGAATATGATTAGTAAAGAACATATTGCTGGGCTTGCGGAAGATTTTTTAAAAGATTCTGCAAACTATCTGATTTATGTTAACGTGCGTCCGGGAAATCGGATTTCTGTTTTCATAGAAAATGATGAGCATGTTTCTATAAAGGATTGTATTGCTTTAAGTCGCCATATTGAATCAAATCTTGACCGTGAGAAACAGGATTTTGAATTGGAAGTTTCTTCTCCTGGCATAGATTCTCCATTAAAACACCTTCGCCAATACAGAAAGTATTCAGGCAAAGAAGTGGAGCTTACTTTTGCCAACGGAGATAAATTAACTGGTTTATTGTCTGTCGCTGATGAACTTGGATTTGAAATACTTCCAACGTTGAAGAACAATAAAAAAAAATCACTACCATCAACTAACCTGAATGAGCCACGTCGGTTTACCTTTCCTGAAGTGAAAGAAACTAGATTGGTTATAACCATTTAACACGAATGCCTAAATAAACAATGGAACACGCAGCTCTCATTGAATCGTTCGCAGAGTTTAAAGAATTCAAAAACATCGACCGGGTAACCATGATGGGTATCTTGGAAGATGTGTTCCGTAATATGATCATCAAAAAGTACGGATCTGATGAAAACTTTGACATCATTATTAATATTGACAAAGGTGACCTTGAAGTTTGGCACAACAGAGAGATTGTAGAAAACGACTCTGTGGAAGATCCAAATAGCCAAATCGCTTATGCTGATGCTATTAAGATTGAACCTGACTTTGAAGTAGGTGAAGAGGTTTCGGAAGAAGTAAAACTGAATGATTTCGGTCGCCGTGCTGTTTTGGCATTCCGTCAAAATTTAGTTGCTCGTATTTCTGAACTTGAAAAAGACGGTGTTTATCGTAAATATAAAGACCGTGTAGGAGAAGTTGTTTCAGGTGAGATTTATCAAGTTTGGAAAAAGGAAGTGTTGATTTTGGATGAAGAAGGAAACGAACTTGTGATTCCGAAAACAGAACAAATTCCAAGTGACTTCTTTAAAAAAGGGGAAAATGCTCGAGCTGTAGTTCTTCGAGTTGACATGAAGAATAATACGCCTCAAATCATTCTTTCGAGAACATCTCCAGTATTCTTAGAAAAGCTTTTTGAACAAGAAGTTCCGGAAGTTTTTGATGGTTTGATTACCATTAAGAAAATAGTTCGTGAGCCTGGTGTACGCGCCAAAGTAGCAGTAGAAAGTTACGACGATCGTATCGATCCAGTTGGAGCTTGTGTAGGTATGAAAGGCTCTAGAATACACGGTATTGTTAGAGAGTTGAAGAATGAAAATATTGATGTGATTAATTTCACAACGAACAATGCGCTATACATAACAAGAGCACTCAGCCCTGCTAAAATTTCATCCATTAAATTAGATGAAGCAACAAAAAGAGCTGAGGTTTATTTGAAACCAGATCAAGTATCACTTGCCATTGGTAAAGGTGGACTGAATATAAAACTTGCTAGTCGATTAACTGGATACGAAATAGACGTTTATCGTGATTCTGATTTGGATCAAGAAGATGTTGACTTGGAAGAATTCGGTGATGAGATCGATAGCTGGATCTTGGATGAGTTGAAAAAAGCAGGATGTGATACAGCGAAAAGTGTTCTTGAACTTCCAGTTGATGATCTTGTAAAAAGAACTGATCTTGAAGAAGAAACTATAAAAGAAGTGATGCGGATTCTGCGAGCTGAATTTGAATAAGGTAAAGCAGATAAACCCAAACAATTTATTAACACTGTTGAATGTCAGAAGCACAACAAACAAGACGAATAAGTAAAGTTGCCACAGAACTAAATGTTGGAGTTCAAACGGTTATTGATTTTCTTACTGATAAAAAGTTTGAAGACATTAATCGTAATTCCAAGATTAGTGATGAGATGTATTCTTTGCTGCTCAAAGAATATGGTGCAGAGAAAAGCGTAAAAGAAGAGTCGAAAAAAATAATTCAAACTCGACTTAAACGTGAGCCCATTTCGCTTGATGAAAATCAACCAGTAGTTAAGTCAGAAGATATTGATCATGAACCCGACGAGTTCCTTATAAAAGGAATGGGGCAACGTGCTTCAACTCCAGTAACAGTGCCTACACCAGTTCCAACTTCAGCTCCTATTGTTGAGCCAGAACCGGAACCAGTTCAAGTGCCTGTTTCAATTCCAGAACCTATTGAAATAAAAGCTCCGGAATCGATTGTAGAGCCTGAACCTGTTATTATTGCTGAAACAAAAGAGGAAGTTATTCAACCAGTTAATTCAACTGAAATAGAACTGCCTGAATCGGAAAAAACGAATGAACCTTCAACAGTTGAACCTGTTAAAGAAAATCAACTAAAAGTTTTAGGTAAAATTGATTTAGGTTCATTTGATAAAAGCAGAGGAAAAAAACCTTCAAAGGATTCTAAAGAAAAAAATAAAGAAGCTAAACAAGAAAGACCTGTAGTTAAAATTGCTGAACCTGCTAAACCGAAACCTGTAGAGGCTATAAAAGCGGAAGTAAAACCAGTAGTTAATGTTGAAAAGCCAATCGTTACAGAGTCTTCGGAACCAATTGTTAAGCAACCAGAAGAATTATTTCGTGCAGCTAGAGAAAAATTAGAAGGCGTTAAAATTCTTGGTAAAATTGAGCTTACTCCTGAACCTCCTAAGAAACCAATTGCATCTTCTTCAGGTGCTGGATTAGGAAATAATGATAGGAAGAAAAAACGCAAACGCATTGATACTCCTCCAGGTGCAGGTGGAAATGCTCCAACACAGAATCAAGGTGGTGGTGGTGGGAAACCAAGTACAGGTCCCAACAGAGAAATACGTCCTCGCCAAGGTGGTCCAGGTCAAAACAGACCCGCTCCTGGTGCTCCAAAACCTCAATTAACTGAGGAAGATGTTCAAAAGCAGATTAAAGAAACTCTAGCTCGTTTAAGTCAAGGAAAGCAAAAGTCTAAGTCTGCAAAATATCGTAAACAAAAACGTGAAGATTTCCGTGCTGCTCAAGAAGAAGCAGAAATGGAAGGACAGGAAAAGATCATCAAAGTAACTGAATTCGTTTCAGCGAATGAGTTAGCTCGAATGATGAGTGTTCCTGTTAATGAGATTATATCGACTTGTATGTCATTGGGGCTTTTTGTGTCTATTAATCAGCGCCTCGATGCAGAAACTCTTACTATTGTTGCTGAAGAATTTGGGTATAAAGTAGAATTCGTTTCTGTTGAAGTTCAAGAAGCAATAAAAGAAGAAGAAGATACCGATGAGAATCTAATTCCAAGACCACCTATTGTTACCGTAATGGGTCACGTCGATCACGGTAAAACTTCATTACTCGATTATATTCGGAAAGCAAATGTTATTGCCGGAGAAGCTGGTGGAATTACTCAGCATATTGGAGCATATAATGTGACCATGGAGAATGGCAAGAAAATTACTTTCTTAGATACTCCAGGTCACGAAGCCTTTACCGCGATGCGTGCTCGTGGTGCACAAGTTACAGACGTTGCAATTATTGTTATTGCAGCTGACGATAGTGTAATGCCTCAAACAATAGAAGCAATAAATCACGCTCAAGCGGCTCAAGTTCCAATTGTATTTGCAATCAATAAAATTGATAAACCAGGAGCTAATCCAGATAAAATTCGTGAGCAGTTAGCTGCTATGAATATATTAGTTGAGGATTGGGGTGGAAAATATCAAATTCAAGAAATTGCTGCAAAACATGGTAAAAATGTAGACTTGTTACTTGAAAAGGTACTTCTTGAAGCAGAATTATTAGATTTAAAAGCGAATCCAGATAAACGTGCAACAGGAACTGTAATTGAATCAGAACTAGATAAAGGTCGTGGTTATGTTACTACGATGATTATTTTAGCTGGAACACTTCGTATTGGTGATGTAGTATTAGCTGGTCCAAATAGTGGACGTGTTAAAGCACTATTCAACGAAAGAGGTGCTTCAATTAAAGAAGCTGGACCTTCGATGTCTGTTCAAATGCTCGGATTGAGTGGAGCTCCATCTTCAGGAGATAAATTCAATGTGATGAATGATGAACGTGAGGCTAGAGAAATTGCCAACAAGCGTCAGCAACTTCAGCGTGAGCAAGGTATTCGTACTCATAAGCACATTACGCTTGATGAAATCGGACGACGTATTGCGATTGGGGATTTCAAAGAATTAAACATTATTGTAAAAGGTGACGTTGATGGTTCTGTTGAAGCTCTTTCTGATTCATTGTTAAAACTTTCAACAGAAAAGATTCAAGTAAATATTATTCATAAATCGGTTGGACAAGTAACCGAAGGGGATGTTTTGCTTGCTTCTGCTTCCAATGCAATTATTATTGGATTCCAAGTTCGTCCTTCTGCAAGCGCCCGTAAATTGGCAGAAAATGAAGAAATCGATATGCGATTCTATTCAATCATTTACAAAGCGATTGAGGAGATTAAAGCAGCGATGGAAGGAATGCTTGCACCAGAATTTGAAGAAAAAATTGTGTGCAATGTGGAAGTTAGAGATGTATTTAAAATTACCAAAGTTGGAACTGTTGCAGGTTGCTATGTTCTAGATGGTAAAATAACTCGTCACACAAAAATCCGATTAATTCGAGATGGTATTGTAGTTTATTCTGGTGATTTAGGTTCTTTGAAACGTTTCAAAGATGATGTGAAAGAAGTTGCTACTGGATACGAATGTGGATTGAACATTCATAATTTCAATGATATCAAAGAAGGTGATATTATTGAAGGATATGAAAATGTGGAGATTAAACGAAAATTGTAGTAAACAAACCTAATTTAGGGGAGCTTAATATGATCCCTAACTATATAAGCGCCCGGAAATTGCCCTAACACATCGTTGAGCAGTCTCCGGGCTTCTGCTTTTGTTCGATAATCACCACAACGAACTTTAAAATTTGGTTGTTGATAGCTTAAGTATACAGCAATTCCAGGGAAGTATCGTTCAAACTCAATTAAGGACGATTGGGCTCTATCCTTTGCATTATTTCCTGCATCTGAAAGTATCTGAACACGATAACCTTCAATACCCGGTGATGCATAATTTGCCTTTTTATAGGTTTCAATTAATTCTGATAAGCCATCTGGTAAATTCCATTTGATATTACCTATAAGTTGAGAATCATTTTGAACTATATTTTCTTCATTTACTTTTAAAGAGGTGGAATCTTGAATTTGGGCTTCAGAATCTTTCAAGTAAAATAATAAAAACAGAGTTAAAAAGACTTTTGTAAGAAGCGAAAATCGATTTGAAATCAAATTCATCCAGATTATTTTGAAGCAAAATTAAGCAGTAATATTCATTTATGTATCGAATTTATGAAGACCATAGATGAATTAAATTGAAATTATTTGAATGAATAAAAATATAAGTAATTGATGCTTTGGTGAAAAGAATTTTCATGATGCATAATGAATTCAAAATTGAAGGAACCGAATTATTTAGAACTATTCTAAATTATCAACAAACTCAAAAAAAATCATAAAGGAAAGGGTTAACGGTTAAATTTGCAGCCGTTAAAACTGAAATAGGGGTCATCCTACCTGCTGGTCTATGCATCTATTCCGTTCCCATATCATACGTGTTCTGGCAGTATTTTTTACTGTTGCCTTCACTGCTAATTCGACTTATGCTCAAGATGGAGCAAAGTTGTTTAAAGGCAATTGTGCATCCTGCCACAAGCCAACTGATCAGAAATTAGTTGGTCCCGGTCTTAAAGGCGTTAAAAGCCGTTGGACAGATGAAGCAAAACTCATTTCTTGGGTTAAGAATTCTGCGGAATTTTTAAAAACCGGAGATGCTTATGCTAATAAGCTATTTGCTGACAATGGGAATTCTCCCATGCCTGCACAAGCATTATCTGATGCCGAAATAATAGCTGTCATCAATTGGGCAGATAAAGGTGGCGATGCTCCAGTAGCTACAACTCCAACAGATGCTAACGCAGCGGGGACTTCAGCATCCGAAGTAAAATCAGCTAGTAATGAAACATACTTTTATGTTTTACTTGGGCTAGGCATTTTATTGATTGTTTTAATTAATGTTCTTGGAACTGTTAAGGCTTCTCTTGAAACATTAGTGAATGAGAAAAACGGAATACATGTTGAGCCAAAACCAGTTTTAGGGCCACTTGAGCGTTTCCGTTTCTGGGCTTCTCAAAACAAAAAGATTGTCGCTTTAGCTAGTTTACTTCTTGTTATTTGGGTATTGAAACAAGGATGGGATGGATTAATGGGTGTAGGCGTATATCAAGGTTATGCTCCTGAACAACCGATAAAATTTTCTCACGAAATACATGCTGGACAAAACAAAATTGCTTGTGTTTATTGCCACAGTGGTGTAGAAAAATCTAAACACGCGAATATTCCTTCAGCCAATGTTTGTATGAATTGTCATGCATACATTCAACAAGGCGCTGTAACTGGAACAGAAGAGATTAAGAAAATATATACGGCTCTAGATTACAATCCGGAGACACGTGTTTATGGACCGAACAAAAAACCAATTCAATGGATACGCGTTCACAATCTTCCTGATCATGTTTATTTCAATCACAGTCAACACGTAAAAGTTGGTAAAATTGAATGTAAACAATGTCACGGAGCTGTTGATTCAATGGCCGTTGTAAAACAAAATTCTCCATTAACGATGGGATGGTGTATCGACTGTCACCGTCAAACGGAAGTTGATTACAAAGACAATAAGTATTACGAAGAGCTTCACAAGCAATTTGTAAACGACCCAGCATATAAAAAAGGCGACAAATTCACGATTGGAAAAATCGGTGGTTTGGAATGCTCTAAATGTCATTATTGATCCACATCCTCCTTCATAAACCGGACTTTTACGAAGTATGAGCAATTCGAAGAAATACTGGAAAGGAATAGAAGAACTTCAGGCAACACCTGAGTTTGTAAAACTTCAGCAAAATGAGTTTGCAGAAGACCTTCCGGTTGATCAATTCCTCGGTGACGAGCGCATCGTGGATTCATCAACAAACCGTAGAGATTTTCTTAAATTTCTAGGATTTAGTGTTACGGCAGCATCTTTAGCTGCTTGTGAGACACCTGTTCGCAAGGCAATCCCATATCTAAATAAGCCAGAAGAAATCACACCCGGAGTTGCAAATTATTATGCATCTTCTTATTGGGATGGAAATGATTTCGCTGGAGTTTTAGTTAAAACACGTGAAGGTCGTCCTATCAAAGTAGATGGCAATGAACTTTGTTCCATTACTAAAGGAGGATCACATGCTCGTGTTCAAGCTTCTGTTTTATCACTCTATGATAGTGCGCGAATTAAAGGCGCTATGATGAATGGCAAACAGAGTGATTGGAAGTCTGTCGATTCTGAAGTTAATTCAAAGCTTGCAAGTATTGCTGCTGCTGGTGGTTCTATTCGTATCCTGACTTCTACATTGATCAGCCCATCGATAAAATCTGCCATCGCAGAATTCACAACTAAATATCCTACAACTCAAGTTGTAACATACGATACGATTTCATACAAAGGAATTGCTAATGCTAACTTGGCATCATTTGGAAAATCATTCGTGCCAACATACAATTTTGATAAAGCAGATTATATTGTTGGAATTGAATGTGATTTCTTAGCCAATTGGCTTAGTCCAGTTGAGCATGCACGTCAATATGCAGCAACTCGTAAATTGAATAAAGACGAGAAGAAAATGTCTCGTCACGTTCAAATAGAATCATTGCTTTCTGTTTCTGGTTCGAATGCAGATAAACGTATTGCGGTTAAACCATCCCAAATTGGATTAGCAGTTATAAATCTTTACAATAAACTTACTGGTAGTAATCTTCCTTCTAAAAGTTTAGATGCTAAAGATGCTTCAATAGCTGAATTGGCAAAAGAATTAAATGAGGCTAAAGGAAAAGCTTTAGTTGTATGTGGTAGCAATGATGCTAATATTCAACAAATCGTAAATGCAATCAACTCTCATTTGGGTTCATATGGTACTACGATTAATAAAGATGTAGAAGATTACACTCGTCAAGGTGATGATGCAGCTGTAAATGCTTTAGTAGCAGATATGACTGCTGGTATAGTTGGTGCTCTTTTAATCCATAATGTAAATCCTGTTTATACTTTACCAAACGGTTCTGCATTTAAAGAGGCTCTTTCTAAAGTAAGTCTTTCAGTTTCATTTGCTGATCGCGTTGATGAAACTGCTGCAGCATGCAAAATAGTTGCACCTGATCATCATTATTTAGAGTCATGGACAGATGCAAATCCTCGCAAAGGACATTATGCACTTGGTCAACCGACAATCAATCCATTATTTGAAACTCGTCAGTTTCTTGAAAGTGTTTTGACTTGGGCGGGTAATACAAGCAATGCACACGATTATATTTCGAAAGTTTGGGAAACTAGCGTTTATCCATCTTCTACAGGTTTCTTAAGTTTCAATGATTTCTGGTTCCGCTCATTGCACGATGGCGTAATGGCAAGTGCAACACCAATAGCGACCATGCCAGAAATAGCAACAACTACAGCTGTAGTACCTGCTGCTATTAAAGTTGAATTAATCACGTCACCAACTCCTGTTTCCAGTTCACCAATTAGTGGAGATGTAAGTACTGCTGCATCTGCAATTGTTGCTAAAGCTGGTAAAGCATCTGGAGTCGAACTCATTACTTACCAAAAAACAGGAACTGGAACTGGAAATCAAGCTAACAACCCTTGGCTTCAAGAATTTCCTGATCCAATGACAAAGGTTACTTGGGACAATTATGTATTGATGAATCCTGAAGAAATGAAGGAGAAAGGATTCAATCCATTAATGGGACAAGAGCAAGAATCTGATATCGTTGAAGTAAAATCTGGATCTAATTCAATACAACTTCCAGTAGTAGCTCAACCAGGTTTACCTAAGGGAGTAATTGCTATAGCGCTTGGCTATGGTAGAACTGCAGCAGGTAAAACTGCAAATGGAATTGGAGCGAATGCTTATCCATTGACAACTTTTGTAGATGGTACATTCCAATTCATAAATTCTGGAATTACTGTTTCTGAAAGTAAGGGGAAATATCATATAGCAGCAACTCAAACCCACCATACTATGATGGGACGTGAGATTGTAAAAGAATCTACACTTGCCGAATACAAGAAAGATTCAAAAGCTGGTAACGAAGATTTACTGTATTCGACCAATCTGAAAACTATTGGTAAAGACGGTAAAGCAACTGCGAAGGAATTGAATCTTTGGGATTCGTTTGAGAATAAAAACCATTTCTGGAATATGGCCATCGATCTTAACTCCTGTATTGGATGTGGATCGTGTGTTATTAGTTGTACTGCTGAAAATAATGTACCTGTTGTAGGGAAAGACGAAGTTCGTCGAAGCAGAGAAATGCATTGGATGAGAATCGACCGCTATTATAGTTCAGACATGAACGAAGAAGTAGCAGAAAAAGATGGAATCGGTGCTATCGACAAGTTCCTTAAGATGGAAGTTCCTTCAGCAACAGATACTATTGAAGTTGTTTTCCAACCAATCATGTGTCAGCATTGTAATCATGCTCCATGTGAAACTGTATGTCCGGTTCTAGCAACTACACATAGTTTAGAAGGCTTGAATCAAATGACGTATAACCGTTGTATTGGTACTCGCTATTGTGCGAACAACTGTCCATATAAAGTTCGTCGTTTCAACTGGTTCCGTTATAATGAAAATGTTGAGTTTGATTTCAACATGTATGACGATTTAGGTAAAATGGTATTAAATCCAGATGTAACCGTTCGTTCACGTGGGGTAATGGAAAAATGCTCAATGTGTATCCAACGAATTCAAGCTGGTAAACTTGATGCTAAGAAAAATAGCAGTCGTCCAAAAGACGGATCAATTAAAACTGCTTGTCAACAAGCTTGCCCAACAAATGCAATTTCGTTTGGTGATTTTAACGATCAAGAATCAGAAGTACGTAAGGCATGGAATAACGAACGTAAGTATCAACTTCTTGAAGAAGTAGGCACTCAACCATCGGTATTCTACCTGACAAAAATCCGTAACAAATCTGCCAACGAGGCTTAATTCATTCGCTTTAGCATAGAGACGATATGGAAAATCATTCAACAGCCACAGTAAGACAACCACTTATACTTGGTAATAAAACGTATCATCAGATTTCTGAGGATATATCTCGCCCAATTGAAGGGAAAGCAAGCAAGTTATTTAAGGTAGTCTTCACCATTTCAATTCTATTAGCCCTTTGGGGAGTAGGTTGCTTTGCCTATACTATTGGAACTGGTATTGGTGTTTGGGGAAATAATAAATCTGTAGGTTGGGCTTGGGATATCACCAACTTCGTATGGTGGGTAGGTATTGGTCACGCTGGAACTTTGATTTCGGCTGTTCTCCTCTTATTCCGTCAACGTTGGAGAATGTCAATTAATCGTTCGGCAGAAGCAATGACCATTTTTGCGGTAATCTGTGCAGCATTGTTTCCTGTAATGCACATGGGACGTGTTTGGGTAGCCTATTGGGTATTTCCTTTGCCAAATCAATTCGGTTCTTTGTGGGTGAATTTTAACTCTCCATTACTTTGGGACGTATTTGCCATCTCAACATACTTTACTGTTTCTCTAGTATTTTGGTATACAGGTTTAATTCCCGATTTCGCAACTGTACGAGATCGTCAAATGAAACCAAGAATGAGAAAGATTTACAACATTTTAAGTTTTGGATGGAGTGGATCTGCAAAACAATGGTCACGTTTTGAAGAAGTTTCACTAGTACTAGCAGGACTTTCTACACCACTCGTACTTTCGGTTCATACTATTGTATCAATGGACTTTGCTACTTCAGTAATTCCTGGATGGCATACAACTATCTTTCCTCCTTATTTCGTAGCAGGTGCGATTTTCTCTGGTTTCGCGATGGTTTTGACTTTGTTGATCATCATGCGAAAGGTTTTGCATCTTGAGGATTATATTACAATTCAGCACATTGAATTGATGAATAAAATCATCATAGTAACTGGTTCAATTGTAGGTGTAGCCTATTTAACAGAACTTTTCACTTCATGGTATTCGGGAGTTGAGTATGAGCAGTACGCTTTCTTAAATAGAGCAACAGGGCCTTATTGGTGGTCTTATTGGTCAATGATGACATGCAACGTAATTACACCTCAACTTTTTTGGTTTAAGAAAATCAGAACCAGTTTGGTTGCAACTTTCATCATTTCAATATTCGTGAATATTGGGATGTGGTTTGAACGATTTGTGATTATTGTTACTTCATTACACCGTGATTATCTTCCATCAAGTTGGACTATGTTCCATCCAACATTTGTCGATGTAGGTATCTTCATTGGAACTATTGGAATTTTCTTTACTTGTTTCTTACTATTCTCTCGCACATTCCCAGTAATAGCATTGAGTGAATTGAAGACTATATTAAAGACGACAAGCGAAAACCCTAAACAACCGCACCACTAAAAATCCGTTATGAGCAATAAAGTAATCTACGGAGTATTTGATGATGAGGAAGTGCTTATGACGAGTGCGAAAGCATTACGTAGTAAAGGAGTCCGCATCAAGGATGTATTTTCTCCATTTCCAATTCATGGAATAGATCCTGTTATTGGAATAAAACCAACTCGTTTATCTAATGCTGCATTCTTTTATGGAATGTTTGGAACATCAGCAGCTATATGGATGACTTGGTACATGTTAATTTCAGATTGGCCAATGAATATTGGGGGTAAACCTAATTTTAGTTGGATTGAAAACATGCCTGCTTTTATTCCAGTTACTTTTGAGCTGACCGTTTTTTGTGCTGCTCATGGAATGGTTTTGAGCTATTTACTGGTTAACAAATTATATCCAGGACGCAAGCCTCATAATCCAGATCTCCGTTCTACGGATGATAAATTCATTATGGAAATTCAATCTTCTGAAAACAAACGTATTTCTGAAGACGAGATTTTAACTACACTGCGCAGTACAGGTGCGATAGAAATCAATCAAAAAGACCTTAAATAAGGAGGTTTCGAAATGACCAAGAACGCTCGATCAATTCTGATACTTTTATCTTCTACTTTATTAGGTAGCATGATAATAACTTCCTGCTCAAATAATCCTTTGAGTCCTGGAATTGAATACGCTCCTGATATGTACCGTGGTCCAGCCTCAGAAGCATATGGAGTTAATACTGTTTTTGGAGACAGTATGGCTTCACGGAAACCTGTATTTGGAACAATACCAAGGTTTAATGATGAGACACTTCCTTTTTATGAGCCTTATGCTTACCCAAATACAAATGAGGGATATGAGGCTGCTGGTCTTGGATTGAAAAACCCTATCGAATCTTCACCTGAAGTACTAGCAAAAGGTGAAAAAGTATATACCAATTTCTGTATTCATTGTCATGGTGAAAAAGGAGATGGAAATGGAATCCTAGTTCAGAGAGATAAATTTGCAGGAGTTCCCTCTTATTTTGGGGCTACTTTAAAAGATCTTCCTGAAGGCAAAATGTATCACACGATCTATTATGGTAAAAACATGATGGGATCACATGCATCACAAATCAATTACAACGAACGTTGGCAAGTAATACGTTGGGTTCAGAAACTTCGTGCTGATGGTTTAGGCCAAAGCGCTCCTTCTGATACAACAGTATCAGCTACACCAGTTTCTGCTCCAACTGCAGTTACTGAAAACCCAACTGTTAAGAAGTAAAACCTGACGCTAACGATTAATACAGGTACAATGAACTATACCTTCTCTTCGAAAACACGGAATATCTGTTTCATCCTGATGGCGATTGGTCTAATCAGCATCGTGGGTGGCTTTGCTACAGATTCACACCGTGCATGGCCCAGCCTATTGTTGAATTCTTTTTTCTTCATGGCCATTGCGTTGGGAGCCCTCTTTTTTATGGCTATACAATATGCTGCTGAAGCAGGATGGTCGGCCGTAGTTAAACGTCCAATGGAAGCCATTGCGAGTTATTTGCCTTATGGTGCTGTTTTTTTAGGCATTGTTGTTACTTTATCTGCACTGCACTTCAACCATATTTATCATTGGGCAGATCCTGAATTGTATCATCCTACCTTAGAAAATGGTCAGGCAAATCCTCATTATGATGAAATAATTGCTGGGAAAAGTGGATTTCTAAACCCTACATTTTACATAATCAGAACTGTAGTTTATCTTCTAGGCTGGGTTTTATTTCTAAGAGCATTTATGAAACGCTCAGAAATTGAAGCTCAAAGTGTGGATGTGAAAAATTGGAAGCGTAGCCAAAGTTTAGCTGCTTGGTTCTTAGTATTTTTTGCCGTTACGTCATCTACATCCGCATGGGATTGGATCATGTCGATTGACACACATTGGTTTAGTACATTATTCGGCTGGTATACATTTGCAGGATTCTTTGTGAGTGCCTTAACAATGATTACACTTGTTGTTTTGCATTTAAAAAGCAAAGGATTACTACCAGAGGTTACCGACAACCACATTCATGATTTAGGAAAATTCATGTTTGCATTCTCTATATTTTGGACATATCTATGGACATCTCAATTTATGTTGATATGGTATTCCAATATTCCAGAGGAAGTAACCTATTACATGGATCGCTTTGCAAACTATAAATTTCTTTTCATGCTCAATTTATTCATGAACTTCTTCTTTCCATTTTTGGTTTTGATGAAACGTGGATCAAAAAGAAATTTCAAATTATTATTCTTTGTAGGAATTGTAATTCTATTTGGACATTGGAGCGATAATTTTGTGATGATCATGCCAGGAACAATGAAAGAACATTGGCATTTTGGCTGGGTAGAAATTGGAACAATGTTAGGATTTCTTGGTTTATTCGGGTTTGTTGTACTTCGTAAACTTGCAAGCAGACCAGTTTCCAATACAACACACGTTTTCTATCAAGAAAGCATTCATCATCATATTTAATTCGATTTATATCAACAGAAAATCAACCATATGACACTTCTTGTTCTGGCTGTACTAGTATTGTTTGTGATCGCTGCCGCGCGAGTGATGACTATTTACAATCTTTCTGCTGAGCTGCGAGGCGGCCGCAAAGATGATGTGATCACTGAAGCTGAAGGAAAAAATCAGGCTTCACTTTGGGTGCTTTTCCTTTTTGCATTCCTAGGATTCTGCTTATGGCAGGTAATTAAGTACAAGGATAAATTACTTCCAGAATCAGCTTCAGCCCACGGCGTTGAAATTGATGGTTTATTTAATATTACTCTGATAGTTATTTCTTTTGTTTTTGTTTTAACACACATCATACTTGTTTATCAAATCTATAAGAACGCAAGTACAAAAGGGCGTAGAGCTGTTTATTTTGCACATAGTAATAAACTAGAAATGATCTGGACAGTTATTCCAGCAATTGTATTATCTGGATTAATTGCATACGGTTTAACAGTTTGGAGTGATGTAATTTATGCAGGGTCAAAAGAAGCTGTTGTTATTGAGTTGTATTCAAAGCAATTTGATTGGACAGCTCGTTATGCTGGAAAAGACAATACACTTGGAAAATCAGATTTCAGAAAAATTGGTGAGGGAAATGATTTAGGAATGATTGAAGATCCTAACGCAGATGATGATATTATTGTGAAAGGTGAATTTCATATAGTGAAAGATAAGCCAGTACATTTCTCAATGCGTTCTCGTGATGTTATTCATAGTGCATACATGCCACATTTTAGAGCACAAATGAATTGTGTTCCTGGTATGGAAACTTCGTTTGAATTTACTCCTACCATTTCAACTAAAGAAATGCGAGAAAAATTAAACAATGAGAAGTTTAATTACATTTTATTATGTAATAAAATCTGTGGAGCTGCGCATTACAATATGCAAATGGACATCATTGTTGAAAGCCAAGAAGAATATAATACATGGCTATCTGAACAAAAAACATGGATGCAGAAACAAGCTACATCAGCACCAGCTCCTCAAGCTGCTTCTACATCAATAGATACATTAAATAAAGCTGAGTCAACAGCAGTTTTAGCTGTTCCTTCAGAAAAGCAAATTCACTGATAAAGTTTCATCACACGATTAAAGGAGAGCTAAATGTCAGCAATGGAACATACACACAATGACTCACATGCCGCACATACTGTTGCGCACCATGCCGATCACGGTCATCATGATGATCATGAACATGAGCATCATGATACGTTCATAACAAAATATATATTTTCCCAAGATCATAAGATGATCGCTAAACAGTTCCTAATCACAGCAGTGTTTATGGGAGTTTTAGCAATGCTTATGTCTATTGTATTTCGCTTGCAGCTTGCATGGCCAGGAAGAAGCTTTCCTATCTTGGAACCACTCTTAGGGAAATGGGCTCCAGGTGGTGTATTGGATCCAAATTTTTACCTCGCTTTAGTTACAATCCATGGTACTATCATGGTATTCTTTGTATTGACAGGCGGATTAAGTGGTACATTCTCGAATTTGCTAATTCCACTTCAAGTTGGTGCTCGCGATATGGCATCAGGATTCTTGAATATGTTATCGTACTGGTTCTTCTTTACCTCAGTAACGATAATGATGATTTCATTATTTATTGAATCTGGACCAGCTTCAGGAGGTTGGACTGTTTATCCACCGTTAAGTGCATTGCCTCAAGCTATGCCAGGATCTGGTCTAGGAATGACTTTGTGGTTAGTATCTATGGCTGTGTTTATTGTTTCCTCATTATTAGGATCTTTAAATTACATTGTTACAATCATCAACCTACGTACTAAGGGAATGTCAATGACACGACTTCCTCTAACAATATGGGCTTTCCTTGTAACTGCTATTCTTGGTGTATTATCATTCCCTGTTCTATTTGCTGCTGCATTGCTTCTAATTTTTGACCGTAGTTTTGGAACAAGTTTTTACTTAAGTGATATTTATATTGGTGGACAAGCATTGGAATACAATGGAGGAAGTCCAGTTCTTTATGAACACTTATTTTGGTTTTTAGGCCATCCGGAAGTATACATCGTATTGCTTCCTGCTTTAGGGATTACATCAGAAGTAATTGCGACAAATGCACGTAAACCAATTTTCGGATATCGTGCAATGATTGCATCCATATTGGGAATTGCATTTCTTTCATTCATCGTATGGGGACACCATATGTTTATAACTGGAATGAATCCATTCCTAGGATCTGTTTTCGTATTCACAACCTTATTAGTTGCGATTCCATCTGCTGTAAAAGCGTTTAACTATATAACAACACTTTGGAAAGGTGATTTGAAATTTACGCCAGGTATGCTCTTCGCAATTGGTTTAGTTTCATTCTTCATTACTGGTGGAGTTACAGGTATTATTTTGGGTGACTCTGCATTAGATATTAATGTGCATGATACCTATTTTGTTGTAGCTCACTTCCACTTAGTAATGGGCTCTGCAACTATCTTCGGTATGTTTGCAGGTGTATATCATTGGTTTCCTAAAATGTTTGGTAAACTGATGAATAAAAAATTAGGGTATTTGCACTTTTGGATTTCGTTTGTTGGAGCTTACGGAGTATTCTTCCCAATGCACTTCTTAGGATTAGCAGGTGTTCCTCGTCGTTACTACTCAAATACAGAGTTTCCATTATTCAATGATCTTGTAGATATCAACGTATTAGTAACTTGGTTTGCTATTTTAGCTGCAGTTGGACAATTAATCTTCCTGTTTAATTTCTTCTATAGTATTTTCAAAGGACAAAAATCACCACAAAATCCTTGGAGATCAAATACCTTAGAATGGACTACCCCAGTTGAGCATATGCATGGTAACTGGCCAGGTGAAATTCCTGAAGTACATCGTTGGGCATATGATTATAGTAAACCTGATCGTGAGGAAGATTTTGTTTCACAAATAGTCCCGCTCACTGAAAAAGAAATAGCAGAAGGAGCACATTAATGCTTCAAAAATATTGAATGAACGTCCTTCCAATTCGGAGGGACGTTTGTGTTTTAGGCCGATTTAAAAGCTATCTTCATAACATGAATCCTAACTTAAATCCTGATTTAAGCCAATTAAATTCAAAAGATCGTGAAATCGAAAAGGTTTTGCGACCAGCTAGTTTTGAAGATTTTACAGGACAAGCTCAAATTCTAGAAAATTTAAAAGTCTTTGTTGAGGCGGCGAGAATGCGAGATGATGCATTAGATCATGTTTTGCTTCATGGCCCTCCTGGATTAGGAAAAACTACACTAGCAAATATCATTGCTAACGAACTAGGAGTTGGGTTCAAAGTAACTTCAGGACCTGTTTTAGATAAACCCGGAGATCTTGCTGGATTATTAACAAATCTTGAAGCTCACGATGTATTGTTTATCGATGAGATTCACCGATTAAGTCCTGTTATTGAAGAGTATTTGTATTCGGCAATGGAGGATTTTAAAATCGATATTATGATTGAAACCGGGCCGAATGCTCGTTCTATTCAATTAAGCTTAAATCCTTTTACTTTAATAGGAGCTACAACACGATCTGGATTATTAACTGCTCCTTTAAGAGCGCGATTTGGAATTAATTCAAGATTGAGTTATTACGATGCAAACCTTTTAACCAATATTGTAAAACGAGCAGCAGGCATATTAAATATTCCTATTGTAAATGAAGCCGCTAAAGAAATTGCTGGTAGAAGTCGAGGAACTCCACGTATAGCCAATGCACTATTACGAAGAGTGAGAGATTTTGCCATGGTTAAAGGAAATGGAACCATTACACTCGATATAACTACTATTGCTTTAGATGCGCTTAATGTAGACAAATATGGTTTGGATGAAATGGATAATCGCATATTGAGTACGATAATTCAAAAGTTCAAAGGTGGACCAGTTGGTGTTACAAATATTGCAACTGCATGTGGAGAAGATGCTGAAACGATTGAAGAAGTGTATGAACCTTTTTTAATACAAGAGGGATTTATTGTTCGAACATCAAGAGGTAGAGAAGTTACAGAACTTGCTTACAAACATCTTGGAATGAGCCGTTTTAGAAAACAAGGTGGCCTTTTTGAAGATTAATTAATTTAATTAGTTCTATCGTTGACAACTACCGATTTTGTAAATCAGAAAAATTCAAATGAAATAAAGCAAATTGCTAAAGAGTTGGGATTTGATTTTTGTGGTATTTCAAAAGCAGAAAAGTTAGAAAAAGAAGCTCATCATTTAGAAGATTGGCTTAACAAAGGGATGAATGGCCATATGAGTTATATGGCGAATCATTTTGAGAAACGCATTGATCCACGAGTTTTAGTTCCTGGAGCAAAATCGGTTATTTCACTTTTATTAAACTATTATACAGAATCAATACAAGAGGATGCTACTTCACCCAAAATTTCAATGTATGCTTATGGTGAAGATTATCACGATGTTATCAAAAGAAAGCTCTTCCAGTTTTTAGAATTAATTCGGACAAAGATTGGAGAGGTTGATGGACGAGTCTTCGTTGACTCAGCTCCTGTTATGGATAAAGCATGGGCAGAACGTAGTGGATTGGGTTGGGTTGGAAAAAATTCAAACCTCATCAATAAACAACAAGGGTCATTCTTCTTTATTGCTGAATTAATTATTGACCTTGAATTAAGTCCTGATGGTCCAATCAAAGATTATTGTGGTAATTGCTCACG
The DNA here is from genome assembly GCA_965279035.1 of Bacteroidia bacterium. Classification (GTDB taxonomy): domain Bacteria; phylum Bacteroidota; class Bacteroidia; order M30B66; family M30B66; genus CALQRR01. The sequence goes on along the minus strand of OZ257142.1, from coordinate 1,042,807 downwards.
TTGTATTGATGCGTGTCCAACTGAAGCCATAATAAAACCATATGTAGTTGATGGGAGTAAATGTATATCCTACTTTACAATAGAATTAAAAGAACAGATTCCAATTGAATGGAAAGGGCATTTTGATGATTGGGCATTTGGATGCGATGTTTGCCAACAAGTTTGTCCTTGGAATCGCTTTTCAAAACCACATCAAGAAGACTCTTTTAAACCTACTGGAGATCTTCTAAAGTTGAAAAGAAAAGACTGGGAAGAAATCACCCTAGAAACATTTGGAAAAATATTTAATAAATCGGCTGTAAAAAGAACCGGTTTCAAGGGATTAAAAAGGAATATTGAATTTATAAAGTACGACTAAGGATTTGGATTTAATCTTGTGTTCCCCAACGATATGTGTTCTCTTGTTCAAATCCAGCTAAATCAATAACACGATCTATAACGGTAGTTGCTAATGCTTCAAATGTAGTTGGCTTACTATAGAATGATGGACTAGCTGGACAAATAATACCACCAGCTTCGGTTAAAGCTGTCATATTCTTTAAATGAATTAAGTTATAGGGAGTATCACGAACTACAAGAATGAGCTTTTTCCTTTCTTTTAACATCACATCAGCAGCACGTGTTGTAAGATCATCGGAGAATCCATTTGCAATTCTACCAAGAGTTCCCATGGAGCAAGGACATATAATCAAAACATCATACTGAGCAGAACCAGATGCAATGGGTGAAAAGAAATCATCTTTCCCATATTGTTTAAAAGGTAAATCTAGAAAAGACGTATTTCCTAATTCATGTTCCCAAACATCCTTTGCATTGGAAGAAAAGACGACACTTACTTCCTGTATTTGATCCTCGAGTGATTTTATTTTATTAAATAATACTTGGGCATATATAGATCCGCTCGCTCCAGTAACAGCAATAGCGACTTTTATTTTTCTCATTGACTAAAAGTTATAGAGAAATCGTCCCATAATACTAGAGGTATATTGCCCTTTATTAAGACGATAGCTTGTATTCTGATCATGATTTCGAACAGGGAAAATACTATTGGCTGACCGAACATTAAATGACCATTTCTCATTTATGATCCAAGAACCTCCAATTGTAAAAGAAAGGTCAAAAGGCTTAAATTGTTCACGAGAAGAATAATTTCCGCTCATATCACCATATAAATCCTCTTCCCTACTTCCAAAAAAAACACCTAGTGAAGGTCCTGTTTCAAATTCAAGTTTTGGTTTTAATTTATATTTAAAAATAAGAGGAACTTCAATATAGTGAAGCCTAAGTAGATATAAAGTAGGGACTGAATCTTTCGGACTTAGGTTCTTGTGACTTCCTTTTCCCAAGTAGGTAATTTCAAATTGGAGTGAAGATTTTTCTCCGAGTTTTGTACTAACAAAAGCCCCAAAAGTCAAACTCAATTTATTATAACCTGCAAGATCATCACCTGTAATTTGACTCGTATTAATTCCACCAATCAATCCACCTTGAAATTTCTGAGCCCAGGAAGAATTATTAAAACCAATGAAGAGTATAAGAAAGAATATGCTTCGTGAAATAAAACGATTACACATGGTCTTACTTAATTTTTTTGTCTTCCGCTTGAACCACTTCTTTGGTTGCTGTACGATAAAGTACTGTTACTATTGAAACATGTTCATCATTCCATTCGGCTGGAATAGATATAGAACCAGTTGTAGTAAATTCTTCTCCAGTTCCAAAAGTAGAAGCAGCGCTCAGAAGAGTACCCCAAGTTCCATTGATATTTCCTCGTAACATATGACGATGAACGTAATTGGGAATTAATGGATCAGGAGTTTGATCATAATCCTTTTGAGCACTAATTATGCTGTCTTCGGTGAGGTAAATAGCTAAGCTTAGACTTTCTTCAATGTTTTGAAGAATTTTTGTTTTAACGGATAGAGATAAAGATCGATTTGAAGATGTGTAATTGGGAGTAATCCACATAAATGCATCCGCAGGAATAGCCAATAATTCAGTAGCTTTTGATGCCCAAGCAGTATATTGAACGATTGTTTGACCATCAAATTGTTTTCTATTAACCAATCCATTTGGTAAACCTGCAGCAGAATTTCCAAAATAAGAGTCTAGTTCATTGCCTGTTTCAGTTCGATAATCTTCGGGATAATGAACTCCTGCAGGTGCCGCAAATTGTTCACTCACATGGGCTGCCATGGCAACAATTTTATCACCGTACAAATCATGAATTTGGCTTAAGGTTCTTGCTGCACGAGGACAATTTCCGCAATAATGTCCAGTAAAATCTTCAATGAGAATTTTCCTCATGACAACTTCCGTATCACTTGGAGTTGGATTAGTGCCTTTTGTTCCATATGGTGCATCTATTTTATCACAACTCATTAGTGTAGATAAAATAAAAATGCAAGAAAGAAACAGCAACTTTTTCATAGTCAACATGTGAAACAATTTAACAATATTAAAAGCTACTTGTTATAGAAATTGAAAATCCATTTGATGCGGGAACGCTTCTACAAACTCCTCCAACACAAAAAATACCTGCACGTTGACGACCATATTGAAGCATAATTCGGTTGCCATTATTCGTATATCCAGTATTGACAGTGAAGTAATGAATTTGTTTTATTGGATCTGGATTTCCATAATTATATTGATCTAGAACAGCAACAAACCAATTTGGAGCAAACGTATATTCTATCAATCCCATCGCCCAACTGCCCATATCTTGTTTCGAAATGAGTGTTTGAGTCTCAACTCGAATTGTATTTCGTGGATTCAACTTATAGGCAACATCCAGAACACCCATATTCGCAAAAATAGTCCCGAAACCTGTTAAACCCTGAACTACATCTTTATTATAAACCCAATTTAAATACATGATTGTGGCTTTCCATTTAGCATTTAATTTACGATGAATCTCGATGTGAAAGTCACGGAAAAACATTTGTTTAGATGCTTTGAAGAAGGGTGAAGTATATCCTAAAGTATCATTTGAAGTTGCATTTTTCACGATACCATTCGTACCGGAGAAATTTAAGGTGATATCTGTACCGTACTTTCCTCCCAGATTTGATCCTTTTTTTAATCTATAGCTTAATTCCGCTTGAAAACCCATTTCACCATTTGGTTGAGTTGCATAAGGATAAATCGTTGCGGGAAGATTATAGGTATGTTGCCTTGTAAGTGCTGGAAGAAAATTAATGTTAGCACCAATTCCAGCAGCAGTTCTATCCGATCTAAAATCAAAATTATCTAAGCGCTTAGCAGCTAATAATAAACCAAATCCTTTTCCTGAAAATGTTGTAGTTACAGACAATGCTTGACCAGGATGATATATCATTTTGTTGGTTGCATTCGGATCATTGTATTTATAACCGTATTCAGCTTGAAGATTGAATTTTCCTCTACTAAGGTTCATTCTACCAGCAAATGCGGCAACATTTTCAGGTAAATTATATATAGGGTCTTCATCTCTTTGAAATCTACTTACCGCACTACCACCAAAAATAATGGTCGTTTTTGAATCAGGATTATTTAATAATTCAGCCAAATTCACTTCAGCATCAAAGGCTCTAATAATTCCAGGGCTTAACGAGAAAAATGTTCTTTGCCTTGCGATCAATCCTTTAAAATATATCCCCTTTTTTGGTTGAAATCGAACACGAATACCATCAAAGGCATTGTCATAGCCCAATCCTCTTTCTTCATAAGCTCTTAAAATAAGTCCGCCTCCAAACTGCTCATAAAAATTCCCAACTGTTGCTTCTAATTGATCATTTTTATAAGATGCGAAACGAAAAGGAATTCCTGAGCCTTTGTAACGAGGATCAAAACCCTGCATAACATTCAAGTAGCTTTCATATCGAATACCGCTTGAGAAGTTTCCTTTTGTGTAACGAATGTTCATAAAGCCATTCGTCAAAATCTTTTCTTTTACAACGGGAGCCCCAATTAAAGAGTCAATATTGTAATACTGAGCATCCAGTTGAAAATTTCCATGTAATTCGCCCTGATTATTTTGTTGGGCAAAAAGTGTCGAACCAAATGCACCTAGACAATACAAAGTTGTCCATTTAAGGATTTTAAAATTCATAGTTTAATGAGCTAATGGCTTCCCTTCAGCTAATTTTTTCACTAATTCATATAGCTCAATTTCACTCCCTTCTTGGTAACCGTTATGTTGCCAAACTATTTCTTTGTTTCCGTTTATTAGAAAAGTTTGAGGAGGATTATTCACATTGAGAGCTCGTTTGAAGTCTGAATTCGGATCAAGATATACTTCGTATGTCCAACCTCTACCGCTAACAAAAGGAGCAACTTTTGTAGCATTTCGCGAATCATCAATTGAGATGGCGATTACTTTAACGCCTGTTTCTTTTACCCATTCTTCATACACTTCATCAATGTTTGTCAATTCTGCAATGCATGGTTTACACCATGTAGCCCAGAAATTAATGATAATGGGTTTGCCACCATTTTCGAAATCAGCTGTATTGAATGTCTTTCCATCAATAGTTTTAACCTCAATGGAAGGAATTGGTCGAACGATATCGAGAAGTTGAGCCGATAAAATTGTAGGAAAAAGAAAAGAAATGAGGAGTAGTTTTTTCATGATTGGGTAAAAATAGAAAAACCGGGAATTTCTTCCCGGTTTTCAACTGTAGTTATTTTAAGAATCAATGGTTAATGCTAACCATGTATGATTTCACACCTTGATTGGTTTGCATGACAAGTGTATAAACACCTGATGCTTGACCAGATAAATCCATTTGATAAATGTAATCTCCAGGAGTAAGGTTGCCCATATTACGAGAAGAAACTAAAGAACCTAAAACATTGTAAACACGGAAGCTTACATCTTCGTTTTTAGTTAAAGACATAGTCACATTACAAAGCCCGTTAGATGGATTTGGATAAACATTAACAGAAGCAATGGAAGAAAGATCATTTCCAACTGAAGTTACACCATAACTAATGCGTTTAATTTCTGAAGCGCCATATTGATCACCAGAAATTAACACGTTTCCAGCATCATCAGTAACTTGATATCCACCATTTCCATAATTACAGCACATACCATCGCCGTATCCATCAATCATTTCAAATTTGTAGCAATCGTTAGCTGGAAGAGTAACTGTAACATCAGGTTGAACACCTTCTCCAGCTGCTGCTAGATCAGCATAAGGACCACCAGAAGCAAGAACTGCATTGTTTCCTTTACGAAGTTTCCAAGTAGTTTCTGAACCGTATTGGTCAGTTGTAATTTTAACAATTAACGTTGTATTAGAAACTTCTGGAGCCATTGAAATAGTTTGAGTTCCAATATTATCAGAAGGAGCAACGTCAGTTCCATTTGGAGTAATTGCAAATTCTACATCTTCATTTGCATTAAATGTATGTGATCCAATATTTACTTCAACAGCTTGAAACTGCTCTAATGAACCAGTCCATGCTTTAGAGGCAACAACATTTCCACCTATAGAAGCAGTAATAGTTGCTGAGGTCAACGTGTTAACACCTTTATTTTGACATTTCACTTTAAGCTGAGAAACATATCCGCAAGTGGAGGTTTCTCCTGTATAAGAATCCATTACAGCATCAATAGGATTAGTACAAGCACGAGCATTAGCAATATGCTGTGATACTGGCCAGTAAGCACCAACTTCTGAAGGGCTGATATGCCAAACACGACGGCTAGGGCAAATCATATAAAGAGTTGGGAAAAATCCAATTTGAAGAGCATTAGATGCAACAGCATCATCACACATTGGAAATGTTGTTCCTGCAGTCCAGTCACCTTGAGTACTAGTTCCTGAACCACTTATTTCAGCTACAGTAGTTGTAGCATCACCTTCAATCCAAAAAACTTGAACTTCATTAGTTCCACCAGGACCATATTGATTGTAAAGATCTTCTAGGATATGAGTTTGGTGGAAGTTCCAACATGGGCCACACCAAGTAGCAGAAACATCAATGAATACAGTTTTACCAGCAGCAAGAAGAGCATCTACATCATATGTATTGCCGTTCAAATCGGTAAGATTAAGAGATGGAGCCAAAGAGCCATTCGCCATTTGACTGTAAGAATTCCCGGCGAGCATGGTCATTGCTGCAACAAGGGTAGTTTGTAAAAGTTTTTTCATGTCTAGTTGAGAAAATTCAATGAATTACAAATTTCATCATTTTATTTACATTACAAAATATGTTTGTTTTTTTTAATGATTAAAAATTTTAGGGGCTACAAAAGTTTGAATTCTTGCAGATAAAACATTTATTCTATCTACATGTTTATGATATTAAAGTAATTTGTAAATTGCCAAAAAATACTACCCATGAAGAAAGTACTACTTCATTCTTTTGCCATAGTGAGTTTTATTCTGACATCATATACACTAAATGCTCAAAGTATTGTTGTAAATACTCAAAACACAACTATTACAGGAGCTGCAGATGAATTTGAATTAGAACTTGGATTATCCGTTACGAACAACTCTTCTGAACAAAAGGACATAAAAGTTCGCAGAACTGTTCTTTCTCCAATAACTGGATCATCCAATTTCTTTTGCTGGCTAGCGTGTTATGTGGAAGGAGTTAGCTTAACTCCAAATCCTTTAACTATGGATGGTGGTGCTACATCTACTGCATTTAGTGCTCACCTTCGCCCTAATATGAATTCGGGAACTGCTCAAATTCAGTATACTTTCTTTGATGCAAATAATACTTCGGATTCAACAAATGTTGTTGTGACTTTTGAAGTAACACCATTAGGAATTAAAAATGTTTCTTCTGAAACTGCTTTAAAAGCTTTTCCAAATCCTGTTGATGATAAACTAAATATTTCATTTGCACGCTCTACAAATAACGAAACTGCAAGCATTGAGTTATTTAATATGCTTGGGGTGAAAGTAGCAAGTGTTCAATTAAATTCTGTAGAAGGTGTTATTTCAATTCCAACAGAAGACTTGAAAGCTGGGTTATATTTTTATTCAATTCGTGAGAATGGAAAAAGCAGCAAACCCGGACGAATTACAATAAAACATTAAACTATTAAAGTTTAAATAGGCCGGTTTTCCGGCCTTTTTCATTTTATGGACATTACTCCTGGGCATTGGATTTTCGCTTCCGTTTTTTTTATTGTATTTATTATCGCAATCGTTTGGAGTTTTCGAAAGGACAAACAAGTTAATATCAAGCAATTTGGAAATACCAATTGGGTTGTATTTATAATTGGTGGAGGAATTTTATTTATTATTATTTTAAAATTTGCCTTGAGGTACTTTAATAAAATTCATTAAACTCTCTCAAAATATCTATAAACTCACTGAGCATCATTGCTGTTGCGCCCCAAACAACATGACCTTGAAGTTCAAAATAGGGAACATCTAAAGTCCCTGCTGAAGATAGATTCATGGGTTTTGACTTTCTATTTTGTATATCAAATAACTCAGAAAGGGGCACTTCAAGAATGCTAGCAACTTCATATTCGGCAGGTTGCCAATCCCTTGAATTTAACCAGCCGATAACTGGTTGAACATGCATTTTACTTACTGGAATATATAAAGGTGTTAAGCTACCAAGAATTTCTACTTGATTTTTATCGATTCCAATTTCTTCCTGCATTTCTCTTAAAGCGACTAAATGTGGATCGGTTTCTTCTTCATTAAACTTACCTCCTGGAAAACTAACTTGTCCACTATGTACACCATCGTAGATACTACGAACTGTTAACAATAGAAAGTCTTCGTTCCCGTTACTAAAAATTGGGATTAAAACAGCTGCTTTCTTTATCTCATTCGTGTCTTTGGGCATATCTGAAAAACGCGGTCGAGAAATAGGAGCCATCTTCATTTGTGCCGATTCGCCCGGTAATTCTTTCGAAAGTGCTTGTTTAATCTTTTGAATATCAACTCTATAATTTTCCATAGTTCTAAGATTAATAATAAGAATTTGAGGAATGAAGGATGTTTATTTAAGGATGAAAATTGAATGTATCTTTGAAACCCGATGAAATTTGCGAATCCATACTTTTTTTGGGCACTTCTATCTCTGCTTGTGCCTATTATCATTCACTTATTCCATTTTCGCAAATTCAAAACGATCTATTTCACCAATGTTCGTTTTCTAAAAGAACTGCGTCAAGAAACTCAATCTCGATCGAGGCTTCGCCATCTTCTCATATTAATAAGTCGGTGTTTAGCACTTATCGCTTTGGTTTTCGCATTTGCTCAACCTTTTATTCCTTCCACCTCCAAACAAAGAACTGGAAGCCGAGCCATAAGTATATACATCGATAACTCGTTTAGCTTAGATGCTCAAGCCGAAACGGGTTCTTTGATAGAATTAGCAAGAAAACACGCTCAAGACATTGTTCGTTCCTATAAACCTTCTGATCGATTTCAGCTTCTCACGAATGATTTTGAAGGACGTCATCAGCAGTTGTTGACGCGTGAGCAATTTGAACAAATGCTCAATGAAGTGAAGCCTTCTCCGGTTTCACGTAATTTGGTTGACATTGTTAAAAGGCAAGAAGACCTGATTCGGCAAGAGAAAATGGATAATGGAATTATCTACTTGATTTCTGATTTCCAAAAAAATACTGCTGATCTGAGTTCGTTAAAACCGGATAGTTCATTTGACCTCAATTGCATTCATCTCAAGGCACAAATAAGTGATAATATTTCAATGGATTCCTGCTGGTTTGCAACACCATTTAGAGAAAAATCGAAGCCTGATTCCATTTTATTTCGAATTAACAATTCTGGAGCAAAGCGCTATTCGAACGTGCCTGTTAAGTTGAGTATCAATTCGACTGAAAGAGGACTAGAAAGCATAAGCGTTGGCCCTGATTCTACCATTAATTCTTCCATTTCCTATACAACTTCGGGAAGCGGATTTAATCAAGGTGAGATTCGGTTTAGCGATTATCCCGTAACGTTTGATGATGCGTTTTACTTCTCGTACAATGTGCCAGAGAAAATTCGAATTCTGGTTTTAAATGGCAAAAGTGAAAGTGTTTATTTACAACAACTGTATGGAAACAATCCAGCATTTGAAATAAAAAATAGTTCTGCACAGCAAGTCGATTATGCACTCTTGCCACTTCAGAATCTTATCATCTTAAATGAAGTTCCATCTATCTCTTCGGGATTATCCTTAGAGCTTAAAAAGTTTGTTCAAAATGGAGGTTCCTTGTGTATTTTGCCTGATTTAAATGCGGATGCTGAAAGCTATCGTATGTTTTCTTCTGCTCTCGGTATTGCTAGTTATGGAACTTTGCAATTGGTAGCTCAAAAGGCAGATAAAATCAATTTACAACATCCATTGTACGACGATGTTTTTGAAAAGAAACAGGAAAATATTGATTTGCCTTTGGTGAAAAAATATTTGCCGTTTAAAGCTATTGGTAAGGTTCAAGAAGATGTTTTATTGCGTTTGCAAAATGGAGAATTGATGATGGCTTCCTATGCCAGTGGAAAAGGGAAAGTGTATTTAAGTGCTGTTCCATTAGAAGAAGAAGCTAGTAATTTTCCAAAACACGCGATCTTTATTCCTACGTTTTACAAAATGGGATTGTATAGTATTGCACCATCTCGACTCTATTATACTATTGGTAAAGAAGAACCTATAGAACTTTATAATACTCAACTTACAGGAGATCAGAGTTTGAAAATTCGTTCGGTAAAGAGTAAAATGGAAATGATTCCTGAGCATCGAACGATAGATGGTAAAACGCAGGTATTTGTCCGAAATCAGATTACTGAAGCTGGAAACTATGTGATACAGCAAGGAGATTCCGTTTTGGCTGCCGTATCATTTAATTATGATAGAAAAGAATCGATCTCTCGTTTCTATGATGAAAAAGAACTATTGAGCACCTTGGAAAAAGCAGGCTGGACAACAGCTCGGGTTTTAGATGGCTCCTTAAAAGAACTAAAACAGGAAATTTCACAGTTAGATGAAGGACGACCATTTTGGAAATTATTCATTGTTCTTGCACTCTTCTTTTTAGCTGTAGAAATTGCCTTAATACGCTTGTTGAAATGAAAAGCACATCCTCCCACTCTATTTTCAAAAACGTTCAACTAGTTGATTTATCTAGCAAAGAGAACGGTCAAATTAAAGATGTTGAAGTAATTGATGGGAAGATAGCTCGTATTGAATTAGGCATTTCAAGCGAAAATGCAGAAGTTATTGAAGGAAAAGGCTATTCGATTTCACCGGGGTTGTTTGATATGCAAGTGAGTTGCGGAGAGCCTGGAGAAGAAGAAAAAGAAACTTTTCAAAGCTTGAGTTCGGCAGCATTGGCTGGTGGTATAAGCGGTTTATTGTTGATGCCCAATTCAAATCCGGTGACAGATAATCGTGGGCAAGTTGAGTTTATTAAAAATAATGCTTCGAGATACCCAATACATATATATCCTTCGGGAAGTATTTCGATTGGGAAGAAAGGTGAACAACTAGCCGAACTTGCCGATCTATTTGATGCTGGTGCCATTGCATTTACGGATGATAAAAGTCCGATTGGGAATTCGGTTCTGGTTCATTTAGCCATGCAATACAACCGCATTTCGGGTGGTGTTCTTTGTTTTCACGCCGAAGATGCGATGATGAGTTTAGGTGGAAAAGTAAATGAAGGATTGGTGAGTGTTCAATTAGGAATGAAAGGTCAGCCTTCGATTGCAGAAGAGTTGGGAATTGTTCGATTGCTCACCTTGGCAAAATACCATCAAGCCAAAATTCACATACAAGGAATTTCTTCGAAATCGGCAGTTGAACTTATTCGGAATGCAAAGAATGAAGGACTTGATGTGAGTTGTAGTGTGTATGCTCATCAATTATTTTTTACTGATGAGGCCTTAATAAATTTTGAAAGCCATTTTAAAGTGTGGCCACCGCTTCGTTCGGAGCTTGATCGGAATACTTTAAGAGCTGGAGTAATTGACGGAACGATTGATGTGATTTGTTCGGATCATCGTCCACAGACATTGGAAAATAAAGAGGTTGAATTTGATTATGCTAAATCGGGTGTGATTGGTGTTGAAACTTTGTTTGGTGCAGCAAATGCATCTTTAGAAAATATACCATTGGAAACCTTGATTGAGCGAATGAGTTCGGCACCTCGCAAAATTCTTGGGCTCAATATTCCAAGCATTGAAATTGGGAAAGAAGCTGATTTTTTCCTTTATGATCCGAAAGCCACGTTCCAGTATGATGTGTCTAGCATTCTAAGTAAATCGGTAAATACTCCTTTTGGAGGTCAGGTGTTGAAAGGGAAAATCAAAGGAACGTTTGTCAATTCTGAGTGGTTCCAAACGGAAGCGTAGGATGGCGCGCCTGATTATTTTCTTGCTACTCATTTCGAATTTGCCATTGCTGGCACAGCCCTTTTCGTTGGATTCATTAGAAGTCATTGGAAATCGTATGTTGAATCACCAAGATGAATCGATACGACTTGCTTCTGAAAAAAAGGTAGAACATTGGATTGATTCACTGTTAGCTTCTCCCGATTCTTGGGAAATGCCATTTGAAGGTGTTCGCAGTATTGCCATTTTGAAATCGCCCGATGATCGGTTTCGAATTTTCAATTGGAATATTCCTTATCAAGATGGTACGTATTTGTTTTATGGAAGAATACAATTGAAGGCTGGGAAAAAAACTCCCTACACGGTTATTCCACTTTATGATGCTTCGGGTGAAATAACGAAGGCAAGTAGTAAATCGCTTTCGAATGATCAATGGTTTGGGGCACTTTATTATAAGGTGATCAAAACCACTCATAAGAAAAAAACATATTACACGCTTCTTGGCTGGGATGGCAATACGGCATTCAGTAATAAAAAATTGATAGATGTGATTCAGTTGGATGCTTCGGGAAAAGTGAGTTTTGGAGCACCCATTTTTGATGATGGCAAACGTGCACGGTACCGTGTGTTTTTTGAACATTCAGAACGCGTAACGATGTCGTTGAGATATCAGGAAAGTAAGAATTGGATTGTGTTTGATCATTTAGCGCCAAGTCAAGCTTCCTTAGTTGGACAGTATGAATTTTATGGTCCCGATTTTACGTTTGATGCCTTTGTTTGGGAGAAAGGGAAATGGAAATTTAAGCAAGATGTAGATGTTCGGAATGAGGGAAAAAATGAAGGCAAGCAAACGAAGAAACCGCAGCAAGGATTACAACCTGTTGATGAAAAGTAATGCTGAAGTCACCTTAAATTAAATAAAAACCTTCGCATTCGTTTTAAAGAAGAAGCCTTAGGGATAGAGCGGAAAGGTGCAATGATGAATGTAAAACTCGGATGATTAAACTTTGCTCATTGTAGGAAAAGATTGCCAATTGCACCTTGCAGCGATAGCCCGGACAAGGCCCAACTCCATTAATTGAACTGAGTGATTTCGCTATCGAGTAATTGTTTTTGATGCATCTGAGCATACATGCCGCCGAGTTCAATGAGTTGTTGGTGATTTCCACGTTCGGCAATTTGACCATGATCGAGCACAATGATTTCGTCGCATTGTTTAACGGAAGAAATGCGGTGAGAAATGATGATGGTTGTGCTGCCTTTCATGATTCGGCGCAGGTTTCCAAGAATTTGCTCTTCGGTTTCGGTATCGACGGCGCTTAAACAATCGTCGAAAATGAGGATTGCCGGTTTGCGAACAATGGCGCGTGCAATGGAAATTCGTTGTTTTTGTCCGCCCGAAAGCGTGAGTCCACGTTCGCCCACTTTGGTTTGAAAGCCTGAAGGAAATTCCATGATTGAATCGTAAATAGCCGAATCGCGCGCGGCTTCTTCCACTTTTTGCTGAATGATTGCTGGATCGGTTTCATCTTTCAAACCGAAGGCAATATTTTTCGTGATGGTTTCGGAGAAAAGAAAAACTTCTTGAGGCACATAGCCAATTGCACTACGCAAATCGTTCAGGTTGATGGTTTTGATGGAGTTGTTATCGATCAAAATATCACCCGAAGTCACATCATAAAGTCGACTGATGAGTGACGCAATGCTTGATTTTCCAGCTCCAGTGCGACCAACAATGGCGAGCGATTTTCCCTGATTGATCTCAAAACTCACTTTGTTGAGTGCTTGAATTCCGCTGTCGGGATAGATAAAGTCAACATTTCGAAATTCTATTTTACCGAGAATATTTTGATGCGTTTCTTGAGGATTTTGGATTGTCGGTTCTTGACTAAGGAACTCGTTGATTCGGGTTTGAGATGCAGCAGCGCGTTGCACGATGGACGTAACCCAACCAATGGATGCAACGGGCCAAGTGAGCATATTGACATACATGATGAATTCGGCAATGATTCCGGTCGTGATTTCGCCTGAGAACACTTTTTGTCCACCGAGATAGAGCGTAATCAAGGTGCTTAAGCCAATGAGCAAGATGATTAGCGGAAAGAAAAGTGCATTTGTACGTACGAGTTCAACGTTGCGTTTGCGGTATTCCTGAGCTTCGAAACCAAATTTATTTCGGGTGAATTCTTCGCGATTGTATGCTTTGATGACACGTATTCCTGAAAACATTTCCTGAACGAAAGAAGAGATAACGGAAAGTTGTTTTTGAACTGCTTCGCTTTTGCGGATGATTTTAGTGTTTACCAAATAGATGGTGATTGCTAGTATTGGCAAAGGTGTTAGCACATAAATGGTGAGTTCGACATTGATACTCAACATACGTGCAGTGACTAGTATAAATAGGCTGATTGTACTGATGGCATACATAATAGCAGGACCAACATACATGCGCACTTGACTCACATCTTCGCTTATGCGTGCCATAAGATCGCCGGTTTTATTTTTCTTATAAAAAGCCAGATCGAGTTTTTGGTAATGGGCGAATATGTCGTTTTTAAGATCGTATTCAATCAGGCGCGACATGACAATGATTGTTTGTCGCATAAAAAACATGAATAATCCTTTGATGAGGGCGGTAATGATGACGATGAGCCCAAAAAGGAGCAACATGGAAAAGAAATTACTTTTCAGATTTTCGCGTAAATCGAATTGATCGAAAAGAAAATAAATGGAAACACCTTCTTGAACAAGGTCGATTCCTTTCCTCAGTATTTCGGCCGGATACATGGCGAAAATATTGGAAATAGTAACGAACAGCGAGCCGAGGATGAGTCGGGTTCTGTATTTACGAAAATAGGGATTAAGAAATTTTAACGATTTCATGAACGCCCTCTAAGGCTTACTGTTGCGGGGTTTGAAAAATCAGCTACTTTTGTGCCCCGCAAAGGAAAGGCGGCTAATCTTCGAGAGGACAAAAGTATCAAATTTCTTCCGCATATTCCCCAAAACAAATTCTCCCAAATTCATCTCTTATGCCCAATACACAGGAACTCCCATCTGTAAAGGCCGATGCAAAGAGCTCAGTAATCGAAAGCATGCAGGCTTTAGGTCACGAACAGGTGGTTCATTTTTACGATCAGGCAACTGGTTTAAAAGCCATTATTGCGATTCACAACACCCAACTAGGACCGGCACTTGGCGGCACCCGCATGTGGGCGTATAACAATGAAGCGGAAGCGCTTACAGATGTATTACGACTTTCGCGAGGTATGTCATACAAAGCAGCCATAACGGGATTGAATCTCGGTGGTGGAAAAGCGGTCATTATTGGTGATGCCAAAACTCAGAAATCGGAAGCTTTAATGCGTCGATTCGGGAAGTTTGTTGATGGCCTAGCTGGTCGTTATATAACTGCCGAAGATGTTGGTGTTGGCACCAAAGACATGGAATACATTGCCATGGAGACCAAGTACGTTACTGGACTTCCTGAATTTTTAGGTGGCGGAGGCGATCCATCACCTGTTACTGCTTATGGTGTTTATTTGGGGATGAAATCGTCTGCCAAAGAAGCATATGGTAACGACAGCCTTGAAGGAAAAAAGATTTTAGTTCAAGGGATTGGTAAGGTAGGACACCATTTAGTTGGTTACTTATCGAAAGAAAATGCAGTGATCTATGTGAACGATATCAATGAAGATAATTTGAAAGCAGTTTCGGCTGAATACAAAGTTCAAGTTGTAGATTCATCGAGCATGTTCGATTTAGACATTGACATATATGCACCTTGTGCTTTGGGAGCTACCTTGAATAATGATTCGTTGAATCGTTTGCGTTGTTCTGTAATTGCAGGAGCAGCAAATAATCAATTAGCCGACGAAACAATTCATGGGGCACTTTGTCTACAAAAAGGAATTTTATATGCTCCCGATTTTTTGATTAATGCAGGTGGATTAATCAATGTTTCAATTGAGTTGGAAGGATATAATCGTGATCGAGCTATGAGTGCAACGGAGAATATTTACAATGCAGCTCAGAATGTATTTCGCATTGCTAAGTCCGAAAATATTCCAACAATCAATGCAGCCAAACGTCTTGCAGAGCGCAGGATGGAAGATATTGGTCGTATTAAATTATCGTTTTAAATTCCACAAATGCTCAACAGAAGGCATATCCGTGAGAAAGTGATGAAGTCGCTGTACGCGTTCTTTCAATCGGATAATAATCAGGTAGTTTTAGGTGAGAAGGAGTTATTTCATAGCATTGATAAGGTGTATGAAGTATATCTGTATTATCTGGTTTTACTTCCAGAACTAAAACATTTTGCTGAAGGTTTTTTGTTCGAGCGATCACAGAAAAGACTGCCAACTCAGGAAGATTTGAATCCGAAGATGAATTTTGTGAACAACCGCATTATCCTGGCAATTGCTGGAAATGATGAGTTGAGCCAGAAGTCAACGAAGCTCAAAATCTCCTGGGATGGACAGCAAGAACTTATCAAGAAGCTTTACTATTCTTTCAAAGATGATGATGCTTTCAGAATTTATTTAGAAAAGGACGAGGTTAGTTTCGAAGACGATAAAGAAATCGTGATGCATTTATTCGAAACTTATATTTTCCCATCCGAATCGCTTGCACAGTATTTTGAGGAGCGAAGTATTTATTGGTTGGATGATATTGAATTGATGCAAGCGGGCATTTTCAAGACGTTAAAAGGTATTCCTGAAACAGCATCAGAAAATTTCAAGCTTCAGCCTTTGCATAAAGAAGCCGAAGAGGATCGGAAATTTGCCACTGAATTATTCCGTAAAACAATCCTACATAGTGAAGAATATCTTCAGGAAATAGCCAAGCGAACCCAAAATTGGGAGATAGATCGCGTTGCCAAAATGGATATCATTCTCATGAAAATGGCCATTTGCGAATTGACTGAATTCACTTCCATTCCCGTAAAAGTAACCTTAGACGAATACATTGAAATGTCGAAAGACTATAGTAGTCCGCAAAGCAAAACATTTATCAATGGTATTTTGGACAAGATAGTCATCGATTTTAAGCGTGATAAGCGTATTTCTAAGGCTGGGCGAGGTTTGGTCGAGTAAGACTAATTTTCTTTTCCTGTTACTTCTCGAATTGCTTGTAAAAAGAGCTGGCATCCTTTTTCAATTTCATCGTGCGTAATGGTTAATGGTGGAGCAATACGTAGGCAATGATCGGCGAAAAGAAACCAGTCGGTGATGAGACCAAGTTCTAAACAACGCGACATGACTGGAAGGGCAGTTTCGTTTGAGCCTAAGTCCAATGCTAATAAAAGACCTTTTCCACGTATTTGCTTAATAGCTGAATGTTGCAAACGTGTTCGAATGAGTTTTTCCTTTTCAGGAACTTGCTCAATGAGGTCGGAATTTATGAGAAGTTCAAGCACGGCAAGTGAGGCTGCACAGCATACGGCATTTCCTCCAAAGGTTGTAATATGACCGAGGATAGGAGAATGCGTAAGTGCATTCATGTGTTCTTTGGATGAAACAAATGCACCGATAGGTAATCCGCCACCCATTCCTTTGGCCATTAACAAAATATCTGGAACAACATGATACTGTTGAAAAGCGAAGAATGAACCAGTTCGTCCAAAACCTGTTTGGATTTCATCAAAGATGAGCATTGTGCCTGTTTCATTGCAACGATCCCGGAGCGATTCAAGCCAAATTTGAGATGGTACAATCACTCCCGCTTCACCTTGAATTGGTTCGACAAGCACTGCTGCTGTTCGTTTTGTAATGAGCGATAAATCATCAAAATTGCCAAATGCCAAGTGCCGTACATCGGGCAATAATGGACGAAAAGCTTGTTTGAAAAATTCGCTTCCCATCATACTCAATGCACCATGAGTACTCCCGTGGTATGCATTCTTAAACCCGATGAGCTCTGTTCTACCAGTAACTCGTTTGGCTAATTTTAGAGCACCTTCGGTAGCTTCAGCACCAGAGTTGACGAAATAAACTGAATCGAGATTGTTAGGTAGAACCGAGGAGATTGCTTGAGCAAGTTTAACTTGAGGACTTTGAACAAATTCACCATAGACCATCACATGCATGTACCGCTCCGATTGCAAACGAATGGCTTCGACTACCTTGGGATGACAATGACCAACGTTGCTTACTGAAATTCCAGAAATAAAATCGAGGTATTGTTTACCCTGAACGTCGTATAGAAAGACGCCTTCAGCCCGATCTACTTCGAGCATGGGAGGATAAGGAGAAGTTTGAGCTACGTGATGCAGAAATAAACTTCGCAGAGAAATGCTGCTTTGGTTCATGCTGCAAGATGGGAAGAAAACTTAGTAAGGCGTAACAGAATTAATCAAACCAGTAGTTGGACGAATACTCAACACGGGGATTTTACTGTGATTAACAACTTGTTGAGCGTATGGCCCCATGAAGAATCCTGTTGAATTTATTTCTTGCTCGTTCATGATGACGATAAGATCCGCATTGTTTTCAGCAGCAAAATCCATTGTTGCTTTGGCAATGTTGCTGCAATTGATGGTAGTTGCGGTATACTTTACATCTTTCTCTTTCAGAAAATCTTCCACCTGCTTCATTTTCATTCTGAATTTTGCATTGATATCAGAATCAGAATGATCGTGTGAACGAAGTCCGCAGATATGGAGAGTTGCTCCATAAAGACGAGCTAATCTCACCGATATTCCAAGTTTTTCACGAGAATGAAATGAATTATCGATTGGAACAATGATGTTCGTAAAACCAACTGGATGACCACTGTCTTGCACAGATAGAACTGGACATCCCGCTTCAGAAACGATACGAAAAGCATTACTACCCATAAAGAATTCGCGTAAACCAGAAACGCCATGTGTTCCGATAATGATTAAATCGGCATCTATTTCTTCCGCTATTCGAACTACTTCTTCACGTATACGACCTGATGTAACCATCGTTGTAATACGAATTCCTTCTTTGGCTTTTAATTCTTCTGCAATTCGATTTAGTTTTGAACCAATTGCACCAGATAATTTGGTATTCTGAGCTTCATCAATATCCACTTCGGGTAAATTAACTCGAAAAGCAAAAGTGGAAACGACGTGCAATAAAGTAATTTCAGAGTCGAGCAGGCGAGCCATTTTAACAGCATGTTCCAAAGCAAGTTCTGCGGTTTCGGAGAAATCTGTCGGAATTAGGATCCGTTTTATATCGAGCGAATTCATAGTGAAAGAATTTTAATAAAGAATAGCTTTTTACAAACCTAAACTATTCGCATCATATTCCCAAAATCAAAAAATCCCTATAAATAGCTATATTCATAGGGATTTGAAAAAGACTAAAGTTCAATCTCAATAAGGAACAAAGACACTTGTATCTTTTTTTACTGTTGGAATTATACTACAAACAGGAATTTCGGAGGAACTAATTACTTCTTGAGCAGCAGAACCAATAAACATTTCTGTAAAGTTGGTTTCTTGTTGAGTCATGATCATTATTAAATCACCATTCACTTTTTGAGCATAGTTAAGTAGCTCATGAACAAGACCCTCGCTTTTTTCAGTTGCAATAATTGTTTCGGTTGTATGTTCAACTTCTGCTTTGGTAAGGAAGCTATTTACTTGAGCCATTTGAAGTTTCAGCTTCGTAACGACTTCTTCGGAATCCGTTAGTAAAACAGAAATAACATGAATATTCGCATTAAAAAAGCGAGATAATTCGATTGCCTTATTCACTTTTTCACGTGTTTCTTTAGAAAGATCGAGTGGCAATACAATGGAACGGATGCCTTTGTATTCTGGCTGTCCTTTAATTGTAATTACAGGAGTACGAGATTCTCTCACAACGCGAAGGGCATTCGAACCAATAAAACGTTTACGAATTCCATCCGAGCCATTTGTACCCATAATGATAAACGTTGCACCAACCAATTCAGCTGCGCGCACTATTTCCTCATATATTTTCCCTTTGGCAACTAAGGGTGTAGTTCTGACTTTACTCTTTGCTTCGGTGAATTGAGCTAATTCGGTCATTTTTCTCCACACCTCATTTTGAAGTTTATCTTCATCTTCACGAGAAAACAAACTGGATATCAGACTTTGTTCTTCAGAAACATGCAGTAGATAAATTTCTCCTTGAAAAGCTTTTGACATTTCTTCGGCGTGGTTGAGAGCGATCAAACTCTGTGTAGAAAAGTCGATAGGAACTAGCAGGATTTTTTTTGTTGTGTTCATGCAGAATGTTTACTTTAAAATCGCACAAAAGTAAGCATAAGAACTTGAAGACACTCCCTAGTTCCGAATTGGTTTTAAATCCTGATGGCAGCATTTACCATCTAAAACTTCAACCTGATCAACTTGCTGATACCATTATTGTTGTAGGCGATCAAGGTCGAGTTGAAACCATTTCCAAGCATTTCGATTCAATCGAATGTCGCGTTCAAAACCGTGAGTTTGTCACACATACGGGTAGCTATCGTGGCAAAAGAATTTCAGCGATTTCCACAGGAATAGGCACTGATAATTTGGATATCGTGATGAATGAGCTGGATGCACTTGTGAATATCGACCTTAAAAACAGGCGAATTTTAGATTTACATCGCTCGCTCGACATTGTTCGCATTGGCACTTCAGGAACTTTAGTGAAAGATATTCCAGTTGATAGTGTTATTGTGAGTACACACGGATTGGGTTTCGATGGATTATTACATTTTTATTCATTCGAAGAAAACGATCGGGAAAAAGCAATATTATCAGCCATTTTGAAACAACTTCGATTACCTGAATCTCTCAATAGACCGTATTTAGTGGAAGCGAATCAGGCACTTTTTGATAAATTGAAACCGGGATATTATACTGGAATTACAGCTACTGCATGCGGTTTTTATGGACCACAAGGAAGAACGTTGCGATTAAAGCCTGCAGTTCCTGATTTGAATGAACGTATGATGGATTTTGAGAAGGATGGATTGCTCATTACCAATTTCGAAATGGAAACATCGGCTTTGTTTGGTTTGTCGCGGTTATTAGGACATCGATCAGCAACTGCTTGTGCGATCATAGCCAATAGAGCTACATTGGAATACAGTAAAGACTATAAGCCTGTAATGGAAAATTTAATTATTTCCGTTTTAGATCGTTTAAGTGCTTGATGGAAAAAGAGAACGATAAATCTTTACACGCCATGATTCTTTTGCTGGAAGATCCAGATGAAGAAATTTTTGGTGAAATCAGAGAGCGATTGCTTTCTATGGGAAATGAGGTAATTCCAGCATTGGAAAATGTGTGGGAAAACACATTCAACAATACGCTTCAAAGTCGGATAGAAGACATCATACAAACCATTCAATTTAGTTCTACACAAGAAGAATTAAAATTATGGGCAGCTACGGGAGGAATTGATCTTTTGCAAGGCACACTGCTGATTGCACGGTATCAATATCCCGATTTGGATGAAGAAAATATTCGACAACAAATAGAGCTTATTCGAAAAGATGTTTGGCTAGAATTAAATCCAAACCTCACTGCATTTGAAAAGGTTCGGGTGATTAATCACATCCTGTTTGATGTTTACAATTTTACAGGAAATACGAGTAATTATCATGCTCCTCAGAATTCCTACATTAATAATGTATTGGAAAGCAAACGAGGAAATCCGCTCTTGTTAAGTATTTTATATTCCTGCATCGCTCAAGGGCTCAATATTCCAATTTATGGAGTGAATTTGCCTGAGCATTTTATTTTGGCTTATCGGGATGAATATATTCTAAGAGAATCACCCGATGAAGAAGAGGCGATACTATTTTACATCAATCCATTTAGTAAAGGAGCTGTTTTTAGCAGAATGGAAATTGATACGTTTTTGAAGCAACTCAAGCTAGAACCCAACCGGATATTTTACGAAAGCTGCAGTAACGTCAATATTATTCAACGACAACTTCGGAATTTAATTACTGCCTACGAAAAGTTAGGATATCCAAATAAAGTGGAAGATTTGAAAGAGTTATTGAATACACTTACTTATCACGGAGACTCTTCTTTTTGACGGATTTAGGTAATTTGAGTAATTGCCCTGGTTTGAATTTCCGTTTGCCTCTTAAAGAGCGTGTTTCATGTTCGGCGATGGATTTCACTTCCCATTTCCAACCTTTTGAAATTAATAATTTACGATAAAACTGTAATGAGCCTTCTTTCACCGAAGAGGCCGGAATAACAATCAACGTAGCTAACTCTGTCCACTTTGTTGTGTATCCAAACATTTCAATATCATTCAAAGCAAAACTGACTCGTTCGAGGACATGTTTCCGTTTCATTTCTAGTTGAATACTGTCGGCAGAAATTGAAGTTATTCTACCACGTCTTGGAAGGAGTGTAGTATCGTTTTTGAGACGAAATAATAGACCTCGATTAATAGAGAATTTAGGATGACGTTTCGATTTTTCATGGGAGAAGATGAGTTGAAAATTCGAGGCATTATCTTGTGCAGATTGTAATCGCCCAGCATCTTCTAGCAAATACCCATAAGTATCAGCATAGGGGATTTCATATTCATGTTTATCGGTAGGATCGAGGGTTCTAAATAAGATGATTGAATCAGAAACACTCAATATGTAGCAATCTAAAATGCCATCTCCATTACGCAGAAAAAGCTGATCCTGAGCCTGCGATGAATTCTTGAAAAAGAAAATCAAAGGAAATAATAAAATGCAAATACGCTGAATCATACCAACTTAAAACAAAGGTAACCGGAATCGTTCAAACACTTTGTATTTTCGTCGTTCACACTTAGAAACATGCCTTCACAAATAGTAGATTCTCAAAAAGCGCATCAGAAACTTGAACGTATTGCATTGGAAATTCTTGAAAGAACTCAAAAGAATCCAAACCTTGTTCTCGCAGGAATTCAAACAGGAGGATTTGCTATAGCAACTATTATATGTAAATACCTCAACAAATTTTCTTCTTCGAAACATTTCGTTCATTCGATACAAATAAATAAAACGGATCCTTTAAGTAATCCACTTATAAGCTCTATTGAACCAAGTTTATTGAACAATGCTACCTTAATTATTATTGATGATGTTCAGAATTCTGGAAGAACCATGGCTTATGCCTTACGCTACTTTTTGCAGTTTCCTCTTCATTCGGTTCAAACCTGTGTTTTAGTCGATCGCACACACAATTTATTCCCTATTAAAGCTGATTACATTGGACTTTCTCTTTCCACAACCTTACAGGAACATGTAGAAGTTGAAGTGAATAGTGATGAAATTTCAGTGCTCTTGCATTGAATTCAAAACCGACTTCTCACTTCCAATTCAATTTCGGAAAGATTGATTTTCAAACCATCAATCCACCAAGTTATTTGACGATAAAATGGTTCTCTCGATTTCCAAAGAATTTCAAGATTCGATTGTAAATCACTTTCTGAATTTCCCAAAAGTGGACGTTTTTCTAAATCCGATGATTGAGTTAAACGTTGCTTCAATGTTGCAAGAGGCAAGTCGATGAATGCAAGTTCTCCTTGTTGTTTCATCCAGTTTAGGTTGTCGTTAAAACACGGAGTTCCACCGCCACACGAAACAATCGTTAATACTTCAGGCTGAATTTTACGCAAACAAGCAGATTCAATAATTCGAAATTCCGATTCGCCTTGGGATTGAATAATCTCTGCAGGACTACTCCCCGATTCTTCTTCAATGAATTGATCGAGGTCGATGAAATTCCATAAAAGTCTGTTCGAAAGTCGCTTCCCAAACTTCGACTTTCCACTTCCCGGCATACCACAAATGAAAAGCGTGAATAGCATTTGCTTAACAGATCTTTTTCCTATTTTTGCCGACTCAAAGCCCAGGTGGTGAAATTGGTAGACACGCTACTTTGAGGGGGTAGTGAGCTCAGCTTGTGCAAGTTCGAGTCTTGTCCTGGGCACCATACTAAAAAGCCGGATAGTTTTTATTCGGCTTTCTTCTTTTTATAGAGTTCGTTCAACTCTTTTACAATTTCAGCAGTAATATCTAAGTCTTTGTTTGCGAACCAGATTCCACCACCACGTGTATAGGAAAGCACATAGGTGTAATTTCTTTCTTTCGCATATTCAACCAAATAGGCTTCGATCGTATCAAAAATGCGTTTGTTCACTTCGGATTCTTCTTTTTGAAGATCGGCAGAAAGCGTTTGCTCCAATTGCATTAAGCGTTGTTGCTCGCGATACAGCTTTTCTTGCTTTGCTTCTTTATCGGTGATGGTTAAATATTGAGCGCGTTGTTGAAATTCATTCGCCTCTTTTTCAAATTTCTTCTGTTCTGCAACTAAATTACTCTCCGCATCCTTGGTTTTCTTCTCCATCACCGCTTGTTCATCAACAAACATTTGATATTGAGCCATCAAAGTATCCGTATTAAAATATACAATGTTCAAACTTCCAGGAGCAGCATTCACGCTGCCTGATCCATTCGATTGACCTGATTTGCGAGATGAGAAATGAAGCGCAAACAGAACAATGACTGCAACACTTAAAACAACATTGATTAAGAGGTTGATACTTTTCATAGAATTAGATTCGGGTGGCAAATATAGACAATGCCGACAATCTTGATTGAAATATGCTTAAAGTTCGACAAATGAAAAATTTAGAATGAGGAGAATCGAATTTCCTCAGTTAATTTGCAGATAAATGGAAGAGCAGCTCATTCTTCAACAAATACGATCGGGAGATGAAATGGCATTTGAAAAGCTGTTTCACCTTTTCTATGAGCGTTTAGCTCGTTATGCTTGGTCTATATTAGAAGATCAAGAAGCTGCCGAAGAAATAGTTCAAGAGGTATTTGTAAAATTTTGGGAACAGAGATCGGGCTTAGAAATTCAAACTGCGATTCGTCCTTATCTATATAAATCGGTTCACAACCGTTGCTTGAATGTGATTCGTCATTTAAAAGTGCGAAAAGAACATCAGGAAAATACACACAACACAGCACCTGAAAAGAACTACGATGGAAATGAACTGCTCGTAGCAAAAGAATTGAAAATTCGAATTGAAACGGCAATGGATAAACTTCCTCCCGAATGCAAGAAGGTTTTCCGATTAAGTCGCTTTGAAGAATTATCGTACAGAGAAATTGCTGAGCATCTTGAGATATCGATCAAAACAGTCGAAAACCAAATGGGCAAAGCTTTACGCATTATGCGAACTGAGCTTTCTGATTATTTATTTTGGATTATCCTTTTACTACCCAACGGTTTTTGGATGAATTTTCTTTTCTCAACATAGGGGTAAATGAACTTAAGCTTGTCATATACTAAATGAATACGTCCGAATCATCCTTTCCTGAATCACTCATTGCTCGCTATTTAGCAGGTGAGGCAAGTCATGCAGAAATGCGTGAGATGGAAACTTGGGCTGCCGAGAGCGATGAAAATGAAGCAGAATTAGCTGCTTATAAAAAGATTTGGGAAGCAAGTAATCTCGATTCTGCTCCCCGTTTTGATTCAATAAAAGCATTTCAAAAAGTCAAAATTCAAATTCAAGAGCAAGGAAAAACCGAAGCGACTGTAGTTCCAATAAACCCAGCAAAAAATTATTTGATTTGGAGAATTGCTGCAGGACTTGCTTTACTCATCGGCATTGGTTCCATTCTTTATTATTTTTCTTCGAACGAAGAAGTCATTCGCATTGCATCAGGAAATACTCAAAAAGAAATCAAACTACCTGATAGCACCTTAGTTATTTTAAAACCCAATTCTGAAATTTCGTACACCGAAAACTTTGGCAAAAACAATCGCAACACAACCTTAAAAGGAGAAGCATTTTTTGATGTTGTTCGTGATGTGAAAAATCCATTTTCGATTCAAGCGGGTGATGCACATGTTCGTGTTTTAGGAACATCATTCAGCATCAATTCGAATAAAAAAGAGGATGTTTCTATCAAAGTGAGCAGTGGAAAAGTGCTCGTTTATGATGGTGTTCATGAGCAGGCTTCGAGTGATTCCTTAGCGGTTATTTTATTACCCGGACAAGAAGCACATTTTTCGGGTGAAGGAAAATCCATTCATACCAATTCAACAAATCTTGAAAGTATCCGCTTTGGGTTTGATAAAACATTGGTATTTGAAAACAGTGATTTGAAAGCTGTTTGCAGTGTTTTAGAAAAAGTATTCGGTACAACCATTCAATTTAAAAACGAAGAAACTTCCAATTGCAGACTAACTGCAACATTCAAGAATCAGGATTTGTCTTCCATCCTGCTGATCATTTCCGAAACATTCAATATTACTGTAGTGAAAGAACCGAAATCGTATCTTTTAGATGGCCCGGGTTGCTAAACTACTTGTTGCGTTTTTATTACTCTTTCCTCTGTATATACAGGCTCAGGAGGATCCTTTATCTCGTAAAATAACGCTTAAGCTCGATCGTGTTTCTACTTCCGATGCATTACAAGCTATTTCGCGAAAAGGCAATTTTTTATTAAGCTATAATGCTTCCGGTATTGATGAAAAAAAAACTACTTCAGTTCTAGTCCAGAATCAATCGGTTCGGTTTGCTTTAGAACAAACACTAGGCGCTGGATATATTTTTCGATCTGGAGGAAGTCATGTAATCATCATCCCAAAAACCAAGGAGCGAGTAAATAAATTAAAAGAGACCTACGTTTTAAGCGGACAAATTCGTGATGCAGCAACAGGGAAATTAATTGCTTCTGCATCGGTCACCGAAGTCGGAGAATTCAACACAACATTAAGCGATAAACAAGGAAACTACACGCTTCCTTTAAATTCAGAATCCGATTTTTCTCGGGTTTTAATTAGTAGAAAAAATTACCGCGATACCATACTTACACTTCGCCCCGAAGAAGTCAAATCCACCGAAATTCGACTTCATCCATTACCAGTTCTTTCAGAATTAAATCCACTTCCGGCAAGCATTCCAATCGAAATGGCGGATAATGGCTTATTCAGAGCAGTCGTTTCGGAAGAGCAACAATTTCAGTCCGAAAATCATCCTTTGTACGAGCAACGTACGTTTCAGATTTCTTTTCTTCCAACATTAGGAAGTAACCGGAATTATTCGGGCATGGTCGAAAATCATGTTTCGTTCAATGCTTTGGGAGGTTATTCGATGGCTTTGAGTGGAGTTGAACTTGGAGGAATTTTCAACATCACCCGAAAACATGTGCATGGATTGCAAATCGGAGGATTCATGAATATTACTGGCGGTGAAGTTGATGGAATTCAGATTGCTGGATTTATGAATAATAATATCGGTGCTATTCGAGGTATTCAAACGGCTGGTTTTTACAATCTTTCTTTAGATTCTTTAAAGGGAGTTCAGGCTGCTGGATTTTTCAATATGGCTCGAAACCGTGTTCGAGGAGTTCAAACTGCTGGTTTTTTAAATATTTCTGGGAAAGAACTTTCGGGCGTTCAAGCTGCTGGCTTTATGAATTTATGCGGCAAAACGGGACGAGGTGCTCAATTGGCAGGCTTTACCAATTTAGCAACAGGAGATTTTTATGGTACTCAAGTTTCTGGTTTCTTAAATCTGAGCACGGGCAGTATGCATGGAGCTCAACTTAGTGGCGGTGTTAATGTTACGGTCGATACAACGTTTACTGTTCAGGTTGCTGGATTGGCCAATTTCGCACGTTGGATTCGAGGTTCGCAAGTTTCAAGTTTGTTCAATATTGCAGGTAAAGTAGGTGGCAGTCAACTTGGATTATTCAACGTATGCGATACAATCAAAGGCATTTCTGTTGGATTAATCAGCATAGTTCGACAAGGAATGCATCAGTTCGAAATCTCAACATCCGATGTCAATCAGGTGCTTTATACACTTCGAACTGGGACACATCGTTTTTACAATGTCATTAGTGCCGGGATGTTTCGCCCCAACAATCCATCATTCGTAACATTTGGCTATGGAGCAGGAACTGAATTTCGCCCAGGAAAAAAGTTTTTCTTCGGATTGGATGTGGTTGGTTCCTTTGTCTTTAATGAATCGCTCAAACAAGGAATTACTCCCGATTTATGGGGTCGTTCTGGAATCTATTTAGGCTATCGTCCAGCAAAACGAATTTGCTTCTTTGCTGGTCCAACTTTCAATGTATACCGCATCGATTCGAATGCTATTTTTGAAAATCGTCCTTCCATTGGTAAAGATGAAATCTTCAGTGATTCCAATACCCATGCTTCCTTTTCCGGTTGGATAGGTTGGCAAGCTGGAATTCGTTTCTTCTGAAAACAAAGCCACATTGTCAGTTATTTTTCCATGGCATCAAATTGATGTACGTACAAACAAATAAACAGAATTCAATTATGTCAGAAAATAAACTCCGTAGCGTAAAAGCATTGCTTTATGCTCAAGAATATCCCATGGGTAAATTGCGTGTTCGTCAACCTTTCCCTTCTCATCAAGTAGATTATCCCGATCCTTTCCTCCTACTCCATCATGCCAATATGGAAATTCCTAAAGATGTTTCCCTGGCGGATGAAGGCGTTGGACCGCATCCACACCGTGGTTTTTCACCTGTCACTTTCATATTCAAAGGTGGCGTTCACCATCGTGATAGTAGAGGAAACAACAGCATTATCTACGAAGGTGGTGTTCAATGGATGAATTCAGGAATGGGGATTATTCATAGCGAACGACCACCACATGACATCCATGAACGTGGAAGTCGGCAAGAAATCATTCAAATGTGGGTGAATACGCCAGCAGCTCATAAAATGGATCAACCCGAATATCATCCAGTATCTGCCGAAGACACTCCTAAATACACTTCGCAAGATGGAAAAGTGAAAGCCCATATTGTGACAGGAGAATTGTGGGGATTAAAAGGACCAGTTCCAACGGCGACAGAAGTAAATTCAGCCACATTAGAAGCTCAGCCTGGTGGTAAAATAAGCATTCAACTACCTGAAAATCATGAAGCGTTCCTTTATTTGCTGGATGGAAAAATCAATGTGGATGGATTTGGACTCGCAGAAAAACATCATGCGGTACTTTTCAAAAAAGATGGGAACGAAATCCGTTTCGAAGCCATCGAAAACACACGTATGCTTTTTATGAGCGGCAAACCTTTAAATGAACCGATGGCGAATCATGGACCTTTTGTAATGACGAATGAAACAGAACTTTTGCAAGCCATGCGCGACTATCAACTAGGAAAAATGGGTGTTTTGATAGAAGATTAATTCCTGATATTATTCTTTAAAGAGCTGTCTACATGACGGCTTTTTTTATTTTATATAGCATTAATAATCAACTCATTCTAACGATTTACCAAATCATTTTTAAAAATACGTAGGGGTGATTTCGGGTTGAATTGTCTTGCTTTTGAAAAACAAAAATCATGACACGTAAATTATTCATCCTGTCCCTACTGATCGTATTTGCTAGCAACAGATTGTTATCACAACAAGTCGATTCAACTTTATACAAAGCACTCAATCAAGTGTATCAGCTAGTAGATACAAAAGCAAATAAAAACGACACAACGTTTATTCACACCATAAGTCAATTTATCCAACATGAAATAAAGCCTAGTTTTAAATCGAAGAGTCTTGAAAAAGCAGACAGTTCACACATTGTAGAACCAAATTCAAAGTTGAAAAACCAAGATTCATTGAAAAATGTAGCTTTTCAATTTTCCTTTCTTCCACCAGTGAGTAGCAATGGTATGGACAACGTTCATTGCCGAAATCAGTTTTCAATGAATATGATTGCTGGTTATGGAGGAGCTGTGAACGGCATTGAAATGGCAGGATTTGCGAATGTATTGCACAACGAAATGCATGGAATTCAGCTAGCTGGATTTACAAATATTACTGGAGCAGAAACTGAAGGAATTCAACTAGCCGGTTTCTGCAATGTAAACCAAAAAAGAGTGAGTGGAATTCAACTAGCTGGTTTTAGTAATGTAGTGAGTGATTCGGTGAGTGGTGTTCAATTAGCTGGATTTACCAATGTAAACAGCGGTTCGATGGATGGATTTCAGAGTGCTGGATTTGCCAATATCAACAAAGGAAAACTCGATGGTTTTCAAAGCTCCGGTTTTGTAAATACGGTTGAAGACAGTGTGCAAGGAGTTCAAATTTCAGGATTTATGAATTATGCTGCTCAACAAGTAAATGGAGTACAAGTGGCAGGCTTTACCAATATTGCATCGCATGATATTTCAGGCACTCAGGTTTCAGGATTTTTGAATGTTTGCAAACGTTTAAATGGTGTTCAAGTAGGATTTATCAATTATACTGATTCACTGGAAAGCGGAACTCCCATCGGTTTCTTAAGCATAGCTCGTAAAGGAGGTTTTAGAGCATTCGAACTAGGTGCAAACGAAACTTTTCCAGCTACAATCCAATGGAAAACCGGTAGTGATCTCTTTTATAATCTCTTTAGTTTAGGCGCCATGCCAGGAAAAAATTTCTATTGGGGCTGGGGATATGGATTTGGTTCAAACCTGATAAGCACGGGGCGTTTTAGAATGAATCTAGATCTGATGGCCATGCATGTGAACAATGGAGGATTATGGACCAACCATGTGAATTTACTCAACAAAGCACATTTGGGATTTACTTGGCAGATAAAAAACCACTTCGCCATTTCGGCTGGGCCTACGTTTAATGTGCTGGTCGTTAACACCAATTCTAGTGAATTAACATCACAAGAATCGACAGTTGCTCCATGGACCGTTTCCGATAAAATGTATGGAAACACCCGAGTTCAAATGTGGCCTGGAGCTCAAGTAATCATTCGTTTTTAACCTTTTCGAAAAACCCAACCCGTTTCATATGCTCAGAAATTTTCTTCTGATATGCTTTGCTATGCAATCATTTCAGGCAATTTCCCAAAACCTTTTCCAAACAATTCGAGGGACAATCATCGACCAAACATCCGAAAGTATCATACCCGGCGCGAGTGTCATTGTATTGAAATCATCCCCTTTAATAGGAACAACAAGCGATATCGATGGTCATTTTCGACTAAATCAGGTTCCAATTGGTAGAGTTGATCTTAAAATTTCCTTGATTGGTTACAATGATTTAATTCTTCCCAATGTGCTTGTTGGTGCAGGGAAGGAAGTAGTTTTAAATGTGAAATTAGTTGAACGAATAACCGAGATAAAAGCAGTTGAAATAAGTGCTGTTGGGAACAATAAATCAGAAGCGATTAATGAATTGACTTCTGTTAGCGCACGTCAGTTTTCGGTAGAAGAAACCAAACGCTATGCAGGTGCATTAAATGATCCGGGGCGAATGGCTTTATCTTTTGCCGGAGTAACAAGCAATTCGGATGGTTCGAATGAAATAGTTGTACGCGGAAATTCACCACGCGGATTGTTATGGCGCATGGAAGGAATTGAAATTCCCAATCCAAACCACTTCTCCAATCAAGGATCTGCAGGTGGAGCAATCAGCATGTTAAGTATTAATATGATGGCGAATTCTGATTTCTTAACCGGAGCTTTCCCTGCCGATTACGGCAATGCAGCATCCGGTGTTTTTGACATTCGACTTCGGAAAGGCAATAACGAAAAACGAGAAACCGCCTTACAAATTGGAGTGATTGGAACTGATGCAGCAATAGAAGGTCCTTTTAAGAAAGGATATGCTGGTTCATACTTGATTAATTACCGTTATTCTTCGCTTTCGCTTCTCCAAAAATTAGGAGTTAAAATAGTGGGTGATGCGATTCCAGTGTTTCAAGATCTCTCATATAATGTTAATCTACCCACTAAAAAATTAGGAAACTTTACTCTGTTTGGCATCGGTGGAATTAGCCAAATTCATGAAGAATATATAGGGAAAAACATTCAATACCGAAGTAATTATAAAACGAAATTAGGTGTTGCTGGAATTACACACAGCTATTTATTTAACGATAAAACTTGGATTAAAACAGTTGTTGCATTCACTGGAAATAGTAATGATTATGTGAGTAATCGTTATGATTCACTTGCTCATTTTATTCATGAAGAAACCAACGAACATTTTTTAAATGCTGCTGCTCGAGCTTCATTTACATTCAATCATAAATTTGATCGAAAACACAGCATTAAAGCAGGTTTCATTGCAAGTAAATTGAATTATTCTATGAAATCAATTTCGTATGATTATGAATTAAATAAACCAACAATCAATTTAGATAAATCAGGAAATTCGGGGCTAATTCAGGCCTTTGCGAATTGGCAATATCGAATGAACGAAAGATGGACAATGAATACAGGAATACATTATTCTCGTTTTTTACTCAATAACTCACAAGCATTCGAACCTCGTTTAGGTGTAAAATGGAATTTTAAAGGAACTCAGGTTTTAAGTGCCGGTATTGGACTTCATAGTCGCTTAGAAGATTTACCAGTTTATTATGGACAAGTTCAACAAGCTGATGGAAGCTTTATAACACCAAATAGAAACTTAGGTTATTCCAAATCAAGACATTATGTTTTAGGGTATGAAACAATGCTCACGAAACAATTGCATCTGAAAATGGAAACGTATTACCAAGATTTATATTCAATTCCGGTTGATAAAACACAATCCAATGGTTTATCAATGATTAATATGTCACAAGGATTTACAACGATTTCTGCAAAGAATACTGGAACAGGTAGGAATTATGGAATTGAGATGACCTTAGAAAAGTACTTCTCGAAACGTTATTATTTTATGGCAACTGGTTCCTTGTATGATTCGAAATACCGTGGCTCTGATGGGGTTCTTAGAAACACCTCCTTTAATGGAAATTATGCAAGCAGTTTACTCGCAGGAAAAGAATTTAAAATTGGGGAACGAAATACATTGAGTATAAATTTAAGAGCCGTTTTCGCTGGGGGAAGAAGATATACTCCGATTTTATTGCAAGAGTCTATTGAGAAAGGATACGGCATTTATGATAATTACAACGTCAATCAATTACAAGCATCAGCCTATTGGAGAACCGATTTAGGAATAAGCTATACGATCAATAAGAAAAAGACAACACGCGTCTGGAAAATCGACATTCAAAATGTAACGAATCATTTGAACGAGTATAGCCGTTTTTATAATGAAGACACTCGTAAACTTGACGTTGTGACTCAAGCTGGTATTATTCCAACACTAAGTTATCGTTTTGAATTTTGACAATTTTGGGAAGATGGGCACGAAAGAGATTTAACAATTTAATCATATAGGTGAGAACATTTTCTTATTTTTGAAAATTGTACATGCCCATAGATTGGAAAAATGTTAAAACTACTACGTTCATATTTCATCATATTGCTTATTCTAGTGACCTATTCATCGTTTGGGCAAGTGGTGATTAACGAGTTTTCTTGTTCTAATATTTCGACGATAGCAGATGATTATGGAAATTATGAAGATTGGATTGAATTATATAATCCAACAGGTGCTGCGATAAACATTGGAGGTAATTTCCTCAGTGATAATGTTGCGAATCCTACAAAGTGGCAAATTCCAGCGGGTACAACGATCGCTTCGAATGGGTACATGATATTTTTTGCTTCTGGGAGAGACATTTCAACTGGATTGAGTTTTCACACGAATTTCAAACTCACGCAAACGAATAATGAAACAATCATTTTTGCTGATGCTGGTGGAGCAATAACAGATCAAGTAATAACTACTCCAGCAAGAGCGAATAATTCACGCGGAAGAATTCCCAATGGTTCAGCAACCTGGGGGATTTTTGCAACACCAACACCAGGAACTGCAAACGGAACAGGATATACATCCTACACAACAACTCCAACCATGAGCTTAGCTGCTGGAATTTACCCAGGAGCTATCAATGTTAGTCTTAGCTCTCCCGATGCTGGTGTTACCATTCGCTATACAACGGATGGTTCTGAACCAACAACCACATCTGCAAGTTATTCTGCTCCTATTGCTATTAGCACTTCAACTGCACTTAGGGCGAGAGCTTTCCCTGCCTCTGCAAGCATTTTAGCAGGATTTACTGAAACCAATACTTACCTTATTGGCGTTAGTCATACTATTCCAATTGTTTCATTATCATCCGATCAATACACGAATCTATTCAATAGTGGAGTTCAAGAAATTAACTCAACCATTGAGTATTTCACTAGTTCTGGAACTCAACAATTCGAATCGTATGGTGATGTGAATGGCCATGGAAATGATAGCTGGGCATATCCTCAAAAAGGGGTTGACTTTATCGTTCGTGATCAACTAGGGTATGACGATAAAATAGATTATCAAGTTTTCCCAACAAAACCACGTGCTCAGTTTCAACGATTAATTCTTAAAGCAGCTGCTTCTGATAATTATCCTTTTACTTGGGGAAGTGGCGGTGGTTGTCATCTTCGTGATGCATACATTCAATCCTTAGCTCAAACGGCTCACATGAATGTTGACCTTCGTACTAACGATCATTGTGCTCTTTACATCAATGGTCAATATTGGGGACTTTATGAGATTCGTGAAAAAGTAAATGATCCTGATTACACCAACTATTACTGGAATCAAAAGGAAGAAGATTTAGACTTGCTTTCATTTTGGGGAGGATTAACCGTTCGTTATGGTAGCGATACCGATTGGAATGATCTCTATGGATATATCATGAGTAATGATCTTTCCATCAATGCGAATTATAATAGTGTTGCTTCAAGACTCGATTTAGCGAGTGTTATTGATTATATCATTTTGAATTCATGGGCTGTAAATTCCGATTGGATTAATTGGAATACCATGTGGTGGCGAGGTAGAGGCACTCCCAACGTAAAATGGAAATACGCTTTATGGGACATGGATAATACCTTTGATCTTGGTCAAAATTATTCAGGTTGGCCTTCTACAGATTATACAACAGATCCATGTGCATTAGATAATAATTTCCAAAATGCGGGACCCGATGAAGGTCATTTGGATATCTATAACAGACTCATGGCAAATCCGGCTTTCAAACAACGTTTTGTAAATCGGTATGCTGAAATGATAAGTACATACTTAAATTGTGATTTTGCTCTAGCTCATTTCGATAGTATAGTCAATCATATAACTCCTGAAATGTCCAATCAAATTACTCGATGGGGCGGAACGATGACTGAATGGCAATCGCATTTGTCGTATATGAGAAATCAGATTTCTAATCGTTGTCAATACATTGCTAATCAAGGAGTAATTAATTGCTACGATGTAAATGGTCCATTCAATCTTGCTTTTAATGTTTCACCAGCTGCGAGTGGAACAATTCGATTTAATGAATTGAATATTGCTAGCTATCCTTGGTCAGGAACATACTTTGGAGGTGTCGAAGGTGAGATAGAAGCTACTCCAGCAACGAACTATGAATTCTGGTATTGGGAAATATTTCACAGTGATCTCACTACAGATAGTACCGATGCGCTCAATAGTTTCATGATTCAAGCTTCAGATAGTATTGTTGCTCATTTTAGAGTGATTGAAATAAATACCATCACTTATATTGTTGAACCTCCTGGATCAGGAACTATATCAATCAATGGTATTAGCCCAGCATCCTATCCATACACAACAACATACAATGAAGGTTTTTCACTGAGTTTATCGGCAACACCTTCAACAAACTATGAATTTGTTTGGTATGAATCTTCATATCATCCGTTCACACCCGATTCCGCTACAATTGATGCTTCATTTATCTCAGATTCAACTGATACAATCATTATTCATTTCAAACCTCTTCAAACCTGGTTTCTTACAGTACTAGTTGATCCTCCCGGCGCAGGAACTGTAAACATCAATGGAACTTGGATTCAAAATTATCCAACAACATTCGAGTACTTTCCTGGAACACCAGTTACTACGGATGCAAATCCAACAGATATCTATTTATTCAGTCATTGGACATTAGAAAATACAGTGCTTTCTGATGATTCAAGCATGAGTGTAAATGGCTGCATTGTAGATACAACAGATACACTCACTGCTCATTTCTTGTTGAAAGAGATAATTCCTCAAACGATGTATATTCCAACTGCATTTACTCCTAATGGTGATGGATTAAATGAATGGTTTCAATGCTACCACACTGAAACTGTTTTAAAAGGGAATGTGATGATTTACAATCGCTGGGGTGAAGAATTATATCAATCCAATAACCTTGATTTTAAATGGGATGGTAAACAGGCCAATGTTGATTTACCGCAGGGTGTGTATTACTATGTGCTCAATTATTATTTGAAAAAAGATTATTTCGAAACTGCTACTGGTAAAATTGTATTGACCCGCTGATGAAACTATACCATTCGATTTCTGTTCTTATTACAAGTTGTTTTCTATTTATTCATTCTCATTCAAATGCACAATTGCTCTTGAATGAAATTGTTGTCAACCCAGCAGGATCAGACGATCCTTACGAGTTTATTGAATTAAAAGGAACTCCAGGTACCACTTTAAACAAAATTTATGTGTGTGTATTCGAGGGAGATTCAGCTTCAGCAGGAAATTGCGATTTAGTGATTCCATTGAACAATATTACAATCGGTTCAAACGGATTGATTTTCATCGGAACTACTCTTGGTTATCCAAACTTACCCGCAGAAACAACAGTCAAAGACACTCTTTCATTTGGTATTCCTGGTGGTATCTTAGAAAACGGGAATACAACATTTACAGTTATATATAGCCCCATACCCATGGTACATAATGCTGATTATGATACCAACAACGATGGCACTTTAGATCTTCCTTCAGGAGCCGTTTTACAAGATGCAGTAGGTTGGACAAATGGAGATTTAACAGCACTTATCTATGGAGGTGTTACATTAACTCAATCGGCAGGAACTCCTGATGCAGCTGTTCGTTTCTATGGAAATACAACTCCTTTTTCAAAACCAGCTTGGTATAATGGAGATTTAATAACGAATACGACTTTTGATCCATTAGAAATAAGTGCTAATTTTCCAACGGGAGCATCGGTTACAGCTGGCAATCACAATACTCCAAACTCCCTTGGATTTGAAAATCTATCATCTTCAAGTATTTCAATTTTCCCCAATCCAAGTTCGGGAGTGTTTTACATTAAAGGAATCAGAAACGAAGTGAATTTTTCACTTATAGATTTTACAGGGAAAGTGGTTCTAAAAGGAACTACATCAAATCGAATGGTGGGAATTCCCAATGAATTGAACTCAGGAATTTATTTCCTCACATTTCAACAGGAAGGAATTGTTCACTCATCAAAATTGATAATC
This sequence comes from Bacteroidia bacterium, assembly GCA_965279035.1. GTDB lineage: Bacteria > Bacteroidota > Bacteroidia > M30B66 > M30B66 > CALQRR01. The sequence goes on along the minus strand of OZ257142.1, from coordinate 1,006,313 downwards.
GCTCAATAAGAACGATCACCAAAAATAGAACTACCTACTCGAATGAGTGTGCTGCCTTCATCGATAGCAATTTTATAATCTCCACTCATTCCAATGGAAAGTTGATCAAAGGAAGATTCTTGTGACATACATTCTGATTTCATTTTCAGAAAAAAGTGATGAAGTCCTCTAAATTCCATTCTGATTTTTTCCGAATCTTCAGTAAATGTTGCCATTCCCATGAGTCCTCTCAGCTGAACGTTTTTTAGAGATTTCCATTTTCCTGATTGAAAGAATTGTAAAGCTTCTTCTTCTGAAAATCCAAATTTACTTTCCTCTTCTGCAATATGAATCTGAATCAAACAGTCAATTATTCTGTTGTGTTTTCGGGCTTCCTTATCAATGATTTCTAATAATTTTTCATCATCAACAGCATGAATCATCGAAACGAATGAAGCAATATATTTTACCTTATTTGTTTGCAGATGCCCTATCAAATGCCACTGAATATCTTTTGGAAGAAGATTGGCTTTCTCTTCTAATTCCTGTACCCTATTCTCTCCGAAAATTCGTTGTCCAACCTGATATGCCTCTTCAATGAGAGCAACTGGTTTTGTTTTAGAAACTGCACAAAGCTCAACACCGCTTGGAAGGGAATGACGAATTTCTACTATACGTTGACTAACTGAGCTCATCATTAGTGTTGTCCGATATCGTAGATCACAAGACCATTTAAGAGCTTAGGCTCAAACCAAGTGGTTTTAGGTGGCATTATTTTACCATGATCCGAAAAAGAAAAGAATTGCTCCATACTCACAGGATACAATCCAAATGCAACCGCATAATTCCCTTTGTCGACTTGCCGTTTAAGCTCTTCAGCACCTTGAATTCCACTTAAAAAAGAAACGCGATCATCATTTCGTAAATCCAATATTTGAAGCACCGGACCCAAAATATGCTTGCTTAAAAGATTCGCATCGAGCTTATTTTCAAGTTGAGAATTTTGTCTATCATGTTTCAACTTCAGGCTATACCAATGACCTTGTGCATACATGGAAATTTCATGAAGCGCATGTGGTTTATATACAGCTTGATCTACTAATTGAATTTCAAAATCATCCGCAAGTTGATCTACTATTTCTAATACAGTCAAGCCAGCTGTATCTTTTACCAAACGATTAAACTCAAAGAGTTGAAGATTATGATCAGGAAGAAAAATTCCTAAAAACCGACTCCAAGGAGCTTCGCCTGAACTATCTCCAGTTTCGGCAGCTAGTTCTTCGGACAATAAAACGGATGAAGCAGAACGATGATGACCATCAGCGACATAAACTCGTTCAATTGATTCGAATGCAATTTGAATGCGTTCAATAGATTCTTTAGCAGAAACCTCCCATAGAAAATGCTCTTTATCATCGAAATGAAAAGCAGCATAGGGTTTTGATTTGGTAAGTTCATTCACTAATTCATCAATTGTCGATTGATGCGGATACGTGAACATCACAGGCTCAGCATTAATTCCAACAACACGAAGATAATCTTTGAGCTTTTCTTCTTTGGGAGCTAATGTTTGCTCGTGAATTTTAATGACTCCATTATGGTAATCAGCGCTCGAAATTGTCGCAATAATTCCAGTATAGGTAAAGCTGGGTTTTACCTGACGATATATGTAATAGTTGTTCTGACTAGATTGTTCTAAAATATGATTGGCTAGAAATGTCTCAAATTTTTCTCTGCTCTTTAATTGAGCTTCCGGATTATCTGGACGAGTGCTTTTTCCATTAGCTAACTCCGGTTTTATAATATTGAGAAACGAATTCGGGTTTTCATTGACAATTTCTTGTACTTCCTTTTTTGAGTATTTATCAAATGGACGAGATACAACCTGCTCAGTGATTTCAGGAGAAGGCAAAATTCCTTTGAAAGGAAACAGTTTCGCCATGATGATTAAACTTTTGCGAAAAATTGAATGATATTATCTGCCATTTCACGACCGATTCGCTCTTGAGCTTCTTGTGTTGCTGCTCCAATATGAGGTGAAACAGAAATACGATTATTTTCGAGTAAATCAAGCCGTGGATTGGGTTCGTTTTCAAAAACATCCAAACCTGCAAAAGCTACTTTTCCACTAGCTAATGAAGCAAGTAGGGCATCTTCATCAATCACTCCTCCACGTGCTGCATTGACTAGTCCAACACCCGATTTCATTTTATTAAGTTCAACATCACCGATCAAGGCTTTCCCATTGATTTTACCGGGAACATGTATACTGATGAAATCACTTTTTTCTAAAACCTCATCCAAACTACTCGTCACGATTTTAACTGGAACATCTTGAGAAGTTGGTTTGATATGAAGTATAATCGTAGCTTCATTAATGAATGGATCGGATGCAACGACATTCATTCCCAATCCAATGGCCATTCGAGCTACTGCTTGACCAATTCGTCCAAACCCTATAATGCCCATTGTTTTCCCTTGGAGTTCTATTCCAGCACCATATTTTTTCTTCAATTCAGCAAAATGTGTTGCTCCTTGAGAACGCATTTGGAAATTAGAATCCTGAAGAAACCGTATTCCTGAAAATAGATGAGCAAATACTAATTCTGCAACCGATTGCGAAGATGAAGCAGGAGTATTTACCACTTTAATTCCTTTCAGTTCAGCATGTTTTAAATCGATATTATCCATTCCAACACCAGCTCTACCAACTAATCGAAGATTTGGACATTCGTCTAATACCGCGGCCGTCACTTTGGTCGCACTACGGACAAGTAAAACATCAAAATTACCTTGATTGATTGTTTCAGAAAGTTTACCCTCTGGAGCTTTGTTCGTTTCGACAAAAAAGCCTGCATCTTCAAGTAATTTCTTCCCCAAATTGTCTATACCATCATTGGCTAATACTCTTCTAAATGCCATTGTTTACCCGTTTTTTTGTTCGAATGACTTCATTACATCAACTAAAACCTGAACACTATCAATGTCCATGGCATTGTACATCGAAGCACGAAATCCGCCAACAGAACGATGTCCATTTAAACCACTAATATTGGCTTCTTTCAGCATCGATTTAAATGCTTCTTCTTTTTCAGAATGAGTTAAAACGAAATTGGCATTCATCCATGAACGATCTTCAATATCAACCGTTCCAACAAACTGAGAATTTCTGTCTATTTCAGAATAAAAGAGCTCTGCCTTAGCTCTGTTTCTTTTTTCAGCCCATTCAACACCGCCATTCCGATCTAACCAGTCTAAAGTGAGCATGGAAACATATACTGCAAAAACAGGAGGAGTATTGTACATTGATTCACCTTCAACATGAATGGCATATTGCATCATAGAAGGAAGTGTGCGTTTTACTTTTTGAAGGATCTCCTTTTTAAGAATTACCATAGTTGCCCCTGCAGGACCCATGTTTTTTTGAACTCCAGCATAAATCAAATCGAACTGTGTAGCATCAAATCGATGAGAAAAAATGTCAGAAGACATATCACAAAATAGTGGAACTGGACTTTGAGGGAATGACCTCATTTGAGTTCCATAGATTGTATTGTTTGATGTGATATGAAAGTAATCAGCATCACTAGGGATTGTATAGGACTTCGGTATGTATGCAAAGTTCCGGTCTTCGGAAGAGGCAACAACCTCAGTTGAACCATACAATTTAGCTTCTTTAATGGCTTTGGATGCCCAAACACCTGTATTTAAATAAGCGGCTTTGGTATTTAAGAAATTTGCTGGTACCATAGAAAATTGCAAACTCGCACCACCTTGTAGAAAAACTACAACGTATTCATCTCCAATATTTAAAAGCGATTTTACAAGTTGGACTGCACGATCAAAAACAGCGATAACATCTTTACCACGATGAGAAACTTCCAATAAAGAAAGACCTGAATGATTGAATTCGATACAGGCTGCTGCTGCTTTTTGAAGAACTTCTTGTGGAAGAATTCCTGGACCGGCACTGAAATTATGAACTTTCATGAATCAAGTTTTTAGCTGGCCAAAGTTAGAAATTCAACCGACTAAGCAGACCTTGATTTAAATGAAAAAGCCCCTGAATTTCAGAGGCTTTTAAAAATCTTTTTATTCGAAAGTTTAATGCGGATGAGATTCTGCAACAGCTTTACCTGCTGAATCAAAATTAGTCACACTGACAATTTTATTGGAATCATAAGAAAGTAGATAACGTAAAGAACCTACTTCATCAAATATTTTCCAGTTTCCAGTTTTGTTTCCTTGAGCATAAAATGCTTCAGCAGTTTTAATTCCTGATTCATTATAAGTAACCCAAGAACCATCCATTTTCCCTTGCACAAAACTTCCAGTTTCCATTGGTTTTCCAGAAGGGAAATAATTGGTAACCGTGTAATTCTGAGAGTTTGTATAAACATAACGACTCTTCACAACCCCATTATCATAAAAGGTTGTCAGTTCTTTGTTTTGAGCCACTAAAGAAATGGATGCAACAACAAAAAGAAATAACAGCAGCTTTTTCATCTTTCGTATTTTATTATGTGAAGTTTTACACAATTTGATAATACAAAGTTACACAAATATTTATTCTGCGATCACTTTGGCTTAACATTTAATTAACATTGGAACCGAACTGGAAGTAAATTAATTGTATTTGCTTGCTTTTCAACAAAATACAAACAACAAACAATGTAAATAAACTGATGAAAATTGCTCAATGTTAACATTCTGTTATCTAGAAACTCTTTTTGCCCAAAATCATTTCGCATCTTTCATTGTATTAATTTTGCGTCGATTTTTAATCCTTTCGATTATCAAAATAGCACCTATTGGTGGTGAATTTCATTTAAATTCCTTTTAGCTGAGCATTTTATTGTTCAGAATTCCGGCCGCATAACATTGAATTCAAATCTACCTTTCCTTAACCGTTTGTAATGGGCGAACATTCCTCTACGCATCACACTTCAAATTTTAATAAAATCAGTCTGGCGGGATTGGTTATTACTCTCGGAATTATTTATGGTGACATTGGTACTTCACCCCTTTATGTAATGAAGGCGATAGTCGGACCAAGAATCATCAGTCGAGATCTAGTATTGGGCGGTGTTTCTTGTATTTTTTGGACATTGACACTTCAAACTACTATTAAATACATCATATTAACCTTAAGAGCTGACAACAAAGGTGAAGGTGGAATTTTCGCTTTATATGCTCTTGTAAGAAGAACCAAAGTGAAATGGTTGCTTTTTCCTGCTATCATTGGAGGTGCGGCCTTATTGGGTGATGGAATCATAACTCCCGCTATTTCGGTTTCTTCTGCTATTGAAGGTTTGAAAGAGAAATATCCATTCATCAATACGCTTCCAATTATCATCGGAATTTTATTCGTCTTATTCGCCGTTCAACAGTTTGGGACAAAATCGATTGGTAAACTTTTCGGACCAGTGATGCTCTGTTGGTTTTTGATGCTTTCAATTCTTGGTTTATTTCAAATTATAGAAAACATTCAAGTACTGGAAGCACTTAATCCTTACTTCGCATTTAAACTACTTGCCGTTTATCCCGGTGGATTCTGGATTTTAGGAGCTGTTTTTTTATGCACAACTGGAGCTGAAGCATTATATTCCGATCTAGGACATTGCGGAAAACAAAACATTCGGGTTTCTTGGATTTTTGTAAAAACAGCCTTATTACTGAATTACCTAGGGCAAGCGGCCTGGTTATTAAAAGGAGAAGGTCAATTACTGGAAAAGCAAAATCCATTTTATGAAATTATGCCTGAATGGTTTTTCATTACTGGTTTTGTTGTTTCAACAATAGCTACCATAGTTGCGAGTCAGGCTTTGATATCCGGTTCGTTTACTTTAATCAATGAAGCTATTCGACTCAATTTATGGCCGAAAGTCCGCATTAATTATCCAACCGATCTCAAAGGGCAACTCTATATCCCATCCATAAATTGGCTATTATTTATAGGATGTGCTGGGATCGTTATTTACTTTAAAGAATCCAGTAAAATGGAGGCGGCATACGGAATGACAATCATCATTGGAATGTTGATGACTTCCACCTTGCTCGTTTATTATATGGGAATGAAGAGGTATAGCAAACTAACAATTAATGCTTTTATAGCTGTATATCTGTGTGTTGAGCTAGCTTTTCTCGTTTCAAACTTGGAAAAAATTCCCGAAGGTGGTTGGATTTCATTATTCATTGCGACACTCATTGCTTTAATAATGTGGGCATGGTATGATGCACGTAAAATCAGGAATAGCTACGTTGAATTTGTAGGATTAAACGATTACCTCGATTTATTATGTGAGTTGAAACAAGACTTAAGTGTACCTAAGTATGCAACACATTTAGTTTTCCTTACGAGTGCTAATTATGAAAACCAAGTAGAATCTAAGATTATCTATTCGATTTTACAGAAACAACCCAAGAGAGCTGATATTTATTGGTTTCTCCATGTAGATGTGGTTGATGAGCCTTACCGTATGGAATACCGTGTAAATGAAATTATCAATGACTCTGTTATTCGGGTTGATTTCTATTTGGGTTTCCGTGTAGCTCCTCGTATCAATTTGATGTTTAGAAAAGTTGTTCAAGACTTAGTGAAAAGTAAAGAAGTCGATATTGTTTCTCGCTATGAATCGCTCAATAGGAACCAAGTAATTGGAGACTTTCGTTTTATAGTTCTTGAGAAATTCCTGTCTAATGAGAACGATCTTCCATTCTATGAGAAGATCATTCTAGATATCTACTTTATGCTCAAGAGCATCAGCCTTTCAGAAGAAAATGCTTTTGGATTGGATACTTCTTCCGTGCATGTGGAAAAAGTTCCGCTTATCATTTCACCCATTCGTGAAATTCACTTGAAACGAATTGTTGATAAGAATCAGGCATAAAATGCATCAATAACTGAAGCATATTGATCCAACAATACCCTACGTTTTAAAGAGAGTTTTGGAGTTAGCTCTCCTGTATTAGTTGACCACTCTGCAGGAATTAATGCGAATTTTTTAATCATTTCATAATGCCCAAAATTGGCATTGTAGGTATCAACTTCCTTTTGAATAAGTGCGATCACTTGTGTTTCCAAACAAAGTTGAGCATTTGTCATTTCGGGTAAACCATGATTTTTAGCCCAATCACGAAGCAGAACAAAATTGGGAACAATGAGTGCAGAAGGATGTTTTCGACCTTCACCCACAACCATGATTTGTTCTATATAAATTGATTCTTTGAATTTATTCTCCATCATTTGAGGAGCAATATATTTCCCACCAGAAGTTTTGAAAATTTCTTTTTTACGATCGGTGATACGCAAAAGTCCGTTTTTAATTTCTCCAATATCACCCGTATAAAACCACTGGTCTTTTAATACTTCATCGGTTAAATCTTGTCTTTTATAATATCCCAGCATCACATTAGGTCCTTTGCATAGAATTTCTCCATCAGCGGCAATCTTAACTTCAACGTCACGAATAGCAGGACCAACTGAACCAAATGCTCTCATTCCTTTATCCAAGCGATTCACGGTAATCACTGGAGAAGTTTCGGTTAAGCCATATCCTTCAAGAACATTAATTTGAGCTGCGGTAAAAACTCTAGCTAAACGAGGTTGTAATGCAGCAGAACCGGAAACAATAACACCCACATGATTACCAAGAGCTTCTCGCCATTTATTAAAGATGAGCTTATTGGCAATGCTGAGCTGAAATTTATACCACCAACCATTTACTCCATCCAATTCGTAGCGATGCCCAAGATCGAGTGCCCAAAAAAACAAACTCCGTTTAATTCCAGTAAGTTCATGTCCTTTTGCCACGATTTTATCGTACACTTTTTCTAATAAACGAGGCACAGTAGAAAAAGCAAATGGTTGCACTTCTTTTAGGTTATCACCAATTGTGTCAAGACTTTCGGCATAATATACTCCTGCACCCACATACAAATACAAGTAAACAAGCATTCGCTCGAAAATGTGTGAAAGCGGCAAGAAGCTAAGCACTTTATGTTCACGAGTAACTGGACAAACTTCACCAGAAGCAATGACGTTAGAAATTAAATTATTGTGAGATAACATAACTCCTTTCGGTGTGCCTGTTGTACCAGATGTGTATATTAACGTTAGGATTTGATCGGGTTTAACTTCCGACTTTAAGAAATCTAATTTTTCTTTTACAGGGTTTTTCTTTCCGGTTTCTACTATTTCAGAATAATGAACTGTACCATCCTGTTTTTTAAACGCATATATTGCTTTGAGCTCAGGTAAATTCGGTCGGATTGATTCAACTTTTAAAGACAGTTCAAGATCATTTACAAATACAATCTTTACATCAGCATCCTTCAAAATGAATTCAGTATCACCAACGCTCATTGTTGGATAAATAGGAACACTTACTGCTCCAATTTGAGCTATAGCGAAATCAACAAAGTTCCATTCTGGACAATTCGATGAAATGATAGCCACTTTATCATTGGGACCAATTCCTGCATGAATTAACCCATAGCTGATCGCATCAGAAACTTCAATGAATTCATCAATAGAAATTGATTTCCAAATACCATCAACTTTACTAACTAGTACATCCGGTCGATTATAATTTGCTTTGGAATGCGGCAGAATATCAATGATACGTTTCACAGCGATAGATTTAATCTGGACAATTTTCAAATATACCCAAAGAAATCTACCAAGAAAGCAGAATCAATTATTCGATAAAGAGGAAGGAAGTAAGGCCCAATAAGTAAACTCTTTCGTAGCTACTCCATTTTCTATTTGATAGATTCGAGGAACCCGACCATCGCACATTTCATTAAACAATTTACCATTCAACATGATGTAGGGCACATTATCAAAAACATTTCTTTTGATAAAGTACTTTAATCCATCAACATCTCCATTCAATAAAAAAAGCACAGGAAAGTCTGGATTCTTATTTCGAAGTACATGCATCTTATAAGCAGCTCTGTTGCAAAAGGGGCAAGACAGACTTGCCATAATCAGAATATGCTTCTTTTGCCAAATATTCTTTGAATAAGGAACATTTCCAACTTCAAAATGGGCTGTATCCAACTTACTAATAAAAATATCCTTATTACCTTCAATGGTAGCTTCTCCAATTTCTCCATAAACTGCCCACTGAGCAGGATAATTTAGTATATATGGAATTGATAAACCTATTAGAGTAATAGGAATTGCAACCCAATTTGGAAGAATTGATTTTGATTTCTTTCTCGTATAAAAAGCACCTAACAACAAAGCTCCAATTCCAGCCCAAATAAATATTCCTTGATAACGACTAATCTTTTCAAATTCGGAAAGGCAAACATAACAGCGATTTAATCCAAGAAAAAATGGTTGAAGAATAGCTAAAACAAGCATTCCGAAAACCAAAAACAGAGAAGAATAAATGACAGGAGTACTTTTCTTTGGAAGCAAAACCAATAAACTTCCTAAAGTGAAACAAGAACCAGTAATAAATCGACTCAAATAGGCACTAAACCACCAACCCGACCAACCAGCATCAACTAAAACGTATTCTAGAAAATCGGCTTCTTTACAGGCAAACCAGCCAATAGAAATAAGTAATATTCCTGAAAGGAAACGAAAAAGTAAGTTCATCATAAATAAAAAAAGCCGGTCTTATGAACCAGCTTTTTAATTGCTTTTAAGAAATTCTTAGTTCAAAGTGCAAGAACCACCAAGGATAGCTGCAGAAGTATTCAACGCATCGCAAGCATCCGTTGCATCACTTTTCTTAGAATCGTTAATTGCAGTTTTTGTAGTTTGGCCTAAGATTGTGCAATCACATGAGTAATCTTTTTTGCAAGAAGCGAAGAACGCAATAACTGCAACAGCAACAAGTACTTTTTTCATATTGAGGGTTTTGGTTTTGGTTTTATACTCGTGCAAAAGTAATCGGACTAGTCTAAAATCCAAATTTTTTCTTAACTATTCTATGTTCATTTTCAAACTTTAAATCCAAAAGGACGAAAATGGAATCTTGTTAACTACATAAAAACACGATTGTAGTTGAATTTAGAAAAGTAGATTTTTTAAGAATTTATTTTTCAGCCCAAACACAATCAACTCCAATTTCACAATTTTCCTTGTACGCTTTTGCATCATTCTTATTGATTCCAGAATATTCGGTCGATGTTTTTATACCCATATAAGAGCAAGTACAGGTATAATCTTTTTTACAAGATTGAAAGAAGACGAGAAGAAAGAGGAAAATAATAAGCCGTTTCATGATGTTTGAAGAATATTATATGTACCCAAATCTAAGTACAATTTTATTTAGGTTTGGAATCACTATTCAAATTAGAATTTCAAAATGAAAAATACAAAAGGTTTTGCACCTCTTTGCTTTATATCACTTGCTTTCATTTGCATTACTCATTTCACTTCCTGTAAGAAATGTATGACGTGTAAGTCAACAATCAAAAGCACTGGAGCCACTTTTGAAACCTATCCAGAGTTATGTGGAAAAAAGGGGACGCTCGATGCACAAGAATTAAGTTATCGTGTATATCTCCCCGATTCTCTTGAACTCAAATGCACTCGTGATTAATTCAAAATCAATATGAACCAAAGAACAATTAAGTTTGCTTTCTTTTTCTTATTCTTTGTTTTCCTTGCTGAGTCGTGTAAAAAATGTACTTCCTGCGAAGTGAAAGATTCTAATCAAAACATCATTCAAGAATCCACAAAAACGTGTGGAAATAGCACTGAGGTGGACAAAGCGAAAACAAATGCTCGAGATTTATCGAAATTAATTGGTGGATCTTATACCTGCACCGATGAATAATCAATGATGAACAATCACCTTTTCACTAAACTTTCGATTCATATCAGCAATTACAAGTATATACATCCCCGAATTCAAATCACTCGTTGGTATTTCTGATTGTCCTGAATTCAATTTTCCTTGTTTCACAATTTGACCCGTCATTGAATACATAAAATAAGTAGTTGCTCCGCTCAATTTTAAAGGTTGAAAATATAAAACATTGTCAACTGGATTGGGGTAAACTCTTAAAATTGGGGATTGAACTATTGGAGTTACTAATGGTGTTTGAACTCTAAAATCCCAAGCACCTCTTCCGTAAGTAACAAACCGTGCGGTTTTCATCGATTCAATATAATCAACCGACCAATAATTTTGATCTGGTGCTACACCAATCCCTAAATCAAACCACGCATTTTCCGACTTTACAAAAACATATGCACCCACTTCGGTTGAAGCGAAAATAAATTCATCTCCTGGAGTTCCATCCATTTTATAAACTAGCGTTGAAGGTAATCCTGAACTCTTCGCAGTAAAGTTAGCCCCGTTGTTCGAAGAAAAATAGACGGGTGGATTAGAATAACCACTGCCACAAATCCAAACTTCTTCCAAATGGTATTTCGATGGATAGATGCAAGCACCATAGAGATAATTTCCAGTTGGAGCATTTCCTATCAAAACAGAAATCCAGGTTTGTCCACCATCAGTTGATCGATAAAACCGTCCACTATCGGTATAAACATACCAGTAATCATGATTTAATGGAGAAATTGCAATGGCTGAAATTCCGCCCTGAAATGTTTGTGTTAAATTTTCGGCAGTCAGCGTAGTTCCATTAGGTTGAAGTTTGGTGATTTTCGACCCGTTCGCCATATAAGCGATATCATCATAATCAGGATCAGCGAGCAATGGAGGAATCCAAAACGTATTGTTTCCATCGAAATCCCAAGATAAATCTGAAGTAGTTGTTGCGTCCGGATAAAAAATCGCAAAACCCGGATAAACCATGAAAATGCTAAATCCATCATTTCCAGTAACGATATGTCCATAATCCCCACTTACCACTTGTTCGGGCATCAACAATCCACCATTGTCAACTTCAGTGCGTTGAAACCCTTGATCTTGAGCTCCTAAGAAAACAATGTTGGTATCATAACGTGCTGTTAAACTCGAATAATACTGTCCAATATTTAGCCCTTGCTGAGAAATATTGGTAACCTGAAGGAGATTATTATTCGAAATAAAAGTTCCTCCATCGGTATTGATTAACTGAAATTCTGTTCCATCGGCTCTACGTAAACAGTTTACAGATGGATTATCGGCATGAAGTTTTGACAATGTATTTTGATAATAGTCGGGCCAGTCGTTTACTTTAGTCCAAGTAAAACCACCATTAAAACTTCGGTAGCATTCAACATCTCCAAAAAATAAGACATCTGGAGTATTTACAGAACAATTAAAACTCGTTTTGAAAAATGGGTCCTTTCCTAGATTCGTCATTAGTGACCAGTCGATTCCATTATTGTCTGAACGATAGATCAATTGATTTACATAAGCATACAAATAAACAGCTCCATTAGAAGCAAGATGTCCCGTTAACATGGTATAGCCGCTCGGAGAATCGGGCAAAACACCTATTGGACTTAGTAATGAGTCGCTGATGTCAATTCGATATGATAAATCATTATGTACTACAAAAGGATTTGTGAAACCATATTCTGGAGCCCAAAGATCAAATTGGCTTAAATCGTCATTACCTGTATTGGGAATTTCAAGAAATGGGGAAAAACTAGTACCTAAATCGGTCGAGCGATACACCTGCACCTTGGATGGATTTCCAGTAATATGACCTTTTAATAATACTAAAACGGTTGCAAGTGAATCATCAACAACTTGAACACGTTCGATATGTTCTGAGCCGGCAGTCATCAAAGGCAAGCCTGTTGAAGTGTTCCATGTTAGACCATCATCATCCGAAAAATAAAGAAATCGATCGCCTGTTCCAACAAAAATACGGTGAGTAGTTCCGCGAGAAATCACTCTTACTAATTCAATACTTTCAAATTTCAATTGATCATTGAGCACTTCCCAACCAGTTCCTGAAATTGAACCCTTCCATATATTTCCGCCATCAGATCCTAAATAAATTTTATTGGTACTTGTATCAAAATCACATGTATGCGATCTTCCAGCTAAGTTACCACTCCCTTTTTCTTTCCAAACTCCAGTCAAAGCTCCACCAGCAACGGAAACGGGACCACCTGATTTTTCTCCAACATGATTTAAATAGTTAGCATACTTCTTAAGTCGCGTTTTACGATCAATAGCACGCCAATCGGTTCCAGGAGCAGCTTTGTGAATTATTTCAATCCACTCTAATCTTCTATGTTGTTCTTCTGATTCATCTTCCTCTTTGGATAAAACACGAGTCCCTCCCGAGCTTGGAATAGTTAAATGCTTTTCAGGTGTAGATTGAAAAAGAATGAATGCACTAAGAGAAATACTGACCACAAGCAGGGTGAGTAAAGAAATTCGATGAATGGTTTGACGCATGAAAAAGGGTTGATATTACTAATTCGGCTAAATTAACGTATTGGCAAAGCGGATAGAGTTTTTATTTTATTTTTAAACTATCAAGTTTGATTTTAACTTTATGAAATGATTCGAAGTATAAAGGACTTTCATTATTTATCAGGATATGTTATAGTAGTGTTTACGTTTATTGCATTAACATTTCCTTCAAATTTTGCTTTTGCGACGCTCATTTTCACTTTTGGTATTTTGCCATTTTTAGAATTTTATTTCCCCAATTCACAAGAAAACCTATCTGAAGAAAAATATGAACATATAGTAAAGCAGTCACGTTTTGATTACTTCTTATGGTTAAGTATTCCTTTTCAATGGGGTGTTTTGATATATTATCTTACACTTATTAGCAAGAATGAATATTCAATTTTACAACTGTTAGGGATGACTTCAGCAGTAGGTATTTGTTCAGGAGTGATAGGAATTAATATTGCGCATGAATTAGGACATCGGAAAAATCTGATCGAACAATGGATGGCTCAATTTCTATTATTGAGTTCGCTCTACATGCATTTTTTTATAGAGCACAATCGTGGTCACCATCGATTTGTTGCAACACCGCTTGATCCAGCTACAGCTAAATTGGGAGAAAACGTGTATGTATTTATCCCCAAATCAATCATTGGAGGCTATGTATCTGCTTGGAAAATTCAGCGTTCACTTTTAAAGAAAAATGGAATTTCCTTTTGGAATATTAAAAACAGGATGCTACTATTTCAAGTGATTCAGATTCTTCTTCTAATTTCAATTCAATTTTCATTTGGATGGAAAGCGATGTTCCTATTTATTGCTACAGCATGTATCGGAATTATTTTACTTGAAGTAATTAATTACATCGAACATTATGGCTTAACGCGAAATCAAATTCACCAAGGGATTTATGAAAAAGTACTTCCCTCCCATTCTTGGAATTCGAACCATTTTCTAGGAAGAATTATGTTATTCGAATTAACTCGCCATGCTGATCATCATTATAAAGCGTCGAAAAAATATCAAACCTTAAAGCATTATGACGATTGTCCACAATTACCTACTGGATATCCAGGAATGATGCTTCTTTCACTTATACCACCTATATGGTTTAGAGTCATGGATCCGAAAGTGAAAGCTATTCAAAAAAGATCAAGCAGTTCTTATAACATCTCTTGATGCCGCCTGTGACGCAGGAAGAACGAGAATATCAGCAATGGAAATCCGATAGGGAGTTTCTATTATGTATCGGATTGTTTCTGCAACATCTTCGGCTAAAAGAGGCTGCATTCCTTTGTAAACAGCAGATGCCCGTTCTGAATCACCTTTAAATCGAACCAAGGAAAACTCAGTTTCTACCATTCCCGGACTTACTGAACTTACTCGGATTCCTTTCGATAATAAATCAATTCTCATCGACCTCGTTAAGGCATCAACAGCATGTTTGCTTGCACAATACACATTACCATTGGGATAAACTTCTTTGCCAGCTATAGAACTTACGTTGATGATTTGAGCTCCTTCAACTTTCTCCATCAAGGGTAAAATAGCTCTACTTAAATACAGTAAGCCTTTCAAATTTGTGTCAATCATTTGATCCCAATCGTCGGGATTGCCTTCTTGAATTGGGCTCAATCCTGCAGCAAGGCCAGCATTGTTAACTAAAACACGTATGTTTCTGAAAGAAGCTGGAATGGATTGAGCAAAAGCTTCTGTTTCGGTACGACTTTGAATATCAAAAGCTCCAATTAACACCTTTGCCCCTTTGTTTTCCAATTCTCTTTTAAGTTGCTCGAGACGATCTTTTCTTCTTCCTGTGATGATGAGTGAGCGCCCTTGTTTTGCCAATAAAACTGCGGTAGCCAAGCCAATTCCAGAAGTAGCTCCTGAAATTAATAGTGTTTCATTTTCCATTGTGGAGTAATTCATTTTTAATTGCAATCAGACGAGGGATATCCGAAAACAAAAGGAAAGCAATAAATAAGAAAGGTAAAGCTGGCATTCTAAAACGGACGAGCGTTCCTAAAATAGGAGTACTTAAGCCAATGATTGCATACAAAACAAAAACGAAGCTGATGCAAAACAATCCAGCGGCTCTTTTTACAGGATCAACTTGAGGTTTGTACAAGCCAATGGCTAGAAAAAAACAAATGATGATAAAGGCGTTTTCAAAAGCAGCAAACCATTGAAGCATATTGGTAGCATCAATAATACTTGGCCGAAATGCTGCATTGAATAAGGCTTCAGGCAGATTTCGCATCATACTAAGAAATGAAGGTTGCAAAGGATTTACTTCTAATACACTTCCCGAATCAGTATAATAAGCTAAGCGAAGAATTGCTTGTTGCTTGAGTGCAATTATTTCGAGAAAATTGATGGATGGAATGATATACTGGATGTTTAACCCAATGATTCCAATAACAACTAAACTCGTAAAGAACCAAATCCGAACTCGCTTAAACTGGTTGATTTTACAGACGATTAAAGCGATTGATCCTGGAATCAAAGCAATGAGAATGTAAATCTTCAACAGATAAAACCCGAGGATAGAAGCAATAATCATCACAGGATAAATCCATCGAAACTTCACCATCGTCCATCGGAAAAGTGCCGAAACAAATACACCAATCAACAAAAAAACAAGTCCTTCTTTTAAAACTCCCGATCCCCAGCAAAGCACAGAAGGCAATAGAAAGATGGATCCAGCGAATAAATAGGGATGATCGTTATTGAAACGATAAAAGGTTCGGTAGATAAAGGAAAGCCCTAATAATGAAATGAAACACCACACTAAAATATGCACAGAGTATATTCCGAACGAGAAAATCCGAACGATTGCATTCAAACGGATTAAAGTTCTGGTATCATTATAAACGCCGGTTTCAACATCATACGGACGATACCAATTATTCATTTGAAAATAGTAATGATCGAAATAGGGGGCATTTTGATCTAGCCCCGAGATCATTTTAAAGAAATCGCCCGGTTTATCGTAGAGCGCATCAGCCATATACCGGGAATCATCAAAGAGTTTGTAAATATCTGCTGTTGATCGATCTGTATAATATTCTTTATAAACCCAAGCTAAGCCTAGCCCTGCTATAAATTTAAGTAGGAAGATGACTGGGGCTGAATAACGAGGTAATCCGGGGATATAAAAGGCTTTCCACTTCCAAACAATGAAAAGTGCAATGAGGAAATAAAATAGTGTTAGCAGGACTTCCAAGGCTTCAAAGGTATAAATTCAACATTGCTACTTTCTGTTTGTTGATTTGAAATCTCAAAGGAATCATTACTTTCATTGTTCTAAATTGAGAAATGGAATTTCAAGCCGGAGATATTCGATGGAATGCTAAGTGCTTCGGTTCGGGAAAAACCTGGTTAATTGCCTTTCATGGATATGGACAGCATTCTTCTCTGTTCCAACATTTTTCAGAAATTACTAAAGACAAATACAGCATACTCGCCATTGACTTAGCATTTCACGGTGACAATGCTGAAATTAAAAAGGGTTTCTTGTTCGATGAATCGTATGCGAAACTATGGATGGAAGCAATCTTAGAGAAGTTAGGTCAAACACAAGTTGGCTTAATCGGATTCTCAATTGGTGGTAGAATCGTACTGAGTTTATCGAGTTGGTTTCCCCAATGGATTTCTGAAATGATTTTGCTTGCTCCAGATGGTTTGCCAGTTTCTAAAACGTATCGTTTGCTCACACAAAACCGCATGGGAAATTTCATTTTCCGAAGTTTTATTCAATCACCCAATTTTGCCTTTGGATTAATTAAACTTGGGGTTTCGTTAAAAATTCTACCTAAAAAAGTGGGCGATTTCTACTACAATGAAATAAGCACTTTGTCGAAGAGACAACAATTGTTTGATACCTGGATGGCATATCGGAAAGCGATACCGCAATACAGTATTATTCAACAATACATGGAGAAAAGAAAAATTGCTGCATTGTGTATTTTGGGTAAAACAGATAAAGTAATTCCATTTTCCAAAACACGGAATACGGCTAGGTCAAAACTTCATGGAATTCAACTCATTGAACTTGAAGCTGGACACAATCTATTAAGCGATAAAGCAGCAAAGCTTCTTGCCCTTTATTGGAAGGCATAAAAAAAGCGGCACAAGGCCGCTTCCGGATATTTTTGGATGAAATTAACGCTTGTGTAGCTTATCGCTTGACACTGTCAAACGTTTTCTGCCGCGGGCACGACGTGCAGCCAATACACGACGACCATTAGCGGACGACATGCGTTCACGGAACCCGTGTTTGTTTCTTCTCTTCCGGATCGAGGGCTGATACGTTCTTACCATGGCTCTAAAATTTGGGAACGCAAAAGTAGGTTGTTTTTTGAATTCTCCAAACGATTTCTAAAAAAAAATGAGAACAGTTTAAATAACCTTCAGTAATTCAAAGAGATTTTGAATCTCGAGTGGAGTATTAAAACTATGTATACAAATACGAATTCGTTCAGTACCAGCTGGGACTGTGGGAGATAAAATTGCACGAATATCAAATCCATTTTCCTTCAACACTTCTGATACACGTACTGCCTCCTTATTATTTCGCATGTAAATTCCTTGAACAGGACCATCGGCTTCTAAAAATCGGAGATGACTTATTCCCTTTTGTTGCTCTTTGTAAAACTGAATATTATTAAAAAGGAATTCTCTTCGGTCAGGATTTGAACGTAAAAAGGAATAAGCCGATTGAATGGTGATAATATCTGAAAGTGGTAATGCCGTAGTATATATAAACGAACGGGCAAAATTTATCAGGTAATCCTTAAGGAATTGAGATCCTACTACGACAGCACCTTGTGCCCCGAGCGCTTTTCCAAACGTAAAAATTCGTGCAATGCAAGCTTCAGCAATTCGTTTGTCAGATGTTAATCCTCTTCCTTCGGGTCCAAAAACTCCATTGGCATGAGCTTCATCAACTACTAAAAGTGCACCTGTTTGAGCACACAAATCGGCCAATTCGAGGAGAGGAGCAAAATCTCCGTCCATCGAATAAAGACTTTCAACTGTAATATAAACTTGTCCAGACGATTGCTTAATTAACCTCCGAGCATCATCAATATCATTGTGCTTGAATGCATGTGATTTTGCAAAAGACAATCGAATTCCATCATGCACAGAAGCATGTATGAATTTATCGTATAAGATTGTGTCGTTTCGTTGAGGCACACTGGAAAAGAATCCCAGATTGGCATCATATCCTGAATTAAAAAGCAATGCCGACTCATCTTGATGAAAGTTGGCAAGTTCTATTTCTAATTCTTCCGCTTGAAAGGAATTCCCTCGAATCAATCTGGAGCCAGTTGAACCATTTAGTTGATACTTAAACGAAGTGCTTGCATTTTCAACTCGTTCATGAATGGAAACCTCTCTTGCTAAACCCAAATAATCGTTCGAACAAAAGTCAATCAAACCTTCAGTATTTCGAAGTTTTCTGAATAATCCTTGTTCTTCTCGTTCTTTTAGACGATTGATTAAATTCTCAGGAATTGTGTGAATCTTCATTCGTGATGTTCCTGCTGATAATGTTCCACTAAATCGATGATTCGAAGAAATTCAGGTGTATTGGAATGAATAAATCCCATCTCTTCCGACTTTCTAAAATCGACTGCCGCTTCTTCATACGAACGAGCTAGAAACAATGCAGCACCGCGGTAGTAATAAGATTTCGGAACCGTACTATCAGCAAGTATGGCCTTTGAAAAACTATCAGCCGCCAAACGATATTCGGATGAATAAAGATCGATTAATCCAATATTGAAAAAATATTCAAAACGGGGAGCATCGCCCCGAGCAGCTGTTATTTGAATAATCTTCAGCAAATCTGCTTTCGCAAATTTAAGTTGTTGAGTTGGATTTCCTTGTTCGCCATAATTGCGTATTCGGGCATAAGCTCGGTTATTATACGCAGGTAAAAATGTACTATCGAGTAATAAAACCCGATCATAATCGAAGACGGCTAAGCCAAAATTCTGTCGATATAAATAACAATTTCCGCGTTCGAAAAAGCCAGGAATAAAGAATCCATCTTCATGAACCGATTGGGTAAATGCCTGAATGGCTTCGGTTAAATCGCCTACTTGACGATAAGCTACACCCGTTAAGAAATAAGAAGCATATGAATTTTCTGAGCCTGTTTTATTCTTCTTCAAAACACGCAATGCTCCTTCAGAATCTCCAACTCGCATCATATTCATTGCTTGAATTAAGATGGGGTCTTGGGTTGAAACTACATTTAATGGATCCGAATAAACAGGTGCAACTTGGGCAGAAAGTGATTGAACTAAAAATGAAAAACCCAAAACGAGATGTCGAATAAGAGCTTTCATTTTAAAAATTCAAATTAGTTTACTGATTCCTCCACAACGATCCGTTTCTTTTCTTTAAAAGGAGCTTTTGGAGTTAGTCCAAAAATCTTGAACATTTCCATATCCGTGTCAAATTCAGGATTCGGTGTTGTCAAAAGCTTTTCACCAGCAAAGATTGAATTGGCACCTGCAAGAAAACATAAAGCTTGTCCTTCTAATGACATTTGTTGACGACCAGCCGAAAGTCTCACCATAGTTTCAGGCATCAATATTCGTGTAGTTGCAATCATACGAACCATATCCCAAATCGGGACTGGTGGTTGATTTTCTAAAGGAGTTCCTTCAACTGCAACCAAGGCATTAATAGGAACTGATTCAGGATGTACGGGAAGATTTACAAGTGTATGAAGCATACCACAACGATCTTCTTCTGTTTCTCCAAGTCCGATAATTCCACCCGAACATACGGTAATGTTTGCCTTACGGACATTTTTGATTGTATTCAAACGATCATCAAAGTTCCGAGTTGAAATGATATTACTGTAATTCTCTTCGGAAGTATCAATGTTGTGATTATAGGCATAAAGTCCTGCATCGGCTAAGCGTTGTGCTTGGTGTTCGGTGATCATACCTAAAGTACAACACACTTCCATATCCATCGAATTAACCGCTTGAACCATTTCAATCACACGATCAAAATCGCGATTATCGCGCACTTCTCTCCAAGCAGCTCCCATACAAACACGGGAAGCACCACCTTCTTTGGCTTTATTGGCATAGGCGGTTACTTGCTCTACGCTCATCAGTTTATGTGCTTCCAAGCCGGTTGAATAACGCGCAGCTTGAGGACAATATCCACAGTCTTCGGAGCAGCCACCCGTTTTGATAGAAATAAGTGAACTCACTTGAACTTCCGAACCAACATTGTATTGGCGATGGATTGTTGCTGCTTCGAATACCAGTTCTAACAATGGTTTCTTATAGATTTCAAGGATTTGTTCCTTGCTAATGTTTGGTCTTTGATCGTTCATGAAATTCAATCTTGCAAGCAAATATAAAGGGAAAGAGATAAAACAGTGGCGACAAATGTACCCAATCATCGCTTTCTTAAATCTCTTAATTTCGCATGCGATGGAAATTCATATCATAACAGTATTACCGGAACTTCTCGATAGCCCATTTGCACATTCTATTTTAAAACGTGCGCAGCAGAAAGAATTGGTGAGTGTTTTTATTAATAATCTTCGGGATTATTCTCAAGATAAACATAAGAGTGTGGATGATTACGCTTTTGGTGGCGGAGCCGGAATGGTGATGATGATGGATCCGATAGTTCGATGCATTGAACATTTACAAGCTCAAGGGAAATTTGATGAGATCCTTTATATGACTCCCGATGGAGAGCGTTTTAAGCAATCGATAGCCAATCAACTTTCAACCTTAAACCGCATTGCCATTGTTTGCGGACATTATAAAGGAATTGACGAACGTGTACGCGAACATTTCATTACACGTGAAATTTCCATTGGTGATTATGTACTATCTGGAGGTGAATTAGCCGCAGCGGTTGTTTCGGATGCGATTATTCGATTAATTCCAGGTGTTCTAAATGACGAAACATCTGCATTAACCGATTCATTTCAGGACAATTTATTGGCGCCACCAGTTTATACGCGTCCGGCAGAATACCGTGGTTGGAAAGTTCCTGATATTTTATTGAGTGGAAATACTCCAGCAGTTGACCAATGGCGCTTTGAACAATCACTTGAGAGGACACGTATCCGTAGGCCAGATTTATTGGATGAATAATTTTTTCAATTTGTTTGCAGTTTGAAAGGAATATTTCCCTAATATTGCACTCCTTTTTAGAAACCAGTAGGAAAATCACAATGGACTTCCTTTCACAAATTGCCAGTCAGCTTATCGAGAAACGTGAGCTTCCAGCTTTCAAAGCCGGAGATACCATCACTGTTCATTATAAAATTAAAGAAGGTGAAAAAGAGCGTATTCAGCAATACCAAGGCGTTGTTATTCAACGTAAAGGTGCTGGAGTTACTCGTACGTTCACCGTTCGTAAAATTTCAAACAGCTTAGGAGTAGAGCGTATCTTTCCTGACAATTCTCCTTTCATCGATAAAATCGAAGTGAATAAGCGTGGTGTTGTTCGTCGTGCACGAATTTTCTACATCCGCGATCTGAAAGGTAAAAAAGCTCGTATCAAAGAAAAGATGGTATAGCCAACTTAAGCTTTGTTCTTATACTAAAGCCTTGTTGTTCATTCAGCAAGGCTTTATTTTTTTACCCAATTGACAATGATTACAAAAGTTTAATCATTCTTCTAGATTCATTCAACTCTGAAATAAAACCGAAGAAACGATACCAATCAGAATTAATCTAAGGAAGAATATCGGTTTTAGTATTCATAAAAAAATCCCGATTACGAATGCAACCGAGATTCCTAAAAACAATCTAAAAGGTACTAATTCAAAAGATATGTGACATGAATCTTTTCAGTCCAAGTCCAAAATATGGTCTGCTTATTATCATATCGATCTTTATCAAACAAATCAGTCCCAAGCTCTTGGTTAAGTTGATATAGTGTTGGTTGCATGAAACGATCACTCTTTCGAACCTCACGCTGAATTTCCTTTCGCAGCATCATTGGAAGTAAATCCATCACGTCAATAGCTTCGGTTTTAACATTTGCCATTTTACCCACTTTTCGGCCCATCGCTTTCGCCAAAATCTCCGCCTCTTTTTTACTATTTTCAATCGCTTGACGGTAAGCACCTTCTTTTAATATATCATGATTTTTCATTTTAATATCAATCATTTCCATACTTAAAGGACGACCGTATTGTCTGCTTAATGAATCGATTTCTCTGTACTGAGTAGAAGTGAAATTCTGCACCCACGAATTTGAACGAAAACGATATCCCGACTGCTCCGAATCAGTTTTTGGAAAGAGAACTCCCAATGATTTAATTTTTGTCATGAATTCGAGCAAGCGTTTTTCTTTTATTGATTGCAGTGAATCTTCCATTCTTCGATATCGCTCACGTTCCAAACGTGATTGCTCAGGCGATTTTTCCTCCTCAATTACAGGAGGGCTAGCATCTTCAACAACTGTATTAAAGTCCATTTCCGACATATACGTTTCAACGGGCACATCGACAATTTCCTCGGAGAATCTCTCTTCACTTAGACGATCTGAGATATTTATCGAAGAATAATCCAAGAATATTTTTACTACAAAACTATCAGGACTAAATGTAATTGTCCCTTGAGATTCAACCTCAATTGTAGTAATTGTTTGAGCTTGTGCTAACGAATTCCCTAGCAATAGGCTAAGTCCAATCAATGACAACCATTTTCTAATTATCATATTCCAAACTGCTTACGTGCATCTCCAATGAGTTTCAATACACCAGCATGATCATGCGCTTCGGCATACACGCGTAAT
Organism: Bacteroidia bacterium; assembly: GCA_965279035.1. GTDB lineage: Bacteria > Bacteroidota > Bacteroidia > M30B66 > M30B66 > CALQRR01. Next base: position 983,196 of record OZ257142.1, on the reverse strand, counting down.
AATGGCTCAGTACCTGAAGGACGAACCATCAGCCATTCATCTTCACTCACGAAAAACTTATAGCCATCCATGTCTTCAACACGAATAACAGGACGGTTGCCAATTGTTTTTACTTCACCATTTTTACAAGATGCAATAACGCGTTGCTTCTCCGATTCTTCCAAATGCAAATCATTTCGATCAACACTAAAAGCGCCGGTTATTTCATACACTTCTTCAATTAGCTGATCGAGCGTTTTGCCCGATTTCGCCATGAATTCCCAAATCACTAAGCCCATCCAAATTCCATCACGTTCAGGAATGTGTCCTTTGATTGCAATTCCTCCAGATTCTTCTCCACCTAAAAGAACATCATCTGTAATCATAATTCCAGCAATGTATTTGAAGCCGATCTTCACAACATCGAGGTCCAAACCATAAAAATCGCACATGGTTTTCACTTTTACAGTTGATGAAAAAGCAGTGCACACTTTACCGTCAAGCCCTTTGTATTTCTTCAGATAATGGATTAACAAAAGTATGATGTGGTGAGAATCAACAAATTTTCCTTCGCTATCAAATAGTCCAATACGATCAGCATCGCCATCGGTAGCTAAACCACAATCGATATTTCCCGACAAACGAATCATCTCAGAAAATTCCGTTAGATTTTTAGCAATCGGTTCAGGAGCTTGTCCTTCGAATGAAGGATTATAATCACAATGAAGCAATGTTGTATTTGGAAGCAATCGACGAATTACGTTTTGTCCAGCACCAAACATGGCATCGTAAGCAAATTCCAAATTCGAATTCCGAATAGCTTCTAAGTCAAAGCTTTCTTCAACGCGTTTGCAATAATCACTTTCCAAATCCACAATAACACAAGCTCCCGATTTCTCTGCATCAGAAAGTGAAACTGTTTTCCAACTCGCATTAGCAATTTCTGGTATGATGGCTTCTATTTCATCAATTTTATCTGGAAGCAATGGTCCGCCATAACTCCCTTTTAATTTAAATCCATTGTAGGAAGGTGGATTATGACTCGCTGTTAAAACTACACCTAAGTTTGCTTTGTAAGAGATTGCTCCCATCGAAACCATCGGTGTTGAAACAAAGCCTTTAGCTAAGTATACTTTAACACCATGACTTATCATCACTTTCGCGGTAGTTTCGGCAAATAGCTCACCTGCAAATCGACAGTCGTGACCGATAACAACCGAAGGTGAAGCATTATTTTTCTTCAACCAAATGGCAGTTGCTTCCGAAACGCGAGCAACATTTTCAACTGTAAATTCTTCGGCAATAATGGCACGCCAGCCATCTGTTCCAAACTTAATCTTTGTCATAGTGTGATTATTAAATTCCACGATCATTCAGACTTGACTGATAGCTTCGTGCATTTTGTTTATGTTGTTCAAATGTAACTGCAAAAGAATGATATCCTGATCGGTCGGGCCGAGCACAGAAGTAAAGGTAATTATGTGATTGATAATTCAAAACGGCATCAATACTTCCTTTCCCTGTCATGTAAATGGGACCGGGCGGCAATCCTGAATATTTGTAGGTATTATAGGCTGATTCAACTTGAAGATGATTGGAACGAATTCTCCTGATTGTAAAATCATTCAATGCAAATTTCACGGTTGGATCGGCTTGCAATTTCATTCCTTTATGAAGTCGATTTAGATACACACCTGCAATGATAGGCCATTCGTCGGCTTTATTGGACTCTTGAACAATGATGGAAGCCAAAACACATACTTCTCCTCGGCTTAAACCCATTTGTGTTGCTTTATTTAATCGCTCTTCGGTCCAGAATTTCGAATAGGTAACTCCCATTTTATCTATAAACTTGGGAGCAGTTGTATTCCAATAAAATTCGTAGGTATCGGGCATGAATAAAGAAAGCGCATGTTGAGGATCTAATCCGTATTGCTGCATCTGCGATCTATCATTTAAAAGTTCCATCACGGAGGATGAATCGGCTTCTAGATTACGCCCAACTTTACTCGCTAAATCTTCTTTGGTTCGTATATTTTGAAAGGTGATTCGAATAGGTTCTTGTCTTCCCGAACGGAGCAACATAACTAACTCTCTGTTGCTCATTCCATCTTTCACTCGAAAGCGTCCTGCTTTTACCTTTTTATCGTAATCCATAAAAGAAGAAAGCCAAATAAACGATTCTCTGTTTCGTAACATTCCTCTTTCGGTGAGTTGATTTACAACGTCAATAAATGAATCAGTACTTCGAATATAAACGAAGTCGGTTTTTTGCTGACCTAAAGTTAAATTGGGGCGAAATACACGATTGTAATAATATCCAAATGAAATGCATAAGGAGATAAATACAATCACTCCAAGAGCTAGAAATAAGCGCTTAAAGCTTCCTGATTTACCTTTTGATGTCCTCCGTTTCGAAAGCTCTTTACTCCTTTTTTTTGCCATAAGGGTTTCCAAAAATAAAGGATTCAAAAAGATAATTCAGCACATTGAAAAACTATTCTCTCAACGAAAAGAGAATTTCTTTTGCTTGACTATTTTGTGGGTCAATGACTAAAATCTTTTTCAAAATTTCTTTTGCTTTCAATTCATCTCCCCGATATAAATAAAGTCCAGTTAAATTAAGATACCCTAAAACATAATCTGGATCTAAAGAAATTGCTTTATTATATGCTAGTTCAGCATCTTCCGCTGCACCTTCTAACAAACGTATATATCCATAATTCGTCCAGCCAGGAGCGTAAGATGGATTTTCTTTTATGAGTGTTGAAAACAGTTTCTTCGCTTCACGTTGTTTCTGGTTTTTCATTAAAGCAACTCCCTGTTTATTCGTGAATTCAAAATAATAGGGCGCGAGTTTATTGGCAATCGTGTAAAAATATTCTGCTTCTGCCCATTGATTGAATGAGGAATACGATTCTCCTATCCGATAAGCAGTCCAGGCATCTTGATTAGACCATGATTGCTTTTTGAGGATTTCATCTCTCAATACATTCTTCCCGATTTTAGAAACAAGTTGAATTACTGCTTTAAAATCGTGACGTAAATAATGAAGCTGAACAAATAAATTGAAATTCTTTTTTAACTCAAGTTCACCCTTTTTACCAAGGTATTTTTCGGCACTATCCAATAATGAAATTTGATCGGATTGGAATTTTTCAAATTGCTGGAGATAAGCTTTCGCCATACTTACATCATCCTTTGTATTATCATTTATACACTGTAAACTTTTTAGTTTTTTCTCTTTATTTTCTATTATTTTCTCTGGTTGTTTGCGAATATAATGGTCATGAATTCGCACATGTGGAATATCAATGGAGCCACTTACAGGCATGTGACAGCTTATACAATTATTATTTTTTGATTTTTGAATTTCCGGTTTTTCGGAACATATATCCTCTTTCCCATTTGTATGACAGCTTGTGCATTTTTGAATAAAATGGTCTTGGGTAGTTTTATTTACACTGATGTGCGGATTATGACAAGTCACACAAGTAAGTGCATTTTTATAAGGCCTTAATTCATTTGTTGCACCTTCTCTTTTTGCCATTTCAATAAAACACCTACTCTGCTTTAAGCGATCAGCATGCGATGCCATGATGAAGGAATTTTCGTCATTTTCATATCGTGGTAAATAAATTCGCATCACTTCGTTTAAATGCATACCCGGTTTAAAGTCGAAGAATGATTTCCCTTCCCTTAATACAGCATTGCCCTGAAGGTGACAGCGTTGACATAAATCAAATTGCAAATCAACTGAGAGCTTTCCTGGATTTACAATAGTATAATCAATCACTTTACTTGTGTCGACCGTTATTCCTTTACGTTTTTCTGCAACATGAATTCCACCTGGTCCATGACAACGTTCACAATCAATTCCGTTGGGCAGGCTTTTAAATTTATTTTCAGAACCCTTTACCATTTGAGGATAGCCATTATGACACGACATGCATTCTAATCCAATGATTCGATTAAATCGTGAATTTTCACCATTCTCAAATCCGGGTGGTAAATCCCAACGATTATCTTGAGTATAAAAGGTGAGAGGTGCTTGAAATAAATACCCATTTTCGGAAAATAAATGGGAGTTGGTGTGTTGACCAGAACCAATGATGTATTGAATTTTTTGCTTGCGAAAATGAATCGTGTCTTTCCCTTGTATTCGATATTCAACAATAATTAAAGAATCATTTTCCCAAATAGGTTTATACCAAAGATTCAATGCTTTATCATAAACAGAATGAGCATTATTAAAATCTCCTGAGCTTTTGGATCGACTTGCTTTCTCGAACGATTTACCCATGCCCGTTTGAGAAAATGTAGCATGAATTTGTCCATGACATTGCTTACAGGTTTCCATTCCAACATAAGAAACGGTGTCGTTTAGATTGAGATAGGATTTATTATTCGCTTGCTCATCCGTTGAACTACAATAGGAAATAATCGAAACTAAAATAAGGATGCAACATATAGTTAGTAGTGTTTTAATTCGGTACCTAAAAGACTTAATACTATATCTCATATTCGATTTAAACATTCAATAAATCCAATGAATATAAATAAAATTCATCTTTAATTTCTTCCAATTGGAAGCCTGCTTTCGAATATAATTGAATACTGGATTTGTTATCAAATAAAATAAGTGCTTCTAATTTATTGATATTTAATTTCCGAGATTTTTCAATTAATAATTGAAGTGCCTTTAAAGCAATTCTTTTTCTTCGCCATTCAGGAAGAATTATTATTCCAGTAGAAGCTGTTTTATAATCAAGTGTAGCATCCGATAAATCAACAAAACCTACTCCTATACCATCCACTAGAATAACATATCGAATTTGTTTATTTAAATAATAATTATGCTCTGAATTTAAAAAATCAAGAAGGTCTTTCTCTGATGGTTGTTCTAATGTTGAATATTGTTTGTTATCAGGATCAAGTTCTATTTTTCTCAATAAGGGCAAATCACTTAGAATTAAGGTTCGAAGCGAAATCGTGAGATTTTCCATGACCGAATATAAAACACAAAAGCCAATGGAAATTCCACTGGCTTTAATTAATTTCTTATCGGTTTGATTATGCCTGAACCAACTTCAAAGCATGCAACTTGATTTTATTATATAAATCAGTTTGCTCTAGTGGTTTGGTAACAAAATCATTCATTCCAGATTCCATTACTTTCTTTTTCGTTTCAGGAAATGCATCGGCAGTTAAAGCGATAATTGGAATCTCTGGATTTCTGAGTCGGTTTGTTTTATCACGAATAAAGCTTGTTGCTTCATATCCACTCATAACTGGCATTTGAAGATCCATTAATACGAGTGCATAATCATTTTCTTTAAGCATATCTACTGCTTCAAGTCCATTATTTGCAAAATCAACTTTAATATTCCAAAGTTCTAACACTTGATTCGCTACAAATTGATTCATGATATTATCTTCAACAAGTAGCACACGCATTCCTTTAAAATCGCGTGGTTCAATTAATTCTGCTATAGCATCTTCTTGAGAACTGCTTGCTTCACTAACTCCTTTTTTAAATGCTAATTGAACTGTGAAGGTTGTTCCTTTGCCCATTTCCGAAGCCAAAGTAATTTCACCATTCTGCATATTAACAAGCTGTTTGGTAATAGCAAGTCCTAAACCTGTACCTCCAAAACGTCGCGTGATATCGGTATATGCTTGTGTGTAGCTTTCAAATACTGAAGCTAATTTATCTTTAGGAATGCCAATTCCAGTATCGATTACATCGAATTTTAAAACAGCCGATTCATCATTCTCTTCAATCAAATCAACATTCAAAGAAACAATACCGTCCTTAGTGAATTTAACGGCGTTACTTAATAAATTGAGAAGTATTTGATTTAAACGAAATGGATCTCCAACCAAAAATTGAGGAACCCGCTCTGCCACATTGAATTTCAACCCAATTCCTTTTTCTTCGGCTTTAAAGATGAATGTTTTCTTAATTTCTTGAATTTTACTGTTGATATCAAAGTTTACCTCTTCAAATTCAATCTTTCCAGATTCAATTTTAGAAAAATCAAGGATATCGTTAATGATGACCAATAAATTATCTGCTGAATATTTAATGGATTTAAGATTTTCGAGTTGTTTTTCTGTTAAATTTTCTTTGAGTAAAAGTTCCGAAAGCCCGATGATTGCATTCATTGGCGTCCGTATTTCATGACTCATATTACTCAAGAATTCACTCTTCGCTTTTGCAGTTCTTTCTGCTTCAAACTTGGCTTCTAAAATTTCACGTTCCGCATTTTTACGTTCGGTGATGTCTTGTCCATAAACAGCTACACCGCGTACTTTACCCGATTCATTCACGATCGGATTGAAATTCAAATCATAAAAATTCGAACACTGTGCAGGATCACCAAATTCTTCAATAATATTTACATGTTCTCCTTGCAATGCTTTTTGAAAGCAATCAAGTAAAACGGCTTTGTCTTTCATTCGAGAGATATCATCCTGGAAAGGTTGATTTAGCTCTGGAAAATTGCCATATAAATTAACAATTGTCTTTTTAAATGTTGTATTAAAAGCGGTATATCTTAATTCATTATCTACAGAAAAAATTAAGGATCTAGTACTTTCTAGAATTGTATTAAGTTTATTGTTATTTTCCTTAAGGGCTTTCTCTGCTTGTGTTTTTTGTATTTGAATTTCATTTAAACGAAGACCAGCACGAATAACTTTTGAAATATTATCTGCATTCACTTCATCTTTTGGAAAATAGTCAAAAGCACCAGCTTTCATCATTTCTACAGCAATTTTCTCATCTCCTTGAGATGTCATTACTGCAATAGGAGCTAAAACTCCTAATTCTTTCATTCTTTTCAAAAGCACTAATCCATCTACACCTGGTAGTTGATAATCAAGAAAGACACAGTCATATTCAACTTGTGTTATTTCTTCTAATGCCTCAGATGCATTTTTGCAATGCTTCAAAGTATATGTGACACCTGATTTCTTGAGTGCTCTGTCAAAAGACATTGCATCAATTTCATCATCATCAACTAGAAAAATACGAATAGTAGATTCCGACATTTTGAGGTAGATTTTAAGCTGTATTTATAATTAAGCAATCAGCGACTGCTTTCAACGTATACGAATCAACGTGCATTTAGTTGCGTTTTTAAATGGGATATTCGCACAAAGTCCAGTAATTTTTCAGGATCGAAACAGCACTTACAAAGCTCTCCATCGACAATGGTTTTAGAATGTATCCTGCAACATTGAGGTTGTATGCATCTACTTTGTCTTTGTCTTCATTGGATGTTGTCATTACAAAAACACTGATGTTTTTTAAATGCTCATCTTTTCTTAGTTCATGAAGAAATTCAATTCCACCCATTCGTGGCATATTGAGATCTAGCAAGATAATACGGGGAAGTGGAATTGGCTCTGCACCATCAACACCTCTTAATAATTGAAGTGCTTCAATACCATTTCCAGCATGGTGCATTGGATTCGTTAAGTTGTTTTTCTGGAATGCCCGTTTAACATTCATTACATCAACCTCATCATCTTCAATCAAAAGGATATTTATTGTTTTTTCAGCCATGGTGATTTATTTTTGAGTTTGTAAATTTTGGATTTGAAATTAGAATTTGTTTTAACGTAAGTACGCTCATTAACATTGAGTTACTCACAAACAGTTGTCAGTTTTTAGGGATTGTAAAGAAGAATGTTGAGCCCTGTCCATGTTCACTTTCGATCCATACACTTCCTCCTTTTTCTTCAATAATTTTCTTTACGATTGCCAATCCTACACCAGTACTTTCGACGCTATCTCGTGCCTGCAATGTTTGGAAGATTGCAAATACTTTTTCGTGAAATTGCTTATCGATACCAGGTCCATTATCTTGTACATAAAAGCAATGAACAATTCCTCTATCCTCATAACCAATTTTAACTGTAGGATTAGGGTTGTTATTGTATTTGATAGCATTGCTGATGAAGTTTGAAAATACTTGATCAATAGCTACTTTTTCTCCTTCAATAACAGGTAGATTTTCTTGGATTTGAACTACAAAATTTTCAGGTGGTGATAGGTTGGAAACTATGTCAGCAATAAACGAATTCATTGGAATTGACACCGATTCTGCTTTCATTCTACCAGCTCGGGAATATTGTAGAATCCCATTAATTAAGCCTTCCATGCGATGAATCCGACCTCTCAGCATGTCGAAATTCTTCATAGTATCCGGCTGCATTTTACCTTCTAAATCTTCCTCAATCCAAATGGATAAATTATTAATTGCTCGAAGTGGTGCTTTTAAGTCGTGTGAAACGATATAGGCAAACTGGTCAAGTTCTTTATTTATTTTCTCCAGTGTTCCTGCATATTCCTTTAGTTGAGATTCATTCGCAACGCGATCTGTAACATCACGCGAGTTCACTACTAAACCACCAATTGCAGGTTCTTTGGTTAAGTCATTCCCAATAGCTTCTAAATATTGCCATTGACCGTTTTTATGTTTAAATCGAAATACAATCGGGGCTGGAACTTCGTCTGTCGTTGTTAAATTAGAAAAGGCTTCTAAAACTCCTTGAACATCATCTTCATGAATAAACTCAAATGCGGAACGACCAATGATTTCATCCGGTTCATATTCAAACATCCTAAAGAAACTAGGACTTTCGTACCGAACAACTCCGTCTATTTCTAGAATGGTAGTTATATCAGATGAATTTTGAACCAATGATCGGAATCGTTGCTCACTTTCGATCAAAGCAAGTTTCGTTTGCTTTTGTTCTGTAACATCATTAATAATTCCTTGATGGTATTTTACAACGCCATTAACATCTTCTTCAATTACAGTTTGATCTTCTACCCAACGGATTTCACCTGAAGCTGTAAGTATTCGATATTCCTGAGTATAGCTTTTACGACCTTCCTTTCTATTTTCTTCTACTTCATCTTTTATTCGTTCAAAATCATCTGGATGAATAATGCTAGCATACACGATTTTTCGAGAAATAAAATCTTCTTCTGTATATCCGAATTGCTTTATATTACTTGAAACATATTCAACAGGCCAATTTTCAGAAATACTCCAACGAAATAATATTGCTGGACTATTTTCAATAATCAATCGAGCTGTTGTGGCTTTTTCAGCCATTAATTTACGTTCAGTAATATCTTGAAGAATACCTTTAACACTCGATATTCTTCCTTTTTCATCAAATTCTGGTTCAACATTCCAATTTAAATGATGAATAGAACCATCATCATGTTTTACTCTAAAATCTATACGAACTTCTTTTCGTTCGCGCATGGCATTTACCCATGTGTTATCTATTAAAACTAGATCTTCCGCAAGGACATTCTTTCTTAAACGATGAATTAATTCTACATCAAATTCAAGCTCACTCTTTTTTAAATTTAAAAGGTAGGTTGCCTGGTCAGTAAATGAACTCACTTTCTTTTTGAAATCAATATTGAAGCTTGCAATCTTCGCAAATTCCTGAGCTTCAAGTAATGCTTCACGTTGTTTGTTCATTCTACGCTCAACATCTTTTTGATGAATCAGATTACCGATTGAATTAGAAAAATTCAATAAAATAGTCTGAAGTACCGGTTCCCAAACAATTTCTTTGTTTTTAATGAACAAAGTTACTGATGAGAATTTTTGACCTACAAAAACTGGAAGCGCATAAAAATCAAATGTTTTGAAGTCACCGTTTTGAATCATTGAATCAGGAATATCTCCCGATTCAATTAATTGTGAACTATGTACTACAATTCCTTTTTGAAGTTGAAGATATAGAAACCCTTTGGGTTGATTTAATAAATCAAGTAGAATATCCCTACAATCAAGGCTTCCGTTTTTCGACTTATTCGACCAACACGTAAAAAGTTTAAATTGCTTTTCACTTAACTCTTCTTGAAACCGATTAAATAAATAAATGGATTCAATATTCCCTTGAATTGCAACTGCTTCAAGGGCTAGAGTAATAGAGCTTTCTAAATCAGTTTGAGTGATTAAATTACTTATTGCTTCATTCGTTGAGCGAAGAATTCCATCGGTATAAATTTGTACTGACTCTCTCTTTTCTCTCTCACTTTTTTCGTACAATAAAACATTATTAGCTCCTTCAAGCTCTTTTGTCCTTTCAATAACTTTTACTTCAAGCGCCTCATTCATCGAATTAAGTAACTTATTCGATTTGAAAAGCTCATTCGAACTAATTTCAAGTGTTCGCTCTATTTGATCATGATCTTTTTCAAAATCACGATATGCTAAATCAATAGATTCGAAAAATGAAAGCATTTCTGCAGATTCAGCTTTACTGGAATCTAGATGCTTATTAATTTGACGTTGAAGAAGTCGATGAAAGTTGTGCATAATTTCAACGTTCTGAAAATGTAGTAATGGTCATTGTTTGATTATGCAATTCGCATTGTGCTCCTTCAGAAAATGGTGAAATTTCACCGTATGAATAGAAACCGGTAATTGCTGTTTCTTTTCCAAGAATATCTTTAGCAGCTTCTACTTCTTCTTCAACTAATTGTTTAAGAACCAATTTTCGACCTACACATGATATTAGTATAGCGAGATCAGGCGATTTATCCGATTTGGAGCTTTTACTAACTTCTGCCGCTTTAATTGATCCATTAATTAGTCGATCAATATTTGCCTTCATAAATTTCACATAGGCTCCTTCAGGTAAATCACCTGCAAACGTGATACTTTGATCTTCTTCATTAACTGATAAGATTGTTCTCACAACTGGAGTTGTATCAGATTCTGTACGAAGACTTAATGGAAATAATAATCCAGATCCAGGTAATTCTGAGGCTTGGTCACCAAGGAACGATTTGTAAAGTTCCAAAGCTGGAGTTCCGTCAATTTCAAACAATACATTGCTTTTACTTTTTGTGATCATACGATCAATCCCAAAGCTATCCCAACCTCCAAACGAACCATAACCAATCTCGATGGAATCTCCATAAAAACCTATGGCCGAAATTGTATGACTTTGAGCAATTCCGTTAGCATCAAAAACAGATGTTTCACTAAAATTTGCTCCATCACCAGCTAATCCTCCAGTTAAACTAATTGAGTTTGGAAGTGCTTTTCTGAAGCCTCTTACTAATTCAGATCCGTTCACATTTAAACCGTCCGACAAAACAAAAACATGCTTCAAACCTTCAAGTGGTAATGAAGAGGCTAGTTTTGATGCAGCATCATAACTATTGGTTGATTTTTCAACTTCTAGAAATGAAAATTTTAATGCTGTTTTTTCAAATTGTACAGCAGTAACTGCCAAACTATCATCATTTACTGATGTCCCCAGAATTTCTCCCGAAGTAGAACATCCAATAATTTGTGAGTTTGGATAACGTTTGTTAATCTCTTGAATGAGATTTACATCTGACAATAAAAGTCTTGATCCAAAAATTAAAACGATTTGTGGTTTAAACTCAACCACATTGCTATTCAGCTCTTCTTTCCACCCTTTGGAGGATGTCCAGTTTAATTGTTCAATAATCATTTGAAAGTAGAATTTAGTTCATGCAACTAAGTTACATTTGGGTTTTGCATTAATACGCTTGCTTATTAATGAAGTTTTAACAAAGCCCAACTCAATCTTACTAGCCAATTTCAGCCATAAAATCGATTGTGATCTTAATAACTATTGAATTTACTTGCTAAAATTCAATCAAGTGAACAAGAACTATGAATAAATTACATTCTAATCTCAATCTATTAAAGTACCAATAGAGCCTCAACGATTTTCAATTCGCAATGTGTTGAATATTCTGTATAGATTTCACTTGAATTCTCTTACAACGAATCAAGCCGTGTATATTTGCACATGCAGGAAACCATTCTAATCTTAGACTTCGGCTCTCAATATACTCAGCTAATTGCCAGACGAGTTAGAGAGCTCAATGTATATTGCGAAATCCATCCTTATAACCATATACCTAATTTAGGTGCTAATATTAAAGGAGTTATTCTATCGGGTAGCCCATTCTCAGTTAAAGAAGATGAAAGACCTGTAATTAACTTATCTCAATTCGAAGATAAGTTTCCTGTTTTAGGGGTTTGTTATGGTGCTCAATATATAGCAGATACACAAGGAGGAAATGTTGAACGATCTTCAACAAGAGAATATGGACGTTCTCATATTCAAATTATAGAGAATAGCATACTGTTAAAAAACATTCCACAATCTTCTCAAGTATGGATGTCGCACGGTGATACAATTACTGCGATACCAAGCGGTTATAAAATATCTGCAAATACCGAAGACATTCCAGTTGCAGTATTTGAAAATGAATCAAAGAAGATATATGCCATACAATTTCACCCAGAAGTAACTCACTCAACAGATGGCAAGCAGCTACTTTCAAATTTTGTAAATGAAATATGTGGATGTGCTGGAACCTGGACACCTGCCTCCTTTATTGAATCAACTATTTCTGAATTAAGGACTAAGATTGGAAAAGATAAAGTTGTTCTTGGCTTAAGTGGAGGAGTAGATTCATCGGTTGCTGCAATGCTTTTAAATGAAGCAATTGGCGATCAGTTATATTGCATTTTTGTAGATAACGGGCTGTTGAGAAAAAATGAATTTCAACAAGTGCTACACGATTATAGAGAAATGGGCCTTCATATACACGGAGTGAATTCCTCTCACCGATTTTTAAAGGAACTCCATAATATCAGTGACCCTGAGCAAAAAAGAAAAATCATTGGACGTACTTTCATCGATGTTTTTGAAGAAGAAGCACACAAGATATCCGATGTAAAATGGCTTGGACAAGGAACTATTTATCCTGACGTAATTGAATCAGTTTCAGTTAAAGGACCTTCGGCTACAATAAAATCTCATCATAATGTAGGAGGACTTCCCGAGCACATGAACCTCAAAGTAGTTGAACCATTACGTTCTTTATTTAAAGATGAGGTTCGGAAAGTTGGACTTGCATTGGGATTAAGTCCTACCATATTAAACCGACATCCATTTCCAGGACCTGGATTAGCTATTCGAATACTTGGTGATATAACACCAGAGAAAGTTCATATTTTACAGGAGGCTGATTCTATCTTTATGGAATTATTAAAAAGTAGTGGTGAGTATAAAAATGTATGGCAAGCAGGTGCCATTTTTCTTCCTATTAAAAGCGTAGGAGTTATGGGCGATGAACGTAGTTATGAAAATGTTATTTGTCTAAGAGCTGTTACCTCGCATGATGGAATGACAGCCGATTTCTCGCATCTCCCGTTTGAATTGCTCAGTAAAATTTCAAATGAAATAATCAATCGAGTAAAAGGAATCAATCGCGTTGTTTACGATATAAGTTCAAAACCACCAGCAACAATCGAATGGGAATAATTCAAAAATTACTCAATCGTATTATTTTACTGATAATTATCGTTTTATCAACGGGTGAAGTTTCCTATGCTCAACAACAAGATACTTCGAAAATTTATCAATACAAGGATGGATATATCCGATATTATAAAGTAGAGAAAGGAAAAACGCTTTATAGTATTTCAAAACTATTCAACCAAAAACAAGAAGATATTCTTGCTTTAAATCCCGAAGCGGAGAATGGTTTAAAAACAGGAATGATCTTAAGAATACCGGCACTTTCTCCAAATGGGAATGTAGCTTCTGAACGACCAAGTTCATCTCTTTCACATACTGTATTACCTAAAGAAACCGTTTTTGGAATTGCCAAAAAATATGGTTTATCCGTTGAAGAGCTTGAAAGGATGAACCCTGAAATAAAAGAAGGATTGAAAGCTGGTTCAACACTTATTATTTATCCTGCTTCAACAAAGCCTACTAAGCAACCCGATTCAATTCAACCAGAAAAGGTATTGTTAGAAAATGTCCCTTTAGAAAAAAATCCCTGTACAATATTATCAGAAAAAAATCAACGAAGAGCTATCAATATTACACTTCTGCTTCCATTTTATTTATCGCCCTCGGATGAGCTAAATCCCAAAGCACGAATTGGATTAGATTTTTATAGTGGTGCCAAACTCGCACTTGATTCATTAAAAAAGAAAGGATATCAAATAACTATTGACGTTTTTGATGTTCAAAATGATTCGAATTCTATAGCTGATATTTTGAAAAATCCAGTGCTAGAAAAAACAGATTTAATTATTGGTCCATTATATAGTTCATCCTTTATCAAAGTTGCTGAATTCGCGAAAAGAAAAGGAATTCCAGCAGTATCACCATTTTCTCAAAGTGATGCTTTGTTGATTGATTTCCCAAACGTTATAAAAGTAACGCCCGATTTAATTAGTCAAATAGATGAAAGCGGACCTATTTTAAAAAAGAATCATCCTACTGCAAAATTTACTCTCGTTAGAAATAGCAATGAAAAAGACAAAGAAATTGCTGATGCATTTAAAAGTAGTTTACTTGTTTCAGCAGCAATTCCCTCAGATAAATTTCAGGAAATAACGTATTCCGGAATTGGAGATATCATTTCACAGCTTTCTGAATCGGATGAAAATATCATTATTTTCCCTTCAACAGTTCAGGTTCAAGTAATAGATTTTATAGGACGATTAAGTAGTTCTAGACTTGGAAAACGTATCACTCTTGTTGGATTAAATGAGTGGATTAATTACGAGAATATTGAATTCGAACATTTGAATAATCTTAATTTTTCCTGTTTTACTTCATCAAGTACAAATTATTACTCCTTGATGTCAAAGAATTTCCAAAGTCGATTTAAAGAAGAATTCAAAGGAGATCCTACATCATACTCATATCAAGGCTTTGATGTAACCTTATATTTCTGCAATTTAATTGCTCAATATGGAAGTTCATTCATACAATGTTTAGATGTAATACCTCAACATTGTGGATTGAATTCATGTTACCGATATGCTAAAATTGGAGAACATGATGGATATGAGAATCATTTTATTTACCTCCTTGAAATGAATAATTTCGAGATGAAACGGAAAAATCAGCCTTGACAAAAGAACAAATTGCTGAACAATTCAAGAATCTCCAATCATCCATTATACTTCAACTTGAAGAAGCTGATGGCACAGGGAAGTTCATTATAGATACTTGGGAAAGAGTTGAAGGTGGAGGCGGTATCACTCGATTGATAAAAAATGGAACCATACTCGAAAAGGCAGGAGTTAACTTTTCCTGTGTTTTTGGACCTATGTCAGAACAGGTTTCTAAAATGATGAACGTTGAATCTGGGGATTTTTATGCTACAGGTGTCTCCATCGTAATTCATCCCATCAATCCCTTTGTCCCAATAATTCACATGAATGTTCGCTATTTTGAAATGAGTAATGGAGAATATTGGTTTGGAGGAGGCATTGATTTAACACCGCATTATGTAAATAGTGAACAAGCACAAGGCTTTCATCAACAGTTAAAAAAGGTATGTGATTTACATGATGAAACTTACTATCCAAAATTTAAAGAATGGGCCGATAATTACTTTTATATCCCACATAGAAATGAAACACGCGGTATAGGAGGAATTTTTTTTGATCGTTTAAATGAAAAAAACACATTCAAAAGCAAAGAAGAAATTCATGCTTTCATAATGGATATTGGAAATTTGTTTGCTCCTATTTATACACAATTAATGAAAATTAATTCGTCGATAGTATTTGACGAAAACAATAAGCGCTGGCAATTATTAAGAAGAGGTAGATATGTAGAATTCAACCTTATTTATGACAAAGGAACACGCTTTGGCTTAGAAACCGGAGGACGAATAGAATCCATATTAATGAGTTTGCCTCAATATGCATCATGGGAATATGATGTACAAGTTGAAGTTGGTAGTCAGGAAGAATTTACTTTAAATAATTTAAAAAAGGGAATTGTTCGTATTTGATTAGCTGATTATCTTAAATCATTTAATTCAAAACCAGGAAATTCCGAAGATTTGTATGTAAAAAGGGCATCTTCTACATTTTCATTTGTATTGAACTTCTTTATATCATATGTATACAGATTTCCGTTTTTACCTTTGATCTCTGATTTTAATACTTGCATTGATGTTTTATCGATATACAATCGTATGCTATTGTAATCTTTCTCTTTCGGATTGATTGGAAATAAATCAATCACATGAACTTGTTTTGTACCGATTTTTTCTTCCTTAATGTATTTATGACGAAATCCTTTTTCATACATCGTAAATATATTCTTTGGATTTAAAGCATCATCTCCAGTACCTGGTTTACTTAACTCAACTTCCTTATCTGCTTTCAATACTTTCCACATTACTTTTCCATCGGAAATAATAATTTGGTCGCCCATTTCGAGTCTGTATTTCTCGCCTTTCAAAGTTAGTTTCCAACTTTGAGTCGTGTTGATTTTCCGGTCTTTGTTGACTAATGAATAAGTAAATTCTGTTCGGATACTTGAATACGATCTAGTCTTTGCACTAAGTTTATCGAGGATACTTTTTGCTTTTTTATCTTCCTGTGCAGCAGAATAAAAACTAGATGTTAAAAGCAAAAATGAGAGAAACAGAATTCGGTTCATTGGTTGAGATTTATTCGTGTCCTGACTGGTTCAAAAACTGTTCCAGCGAAAGTGCGTCTTTTATCAATACTTTGCGTGCTTTACTGCCTTCAAAAGGACCAATAATTCCCGCTTTTTCTAATTGATCGATAATTCTTCCAGCTCTATTATAGCCTAATTTCAATTTACGTTGTAATAAAGAAGCAGACCCTTGTTGATGCATAACAATAATATGTGCTGCTTCATTAAACATGGCATCACGATCTCCAATATCCATATCATCTTCGCTATGATCGCCATTTTCATCGATATATTCTGGCAATTCAAATGCAGAGGCATAGCCTCTTTGGTTTCCAATAAAAGCAGTTATTTTATCAACCTCTGGAGTATCTACAAATGGGCATTGCAGACGAATTAAGTCGCTGCCAGTTGACAATAGCATATCTCCTCGACCTATCAATTGATCGGCACCACCAGAGTCAAGGATTGTTCTAGAATCTATTTTTGAAGTTACTCTGAAAGCAATTCGAGCTGGGAAATTGGCTTTAATTGTTCCTGTGATAATATTAACGGAAGGCCTTTGTGTAGCTATAATCAGGTGAATACCGATTGCTCTAGCTAATTGAGCCAAACGAGCTATTGGCAATTCAACTTCTTTACCAGCTGTCATTATTAAGTCGGCAAATTCATCTACAACCAACACGATATAAGGCATAAAATGATGCCCATTTTTGGGATTCAGTTTTCGCCCAATAAACTTCACATTGTATTCTTTGATGTTTCGTACTTCAGCCATTTTTAATAGCTCGTACCTCTGATCCATCAGAATACATAATGAATTTAAGGTATGAACAACCTTCTTTGTATCTGTGATAATTGCATCTTCTCCTCCAGGAAGTTTCGCGAGGAAATGACGTTCGATTTTATTGAATAAGGTTAATTCAACTTTTTTAGGGTCAACAAGAACAAACTTAATTTGAGAAGGATGCTTTTTATAAAGCAATGAAACAAGAATCGCATTCAAGCCAACAGACTTTCCTTGTCCGGTTGCTCCTGCCATAAGCAAATGTGGCATCTTAGCCAGATCTGCAACAAAATTCTCATTTGAAATTGTTTTCCCAAGCGCAATGGGAAGATCCATGGTCGTATTGACAAACTTCTCACTTGCAAGTAGCGTTCGCATGGCTACTATTTCGGGATTCTGATTTGGGACTTCTATACCTATTGTTCCTTTACCCGGCATTGGAGCGATAATTCGAATACCCAGAGCTGATAAACTTAAAGCAATATCATCCTCCAAATTTTTAATTTTCGAAATCCTTACCCCTGCTGCGGGAACTATTTCATAAAGCGTTACAGTTGGTCCTATGCTAGCACTAATTCTGGCAATTTCAATGTTGTAGTTTTTTAAGGTCTCAATGATTCTATTACTGTTTGCTTCTAATTCGGATTTATCAACTTTGGCTTTCCCTTGACCATAATTCTCTAGAAGATCTAATTCAGGGTATTTGTATGAAGAAAGATCGAGTGTTGGATCATAATCACCCAAATCGAATTCTTCATTTTCAGACAAAACATCGTTGAGATTCATACGAGCTTTGTCTTCTTCACTTAATCCAGCATTATTCGAAAACTCAGTTTCTACAATGTTCGATTTAAGCACAGGCTCTTGAACTTCTTCCTCATCATCAATTCCCTCTATCGTTAATTCAATTCCTGAGGATGGAATAATTGGAGCTTGAATATTCGTAAGTATTGGAATATATAGATTGGAGGCTTCTTCTATGCTTGAATCATCCTCTAGTATTAAATCGTCTTCTTCTAATTCTTCCGCTTCTTCTTCATTATCACCAAAATGTCCGGAACCTGAGCCAAAAGATTCACTTTTAACTTCATTGGTATTAGCTGAATTCGTTGTATAATCAGTATTTAGTGTATTTGGATTTTTCTGTAAAAAATTCTCTGGGAGTTTAAATTTCCAATTAAAGGCAAGCATGGAAAATGTAATTCCTGAAAATAGGAGCAAAAATCCAACACCCGTGGAACCAACAACTGATTGAAGATATTTCTCAAGATGATATCCAAATCCGCCACTGAATAAGAGTCTTTCGTCGCTAAATAAAAATGCTGCTAAAAGTGAAATGAATATTAAAAAGAACAAACAGTAAATGAATGTTCTTTTGATAGGCAATAGGGTAATAGCAAAAAACATCCTGAAAGAAATCAGGAATATGAAAAAAGGAATGATGAATGATGCTATTCCAAACCAATTATGAAAAAATATAAAGGCGAATAATGCTCCAAATTTGCCCATATTATTGGCTACAATCAAATTAGGATCAAAGATGTAATCTGACAAAGGAGCATCTTTTACTTTGTCGTAATCTGCTTGCCAATGAACTAAATGAGAGACAAAAGCAAAAGTCAAAAACAATGAAAATAGAAGCAGAAAAAGCCCGCTTACACGAATAAAGTTCTCATTTTGAAAAATTGAAAATCTAAACTTGTTATTCGTTTTTCGTTCAGGCACAGCCGTTTTAGGTTCCTTACGCCCTTTTTTCTCAGGTGTAGGAACGTCCTCTGATTCATTCTTTAAACGATTGGCTTGAGTTGACATTGAATAAGAAAATTCTGAATTACAAACTTCGACCAGTTAATGGAAGAAAAAAGCCTTCACAAGGAAGGCTTATCTACAGTGTTTTCAACAAGAAATTAATGTCCTCCCATAGATTTCATCATCTCTTCTGAAGTGGTTTTTTTGTAATCAGCTGGAATTAGAAAAAGAGAATCTTCAACAGATTGCTTTACAACAGACTTTGCAGATAGTTTTATATCCATTTTATTTTGCTTAATAGTGAACTCTAAAACTGCCCCATCTATTTTATTCATAGAGCTAGCAACAAAATTCTTATTGATTGAAAGCTCATTTGTAAACCACATTTCCATATTCAAAGTATCTTTATTTGAAGCGGTTGGGAGAATAACTATAATGGCCTTTTTGCAAGTATAACCAGCAATTTTTTTAGTTTCATTGGTAATCGTTACAGTTGTTGCATCCATCATTTTCTTTTGTTCTTCACTTGTTTTACTTGAAGAATTATCGATAGCATATTTCTGCCCCATCAAATCCATTAAGGTCACCGCCGATTTCGTGTTACCATCAGAAATAGTGACAGTCCGCGAACCCATCATCATACTCATCTCCATGCGAGATTTATTGTTTTTAAAATAAGAAACAGCTTCATTGGGAAACATAGAAGCCATTTGTGGATCAGGAAGGTTTAGGAAAGAGACTTCAAATAGAATTTTTCCCTCAAACGATTGAGCCGAAAGTGTCATTCCAATGAATAACAGGAATTGAAAAACGAGGATTTTTTTCATGATTAATTTTTTTCTGTGTTTTAATAGTTGATAGAACAAAATCTAAGAATAGCCTAATGTTTTCAACATCGATTTATAACTCTGTTCCTTTCCAAAAATATAGGTTGTTAGCTCACCATTTTCATCTTTATTAATAATAACATGTTTAGGAGCCGGAATTAAACAATGTTGAATTCCACCATAACCACCTAAAGATTCTTGGTAAGCACCTGTATGAAAGAAACCAATATATAAAGGGTCTTCCATAATTTCTTCCTCCATAACACGAGGCAAAAATACTTGGGAAATGTGCGCTTCTGCATTATAATAGTCAAGACTATCGCAAGTAAGTCCACCTAAATTAACACGCGAATATTCCTTGTCCCATTTATTGATTGCAAGTAAAATAAAACGTTGATTAATTCCCCAAGTGTCGGGAAGTGTAGTAATAAAAGAAGAATCTATCATATACCAATTCTCCGTATCGTTTTGCTGTTTCAGATCTATGATAGAATACAAAGTAGCCCCACTTTCACCAACTGTAAATGATCCAAATTCTGTAAAAATATCAGGTTCGTCAACCCCTTGTTGATTACAAAACGTTTTAATCTGTTGAATAATTTCTTCGATCATGTATTCGTAATCGAACTCGAAAGCAAGAGAGTTTTTAATTGGAAGTCCTCCACCAATATTCAACGATTTAAGTGCTGGACAGATTTTTTTCAAATCACAATATACTTGAAGGCATTTGGATAATTCACTCCAATAATAAACGGTATCTCGTATTCCAGAATTAATAAAGAAATGCAACATATTCAATTCAAATCGAGGGTCGTTTTCAATTTGATCTTTGTAAAACTGCAGTATGTCTTTATACCGAATTCCGAGTCGTGAACTATAGAATTCAAAACTAGGTTCTTCTTCTGAAGCTATACGAATACCTATTTTGGTTTTAACCTTTAAATGTTCTTTGTAATAATTTATTTCACGTTTAGAATCAAGAATTGGGATAATATTCTCAAATCCATCCTGAATAAGCTCCACAATAAACTCTTGATACATTGGGCGTTTATATCCATTACAAATGATAAACTTATCCTTGGGTAATAATCCTTTGGTGTGTAATTCCTTTATTATCGGCATATCGTAAGCCGAAGAAGTTTCGATATGCGTGTCATTTTTAAGTACTTCTTCTAATACAAAGGAGAACTGAGAGCTTTTGGTACAATAACAATAGACATACTTTCCTTTATAATCTGCCTTTGCCATTCCCACATTAAACATTATTTTAGCCCGCTGAATTTGCTCACTGATCTTAGGAAGATAGGAGATTTTCAAAGGAGTTCCATATTGACGGATAACATCCATTAAGGGAATTCCATTGAAATATAGTTCACTATCAGCTACATCAAAGCCTGTTTGAGGAAACTCAAAGGTTTGTCTGATCAAATCTTCATACTTGTTTTTCATATTCAATCTTAATTCTTTTGATTGATGTGATTCTAAGAAATCAAGTAGCAAAAGTAAGTAACTTACTTTAATGAAGAAAAGAGTGAAGTAACTAATTTACTTATAATGAAAAAAGCAAAGCTTGTTTTACTCCGTTCTGAATTAGGTGCAGGTACACGTGGCGCCAGCATGGGAGTTGATGCTTTAAAAATAGCAGCTATTGATTTAAAAAGCGACTATTTTAGAAAGTACGAAGAGGTTGAAATTAGTGATGAGAATTGGCTTTTATTAGAAAATGTTCGGTTTAAATATGCAAAGCGAATTCGTGGGATTATAAAAATATATGAACGCTTGTCTAAATCGGTAGGTAGAATTATTAAAAAACAAGCAGCTTTTCCGATTGTACTTTCAGGTGATCACAGTACTGCCGGAGGTACTATTGCTGGGATCAAAAATGCATTTCCGGAAGATCGATTAGGAGTCGTTTGGATTGATGCGCATGCCGATCTTCATTCTCCATATACAACTCCATCAGGAAATATGCATGGAATGCCACTTGCGGCAGCTTTGGGAGAAGATAATTTAGAAATGAAAAGCAATGACATTGATGAAAAGACTGCCGAACTTTGGGATAAACTAAAGAACTCTGGTGGCATCGTCCCTAAAATAGAATACCGTGATTTGGTATATATAGGTGTGCGTGACACCGAAGAACAAGAGGACTATTTAATTGAGAAGCACAAGATTAAAAACATTTCAACCAAAGAACTACGTACACGTGGGGTTTCTGAAATTGTTACTGAAGTGTTTAATTATTTAGATCATTGCGATAGAATGTATATTTCATTTGATGTGGATAGTCTTGATCCTAAAATTTCTGTTGGCACTGGAACTCCTGTTCCTAATGGATTGAGAGCAAAAGAAGCGAGAGAGTTAATGACGCTTTTAGTGAGTAATCCCAAAGTTTGTTGTTTCGAAATAGTAGAGATTAATCCTACACTTGACACGGAAAACTCAATGGCTGAAACTGCATTTAAAATACTTGAAGCAGCTACAAATGCTGCATTAAACGATGAAAACTAATCAAAAAGAAGCTTGGCTTATTGAAGTTGCGTACTCATCTATACAGACTTTGTATGGAGAAAAAGCAACAAAAGAAATGATTGTTTTTCAAAAAACTAGAAAAGAATTTCGAGGAGATATTACATTAGTTTGTTTCGGACTAACACGTATTTCCGGTAAGAATCCTTCGCAAACTGCTGAAGAAATTGGAGTTCAATTGTGTAAAACGTCTAAAGAAATCCTAGGGTTTAATATCCTAAATGGGTTCCTTAACATTGAATTAACATTTGAGTTTTGGACAACTTACATCACTTCTAAAAATTCAGATGTAAGTAATTTAGATGCTGTTGAATCGAAAGTGATGGTTGAATATTCATCACCGAATACAAATAAACCGCTTCATTTAGGACATGTTCGAAATAATCTTTTAGGATTTTCAGTATCAAGGATTTTAGAAGCTGCTGGACATCCTGTAACCAAAGTCAATTTGGTAAATGATCGCGGTATTCATATTTGCAAGTCGATGCTCGCTTGGAAATTGGATGGAAGAAAAGAAACTCCGGAAAGTAGTGGATTAAAAGGCGACCATTTAGTTGGAAAATACTATGTTGAATTTGACAAGGCATTAAAAGCTGAATCGTCTAAGATTATTCAAGAAATTGAATCTGGTGATTTGAATTCTATTGAAGAGAGCGTTAAACCCAAAATTCAAGAAACCCTAATTAAAATTTCTGAATGTGCTGATGAGCAAAAGAAAGGTGAATTGAAAGACGATCTAAAAATGATCGTCAACAATCAAACTTCTTTGATGAAGGAAGCTCAGCGCATGTTGGTTTTGTGGGAAGAAGGAAATGAAGAGGTTCTTTCGCTATGGAGAATGATGAATGCTTGGGTATACAAAGGATTTAATGAAACCTATTCGCGACTAGGTGTTTCGTTTGATAAATTCTATTATGAATCGGAAACCTATGTTTTAGGAAAAGACATTATTGAATCTGGTTTAAAATCGGGAGTGCTGTATAAAAAAGAAGATCATTCTGTTTGGATAGATTTAACAAATGAAGGACTTGATCATAAGCTATTATTAAGATCAGATGGGACATCGGTATACATGACCCAAGATTTAGGAACTGCATTACTAAGGCATCAAGAACTCCAATGCGCATCCTATATATATGTAGTTGGAAATGAGCAAGATTATCATTTCAAAGTACTTTCATTAACTCTACAAAAATTGGGGTTTGATTGGGCGAAAGGTATATTTCATCTTTCTTATGGAATGGTTGATTTGCCAAGCGGTAAGATGAAGTCAAGAGAAGGGACTGTAGTTGATGCCGATGATTTAATAGATGAAGTAATAAATGAAGCACGTGTTCGATCAGAAGAGTTAGGAAAAAACACGGATATGAGTGATGAAGAAAAGAAATCACTTTATAATACCATTGGCTTAGGTGCTTTGAAATACTTTATATTGAAAGTTGACCCAAAGAAAAGGATGGTCTTCAATCCATCAGAATCAATCGATTTTAATGGAAATACAGGGCCTTTTATTCAATATACCTATGCCAGAATACAATCAATTCTAAGAAAAGCAGATGGGATTATTACTTCCACGTTTGATTCGAAATTACTGGAAAATGAGCCTCAACATCGTTCACTTATTAGAACCTTAGAACAATATAGAGAAACTATTGAGATTGCTTCTGAAGCGCTAAACCCTGCACATGTAGCGAATTATGCTTATGAATTAGCTAAAGAATTCAATCAATTCTACCATGAATTTGATATCATCAAAGAAGAAAACAGGAATACGGCATCTTTTAGATTATTTCTTTCTAATAAAGTGGGAATAACATTAAAGCAATGCATGTATTTACTTGGAATTGATATGCCTGAACGGATGTAAATTACCTGTAACTATATACAACTTTACCTGATTTATCTAAATAAAACCAAGTACCTCTTGAGTCTTTAACTCTAGCTAGTCCGTTATAATAAGGTTCCGCTTCAGTATAAACTGCCGAAACAATCACGCGACCACTCGAGTCGATATAGCCCCATTTACCTTTGTATTCTACAGCAGCCATTCCTTCAGAAAAATCTTGAACTTCATAGTAAACAGGTTTTGAAATTTGGGCTCCTGTTTTATCAATAAATCCCCAAAGTCCATCTAAACGGACAGCTGCTCTACCATTTTTAAACGGTCGAACATTTTCGAAACGAGAAGGGATGCTAATTCTTCCTGTACTATCAATAAATCCAAACTCACCTCCAAGAAACTTTACTCCTGCAAGTCCTTCGCTAAAACCATCGGTCAAATCCCATTCGCCAGCATTTATTTGCTTACCGGTTTTATCAATAATGATCCATTTCGAATAGAGTTTAACAAAGCAACGATTTCCATCAAATGGAGTAATATTATCAAACTGAGCAGGAATTTTTATATTTCCAAATGCATCAGTAAATCCCCAGATAAAACCATCTCTATATCCAATTAATCCTGATCCATATTGATCTAATTCTTCAAATCTCAAAGGCATTACTATACCACCAGTTGTATCAACCATTCCATAATTATTTCCTTTTTTAACAACTGCATATCCTTCAAAAAAGGGATAAATTTTATCGTAGTTGCATTTTAAAACCCAATTTCCTGATGTGTTTATTAATCCAAGCTGGGCTGAGAATAAACCTGATGATGGCTGATCGGACGCGATTGCTAAGCCATGAATGAATGGCCCTGCAAATGAAAAATCCTCTGAAATAGCTTGTTTAAATTGATTATCAACATATCCAAATCGCTTTTTTCCAAGATAAGGATACAATTGATTTGAATTTTGTGAAGATACAGTGAGTGATAAAAGGAGAGCAAAGCAAAGTAGAACCTTTGAATACATTGTATGTTTTTTTTAGCGGCGGCGGGCCTGACAAATTAAATGCCAGCCCAGCATTTTTTGTAATTTTGCCCTCCTTTAAGAAAATACATTCCGATCATGTTTGAGAATTTAAGTGAGAAATTCGACCGTGCATTTAAACTGCTAAAAGGGCAGGGTAAAATTACTGAAATCAATGTTGCAGAAACACTGAAAGAAGTAAGAAAAGCTTTACTAGATGCCGATGTAAATTATAAAATTGCCAAAGAATTTACTGACAAAGTCAAAGAGAAAGCATTAGGAGAAAACGTTTTAACAGCAGTTTCACCAGGTCAATTGCTTGTTAAAATTACGCATGATGAACTAGCACTTTTGATGGGTGGTCAACGAGAGGAGATCAATCTTTCGGGGAATCCTAGCATTATATTGATAGCTGGTTTGCAAGGTTCAGGTAAGACTACTTTCTCGGGTAAACTTGCAAACATGTTAAAGAACAAGCAAAAAAAGAATGTTTTGCTTGTAGCGGGAGATGTTTATAGACCAGCTGCAATTAACCAATTGAAAGTTTTGGGTGAGCAGATTGGAGTTGAAGTTTTTGCAGATTTAGAAAGTAAAGATCCAGTAGACATTGCACAAAGAGCCATTGCACATGGAAAATCACTTGGTAAAAATGTGATCATCATTGATACTGCAGGGCGATTAGCTGTAGATGAGCACATGATGAATGAAATTGCCAATGTAAAAAAGGCAGTTCAACCACATGAGACCTTGTTTGTAGTTGATTCCATGACAGGTCAGGATGCTGTAAATACTGCAAAAGCCTTTAATGATAGAATTGATTATGATGGTGTTGTATTAACGAAACTAGATGGTGATACACGAGGTGGAGCAGCACTAACAATACGTTCGGTAGTTTCTAAGCCCATCAAATTTGTTGGTACTGGAGAAAAAATGGAAGCCATTGATGTGTTCTATCCAGAACGAATGGCAGACCGTATTCTCGGAATGGGCGATATCGTTTCGTTGGTAGAAAGAGCTCAAGAGAATTTTGATGAAGAACAAGCGCGAAAGCTTCAAAAGAAGATTGCAAAGAATCAGTTTAGTTTCAACGATTTTTATGATCAAATTCAACAGATAAAAAAGATGGGAAACATCAAAGATCTTGTTGGAATGATTCCAGGTGTTGGGAAAGCAATGAAGGATGTAGATATAGACGATAACGCATTCAAAAGTGTTGAAGCCATTATACTTTCAATGACTCCACAGGAACGCGATGAGCCTGCATTAATTAATGGTTCAAGGAGAAAAAGAATTGCTGATGGAAGTGGGACAACAATTCAAGATGTAAATAAGTTATTGAAGCAATTTGAGGAAACGCGAAAGGTGATGAGAATGATGAGTAATCCCGGAAAAATGGCTGGACTCATGCGTAATATGCCCGGAGCTCAACGATAAAAAATCATCATGGAAATTTTAGATGGAAAAAAGGCCTCACAGTTTTATAAGGATAAAATTGCTGAAGAAGTTAAACAACTTCGTGCTAAAGGATATAGAAAACCGCATTTAGTTGCTGTATTAGTTGGGAATGATGGGGCAAGCGAAACCTATGTAGCTTCGAAAGTAAGATCGTGCGAGCAAATTGGTTTTGAATCGACTCTCATTCGATTTAATTCTGATGTTACTGAGGAAACATTACTTAATGAAATTAAAAGCTTGAATGCTAATTCAGATGTTGATGGCATTCTTGTTCAATTGCCACTTCCTAAACATATTTCAGAAGAAAAAATCACACTTGAAATAGATTCTGAAAAAGATGTAGATGGATTTCATCCAGAAAGTCTAGGACTAATGATGTTGGGATTACCGGGATATGTGCCTGCAACTCCCAAAGGAATCATGATGTTATTAGATTATTTTGGAGTAGAAACATCAGGAAAACATGCTGTAGTAATTGGCCGAAGTAGTATTGTTGGAACACCAATGAGTATTCTTTTAAGTAGGAATAGCAATCCCGGAAATTGCACAGTTACATTGACTCATAGTAGAACGAATGACCTTCAATATCACACGCTACAAGCAGATATTATTATTGCAGCTTTAGGAAAGCCTCTTTTTTTAGGAGCTGATATGGTGAAAGAAGGTGTTGTTATTATTGATGTTGGAATTACCCGATTAAAAGATGAAACCAATCCGAAAGGATATAAACTTTGTGGTGATGTTGATTTTGATTCGGTAGCACCAAAAACGAGCTGGATAACTCCCGTTCCTGGAGGAGTTGGGGCAATGACCATTGCAGCATTAATGCAAAACACATTAGAAGCATTTAAACGCAGAGAAAAGATTTAAGAATGGCCAATTTGACTGAAGCCCAACAGATTTTACTTGATAATGGAAATGCACTTCCACTCATGGAGGACTTTTACACCATTCAAGGAGAGGGTTTTAATACTGGACAAGCGGCTTATTTTATTCGTTTAGGTGGATGTGATGTAGGATGCCATTGGTGTGATGTGAAAGAATCCTGGGATGCGAATCTTCATCCACTAACCAATATTGCTGAAATTGTAGAAAAGGCAGCTTTATATCCAGCGAAAGCTGTAGTCATTACGGGTGGAGAACCCTTGATTTATAATTTAGCTCCATTGACCTTGATGTTGAAGAACCGTGGAATAAGAATATTCTTAGAAACTTCAGGCGCATATCCTTTAAGTGGTGAATTTGATTGGGTTTGTGTTTCACCCAAAAAATTTAAAGCTCCACGTAAAGATTTACTTGAACGGGCTGATGAGTTGAAAGTGATTGTTTTTAATAAACAAGATTTCAATTGGGCAAACCAACATTTACAGGATATTAATGAAAAGTGCATTCGTTACATACAACCTGAATGGAGTAAAGCATCTCAATTAATGTCAGAAATTGTGGAATTTGTAAAAGAGAATCCTCGCTGGATGATATCATTACAAACCCATAAATACATGCACATTCCCTGAAATGAATGGAATGAAACTATCTGTCATTATCGTTAATTACAATGTCCGACATTTTTTAGAGCAATGTGTTCAGTCGGTTAGTAAAGCACTTCAAGGAATTGAAGGTGAAATTTTTGTTGTTGACAATAATTCGGTGGATGGTTCTGTGGAGATGATACGGGAGAAGTTTCCTGAAGTGAAGTTGATTGCAAATAAAAATAACGCTGGTTTTAGTAAAGCAAATAATCAAGCAATTCGCATTGCACAAGGTGAATATGTATTGCTATTGAATCCCGATACGGTTGTTGAAGAAGATACATTCAGCACATGTATTGAGTTCATGGATTCTATGCCTGATGCTGGTGCTTTAGGTGTAAAACTCATAGATGGAAAAGGGAATTTTTTACCCGAATCAAAAAGAGGTTTACCAACTCCTCAAGTTGCTTTTTTTAAAATATTTGGACTTGCTCGCTTGTTTCCAAAATCCAAGTTCTTTGGTAAATATCACTTAGGCTATCTTGATAAAGAGGAAACGAATGAGATTGAAATATTATCTGGAGCCTTTATGTTTATGCGGAAAAAAGCATTAGACAAAGCAGGTTTTCTTGATGAAGATTTCTTCATGTATGGTGAAGACATTGATTTAAGTTATCGTATTAGTCAAGCAGGTTATAAAATCTATTATCACCCAAAAACACGGATCATACATTATAGGGGAGAAAGCACAAAGAAGAGCAGCATCAACTATGTATTCGTGTTTTATCAAGCGATGATTATTTTTGCTAATAAGCACTTCTCACAGAAAAATGCTCGCCTATTTAGTCTTTTTATTAAATCGGCGGTTTATTTAAGAGCAGCATTTTCGGTACTTTCAAGAGTCGTTTCAACAGTTTGGTTACCCATAACAGATGCGGGAATCATTTTTATTGGGATGTATTTCTTAAAAGATTATTGGGCAAGTAGAAGTGGAATTTATTATCCAAGAGAATTTCTATGGATAGCTGTTCCTTTGTATATAGTCTGTTGGCTGTCATTCACTTGGCTAAGTGGTGGATACGATAGGCCTTTGAAAATATTAAAAACAATTAGAGGATTAGCAATAGGTACATTAGTCATTTTGGTAGTTTATGGAATGTTGGATGAAATGCATCGTTATTCCAGATTCTTAACATTAGTTGGTGCTGGATGGGCAATGATTTCAGCAACACTCAATAGAATGATTTATAATTTATTTCGTCATAAGAGTTTTTTTCCAGAAGAAAGGGAAATGAAACGAATTCTGATTATTGGAACTGAAAGTGAGGGAGGCAGAATCGCTGCATTATTGAATCAATCACCAGTTAAAACAGCTTATTTAGGAATTGTTTCACCAGAATCAGAAATTGATCCTCAATCAGGATTTGCAGGAAATCTAAATCGATTGAGAGAAATGGTAGAGATTTTCTCTATCAATGAATTAATATTTTGCGGTAAAGATTTGACTTCTGCTCAGATTATGGATAAAATGATGATGATAAATCATCCTGAATTAGAATACAAAATTGCTCCTCCGGAAAGCTTGTTTATTATAGGAAGTAATTCGATTCAAACTAGTGGAGAATTGTACACAATTGGCTTGAATTCCATTGATAGGCCATCAAACAGAAGAAAAAAACGAGTTTTCGATATCCTTGTTTCTTTGTTTTTTCTATTCTTTTTTCCAATATTCACTTTATTTATTTCCAATAGAATTGAGACAATAAATCATATTTTCCAAATATTATTTAATAAGAAAACATGGATTGGATATTCCATAGAGGATAAAATTAATTCATTACCTAAGCTATTACCTGGAGTATTAAACCCACTTGATCCTTATAAGGGAATTCAGGCTGATGATAAGATGAAACAGCAATCGAATTTATTATATGCAAAAGATTATCGAATAAAAAAGGACTTTGCAATTCTTATAAATTCATGGAAGAAAATTGGCAGGAAATAATTTGTAGATAAACATGCAGATACAAACTCTGCCAAATTAAATTAGCAATCTTCCAATTTGAATAAACTGCATTCATAAAATACACTAGAAGTAAGATTCATTCGTATATTATATGCTAGAATTAAATAAAGTTTGAGCAAATTTGCATGCCCATTCTGAAATTTTGAAACCTTTTTAAAAAGATTAGAGTAAACAGCCGAGGAAAAAATCTTTTCCTTCATCCTTTCGTTCATTATTCGCTCATAATAGAACTAAACCCAAAGCCCAGCAGTTATGCGAAACCCGCTACTTGTTGTCATCTTCATTTCCATTTTTTGTTTTCAGGCTAAAGCCCAAATTGACCAAGAATTTTGGTTTGGCGCGCCCGATTTAACTCAAGGAACCCAAGGTGAAATCAACGGAAATGCCTATAGAGATAGACCTATTCAGGTTGTTGTTTCTACTTTAACTGATCCTGCACAAATTACTTTATGGCAGCCTGCGAATTTATCGTTTGCTCCAATTGTAGTTAATTTGGCTGCAAGCTCAACTCAAACAATTAATCTAACGAATTGGTTAGATCAAATTGAAACACGGATTCCAGATTCAGTATTGAGTACAGGAATTTTGATTCGTTCGACAGCACCAATAACTGCTTATTATGAGTTAGGAGCTGCAGCTAATCGCGATTTGGTTGCCTTGAAAGGAAAAAATGCTAACGGAACATTATTCTATACCCCTTTTCAAACGGAATGGGAAAACGATCAAAGTTTAGGAGGCAGTCCATACATTCCGGCTCCAAGAAGCGGATTTGTTATTGTAGCAACAGATGATTCTACAACAGTAACGATTACTCCATCTATTGATATATTGAATCACCAAGCGGGTGTTCCGTTCAGTGTATATATGCATCGTGGTCAAACCTATTTTTGCGAAGCTATTGACCAAACAGCATTAGCAAAACCTGCAGGGACAAAAATTGAATCTGATCGCCCAATTGCAGTTACTATCAAAGACGACATGCTCGATTTGAATTTAGCAACTGATGGTGGTGCCGATTTAGCAGCCGATCAATTGATTTCTATCGACAAATGCGGATTTAAACACATCGTTGTTCGTGGAGATTTAGGAACACCTGGTGATAAAGTATATGTTTTAGCAACCCAAGATGGAACAGATATTTTCATTGATGGAAGTTTAACTCCTGTAGCAACATTAAATACAGGTCAACAATACACGTATTCATTTTCAGCAGCAGCTGGATTTATTGAAGGAAGCAAACCAATTTATGTATTGCATCTTTCGGGTGTAGGTGATCAGATTGCAGGAGCAATCATACCATCTTTAGAATGTACTGGATCAAACCAAGTAGGTTTTACTCGTACTGGTAATGCGAATTTCAAAATGAACTTGACCATCAAAGCTGGTTCTGAAGGTTCGTTCTTATTAAATGGAAATCCATCATTAATTACTGCTGCCGATTTTCAACCAGTACCAGGATCAAATGGTGTTTGGGTGTATATGCGAAAAGCATTTACTACAGCTGAAATTCCAGTTGGACAAGGTGCTTTATTGCAAAATTTCAGCGAGGAGCTCTTCCACATGGGGATAACCTATCAACAAGGAGCGAGTTGTAATTATGGATATTTTACCAATTTCTCATACTTAGAATTGGGTATTAATCGATCATTATGTTTGGGTGATTCAGCCATTTTGGATGCTGGCCCAGGTAAAACTGAATATTTGTGGAGCACAGGAGATACAACTCAAAAGATAATTGTTTTTGATCCAGGTACGTATTGGGTAAGTACATTAAGTGGTAATGAGTGTACAGCTACCGATACGGTTTCTGTGAGTTACTATTTACCAGCAGCTACTATTCAAGCATCAAGAGATACTATCTGTGAAGGTTCTCAATTGTTATTAAGTGTACCGGGTGTTTTTCTTTTTGAATGGCAAGATGGAAGCACCGATCCTTTTTTCATAGCTTCTGACAGTGGTTTATATTCCGTAATCATTACAGATTATCAAGGATGTAGGGCAGCCGATTCAATTCGAATTTACACGGCTCCAAGACCAATTACTCCAACAGCAGTCATTCTTCCTTTTGATCCTTCAGTAGACGCAGACACAGTTTGTGCAGGAACATCTTTAAGTCTTCAAATGTCTCCTTTACAAGATGCAAATTATGCTTGGATTGGACCGAATAATACAATTTTCTCTGGAGATGTTCTGAACTTCATTTCTATCACTGAAGCACAATCGGGAGATTATAAAGCATTTTACAATGTGGGAGGATGTGAAAGTTTTTATGACACAGTCTCGATACTTGTAAATCCTACACCTGAAGTGTATATCGGACTTTCGGATACGCTATGTAATGTTCAAGATTTAGTTCTTGATGCTGGAACTGGAACTGGTTATACGTACGAATGGCAAGATCAATCGACCAATCAAACGTTTACTGTTTCTGAAAGTGGTGAGTATTCTGTTTCTGTTACCAATCCAGAAGGATGTGTTAAATCGGATACTGTAAACCTTACTTTCTCAGTAAGACCTCCTGCTCCAACATTGAGTGTTAATGGTCAAAATGTGACTGTAGATTCTTTATGTGCTGGACAAACATTAAGTCTTTCATTGCCAGCATTATCGGGAAATACTTATTATTGGGTTGCTGTTGGTGATACAACTAATTCCACTTCACCACAACTCGACTTAAACAATATTGCAATTAGTCAATCAGGAACATATGCAGCCTATTATTATTCGAATGGATGTCCATCTGATCCTGATTCTGCATCGATTACAATTTTAGCTAGTCCTCAATTCAGCTTTGCATTTAGCGATTCTACGATTTGCGGAAATACCCCAATAATTCTTTCAGCAGATACAACTTCAAATGTTACTTATTTATGGCAGGATAATTCATCCGGTTCTACTTTACAAGTAAGCACAAGCGGAGATTATTGGTTGAAAATAACAAACAGCATTGGATGTGCCGATTCGGATACTGTAACAGTAACCTTCAATCCATACCCTCAAACACCAACTATTACAGGAGATTTATCGATTTGTGATGGCTCAACATTAAATCTGAGTTCGAATAATGAATCTGGTACAGTCTATTTCTGGAATGGTCCGGGATATTCCAATTCGGCTGGAAGCATTACGATCAATAATATGAGTTCGATAAATGCTGGTGAGTATTCTTTAGCAGCCGAATTGAATGGTTGTAAATCGACCGACAGTGCTTTTGTTCAAGTAGTAATCCTTGCTTTACCAGCCATTGATCTTACTGATAGTTTATCAGTTTGTAAAGGCTTTACAGTTGAAGTCGATGGTCCAGATAATATGACGACCTATTCATGGAGCAATGATTTAAGTACTCAAAATGTAAATTTATCTGCAGGCAATTACATGCTAACTATTACAGATGCTAATGGTTGTGTGAATAGCGATGGAATTGTGATAACAGAATCTGGTCCTACTGCTGATTTCACATCCAATCCAACTACAGGATCTCAAACAGGAGTAGCTATTTCATTTACAGATGCATCATCGGGTGCGCCTACGAATTGGAATTGGAACTTTGGAGATAATTCAAATGTGAATACTCAGAATACCTCACATGCTTATTCTAGTCAAGGTAAACTAACAGTTACTTTGATTGTAAAAGATGCTGCAGGCTGCGCTGATACTACATCACGTGATTATACAATTTCAAATTCAGTAGCTGTTCCAAATTCATTCACACCGAATGGTGATGGTAAAAACGACTTCTTTGTAATACAAGGATTAGAAGCTTTCCCAGATTCAAAAATTGTCATCTTCAATCGTTGGGGAAGTGAGATTTACAATTCGAATGGATATGTAAATGACTGGCAAGCAGGCAATCATCCTGATGGAGTTTATTTTTACATCCTAGAATTATCTAATGGAGAAAAAATAAAAGGAGACGTTACGGTTATCCGCCAATAATTTTAACAATATTTTGTGCAAGACCCTAATCAGAAATGGTTGGGGTTTTGCGTTTTACGGGTACATTCGTTCCCTATGAATAGACACTCTTATATACTGAATTGGATTCTCATCATTCTGGGGAATTTCCTTTTCATTTCTTGTGCAATTGCTCAGCCGCGCCAACTCGGTTCAACAAACCGCAAGGCAATCCAGTATTTCAATGAAGGTTTGCAAAACTATGAGTATAAAAAAAATGAAGATGCCTATTCCTTTTTATTGAAAGCTACCAAGGAAGATGAAAACTTCTTTGATGCACATATGCTATTAGCAGATGTTTGTAACGATTTAAAGAAAAGTTCAGAAGCCATTGAGCATTATAAAAAGGCCATTAGCATTCAACCGGATAAATTTCCCCCACTCTATTATAATTTGGCTGGTGTTGAAATGGAGATGGAAGATTATGTTGATGCTCAAGTTCAGCTAAAGAAATTTTTATCCTATCCGAAAGTGAATCCTGAAATGCGTTCAAAAGGAACACTTCGATTAGCTAGTGCTCAATTTGCTGAAAATGCAATCAAGAATCCTGTTCCTTTTAACCCAGTGAATATGGGAAAGAACATCAATTCAGAATATAGCGATTATCATCCTTCGTTAACTGTGGATGAAGATCTATTGATATTCACTCGCATGCGCCCACGGGATGATTTAACTGAGGTAATCGGTTCTCCGTTTGAGGAAGATTTTTATTATAGCAAACGAATTAAAGGAGAATGGTTGCCGGCAATTCCATTAGGTTCTCCCATAAATACACACAGAAATGAAGGAGCGCATTCGATTTCACCTGATGGACGATATTTCTTTTTTACGGGATGTGATCGCCCCGATGGTTTAGGCAGCTGCGATTTGTATTTCAGCGAACGAAGTGGAGATAAGTGGTCAGCTCCTCAAAACTTAGGAGATTTAGTAAATTCGGGTGTTTGGGATGCTCAACCAACTTTATCAGCCGATGGACAATCGTTGGTATTTTCTAGCCGAAGATCAGGAGGAAAAGGAGCTGCCGATTTATGGATATCGACAAAACGTAGCAATGGTCGTTGGTCAATTCCAGAGAATTTAGGAGATTCGATTAATACATCATTAGATGAGTTCGGTCCGTATTTGCACCCTGATGGACAAACATTGTATTTCTCATCAGCCGGTCATCCAGGAATGGGAGGGAAAGATATTTTTTACTCAAAACGAAAAGCAGATGGAACTTGGGGAAGGCCAATTAATTTAGGATATCCAATCAATACAAAGAATGAAGAAATCCATCTGATCGTTAGTGCTGATGGGAAAAAGGGATATTTCAGTTCAGATAGAGAAGGTGGTGTTGGAGTAAGAGATATTTACTCATTCGATTTATATACAGAAGCGCAACCATCGCCTGTTACATTTTTAAGAGGAAAAGTAAGCGATAGTAAAACAGGCAAACCGATGAAAGCCAATTTCGAAGTTATTGATTTAGCAACTGGTTTAACACGCGTTGTTAGTTCCTCGGATAAGGTAACAGGAGAATTTTTGGTGAGTCTTCCTTCAGGTTCTTCCTACGCTTTGAATGTAAGTGCTCCAGGATATTTATTTTATTCGGAGAATTACACTTTAGGAAAAACATTGAAAGCAAGCGATGTATTTGAAGCCGATATTCCCATGAATGCAATTGAAGCTGGAGAACGTATTGTTTTGAAGAATATCTTCTTCGCTTCTGGATCTTCCACATTGGAAACACAATCACAAACAGAATTGAAAAAGCTTATCGAGTTTTTGGAGAAAAACCCAACCATGAAAATTGAAGTTGGAGGCCATACTGATGATGTTGGAGCAGATGATGCCAATATGAAACTCTCTCAACAAAGAGCTGAGTCGGTTAAAACATATCTTGTAGGAAAAGGAATTTTAGCCGATCGTATTCAATCGAAAGGATATGGAAAAACAAAACCCATTGCTTCCAACGCAACGCCCGAAGGAAAACAAAAGAACCGAAGAACTGAATTTACTGTTTTAAATAAATAATATTCGTGAATAAAGCTGTATTAAGAACTTGGCTTTCTAAACCAAGTAGTTGGTATGTTGTATTTGGACTTCTTGCCATTATTACAGCTATTCAATCGATCTTATTAGGAGACAAAACAACACACGGCATTGTTCACTCGCATTATAACAATTATGTTATTTTCAGATATGCTTTTGAACACTTGATTCATGGATTGGATCTTTATCAATATTATCCAACAGAACATTTCGATATTTATAAATACAGTCCAGCGTTCGCCCTCGTTTTCGGATTCTTTAATGCATTACCCGATTGGCTGGGATTGATCCTTTGGAATGGATTAAATACACTCATATTAGTAAGAGGAATACACTTATTAAAAGGAATCAGTGCTGAACAGAAAGGCATCGCATTGCTTATACTCACCATGGAAATGATGACGAGTATTCAAAACTCTCAATGCAATGCACTTATTGCCGGATTGATCATATTATCCATTGCTTATCTTCAACGAGACAATATCGCTTTAGCAACATTATGTATTTCTATCACCGTTTTTATTAAGCTTTTTGGGATTGTTGCTTTTAGTCTTTTCCTGTTTTTTCCAGGTAAATGGCGCATGTTTAAATGGACAAGCTGCTGGTTTCTACTTTTTACGTTCATCCCTTTAATTGTAGTCAGCCCGAATCAACTGCTGTTTTTATATAAAAGCTGGACGCATATTTTAAGTTCAGATCATAGCCTGAATTATGGCTTTTCTGTTATTGGTTGGCTGCATTACTGGTTTGGCTTAAATCCGGACAAAACATTGCTTTTAATTTCAGGTGTTGTAGTGTATTTGCTGACTTTACTCCGAAAAGATCGATATAAGGAAACTTCGTATCAATTGGTCATGCTTGCCCAGATTCTGATTTGGGTAATATTATTTAACCATATGTCGGAGTCGCCTACCTTGGTGATAGCCATGACGGGAGTTGCGATATGGTATGTGAGTGCAGAAAAGACGAAAGCGAATCTTGTATTATTGATTCTAGCGCTTGTATTTACCTCGTTTAGTTCAACGGATTTGATGCCGCGTGTTATTCGAACAGAATATATTTATCCATACGTTGTGAAAGTAGTTCCACTCCTTCTCGTTTGGTTAAAAATTCTGTACGATTTAATTCCGAGAAAGCAACAGGTGATAGGAAATTGATCGAATTACTTGATCGTAAAATCAATCAGTAATTCCTTATTTAAATATCCTTGAAGTCGATCACCAATGTGAACTGGACCAACACCAGCAGGCGTTCCAGTGAAAATTAAATCACCAGTTTTTAGTGAAATGAATTGAGAAACGTAAGAGATAACCTTCTCAAAATGAAATAGCAAATCGGCTGTATTTCCCAACTGGCGAGTTTCTCCATTGATGTTTAAATGAAACTCCAGAGCATTTAAATTACTGAATTCATTTTTGTTTTTAAACGATCCGATTGGAGCAGAACCATCAAATGCTTTGGCAATTTCCCAAGGCAATCCTTTGGATTTACATTCTTGTTGAAGGTCGCGTGCAGTAAAATCGATTCCAAGTCCAATTTCATCGAAGTAATTCCCAGCAAATTCTTCTGCTATATGCTTTCCTGCTTTAGAAATTTTTAAGACAACTTCAATTTCGTGATGAATTTCGGAGGAAAAATCGGGTAGATAAAAAGGAGCTCCATCTTTCAATAAAGCGGTATCGGGCTTCATGAAAAAAACCGGATTTGCTGGAACAGGATTATTTAATTCTTTGGCGTGTTCAGAATAATTTCGACCAATGCAAATGATTTTCATTCCAATTACTGATTGAATTTCTTAACCAGACCGCGGGTTTTAATTTTCTCCAATGCACGTTTGGTAGATAAAGCAAAATCACCATTCATCATCCAATCGTAATAACTTGGTTCTTTTGCTAAAACATCTTCGACACGTTTTCCTTTGTGTTTTCCGAAATTAAAAAGCTCTTTCCCGTCTTTGTCATACACCATTCGACCGCCAAAATCTACCCAATCTTTATTGGTTGAAAAATCGGCAAGAGCATTCATATCATTGACGATGGGCACAGACTGATTCCCTTGTTTATCGGTATATACAACGTCTTTGTATAGATCGAGTTGAGCTTTTAAAACTTCATACGTTGCGATCACATCTGCTTCGGCGCCATGTGCACCAATGTGTTCACGACCTAGGTAATATTTTACTGCAGCCGATAAAGTACGTTGCTCCATTTGGTGAAAGATATTTTGAATATCTATCAACTTGCGATTATCCATTGGAAACTCAATGCCAGCGCGATAATATTCTTCAATGAGCATGGGAACATCAAATTTATTGGAGTTATATCCAGCTAAATCTGCATCGCCAATAAAATCGAGTAAGCCTTTTGCAATTGCTTTAAATGTGGGTTCATCCTTCACATCCTCATCCGAAATTCCATGAATGAGCGTAACTTCAGGAGGAATTGGAATGGTTGGATTAATTCTACGCGTTTTAGTTTCTTGAGATCCGTCGGGATGTATTAGGAGCACGCAGATTTCTACAATCCGATCGGCTGCAACGTTTGTTCCTGTTGATTCTATATCAAAAAATGCGATGGGTTTACTCAGGTTGAGTTCCATTAAATACTAGTATTTGGATCGAAAGATTCGAGGTAATCACCCACACGACGAAGGAAACTTCCACCAAGAGAACCATCCACAACGCGGTGATCATACGATAATGAACAGAACATTAAATGACGAATGGCAATCACATCGCCTTGAGGAGTTTCAAGCACCGCTGGTTTCTTTTTAATAACACCAACTGCCATAATAGCCACTTGAGGTTGATTGATAATGGGCGTTCCCATAACGTTTCCAAATGAACCAACATTCGTAACAGTAAAGGTTCCACCAGCAATATCGTCAGGACTTAACTTATTAGCACGTGCCCGATTGGCTAAGCTGTTAACGCTTTTGGTAATTCCAACCAAGTTCATGATATCGGCATTCTTGATCACAGGAACGATGAGATTTCCCGAAGGTAAAGCCGTTGCCATCCCAATATTGATGTTTTTCCGTTTGATGATGGTATTTCCATCTACAGAAACGTTAATCATTGGAAAATCTTTAATCGCCCTTGCTACAGCTTCAATGATGATTGGAGTGAACGTGATTTTTTCGCCTTCGCGTTTTTCAAATGCACTTTTCACTTTGTCGCGCCATTGAACGATATTGGTCATGTCCACTTCGATGAATGAAGTTACGTGTGGACTTACTGCTTTCGACATAACCATGTGATCGGCAATGAGTTTCCTCATACGGTCCATTTCGATAATTTCATCACCACCCGAAACTGAAATGGCAGGTGCTGAAGGGCGAGGTGCTGGCGAAGCCGATGATGCGGCAGGTTTTGCTTGAGCTGGAGCCGTTCCGTTTTTACGAAGTGGTAAATAGGCAAGGATGTCGTTTTTGGTAACGCGACCATCTTTTCCAGTACCAACCAGCAGTTCGAGCTCTTCCATGGAAATATGTTCTTCCTTGGCAATGTTACGTACTAAGGGAGAATAGAATCGTCCAGAAGCAGAACGGTAATCTTCTTCGGTTTCAACAATTGATTCAGAAACAGCAATGGCTGAATTTGAAACTGTTGCAGGAGCTGAAACAACAGGTGCGCTTGGTGTAGAACCCGATTCAGCGGAGGTTTTTATATGCGCAATAACTGCATTCACTAATATGGTTTCCCCTTCTTGAAAAAGGATTTTTTCTAAAATACCTGCAACTGGAGAAGGAATTTCGGAATCTACTTTATCGGTAGCTATTTCGAGAACTGGTTCGTCGAGTTCAATGGAATCGCCTGGTTGTTTTAGCCATTTAATGATAGTGGCTTCGGCAACACTTTCGCCCATTTTGGGCATAATCAGATCAAACTGTGCCATTCGTTTATGAGATGGTTTAGGCGGCAAAATTAGTGTTTTCGAGGCAGTTTATGACGATGATTCTTTCAAACCTTCGCTTAAATTTTACTTGCTAATCACCACAAACGAATTCATTCAACATTCGATGTTCCTAAAAAATAAATTTGAATGGTAAAATTAGAGGTTTCTTAATTTAAAGCTGTTTGAGTAAAACCTGAGCAATAAGTGGGGCTACAAATAGAATAAAGCCTAGCCTAAAATGCAAAAAGCCACCGGACGTGGTGGCTTCATTTGCTCCTCGGACTGGACTCGAACCAGTGACCCTCTGATTAACAGTCAGATGCTCTAACCGGCTGAGCTACCAAGGAATTTTGAGGGCGCAATGTTAGGATAAATTCCTCATTGAACAAAGTCAAACTGTCAAAATTTTACAAAAAAATTGCCTTCGACTGATTTTCAAGTGGATATGTTAACGGAATTCCTGTAGATCGCACAATTTCTTATACATTCCGTTCGCTAAAATGAGTTGTTCATGCGTGCCGCGTTCGATGATTTTCCCTTGATCAAGCACAATAATCTCATCGCAATGACGAATAGTGGAGAGTCGATGAGCAATAACAAGCGAGGTTCGATTCTCCATTAAGATAGAAAGTGCATTTTGAACTAACTTCTCACTTTCAGTATCGAGTGCCGAAGTCGCTTCATCGAGAATGAGCACTGGAGGATTTAAAAATAATGCACGAGCAATGGCAATTCGTTGTTTTTGTCCACCACTTAATCGATTTCCTCGATCACCCAAAATGGTATCATATCCGTTTTCGAGTTCTTGAATAAATTCATCGGCAAATGCATGTTTGGCTGCTTCTTTAACAGCATTCAAATCGGCATCAACAGCGCCCATGGTAATGTTGGCAAATACCGAATCGTTGAAAATGATAGGATCCTGATTGACTAAACCCGTCAACTTTCTGAGAGATTCAATGGTGATATTTCTCATGTCCATTCCATCGATGAGAATTTCACCTTCGGTGACATCATAAAACCGTAATAGTAAATCAGAAAGAGTCGATTTTCCGGAGCCACTTTTCCCAACCAATGCGATTGATTGACCTGCTTTAAGTTGAAGGTTGATATGACTGAGCACTTCTTTTTCGCCATATGCAAAACCTACATTCTTAAATTCTATACTTGAATTAAATCCTTGAATTGTTCTAGCATCAGAGCTTTCCTGAATCACATCGGGTTCATCGAGAATAGCAAAAATTCGTTCGGC
This sequence comes from Bacteroidia bacterium, assembly GCA_965279035.1. GTDB lineage: Bacteria > Bacteroidota > Bacteroidia > M30B66 > M30B66 > CALQRR01. Next base: position 941,866 of record OZ257142.1, on the reverse strand, counting down.
CGAAACAAAGCCTTTTTGCATGTTTGAAATTGCAGAAGTGATGTTTTTTGCCGGTTGTAATATTTGAGAATAGAGCGCCAAATAAGTGATAAACATGGAACCGGTAAGTTCATTTTTCAGCACCAAGTTTCCTCCATACATCACCACGACAACCACTACTAAAATCCCTAAAAGCTCGGATAGAGGAGAAGCTAATTCGCGTTGATTAAATAATGCTTTACTGTTCGAAGTAAATTGGGAATTGATCGACTCAAATCGTTTACGAAAAACTCCAACTGCGCGGAACGACTGTATTACTCGAATTCCAGATATTGTTTCATCGGTATGTTGCAAAATCCGACCAAGCATTTCCTGACTGAAGTAGCCTTTTTTCTTGAGTTGACGAGCCAATCCGGAGATGATTAAACCCGAAACTGGAAAGAAAAGAATGGTGAAAAAAGTGAGCGTTGGAGAAATATAAAAGAGGGTAATAAAATAGGCAATGATGACAAATGGATCGCGCAGCAGCGTTTGAAACGAACTGATTACGGAGAATTCAATTTCCTGCACATCGTTGGTCATGGTGGAAATGACATCGCCTTTTCGGTTTTTGTTGAACCAGAACATGGATTGTCCAGATACTTTTTCGTAAAGATGATTCCGAAGACGTTGAAGCAAATTGAGTTTCAGTCGAACTAAAACACGCGTGCTTAAATACCTGAAAATATTGGCTAGTAATGTAGCTGAAGCGATAACAACACAGACAAATGCCATGGCATACAGCTTTCCTTTAGAGCTTGCAAAATTGCCAAGATGATAGTTAAACAGATCGCTGAAATAGCTGATACTGAATGAAAATTCTGGTTGAGTTGCAGCGACTTTAATTCCTTCGGAGCTAAATAGTAAATTCAGCAATGGAATAAGCATGGTAAAATTTACGATTCCAAAAATAATTGCGAGGAACGTATAGATGATGTATTCCGGAAGATAATGGTGAATCGGTCGAATATAGGCTAGTAACCGCTTCAAGTGATACATATGATTCCGGATAGGTTGAATTTGGCGGCAAATTACAAATTTCTACTACCTTTCGCGGGATGAACATTCACCTGTTTGAGCGTAGTCAAAATCCGAAAACACTTCGGCTTATAGTGTATGTACTTCATGTGAAAGTAGGCTATGAAGAACGAGCTATTGCAATTGAAAAACAGTTGAAGGAGTTGGGGATTTCATTTGACTATGTGTTAGAATGGGATAAAAGTGAGCTAAGTGAAAACCATCTAAACTCTTATTTCGCAGAGGAAATGAGAACGATTTCTTCGGCTAGTTCATGTGCATCCAAACACATCGAAGCTTGGAAAAAATTCGCAAGTTCAAGCTATGATTTGGCTCTAGTACTCGAGGATGATATTCGATTAGACAAACGTTTTACAGAGTATCTAAAACTGTTTTTAGAAGAATATAGTTCGAATCCAACGATTTCAGAAAGCACAGCATTCATTTCTTTAGAAAACTCAGGCTTGAAATTCGTTCCAGCTCCAGTGCAAAACGAAGGGCAATATCTGTATCCAATAAATGATACACGCTGCGCCGGTGCATATTTGTTGAATCAAGTAGCTGCCCGATTTCTACTTCAAACCTTAGAATCACGAAAAATGAATGAACCTGTTGATTGGTGGTTGAAGCGGCTTTCGGAAGAACAGTTACTCTCAGTTTATTGGTCACATCCAACAATCGCCGAACAAGGAAGTCATAATGGACAATATGCTTCATCCATTGATCATAAAAAAGCGGGTAGTTTTAGAAGATTGAGTTGGATGTTGCAGCGGTTTTATAAGCATACTCGTAACCGATTTCGATAATCAAAGCAGAAGAGAAATTATTGTAATAGCTTTGCGTTTTCCAAAGAAGCCATCCCAAGATGACACAAACAGAATCGACTCGTCAGAAAAAAGTAGCCCGCTTAATTCAAAAAGAGATGGCAGAATACTTTCTGTATGAAAGTCGGAATTTGTTTCAAGGAGCATTTATTACTGTAACTACAGCACGTATTAGCCCTGATTTAGGATATGCCAAAGTGTATTTGAGTATGTTTAAAGTGGCTGATCAGAAGGAATTGTTGAATCAAATCAATCTGATTAAAAAGGAAATCCGGAAAAAACTGGGTGAGAAAGTGCGTCATCAATTACGCATTGTTCCTGAGTTGGAATTTTACATTGACGATTCTTTAGATTACTTAGAGAATATTGATCGTCTCTTGAAAAACGATTAAGCTTTGCGTTTCTCTTTTTTCATCGCTTTGCGTTACCTCTTTTCGAGAAAGAGCACCAATGTGATTAACATCATTTCGGGAATTTCGGTTTCGGGAATACATGTTGGAACCTGTGCCTTAGTGATTTTGCTTTCTGCATTTAATGGTTTAGAAAACTGGGTAGTTCAGCTGTACAATAGTTTCGATCCTGATATTCGAATAGAGGCGAACGGACGAAAATTCTTTAGCGAAAACGAACTATCTGCTAAACGCATTCTTCATATTGAAGGTGTTGATTTGGTGATGCCAGTGATTGAAGAAAATGGCTTGGTAACACATCATGACGCGCAATTCGTTTGTACGATAAAAGGTGTTGGTCCCGAATTCATGAAGATGAGTGGATTGGACACTATGCTGGTTGATGGAGAATTTAATTTGAATCTTGGCAGATCACCTTCGGCATTAGTAGGAAGTGGAATTGCCTATGCGCTATCGATGAGCTTGAGCGATTTGAATGAACCACTCGATATGTATGTACCAAAAGCCAATGCGAGTTTCAGTATTAATCCTGCAGAAGCATTTCATAGTGGTAGTATTCGACCGGCAGGAATATTTGAGGTTCAACCTGAATTTGATTTACGTTATGTTATTGTCCCTATTGAATTTGCTCGAAATTTATTTCACCGAGAGACTGAATTTACTTCGTATGAAGTGCAATTGAAAAAAGGTGCAGATCCTCAAAAGGTTTTGACTAAAATTCAAGCATTAGCAGGCAATGGATTTCTGTTGAAGAACCGTTTTCAACAACATGAATTACTTTATAAAATAATCAATGCCGAAAAATGGGGTGTGTTTTTGATTTTAGCATTCATATTATTGATTGCTATTTTCAATGTTACCGGCTCATTAACGATGCTTATCGTAGATAAGTCGAAAGATATTCTAACACTTCAGAGCTTAGGTGCCAATTGGAAAACGATACGAAGCATTTTCTTTCTTGAAGGAATGTTGATTTCGGTGATAGGTATGATAGGCGGAATGTTAGTTGGGCTGTTGATTGTGTTTTTACAATCAAAATTTCAACTTGTATTGATTAATGGCGAAGATGCGTATCCCGTTTTAGTAAAAGGGGCCGATCTATTTTATATTGGATTGACAGTTATTATCATAGGTGCATTGGCCTCTTGGCTTCCAGCATCAAGAACACTTAGTAAGAGAAAACTTGCTACACTGAATCAATAAGTTGAATTAATTACTTCCCAGAATTTTTAATAGCTCGTCCAAATTTGGAGTTAAGATAATTTCTGTCCGGCGGTTTTTGCGACGAGCTTCAGGAGTATTGGCTTTATCGATTGGGAAATATTCACCTCTTCCGGCAGCTGTTAAGTTTCTAGGATCAACTTTCGAATTGGAAGTAATAATACGAACGATGGATGTTGCTCTTAGTACACTTAGATCCCAATTGTCTTTGATGTTGGCACTTTTGATCGGAACATTATCGGTATGTCCTTCGATAAGCACGTTAATATCTGTTTCGCGTTCGAGCACTTTTGCTAATTTCTTCAAGGCATCAACACCTTTTGCGTCCACAACAGTACTTCCAGATTCAAACAGCAAGCGTTCTTCGAGAGAAACATATACTTTTCCATTTTTAGTGGTAACGGTAAGTCCATTGTCTTGAAATCCTAATAAAGCAGCCGAAACTTTTTCTTTTAATACTGCAACGGTAGAATCTTTTCTAGCAAGAACTGCTTCCAATTCAGCTACGCGTTTTTCTTTGTTGTTAAGTTCTTCCTCATAAATTTTCATGTCGGCACTCAACTTATCGACTTCCGTTTTACGTTTTTCAAGATCCGCTTCAGCATCACGCAAACGATCTTCCTTTTTTTGAAGCTCTTCTTGAGTTAATTGATATTGCCCCATCAATTTTTTATTGTCGAGATCTTTTCCTTCCATCAACTTCGTGTAATTGGTAAGAAGTTGGTCATAAGTTTTATCAAGACGATCGTATGAAGATGTTAATCGTCGAACAGTCAAGCCCATATTGGCTGTATCTCCTGAAAGTGTGCGAGTTTGTTTAGAAAGCTCTTCGATACGAACATTTAATTCTTTTTCCTTTGCAGTAAATGTTTCATAACGTGCTTTGAGTTCTGTTAACTCAGACTCGCAGCGTTCTTTTGCAGATTTCACATCATCAAACTGACGCGCAGGAATGCAAGAAACCAGGATTGTTGAAAGAAAAATCAGCAGATAGGCAGGAAAGAGAATCGGTTTCATGGGTTCAATTGAGTACGCAAACGTAGATAAAAAGGAGCTTAGGGAAAGATAGAAATCAGGAAGTAATAAACAGTCAATCGTTAAATCGTGTAATTTAACTAGCATTATTTGCGCAACTGTAAGTGAATGTATGCGTTTTAAAGTATAAAGCTGGCTTTTATGAAACAACTAAGTGAAAACTGGTTAACAGAGAACCGGATCGATTTAGAATACAAGCAATATATATTATTGGCTTGGTTAGAATCTGTGCACGAGCAGTTTGATAATCAATTGGTATATCCTGGACTTCAAGAGTTAATTCACCATTACCGGAATCTTTGTAAAATAAAAGAAAGAACAGATTCGATGTATCAAGCATTTCCATCAACTATGAATGCGATTGATTTAGCCAATTTCAAAATCAGTTATGAAAAGGTGATCGGCAATGATCATTTAATGGATGAGTTGAAACAAATCATTGATTATTCCATACCGAAATTCGAACAGCATTTAGAAGAGGGCAAAGTGGTGTATTCGTATATAGAAGAAAAACTTCATTTAGAACCTGTTGGATTAATTCCACTTTCTAAAGAAGCCGGTTATCTGTTAATGGAAATTCAAGAACCGAATGAAACACGCGTTTTTGGATATACCATGAAATTGTATGAAGATGCTGGAGAAAAATACAGAAGTCTGCATACGTATCCAATCAAAATAGTTAGTCGGAATTTGATCAATACACCATCGAACATTAAACTTGAATTGATTCGAGAAAACAAGGAATTACCCAATCCAGCCACCTTCGTTATGAATTCTGAAATTCCATTAGCTTTTGAAGAAACCTATTTCCCAATAGCCAAACGCATGTTAATCAGGAGCTTGTCTCATTAACCAGCAATTTGAATCCATAAAGATTTAAACTATATTTGGCATCCCTCAACCATCACCTATGCGTCTTTTATTACTCACTTTTTTTCTTAGTGCTTTTTCATTTTTCACTTCTTTTTCCCAAACTTCTTCTCGGCCATGTGGTACTGACGAACAAGTTCGGAAATCACTCACTCTTCATCCGGAATTAAGAATTGCCCGTGAAGAACTCGAAGAGTTCACCCGTCATTTTACTCCAAGTAACGATAGAGATATAAAGGTAATTCCGATTGTCTTTCACATCATCCATAACTATGGACCTGAAAACATTCCCAAAGAGCAAGTTGAAGATGCTGTTCGAATTCTGAATCTTGATTATCAATTATTAAATACAGATCAGAGCAGCGTTATTTCTGCATTTTCTGGCATTGTTGCCAATGTTGGATTCGAATTTCGTTTAGCGCGAATTGATCCAAATGGAAATTGTACCGATGGAATTACAAGAACTGTATCAACACTCACATACAGCGGTGATGATAATGTAAAACAATTAATATCCTGGCCTAGAAATAAATATTTGAATGTTTGGGTAGTTGATCAGATTTCGTTTGGTGCTGGCGGATATGCCTATCTCCCGGGTTCTTCGCCTTCGGCAACGGATGATGGAATTGTTGTAATAAATACACAATTAGGTACAGTTGGAACATCCAATGGAAGTAATTTCTCTGCTCGAACTTTGACTCATGAGGTTGGACATTGGTTCAATTTATTACATACTTGGGGTGATACAAATTCTCCGGGAGTTTCTACTAATTGCAACACGGATGATAATGTTGCTGATACTCCTAATACTATTGGGGTAGCAAATCAATCATGTAATTTAGCTCAAAGTACCTGTGGATTATTGGATAATGTTCAAAATTATATGGACTATTCAAGTTGTGCCATCATGTTTACGAATGGACAAAAGAATAGGATGATTGCAGCAATCAATTCTCAAACATCTGGAAGAAATAACTTGTGGTCTGCAACCAATTTAAATGCAACTGGTGTAAGTTCAACATCAATAACCCCATGCGCCCCAATAGCTGATTTTACTGCATCAGCAACATCTGTTTGCTCTAACACGAATATTACGTTTAACGATTTGAGTTACAATTCAGATGTAGATGGCACATGGAATTGGAATTGGAATTTCCCAGGTGGAACGCCATCATCTTCTAATCTTCAAAACCCCATAGTTTCTTATGCGGTTCCCGGATCGTATACAGCAACATTAACTGTTGGAAATTCTACTGGAAATGATACAAAAACTAGAAGCAGTTATATCAATGTAAATACGAGCACGCCGTCATTAGTATCGCCCGTAGTTGAAGGTTTCGAAGTAGCAGCTTTTCCACAAAATGATCCTGATGCAACTAGAAATTGGAGATACGATTTACAAACCACTGGAGCTTTCGCAAGAACTACTGCAGTTTCAGCTAGTGGTTCGGCCTGTTTAAAATACAACAATCTTCAAATTGGAGAAGGAACTGTATCTTCAGTTATTTCACCTGTAATTAATTTTTCTTCTGTAACGTCTCCTACAAGCATCACGTTTAAAGTTGCTTATGCACGCAGAAGTTCAAGTTCAAATGATCGATTGGAACTTTGGATTTCTTCCGATTGTGGTAAAACCTGGTCGCGTCGTTATGCAAAAGCAGGGGCAACATTGGCAACAACAACTACATTATCAACTTCCGCATACACGCCATCTGCATCAGAATGGAGAACCGAAACAGTGAGTGTTACACCTTTAGCTGGCCAAGCTCACGGTATGATCAAATTTGCAGTGGTTGATAGCAGTGGCAACAATTTGTATTTAGATGATGTCAATATTGTGAATGTACCTGCAGGTATTTCTGATCCTTCTATTGATGAGTATTTAACTCAGGTTTTTCCAAATCCAGGATCGGGAGATGCTCAAGTAAGTTATGGATTGTTCAAGAATGAAGAAGTTAACATTCAGATTCTTGATTTAGCTGGAAGAATGATTGGACAACGTAGTTTCGGGAAACAATCGATTGGGGAATATAAAATTTGGTTACACGATTTAACTGGAGGAGCTAGTTTGGCTGCTGGAGCTTATGTAATTCGAATTGAAGCAGGAAATCAATCTGCATTAAGAAAATGGATTTGTAATTAATGGCTGATTATCGAATCATCAGAACAGGCGATTCGCATGTTCAAGATGTAGAAAAACGTTGGAAAACACTGCTTGCCGAATTGAACCATCAATTTGATGGTGATTTGGATTTGCAAGCCGTATTGTTTTTAATTGGCGTTCAAGAATTGGGAAAAGGCAAACTGAAATTCAGCAAAGACCAGAAACTCGAATTAATGCATATTGCTATATGTACATTATTGGAGCCTTATGGATATTACACGTTTTCAGGAACAGATGATGATGGATATCCTCATTGGGAATTGAACGAAAAGTTACCACCCTTATCGCCAGGGCAACAATTGGCATTAATGAAAGACTGTGTGGTAGAATATTTTGCAGCTAATTCTGCAATTATTGGATAGTTACAACTTTCGTAACTGTTTCTCCAACTTCTAATTTAATTAAATCGGTACCGGATCCGTAAGCGATTTGCGTTACCTCAACATCCAAAATTCCAGGATATTTAAATTCAAATGTCGCCATGCCATTGGCATCGGTTAATTCGTCTGCAGGAAGATAATCTGCAAGCTCGTTATTACTTTGGGTAAGTCCCCAATTGGATGTTAATCGAACTTTTGCTCCAGAAACCACACTTCCATTTGTGCGAATAACTTTAATGACCGCAGTACAGGTCGTGTCTTTTTTCTTACAGCCAGCAACTGTAGATAAAGCAACAAGTGTAAATAGAAAAATAGCTGAACGAAACTTGGATGCCATGGTTGAAATTTCAGGAGTTCAAAAATAGAAAAATCTTTGAGAGATACGGCTTCTTTTGAGTAAACGCAGATGCTTCTTCTTTGTTACATAGAACAAGGCATACAGTTTCATTATCTTAGCAGCGAAATTGAGCAACATGACATTGACAGAAGAGATCGAACGAATAAAATCAGAAATCACAGCGATTGCGCTACAAACAGCCGAAGAAGCTGAACAATACCGGATTCGTTTTTTAAGTCGCAAAGGTTTAGTTCCCGCGTTATTTGAACGATTTAAAGAAGTTACGCTCGAAGAAAGAAAGCCCATTGGAAAGTTGCTCAATGAATTAAAACAAGCAGCTGAACTCACCTGGAAAGAATCCATTGAGAATCTTCAAGCATCAGGAAAGCCGACAAATTCAGAAACATTTGATTACTCTGCACCCGGTTGGTCTTTTCAACGTGGCAGCAGACATCCATTGTCTGTAGTTGCAAATGAAATCAATTCCATATTCTCCCGATTAGGTTTTAATATTGCCGAAGGACCTGAAATTGAAGATGATTGGCACATTTTCTCTGCACTCAATTTCCCTGCTGAACACCCAGCTCGCGATATGCAGGATACCTTTTTTATCGAAAAAGATCCTGACATTGCTTTAAGAACTCATACTTCGTCTGTTCAAATTCGCATGATGGAAAGTCAAAAACCACCATTGCGTTTATTGATGCCTGGTAGAGTGTATCGAAATGAAGCCATTTCAGCACGTGCACATTGCTTTTTTCATCAAGTGGAAGGCTTGTATGTGGATGAAAATGTATCTTTTGCTGATTTAAAACAAACACTACTCACATTCTCTAGAGAATTGTTTGGCGAAGACACAAAAATTCGACTTCGTCCCTCCTATTTTCCCTTTACTGAGCCTTCGGCTGAGATGGATATTTCCTGTACAGTTTGCAAAGGGAAAGGTTGCAATATTTGCAAATACACAGGTTGGGTTGAAATCTTAGGCTGCGGAATGGTGCATCCAAACGTGATGACGAATTGCGGTATTGATGCTGAAAAATATTCAGGATTTGCTTTTGGGATGGGAATCGAACGCATTGCCATTTTGAAATATCAAGTGAAAGACCTCCGACTTTTCTCCCAAAATGACATGCGCTTTTTGAAGCAATTTAAAACGGAGTGGTGATCAATTGAATAGAATCAATACCTGATTTTTTTCAACTGCTTGTCCTTGTCGAACTTGGATTTTAGCTATTTGAGCATCCACCGGAGATTTAATAACATTCTCCATTTTCATGGCTTCAAGAACAAGTAAACTATCTCCTTTCTTTATTACATCTCCTTCATTAACCAATGCTCTTAGCACTAAGCCTGGCATCGGTGCTTTTACTTCGTTTACCTTTTGAGAACTTGCCGAACTTAAACCCATCGATTCGAGCAGAAGCATCATTTTGTTCTTTGTACTTATAAGGAGTTTTTTCCCATTGACACGAATCGTAATTGAGTGTGTTTCAGGATCGCGCGATTCTATGATGACATTGTATGAACGATTATTCTTCAAAATACTAAATCGGTTTGCCGAAATGGGTAGTAAATCCCATGAGAAATCAGTACCGTTTATTGTTCCATTCTTTCCTTCGCTTTCGAATTCGATAACAAAAGAATTCCCATTTATAGTCGACTGAATCATAGATTATAGAGCTTCTTCTAAGGTAATTGGTTGTTTTGAATAATCGCGAACCACATGGTACAATGTATCACGTTCGATTGGAATTTTCCCAACTGCTTGAATCATTTCAACTAATTCTGAAGTGGATAAACTTGGGTTTTGTTCTTCTGAACCAGCCATAGAATATATCTGAGTGGAATCGTCGATAGTTCCATCGATGTCATCAACTCCAAAAGAAAGAGAAAGCTGTGCTGTATTCCTTCCGATCATTGGCCAATATGCTTTTATATGACCGAAGTTATCCATGTAAATTCGTGAAATCGCATAGTTTCTCAAATCTTCAATCACAGAAACCTCACTCACATGACTCATTTGATTGTCTTTGTTGCGAAACTTCAATGGGATAAACGTATTGAAACCACCAGTTCGATCTTGTAGCTGGCGCAAACGCTCCATGTGATCGATACGATGTGCATAGCTTTCGATATGACCATAAAGCATCGTTGCATTCGAAGGCATTCCAAGTTGATGGGCCGTTTCGTGAATTTCAAGCCATTCGGAAGCGGTGCATTTATCTCCACAAATTTCAGCACGAAGTGCTTCATCAAAAATTTCTGCTCCTCCACCAGGTAATGAATCCTGCCCATGATCTTTCAAAATCTGCAAACCTTCGGCATAAGTCAGCTTTGCTTTTCGACACATATAATCCAATTCCACAGCAGTAAATGCTTTGACATGGATATCGGGACGAATTTCTTTGATTTTACGAATCAGACTGGCAAAGTACTGTAAGCCCATTTTCGGGTGAACGCCACCAACAATATGCACTTCGGTAATGGGAACGCCATGATAGCTTCGAACTTTCTCGAGAATTTCTTCTTCGCTTAATTCCCAACCATCTTGCTTGTGTTTTAACAAACGCGAATACGAACAGAATTTACAATCGTAAACACAAATGTTTGTAGGTTCTATATGGAAATTTCGATTGAAAAAAGTCTGCAATCCAAACCGCGATTCACGTATGTGATTTGCTAGAACTCCTAGAAATCCGAGTTCGGCATTTTCAAAGAGGTAGATTCCTTCCGAAGGAGAAATTCGTTCTGAACTAAAAACTTTGTTTGCAATGCGCCGTAATTCGCTATCGGCAGTAGCTTCGATGATAGAATGCATTCCTTAAAATAGGTTCGACAAACTTACAACAAGCAAGCAAGCAAATGGTTATTTCGAACTTAATGACAAACAGAAATTTTAGATGAATATCCTTGTTTCCCATCTGTTGATCGGAAAAAATAAATACCCGAAGGAATGATCGAAGTATCTATTTGAAGTGTAGAGGAAGTTGATCGACCGTTTAGTATGGCTCTTCCATCAACAGAAAACAATTGCCAAGATTGAATTCCAGACTGATTAGGAAATTGAACAGTTAATTGAGCGGAGCTTGGATTTGGATAAATCAACAGATTCTTAGTTGAAACAGCTTCCATTCCAACGGTTGTACACGCTACTGGACGAATAGCTAAAGACAAAGCTACTGTTGGTCCATACGTAGAATCGGAATTAAACTCAAACCAATTGCCGTTAAAATTTTTGATCCAAGCAGTATTTGTATTGACTTTATCTATTTGGTTTGAATAAACCGCAATGGTGTCTTCGGCAATATCGCTGGTGAAGAATCCAACATAAAAATCACCATCAACGAGAGCACTAGGAGAAAGAACTACATCAGAGAAAGTGAAATTATCTACATTGTTTGCAATGTCTGAAATAGCCATTTGCCCTTCACCCACGAGTGTTCCCGGACTTCCCGGAGGATTCGTCCCATCATCTTCCCAAACACCAACATGCAAATTGCTCGAGCCAGTTCCGTCAATCGCATAAGCAAAATCAAAACGGATTGCATCAATGGTATGTTGATTAACAACTGAATGTTTTTCGGCATAAGCTAAGCTATTGCGAGAATTCGTACCCGTAAGAAAACCAGTATCATTGGTATCAACCTCAAACGAATAATAGTACACAAGCCCATCACCACCAACTATATTATTAAGAGTGTCACAAGATTGAATGATTGGTGGAGGTAGACAAGCAGGAGAAATTGGGATAGTTGATCGCACTCCATTTAATGTGGCTTGCATGCGATTTTTTTGGCCTGTGGAAAATACATTCATGCATACATCATCCGTATAATCCATGTAATTCATGAACATATCGCCACCATTACTGCAAGAGGCCGTTGATGCTCCTGGGCAACCGAAATTGGGACCTGCTTGATTTGGAGTATCGCTTACTTGATCTGATCCTGCACAATTATCTCCACTATTTTCATCATCACCCCAGATATGAAGTAGATTTAACCAATGGCCAATTTCGTGAGTTGCTGTTCGGCCTTTGTTATAAGGAGCTTCTACTGTTCCTGTTCTCCCAAAATGTTTGTAGATAATCACCACACCATCTTCATCGGGAGAAGAGGTTCCGGGTAATGTAGCAAACCCAATGACTGGACTTGTTAAGTTACATACCCAAATATTCAAGTAATTATCACTTGGCCAAGCGTCTTTTCCACCGGTACTTGCGTGTTTAACAGAAGCACCAATAGGGAAAGAAGAAGCTAAAGTTTGAGTTCGCGTAATACCATTGGTTGGTTGATTATTGGGATCACGTTGAGCTAAACAAAATTGAATTTCACAATTTGCTGCAACACCTTGAAATGCTGTAGGAGTTTGAGAAGCATCAGCATTTGAACGCGAATAATCTTCATTCAAAACATCCAATTGAGATTGTATTTGACTATCAGAAATATTTTCAGCTGATGTTTTATAAACAACATGAACAACAACCGGAATTGTTAAAACTGTGCGTGTTGAATTAGATGGATGTTGTTCTATCCATGTATGAATTTGTGATTCTATGACTTGCCTTTGCTGAATGATCGCTGAATTATTTTGGATTGAAGTCGCATATTGATCCATCGTTCCACAATTCCGTTGAGCAAAACCATGTGAAAAAAATAGGATAAACATTAAAGAATAAATGAGCTTCATAAATTTGGTTTTAGCTGTTTGTGAACGAAAACAATCGATTGAAGTTTCAATAAAACTAGTTTACGAATTTAATTGCTTGATCATTTCAGTCATTCGTTCAAATGGCTAGTTGTGAACATGAGATTGTTTCCTGTTACTTTGCAGCATGGCATACAGGATTTTATTAGCCGAAGACGAAGAAAGCCTAAGAGAAATAATTCAGTTAAACTTAGAACTGGAAGGACATCAAGTGGTTTCGGTCTTCGATGGTCGAGCAGCACTTGAAAAAGCTCTTGGAGAACGGTATGATTTAATTATCCTTGATGTAATGATTCCATTTATAGATGGATTTGCTGTTTGTGAAACAATTCGTTTAGAAAATCAAGAAGTACCAATCCTTTTTTTAACGGCTAAAAACACGAGTTCAGATCGAGTTCAAGGACTGAAACTTGGCGCTGATGATTATTTAGCTAAGCCTTTTAATTTAGAAGAGCTTTTACTTCGTGTTCAATCGCTAATTAAGCGTGGACTTGATCGAGCTCGCCTCAATACCGAAACAGCAAATTATGTTTTTGGTCAAAACAGTATCGATTTCACTCGTTATACCATTGTTACTTTCCGAGGTGAAACGTTCACTTTATCAAAAAAGGAAATTCAATTATTGAAGTTGTTAATTGATCGGAAAGGCGAAGTGGTTTCGAGAAGACAAATTCTTGAAAAAGTTTGGGGCTATGATATTTTTCCTTCTACCAGAACAATCGATAATTACATTCTTGCATTTCGCAAATACTTTGAAATTAATCCACGTGAACCTCAGTTTTTCCACTCCATTCGCAGTGTTGGATATAAATTCACCGATGTTTAATTTCCCACCACGAGCAAGCGAACACCTTCATTTCTATCACCATTTATCTTTACGAAATAAAGTCCTGAAGAAATTTCGGGTATCGATATGCTTTGAGTTTTCCCACCAAAGAGCTTTTCATTAATTAACAACCTACCCGTTGTATCATAAATTCTTAGCAAAGCTGGCTTTTCAATTCCTTCAATAAATAAACTGCCCGATCGAAATGGTTGAGGAAAAATGTTGAACTGCAATTGACTTGATAATTCTTCCAATCCAACATTCGTAAAATAAACAGGCGCTGATTGAACACTGCAACCCAATGAATTGGTGACGATTACAGAATAATAACCAATCTGATTTGGAACGAAAGAAATTAAATTGCTACTGCCCACAATTTCGACAGAATCAAGGAGCCAAATCCAATCAAGATCATTCGCAGGATTGCAGAAAAATTCATTGCTTATTGGATTAAAAAACACGGTTGCTTCATCTGGATTGTTAGCAACAACAACAGTTTGTGATGGAGAAAATGTCGAACAACCAGCATCATTCCGAACTTCAACCTGAAAAGTTCCAGAATTTTGTGTGGATATAGAAGGGCCATTTGCTTCTAAAATTTGTTCTCCTTGCAAATACCATTGATAAAAAGAGGATGTATCAACCGAAAGCTGAATAGAATCACCTTCGCAAACTAAGGAATCGCTGACTTGAATTTGAGGAATTTCGGGAGAAGCAAAAACGATTACAGTATCGGTATTGTTGAATGAAAGTCCAATCTGAGTGATTATGGTATAAGTGCCGTAACCTTCGCTGGTTGTGAAATTAAACGTCCCGGGAGCATTCACTTGTACGACAGTCGTTCCTAAATCGTCGGGAGCTGTTATAAGGTCTTCATCAAAAAATGAAATGCTAAATGATGGTTCATTAATCACATAATTCAAGTCGGTTAAGGACATCGAAGTTGAATTATCGGTTGTTGAACTTTGTTGTGTTGCAGAGCCAACAGTAAATTGAAAATAGATGTCGGGAGAACCAGTGCAAGTACCTACAAAGGGTATGGAAGGCTCTTCAATATCGCCACACCAATTGGAGCCAGTAGAATTAAACGTAACCGATTGAAGAACGTAATTCAGTAGATCTGTTTGAAGATTTACAAAATAGGTATCGGGAATAGCATACGATTGACTTGGAGGAAATTGCTCATTGGAAGAATTTCCATTTCCAAAATCCCAGGAGTATTGAACTGGTTGAGTAGAACTCGTAATGAGGCCTTGAAAATCGACTTGAATTGAATCACAGCCAGAAGATGGATCGAAGCTAAATCCAGAATTTCCACCACCACCGGGCAAAACAAGCATTGGAAGCGTAAATGTTTGAGGGGAAGTTGTTGAGATTGGAGAAGTAACTGTTGCAATCACGTTCACTGAAACGGTATATGAACCAATCACATTGGGTGTTCCACAAATCTTCACACATCCTCTTTGAGTTAAAGTATCAGAGGTGATATCGTAAATGTTATCGCTTTCGCTGGCTGTCCATGATAGCCCCGAAGGCAAGCCTGAAACTGAAGTGATTGTAATTTGAGAGATTGTTACATTAACACCAGCGGAAGAATTATAGAATTGTTGAGGGATAAAAAATGTAATATCCATATCATAAAATTCTCCTTGAATTGCATTGGGCAAAACATCAGGACATAAAGCTGGAGCTGCTGGTGTAATAGTACAAGCAGGGTTAATTATGCATCCCGAACATTGGGAAAAGCCGTTCTCAAAAAGTAAAATGAGAAAAATAGAAAAGAAGAAATGTTTCATCAGATTGAAAGATACAAATTCCCTTAAATAATGAAATGTGAAACTCACGATGTATTTTTATCAAAATGAAAAAAGTAGAATTACTCCATTATTTTAATCCCTTGAAGTGTGAAGCTGGTGTGGATGAGGCTGGCAGAGGCTGCTTGGCAGGACCAGTGCTTGCTGCTGCAGTTATTTTACCAGTCGATTTTCATCATCCATTATTAAACGATTCCAAACAATTAAGTGAAAAAAGCAGGAATCTTTTAAGACCAATTATTGAATCTGAAGCGATCACATGGGCGGTAGGAAAAGCGAGTGCAGATGAAATTGATACCATTAATATTTTACAGGCTTCCTTTCTTGCAATGCATCGAGCCATTGAACAATTAAAAGTTCAGCCCGAATTTTTATTGATTGATGGGAATAGATTCAAATCCTATCCTGGAATTGAACACACAAGCATTGTTGGAGGAGATGGAAAATACCGTTCAATTGCAGCAGCTTCCATACTTGCAAAGACGCATCGAGATGAGGAGATGGAAATTATTCATCAGCAATTTCCTCAGTATGATTGGAAAAAAAACAAAGGATACGGAACACTCTTTCATCGCAATGCAATACGAGAATATGGTCCATGTATTTACCATAGAATGAGCTTTACATTATTACCAAAACAACTGAGTTTGTTCGATAATCATTGAACTCCTTTTGAATTTCGTTTAATTAAATATTGAGTATATTTCGAACAGAACCCAATCGGATGAAAAAAATCTACCCAATAAAAAGCCTTCTTTTCACCCTAATTTCTGGGATTCTTTTCATGTATTCTGGATGTTTAAAGGATGATTTTTCTAAGCTATCTGAATCAGAATGGAATCCCGATTTGGCATTTCCATTAGTAAATTCAGTTTTAACAGCGAAAGACATTTTAGCAAAAGATGAATCTCCTACAGTTATTTCGGCCGATGATTTAGGAATTGTAGAAGTCATTTATTCAAGCACTGCACTTAGCCCAACTGCTGCAGAACTTCTATCTCTTCCTCAAGTTAATCTTAGCAGTAGTTTTAGTCCAAGCGCTGGAAACAGTGCTGCATTTAATGCAAATTCCACAATTGGAGCGACACTCGTAGATTCTGTTTCATATTCACTCCCTTATTCTTTCGATGCTACTTTAGGCGCTGCATCACAACTCGATACCGTATTTTTTAAAAGCGGAAAACTTCGCTTGTCAATAAGTAGTTTGGTTCCTCAAGCAACGGCAATAACGATTGAGATTCCAGAATTAATTATCAATAATCAAATTTACCGACAAGTAGTTCCCATCATATATTCCAACCAAACTCCAGTTATAACGAATATAGAACGTAATCTAGCTGGGGCATATTTAACACCATCACCAACTGGTGAAGTCGTTAATATTCATTATAAAATCGATATTACTCGAACCAATTCCCAATCAATTCCAACAGGTAATCTTTTCACAACACAACTCAATTTTGAGGATGAAGCCTTTGGAAAACTTTCAGGATATTTTGGAAATTATTCAGCTCCACTGAATCAAGATGACACCTTATTTCTTCATATTTTCAAAAATGTAATCAGTGCTCAGAACCTATTATTTTCAAATCCTTCGGCTAAAATTATAGTGAGTAATTCTACTGGATTACCTATTAATTACACACAAACTAGTTTCAATGCTTATCGACCAGGAACTTCAATTCCTTCGGTTGATTTAAGTGGATTTACTTTCCCAACTTCCATTGCAGGACAAGGCCAATCATCATCAGTTGCTTCTCAACAAGAATATAATTTCACGAATGGGAGTTCAAATATTTCTGATGTGATTAATTTATTTCCACGATACATGCTTAGTCGAGGAAATTATCAATTTAATACAAGCCCAAGTGGAACAGGTTATTTTTTGCGAGATACGAGTAGAGTTAGGCTTTATAGCGAAGTTACTTTGCCCTTGAATGGATTAACGCTTGACCTTCAAGTGCGAGATACTTTGGAATTTCAATTCAAATCGATTTCTGAAGATGTAGATGAAATCATGTTACGCTTGAATATCATCAATGGATTCCCAACAGATGGAAAACTTCAAGTGTATTTCTGCAAGCAACTCGATCCCTCGAATTTAACATTACAAATTATTGATTCTTTATATACGCAAGGGAATGAGCCGGTTTTATTACCAGGAGCAACAGGAACTAATGGAACGGTAACAACACCATCTCAAAAAATTACTGATGCTACAATTGATCGTGCTAAATGGCTAAAGATTTCACAGTTTGAAGCAGATCGCATATTGATTAAAGCCCGTTTAACTACCTATGATTTAGGTCAATTAGCTGTTAAAATTCTTGAAAATGATGCATTACATATCCGCATCGCAGCTCGAATTAAAGCACATAAGACATTTTAATTATGAGGAAGTCTGCTCTAACACTTCTGCATGTAGGATGTTTTCTGTTGTTGCATTTCAGCACGTTTTCTCAATCCGATTTCATTTTATTAAATCAAAATTACAATCCTCATAAAGTAACTGTCAATCCTGCTTTCTTGCCTAAAGAAGAATTTTATTTAGGCTTGCCTTTAATTTCCAATAATTACCTCAGTTTTAGCAATAGCAGTTTTACTTACCGCGATTTAATTAAGAAAAAAGCAAACACTGACTCCATCTATTTTGATTTCACAGGTTTTTTATCAGGATTACGAAAAACAAATTACATTTCTGCAACTGCTCAAACCGATTTAGTAAGTGTTGGTTGGCGCGAAGGCCGATGGTATGTGAATGGAAGAATAACTGAAAAGTTTTTACTTCAATCGCAGTTTACCAAAGATTTAATGGATGTTGCAATCAACGGAAATGGTCCTAAAATAGGGCAAACCTCTGATCTTGGAAATTTATTCATTACCGCAACACATTACAGAGAATATGCTTTCGGAATGTCGCGTGATTTTAAGTGTAAACTACGCTTAGGATTTACCGCGAAATACCTGTATGGCATGGAAAACTTGGATATAAACCGGAGCAATATCAAACTGAATACGGCACCTGTTACGTTCGATTTAACTGGCACTTCCGATATCCTAATTAACTCTTCTGGATTGCGCGATTTTAGTATGGATTCGACCAAGCGTTGGACTTATCTTTTCGAAAGAAGAAATCGTGGATTTGCTTTAGATCTTGGTGGTGAATATAAATTCAATGATCATTTTGATGTGTTTGCAAGTGTACTCGATATTGGAAATATCAACTGGCGTTTTAAACCAGTCAACTATTATAATAATATCCCTTCTTTCTCTTTTACCGGTGTGCCTATTGATAAATTTTTATCGACCAATACCGATACAATCAACAATGGTGTTCAACATTATCTCGATTCCTTAGGCAATATTTTCAACATCAAAGAACGAAGCGATAATTATGTTTCTCATTTGCCAACACGATACTATTTTGGCGGACATTATACTTTACACAACCGAAATTCCTTTCAGTTTTTGTTGATGGGCAGTTCATATAAAGGAAAGCTATATCCTTCTGCTTCCTTAGGTTTTACAAAACGTTTTAACGATCTGCTAGAGTTTTCAATCAATGGAGCGTATCAAAATAATTCTTTTATAAATCTGGGTGCAGGCTTTACGCTGAATCTTGGATTAACCCAATTTTCGGTTATCTCCGACAATTTAATCGGGCTGTTTGGACAATACAATAGTCGTGGAACTAACCTGCGTGCAGGTATTACTTTAGTGAGTGGTTACGATACAGAACGACCAAACTACTGTGATAAAGATGGTGATGGAATTCCCAATTCCAAAGATGAATGTCCTGATGTTCCTGGAGTATTTGGCTTAAATGGTTGCCCCGATTCCGACCACGATGGAATTGCTGATAAATTCGATGAATGCCCACTCGAATCTGGAAGTGTTGATATGAAAGGTTGTCCAGATAGAGACCATGATGGCATTGCAGATAAACTCGATAAATGCCCCGACAATGCAGGTAAACCTGAATTAAATGGTTGTCCCGATCGAGATGACGATGGAATTATTGATTCTGAAGATCAATGTCCAACATTGGCTGGTTTTGCTTATTTGGGAGGTTGTCCAGATCGCGACTTAGATAGCATTCCAGATAAAGAAGACGAATGTCCCGATTTAGCTGGTCCTCGAAATTTTGCTGGTTGTCCTGATACCGATGGGGATGGATTGATTGACACGAAAGATATTTGTCCTACCAAGTTTGGATTATTATCTCTACAAGGTTGTCCAGATTCAGACAAAGATGGATTTGCTGATCACCTTGATTTATGTCCTGATGTTCCAGGAACTGACAAAGGCTGCCCAGTTAAAATCCCGGAAATTGAAATAATAACATTTCCTATTGTCGTTCCTTTGGATAGTGATGGAGATGGATTGAACGATGAAATAGACAAATGCCCTTCAATAGCTGGAAGTTTGAAAAATAATGGCTGTCCAGAATTATTGAAAGAAGAACAAGAAATTCTCAACACAGCATTTGAGAACTTAGAGTTTGAAACAGGAAAAGCATTAATCAAAGAATCATCTTACGAATCGCTCGATAATTTGGCTGAATTGCTGTTGAAGAAAAATAGTTGGAGTCTTTTAATTTCGGGGCATACCGACAATGTTGGTAAACCACAAACAAACATGGCGCTTTCGAAAAATCGGGCTTTGGCTTTAAAAACGTATATGATTAGTAAGAAGATAAATCCTGATCGCTTAACAACGGAATGGTTTGGTCAAACCAAACCGATTGCTTCAAACAAAACTCCAGAAGGGCGACAAAAAAACCGACGTGTTGAAATGACTATTATTTTTGAAAAATAAATCACAGCTGTGGGAGAACATTTCAGAAGAAGAAGAAAAGTACAAGAGCAGGAATTTGGATTTGGAAATACGGGTCAAAAGAAACGTTTACTCAATAAAGACGGCTCATTCAATGTTGTAAGAAAAGGAATCTCTGTTTTTGAATCCTTCAACCCATACAATGAATTACTTGCAACAAGCTGGAACCGTTTTTTCCTATTCGTTTTGTTATGGTATTTCTTTATCAACCTCGTTTTTGCTGGAATTTATCTTTTATGTGGCATTGATAATTTGAGAGGAATTGATCCAGCCGATGAAAGCGGTCATTTTTGGGAAGCCTTTTTCTTTAGTGCACAAACATTAAGCACAGTTGGATACGGTCGTGTAAGCCCAAGCGGTATTCTTGTGAATACCATTGCTGCCTTTGAAGCTTTATTGGGCGTTTCGAGCTTTGCATTAATAACTGGATTGGTCTTCGGGCGTTTTTCAAAACCCATTGCCAAGCTCATGTTTAGCAGAAATATTCTAATTAGTCCGTATAAAAATCAAACAGCACTCATGTTTAGATTGACGAATCGGATGAAAAGTCAATTAGTAAACTTAAGTGCCAACGTGAGCATTGCCATTACGCTTTCGGATGAAAATGGGCAGCCAGGTAGACGATTTTTTCGATTAAAGCTCGAACGCGATGATATTGTATTCTTCCCAACAAGCTGGACAGTAGTTCATCCCATTGATGAAAACAGTCCGTTTTATGGAATGAACGAAGAGGAATTTAGAGCCTCAGAACCTGAATTATTAATCCTAATTCAAGGATATGATGATTCATTTTTCACGAATGTTCAAGTGCGTTATTCTTACCTTGAAGAAGATGTGATTTGGGGTGCTCGATGGAGAAAAATATTAACGGTTGCTGAAGATGGTTCTTCACAAATTGAAGTCAACCATTTTGATGACTATGATCGAATTAGTATAGAGCAATTGATTCAAGCGAAAGGAGAACCTGATCGTTTCGAAGACGAGGTGCCTGAAGAAAAACTGAGCAAATCATAAAACAAAAAAACCCCGGTTGAGGCCGAGGTTAAATTCTGATTTGAAAAAAATCTATTTCAAAGAGTTCACGTAACGAGTAATCTTTCCTACAAGATTACCTGCTTTGTTCTTATGAATGATGCTTTTCTTAGCTAATTTATCAAGCATAGAAGAAACAACAAGCAATTGTGATTGTGCTTCTTTTTTGTCTGATGTAAGGCGAAGTTTCTTCAGCGCATTACGAGTCGTTTTGTGAAAATAACGGTTACGATTACGTTTTGCATCGTTAGAACGAATCCGTTTGATTGCTGATTTGTGATTTGCCATTTGTTTTTTTCTCTATTTGAGTAGTAGCCCGTAGGGGAATCGAACCCCTGTACCAAGAATGAAAATCTTGTATCCTAACCCCTAGATGAACGGGCCATTTTTTTTCAAAAATTGGAATGCAAATGTAGTCCAAATATTTACTCAGACAAGAGCAGTATATTATCTCTTTTCAAAAAAGATGCTTATGTACTGTAATTCAGTGTTTTATTTTTAAAGTTGGGGAAAGTTTCCTGCTCAAAACTTGGCTTTTTAAAGGGCTGAATACACATTTATGGTACATTTGCAGCCGAATGGAAACAAGCAAACGCGTTGCATTTTATACTCTTGGTTGCAAACTGAATTTTTCGGAAACCTCAACCGTTGCCCGACTGTTTCAGGGTGCTGGCTATACGAAGGTTGATTTTGATGATTCTCCCGATATGTATATCATCAATACCTGTTCGGTAACCGACAATGCAGATAAAAAATGCAAAAGCTTAGTAAATCGGGCTTTGCGGGTTTCTCCTCATGCCTACATTGCTGTTATTGGTTGTTATGCTCAACTAAAGCCAAACGAAATTGCTGAAATTCTGGGAGTTGATCTCGTGCTTGGAGCAAATGAGAAATTCAACATTTTAGAACACATTCAAGAATCAGAAAAGAATATCAAAGCGCAGATTCATGCCTGCGAAATTGAGGATGTGCACACCTTCGTACCTTCCTATAGTTCGGGTGATCGTACACGTACATTTTTCAAAGTACAAGATGGCTGCGATTATTCCTGTTCCTTTTGCACCATTCCTTTAGCAAGAGGGAAAAGCCGCAGCGAAACCATTGTATCTACCCTTGATGCAGCTCGTGAACTCATTCGTGAAACGGGAACCAAAGAAATTATCCTAACAGGCGTTAATACAGGAGATTTTGGAAAGTACAATGGGGAAAGTTTCTTAGAATTAATTCAGGAACTCGACAAACTAGATGGTGTTGAACGTTTCCGTATTTCATCCATCGAACCCAATTTACTCAGCGATGAAATCATTCGATTTGTAGCTAGTTCGCAAAAATTCGTTCCTCATTTCCATATACCATTGCAATCGGGCAGCAACCAAACGCTCCGACGAATGCGCCGCCGTTACAAACGCGATGTGTATGAAAGCCGTGTTGCCCTAATTAAAGAATTGATGCCCAATTGCTGCATTGGCGTAGATGTAATAGTAGGTTTCCCCGGAGAAACAGATGAAGAATTTCAAAATAGTTATGCATTCATCAATGAGTTGGACGTTTCATATCTCCACGTTTTCACATACTCCGAACGCGATAATACACAAGCGATAGAACTTCCTGGAGTTGTTCCGGAAAAAGTGAGAGCACTTCGTAGTAAAATGCTTCACATTCTTTCTGAAAAAAAGAAACGATTCTTCTACCAAAATCAATTGGGTAAAACAGTTCAAGTACTTTGGGAAGGCGAACGTGATGGTGAATGGATGTATGGTTTTACTGAGAATTATGTTAAAGTCAAAACTGCATTCGACTCATCAAAAACAAATACAATCGAAACATTCCAACTTCAAGAAATTGATTCGGAAGGAATCTGTTTAGGTAAACCAATTTCAATATCCCAAACCCAACTCAGCAATAGATTTATATATGTACGCAACCATTAGCGAACTTCTGAAATCATTCGGAATCGATCTTCCTCTTCCCATACAAACATTTGGTTTTTTCGTTGCTATCGCATTCCTCGTTGCTGCCTATATTTTAACGCTTGAGCTCCGTAGAAAAGAAAAACTCGGACAGTTCAAAACAGGAAAAAGAATGCTTGAAGTGGGGAAAGAAGCTCAGGTTTCTGATTATATCATCGCAGGTATTCTAGGTTTCATCATCGGATTCAAAGCCTTTTATATGGCAATGAATTACAGTGAATTTGTAAACGATCCTCAAACAACACTTTTATCTACCAAAGGAAATTTTGTTGGCGGACTGTTGATTGCCGCTGCCATGATTTACTGGCGCTATAGAGAAAGTGAAACTCAGAAAAAAGTCAAAAGAGAAACGCTTTCTGTCCCAATGAAAGCCGAAGATCATGTTGGAAATATCATTCTCTTTGGTGTGATCGGTGGATTATTGGGTGCGAAAATCTTTCACAATCTTGAAAATCCGGCAGAATTCATGGCCGATCCAATAGGTGCATTACTCTCATTTTCAGGACTTACTTTTTATGGTGGATTAATCGTTGCCGCCATTCTCATTATTCGGTATGGTCGCAAGAATGGTTTACCCGCCATTCACCTTACCGATGCAGCCGCTCCAGCCTTGATGCTCTCATACGGTATTGGTCGAATTGGTTGCATGATGTCGGGCGATGGAGATTGGGGAATTGTGAATTCATCTCCCAAACCCAATTGGATGAGTTTTCTACCTGACTGGATGTGGGCGTTTAAGTTTCCGCATAACGTAAATAACGAAGGAGTTCCCATTCCCGGATGTGTTGGACGCTGGTGCCACGAATTACCACAAGCTGTTTACCCAACATCATTCTACGAAACAGTCATGGCAATCATTCTGTTTTTAGTGCTTTGGTCCATCCGCAAGAAAATAACAACGCCGGGTTTATTGTTTAGCATCTACCTCATTCTGAACGGAATGGAACGTTTTCTAATTGAATCAATTCGCGTTAATACGCAATATCACATTGGTGGATTAGGCATTACTCAAGCGCAAATTATTTCGTGTACTCTCATGATTTTGGGTGTTATTGGAATTTGGTATACACGCAATCTTGAAAAAAAACAACATCATGTCGCTTCCTGAAGATCTTGAATCCCTGTGTGCTGAGGTTTGCGCCATTAGTCGTGAAGTTGGAAAGTTCATTCAACTGGAACAAAAACGTCTTACCGAATCGAGCATCGAATCAAAAGGCTTAAACGATTTCGTGACCTATGTCGATAAAGCAGCCGAAACTCTGCTAGTGAGTGAGTTGAGTATTTTACTTCCCGAATCTGGTTTTATCACCGAAGAAAATACCATTGCTCAAGAAAATAAAGAGTTTCGCTGGGTGATTGATCCTATTGATGGAACAACCAATTTTATTCATGGCTTGCCACTCTATTGCATCAGTATCGCATTGATGCAAAACGAACGAGTTATTCTTGGGGTGGTTTATGAAATAAGTAACGATGAATGCTTTCATGCCGTTGCAGGCGGAAATGCCTATCTCAACAACAAGCCAATTCGTGTTTCCAATCGGAATCGGTTGAAAGATTCGCTTATCGTTACCGGATTCCCATACCGGGATGAAGGCCGATTGGAAGAATGGATGCGTTTGTTTATGCATCTACTTAGAAACTCACACGGAGTGAGACGATTGGGATCAGCAGCTATCGATTTAGCTTACGTTGCCTGCGGTAGATTCGAAGCTTTTTATGAATATGGATTAAGTCCATGGGATGTTGCTGCTGGAACATTCATCGTTCAACAAGCAGGCGGTACAGTTTCCGATTATTCGGGTGGAAATGAGTATCTGTTTGGCAAAGAATTACTTGCTGGTAATGGATTGATGAATGATGAATTACTTCAAGTTATTCGTCAACAATTCGCAAAAGAATCGAAGTGAAGCAGCGTGTTCGTTTTATAATCAATCCCGTTTCGGGTGGAAAAAACAAAACGCGCATTCCAGCATTGATTGAAAAAGCATGCATCAAAACTCACTTGGATGTTGATATATGTTTTAGCACTTCTGTTTCAGAAACACGCGAAAAAACACAGGAAGCCATTGCTGAAAAAATAAATTCGGTGATAGCTGTTGGTGGTGATGGAACGATCAATATCATTGGATCACAACTCATTCATTCGAATACTTCATTAGGTATCATTCCCATGGGTTCGGGCAATGGTCTAGCAAGAAGCCTCGGAATTCCCTTTGACATTGAAAAAGCCGTTCGAATCATTGAATCGGGGAAATTAATTCTCATGGATACGGGATCTTTGAATGGTGTTCCATTTATGAATTTGGCAGGCGTTGGTTTTGACGCGCACGTTGCTGGAATGTTTCATCATTCGGTAAATAGAGGATTATTGAATTACGCTAAAATCACCCTAAAAGAGTTTAATCAGTTTCGCCCCGAACATTTAGTGATTGAAATCAATGGAGAAACATTCGAACAGGATGCTTTTCTCATGACTGTATGCAATGGTCCACAATTCGGCAACAATGCGTTTATTGCTCCCAAAGCAATGTTAAGTGATGGACTATTTCACATCACGCTTTTAAAACAATGTTCTTGGAAAGATGCACCAGGATTGGCCATCAAATTATTTCGTGGAACAATCGATAATCATGTAAATACGGTCTCGTTCGTTTCAAATTCCGTAAAAATTATTCGTGAAAAAAGTGGCTTAGTCAATATTGATGGAGAACCTGTAAATCAATCGAATGAACTTCAATTTTCAATGATTCCGTCCTCACTTAAAGTAATTATTCCCTAAAAAATAAAATTGGGAAATTAAACCACTTTAAAAACCCTAGGTCTTGCGGTCTCTTTAAAATTCATCTCCTGAAAGGGAAAAATCTATTTGTATGAATATCCGCATAAAAAGCAACATTGCATTAAGTGATAGCGGTTTCGTTTTCGATCCCGGAACCGGTGATTCATATTCAGTAAACCCAATTGGGGTTGAAATCATCCAGCTCTTGAAAGAGAATCGCTCGCAAGAAGAAATCATTAAAAACTTGGTCGATCGATACGAAACGGATGAAAAAACGATTGATAAGGATTTGTATGAATTTATTCAACTTCTTCTCAATCAACAACTAGCCGAAAAACTATGAAAGAGCAATTAACCATTGCAGTTTCGGGACTTAACAATACCGATAATCCTGGACCGGGAATTCCAGTTATACGTGCTTTGAGAGATTGGAAAGGAAAAGATGTTCGAATCATTGGACTTTCCTACGATCATTTGGAACCCGGACTTTACATGCACGATTTGGTAGATAAAAGTTATTCTGTTCCTTTTCCTTCCGAAGGTTCAGACAATCTCTTACTACGTTTAGAATACATTCATCAACAAGAGAAACTCGATTTTATTTTTCCCAATTTCGATGCAGAGCTTTTCACATTCATGAAACTGGCTCCAGTTCTTGATCAAATGGGAATCAAAACATTCCTTCCTACCATTGATCAATTTGAGGAACGACATAAATACCGTCTTTCTGAATTTGGAATAAAATACGGATTGAACGTTCCGCTTTCTATCACAGTAAGTTCTATTTCAGAAGTTCCATCTGTACTTCAGCAATTTGAATTTCCAGTAGTAGTGAAAGGCAAATACTATGAAGCCTACATTGCTTACAACCAAGAACAAGTGTATTCCTATTTCAATAAGCTTCAAGCGAAATGGGGTTTGCCCATCATTTTTCAGCAATTCGTTTATGGTAACGAATACAATGTAACTGCCTTGGGCGATGGAAAAGGAAATACCATTGGAGCTGTTCCCATGAGAAAGCAATTCATTACTGATAAGGGAAAAGCTTGGGCAGGCATAACGCTCGATGAGCCTCAATTACTCGAAATGACGCATACACTCATTGCTGCCAACAAATGGCGCGGTGGAATGGAGCTCGAACTAATCAAAGACAAAGAAGGAAAAATGTACATCGTAGAAATAAATCCGCGCTTTCCTGCTTGGGTTTATTTGCCGGTTGCTTGTGGACAAAATATGCCGGCAGCCGCAGTGCAATTAGCATTTGGCGAAGATGTTGAGCCTTTTACAACATACGATATAGGGAAATTATTTGTCCGCTATTCTTGGGACAATATTGTTTCGCTCTCCGACTTTCAGAAAATATCAACCATTGGTGAACTTTAATACAAACTAGAATGACAAAGCTTAGATACGAACGCCCAATTATAACTTCACTCAATGGAGGCGTAAGCAATAAATTTGGAACACGTTCTTTACATGATCCAGTAAGTCAAATTGACGGAGTTTCGGTAAAAGAGATGATTGATAAATATGGATCTCCTGTTTTCATTATTTCCGAACGAAAAATTCGTCAAACATACCGAGACGCCCGTCGTGCATTTACATCTCGTTACCCGAAGGTTCAATTTGCTTGGTCATACAAGACGAATTACATCAATGCTGTTTGTAATATTTTTCATCAAGAAGGTTCTTGGGCAGAAGTAGTTTCCATTTTCGAATACAAAAAAGCTCTTGGAAATGGCGTTAAAGGAAAGAATATCATTTTCAATGGTCCCGAAAAAACGGAAAGCGATCTTCGTTTAGCGATTGATAACGATTCATTGATTCACATCGACCATTTGGATGAACTCTATCAGATTATCGAAATCTGTAATTCAACCAAAAAACGCCCACGTGTTGCTATTCGTGTGAATATGGACACAGGCATTTATCCAATGTGGGATCGTTTTGGATTTAACTATGAAAACGGTCAAGCTTGGGATGCGATCAATAAAATCATCCTTACCGATAAAATGGATTTGGTTGGCTTGCATTGTCATATTGGAACATTCATGCTTTCGCCAAATGCCTACGCTGTTGCTGCAAACAAGCTAGCCGATTTGGCATTAGGAATAAAAAAGCATCACAACAAATCGATCGAATACGTTGATTTAGGTGGTGGTTTCGCTTCTAAAAATACACTCAAAGGTTCGTTTCTTCCGGGAAGTGATGTGATACCAAACTTTGATGATTACGCTGAAGCCATTTGCACAACCTTGTTAAATGCTGGTTTTACAAAAGAAGATCTCCCCATGCTCATTCTTGAATCGGGAAGAGCGCTGATTGATGAAGCTGGATATTTGGCAGGATCAGTTATCGCAAACAAACGCCTTTCCGATGGACGACGCGCATTGGTGATGGATATGGGCGTGAATCTTTTGTTTACTTCCTTTTGGTATGACCACCGCATTTCTCCAGTACAAGCCAGCGGACATCATACCGAAAACGCTGTGATTTACGGACCACTGTGCATGAACATCGATGTACTTAGGGAAAATGTAACTTTGCCACCATTGAACAAAGGCGATCAAGTGGTGATACACACAGTTGGTGCATACAATATGACTCAATGGATGCAATTCATTGCGATGAGACCCAATGTGGTTTTGATTGATATGGATAGCAAAACGCATATCATCCGAAGGAAAGAAACGGTCGACGACCTCAATGCTCAAGAAGAAATGCCTGCTCATTTAAAGTCGTTCAAACTCTAAGCATTTTATGGGGAATGCCCCTTTTAAAAAGTACTTGCCGTATTTGAAGGACTTTGGAGAAGGAGTTCTACTCAGTTATGCCCAAGTGTTTTTCTCCCAAAAGAAAGCATTGGCTGTACTTTTACTGCTAGTTACGTTTGTCGATTTTTATGCTGGTTTAAGTGGATTGGTAGCAGTGCTGATTACTCAGATTGCTTCCCGAATTCTCGGATTAAATCATGCCTTTATTCGAACGGGTGTTTATAGCTTTAATAGCTTATCCGTTGGACTTTGCTTAGGTGTTTACTATCAGTTTAATCTTCCCTTTTTAGCCGTATTATTTTTTGCAGCACTACTATGTTTGTTGCTAACCGTTTGGTTGTATGGTACTTTCTCGGTGAAAGGACTTCCATTTCTAAGTTTCCCCTTCATTTTCACCATTTGGCTAATATTATTAGCAGCGCGTTCGTACGATGCACTTGAATTGAGTGAGCGTGGAATTTATGCATACAATGAGCTGTATAGTATTGGCGGTCAGAAGTTTGTCGATTTGATGATGAACATCGAAAACTACCAATTACCCTTGCATCTTGGAGTTTATTTCAGATCACTCGGTGCAGTGTTTTTTCAATACAATCTAATAGTAGGTGTTGTTGCGGCAATTGCTTTAATAGTTTATTCACGCATTGCATTCACTCTTTCGCTCTTAGGATTTTATACCGGATATCTGTTTTACTCCTTTGTTGGTGGTGACATCAACCAGTTGACATACAGTTACATTGGATTCAATTTTATTTTGAGTGCAATTGCGATAGGAGGCTTTTTTCTAATTCCAAGCACTTGGTCTTACCTCACGGTGATGATCATTACTCCCTTGATTGCTGTATTGAATAGTTCTCTTGCCGTTGCGCTGCTTGTTGTTCAGCTGCCTTTGTATTCGATGCCGTTTAACATCATGGTGGTTCTGTTTCTCTATTTATTGAAAATGAGAACTTGGCCTCGATTCCTTCACCTAACAGGCATTCAGCATTTTTCTCCCGAAAATAATTTGTACAGTTTTTCAACGGGTGTGGAACGTTTTCGAAAATCCACAGCCATCCTTGTTCAATTACCTTTCTTTGGAAAATGGACCGTTACTCAAGGCTATGATGGAGATCACACACATAAAAGTGAATGGCGACATGCGCTCGATTTTAGTGTTCAAGATGAAGAAGGCGAAGAGTTTCAGAACAACGGCATCGAACTAAAAGATTACTATTCTTTCCAGAAACCGGTTTTGGCGCCCGCCGATGGACTCGTAGTAGATATTCACGCCAACATCGAAGACAATGAACCTGGCAAAGTCAATCTGGAAAATAACTGGGGAAACAGCATTGTCATTAAGCATGGGGAATATTTGTATTCTCAACTTTCTCATCTCCACATGGGATCTTTTCGCGTTTCTCTCGGTGATTATGTTCGAAAAGGAGATATTCTAGCAACGCTTGGAAATTCTGGTAGATCGCCCGTTCCACATATTCATTTTCAATTACAGGCAACTCCATATGTAGGTTCGCCAACGCTTTCTTGGCCTGTAAGCTACTATTTGCGAGAAGAATCGAATCAACACCGTTTAATCTGTTTCGAAATCCCGAAAAAGGACGAACACATTCAGAATGTAGAAATCAACCAACTACTCAAAGATGCGTTTGGATTTATTCCCGGACAAATTTTATTGTTTGAAGTCGAAGAAGGATCAAAGAAAACCGAGGTAAAATGGGAAGTACGCGTCAACATTTACAATCAAGCCTATATCTATTGTCATAACACGGGAGCGTATGCTTATCTGCTCAACAATGGGACGATGTTTTATTTTTTGAGTTTTCATGGAGATAGAAAATCGCTACTCTATCAATTCTACTTGGGTTGTTATCAGGTTTTGTTAGGATATTATCCCGATGTTATTCTTCGAGATAAACTTCCGCTCAATACCTTGCGCAATGGGATTCTACGAACGATGCAGGATTTTATTGCTCCGTTTTGGCAATTTTTGCATGTTCAATTTAATCTCGAATACACCGATATTGATAATAATTTCAACCCAAGACACATGGTGTTGAGATCGCAAATTCATATTTCGGTTGGAGGAAAAAGACTTAGTCAACATGTTTTCGAAATCGAGTTAAATCATAACCGGATCACACGCATTTCTGCTAAAAACGGATCTCAACGCATTATTGCCCGCTCAATTGACGAACAACATCAACTTTAATTTCAACATAATAATAATCCAAAATGAAAAATGCTCTGCTCCTACTGCTTTTCGGACTTCAATTTTCTTTTTCTGCATGGGCAACCGACGATAAAGAAATAGCTGCATTCAAAGCAAGTTATTCACTTGAAACAAAATCTGAATTCACCAAAGCGATAGCGATCATGAAGGAAGTTTATCGTGAAGATTCCTATGAAATCAATATTCGCTTGGGCTATTTGTGTTATGAAGCAGGGCAGTTTACACAAAGCATGACCTATTACCAAAATGCAATCAGCTTAAAACCCTATTCGATTGAAGCAAAATTAGGCTATGTTCTACCTGCTTCGGGCTTAGGAAATTGGGATCAAGTGATTGTTCAGTACAAAAAGGTTCTAGAAATAGATGCTCAAAATTCTTTGGTTAATTTCAGAACAGGGATGATTTATTATAGTCGTAAAGATTATCCAACAGCACAAAAATATTTCGAACGAGTGATGAATCTTTATCCATTCGATTATGATAGTGTTACGATGAATGCATGGAGTTATCTTCAAATGGGAAGAACTCGTGAAGCTAAAGTACTATTTACCAAAGCTCTATTAATTCGTCCCGACGATAGCTCTGCATTAGAAGGACTTAGTTTGATCAAATAATAAAGCCCAAATCCGGAAGGTCTTTTTCTTATTTTTGAAGAATAAGCAAGATAGCCTATGCGGATTCTGAAAAAAACAATACTTATCATCATTGCCTTTATTGCAATGGTTTTAGCTATTGCACTATTTCTTCCCAGTACCTTTTCCATTAGTCGTTCTATTGAAATCAATACCTCTTCTAAAACTGTATACAACCAAGTGAGCGATTTCAGCACTTGGAAAGAGTGGGCACCTTGGAATATCAAAGATCCGATTTCAAAGAATAGCTTTACTGGTATTGCTGGACAGCAAGGTCATTCAAATCATTTTACGGGTGAAGAAATGGGCGATGGTACTATTACAATCAGCGAATGCAATCCATTTTCTTTAATCGTTAATAAAATCAACATTGCTAGTCCAGCTAAAATGCAATTGGATGATATCTGGAAGTTCGATACCACCGAAAATGGAACAAACGTAACCTGGACAAGCAAAGGCGAATTGGATTATCCATTGGGGCGATTGTATGGGTTGATGATTAATCAACTCTTGGGTGATGAAATGGAAACAGGTTTAGATTCTTTAAAATCCTATTCAGAGGCTATTATTGAAGAACCTGTTATTAGTCCGAAAGACTTACTCATCGAGCAAGAACATTCCGAATAAGGACTTTTCAAACATCCTGTTTGCTTGTTTGAACTTTTGATACATTTGCTTTCTTTTCTTCCATGAAAGCAACCGAAAAAAAAATCCAGATTTTACAAGCAGCTAAAAACTGTTTTGCGCAATACGGCTTTGATAAAACAACCCTTGACGATATTGGAAAGCGTCTTGGTTTGAATAAATCTTCCCTTTATTATTATTTCAAAAACAAGGAAGAGATTTTTACTGCCGTTGTGGTTCAAGAAGCCGAAAACATCATTCAAGAGTTGCAACTTGAAATGGCTGGGCATCAGGAACCGGAAGAAAAGATTCAACTATACATGCGCAAGCGACTTGGTTATTACCGCAAGGTATTAAGTCTGCATCAGCTCTCTGCCGAAAGCGTTCGTCAAATACAACCGGGATTTCATGCCTTGTATAATGATATTTTGCAACGAGAAATCAATTTTGTTTCGCGTGAATTGGTCTTGATGGATCCTCAACTCAGTGATGAAATGGTGAAGCGTGTTTCAGAATTAATTATTTCATCGGCCGATGCCATCAAACATGATGAAGTAATTTATAATCGCCGCAGCATGAATGATGAGCCCGATTATCAACGCATTGAGAAAGACACTGAATTACTTATCCGACTCATACTTCACGGTGTAAAACAAACGGTTCGCAAGCATTATTACGAAACCGTAGAATAATCTTCAAAAAAATAATTTACTGTTTTTGTAAGGGAATAAAATAAAAGGCGACAAGAGATTAACCATTTTCAATTTCATGTGTTTAATCTTTTTTTCAATATGAGCCTATCCCAAAAAATTCAAGTTTTAGGTTTGTTGTTTGGAATCAGCACAGGCCTTCAAGCTTGCACTTCGAGCAACAGCAGCAACGATTCACACACGCTTTCAACACCCGACATGAACGCCCAACCCGATCAAAAAACCGATACTGCCTATTTAGCTGCCGGATGTTTCTGGTGCATTGAGGCCATTTTTCAACAACTCGATGGAGTGCTTTCTGTAACTTCTGGTTACACCGCTGGCAAAGTAAAGAATCCTACTTACAAAGAAGTATGTACCGGACTTACTGGTCACGCCGAAGCAGCCCGCATCGTTTACGATCCTTCTAAAATTACATTCGATGAATTATTGGAAGTATTCTGGAAAACGCACGATCCAACAACTTTAAATCGTCAAGGTGCTGATGCGGGAACTCAATATCGCTCTGGCATTTATTTTACCTCAGCCGAACAGAACGAAAAAGCAACAAAATACAAAGCAGAGCTAGATGCCTCTGGCGCTTTCGATAAACCAATCGTTACTGAAATTTTACCTTTCGATGGTGCCTTTTATGTAGCAGAAGACTATCACCAAAACTACTACAATCAAAATGGAGAACAAGGTTATTGCCGCATGGTAATCCAGCCTAAAGTGGAAAAATTCAGAAAAGTGTTTCCAGATAAATTGAAGAAATAAAAATCATATTCATCGAAAATCAGGGTTGTATTCAAATGCGATCCTGATTTTTTTTGCCTATTTCTCCGTCACCGCATGACGATATGGTTACGGTTTTTCAATAAAGCTAATCCTATGAAAGTGAGCAGTCCATTAATTATCAGCAATTCAAAACCAATTTGATATCCTCCAAACAACAGTGGAGAATAATACGAAATGGCAAAGCTGATTAAAGGCGCTAAAATGCAAACCAGTGGAACCAATTTGTCGTGAATGGAAGTTCGCGTATAAATTCCAAAAGCAAACAATCCGAGCAAAGGACCATACGTATAACCCGCGGCAGTAAATATTCCACTAATAACAGCATCATTATTTAAAGCACGAAACAAGAGAATTACGGCAAGTAGCAAAAAAGCAAAGCCACCATGAATCATATTTCGATATTGGACTTTCCGCTTTTCAGTGACTTTTGAGTCTTCATCCAAGTGTAAAATATCGATGTACAATGAAGTTGTTAGCGTTGTTAGAACCGAATCGGCACTGGAAAATGTGGCGGCAATAATTCCTAAAAGAAAAACGATTGCGGCAAAAGTCCCCAAATAATTCAAAGTCAACATCGGGAGAAATTCATCGGTTTTTGCAGGAACGGCAATGCCTTTAGCTGATGCGTATAAATACATCAAGGCCCCAAGCGAAACAAAAATCACATTCACAATAAGCACAATCACACTAAACCACAGAATATTTTTTTGTGCTTCGGGTAAAGTGCGAACGCTCAAATTCTTCTGCATCATGTTTTGATCAAGCCCAGTCATGGCAATGGCGACAAACATTCCACTCAAAAACTGCTTGAAGAAATACAGCTTAGAACTTGGATCCCAATTGAAAATTTTCGAATGTGGACTATCGCTTATCTGCTGAACAGCTTCTGTAAACGACAAATCCATTTGAGATATAATCGCTCCGCAGGTGAGAATCACGCCCAATAAAAGAAAGAGCGATTGAAAGGTGTCTGTCCAAATGAGCGTTTTAATTCCTCCTTTTAAAGTATAAGCAAGGATGAGAATGATGATGATACTTACCGAAATCCAGAAAGGAACTCCAAGTTGATCGAACAAAAACAATTGCAATACACCAGCAGAAATAAATAAGCGGAAAGCTGCGCCAATGGTTCGTGAAAGCAAGAAATAAAATGAACCTGTTTGTTGAGAAACTGGCCCAAATCGTTCTTTGAGATAGGAATATATGGAGGTAAGTTGAAGCTTGTAATACAGTGGTAACAAGACTTTGGCTATCACAAAATAGCCAACCATGTATCCCAAAACGATTTGCAAATAATGGAAATTCTTAACGCCAACTTCACCTGGAACAGACACAAACGTAACGCCTGAAAGCGAATCGCCAATCATTCCAAACGCTACGATATACCAAGGAGAAGAACGATTTCCCAAGAAATAACCATCGCTATCGTTGCCCCTACCTTTCCACCAGGAAATGCCCACCAGCACAAAGAAATAGGCAGCAATAACACCAATAAGTAAAGCAGGATGAAGTATTTCAGGCATTCAACAAAACTAATCGAAGAGCAAACAATTTTGCCTTCCGGTTTCATCAGTTATGAAAACCAACATGCTCATAAACTGTAATTCAACAATTGAACTGATTTAAGCACGAAAAGATTGCGTTCCTAGAACCAATTGAAAAAAGAGTTTGAAATCCGAAAACAAACTGTAAAGAGGATACTGAAATGTTGCTGGTTTATTTTTTTCAAAGAAGAAATGTCCAATCCAAGCGAAACCATATCCTACAAAGGGCATGAGAAGAAACAGGTTGCTATCCTTAATCAATAGACCTAAAATCAACAAGTCGAAAAACAAACAGGTTCCAATAAAATGTAACACTCTGCATGCAAAATTCTGATGTTCCGTTAAATAATATGGGTAGAATTCCTTGAAAGATTGGTAACGACCTGTAGTTTTCATATTTCCCGATTGAATTCAAAGATGCTGATTTCTTGACGTATGTCATTGAAAAATCTTCCAAATCTCAACCTTCCTCCGTTGCTTCTGTTACCTTTGCAAACCTATGCAGAGTTTCCCTTCTCGACTACTCGAAGATGCCGTAAACGAAATGTCTTCGCTTCCTGGAATTGGTAAAAAGACAGCGCTAAGATTGGTCTTGCATTTACTTCGTAGAGAAAAACATGAAGTGGAGCAGTTTTCAAATGCCTTTGTTCGTTTAAGAACAGATATTCTCTTTTGTTCTAGTTGCCACAATGTTTCCGACACAGTTGTTTGCTCCATTTGTTCTGACACTCGGCGCGACAAAGAAACCATCTGTGTTGTAGAAGACATTCGGGATGTGATGGCGCTTGAAAACACGCAACAATACCGAGGATTATATCATGTTATGGGAGGAATTATTTCTCCAATGGATGGAATTGGACCTTCGGATTTAGAAATCGACAGCCTCATTCAGCGTGTTGCTCAAGGTGAAGTTCGCGAAATCATCATGGCGTTGAGTGCAACAATGGAAGGTGATACAACCAATTTTTATCTCTACCGAAAATTAAAAGAGTTTCCAATAAAAATTAGCACACTTGCCCGTGGTGTTGCCGTTGGCGATGAACTCGAATATGCCGATGAAGTTACCCTTGGTCGCTCCATTCTGCACCGAACTCCTTTTGAACAAACTCTGCAACGATGAGCAGTATCTCTATTAAACATTATTTCTCTCTCGTAAAATTTAGTCACACAGTTTTTGCCTTACCCTTTGCGGTAATTGGCTTTTTCCTCGGCGTTGAATATCTCGGTGCATCACCTGATTGGTCTTTATTTTTAAAGGTGGTTCTTTGTATGATCTTCGCTCGCAGCGCTGCTATGGGCTTTAATCGATACATCGACCGTCGCTTTGATGAAAAAAATGCACGAACAGCCATACGTGAAATTCCATCTGGAATAATTTCTCCGAAAGCCGCATTATTGTTTGTTATTAGCATGTCGGCTTTATTCGTTACCACAACCTGGTTCATCAATCCACTTTGCTTTTTCTTATCGCCCATTGCACTTGCCGTAATTTTAGGATACAGTCTTACTAAACGGTTTACCTGGCTTTGTCACCTTGTTCTCGGACTCGGTTTATCGCTTGCTCCCATTGGTGCATTCCTCGCTGTTACAGGCGAATTCTCTTTTCTCCCATTGATGTTTTCGTTTGCCGTACTTTTTTGGACAGCCGGTTTCGATGTGATTTATGCCTTGCAGGACGAAGAATTTGATCGTTCCGAAGAACTCTTTAGCATTCCCGTTTGGCTTGGTGCCAAGAAAGCTTTACTCCTTTCAAGTGCATTGCATTTTTGCACAGCATTATGCATAGCTGGTGCAGGTTTGATTGGAAATTTTGGCCTTTTCTATTGGCTTGGATCAGCCGTTTTTCTGTCCTTGCTCGTTTACCAACACAGCATTGTAAAACACGATGATTTAAGTAGAGTGAATTTGGCTTTTGGAACAACCAATGGCGTTGCAAGTGTTTTGTTTGCCGTGTTTTTCCTAACCGGATTCTTTTTGAAATAAATTCTTTCTCATCATTCTTCCAGCTTTCCCTATACTCTAAAGGGAAAGAATCCAATTTTGAATGACATCATCATTCCTTGTACTTTAGCGCCCGAATTCGAATACAATGAAAATCTCTTACAACTGGCTTCAACGCTATATTTCTCCAATTCCATCAATTGAAGAAACCTCCAAACTACTGACTGCATCTGGTCTCGAAGTGGAAGGAATCGAACGTTTTGAAAGTCATCAAGGTGCTTTCGAAGGCCTTGTTGTAGGTGAAGTAAAATCATGCATTCAGCATCCCAACGCCGACCGTCTTCGATTAACTACCGTTGATATTGCCTCAGGTGATCTTCTTTCTATTGTTTGCGGTGCACCCAATGTAGCAACAGGTCAAAAAGTGATTGTTGCCACCATTGGAGCAACGCTCTACCCTACTGGATCTGAGCCCTTCACCATCAAAGAAAGTCGAATTCGTGGTGAACTTTCTCAAGGAATGCTTTGCGCTGATGATGAAATTG
Source organism: Bacteroidia bacterium (assembly GCA_965279035.1). Classification (GTDB taxonomy): domain Bacteria; phylum Bacteroidota; class Bacteroidia; order M30B66; family M30B66; genus CALQRR01. The sequence goes on along the minus strand of OZ257142.1, from coordinate 903,843 downwards.
GCTTAGGTGAAAGTCATGCAGGAATTATTGTTCTTCCTAACGAAACTCCAACAGGAATGCTCGTTTCGGAGCTTTACCATGTTGTGAAAGATAAAGTTCTCGAAATTGGACTTACACCCAATCGTACAGATGCCATGTCGCATTTTGGTGTTGCTCGCGATCTGGTTGCAACCATGTACAAAGATGATTCTTACTTATTAAATTTCCCTGAACCAACAGTTCACCTAAGTGAAGGTAAAGGACCAATTGAGGTTTCGGTTGAATGTAAAGAGGCGGTTATTCGCTACGCTGGTGTTTCAATCGAAGGAATTCAAGTGAAAGAAAGTCCTGCATGGCTCCAAAATGCGTTGAAAGCAATAGGGTTGAAATCGATCAATAATGTGGTTGATGTAACAAATTTCGTCATGCACGAAACTGGACAACCGCTCCATGCATTCGATCAACAAAACATTGCAGGAAATAAGATAGTGCTAAGAACTTGTCCCGAAGGAACTCGTTTTATCACGCTCGACGGACAAGAACAAAAACTTGGAGCAAACGATTTGATGATATGTGATGCGGAAAAACCACTCTGTATCGCTGGTGTTTTTGGTGGTTTGGATTCGGGAGTGAAAGAAACTACAACCTCAATCTTTATAGAATCGGCAACCTTTCATCCGGTTTGGGTTAGGAAAACTTCCCGAGCACTGGGATTAAAAACCGATTCTTCGTTCCGTTTTGAACGAGGTACAGATCCCGAAATGCCTGTGGTTGCGCTGGAACGTATTGCCAGTTTAATTATCGAATTGGCTGGTGGAACTGTTTCGGGTGGATACAGTGATTACTATCCTCAACCTACTGAATGGGCTGCCGTAGAACTTACTTGGAATACCTTAGACCGCTTGGTGGGTGAAATTATTCCTCAGGAAACGGTTGTTAAAATCCTCGGTAAACTTGGAATTCGTGTAGAAGCAGAAAGTAATAAAGGATTGAAATTAAGCATTCCTCCTTTTAAAGTTGATGTAAAAAATCCTAACGATGTAGTGGAAGAAGTTCTACGCATTTACGGATACAACACCATTGCTATCCCAACTCAAGTTAGGGCTTCAACAGCCATTGCTGAAAAACCAGATGTTTGGAAATTGAAAAACCATCTGAGCGATCATTTGTGCAGCATTGGATTCACTGAGATTTTAAATAACTCGCTCACTGCTGGAAATACAACCAACTTCATTCTTCCAGAATTAGGGAAAGCTGTTGAAATCCTCAATCCATTAAGCTCCGAGCTCAATATTATGCGCCAGAGTTTGATTTTTGGTGTGTGCGAAACCATTGCTTGGAATCGAAATCGTCAACAAGCCGATTTAGCCTTATTTGAATGGGGAAAAACTTATTTCAAAAAAGAGGAAGGATATCAAGAAGATCAAAAGCTAATGCTTGCTGTAACAGGCGCTGCAACGAAAGAAAGCTGGCACGAAAGTCAAAAAAAATCAGGCTACTTTCAAATAAAAGGGGCAGTAGAAAGTATTTTCAGATTGCTAGGAATAGATCCTCTTTCCATCGAAATAACTCCCATAGAGAATCCTGCGTTTGAAGAATCCTTCAGCTTCAAGTTGAAAAAATATGAATTGGCTGTAATTGGTTCCCTGAACGCTGATATTCGAAAATTATACGGGATTGACGAGCCCGTTTGGATTGCCGACTGCCAATGGGATCAACTGCTGATGGTGTATAAACGCTATCGTTTAGAATATGAAGAAGTGCCGCGTTTCCCTTCTGTAAGAAGAGATTTATCGATGTTATTGGATAAAGGAACTGGCTTCGATAAAATTGTACAGATTGCCCGTGGAACTGAAAGAAAACTATTGAAGGATGTGCAACTTTTTGATGTGTATCAAGGAGATAAATTGCCCAATGGTAAAAAATCCTATGCTGTTGCTTTTACTTTTCTGGATGAAGAACAAACACTGACCGACAAGCAGATTGATAAAACCATGGATCGTTTAATCAAAGCCTATGTTGATCAATTGGGCGCCGAACTAAGAGGATAGAACTCAGTTTTTTATTAATCGAAAAATTTGCTGCTCTTTTCCCGATTGACAAACAACCTGATACATTCCAGGAGCAAGTCCTTCTAAGGGAATTGGAATCAATTCACCCGATTCCTTATAATGCTTGGTTAAACTGCCATCTGCACTATAAATTCGAATATCAAACATCTTCTTGTGAGATGCTTGAATCATGACGAACGAATTCGCAGGATTGGGATATACACGCCAAGTAAATTCATCCTTTTTAGCTTGAATGCCTTCAGTATTTATCTCAATTTGAAAACTGCTTGTATCTGAATTACAGCTATCTGTAGCAATGAGTTTAATAGTAAAAAAGCTACCATCTCCAACTGTGTAATTATGGTTTGGAGAAATTTCAGTACTCGTTTCACCATCACCAAAATCCCATGTATACGAATCCGCATTGTGTGATTGATTGCTTGTTTGGATCGAAAGTCCATCTAGCAGAAAGGTAAAATCTGATTTCACATCCCATCGACTGATGTTCCATGTGTCCAAACTATCAAACACTGTTTGAAATGCAATATTCTGCAGAAAGCCCGATTGTTCGGTGCTAAGTCCGGCGGTATAAGTCAAGCCTACTGGTGATTTCCGTAAGATTGTTCCATAAAACACACAGGCCGTGAGGTAGGAACCAGCAACACTCGGATGCGAATTATCGACCGACCAAAGATTGATTGTTGAATCGGCTTCCCAGCTTTTCCTCCAGGCAGTTCCGGCAGGCGACACAAGAGCTTCATTGTCATCAGCCATTTGTTTGTAAGCCCATCGAAGTCGATCATTCATTCCTTCGAAAGTACACAGTGGTGGATAGCTCGCACAATTTTGAGAATCACCATATTTCCTTCCCCAAGTCATGTAAAATACGGTTTGAGAACAGGGAGAACCTGCTTTTGCTAATGAATCGAGAATATGGGCATAGGGAAACGTTTCCGATTCCACTTGAAAAGGAGGAAAAGAAGGTTCCTGACTTTGAGCTTGAAGAACAACAAAATCGTTGTTATTGGCAGCTAGTTTCTGGAGTGTCGTTGTGTAAGTAGAATGTGCCGCAAATGAATATCCACCGGGAGTACTCGAATCTACGATGATTGAATCACCGCCACTCAATGCCAAAAGTCGAAACATCGTTGGCAAGTCGTTCACATAGGTATAACTATTCCCTATCCATAGCACTTTTTTCGTACCCAGATTTTGTGCTGAAACAGTACTATATAAAAAGCAAAGTAGAAGTAGATAACGCATATTATCGATTGGTGCAAAAATCATTGATTGCTTGTTTGGCGGGCTCGTAACCTAGTGTTTTACTTTGTTGCAAATCGTCGCAGGCATTGTTTCGCTTGCTCATCATTATAAAGGCAATAGCTCGATTATAATATGCAATTCCGTAATCGTTGCGTAGTTGAATGGCTTTGTTGTAATCAGCAATTGCTGAGTTATAATCTCCAAATAGCATCCTCACATTTGCTCGATTATTATAAATCTCCGGATCATTTGGGTTCAAAACAGCACTTTGGTTATAGTCTTCAATTGCACCTTCATAATCACCAAGTAGTTTTTTTGTCAAGCCACGAAAAAAAACTGCTTCAGCATATTCTTTATCTAATTGAATTGCTTTGTTGTAATCTTCCAATGCTTCGGCTTCGTTTCCTAGTTTTTTCCGAGCCATGGCACGATTAAAATAGGCCGACTTCAAATCATGGTCAAGCTCAATGGATTTTGTAAAATCTAATTCTGCACCCGCATTATCATCATTGAGCTTTTTCGCAATTCCTCTGTTATAATAGGCAAGCGCAAATTGAGGATTTGAAATGATCGCTTTGTCGAATGATTTTATTGCAGATGCATAGTCCTTCCGCTCAATGAAAATCAATCCTTGAACTTCCGAAACTAAGGAGCTTTCTGAATTTAGGCTTCGTGCTTTCGTAATGTCCGATTGAGCAAAATCTAATTCATTTAAATTCAACCATGCAATGGATCGGCATATAAAAGCTAATGTATCATTGGGATCAAGCGAAATCATGGTAGTATAATCATCCACTGCCGATTTAAAATCGCCCGAAGCCATATGAGCATGCGCGAGTTTGTTATAAAGCTCCGACTGTGTTGGATCGCTTTCTATTGCTTTCGTATAGTCTTCGATAGCACCAGGAAAATCTTCAACAAGCATTCGTAATTGCCCACGTGAATCATACAAATTATTAATGTTAGGATTCAATTGCAGTGCTTTGTTTTGATCAGCCAAAGCCTCAGTATATCGAGCCATTTTGGTTAGAACAATACTTCGTTTGTAATAAGCATCGGCTAATGTTGGGTCTACTGCAATAGCGGTTGAGTATTCTTCATAGGCCTTAGGAAAATTATTCACTTGCATATTGTTATCTCCATTCTTCATGGATTGCAAGCCAGGACTAAATTGAGTTATCTGGCACTGAACACAATGAGTGCACAAACACACAGATAACAATAGGATTAGAATAAAACGCATATCCTGTTATTTAATGAAATTGATCAACGTGCTGGTCTTGCAAACGTTCGAACATCATCCCGTGTTATGTCCTTTTCACAAAGAATGATTAATCGTTCAATGACATTTCTGAATTCCCGAATATTTCCAGTCCATTGAAGCGATTGAAGCTCCGCCAATGCATCTGCTTTGATGTTTTTGATTGGCATTCCATATTCAGTACAGATTAACTTGAGAAAATAGTCTGTCAATAGTGGAATATCTTCAGAACGTTCATTTAAAGAAGGAACTTGAATAATGATAACACTCAAGCGATGATATAAATCTTCTCTGAAAAGACCTTTTCCAATTTCATCTTGCAAGTTTTTATTGGTAGCTGCAATAATGCGCACATCTACTGGAATTTCTTTCTCTCCTCCTACGCGTGTGATTTTGTTTTCTTGCAATGCTCTGAGCACTTTCGCCTGTGCCGATAAGCTCATATCACCAATTTCATCTAAGAACAATGTTCCACCATGAGCTAATTCAAACTGTCCTTTCCGTTGTTTTATTGCACTAGTAAAAGCTCCTTTCTCATGTCCGAATAATTCACTTTCGATCAACTCAGATGGGATTGCAGCACAATTCACTTCAATCAATGCGGCTTCGTTGCGATTACTTTTAGCATGAATCCAACGAGCTACCAATTCTTTTCCGGTTCCATTAGGACCAGTAATTAGCACACGTGCATCGGTTGGAGCAACTCGTTCAATCATGTCTTTCACCTTACGGATTGCAGGTGATTCACCAACCATATCAACGGTTTTACTAACTTTTTTCTTGAGGATTTTAGTTTCTTGAATGAGGGTTGATTTATCCAAGGCATTGCGCAAAGTGATCATCAAACGATTCAAATCTAGCGGCTTAGCAATAAAATCGTAAGCTCCTTTCTTTATGCATTCAACGGCTGTTTCAATTGTACCGTGACCGGAAATCATGATAACGGGACAATCAATTCCTTGAGCCAACACTTTTTCAAGCAACTCGGTTCCATCCATCCGAGGCATTTTGATATCGCTCAACAAGATGTCGTATCCACCATTTCGAATTTTTTCCCAGCCTTCTGCACCATCAACAGCTTCATCCACTTGATGATTTTCGTATTCGAGAATTTCTTTCAGAGTGCTACGTATTGCACGCTCATCGTCTACGATTAATATTTTAGCCATGATTTTCGTGTTCTTTACTGGTGCGCAAATGGTCAAAAAGAATTCCTTCTTTGAGTGAAAAGGTAGATAAACGCATCTTATTTAATTCTACTTTTTTCATCACATATTTAATCATAATTACTGCAACAACAATCATTTCAACACGCATTGCAGCTAAGCCTTTCATTTTAAAACGCTTTTCAATTGTTGAGTTGATCAGGATTTTATAGATCGCTTCGAAATGTTCTAAATCGAAATTATATTCCGTTTTCACTAATGGATTTTCCTCCGTATGATACCGATAATAGATCATCTCAGCAAGGGAATCAAAACTTCCCGATGAGCCCACAAGTGATTTTACTGAATGCAATTCACAGGCGCCCCAAAGGATAAGCATTTGTTCTTTCAGGTATCCTTTCAGCTTTTTGATTTCTGCTTTTGTAATAGGTTCCGAAGGATTGATTACTTCCAACAGTCGAGCTGCTCCAAGATCAAAACTATGTTTCCAGTAAATACGGTCTTTATCGGCTATTATAAATTCAGTACTTCCTCCGCCAATATCCATGATGAGGCTTTTCTCAGCACCTAAATCGAGTGCTTGCCGAACACCATAATAGATTAATTCTGCTTCGCGATCACCAGAGATAATTTCAATATCGATCCCGGTTTCCAACTTCACTTTTTTAACGAAATCTTTTCCATTCGAAGCACTCCGAATAGCAGATGTAGCAAAGGCAAGCGTTTTATCGACCTCAAATCGATCAATGCGAGCCTTGTGGGTTTTCATAGCTTTTAATCCACGTAAAAATGGACTATGAGCAATCACATGGTTATTAATTCCACCTTCTCCCAACTTAACAGGAATCTTTTCTTTATCAATAACGATAAACTGACCGTCCTCTTGAACGCGGGCGATCATGAGTTTAAAAGTATTCGTACCGATATCAATAATGGCAAGCTTCACACTAGAGAAATTGAAGCCCCAATGTTAAGAAATCCGAAAGCGGTATTCCGGATAGAATGTTAACAGGTTATTAACGGTTTTATACAGATTAATAACGAAGCCAACGAGCCATTTCGCGCCATGTTACGCGTTTTCCATACATAAGAATTCCGGTTCTGTATACTTTTCCGGCCATCCACGTAGTGAAAACAAAACCCAAAACTAGCATCACCATGGATAAAACGAGCTCCCAAACAGGAACTTGAAAAGGTAATCGAACCATCATGATAATGGGTGATGTGAATGGAATAATCGAAAGCCAACGAGCCATAACTCCAGTTGGATCATTCAATACAGTTTGAGCCATAATGAATGAGAAAATGAGAGGAATTGTAATGGGTAAAACAAATTGTTGAGTATCCGAATCGGTATCAACAGCACCTCCAACAGCGGCGAAAAGCGCACCATATAAGAGATATCCTCCGAGAAAGTAGAATATGAAACAGGGGATTATTAAAGCCCAATTGACACTATTAATTCCATCAATGACTTCCCTGTTTTCTGTAATCTGATCAATGTTTTCTACAGCTGTTCCATCAGGACTTTTTACTTTGAGCATTTCAATTTTCTCCGCACTATATTTATCTTTTACAACAGTATTCAAGAAAGTAGAATAGAGTGTTCCAGTAAGTACTACCCACAGTAAAAACTGTGTAAGTCCAACTAATGCAATTCCAATGATTTTCCCCATCATTAATTGAAAGGGTTTTACGCTCGAAATGATTACTTCAACAATGCGGTTGTTTTTTTCTTCAATTACTCCGCGCATTACCTGAGCACCAAAAAAGAAGATGAAAAAGTAAATCAGAAATCCCGAAATAGCCCCTAAAATGGTACTTACTTCTACATCATTACTCACATCACTTTTGCTTTTTTGATCCGAAGTAACGGTTGAAATCGTAACGTGAACTGCCTTTTCGATACTTGCAACCAAATCTTTATCAACCCCACTCGATTTAAGCATGGCACGCTCAATCTGCTTTTCAATTTGATTGGCGATATACGTTTTCACGTTCAAACTCACTTGCTCTTTCGAATACAGTTTGATGCTCTTTTGAGTGAGTAAAAGATTATCATCCTGTCCTTTAGGAATATAAACAAGGGCATAGTTTGCCGAATTATCTAAATTCTTTTTAGCATCCTCTAACGTTGAATGTGTATAATTAAATTGAATGTTCTCATTGGATTTAAGTTGATAGTCAACCACTCCCGTTTCATCAAGAACAACAATACTTCGAACCGTTTCATTCGCATTGGCAAGCCACATAGGTACAATGGCAACTCCAGCCATAAGCAAAGGACCTAAAATCGTCATAATAATAAATGACCTTTTGCGAACCCGTGTTAAGTATTCTCTCTGAATAATCAAGCTAATTTTTCCCATGACTTATGCGGGTTCTTGAACGTTACGAATAAAGATTTCATCCATGGTTGGGACAACTTCCCGAAAGCTTACCACTTCGCAAACAGGCATCACAGCATTAAATAAATTGTTAACAGAATTGCTTCCAAGCATCTTCAAACGCACCTTACAATGATTTCCGTCAGCTTCTTTTTCAAGCAATTCAAATCCTGTCCATAAAGCTGTTGTAAATGATAAGAGATTGCCTCTAAATTCCATTTCAAACGTATTTGTGCGGAACTCATTTTTGATATCTCTTACTTTGCCATCGAGAATCTTCTTACTCTTGTTGATCAAGGCGATACTATCACATAATTCCTCTACCGTTTCCATCCGGTGAGTTGAAAAAATAATAGTAGCACCATTCTTTTTAAGATCCAATATTTCATTCCGAATAACGGCTGCATTCACAGGGTCAAAACCTGAAAATGGCTCATCAAAAATGAGTAATTCGGGTTCATGAAGAACTGTTACAACAAATTGAACTTTCTGAGCCATTCCTTTTGAAAGCTCTTCTATTTTCTTGTTCCACCACGATTGCATTTCGAATTTCTCAAACCAAATTCGAAGTCGACGTTTTGCCTCGTGTTTATCAAGTCCACGCAAACGAGCTAGATAGAGACATTGCTCTCCAACTTGCATTTTTTTGTATAAGCCACGCTCTTCCGGAAGATATCCAATACGTTGAACATGAGATAAATTCATCGATTTACCATCAAAATAAAGCTCTCCTTTATCAGGTGCAGTAATTTGATTGATAATTCGAATCAAAGAGGTTTTACCAGCACCATTCGGCCCAAGTAATCCAAATACAGAACCTCGTTCTACCGAAATACTGATATCATTTAAAGCTTGATAATTACCATAGCTTTTAAAGATATTTCGGGCTTCAAAAATGGGTGGAGACATAATAAAAAACGGTCATAGCTGACCGTCAAATATATTAATTGAAAAGCTTAATGAAAGTATTCCTTCATACGATCGAAGAAGGATTTCTCTTTTTTCCCAGGTTGAGGAGCAAAATTAGCCGCCGATCGGAGGTTTTCAAGTATTTGGCGTTCTTCTGCACTGAGTTGTTGTGGCGTCCAAACGTTGACATCTACTAATAAATCTCCTCGTTCGTAGCTATTTACTTCTGGAAGTCCTTTTCCACGTAAGCGATAGACTTTTCCACTTTGAGTTCCAGGATCAATTTTAAATTTTGCTTTTCCGTCTAGTGTTGGGATTTCAATGGAAGTTCCAAGAGCAGCGTCTGCAAAACTGATATAACAATCGTGATAGAGATTATTTCCATCACGCTTTAATTCAGCATGCTCTATTTCTTCAATACTCACTAAAAGATCTCCAGCAATTCCACCTCGCGGTGCCGCATTTCCTCTTCCAGCAACATTCAATTGCATTCCTTCGCCAACTCCTGCAGGAATATTAATACTAATAACTTCCTCGTCTCTTACGATTCCATCACCAGAACAACTTTTGCATTTACTTGCTATAATTCTACCCTCACCATCGCAGGTAGGACAAGTAGATGCGGTTTGCATTTGTCCCAAAATGGTATTGGTAATACGAGTTACACGTCCTGCTCCCTTACATGTTCCGCAAGTATTAAACGAAGAGCCTTTATCAGCGCCTGTTCCAGAACAGGTTTTGCAAGGGATAAACTTATTGACTTTGATTTTCTTTTCTACGCCCGTTGCAATTTCTTCAAGGGTGAGTTTGACTTTAATACGAAGATTGGTGCCTTTATTTACGCGCCGACCTTGTTGTTGTCCGCCTCCAAAACCGCCACTAAAACCACCACCAAATCCAGCTTGTCCGAAGATATCTCCAAACTGACTGAAGATATCTTCCATGTTCATTCCACCTTGCCCATATCCGCCTGAAGCTGAACTTGCTGCACCTTGATGACCAAAACGATCATAACGGGCACGTTTATCGGCATTGCTTAAAACATCATAGGCTTCTGCAGCTTCTTTAAATTTTTCTTCTGATTCTTTATCACCTGGATTTTTATCCGGATGGTATTTAACAGCCATTTTCCGATAGGCTTTCTTTATTTCAGCCTCATCGGCACTCTTCCCTATTCCAAGGATATCGTAATAATCTCTTTTAGCCATTCTGTTACTTTTAACTTCCAACAATCACTTTTGCAAAGCGAATCACTTTTCCATGGAGTGAATATCCTTTTTCCAATTCATCAATTACTTTTCCTTTCAAACCTTCTTCAGGTGCGGGAATTAAGGTGATCGCCTCATGAATATCAGCATCGAAAACTAATCCTGTAGAAGGCATTTCTTCTAGTCCTTTTGATACAAGAATATTTCGAAATTTCGAATGAATTAATTGCATTCCATCACGAATAACCGAAATATCATCTGCATTTTCCATCGCCTTTGCGGCACGATCAAAATCGTCTAAAACAGGCAGAATGGCAGTAAAAATGTCAGCGCCTGCAGTTTTAACCAATTCAACTCGTTCGCGTGCACTACGTTTTCGGTAATTATCAAACTCTGAATAAAGCCTCAAGTACCGATCATTCATTTCGTTGTATTTCGATTCCCAATTTTCACCTTTCAATGCCTCTTGCATTTGTTCAGGAGAAGCGGGTTCTTCACTTTGCACTTCTGTTTCGGCAACAACTTGTTCTTCTGTATTTACCGATTCATTGCTTGAGTCCGATGGATTCAATTCACTTTCGTTTGCAGGGGATGTTCCTGGCTGATTCATAGTAGTAAAGAAATTACGAATGCGATTACGCATAATTCAAATTCGCGCCTGATTGACAACGATGGTGCCAGTAGCAAGGGTTAGACAATTTGACAGAACATTGTCAAATCAATTAAAAACATAAAAAAACCCCGACTAAATTGTCAGGGTTTGGAAGAAGATTTTGTAGGAATTAATTCTTAACGAGTTTATCTAGCTCAGCTTCTAAAGCAGCGCCTCGAAGATTCTTTGCAATGATCACACCTTTTGCATCGATCAAATAATTAGCAGGAATGCTATTTACACCATAAAGTGCTGCAGCTTTTGAGCCCCATCCACCTAAATCGCTCACGTGATATTCCCATTCTAATCCGTCTTTTTTAATTGCATTTACCCATGCATCTTTTTTCATATCCAAAGAAACATTGTAAATAGTAAAGCCTTTTGCGTCTTTGAATTTCATTTTTGAATACTTCTGGTAAGCCCTCACAACATTGGGATTTTCCATCCGGCATGGACCACACCAAGATGCCCAAAAATCAATCAAAACTACTCTTCCACGGAGTGATGATAATTTAATTTCCTTTCCATCAGGACTGTTAAAAGCAAGTTCTGGAGCTAGATTTCCAATTTGTACTCCAACTGGTGGAACAAGATTGGGAGATTTTGTATTGCTTCCGTTTAAAAATGTACCGCCAAGTACAAGTGCCACAGCAGCAACTAATAGAAATAAATTCAGTCTTTTCATAAGGTCAAATTTATAAAAAATTGTCAAAAATGATACCACTAAAAATGAAGCTATTTGCGCAATAACTTTATTTGAACCTGACGCGCTTCCACTTGAGATTTTCCTTCATTCAAAAGTGAAACGGTAAATTTATCGTTTGGATTGTGAAGATCAGGTAAATCAATCTTTACATGAATCTCCTTCCACTCCGAGCTTATATCAATGAATTGAATTAAATACGTTCGATTCCAATACCAACATTCCTCATTTTGAATGGAAGTTATAAATGAAGCATCGGAAGAAGCATCTTCCATCTTGAATTGACCTTCGATTTCTAGCCAACATCGAGGTAAAATGCTATCTCTCAGTATTTCTTTAAAAGGATTTGCTATAAAATCGATCACTTTGTTTTTCCCTGACTGGTCTCCAACACAAACCACATCATTACCAATCGCTTTTTTTGAAAAAACAATTTCTGAACTATACTGATTGAAAGGCTCACCAGTTGTTTCGGCTGGATAAATAAAACGGAAATGCCTTTGGGTTTCTAAGAAAATATGAGCGTATCGAGCTCGATTCATTCCTTCATATGGCATTATCGCTTGAACATATTGCCATGTTTGAAGCAAATTGAGAAATAATCCAAATGCGATAAGAATTAAAAAGAATCGGAATTTTAAATAGCTCCTATACACTCTTTCAGCTAGAGCTGCTATTGGCAAAACCATTAATGGATAAAGATCAATGATTGGTCTCATTCCGAAACTTCCGCCATACGCCCAATACCACCAGCTAGAAATCGCATAAATCAATATTCCCCAAACAACAATCCAAGAAAAGAAACTAAAAACGCCTTCACGCTGTTTGTAAATCCATAATCCAGGAAAAATAAGGAGCATGAGTGGTGTGTATACAAAGAGCCCCTTACGGAAACTGAATAATACATTGATTATTTCTGGTTTTGTAAAGTTGAATCCTTCATCACCATAACTATCAATCCACCACATGCCCGATTGAACATAATAAAATGCACTTTGGATACCGATGAATAAAATGGGAATAAAAAGGGAAATCAGTAAATAAATTGGCTTGTTTATTAAATGAAATCCTAGTTTGCGAATAACAGTAAATGAGCCTGCCAATGGAAAAATAGCTAATACCAATAGCGCATTTACAGGTCTGATGAAAACTATAATTGAAAGAAAAAATGCAAGTAAAATCCAACGAGAATTTTTAGGATTTTGGATTTGCAAATGCAGTTGATCAAGAAAAATGGAAACAAAAGCAAATGAATAAACATGCGACATACTTGGCTCTTGAAGCGCGTAGTAATACAAGTTTGTTCCAAGAAAAATTAGGACAAGTATGAGGTTGATTATTTCTTGAGCATAATTCATTCTTCTAAGCATGCGATGCATCATCCACAAGCCTAGAAATAAATACGTTAATGCAGCTAATGATATAGCAATTTGATAGTAAGACGAATATCCGTCTCGCATATCAGGACGAAGCGCTTGAGTGAAAAAATCAGCAGCAAGAAAAAAAGGTAAGACGGCGAAAGCTTCGCCAAAGAAATATTTATCTACAGGACCTCCAGTAATGGATTTTAGTTGTTCTGGCTTAATCGCTTGCTTGTTATTTTCACTCTCAAAAAGAGCGTATGGATAATCCTTCTTAATAAATGTTTTGGGTAAATACTCATAATAACCGGTACCATCAGAACCAATTACATTTTTTATTCGGTCATTATCTAATCGAACAAATACAATTTGCCACTGTGCTATAAAAAGAAAAATGATCAACAGACTTGATGTAGAAATATGAAAAAGTCTGTTGATCATTCTAAAAAGCGAAAATTAGAATCGTTTTATTTGAGCACCTAGAGCTTGCAAACGTGTATCGATATTTTGATATCCACGATCAATTTGTTCGATATTGTCGATGACGCTTGTTCCATCTGCCGACAAAGCCGCGATAAGTAAGGAAACTCCGGCACGTATATCAGGAGAAGTCATTCGGATTCCTCGCAATTTATATTTTCTGTTGAGACCAATGATCGTAGCCCGATGTGGATCGCAGAGAATAATTTGGGCACCCATGTCAATGAGTTTATCGACAAAAAACAAGCGACTCTCGAACATTTTTTGGTGAATCAAAACACTACCATTTGCTTGTGTTGCAACTACCAAAACAATACTTAATAAATCGGGGGTGAATCCTGGCCAAGGAGAATCGGAAACGGTTAATATGGAACCATCGATGTATTTATTGATTGTATAGCTTTCCTGTTCTGGAATAACTATATCATCTCCATCGCGATACAATTCAATTCCTAATCGTTTAAAAACATCTGGAATCATTCCAAGGTGATCGTATCCAGTGTCTTTAATTCGGATATGACTCTGAGTCATTGCTGCTAAACCGATGAATGAACCAATTTCAATCATATCGGGAAGCATACGATGCTCACATCCACCTAATTCGGAAACTCCATCTATCGTAAGTAAATTAGAACCAACACCAGTAATTTTTGCACCCATGCTATTCAGCATTTTGCACAACTGCTGAATGTAGGGTTCGCAAGCTGCATTGAAAATGGTGGTTCTCCCTTTGGCTAAAGTTGCAGCCATCAAGATATTAGCAGTTCCGGTAACGGATGCTTCATCCAAAAGCATGAATGCTCCTTTCAACTCTTTCGCTTCTACCTTATAAAAGCTATCAACACCATCAAAATCGAAACTAGCACCAAGATTCTGAAAACCAATAAAATGGGTATCCATTCTACGGCGACCTATTTTATCACCACCCGGTTTGGGAATATATCCTCTACCAAAACGAGCTAATAATGGTCCTACAATCATAACGGAACCGCGCAAAGCAGAACCTTTCTTCTTGAACTCCTCAGAGACCATGAAATCGACATCTACATTGTTTGCTGTAAATGCCCAAGAACCATTTCCAAGTTTTTCAACTTTAACTCCTAAAGCTTCAAGGAGCTCAATCAGTTTATTTACATCAACAATGTCGGGTACATTGTGAATGATGCAACGTTCCGAAGTAAGCAATACAGCGCATAAAATCTGTAAGGCTTCATTCTTTGCACCTTGAGGGATTATTTCTCCATGAAGGCGTTTGCCTCCTATTATTTCAAATCGATTCATACTAGGTCAGAAACTGGTTCCGCCGCCGAATTTACGTTTGAAGTTTTTCTGTTTTTGACGACCGCGATTAAACTTCTTACCTTGTTGTTGTGGATAATTCTGTGGAAGTCCTTCAACTACAACTGTCATTTTACTTCCCTCTGCTGGTTTTAATAATCCACCAGAAAGGTCAAATAAATCTTTAAAAATCTGCTCATCCTGCACAGAATCTCGGTTCCAAGTGAGGTATGATTTTTTTAAATTGTATGCTATGGCTCCAATTAAAGCTTCCCGAACAGGTCCTTCTTCAACCGATTTAGCTTCTTCAATGACCTTTTCAATTATTTTCCCATAATGACGAAAACGAATTTTTGCATTGGGATATGGAATCCGATCGGGCTTGGTTTGAAAACTTTCTCTTGAAGGAATAGGATAAGGAGAATCAACATCCAAACGAAAATCGGACATGATAAATAAATGATCCCATAGCTTATGTTTAAAATCACTTACATCGCGCAAATGAGGATTGAGTTGCCCCATTACAGAAATGATATATCGAGCCATTGTATTTCGTTCCTCGCGTTCAGAAATTTCACAAGCATGATCAATCATTCGTTGAATGTGGCGACCATACTCAGAAATTATGAGGTGTGGTCTTTGGGAATTGTATTCCATGTAGTTTAATCTTTGGGAAATGAAATCAATAGGAAACAATCGAATTTTCCAGTTGAATTCCTTTGAAACACCAATCAATAAAGGGTTTCGGTATCAGCTAATTATCTTTAGTCGTGCAAACTTAAGCAATAATTGTTTTTGTCCTACTTCTTTGAAAAAGATGGTTGCTTTCTGTTCTCCTGGTCTACCATCAACGTTTAGAACTTTTCCAGGCCCAAATCGCTCGTGTATAACCTCCATACCAGATTGAAGTTTACTAACATCATCAGCTATAAATAATGAGGTTGATTCTTGATTTGAAATGGGTTTGTCCAGTACTTTTTTCAAAGGTGTAAAGCCTTTTTTAGGTTGAAGCAAAGGCAAATCAGGTTCTTTGGAAGTTTTTGATTTGAATGCATTGGCTGTTCCTTTGGGAGTAAATCCACCGAAACTTGACCGTTCCGAACTAAAATCAAGAAAACCTTTGGGCTCTGAAGCAACTGGCATATCCAATAAGGATGCATCTATTTCTTCTAAAAATCGACTCGGCTCCGAATGCGTTATTTGTCCCCAACGATAGCGGGTTGTAGCACTTGATAATGTTAAATGTTTCTCAGCACGAGTAATTGCAACATAAAATAATCGACGCTCTTCTTCCAATTCTTCCCTGCTGTTTAATGATAATTGAGAAGGGAATAAATTTTCTTCTAATCCAACAACAAATACAGCAGGAAATTCCAATCCCTTGGCTGCGTGAATTGTCATCATGGAAACACGATTGGGATCATCTTTTTCGTTTTCATCTGCGTCTGTTAGCAAAGCAATGTCTTGCATGAAAACATCTAAGGTTCTTTCAGCCACTTCATCATCACTTTCGGGAGGAGTATCAACAAATTCTTGAATCCCATTAAGTAACTCCATTACATTTTCATGTTTACTAATGCCTTCGGGAGTTTTATCACTGCCTAATTCTTTTAGCAGACCAGATGAACGTGCAATATGCATTGCTAAATCGTATGCATTTGTGCTTTTAAGTCCATGTTGAAAGCTTTTAATCATCGTAACAAAGTCGATCACCTTTTGAGCAGAAGCCCCGCTTATAGGACGATACAATGCCATTCCTTCAATAATTTCCCAGATACTTTTATTATGTTGATCAGCAGAAACGATAATTTTTTCGAGGGAGGTTTTTCCAATTCCTCGAGCTGGATAATTAATCACCCGCTTTAATGCTTCTTCGTCTTTCGGATTGATGGTTAATCGGCAATAAGCTAGTAGATCTTTAATTTCCTTTCTCTTGTAAAACGAAAGGCCACCATATATACGATAAGGAATACCACGTTTACGGAGTGCTTCTTCCATCGAACGGCTTTGTGCGTTTGTTCGATACAAAATGGCAATATCACTGTTAGGTAATTGATAATTCATTCGAAGATCGAAAATGCCGTTTGCCACCATTGAACCTTCTTCATTATCTGTACTTGCTTTTAATAATCGAATTAATTCTCCGTCTTTATTGTCGGTCCAGACTACTTTTTTCAGCTGGTCTTTATTGTTGCGAATGACACTATTGGCGGCCTGAACAATTGTTTTAGTTGAGCGATAGTTTTGTTCGAGTTTATAAACTTTGAGATCAGGATAGTCTTTTTCGAAATTGAGGATGTTTTGAATATTCGCTCCGCGGAAAGCATAAATACTTTGTGCATCATCGCCTACAACGCAAATATTCTGAAACATGGCAGCCAGTTTTTTTACTATTAAATACTGACTGAAATTGGTATCCTGGTACTCGTCAACTAAAATGTACTTGAATTTCTGTTGATACTTATATAGTACATCGGGATATTGTTTTAAAAGCACATTGGTTTTAAAGAGCAAATCATCAAAATCCATTGCTGATGCTTTAAAACAACGTTTTTCGTACGCTTCATAAACCAAACCTAATTTTGGCTTTCCGCTTTGACGGTCTTCTTCAATGACTTCAGGTTGATTAAGGTATTGCGCGGAAGAAATCAGGTTATTTTTTGCATTGGAAATTCGATTTAAGACGAGAGATGGCTTATAGATTTTATCATCTAATTGCATTTCACCTAGAATCGTTTTGATAAGGCTTTTGGAATCATCTGTATCATAGATTGTAAAATTGGAAGGATAACCAAGTTTTTCGGCTTCGAATCGAAGGATACGAGCAAACACGGAGTGAAAAGTTCCCATCCAAAGATTAGCAGACTCGGTATTCTTCACTATTTTATGGATGCGTTCTTTCATTTCACGAGCAGCTTTATTCGTGAACGTGAGTGATAAAATGTTAAATGCATCAACACCTTTACTAAGAAGGTGTGCTATTCGATATGTAAGTACACGCGTTTTTCCAGAACCAGCACCGGCAATAATCATAACAGGCCCTTCGGTATTTTCAACAGCCTGTCGCTGGATTGGATTTAGCTCATTTAAATAATCATTCTGCATGGGGCAAAGTTAGGGAATGCAGAAACGAAGAATGTAGTAATTTATTCACGATGATGTTAAATAGGAAGAATAAGACGGGCGAAGGGGCGAGACAAGTACCCTGCAGCCCAATTTGGGCGAAGCGTACAGGCGAGCACCTGGCCGAAGGCGCCCCCAAATGAAAAATAAATTGAAAAAAAATCTACTTCATCAAAAATGAATAGAAAGGAATGTATAAAAGGAAAGTAGCGCTTTGCAAAGGTCAAATTGAGCTAAATAAATGGCTTCAAAAAAGACTGTTCAAAAGAAAAGCATCATTCTGTGGAATTATTTTTTACTCACCTAGTTGTGAATTTGAAAGTACTTCCTATCTTTGCGCTCCCAAAAATTGGGCGAATTAGCTAAAAAGAGTCTCTAACATCCATACAATCAACGCCTAAAAGCATGCCTACTATCCAGCAGCTTGTACGTAAGGGCCGCACGCCCAACGCAACTAAGAGTAAGAGTCCAGCTTTGGATTCATGTCCTCAGCGTCGTGGAGTGTGTACACGCGTATACACAACAACACCAAAGAAACCTAACTCAGCAATGCGTAAAGTAGCTCGTGTTCGATTAACGAATACGAAAGAAGTTAACGCATACATTCCAGGAGAAGGTCACAACTTACAAGAACACAGTATTGTATTAATACGTGGTGGTCGTGTAAAAGATCTACCAGGGGTACGTTACCACATTGTACGTGGTGCATTAGATACATCTGGAGTAGAAGGTCGTAATCAACGTCGTTCTAAATATGGAACGAAACGTCCAAAACCAGGACAACCAGCTGCAGCTGCAGGTAAAGGCAAAAAGAAATAAATAAAGACAATAGCATTCCTTTCGCACCATGAGAAAGACCACCCCCAAACGAATAGCTCGCACACCGGATCCAAGATTTAACGATCCATTGGTAACGCGTTTCGTTAATAACTTGATGTTCGATGGTAAAAAGAGCATCGCTTACTCCATTTTTTACGATGCAGTTGATATCGTAGAAAAACGTACTGAAGAAAACGGTCATGAAGTATGGAAACGTGCTTTGGAAAACGTTAGTCCAACAGTTGAGGTAAAAAGCCGTCGTGTTGGAGGAGCTACGTTTCAGATTCCGATGGAAATTCGTCCGGATCGTCGTATCGCTTTAGGTATGAAATGGATGATTATGTATTCACGTAAGCGCAATGAGAAGTCGATGGCACAACGTCTAGCTTCTGAGATTGTAGCTGCGTCGAAAGGCGAAGGTTCCGCTCACAAAAAGAAAGAAGACACTCACCGTATGGCTGAGGCGAACAAAGCATTTTCACATTTCCGCTTCTAATCCCAAGAGATTCCCAAGAACGTCATGGCTCACGATCTTCAATACACACGCAACATCGGTATTGCCGCGCACATTGATGCCGGTAAAACAACTACGACAGAGCGTATTCTTTATTATACCGGTGTAAACCATAAAATTGGTGAAGTACACGACGGAGCTGCTACTATGGACTGGATGGTTCAGGAGCAGGAACGCGGTATCACAATCACGTCTGCAGCAACAACTTGTTTCTGGAATTACCGTGATAACAAATACAAATTAAACATCATTGATACTCCAGGTCACGTTGACTTTACGGTTGAAGTAAATCGTTCACTTCGTGTATTGGATGGATTGGTGTTCTTGTTCTCTGCTGTTGATGGTGTTGAACCTCAATCAGAAACAAACTGGCGCTTAGCGAATAACTACAACGTAACACGTTTAGGATTCGTAAATAAAATGGACCGTCAGGGAGCTGACTTCCTTGCTGTTGTTAAGCAAGTGAAAGAAGTACTTGGAGGAAATCCAATTCCACTTCAGCTACCAATTGGAGCTGAAGAAACTTTCCGTGGAGTAGTTGATTTGATTAACTTCCGTGGAATTGAGTGGAATGATGCTGATAAAGGAATGACTTTCAATATTGTTCCAATTCCAGAAGATATGCTGGATGAGGCTACAGAATGGAGAGGGAAATTGCTTGAAGCAATCGCTGAATTTGATGATAGTTTGATGGAGAAATTCTTTGATGCTCCTGAATCTATTACAGAACGTGAAATCTTGACAGCACTTCGTCAAGCTTGCGTTACAAATAAAATTGTTCCTATGGTTTGTGGAACAGCTTTCAAAAACAAGGGTGTTCAAACAATGCTAGACCTTGTAATGGAGTTGATGCCAAGCCCAATGGATAAAGAAAGTATCACAGGTATTAATCCAGATACAGGTGAAGAA
Organism: Bacteroidia bacterium; assembly: GCA_965279035.1. Classification (GTDB taxonomy): domain Bacteria; phylum Bacteroidota; class Bacteroidia; order M30B66; family M30B66; genus CALQRR01. The sequence continues at coordinate 883,780 of OZ257142.1, read as the reverse complement.
GTTACACGTCGTCCAGATGTTAAAGATCCATTTACGGCTTTAGCATTTAAGATAGCAACCGATCCATTCGTAGGTCGTCTTTGTTTCTTCCGTGCTTATTCAGGACATCTTGATGCTGGTTCATACGTATTGAATACCCGTAGTGGTAACAAAGAGCGTATCAGCCGTATCTTCCAAATGCATGCTAATAAACAGAATTCAATCGAATACATTGAAGCTGGAGATATTGGAGCGGCAGTAGGATTTAAAGATATCAAAACAGGAGATACACTATGTGATGAGAAGCATCCAATTGTTCTTGAAGCAATGAATTTCCCTGATCCAGTTATCGGTGTTGCGATTGAGCCTAAAACTCAAGCTGACGTAGATAAATTGGGTATGGCTTTATCAAAATTAGCTGAAGAAGATCCAACGTTCCGTGTTAAAACGGATGAAGATTCTGGTCAAACCATTATCAGCGGAATGGGTGAGCTTCACTTGGAAATTATCCTTGACCGTTTAAAACGTGAGTTTAAAGTTGAGTGTAACCAAGGAGCTCCACAAGTAAACTACAAAGAGGCTATTACTTCTACAATCAATCACCGTGAGGTTTACAAAAAACAAACTGGTGGTCGTGGTAAATTCGCTGACATCGTTGTTACGATTGGACCAGCTGATGAAGGAAAAGAAGGTCTTCAGTTTATCAATGCAGTAGTTGGAGGTAACATTCCACGTGAATACATTCCATCAGTAGAAAAAGGATTTAAGACAGCCATGCAAAATGGTGTTCTTGCTGGATATACTATGGATAGTTTAAAAGTTACACTTAGCGATGGTTCATACCATGCTGTTGACTCTGATTCATTGTCTTTCGAAATCTGCGCTAAAACAGCATTCCGCGAGGCATTACCCAAAGCGAAACCAGTACTTCTTGAGCCAATCATGAAAGTAGAAGTGGTAACTCCAGAAGATTATATGGGAGATATCATTGGTGACTTGAACAAACGTCGTGGTCAATTGGAAGGAATGGACAGTCGTGGTGGTGCTCAAGTAATCCGTGCAAAAGTTCCATTGAGTGAAATGTTCGGATATGTTACAACACTACGTACGATTTCTTCTGGACGCGCAACATCAACTATGGAACCTTCGCATTACGCTGAAGCTCCACGTAACGTTGCTGACGAAGTGATTGCGAAAGCAAAAGGTAAAACTGCAAATGTTTAATCGTTCTTTATAAACCCATGAGCCAGAAAATCCGAATTAAACTCAAGTCTTATGACTACAATCTTGTAGACAAATCGGCTGAGAAAATTGTTAAAACGGTAAAATCTACAGGAGCTGTAGTAAGTGGACCAATTCCACTTCCAACGAACAAAAAGATCTTCACTGTACTTCGTTCACCGCACGTGAACAAAAAGGCAAGAGAGCAATTCCAACTTTGTTCATACAAGCGCTTGTTAGATATCTACAGTACAACTTCAAAAACAGTTGACGCTTTGATGAAATTAGAGCTACCAAGTGGAGTTGAAGTTGAAATTAAAGTCTAGTGCTTTAAAATTAAATCATTGAATTTCTATCACACAATAAAATAAAATGTCAGGTCTAATCGGAAAAAAAATCGGTATGACCAGTATCTACAGTGCCGCTGGTAAGAACATACCATGCACAATTATAGAAGCTGGTCCTTGCGTTGTAACGCAAGTCAAAACCATCGAAAAAGATGGTTATAGCGCAGTTCAACTGGCGTTTGACGAGAAAAAGGAGAAGCATACATCTGCTGCAATGAAAGGTCACTTTGCGAAAGCAAATACAGCACCTATGCGTAAAGTAGCTGAATTTCGTTTCTTCGAAACAGAACAAACTTTAGGAAGCACAATCACAGTTGATTTGTTTACTGAAGGAGAATTTGTAGACGTAATTGGAACATCCAAAGGAAAAGGTTTCCAAGGTGTTGTAAAGCGTCATGGATTTAGTGGAGTTGGTATGGCTACTCACGGTCAACATAACCGTCTTCGTGCACCTGGATCACTAGGAGCATCTTCTTATCCTTCACGTGTATTCAAAGGAATGCGCATGGCAGGTCGTACTGGAGGAGCTCGTGTTAAGTTGCAAAATCTTACCGTTTTGAAAGTTTTACCCGAACAGAATCTAATCGTAGTTCAGGGAGCAATCCCAGGTCCGAAGGGTTCTTACGTAATGATCGAGAAGTAACATGGAACTCGCAGTATTCAACTCAAACGGTCAAGAGACCGGCCGCAAGGTGTCTTTAAGTAAAGACATATTCGGTATCGAACCAAATGATCATGCGATTTACCTCGACGTTAAGCAAATTCTTGCAAACCGTCGTCAAGGAACGCACAAATCAAAAGAACGTGCAGAAGTATCAGGTTCAACACGCAAATTAAAGCGTCAAAAAGGAACTGGTGGAGCTCGTGCAGGAAGTATTAAATCACCAGTATTTGTTGGTGGAGGACGTATTTTCGGACCACGTCCACGTGATTATTCATTTCGTTTGAACAAGAAAGTAAAGCAGTTGGCAAGAAAGTCGGCACTTACTTACAAAGCTCAAGAAAACGGAATTGTATTGGTTGAGAATTTTGATTTTGCAAAACCATCAACCAAAAATTACAACTCGATTTTAAGTAATCTAAAAGTTTCAGATAAGAAAACACTTGTTGTTATTCCAGAACTGAACGAGAACCTTTACTTATCATCACGTAATCTTCAAAGAAGTAAAGTTGTAGTTGCTAGCGATTTAAACACTTACGATATTTTGAATGCTGGAAGTATCGTGTTGTTTGAAAATTCTGTAAAATCGATTGAAAACCTCTTAGCACAAAACTGATATGAGCATCATTATCAAACCAATCATCACAGAAAAGATGACCGGCCAATCTGAGAAGATGAACCGCTTTGGTTTTGTGGTTCATCCTGGGGCCAACAAAATCGAAATTAAGTCAGCCATTGAACAATTATATGGTGTGACAGTAGAGAATATCCGTACGATGAAATTCATCGGAAAAGTTAAAATGCGTAATACGAAAAGTGGTGTTAACAGTGGACTTGTAGGTAACTGCAAAAAAGCCATTGTATCGTTAAAAGCGGGAGATACCATTGACTTTTACAGTAACATTTGATAAGAAATGGGACTCAGAAAATTCAACCCAATTACACCAGGTACCCGATTTAAGGTAGCTGATACTTACAGTGATGTAACAACCCGTGAACCGGAAAAAACATTACTAGTAAAACAAAAAAAATCCGGTGGTCGTAACCACAGTGGAAAAATGACCATGCGTTATATTGGCGGAGGTCATAAACAACGTTATCGTTTAATCGATTTCAAACGCGATAAGCATGACGTTCCTGCTGTAGTGAAATCAATCGAATATGATCCAAACAGATCAGCACGTATTGCTTTGTTACAATATGCTGACGGAGAAAAACGCTATATTCTTGCACCCAATGGGCTTGAGGTTGGACAGTCAGTAATGTCTGGAACTAAAGCACCTGTTGAACCAGGAAATGCTTTATTCTTAAAAGATATTCCACTAGGTTCTATGATTCATCATATTGAATTACGACCAGGACAAGGAGCACAACTCGTAAGAAGTGCTGGGGTATCAGCTCAACTAGCTGCGAAAGATGGTAAATATGCAATTGTTAAATTGCCATCTGGAGAAACAAGAATGATCTTAGCAACATGTCTAGCCGTTTTAGGAACTGTATCAAATCCAGATCATCGTTTGGTTCGTTCGGGTAAAGCAGGCCGTACACGTTGGCAAGGACGTCGTCCACGCAACCGAGGAGTTTCAATGAATCCGGTAGATCACCCTATGGGTGGTGGTGAAGGACGTTCATCTGGTGGACATCCAAGAAGCAGAAATGGTATTCCAGCAAAAGGATACAAAACTCGCGCTCCTAAAAACCACAGTACTAAGTACATCATTGAGCGTCGTAAAAAATAAATTGTTCAACACCTGAGAATCAACACAAATGAGCCGTTCACTAAAAAAAGGACCCTTTATTGATTTCAAACTGGAGCGTAAAGTATACTCCATGATTGAGTCAGGAAAGAAATCCGTAATCAAAACATGGGCAAGACGTTCCATGATTTCACCGGATTTTGTTGGACAAACAATCGCTGTTCACAATGGCAATAAGTTCATCCCGGTTTATGTTACCGAAAACATGGTAGGACACAAATTGGGAGAATTTGCCCCAACTCGTACTTTCCGTGGTCATGCGGGTAACCGTAAGGACAAGGGAAGAAAATAATCACTAACGTTCTTTATCCAATAAACCATGGGAGCCAGAAAAAAACTCCGTGCCGATGCAATGAAGGCAGAACGCAAAACCATTGCATTTGCCAAATTAAATGATTGTCCAACATCACCACGTAAGATGCGCTTAGTTGCGGATTTAGTTCGTGGAGTAGATGTAGATCGTGCACTTGCCATTTTGAAGTTTACAAATAAAGAGGCTGCAATACGCCTTGAGAAACTTCTTTTATCTGCTATTGCCAATTGGCAAGCTAAGAATGAAGGACTTCGTCTTGAAGACAGCAATGTTTTTGTAAAAGAGATAAAAGTTGATGGTGCACGTATGCTAAAACGTCTTCGCCCAGCTCCGCAAGGAAGAGGGTTCCGTATTCGTAAGCGTTCGAACCACGTAACTTTGGTTTTGGATACTAAAGTGATCGCTGTTAATTAATCAACTTTACAGACAATAACATATTACATGGGACAAAAATGTAATCCGATTGCTCTTCGTTTGGGCATCGTTCGTGGCTGGGACTCCAACTGGTATGGAGGACGTAACTACTCGGATAAACTAGTAGAAGACCACAAAATCCGAAAATATCTTAGCGCTCGTCTTGTAAAAGCTGGTGTTTCAAGAATTGTAATTGAGAGAACCTTAAAGCTTGTGACTGTAACAATTAATACAGCACGCCCAGGTATTATCATCGGTAAAGGTGGACAAGAGGTTGATAAGCTTAAAGAAGAGCTTAAAAAACTAACAAAGAAGGAAGTTCAGATTAATATCTTCGAGATAAAGCGTCCAGAATTAGATGCACGTTTAGTGGCAGATGGAATTGCTCGTCAATTAGAAGGTAGAATTTCATTCCGTCGAGCTATGAAAACTGCGATTGCTTCAACCATGCGAATGGGAGCTGAAGGAATTAAATGTAAAGTTTCTGGTCGACTTGGAGGAGCTGAGATGGCTCGTGTAGAAAGCTATAAAGAAGGTCGTACTCCACTTCATACACTTCGTGCTGATATTGATTATGCATTATCAGAAGCACATACTACTTATGGCCGTATTGGTATAAAAGTATGGGTTTGTAAAGGGGAAGTATTTGGTAAAAGAGATCTTTCTCCTAATTTAGGAATGGCGACACAAAAAACAAGCGGAGGAGGAAATTCTTCAGCTCCAGATCGTGATCGTGAAAGAGGTGGCCGCTCTAGGAATAAGCGCAATAAATAAACAATATTCATAGTAAGAGGGAGGCGTAAGCTTCCCTTTTTTTGTTTTTTAAACTTTGAAAGATCGATTTTTTAACTGTCTTTCAAATTGCAACTCCCATAAACAAAGGGATTTAAAGACTTAACCACAGAAGGTGAAAATTTTTTACTCTTGTCTGTTGGATAATAAAAACAACTTACTATCTTTGCCGTCCCCAAAATACTAGGCATTCATAAAGCCAAGTAAATACGGAGAGTAAAATATTAAGAAACACGCAATAAAACGAAGTACAGATGTTACAGCCGAAACGTACGAAGTACAGGAAGCAGCATAAAATGAAGATGCACGGAAATGCAACACGTGGACACGAGTTAGCATTCGGCTCTTTTGGGATAAAAGCAATGGAGGGTGTATGGATGACAGCACGTCAAATAGAGGCTGCTCGTATTGCTGTAACTCGTTATATGAAGCGTGAAGGTCAAATTTGGATTCGCGTTTTCCCTGATAAGCCAATTACCAAAAAACCAGCAGAGGTTCGTATGGGTAAAGGTAAAGGAGCTCCAGAATATTGGGTTGCTGTAGTAAAACCAGGAACAATTATTTTCGAAGCAGAAGGTGTTCCAATGGAAATTGCAAAAGAAGCACTTCGATTAGCAGCTCAAAAATTACCAGTAACTACGAAGTTCATAGTTCGTCGTGATTACGTAGAAGCAACTGCCTGATAAGCCATGAAACAAGATCAAGTTCAGGATCTTTCAATTGTAGAATTGAAAGACAAAATACAAGAAGAAACACAGGTACTAGCTAAAATGGTATTTAACCATACAGTATCTACAATTGAGAATCCACTGAAGATTCGTTCTACACGACGTGCAATTGCTCGTATGAAAACGGAACTTCGCAAGCGTGAACTCACATCAACCGCTAATTAATAAGCTGATGGAAGCTATTGAAAGAAACCTCCGTAAAGAACGTACTGGACTCGTTCGTAGTAACAAAATGGATAAAACCGTTGTTGTTGCAGTAGAACGTAAAGTAAAGCATCCTAAATACGGGAAATTTGTAAAAAAGACAACAACCTTTTTTGCACACGATGACAAAAATGAATGCGGTATCGGTGATACTGTAAAAATCAGCGAAACCCGCCCAATGAGCAAAAACAAACGTTGGAGAATGGTTGAGATTATTGAGCGTGCGAAATAAAAGAACCCGAACAGATCAAGAATTGAGTCATGATACAACAGGAATCCCGTTTAACAGTAGCAGATAATAGTGGCGCAAAAGAGGTGCTTTGTATTCGTGTTTTAGGTGGAACTAAAAAACGCTATGCATCTGTTGGTGACAAAATAGTTGTTACCGTTAAACATGCGTTGCCATCTGGAAATGCAAAAAAAGGATCAGTAACCAAAGCGGTTGTTGTTCGAACAAAAAAAGAAATACGCCGCGCTGATGGTTCATACATCCGTTTTGATGATAATGCCGTAGTGCTGTTAAATAATAATGACGAATTGCGTGGTACCCGTATTTTTGGACCGGTTGCTCGTGAACTGCGTGAAAAACAGTTTATGAAAATCGTATCCCTAGCACCTGAGGTACTTTAAATCAGCTAAAGAGCGATGAAACTTCACATCAAAAAAGGAGATAAAGTAACAGTACTATCTGGCGACTCAAAAGGTCAGGTTGGAGAAGTACGTGAAATTGACACAAAAAAAATGCGTGCAATTGTAATTGGAGCAAACATGATTTCAAAACATGCCAAGGCAAGCACAAAATATCCACAAGGCGGGATTATTAAAATGGAAGGACCGATTCACATCTCCAACCTAATGTTAATTGAGCCTAAAACAGGAAAACCTACGCGAACTGGCCGTAAAGCTGATGCCGAAGGCAAACTAGTTCGTTTTTCTAAAAAAACAGGGGAGATCATTAAGTGATGGAATACACACCGAACCTCAAAACCAAGTATCGCAAAGAAATTTCTGCTGCTTTACTTTCAGAATTTGGGTACAAAAGCACAATGCAAGTACCTAAATTAGAGAAGATCTGTATTAACCAAGGAATTGGATCAGCAGTATCTGATAAAAAATTAATTGATTCTGCAATAGCTGAAATGACTATGATTACTGGTCAAAAAGCAGTTGCAACAAAATCAAAGAAAGATATTTCCAATTTCAAACTTCGTAAAGGAGTTGCTATTGGAGCAAGAGTAACACTTAGAGGAGATCAAATGTATGAGTTCCTTGAGCGTCTTATTGTTGTTGCTTTACCTCGTATCCGTGATTTCCGCGGAATCAATGATAAAGGATTTGATGGTCACGGTAATTACACTTTAGGTGTAACTGAGCAAATCATTTTCCCTGAAATCAACATTGATAAAGTAACGCGTATCATGGGTATGGATATTACCTTTGTTACAAACGCATCAACAGATAAAGAAGCTTTCGCACTACTTCGTGAGTTCGGACTTCCGTTTAAAAATTTAAAAAAATAAGCGACGATGGCTAAGGAAAGCATGAAAGCTCGTGAAGTAAAACGAGCGAAAATGGTTGAACGTTATGCTGAAAAAAGAGCAGCATTAAAAGCTGCAGGAGATTCAGTAGGACTTCAAAAACTTCCACGCAATTCATCGAAGATTCGTCTTCGTAATCGTTGCAAATTAACGGGTCGTCCAAGAGGATATATCCGTCAATTCGGATTATCTCGTATCACATTCCGTGAAATGGCATCCGATGGGAAAATCCCTGGAATTACAAAAGCAAGCTGGTAATTCGCAATAAGAATCAATAAATACGATCAACAATGACCGACCCTATCGCAGATTATTTAACCCGATTAAGGAATGCAATAAACGCTAATCACCGCGTTGCAGAAATTCCTTCATCTAAGTTGAAGCGGGAGATGACAAAAATCCTTTTTGAAAAAGGATATATTCTCAGTTATAAATTTGAGGATGCAACAACGACTGATCCTCAGGGCACGATCAAGATTGCATTAAAATATCATCCTGTTACAAAGATTCCAGCAATTAGAACACTTTCAAGAGTTTCTAAGCCAGGACTTCGTAAGTACACACACGTAGCTAAAATACCACGTGTAATCAATGGATTAGGAATCGCAATTCTATCTACATCCAAAGGCGTAATGACCGATAAGGAAGCACGTCGTGAGAATGTTGGTGGAGAAGTTCTTTGTTACGTATATTAATCGCCAAAGAGGAAAAATCATGTCACGTATTGGAAAAATGCCTGTCACGTTGCCAAATGGAGTTACTGTTTCAGTAGCTTCTAACAACCTGATTACAGTTAAAGGGCCTCTAGGAGAATTACATCAAGCAGTTGATCCTGAAATCAAACTTAGTATTGAAGAAGGAACAATTACAGTTAGTCGTCAGAATGATGATAAAGATCAACGTGCAAAACACGGGCTTTATCGTTCACTAATAGCCAATATGGTTAAAGGAGTTTCTGAAGGCTTTACTACAGAACAAGAATTAGTTGGTGTGGGTTACCGTGCAGCTAATACAGGTCAAATACTTGAGCTTTCATTAGGATATTCTCACAATATTACGTTTGAATTACCAAAAGAGATTCAAGTAGAAACCAAAACAGAGCGTGGTAAAAATCCGCTCATCATTATGAAATCCACCGACAAACAATTACTGGGTATGGTGGCAGCAAAAATTCGCTCATTACGTAAACCTGAACCGTATAAAGGAAAAGGTATTAAGTTCGTGGGAGAAGTGCTTCGCCGTAAAGCTGGTAAATCTGCTGGTAAGAAATAAGAATCATTCCGGATCATGGCTATCACGAAAGAATACAGAAGAGCTCGAATTAAAGAACGCATCCGCAAGGTGGTTGTTGGAACTTCTAATGCTCCACGCATGAGTGTTTTCCGCAGCAATAAGGATATATACGTTCAATTAATAGACGACAGTAAAGGACATACTTTACTTGCAGCTTCATCAGCTGAAGCGGCTATATCTTCTAAAAAAGTAAACAAGATCGAACAAGCTACTCTTGTAGGCAAAGCAATCGCTGCGAAAGCATTAGAAGCTGGAATTAACGAAGTTCGTTTCGACAGAAATGGATATTTGTACCATGGTCGGGTTAAGTCCCTAGCTGAAGGTGCACGTGAAGGTGGTCTTAAATTCTAAACAGAACATGGCAAACGCAAATATAAAACGAGTTCGCTCCAGCGAAATTGAATTAAAAGATAAGCTGGTTGGCGTAAATCGCGTAACCAAAGTAACCAAAGGTGGTCGCGCCTTTACATTCTCAGCTATAGTAGTTGTAGGGAATGAAAAGGGGATTGTTGGACATGGTCTTGGAAAAGCAAAAGAAGTCACCGATGCGATTAGCAAAGGTGTTGATGATGCTAAAAAGACTTTAATAAAAGTTCCAGTAATCAATGGTACTGTGCCGCATGAGCAAATTGGAAAGTTCGGTGGAGCTCTTGTATTCCTTAAGCCTGCTGCGCATGGAACTGGTGTAATAGCTGGAGGTGCAATGCGTGCTGTATTGGAGAGTGTTGGTATTACAGATGTACTAGCAAAATCAAAAGGATCTTCAAATCCGCATAACGTGGTAAAGGCAACAATTCATGCACTTAGTTTAATGCGTGACCCTGCAACTATCGCTCAGCAACGCGGTATTACTATGGAAAAAGTATTCAACGGATAATTTGAATTCCCATGTCTAAAATAAAAATCACACAGATCAAAAGCGGTATTGACCGTCCAGAACGTCAAAAATTGACACTGCGTGCACTTGGGATTCGCAAAATGCATAATCCTGTTGAGCATGAAGCCACTCCTCAAATTTTAGGAATGGTAAATAAAATCAAACATTTAGTTTCCGTAGAGGAAATCTGAAATAAAGCGTTTAGAAATGAACCTCAGTAATCTTAAGCCGGCATCAGGCTCAGTAAAAAGCAGCAAACGCATTGGTCGTGGACAAGGCTCTGGTCGTGGTGGTACATCTACCCGCGGTCATAAAGGAGCGAAATCACGTTCAGGTTATTCAAGCAAAGTAGGTTTTGAAGGAGGTCAAATGCCACTTCAACGTCGTGTTCCTAAATTTGGTTTTAAGAACATTAACCGAGTTGAATACCGCGGTATCAATCTAGATACGCTTCAAAAATTAGCTGAAGCCAAGAAAATTGATGCGATTACATTTGATACTCTTCAAGAGAATGGACTTGCGTCTAAAAATGATCGCATAAAGATTTTAGGAAGAGGTGAACTAACTGCAAAACTTGCAATTACAGTTCATGCATACACTGCAGCTGCAAAGACTGCGATTGAATCACTGGGCGGCAGCGCTACAACAATTGCCTGATGAAGAACCTGATCAATACCATAAAGAACATTTATAAAGTCGAAGAGCTTCGTACCAAAATTGGTAATACGCTGCTATTCTTGCTCATTTATCGTCTGGGCTCGTTCGTGGTATTGCCCGGTGTTGATCCCAATGCACTTGGTGCCTTAAAGCAACAAACATCTGAAGGTATTCTTGGATTACTCAATATGTTTTCAGGTGGAGCGTTTTCGAATGCTTCCATTTTCGCTCTTGGTATCATGCCTTATATTTCTGCTTCCATTGTTATTCAACTTTTAACAATTGCAGTTCCTTATTTCCAGAAAATGCAGAAAGAAGGGGAAAGTGGAAGAAAGAAAATGAATCAATTTACTCGGTACCTAACCGTTGTAATTACAGCATTTCAAGCTCCGGGATATTTAGCAAATTTGAATCAACAGTTAGGGGTAAATGCTATCTCTGATCATACAGCCTATTTTTGGATATCATCAACAATCATTTTAGTTGCTGGAACAATGTTCATTATGTGGCTAGGTGAAAGAATTACCGATCGTGGTATTGGGAATGGAATTTCACTAATCATCATGGTTGGAATTATTGCGAATCTACCAGCTGCAATCGTTGCTGAATTTGGATCTCGCGTAGAACAACAAGGTGGTGGAATGGTAATGTTCCTACTTGAACTTGTTATTCTATTATTCATTGTTATCATGTCAATCATGCTTGTGCAAGGGGTTCGTAGAATTCCAGTACAAGTAGCAAAGAGAATTCAAGGTAATAAACAAGTTGGTGGAGCGAGACAATACATCCCACTTAGAGTAAATGCAGCTGGTGTAATGCCAATTATCTTTGCTCAGGCAATCATGTTTATTCCAATTACGATTGTTGGTTATGCTGGAATTGAATCATTACAAGGAATAATGGCAACATTTTCTAACGTAACGGGATTCTGGTACAATTTCACATTTGCTGTAATGATTATTCTTTTCACTTATTTCTATACAGCTATTACTGTAAATCCTAAAAACATGGCTGAAGAAATGAAACGAAACGGAGGTTTTGTTCCAGGAATTCAACCAGGTCGTCAAACAGCAGAATTCATTGATAATATCATGTCAAGAATTACTCTGCCAGGCGCTATTTTCTTAGCAGTTGTGGCAATTTTGCCAGCAATGGCAATGATGATAGGAGTTACAAATAAATTCGCACAATTTTACGGAGGTACCTCACTACTAATTCTAGTAGGGGTAGTTTTAGATACTCTTCAACAAATTGAAAGTCATTTATTGATGCGTCAATATGATGGTTTGATGAAGAGTGGAAGAATTAAGGGGCGTGCAAATGCCACTTCTCCTGTGAGTATGGCAAGCTAAACTTCTTTAGATGATCTATTACAAGACCGCTGAAGAAATTGAATGCATAAGAGTTAGTTCTTTACTTGTTGCCCGCACCCTGGCGGAAGTTGCTAAAATCATCAGCCCCGGGGTTACCAGTTTGCAGCTGGATAAAATTGCTGAAGAATACATCCGTGATCATGGAGGTATTCCGGCTTTTAAAGGATATGGTGGATTTCCAAATTCTCTGTGTATTTCTCCAAATGAACAAGTTGTTCATGGAATACCAGATAATCGGCCATATGAATCAGGCGATATAATATCGGTTGATTGTGGTGCTTTAAAAAACGGTTTCTTCGGAGACTCTGCCTATACATTTGGTGTTGGTGAAGTTTCAGAAGAAAAAAAGCAATTAATGAGCGTTACAAAAGAAAGCTTACTTCGAGGAATTGGAGTAGCGCTTCCCGGAAAACGTCTTCATGATATCAGCTACGAAATTCAAACCTACTGTGAAAAGCATGGATATTCAGTTGTTCGTGAATTAGTAGGTCATGGAATTGGTAGAAATCTTCACGAATCACCGGAAGTTCCAAATTTTGGAAAACGAGGATCGGGAATTAAACTTCTCGAAGGATTAGTGATAGCAATTGAACCTATGATCAATATGGGGAAAAAGAATGTTATTCATGGTAAAGATGGTTGGACCATTCGCACCGCTGATAATAAGCCTTCTGCTCATTTTGAACATACGATTGCGATACAAAAAGGCAAAGCAGATATTCTTTCCTCTTTTGAGTTTGTGGAAGAAGTTCTGAAAGAACGAAATGAATTGATTGTATAACGAATAAAAAAGAAAGACAAGCGTGTCAAAACAGTCCTCCATCGAACAAGACGGAACCATTATCGAAGCATTGTCTAATGCAATGTTCCGAGTGGAACTGGAGAACGAGCACGTCATCATAGCACACATATCTGGAAAGATGCGTATGCACTATATCAAGATTTTACCCGGTGATAAGGTAAAAGTGGAGATGTCTCCATACGATCTGTCAAAAGGTCGAATAACTTATCGCTACAAATAATAACACAATGAAAGTAAAAACCTCCATCAAAAAACGGAGTGTGGACTGCAAGATTGTACGCCGCAAAGGGAGACTTTATGTTATAAACAAAAAGAATCCAAAGTTCAAACAACGTCAAGGATAAGCACCAAACAGCATAAAACATGGCTCGTATTTCCGGAATTGACCTTCCTAAAAATAAGCGTGGAGAAATCGGACTAACCTATATTTTTGGGATTGGTCGCTCTACAGCACAGAGAATCCTTAATGAAGCGGGGATTTCATTCGATAAAAAAGTATCGGAATGGAATGACGATGAACTAGGAAAGATTCGTGATATCATCAATAATACGTTTAAAGTAGAAGGAGCACTTCGATCAGAAGTTCAACTCAATATTAAGCGACTTATGGATATCGGATCTTACCGCGGTATTCGTCATCGTTCAGGATTACCTGTACGCGGACAAACAACAAAAAATAATGCTCGTACCCGGAAAGGGAAGAAGAAAACAGTTGCCAATAAGAAAAAGGTAACTAAATAATTCTTTTTAACCGAATAAAACGAAGAATCCATTAAGAAATGGCTAAAACAACCAAAACAACCAAGAAGCGTGTTGTTAAAGTAGAAGCAGTGGGTCATGCTCACATCAATGCTACATTTAACAATATTATTGTTTCCCTCACCAACACAACAGGACAAGTAATTTCCTGGAGTTCTGCTGGCAAGATGGGATTTCGCGGATCTAAAAAAAACACACCCTATGCAGGGCAAATGGCAGCAGGAGACTGCTCCAAAGTTGCTTATGATTTAGGATTACGTAAAGTGAAGGTGTTTGTTAAAGGACCAGGTGGTGGTCGTGAATCTGCAATCAGAACGATACACAATAGCGGTATTGAAGTTAGCGAGATTGTTGACGTAACACCGGTACCACACAATGGTTGCCGTCCACCTAAACGCCGCCGCGTTTAATCATTCATTTTAACATTACAACCTCATGGCAAGATATATAGGCCCTAAGTCAAAGATTGCACGTAAGTTCCGTGAACCCATTTTTGGGCCGGATAAGGTGCTAACTAAAAAGAATTATCCTCCAGGACAACATGGTAATTCTAAGAAACGTCAAAAAGTTTCTGAATATGGAGTTCAGCTTCAAGAAAAGCAAAAAGCAAAGTATACTTATGGTATCCTAGAAAAGCAGTTTGCTTTGATTTTTGATCGCGCAAGCCGTGCACAAGGTGTTACAGGTGAGATGCTTCTTAAGTTAATTGAAGCACGTTTAGATAATGTAGTTTACCGCATGGGTTTATCAGCAACTCGTTCAGGAGCTCGCCAATTGGTTTCTCACCGTCATATTACTGTGAATGGTTCTGTCGTAAATATTCCTTCCTATACATTGAAGGCTGGTGACAAAATCGCTGTTCGTGAAAAATCTAAATCTATGGAAGTCATTGTAAATGCACTTTCAGGTCACACTAATAAATATTCCTGGTTGGAATTTAATGCTTCATCACTCAGTGGTACGTTTCTAAATTATCCGGAACGTGAACTGATTCCTGAAAACATTAAGGAACAACTGATCGTGGAATTGTACTCGAAATAATTCGTTACAAGACCTTAACCTCATATTTCAAACCAAGAATACTATGGCAATACTGGCTTTTCAACGTCCCGACAAAGTAATCATGATCTCATCGACTGATCAACATGGTCAGTTTGAGTTCAGACCACTAGAACCAGGGTATGGAATTACAGTTGGGAATGCACTCCGTCGAATTCTACTTTCTTCCTTAGAAGGATTCGCAATCACTTCAATAAAAATTGAAGGCGTTGAACATGAGTTCTCCACTATCAAAGGTGTTGTAGAAGATGTTACTGAGATCATTCTAAACCTCAAACAAGTTCGATTTAAACGTCAAATCGATAGCACTGAGCATGAAAAAGTGGTTATCAGTCTTAATGGACAGAGCCAACTTACTGCTGGTGATATTGGTAAATTCACTTCTTCTTTCCAAGTTTTAAATCACGATTTTGTGATTTGCAATATGGATCCATCGGTGAATTTGAAAATGGAAATTACCATTGACAAAGGACGTGGATACGTTCCTGCAGAGGAAAACCGTCCAGCTACACAACAAATCGGTTTAATTCCAATCGACTCTATTTATACTCCAATTCGGAATGTAAAATATTCAGTTGAAAATTACCGTGTAGAGCAAAAAACGGATTACGAGAAATTGATTATTGAAATCACTAGTGATGGATCAATCCATCCTAAAGATGCTTTGAAAGAAGCAGCTAAGATTTTGATTCAGCATTTCATGTTGTTCTCTGATGAGAAAATTACAGAAGATGTAGAAGAGAAAGTAACGACTGAAGAATTCGATGAAGACATTCTTCATATGCGTCAACTTTTGAAAACTCGTTTAGTTGATATGGATTTAAGTGTACGTGCATTAAACTGCCTTAAAGCAGCTGATGTAGATACAATTGCAGATCTCGTATCATACAACAAAAATGACCTATTGAAATTCCGCAATTTTGGTAAGAAGTCTTTGACTGAGCTTGAAGAATTAGTTCAGAGCAAACAATTGAACTTCGGAATGAATTTGGCCAAATACAAACTCGACAAAGACTAAAAACAGCCCTAGAGGCTAAAGAACATTACATTGCATCATGAGACACGGTAAAAAATTAAATCACCTAGGTCGCACCGCTCCACATCGGAAGGCGATGATGGCAAATATTGCCAGTTCATTGATTCTTCACAAGCGGATCAATACAACGCTTGCAAAAGCGAAAGCACTTCGTGTTTATGTAGAACCTTTGATTACAAAATCGAAAGAAGATACAACACATAGCCGTCGTACTGTATTTGCTTACCTAAAAGACAAGCATGCTGTTGCTGAATTATTCCGCGATGTATCAGTAAAAATTGCTGATCGTCCAGGTGGATATACTCGAATCATCAAACTTGGCAATCGTTTAGGAGATAATGCTGAGATGGCAATGATTGAATTAGTAGACTATAACGAGAATCTTCAAAAAACTGCGAAAGCAAAAGTTGAGAAAAAAACTCGTCGTAGTGGAGCAGCTAAGAAAAAAGCAGATGCTCCAGCAGCGCCTGTAGCAGAAACTAGTTCTGAATCAGAAGAAACAGCTGCTGAATGATGACTTCAACATTGTGAACATTTTGAAAGGATAAGGCCAATTGGTTTTATCCTTTTTTTTTGAACTTGTGCCTCGTAAAATGAAAAACTCCGAAATACAAAATGCCGTTCTATTACTTGAAGATGGAACTGCTTTCTATGGGAAATCTGTAGGACAACCTGGAACAGCTACAGGTGAGATATGCTTTAATACTGGGATGACTGGGTATCAAGAGATCTTTACTGATCCTTCCTATCTAGGACAGATAATCGTTACAACGCATGTTCATATTGGTAATTATGGAGTTAATAAACATGAAGTAGAATCTGAGTCCATTAAAATTGCTGGCTTAGTTTGCAAAAATGCTTCTGAATATTATTCCCGAATTCCATCCGATGGTTCTCTTACAGATGAATTCATGAAACAAGGGATTCCTATTGTTGATGATTTTGATACCCGAGCGATTGTTCGCTACATTCGGAATAAGGGAGCAATGAATGCAATCATTTCTAGTGAACATACAGACCTAGATAAATTAATGCAGCAGTTGAAAGGTGTTCCTTCGATGGAAGGATTAGAATTATCATCCCAAGTGACGACCAAATTTGCCTATGAAAAAGGGAATGTTGATTCAAGCTTTCGAGTTGCTTTACTTGATTTGGGAGTAAAGAATAATATTGTTCGTTGTCTCAATGAACGAGATTGTTTTGTGAAAGTATTTCCAGCAAAAACCTCCTTTCAGGAAATGTTAGAGTTTGCTCCAGATGGATTTATGATTTCAAATGGTCCGGGAGATCCAGCATCTATGGATTATGCGATCGAAACTGTTAAACAAATAATTGAAAGTAAAATTCCCTTGTTTGGTATTTGCCTAGGACACCAAGTATTTGCAATAGCCATGGGCATTAGTACGTATAAAATGTTCAATGGACATAGAGGAATCAATCATCCTATAAAAAATTTACAGACTGGATTGTGTGAAGTAACATCT
The DNA here is from genome assembly GCA_965279035.1 of Bacteroidia bacterium. GTDB lineage: Bacteria > Bacteroidota > Bacteroidia > M30B66 > M30B66 > CALQRR01. The sequence continues at coordinate 866,486 of OZ257142.1, read as the reverse complement.
CAAAATCATGGATTTGCCATTCAAGCGGAAGAAGTTGAAAAACATCCTGAACTTGAAATCACACACATTCATTTGAACGATAAAACGATTGCTGGAATTCGCCATAAGAATGGAAATGCTTTTTCAGTACAATTTCATCCAGAATCATCGCCGGGACCGCATGATTCACGCTATTTGTTCGACCAATTTGTTGAACGTATGGCGCAAGTAAAAATCCAATCACCCATTCTTACAAAAAATTAAAACACAAAGAAATGAGCTCAATTGCACATATTCATGCTAGACAAATTCTAGATTCTCGAGGAAATCCAACAATCGAAGTGGATGTAATTACCGAAAGTGGATCCATTGGCCGCGCGGCTGTTCCTTCAGGTGCATCAACAGGAACACACGAGGCTGTTGAATTAAGAGATAATGATAAAAAAAGGTACTTAGGTAAAGGAGTAGAGAACGCCGTAAATAATGTGAATTCAACCATTGCAGAGGAATTAATTGGAATGGAAGTGAGCGATCAACGTTTGCTTGACATGACTATGATTGATTTAGATGGTTCGGAAAACAAAGCGAATCTTGGAGCTAATGCAATTCTTGGAGTTTCACTCGCATCTGCAAAAGCTGCTGCTGCTGAAACAGGACAACCATTATATCGTTATGTTGGTGGAGTCAATGCTGCTTTGCTACCTGTTCCCATGATGAACATACTCAATGGAGGTTCGCATGCTGACAATAGTATCGATTTTCAAGAATTCATGATTATGCCAGTGAATGCACGTTCATTTTCTGAAGCATTACGCATGGGTACAGAGGTTTTTCATCATTTGAAAGCAGTACTAAAGAAAAAAGGGATGTCGACTAATGTGGGTGATGAAGGTGGATTTGCACCCAATATGAAATCGAATGAGGAAGCAATATTAACCGTGATTGAAGCCATTGAAAAAGCAGGATATCGACCTGGGCAGGACATTTACATTGCGATGGATGCTGCAGCTTCTGAATTTTATAATGCAGAAGAAAAAGTATATCACTTTAAAAAATCAACAGGAGAAAAATTAACTTCTTCTCAGATGGTTGATTTTTGGGCAGATTGGGCTAAGAGATATCCTATTTTATCGATCGAAGATGGATTGGCAGAAGATGATTGGGATGGGTGGAAATTATTGACTAAGAAAACGGGTGATAAGATTCAATTAGTAGGCGATGATCTTTTTGTAACCAATGTAGATCGATTGCAACAAGGGATTGATAAAAATATCGCGAATTCAATTCTAGTAAAAGTGAATCAAATAGGCACCTTGACCGAAACAATCAATGCGGTTCAAATGGCGATGAATAATAGCTACACGGCTGTAATGAGTCACCGTTCGGGAGAAACAGAAGATACAACGATAGCAGATTTAGCGGTTGCACTTCGTTGTGGCCAAATTAAAACTGGTTCAGCTTCACGCAGTGATAGGATTGCAAAATACAATCAATTACTGCGTATCGAAGAGATGTTAGGTGATGCAGGAAGATATAACGGAACTGATGTATTGAAAAAATAGAAAACCTATTCTATCCTGAAATCGAGTCAAGTCCTTATAAAAACAGACGTAATTTCATGAGAGATTACGACTGTTTTATTTATAGAGATTGATTATTTCGAATCTTCCCAATTACCGGCCTTTTCCTTTACAATGTAAATAGGCCTTTTCCTAGTTTCATCGTAAATCCGCCATAGGTATTCGCCGATGATTCCCAACATGATCATAATCATTCCACCGATTACTAGAATTAAGATGACAATCGGAGCGTATCCTTTAAACGGAATTTGATTTATCATTCTCGCATAAATGACAACTAAGGCGTAGATAAATCCTATAAAAGCGATACTAATCCCAACGATTGACATAAACCGAATAGGCATATAGGAAGTATTCAATGCCCCATCAATAAAGTATTTTAATTTCTTTCCAAAACTCCATTGTGATTTTCCGATGGTCCGTTTTATTCTTTTATAGGGAATAAAGCGAATATTAAATCCCATCCACAAAATATCCCCTTGAAAGAAACGATTACGTTCATCGATGGCTGCAAAAACATCGATAGCCGCTCTATCAAGTAAAACAAAATCAAACCCCCCTTTTGGCATCATCGGATTAGCAATTTTCATAAACCGATAAAACACGGCTGATGTTAAATTGGCAAGTGCCGAATCTTCTCTATCCATACGATAACATACTGCAATCTGGCTAGACTCCTTCCAAGCAGCAATCATGTCAGAAATTAAGCTTACTGGATCTTGTAAATCGGCAGACATAATGATGGCTGCATCTCCTTTACAATATTGAGCACCAGCAATAATCGCGGGAACTTGTCCGAAATTTCTTGAAAAAGAGAGTGCTTTAGTGCTCGTATTTAACTCACATACTTGATTTATTTCCTCCCATGACCCATCATCAGAACCATCATTAATCAGAATAATCTCAAAGTCAAGATCAGAATGAGATTCCCTCATTAACTCAGAAATTTTCTCGCATGTGATACTAATTGAACCTTTGTTTCGAAAAACGGGAAGTATAAAAGAGAGTAAACGCATATTTAAAAATTAACGAGCAGGAACACCAACTACACGATGCCCCGAAGGTACAGAACGGTTTACAACAGCACCAGCACCAATCACACAATGATCACCAATTTCAATCTTGGGTAATACAATCGCACCAGCTCCAATAAAAACAAAATTGCCAATCTTTGAAGCGCCCAATAAAGTTACTCCAGGTGAAATTTCAGTGAAGTTCCCAATGATTGTATCATGTGTAATCATTGATTTTAGATTAATCAAACAGCCATCACCCAATTGAGCGCAAGGTTCAATAATCACATCTTGCAAAATACAGCAACCAATCCCAATCTTAACTTCGTATTGTGAAATTCGAGTATTGGGATCAATCAAATTTGTTGGAATACCTCCTAGTGCCACAATTTTTTGATGAATTTCATAGCGTTTTGAAGGTCCTCCAAGTGCATTTACAAAACGGAAATCACCTTTAGAAAAATAATTTCTTAATTGTTCCTCGTTCCGTATTACATGAAAATTTCTTGAAATTAAGGAAGAAGTATCATTACTATAATCATCATAGAATGTTACTTGATCACTTAGTCCTAAGTGTTCGATAACAGGAAGAAGCTGCTTCGCAAATCCGCCTGCTCCAACAATTAACATAATTGGGAACGAATAATAGTTGAAATGAAAATAATTTGCTCTTCAGTTAATTCGGGATATAAAGGCAAGCAGAGCACTCGTTTAGAAATCTCTGTTGCCACATCATCCTTCAAATTATTTGTAACGTAATTCAATGTATTGAGTGAAGGATAAAAATATCTTCTTGGAACAACTTCATTTTGATTTAATGCAGCAATAATTTTTAAGACAATTTCTTCTGACTTAAAAACAATTGGGAAATAGGCATAATTGTATTTTGTTACACCGTCTTGCTTTTGTAGAAATTGGATTGGCAAATCCTTCAGATTTTCAACATACTGTTCCGAAAGCGTTTTTCTAGCTTGAATAATTTGCTCAATCTTTGGCAATAAACACAAGCCCATTGCAGCTTGGAATTCTGAACTTTTTCCATTGACTCCAACACCAAAAAAAGCCTCCGGCCCATTATGACCAAAATTGCGCATGTAACTAATACGATGTGCCAGTTCATCATCATTTGTTACAATACCGCCTCCTTCAATTGTATGAAACAACTTAGTCGCATGAAAACTCAATGTTGAAATATCACCAAAATTGAGAACAGATGTATTTTTATACTGAACACCAAAAGCATGAGCCGCATCATAAATTACTTTCAATCCGTGCTTCTTCGCAAGTTCATTTATTTCTTCAACCGGACAAGGATTTCCATAAACATGCGTAACAAGAATACCTGTTGTTTGTGGAGTAATAACACGTTCAATGGTTTCGGCTGTAACGGTTAAGGTATTGGCATCAATATCAGCAAAAACTGGATTGCAATTCTCCCAAACGATACAACTAGTAGTAGCTACATAGGAAAATGGTGTTGTGATAATATCTCCACGAAGGTCTGCCGCTTTGATGGCTATTTGAAGTGCAATAGTTCCGTTATTAACGAAATAAAAATGTTTAACACCTAAATATTCGCGAATTTTTTTTTCCAATTCGTTGACTAGTGGACCGTGATTCGTTAAATGGCCACGTTCCCAAATACCTTTCAGATAGCTTACATATTCCTCCAAATCTGGCAGGAATGACTTAGTAACATTAATCATTAATGAAAAGGATGAATTAGTCAATGATGCACAAATATATAATCTTCTCTGCTTGTTTCAATATTCATTGGAATCGCAGAGATTTATTTGAATTTAGAATATTCACATGCGGATCAAATTAGATTAGAAATTCTTTTTTGGAAGAAATTAATTTAAAAAGAAATTACAAGAGTGATAATGCTTTTTATAGTGATATTATAGTTCGCACATATTTTAATGCATTAGATATTATTTGATATAGGATTCAATATAAATAGTGCTTAGATATGAAAAATGCTAAGGATTCTTCGAAGAATTAGAACTGATAAAAGTTTATTTTTGAGCAAATAACAAGCATCTGAATAAATAAAATGTTAGATTTTATTGTTTATCAAGCATATAGTGCGATTTTACTTTTGATAATCATTGTCTTTGGATCAATCATTATTCAAGATTTCAATCAAAACGAAACGAATAAGTCAAGTTTATTTGCTAGAAAAATCTTTTGGGGAACACTTTTTACAATTACAGCAATTGCGCTGGTTTTTACTATTGGCAATACTGTTTTACTCGGTTTATTCATCCCATTATTAATCATTGGTATTCATTCAAAATATCGCATTCAATTTTCACCTTCATTTTCAGGATTCCCTATTAAACCTATTCTCCTTAAAACTCTTGCTGTTTGGGGAATTACTGTGCTTTTTTCTTTTTTAGAATTTATTAAATATTACAATTCTGAATTGGGGATTATAACTGATGTTCCACATTTTGATTTCCTGTATTATGGAAAATTGTCAAAATACATGGTTGAATATGGCGCAGAAAATAGACTCTTCCTATTAAACCAATTGATTGAAAATGCAACAGGAGTTCGACAACCTTATCATTATCCAGAATTATGGGTGAACGGAATTCTTGTTAAAATGACTGGAGCATCTTCTGTTAAGCTTCTATTATTTTCTACATTTCCTTTACTCAAAGCCATTACTTGTTCTTCCATTTTCCTTTTATCCGTTGGAGAAAGCAAGCAATTATTTCGATTTCGAACAGCACTCATCGCAGTATCAATTCTAACAATTTCAGGATTTTATTTTCCATTTTATAACTCTTCTGAATTATTGAAATATTTCGATGGTATTACTCAAACGGGGTTCTTTATGACGTTTGGGAAAAAATATGTTTTAATTTATCTCATTGCTGCTATTTCAATATTCTACTATTATCAAAAGGAAAAATATGTTGAATTCCTGCTTTTATTATCCATCATTCCTATCTTTTCAATCGGTTGCCTTCCATCGGTTTGTGCTATTGAAGTTTTATTTCCTATCTATTTAGTGTTTTCTAAAAAAATTGGATGGAAGAATCTAATTCCTATTTATACAAACCAAGTATTAATCATTGGCTTTATTGGAATTTACTATTCGTTGAATGGCTTAAGTGAACTCAATAATACATTATCAGATACAGCACTCATTTCCAGGTTAATTCATCAGCCTACTATTGCACTTTTTAAAACATTTTTCTTTTCAGCATTTTTTTCCGGACTAAGATTTTTCCTGTTTTTCCTGCCTTATTTGGGGATTCTCATTTATTTACGATTTCATAAAATAAAGACACTTCTCACTAGTAGTATCGTGATGATTTCTTCCATGCTTGGAGGCTTAATGGCTGTTGGATTGAGTGTTGGGATTCTTGATAATGGTCAATTTTTTTATAATTCAATTCCAATATTAATTCTGCTCATTGCTTTTGAAATTAGTAAAGCACTTTATGAATCCTCTCCTACATCAACCCATAAAATTACCATACCTGTTCTACTTATTCTTTTTGGAATATGGCATTCGTACTTCAATTTAACACATGAAAAAAAATCAAATGCACCTTATAATCAGCTTAGTGCATCCTTGAAAAATAAGAATTTAAATGCTATTTCAGAATGTAATAAAGGTCCGATCATAGGCCTTTATAAAGCAAGTGGACTTGAAAAAACAAACATTTCTTTTCTTGATTCTTATTATCGAAATAGCCATTTTTATCTTCAATTGCTTCCTAATTATAAAGATGCTATAAACATTGACATATCCTATTTCATTCAACCTGAGAACAAGTTAAACTCAGTAGATCAATACCTTATAAAGCAGAATGAATTGTATTACTATCTCAAAAATTCAAATCAAGAATTAACAGGAGCAAGCTTAACTTCTTTTTCAAGAAAAATTAATGCTAGTTTTTTTGCCGATGGAGACTCGCTTTATACCGTTAACAATTTAACAGATCAAGAATTGGAAGAATTATTTCAGAAACATATTCGGGAATAAAATAAGCTCTAAGTATGATAGAGCTATTCTTCAATTTTAATCTCTTGGTTCATTCATATTTATGATTTTAAAATTCATAAATAAAGAAGTGAAACGTAAATCAGCTTAAAGCTAAATGTGCCTGATGATGAATTAAGAACACATTGTAAACCTTTTATTCAACAGGGCGTTTAAATACATTTATTTTAAATCGCGAAACGAATTCTGTATACTTGTGGCGATATTCAATTCGTATCATTTCAATCAACGTATGTCATCCAATTTAAAGTCCCGAATTTCAGAAAAAGTACTCCCACATGCTGCTAGTTTAAAGTCAATGATTAGCGATCATGGAACATTAAAAATTGGCGAAATAACTCTAGCGCAGGTCTACTCGGGAATGAAAGGGATGGTTGGGATGATTACCGAAACCTCCAAATTAGATCCTGAAGAAGGCATTCGATTTAGAGGATATAGCATTCCTGAATTAAGAAATCTATTACCAAAAGCACCTGGTGGAATAGAACCATTACCCGAAGGAATTTTTTACTTGATGATAACAGGGGAACTTCCTACTGAGCAACAAGTATCCGATTTAAGTAAAGAATGGGAATCAAGAAGTACTGTTCCTGATCACGTATTTAAAATGCTGGATGCATTTCCTACCTATACGCATCCAATGACTCAGCTAAGTGCGGCTGTTTTGGCAATGCGTACAGAATCGGTTTTTGCGCACGAATATGAAAAAGGGATAAATAAAAAGGAGTATTGGGATCCGATGTTTGAAGATTCCATGAATTTGATTGCTCGTTTGCCAAGAGTTGCTTCCTACATATATAGAAGAACATATCATAATAATGTTCAAATTGAACCATTAAAAGGAGCTGATTGGTCAGCTAATTTTGCTCACATGATGGGTTATGACAGCCATGAAGTAGCAGAATTAATGCGCTTGTACTTAACCATTCATGCAGATCATGAAGGAGGAAATGTATCGGCACACGCAACGCATTTAGTTGGTTCGGCATTGAGTGATGCTTATTATTCATTTTCAGCAGGATTGAATGGCTTAGCTGGACCACTTCACGGTTTAGCAAATCAAGAAGTTATTCGCTGGATTCTTGAATTACAAAAAGAATTGGGTGGTGGACTTCCAACAAAAGAACAGATTATTCAATACGTCAATAAAACATTAGCCGAAGGCAAGGTTGTTCCAGGATATGGACATGCTGTATTACGTAAAACAGACCCTCGCTTTACAGCTCAAATGGAATTTGCTAAAAAATACATGCCCGATGATGATATCGTAAATATCGTTTGGCTTGTGTATGAAGTTGTTCCTGAAATATTAAATAACATAAAAAAGATTCAAAATCCTTGGCCCAATGTAGATGCTCATTCGGGAGCATTGTTGATACATTATGGGATTAAAGAATACGACTTTTTTACCGCTTTGTTTGGTGTTTCCCGCGCCCTTGGAGTTCTTGCTCAATTAACCATTAGCAGAGCAATGGGATTACCCATTGAACGTCCAGGTTCAATTACAAGTGAATGGATAAAAGCTAAAATTGAAGCAACACAAAAAGCTATTTGATTCTAAATAGGATTTTGTCTTAGGCGCTTTTTGTTGAAAACCGATGTTTTAAAAACGTAAAGATCATTGGAGTAATGGAAAGTAATACGATTCCAATTACAACAGCTTCAAAGTGTTTTTGAAAGAAATCCAAGTTTCCTAAAAAGAAGCCGGCAAGTGTCATTGAACAAATCCAAAGAAACCCTCCTGCTAGATCAAATGGGAGGAATTTTTTACGATAATCCATTTGTCCAACTCCAGCTACAAAAGGAGTAAACGTTCTAACAATGGGTACAAATCGAGCCATAATAATGGCTTTGGTTCCATATTTTTCAAAGAAACTATGTGTTTGATCGATATAGGTTTGTTTCACCAAATTCTTCCCTCTGAATTTCCAGTTTACAACTTTAGAACCTGCAAAGCGACCAATGGTATAATTTAGATTATCACCTAATACAGCTGCAAGAAATAACAAAGCGATAAGTATGAATAAACTTAATTCAGAATTCGGTCTTGCACATAGCGCTCCTGCAGCGAATAAAAGTGAATCACCCGGTAGAAATGGCATCACTACCAATCCGGTTTCAACAAAGATGATTAAGAAAAGAATGGCATAAATTGAATTCCCATAATCAAGTACAAGTTGATCCAGATGAGCATTTATATGCAGAATAAAATCGAGAAGTGAGGCTAAGAATTCCATATGGGCGGCAAAAATAACCTATTTCAAACGATTCTGAATTAACCATTCTTTAAATAAAACAACGGCTTTTGCTCGGTGACTAATTTGATTTTTAGTTTCGGACGATAATTCCGCAAAGCTTTGAGAATATCCTTGGGGAATAAAAATAGGATCGTAGCCAAATCCACTATCTCCCATTTTGGTCCTTGATATTTCCCCCTCAACAATTCCTTCAAATACGTATTCACCAAATTTATCGATGTAGGCGATGACTGTTATAAATCGAGCAGATCGATCTTCTCTATTGGAAAGTTCTTTTAACAACAAATCCATATTCGCATTGGAATCCCTATCAGGACCAGCATAATGTGCCGAATCTACACCCGGTTTTCCATTCAATGCAAAAACTTCCAATCCCGAATCATCAGCAAAACAGGCAAATCCAGTATGTTCGAAGAGTGTTCTAGCTTTTTGCAATGCATTTCCCGAAATTGTTCCGGTAGTTTCAGGTAATTCATGTTGATAGCCCAATTGCTTTAATCCAATCACTTGGAAATCGCTTGGTAAAATCGCTTTCACCTCGTCAATTTTATGACTGTTTCCTGTTGCGAAAATTAATTCCATCTTGAAAATCTTTTGGGCAATATACCGATTGAGAAAAATCTAGCTGAGCCAAAATTCTTAATATTGCTTCTGGTTCAAACCTAGAAAAATAAGCTGGATTGATTTTGTGATGGAATAACTCCATTTGAATTATTCAGCTTTTATAATTTCAGGATTTACATCAATTTTTTCAAAATATATCTGTCATAATCATCATTTCAATTTGTCTTTAAGATAAACTGGATGAATCAATGAACAGAACAACGGAAGAAAAACGTGGAGAAATCAAGTAAAATATTCATCGCAGGACATCGTGGAATGGTAGGTTCTGCCATTTGGAGAACACTTTCTAACCAAGGTTATTCAAATTTAATTGGAGCAACTTCCAAAGAATTGGATTTGAGAAGACAAGTGGAAGTGGAGTCGTTCTTTGATCGAGAAAAACCTGAAATCGTTGTTCTCGCTGCAGCCAAAGTGGGCGGCATCATGGCCAATAATACCTATCGCGCTGAATTTCTTTACGATAATCTCGCTATTGAAAGCAACGTTATTCATACCTCTTGGAAATCGGGAGTGAAAAAACTTTTATTCCTAGGTTCGTCGTGCATTTACCCAAAATTAGCTGAACAACCTTTAAAAGAAGAGAGTTTACTATCCGGTTTTTTAGAGCAAACGAACGAACCTTATGCGATTGCTAAAATTGCTGGAATAAAAATGTGCGAAAGCTATCGTCGGCAATATGGATGCGATTTTATATCAGCAATGCCAACGAATTTGTATGGAAAAAACGACAATTATGATTTACAAAACTCGCACGTATTGCCTGCATTATTAAGAAAAATGAATACTGCCAAGGTAAATAATGCCAGTTTCGTTGAACTCTGGGGAACCGGATCTCCGCTTCGGGAATTTATGTACGTAGATGATTTAGCAGATGCTTGTGTATTTCTACTGCAAAATTATTCTGAAGAACTCTTTGTTAATATAGGCTATGGCGAAGATATCAGCATTAAAGATTTAGCATTCCTCATCAAAGACATTGTTGGTTATGAAGGTGAAATTCGGTTCGATAGCTCAAAACCCGATGGAACACCACGGAAATTAATGGACAGTAGCCGACTTCGTTCGTTGGGTTGGGCACCTAAAACAAACCTAGAAACAGGTATCCGAGAAACCTATCTTGAAGTTCAAAACTTGCTTCTTACCTAGACTCATTAAGCAATTCTCTTCAACCATTTCTTAAGGAAAAACCATTAGATTTGCGGCTCAAAGTAAAAAATGAGCAGCAATTCTGACAAAGACTGGGATTTGATCATTCGTCCATACGGTGGACTATTTGATCTAAAGCTTAAGGAACTTTGGGCATATCGTGATTTATTATTCCTTCTTGTTCGTCGTGATATAATAACTGTATACAAACAAACTTTGCTGGGAGTTTTTTGGTTCATCCTCCCTCCTATCCTCAATACGGTTATCTATTTTGTTTTATTTGGATTGATAGCCAATGTATCAACAGATGGAACGAATCGCGTTTTATTTTATTTAGCAGGCTTAACTGCATGGGGCTATTTTGCCGATTGCATTAGCAGAACAGCAACAACATTTAGAGCCAATGCAAGCATCTTTGGTAAAGTGTATTTCCCACGATTAATTGTTCCATTATCATCGGTGGTTTCAGCCATGATTAAGTTTGGAATTCAATTGCTCGTTCTCATCGCTGCCATTGTATTTTTCCAAATAAAAGATGGAAATGTACATACTCAATATGCATACATCTGGCTTCTTCCGTTTTTGCTTTTGCTCATGATGTTTATTGGACTGGCTTTCGGAATCATCATTTCGTCCTTAACTACAAAATACCGCGATCTTAGTAATATGGTGCCTTTCGCTGTACAATTGCTGATGTATGCAACTCCAGTAATTTACCCAGCTTCCATATTCCCACCGAAATTGCATTGGATTTTGACTGTCAATCCAATCACTCCGGTTATTGAATCTATCCGATATATTTTTTTAGGATGCGATTCAATCAATTGGCTCATGTTAGGTTACACCTTGGTTTTTGCTGTTGTTAGTATGATCATCGGACTCATATTATTCAACCGAACCGAAAGGAATTTCATGGATACTGTTTAATTTCTAAGTCTTTCTGAATTATGTCAATCGTTGTCCATGCTGATCAAGTTTCGAAAGTTTTCCGTTTGGGAGATGTTGGATCATCAACTCTCACTGAAGACCTTAGAACTGCATGGTATAAGCTCCAAGGAAAAGAAAATCCTTACTTAAAATTAGCGGGTGAAAATGACCGCACAGCTGGTGGAAATTCGGATTATGTTTGGGCTTTACGTGATATCAACTTTGAGATAAATCAAGGGGAGATAGTTGGATTGATTGGTAGAAATGGTGCTGGAAAATCAACCTTACTCAAGATACTTTCGAGAACAACAACTCCCAGTCAAGGACAAATAAAACTCAAAGGGAAAGTTGCCAGTTTATTGGAAGTTGGAACAGGTTTCCATCCCGATCTAACCGGAAGAGAAAACATCTTTTTGAATGGAGCTATCTTAGGAATGCGAAATTCAGAAATCCGTGCAAAGTTTGATGCTATTGTAGAATTTGCGGGTGTTCAACGTTATGTTGATACTCCTGTAAAACGCTACTCATCGGGAATGTACGTTCGACTTGCATTTGCTGTTGCAGCTCACCTTGATCCCGATATTTTGATTATTGACGAAGTGCTTGCTGTTGGTGATGCAGAATTTCAAAATAAATGTCTTGGGAAAATGAAAGATGTGTCGGCTCAAGGTCGAACAGTCATTTTCGTAAGTCATAATATGGGTGCTGTCAGTGATTTATGTACCCGCGCGATCTACCTCAATCAAGGAAGAATAATTCAAGATGGTCCAACAGAATCGGTAATTAGAGCATACATCAGAAATAATATGATGAGTTCTATTTCTGAAGGACAAGGCTTAGATGACCCTCAATTACGTAGAGGAAACGGACAAGTGAGGTTTACTAAAATCGACGTACTAAACCAAGAAGGAACAAGTGGTGTGGAATTTTTTCCGCGCGATCGTGCTGTGTTTCGGATGGAAGTAATTATGAATGAAAAAGTGGACATGATTTTAGCATCTGTCGCTTTTAGATCGGGCAGAACGAGAGAAATTATCACCTACACCCAAAATTTTAATATCCCAATTCAAAACCAACAAGTAGGAGTTCCATTCAGTTTCGATATTGTAGTTCCTGATCTCAATTTACATCCTGGAGTTTACGAAACTTATTACTGGCTCGGTTTCGAAAGTGCCGAAACAGCTTATGATGTGGTGGATAATCTCTTACCTCCTATTGTCATAAATTTGTTGCCGGGGAATGAAAACCTGATGACGAGCGGTTACTTCAGTCTTTCCGCAGATATAGAATACCATTTTTAAAATCTTCAATTTTCAATGTATGCCTTTGAACAATAAACGAATTCTAATTACTGGCGGAACTGGTTCTCTTGGTAAAAAATTAGTTGAAATCATTTTAAAGCGCTATCCCGATGTAAAACGTTTGGTTATTTTCTCTCGTGATGAGTTGAAGCAATTTGAAATGAGTCAACAATACAGCGAACACGATTACCCATGTATCCGTTATTTCTTAGGCGATATACGTGATGTTCAACGCTTGAAACGTGCTTTCGAAGGGATTGATGTTGTGATTCATGCTGCTGCATTGAAACAGGTTCCCGCTGCCGAATACAATCCATTTGAATTCATCAAAACCAATGTGTTAGGTGCTCAAAATATCATTGATGCGGTGCTTGATACAGAAGTTCAAACAGTTGTCGCATTATCAACTGATAAAGCTGCAGCACCAATTAATCTCTATGGAGCAACAAAATTGTGTTCCGATAAATTATTTGTTGCAGCTAACAATGTGAAAGGAAATCACAATGTACGTTTCTCGGTTGTTCGTTATGGAAACGTAATGGGATCGCGTGGTTCGGTTATTCCTTTCTTTATGAAGAAGAAAAATGAAGGTGTTTTACCAATCACCGACGAAGGAATGACACGTTTTAATATTTCATTAGAAGAAGGTGTCGAAATGGTTCTTTACGCTGCAGAGCATGCAGTTGGAGGTGAAATTTTTGTTCCGAAGATTCCTTCGTACCGAATTTTAGATGTTGCTAAAGCAGTAGCACCCGATGCTACATTGAAAATTAGTGGCATTCGTCCTGGAGAAAAACTGCACGAAGAAATGATCACTAGTTCTGATTCGTTTAATACAGTTGATTTAGGTCCATATTACGCCATCCTTCCCCAAGGAAATAATAAACTGCAATCGTATTACACCGAAAAAGGAGGTAAAATGGTAGAACCGGGCTTTTGCTATAATTCAGGTACAAACCCCGATTGGCTAAGCGTTGAGGATATCAGAGGATTAATCAAAGAACAAATTGATCCCAATTTCTAAATTCAGAATTGCATGCAAATTCCTTACGGTAAACAATCCATTACTGCTGAAGATTTAGAAGCTGTTGCAAAGGTTCTTCAAGGAGAATATTTAACTCAAGGTCCATCCATTCTTGAATTCGAACAAGCCTTTGCCAAGTACATTGGAGTTCGATATGCGGTAGCGGTTTCCAATGGAACGGCTGCACTTCATTTATCTGCCTTAGCACTCGATGTTAATTCATCCAGTAATTATATCACGAGCCCAATAACATTTGCAGCTTCTGCCAATTGTATTCGTTATTGTGGCGGAAACGTTTGGTTTGCCGATATCAACCCAAATACTTTCATTCTTGATATTGATAAAACAGAAGCATTAATTAAATCGAAACCCCAAGGTTTTTTTACTGGAATTATCATCGTAGATTTTGCTGGATATCCTGCCAACACTGAGGAATTTCGAAAATTAGCAGATACCTATGATCTTAAAATCATAGAAGATGCGTGTCATGCTCCGGGTGGTTTCTTTAAAGATTCTCATTCAAACCAAGTTAAATGTGGTGATGGCCGTAATGCTGATCTCTCGATTTTTTCATTTCATCCAGTAAAACATATTGCTACTGGTGAAGGCGGAATGATCACAACAAACAGCGAAGCTCTTTATAAAAAATTGCTCCTGTTGCGCACCCATGGCATCACCAAGGATTCAACACAATTTAGAAATTCTCCTGACGAAGTAGCTCAAGGTGGCTGGTATTACGAAATGCAGGAATTGGGTTATAATTATCGTATAACCGATTTTCAAGCAGCTTTAGGTACGTCTCAATTGAAACGAGCAGATGAAGGTTTGGAACGTCGTAGAAAAATTGCATCTCGTTATCATGAAGCATTTTCTGAATTAGCTCCCAACGTATTAGTTCCCGAATATCCCGAAGGACATGCTTTTCATTTGTATGTGATTCGAACACCGAAACGGAAAGAATTGTACGATTTCTTGCGCGAGAAAAACATCTTTACTCAAGTGCATTATATTCCTGTTCATCTTCAACCGTATTACCGTGATTTAGGTTGGAATGTGGGCGATTTCCCGATAGCAGAAGATTATTACAATCAGTGTTTGAGTCTTCCTATGTTTCCTACATTGAGTGATGAAGAACTCGAATATGTCATAAACCAAGTTTCCAATGGGATTCTCAAACCCTAAATTGGCATTAGGTACTGTTCAGTTCGGACTGAAATATGGGATAAACAATCAAGCTGGAATCCTTACTGAAAGCGATGTTAAATTGATTCTAGATGAAGCATTTTCACAAGGAATCAATCTTTTAGATACTGCTCCAGCTTATGGAAACAGCGAAGAAATCCTGGGGAGAAGTGCCATTGGGAATTTCGATGTTGTAACAAAATTACCTGCCGAAACAAAGCCGGGACAAGTAAAATCAGCCTTAGAAAAATCATTGATTGATTTATCCATTCCAACTGTTTATGGATATATCCTGCATGATTATTCCGATCTAAAAAGAAATCCTTCGCTGTGGAAAGAGTTTGAAGAATTAAAAGAAGAAGGACTCGTAAAAAAAATAGGAATATCGATTTATCATCCTGAAGAACTCGAGCATTTTTTATCACTTGGATTTTGTCCCGATCTCGTTCAGTTTCCAATGAATATTGCGGATAGACGATTTGTAGATTGGCTTCCTAAATTAAAAGAACTAGGAACAGAAATTCATATTCGTTCGGCATTTCTTCAAGGACTTTTATTGATGGAAAATAGACCTGAATTCTTTCACCCTGTAGGTAAACAGTTAGATCGAATTTCAAGTATTTGTGAAGAGCTAAAAATTTCTGCGGAAGAACTTTGTCTGTCATTTTTGTATCAGAATAAAAACATCGATCGAATCGTGATTGGTGTTGATTCAATCAGTCAACTCAAGAAAAACTGTACTTCATTTAAGCATGCCCAACAGATTCAAATTCCAGAAGAAATGTTGAATGAGTTGATTATTACTGACAATAAATTTATATTACCCTACAATTGGAAATTATGAATCTATCACGTCTTTTCTCTCTTGAAAATCAGGTCGTTGTTATTAGCGGAGGCTATGGCTATTTAGGGAAAAGTATGGTAGAAGGCTTATTGGATGCAGGAGCAACTGTGGTTGTTGCAGGTAGATCAGAAGAGAAATTTTCAGCAGCATTTCCTCAATCAAATAGCAACCTTCATTTCAATAAAACCGACATAACGCAGACAGAAGATTTGAAAGAATTGTTTCGTGCTGTTTGGGAAAAATTCAATCGCATCGATGTACTCATCAACAATGCAATTTCGATTACTGTGGATGGAGAACCGGAAAAATTAAGTGATCAAGCAATTTCCGAAACGATGCATGGCACATTCCAAAGTGTATATGCAGCTATACGAGAAGTAATTCCTTATTTCAGAAAAAGAAAATCTGGTAGAATCATTAATGTAGGTTCTATGTATGGCATTGTGTCGCCCGATTTTAGCGTGTACGACAACAATCCGGAGATGATGAATCCACCACATTATGGAGCAGCCAAAGCGGGTGTTATTCAGCTCACCAAGTATTTTGCTGAATATTTAGGAAGAGAAGGAATTTTAGTGAATGCCATTTCACCCGGACCATTTCCCTCGGCGGAAGTTCAAAAAGAAGAAGCGTTTATTTCGAAATTGAGTGAAAAAACTTCCCTGAAACGGATTGGAAAACCAGTGGAGTTGCAAGGAGCAGTAATCTTTTTAAGCTCCCCATCGGCTTCCTTTATAACAGGACATAATTTAGTAATTGACGGAGGATGGACAATCAAATGAATTCGGTTTGGTTAATTATTCAAGCCCGTATGGGTTCAAACCGTTTAAGTGGAAAAACGTTAATGCCGCTTCCTGAGCCAAGTGGACCATCTGTTCTCGAACACATTATTCGCCGAATTACGCAAGTGAAAAATGCTCAAGGAATTGCGATTGCTTGTCCAGATTTAGAAGAAGACGATGCAATTGAGCAATGGGCAGAGAATCATAAACCCAATCCGATAGGGGTTTTTAGAGGTGATGAAGACAATGTTTTAATAAGGTACATAGGAGCTGCAAAGAAATTTGGTGCCGATCACGTAGTTCGTATAACAGGCGATAATCCCTGCATTGATCCTGAAATTATTTCAAAAGGAATTGAACTTCATTTGAATGAGCATGCTGATTACACATATTCTACAGGTTATCCAACTGGGATGAATATTGAAATTGTTCGTCTTAAATCTTTGAATCAATCTTTAGATGCCAAAGATTTAACGGAATCGGATCGAGAGCATGTGACACTCTATGTTCGAAATCATCCGGATACATTCAAGATTGCGAAGATGGAAGCGGAAAAAGAATTAATGCCTTTTTCAGAATGGCGCCTAACGCTTGATACGAAAGAAGATTATACGAGTTTGTGTGCTGTATTTGATCAGTTGTATGATAAAAATCCAAGCTTTGGGATGAACGAATTAGCAACTCTTGCCCAATCAAAACCTTGGATTATGCATTTAAATAAAAGTACATTTCAAAAAAAACCGGGAATGTCTTCAAAAGATGAGATTGATTACGCAGTTGATGTGTTAAGAAGATTAGAGCTAAATTATGCTGCTTCTAAACTTGAGGATTGAAAACGTGTAGAGGAATTGATTTTTTCACTCAAATTGATTCCTCAAATTAGGACAAAACCTCTTAATAAAAGACTAGATAATAGCAACATAGCTAGAATTAATATTTTCAATTCTAATAACTTCTATCATATATTTTGAAAATATTTTAATCAATTTGCGATGAGTTTTACTTTGCCATCTTCTAATCTCAAAAAATGAAAATTGCAGTTCTATCCGACTTACATGGCAATCAGTATGCTTTCCAAAAAGTACTGGAAGACATTCGTAAAGCGAAGATTGAAAAGCTCCTGATTTTAGGTGATGTTGTAGGTTATTACTACCGTCCAGACATCATTCTCGAAGAATTAAAGCAATGGGATTTTTCATTTATTCGTGGTAATCATGAAGATATATTACTAAAACTCAAACAAGGTCAGATTGATGGAGAAGAATTGCGAAAGAAATATGGTAGCGGGCATCAAGAAGCCTTGAAAAGATTAAGTGAAGCTGAGATTGAATTCATCACACAAGCTCCAACGAAAAATGCAATTCAACAAGACGATTGCTCAGTATTGATGAGTCATGGAGCACCTTTCGAATTGGATTATTACCTCTATCCAGATTCTCCAAAAGACATATTAGAAAAATGTGCTGATTCAAACTATTCCATTGTTTTGACTGGGCATTCTCATTATCCATTTGTGTATAAAACGGCGAGTAGTTTATTGGTCAATGTTGGATCGGTTGGACAATCGAGAAGAAGAGGAGGGTTAGCAGAATGGGCAATAATCAATACAGAAAATCAAACCGTACAATTAAATTCAACTCCATACGATACAGAAGCATTGATACGAGAAGTAGAGGCGATCGATTCTGATATTGTATATTTGAAAAATATCTTGATTCGAAATAAATAACTATGAAAATAAATATTCTTGTTCTTGGTTGTGGTGGAGATATTGGCCAAAGTATTGGGAAGATTCTTAATACACATCCATTAACTGGAAGTATCACAGGCACAGACATCAGTGACGAAACAAGTGCCATTTTTATTTTTGATCATTTCATCAAAGTCCCACCGATTTCAAATTCCAATTACCAAAAATCGTTACAGGAAATAATTGAGAAAAATAAAATAGATATAATTATTCCTGTTTCTGAACCCGAATTAAGGTATTTAACAGATCTAGAAATAGATTCATTTTTCTTAGATAAGAAACTGATTTGTCCGAATTTAAAATCGAGACAAATTGGCTTTGATAAATACGAAACATCGCAATTTTTAAAGGCATCTGGACTTCCATTTCCAGAGACAATCTTGATTGAAGATTACCCCAATTATATCAAACCAATTATTTTAAAAAGCCGAAAAGGAGCAGGAAGTAAATCGTTATTTATTATTAAAAATAAAGAGGACTTTGATTTCCAAAAGCAAAAAAATCCAGGATTTATTGTTCAGGAATTATTAGAAGATGATGAAGATGAATTTACGTGTGGATTATTCCGTTCTAAAAACAAGGAAGTTCGCACAATCATTTACAATCGAAAACTAGCTGATGGAGCTTCTGGGTTTGGTTTTGTCGTAAAGAATGAAGAAATAGATTTGCTTTTAAATCAAATTGCAGAAAAGATCGACTTAGTAGGATCGATCAATGTGCAATTAAAGTTGAGTTCAAAAGGTCCATGTGTATTTGAAATTAATCCACGCTTTTCGGGCACAGTTAAATTTCGCCACATGATGGGATATCAAGATTTAATATGGACCATTCAAGATTCGCTTGACTTACCTATATCGGATTATACAGCAGTGGAAGCAGGTAGAAAATTTTATCGTGGTTACGAAGAATATATTTTATAATGCTTTTTTACTTCGGTTGAAAATCAATAAAAATGAATGAATTAGTTATTTATACCGAAGTGGGACAAGGCATTGGATATGGGCATTTTATGCGCTGTAAGTCTATTGCAGATGCATTTTCACGAAATGGTTTTAAAACGAATATCATTTTATTTTTAAAGGGAGAAGAAGGTATTTTAGATACTGAAATTCAACTTGGTAATTGGCATCAAGATTCAACGTTACGAAATGGGAAAAATAAAACCTTAGCTATTATTGATTCCTATCTAGCTGGTGCTGAAACGTATGCTGAAATAGCATCAACATATCAACATGTTTGTGCTATAGATGATTTTAACCGAATTATCTATCCCGTTCCACTAGTCTTAAATCCAGGAGTAACACTCGAACAGCTTGATTATTCTAAACAATCAGGAAAGATGTTGATGGGAAAAGACTATATCGTTTTACGAAAAGAATTTAAACAAGCGAATAGAGAATTTCAATCTATTCATACTGAAATAGAGCAAGTTGTTATCACCATTGGTGGCTCCGATGTGCATAATATATCGGCTATTTTATGTGAAATAATAAAATCAAAACTTCCAAAATCACGTATCACATTAATTTCTCCTGATCATCATTCTGGAGATAATTTGAATCATTTATTTCCTGATATTCAAATTCTTGGGCAACAAACTGCCGAAGAAATGATCAAGCTTTATCAAACTTCCGACTTGGTGATTTGTGGTTGTGGACAAACGCTGCATGAGCTTGCATACCTTGGAACTCCAGCCATTGGAATATACATGAGTCCTGATCAAAAGTTGAATCAAAATTTCTATCTCAATCAAGGATTTCAACATGAATTAATTGCTCATAATGATCCCAATCTGAAAGAAAAAATAGAAGAACAAATTCAATTATTAATTGGAAAACAAGCAAGGTTAAATATCCATCAAAATAGCTTTGAAATTGTCCCGAAAGATGGTGCTGAAATAGCCTGTAAATCAATATTGTCTACACTTGGGATACGTCCTAATCCAGAGGCATAAACCCTTCATTTGACGAATAAAATTAATAGCATATATTTGCCTCTTACTATCAGAAATAATTCTGTTTTTAAAGGAGGAACAAGGTATGTATGTGAACCCAGTAAGAGTTGCGGGGCGATTAATTGGAAATGGAAATCCTTCATTTATAGCTGCGGAGATTGGGATTAATCACAATGGTGATATGGATCTTGCAGTAAAAATGATTGATGCTGCAGTTGAATCCGGATGTGATTCCGTTAAATTCCAGAATTATAAAACGTCAGATTTATTTGCTGATGATTCGCTTCAGTACACTTACATTTCTCAAGGGAAAGAAGTAACTGAAAGTCAGCTGGATATGTTTAACCGCTATGAACTTAGTCGGGAACAATTATTTCTTCTGAAGAATTATTGCGAAAAGAAAGGGATTATTTTTTTCAGTACTCCTTCAAGTCGTGAAACACTCGAAGATCTTGTTGCAATCAACACTCCGCTGCTTAAAAATGGTTCTGATGCGCTTGTAAATCATTCCTTAATTCGGGATATGGCGAAGACCAAAATCCCCACAGTTTTATCTACTGGAATGGCTGTTCTTGGTGAGATTGATGATTCTGTTCGTGCATTTAAAGATGCCGGTGGTACTGATTTAATTTTGCTTCATTGCACTTCGTCCTACCCTACTCCATTGGAAGATGTAAATCTCCGTAAAATCCAAACCTTAGAAAGCACATTCCTTGTTCCTGTTGGATTTAGCGATCATACTGATGGCTCATTAGCAGCAATTGGCTCGATCGTTTTCAATGCTTGCTTCATAGAAAAACATTTCACGCTCGATAAAAGTCTTCCCGGGCCAGACCACCGATTTTCATCCGATCCCAAAGAATTAAGTCAATTAATTCGTGATGTGAGAATGATGGAAACCTGTTTGGGAACTTCGATTATCGGTCCAACAGCATCTGAATCACATAGTCGATTGAATTATCGTTTTTCATGTGCAGCAAAATCGGATTTATCCAAAGGACAAAAAATAAAGGAAGAAGATATTATTTTCTTAAAGCCTTCAACCGGAATTCCACCATCGTCAATCTCAGCTTTGATTGGGAAAACACTCCTCAAAGACATGAAAAAGGGGCAACAATTTTCATATACTAATTTTGAATGATTCAAGCAATGAATAGCGACACGATACGAATCTGGGAAGAAGATATTTACAGTAAAGACAAAAACATTGTACGTTATCCCTACGATTCTGTTGTTGCTTTTCTTTTCAAAAATTATCCTAGAAATAAAGAGCGAAAAGATGTTCGGATTCTTGAAGTTGGCAGTGGGACAGGAAATAATTTGTGGTTTGCTGCTCGTGAAGGCTTCTCCGTAACAGGAATTGAAGGTAGTGCAACCGCTGTTGAATATGCACGCAAACGCTTTAAAGATGAAAACTTAGAAGGCGAATTTATTGTGGGTGATTTCACAAAACTTCCTTTTCCTGACAATTCATTTGATATTGTAATCGACAGAGGATCTGTTTCCTATGTAAATTTCAATTTGGCAAAAGAAACAATACGTGAAATAAAAAGAGTGCTACTCAATCAAGGTGTTTTTTATTTTACTCCTTACAGTGAACGTAATTCTCTATTTGCTTCAGGAAAAATGGGAGAAGATGGGATGATTCATAATTCCGATGGTGGTCCTAGCGGAAGCCATACCATGTGTTTTTATGGGAAGAACAACATTTTTGATGTTTTAGAAAAAGGCTGGGAAATCAAAAGTATTACTCATAAATCATTCGAAGATGTTACTTTACCAGCTGTTAGAATTCATGCTGAGTGGGAAGTCGTTGCGATCAACAACAAAACACAATAATACACGATCATCCATTTTTGAAGAATCAATCCAATGAAAATCCTCACTTCCCATCAACCAGTTTATTTGCCTTGGTGTGGATTGATTCATAAAATTGCCGTTTCAGATGCCTATGTAGTTTTTGATACTGTTCAATATTTGAAAGAAGATTGGAACAGTCGAAATAAAATAAAAACTTCTAAAGGTCCTCTCTGGCTTACTGTTCCTGTTTATACATATGGTAAAATTGATATTAAACTTCAAGATTTACAAATTGACAATAAACGGAATTGGAAAAAAAAGCATTTACGGTCGATAGAATACAATTATTCAAAGACCTTATATTACGATAAATACATTTCATTTTTCCGTGAATTATATAGCATGGATTGGGAGTATTTAGCGGAACTCAATGATTATATTCTACGGTTTATTTTAAAAGATTTAAATATCCATGTAGATATTCTTTACGGTCATGATTTAGATTTAACAGGGAAAAAATCAGATTTAGTGTTGGATATGTGTAAAAAAGTAAAGCCTGAGTTATTTCTTTTTGGTGCATTAGGAAAAAATTATGCGAATGCGGATTCATTTCACAACGAAGGAATTCAAATCGATTTCCAAAGCTACAATCATCCTGTATATCCTCAGAAATACGGTGCTTTTGAGCCCTATATGACTGTATTTGATTTAATGTTTAATTGCGGAGAAAAGAGTTATGAAATATTAATGAGTGGAAATATTTCAAAACAAGAATTAATGAATAAACTACTCAAAGTATGAGAATATGAATTCTTTCGCTTGATAAATCATTTTTGAATTTTGTTTTCAATTTAAAAAAAGACGCTGATGAATAATAAATTATACAAACATCTTTTGCATGTAAAAGAGAGTTACAGTAAGGGAGAGAATATCATCAATTTACTTCGTGATATTGAGAAAACTCAATACAATACAACCGAAGCAATTCAAATTAGTTATGATTTTCAAACTGGAAATTACATTCAATACGCCAACGAAAATCATGATAAGAATTTAGTTTACTGCAGCGAAATCGCATCCATTCTCAATAAAATTGGTCCATTCGATTCTATTTTAGAAGCAGGTATTGGAGAAGCTACAACCTTGGGAAATATGCTTCCTCTTCTCAATAATAAACCATCCAATATTTATGGTTTTGACATCTCTTGGTCAAGAGTCAGTTTCGCGAAAATGTATCTTCAAAACAAAGGTTTTGGACATGCCAATTTATTTACGGGTGATTTATTTAATATTCCACTTGCAGATAAATCGGTTGATGTCGTTTTTACCTCACATGCAATAGAGCCTAATGGTAGTAGAGAGGAAGAAATATTGAAAGAATTATTTCGGGTGACCAAAAAATACCTCGTTCTTTTTGAGCCTATTTATGAGCTCGCAACCGAAGCGGCACAAGAGCGCATGCGTCATCATGGATATGTGAGAAATTTGAAAGCAACTGCCGAAAAGCTCGGGATGAAGATTGAAATGTATCAATTGATGGAATGCATCATGACTCCTTTGAATCCTTCAGGAATTATTTTGATTTCGGTGGAGAACGAGAATAATTCGTCAAAAATTGATACACCAGTTTCCTGTCCAATTACTAAAACAAAATTGGAGAAACGAGCCGATTGTTATTATTCTCCCGAAGGTTTACTTGCTTATCCTATCGTTGGAGGAATTCCATGCTTGCTTCCTGAAAATGCGATTCTAGCTACAAAATTTGATGTGCGACCACATATTTCGTGATTAAGAATGAAATCGATTATTATTACAGGAGCTTCTGGATTTCTTGGAAAGGCGATCATCAATCAAGCAAAAACGCTTTTTCCCAATGCTGAAATCATCCCCATTTCTTCCCCAAGAGCTGGTGGAATTGATCTATGTAGTAATGATGCGACAAAACAACTTTCAGAAAAGATTTCACTGAGCGATCCGGCCAATACTATACTCATTCATGCGGCTGCATCGGTTAAATGGTTTGATCCCGAAGGCTTGCTAGAAAATGCTGCAATGGCAATAAACTTGGCAACTTGGGCAAGAAATTCAGGAATCGGATTTTCCGTTTTGGTAAGTGGCGTCAATGTATATTCACAATCATTAATTTCGGTTGATGATACGACTTGGGCAGAGCCATCCAACTTGTATGGAGCAGGAAAAATTGCGGCTGAAAATGTTTGGAAAATAGTTTTAGAACCAGAGAAACAAGCAATCCTTCGTATTGCAGGAATTTGGGGATGGCAAATCAAACCAACACTCTTTTGGAATCGGATGCTACTTGCTGCTGCTAAAGGAAATGCAGGTCAAGTACTTCAAGCCAAACGTCTCGAATCGTATCGGAATTATATTTCCGCTGAAGAAGCAAGTGAATGCTTAATTCGAGTAGCTGAAAATAAGTTGTCGGGGGTTTTTATTGCATCAGGAAGAGATACAATTTCAACAGCAGGTTTCATACACTTAGTGTCCAATCTTCCCGAATCTAAGCTTGAAATTGAAATTGAGGATGATGGACAAAAAGATGAACAAGTATATCATCCAAGTAAGGAACTATTGAGATGGCTCAAACCATTTCCCGAAGTGCTAACACACTTATGGGAGAACAAACCATCTTGGATTAATGAAGTTTAAACCACTTTCTTATTCGTTGATTTTCAATCAAATCCTAAATTTAAATTGAACAAATTTCCTTGAATTAATTCAAATGGACTTAAAAGAAAAAAGAATTCTATTAGTTGTTGCTCATCCGGATGATGAATTATTAGGATGTGGAGGAACGATGCACCATTTAATTCATCAAAAGAATTGCAAAATTCGAGTGATTATTCTTGGAGAAGGCATTACATCTCGCTCCGATCAACGCGATCAAGCCAAATGGGAAGCCGAATTAGCCATTCATAAATCCAATATTGAAAACGCCCGTCAAGCCATCGGATTTGAGTCAGTTTCAACATACGAATTCGCCGACAATCGTTTTGATTCAGTCGATTTACTGGATATTATCAAGGTGATTGAAAAAGAAAAAGAAGACTTTAATCCAGAAGTCATTTTCACCCATCATGGTGGTGATACAAACATAGATCATCGCAGAACTTTTGAAGCGGTGGTTACTGCTATCAGACCAATGATGCATGAACCTGTAAAGTATCTTTTTTGCTTTGAAACGCCTTCATCAACTGAATGGCAAGCATTTAATTATCCCAATCCTTTTCTCCCGAATTACTTTTTTGTGGTAGAAGAAGAAGATATCGATGCTAAAATTAAAGGGATGGAGAGCTATGAATTTGAACGTCGCGCTTTTCCACATCCTCGTTCACCTGAAGCACTAAAAGTTAGAGCTAAAAACTGGGGCGTTTATGTAGGAAGCAATTTCGCAGAAGCATTTATGCTCATTAGAGGCATTGAAAGATGAAAATACTTTTTTTCAATTCACATCTTCAATGGGTTTCGCATTACGAAACTGAACTAGAATTAATCACGAATCTTTCGGATGAAGGACATGAAATAATTCAAGTTTATTGCAATGCTCAACTTCCAAATTGCGATCTGAATCCATTCATGGTTCCGGAGAAATGTGATTTATGTTTAGCAAAACATCAACATGGTTTGCAACTCTTAAAAAAACCAATTCGCTCTATTCCACTGCCAGCTCTTGACTCTGAACAAAAATCCATTATAGCTAATATTCCTAAAGATATTAGTGGAATGGAAGAGTTGAGAAAGCTCACTGTTGGGAATTTTCGCTTAGGTTTTGGGATTATCAATTCCATCATTGCTATAACACGAGATCCAAGTCCATCACTTGATCAGTTTAAGCCAACACTCAAGAATTACATCATTAGTAGTGCTGGTGTTTATTATTCTATACTCAATGTATTGAAGAAGGAAAAACCCGATCGTGTATATGCTTTTAGTGGTCGATTCGCACATACAGCGGCTGTCTTTACTGCATGTAAAGAATTAGGTATTGATTGCTATTTACATGAAAGAGGAAGTTCTTTAGATAAATACTCGGTCACAATCAACGAAGCAATATCTGATCTTGACTTTAATTTTCGTGCAGTTAATGAATCTTGGGAAAATGCAGATGAGAAATTCCGAAATGAGGAAGGAAAGAAATTCTACGATAATCGAAGAGTCGGAGTAATTACCAACTGGTACTCTTTTACGAAAGATCATGTTAAAACATTGCCTCCCGATTGGAATAATGACAAACGGAATGTGCTGATTTTACATTCTTCGGATGATGAGCTCGCTGCTATTTATCAAGATGAAGAAAAGATTATTTATCCTGATCAAATTACAGGGATAAAAAAGATTGTAGAAAGCTTTAAAGATGATTCCAATTTTCATTTTTATTTGAGAATTCATCCCAATTTCAAAACGGTAACGTCGCATCATAAAACTGATTTATACGAGCTCAATTATCCCAATTTAACAGTCATTACTGCTGAATCTCAAATAAGTACTTATTTGATTATGGATTTAAGTGAGAAGGCTATTTCATTTGGATCTTCCGCTGGAATTGAAGCAACATATTGGGGAAAACCCTCCATTTTAGCTTCTAATTCCTACTATAAATCGCTTGGCTCAACATACGAACCCAACTCGCATGAAGAATTATGTGGGATGATAAAAGATCATATTGAACCTATGCCCAAATTAGGTGCATTGAAATACGGATTCTACATCCAAACATTTGGAATTCCATTTAAACATTTCAAATCCATTGATGTAGAAAAAGGGATGTTTATGGGCGAAGTATTAAGCGACAAACCTCCTTTGATTATGAGGTTATTTCGAAAATTTATCTCTGTTTCACCAAAACTTGAAGCTCGCATTCGTGAAAAAAGAGTTTTGAAATCGATGTCGAATTTTAGTTGATATGGAAAATCCGATCGTTTCCATTATCATACCTGCATACAATTGTGCCGACTATTTAGAAACTACAGTTCAGTCGATTCAAATTCAAGATTATTCCTCTTGGGAACTAATTATTGTAGACGATGGATCTACAGATATTACGCTTGAAGTAGTCGAAAAACTAAGCGCTTCAGATTCACGAATTCGTTTAATCAAACAAGCCAACGGACGTCAAGGAAAGGCTCGAAATACAGGAATTAAACTAGCAAAAGGGGTTTGGATAGCCTTTTTAGATTCGGATGACATTTGGTTGCCCGGGAAGTTGAAATTTCAATTGGAGGAAACCATAAAAGGGAATTATGATTTGAGTTTTACCGATGGCTTTATCTGTTTATCCAATCAAATGGATTTAAGAGAACATCGTTTTGGAGTTCAAAATAAAGTGTACCAAGGAGAAGAAGCAGTTCAAGAATTTCACGCTCAAAATAAAATCCCAACGTCTTCTGTATTGGTTAAAAAGGAGGTCTTGTTTTCTAAAGGAATGTTTCCAGAAGAATTAGAAATCCAAAATTGTGAGGATTATCTACTTTGGACGCTATTACTTGAAAAGGGCTGTTCTTTCTTAAGTATTTCAGAGGCCTTGATTCTTTATCGAGTGCATCCCGGTTCTTCAACTTGGCAAGAATTAAAGCTCGTAATTCCCATGTTGAAAGCAATTCTAATCTTACCGGGAAAACATGCAATCAACAGACGAATTCATTTACAACAAGTTTACTTGAGATACTTAACTGTAATTATCAAGGAGAATAATTTGAAAAGTGCCCCAAGCCCGTTAATGTTCAAAATTCTTCGTGAAATCCATCCAGGAATACGAGGGATTTCATTGTGCTTTAGCTGGGTTATTTCAAAGAAACTATTCATTAGTAGCTTGCTAAGAAGCAGAAAAAAATTGGGGCAGATCAATGAAGACCCACCCCAATACCTAAATCAAACTAACGCTACACTCTTCTAACATCCACAATCATTTTTTTGTTTTTAAGATGTGACATATTTTTGACATATTGCTGTATGTCAGGGAATTAAAATTATCAACTCCAATTTCTAGTTCTCTTTTTGTTTATTTGAAAAACATACTGCTCAAAAATCATTGGACCATCATGAAAAGGCTTCATTGAATATGTGTAAATAAAAATGGAGAAACTCTTTCAAGCTGAAAAAATGACGCCATTCATTTCTATTTGTATTCCAGCGTATAAACAACCCGATGATCTAAGAAGATTGCTTGAATCTATTGAAGTTCAAACGTTCAGAGATTTTGAAGTGATTCTTTCGGATGACAGTCAAGATGGATCCGTTTTGAATGTCACTAAAGAGAAATCTTGGAATTTCGATCTGCACTATT
Organism: Bacteroidia bacterium; assembly: GCA_965279035.1. Taxonomy (GTDB): domain Bacteria; phylum Bacteroidota; class Bacteroidia; order M30B66; family M30B66; genus CALQRR01. Next base: position 837,997 of record OZ257142.1, on the reverse strand, counting down.
TTCATAACCAGCCATCAAAAGGTTCTCCTGAGAATTGGAATTCTTCTGTTACACATGCACAAGGAACATGGATTAAAATAATGCATCATGACGATTGGTTTGAAAATTCACTTGCCTTGGAACGATTTGTTTGGGCAATTAAAGAACATCCCGATCAAGTATTTTTGTTCTGCAAGAGTTTTATTTTCAACACCTTGACTGGAGAAAAATTGCTTTATAATACCAATGATTCTAAAATCAAAAACATCAATCAGCAACCTTCTGTATTATTTCACGCGAATATTATTGGTGCGCCATCTGCAACGATTATAAAACGCGAAGCATTTATCCCGTTTGACTCCAACTTAATTTGGTTGGTTGACATCGAAAGTTATATGCAATTCATCTATAAATATGGAAGTTATGCAATTGATGAACCTTTAATTATTACTTCTGATCAACATCCACTTCAATTAACAAATACTCTACGCGACAATAAAAATGTGGAGTTAAAAGAATTCTTTTATTGTTATGATAAATTAAAATCCATTTTAAATTCTGATGATAAAGTAATATTCAACGAACGTTTATTGTTTCTCATGCAAACCTATAAGATTCGGTCTATTCAAGAAATTCGAACTGCCGGATTTCGAGGAACAATTCCTGCGTTTATTTCACTTTATTGTTTTATTTCTAAATTAAATAATCAATTAGCAATTAAATTTCTTGGGAAATGGATTCAAATTCAACAAAAAAATCATGATAATCATTGAACTAATTAGTGGATTGGGTAATCAACTATTTCAATATGCTGCAGGGAAAGCCTTATCGATGGAGAAAAACACTTCGTTGAAATTAGATAAAACATGGTTTGAACTGGATATTGAAAAACAAACTCCACGGAATTATGGACTCGATCCATACATGCTTCAACCTGAATTGGCTTCGAGAAAAGAAATTGATTATTTCCTTAAACCTGATATAACAAGCATTCCAGGAAAAATAAGAACCAAATTAGATTCAATGAAACCCAATCATAAGAAATTGGTTTATAAAGAACCGTTCTTTCATTATGATGCAAATTTCACAAAGGCTTCTAGCAATATTTACCTCATTGGATACTGGCAATCAGAGAAATATTTTAAAAATCAGGAGAATCAAATTCGAAATGATTTTCGATTTAAATATCCATTAAGCGATAAAAATAAGCATTGGGAACAATTAATTAAACAGTCGAATGCTATTTCCCTGCATGTAAGAAGAACCGATATGGTAAATAATCCCGATGTGGCTAAAACGCACGGTTCGTGTGGGATTGACTATTATGAAAGTGCAGCTAAATTGATCGCAGAAAATGAAATAGATCCTGTTTTTTTCATTTTCTCAGATGATCCCGAATGGTGTAAAATCAATTTAAAATTAAGCTGGCCTGTTCATTATATCGATAATAATCAAGGTGATTTGGCATATATCGATATGCAACTGATGAGCATGTGCAAACACCACATTACGGCAAATAGTAGCTTTAGTTGGTGGGGCGCTTGGTTAAATCCATCAAGGACTAAAAAGGTAATTTGCCCTGTAAAATGGTTCGCCGATGATGTTCGAAATACCTCTGATTTGATACCTTCAAATTGGAGACGCATCTAACTTAATCAACGAAATTATTATCTTCGCGATCATGTCGCGTATTCTCATCCTTGGTGGTAACGGTTTTATTGGCCGAAATCTCGCTTCTCATCTTTCCGATGAAGGATATGAAATTCATATTTGCGATAAGTTCCCTTTTACCTCTGATAAGCTAATTGAATTTCCCTACATCGAATATATTGGAGACATTACCGATCGTCATTTTCTTCATTCATGTCTTCAAAAAGGTCCATTCGATAGGGTTATCCATTTAGCTTGTAGTCTCATACCATCCTCCGGATTTAATGATTTTCAAAAAGAACAAGATTTGAATCTACTTGCTGGATTTGAATTAGTAAATGGAATGCTTCAACATGGAAGTAAAAAATTGATGTTCTTCTCTACAGGTGGCGCTATCTATGGGAATAATGGTCAAGAAGTAAATAGTGAAACATCAGTAACAGCACCCATTAATTATTACGGATTTTCAAAATTGGCTATGGAGGAATATATCCGTTTCCAATCAAGAAATCTCGGACTTGATTATGTGATTGTTCGCCCTTCCAATCCTTATGGATCTGGACAGAATCTATATGGTAAACAAGGCTTAATTGCTGTTACTTTAGGAAAGTTAATTCAAGAACAGCCGGTTGAAATCTGGGGTGATGGAAATGTGGTAAGAGATTATATTCACATTCAAGATTTATGCAGAGGAATTGAATTTATTTTGAAACATCCAATTCAAAATGAAATTCTAAATATTGGTTCAGGAGTAGGTTCAACGGTGAATGAGGTACTCGAGAAAATACGTTTAGCAACTCAACAAAACTTTCCCGTAAAATATCTCCCATCACGTGCTGTAGATACGCCTACAAACATCCTAAACGTCAATAAAATCAATACACTTACAGGATGGCAAGCCAAAATCGAACTTGAAAAAGGGATTGAAGAACTTTGGCGAGAAATGCTTGTATCTTTGCCGCGTTCTTAAAGATGGCCAATCCACGCGTTTCTGTATTTATGCCGGTTTATAATGCCGGAGATGACCTTGTTGCTGCAATACAAAGTATTCTCGATCAAACATATCGTGATTTTGAATTTGTGATTGTGAATGATGGATCAACCGATCGAAGCATCGATGTAATACAAAGCTTTCAGGATAATCGAATTCGCCTAATCAACAATGATTCAAATAAAGGCTTAATTGCTTCTCTCAATATTGGTCTAGAAAAATGCATTGGTGAATATATTATCCGCATGGACCAGGATGACATTAGTCTTCCTCAACGTATTGAGAAACAAGTTGAATTCTTAGATAAAAACCCTGATTACGGCCTAATTGGGACTTGGTTTGAGGATTTTGGAGAACACATCGAATCTAAAGTTGTAAAATACAGCCAAGACGATACAGAAATCCGAATTCGGCATTTATATCAAACTCATATTTCTCATCCAACTGCGGCTATTAGAACTTCTGTTTTACGTCAAAACAATTTATTCTTTGATCCAGAATTTGTTCATGGAGAAGATTATGAATTTTGGGTACGGCTGAGCGATTATTGCAAGCTTTCTAACATTCAAGAATTACTTGTTCTAAAACGAGATCATCCAAAAAACATTTCGAATAAATATGCCCAAACAATGCAGGATACCTGCGCCAAAGTGAAACAAAAGCAGTTTCGTTCCATGGGCATTGAATTATCCATTGATGAAATAAATCTGTATGGAAGATTTGCTAATGTTGACTGGAGCTTAGATTCCACTCAAATGGAGCAATTAAGAGTATTGATAGAGAAAATTCTGCTTGCCAATAATCAAAGTGGATTTATTCCTAAACAAGCGTTTCAGAACTATTTAGCAATCCGTTTTTTTCATTTGTGTTATAACAATAAAGAAACACTGAAGCAAGGTTGGAGTATTTTCAATAAATCGGCATTTAGCAAGATTTATCTGCCAACTTCAAAAGAAAAATTAAAGTTCCGCTTTAAAACACTACTTGGCTGAGATGGGCTTGGAAAATCCCTTTTTTAGTATCATCATCCCAGCATATAACAGGGCATTCATTCTTTCTGAAACTATTGAAAGCGTTCAGATTCAGTCTTTCAACGACTGGGAAATCATAGTGGTTGATGATGGCTCAACGGATAATACTAAAGCACTGATTGAATCCATTTCAACCACAGATCCAAGAGTCCGATATATTTATCAAAAAAATGCAGAACGAAGTGCCGCCAGAAACAATGGTGCTATTCATACAAAAGGCAACTATTTATTATTTTTAGATAGTGATGATAAATATGCTCCCAATCATCTTGAATTCTTGTCCCAATTCATTATTCAAAAGCAAAAGCCGATTGCATTCTTCTTTACCAATGTAAGCTACCTAACAGCCAAAGGAATTGAAACACCAATGATTCCTGAGATGCAAATCGGAAATGAATTTAATTATTTGCTTTTAAATCCAATCACTCCATCGAGGGTTTGTATTCATCGAACTATTTTGAATGAATTTAAATTTGATCCTCAAATTGTCATTGTTGAAGACCTTGTTCTATGGGTTTCTATTGCAACGAAATTCCCCGTATTTCAAGTTATAACTAACACCTTAATTTATAGAATTCATGAGGGGAATTCGGTCGATTTAAGTCGAAATTCCTACCTCGATCGTTATAAAGGACTAAATCGATTATTCTATGCAAAAGATTATTTAGATGTATCAAAGAAAATTCCTTTGAATATAAAAAAACATCTATTAGCCGAATGCAGCTTTAATATGGCTCGACATTATGAGTATGTGAAAAATTGGTCGATGATGAATAAAATGTTATTTCAATCATTTAAGCATTTAACTACTTACCGTAATAAAGAACGTTTATACCTGTTTCTTAGCCATTTCCCTTTAACTGCTCCACTCCTTACTAAGAATTCGAAAAATGAATGATGATTCTTCTGAGTATCGAATTGTAAGAGCAAACCATGAAAATATAAAAGACTTATCTCGATTATTTAAAGAATCGAGAGGCATTGATATTTCAGAAAAATATCTTCAAAATAAATACAATACAGCCTACACTTCTAAAACATATTTAGCCCATTTTGCCTATGCAAAAGATGGCACTCCTGCCGCGTTTTTCTGTCTATTTCCTGGCTTTCTAAAAATAGATGGATTAAAAAAACTTTCAGGACAATCGGCTGATATCATTACACATAAAGAACATCAACGGAAAGGATTATTTGGATTATTAGGAAGAGAAACAGAGAAATTAGCATTAGCTGAAGGTGTGAATTATCTATATGCATTTCCAAATGATAATTCATTTCCAGGTTTTACACGGAGCTTAAACTGGCATCATAGTGGAAATTTTCATCAGTATATATTCAAAAATAGTGGCATCCCTATCTATCGGATTTTTAGAAAATTAAGATTGCAGTTTCTATATAAAATTTGGGTTTCATTCGTATTGAGAAATTCAACAAAATCCAATGATTCATTTATTAATTCTCAAATGAATTCGAAGGATGACAGTGCTTGGAAAGACGCTGATTACTATCAATACAAACACTATAATCCATCGTTTCAATTCACTTGGAAAGGGGTATCTATTTGGGCTAAAATCGATGGTTCATTAATTATTGGAGATATTGATCTTTCTAAGAATCATTCAGCCAATGAGATTATTACTAAGCTTAAAAAGTTGACTTCATTACTCGGCTTAGATCAATTAACTATTAGTGCCTCGAATGAATCTGAAATAGATAAATTATTTAGCTCAAAAAATCCGTTTGTATTGGGTGTTCCAATTGTATTTAAGAATTTGCTAAATCCCGAACAAAATCTATCTTTGAAGTTCACAGGGGCGGACTTAGATGTATTCTAATTCCTGTTAAACAGGAATTATGATAAATCGTATTCTTTCAAAGCTGCAACGTACTGGAAACGAGATTTCCTTTAATACAGGCCTATTGGCTCGGAGAAGCCTTCGGAAAACTCAGAATACCATTTTAATGTATCATGGAATTGATCAAGTCGGTGATACCCGTTTTAATACGCGTCATACTTCCAAGAAAGACTTCTACAGACAAATTCAGTTTTTAAAAAAATACTGTCATATTATTTCTTTGGAAGATTTTTTTGAAGAACGTTTTTTAAAAGACAAACCCAATATAGTGCTCACATTTGATGATGGGTACAGAAATAATTTTCTTTTTGCTAAACCAATATTAGAAGAAGCTCAAGTAAATGGGACCTTTTTCATTACTGGATTAAACGAAGGAGAGTCTGATATTCTTTGGGCTGATTTTTTAAATATTGCGACTTCTCTCACAAGTCAAGACATCAATGTTGACGGGGAAAATTTTAGACAAAACAATGGAAAATACTATAGTCTAGACTCAGGAAAGAATTTATATTCGATTATTAAAGACGAAAATGCTAATACCGATTATAAACTTAAAATGATGGATTCTTTTAAGTCATTATATGATTTCAAAACGGATGTTAGTTATGATGATTATTGGAAATTAATGACGGATAAAGAAATCCTCAAATGCAGCGAATCCAAGTATCTCGAAATTGGATCACATGGATTTTTACATAATAATCTGGGAACAATAACTCAAGACAAAGCATATAAGGAAATCTCTGATTCGAAAATTTACCTGGAAAATGTAATTCAAAAGAAGATTGTTTCTATTGGCTATCCAGATGGATCATATACCAGAGAAACCATCGATTCGGCAGAAAAATTAGGTTTTCTTTATCAAACAGCCGTAGTCTATAATTTTTCCGAAGATGTTGCTGATAATAGAATTCATGATCGATCAGGAGTATATACCTGTGATTCTTGTGCGAATCAAATCATGTCAATTCTTTAAATCTCAATTAATTAGTTTCAATTGAATTTCAAAAATCATTTTTTGATTCTTTGAGACAATACTACATTGAACAATTTTTCTAATACGATAAATAAAGTTTGTTCTGTATCATTTAACTTTGCCTCACCTATATATTGAATAAGGGTTTTAGTATGAAGATTCTTTATGTAATTCCAACAATGGGATGCGGTGGTGCCGAAATTCTGCTTGGTTCAATCGCTAAAGACCTCGTCAAAAAAGGTCATGTAGTACATATAGTATGTCTATTTCCACATCATTTTACTTGGCCAAATTATCCAGATAAAGAATCGCTTTTGAACGAAGTTCCATTGAGCATTATTGGTGGTGATGTTCATTTTAAATTCCTTCGAAAACCCACGATAAACAATAATGCTTTTATCTCCTATGTGAATGAGTTTAAACCTGATATTATTCATTCTCATCTTTATCTTTCTGAAATCCTTTCACGATCAGAAATAATAAAAGGAATTAAGTATTTCTCCCACGGGCACGATAATATGCCTCAATTAAAAAAAGGCTCAATTAAAACCTTCTTCAACAAATCAATCCTTGCAAACTATTGGGAACGGGTGTGGTTAAAGCAGAAATACCAAATTTGTAATAATCATTTTATTGCCATTTCTGAAGATGTAAAGCAGTATTTAACAGAGAATTTACCCGATTTCAAAAAGAATATTCACCTTGTCCCCAATGCCATTAATACTAGCCGATTTCATACGGATCGATCGTATTCTACTGTGAATGAACCATTCCATATTGTTTCAATCGCGAATTTAGTTCCTAAAAAAAATCATGCTTTTTTAATTCCCGTAGTAGAAATTCTAATTAAGAAAGGATATCCTGTCACAATAGATGTTTTAGGAGCAGGAGTTTTAATGGATTCACTCACAAAAGAAACGAAAGAAAAAGGACTTGAAAATCATTTGCGTTTTTTAGGTAGCGTAGGCGATGTACCAGAACGATTAAAACATGCTCATTTATATGTTCATCCCGCATTATACGAACCTTTTGGACTTGTAATCCTTGAAGCAATGGCTTCGGGTTTGCCCGTTGTTTCATTGGATGGATTTGGAAATAGAGAACTCATGAAAGAAGGGGAAAATGGATTTATGCTTCCCAATAATGCATCTGCCGAAGATTTTGCTGAGAAGATTATCTACTTCATCGAAAATCCTTTAGAACGCGAACGAATGGGGAAATTTGCCCTTGAATTTTCTAAACAATACGATATTGATCATTATACCGATCGATTATTGGAAATATATAAACGCTAAATGTTTTTTCTGATTTAAATTATCAATCGTTCGCTTTCCTATTGGGTTGATTTTAAACGCTATTTTAGCAGCCAATGAAAAGCAAACGACCTTTTCTTTACCTCATTGTAACGCACTATCCATATGGGTTTGCGGAACCTTTTTTACAAGATGAATTAAAGATTATTGCGAATCAATTCGAAAAAATATACCTCATATTACCTGAAAGAAATACCCGTTCCGAAAAGACAATTCGTTCATTTGTTCCCAACAATGCCGAACTAATCGAACTTAATTGCAGTCCAAATAAATTCGAGAAATTAACTTCCCTCTTTTGCTGGTTTAGCAAAGCATGGAGACAAGAAAGAGCTTTCATCAAATCCAATTACAATCAAAAGAATGATGCATTTCATATCAAAACACTTTTAGGATTTCAAGCGAAAGCAAGTGCATTTGCAATTGAAATGGAACGATTATTCAAACTTCATAATCATCCCAAAGAACAGGTCGTCCTTTACAGTTATTGGTTCAGTTATTTTGCTTCTGGAATGGCAATCTTGCGAAATAAATATCCAAATCTAAGAGCCGTTACAAGAGCACATGGATGGGATTGCTTTTACTATGTAAGCCCTGGAAACTATCTTCCATTAAGGCCATGGACTATTTCTATTCTCGATAGTACAAATCCGATTTCCGAATCTGGAGTAATTCATTTGAGAGCGAAACTCAATGGCATTCCAACAGAAAAAATCAACTGTTACCATCTCGGAATTGATGAAATTTCCGAACCAAACATGGGAGTAAAAACAAAGAATCGATTACGAATTTTATCAATCGCTTTCATCCGTCCCGTCAAACGAATTGATCGAATCGTTCAGGCAATCTCAAAAATAAATCATCATGAAATTGAATGGATCCATATTGGCTCCTCTTCATCTAACGACAATTCAATCGAAAATTTAGCTGCTGAAATCATTCAAAATAAACCAAATATTTCCTATCAGTTTTTAGGAGATAAATCGAAAGAATTTATTTACAATTTTCTCCAAAACCGAGAAGCTGATATTTTACTTTGTACTAGCGAATCTGAAGGAATTCCAGTTTCAATGATGGAGGCGATGGGACATGGCATGCCAGTTATTTCGGTTAATGTTGGAGGTGTTTCTGAGATTGTGGAAGATGAATTCAATGGTAGTTTGTTACCTGCTAATGCCGATGCAGACATTCTTTCTTCTTGCTTAATTCGTTGGGCCGAAATGGAACAAATCGAATACAATCTATTTGCTCAAAATGCTTATAGAACCTATAAATCTAAATATCGAGCAAAAGAAAATTATATGCAGTTCTTTAACGAAGTATTAAATCGTGAATAGAAATTCACATTCATTAAATTACCCTTTGCATAGTGTTCATTCGCTTTTCTTTAGAGGAAATAGAAAGATAACTTTCAATTATTTTTTATCATTCTCGCTATTCTAACAAATTATCTAAAGGGAAAATTTAGCTTTGGGAAGATTTCTTTTGCCTATTTGAATTGAATACTTGGATTTCATTTTTTCCTTAAATACTAGCATTCTTATTCAGATTAACTCTCAAAATTCCAATTGAATTGATCCATTTCTCAACTTTGAACAAAGCATGAATCAAACTCAAACAATTCATTCGTGTATTGTATGTAATAGTGATCAATTAAAGCCAATTGCAGGATATGAGAAAGCATGGCTCGCCCGTTGTTCAAACTGCGGAATGGTATTTTCAACCAATAATCCTTCTCAAACTCAACTCGAAGAATATTACAAAGGCTACGGTAGAAATGACTATTTGAGTCCAATCACCATCAAGCGTTATCACGAAATTCTTGATCGATTCGAAGGTGCTCGTAAAACAAACAAACTCCTCGATGTAGGCTGCGGAATTGGCTATTTCTTAGAAGTTGCTAAATCGCGCGGTTGGGATGTTTATGGCACCGAATTCACCGATGCTGCCATTCAAATTTGTGAAGCCAAAGGAATTAAAATGAAAAAAGGGGTTTTAGATCCAAGCTCATTTGAACCCGAAAGTTTCGATGTGATCACTTCGTTCGAAGTCATCGAACACATCAACACACCCAGAACTGAAATTTCTAATTTTAGCAAACTCCTCCGAAAAGGCGGTCTACTCTATATTACAACACCCAATTTCAACTCACTACTTCGATATAATTTGAAGTCGAGCTACAACGTAATTTCTTGGCCTGAGCATCTATCCTATTACACTCCTTCTTCCTTAAATAAACTTATGCGCGATCATCACCTGCGCAAAGTATTTATCCAAGCAACAGGCATCAGCATAACCCGATTTATTACAAGTCAAAATCCCGCTCCTCCCCAAGCCAGTACTACAGAAGGAACCGAGTTTGTCTCTGCGAATACACAGGATGAGGTTCTCCGAAATCGATTCGAAAAAAATCTTCTATTAGGTTTCTCAAAATCCTTAATAAATCGCATCCTTACACTCACTGGAAAAGGCGACGCTCTTAAAGGATTATTTCAGAAAATTTAAAATGATTTGGGCGGTCGAACACGCTTTACGCCTTTATCCTTCTTCGCTTCGCTCATCAGGGATGCCGGCTTCAATCGTTGCCGCTCTAAGCCATAAGCTAGCTTTCGTTTTTTACAATCACCAAACTCATTCTATTCATTTTTACCGTTCTTTTGCTCCTAAATTGCAAATTCGTAATTCGTAATTCGTAATTCGTAATTCGTAATTCGTAATTAATAAATAAAATTTCGTAATTATTCCACCGTGCAACAACTCATCGAATGTGTTCCTAATTTCTCTGAAGGAAACAATCTAAGCATCATCAAACAAATCACCGACGAAATAGAAGCCATCGAAGGTGTTCGACTTCTCAATGTTGATCCAGGCAAAGCCACTAATCGGACTGTTGTAACATTTGTTGGCTCACCCGATAAAGTGATCGAAGCAGCATTTCAAGCCATGAAAAAAGCTGCCGAATTGATCGATATGAGTAAGCATACTGGCGAACATCCACGAATGGGCGCAACCGATGTATGTCCGCTTATCCCCATTTCCGGCATCAGCATGGAAGAAACTGCCGAATACGCACGCAAACTGGGAAAACGCGTTGGTGAAGAATTAAACATTCCAGTATATCTCTACGAATCGGCTTCTATCATTCCCGGTCGAAATAATCTCAGTGAAATTCGTGCGGGCGAATACGAAGGGTTTTTCAAGAAAATTTCTCTACCCGAATGGAAACCCGATTTTGGTCCAGCTAGAATGAATGAACGCTCTGGTGCTAGTGTAATTGGCGCTCGTGACTTCCTCATTGCTTTCAATGTCAACCTCAATACAACATCTGTTCGTAGAGCAAATTCCATCGCCTTCGACGTGCGTGAACGTGGTCGAGTTTTACGCGAAGGTGATCCTGTTACAGGTAAAATTGTAAAAGACGAACAAGGAAATCAAGTCCACGTCCCGGGAAGCCTTAAGTCGGTGAAAGCCATTGGTTGGTTTATCGAAGAATACGGTGTTGCCCAAATCTCCATGAACCTAACCAACATTCGAGTTACACCGGTTCATATTGCTTTCGACGAAGTATGCAAAAAAGCAGAATCACGAGGAATTCGGGTTACAGGATCTGAGCTTGTTGGATTATTACCGCTTAGTTGTCTCTTAGATGCAGGCCGCTATTTTCTCGAAAAGCAACAACGTTCAACAGGCGTTTCTGAATCGGAACTCATCAAAATTGCCGTCAAATCAATGGGACTCGATGAGCTTGGACCATTCGAACCTGAAAAACGTGTGATCGAATACCTTTTACGCGATGAGTCTGATGAGAAATTGGTGAGCATGAGTTTGAAAGCATTTGCCGACGAAACATCTTCCGAATCTCCAGCTCCTGGTGGTGGTTCAATTTCCGCTTATGTTGGTGCATTGGGAATTGCCTTAGCTGGAATGGTGGCTAATCTTAGCTCACACAAACGTGGCTGGGATGCCCGTTGGAAAGAGTTTTCGGATGTTGCCGAACAAGCCGAAGAACTAAAGAAACAACTCATCCGAATGGTGGATGAAGACACACGTGCATTCAATAAAATCATGGATGCATTTGGTTTGCCCAATAGCAGTCCAGAAGAAAAAGCTATACGTAAATCGGCTATACAATCGGCAACTCGGTATGCGATTGAAGTGCCTTTTAAAGTCATGCAACTCTCTGCTTCTACACTTTCTATCATTCAGCAAATGGCAGAAAATGGAAATCCAAATTCGGTATCCGATGCAGGTGTTGGTGCATTATGTGCAAGAACTGCCGTGATGGGTGCTTGGCTCAATGTGAAAATCAATTGCTCAGGATATGAAGATGCTGCATTTGTCCAGCAAACACTGAAGATGTGCGACGATATAGTAAGTTCAGCTAACGCACAAGAAGCCGCAATTTTAAACATCGTAAATCAGAAAATTTCAACATCTAATTAATTGGGATTTCCAAAATTGAAGCCTGCTGATTTAAGTATTAGCAGGCTTTCTTTTTTTAATCAATGAGAGAAACTCTACCTATAAGTTGTTTCGCTTTGTGTTCAGAATTTGTAATCGTAGCGCGCCATACATATACATCTTCTTGCACCCGATTTCCTTGATACGTTCCATCCCATCCTTCTAAAGGATCAGAACCTTCATAAATCAATTCACCCCAACGATCAAATATTTCAAGCAGAAAGCGCTCTGCATAAGTCACTTTAATCATAAATACTTCATTGGTACCATCACCATTGGGAGTAAATGCATTGGGAGCAAAAATGGTTGGGAAAGGATCTATTTCTACTTTTTTACATACTTGATCGGTGCAGCCATGGTTTGTTGTTACACGCAAGCAAGCATTATACTGACCAGTATCCGGGTAAGTATGAGAAGGCGATTCTTCGATGGAAGTATCTCCATCACCAAAGGTCCAAAAATAGGTATCAGCCAATAAACTCTCTTGGATAAACTTATATTCAGGATGGAGAATATTTGCAGTGTGAGGACTTACATCAAATCGTGCATCTGGCAAACCATACACGGTAACAGCACCTTCGGCCGATAATACAGCAGTACAACCAAATACATCCGTTAGAAGAACACTAACATCTTGAGTTCCACTTTCGGTAAAGCAAATCTTTTGAATAGCATTCAACCCTTGCGCACCATTCGAGAATGTCCAATTGAAATTCGTTAGCAAAGCTGGACCGGTTGAATTCACTTCAAAATTGGCACATACAGGACTACATCCTTGGGCTACATCGGTTGTAATTGTTCCTTGCGGACGAATGCGCAATGCTACCGAATGTGTATCCGAAGCGGCACAACCTAATACATCGGTTGCAGTAGCAGTATATGTTTTACTTATAAGAGGAACATCGATCAAGGTATCGCTTTCGCTAGAAAACCCCGGCCAAGTGAGCGCAATATGGCTTGTTCCACCAGAAGCATGAGCAATAAGTGTTGCTTCATTCCCTTCGCAAACATAGGCTGGACCTGTTACATTGATCACAACAGGATCGGGTTGCGTTAAAACAATAGAGGAAGTTTGAATACACCCATTGCTATCTGTAACACTTACTTGATACGTCCCGGCAATGAGATTTCCTGAGTTTATTCCTACAGGACCATTTAACCATGAAATGCTATACGGTTGAGTACCTTGCTGAATATCGGCTTGCAATTCACCATCACTATAACCATAACACGTTATTGGATGTGTGATAAATGGGGCAATTTGAACATTAGGGATAGCATTAAGTGTAAATGCCGAATCAATTGTGCAACCATGAATATCGCGAACAGAAACAGCATAATTACCTGGACTTAGATTCGAGAATTGTTGCAAATTGTTATAAACTCCACCATTTAAGGTGTATTGATATGTTGGCGTTCCTCCAACTATTGATTGAATTTCGAGTGATGCATTGTTTAAATCACACGTTGCAGCCTGAAGCTGTACAAGCATTTGATCTGGACCTGCAAATTGCTGGATAGAAACTATAGAATCGACAATACAACCATTAGCATCCCGAACAACAATAGGAAATGAGCCAGCATCGAGTCCAGCACGAATGAATGGGAAATCCTGAATGGTTTCGAAAGAAGTATCGACCCATTGAACTTGAAATGGAGCAATACCACCTTGAACTTGCATTAATTTGGCTTCACCGTTAGGCAATGCACACACAGCATCTTGCGCTTGTAAAATTAACATGGTAGGATACGATGGCATTGCGAGCTGTGCTTGTTGAGTGATAGCACAACCATGAGCATCAACCACTTGCAATGTATACGAGCCAACATCCAAAGAGGAAAAAATCGGAGTATTTTGAAGCAAACCTCCGTTAAGCTGATAGTGATATGGACTTGTTCCTCCGCTTGTAGAATCAGCCGAGATATGTCCATTGGCAATTGCACAATGAGGATTAGAATAGTCAATCGTAAGGAATAGAGGTTGAGGCTGCGTGATGATTATTTGTGCTGTATCGAGGCAGTTATGCGCATCGCTCACAAAAACATTCCAGGTTCCTTCTTGTAATGAACTTGCCGTTGAATCGCTTTCTCCATTGGTCCATTGAAAGCTAAATGGAGCCGTTCCACTTAAAATAATTGCTGATGCTTGTCCATCAGAGCCACCAGCACATTGCACTTGTTGGATAACCGATGCAGAAACTTCAACATCTGGAATCGATGTAATGATGATTGAAGAATCTAAGAGACAATGAAGTTGATCTTGAACTTGAATCAAAATTGTTCCGGGAGATAGGTTGGCAAACTGGTTTTGAGTTGAAAACAAACCACCATTCAAGCTGTATGTAAATGCCGGACTTCCACCAAATACCGAATCAATTTGAAGACTTGCATTATTTAATCCACACGTGGAGGGTATTAAAGTAAATCCAAATGCAGCTGGCCCTAAATGCTGTTGAAGGGTTACATTAGTATCTATCAAACATCCATTAACATCAGCCAATTCAACATTAAATGGACCTGCAGGAAGTGAATCAAAAGAGATAGGAATTGATACAATTCCCATATTAGTTCCATTTACCCAAATTTGGAAAGGCCCAATTCCACCTGAAACTTGAAGAGGAGAAACAACTCCATTATCGATCCCACAACTTGCATCAACAAGATTCATCGACAGTTGAGTTGGGAAGCTCAACATGGGAATTGAATCATTGATTTGAAAAATACAACCATGAGCATCTTGAATGGATATCGAATGCATTCCGTTTGAAAGTCCTACAAACTGTGATAAAGAGGAATAAACACTCGTATCAATTGCAAATTCAAAAGGAGATGTTCCTCCTTGAGGAGTATTTACTTGTATCGACCCATTACTTTGATTACAAGTAGCAGGCTGAATAATTAAACTACTCGTTATTGGATTTGGTTCATTCACATTAAAACTTGAATCCGCAGGACAACCAAAATGATCATGAACTGCAACAGAATAAGTACCAATAGACAAATTGCTCAGGATAGAATCGGAACTTGAATTTGACCAAGAATAAACAAATGGCCCCCAACCTTGAGCATTGGGATTGATAGAACCATCTGAATTTCCAAAGCAGGACACATCAGAAATAATTGGCTGAAAAATAATGGCTGGAACTACTGTTATCATTGCAGTATCGCTTGCAATAAATCCATTTGCATCGGTAACAGTAAGTCCAATTTGAGTAGTCGAATTGCTACAAATTGTGAGTGTACTATCTGTACTTCCGTTCGACCACAAATAAGTATATGGAGGCGTTCCATAAGCACTTGATACAGGAAAACTCAAACATTGTCCTGGGCAAATAGTATCACCCGAAATAGCAATTCGAAAAACACAAGGAGGAACTACAACTGTTTGAGTTGCGGTTGCAGTACATCCTTGATCGGAAGTTAAACTCAAACTTATCGGGTACGAACCCGGACCAGGATATTGCACATTAACAGTTGATTGAGCGGAAGAACTAGGAGCAGCGTTTCCTCCCAAATTCCATTGCTGAGAGCTAATTGTTCCTGAGCTGATGGTACTGTTTGATTGAACTTGAACGGGTAAATCGCAAGCTGGAGCTTGATATTGAATTACAGGAACTGGAATGGGAGCAACTGTAATGGGTATTTGAACATGAGAAACACAACCATTAAAGGCAGTAAGATTCAATGTATAAGTCGTAGTAACAGCTGGGCTTACCGTAATGGTTTGGGTAGTAACATTTCCTGGTTGCCAAGAGAAAGAAGAATATCCAGATGGCGCTGTAAGCACAACAGATTGTCCAGGACAAATAGTATCGGCCAAGGCAGCTAAGGTGGAAGGAGAGCAAGAAGCATCTACATAAGCATACCCAAAATGTCCACCTTGACTGCAATCTCCAGCAGTAAATTCGACCGTTACATTTTGACCTAAATAATTAGAAAGATCAACATTAACTGTACTCCAAGGTTTGTAGCGAACTCCACTACAAGTAGAAGAATTAAAGAAACCTGGTAAACTTGCGGCAGCTGAGACGATAAATTCGGAACAAGGAATTACATCACCAGCTTGGTCTCTTAAACGAGCAATAAAAAAAGGTTGTTCTGCAGAAGTATGTCCCGGATCCTCAAAAACCACTGCATATCGATAAGTAAAGCTTGAATTGCTTGGACCTACTAAAAATGATTGAGCAATTTGTTCCGCTTCAGCTCCTGTTTGATTATTTCCAATACGAACAGATCGCGAACCCCCTAAAGGATCAACGCAAGAAAACCCTCCGCAAGGATCAGTACCACCAGTCATAATGGTATGTCTCCCATTCACAACTCCAATACCCGACATTTGATATATAGGAGTAGGAGATCCGACAGGAGCAGTTATAGAAGCCCCTGTTGTACAAAGCCAAGAATTTAAATTACTTGATTCAAAACCCATATTGGAACATGCAGGCTGAATAACAGTTGGGGTAAGACTTACATGAAGATCATATTGATAACAATTCGCATAGATATTAGAGTAAGTAAATGCATCTAAGGCAATGAAGTAAACATTTCCTGCAATCACAGGAATGAGTGTATTTGCCCCTGAATTATTTCCCATAATGGAATTGATACAGGTTCCAGTTCCAGGGCAACCTTCATAAATAGATAACATTGGATAGGCTTGTCCGCTAGAATGAATGTCGTTCAAAAGCACATTCATTAATCCATCTTGAGCAGGAATTACTGTATAAAACCAATCTTGTCCACCATAGGGATTTCCCCAGCCTGTATTACTTAAACAAGCGTTTGCTCCATTGTAATCATTTACATCACCACAAAGTGTTTGATTATTCGTAAAAAACGGAAGTGCAATAGGACTCGCTTGTGATGTAACGCATGTGTTACCTCCTTGAGCCCATATTGCTGTTGACCAAAAAACCAACAGCAAATGGAAAACACCCTTCAATATTGAAGCACAATTCATCCAGCTTTGCTTTAAGTAAAAGGTTTTCCATGCGGTCAGGACATGTTAAATCACTCTTAATAAAACGGGAAGCTATTGAAGTAGTTACGGTATTTGGGATACGGTGTAAGTTTGAAATGCAATGAGTGCTCAATGTCTATATAAGACGCTTAGCTTCAAATCTTTCGTGTTATAAACAAGCTATAAACAATCGTAAGAAAATTTCCCAGATACTTCTCCAATTATCATTTAATTTAAACGGGTTTTAATTATATTTATAAAGACAATCTCCTTCATAAAATGCCGCAGAACATAGCTAGGTTAAAAAAGATACTGCGGAAATTCTATTATTTCTTTCCAATTCGATTGGTGTATGTTCACTTCAAATTCAATATCCTATTATTGGTTTTTTGGTTTGTGCTTTTTGCTTTTGTATTAAGGCTTTGGGGAAATGATTTTGGTGTTCCATTATTATTCCTAGATCCAGAATACCTAGGTAAAGTGGATTTTTTCTCTTATCTCATTCTTGGAGCTTGTTGTGGTGGATTTATTATGGCATTTCAAATAGCCAGTTATATAGTTAATTCATATCGCTTTCCCTTTCTAGCCTCAGTTTCCAAGCCATTTGTTAAATACACTTTAAATAATTTCATCATTCCACTTGGATTTATAATCACTTATTTAATTTGTAATTTTCTATTTCAAGATAAATATGAAACAATAACTCGAACGGATATTTTCCTTCATTCATGCGGATTTGTAATAGGTGCAGGATTCTTTTTTTTATTGAGTCTAACCTACTTTTTCACCATTAGTAAAGATATTTTTCGGCTATTGGGTATCGACATTCTAAAGAAAACGGAGCGCAATCAATACCGTAAAATTCAATTGAAAAACAATGCCTGGCAACGCATACCTCAAACTCATAAACAAGCTAGTTCTATTCATGTTGAAAGTTATTTTTCCAACCCGATTCGAATCATGCGCGCTCGGGAAACTTCACATTACAGTCCAGAAATAATTAATCAAGTGTTCCGACAAAATCACCTTGCAGCAGCAATTTTTGAAATAGGTGTAGTTGTTATTTTAGTATTACTTGGTTTATTTAGAGATGTTCCATTCTTCAGAATTCCAGCAGCAGCAAGCATTTTCGTAAGTTTTACCATGTTATTAATGCTAGCTAGTGCATTCCACACTTGGCTTAAAGAATGGTCAATTCCTGTATTTATCGTTTTATTTCTGTTGATTAATTGGCTCTCCGGTTATGAATTTTTCGGTAAACGAAACCAAGCGTATGGCTTAAATTATAATACAGAAGCAGCCATTATTCCCGATTCTATGTTGTTTGATAAAGAACGAAGAATTCAAGTTGAACACGATACGAAAGATGGACTCGAATCTTTAGAACGATGGAAAAAGAGGGCTTGGAAAGGAAGAGATGGCAAACCAACACTTATCTTTTTAAATGTAAGTGGAGGTGGTTTGAAATCGGCTGTTTGGACTGTTGATGTATTGCAATATGCTGATTCAATAACAGAAGGGCATTTACTTAAAAACACCCGTTTGATAACAGGTTCCTCGGGAGGTATGATTGGAGCAGCCTACATGCGGGAATTGCAGTTGCGACGAGAACTTGGAATGGAAAAGAATATTTATGACAGCATTTATTCTGAACGAATTGGAAGAGATCTTTTAAATGCCCTTGGATTTTCACTTGCAGTGAGTGATGTTTTCATGAGGTTACAAAAAGTACATGTAGGCAATCAGCAATATACGCGCGATCGTGGTTATGAATTTGAAAAGGCTTTGAATGAAAACACAGACTTTATTCTAGATAAAAGTTTGAGTTCATATACAGTTCCCGAAGATGCGGCATTAACACCCATGATGATTTTTACACCATCGGTGATCAATGATGGACGAAGAATGTTGATCAGTTCTCAACCAGTAAGCTACCTCACTTTTACACCAACAAAAACAGGAACAATCCTTCGCAGTTTGCCCGAAGATATTGAGTTCAGTCGTTTCTTCCGAGATCAAGGAGCTGCCAATCTTCGATTTACTTCTGCAATAAGAATGAGTGCAACCTTTCCGTATATACTTCCTTCTGTTTCGTTGCCAAGCAAACCCATTTTGGAAGTCATGGATGCTGGCTTTCGGGATAATTATGGTTTAAGAACTTCGATACGCTACCTCTATCACTTTAGAAAGTGGATTGCAGCAAATACTGATCGGGTGATATTTCTTCAAATTCGAGAGAATCATAAAGCTTACGATTTGAAAACCCAAAGCAAAAATACCATCAGTGAAATGTTGATGTCGCCTTTGGGAAATGTGTATGAGAATATGTTTCGCATTCAGGATTATCAACATGATCAACTATTGATGTATGCCGATAGTTGGTTTGATGGTAATTTAGAATTTATTGAACTGGACTTAAATCCACCTTCGCACCCAAGTGATGAAGTTATCTCTATGAACTTCCATTTAACATCGCTAGAGAAAAAACGCATTCATCAGGCCATTACACTTCCCGAAAACAGAACCGCTGTAGCCACATTAAAACGTTTACTTAAAAAGTGAACCGTATAAAAACAACAAAGCCCCTAAAAAAGGGGCTCTGTAGATAATAACAACAACCAAACTAATATTAACTTAAAATTTCCTTTACTAACGTTGAGATCAGCTTTCCATCGGCTTTACCGGCGAGTTTTTGAGTAGCTGCTCCCATCACCTTTCCCATGTCTTTTACAGAAACTGCGCCAAGTTCAGCAGCAATTTCCTTGAGGACAACACGAACCTCGTCAGGAGAAAGTTGAGCAGGAAGATACTTTTCAATGATATCTGCCTGAAAGGTTTCAGATTCGGCTAATTCCGGTCTGTTTTGCTGAACATAAATACTAGCAGATTCGCGACGTTGTTTCACTAACTTTTGTAAAAGTTTTAGTTCTACATCTTCCGATAACTCTGCTCCTACCTTTTCTGTTTTAGCAAGCAATACAGCCGATTTTACTGCACGCAATGCTTCGAGTTTTTCTTTCTCTTTTGCAAGCATGGCAGATTTAATATCCGCATTAATCTTTTCTTCCAAACTCATTGTAATGAAATTTTAACTGGTTTTTTAATCAACATTATCGTGAAGAAATGAATTGTTGGGGCGGATTTCCAACTTTTTATCTTCCGGATTTTCGCTCAATGTATAGCGTGAAATATTAGTATCCGATGAAACATCAACTTGTTGTAAGTGAATATTACGACGACGAAATGCTGGAACACTTTCCAAATCAGAAACTGGAGAAGGAGTTTTTAACTTAATGCTCAAACGTTTCAAGTTTTCCATACGCTCTAATGAACGACGAACCTGCTCATTTTCCTCTTCTTCATCTTTAGCAGGATCGCTTACCGTGCTCAAAGTAAAATTCAATTCCGGACGATCAGCACCTTGAACCAACACATCTTCATCCGCATCGCGTTTTAAGTTTGTATTGGAACTTGTTGGAACTGATTGATTGCTTGAATTTATAGTGTCCTTCCCAGTTGAACGTACTGCATTACTTTGTTCATCCAGCTTTAGAACTTTACGTTCTTCGTCTAATTGTCCAGTAATTATCCCAGTTGCAACAAGTGTTACGCAAACCGAACGACCAAGTGAAGTATCATTTGAAGTTCCCATAATCACATTGGCATCCCAGCCAGCTTCTTCTTGCATGTGGTCCATTAAATCGCCCACTTCATCCATCATAATATCTTCACCATAAGCGATGTTAACCAAAATGTGTTTCGCTCCACGGATACTGCTATCATTTAACAATGGGGAAGAAAGGGCAGATTTCAACGCACGCATGGCAGCACCTTCGCCTTCGGCAATGGCAGATCCCATAATGGCAGAACCACCATCTTTCATCACAGTATTCACATCGGCAAAATCGACGTTGATTTGTCCAGGAACAGTAATGATCTCAGCAATTCCTTTAGCTGCAGTTGTAAGTACATTATCTGCCTCAGCAAAAGCGGCTGTAAGTCCTAGATTTCCGAAGATTTCGCGAAGTTTGTCATTGGAAATCACCAAAAGCGTATCAACACTTTTACGTAATTGCTCTAAGCCATCTTCGGCTTGTTTACGGCGTTTTTTTCCTTCAAAAGTGAATGGAATGGTCACAATACCAACGGTAAGTATGCCCATTTCACGTGCTGTTGAAGCAATAACTGGAGCAGCTCCAGTACCTGTTCCACCGCCCATTCCAGCCGTTACGAAAACCATTTTGGTTTCACGACCAAGAATTTGTTTCAAATCATCGATGTTCTCGATGGCTGCATTTCGCCCAACATCTGGAATGGATCCAGCTCCGCGTCCTTCTGTTAGTGTTGCTCCCAACTGAACTTTGGTTGGAATTGCACTCGCATCAAGCGCTTGTTGGTCGGTATTGCAGATAATAAAATCCACACCGCGAATTCCTTGACGGAACATGTGGTTAACTGCGTTACTTCCGCCGCCACCTACGCCGATCACTTTAATGATGGAGTTTTGTGCGTTCTGCGGAAGCTCAAAGGTCATACTGATCTCTTTCTTCTCACTCATGGCTATTGTCGTTTGTGTTGTTGTTATATGTGGTTGTGTTGTTGTGTTCTGCTTTTAAATTCTATGAATTCCTCTCGTTGTCATCGTCGAAGAAATTCTTAGTTTTTGCAAAAATGGCATCGAAAAATCCACCCGATTTTTGAGGTTTCGGTTTCACGCCCAATTGCTTTAAATCTTCACGTACTTTCTTACTATCACTCAATTCGAAACCTTTTATCACAAGCCCAACGGATGTTGCAAACATGGGCGAAGCGATTTCTTCAGTTGCTTTTGAAAGATGTTCGTTTGGATAACCAATGCGTGTATCCATTCCAGTCATATATTCAATTAATTGAGATACATGTTTTAGCTTGGCGCCACCACCTGTCACGACGATACCTGCTATGAGTTTTTTCTCGTAGCCCGAATTTTTGATTTCGTAATAGATGTGTTCGATTATATCTTCCATCCGCGCCTGAATGATATTGGCCAGATTCTTCAAGCTGATTTCTTTGGGTTCGCGCCCACGTAAACCAGGAATGGAAACAATTTCATTCTCTTTGCTTTCGCTGGCAAGAGCAGAACCAAAGCGAATCTTGAGCATTTCTGCTTGATCCTTAATAATGGAACATCCTTCTTTAATATCTTCTGTGATAATATCACCACCTAATGCAATCACAGCTGTGTGACGAATTATCCCTTCTTGAAAAATGGCGATGTCGGTTGTTCCTCCACCAATATCAACCAAGGCAACACCGGCTTCCTTTTCTTCTTTGCTTAGCACAGCTTCGGCCGAAGCTAAAGGCTCGAGAATTAAACCAGTTGCTTCGAGGTTTGCGCGGTTTACACATTTGTAGATGTTTTTTGCCGCAGCAATTTGACCAGTGATGATGTGAAAATTGGCTTCCATCCGAATACCACACATCCCAATCGGATCTTTAATTCCTTTCTCATTGTCGATGATATATTCTTGCGGCAAAGCATGAATGATTTCTTCACCCGGAAGCATCACCAACTTAAACATGTCTTGAGTTAGGACATCGATATCAGTTTGTGTAATCTCTTGCTCATAATTGCTGCGCATAAAAACTCCATGATGTTGGATGGATTTAATATGCTGCCCAGCAATACCAACATTCACTAAGCGAATGTCAACACCCGAAACATTTTCTGCCTCTTCTACTGCTGCTCGAATGCTTTGTACCGTTCGTTCAATGTTCGAAACCACACCACGCTTTACACCAATGGATGTAGATTTCCCATGTCCCAGGATTTCGATTTTCCCGTGCTCGTTACGTCGTCCGACCATGGCGACAATTTTGGTGGTACCAATATCAAGGCCGACTATGATTTCTGAGTCCATGATTTAGTTTGTGTTTTTGGTACAAATTATTTGGTTGTTATATTTAAGATTCAAGGCACTGTATGCATTCCATCCAACAAGTGGTAATCCTTCTTTGTAGAATAGCTTTAAGCGTTTGAATTTATCTTCTAAGTCTTTGGTATCACCGAAGAGAATGCTGGTTGGGCCAATTCCAGGAACCATTTCCAAATCTCCATCTGGCCGAACAACGAGCTGTTCCATTTGCACCCAAGCGAATGTATCGCGTCGAGCAGCCATCACAAACGTGAACAAGTCGTCGGTAGTTGAACGAATAGCAAGACTGTCGTTGGCAATGATGTCCTTAACACTCATGCTGAGTTTGTAATACGGATCATTAATGGCACCAGTAGCAACCGGAACACGTGCTGTAAAGCGATCGATCAAAGGCATGTAATTCCCTTGGTCATCGATATAATAGCTTTCGCCATAAGTATCAACTACTCGCAATACAGGAGTTCGTTGAACGATGTCCATACATAAAACTCCTTTGGGATTGTAATACACGTCGGCCGATTGGATGGCAGGATGCTTTATAAGTTCAGACTCAATTTCAAGCAGATTGACATCCGAAGCCAGAAGCGAATCAATGTGAATTCCCTTCGTTCGAAGAAGATGATACACATCATCATCAACTACAAATTGAACAGTAGAGTCGCCTAGTATGGTGATTTTACTTTCGTTGCAAATAGCCGATTTCCTTTGCTGATTTATAAAACCAAACAATACGACAATTGCAATCATCGATACAGCCCAAACAATAATTCTGACGAGCTTCTTTTTCATGGCAAGACAGGTGTTTGTGTGAGTCGTTGACGGATTGGTTCCACCAACATATCGATATCGCCGGCTCCCAAGGTGAGAAGCACTTCCGGTTTATTTGAAGAAATGTAATCGACTAGCTCTCCTTTACTAAGTAAGGACTTCTTTCTTGCTTGAATCTTTTCGAGCAATACGGCCGAACTCACGCCTTCAATTGGAAGTTCACGTGCAGGATATATATCCAAAAGGATTACTTCATCGAGTAGAGAAAGGCTTTCAGCAAATCCATCGAGAAAATCGCGGGTGCGTGTAAATAAATGAGGTTGAAAAACACCCATTAAATGACGACCTGGGTATATCCGTTTTACGGAAGTAATGCAAGCACGAAGTTCTTCGGGATGATGTGCATAGTCATCAATAAAAACAAAATCGTTTTCACGAATGATGTATTCAAAACGACGCTTTACACCTTGAAAACTCTCCAAGCCTTTTCGAATTGAATCTTCCGACAAGCCATTTAAATAAACAGATGCAATGGCAGCTAAAGCATTTTCAACATTATGAAATCCAGGAAGTCCAAGCGTTAATCCGCTCAGTAATTTTCCTTGAATACGAACATCAAATCGGTATTTGTCACCTTCGGCAATACAATTTTCTAAATGCACATCAGAAGGTAATTCTGTGTGATAAGAAACTGCACGATCGTAAAGTCGCTTTGGTAAATCGAGCCCGGCTTTGAGAATTAAGAACCCATGCGGATTTACTTGATCGGCAAAATCGCTGAACGATTGAACCAGCGCATCTTTCTTCCCGTAAATGTCGAGATGATCAGCATCAGTTGAAGTGATTACCGCTGTATGCGGATGTAGCTGAAGGAATGAACGATCATATTCATCTGCTTCGGCAACAAGAATACTGTCGGAGGTTCCCGGTAAATAATTACTTGAATAATTGACAGAAATACCACCTAAAAAAGCAACGGGATTCATGCCACCTTGTTGAAGCAAGTGGGCAATCAAAGTAGAAGTGGTTGTTTTTCCGTGTGTGCCAGCAACCGCCAATGTTTTATGAGAGCGAGAAATCAATCCTAAAACTTCGGCACGTTTAATCAGCATGTATCCTTCATTCCGGAAATAATTCAACAATTCGCTATTGGATGGAATTGCCGGAGTATAAATTATGAGGATGCTTGATTTATCGGCACTTGATGAAATTTCTTCCGGAAGTTGACTTACAGAATCAATGAAGCCAATGTTCATTCCTTCAGCAATGAGCTCAGAAGTAAGCGATGTAGCTGTTTTGTCATAACCGCCCACAGCAATTCCCCGACGCAAAAAGTAGCGTCCTAGAGCGCTCATTCCGATTCCACCGGCGCCAAGGAAATATACATATGTGACAGCTTGCAAATTCATGATCAGGCAGTCATCAGGTTAAAAACTTCATCCACTATCGTATTTGTTGCATCGGGTTTCCCCAATGAACTAATTGCTTTCACCAGCCCATCGCGCTTTTCAGCATTTGAGGCTAGTTCTAGAGCAACATCTGCAAGTTTCGTTCGTGCATCGCTATCTGTGACGAGCAATGCTGCTCCTTTTTCCACCAACGATTGTGCGTTGTGTGTTTGATGATCTTCGGAAGCAAAAGGATAAGGAACTAAAATGCAAGCCTTCTTCACTAAACACAACTCCGAAACAGCCAAAGCTCCAGCACGTGAAACAACCAAATCGGCTGCAGCATAAGCCAAATCCATCTCTTTTATAAAAGCATAGGTTTGAATACCTGCATCATTCAATTCAGCAACTGCTGCTGCTGCTTTCCCATCGAACCCTTTTCCCGTTTGCCAGATCAATTGAATACCGCTTTCTTTGATTCGAGGCAAGGCCGCTAGCATACTTTCATTGATCGAAAGTGCTCCTAAACTTCCACCAATCACTAAGAGCGTTTGTTTGTTTGGATTAAGACCAAAATGACTGATAGCTTTCTCTCGTTTACCTTGTTGGTCGGCGATTTCCTGGCGGACAGGATTTCCGGTTAAGCGAATTTTATCGGCGGGAAAGAAACGTTCCATGCCATCGTATGCAACACAGAGGCGTTTTACTCTTTTAGAAAGCAATTTATTGGTGATTCCCGGATAGGAATTTTGTTCTTGAACCAAGGTTGGAATTCCCTTGCGTGAAGCCATGAAAACGATAGCGCCACTCGCATATCCACCAACACCAATCACAACATCGGGCTTAAATCGCTTCAATATTTTTCCGGCTTCATTCAAAGCACCTAACAAACGGAAAGGCACCAAGAGGTTTTTCAAGGTGAAGGAGCGTTGAATTCCAGAAATATTTAATCCTACAATCTCGTAACCTGCAGCCGGAACTTTTTCCATTTCCATGCGTCCTTTAGCCCCAACAAAGAGAATTTCAGCATTGGGGTAACGTTCTTTAATTCCATTCGCAATGGCTACAGCAGGAAAGATATGCCCACCTGTTCCACCTCCTGAAATGATGAATTTATACGAGCGCATCTTCGCCTCCTTTCTCCTTAACACAAAAACGACTAACGCAGAGAATTATTCCTATAGAAATACTCGTAAACCAAATGGAAGTTCCTCCCATACTAATCAATGGCAAGGCTTGACCAGTTACAGGAAATAAATTCACAGCAACAGCCATATTGATAAAGGCTTGAAACAACAACATCAAACAACAACCAACTGCTAAAAACGTAGCAAATGTTTGAGGGCTATAGCGCACCATTCGTATCACTCGGAGCAGTAAAATGAGGTAAAGCAGCACTACAAATGCTCCCATCATCAATCCTCCTTCTTCGAGAATGATTGCGAAAATAAAATCGGAATAAGCTTGTGGAAGGAAATTACGTTGCTCACTTTTCCCCGGTCCCATTCCAATTAATCCACCATTAGCAATAGCTATTTTAGCTTGTTCTGCTTGATAATTCGTATCGGAATTTCCGCTAGAGAAGTTTTCAATTCGCGCTTTCCAGGTCGACATCCTGCCCGGAAGATTGAATTGAAGAGCGATAAAAATGAATAGGACGAAAGCAATGATTCCTCCACCAATGAGTGCGAGAATGTATTTGATATTAACTCTCCCAACAAAAAGCAATAGTAAACAGGTAGAAAAAAGCACTGCTGCTGTTGAGAAATTGGCAGGAAGTATCAATCCACAGATGCAAAATATAGGAACCATCAATGGAAGAAATGCTTCTTTGAATTCCTTGATTTGATCTTGCTTACGAGATAAAAGCCTCGCCAAATACATAATTAAAGCAAGCTTAGCAAAGTCGGACGTTTGAAACGTAGCATTGATGATAGGAACAGTTAGCCAACGTGCGGCATCATTGATTTCGCTTCCACTAAAAAGTGTAACTGCTAACAAGGGAAACGCAAGCCAGATAGCCAATTGACCTATTCGAGAGAAAATCTTATAGTTGGCTAGGTGAGTCATGTACATCATGAACAATCCCGTTAACACAAGGGCTAAATGCTTAATCAGATAATGTTCGGTATTTCCGCCTTGTTTTGCATAAGCAAGAGAACCAGTGGAAGTATAAACTGCCATGACAGACAAAAGGCTAAGAATCAGCACCACGATCCAAATGGTGCGGTCTCCTTTAGCGTATATGGCAGGAATATTCATGATTTCTTGGGCTGAAATAAATTATAGTTCGCGAACAGCTTTTTTGAACTGACGACCGCGGTCTTCGTAATTTTCAAATAAATCGAAGCTTGCACATGCAGGCGAAAGAAGCACGGTGTCTCCTTTTTTACCCAATAGATAGGCTGCCTTCACTGCTTCAGCCGCTCCTTGAGTATCAACAATATGTTCAACCATTCCATGAAATGCATCATGGATTTTGACATTGTCTTTTCCCATACAAACAATGGCTTTTACTCGTCCACGAACGAGATCAGTAAGCATGTTGTAATCGTTGCCTTTGTCAACACCTCCAACAATCCAGATGATCGGATTGGTCATGCTTTCGAGGGCATACCAAGTTGAATTGACATTGGTAGCTTTTGAATCATTAATGAATTCAATGCCGTGCACCTTGGTAACAAATTCAAGGCGATGTTCGATGTTTTCAAAATCCATCAAACTCTCACGAACGAGGTCTTTACGAATATCAAACACTCGAGCAGAAATGCCGGCTGCCATCGAGTTATACTGGTTGTGTTTGCCTTGTAGGGCGAGGTCGAAAATGGACATAATGAGTGGATCGTTTATAGTGAAGTGAACTTGATTTTCTTGGATAAATGCACCGTGTTCCTGAGGAATCGTAAGTGAGAAAGGGAATTTCTGAGCCGGTGTTGGAAATTGGTCCAGCGCTTCGGTGGTGATTGGATCGTCGGCACAATAAATAAATACACCTTGCTCATCCATATTCTGTAGAATGCGGAATTTGGAGAAGATGTAATTGTTCAATTGATAATCGTAACGATCTAGGTGATCGGGAGTAATATTGAGCAATACAGCCACATCTGCTTTGAATTGAAATAGTCCATCCAATTGAAAACTGCTCAATTCTAGAATGTAAAAATCGCGTGTTGTTTCAGCTACCTGACGGGCAAAACTTCGACCTACATTGCCCGCGACTCCTACGTTTAAACCGGCTTTTTTGAAAATATGATAGGTTAAAAGTGTGGTGGTTGTTTTACCGTTTGTTCCAGTTATAGCGATCAATTTGGCATCGGTATAACGAGCGGCAAATTCTATTTCCGAAATGACTGGAATTCCACGCTTGTGGGCCTCAATGACAATAGGTGCTTTATCCGGAATGCCGGGACTTTTGATAATTAATTCAGCACCAAGAACACGCTCATCAGAATGAAATCCTTCTTCAAAAGCAATTTCTTCTTTAACAAGTTCTTCTTTAAACTTAGGAGCAATCGTTCCTTTATCGGAAACGAACACATTCCAGCCTTTGAGCTTAGCCAATACGGCTGCTCCGACGCCACTTTCGGCGGCACCAAGGATGGTTATATGTTGTTTCGTTTCCAAGCTTAGCGGAGTTTTAAGGTTACGATAGTGAGTACAGCCAGCGCGATTCCAACAATCCAGAAACGCGCAACGATTTTAGATTCATGAAAACCCATTTTTTGAAAATGGTGATGCAATGGAGCCATGCGAAAAATCCGTCTACCCTCTCCATAACGTTTCTTCGTGTACTTGAAATAGCTCACTTGCATGAGAACACTTAGGTTTTCTACCAAGTAGATTCCACATAGAATAGGGATGAGCAATTCCTTTCGAAGCATGATGGCTACAACAGCTACAATTCCACCTAAAGCCAAACTGCCTGTGTCGCCCATAAAGATTTGAGCCGGATAACTGTTGTACCAAAGAAATCCAACACAAGCACCAACAAAAGCACTCATGTAAATCACTATTTCGCCCGAGTCGGGGATATACATGATGTTTAAGTAATCGGCAAAAATGAGGTTACCCGATACATAGGCAAAAAGTGCCAATACAAAGCCAATAATACCAGTGGTTCCAGCAGCTAAGCCGTCCAAACCATCGGTCATGTTTGCTCCGTTAGAAACGGCTGTGATGATAAAAATGACTACTGGAATGAAAATCAACCAAGCCCATTTTTCATAGTTATCACCTAAGAATGCAAGCAGTTTAGAATAATTGAATTCGTGATTCTTTACAAAAGGAATAGTAGTAATCGGAGCTTTGGCATCCACATAATTCTGATTGTGTGCCGCTATAACAGATTCATCAACAGTTTGAACCACGGGAGTTGATCCAACAATTTGTCGACGAATTGTTACATCCGGATGGAAATAAAGCAAGGCTCCAACCAATAATCCAACACCTACTTGACCAACAATCTTGAATCGCCCGGCGAGTCCTTCTTTATTCTTTTTGAAAACCTTGATATAATCATCCAAAAAGCCTATCAATCCCAAGCCAACGGTAGAAACGATTAAGGTGATTATGTATATATTATGAAGTTTTGCAAATAAGAGCGTAGGAATGAGAATACAGGAAAGTATAATGAGTCCACCCATTGTTGGTGTTCCCTGTTTATTCATTTGTCCTTGAAGACCGAGATCACGAATGATTTCACCCACTTGCTTCAACTGCAAATACTGGATGATTTTCTTTCCAAAAACCATGGATATAACCAAGGAAAGAATGAGTGCCATTGCAGCCCGAAAGGAGATGAAATGGAATAATCCAACTCCAGGCAAGTCTGTGTGTTTATCGAGATAATCGAAGAGATAGTATAGCATCAGCTTCCCTGTAGATTAAATGTTTCTTTTAGTTCTTTCATATCATCGAAAGGATGTTTTACTCCCTTGATTTCTTGGTATTTTTCATGGCCTTTCCCAGCAATGAGAATGATATCTCCAGCTTTTCCAAGAGCACAAGCAGTCCGAATTGCTTCGCGCCGATCGGTTATGGTTAGTACTTTTTTGTAATTCACCGCATCCACTCCGGCTTTCATTTGGCGAATAATTTCTTCGGGATCTTCTGAACGTGGATTGTCGGAAGTAAGAATTACCTTATCACTCATTTCGCATGCGATACGTGCCATTTCTGGTCGTTTTGTCGAATCACGATCTCCGCCACAACCAACCAAGGTGATGATTTGCTCATTTCCTGTTCGCAGCTCATTCACCGTTTTTAAAACATTCTCCAATGCATCTGGTGTATGAGCATAATCAACAATGCCGGTAATTTTATCAGTCGATTGTAGGTATTGGAAACGGCCTTCAACACTGCGTAAAGTGCTAAGAGCAGTTAGTGTGTTCACTTTATCTTGCCCCAATAAAACAGCAACAGCATACACTGCTAATAGATTATACGCATTGAAAACTCCAATGAGATGAGTCCATACGTCTTGCTCATCAATACGTAGCATCATCCCACCAAATTCCTTTTCAAGAATCCGACAGGTAAAATCGGCGCTCTGACTTAAACCATAGGTATTCAGGTGAGCTTTGGTAAACGCAACCATTTCGCTCGAACTCTCATCATCTCGGTTTACTAACGCAAACGAGTCGCTAGGTAATTGGGAAAAGAAGCGCTGTTTCGCAGCTAAATAATTTTCGAAGGTTTTATGATAGTCGAGATGATCGTGGGTTAGATTCGTAAATACACCACCTACGAAATCAATCCCCTGAATTCGGTGCTGATCCACTGCATGTGAGCTCACTTCCATAAAAGCGTAATGGCAACCGGCTTTCACCATTCTATCGAGTAAAAACTGCAATTGAACAGGATCGGGCGTTGTGTGAGTTGATGGAAGAATTTCATCTCCAATCTGATTCTTTACAGTGGATAATAATCCGCAAGAATGACCAAGTGTTTTAAAAAGCTCAAAGAGTAAGGTGGCGATGGTTGTTTTACCATTTGTTCCAGTTACACCAACAATCTTGATTCTTGAAGATGGATTATCGTAAAAATTGGAAGCAATCGTCCCAAGTGCAAGGGCACTGTCTTTCACTACGATATAGCTTACTTTCTCTTTGCATACCGAAGGCATTTCTTCGCATACAATAGCAATTGCACCTAGTTCTTCGGCCGCTTTTATAAATTGATGACCGTCCGATTGGATTCCACGAACGGCAACAAAAAGTCCATTTTTTTCTACTTTCCTCGAATCGGCAGTAATAGATAATATAGCAAGATTGGTTGAGCCTTGAAGTTCAACAGCGCCTGCTTTATATAATATGTCTCTAAGTAGCCTCATGTTATGCGAGTTCGAGAACAACTTCCATGTTTTTTTGAGCTGGTAATCCGGCAGGAATTGATTGAGATTTCACCATACCTCTTCCAATAAAACGGACACGTAAGCCTTGATTTTCGAGTAAGTACATGGCATCTTTCAACCCCATTCCGCGAACATCGGGAACTTGATTGCGCACCATTTTCATTCTTTCAGAATGGGCCTTAACACCATCAATATCGATGTGCACCCAATCTTCATCTTCAGGGATTTCTCCTTGCAAGCCCATCCGTTTCATCAAAAGAGCAATGTCTTTTCCGTAACCGGAAATCATCTTATCGCCTAAACTGGAATTGAGTAATGAAGGATGTTGCTCCTGAATGTCAATATTTTGAGCGTAAACTTTATCAGCTACTTCTTTGAAAACAGGACCAGCGACAAGACTAGCGTAGTAAACGGAATTATTTTTTGTATTAACAACGACAATGCATGAATATTTGGGATTATCTGCAGGGAAATACCCTACAAAGGAAGCTTGGTATTTTTTAGCTCCTTTTTCACCATATCCATCTTTACCAGTTGCAATTTGAGCTGTACCTGTTTTACCAGCTATTTTATAATATGGATTTTTTAGATTCGTTGCTGTACCTCTTTCAACTACACCTTCAAGTAAGGGTTTCAATTTTGAAATTGTTGCGGGTGAACAAATTGCTGGATCAATAACAACCGGATCGAATCGACGAACAGCTTGACCACGACTTTGAATTTCTTCTACAAACTGCGGTTTCATTAATTTCCCATTGTTCGCAACTGCATTATAAAATGCTAGAATTTGAATGGGAGCAAGACGCGATTCGTAACCAATCGACATCCATGGCAATGAAGTTCCAGACCAAGTTTTACTGGTTGGATCTAAGATAATCGGTTCAGATTCACCAGCTATTTGCAATCCAAGAGCTTCATTGAGGTGAAATTTTTTAATCCTGTCGGTGAATTTCTTTGGATTAGCATGATATGCCCGATAAACAGCTTGAGATATGGCCGTATTGGATGAATGCTCAAATGCAGTAGCAAGAGAAATCTCTCCAAAACCACCTTCATGAGAATCGGTCATGGTTCGATTTCGGAATGTTACTTTCCCACCATGTGTATTGAAAATGTCGGAAGGTTTAGCTAAACCATCTTCAAACAAAGCCATCAAAGACGCTAACTTAAATGTAGAGCCGGGTTCAGAACCACCTCCAATAGCATAATTGTAATTTTCGGAATATGTTGAATCTCCTGTCCTTCCTAAATTGGCAATAGCTCGTACGTATCCCGTTTCAACCTCCATCAATACAACACAGCCATTTTCTGCATTGTGTGATTTTAATTGACGCATCAACTCGGCTTCTGCAACATCTTGAATCCCTATGTCGATGGTTGTGACAATATCATTGCCTTCTTTAGGATCTACTTCAGCACCATCATTCAAAGGAATCCAAGTTCCACCTGAAATTTTTTGTTCTAAACGCTTCCCTCGAATTCCTTTCAAGTATTCGTTGAAAGCACCTTCAATACCAATGGAATTTATCCCTTCTTGATATCTCCCCAAAGTCCGAAAAGCTAAATTCCGAAAAGGCATTTCCCGTTTGGGCCGTGCTTCTACCAACATTCCTCCACGGTAACGACCATAGCGTAAAATGGGGAAACGACGCATCGTTTTTAGTTCAGCATGCCGAACATCGCGACGGAGTAAATAGTAACGATTCTTTTTCCTACGTTCAGAACGAAGTTCCCTTTTATACTCTTCCTTCGATTTATCTTTGAAGGTTTGAGCCATCATCATAGAAAGAGAATCAACTCCTTTGTCGAAAATCTTATCCAAGTATTCGGCTTTCAAATCCATATATACATTGTATATAGGAACTGAAGTAGCTAAAAGGCTTCCGTCGGTTGAATATAAATTCCCCCGTATTGCTTCAATGGTATTAAGTCGAATGGTTTGATGTTCTTTTTTAGCTAGCCAATATTCCCGATTCACTACACCAATGCTGAAAGCTCGCCCTAGAATGAGCAAGCTAAACAGCACAACGACGATGTATATCAGCCGCAGGCGCCAGAGTATATCTTTTGGCGTATCCACTTAGTCGTTAGTATTTGAAGAGTCTGGGTTGGTGATAAAAAGTTTATGAGGGGGTTCGTTTGCTTCTTTTAATCCAAGTGGAGCAGCTTTAATAGCTACTTGACTTTGGTTTGATCGAAACATGAGTTCCGATTTAAGGCTGATGTATTCGTCGCGGAATTCCTTGAGTTGATTGTTGATTTTATCAGTTTCACGAATCGTACGCTGCGAATTGTATGTATTAGCGATATAAAAGCAAACTACAAGGGTGACAAAAACAGCAAATGGGAGATTGCTTTTTTTCCCAGCAGCATTTAGAAAACTTCCATCGAAAACAGAAAAAAGCATTGAAGCAATGGCACTCTGCTTTCGCGGTGCTTTGGCTTCCTTCGTACTTTCTTCACTTGGTTTTCTAAATTGATTCATTCTCGTTTCTTTCTGCTATGCGTAAAATGGCACTTCGTGATCTGTTATTTTTCTCTAATTCTTTCTCATCCGGTCTAATTGGCTTTCGGGTGATGGCATTGAATGGAACTTTGGTATGTCCAAAAAGATCCTTGTCTGCTTCACCTTCAAACTTCCCGCTCCGAATGAAATTCTTTACTAGCCTATCTTCCAGTGAATGATAACTCATCACGACAAGCCTTGCTCCTGGCTTAAGCACTTCGGCCGATTGTTTTAACAAGTGGCGTAAGCTTTCTAGCTCATCATTCACTTCAATCCGTATCGATTGAAAAACTTGAGCTGCGAACGTATGCTCCTGACCTCGGCGCATAAAAGGCCGAATCAGATCCATGAGTTGTTGTGTAGTCTTTATCGGTCTGTCGCTTCGAACATTGACGAGATGTCGGGCAAGTTTTCCTGCTTCTGAAAGCTCTCCGAATTCTCGAAAGATGCGTCTGAGTTCTTCTTCAGAATAGGTCTCGAGTAGCTTTTGGGCATTCAATCCTTGAAGAGAATTCATTCGCATATCCAATGGAGCATCGAAACGGATGGAAAAGCCTCTACCCGCTTCATCAAACTGATGCGAAGACACTCCCAAATCGGCTAAAATGCCATCAACGGGAATTGCCTTATACAACTTCAAATAGTTTTTTAGGTATTTGAAATTGTGTGGTATCAGCGTAAACCGATCATCATCGGGCACATTAGCTGAAGCATCATTGTCTTGATCAAAAGCGAAAAGCCTTCCTTCAGGTCCGAGGTGTTTCAGGATTTCCCGACTATGTCCTCCGCCACCAAAAGTTACGTCAACATAAGTACCGGAAGCTTGAATCCGAAGACCGTCTACACAAGCGTGTAAAAGAACGGGGTCGTGATAACTCATACTTTCTCCGCATCACCGCCTAGCTTGCCCATTACTTTTTCGGCCAACTGTGCGAAACTATCGGGGTCATATGAACCCATCACGTTATCGTACCCTGATGCCGACCAAATCTCAATCTTGTTCAGATTCGCTGTAAAAACCAAGTCAGAGCCGATACCAGCAAATTCTGCTAATCGTTTAGGAACCAGAATACGATTCGTCGCATCCACTTCCACACTCACTGCTCCATTTGTAAACAGCCGGATGAAATCATCATTGTCCTTATTAAAGCGATTTAGCTTCGATAAGTCAGACATGGTTTCCTCCCAAAGATCCATCGGGTAAATAACAAGACATCGACGAAACACACTTCTGTTGATTACAAAGCGCTCCCTCAAAGCAGCTGGAAACTGCTTCATCAGGCCGGCAGGCATCATAACCCGCCCCTTTGAATCTACTTTACATGCATATTCCCCAATGTAATTCGTCATACCACAGGGTTGATTTGGGAGGTAAAAGTATAGAATAAAAAACCATAGTTACCACATCTTACCACTTTGTTGAAAACTTGTTTCATTTTGAATTTTTCAAATTTTCAAACCCTTATTAATAAACGGTTTAACTAGGTGGTAAATTGTGGAGGTAAAAATATTACTTATTTCGAATCCTCTGACATTTAATCGAATCTGAATGGAAATCACTCCATTTTGTATCAAGAAGATATACTTCCCGGAAAATGGTTACTTTTGGTCGGTTTCTAAAGAAAAACGAATGCAGGAGGAACTGATAAACGAAGGTGAATTCAAGTATATAGAACAAGGAAAAGGTCCTGTGTTGCTTATTCTGCACGGTCTTTTCGGAGCTCTCAGTAATTTTAGAGAAGTACTCGATCGATTTAAGGATGACTTTACAGTTGTTATTCCGATGATGCCGATTTATGAGTTGCCTGTTCAAGAAACACATGTCCGAAGTTTAGCTGCCTTTATTCACCGTTTTGTTGAATACAAGGGCTTTAAGGACATTAATCTCCTTGGCAATTCTCTAGGTGGACATGTGGCTTTAGTCTATGTGCTAACACATCCAGAACTGGTACATTCAATGATTCTTACTGGTAGCTCAGGGCTTTATGAAAATGCCATGGGTGGTTCATTTCCTCGTCGTGAGGATTATGAATTTATTCGTAAAAAAGTTGAGTTTACTTTCTATTCTCCCGAAACTGCTACAAAAGAATTGGTAGATGAAGTTTTTGAAATTGTAAACAACAAGGAAAAACTCATTCGAATTCTTGCCCTTGCAAAATCGGCAATTCGACATAATATGGGTGATGATTTACACTCTATGGATTTGCCTGTTTGTCTTATCTGGGGAAAGAATGATCAAATTACACCACCCGAAGTAGCTGATGAATTTCATCGCTTATTACCACAATCAGATTTATTTTGGATTGATCACTGCGGACACGCTCCAATGATGGAAAAACCAACAGAATTCATTCAAATTTTGGAGCCTTGGCTTCATCGTTTATTTGCTAATAAAGAATGAAAGTAGATACTAAACTAGTAGATGAACTTGCTCATCTTTCGCGTCTTTCCTATGAAAATGAAGCGAAGGAAGAAATCGTTTCCGACCTCAATAAGATTCTTGCCTTTGTAGAAAAATTGAATGAGATCAATACAGATGGTGTTGAGCCGCTCATTTACATGGTAGACGAAACGAATGTTTTAAGAAAGGATATTGCGCGCTTGGATATTACTCAAGACGATGGATTGAAAAATGCGCCGAAGAAAGATTCCGATTTCTTTCGAGTTCCGAAAGTCATTGAACAATAAATCACAAAAAAGGCGACCAATAGGTCGCCTTTTTTAATTCTTAGCAGTATTGCTCAAAAGCCATGAGCAGGTTTTCTGCAATCATTTGAGGAGTTCTTCCTTCGATGTGATGACGTTCTATAAAGTGAACCAATTTCCCATCTTTAAATAAAGCCATTGCAGGCGATGATGGTGGATAAGGTGCAAAATATTTACGTGCTTGTGCCGTAGCTTCAGCATCATTTCCAGCAAATACAGTAGTTAAATGTTCTGGTTTGCGACTTGCTTTTTCAATGGCCATTTTCACACCTGGACGAGCCGATCCAGCAGCACATCCACACACAGAATTAACTACAACCAATGTTGTTCCTGCACTTGAATTCAAAGCATTATCAACATCACTAGCATTGCGGAGTTCTTGAAAGCCTGCAGATACAAGCTCTTCACGCATTGGGGTAACTATTTGTTCGGGATACATCAGTATGGTTTTTCAAATTGGGCAAACAAAGGTAATGCAAAATCCAGTTTCCGGCAGCTTCGTCCGATTGAACTGTCACTTCTTCCGATCGGTAGTAAATCGAACCAATTCGGAAAAGGAAGTTCGATAAGTACTTTCGGGAAATGCTCCTAATGCAGAAAGTGCTTTGTCTCTATACTCAGCCATCTTTTGTTCTGCATACCGAATTCCATCTCCTGCACGAACCCAAGCTATGACTTCTTCAACTCGCTTTGGATCGGTGTTGTGATTTTTAATGATATTGATGATTTTACGCTTCTGATCCTTCGTTGAATTTGCCAAGGTATAGATTAAGGGAAGCGTCATCTTTCGCTCTTTAATGTCAATACCTGTAGGTTTCCCGATAGCACTGCTACTT
Organism: Bacteroidia bacterium; assembly: GCA_965279035.1. Taxonomy (GTDB): domain Bacteria; phylum Bacteroidota; class Bacteroidia; order M30B66; family M30B66; genus CALQRR01. Next base: position 800,312 of record OZ257142.1, on the reverse strand, counting down.
TCATAATCAAATAAATCATCTTTTATCTGAAAGGCAATTCCAACATCTTCACCTATTTGCTTCATCAATTTCACTTGCTCTTCATTTGCTCCTGCAGATGCCGCCCCACTTGCACAACAAGATGCGATCAGTGTAGCTGTTTTTTGACGAATAATATCAAAGTAGATCGACTCTTGAATATCCAATCGACGCGCTTTTTCAATTTGCAATAATTCTCCTTCACTCATTTCTCTCACCGAATCACTCACGATTTTCAATAATTGAAATTCTGAATTATCCACCGAAAGAAGTAAGCCTTTTGACAATAAATAATCACCAACTAATACTGCAATTTTATTCTTCCATAAAGCATTCACGGAGAAAAATCCACGACGTTCATTCGAATCATCTACCACATCATCATGCACCAAGGTTGCTGTATGCAACAATTCAATCATGGATGCTGCTCGATAGGTACTTTCCTTAATTCCTCCACAAATTCCTGCCGACAAAAACACAAACATGGGACGAATTTGTTTCCCTTTTCGTTTAACGATGTAATAGGTGATTTTCTCGAGCAAAGGGACAGAGCTTTTCATCGAATCGCGAAATTTGCGTTCGAAGACTTCCATTTCCTCCGAAATAGGAGCTTTTATCTGTTCGAGGTTAAGCATTGAGGGGCAAAAGTAAAACTTGTATCTTACCTTTCGTGCTTGATTGTAAATAGTTTTAAATCTGTCTGATTTATACTAACAAATGCTGTATGAAAACACGGTGCTTGCAATGTATATTCGCAGCAAATGATTTCACGTCGTACCATTGATAAAGTCATGGACTCGGCACGTATCGAAGAAGTGGTTGGCGATTTTGTCTCACTAAAACGACGTGGCTCGAGTATGATTGGGCTATGTCCTTTTCACAATGAGAAATCACCTTCATTCAATGTTTCTCCAACACGTGGTATTTACAAGTGTTTCGGTTGTGGGCAAGCTGGCAATTCGGTTCGATTTGTTATGGAACTTGAGAAATTAAGTTATCCTGAGGCAATACGATACTTGGCCAAAAAATATCAGATTGATGTTGAGGAAGAAGCTCAAACAGATGAAGTAAAACAGGAAATTCAAGAACGAGAATCGCTGTTGCTCGTCAATCAATGGGCTACACAATTTTATAAAGATCAATTATGGGAAACGGAAGCAGGAAGAACCATTGCACTCTCGTATTTCCGTGAGCGGGGCTTTACCGATGAAACCATTCGCAAATTTGAACTCGGATTTCATCCAGAAGGCTGGTCAACATTAAGCGATGCCGCCCGTGAAGCTGGTTACAATATGGACTTTTTAGTTCGTGTTGGATTAACAATCGATAAAGAAGGAAAGCAATTCGATCGTTTTAAAAACAGAGTGATTTTCCCTATTCAGAATTTGAGTGGAAAAGTGATTGGATTTGGTGGCCGAATTTTAATCAACGATAAAAAGCAAGCAAAATACCTCAACTCACCTGAGTCGGATGTGTATCACAAAAGTTCCGTTTTATATGGAATTTTTCACGCCCGAAAAGCCATCATGAATCAGGATGAAGCTTTATTGGTTGAAGGGTATACTGATGTAATTTCGATGCATCAAGCAGGGATCGAAAATGTGGTTTCATCATCCGGAACTTCGCTTACAGCCGATCAAGTAAAAATCATTCAGCGTTATACAAAAAACGTCACCATTTTATATGATGGAGATCCAGCAGGAATAAAAGCTTCATTCCGTGGACTCGACATGATTTTAGAACAGGGAATGAATGTGAAAGTGGTTTTGTTTCCCGAAGGAGAAGATCCAGATTCCTTTGCACGAAACAATTCTCCTGTTTTTGTAAAAGAATATATTCGTCAAGAATCGAAAGATTTTATTGAATTTAAAACCTCTGTTTTACAAGAAGACACGAAAGGTGATCCGATTAAAACAGCCGAAATGATTCGTGAAATTATTCATTCACTTTCTTTAATTCCGGATCCAATTTTACGTTCATTATACATTCGAAAATGTGCTGCAAAGCTCGAAATGGATGAACAAACCTTGATACTGGAATTAAATAATCAGGTTAAAAATAACCGCAAAAAAATAGAACGGGATAGAGAACGAGAATCAACTTCACAAGAAAATAGTGATTTACCTCCACATGATTTTTGGGCTGAAACAGAATCCATTTCTGATGCAAATTCAGATCAAGAAGAAATTGTTGCCTTAGCAGGTTCGGCTCAGGAATCTGATATTATCAGAATCATGATTCGTTTTGCCAATGAAACAATCGTTTTTCATCAACCTGATGAACAAGGCAACAAACAAGATTTTCAATTACGAGTGGGTGATTTTATTCTTCAAGAATTATTGAACGATGAATTAACTCCATTGAATCCTTTGTTGAATCGCATTTTCCTTTCATTTACAGAATTAGGAGAAAACGATTATCCTTCAGAAAGTTTTTTCCTTCATCACCAAGACCATGAAATTTCTTCTAAAGCAATTGATCTAACTAGTAATCCTCATACATTGAGCGAACATTGGAAAGAAAAACATCAGATTTACATTACCGATGAAGAACAATTGATGAGGAAAATGGTATTAAGTGCCGTTTACTCTTATAAATTAAGAAGGGTGATTGGAATGCTCAACGAACTTAATAAACGCATGAAAGAACCTCTCGATGAGGATTTAATGATTGAAGCTCTTCAGGAATATATGGCGCTTCAAAAAGCAAAAATGGAACTCGCTAGCCAACTTTCATATGTTATTCTCTAGCTATTCTGTTGAACTATTATTTTCTTCTTAGTATATTTCCCAATGACTTCTGTTGAAGAATTAAAACCCAATCGGCCTCAATTTCTAACCATTCAGAAATTGATAAAACTTCTTGATCCATTTCATAGAAGTGAATTTGCAAACTACTTAACCGAAATAAAAGCAAATATTCCTTTGCGTTTGGTTGAATCAATTGATGATTCATTGGTTGAGTCTTTGACATCCGATGAACTTTGCTCCAAAGTATACGGCAGTCATGATGTTCAAACACGTAAAAGTTTCAATCAACTTGCATCTCATACGTTTAGATTATCGGCCTATTTAAGCAGAAATTATCCGAATTATTTGGTTCACAATATTAGCAGAATTGAACGCCTTATTAATGAAGGTAATCTACACGAAGCCAATATTCTAGCTGATATTTTATTGGATGTAGCCGAACGGATTTATGACTATTCAACTCAAATACAAACACTAAAATTTCTTGCTCAACAAAGTCAAATGTATAAGTCGCATTCCGAAACAGTGCGAATTTATACTCGAATCCAAGAAATCCTTCAATACGAAAGTACGATCAACGATCTTTACTTATATATCCGAAAAAACTTCAATATCAGTGTAAAAGATGATTCTGTTTTACAATCTATCGATAAGCATTTTGATTATTTGAGAAAGTTTCATGAGCATTCTGAACCATCCATTCGAATATTAAGTAAATACTCACGCTTCTTTCTTCTTTATTACTACCGCCCAACAGAATATTTAACCGAAAGAACTCAACGAGAGATTGCCGATTTTGATGAGGAATTAAATAAGAATCAAACGATTGTAATGCCTTTCATGGAAGACATTTACAGCAAATTCCTATTTTATAAACTCAACTTAAGTACAACCGATTTAAGTAGTAAAGAAGGGAAAGCAGAATATCAAAAAATGTTGCTACATAATCGTTTCCTTAAATTCTGGGAAAACTATGTGAACATCCCAGAACTCTACGCTATTACTATTAAATCGACCTATTATTTATCACGATATCATAGTATTAATCACCGCGTTGATTTTAGAAATGTTATTCCAGTTGATGATCGGCAAGACATTACACGCTTAGCGATGCGATGCGAAGAACTTATCCGAAAAGATATTTGGGAACCTGATCACGTAAATGACCTCATACATTTCAGACTTACTTGGTCAGCATTATTGCTACTCGGAGATCATTCAGATATTGAACGTGGCGTTGATAATTTGGAGAAATTAATGACAACCTATCAGCAGATTACCTTTTCGGAATCGATGGATAGTATTTTCATTTGCTTAATGTTAGGATATTTTGCTTTGGATGATTTTAAAATGTGTGTTGAAACCTATAAACGCTACATAAAATTATCAAAAGGTCGAGTGGTGAATTCCGAAAACGACCTCGAAATTCACACCTATTATTATGTTTCGCAGTGGTTGAGTAGTCAACGAAAACAATACCTCAAAAAGATTCAAGAAAACTACCAACGCGCTGGACAGCACAATAGTAGACAAGTAATTCAACAAACAATCTTGGAATTAGTAAGCTATTTCAATATTCCAATTAGTCTTTAACTCTTCTTTTCTACTACATTCAAAGGACGAAGATCAAAAATTTGAAGATTTTCATAAGTCAAAAAGGGATGACTCATAAAGGGCTTTAACCAAGCTTGTTCTATTGTTTCCGGTTTGTGCATAATCATAAATTTTGCACCCAAATGAATTTTGTCCATCACCTTAATGCTATCGCCTAAAGAGCCATCCATGTTGGGCCAACCTTTTTGATCCATCAAGTAAAGCGTAATATTAAATGAACCATCGTCCATCGATAAAAATCGATCTTCTCTCGTAATTCCAGCTTTACGTAAATAAGGCTCAACCGTGCCATAAGTCTTCATAATATCACTTTGCCATTGAGGATATCCTAACAAATCTACCTCTTTTTTACTGCAAAAATTTTGTCTGTAAGGCAAGTCAATTTCCGGACAGTTATGATAGCGAACATGTAAATTATTAGCACAACCCATCACATTAAAAACAAGGAATAGAGTAAATAAACTCATGAAAATAGGAGAACTCAGTAATCCTTTTTCTTCCTTACTTAAATAGTGTATAAATGCTAAATAGATAAAAATAAGTACCGCTAAAAAATCGATGTGGTAATAATCATGTCCATCTAAACTGTAAATAAATAAAAGCACAAAAAACACATATCCAATCAATAAAATAGGTATCCCGATTAACCAATATTTTTCAACTTTTCGGAATCGAATGAATAGAAAAACAGCCGATAATAATATCAAGCTTAACGTAACAACACGATGGATTTGAGGCAATAAAGATTCTTTAAAATGCAAAAAATAGATATCGGTTAATTCCTTGGGTGCTCCCCAATAAGTAACTGGCTTTGTGAAAGTATATCGGCCTTCATGTATCGACATATAATAATCGGCATATTGGTACCAACTCATCACCAATCCAAACATCAAAAGCATCAGAATTCCTTGAATGATCGGTTTATCAAAAAGTTTTTGGTCTTTATTTATTTTATAAATCCCAGTGAATTCAAGAACTAAGGCAAGCGGAAGAAGCATAAAGCTCATCAAGGTTGAAGCTTTCAGTAATCCGGTCAAACAGAAAAAGAATAGAGCCCAATAAAAATGTCGCATTTTCTTCGCTTCAAAATAGCGAACCATAAAATACCAAGCGATAAGCAGAAAACTAAGAGCTGGAATATTGGTTAAAAAATTTGCTGCATAAAAAGCAAATATGGGAGAGCTTAAAAGGATTACTGGAGCTGATACAGCTAAAAACCAATTATTCGTGAGTTTCCAGGAAATTCGATATAAACAGAATAATCCGAGGTAACTAAGCAACAAAACAAATAAGCGGTAGATGTATTCTTGATGCCCGAATATCTTCCAAAGATTTCCAATGAAATAATAGAGAATTGGAAATTCTCCCAATGTTTTTCCACTCGTTTGATGATCACTAAATTGGATATGAAGTTGGGGCTCTAAAAAAGGAGCGTTTTCTTTGTAATAACTATAGGTTAGCGAAAGACAATCTGTTTGACGCCAAGCATGTATTCCTTGTGGACGGTAAAAAAGAATATGCTGATAATCATAGAAAAGTGAAATCAATAATAGAATTCCTAAAAATAAGAGATCACGACTTAAAGCTGATTTGGGGAGAAGATTTTTCATAATTCTTGAAGCCAAAATAATAGAATTCAATCAATTGGGAAAAACAAAAAAGCCAGCTCCAAAGAATGGAACTGGCTTCGTTTTCATTGTTCGTTGAATTACATGGAGAGAATCATCTCTTTTTGCTTCACAATTTTACGAAGGTTGATCAGTGCATAGCGCATTCTTCCCAATGCAGTATTGATACTGACGTTCGTAAAATCGGCAATCTCCTGAAAACTCATGTCGGCATAATGACGAAGAATCAAAACTTCTTGTTGTTCTGCAGGCAACTCTTTAATGAGCTTTTTAACGTCTTTCAGAATTTGATCACGTACCATTTTATCTTCTACGTTCTCTTCTTCAATCCGAAGTGTACGAAAGATGTCAAAATCATCTTTGGGTTGTACTACCGGAATGCGTTTGGATTTACGGAAGTGGTCAATGCTCAGATTGTGCGCTATACGCATAATCCAAGGCAAGAATTTCCCTTCCTCGTTGTAATTCCCTGATTTTAGGGTGTGAATGACTTTCACGAAAACATCCTGAAAAATGTCCTCCGCCAGCGCCGAATCTTTCACCAACATGCGAATGTAGGTAAAGACCTTCTGCTGATGGCGACTAACCAAAACAGATAATGCTTCTTCGTGACCGTTGATGTAGTTGTGGACCAGTTCCTGATCCTGAACCTGAGCTAAACGCATACAGACCTCCTTTTTAAACTGTGTGAGTTATTTTAAAAAGTAGAGGTTTCTGCTATAGGCGTTTTTTAAAATTGGTTCTTAAAAAAAATCGGCAAAACTTCTATAGTTTGTCGATCGTTATAAGCAAAGTAAATAAAGGTTTTTGACAAAAGCAAATATGAATTCATAATTTTGCAAATATCTTACAGATGCCCAAGCTCTCAACTGATCTATACGATCCTCGCACTACTATCTTCATTAAAGGCGCTCGCGTTCACAATTTAAAAAATGTGGACATCGCCATTCCTCGTAATAAACTTGTGGTTATCACGGGTTTATCTGGCTCGGGAAAATCTTCGCTTGCTTTTGATACGCTCTATGCCGAAGGGCAAAGACGCTATGTAGAAAGCCTTAGCTCTTACGCACGTCAGTTTTTAGGACGAATTAACAAGCCTGATGTTGATTTTATTCAAGGCATTTCACCTGCTGTTGCCATCGAACAAAAGGTGAATTCGACCAATCCGCGTTCTACAGTTGGAACCTCAACCGAGATTTACGACTATATGAAATTGCTATTTGCCCGCATTGGTAAAACAATTTCTCCTGTTTCGGGTGAAGTAGTTTCTCGTTCCACACCAGCTGATGTAGTTGACTTTATCAATACTCAACCCAAAGGTGCTCGCGTTTCTTTGTATTCTCCCTTGCACAATGATCGCTTTGAAAATAAAGCAGCTAACCTATCATTGCTTCGTCAACTTGGTTTTTCCAGAATGCGCATTGGAGAAGAACTCAAACGCATTGAAGATTGGGAACAAGATGCTAAATCACTAAAAGGCAAATCGCTTGAATTGCTCATCGACCGCTTCGTTGTAAATGCTGAAGACGAAGACAACAATAGCCGAATTTCGGATTCCGTTCAAACAACCTTTTATGAAGGAAACAACGAATGTATCATTGAAGTTACTCTAGAAGACGGAACGATTCTCACTAAAAAGATGAACAATAAGTTCGAAGCGGATGGAATCACATTCGAAGAACCAAGTGTGCATCTTTTCAGTTTTAATAATCCCTTTGGAGCTTGTAAAACCTGCGAAGGATTTGGAACTGTGATTGGGATTGACGAAGGACTTGTTGTTCCTGATAAAAGCCTATCTGTTTATGAAGGCTGCGTTGCTCCTTGGAAAGGTGAAAAAATGAGCGAATGGCGCGATCTGTTTGTAAAACATGCCATGAAGGTCGATTTTCCTGTTCATCGTGCTTATTACGATTTAGATGAAAATCAACTGGACCAACTTTGGAATGGAACACCCTACGCTGAAGGAATCAATGCGTTCTTTAAACATGTAGAAGAGCAAGCCTACAAAATCCAATATCGTGTGATGCTTTCCCGTTATCGAGGAAAAACGACTTGCCCCGATTGCAAAGGAACTCGCTTGAGAAAAGATGCTGGCTATGTTCAAGTTGGAGGAAAAAGTGTGATTGAATTAGTGCTCATGCCGGTTGATCGTTTGAAATCATTCTTCGATCAAGTTGAATTGGATGAATACCAAGCGAAAGTTGCTAAACGCGTACTGATAGAAATTCAAAGTCGACTGGGCTTTTTATGTGATGTTGGACTTCGTTATCTCACTCTGAATCGTTTATCTTCTTCGCTTTCGGGTGGAGAAAGTCAGCGCATAAACTTAGCTACTTCTATTGGTTCTGCTCTGGAAGGTTCTTTATACGTATTGGACGAACCAAGCATTGGCCTCCATTCGCGTGATACAGATCGATTAATTGTCATTCTCAAACGACTTCGTGATCTAGGAAATACCGTCATTGTAGTTGAACATGATGAAGAAATAATGAAAGCGGCAGATCTCTTAATCGACATGGGCCCCGAAGCAGGAACTCATGGTGGAGAGGTTGTATTTCAAGGAGTTCATGCTGATCTCATCACTGCTGGTAACAGCTTAACTGCCGATTATCTCACTGGCAGAAAAGAGATCTCCTTGCCTGCCAAAACTCGGAAATGGAATCAATCGATCGTGATTAAAGGTGCACGTCATAACAATTTGAAAAGCGTGAATGCAACGTTTCCTTTAGGCGTAATGACGGTAATTTCGGGTGTTTCAGGCTCAGGGAAAAGTTCTTTAGTAAATAAGATTCTCTATCCTGCTTTGAAAAAAATGTTCGAAGGATATTCCGAACAAACCGGTCAATTCGATCGACTAGAAGGAGATTATAGAACCATTGGAGCTGTAGAATACATCGATCAAAATCCTATTGGGAAATCGAGCAGAAGTAATCCCGTTACGTATGTAAAGGCTTACGATGAAATCCGAACACTTTATTCTCTTCAGCCATTATCAAAAACTCGTGGTTACAAACCATCTGTTTTTTCGTTTAATGTAGAAGGTGGTCGTTGTGAAGAATGCGAAGGCGAAGGTTTTGTGACGATATCGATGCAGTTCATGGCCGACATCAAACTACAATGCGATGTGTGTAATGGAAAGCGTTTTAAAGACGAAATCCTCGAAATCGAATACAACGGAAAAAACATCTACAATGTGCTTGAAATGACCGTTTATGAAGCCATAACCTTCTTCAACAATGGAAAAACGCTTGCAACAGATCAACGCATCGTTGCGAAACTTCAACCATTAGCTGATGTTGGTTTGGGATATGTCCATTTAGGACAGGCATCTTCAACGCTTTCGGGTGGTGAAGCGCAACGTATTAAACTCGCATCGTTTTTAACGAAAGGAAGTTCGGCAGTTCATACGCTCTTTATTTTCGATGAACCAACAACGGGCTTACATTTTCATGATATTCGAAAATTATTGGATGCTTTCAATGCATTGATTGCTCAAGGTCACACCCTAATTATTATTGAACACAATTTGGATGTGATCAAGTGTGCCGATTATGTAATAGATATGGGCCCTGATGGAGGAGAATATGGTGGACAAGTAGTTTTTGAAGGAACTCCTAAAGAACTTTCTGAACGAGATGATCTCTGGACAGGAAAATACCTAAAAGAAAAATTTCATTGATTTACAAATTGATCGAATTGCTTGACTTATATCATATTAGTCAATACAAATCCCTTTTTACCTTTGCTTAGCTATGAAACCTTCACTTCCTAAAGGAACGCGCGATTTTTCACCACTTGAAACAGCTCGTCGACGCTATATTTTCGAAACCATTCGTGAGTCATTCGAATTATACGGGTTTCAGTCGCTCGAAACTCCTGCCATGGAAAATTTGAGCACGCTCACAGGGAAATATGGAGAAGAAGGAGATCGCTTGATTTTTAAGATTCTCAATTCGGGCGATTTCTTGAAAGAAGTTCGAGAACAAGAAATCAATTTAGAATCAATTCATTCGGTCTTGCCTTTAGTAAGCGAAAAAGCACTTCGATACGATTTAACGGTTCCTTTTGCTCGATATGTAGCAATGAATAAAGACAGGCTTGCTTTCCCATTTCGTCGCTATCAAATGCAACCCGTTTGGAGAGCCGATCGTCCACAAAAAGGACGTTATCGTGAATTTTGGCAATGCGATGCAGATATTGTAGGAAGTGCGTCTTTGATTAATGAAGCTGAATTAATTCAGATTTATGATCGCGTTTTCACTGCTTTTAAATTACCTGTTCGGATTTTAGTAAATAACCGAAAGATTTTATCTGGAATAGCAGAAGTAATTGGAGAACCGCAAAGGCTCATCGACATTACGGTAGCCATAGATAAACTCGATAAAATAGGCGTTGAAAAAGTTGAACAAGAATTAAGAGAAAAAGGACTTGAAGAAAATGCGATTTCGAAGCTAAAACCACTGTTTACTTTTTCGGGAGGATTGAATGAAAAGATTGGCTTTTTGAACGATTTTCTAAGTCAATCAGAAATAGGAAAACAGGGCATCGAAGAACTAAAAACTTTGTTGGATTATTTTAAAGGAGAAAATGGTTTTAAACTTGAAACTTCATCACTAGAATTGGATTTAACATTAGCTAGAGGACTAAATTACTATACAGGAACAATCATCGAAGTAAAAGCTAAAGAAGTTGAATTTGGAAGCATAGGCGGAGGTGGACGATACGATGATTTAACAGGGATTTTTGGCTTGCCTGGAGTACCGGGTGTGGGAATTTCTTTTGGTGCTGACCGAATTTATGATGTTCTATTGATGCAAGATCTTTTTCCTTCATCGGCAGTTGTTGGAACAGAAGTACTAATTGCCAATTTCACAAAAGAAGATGAGCGAGCAGCACTTCCACTGCTTCAATTGCTCAGGAATAATGGCATCAAAGCGGAAATCTATCCTGAAATATCAAAACTTAAAAAACAATTTGAATACGCCGAAAAAAAGGGAATTCCATTCTTAATGATTTATGGTGAAGGAGAACGAGCTGATCAGTGTATTCTAACCAAAGAACTCCAAAGTGGAAAGCAAATTTCTGTTCCACTAAATAAACTCGCTTCATTCAAAGATCTATTTCATAACTAGAAATCGGAAACCTTTTTTTCTCATTTTGCATTAACCAAAATCAACCAAACGCATGTCAGGTCAGGCTATTGATCCTTCTCATTGTTACCTTGAAAGGATTCATCATCTTTTAAAATCAGGAGAACATATCTTTCTCTCCAACGAAGCAAAAGCGAGTATTCAAAAAGGAAGAGATTACCTCGATCAACGACTTACAAAATCGAATGATCCAATTTATGGTATTAATACAGGTTTTGGTTCTTTATGCGATGTTCAAATTAGCCATGACCAATTAGAACAATTACAGGAAAATCTGGTGAAATCTCATGCTTGCGGGCAAGGTGATCCTGTTCCAGCACAGATCGTCAAAGCCATGCTTTTGCTTAAAATTCAATCATTAACGTACGGTTTTTCTGGAGTTCAGGAGATAACCGTTCAGCGTTTGATTGATTTTTACAATGAAGATATTTTGCCCGTTGTATTTCAGCAAGGATCATTAGGTGCTTCGGGCGATTTAGCTCCTTTAGCTCACATGAGCCTTCCTTTATTAGGAATGGGTGAAGTGTGGGTAAATGGAATTCGTCAACAAGCTTCAGTAGTACTCGAACGTTTTGGTTGGGAACCAATAAAACTTCAATCAAAAGAAGGACTTGCTTTGCTCAACGGCACTCAATTTATGAATGCTTATGGAGTTTGCATTAGTGCAGAAGCTATGCGACTTTTCAATTGGGCAACTGTTATTGCCTGTATTTCAATTGATGCTTATGATGGACGACCTGATCCATTTCATCCTCGCCTTCACGAAATCCGTCATCATCATGGACAACAAATTATTGCTTCAACTGTATGTCGTATATTGAAAGAGAGTGAGATTTCTGCACAGTATAAAGCACATGTTCAAGATCCTTATTCTTTTCGTTGTATTCCTCAAGTTTTAGGGGCTTCATTCGATGTGCTTAGGCATTGTGAATCTATTTTCACAAATGAATTAAATGCCGTAACAGATAATCCTACCATTTTCCCAGAGGAAGATTTAATCATTTCTGGTGGGAATTTCCATGGTCAACCCTTGGCGATGGCGCTTGATTACCTCTGCATTGCTATGCATGAAATTGGAAGTATTTCGGAAAGGAGAACCTATCAACTCATTGGCGGGAAACGTGGGCTTCCCCCATTCTTAATTGCAAAACCCGGATTGAATTCCGGTCTAATGATTCCTCAATACACTCAAGCTTCCATTGTAAGTCAAAACAAACAACTTTGCACGCCTGCTTCTATCGATACCATTGACTCTTCCAATGGACAAGAAGATCACGTAAGTATGGGTGCTAATGCAGCTACGAAAGCTTGGCGTGTGATGGAAAACTTAGAGAAAATACTGGCAATTGAACTTCTAAATGCTGCTCAAGCAATTGAATTTCGCAGGCCTTTGAAGTCTTCTCCTTTAATTGAAGATATTTTGTTGGCATACAGAAAGGTTGTTCCTTTTGTTGATGAAGACCGTTTACTATATACCGATTTGGAAAACAGTCGTCATTTTCTCAAAAATCATCACTTGCCTTTGTTTATATAACGAAGTTGATAGATTCGCTCCTTCGCTTCCCCATCTTCTGGCATTTGATTTAACCAATTCTCCATGATCACGATGGCAGAGTCGGGTTTTCCCATGGTTTCGTATGCGATCGACATATTCAAATAGGCAGTTCGCTGACCGGGATCTTCTTCAATTAATTTTTTGAGAATCGTGATGGATGCAGGATAATCGCCCAAATCATACAATTCTTTAGACTGTAAAAGTTGTTTTTCTGTTTGATGTTGCAAATACCAATTCCATCCAAAAAAAGTTGAGATGCATAAAATCAAAAAGAAAATGGATAAAAGCGCTTGAGGGAAAAGGCTTTCAACAATTCTGTTATCTTCATCTTCCTCTAAAAACTTTCGGTATATTGGATATTGTATCGCGGCGCCAGCAATAGAGATGGATACATGAAATATTTCCAAGCCCCAATCCCATGATTTTGGTAGAAAAATCCATCCCAAAATCAATGCAATAAATAAAAAAATACCGATCAAAAAATTAGGCTTAACGAGATCGGTTCTTCCCATTTTTCGAAAATTAATTCCCCAAAGAATAACTGCAGGAAGTACTAAACAGAAATAGGATATAATTCCAATATAGAGCGGACTCCAGACTTTTTTCATATTGAAAAATAATCAGTAAAAATAAAAAGAGCCGGGAATGATTCCAGCAGCATAGGATTTTAATAATGTTCCATTGCTCGAGTTATACACTAAAGCTTCTCCTGCTTGCTGATAATCATGTGCATCACCTACCCAAATAGTAGAGTGGATTTCATTAAAGCCTAAACCGTAAAACAAGCGATTACCTTGAGGAATGAATGGAGTACTTGGTAAACTGCTAGCATCAATCGAAATTTTATACACCCCTTGATTTAGAAAAATTAATTCTCCAGAAGCTGTCATTGAAATTAATTTAGAAGGATGTTCGCCCAAATTAAATGTGAACGTTTTCATAACCGTTTTATCTAAAGGGTTGATACACCAAAGACTTCCGGCTGTTTCTGAAGGAGGAAGATGACCTTCACACAAGACCCAAATTCGACCCATCTTATCGTTACAAATATAGCGCGGAGCGTCTCCAACATTCAGTGAATCAACTACCTGATTATTTACAGGATTTATAATAACTAGATTCCCACGTGTAACATTCGTCACCCACAAGCGAGCCGATTGATCCAAAATAATACCTTCACTCCAACCCGGAAAAGGAATATTCATCGTGTTTTCACCACTAAAAATATCAAACACATGGACGCTGTTTGAATACAAATCGGTGACAAATGCTTTGTTGTAATACTGCTGAATATTTCGTGGAGAATGAATTCCTGTTATAGGAGATTTCGCAACCATCGTTTTGAAATCAATACGCTCTATTTTTTGAGAATTATTTACCACTAACCATAGTTCCGAACCAATTTGCGAAATCGATTGAAACACATCTCCTAAGGGACGCTGATTTACCTGAGAAAAAACATCTGCAACAACATGATCTGTACTCAAATCAATTTGTGTCATGGAAGAATTTCCCCATTGAAAATTACCCTCATTGACTACAATAGCATTGTAATCTTTTTGAACCGGGACAATTGGGTCAGGAACCTTTTCATCTTTTTTACATGATGATAAAATCCCTAAAAGGAATAAAGCTAAAATTCTCAATTTCATTTCCGAATGATTAGCTTTTGGTTGAAAACAGTAGACTCAATGGTTGATTCAATAAAATAATAACCTGGGATTAAGGAAGATGTTTCAATTTCAATACTTGAACTGGAATTCATCGTTCCATCAATGGATAATACATTTTTTCCTTCTAAAGATTTGATGGTGCAATGAATTGATTTTCCAATTGTATTGGGGATTTGAATAAGAACTGAATGTTCGGCTGGCTGTGGAAACAAAAAAGCTTTTCCATTGGTAGAAAGCTGTTCAATTGCATTCGGGTCATTATTATGTATGACTCCAACGGCATCTAAATCAAATCCTGATGAAATAAAAGGTGTTGGAAAAGGATCATTAATAATTCTCCCAAATGCATCTCTTGAACCATAATCAGGATTGATGCTGCCTACAACATCTACAATTCGAATATGACTAATCGCATTTATGTCTAAACCTTCTTGAGTAGATAATTCTTCAAGATCGAATGGTGTTCCGAAAAGCATTGCATGTTTGCCAGCAAGGTTATTCAGATTTTTCGCATCGAGATTTGAAAATCCGGATGCTTGAATCGTTGTGTCTGTTAATGAAGCCGAAGGAAATCGATAAAAATTAATTCCATCAGAACTCACTTCAACAAAGGCTAATTCCAAAAAGAATCCATCAAAACTATTTTCAAAAACAGCAAAATCAGCCCCTATTCCATTTCGAACTGAGAATTCAAATTGAACAATTGCATTTCCACCATCACCTAAACTCACAACCGGATTTTCTCCTGCTTTCCCAGTGGCAAAAATAGCCTGTCCACTAGCCGCTAATCCAAGAGAATCAACGCCTATTTGTTGAGGACCGGCAATTACTTCAGCAGTTGTTGCCCATGCAATAAACAAGGGGCTATTTACGGGAATTGCTAATGATCCTGGTTGATCAGCAGGAGGATCAAATTGCCCCCAAAGCATTGAAGGAACAACTACAATGAAGAATAGAAAACTTTTCATTTTAATGTTGAACAACAAAAGTACGGCTCATTGTTCCATTCAAGCGCAGGAAATACATTCCATTAGCTAATTCGCTTACAGAAATGTATGGATTCACTGTATTGAATGTTTGTGTTTTAACCAGTGAACCATCCATTGAATAAATTGAAATAGTACCATTTGAAATTTGTCCGCTTGAAATCCGAATGAATTCAGACGTTGGATTAGGGAAAACATCAAGAGTATAAGTTGGTATGTTTTGAAACCCATTCGGAACGTTATTCACTTTGAAATTATCCATGCAGAAATACAAAGGAGTATTGATTCCAAAATCACCAACATCGGAAGATTCAAAGCTATATATCACGCTATCAACCAAACCTAATGGCGAAAGATCTACCCAAGTCCACTCGGATAGAATATAATCCAAGGAGTTATCTTCAAAACGAAAATCAGCTAGATAGACAGTTACAGCAGTACCAGTAGTTTGCCCAAGATGAATTCCCTCGAAAGTAACTGAAAAATAATCTGGATCATTTCCCGAAACTCCTCCGAATTTTTTCCCAATCGCATCACCATCTCGTATGTTATTATAGGCAAACGTATTATTGGTGATGTACATTTCCACAGGCTCATACAGATGTGCATGATCAATTGGACCTGGTAAAAACCAGCCATCACCATAAGTAATTGCATAATTTTCTGAATTCTGATATCCAGATCCAGCTTTAGCTGAATACATGTTGAGATAGCCTGAAGTAACAGAATCGGTCATGTTGCTATAGGCGAAGCCACTAGACCAATAACCTCCAAAAGCAGTATCCCAAACTGTGGGGAAATAGGCATCATTACAGCTAAAACCATTGGAAATTCCATCACTTCCTACCCACCAGGAATCTGTTGGTAGAGAAAGATCTTCGAATGTTACAGTTGTTTGCGCAGGGAGAAAATCAAACACAATGCTGCAAAAGACTAGGGATAATAGTTTGTTCATGATGAATGGGTTGGGTGAAATGAAAATGAAATTCCTGCCATAATTGACCTTAAAGGCATTGGACGCCATGCTATTACCTGATAGCGTGAATTGAACATATTATTTACTTGGAAATAAATGGAAGCAGTGTGCTTATAGAATGCTATTTCCTTAGATAGAGTTACATTAAATACCCAAAATGCAGGCAAGTAAGAAGCATTGTCACTTGTTGTATATCTCAAGCCTGTATAGGTTGAGCTAATATCCAATTGAGCAAATGGGAGTTGAATAAAAACATTCCCATTCCATGTGAATTTGGGAACATAAATTAATTGCCTATTCTGGGAAATTGAATTTGATTTCTCTACACTTGAATTGACATATTGCAAAGAAGATGAAACCCTTAAAACATCCGTTTTATTTCGTTTTATTGAAAGGCTGATTACTATTTCTTCTCCCCTACTGAAAACTTGTTGAATGTTTTCTGGCTTCCAATAAGTTAATCCAGGCACCCAAAGAATCCAGTTTTTTACACGAGTTGAAAATATACCTGCTTTTCCAAGAAAACTGAAAGATTCATTTTCTTTTAAATACTGAAATCCAGCTTCCATTGCTAATCCATGTTCTGGAAGTAAATCAGAATTTCCGCCAGGTTGCCAATAAAGATCATTTAACGTTGGCAATCGAAATGTTCGAGCAAGTTGACCTCTGATTTTAATATTCTTTACTAAGTTGAAGGATGAAGAAAATGACGGAATAAAAGGAACAGCATGATTATTATACCATTCCTGACGTATCTGGATAAGATTTTCTAAACGTTTTTTAAGAAACTCAGAACGGAAAGAAGCAAAGATTGATTTCCTATTTTGTTGTTTCCATTGACTTCCGAGTCCTTGTGATTTAGCCATCGAAACAGAAGCATTTCCGCCAACTTGTATCCGAATTCGTTGATTGAAAAGTGATTTCCCAAATTCAGATTCGATGATAGACGTTTTTGAATTATTTCTACTATCGATTTGACTAAGAGAATCTTTGAAACCAATTTCTTCTTGAAAAAATCCTCCACGAATAAGGATGTCCCATCGTTCAACGCTTCGTTTCCAACTTGCATTTAATCGATTGGTTCGATCAATTTGATGAGCAACAGCAAAAGGAATTGTTTGGATGGGAGGAATGTGACGTTTCGAATATTGACCCCAAAATGCTAGTTGAAAATAGGAATGCTTGCCTGTTTCAACAAAGATATCTTGCATCAATCCTTTCATGAATTGTGCAGCATTCGTCTGCCTTTGAATTGGGCTAAGAAATAAAGCATCATTCTGAAATCGAAAATTATTTAAAGCAGTAGTTTCAAATACACGGACTCTAAATCCAATAGACTTCCTTTTTAATCCGATATCCAAAGCACTTTGTTTAAAACCCCAACTTCCAGAGTTTTGTGTAAGTCGAAAGTGATTTGTAGGTTCATCAGAATTCAACGTGATAGCACCACCAATAGCACCGGAGCCCCATGAAGCTGCACTAGCTCCTTTTTGCAAAGTAAACTGATCAAACAATTGTGCTGGAATCAAGCTTAAATCGAGCTGTCCATTCATAGCACTTTGAAGATTCAAGCCATTCCAAATCAATGCTGTATGGGCAGCACCAGTTCCTCGAATTGAAGGAGAAGCTAAAGTGCCTGGACTATATTGACGAATAAATGAAGCGGAATTTCTACTTAAAATTTCTGCCAATGATTGTGCAGATTTTCCATTTTTTTGAGTTCGGAAATTTTCTTGATCAAGTCCAGGATTGGATGCTGGAAGACGAATATCTTCAATGGTAACAACACGTAACAGCAAAATGGTATCCTTCCGCTCCTTTTGAGCAAAAGCAATATGCACTTGACTGAATAAAATAAGAAGAAATACTAGTTGTTGTCGCATCATTTTCTTTTCATCCTAACAATGGAAAAAAAGAAAACAGGGTTGAATAATGTGAAAACACACCTATCAACAAAAGCCAATGGCCTTCCTGTTCATTGCCTTTCTTCCCGAAAGCTTGGAACATATACTCTTGGCAGGTCTTCTGACTTTCCTCACATCCAGCGCCTTCCCGGTTTAACAGTGGCAAATACTGAATGTTTTTTTATTGAGAATCACAGCAGCGGGAACTGTTCCTGATTTTAACAGGATTCCCTTTTAATCACACACAGGGTGCGAACCAAAAAGCCATCAAATGTACATGGTTAAATCCTAAACATCCATAAAAAAGAATAATGTATTATTTTCTAGAATTCAAGCACCGATGTATTCTTCTAGTACCGAAATCTTTGTATAAACTTGCAACTCGAAAAACACACTTATGTTAAAACGCATTTCGCTCCTAACTGGGGCTTTTTCATTATTCGTCCTTTTCCCCGTTACTGCTCAAAAGCTGGTAGAAAAAGTGGAGAAAAAAGGGGATGAAATTGTTATTCCTTATGAGAAATATAAACTCGATAATGGGATGACAGTGATTGTTCACGTAGATAAAAGTGATCCGGTTGTTCATGTTGATGTAACTTACCATGTTGGATCTGCTCGTGAACAAATAGGTCGTTCGGGATTTGCTCACTTTTTCGAACACATGATGTTTCAGGGTTCTGATAATGTGGCGGATGAAGAACATTTCTCCATTGTAACAGAATCGGGCGGTACCTTAAATGGCACTACGAATCTTGATCGAACCAACTATTTTGAAACGGTTCCAAGTAATCAACTCGAAACTGCTTTATGGCTTGAGGCCGACAGAATGGGATTTTTATTGGATGCTGTTACACAACAGAAATTTGAAATCCAACGAGCTACAGTTAAAAATGAACGTGGTCAGAATTACGACAATCGTCCATATGGATTAGTAGGAGAACGCACCAGTGAAGCACTTTATCCTTTTGGTCATCCCTATTCATGGCCAACAATCGGCTATTTAAAAGACCTTGATCGCGTAACAGTTGATGATTTAAAAAGATTCTTTTTACGTTGGTATGGACCCAATAACGCAGTATTAACAGTTGCTGGAAATGTTGATCCGGCTGAAGTTGTAAAATTAGCGCAGAAATATTTTGGCAGCATTCCAAGAGGTCCAGAAGTAAAACCGATGGCTAAAATGCCGGTTACACTTGATCAAGATCGTTACATTTCTTTGGAAGATAATATTCGTTTCCCTTTGATTCAAATGACTTGGCCTTCTGTTTCTTCGGGTGATGAAGATGAATTACCATTGGATTTACTTGCTGAATTAATTGGTGGAGATAAAACTTCCATTCTATATCAGAACCTAATCAAAACCAATTTGGCAGTTCAAGCAAGAGCATCCAATCCAACATCCGAATTAACAGGAACTTTTGTAGTAAGTATTCTTCCTTTTCCAGGTAAAACTTTGGCAGATATGGAAAAAACAATCCGTGATGCCTTTGTTGAATTTGAGAAAAGAGGTGTAACGGATGAGGATTTATCTAGAATAAAAAATTCTCGTGAAGCTCAAATGATTCAAAGCTTAGAAAGTGTTAGTGGGAAAGCATCTAAACTTGCTTCTTATGAGACATTCAAAGGGAATCCGAACTACATCAAAAAGGAATTGGAGCAGCTTCAAAATTTGAAAAAAGAGGATGTAATTCGTGTATATCAGAAATACATAAAAGGAAAACCAGCAGTTATTACCAGTGTTGTTCCTAAAGGTCAACGTGAATTAATTGCTCATGAAGATAATTTCACTCCAAAGAAAGCTACAGAGGCTGAAGGTGCCGAAGGAAGTGAATACAAAAACTTGAGTTATGTCAAAGCAAAAGATACTTTCGATAGAAGCAAACGCCCCGCTGCTGGAGCGAATCCGGTGATTCACCTGCCTGAATTTTGGAAAGAAAATTTTGCGAATGGACTACAAGTAATTGGCTCTCCGGATAATGATTTGCCTATTGTTTCCATATTGCTTTCTTTTCCTGCTGGACATGCAGCTGAAGATCCGGCAAAAGCTGGATTGGCTAATTTGCTAACGGATCTCTTGAATGAATCAACTCAGAAATATACATCAGAAGAAATCACTACAGAATTAGAAAAACTAGGTTCTGAAATTAGCTTTTCTTCAGATCGTCAATTTGTTTATGTGAATGTTTTTTCATTAAAGAAAAATTTAGCACGGACACTTCAGTTGCTAGAGGAAAAATTATTTCATCCACGATTTGATGAGGAAGAATTCACTACAGCAAAATCACAAAATGTAGCTGCAATTGATAATAATGCAACACGTGCTGCAACCATCGCTGATAATGTATTTTCAAAATTACTTTACGGTGATCACGTTTTCGGAATTCCTGTCGTTGGAACGAAGAAAACTCTTGAAGGAATTACTTTACAGGATGTGAAAGATTTCTATGCTGCTCAAATTATTCCAGCAAAAGCAAAGCTAGTTTCAGTTGGACAAATAAATCAAAAGGAATTAATGCAATCAGTTCCATTTTTAACTAATTGGACAGCCTCAAAAGCACCAGTTGAACTGAAGTATCCTGCAACACCTGAAATTGCTAAAACAACCATTTATTTTGTGAATAAAGACAAAGCTCCACAGTCGGAAATTCGTATTGGATATATGGCTTTACCATTCGATGCTGATGGAGAATTTTACCGCGCTGGAATTATGAATTATACGCTTGGAGGAAATTTCAACAGCCGTATCAATTTAACTTTACGTGAGAAGAAAGGTTATACTTATGGTGCTAGAACCTCGTTTAATGGTTCTGTATTTAAAGGTCCTTTTTCTGCATCTGCTGGGGTGAAAGCTGAAAAAACGGATAGTTCTATGATGGATTTCTTCTCTGAAATGAGTGCGTATAGAACAGCAGGAATAACTCCAGAAGAATTAGCTTTTACAAAAAGTTCTTTAGGACAAAGGGATGCATTGAAATATGAAACACCTTTCCAAAAGGCGCTGTTCCTTCAAAACTTACTTGTTTATAATCTAGATAAAAACTACATCGATAAACAAAATGCCATTTTAAGTTCGATCACTAAAAATGATATCGATGGTTTAGCAAAACGCTATTTACCATTAGAGAAAATGATCGTTGTAATTGTTGGTGATAAAGCAACCAACTTCGAGAAAATTAAACTTCTTGGCTATCCAGTTATTGAGTTAGACACAGAAGGAAATCCAGTTCAGTAATTAGAATTTAACTTCTTTAAAAGGCAACTCAATGAGTTGCCTTTTTTATTTCCATATATCACATTCTTCCAGATTCACCTTTTCAGGGAAGAAATAGGTGGCACTACTTTCAAAAGACTCTGTAAAATCAGAAACTAAAAACCGTAAACTAGGATGTAATTGGTCTGATAATAATCCTGTATTTTCAAGTCGTTCACGAACTGTGAGGGCAACCATTTCGGCAGAATCTACTACATCTACATTTCCTTTATAGTATTCTTCAATTTCTTTTCTAATCAATGGATAGTGAGTACATCCAAGAATAATTGCTTGAATATTTTGAAGTGATTTCTTTTCTAAATAGGAATGAATTACTGTACGGGAAATTCTATTATTAAAAAAACCCTCTTCAATCATAGGCGCTAAAAGTGGTGTAGCCAATGAAGTTACTTCAGTTCCTGAGCTATATTTTTTTATTTTCCGTGGATAGATTCCTGATTGAATCGTTCCACGTGTAGCTATTACTCCAACTCTTCCTGAAGGATAACGTTGAGCTACTATTTGGGATGCTGGATCGATTACATTCACAACGATAGCCTTTGCCCCAACATGTTTAGTAACTGCTTTAAACGCATGAGCAGAAGCAGTATTACATGCGATGACAATCATTTTACATCCCTGTTGAAGTAAGAAATCGGAAATTCCAACTCCGTAAGACTCAATTCGGGAAGGAGATTTGTCGCCATATGGGAAATGTGCTGTATCGCCAAAATAAACAAGCGACTCATTTGGTAAAAGCCGATGAATTGCTGCGGCAACAGTTAAACCTCCTATGCCTGAATCAAAAATGCCAATTGGTGAATTTGGATGCATATACAAGAATAAAAAAAGCACCCCAATTGGAGTGCTTTACATTTTTTATTTTTTTAAAAGAATCAAGGAAGGTTCAGTTTTTTCTTCACCATAACCAAAATGTTATCACTTTCTTCCCAAAAAAGTAAGGAACCTGCTGAAGTATCAAAAATGTAGGTATACCCATTTTCTTTTGCTACTTGTTCAATGGCTTTCTTAGCTTTTGAAACAACAGGTTCAATTAAATCTTGCTCTTGTTTTTCAAGTGATTGTTGAGCTTGCTGCTGAAAGTTTTGGATTCTTGTTGCTAATCCACTGAGTTCCTCTTCTCTATCTTTCTTTAACAATTCAGATAATTTAGGAGCTTCATTAGAGTATTTTTCTTGCTTAGTTCTGTACTCTGTCATCATTTCCTGAAGTTGTTTTTCAACATCTTTCGTGATGGAATCCATTTTAGCTGCTGCTGCTTTTCTTTCTGGCATTAGACTAAGTAGTTCGGAAGAATTAATATGTCCAAACTTATTAGATTTCTGAGCCAATGCAGGCGTTCCTATCAGAGCGGTGGCAAACAATGCCAAGGCGATCAATTGCTTCATTCGTAGTTTTTAATGTTTATTTTTTATTTGTTGGTGCAGATGGAGAAGCAGGACTGCCTCCATTTCCTTTATCAGAATTATTCTGATCATCATTTTTCTGACCTGGAGTATATCCTAGAGATTCAAGAACTTGATCGCTAATATCATACTTAGGATTTGTGAATAGCATTGTTAAATCACTTGATTTATCAAATACAACTGCATAATTTTTAGCAGTAGCAATCTCTTTAATCGCATTGTAAATCTTGTCCTGAACTGGTTTAACTAAATCTTGTCTTTTTTTCAAAAGATCACCACCTTTTCCGAATCGTTGCTTTTGAAGTTCTTTGGCTGCCGATTCTTTATCTATTATTTCTTCTTCCCTTTTCTTCTTCATATCATCAGTTAGAAGAATCGATTCCGCCTGAAAGTCTTTGTACATTTTATCTATCTCTGCAAATTTTAACTCGATTTCTTTTTGCCATTGAATCGAAATTCGATCTAATTGTTGTTGAGCAGATTTATATTCTGGTAAATTCTCCAAAATATACTGAGTATCAACGTATGCGAACTTTTGTGCCGATACGCTTGTCGTTGCTGAAAATAAAACCAGAAGCGCGAAGATGAGCTTTTTCATAACCGGTTGAATAGAGGGTGCAAAAGTAATCATTTCTTTATCATTTGTTTTCGGCCTTTCAACAATCGTGCAAAGGAATAGATCTTATATCCAATTGCTCTTTTTTTCAATTAAAGTTTTGTCCGATAATAAAGTGAAATTGGCTTTTAGGCATTCCTGAATACCCAGGCACATCATCGAAACGAAATCCATAATCAAGTCCAAGTAATCCAAACATGGGTAAAAATACTCGAACACCAACTCCCGCAGACCGCTTTATATTGAATGGATTGTAGTCTTTAAAGCTAGTCCATGCATTTCCTCCTTCAAGAAATCCCAATGCAAAAACTGTTGCAGAAGGGTTTAATGAAATTGGGAATCGTAACTCCATGGTGTATCGACTGTAAATTGGAGCATCGCCAACTCCTCCTGTTGCACCTTTTGAAATTGAACCATCCTGATATCCTCTAAGTCCGACAATTTCTGCCCCGAGAAATTGAGCTCCCCAAGTGAGTCCACTAAGGCCAGTTCCTCCATAACGGAAACGTTCAAATGGTGAAAGTCCTTTATTCTGATTATACAAACCAACAAAACCGAAGTTTGCTCGCGTCATTAAGACCAAGGTGTTTTTATTCCGAGATAATGGCGTAAACCATTGAGCATCAAATTTCCATTTGTGAAATTCCACCCATTTGTATCGCTGTTCAAGTGTTACTAATTCGTTTGCAGGCGTATTATTAATTAACGAATAGGGAGGAGTAAATTGTAGAGAAAAACTAATGTTGGATCCTGATTTAGGATAAATAGGAGCATCGATAGAATTCCTTGAAAGTGTTGTTGTAAAACTCAAGTTATTCGCAAATCCATTTTTCAATTCAAATGCTGTTGAGTTTACTAATTCATAGTATTGAAAACTCACGGATTGTTGAAGTGTAAAGAAGTCATCAGGCCAACGTAATCGACGACCATATCCTAAAATAATACCTGTATTCTTTGTCAAACTTCGTGTAGGGTCATTCTTTGCTGCCCCATTTCCATAGATTGAATGATAGGCTGTAACTGTTAATGAATTCGGCTTTTTGCCACCTAACCAAGGCTCAGTAAATGAAAGGTTATAACTTTGAAATGCCCGTCCAGTTGATGATGCATTGATCGACAATCTCTGCCCATCACCTGAAGGTAAAGGCCTCCAAGCTGATTTCTTTAAAAAGCGTTTTGCACTAAAATTATTAAATGCCAAACCTAAATTACCAATGAGTCGTCCTGCTCCCCAACCACCTGAGAGTTGTAATTGATCAGATGGTTTTTCTTCTACTTTATATTCAATATCAACGGTTCCATCTTGTGGATTTGGAACAGGATTAACACCCATTTTCTCAGGATCGAAATATCCTAATTGAGAAAGCTCTCTTTGTGTACGAATGATATCTGAACGACGAAACAATTGCCCTGGTCGCGTTCTAATTTCACGCATTACAACATGGTCGTTGGTTTTATCATTTCCCGTAACAGTAACACGATTAATTCTTGCTTGTTTCCCTTCATAAACACGCATTTCTATATCAACCGAATCATTATCTACAAAAGTTTCTACAGGAGTTACTTGGAAAAACAAGTGACCATCATTCATATAAAGTGAGGATACATCCGATTCAGAAGCATTCATAAAAAGATTTTGCTCCAAGGTTGCTTGATTGTAAATCTCACCTTTTTTAATTCCAAGGATATCAGTTAATTGTTTCGAATTGTATTTAATGTTTCCAACCCAAGTGATATTTCGAAAGAAATACTGTTTCCCTTCATCAATCTGAATATCAATGTTTATTCGTTTAGAATCATACTTATAAATTGTGTCTTTAATAATTCGAGCGTCTTTAAAACCTTTGTCGAAATAAATCCCTAGCAATTTATTTTTGTCTTCTACATAATTATCTTCCATGTATTTGGAAGTTGTAAATATGCTGTACCAAGGGTTTTCCTTGGTGTTTTTCATTTTCTTTTTGAGTTTTCGATCAGAAACGAACTCATTTCCATTGATATTGATTTTATGGATTTTAACACGCCGATTCTTATTCACAAGAATATTCATCATAACGCCCCCACCGGGAATTGTGTCTGCTGATGTATTCACATTCACATCCACATTCATATACCCTTTATCAACGAAAAACTCCTTAACAGTATTTCGAGTATTTACAAGTAGATTCTCATTCACTGGCTTTCCTCGAATGAGTTTGATTTGTTCACGTAAATCGTCGGCCTCATTTTTTTTCACTCCAACGAATCGGAATCGAGAAAGTCTAGCTCTTTCTTCTAAAAAAATAACTAAGTAAATTTTATCACCTTCAATCTTTGATGCCTTCACTTCAATACCAGTAAACAGTCCTTGCTTCCAAAGTGCTTCAATGGCACTACTCACCCGATCTCCGGGAATCATGATTTTATCTCCTTTATTTAAGCCTGATAATAAACGTAATATGTTTTGATCAAGGTTGCTATTATCCTTTGTTTGAAAAGTAATATCAGCAATTTCATATTCTTTAGGAGCACTATAACTTATAGATTCAATTGCTGCCCCTGGTACTAATTGAGCAGAAACCGAAGCATAGGAAATGAATAAAAGCAGCACTAAAATCTGTCTGGTAATTTTCCGCATCATGATTTTAAATTCAATTGTTCGCTTGTCTTGCCAAAGCGTCTTTCGCGCTGTTGAAAGCTGACAATTGCGTCGTATAAATCTTCTTTTCTGAAATCTGGCCAAAGCTTGTCGGTAAAGTAAAGTTCAGCGTATGAGATTTGCCAAAGTAAAAAGTTACTAATTCGATGTTCGCCTGAGGTTCTAATTAATAATTCAGGATCGGGCATTCCCGAAGTAGTCAAATAGTTAGAAATCATTTTCTCGGTAATATCCTCCGATTTAATTTCGCCTAACTCAACTCGAGCAGCTATATTCTTTACTGCGTTTGTTATTTCCCAACGTGAACTATAGCTTAAAGCCAAAACCAATGTCATTCGAGAATTTGCAGCTGTTTTCTCTTTTGCTTCTTTTAGTTCTCTTTGACACTTTTTGGGTAATGATTCTATGTCACCAATGGATTCTAAACGAATGTTATTATCCATGAGTGTCTTTGTTTCTTTACTAATTGTGCTAACGAGTAAAGTCATTAAGGCGTTAATTTCATATTGAGGACGATTCCAATTTTCTGTAGAAAAGGCATACATGGTGAGATAAGGAACACCTAATTCGGCACACGCTTCCACTGTTTCTCTAACGGCTTTTACACCACTTTCGTGTCCAAATGTTCTTAATTTACCTTGCATTTTAGCCCAACGGCCATTTCCGTCCATGATAACGGCAATGTGAGCAGGTAGCGTATGTGTATTGATTTCTTCTTTATTCGCCATTTGAGCATTGCGCCGAAATTTCAACCGGCATGAACGCGCAAAGATAACGGATTACTTGTAAGCCGCACATTCGGCTTTTCGAGGTACAATCTTATATGTAAGAGTAAGTCCAGCGAAAGAATACCAGTCTTTATTTGTGCTATATCCTCTTTGGCGACCTGTATTCACTTTTCCAGGATTGACTAATGATCTATCGGCTAATGTTGCAGACAAAACCCCATGAGTAGCAAATAAAACATCGGGGTCGGCATAGGTGGAACTTACATCATCTAAATAATCTGTAAATGTTTTTCGGAGTCCCCATTCAATACTAACACCCAAACGATTAAAGGCATGAAACTTAACTCCAAAACCGAAAGGAAGTGTTGCTCCCATTAAAGAATACTGTTTTCTACTTGCATATTTTGTAGAGCCCTGACCTTCAGTACCTAAAGGTTGTAAAGCAACCCATTCTCCCTGATAATCTGCTTTAGGATTGTATCGAAACAAACCAATACCACCGAAAATATAAGGAGTAGCTGGTGTTTCGGGATTCCCTATTTCATAATTAAAAAAGTTGAAATGCAACATTCCAGCAAATTCAATCACTTGAGATCGGAAGGATAGATTTCTAGAGATTTGATTGTCTTTACCTGATTTAGCATCATCGGCTTGAACACTTCCATACAATCCATGAATTTCCCATGCAAAGCGGCGACTTGGATTATATCGATAAACGATACCTCCACCAGGACGAACCATAAAAAACTGTTTCCCAGGGTTTAAATCACCCATATAATAGGAAACGCCTCCAAATAATCCTAATTCAGAGTACTTATTAAAAACTTGAGCTTGAGCTGATAGTGTAAAAAATAACAGCAACAAAAATCCGATGAATGAAGATCGCATACGAAGGAGTATACTTTTGATAACGTAGTTTGGTTACCGGAATTTTGGAAGGATTGATTTTCCTGATTTCAAGCGATAAGTCATGGTAATTATACCAAACATATATGCATCACGATCGGTTGGGTCGCCACGTTGTTGACCTGTTGCAGCAGAACCTTTGATAAAATCGGATGAGAATGGATTTGCTCTATTCGATAATGCAGCAGCTACAGGACCGTTTTTATCAGCAATCAACGTAGGAGAAAAGTATGAAGTACTTACATCATCGATATAATCGGTTGTTGTAATTCTCATTCCGTATTCAAAACCGATCGTCCAACGTTTATCAGGCAATGGTACACGGAATCCGAATCCAATTGGAAAACACATTTGGAAACGTTTATAAGGTGTTCTTGAAGCAGCAATTCCTTGACCTTCAGTACCAAGAGGCTGAAGAGCCCACCATCTTCCTCCTAATAAAGCTTTGGGATTAAAATAAAATCCACCAACACCTGCGAAAAAATAAATATTCAAGTCAATACCGCTTTTACCTCTTACCCCTTGGAGTTTGTAAATACTTTTCGATGATTTCAACTGCAAAACAGAAATCTCAACTTGAAAAGAAGTCTCAAAAATGGGTGAACGGAAACTTAAATTTCTGTTTTTACGAAAAGGTTCTCGCGTTAAACTATCTCGACCAGCAACTCGACCATAGTTTAAGTTAAATTTAAAAGATAGAACTGGATTTTTCCGATAACGAAATCCTAAATGAACAGCAGGACGAGTCAAGATCATTTCCAAATCTTTTAGTCCATTGGTACCGAATTGGTTTGCTCCTCCAAGTTCGCCAAGAAAGTTTGTAAACCCAATACCATAAGTACTTTCACAACGATCTAAAAATCGTCCTTTGCCTTTTCGTTGAGCTTGAGCTGAAAAAGCAATTGATAGCAAAAAAATGCTAAGGAGTATTAATTTCCTCATCTTAAAGTATTATTGGCAGTTATGGCAAATATACCAAAAATGGTAAGCGAGAATGAATTGAAAGAAACGAATAATTAGATTTAATATGGAGGATTTCTCACTTAATTTCTTCGGTCAATTCCCCACATCAATTTTTCCCTTAATGTTTTAAGAAAAGGTTGATCAGGCTTTCTTGCCAAGCGAATTTTAAAAGGAGCCTTTTTAATTTTAATTTTTGAATGCGCGGGAACTGAAACAGATCTTGAATCTAAAGCAATTAGAAAATTCTTCCCTCTTACCTCTACTTCGATAGAAATTTCATTTTGATCATTGATAACTAATGGGCGAACATTTAAGTTATGAGGAGCTATGGGAGTAACAATAAAACTAGGTGATTCAGGCATTAGGATAGGTCCTCCGCAACTTAAAGAATAGCCAGATGAACCTGTTGGAGATGCGACAATTAAACCATCTGCCCAATACGAATTTAAATAATCACCGTTCAATTTTGTATGAACAGTAATCATGGTGGAGTTTTCTTTTTTATGCAGTGTGATATCGTTTAATGCAAAAGGAAAATCAGAAAATGCGCTGCCATCTATTTCTAAATGGAGCAAAGTTCGTTCATCAATAAAATAGGTTTTGTTAATAGCCATATTGACAGCAAGTGGAATTTCATCTTGTGAAAAACCAGCTAAAAAACCCAAGCGCCCGGTGTTTATACCAAGAACGGGAACATCAGAATCTCGGATATAGGTGATTGCTTCTAATAGTGTTCCATCACCACCTATTGTAATTAAACAACTTATCGATCGATTAATTTCATCAGCCGATTGAAAAGACTGTACTGTAACACCATCATGTAAAAGTGAACGAGTAGCATTTAGAAATGGCTCATAAATAATTAAATCAACTCCTGCTTCGGCAAGAGCTGTATACAATTGGCTAACTACTTGAGTTCGATTTTCTGAAAATGATCTTCCAAAAATGGCAATCAACATAATTCCAAATTCGTTAAAGAACGAAGATATGGATCAAAGAGCATGAAAAAACGGAACAAGAAGAACATTGAATGAATATTCTCTACATGTTGATGTAATTCATAAAAAGATCAAATCGATTACGAAGATCTTCAGAGAATTCAGATTGTTGAAATGTTGCTTTTACGGTTAGATTATATCGAGCAAATGATGCTAGAATTGCACGTATATCTTCACGATTCACTTTGATTGTCAACTCAATTTGTGTTGAGTCAGGATTATTGTCAATTGAAAGACTCATTATTTTGGTGTCGTTCTCTTCAACAATTCGAGCAATTTGAGAAAGGGAGTAATCATTTTGGTTCAACTCAAGAACGATGATTCCTCCTGGATTAAGAACTGAAGATGTAGCAGCAAAATGTTCAACCAATGATTTTAAGCTGATGTTTCCCAAGTATTTATTTTCAGAATCTAAGACTGGTATTAATGAAAGATGCATACGGGCAGCTAACTTTAACACTTCGTAAATGTGTTCAGATTCATAAACAAAGGGACGAATGAGCGAAAGCGGATGATTCCCCAAAGCTTCTTCGGGAGCATTTAAATCTAAAATATCCGTATCGGAAATTAATCCAAGGAATTCGGTTTCATTCACAATTGGCAAATGGGCAACGCGAAATTCATCCATCCAATGCAAGGCTTTAATCCCACTATCGGAAGTTTTTAATGGTGGAATTGTATCAGATATTAGGTTTTGTGCCAACATAGAGAAATGAATATCTCAGGTTCTTTTGCAAACGATTGAATGAAAGAAATGTTTCAATGATGGACAAACGTATGGATTTGAAAGTTCTTCTACAACGGGCAATGCGTGTTTTGTAGATTTGCATGAAAAAACATCCATGACACTATTAAGTGTGAACATCAATAAGATTGCCTTACTTCGAAATTCGAGAGGAACTAATTTTCCCAATCTAATTGAAGCTGCTTTAAACATTGAGCGATTTGGAGCTCAAGGAATAACAATTCATCCAAGACCAGATCAACGCCATGCAACCTATCAAGATGTTTTTGATTTAAGATCGATAATTCACACTGAATTAAATGTTGAGGGATATCCTTCGAAGGAATTTTTGGATGTGGTATGTAAAGCCAAACCTAGTCAAGTAACTTTAGTTCCCGATCCACCAGAAGCGCTAACATCCAATGCAGGTTGGGATACAGATGTTCAATCTTCTTTTCTAAAAGAAGTAGTGGATGAGATTCATGCTCATGGAATTCGAGTTTCCTTGTTTATGGATACACAAATAAACCGGTATGTTTCAGCTGCAAAAACTGGAACAGACCGGATTGAATTATATACAGAAAGCTATGCTAAAAACTATAGTCAATCGCCCGAAGATGCAGTAAAACCATACAGAGTTGCAGCTATACAAGCCCGTGAATTAGGTCTTGGTGTAAATGCGGGACATGATTTAAATAGTGAAAATCTTCGTTTTTTTTCTCAACATGTTCCCGATTTACTTGAAGTTTCAATTGGTCATGCTCTTATATCAGAAGCATTGTATTTAGGACTTGAGAATACTGTTCAGCTTTATTTACGTCAATTAGCATGATACTTTTTGAACGTCATTTTGGAGAAGGGGAAGTCATTATTATTTTACATGGATTATTTGGCCAGAGTGATAATTGGACAGGTATCGCTCGGAATTTAGGAGATCAGTTTAGTGTTTTTACGTTTGACCTTCGTAATCATGGTCAATCGGGCCACTCAGATGCATTCAATTATGAGTTTATGGCGGATGATGTGGTTGAAACTATGAATCATCTCGGTCTCAAGAAGGTTCATTTAATTGGACATAGTATGGGAGGTAAAGTTGCGATGCGAATTGCTCAAAAATTTCCTGACCGCTTGTATTCATTATTGATTGCAGATATAGGACCGCGTTATTACAAGCCACATCATGAAGAAATTTTGCAGGGATTAAATTCAATTCATCCTGAAAAAATAACTACTCGTAAAGAAGCAGAAGAAATTTTAACTGAATCAATTAAAGACGAAGGGACGAAACAGTTTTTACTGAAAAATCTATATCGAACTCCTGAAAATAAATTTGCATGGAGATTTAATTTGAATGTATTGACTGACAAGATTGAAAATGTTGGAGAAGCATTACCGGCAGGAATTTGTTTTGTTCCAACCTTGTTTTATCATGGAGGCAATAGCCGATATATTATGAAGGAAGAGTATTCTGAAATTAGAAAACAATTTCCGAATACAACATTTTTGATAATGGAAAATGCTGGACATTGGCTCCACGCAGAAAAGCCAGCAGAATTTATTGATACAGTAAAAGGGTGGATATTATCTAATTACTAATTATCCAAAACACCTATTTCTGCATCAATTCTATAAAACAAAGTAGCAAAGTTGTAAACTAGCGTGCAGGTTGTTATATAATTTGGTGCATTTTCTCTTGTTTTATTAAAACTTATCGCAAATATTTGTTGCATTAACATTTCACTATTACATATAGCCTAATTATAATCCTGATATGATACACATTGGAGAAGAAATTCAAAATAGACTAAGAGGAAAAAGATTGAAGGTTGTTGATTTCTCTAGAACGATAAATACAAACAGGAATAATGTATATGATATATTCACCCGGAAAAGTATTGACTCAGAAATGCTTTTTAAAATATCGGAGGCATTAGAATTCGACTTTTTCCGTCTTTACAGTATTCCTCTATCGAAAAATAAACAAGTTGAGCAATTGATCGATCCACTAGAATCGATGAAAGAGATGGACGAGTTAAAATTACAAAACGAGAAACTTGTGAAAGAACTTGCTTTATTACAGGATCGAATAAAGGACAAGGATCTAATCATTGAGCTTTTAAGAAGCAATCTATAAACGTTTGCGCTGCAACAAATTCGATTAGTTTTGCAGCATGGAAACGGTTGTTAGTGGAATCCGGAGCACCGGAAACCTACATATTGGTAATTATTTTGGCGCAGTAAAGAATTTTCTTAAGATGCAGCATGAACACCGCTGCTTCTTCTTTATTGCAGATATGCATGCGCTAACCACGCATCCCAAACCTGGTGATTTCAAACAAAGCGTTAAAAATGTACTTGTTGAATATTTAGCTGTTGGAATTGATCCTGAAGTAAGTACAATTTACATTCAAAGCGATATTCCTCAGATTCCTGAATTATATCTCCTTTTCAACATGTATGCGCATGTTGGCGAATTGGAACGCTGTACTTCGTTTAAAGAAAAAGTCAGAAAACATCCTGACAATGTGAATGCGGGATTACTCACATATCCTGTATTAATGGCTACAGATATCATTATTCACAAAGCGACTAAAGTTCCTGTGGGTAAAGACCAAGAACAACATCTCGAAATGGCGAGAAATTTTGTGAATCGATTTAATCATTTATATAATGTTGATTATTTTCCAGAACCATATGCCTTTAATTTTGGCGAACAACTAGTAAAAGTTCCTGGTCTTGATGGATCAGGCAAAATGGGCAAAAGCGAAGGTGAGGGAAATGCCATTTTCTTATCCGAAGAGCCAGAAAGTATTCGTAAAAAAATTATGAGGGCGGTAACAGACAGTGGTCCAACTCAACCGTTTCAAACAAAACCAGAGTCAATTTCTAATTTATTTACCTTAATGTCTCTGGTTTCTAATAAAGATACTATTCAACATTTTGAAGATAATTACAATGCTTGTTCTATACGTTATGGGGATATGAAAAAGCAATTGGCCGAAGACATGATTCTATTCACAACGCCTATTAGAGAACGAATTTTAGAACTCCATTCTGATACTGATTACTTAAAAAAGGTGATGGAACGAGGTGAAGAAAAAGCAAGAGAAAGTGCTTCTAAAACCTTAAAAGATGTTCGAGAGATTATCGGATTCATGCATTAATACGAATGTCAACTACCCTCATTTTCGAAAGTAAACCTGAAGAAAAAGTTCTTCGGTACAACGAGTTAGCAATACAGTTGAAAGCATTACTCGATGGAGAAAATGATGAGATTGCTTGTCTTGCAAATACTGTTGCTGCTATTACAGAAGCATTTCACTTTTTGTGGACCGGATTCTATTTTGTGAAAGATGAACAATTAGTATTAGGACCATTTCAAGGCCCAATTGCATGTACTCGAATTCATAAGGGGAAAGGTGTATGTGGTTCTTCTTGGGCTGAAGACAAAACGATTTTAGTTTCTGATGTAGATAATTTTCCAGGACATATTGCTTGTAGTAGCCATTCTCGTTCAGAGATTGTTATTCCTATCCACTCGAAATCAAAAAATGTGATTGCGGTATTGGACATTGATAGTGAGATTCTGAATTTTTTTGATGAAAACGATCAATTCGGATTAGAGCGCATTTGCAAAATGATCGAACATCATTTGTATTCAAAATGAGAAGTATAGGAATCTTTCGGGTATTTTTTTGCTTGATTGCAATGGTCTTAATTTCCTGTGCAAGTCGAGTCCCTCCCAATGGTGGATTAAAGGACGCTGAAGCACCAATCCTAGTAAAAATAGTTCCTGATAGTGCTTCAACGAACTTTCAAGGGGATAAGATAAGTTTCACCTTTAACGAGTTTATTGAATTAAAAGACGGAGGTTCTGGAATCGTTATTTCTCCCCCATTACGTGTTCCACCCAAAGTCAGTCTGAAAGGAAAAACTGTCCAGTTAACTTTTACAGAACCACTTGATAGTGCTACAACATATTCAGTTACTATTGGTAAATCAGTCACCGATATTAGTGAGGGGAATGCCTTTCCTGATAGAACGTTTGCATTTAGCACAGGAAATACAATTGATTCCCTTCGAGTAAAAGGAAATCTACTTGATGGTTACACAAACCAACCGATAAAAGATGCTTTGGTGATGCTGTATTCTATCATTCAGGATAGCATGCCTTTCAAACAAATACCACGTTATTTTGCAAGAACAGATGCATCAGGAAACTATCAATTAAATAATATTCGTCAAGGAACTTATTTAGCATTTGCATTAAAAGATGGCAATGCAAATTATTTATACGATCAACCTGAAGAAAAAATTGGATATCGAGCTGAAGCATTGATTATTGATTCTACAATAACTCAATCAATCAATTTTAGGTTAAGTCAAGAAATCGCCTCCAATCAACGTTTGTTAAAAAAAGAGTTTGAGCTTCCGGGTAAAATTGTGCTCAAATATGCTTTGCCCATTGAATCCTTGAAAATTACGGATTTTAGTTCTCAAGCTATTCCGTTTTACTCTGAGTATACAAAGGGAACTGATTCAATTATAGTATGGATACCTAATCAAAAAAAGGATAGTTTGAGTTTATATGTTGAAACTCAACAAGGAGGTAAAAACAAAACGGATACACTTGTTTTCGCACCTGATCAGATTCGTCGCAAAATGAGTTTCAAGAAAAGTAAAATGGGTATTGACACCTTGTTGCGATTTACGAATACTCTTGAAAATGGAAAAATCAGCCCTGAGAATTCATTTGAAATCATTCCAAATCATCCGGGAAAACTTATTAAGCCTGAAAATTTATTTTGGATAATTGGAAAAGATACAATCCAAGCAAAACTCAATTTAAGTCGTGATAGTGTATGCTTTAGAGTACCAATAATTCTTCCTGTAAATCCTCTAAATAAGGCTAGTTTTTATATGAAACCTGGTGCTTTTGAAGATGTTTTTGGAATGAAGAATGATACGCTTAAACTAACTGTCAGTTTGTTAAGTCCAGATGACTTAGGACTTTTAGACTTTCGAGTTATTACCGAAAATCCAACAGACGATTTGCTTCTCGAATTAGTGGATTCAAAAGGTAAGAAACTCTTTTCAAGAAAGGTGAAATCGGGTGAAGCGCTTGTATT
Organism: Bacteroidia bacterium; assembly: GCA_965279035.1. GTDB lineage: Bacteria > Bacteroidota > Bacteroidia > M30B66 > M30B66 > CALQRR01. Next base: position 764,679 of record OZ257142.1, on the reverse strand, counting down.
TGAAAGCCTTATACCCGGAAAATATAGCATTCGTATTTTATCAGATCTTGATAAAAACGGAAAATGGACACCTGGAAAGTTTACAAATCGAACTCAAGCTGAAACAATGAGATATTATTCAGGAGAAGTCAACATTCGTGCTGGATGGGATCTTGAATTAGAATGGAATCTAGATTCATCCATGATGAAAAAGTAAACTTATTCAAGCATTAGTTTTATTGTCTGAATTTGGTTATCCGGTTTTCTGATTTCAAGAAAATAGAATCCTGCAGCATACTGAGAAATATCCCATTTCCATTGATTCGAGGATAATCCCGATTTTTCTTTACGATTTTCAATACAACGTCCCGATGCATCAAGCATACGGAATGTATAAACTCCTTGTTGAATCTGATTTCCTGTTAAAGTAAAAACTCCTTGTTGAATTGGATTCGGAAATACATTAAAAGACTCCGTTACATTACTAGTTTGCTGAATTCCAGATGGACTTACAGAGTTTCCTGCAGGAAATACGATATAATCTATCCAACAAGCATCTTCATTTCCAGAAACCATATCATCTTTTTCGTAAATCCAGCTAAATTCATGGATTCCGGCACTTACGATTACTTTTTCTTGTGACCAGTCAATTAATCCACTCCAAGTTTGAATGGGTTGTCCATCAAGATAAAATTTCAAATAATCATATCCTTCTTCAGTTGATACTTTCTTCATGAATCGCAATGTATCGGCTGTGCTCACATTATATTGAATGATTAGTTGAGTCGTTTCGCTATTACCAATTGCTCCAGATTTGAAGCTATTTGTTCCTTCGTAAACAGTTGCATTATCAATTGTCCAAGGAGTTTGATCAGCGTTTTGCCAATTGAAATGAGAAAAATCTCCAGTTTCAACATCTTCAATTACAGCACCCACATGAAGCAAGGTGTTTTTTGAAACCGAATAGGAGCCGGCAGTCCATGTATATTGAACGGGAACATACGAACCTGCACTAACAGTAGATTGAATATTTAAAGTAAATGAACTTGTTTCTTGATTTGAGGAATTAAGTGAAGAAATAGAAATGTCGGACTGAGGTAAAGAAATCTCACTAGCATTCACTGTAACAGTTCCTATTCCAATGAGAGTTGCAGCATGTCCATCGTTTTGATTTGAAAAAACAATCTCGAGGCTTTCTCCAGCATCAGGTTGACCATTTCCGTTTCCAGTAATTTCGCTGAAGCTTATTGTAGGAATTTGCAATACAGGAGCATTGAGCGTAACAGTTAATGGTTGCGACCAAGAATTACCTGAATTATCGGTGAACGTAAGAATAAAATGTGCTATAGATTGATCAACAATGTTATTGTCTACTTGGAAAGTGAAGCATCCATCTGATAAAGCTGTTAATCCAGCAGCAACATTCCCAAATTGGCAATTCGGATTAAGGATAGTGATGTATGCATCCGAAGTAGTAATAGTACCTGAAACATCGGTAGCTTCTGACCCACCAACATTTTCGATGCTTGCATTAATTTGTAACGTTTCAGCATAATCGGCTAGTTGATCTCCATTTCCTGAAACTTCATTCAACTGGTGGTTACTCAAAAGTAAAAAGGCATCTGAAGGACTTTCAATTGTAACATTTCCTTGATATGGAATGTGGTTAAATGCTGTTACAGTAATAAGTAATGGATCGGTTAAAGTAAGTGGTGAAAAATTAACCCAGGCTTGACCAGATGAAACAAGTGCGGTTCCAAGTAGAACACCATTTTGAGTAATACCAACGCGTGCATCTTCTACATCAACATTTACTAAAAAGCCATTCGTTCCTAAAGCAGTAGTTGCAGCATGTGTAACTACCATTGATGTAGGAACAGCAGTTCGAACCATCATAGAAGGATCTCCGAAAATATGCCAAGTAGCAGTCATTTCATCGCCTGCTGTACCATATTCATCATTCATTTGAAGGCAACCATTCAAACACAAACCACCGAAAGTTCGTGTATTGGTTGTTTGAACTAAACCAGTTAGCAAATCAACCATTTCATCTTGAGCAGACATTGGAGGATCCCAACTTTGATTGATAGATGACATATATGTAGCAACAGCTCCAGTTAATTGACCATTAGATGTTGCTCTAAGCCAAGATTCCCCGAAACAAGTACCATTATCAAATTCACCATTGACACAACCAACAGACCAAACAAAAGGAAGCATGCCGTTATTTTGGAGTTGATTTATTTGTGTGTTGGAAAATCCGCTTGTACCAAAACTGGTTGCAGAACCATGTCCTGTGTAATTCAACAATCCAACTCCTTGATTAAGAGTTGATGTTACATTCGCTGCACTTGGGTTTCCTGCTTGATCGAGTTCACCTTCACTTCCATCATATAATTCATAAGCAAGATTATACGTGTATGAAGTTAATTTATTTCGCATTACACGTTCGTGTTCCCAATCCAGTTCATTGTCATCACCCGGACCTTGATCAGAAGCCATGGCTAAAAGGTGACATAAATTCGAAACTGGCAGAAGCGCTTTTTCATACTGAACAATTTTGCTCACTTGCGTTTGAACATGAGTAGTATTTTCAGCCGAAAGTCGACCAACAATGACTTCGGGATAGGTATCATTTCCGTCGATAAATCCATAAGAAGGATCGGATTTGCCTGTAAAAGCAGACAATGATGGGATTTGAGCAATATCACCAACAAGAAGTAAATAACTTAAGCCTTGTCCATGATAACGTGTTTGAACTGCAGAAGAAATTCCTGCAGCATTTCCACCAGCTTGAGCTAAGGTGAGCACTTCAACGTCCATTCCTGTTTGACGTTTCCATGTAATAAGGGGCTCGAGATCAGCAACAAAGGCAGGATCGGAAATTATAAGCATTCGTGGTTGCTCTAAAATTGGGGAATAGCGATCTACAGAGTAATTAAGAAAATGTTTTGAATATAAATCTGTCTTATTAATATCACTATGAACCTGTAGATTTCTTACAAATGGATTTTGTGGACTTACTTGTTCAAGCGGACGAAGTACAACTTCTATTTGATCAGTTACGTGAAGAGTATGAGATTGATGGTTGTATTGAAACGGATAGAAAATTACTGTTTGACCTCTAAATTCTGAAAAGATATATGGGTTTCTAAGCGAAGCAAGGTGTTCTGGAAATAAGTTATTTGTTTGGTAAACTTCACCGCGATTTCGGGAAATAGTTGATGGATTTATATCTCTTTTAAGATTGCCTTTAGAAGGAGCAATTGTTTGATTTGCAATTTCAATCGTGTGAGATGAAATAATCTCAACTTGATAAGAAGCTAAATCAGGAATGATTACCGAACCTGTAAATTTTGGAAGATCGGGTGCACCGGCTCGAAGTATAGGAGAAGCGCCTGATGCAACAACGATGGATTCAGCACCACGTGGAGTAGATACCGATTTGATAGTATATTCTCCTAATTGAAATCTAAGTCGAATTGGCGAAGCAAGTCCATCACCACCAATCCACGTAATGGAACTTGTTTGAGAAAAAGATTGAATTGAACTAAATGCAAAGACAATGATGAGAATCGATTGGAGAAATTTCTTCATAAAAAAAATATGTATTGCAAGATAGAAAATACTGAGCTTCAAAAAAAAAGCTGGTTAAAAACCAGCTCTATTATTTGTTAAATTAAATATCCACACCTAATTTCTTCTATTATTTAGAATTGAAACGTAATACAATAAGGTAGCAATCGAACCAATAGCAGCAACTACATAAGTCATTGCAGCCCATTGTAAAGCATCTTTTGCTTTTTCATGGTCTTGACCTTTGGCCATTCCAGTGCTATCTAACCAAATTAAAGCCCTACGAGAAGCATCTATTTCAACAGGTAAGGTGATCAAACTAAATAAGGTAGTGATTGCAAAAAGAGCAACACCAATGATTAATAAGTAGGGAAATGCATTCAATAATAGAACTCCCGCAAGTAAAATCCACTGTACAATATTGGATGAAAACTGAACTGCAGGAACAAGTGCCGAACGCATCGAAAGCCAAGCATATCCTTTATCATGTTGCACAGCATGCCCGCATTCGTGTGCTGCAACTGCGGCGGAAGCTATGCTTCTACCATTATATACTTCAGGACTTAAGTTGATTGTTTTTTCTAATGGGTTGTAGTGATCTGAAAGAAATCCTTCGACAGATGTAACTCGAACATTGGCGATTCCATTGTCGCTTAACATTTTTTCAGCGATTTCTTTTCCACTTAATCCAGATTGAAGTTGTTGTTCAGAATAATACTTGAACTTGCTTTTTAGCCTGTAGCTAACAAACCATGAAACGCCCATCACCAAGATCATGATCAGATATATTCCACTCATATTCGTTATAGTTTTTTGTGTGAGTTGCCCTACTCAAAGAGTATTCCGACAGTTTTAATTCAGACATATCGACGAAAAGACTGTCAGATTGAAATGGAACTGAATGAAATCGTGTCATCCTGTGTTAGATTAAATTCTCGTGCGCCGTTTTGTCATTCGCTCCAAAATAATTGCGCCATATTGTCCGTTAATTTTAAATGGAATATAGATTGAAAACGGCTGAGGAAACAATTAAAAAACAAAAACCCATGACACTTATAAAATTTAACAAACCAACGAATCGTCCTGTATCACCTGCTTTTTCAAGCTTGTTCAACGATTTTTTCGAAAACGAAATGTCAGGATTTCGTCCATTTGGTACCGCTTCGGGATTGCCAGCAGTAAACATTTCAGAAAATGAGCAACATTTTCATTTAGAGTTATCGGCACCTGGATTCACAAAAGAGGAAATTGAATTGTCGATTGAAAATGAAATCCTAACGGTAAGTGGAGAAAAGAAATCAGAAACAGAACAAACTGAGAAACGTTATAGCAGAAAAGAGTTCAGTTTTCAGAATTTCAAACGCAGTTTTACTTTACCTGAAAATGTAGACCAAGAAAAAATTGCTGCTCGTTTTGAGCATGGGATTCTTCATATTGAATTACCTAAAAAGGAGATTGAAACTAAAATAGCTCGAAAAATTGAGTTGAATTAATCAAAATGGTGGTTGTTATAAAGGCGCTGAGTCAATTGATTCAGCGCCTTATTTTTTATGGATAATTCCCATTATGTTTGAAAAATGGAACAAGCAGATTGGTTTTTGATTTTGAATCCCAAAGCAGGTGGAGGGAAAGGACTTCGGCATAAATGGCGGATTGAGCAATCATTGGTCAATGCTGGAATATCGTATACACTTTATGAAACGAAACACGGTGGTGATGCGATTGAAGTAACGAAGAAATCGATAGAAAAAGGATTCAGAAAATTTGTTGTGGCTGGTGGTGATGGAACATTAAATGAAGTTGCCAATGGTATTTTAGAGCAAACGCACATTCCAAGTAATCAGATTTTATTAGCACAGATTCCTGTTGGAACCGGAAATGATTGGAGACGAACGTGGAAAATCCCTAACTCAATTGAATCTTCTATTAATTTATTAAAGAATCCAATTTCCAAACAACAAGACGTTGCTCATATCTCCTTTCAAAATCGTGGAGTTGAAAGGGAAATGTGGTTTATAAATGTAGCAGGGTGTGGATTTGATGCTAAAGTTGCACAAGCTGCGAATGCAGCAAAAGCTCAAGGAAAAAGTGGCGTTTTAACCTATGTTTCTCACTTAGTTGGAACCTTAACTAAATATAAAGAACCCAGAATCGATTTTAGTGTTGACGATAAAAAACAAGACACCGAATTATTTGCACTATTGGCGGGCATTTGTCGATATGCTGGCAATGCGATGAAACTTGTTCCAGAAGCAGAGCCATCGGATGGCTTGTTTCATTTAACTATTGCATCTAAAATAAAACGTATTAAAGTCATTTTCAATCTTCCCCGATTGTTTACAGGGAGCTTTACTAAACTGAAAGAAGTACAAACGATGACTTGTGCGAAATTAGAAATCCACACTCCTGACCTACCAATTCAAGCAGATGGTGAGTCTATTGGTTCAACTCCCGCTATCTTTGTCATTCATTCTCAAAAACTCAACATCGTAACAGTACCCTGAATGTTTTCTAAGAAAAGTACCGAGTGGTTCATGGTATTCAGTTCCATTGAAAAAGCAAAAGAAATAGTTCCAATCAACAAAACAATCTCCATTGAAGTGGGTGAAAAGCGTCTTTGCTTAGCTAGGACAGAAACTGGCTTTTATGCTTTAGATGAAAAATGCCCTCATCAAAACTTACCGATTACTCATGGTGGATTTTGTGAAAACGGGACGATTGTTTGTCCGTTTCATCGCTATGCTTGGAATTTAAAAACAGGGAGAGAAGTTGAAAGACGAGAAAACAATATCAATCTTTATCCAATTGAAATTCGTCCAGAAGGATTGTTTGTAGGAATAGAAACTCGAAAAAGCTGGTTTTATTAATGAAAACTAATGATTTGAAAGGCGGTTCGATCGTTTGATACGTAAACAGGTCGAGGATCAGCATTCCATAGATTCAAAATTTGCCACACATTATTTTCGCATACAAGCCCAAATCCATTTTGGGGATCTTCGGCTGTACTAAATACTTTCTTCGGAAATACTTCATCTCCTTTTTGATCAAGGTAATTATATCCGATTCCAGTTCTAGAACATCGAGCAAAAGATTCTGAAAAATGACCAATTTCACGAAACGATCCTGGAACAATAATTTCGCAATGATCTCCAAGAAGTCCCATCCAACGTTCGGAACCTTCTCCAGAATAAAAAACAAGATTTAAGGATTGATCAAACTGAATAAAATCGAACATCTGCATAGGGCAAATCTGTCCAGATTCATTCATTAATGTATATCCGTTTTCATTTTTAACGATGGCTTTTCCCAAAATAAAAGGAGATGCTTCTTCAAAAATGATTTCAGAAATAGTCCTTCCTGTTCTCAAATCAACAAATCCAACACGTTTGTTTTTATATACTCGAACAATAGAATCTCCGTCTTCGAACGCTACTTTATCAAAAAGAGAAGAGTCGAATTTCGATGTGCTTTTGGGGGGTGGATGGAGTAGATTAAGTGCTTTTGATTTATCCGATTCGGGCTTGAGAATCCATTTCCCAGAAGAATTAATCACACCAAATTGATTCCCTTTTCTAACAGCAATTTTCCCATGTTTAATTAATATTATTTCATCGAAACGTGGTTTAATAAGAACATGTCCATTGGTATCTGCAATTCCCCAATCATCGCCAAAGGCAAAAGGAATCATCGCTTCATGCTGAATTCCGATTCGACTTACTAATGAATTTCCTATAGGTCGTAAGGTTGAAGTATATAAACGAAATCCTTGCTCACCCGTTTTACGAACAGCCAAGCGAGTTGGAGAAATAAATAAGCAAGAATCTACGTCGCTTAATTGACCAAATGGCTGAACAAGTTCCCGAAGAATAAATGGTGCTTGCTTTCCAATAATGACAAGCGCTTGAGCACCACTATTCGAAGCGAATTGAGCTAAGAAGAAAAAAGTGCAGACAATGGAAAGGTATCTTTTATGCGAATTCCCTTTTCTGTTTGTTGCAATGTGGCGCATTCGATGGATTTATCATGTTCAAAAAAGAGGATTCGTTCTTCTGAGACACAGGTTGAAAGCACTGATGACTTTTCCTGCATGGTGAGCAATGGGCGGGTATCGTATGCCATCACCCAAGCAACTGGAACATGCACGGGCGAAGGAAGCAGATCGGCCATGTACATAATTTTATGTCCACCGGTTTCAATTACAGGTAGCATCATTGATTCGGTATGTCCGTTCACTCGTTCGATATTGAATCCTTTAAATAACTCATTCCCTTCGATAAAACGGAGTTGTCCAGATTCTTGTATGGGCAAAATATTTTCTTTTAAGAAGGATGCTTTTTCGCGAGGATTTGGTTCGGTGGCCCATTTCCAATGTTCAGCATTACTCCAATAGGTGGCGTTTTTAAAAGCTGGGCGAAAGCCAGAACGATTGGAATTCCATTCGATGCTTCCGCCGCAATGATCAAAATGAAGATGCGTTAAAAAAACATCTGTAATATCATCACGATGAAAGCCAGCATATTGAAGCGATTTGTCTAAAGTGTCTTCGCCATGCAATGCATAATGGGAGAAGAATTTTTCATCCTGTTTATTTCCCATTCCATTATCAATAAGTACTAAGCGGTTTCCATCTTGAACCAATAAGCAACGCATAGCCCAAGAGCAGAGATTGTTTTCGTCTGCAGGATAATTTTTACTCCAAAGCGATTTAGGAACTACACCGAACATAGCGCCACCATCGAGTTTGAAATGGCCGGCATTGATTGGAAATAACTGCATATTTTTTTACAAATAAAGATGAATGTGCATTAGGTCACAGCACGATGTTCACAAATTCAGAACAAGTGAAGAATCAAGCTAAACGCAGGGGCTAAATTTACCGGAAATTTTGAGGAATGAAGGTTCATCTGATTGCAATTGGTGGAAGTGCGATGCATAATTTGGCGATTGCCATGCATAAAAAAGGATATGAAGTAAGTGGTTCGGACGATGAAGTGTTTGAGCCATCCCGCACACGGCTAGCTTCACATGGATTATTACCCAAACAAGATGGTTGGTTTCCCGATAAAATAACTTCAGATTTAGATGCTGTTATTTTAGGAATGCATGCACGAATCGATAATCCTGAATTGCTTAAAGCTCAAGAATTAGGCTTGAACGTATTTTCCTATCCGGGTTATATTTATGACCAAAGTCAAAACAAAACACGCGTTGTTATTGGCGGAAGCCATGGTAAAACTTCCATTACGGCGATGATCCTTCATGCTTTGAACGCATGTAGCATGGAGTGTGATTATTTGGTAGGTGCGCAGCTGAAGGGATTTGATACAATGGTAAAAATTACTGCCGAATCACCACGCATCCTATTGGAAGGTGATGAATATTTAGCATCGCCAATCGAACGTGTCCCAAAATTTCATTTATATCATCCTCACATAGCATTATTGAGTGGTGTTGCTTGGGATCATATCAATGTTTTTCCAACGTTTGAAAATTATGTAGAGCAATTCCAATTATTTGCTGATAAAATTGAACTGAACGGAACGCTCATTTTCTTTGATGGAGATCCAGAATTAGTGAAGATTGCAGCGAATTGTAGAAAAGATATTCGGCTACACCCGTATCATGAACATCCTTCTGAAATCATCAATGGCTTTACTTATTTAATTGATGAAGAACAACGAATTCCGCTTAAGATTTTCGGAAAGCATAATTTGCAGAATTTAAAAGGAGCTCTCTTGGTTTGTGAAGAATTGGGGATGAGTAAAGCCGATTTCTATCAAGCAATTCAATCGTTCACAGGAGCTGCAAAAAGGCTCGAGCTTGTCTTTTCTAACAGTAGCACCAGCGTGTTTAAAGATTTTGCACATTCTCCATCAAAACTAAAAGCAACAACCGATGCAGTAAGGGAGCAGTTTCCAAACAGAAAACTCATTGCCTGTATGGAACTCCATACGTTTAGTAGTTTAAATGAGCTGTTTCTATTGGAATATAAAAACTCCATGGCCAAAGCAGATAAGGCCTATGTTTACTTCAATCCGCACACGGTAGAGCACAAAAAATTAAAACCTATTACAACCGAGCAAGTTAAATCTGCTTTTGGTGGAAATAATGTGATTGTCTTTAACGATTCAGCTCTGCTTGTTGAAGCCTTGAGAAATGAAAACTGGGACAATGCCAATTTACTGATGATGAGTTCCGGGAATTTTGACGGGTTGAGTTTTGAGGAACTTCCGAATCAACTTGGAATGAATTAAGCTGCTTTTACAGGATATTTTTTAACCATCATCCGACCAATAACACCTGCATAAAACACACTGAGCACCATCAATCCGATGAATGTAAAAAGGATCCAGGTCATGGCAAATGGAAATTTCTCTGCTCCATCAATCCATGCTGTAATATCTACTTCAGGAGTTTTATTTTTCCGAAGATCAAGAACACGTTTCGCTATAAATCGACCTTTGAAATCGTAATCTAAATAGGTGATGTACACATAAATGAATAAAGTGTACATCAAAGAAAACAATGCAGCGATTGACATTCCTGTTTTAAAAGCAGGCAAAAACGGAATTCCGTTTGGGAAATCGAGTTGTCTGCGGTTTTCCATCCCTCGGAACATTCCAATGAGAAGAAAACCAAACACAGGTAGCAAAGGATAATTCCCTAACGTAGAATCGGCAAAACCACTTAGGTAAAGACCAGTTCTCCAAATGACAGATGCTGCGAAAATGAATAGGGCAAAACGTGTTTCAGGTTTCATTGATTAGCCATTCATTCCTATTAGAAACTCTTCATTGCTGATTGTTCCATTCATTTGTTGACGAATGAATTCCATCGCTTCCACAGTATTCATGTCGCTTAGGTGATTGCGAAGAATCCACATACGTTGAAGGGTTTCTTTATCAACCAATAAATCATCGCGACGCGTAGATGAAGCGGTCAAGTCGATTGCAGGGAAAACGCGTTTGTTAGCGAGTTTGCGATCGAGTTGAAGTTCCATATTACCGGTTCCTTTGAATTCCTCAAAAATCACTTCGTCCATCTTAGAACCAGTATCAATGAGTGCAGTTGCGAGAATAGTTAAAGAACCACCTTTTTCAATTTTACGAGCTGCTCCAAAAAAGCGTTTTGGTTTATGCAGTGCGTTAGCATCAACACCACCTGAAAGTACTTTACCAGATGCAGGTTGCACTGTATTGTAAGCTCTTGCAAGACGAGTAATTGAATCGAGTAGAATGACTACATCTTGTCCGCATTCTACCATGCGTTTTGCTTTTTCGAGAACGATATTGGCAATTTTAACATGGCGTTCTGCTGGTTCATCAAACGTAGAGGAGATCACTTCAGCCTTCACGCTACGCGCCATATCGGTTACCTCTTCGGGGCGTTCATCAATCAAAAGAATGATAAGGTATACTTCCGGATGATTATCAGCAATCGCGTTAGCAACTTCTTTTAGTAGAACTGTTTTACCCGTTTTGGGTTGAGCCACAATTAATCCACGTTGACCTTTTCCGATGGGTGTAAAAAGATCCATCACGCGAGTCGACATAGTACCTTGCTTATGACCGGTAAGTTTCAATTTCTCATCCGGAAACATAGGTGTTAGGAAATCGAAAGGAACACGATCGCGCACATAGGAAGGATCGCGGCCATTAATTTTATCGATGCGTGTAAGTGGAAAATATTTTTCTCCTTCTTTCGGAGCACGAACGCCACCATCAACTGTATCGCCAGTTTTAAGACCGTAAAGTTTTACTTGAGCAATAGAAACATATACATCGTCGGGAGAAGCGAGGTAATTATAATCAGACGAGCGTAAAAATCCGTAACCATCGGGCATCATTTCGAGCACACCTTCGGTAGGAACAGTTAGGTCGAGATTAAGAAGTGGATCAATTGGAGTTGAACTTTCTACATTGGCTTGTTGAAAGCTTGGATTGCGTTGTTGATGCTGGTGCTGAGGACGCGGCATCTGTTGGCGCTGTTGATTCTGATTCTGATTTTGATTCTGCCAATTTCCTCTTTGCTGAGGATTTTGATTTGAATTTTGTTGTTGTCCAGAATTATTCTGAGGGGCTGGAGCTTGTTGAGGAGTTTGTTGAGGTGCTTGAGTTGGCGGTGCTTGTGGAGGTGTTTGAGCAGAAGCAGGAGGTTGATAATTCGCAAGGTTATCGGAACGTTTATCAAAAGGCATTCGATTGGTTCGTTCGCGACGATCGGTTCTAATCAACTTTCCATCGGGATGAGGAGTTGGAACCACTTTAACAACTTCACCTTCAGCTGGTGGATTGGGCTTTTCTACTGTTGGCTTTTCTGAAATTGGCTCAGAAGGAACGGGAGGTTTTCCAGCAAGTGGGCGAGGTAAACGCGGATTATTTCTAACCGGAATTTTCTCGGAAAGCGGTTTAGGTGCTGGAGCTTCAGGAATTGAAGGAGCAGGTGTTTCTTTAAGAGCATTTGGACGACGCCCCCGAAGAGGTTTCACTTCTTCTTTTGAAACTTTCGCTTCTTTGATGGCTGGTTTTGAAACTTCCTGTTTAGGAACAGGCTTTTCATCTTGCATAGCTTGAGTTGCCATTCGTCGAACATCCGCTGGATTGAGCGTCAATTTAACGGCTTCCACATTTTTGTTTGGAGGAACTTCGGCAGCTGGTTTAGCAGCGGGCTTCGAGCTTTCTTCTTTCTTTTTCAATCGACTTGCTTCAGTAGGGTTAAGTGCCTGTTCATCAAGTATCCGGTATACCAGATCTTGTTTTTTAAGGACGTCAGCTTTGGAGATGTTGAGCTTCTTGGCGATTTCACGCAATTCACCTACAAGCTTGGCATTCAGTTCGAGAATGTCGTACATGCGGATATACCGTATTAAATGACTCGTAATTCAGTTTTGTGAGGGGATTTCCGATGAAGTTATTCAGTGTTGAGGACTGAATATGAAACAGTATCGGAGTGATTTATGTGATAAACGAGTGCAATAATACAATAATTTGGATATACAACATAGGAAGAACATATTTTATGCGAAGGAAAACAGCTATCATTATCTATTTTTGCAGCCTTTCAAAGAAAAAATGATCCAACGAATTCAAAGTCTCTATTTATTTCTGGCCGCTTGTTGCTCAGGAATTTTACTTGCAGCCCCATTATACCACACCATCGCAAATGGTGCATCGTTTACATTTTATTTAGGTGGTTTGATGCAAGAAAGCCCAGAAGAAAAGGTGCTTGTGAGTCAACCTTCATTAGTTGCAGTAGGTTTTTTACTTACGCTCTTTCCTCTCATCATTTTGTTTCTATATAAACGACGTTCTTTACAATTACGTTTAAGTGCATCAGCTATGTTAGCTTATACCGCCATGCTCTTATTGTTGGTTGGCTCGATCAACAAAACATTGGATGCAATACCTGGAGAGCACCTAGCAGGAACCTATGGTTGGGGATTAATGCTCCCACTTATTGGGGTGATTTTTATTTTTTTAGCCAATAGGGCAATTCGAAAAGACGAAGCATTGGTTCGTTCTGCCGATCGTTTGCGTTAAGACTGGAGTTGCTATTATGCAAAAAAAGTTCATCCAAAATCTTGCTTTATTACTTACGCTCAATTTGCTCATCAAGCCATTTTGGATTCTTGGTATTGATAGAGCTGTTCAGCAAACTGTTGGTACCGAAGCGTATGGGATGTACTTTGCCATTTTCAATTTTTCTTTTTTATTGAATATCCTCTTGGATTTTGGAATTACCAATTTCAATAACAAGAACATCGCTCAAAACAACCATTTAATTAATAAGCATTTTTCAAGCATTCTAGCTCTGAAGCTATTATTGGGAATTGCTTTTATGGTGATTACATTAACAGCAGGTTTCCTCATCGGATATTCGCCCAAGCAACTTGGATTACTAGCCATGCTGGGCTTTAATCAGTTTCTCGCTTTCATGATTCTTTACATGAGATCGAATTTAGCAGGATTGCATCTCTTCAAAACGGATAGCATCATTTCGGTACTTGATCGAAGTTTGATGATTCTTTTTTGTAGTATTTTATTGTGGGGACATGTTACTGACGGTCCATTTCAAATTGAATGGTTCATCTATACTCAAACATTTTCCTATTTACTCACTACATTAATTACGTTTTTCATTGTTGTTCGAAAAGCTGCTTTCAAACAATTAAAATGGAATCGCCCTTTTTTCTTCTTAATACTAAAGAAGAGTTTTCCCTTTGCCATCCTCGTTTTGCTCATGACCTTTTATAATCGAGTTGATACCGTGATGCTCGAACGAATTTTACCTAATGGGGCAATCGAAAGTGGAATTTATGCATCGGCTTATCGTTTACTCGATTCAGCAAACATGATTTCATTTTTATTCGCAGGATTGCTGTTGCCCATGTTTGCACGCATGCTTCGTTATAAGGAGTCAGTTGAACAACTAGTAAAACTAGCTTTCACTATTCTGTTAACTCCTGCTATAGTTATTACGGTAGGTTGTATCTTTTTCAATGAAGAAATGATGCGTTTGTTGTGTAAAGAACATGCGCATGAATCGGCTCAGGTATTTTCAATTTTGATGGGATGTTTCATCGCTTCTTCCTTATCCTATATTTTCGGTACTCTCTTAACGGCCAATGGAAATCTTCTACAGCTTAATATCATGGCTGGATCTGGAATGGTGTTTAATCTAACCTTAAATGCTCTTTTGATTCCTCATTTTATGGCACAGGGAGCTGCCCTTTCCTCATTAATTACTCAATTCGGGACGGCAATATTGCAACTATACCTAGCTCAACGCATTTTTAAGTTTAAGGTAAACGTTCGTTTAATCACTCAACTTTGCATTTTCATTCCTGCAGTAATTCTCTTTGCTTGGATCAGTCAATTGCTGTTTCAAAATTGGATAATTGGGATGGTTGTTTTTTCCGGGATATCGGCTGCATTTGCTTTTGCGATTGGATTACTCCACGTAAAATCAATATTCCGCATTCTGAAATATGGGTAATTAAAGCAAATGGGCTGAAAATGCTACTTTTGCGGGCAAACTAAAGATAGAATCCAATTCAATATGGAGTCAACACAACCGGGAAGCCTGTTTGATTCAACAAACTTGTTGATATTTCTCTGGAAGAAACGTAAGCCGATTTTGATCGCAACACTGGCTGCACTCATTGCATCAGTGGTATTTTCATCAGAATTTTTCATCAAACCACGCTTCAAGTCATCGGTCATTATGTTTCCGACGACCAACAGTTCCATTTCTAAATCGCTTTTAAGTGAGAATTCTTTTGAGAAAGAGAATATCCTTCAGTTTGGAGAAGAAGAGCAAGTTGAGCAAATGCTTCAAATTTTGAATTCGGATGAGATTCGGGAACGATTGATTTCGAAGTATAATTTGATGGAGCATTATCGCATCAATAAAGATGGGCGATATCCAATGACTGAACTCAACAAAATGTTTGAGGAGAACATCTCTTTCAATCGTACTGAGTATTTATCGGTTCGGGTAGATGTGATGGATGAAGATCCCAAGCTAGCTGCTGATATCGCCAATGAAATCTGTACCTTAATCGATACTGTAAAAACCCGAATGCAGCATGAACGAGCTTCACAGGCTTTAGCCATTGTTCAAAAGGAATATTTCGATTTTACTCATTATCTGCAAGCGCGCGAAGACACCTTAAATAAACTACGCGATTTAGGTGTTTTGGATTATGATTCTCAAGTTGAACGTTTGAGTGAAGCATACGGAAAAGCCTTGATGGCAGGAAGTGCATCAGCTACTCGACAAATTGATGAGAAGATGGCCATTCTTGCTAAATATGGTGGTTTGTATACATCCATTACGCAAGACATGGAACATGATCGGGAATCTTTAAGCCGATTGAAAACCAAGTATGAGGAAGCGAAAGTAGATGCGACAGATAAAATCCCACACAAATTTGTTGTGAATTTGGCGAAACCTGCTGAAAAGAAAAGCTACCCTGTTCGTTGGTTGATCGTTCTTGTTTCAACCGTTGCTACTTTTCTTTTAGCTGTTGTATTGACTATTATTATTGAAAACATTCAGCGAATCCGTAGTCGTTTTGAGTGATCGTATTCTCCATTTTTTTTCCCGCCCAACGGCTTGGTTCTATGGGATTGTTAGTGCATTCATCGCATTAAATTCCTGGCTTCTAACTCAAGAAGTTTACCTATTGCCTTTGATTCCGGTGGTCTTGCTTATTTTATTTTCAGCACTCGTATCGCTCGACAAGCTGGTTTATTTCATTTTATTCTTTACTCCATTCTCCTTAACCGTAGAGTTTAACGAATATGCAGCATTAACTCTTCCTACAGAACCATTGCTTTTTGGAGTGATGCTCGTGTTTTTTTTCAAGCTTTTATTTGAAGGAGGATTTGATCGCCGAATTACAAAACATCCAGTAACCATAGCCATCATCTGTATGTTATTATGGATGACAATTACTTCGTTAACGAGCACGATGCCCATGGTTTCGATTAAGTATACGATTGCACGGATGTGGTTTGTGGTTTCGTTTTACTTCGTAGCGAGTCAGGTTTTCAGGAAAAAAGAAAACATCCGCTTTTGGATTTGGCTTTTCACAATTCCTTTAAGCATTGTAATTATTTACTCCATCATTCAGTTCTTCCATTATAATATTGATAAGAATGCATTGTACTGGGTAATGCAGCCCTTTTTTAAGGACCATACAATTTACGGAGCTGTCATAGCGATGATGCTTCCAGTGATGTTTGTATTTGCTTTCGATAAATCCTATTCACCCAAAGCTCGATTCTCATCACTCATCTTTTTCTTCATCATTTTTATAGGAATCATTGTTTCCTATACACGAGCTGCTTGGTTAAGCATTGTTGGAGCGTATTTGATTTATTTAATCTTCTTATTAAAAATCCATTGGCGTATTGTTTTAAGTGGATTGATCATCGCAATTGCCGTGTTGTTTGTTTACAAAGACGATATCATGCAAAAGGTCTCAAGTAACAAGCAAAGTTCTTCTCAAGATCTTGCAAAACATTTAAAATCAGTCTCCAACATTAAAAATGATGCTTCCAATTTAGAGCGGATTAATCGTTGGAAATCGGCTATCCGGATGTTTCAGAAAAAGCCCATTCTGGGATTTGGGCCGGGAACCTATCGCTTTCAATATGCACCCTATCAGCGTTCATATGAACTCACCTATGTGAGCACCAATGCGGGAACTTTAGGGAATGCGCATAGCGAATATCTTGGGCCATTAGCCGAATCTGGATTTATAGGCTCATTGTGTTATCTAATGATCGTAATCCTTTCAGTTAGAACTGGCCGAAGGGTTTATATCACTGCAAAATCTCAAGAAGTGAAATTCCTAGCTATTGGAATTCTTATCGGATTATCAACGTATTTCCTTCATAGCTTTTTGAACAATTTTCTCGATCAGGATAAAGCTTCTGCCCCATTTTGGTCGATGATTGCCATGTTGGTTGCCTTGGATGTTTTTCACAATAACAAGGAAGAAGAACTACCCAAAAAAGGAAGTACAATTGCTCAATGAAAACGACAGGTAAGCAAGGCAATATCATCGATATACGGTTGATCGCCTTTGAAGCTTATTAAGTGTTTCACCAAAGAAGCATTGATTTGTTCTGAACTCAATTCGGCATTTTGCTCAATAAATTCGATCAAGTGCTCGATTCCAAAATCACTTCCTGAATCATCTTCTTGCTCTACCAAACCATCGGTATAACAAACCAACACCGAACCTGGTGGAATTTCAACATTCCCCGAATCCAGTCGATATAATTTTTCAATCATCCCCAAACCAGTCGTTCCTAATTTGAGAATTTCGACGCCATCGGGTTTATGCAGAATTGGTGGATTGTGACCTGCATTCACATAATGGAGCATTCGTGTAACTTGATTATAATGTGCGATGAAAAGCGTGATGAATTTTTCTCCTTTTGCACTTTGAACAACTTTATCATTTAAGTCGCTGACAAGCTTTTCAAGATCGGGTTGATTCTGAACCATGGCTCTCAAATAGGCCTGAAAATTTGCCATAAGAATAGCAGCAGAAACTCCTTTCCCAGAAACATCGGCCACACAAAAAACCATTTCATTATCGTTTATGCGGATGAAATCGTAGTAATCGCCACCGACTTGACGTTGAGGTTGATAGAACGCAGCAAAATCAACAACTTCATCATTCGGCAAAGAAGAAGGAATTAACATTGCTTGAACTTCTCGCGCCATTTCTAACTCACGGCGAAACATTTCTTGTTGAATATTTTCTTTGAAAAGTCGTTTGTTTTCAATGGCTACAGCAATGATGTTGCAGATAGTTTGAATAAATTCTAAATCAAACTTCCGCTCATTTCGAATTTCCTCAACATCCAATTCACCAATTAATAAATAGGCTAATGGGTGATTTTTATGTTGAATTGGAACAACTAAATCAAAATTCTGAAGCTGAGGATTATCTTGTTCAGCAAGAAAAGTCATCTCAACAAAAGGCTCCAAATCGATTTCTGGGCGAATGCTCAATGTTTCATGCATGGCACCTACGCAAATTGGCCATCGCCAAATTCCATCGAAACTGCAATAGGCAAACTTGGTAAATCCGAGTTGGTGTCCTAAAATATACTCGTAAATACTGAAGAGATCGGAAGCTGGAAAGTTGCTATTAATCGCGCGAGTTACCTGCAAAAGCGCATACAATTGCTTTCGGTAATGCTGATCGTTAGTCCCTTTCACTGTTTCAATCACGGTTTTTACAATTTAATTTAATCTTCTTTATTATCCTGTGTGCGTTTGTAAACCGTATCGAGAATATCAGGTATGCGTTTGATATTAGCTAGATCGCGCATCTTTTCACGCGCCTCCGACACCGGTATTCCAAAGTACGTAGTATTTCCTTTGAGGGATTTACCAACACCGCTTTTTGCAAGAATAATTGCTCCCGATCCAATCGTTAAATCTTTCGAAACGCCGACCTGTCCCCAAATGGTGACATTATTTTCTATTGTAGCAACTCCTGCAACTCCTACTTGAGCTGCAAAGAGACAATCTTCACCCACAACGGTATCATGCCCAATATGAATTTGGTTGTCGAATTTAGTTCCACGACCAATCACGGTATCGCCAGTAACGCCTTTATCGATTGTACAACCAGCGCCAATTTCGACGTCATCGCCAATCACAACGCGACCGCAACTTTTCATTTTATCATATCCTTCGGGACGTCGTTTAAAGTAGAAAGCATCAGCACCGATAATGGTTCCAGCATGAATAACCACACGATCGCCCAAAACACAGTGGTCATAAATTACCACGTTGGGATGAATCAAACAATCGCGACCAATCACCACATGATTTCCAACAAAAGCACCAGGTTGAATAATGGTTCCTTCGCCAATTTTCGCTGAGGTATTTACTAATTTTTCAGCGGGTTGAAATGGGCGAAAGAAATCGACTAAAAAATTATAATCTCTAAACGGATCATCACTAAAAAGTAAACCTTTGCCATCGGGACAATCGACTTCTTTATTGATAAGAATGGTTGTTGCCGCTGAGTTCAAACATTTGTCATAGTATTTTGGATGATCAACAAAAGAAAGATCTCCAACTTCTACTTTATGAATTTCATTGATGCCAGTAACTAGATGATCGGGGTTTCCGTAGAAACGGGCATGGATTAAATCGGCAATTTCGGCAAGTGTTCGGGCAGGCGTAAGTTTCATGAAAAAGAAGAATGCCGAAAGGTAATGTAAATTTGCAGCAAGAAAAGCAAGAAGCCGCATACAACAATTTGGCTTTTGACTGAGTTATTTAGAGGATGACCATACGAGAAGCTATAGCCATACTTGACTTGCAATTGCCTGTTAGCCACGACGATGTGCGTAAAGCTTTTAGGTCAAAAGCAAAGATATTTCATCCAGATAAACATCGGGATGAGCGTTTGCAAGAGCAGGCTTCTAAGCAATTTATTTCTGCCAGACAAGCGAGCGAATTGCTTCTAAGGAAATCAGAATTCGTTATTAATTCGCCCGAATCTCATCGAGCAACTGATCCAATTGTTCGTCGCGAAAGAAGACCTCCGCCTCCTCCACCAAAGATTGTAGAATCACCATTAATCAAAGAAATGGACAATGTGCTGAAGTTATTTCAGCTCCTCTCAAGCGATAGAAAAAAGACGCGATCTAAGACGATTAAATGGACTTTTTCTCCTGCAGCTATCATTGGAAAATGGTATGAAAACTTAATTGAAAAACATTATCCCGGTGAAGACAAACTAAATGGATTTGCTTTCGCGATCTATCGGTTTTTCCGTTTATTATTTGGGGCTATTTTCTTGATTGCTGCTTTCCTGCTTATGAGTATTGTAGGCTTGATGGGAGCAGTATTATTCTTTCCACCCATGATGGTTTTTTATGCTTTGTACAGTTTGTATAATATGGCACTCGAAACGGTTGCGAAAGAATTAAATAAGCAAGTGAAAAAAGGTGATGTTTCTTCTTGGATTGAAGCCCGTTATGAGTATATGTGGTACAGAACCATTCCACTTGGTTTGTTTGGTCTTGCCTGTTGGGGAACGATTTCTTTCGGAAAAACAGGAACAATTTATTTAGAATCTATTTCCTGGTTGATTTGCTTGCCTGTAATGCTGCTAAGTCTCAGTATTACTTATGAGTGGTTGCATTATCGCAAAATTCTTCTTCGTCAGAGAAGCCAACAATCGTGATTTATTGGTTTTGCACATCATACCATTGTCTTCTTCGATTTACTTTTAAATCCTGAAGCATGGATGATTTCACATTGATGGTGAAATTATAACTCTGTCTAAATCCAAAAGGAATCCAATTAAAATGCATCTCCCAGCAATGTAAATCGCGGAAAATATCCACTGTGGTAAGAGAGACTTTCTTTTTGTAAAAATCATAACCTGTACTAAATCCAATTTTCCATTTCGAGGTTAGATTTAAATCTCCACTTACATTCAATACTTCATTGATAATTGTATTGTTACCAGAAACTGTTTTACTAAAAACAAAGCCTGCATTTAGCGACCAAGGAATAGTAAAATCGACATAACTATTGGGGTTACGCGAAAGATCTGCTCGCTCTGCATCGGTTCCTGCTTTAGAACTCAACTTTTGTTTTTTGGCAGAGGCGAGAGTTGTAGTTAAAGACAAATTGGTATTTACTGTTCTAAAAAGATGTCCCGTTTTATCATATTCAAACGTATTAATGCGTGTTTTCGCGATGGTGTCGTACGCATAAAAATCGTGTGTGCTGCTGTAAACAACGTCGAGTTTTTTAAAGAGTTTAGTTCTTGCATTGATGGCTAAATTTTGCCAGTTCAAAGAATCGGCTGCAAGGTTGTATGCCGTTGAAAAGTTGAATGCATCAAAGAGAATAATTTTTTTCAAACCTGTACCTGTGGTATCTCGTTTCGAACGGACTTTCGCTTCTAAATTGTTGTTTAAACTTAATCCAACGGTTCCTTGTCGGCCGACTGAAGGCTGTCCATAAATTCCATGATCATAAGGAGAATAATATCCTACTGTTCCATTGGGTCCATAAAATCCATATTTCCGTGTGCTGAAATCGGGTTGATACCGAAAGCTCACTTGAGGAGTCATTACATTACGAACAGTATTTTTTCCCAATTTCAGAAATCCATATAAACGAGTACTGATGTTCGCATTGGCGTTCCATTCGCGTGTTGATTTGAATCCACGAATGGTGTCTTCAGCAACTGTTCCCGTTTTTTCATTGTAGTATTTTTCAATGGTATTAAAGTACCATCGTTCGGTGTAATTAATTCCAGGAGAAAAGGTGAAGAATTTTAGAAATTGAACGGAGGTTGAAATAGGAATTTGGTGTTGCACACCATTGTTGAATTTCTGAGTCCAGCCAGGCCTTCCATAAAGTGAATCTGCTTGAGATATGGTGTTTTTGCTTTGCATGGTATACGTTACACCAAGCTTTTCGTACCAACGTTGTTCACCAATCGGATTTTTCCGCTTTAAAGGATAATAGCGATTCATATTCAATTGAAGCTCAGGTGCAGAAATCGTTATGATTTTAGTTGCCGTATTCTGACTATGACCTGCGCTAATGACCATATTGAACGGGGTGTTCGCAAAGGTTTTAGCATACGAAATACTCGATTGAAATGTATTAGCTACAATGTTATTTGTATTAAAAGAATTGAGTTTATTGTAATTACTTGTTCCTGCTTGAACCGAAGCAGAGAAACGAGAATTCGGTCTGGATTTAGGATCTTGACTGTGTTTCCAGTTTATGAAAAAGTCTTTATTGATTGAGGAACCAAGTAAATCAGGATCGCCCCGAAGTATTTTCGAAAACCTCAAATCCATACTTCCATTAAAATGATAGCGGTAATTATAGGATGTTCCGGCACTTAGTCCCCAAGAACCTCTTGAATAAATATTGCCTCGTATTGAAGCATCGATATAATCGTTGATTCCAAAATAATAACCGCCTTCTTGAAGGTAAAAACCAAGTCCGGGCGATTCACCATACGTTGGAAAAATCACACCTGATTGGCGTTTAGTTGTGTTGGGAAAAATTCCAAAAGGAACAGCTAAAGGTGTTGGGACATCTTCTATCCAAAGATTGGCTGGCCCAGAAACAATTTTATCGTTGGGTAAAACTTTGATTTTGGTAGCATTGATATAAAAGTGGGGATGATCGGGGAGATTGCACGTGGTGTATTTCCCGTTGCGGATGAAAAACTGATCTTTTTCATTCTTCTTTACTTGATCACCATGTAAATACCCATCGCCCTGTTTGGTAAAGATTCCTGAGATTCTTCCCTTTTTCGTTTTGAAATTATAGTCCATCCTTTCGGCATCGAACGTTTGAGTGCCTTCATCAAAAACAGGATGTCCAACAATTTTCCCCGTCGAATCGGGACGACCTTCGGCATGAACGACATTTGTTCCCCAATTGATTTCGATGTAATCGGCAGTTAGGTGAATTTGATCGTATTTAACATCGGCAGCACCATACAAAAAGATTTTCTTTTGCTTCAAATCAAAGCGCATTGAATCGCGGGCTTTGTACTCAACTTTTGAATCAAGCGCATCGGGAGAAGGGGGTAAAGAGCCTGGCGGGAGCGCAATAACTTTCTTGGAAGTATCTGCAACAGGCAATGAATCGGGCACTTGCGCGTTCAAAACAGCAGATTGCACAAGCAAACTGGCAAAAGCCACAACTGTGAATAAAACTGTTGTTAAGTGCCGTAGCGCTATACGTAATCGCAAGGTTGCTGCCGATTAGTTTTGTAAAATCCGTTTCGAAACGAGTGCAAAACTAATTTATTTCGTTGCAACCTCGTTTCAAAGCTGTATCAGTCTCATGAAATACCTGCTAAAAAAACGTTTTATTCTTCTGTTTACTCTGCTACTTGCAGGGATTACAGTGTTATTTCTGCCATCAATTCAAGCTGATCAAAACATTCATCGTGAAAATGGTTTGAGAACCATTGTGATAGATCCTGGTCATGGTGGACATGATAGCGGATGTCATGGAGCAGGAGCTTATGAAAAAAATGTGGCTTTAGCAGTTTCCTTAAAATTAGGAAAGCTCATTGAAGCTAACTTTCCCGATGTAAAAGTGATCTTTACGCGGAAGACAGATGTGTTTGTTGAACTGTATCGACGTGCACAGATTGCGAATGAGAATAAAGCAGATTTGTTTATTTGCATCCATTGCAACAGTGGACCAAAAACAGCCTTTGGCGCAGAAACATTCGTGATGGGTCTTCATAAAAGCACCGATAACCTCAATGTGGCAAAACGCGAAAATGCGGTTATCCTTCAGGAAGATAATTACCAAAAAAAATACGACGGTTTTGATCCTAACAGTCCTGAGGCAAATATTATTTTTTCCTTGTATCAGAATGCATTTTTAGATCAAAGTCTGTATTTCGCCGATCGACTTCAACACGAATTTAAAACCTATGGAGCGCGCCATAATCGGGGAGTTAAGCAAGCTGGCTTTCTCGTTTTATATCGCACAACGATGCCGAGTGTGTTGATCGAAACGGGATTTTTAACCAATGGGGAAGAAGAGAAATATTTGAAATCGGCAGCTGGTCAACAAAAGATTGCCAATTCCATTTTAAAGGCTTTGGATACCTATAAAAGTTGGATTGATGGCACTAACGAAAGGCACGACTTGCAATTTCCCAATGAGGAAGAGGATGTTCAAGTAAAAGTGGAAAAACCAATTGAGCATAAAGTTGTTCCTGAAAAAAGCCCCGAAAAACAAGAAGTAAATCCAGCTTTAACAGCTGATAATTCTGGAATTGTTTACAGAATTCAAGTGTATACATCACCCGAAAAAATCTCATTGAAATCGGCACGTTTCAAAGGACGAACCGATGTATGGGAATATAAATTCAATAAATCCTGGAAATATACTGTTGGGCACTGTGAGAAACAGGAAGAAGCGCTTAAATTGCTCGCCGAATTGAAGAAGGCCGGATTCGGTGATGCCTTTGTGGTTGCATTTCAAAACAATCAACGCATTACATTACAGGAAGCACAATCAATTCAACCCTAATTTTAATTTAAAAAAACATGCAAGTATCCCGTGAAGTACGTGTTGGTATCGTCGTAACACTGGGTATCGTACTCCTCTATTTTGGTTTTAACTTTTTAAAAGGTAAAAACCTTTTTTCACCTTCACGTTCATATTACGCTGTGTTTGACAATGTTGATCAACTCATGCCATCGGCTCGTGTACAGGTGAATGGCTTTCAAGTTGGAATCGTTGATCAAGTTGGATTTTTGTCCGAAGGTTCATACAAAGTCCTTGTAAAATTCTTGATTGATAACAATGACCTCAACATACCTAAAGATTCGGAAGCTCATATTGTTCAGGATCTTTTAGGAACGAGAACCTTGGAGCTAACATTGGGAAAATCGACTGTCTTAGCAAAGCGAGGTGATACCTTGATTGCTGTTCGTGATGCAGGAATTACTGATGAAATTAAGAAAGCAATTCTTCCTTTGAAAGCTCAAATTGAAGCATTGGCTGGTTCAGTTGATTCGGTGCTTACTGGTTTCAATAATGTATTCAACCGAAAAACTCAAGATGGTCTGATTAGTAGTTTCGAAAGTGTAAATACGTCGATCAAACGATTTGAGCATACAGTAAATGAGTTTGATTTATTAGTGACAAACGAACGTCATAGACTGAGCTCCATATTGAGCAATGTGGCGTCTATTACTGATAATTTGAAAAACAACAATGAGAAGCTTTCCCATGTTTTTACCAATATGGATCGCATATCGGATGATGTGGCTAAAAGCAATGTGAAGCAAACCTTAACCGATTTACAAGGCACCATTTCCAGTTTAAATAAGGTGTTGCAGAATGTCGAAAGTGGACAAGGAACTTTAGGTAAATTGGCTACAGACGATTCACTTTATGTAAATCTCGATCATAGTTCAAGAAACTTGAGTTTATTGTTAGAGGATATGAAAGCTCACCCGAATAGGTATGTTCATTTTTCGGTTTTTGGAAAAAAAGAAAAAACACCTAAAAAGGGAAAATCCCCTAAATAATAAATAGCAGGAAACCATCTGCCTTTATATTTGTTGACCCAACCAGAATCGCTTATGGGACTTCCAAACATATTATTTCTTCTAGTATTTAGTGCAGGTGCAGGGCTTTTTACATTCAACGTTCGAAAGATCATTCGCAACATTCGTTTAGGAAGAAAGCTCGATCGTAGCGACCGTAAACCGGAGCGTTGGAAGCTTATGGCACGTGTTGCTTTGGGGCAAAGTAAAATGGTTGTGAAACCTGTTGCTGGGATATTGCATATTTTGGTTTATGCAGGATTTGTCATTATCAATTTAGAAGTTCTGGAGATAATTCTCGATGGGATTTTCGGAACGCATCGACTATTTGCTCCGCTCTTAGGAGGTTTTTATGATTTCCTAATTGGTTCGTTTGAATTCTTAGCACTAGGTGTTCTTGTTTCTGTAATTATCTTCTTCATCCGAAGGAATATTATTTACATAAAACGCTTCCGTCAAAACGAGTTAAATGGTTGGCCGAGATCCGATGCAAATGCAATCTTACTGATTGAGGTCTTATTGATGACTGCCTTTTTAACTATGAATGCGGCAGATCAAGTTTTGCAGTTACGCCCTGAAGCCACTGAGCATTATATGCAAGCAGGCTCTTTTCCAGTTAGTTCGCTTATTACTGGATTGTTCGACTCTTGGTCAACTCACTCACTTATAGCGTATGAACGTGGCGCTTGGTGGTTTCACATTCTTGGAATTCTTGCTTTCTTAAATTATCTCCCTTATTCCAAACACTTCCATATCATTTTAGCTTTTCCCAATGTTTGGTATTCCAACCTCGAAAATAAAGGTCGTTTTACCAATATGGCTGCTGTTACCAATGAAGTGAAGTTGATGATGGATCCTTCGGCTGTTCCTGTTGAGTTGGATGGACCAGTGAAATTTGGAGCGAAAGACGTTCAAGACTTAACTTGGAAAAGCTTGCTCGATGCTTATACATGTACTGAGTGTGGACGATGTACATCGGAATGTCCGGCAAACCAAACTGGTAAGTTGTTAAGTCCACGAGCGATCATGATGAAAACACGTGATCGTTTGGAAGAAGTGAGTAAAAACATCGATGCCAACAAAGGTGAATTCAAGGAAGATGGAAAAAGTTTGTTGCACGATTATATTCAACCGGAAGAATTATGGGCATGTACTACGTGTAATGCGTGTACAGAAGCATGTCCGGTGAATATTGATCCGCTCAGTATTATCATTGATTTACGTCGACAACTGGTGATGGAAGAAAGTGCTCCTCCTGCAGCTTTAAGTTCAATGTTTACCAATATTGAGAACAATGGTGCTCCTTGGCAGTTTTCTCCATCGGATCGTTTGAATTGGAAAGACGAATGATAATTAATTACGAATTGTCAATTACGAATTACGAATGGTCAATAATGATCAATTACTAATTACGAATGGTCAATTACGAATGAGAAATTAGGAATGAATAAATTTGATTGTGAAGTAGGGAATGAAAACATTATATAAATTAAAAAATAGCTATTAACCTAAACTAGTATTATGAAAGAGAATTTGATTCAACAAAAAACCTATGACTTTGCTCTAAAGATCATTAATATTTCAAGGCAAATGCACAAGAATAAAGAGTATATTTTATCACGACAGCTACTAAAATCAGGGACTTCAATTGGTGCGAATGTGGAAGAAGCTATTGGAGGTCAGTCGAGAAAAGATTTTTTGAGCAAAATCAGCATAGCATATAAAGAAGCGAGAGAAACTAAATTTTGGATTCGATTACTAAGAGATTCAAATACAATTGAACCAACACATTCAGAAGAATTACTCCTTCAAATAGATGAGATTCTTCGTATTATTGGCTCTATACAACGAACAACCAAAAACAAACTCCCCAATTAACTATTTAATACAAATACATTCGTAATTCGTAATTCGTAATTCGTAATTCGTAATTCGTAATTCGTAATTCGTAATTTTTAATTCGTAATTGAAATCACCATGGAATTAAATGTAAAGACGATGGCACAATACCTTGCAAATGGTGAGGTTCCTGAAATTTTATTCTGGGTTGGTTGTGCTGGTAGTTTTGATGACCGTGCAAAAAAAGTAACTAAAGCTGTAGCGAAATTGCTTCAAGCAGCCGATGTGAAATTTGCTGTACTTGGCTCAGAAGAAAGCTGTACAGGCGATCCGGCTAAACGTGCTGGAAACGAATTTCTGTTTCAGATGCAGGCTATGCAAAATATCGCTGTTTTGAATGGTTATGAAGTGAAGCAGATTGTAACAGCTTGTCCGCATTGTTTCAATACACTTAAAAACGAGTATCCTGAATTAGGAGGTCATTACGATGTGGTGCATCATTCTCAATTGATCGAGAGTTTGATGAAAGATGGACGTTTGAAAGTAGAAGGCGGTTCGTTCAAGGGGAAGAAAATTACGTTTCACGATCCTTGTTATTTAGGTCGCGCAAACGGAGAATACGAAGCTCCACGTGAGGTACTCGGGAAACTCGATGCCGAATTGGTGGAGATGAAACGTTGTAAAACAAAAGGATTGTGTTGTGGTGCAGGTGGTGGACAAATGTTCAAAGAAGCTGAACCAGGAAACAAAGAAGTCAATATAGAACGATCCGAAGAGGCACTTGCTACTCAATCATCAATTATAGCTGTTGGTTGTCCATTTTGCAATACGATGATGACCGACGGTGTGAAACATGCTGAAAAAGAGGCAAGCGTTAGTGTTCTAGATATTGCTGAATTAATTGCTCAAGCTGCTGATTTATAATACCATGGAAAAGACTTTCGAACACATTCAGGATACAGATAGAATTTGGGTGTATCAAGCAAACCGGATTTTATCGGACGATGAAGCTCAATTAATCCAGATTTCTGGGGAAACGTTTGTTGCCAATTGGGCAGCACATGGCAAACCTTTACGTGCAGAAGTTTTGGTGTTCAAAAATTTGTTTGTCATTGTAATGGTTGATGAAGATCAAGCCAAAGCAAGTGGTTGTTCGATCGACAAATCGGTTCATTGGATTTCAGCATTGGGAAATGACCTTCATATCGATTTTTTAGATCGTATGCAGGTCGCTTGGTTAGATGAGCAAGGTCAGTTACAGTTGAACCCTATAGCTGAATTTGAGACGTTTGCATCGAATGGACAACTAGATTCTGACACATTAGTTTTTAATAATTTGGTGTTTAGTGGCAAAGAATTAAAAAACAGTTGGCTTATTCCTGCATCTGAGAGTTGGCATAATCGATTTTTTGCGGCTATTTCAAATGATACAAAATCCCATTTTTGAGATTAGCTTGTAAGAGTTTGCTTAAAAAAGCACGATAAAAAGGTTTACTTGATATTGTTCATCTTATTTATTCGAACATTAAAAGATAGTTAAACAATCAACTTAAAATCTTATTTCACAGATTTCACTAGGGTTATTTAACGGTAATATTTTATAGTAAAACTACCTATCTCTTATACTATTATTGAGACATAGCAATTTATGATTGTTTGAATTCTATTTTAATTGATACAACATTCATCTTAGTGATTGCATTTTTATCTCGAAAATCTAGCTCAAATTGTATTCAGCAATGACTGAGATAAGATGAAGCATGAGCGTTTTTAATGGGTTTTATATAGTGTAAGTTTGAAGATATGGAGATGGGACATTCATCTGAACACATATCAAAAAAGCTACAGTCTATGAAAAACAGCTACACAAATATGCTTGATCATTCAATTAATAAGAATGTTTCTGAATTGAATTTCTTTAAACAGTTTTCAATCATAGCTTCAAACTACTTTAAGTTAATTTTTTACTTTCTCATTTTAGTTTTTAGCATTTTTTATTCAAATGAAAGCAAGGCACAATGTACTCCCTCTCCTGCTTTTGGAGGAACCTCTAATGGTGCTGCAGGCAATATTTTCATAACTACTGCAAAATTCAATTCCACGACATTTTATTCTGGTGGAACAGCTGGTGCAAATCCTTATACTAACTTATATTCATCAGTAACAGGTAACGTAACGGCAGGACAAGCCTATACATTTAACATGTCAAGCTCTGCAGCATCATCTGCAAGTTATTACACATGTTTTTATGCATGGATAGATTGGAACAACAATGGTTTATTTACCGATGCTGGAGAAAATATAATGGGAATAACAGTTCCCAATCCGGGTTCTCTTAATGTTACCTCACCTTCTTTTACTGTAGGTGCAGGTCTATCGGGAGATGTTAAAATGAGGATTGCAGTAATGGGAGGTGGATTTGGAAGTATTCCTGCTATTGCACCTTGTGCTGGACAAGGCTTATATTATGGTGAGTTTAAAGATTTTAAAGTTACAATAACACCTGGAGTTGCTTGTTCAGGAACACCTTCGTCTTTAGTTGTTACACCAGCATCAACAAGCATTTGCGCCGTTTCAACAACATCTATCGCTTTAACATTAAATGCATCTGGTTATACTTATCAATGGCAAGAATCAAACGTTATCGGTGGTCCTTATGTAAATGTTACAGGTGGTTCAGGTGCAACAACGGCCACATTTACAACACCAACCGGAGCATCTTTGCCTTATACAACTACATATTATAGATGTAATGTAACTTGTACAGCATCTGGTCAAACAACAGCTTCTCAAATCTCAACCGTTTCCTTAAATTCATTTCTAAATTGTTATTGTACTCCCACATTTAATGCAGCAAATGGTGGAACAAGAGGAATTACACAAGTGATTCTAAATGGTAGTCCAACAGCATTGAATAATGTAACAACAGTCAATTCAGTTTCACCTTATTATTCATTATATACTTCTCAAGTTGCTGATTTAGCTCTCAGTGCAAGTTATACATTGCAAGTAAAAGTTGGTAGTCAAGCTTTATCAAACCACAGAGCAGCTGCTTGGATTGATTATAATCAAAATGGGGTGTTTGAAACTACTGAATTTATTGGAGCTTTTGCGGCAGCAGTGGCTCCTAATGCTACAGGAAGTATTGCATTTACAGTTCCTGGAACAGCTTTAACTGGCACAACATCCATGCGGGTAATTGGCCGATTTGGAACTACTAATACTATTACGAATGCTCAAGCCTGTGCTACTTTTGGAACCACGGCAGCAAATGGAGGAGCTGGTGAGGTTGAAGATTATAGAGTAAATATATCCGGATCGGCTTGTTCTGGAACACCTACAGCTGGAAATGTTTATGCTGGTAGTAGTGGAACCAATACTACCGCTTCAGCATGCCCTAGTGCCACTACAACTATGTATGCAACTGGATACACTACGGGTGTATCTGGCATTAATCTTCAATGGCAAGTTGCTACTTCTTCAGGAGGTCCGTATTCCAATGTTGTAGGAGGTTCAGGTGCAAATACAGCTAATTATACTACTGCTTCTTTAACAAATGCAGGTTTAACTGCGGTTCATTATTACTATAAATGTTTAATTACATGTACAAATGGAGGAGCTACCGCTATTCAAACAACGCCTTTAGATGTAACGGTTAATCCCACTCCAAGTGTAACGATAAATGGTTCGGCACCCTATAATTCAAGCATTTGTAATACAGGTTCACCAAACAGTATTGCTTTAACAGGAGCCAATGCAGCTGCTGGAGCAACCACATGGTCTTGGTCTCCAGCAACAGGCTTAAGTGCAACTAACATTTCAAATCCTTCTGCAAATCCTAGTACTACTACAACATATACTCTTACTGCAACAGCTAATACGTGCGTAGGAACTGCCAATTCAACAATTACAGTAAATCCGGCAGTAGTAACTGCTAGTGCAAGTCCTTCGACCATTGGTCTAGGTCAAACCTCTACATTAACTGCTTCAACAACATCTAGCAATGGAGCAATTTCTTATTCTTGGTCACCAGTAACTGCCTTGTATATTGATGCTGGATTAACCACTCCTTATAATGTTGGTGATTTTGCACAAACGGTTTATTCAACTACACTATCAACTGCAACCTACACAGTAACAGCAAGCGATCCTTCAGGATGTTCCAGAACTGGAACTGTAACCGTAAATGTTAGTTCTGGTTCCCCAGGAACAGTTAGTTGTGGTTATGCCTATTCATATGGTCCAACAGGAAGTTATGCAACGGCTGCAAGCTTAGGAACACCAACAACATTAATATGGGCTGATGATCAAGTATATACCAATAAAAGCATTGGTTTTACATTTAATTTTAACGATGCTCCGTACTCCACAATGGGCATAAGTTCGAATGGTTTTATTTGGTTTGGTACTGGAACATGTTCTTCAACACAATATAATCCTATTAGCTCAACAGCTGGACAATCAGGAACTGTAGATGGAATAGCCTCTGTTTACGGAACCGATATGGGTTCATTTACCGGAGCATCTCTTAAGTATGTAACATTTGGTACAGCAGGTTCTCGGACTTGTGTCATTGAATGGGCTTCTGTTGGTGTTGATAAAGTTGGCGTTGGTAGCCCAGGTGCTCAAAGTGATTTTCAAATACGTCTTTATGAAGGAACCAATAAAATTGAATTCTTTTATCGGTGCTCTCCTTACGATTTAACATTTGTAGGTGGTTTAGGTGTATTTTCTGCTCAAACTGGAATTAGGGGATCGCTTACTAGTGATTATTTAAATAGAACAAACGGTTGCGAAGGGCCATGGGCAAGTACAACAGCTGGAGTTTCAAACACCGATGGAATGTCATTAGCTGGAGGATGGAATTGCGCATCTTCATGGCCAGTTACAGGAAGAATATTTGTTTATACTCCAACTACAAAACCAACTATAACTCCAACTGGACAACAAAACGTATGTACAGGAAGTCCTCTTACTCTTACTGCAGTGAATTCAGGAGGAATGAGTTCTCCAACGTATCAATGGCAAACATACGCTTGGCCTCCAAGTAACAGTAATATTGGTGGACAAACATCATCTACCTATAGTCCATCTACTGCTACAGCGGGGAACTATTTTTATACTGTTAAATTAACCAGCGGAAGCTGTTCTAGAAACTCTGATGCTGTTGCTGTTGTTGTGAGTTCTTGTAATACTATCACTACAAGCAATGTAGCTGTTACACAATGTCCAGGTTCTGCTATTAGTGTTTCCTATACTGTTACTGGATCCTATACTGGTGGAAATATTTTTACTGCTCAACTTTCAGATGCTAGTGGAAGTTTTGCGAGCCCTGTCACCATTGGAACACTAACCAGCACTGCTAGTGGAACAATAACAGCTGGTCCGGGTGTAATACCTGCCGGAGCACTTGCTGGTTTAGGTTATAAGATTCGTGTCATATCAAGCACACCTGCAATTGTTGGTAGTGAAACAACTCCATTTGAAATATTGGAACCTTCACCAATCATTTCTGTAACCAATCCTCCAGCAGGATGTTCTCCTGGAACTGTTGATATAACTGCATCAGGAATTGTGAATGTTACAAATGGTGTTCTTGTTTCTGGAATAACCTATTGGACTAATCTAGGTGCAACAACGTCATATACGGGCGATCCTTCTGCTGTAAGTGTAGCTTCAACCATTTATGTAAAATATGCGAATACTTGTGGAAATGATGTAAAACCGATAGTGGTTACTTTCAAAAATCCAATCATCACCTCTGATTCTAAAACAAATCCTACTACCTGTGCTGGAAGTAATGGTACAATTACGTTGAATGGATTAGTCCCATCAACAAGCTATACTGTACTATATCAGAAAAATGGTCCTCCGAATGTGAACGCAGGAAGCATTTCAACAAATGTCGGTGGTTCATTAATCATTACTGGTTTAGGTGATGGTGCATACGATAATATCGTTCTAACTCTAGCCGGATGTTCATCAACACCAGCATATCCAAGTTCAGGCTTTATTGCCCTTAACGATCCAGCAGCACCTTCGGTAAGTGGTGTTTCTACTACCAATCCAACTACATGTGCTGGAAATGATGGAAGTATCCAATTAAACGGCCTGTTGGCTTCAACTTCGTATACAGTGAATTATGACAGAAACACTGTGAATACAAATGCTGGAAGCATACTTACAAATGGAGGTGGATCATTAATAATAAATAATCTAACAGAAGGCAATTATGATAACATCGTAGTGTCTCTGTCAGGTTGTAATTCTTCTCCTACTCCATCTTCTGGAGTTATAGCTTTAGTGCCGCCATCAAGCCCGTCTATTGGATCATACTCACCAGTGAATCCAAGTACTTGTGGTGGTTCAAATGGTAGTATTACCTTAAATGGATTGTCGGTTAGTACAAGCTATACTCTAACGTATATCAAAGGTGTAACGCCTGTTAATGCAGGTAGTTTAACTACAAATGGTTCGGGAGCATTAGTCGTTTCAGGCTTGACAGAAGGTTCATATAATACCTTTGTTGTAACCAATGCATTAGGTTGCTATTCTCCTGCATATCCATTATCAGGAAACCTTGTACTTTCAGATCCTGCAATACCAGTTATCTCCTCTTTTATTGCAATCGATCCAACAACCTGTTCTGGTACAAATGGAACTATTCAACTAAGTGGTTTATCAAATTCAACTTCTTATTCTGTTTCGTACAAGAAAAACAGTGGCGCAACAATCAATGCCGGATCGATAACAAGCAATGGAAGTGGTGTTCTTCAACTTAGCGGATTAGGACAAGGTGATTATGATAATATCATAGTAAGCATCAACGGATGTAATTCTGATCCATATCCAGTTTCAGGAAGCATTTCATTGTTCGACCCGGCGATACCTTCGGCTCCAACAGGAATTCCATCACAAATTTGCGGAACTGGATCACTTCTTCTTGACGCAACAGATGCAATTGCAGGTGAAGACTATAAATGGTACGATGCTTCAAGTGGAGGAACCTTATTACAATCTACTGGTAGTTCTTATACAACAACTGTAATTTCAAGCACTGCAACATATTATGTCACAATCTATAATACCACAAGTGGTTGCGAAAGCACAACTAGAACTCCAGTAATAGCTACAGTTTATGCAAAACCAATTTCTACGATAAGTGGTTCTCTTTCGGGTTGCGCTTCCTCTGGAACTGTCTTAGGTGCAATTGGCTCAAGTGCTGGTAGCGGTTCGATAAGCGGCTTCCAATGGCAATTAGGAGGAGTCAATATTCCTTTAGCAACATCCAACAATTACACAGCTTCAACTAGTGGAAACTATACGTTAATTGTTAGTAATACGAATGGTTGTAATACAACTTCTGCTATAAATGCTGTGAGTATTAGTCAGAGCCCAACGGCTTCTGGTTCAGGAACATTTATTACATGTGAAAATGGATTTGTGACATTAACTGGTATTACAGCTACCAATGGAACGATAAACTGGACACGTCTTACAGGAAATGGAGCTTTAATTAATACAAGCTCTACAAGTCCAACATATTCACCTGCACCAAATGATGCTGGAACAATAGTTACTTTGCGAATGACCGTATCAAACTCTCCATGTGCGGATGCAACTTACGATCAAACAATTATTATTGAACCACGCCCAGTTGTAAATCCTTCGTCGGCAACAATAAATGCATCCAATTCTTCACAAGCGCTTACGATATCAAATATTGATGTGAATTCAGTGTATCATTGGTCACCAGCAAGCGACTTGTACATGGATGCATCTCTTACAATTCCTTATGTATTGAATACACATTCTACAACGGTTTATGCTGCTCCTTTTTCAACTGTTGTATATCATGTAACAGCAACTAGTAGCGTAACAAGTTGTACTTCGGGCGCAACAGCTGTTTTAGTTAATGTTGATCCTGCTCTAACAAACGACATTTGCTTGGCAGATCAATCTCAAGGGCTAGTAACTGTTACTAATACTCCAGTATTCGTTCTTCGTTCTTTAGCGGGAGCAACAGCAAGTCCGGGCGCTGCTTGTGTTGGAATTGATAAAGACATTTGGTTTAGATCTGTTGTTCCTTCAAATGGGGAAATCCATGTAATTACACAAGAACATAATAATCCAATTGCTTCATTAAATATAACTAGTGCCTTAGTTCAGATTTTCACAGCAACTACTTGTTCAACTGGACTTTCTCAAGTTGCCTGTAATTCAGGGGGAGCTGCTGCTAATATGGCTTATGCTGCTGCATCTGGATTAACTCCTGGAACTACTGTTTACATCCGTTTGGCTAGAACAACTGCCGGTAATGCTGCTCCTGCTCAATATCTTAAGATGGCTGTAACCAATGGATTAATATGGACTGGAGCTATAGATAATAATTTCTCTAACCCAGCTAATTGGGTTGGAGGAGACGCAACAGCCTTAACTACACCTTCAGCAAGTTCAACGGTCATCATTCCAACCTTAGCAAGCAATGTTTATCCGACAATTAGTGGGACACAAAACGCCCATGGAATTGAATTCGTTCATACGCTAGCAAATGGTTTCACACCTTCAGTCTTGATATTTGCAGGATCTGAATTACGACTCACAGCAAGTTCTACTTATAAAAGTTTCATCACACGTTCTGGTAATTATGCGAACATCGTTGCCACAGCGCCCAAAATTTCAGGACAAGGGACTCTCCGTTTCAATGAAGGAGGCTTAAATTCCGGTGCAGTTCAAACGCTCATTCACTTTTATGGAGTTGTAGCTGTTCGAGCAGGAGTAAGCGTTACAAGCAATGGGAATATGAGTTTTGAGAATAATTCAGTACTACTAAGTGGTGGCGTTGCTACAGGTGATTTAACTAAAAATTATAGCGGAAATGTAATTGGAAACATTATTTACAAACGAAATGGTTCTATTTACGGAGGTTACAATTATTGGGGTTCTCCTGTAACTGGTGCTTCTACAAACTCCTTACAATCAACTTTTGGAAATAATATTTATGCTTATGACAACATGTCGGCAGGAGGAAGTATCCAAGGTGCTTGGGGAAATCCAATAACAACTCCTGTTGCAATGTTACCGGGCAAAGGATATATTCAAACGTATGCAGGAAATGGAAATGTGACTTTCACTGGAACTCCAAATGAAAGTACTTACAATTTTCCTGTGACTGTGAATGTTGGGAATAACTTCAATCTACTTAGTAATCCTTATCCTTCGGCACTTTCCTACAATTTACTCCGATCTACTAATTCCAATCTTGGGTCAGTTTATCTTTGGTCTTTTGCAGGATCATTTCCTTTCACTTCTAACTCGTATGTTGTATTATCAGGCTTAGGTGTTTTATCAGGAAATCCTGTTCCCGGATTTAACTCTGCTGAAATCTCTGCAGGACAAGGATTTTTCGCTCAAGTAAGCGGTGCCGGAACAGTAAGTTTCAACTCAAATCAACGTGTTCCAAATTATCCAGGTAACTCAACTCAGTTCCTCGATAACGATAGTCCTTACTCTATCCTTCGGTTACGTTTAACCAATCCAAATCAAATTAGTTTTGATGCGGTTGTTGGTTTTGGTGAAACAGGCACTGATGGCGTTGATTTCGGATTCGATTCTCCAAGAATGCCTTCGAGCGATGTACTTGAATTATACACTATGCTTGGTGATGGTCAATTTACAACTCAGTATTTACCAGTCCTCAACGCTGCTCGTGTAATTGATTTAGGTGTGGTGATGGCAACTGCCGGAACTTATTCATTCGACCTCAACCTATTTGATAACTTCGATCCAACAGTTCGTGTGTTCTTGGAAGACCGTAAAACAAGTGAATTCCACAACTTGAATGCAGCTTCGAATTATTCATTTACCAACGATCCTGCATTTGTTGGGACACGTTTCCGCCTGCATTTCATGGCTCCATTTGCTTATTCTTCAACTGGTTCTTGTACTAACGAAAACACAGGAAAAGTGATTCTAAGCAATCCAAACCAAAACTACCCAATGCAAGCACGTATCAAAAACACAGCGGGCGAAGTAGTCATGGCGAAAGATTCAGTGATGGCAGAATACATCTTCACTGGCTTGGCTCCACAATCATACTCAATGGAAACATCGTATGATGGAACTGAATTCAATTCTACTTTGATCGATATTCAAGGATTTGAAGCTTTCGAAAATGCCGGTATCACAAGTTCGGCTTCGAGCATCTCCCTTGATAAAGCCATCGTAGAATTTAGCACAGTTCAAATTGCTGGTGCTGAATACACGTGGAATTTCGGTGATCAAACAAGCGTAGTTGCTGGTGCAAACGTATCGCACGCATACATGCAAACAGGAATCTATACCGTAACGCTTTCAATCAGCAATGGTGGTTGTACTTCTACTTCGAGCTACGAAATTGCCATTACAGATGATGTAACAGGAATTGCCAATGTAACGGACGGAAATCAACTCATCGCCTTCCCGAATCCAGCCAACGAATTAGTAAAAATCCTTCGTTCAGATTCTCGTCAAGCGGTGTTAGAATTAACCGACATCACTGGCAAAGTGGTTCTTAGAAAAACGCTTACAAATACGGTTGAAACAATCAGCACTTCCGACTTGAAAGCAGGAACTTACCTAGCTGTAATTCGTGATAACAAAACCACAAGAACTATTCGCGTGGTAGTAACACATTAAATTGAATTTCAAGAATGTGGTTATGTGATTCGATTTGAAATGCACGTGGCAGTAGCCTAACCGCTGCTGCGTGCCATTTCTAAAATTCATAATTATTTTTCTTGCATAAGAAATCATATCGTCTTACATTTGCCGTCCATTTTTGAGCATACTATGAAACCAGATATCCATCCATCAAATTACCGTCTTGTTGTATTTAAAGACATGTCAGACGAAACGTTGACTTTAACTAAGTCATGTATTGACTCTAAAGAAACAATCGTTTGGGAAGATGGTAACGAATATCCACTTGCAAAATTGGAGATTTCATCTTCATCACATCCATTCTACACAGGTAAAATTAAACTGGTAGATACTGCAGGTCGCGTTGATAAATTCCGTAATCGATACAAAGGTCATCAGGGTAAGATTAATATGTAATCGAAACCTAAAATCATATTTAAAGCCTTCCAATTGGAGGGCTTTTTTATTTTTGTGAACTATGAATATTATTCTTTTCGACGATTCCCGAAGAAACCATCTTCTTCCACTTACGTTCACTCGCCCTGTTGCGGATCTTCGAATTGGAATATTAACAATCAAGGAAAAATGGGAAAATCATGGTTTTGATCGAGCGTCGTATCTAACACAAAACTATTTACAAGCTAAATTCCCTAGTCGCAGGTTTACTGAGAATATTTTGATTGCTGGAAGCATCATGCCTGAAGAGGGAATATTGGAAGCCGTTCGTTTTCTTACAAAAGGACAGGCATTGGTTCAACAAGGAGAGCTCATAGCAGCATTTGATACTGAAAATAGCTTATCAACCCGAAAAGAAGATTACGAGTGCCTTGAATTCAAAAAACCCTTGTTTCGCATCCGACATTTATGGGATATCTTTTCGTTAAATGCCCGTGCAATAGAAGATGATTTTGAACTGCTTACAAAAGGCAGAAAATCGGCCGAGATAGACAGTTCAAATACCATAATTGGTGATCGATTCTTTGCCGAAGAAGGTGCAAAAGCTTTGTGTTCGGTTTTCAATACTCAATCTGGTCCTATTTATTTAGGTAAAGACACCGAGGTTTGGGAAGGCAGTATGATTCGTGGCAGTTTTGCTTTGTGTGAAGGCAGTTCGGTAAAGATGGGAGCTAAAATATACGGAGCAACAACTCTAGGCCCACATTCGCGAGTTGGTGGAGAGGTAAGCAACAGTGTCATTCAAGGATATTCAAATAAAGGTCATGATGGATTCCTCGGAAATTCAGTCATTGGAGAATGGTGTAACCTTGGAGCTGATACGAATAATTCCAATTTAAAGAATAATTACTCTACTGTAAAGCTTTGGAATTATGTGGAGGAGAAGCAAATTTCAACTGGTTTGCAGTTCTGTGGATTGATTATGGGCGATCACAGTAAATGTGGAATCAATACCATGTTCAATACTGGAACAGTAGTAGGCGTAAGCGCAAATATCTATGGAGCAGGATTCCCTAAAAATTTCATTCCATCCTTTAGCTGGGGCGGCCCACAAGGAATTACCGAATACCGGCTAGATAAAGCATCCGAAACAGCTGCCTTAGTGATGGAAAGAAGGCATAAGGTATTTGATGAAATAGAGTCGCGTTTGTTGGAAGATGTTTATGAATTAACGCGACAATATCGTCAGGGTTAAGTCGTATATTTCACCTTGATTTCCTTTGGCACATAGCTTGTCCAAAGGCGCGCCCCGTTGGATATTCCTGATTTTGTGCGGCAGTCTGACGAAATGTCACTTGAACGAATTTTATGAACGAAAATATTCCCTTCGACAGCTTTCGCTTTAACCCAATGATTGAGGATGACTCTGAGTTCATCCCTCTATTATCGAGCGAAGATGAAGAGCAAATGAATACCGAAGAAATCCCGAATGAGGTTTCTATATTACCCTTGCGCAATACGGTTCTTTTTCCAGGAGTTGTAATTCCCATTACTGTTGGGCGCGACAAATCGATAAAGCTGATTAAAGATGCTTACAAAGCAGATAAAATTATCGGTGTAGTATCTCAGAAAGATGTAGGAATTGAAGATCCTCGGTTTGAGGATTTGAATAAGGTGGGAACCATCGCACTAATTATCAAAATGTTGCGCATGCCCGATGGTAACACTACTGTAATTATCCAAGGGAAAAAGCGTTTTCAATTGGAAGAAGTTACCCAAGAAGACCCATACATTAAGGCTCGTATCAAACCTTTCGAAGAAACTCGTCCTACAAAAGACGACAAAGAATTTGCTGCCATGGTGTCTTCTTTAAAAGACATCTCACTACAAATCATACAGCAATCGCCAAATATTCCTTCGGAAGCAGCTTTTGCCATTAAGAATATCGATAGTCCATCATTCCTCATCAATTTCATCTCTTCCAACATGAATGCGGAAGTAGCCGAAAAACAACAGATGTTGGAAGTGGCCGATTTGAAAGCTCGAGCAGAATTGGTTTTGAAGAATCTCACCAAAGAACTTCAACTTCAAGAGCTTAAAAACCAAATTCAGAGTAAGGTTAAGATTGACATCGACCAACAACAACGAGAGTATTTCCTTCATCAGCAATTAAAAACCATTCAGGAAGAATTGGGTGGTAATGTGTATGAAGAAGAACTTGATGAAATTCGTGTAAAAGCTGGAGAAATGAAATGGGGTGAAGGAGTAAAAAAACACTTCTTCAAAGAACTTGATAAGCTTCAACGCATCAACCCTAACTCAGCCGAATACTCTGTTCAACGCAATTACCTCGATTTGTTATTGGAATTGCCTTGGAACAAATACACAACCGATACTTTCGACCTCAAAGGCGCACAAAAGATTCTCGATAAAGACCATTACGGCCTTGAAAAAGTGAAAGAGCGAATCTTAGAATACCTCGCTGTTTTGAAACTCAAAGGTGATATGCGTTCTCCTATTCTTTGCTTTTATGGTCCTCCGGGAGTTGGTAAAACATCTCTTGGAAAATCCATCGCAAAAGCACTTGGTCGTGAATACATTCGTATGTCATTAGGAGGCGTGAGAGACGAAGCTGAAATCCGTGGTCACCGCAAGACATACATTGGTGCTATGCCAGGTCGTATTATCCAAAATTTACGTAAGGCAAAAGCGGCTAATCCAGTTTTTGTGCTTGATGAGATTGACAAAGTAGGAAGTGATTATCATGGAGATCCATCATCGGCATTGCTTGAAGTATTGGA
Organism: Bacteroidia bacterium; assembly: GCA_965279035.1. Classification (GTDB taxonomy): domain Bacteria; phylum Bacteroidota; class Bacteroidia; order M30B66; family M30B66; genus CALQRR01. Next base: position 723,797 of record OZ257142.1, on the reverse strand, counting down.
TCCAGAACAAAACAGCACGTTCTACGACAATTACGTGGAGCAGGATTTTGACCTAAGTCGTGCTATGTTCATTGCTACCGCCAATAACCTAAACACCATTCAACCTGCCCTACTCGACCGGATGGAACTCATTGAAGTTACTGGATATACTCAGGAAGAAAAAGTTGAAATCGCCAAACAACATTTGATTCCCAAACAATTGGGAGAACATGGTGTAACAAAGAATCAAGTTAAGTTTTCCAAAAAGGCGCTGGATAAACTGATTGAAGATTATACACGTGAATCAGGTGTGCGAGCTTTAGAAAAACGTATTGCTAAAGTGATTCGTTCTGTAGCAAAGTCGATTGCGATGGATGAAGTAAGTAATCCTAAAATCGATGTAGAAGATATTGAACGCATCATGGGACCAGCGCGTTACCACCGCGACAAATATGAAAACAATGAAGTTGCAGGTGTGGTAACTGGTTTAGCTTGGACTTCGGTTGGTGGCGATATTTTATTTATCGAAACCTTGCTCAGCAAAGGAAATGGTAAATTATCGCTGACTGGAAATTTAGGAGATGTGATGAAGGAAAGTGCTGTTATTGCATTAGAATTCTTGAAATCGCACGCTGAAAGCTATTTGGGGATTTCTCCAGAGATTTTTGATCATTATAACGTACATATTCACGTTCCTGAGGGCGCAACTCCGAAAGATGGTCCATCGGCCGGTATTGCTATGTTAACGGCACTTTCTTCGGCATTTACTCAGAAAAAAGTGAAGTCACAATTGGCTATGACGGGTGAAATTACTTTACGTGGTGTGGTGTTGCCAGTAGGTGGAATTAAGGAGAAAATTCTTGCCGCAAAACGAGCAAATATCCAAACCGTTATTCTTTCGGAAGAAAACCGAAAAGATGTAGAGGAAATTAATTCAGAATACCTTAAGGGAATGGAGTTTCACTATGTTTCTACCATGCGTGAAGTATTAAAGTTAGCATTGACCAATCAACTGGTAAAGAATCCGGTTAAGATTGAGCTTCCTAAAGACAAACATAAAGCTGCTTCAAGCGTTAATTAAGTATGGAAACGACAAATTCATCGAGCAAACCAAAGCAAAAATTAGTTGTGGTGGGCGGTGGATTTGGTGGAATAGAACTCATCAAGCGACTTCGAAATTCTGAGTTCGATATAACTTTAGTTGACAAGCACAATTACCATACGTTTCAGCCACTTTTATATCAGGTTGCTTCGGGTGGTTTGGGAGCAGATTCGATTGGTTATCCCTTTCGATTAATTTTTCGGAATCAGAAGAATTTTCGTTTTCGTATGGCGGAAGTACAGAAAGTTGATTCGATTAAGAAACAACTTGAAACTTCAACCGGATTTATTTCTTATGACCATCTGATCTTAGCTACGGGTTCAACATCGAACTATTTTGGCAATACCGAAATTGAACGATTTGGCATGCCGCTGAAAAGCATCCCTGAAGCTTTAAATCTGAGAAGTGAAATACTTCAGGAATTTGAGAAAGCAACTCTTTCGACAAATCAGTTGGAAAAACAACAACACATGACCTTTGTGATTGTTGGAGGTGGCCCAACAGGCGTTGAAACAGCTGGTGCTTTAGCTGAATTCAAGAAGTTTGTCCTGCCACACGATTATCCCGAACTCGATCCCAAACTAATGCGAGTGTATTTGGTAGAAGCCGGATCGCGCTTGCTCAATGGCATGTCGGAAAAATCGGGAAATAATGCTGTCAAATACTTGCAAAATCTAGGAGTAGAAGTTTTGTTGAATGTCGCTGTATTGAAATACGATGGTCAGAAAGTAGTTTTTAGTGATCTCAGTGAACTCGAATCCAATACATTAGTTTGGTCGGCTGGAGTGAAAGGATACATCATTCCTGGGCTGCCGGAAGAATCCGTCAAGGGAAATAGGTATGTGGTAGATGAATTTAATCGAATTTCAGGAACAGATTCTGTTTATTCGATAGGAGATTCGGCTGGAATGGCTACTTTGGAAAGGCCGAAAGGTTTCCCTATGGTTGCACCAGTGGCAGTTCAACAGGGTACCAATTTGGCTAAAAACCTGCTACGATTAAGCGATGGCAAAGCATGGAAACCCTTTCAATACAAGGATAGCGGTTCGATGGCCACGGTTGGTCGGAACAAAGCTGTGGTAGATTTGCCCAACTTTAGTTTCGGAGGATTTTTCGCCTGGTTAGTGTGGATGTTTTTGCACTTAATGTTGTTGGCTGGATTCCGAAATCGGGTAATTGTGTTTGTAGATTGGATGTGGAGTTACCTCACGTATGAACGAGCATTACGCTTGATTGTACGTCGCGCCGAAACGCCGAAATAATCTTGCTTTACTGAAACCAACCTTGCTTATGAGCCAAGCTGATGATTTGAGCTTTGGAGCAAACATGTAGTTTTTCGTACACGTTGGCAATGTGCTTCCGAACGGTATGAACGCTAAGGTTCATATGAGCAGATATGCTTTTAGCATCCATTCCTGAAACCATAAGTTGGAGGACTTCAGTTTCTCGGTCACTAATATTTTCGGGAATACTTGAATGTTTGGGTTGCAAATGCGACTCATAATATTCAGAACGTTGAAGCATCTTCAACGCCTTTCGAGCAATTGCCGGACTCATAGGAACACCACCAAATTCAAGTACATTATGCACTGCATCTTCTAGTATTTGTGCGCTTTCGTGTTTCAATAAATAGCCTTCTGCCCCAGCCTTTATTGCTTCAAAAACTTTATCGTCATCGTCGAATACTGTAAGCACCAAAAAATGGATGGATGGATATAGAAGATGCGCACGAGCAATCGTCTCAATCCCATTCATACCGGGCATTTCAATATCCATGAAAATGACATCCGGTTTCTTGTTTTCGGGAAGACCATTCAATTTTTCGAGACAATCGTTCCCATTATTAGCTATAAAAACCAATTCACAATCATCCATCTGATCCACTTTCCGAATGAACGTATTTCGATTTACTGCCTGATCTTCGGCGAGTGCTAGTTTGATTTTACGTTCCTGAGTTATCATGTATCAAAAATGAATAGAATCAACTAGAATAGAAATAACTAATTTGTAGTAGGGCGAATTGATACTTCAGTTCCAGAAGGACTTAATTGCTTCCAATGTATTGAACACCCTATATTCTCAGAGCGAATTTGCATGTTTGCCAAACCATTTCCACAATCACCTAAAGATTCCGTTTTGCTAAACCCATGACCATTATCACTAATTAGAATTTCCCAGTTTTCCTTACTCGTTATGCAAATCTTAACTTCGTTTCCCTGACTGTGCTTGAGAGCATTATTGACAGCTTCTTGAACAATCATAAAAATGTGAAACGCTTGATTGGGTTGAAATTCCCAGTCGTTCTGTAAATCTTCCAGCACACGCATATTCACTTGAGGATAATTAGGTCGAAGTCGATTTAGGAAGACTTTAATACGATCACTTGTATCACTCAGATTCATCTTTTCTTTCCTTAATGCCCAAATAGTATCACCCAAGAGGGCAACCATTTGCTGAGAATTAGTTTGCAAAAGTTCTAAGCTTGATTTAGAGATAGAAGTATTATGTAAAATCTCATCGGCATTTGCCTTTATGCTAGCGGCATAACTTCCAAGGCTATCGTGTAAATCGGCTGCAATACGTTTACGTTCCTTCTCTTCGGCATCTTTCACTGCTTGAATTGCATGTCGTTTCTCATCTTCTTGCATGAGAAAAAGTTTCAACTCACTTTTCCTTCGGTAATTGATGAAAATCAACCAGCCGATAAGGAGAACTAATCCCAAGAGAGCCAGTGAACCATAAAACAAAATGTTTTTTCGAACGAGATCATATTCTTGCTGAATGATGAGATTCTCCTTCTTCTGAACCTCATATTTAGTTTCCATTTCGGCCATGGCTTCAACCGAATTTTCCTGATAAAAACTCTCTTTCGCTGCAATAAATTCTTCTATTGTAAGACTATAATCTACCCAGCTTTTCTTGGCTTTATAGGCATCAGCAAGCGATTTTAAATAGGACAATCGAATGCTTTCGTTTGGGTTAACATCCTCTCCATAAAGATGTTCTTTACAAGAGATGATAACCTTGTCATAATCGCCTATGAGCAACCAATACTGAATAAAACTGAGGTAGTAATTGAGATCACCTTCTCCAAATTTTATTTGATCATTTAGTGCTGAAAGCTCATCCAAAATCTTCTTGGCTTCATTTACTTTTTTCTGTTGGATGTAAACATTTGATTGACGCAGAAGGACTACTCCGAGGTTATATAAATCTTGTTCTGTACGAAATATTTCGATGGCTTTGAGATGATAAAACGTAGCAAAATCAGGCTGATTAAGCTGTAAATAGGCTTTGCCTAACGTAGCATAGATGGTTGCAGATATAATGCGCGAAACCGTATCACTTAGAGGTAAAACTTTCAAGGCTTTTTGCTCCCATGCGATGAGTTTTTGAGGATTAGTTTGTTGACCTTCGATAACGGCAATTTGATGCATTGTTTGAGCAATGTATAAGCTGTCGCTATTCTCCTCAGCCTCTGTTAGCAAAGGATACAGCAATTGAAGTGCTTCGGAATTCTTACGTTGTCCTTGATAGGTGGTGGCTTTGAAGCCTTTTAGTTTGTAGTAGATTTTTCGTTGTTCGGGATTTTTTAACGAAAGGTTTTTTAATGCTTCATCTATAACAATTCGGGCGCTGTCGTTCGCATTGGAGAAATAATAAGCGTACGCTACATTGTATTGAGCATAAGCAATTTTGACTGGATCGTTCGAAAGTGAAGCTAAATCGCGAGCGATAAATGCATATCTATTAAATGTGTCGATGTGTGTATCGTTTCGGCGACATAAAGCCAGCACTAAATCGAGTTTTTCGGATTCATTTCTGCTGAATCGAATTTTATTTAATAGGGTATCAATAGCAGGACTTTGAGCATCTAATTCAACTGGAATTAAAGTCAAGCAAATAAAAAGTATCAATAGAACTCTTATCACCTGTTCCGGAAATTAACGAGAGATAAATCTATTGGATTTCGGGGAATGGTTTACATCAGAATTCAGCACTAATACAAATTGATTATTGATAGGGTTAGTTGAATGCCGTCAATTTGTGTCATTCATTCCTAACACTCATTGTCATGAAAAAAATTGGACTTTTATTTCTAAGCTTTTCGTTAAGCTTATTTTCTGCTTCGGCACAAAGCATTTTACGTTACACACCTTCATCTGGTTCGGGAGAAGTTTATACAAACCTCGACACAGCATATGCTGATGCTCAAAACGACGATATTCTTTATTTGTCAGGTAACACGTTTCAGTTTAGTTCCTATTCGGTAGACAAACGCTTACAATGGATTGGTGCCGGAGTAAATTCTGATTCTACTATTGCAACTGGTTATACTAAAATAACTCCAACTGATGTAAATTCTATTTCATTTACTATTCATCCAGCAGCAGGCGGTTCCACATTTAGCGGAATTAATTTTGGAGGATTTCGTTTGAACGATTGTGACTATGCAGGAAACATCAGCTTAGTAACTTTCAGTCGCTGTATGTTTATGAGCGACTATATAAGTCTTAGCTACAACTCGAATTACGCTGGATCACAACTCAATTACCGTTTCCAAGAGTGCATCTTCAATACGTATGTCAATGGAAATGGATTTACACCCAATGCAACATCCAATATAACCTTTGATAATTGCTTATTCGCCAAAGGATTATTTAGACTGCGGACGGGAGCGTATACGTTTAACAACTGTGTTTTCTGGGCAACGATAGATGGAGATGCTATTTCTCAAAACTCAGGATGTTCGTTCAATAGTTGCATTTTTTGGGATGCCGCGAATGCTAATCTACTTGGAGGATATATGAACGACGGCAATGTATTCGATCATTGCGTCTTCTCTCATGCAACAATTCCTGTAGGTGGTTCAGGTTCAAATCCAACAGTAGTCAATTCGTGTACAGCCAATGTAACTAACCTCTTTGTTGACACAAACGGAAATTACAACTACGAAGATGGTGATGACTATCGCTTAGTTGCTGGTAGCGAAGCTTTAACAGCTGCTATTGCTGGTGGACAGTGTGGAATTTATGGAGGAGCTAATCCAGCGAAATTGGGTATTGTGCCCTATAATCCGCATGTGAGTAGCAAAACCATCGCTCCTGCAACTGTAAATGGTTTACTGAATGTGAATATCACCACATCAGCTCAAAGTCATTAATCGCTTAGCTATAGAAATTATGAAAGCGAAATCAGTAATGTTCCTAATTGTTGCGCTAGCAGCCAGCATAGGAAGTTTTGCTCAAACCATGACTGCTTATGAATATTGGTTTGATATGGATTATGCCAATCGCACGAATGTGAGTATTTCGGGTGGAACAACGGTTAATATCAATGCGTCTATTAATACAGGAACACTTAGTCAAGGCAATCATATATTTTGGTTTCACACACAAAGTAGCGATGGTAGATGGTCGGTACCGGTGAGTAGTCCGTTTGTCAAAGGAAATAATGAGATTGTAGGCGTTGAATATTGGTACGATAACGACTACAGCACAAAAGAATACATGAGTTTAACTCCTAGTCAGGGAGAAGCTTATTCTTTGGGCTTACCTGTGAGTGGAATAGCTATCGGTAACCATCAGATTTCTATCAGTTTTGTAGATAATGAGCAAATACGTAGTGTTCCAATAAGTACATCTTTTTACTATGATGGGACTGTTTTGGGTATTTCAGAATTGAAAAAATTGGATGGCTTGCAGCTATTTCCTAATCCCGCAAATGAAGAAATTCAATTAAGCGGAATAACAGATTATACTCATTTGGTGATTTATGATATTCAAGGAAAAGTAGTTCTCAATAAATCAATTTCGAGTAATACAGAAAAGGTAGCTATTGAAAACCTATCTCCCGGTTTATACACCATTTTACTGCTCAGTGAAACTCAGAACACAAGCCTGAGTTTTATCAAAAACTAAAAGCGTTTTTGAGAGAATGGTGTTGATGCTCAGGTAAGAGTTCCGTTCATTCTGGAATTCTTCCTGAGCATTTCCATTTCCGCTCTAGCTAAATAAAGAAAGCTGAATCAATCATTCACACATCAATATTTTCCTTGTTTAACCACAAGTCGAATTGTTTCTTCCAATACTTCTTGGTTGATGTCTTTCAGTGATTTGAACTTGATGCAATATCCACTCACACTAGCCTTTCCAAGCCGATCTCCAAGTAGCTGAGCTAGATACTTTTTATCATCTATGCCCATAACATACACCGAGATACCAGTAGTATTAGCACTTAATCCTAGTTGATAAAACTCCCTGGTTTTTCCACCAGCGTAGTTCATCGTGATCATTCCATACCCGATATTGGGATTAGAAACTACTTTGTTTTCAGAGTTTTTACCATCCAAAAACCACAATTTACTATGCGGCATTAGCTCAAGCATTCTATGATGCAATGCCGCTAGTTCACTACGTTTGGGTTCTGGTTGACTTTCTATATACTGCTTGATTTGTTCTTCGATGCTCATAAGGATTATCTGAAATCTTTAAAATTTGAGTGTTTATTTTTCCGGTTTGTAGGTAAGAATAACCCACCCGAACCAAAGACTTTTGTATGAGAGAGTTTCAGCATTTTCTTCTCATGGAGGTTTTCAAATAATGGAAGGCCATTTCCTACGATTACTGGGTGAATACAAAGCTGTAATTCATCCAATAAATTCAGTTTTAATAGCTGAATAATTAAGCTCCTGCAACCGACAAAAATGTCCTTTCCTGATTGCTGCTTGAGAGCATTCACTGCTTCTTCGAGAGTTCCTTTTGCCAACTTGGCACTCTCCCAACTGAGAGTTTTTGTTTCGCTTTTATTCCAGGTATGTGAAAAAACGAGCTTGGAGATTTTGTCAATCGCTTGAGCAAAGTCATCCATCGATTTTTCACCTGTAGGATTTTTCACCATGGGCTGCCAGAATTCCATCAATTGATAGGTTATTCTTCCGTAAAGAATTACATCTCCTTCATTCAACAGATTGGTATAATGTTGATGAATTTCTTCGTCTGGATTGATGGCTGTGTGATCACAAAATCCATCCAACGTCATATTGATAGCAGCCTTAACTTTTCTCATCCTGCCAAGGGTTTATAAAGAATTAAACACGTCGATTAGGTGATAAAATCGAATAGATAATCACACCCGATAATAGACTAAAAACTCCAGCAATTCCGATGGCCAGAGGTGGAAATCCCAAAGCTAAAACTCCAACGGGGAGAATTAACAATCGTATTATTTCGATTATACGGGCATAGGATTGAGCTTCTAACAAACGCCCGAAACTGAGTAATGAAAAAAGCAAAATGGAAATAGGTAAAAGCAAGTCAATGATGTTAAAATTGACCGATTGAAATAGCATAAACGACGATGCTCCTAATACCACAGCAAATTGAACTAATACATACACCGACAACTTATTAGGAATGAGCACCTGAAATTTGTGAAACAGGTTTCGACTTACCGGTTTAGCATATTCTCGCCCACCTAATTCTTTTGGTTTCCAACCGGGTGGAGCAACGAATACGAACAATTTATCGCTAAAACGATGACTCCGTTTAGCAATTTGAATCAAATCGGACCAATAATGAAAGTTTGCTTTGAAAGGATCCCAGCTCTGCAATGGTGTTGTGATTCCGTATACAACTGGTGCTTTTTCGGGTTCGAAGGTTCCGAATAGTCGATCCCAAATGATGAGCGTACCTGCGTGGTTTTTATCAATGTATTCGGGATTGCTTCCATGATGTACGCGATGATGAGATGGTGTGTTGAAAATATATTCGAACCAACCCATGTTTCGGATTAGCTCGGTGTGAATCCAGAATTGATACAAGGTGTTGAAAGCAATAACTGTGATGGTCATTAATGGATCAAACCCAATTATAGCAAGCGGCAGATAGAATAGCGAAGAGAAAAAACCTTGAAACCAAGATTGTCTTAAAGCAACCGTTAAATTGTATTCTTCACTTTGGTGATGAACGATATGAGTTGCCCAAATAGCATTTATCTCATGACTTAACCGATGAAACCAGTAGTAGCAAAAATCGACCGCGACAAATAAAATCACCCACCACATTCCGGTTTGAGGAATAGTATAAACCCGAACATGATTGAAAAGCCAGTAGTAGAAAAAGAACAAGGCTGTTTTGAAAAAGATTCCAGTTAATTGCTGTCCAATTCCACAACTAATATTGGAAATCGCATCGCTTAAACTATAGAGCTTCAATCCTTTCCAAGCCGACCAAGCTAGCTCTAATCCAATCAACACAAAAAAGACCGGAACCGAAAGTGCGATGTAATTAGTGCCCATTTATTCAGTTTGACTTTTTACCGAATCGCTTTTGCGCTTAAAAAACCACAATCCAAAGGGAAGAATAAGAATAGCGATTAAGACATGAAGGTATGCAAAATCGCCTGCTCCCAAATTATCGGTAGTGAATGGAATAAACTTATGTTGATGCAAGAAATACACAAACACAGCTAAGCCATTATTAGCAAAGTGTGCTGCAAAAGGATACCAAATTGAACCTGACCAATAAAAGAGATATCCTAAAAATCCACCTATCAGAAAACGAGGAAGAAATCCAAAGAATTGAAAGTGAATAAAACTAAAAACGAAAGCCGTAATCCAAATGGCGAGATGAGGTTTTCCGGTCCACTTGACAAACATCGGCTGCAGCGTAGCTCGAAATAAAAACTCTTCTCCCAAAGCGGGAATCAATGCCATGATGAGCAAGGAACTAATAAAATCGACCGGGCTCGACATGGTTAAAAACAGCTCAGTCAATTTAGCTGCTTGAATCTCTTGAGCCATCATCCAATCTCCTAACGATTTTAGAAATTCTGGAAATACAAGTAGATTATTGAAGGCTGCTAATAGGTTGATAATAGGCAGTTGCAGCCACATTAGCAGCATCGCCAATATGAATAGAATCATGTTTGGTTTGCCCGATAAATACAATCCTCTTCGAATGGGAACTTCCTGCAAATACACGAGCATGACTGGAGGAAACAGGAATATTCCACATGAAGATAACAGCTGACTAATTTTCAACACGCTTAATGCACCCGGTTGATTGGGATTGCTTGCTAACCCTGCTAGTTCGGTGGCAGAAAAACCAAAAACCAAACTGCCAATAGCGACAGAAATGAATGAAGCGAGTGAGATTCCAATCAGGCAAAGAATCAAAAGCCAAATAAATCGCCGAGTTGGACCAGCATCTTGTAAAGCGGGAGGATATAATTGAAAGCGATTACGCGGCATTCGAAATTTCGAGTTGGGTTGGAATGATTGGGTGAAAGTATAAAATTGTACGTGTTGTATGGGAATTTTGGAAAAATGGATGATTCAAAATGGCAATTGAATCAGACTAGCTGAAAGAGCGGGATTTATGCCTATTTTTGCCGGCTGAAAGAACATGGCTAGAATAGGTACAATTGAGCTGGGTGAGTTTCCGTTGTTGTTAGCACCAATGGAAGATGTGAGTGATCCACCATTTCGTTTGGTTTGCAAGCAATACGGTGCCGATATGATGTACACCGAATTTATTTCTTCGGAAGGACTTATTCGTGATGCGGTAAAAAGCAAAAAGAAACTCGATATTTTCGAATACGAACGCCCCATTGGAATTCAACTCTTTGGCAGCGATATCGATTCGATGCGTGAAGCAGCTGAGATTGCCGCAGCAGCCGAACCCGATTTGATTGATATCAATTATGGTTGCCCGGTGAAGAATGTTGCCTGCAAAGGCGCTGGTGCTGCTTTACTGCAAAACATTCCTAAAATGGTGTCGATGACGAGTGAGATTGTCAAATGCACCACGCTTCCGGTTACCGTGAAAACCCGTTTGGGTTGGGACGATACGACCAAGAATATTATGGAAGTGGCCGAACGACTTCAAGACATCGGCATTCAAGCGCTTACCATTCATGGTAGAACACGAGCGCAATTGTATAAAGGACCAGCTGATTGGCAACTCATTGGAGAAGTAAAAAACAATCCACGCATACAGATTCCCATTTTTGGAAATGGCGATGTGGATTCTCCTGAGAAAGCCATTGAGATGCGAAATCAATACGGTGTAGATGGTGTGATGATAGGTCGAGCTAGCATTGGATATCCCTGGATTTTCAATGAAATCAAACATTTCATGCGCACGGGTGAGCATTTAGCAGCACCCACTATTGCGGATCGTGTAAAAGTATGTCGTACACACCTCGATGCTTCCATTGAGTGGAAAGGTCCTGTTTTGGGGATTATTGAGATGCGTCGTCATTATACAAATTACTTCAAAGGCATTCCACATTTTAAAGAATACCGAATGCGACTTGTTACATTGCCCACCTACCCTGAAGTTCAGGCGGTGCTCGATGAAATTGAAACGGTAATGGGAAATCTCCCTACCGAAATCCCTGCTTGATTATGCTTCAACAACCTGCAAATAAAACCGAACTCGAAACTTTAGGAGAATTCGGACTCATTGACCAACTCACAAAAGGCTTCGAAATTCAAAACGAAAGCAGCAAAAAAGGCATTGGAGACGATGCTGCTGTGATGAATTATGGCGATCGGGATGTTTTGGTATCAACCGATATGTTGCTCGAAGGCATTCATTTCGACTTGACTTACATGCCCATCAAGCATTTAGGCTACAAAGCTGCCGTGGTGAACTTTTCCGACATCTATGCTATGAACGGAAAACCGGAGCAGTTAACCATTGGATTGGCTTGCTCGAATCGTTTCCCGGTTGAAGCCTTGGAGCAGTTGTATGAAGGCATTGCCATGGCTTGCAAAAACTACGGAGTGGATTTAGTTGGTGGAGATACAACTTCCTCCCGTGCAGGTTTGGTGCTAAGTTTAACCGTTTTAGGCAGCGTAGAAAAAGGAAAAGCCATTGGCCGCGACGGTGCAAAAAAAGGTGATTTGCTTGTTGTTTCGGGCGATTTAGGTGGAGCTTATGTTGGATTGCAATTACTCGAACGTGAGAAATCGGTGTTCATGGATCATCCCGATGCGCAACCCGATTTGGAAGGAAACGATTATATCCTTGAACGACAATTGAAACCTGAAGCTCGCCGTGATGTGGTTGAATTACTTGCAGAAATGGGAGTTACGCCGACATCGATGATTGATGTTTCGGATGGTTTGAGTTCCGAAATCATGCATTTATGTAAGAACAGCGGTGTTGGTTGTGCTCTTTATGAGGAGAAAATTCCCATCGACCCAACAACCTACAACATGGCCCGTGAGTTTGCGCTCGACCCAACTGTTTGTGCTTTAAGCGGAGGTGAGGATTACGAACTACTGTTCACCATCAAACAAGAAGATTTCGAAAAAGTAAAAGGCAACATGCTAGTCAGCATCATTGGCCACATGACCGACGCCGACGAAGGAATTCGCATGATCGATAAAAGCGGCGGTGTTCACGAGCTCAAAGCACAAGGTTGGAATAGTTTTCAGTAATTGGTGTGCTGATGTGCTAGTGTGCTGATGTGCTGGTTAGTTTGCTCATTAGAGAATCTTCTCTACTGCAAACTCCTTAATCGCTGTATAGCATTCTTTTTCCTGCTCAATAAATCCGGCGTGGCCACATTGTTCTACCACCACTAATTTGGCTTGAGGAACTTGGCGATGCATTTCTTCGATGCGCTCTAGGGGAATGAGCAAGTCATCGTGGCCGGCAAGGAATAATATTGGAAACTTGGCGTTTTTGAGGATTTTGGTTCGGTCGGCTCGGTCGCGCATGCCACGAATGGCGGCGATAATACCTTCTTTCGGTTGTTTGGCTGCTAGCTTTATTAGCTTGAAAATTCGTTTGCTGGCTTTCGCACCACTGCGTTCGAAAAACAAGTTTGGAATTACGGAAGTAATGTACTTCATCTTATGCGCATCGGCTGCTTTCACTGTTCGGTCGCGTTCGTTCTGACGTTCTTTGGTATCTGCAAAAGAAATGGAACTAAACATGACCAATCCACGAACTTTATCTGGATGTGTTTCTGCAAAAGCTAAAGCTACATAGCCGCCCATTGAATGTCCAACTAATAATGCCTTATCAATCTTCTCTGCTTCAAACACCGCACGAACTGCATCAGCCATAAACTCCATCGTATGAACTTCATCAAACACCGATGACTTTCCATGTCCAGGAAGATCAATGCGAATGGTCCGAAACCGGTTGCTTAATTCAGAAGCATATTTTTTCCAAATTTTCGCACTTTCCATATGTCCATGTAAAAAGACAATGGCTGGACCTTGCCCTTCGGCTTTGTAACGAATCTCACCTTTTGAAAACGAAATGTGCATACGATTGGGTTTCGGGCTGCAAAATACATCAATTCCATAGCGGTAACTGCATTTTTTATGTTAACATTTTGGATTATTCTGTACTTCAATCGCAACCATGTACTTCAGTGTATGGTTAAAACACTCAAGAATATTTTCCAAATCCCCCTTGCGGAAATGCCCACAGTTAACGTCCTTTGCCACCCGGAAATGAATCCCTCATTTTCCATTATACGTCTCATTTTCACATCATGAATAAGATTAAAGTCGCAAATCCGGTCGTTGAACTCGACGGAGATGAAATGACCCGCATCATTTGGCATTTCATCAAGGATAAACTCATTCTTCCTTACCTAGATCTAGATATTAAATACTACGATTTGGGGATGGAACACCGCGATGAAACAAATGATCAGGTAACCATTGATGCTGCTGAAGCGATTAAGAAATACAATGTTGGTATCAAGTGCGCCACCATCACTCCTGATGAAGAGCGCGTGAAAGAATTTGGCTTGAAACAAATGTGGAAAAGCCCGAACGGTACTATTCGTAACATCCTTGATGGAACAGTATTCCGTGAGCCGATTGTATGTAAAAACGTTCCTCGTTTGGTTCCAAACTGGACGGCTCCAATTTGCATTGGTCGTCATGCATTTGGTGATCAATATCGTGCTACCGATTTCTTAACTAAAGGAAAAGGAAAGCTGACTATCAAGTTTGAAGGGGAAGACGGACAAGTAATCGAGCATGAAGTTTACAACTTCAAAGGTGATGGCGTTGCATTAGCAATGTACAATACCGATGAATCGATTCGTGGATTTGCTCGTGCTTGTTTCAATCAGGCAATCAGCAAAGGATGGCCATTGTACTTGAGTACTAAAAACACCATCTTGAAAAAATACGATGGTCGTTTCAAAGATATTTTCGAAGAAATATATCAAGCTGAGTTCAAGGCAACAATGGATGCTGCAGGTATTACCTATGAGCACCGTCTCATTGATGACATGGTTGCATCAGCTTTGAAATGGAACGGAAATTTTGTTTGGGCTTGTAAAAACTACGATGGTGATGTACAAAGCGACACTGTTGCTCAAGGTTTTGGTTCATTAGGTTTGATGACTTCAGTTTTGGTTACTCCAGATGGAAAAACCATGGAAGCTGAAGCGGCTCACGGTACTGTTACTCGTCACTACCGCATGCATCAACAAGGCAAAAAAACCAGCACCAATCCAATTGCCAGCATCTTTGCTTGGACACGTGGTTTGGAGCATCGTGGACGTTTAGATAACAACGAAGCGCTAATCAACTTCTGCCAAACACTAGAAAAAGTGTGTGTAGATGTAGTTGAAAGCGGCAAAATGACCAAAGACTTGGCAGTTTGTATTTACGGAAACAAAGTAAGCGATGATCAATTCTTGTACACAGAAGACTTCTTAGAAGCTTTGAATCAAGAATTAAAATCGCGTTTGGGAGCTTAATTTAATCCCGATTCAGCAAAACCTAAAGCCTCAACTTCGGTTGGGGCTTTTTCGTTTTAGCACCTCATATCTTTCACCATCCACTGCAAATTCACTTTACCATTCCAATGGTTCTCTTCCAACGTATAACACACATCGACTGGAATTCCCTTTGAAATTGCTGGTTGCATGTGTGCCATTCCGAATGCAATAGCATCAAAAAATGGCTGCCCAGGTTTGCCTAATTTCAATTTCAAATGATGTGTTCCTACAATGCGGGCATATCCATCATCTTGCAAATGTTTGGTCAAGAAAACGGGCGACATATTTCCCGGACCAAATGGAGCAAATTGCTTCATGATTCGGTAAAACTTCGGCGTGATATCCGTTAACTCCAGTTCCATATCAATATCCACTTCGGGAATTAATGATTCTTCTTGAATGGTATCAGCTACTATAGCTTCGAATCGTTGTCGAAATGCTTCCACATTCTCGAGCGGGAGTGTCATTCCGGCAGCATATTTATGTCCGCCAAACTGTTCCAGTAAATCGGCACAAGCACTAATAGCTTCATGCACATCAAAACCTTTAACCGAACGAGCACTTCCGGTGGCTTTCCCATTCGATTCGGTGAGAATAATGGTTGGACGATAATATTTTTCCATCACCCGAGAAGCCACAATTCCTACGACGCCTTTGTGCCAATCATTTTTGAAAAGCACGGTGCTTTTAACATCCCGATATAATTCGTTCGAATCAAGTATGGCAAGCGCTTCCGAAGTCATGAGTTGATCCAAATCTTTACGTTTCACGTTTTGTGTGTTGATATGCGACAGAATTTCCTCAGCTGTAGATTCATTTTCGGTGATAAGCAATTCAACCGCTTTCTTCCCATGATCTATCCGACCGGCTGCATTAATGCGTGGAGCAGCGGTAAACACTAAATCCGAAATGCTAAACTCCTTTGTTGGATTTGAATTAGCTCCGTCATTTCCACTACGTAATAACATGCGAATTCCCGGACGAGGTTTGGTATTAATTTGTAACATTCCAAAATAAGCCAGAATGCGGTTTTCGCCCGTTATCGGAACTATGTCGGCGGCAATGGCAGTCGCCACTAAATCGAGCCAATGATCGGTATCGCCAGCATGTGGTAACACTTTCTTCAAGGCTTGAATCAGCTTAAACCCAATTCCACAACCACATAATTCTTTATACGGATAGGCACAATCACTTTGCTTAGGATCGAGCACTGCTGCGGCTTTGGGCAATTCCAATCCGGGTAGGTGATGGTCGCAAATAATAAAGTCGATCCCTTTATTTGTAGCATAATCCACCTTATCAACCGAACGAATTCCGCAATCGAGTGCGATAATTAAGGTGCAACTTAACTCCTCTGCCACATCAATACCTCGAAACGAAATTCCATAACCTTCGGCATATCGATCGGGAATGTAAAACTGCAGTCGTTCCGGACATAATTCTCTGAAAAACGAGTACATCAGCGCCACCGAAGTCGTTCCATCTACATCGTAATCTCCATAAATCATTATGGTTTCATCCGATTCCAAAGCCAGTAAAATCCGATCAACCGCTTTATTCATGTCCTTCATCAAATACGGATCATGCAAATCGCTCAACGATGGTCGAAAAAAACTACGCGCCTCCTCAAACGTTTTCACACCACGCTGAACCAACATATTCGCTAATTGAAATTCAATACCAAGCTGCTCTGCTAATTGAGTAACCAATTCTGCATCTCCATTCGGTTTAATTATCCAGCGTTTAGCTATCGAATTATTTGTCATCTAATAAAAATGAATGATTCTAATATGAAGCAAAATTACGGCTGTCGTTGCAGTAACATCGAATAAATCGAACTTCTATCGAATAAACTTATCCACGCCCTTGTTCAAAAAATTTGGGTGGCATACAGGCTTTCGCTTTTAGTCCTCGTTCTATGCCATAGCTTTAGCGAAGGCATAGACTCCGGGCTAATCGCTCAATCCTTGCCACGAGCATGTATAATCTAAATTCGAATCTGGTTATTAGATTGCTCCCCTATAAAATCCCAAAGCCCCGAAATTCATTCCGAGGCTTTGGGATTAATTTACAATCCGTTGAGGTTGTATTTTTTCGGGTATTTAAGTTGATAGCCAAATTTGATTTTACGCGATTCTCCGGGTTTCAGCGTGAGTTTCCAAGTGAGCTTGCCCGTTTGTGTATCGTAAGCTGCTCCTTCGGCTCCGGTTTTTTCAATCATTAATTCGGCATTGGTCGACAATGGAATTTGATCTTCTATTTCGAGTTCAATATCCGCTTTGCGGGTGTTTTTAACTTCCATCTCAAACTCGCGGTTAAGCTTGTTAATTGCACCGCCAATATTCACTTTGTCTTTCACATCTTTTACTTGTGTGCGATTAATTCGAATGTTGTTATCGCGCCCCAATGCAAAACTCAAAGTATCATCTACAATGCGCGAATCGAAATAGGTTTTACCTACATAATTGTTCTCGAAATACACATTCGCATTTCCTGGGAGCAATTCGTTTTTGTCCCAACCAATCAAATCTGCAACTAAAAACGCATCTTTATCTACCTTAGGAACAGCAAAATAGGAGTATTTAGCTGCAACTACATATTCCTGAATCTCAACAATGTTGTCTTTTCCATTACTCAAAATGGTATACGGGATTTGTATATCAAACACCGCATTGGTAGTACTGCTGCCCACTTTAGTTTGTTCGGCAGTACTGCTGCTCCAAGCAGAGATGCTCTCTTCTTCATATTTCTTAGAACCCGATTTTTCCATGTCCATTGCTGCTGGTGCAGCCGCAGGTGCATTTCCATCATACATATAGCTGCTACGAGTGCTGTTTTTACGACGTTGTTTGTAAACGGTACGATCGTATAAGGATAAAGACCATGGATTCAAAACGGGTTTGGTATTTCCTCGTGTTGGATTCCCCGTGTTAAGCGAAAGTTTCACGTTTTTCCAATCCATGCCGGTATTCTGAACCACGTTTGCTTTAGCGACAATGGTTGCAGGCGTATTCACATCTTTCACACGTACGTCGTACATCGGCTGCCAGCCACAATTGCTTACAAAATAACTCAACTCAAAATTTGCCGAGCCAGCTGATGCAGAAGCCACTGTAACCTGAATTTCACCACTAGGTTGATTTCCACGATTACGCATTTGATTCATCTGGTTTTCAAGTTGGGTAATGTGCTCGCGTAGCTTGGTTTCTTTTTCTTCCGCTTCTAACTTCTTCAAGGAAACATCACCAATCCGGGCACGAATAAAATTGGCCATCTTTTCTAATTCCGACACACTCACACCTGTATTTGCGCCTCCAATAGAACGATTCGCCGTGAGCATAGTCAATTCTTCTTGAAAGGTGTTTTTGCTCAAGGTGACACGAGCTATTTCTTTCTTAGCATTGCGGAGCGTATCCTCCATGCGTTTGAACTCGGGATTATTTTGCGGTTCCAAATAATTCAACTGAAAATTCACCGCCATAATGGTGATATCCGCATCGGCTTTTACCTGAATGGAGTTAGGATCGACGAAATTCGATAGGTTATCGAAAACCAAGGTTTGTGTTCCCGTTTTTAAAGAACCATTACCTTTTGAATCTACCTGAGCTCCACTGATGTAGAGCGTAACTTTTTCAGGTTTGGTTTTAATACGTTGATTTTCGGTGTCCTGCGCAATAATGCTAGTCGAGAAACAAAGCAAAAGCAGGTTAAAAAGAAAGCGTTTCATAGGCTCAGAAATATTGGATATAAAGGAGAATCGGGCTTCTTATGCAGTTTTACACAATGGGTTCAAAGAGGCTCAACGAATTCCTTTTATCTTTCGCAAATTAACACGCATTTTAGGTATGGCGCTTATAAAAAAGGTACGTGGGTTTGTTCCCGAGTTTGGTGATAATTGCTATTTCGCCGAAACAGCTACAGTGATTGGTGATGTAATCATGGGGCGCGATTGCAGCGTTTGGTTTAATGCTGTTGTTCGCGGCGATGTGAATGCGATTCGAATTGGCGATCGAGTGAATATTCAAGATGGAGCTGTGATTCATGCCACATTCGAACAAGCTGCTACCACCATTGGCAATCGTGTTTCGATCGGTCATAATGCACTGGTTCATGGTTGCACGCTGCACGATAATGTCCTCATTGGAATGGGCGCCATTGTGATGGATCATGCAGTAGTTCATTCGGGAAGCATCATCGCTGCCGGAGCAGTTGTACTCGAAAATAGTATAGTAGAATCGGGTTGGATTTGGGCTGGAGTGCCTGCTAAACCTGTGAAAAAAGTGAGCGAAGAACTAGTGCGAGGACAAATAGACCGCATCGCCGATAATTACCTCAAATATGCATCGTGGTTTAAAGACGAAGAATAATCAATCTTCGATACCTCGGTATTTCTTGTAATCCACATATCGATTCTTCACATAAACCACCAATTCGTATTCGGTATCGAACAGGTTGAAAGTATTAGTCAAGCCTGAAAAAGCGATGAAGTCGTCCATGTCTTTCTCATCGAGATCAATGATGTGAGCCAACATGTATTTGGTAAAGAGTTCTTTGATGAGCGCTTGCTTTTGATCTTCGGCGCGAAGTTCCGAAATACGTCGAATGGCTTTTCCTTCGCGGCTAAACTGCATGTATAAAAAAGTGATTGGGCTTTCAAGCGCATTGCCTACATTGGTAGTATGGTGCACTTTGGAGCTTTCGGCTTTCTCAAGATCGGCTAAAATCTGATCGAATGTTTTTGGAGCTTTTACTTCAAACGTTCGTAGTTTAACGGGTTTTACAATCAAAGGAATTCGCAATGTGTAAGCTGGTTTGCGTAACGAATCGCCTAAAATTACTTTACTAAACTGATAGCCAGTCAAGGAAAACAAAAGCGAGTCTGTCGGCTGAACATCCAATGAAAATTGTCCTCGTTGATCGCAAAAAACGCCATTTTGAGTGCGTTGAATAATGACAAAGGCATAAGGCAATGGTCGGCCACTTTCTTTGTCATACACCGTTCCCGACACTTTTACCTGTGCATTCAGGCTCAAGAAGGACATAAAAAACACAAAGCCCGCAAGGAGGTAGCGAACTTTGTGTAAAGGGGGATTTTGTTCAATAATCACTGTAAAGTTATAACGGAATATTCCCGTGTTTCTTGCGTGGTAGTTTCGCTACTTTATTTTCGAGCATTTTAAACGCGCGAATCAGCTTTTCGCGCGTTTGTTCTGGGTGAATTACTTCATCTACATAACCGCGTTCAGCAGCGCTGTATGGATTGGCAAAATGCTCTGCATATTCGCGTTCTTTTTCGAGCAATTTCTCCGCAGGAATTGGTGCTTCTTCGATTTCTTTCTTAAAGATAATTTCTGCTGCTCCTTTAGCACCCATCACCGCAATTTCGGCACTTGGCCAAGCATAATTCATGTCGGCACCAATGTGCTTAGAATTCATCACATCGTACGCTCCACCGTATGCTTTGCGGGTAATTACAGTCACACGCGGAACGGTTGCTTCGCAGAAAGCATAAAGCAATTTAGCTCCATTGGTAATGATGCCATTCCACTCTTGATCGGTTCCTGGAAGGAATCCCGGAACATCTTCAAACACCAACAAAGGAATATTAAAGCAATCGCAGAAACGAACAAAGCGAGCTGCTTTTTGTGATGATTTTATATCAAGCACTCCCGCCAAATAGGCTGGTTGGTTTGCAACAATACCAATGCTTCGTCCGCCTAATCGGGCAAAACCTACCACAATATTTTCAGCAAAGTTCTTATGTACTTCAAAGAAAGTATCGTTATCGATAACCTGATCAATCACCTCTCGGATATCGTACGGTTGATTTGGGTTTTCGGGGATGATGGTGTTGAGAACTGGACGTTTTTCATTCCCTGCTGTGTAGGGTAAACATGGTGCTTCTTCTTCGCAATTCGAGGGAACATAACTCAACAGTTTCTTTATGTCCTCAATGCACGAAACACCGTTGGTACACGAGAAATGCGTTACTCCCGATTTTACACTGTGTGCCGAGGCGCCACCTAATTCTTCGGAGCTTACTTCTTCGTGAGTAACGGTTTTTACTACGTTTGGTCCAGTCACAAACATGTAGGAAGAATCTTCCACCATAAGAATGAAATCGGTGATGGCAGGTGAATAAACGGCTCCACCAGCACATGGTCCCATGATCGCAGAAATCTGAGGAATTACACCTGAAGCAAGTGTGTTGCGGTAAAAGATATCTGCATATCCACCTAGAGAAACTACACCTTCCTGAATACGAGCACCACCCGAATCGTTCAAGCCAATCACGGGTGCGCCATTTTGCATAGCAAGATCCATGATTCGACAAATTTTTGTGGCGTGAGCTTCTGCTAAAGATCCTCCGAAAACTGTGAAATCTTGTGCAAAAACATAGACCGTTCTGCCATGAACAGTTCCAAAACCAGTCACTACACCATCACCATAAAACTTCTGTTTATCTAAACCGAAATTGCTGCTGCGGTGTGTCACCAATTGTCCAATTTCTTCAAACGATCCTTCATCCAACAATAAAGCAATACGTTCGCGGGCAGTGAGTTTGCCTTTTTTATGTTGCGATTCGATGCGTTTTGCTCCACCACCCAAAAGGGCTTCCGACTTCATGTCTTCGAGGCGCTGAATTTTATCCTGCATGCTGTTCGTGGTTTTATCGGTAATCGGATTCATATCTAAAGTTCGTTGGCGAGCTCTTCGGTAAGCTCTAGGTTGTGATACACTTGCTGAACATCGTCCAAATCTTCGAGCATTTCGATCAGTTTCATTACTTTTTTGGATGCTTCTAAATCGAGCGTTGTGCGTTCTTTTGGAATTTGTTGTAATCCAGCACTTTCGGCTTCAATGCCCAGACTTTCTAGCTTGCGTTGCATTTCTCCAAACGATTCAAATGGAACATACACGGTAAAAACTCCATCTTCAAGAACAATTTCGCTAGCATTGGCATCAATCATTTCCATGGTAAATTCATCCTCATCGAGGTTTCCTTGAGGAATTTCAAATACGCCCAAACGATCAAACACAAAGCTCAAAGAACCATTAGTACCTAAGTTTCCACCGTATTTGTTAAACACCATACGTACATCTTGTACTGTACGATTTAAATTATCGGTTGCACATTCAACAAACACGGCAATACCCGATGGGGCGTAGCCTTCGTAAGTTGGCTCTACAAATGTTTCGGCTCCAATACCAGCTCCTTTTTCTACGTTACGCGTGATGGTGTCCTTAGGAATATTGGCTCCTTTTGCATTCTGAATAGCCAAACGCAGTCGCGGATTTGCATCCGGATCAGGTCCTCCCATGCGAGAAGCCATCATGAGTTCTTTAAGGAGACGCGTAAATAATTTGCTCCGGCGTTTATCCTTAATGCCTTTCCGGTGCTTGATGTTCGCCCATCTACTGTGTCCTGACATGCATGCGTTTATTATAGGGCGCTAAGTTAACAATTGGGGCGCTCATTCAGTCTTTCAATTCATCTGGCTCGAAGCGATAAATAGGATCTACATTGTACGTATGATCTAGATTGATGATTTCATGTAAAATTCCATCCTCCAGACCATAAACCCATCCATGTAACATCGGTCCTTGCCGCGTTGACCACGCTTTTTGAACAATGGAAGTTTTAGCCAAGTTGTGAATCTGTTCGTTCACATTTAACTCAACCAAACGATCAACCCGTTTTACTGGATCGCCAATGCCATCAATTTCTATCCGATGAAAACGATACACATCTTTGATATTTCTCAACCATTTGTTGATTAGTCCATACGATTTCTGAGTCATTGCGGCTTTCACTCCTCCACAACCATAATGGCCACATACGATGATGTGATTCACTTTCAGCACTTCCACCGCATATTGAAGCACGCTCAATAAATTCAAATCGGTGTTCACTACCAAATTAGCCACGTTCCGGTGAACAAAGAGCTCTCCGGGTTCGGTGTTTGTTACCTCGTTTGCTGGAACACGGCTGTCGGAACAACCTATCCAGAAAAATTCGGGAGATTGATCCTTCGACTGTCTAAGGAAATAATTCGGGTCGGTTTCGAGTTTTTCGGCGGCCCAGGCTTTATTTTCAAGAAGAAGTTTTTCTATGGGTTTCATGCTCAATCGTTAAGTCTGAAATAATCGTTTTGGCTAGTTTTTGTGCGTTTTATTTCGACGGTAATCTTTTTCTCTTTCGAAGCATCGGCAAAAGTTTCAATCGTTTCGATAATATCTTGATCAATAAACACGGCACTTGTTCCGTCAATTAAAATGCTGCTACCATCTTTCACATTCATTAATGCTTCACGCAAGAGAGTTTTATTGAGGAATGAAACATTGTGGCGAAGCCGGATGAGAACATTATTTTTATCAATCGTTACACTTATCGAACGACGGAAGTTAGAACGTAGCACGAAGAAAAGTCCGCTTGCTAATCCAATCCCAATTCCTATGAGCAAATTGGTGAAGAGAATAGCTAAAATGGTGATAACAAACGGAATGAATTGGGTAAGACCTTTCTTGTAAATTTGAACAAATAGACTTGGTTTGGTTAGTTTGAAACCAACAATCAATAGTATAGCAGCTAATGATGAAAGTGGAATCGTATTGAGAAAGCGAGGGAATATGACAATACTTAGTACGAGCAAAGTTCCATGAAAGATGGTGGAGAATTTGGAAATTGCTCCAGCAAGAACGTTTGCTGAAGTTCTTACAATGACTGCCGTTACAGGTAATCCACCAATAAAACCTGAACAGATATTTCCAATTCCTTGTGCAATGAGTTCTCGGTTGAGCGGAGTAATGCGATGATGTGGATCAATTTGATCACCGGCTTCGATGCTCAATAAACTCTCAATACTTGCCACGATGGCTAATGTTATTGCTACGGTATAGATTTTCGGATTATTCCAAGCAGTGAAATCGGGAAAAACGATCAAATCAGTAATTCCCGAATGCAAAATTCCAGTTGGTAAATCTACTCGGTGACTAGCTTCAAGAAATAATTCAGGCGACCAAAGTCCAAATGCTTCATTAATGAGAATTCCCATTAATACTGCCATTAAAGCTCCTGGAATAAATCGAAAGAATCCACCCAGTTTCGTTACGAGTGAATCCCATGCAAGCATAATAATCAATGAACAAATGCTAATAATAACAGCGCCCGGCCTCAAATTCAAAAACGCATAATAGATATCGGTAAACGTGTTGTGTCCACCTGCTTCTTCGAAACTTTCATCACCTTCGAAATCAAAATCATACCCAAGTGCTTTCGGCAATTGCTTGAGGATGAGTACCAATCCTATGGAAGCTAACATTCCTTTGATTACCGACGAGGGAAAGAAATTAGCCATTACTCCGGCTTTCAAGATGCCTAATACAATTTGCAAAACTCCTGAAATGCAAACGGCTAACAAGAAAGCATCAAATGATCCCAATTGACGGATTGAATCAACCACAATAACAGTTAATCCAGCTGCTGGTCCACTTACACTAAGTTGAGCACCGCTTATTGAACCAATAACAATTCCTCCAATAATTCCTGCTAAAATGCCCGAAAATGCAGGTGCACCACTAGCTAGAGCAATACCCAAACATAAGGGCAGTGCTACCAGAAATACCATGACGGATGAAGGAAGATCTTTCTTTAGTTTTTCTTTAAAAGGTAATTGATGTGGCATTGACGGGTCGGGCTTATAGGAAGGCGGGTACAGTCCTTTTGCATCCAATATTTTATCTGTTTAAGCAGATTTTAATTTGATTGCATTTTGCTAAACTAAGGCATAATCAGATTTGTCAAACCCAAATTCCAGTTTTTGTTGAATTTTTCAACTAGCCAAAAAGATCAGCCAATTCTTCTTCAGTTAAGGTCTTAAACGAAGGTGTTCCTTCGAGTATATCAGAAGCAAGCCGAGTTTTGCGCTCCTGTAAATGAAGAATTTTTTCTTCAATCGTATCTTTAGTAATAAATCGCCAAGCAAAAACGGGTTGATGTTGTCCAATACGATGCGAGCGAGCAATAGCTTGATCTTCAGCTGCCGGATTCCACCAAGGATCGAGTAAAAATACGTTATCGGCTTTGGTCAGATTCAAACCTGAACCACCTGTTTTCAGTTGGATTAAGAAAACGCGATGTCCTGTATGTTGATCAAACTCTTGAATAACACCAGCGCGTTGTTGCATAGGAACTTCTCCGGCTAAAAACGAAAACGGTAGCTTTTGCTCTTGGAAATACTTTCGGTAGATATTCAAGTGCCGAACAAAAGGCGAGAACATCAACACCTTTCTCCCACTTTCTCGAAGTTGAGAAAGTAGTTCAAGCACTTGATCCATTTTAGCTGATTCACCCGTATATTCAGAATCAATCAAGGAAGGGTGAATGGCAATTTGACGGAGATGTGTTAAACCGCGAAGAATCAATAATTGACTCTTTTCCATTCCCTCACGTGAGATATTTTCGAGAATCTTATTACGATAAACTGATTTCTGTTCTTCGTAATAGTCCTTTTGTTCTGGCGACATTTCACAATAATGCACCGAACGAGTTAGCTCAGGTAATTCGGGAGCAACTTCTTCTTTGGTTCGACGCAATATAAAGGGATGAATGATTTTCCGTAGTTTTTCTAATTTCAAAACATCTTGCTGCTGTTCAATAGGAACAACAAATTCCTGTCTGAAATATTTAAAACTACCCAACAAACCCGGCTGTAAGAATGTTAGTTGAGACCATAAATCGCTGAGTGAATTTTCTACCGGTGTTCCAGTTAACACAATGCGTTGACTTGCATTCAATTGTTTTACTGTTTGAAAGCTTACTGATCGGGCATTTTTTATTAGTTGGCTTTCATCCAATACAATGTGATCGAATCGAGTTTGTTTCAACAGATCAACATCGTTCCGAACAATTCCATAGGTTGTTAAAATCACATCGTATCGTCCGAAATGTTGAGGATCGGTAGTTCTACGCTGACCAAGATGTTTGTGAATTTTCAAGCTTGGAGCAAATTTCCTCAACTCATTTTCCCAGTTATATACTAAGGAAGGAGCCATCACAATAAGAGAGGGAGTTTTCCATTCCGCACGTGGAATCTCTCCACTTAAACCAAATAAATCGAGTTGTATTTGTGGGGCAGGAGACTCTAAACGAGGAACTTCCCTTTCCTTTGACCAGAGGATAACCGAAATTACTTGCAGGGTTTTCCCTAATCCCATGTCATCTGCCAGGCAAGCTCCCAAGCCTTTTATAGACAAACGACAAAGCCAGTCGAAACCCTTTTTCTGGTAATCGCGCAACGTAGCTTGTAGCCTTTGGGAAACCTGAAATTCGGTATGAGAAAGTTCGGTGTAAATTGATTTTCCGGCTTCACTCAAACGAGCATTTAAATCACCATTTAAAAGCGGATGATTGTTTAACAAACCTTCATGTTGCTTATGCAATCGGAGCTTTAGCTCATCGGTTTCGCCAAACTCAAATAAATCGGCGTATTGTACAAACCAAGTTTCGGGAAGCAATAGTATTCTACCGTCAGGTAATTTAAAGTGACGGTCTTTTTCAAGAATGTTTTTTCTGAATTTGATAAAAGGAATTTCGAGATCACCCAAAATCACAATTGCCAAAACATCAAACCAATCGGTACCTTCTTTTACTTCGCGTGTTTCGATTCGTGGAATTTCAATAGCAAAGCGTTTTCCTTCCCACACAACTTCGGTTTCAATCCCATGTTGTTTGAGCATTTCATTATGTGTGCTAAGCCATTCTAATAATTTGTCGGAAGTCCAATTTTTTGTTTCTAACTGATTGGGCAAATACCACGAAGGCTTTATTCGCTTCAAACCAAAGGTCTCCAAAAATTCGGTGTGGGTTTTTTCGTATTCTCGATCCCGTGAAAATCGCATCAAACGCATTCCTTGTTCTTCGCGCTGAAGCGAAACCAAGATATCTTGCTCTTGTGCTGCAGTTACCTGAAATTTATCGTAACGGAAATTGAGTTGAAGAACCGGTGTTTTCTCGAATGAATTTTCAATACTAATTGTAGCAGATCGGTAATTGGGCTCGGTGGAAACATTAAATCCCGAATATTGCACATTGAATTTCCGCGAAGCTTTAAGCATGAACGACTCCAGAAATTTATCTGCGAGCTTATCCGGAATTTGCAACTCTTGTTGTTTCAAAAAAGGACTGAGTTTATTCCCATCGGTTCCATCGGCAAAATGATAAATCGATCCATTGTGCAAAAGCCAACAGGGATTCTGACTTAAAATTTCAGTGCCTGCTTTTTTAATATCCAAGGCTTTCCCAGCATGTTCAACGAGAAGCCGATATTGAATCCCATCTGTTTGTCTCTCGAAAAAGTAAGTAACTGTTGCTGCTTCTTTTTCAATATGAAACGCCTGCATTCCCGGATGATCCGATACGCGTTCTTTCCAATATACTTTTTGTCCTTTGAGTAAGTCGAGACAGGCAGATAAACGTCTATCGAAATAGGCCGTAAGCATTTTCATTTGCTCTTTATCGCTCGCTAATTTTTCGAGAAAGAGGTTGCTACGGATTTGTTTTTTATTGAATTGTTGCTCGATCGATTTCGGACTTAGTTCACTGATTTTACGCAACACTTTCTTCTCCTCATCGCTGTATGGATAAGGATAATCGTTCATTCGTTCGAAAACCAAGCGCTGATAATTATACGAGAACGTTTTATTCTCTAGCAAACTAACTAGATAAGCATCGAGACTTAGTCCAAAAGAAGGGTGACGATAAAAGCTGAAAATCAGTTGAGTATCCTTCATGTTGATTGTAGAAACGTGTCGGCATGACACCCTTCTGAGAACAATCCACAATTTTAGCGATTCAAATGAAGCTTGCGCGACTCTCCGGAAGAATTAATCCGTTGAATTTATCAACAAATTGAATGAGCACAATTCCTGGTTTTTTTCCAATCTGAAAACTTCCTAAATTCCTTTCTAATCCGAGCAATTCTGCACCATTTAAAGTAGCCCAAGAAAATAATTCATTGAGCGAAATTTGAGGAAATGCAGAATTTATTAAACGTATTTCGGACAAAATATCGAGCTGATGATTCGAAGCAAGGCTATCTGTTCCTAAGGTAATTCGGCAATTATTTTTCCGGAGAATTTCGATAGGTGGAAGTTGATTTTCGATATAAAGATTTGCACCCGGACATAAACACCAAAATAGTTTTTTGAATTCTGCTTGAGCCAATTGGATATCTTCTTCCGAACTAAATGTATTATGAACAAGAAGAATTTTTTTATCCGAAGGGAATGAAGATCGAATTGTTTGAAGAGAAGATTTCCCAGAGACCTGAAAGCTACTCATGTTAATTCCCATGCGTTGCATTCGCTCAGCCATCAAGCCATTTCCCGTTTGGAAAAACACATCTTCAGTCGCCGTTTCCTGATTATGTATGCTTAAAATGCCATCCGTTTGGTCGATATGATCACAGATACTTTTCAAGAGTTTTTTTGAAACAGAATATGGAGCATGGGGCGTTAGATTGCCTTGAGAATTCCGTGTGTTTTTTTTCAACTCATTCAGCAAGTCAATTCCAGAATCAAAAGCTTTCTCAGCAAAAGATTCGTCTAGTCCAAAGCGTTCAATAAAGGTGTGATACTGAATTTTAGAATTTTCTTTTATCGAAAAACTTCTAGATGAATTGGAGATATCACCAACAGCCACTATTCCATTTTCCCACATATAAGCATCGGCTTCCTGCATGGCTTTCTGGATCGTGGCTTCAGATGCAGAACGAACCTTCATTAACGTTTCGACAAACCCATCCAAGCCTATTCTTTCGGGAACTGCTTTAAACAAGTGAGATAACTCGAGATGGCAATGGGTATTGATCATTCCAGGGATCAGCCAACCATCGTATCTCTCAGCTAAACGCTCTTCATATCCTTCCATTCCAGGAGATAACAATCCGAGAATTGTCCCTTCATCATCGATTAGGAGAATTCCATTTTTTATGGGTTCCGAACTTATTGGGAAAATACAATCGGCAAGGATTCGACGCATTGGACAAAGGTACAAGGCATTGTCCTTTTCCCATACTCCGCTATCTGTTTGCATTCGTATCTTTGCGCAATGCCACAAACTCTCATCGACATTCGAACGCTGACTTACGATGAACTCCTCAACTGGTTTACAGAACAAGGACAGCAACGATTTCGTGCAAAACAAGTTTACGAATGGTTATGGCAAAAGTCGGTGCATTCATTTGCCGAAATGACCAACCTCAGTAAGGATTTGCGGGCAAAACTAGAAAGTGCATTTTGCATTCAAGGAATTGCGGTTGCCAGTATGCAAAAGAGTTCCGACAGGACAATAAAAACTGCATTTCGATTACACGACGGTCCTGTTGTAGAAGGCGTTTTAATTCCTACAAGCAGCCGAATGACAGCCTGTATTTCATCTCAAATTGGATGTAGTTTAACCTGTAAGTTTTGTGCAACAGGGAAGCTCAAGCTGATGCGAAATTTGGATGCAGCTGAAATTTATGATCAGGTTGTAGCTATTCGTCGGCAAAGTGAGGAGAATTATCAAATTCCACTTTCGAATATCGTATACATGGGTATGGGTGAGCCCTTACTCAATTACAAGAATGTTCTGGGAAGCATCGAAAAAATTACTTCGCCCGATGGATTGGGTATGTCACCTCAACGTATTACGGTTTCTACTGCAGGAATTTCCAAGATGATTCGAAAATTGGGTGATGATGAAGTAAAATTCAATCTTGCTTTATCGCTCCATGCTGCCAATGATGAGAAGCGCAGCAAAATAATGCCGATAAACGATACCAATACCTTAGAAGCTTTGGCCGAAGCTTTACAGTATTTTTACGATAAAACAGGAACACGTCCAACCTTGGAATACATCATATTTAAGGATTTCAATGATTCTTTGGATGATGCTCGCGAACTAGTTGCTTTAGTGAAAAAAGTGCCTTCGAAGGTCAACATCATAGAATACAATCCAATAGATGATGGTGAATTTCAACGGGCGAGTGATGAACAGCTCAATCGTTTTACTTCTTTCTTAGAACAAAAAGGAGTAATCGTGAATGTTCGAAGAAGTAGAGGTCGTGATATTGATGCAGCATGTGGCCAGTTGGCTAATAAGAATGATTCTGCCTTGAATGTTCAGAAGAAAATGAATGCATGAGGTTTATTGGGCTGCTATTCTTTTTACATGTTGCTATTTGTTTGAAAGGACAAACATTTAAGCAAGGTCTTGAATACGGGAATTCTAAAGAATTTTCTCCTGTAAAATTGCTTGGTTTTGTGGATGGACATATTGCTGTTATCAGAGCAAATGCAGACCAACGATCAGGATTCATTAAAGATATTCTTGTAGAATTAATTGACTCCACAACACTTGTAAAAAAAGGAGAATGGAAGTTTGAAGGTTTGTTTCAAGATCGGCAACAGTTTTTCCCCGAAGACATTCGTGTATGGAATAATCAACTTTGTTTGTTTGGGTCCTCATATGACAAACAAAGGAAAGCGAATACATTGCAAGTAATTCCAGTGAATAGTAAAGGAGAAATGCTTCCTCGAAAAACATTGCAATCAAGTGAAACAAGTCATTTTGATTTCAATCATCACCGTTTTGAAATTGCAGGCATTGAAGGGCAAGAACGATTGGCTGTGATTAGTTTGAATGAATCGGAGCAGCAAGGAATTCCGAAGGTCCATTTGAGTTTGTACGATAAAGATTTCAACCTTCAAAAGCAATTCAGTTCTTATTTACCATTTCAAGGGAAAGATCCACAGATAAGTGATTTATTGGTTGATCAACCGGGCAATGTGCATTTACTGCTAAAAGGACATAAAGGAAGCGACACCTCAGAAAGTGTGTATTCTCTTTTTGCTTTTCCAGTGATGAGTGATGAGGCTATTGAATATCAACTCGACATTCCGGATAAGGTTGTATCGGGAATGAAGGTGCAATTAAGTGAAGATGATAAATTACTTGTTGGAGGAATTTTGCGCGATAATTTTCAGCAAAGTGATCAGGTTTCTGGTATATTCTATTTGAGAATTAATCGTGAAACAGGATTAGTTGAGAATAAAGGGATTCATCGATTTGACGTTGATTTTAAAGGACTTTTTGTTGGAGAAAATAAAATCTCAGGATTAGAAGATTTCTCGGGATTTAAAATCAAAGAATGCATCCCATCCAAAAAAGGTGGTTTAATCCTAATTGCAGAAAAAACAGATGAAAAAGAAATCTGTGAGAACGACTATAGAACAGGTGTTGAAATTTGCCACAAGCATTACTATAGTGGTAAAATCCTCCTTGTTTCTATGAATGATCGCGGTGAAATTGATTGGTACCAAACGATAGAGAAGCAGCAACATACTCAAGATGATGATGGAGCATATTTATCATTCGATTATTTTATTGACAATTCTGAAAGACTTTTAATTCTCTATAATAAATCCAACACCGAAAATTCGAAGACCGATTTTGAAATGAGTGATCCTGTAAAGAGTCATTTCACTGCAATTGTTATAGAAAGTAATGGTCAACTAAGAGAACTCATTACACCCGTCAAAACGCCATTTCTACCTTCTATTTATTGGAGAAATTATCGGAATACTATTTTCTTGCTAGGCTTGCAAAAAGGCAATAGCAGTCTGCTTCAAATTGATTCTCAGTAAGCTCCTTTTACGATTCTTTTTACAGCTTCCGATTTACCCATTGTATAAAAATGAATGCAAGGAACACCAGCAGCAATTAATTCTTTCGATTGTTGAATTCCCCATTCAATTCCAACCTGCATTACTTGCTCATTGTTTTTACATTTTTCCAATTCATCGGCAAGCGCTTCAGGCATGTCGATGTGAAATGTTTTAGGTAAAAACGAAACATGTTTTAATGTTGTTATGGGCTTTATCCCGGGTATAATTGGGACATTGATTCCTGCTTTTCGACAAGCATCTGTGAATGCAAAAAATTTCTTGTTATCGAAAAACATTTGAGTAACAATATAATGCGCCCCGGCATCAACTTTTTCTTTCAAATATTTCAAGTCGGTTTTCAAATTCTGAGCTTCAAAATGTTTCTCAGGATAACCTGCTACTCCAACACAAAAATCAGTAGGAATTCCTTCAACAATATCATCATCCAAATAATGTCCTTTATTCATCTCGGTAATTTGACGAACTAAGGTAGAGGCATAGGCATGTCCGTTCTTTTCAGGAATAAATTGGGAATCACCTTTCACCGAATCGCCACGTAAAGCCAATACATTGTCCATTCCCAAATAGTGCATGTCGAGCAATGCTAATTCTGTATCATCACATGTAAATCCTCCACAGATCAGATGAGGCACTGTATCGATACCATATTTGTATTTGATTGCAGCACAAATACTCACCGTACCTGGACGTTTCCGTGCATGTATTTTTTCATGTAATCCATTAGTGAGTTTTTTGTAAATGAATTCTTCTCGATGATATGTTACATTAATAAAGCTGGGGTTAAACTCTAATAATGGCTCAATTCCATCGTATAAATCTTGGATATCACGCCCTTTAAGCGAAGGAAGTACTTCAAATGAAAAAAGTGTCCCTGATGCTTTTTCGATGTGTTCGGTAACTTTCACAATATCTGTTTGGGTGTCAAATGTACACGATAACATAAAAAGAACGGCGATTTTTCTAGAAAGAAGAATCGCCGTTCAATAATAATGAGATGATTTATTTTCTTAAAATGGTCACAGAACCTTTCAATTCTTCTTTTAAATCAGGAGCTCTAACAACATAAAAATAAGTTCCAGCCGGTAAATCACCACCATCCCAATTATTAAGATAGTCGGTCACTTCGTATACTTTTTTACCCCATCGATTAAAGATTACCAAGGTATTTTTAGGGTACGTACTAAGGAATGGTATTTTAAGGAAATCGTTAATTCCATCTCCATCAGGTGAAATGGCATTCGGCACAAAAGGATCGTCTACAATATAAACAGTTGATGATGCCGTATCAGAACAACCTAAGTCGGAAGTTACTATAAGCGTTACCGTTTGAACACCCGTATCGGGAAATGCAATAAGTGGATTTTGTTGTGTGAAATCTTGTGATGGAGGAGTAAAATTCCAGTCCCAATTTGTTAATGGATCGTTCACATTGGGAACAGATGTATCCGTAAATTGAATAGGAGTGTTGATATGAACTAAATCACTCGATGGATCTCGGCTAAATGAAGCAAGCGGGTGAGGAGTAGATGGAGCATTTACATTGATTGTGTCTTCGCATCCAAAAGCATCATGAATTTCGAGAGTTAATAAACCTCCATGGAAGTAAAGGCTATCATTACTACCCAAAGTGTCAGGAGAAATTGTTCCATCAGGAGTTGTATACCACAAATAGTCTGGAAAATTACCTCCAGCAACAATCAAAATACTATCTCCTTCACAAAAATCCGCAATACCAGTTAACTGTGCCTGAGGCGCTGAGTTAGTAACTACAAATGGAGCAGATGTTCCTGAACAGCCATTGTTATCTGTTACAGTAACGGTATAGTTCCCTTGATTTACTAGTATCAATGATTGGTTTGAAGTACTAGACCAAAGATATTGAGCATAATTTTGAGTACATGTGAGCGGTGTTACTTCATCAAAACAAGTATGATTGTTTCCCGAAATGATTGGTGCAGGATTAGGAGTTTCGATAACTGTAAAGGAGCCTGTACCAATACAACCTGCAGAATCGGTAACAGTTACAACATAATCTCCTGCACTTACAATGGCTGTATCGGCAATACTCGCCGAATTTGTCCATGAATAGTTCATGAAAGTATCTTGAACAGCTAATTGTGTTGTTTGTCCAACACAGATAGACGTATCACTTGCAACAATAATAGGAATCGGACCAGGAGAAGCTTGGACTATAAACGTATCTCGCGCAGAGCATCCTCCACTGTTTGCTGCAGTTAAAATATATGTTCCTGGACCTACATTGATTGATTGCCCGAACAATCCTCCTGACCAGCTATATGTAGCAAATCCAGAGGAAGAAGTAAGTGTAGTAGTTAAACCTTGACAAACCGACGAATTACCTGTAATAACTGGGGCTTGTATGGATGTTAAAGGAACTGAATAAGGGTCAGAATCTCCTGCACATGTGCCAATAGTTACATGACAAGAATAAACTTCTGTTGTACTACATGCTTGTATTGTAGGTGTAGTTTCTCCATTTGACCAGAGATATGTATCAAACTGTCCAACCGATAATGTAGCGCATTGGCCTTCGCAAATGGAATCAGGGATAGATGTAATTTCTGGAACAAAGTTATTATCAACAACAGCAATGGGAAGAGTGAGTTGAGTAACTCCAGCAGGATCACCATCGTCGGTTACTGTAAACGTCAAACTCTGAGGACCAATATTATCAGGCAAGGCATCAATATAGCCTGATATAGTACTAATATTACCAACGGTGTTGCTTACAATCGTAAGTCCGGGTAAATCAGCGGGGCTCACTTCAATCGTACAATTCTGTCCTTCCTCAACAGCAAAAAAGCTTAATTCAAAACTCACTTGCGATCCAACACAGATATATGCTGTTTCGCAAATAGTTGAAGCAATTAAAACAGGAGGAACATTGGTTGAAATTCCATCTGTACAAGAGCTGTAAAAGAATGAACGATTGTCTAACCAATCAATTCCGCTATTATTTCCAAAGGGACCTTGATACGTTCCTCCTGCTTGACCAAATTGACCAAATTGTATGAAGTTGATCGAATTTCCTCTATTGGCACCCGATGTCGCAGGAAATCCTCCAAAGCCACCAACGCCTTGTGAAGCACTACCTGTTGTCCATTGCATATCTCCGTAACAAAAGGCGGTATTGTTTCCAAAAGGTACAATCGGATCAGTACCATCGGAAATGATGAGTTGGAAACTATTTTTCTTATCCGTTTGACTGTTGTAATAACCTACATTATCCCAAATAACAACTAAATAATGTTCGGTAATTTTGTAGTGAACCAATCCACTTGTGGCACCACGTGTATCCACATCAGCCCAAAAAGGAGCAACCATCACAGAAGCATTTGGAAATGCCGCAGAAGAGAATGTTCCTACTGCTTGATTAAATGAAACATTCCCATTATTGTTAATAAAACAGCTATTATAGGAATCGCCATATAAGCAATAACTAAAGGGAAGTTGAATTAATGCTGTTGAGCCGTCATCATTACGATATTCTGGAGCTGAACCATTGGTAAATGGAGCAATTTGAAATGTACTATCTACTTGTTGAAAGCAATTACAAGTAGCATCCCGGTCACTACTTCTATTTTTAGAATAGTCGTAATTGATGATCGGAGTCATCTCGCTCAAGGGTTTAAGCGACTTTATCTCACCATTAATCGATTTGAATATACCACTTTGCAGTTCTGGATGAATTAAACCTGCAGCCTTTAATCTATCATAATCAGGATGATTGGGGCTAACTTGATTTTGTCCTATTGCGAATTGAAATCCAGCAAGAAGAATGACAAAAACTCGAATAATATTTTTCATTTCCAAAGAATGATTTGCGAATGGAAAATTACTAAAAAAACAAACACAGCCGAACTCGATGCTATCTTGCTGATAATGATGGACTAGTACAAAATAAAAAAGCGGCTTATATAAAATATAAACCGCTCTTTTAAAATTTAAATGATCAATTTCGAATTAACGTGATAGATCCTTTAATGTCTTTTTCTAAGGTTGGAGCCGTAACTACGTAGAAATAAGTACCAGAAGGTAATTCATCTCCACCCCAATCGTTTTTGTAATTCGTTGATTCGTATACTTTCTTACCCCAACGATTGTAAATAACAACATTGTTCCCTGGATACCCATTTAGAAAAGGAATTTTCAGATAATCATTGTAGCCATCTGCTCCAGGAGAAAAGGCATTAGGAACAAAAGGAATATCTACAATATAAACAACAGATTGGGCTGTATCAGTACATCCTAAATCAGTTGTAATACTTAATGTTATGTAGCGTAAACCAGTATCTGGATATGTGATGAGAGGATTCTGCTGTGATGTCTCAAAAATTGGAGGTTCGAATGTCCAATCCCAATGCAATATTTGATCAGAAGTATCAGGGACTGATTCATCATTCATCTGAATTGGAGTATTAATCAATACAGCATAATCTGTGGGATTTCTTGAAAAAGCAGCTACCGGATTTGGTGTGAAAGGAACATTCGCATTCAATGAATCAGAACAACCAAAATTATCTGTTACACGAAGAGTAATCAATCCTCCATGCCAAATTAAACTATCTGTTGTCCCAATAGAATCAATACTCGTAGTACTAGTTGATGGAGTAGGATACCATAAATAGTGATCATAATTTCCCGCCCCGTTAATTTCAATACTATCACCTTCGCAAAAACGTGTGATGTTTAAAATATCAGCTTGTGGATCTGAATTCGTAATAATGAATGGTTCTGAAGTCCCATCACAACCATATTGATTGGTTACCTCAACTGTATAAGTACCTTGATTTGAAAATAAAATGGCGTTTGTTGAATTGTCGCTCCACAAATACGTACTATAATTTTCAGTACAATTCAATGAGGCAATTTCTTGAGCACACGTATGTGTATCACCAACAATGACTGGTTCTGGTGATGGATATACAGAAATTGGAATCGTTACCGGAGGAGAAACACAACCATCCAATTCGTAGGTAAGCGTTACACCATCAACAA
Source organism: Bacteroidia bacterium (assembly GCA_965279035.1). Taxonomy (GTDB): domain Bacteria; phylum Bacteroidota; class Bacteroidia; order M30B66; family M30B66; genus CALQRR01. The sequence continues at coordinate 687,196 of OZ257142.1, read as the reverse complement.
GAAACGAATCTATATTATTTAAAACATATGGGTTTCCTGTATGAACCTGACCGTTCGAAAATGTCCAAGTGTATATACCTGTTGAAAAAACAGAATCAGGAGTGAATGTTAAACTTCCACCTATACAAGAATCACCTATAGCTGTGAAACCAGAAGGATTGGGTGATGGATAAATTTCAACTACGGTTGTTCCGGTAATTGTATCGGTTAAATTGGTTGTAACAAGTGTGTAAGTACCCCCATCAGCTTCCGTAATGTTTGGAATAATTGGATTTGGTTCATTACTCGTAAAGCCGTTTGGTCCAGACCAATTGAAAGTAACTTCTGCTTCATTAAAAAAACTTAATAGCTGAAGATCTTGCCCAGCGCATAATGGACCGTTGTTAAATGGCCCACAACTAGTTGATCCTGATCCACTTCCTTGAGAGAAGACAATATTACAAGGTTGATTTGAATAGTTTGTCAAAAGCAACATGTAGTATTCACCTGGTTGTCCATTAGGAATAGTTACAGTTTCGGTAGCTGAACCTGAATAACTGCAATCAACTGTATTTGCAGCTGTTAATTGATCACACACATTCAATAAGGAAGTAAATGGACCATAACAAATAAAGTCAATGTCATTCGAAGGTGTAGTGCCATCGACCGTACCAAGAATATCCACAATTACATTTCCTGCATTAGCGATTTGCATGAAATACCAAGCTGGGTTGGGTTCGGAACCCAAACAACCATAATCAGGTCCAACTTCCGAATCAGGAGTGCCAGTTCCTGCAGGAAAATCAAACTGAGTTCCAGTACAAAAAGGAGATGCGTTACTACAACTATTGTTAGGAGTTTGAGAAAATCCAATGATTGATATCAAAAGATTGGCAACGAGAATGAAAATGCGTTTGTTCATTTCGGGTTAGTATGAATTGGAGAAATGATTAATATTTTTCGATGATTGCATCAACCGACACTTTGGTAACTTCTTCTTTAATGCGATTGATTTCTTTATCAACTTCAGCTAATGAAGTCGTTATAGAACACGAAATTTGAAGAACACCTTGTTCATTAATTCGAGAGTTAACAACTAATATTTTAGATGCGTAAAGTTGATTAACAAAAGCAGCACGTTGATTTTCGCGCAGTTCATTCATATTAACCGAAAAAAACATTCGGTTTTTATTTTCTGATATTTTTTGATAAAACGGGGTGGTTGAAATGGCAGCGCTTTCATCAACTACGGCTTGAGCATGAATGAATTGCGACTGAAAAATGCCGAAAAGGCACATGAGAATTATAGTGTATTTTTTCATGCTTTTTTTCTGTTGGATGGCTAAATTAACCAAACTTTCTGAAGCGAACAAGTTTTGCCGTTTTGTGTAAGAAACATCCGTGTTTTTCATCTGATTTAAATTTGAAGATGAAACCATTCAAATCAATTCTACTTGAATCAATTTTACAGATAATAAGCGATTGATCTTTGGTTTTTATGAATTAAATCGAACAATTTCTTTGGCCACAAATCGAAATTCCTTTTTGATTTTACCAAACTGAATTAGATTTTTAAAAGCAGGAAACCATTTCTTTTCAGTTCGGTATATTTCATACAATGACCTATGCAAATAAGCTTGCTCACTTCGATTCAACTCGAAAAGTGTGTTAGAACCAAGACCTTGATTTTGAATCAGTTTAACGAGTAATTTCCTGACAATTAAAGAGGCTTCCATCATTCGCTTTGAACTTCTGCTCATGCTATTTGAATGAATTCGAACCAATGCCATAGATCCGGAACCTGAGTCGAAATGAAAACATACTTTATTGAATGCGCATCGACACCAATATTCCCAATCTTCTACCGATCTTAGAACAACATTGAATTCTCCAATCTGATCTATAATTTCTCTACGAATCAATGGAGCATTCACTACAAATAAATTCGAATGCACCAATTTTTCTAATAATAAATCAGGAGTTTTCGAATCAACAAAACTCATCCAGGGTAAATCATCTCCAGTTATAGTAAATCGGCGTAATTGATGATCTTCTGAACTGAAATAACGCACTTCAGAATATACAATTCCAATGCTTGAGTCGTTTTGGAATTGTGCTAATTGATTTTTAAATTTTTCAGATTCAATGAAATCATCTGCATCCAATAATTGAATAAAAGCTCCTTTTGAATGCTTAATTCCAGTATTTCTTGCAGCCGATAATCCTGCATTTTTTTGGTAAATGTATTGAAAACGATTGTCAGCATTAAGTATGCTTTTCGCAACATCAGCACTTGAGTCGGTTGAACCATCGTCAACAATAATACACTCCCAATTTGTATACGATTGTTCTCTTAAGTTCTCTAAAGTCTCCAGAAGCAAATGTCCGTAATTGTAGCAGGGTACAATGACAGAAATTAATGGATCAGAATCGTTTTGCACTTTCGCTTTCGACTCAATCGTTTGGTAATGCTTTCAAACGGAAATTCATCACATAATCCAAATAAATTGAATCAGGCATTGGACTTACTAATTCAAACTCAGTTCTAAACTGGTATTTTTCTTTTTGAATGATGCTCACCCATTCGTCATTGGTGATTTTCATTTCTACTGAAAATGATTGATCGAGAAGCTTACCTGGATCAGTAATTTCAATCAACTTCATTTCTTTAAATAAATTTTTCGGAGAGAAAAGATAAACCAACATTGAACCTGCAAAGGAAAAACTGGTAGCGCCCGAATCTATTCCTACAGTAAGATTAAAAGCCTCAACCTGTTCTACGTTTTGAGGTGTGGTTTTATTCGTTTCGAATTTGCTGTAGTTTTTAAATGAATATTCATCACTTATAAAGGATGCAAATTCATTTCCTACAATGGTGTCGGTTAAAACGGTATCATATGCTGTTTCCCAAAACACTTTGTCTTTCGTGTCTAGATTAAAACTAACCAACTGATCGAGTTTCTTGCAAGAAAACGCAGTAACAGCAATCAAAATAGCAAGGGCGTAGGGAATAAAACGCATGGTAGAATAGCATTAGAATTCCAAAAATAACGGATTTTTCTGATTTTCCATCAACGGGTATCAATCTCGCGTTGATTTCGTTTAGCAAAACTCTCGTACAAAGCAACGTTCAAAAGCAGCAAGAGCATGCAATAGGCGAGATCTTCGATGGGAATATTAGAAATTCCTTGAATAAAAATCCGAACACCTGAATTTTCAGTATCGTTATATAACACTACCGGTTTAGAAGTGAGTATACCATTCACAATTAAAAATGGAATAAGACAAAAGAAATATCCTACAAAAAATCTCCCGAGGTATTTAACTCGTTTTACGTATGTGAGGTAAAGGAGTAATAAAGCTGGAAGTGAACAGGTATACGCTGTGTACCAACGATCGTAGAATGTAATGGCTGCTGAAATTAAAATCAAACTTACGCCTGTTGCAATGATTCGTTGATACGGACCTAAAACATCTTTTCGGAAAAAATAAGTCGTTACGAAATACACAAAAAAACAGCAATACGGAACGATTATAAAGAACAACCATTCTTCGAGAGGAAGACTGCCAATGTTGATACCTAATGTGTAAATCGGACTAAAACTCCAAACCCCAATGCGGGTAAAAAACTCATCCCAAATGAGAAAAAATCCAGCGGTAAGTAAAATAGCAGGAAATAGGTGCTTCCATTTCTTCCATAACTCAATTTTTCGCTCAAAACTCTGAGCAAGCGGATAGGCTAGACTGCCCAACATGAGCGCGAGATAGAGGAATTTATCGGGCACGTTGCTCTTTGAAAAATTTTCGGGCAACTACTAACATCCCAAACGATTCGGAATGCTCTTTTCCCAAGGTTTTATGATGCACTTTATGAGCTTTACGAATCGCTCGTAAATACCAATTATCGCTACGTTTAAACCAATTCAAACGCTGGTGAATAAATACTTCATGCACTAAAAAATAGGTAAAACCATAAACCGCAATGCCAATTCCAATATATAAGCGAAAATCATTGCCATTCATCATCCCAAACATGATACATAACCAACTAGGAATGGCGAAAATCAAGAAAAATGCATCGTTACGTTCGAAAATATTTGAATGTGGTTCATGATGATCACGATGTAAAATCCACAAAAAACCATGCATCACATATTTGTGCGTAGCCCAAGCCATGAACTCCATAAAGAAGAACGTAACGATAATAATACTCGCATTAATAAGCCAATTCATGGTTCAGATAAAGTGTAAAGTTAAGAAGAAGAATTGCATTGCGATAAATAACCAAGGAGCAACTGGATTGTTTCCTGAATAGTATTTATGTCCAATCCATTGCAAGGGAAGCGATACAAGAAACCAGCCTGCATAATTACTCATTGGAATTACTCCCGAATGCCAATACCAAAAACCCAAACGAATAGCGACAGGTTCAATTAGATAATCCATTCCAGTCATGAATGCTGCTCCTATTAGAACTTTCAACCAAATGGGGATTTTAATACGGGAAATTAAATCAACTGTTATGTATGCGAGTAAATACCAATTTAAACCTATTACAACAGGTATTTTATCCAATTTAAATCCGAGTACCGAGCCATAACTATAATGACCAAACAGCAAGGCGGTATGAACACCAAGCCATTCGGATCCAAAACCAAGAGCCACGCAGCTAAATAAAAATCCCCAGAATTTAGAATCGTATTTTCGGTGAAATGCTAATAAAACAAATGCTGATAACAGTAGATTATAGGGCGTTAAAAAGCGAAATTGACTACTCCAAGGCGAGACAATACCAGCTACGCCAACCGCATAAAAAAGCAGGAGCACATAAGCACCATGCATGGGCGTGAAAGAAAATGGTAGCTTTTTAGCAAATGGACTCATGCGGGAGAAATGAGGTCGGAAACAATGCGTGCCGATTGCAAACACAGAGGAATACCACCACCAGGATGAACACTTCCACCGCAAAAATAGAGATTGCTGATCTTGGAAGAACGATTCGCTTGGCGCAAAAATGCAGCATAGCGATTATTTGAACTGCTTCCATACAAAGAACCTTGAAAGGAAGAGGTTTTTTGCTCAATGCTTCGCGGATCCAAAATGCTCTCACATTGAATCAAAGATTCGATATGAGTATCCAAGCGGCGACTGAGTTTGATAAGAATATCCTTTCGTGCTTGTGCAATGAGTTGATTCCAGTTTTGTCCGGTATTTCCGGGAACGTTAATCATGACAAACCAGTTTTGACAACCATCTGGCGCATCGCTAGGTAAATAATTACTGGTGAGATTGACGTAAATGGTTGGGTCCGAACTGATTCGTTTGCCTTCGAAAATGAGCCGGAACTCTTCTTCATAATTATTCGAAAAGAAGATGTTGTGCATGTTGAGTTGCGAAAACACCTGCTTGATTCCCCAATAGAAGATAAGTGCCGAACTTGATCTAGGCTGGGAAAGCGTTTTTTCTGGTGCTTGTTGACTTGCCAATAACTTTCGGTAAGCGGGCACGACATCGCTATTGCAAACTACCAAATCGGAATTATATGTTTCACTCCCACAACGTATTCCGCTCACTTGATGTTGGGAAACGACAATTTCGTCCACTTCTTTTTCGAACACGAATTGAACTCCTTTACGTTTAGCTAATGCAACCAAAGAACTGGTAATACTATGCATTCCGCCATCGGGAAACCAAGCACCTTGACCAAATTCGAGGTGCGGAATACTTTGCAATACTCCTGGTGCTTGATATGGATCAGAACCATTATATGTAGCGTAACGATCGAACAATTGAACCAATTTTGGATCGCCCAGTTGCTTGACATTATCGCGATGCAGATTGGAAAAAATACCCAAGCTGGGCATGCGAAAAATTCCTTTCAGTGTTTCTAGGTTGAAGAAATTACGGGCAATATGAAGCGAGCGATGTAGAAAAACAGGGGCGGTTGTTTCGTAGATAAATTGACTTTTTGCCAGATAATCTTTTACCCGTTTTGCTTGAACATGCAGTGTTTTTTCAACTTCGGCAGCAAAATCCGATTCATTTCCTGGAGCGGGAAGGAAAGTGCCATCATTCCAGAAATAGTGACAAGTAATTGGTAAACGTTGGTAATTGAAATGTGCTCGTGGATTTTCACCGGCTAATTTGAAAAGTTCGTCGACTTGTTGAGGTAAAGTGAACAAAGATGGTCCAGCATCAAAGCGAAAACCCTTTTGTTTAAATTCGGTGAGTTTTCCTCCGGGATAGCTATTTTTTTCGAAAACCTGAACAGCAAAACCTTTACACACCAATCGAATAGCTGCCGCTAAACCCGCAATGCCCGAACCGACTATAATGACATGTTTTTGTTTCACAGCACAAAAGAACTCAAATGTGATTAGAATGTTCGCGTAAGCCCTGAATTCATTTCGGGAATTAGAAGATTGGATTGCGAGAAGGATAGAGCGGAGTTCCCACGACGCGAAAGCCTGACGCAGCTTGATTACCGGAGCTTTTTGCGTAGGTGATTAAGCTGGGGCTCGTCCAAATTCAGTATTAATCTACTCGAGGATAATCAATAGAATAATGTAATCCGCGACTTTCTCTGCGAATTCGTGCCGATTTGATGATGAGATAACCGACCAAAATTAAATTACGCAATTCGCACAAGGGCGTGGAGAGCGTTGTTCGGCGATACATACTTTCGGTTTCGCGATGGAGGATTTGTAAGCGGTCGAGTGCCCGAATAAGTCGGATGTTGCTGCGTACAATGCCAACATAATTACTCATGATTGCCTGCAATTCGCGAAGGTTTTGCGTAATGAGCACCATTTCTTCGGGATCGGCTGTTCCTTTTATGTCCCAATCAGGAATGCCTGTGGCGTATTCCGATTTAACTACTAATTCGCTTGCCGTTTTAGCAGCACGATGCGAATAGACCAAGGCTTCGAGCAGTGAATTGGATGCTAAGCGGTTAGCACCATGCAGTCCGGTTGAGGAGCATTCTCCCGCCGCCATGAGATTGCGAATACTAGTTTGTGCATTGGTATCAACTAAAATTCCTCCGCACATGTAATGGCAAGCTGGCACAACAGGAATGAGGTCTTTTCGAATATCGATACCTAAACTCAAGCACTTTTCAAGAATGTTAGGGAAATGTGTTTGCAAACCTTCGGGATCGAGGTGTCGACAATCGAGGTAAACACATTCGTCGCCTCGCACTTTGAGTTCATTGTCGATTGCACGAGCAACAATATCGCGGGGAGCTAAGGATGCACGTTTGTCGTACCGTGGCATAAAATCTTCACCGCCTTTATTACGCAACACGGCTCCAAAACCACGCATCGCCTCGGTAATTAAGAAAGCTGGTTGCACGCCCGGCTGGTACAAGGCTGTAGGATGAAACTGAATAAACTCCATGTGACTCACACGTCCTTTTGCCCGATACACCATGGCAACACCATCGCCAGTAGCAATACGTGGATTGGTGGTTGAAGCATACACATTTCCAGCACCACCCGAAGCCATGAGTGTAGTCTTAGCCAAAATCACATCGGTAAAACCCGTTTTCAGATTGAGGGCATATACACCGTAACACACCACATCAGGTGTGGAGCTGTTTACATATTGTCCTAGATGATGTTGGGTGATAATTTCGACCGCAAAATGGTGATCGAGCACTTCGATGTTTGGATGCGCATTGACTTGCTCGATGAGTGCCCTTTCGATTTCGAAGCCGGTGGTGTCTTTATGATGCAGGATGCGGTTTTCGGAGTGTCCGCCTTCTTTACCAAGGTCGAATTCTCCGCTGGAATTTTTATCAAATTGAGCACCCCATTGGATGAGTTCTCGAATGCGATCGGGAGCTTCGGTAATGACCATGTGAACGACTTCTTCGTTGCATAAACCATCACCAGCAATGAGTGTGTCTTCGATATGCTTATCGAACGAGTCGGAAGCTGTGATAACTGCAGCAATGCCACCTTGAGCGTATTTGGTATTGGATTCATCCTCATCACTTTTAGTAATCATACAAACGCTACCGTGTTGAGCCACTTTGAGCGCATAACTGAGTCCAGCGATTCCTGAACCGATGATTAGAAAATCGACCTGTTTGCGTGCAGTTATCATGTGGTCAAATATACACTTTCAAGAGAGTTGGGAAACGCTCCGATTTGTTGTTTTGAAAGGAAAATAAACACAAATACAGACTTATTGTGAGATGATTATCAGCACTTGGTAGTACGGGGCAATTGATTAAATTTGTCGGAATCACAATGCTATGAGAAATATATATACCCTTCTATTTGCCTTTTGCTCAATTTTCATATTAGAAGTTTCTGCACAAACGGTCTTATTTACTGAAGATTTTAACTCTGGTGGAGGTAGTTTTCAATTAAATACGAGTGATTTAGGTGGTACCTCGACAAGTAATTTATGGGTTGTAAATAGTAGTTACAACGGGGGGTCATTTGAAATTGATTGTGGAGGAATTACATTACCAGTTGATTTGGTTAATTCACCTACTCAACCAGCGGGCATTGTTGGCAGTCCCCAAAGTGGATATATGCATATTACATCCATTGGAGGAATGATGAATGGTGTTGACAATTGTCATTTTATAGCAGCTGATGGATTTTGTAATTTTTCAGAAAATTATTTTTCAAGAATGTCTATTTCGATTAGCACTATTGGTCAAACAGGTGTTAGTTTAAGTTTTTGGTGGCTATGTGCTGGTTTACAAGGAAATTCATTTGGAGAAGTTTATTACAGCACAAATGGTGGAACGTCATGGTTGCCCGTTCCAGGTGGAGTTGGAGAATATAGTAATCAAGGAAATTGGACTCAAGAAACAGTTACAAGTGCCGCATTTGATAATCAAGCAAGTTTAATCTTTGGATTTCGTTTTAATACACTTGAATCATTTGATCCTGCATCTGATCCATCATTCGGAATAGATGATATAATAGTTACTTCTAATTCAGCTTCTACAAACAGCATCACCACCGACAATATTTTATTAGGACCTTATTGCCCTGGACAAGCGATCTCAGTTCCATTTACAGCCAATGGAACTTTTAATGCTGGCAACACTTTTACAGCTCAACTTTCGAATAGCGCAGGTAGTTTTGTTTCTCCTGTTGTGATAGGAACATTGTCTGGAACTACTTCGGGAGTGATTAATGCGAACATTCCATTGGGGACAGCCATTGGGAGTAATTATCAAATTCGAGTTGTAGCAAATTCACCTAATACAACTGGAACTCCGAGTATAATTACTATTGAAGTGGCTGGCGCACCAACTGCCGCAATATCGAATGCTTCGAGTAGCTCAGTCTGTTCAGGTGGTTCGGCATCGCTTATTTATCAAGGTAGTTCTGGATCAATTCAATGGTTAAGTTCGACAAATAATATAAACTTCAGTCCTATTGCAGGCGCAACAAGTGCTACATACACCACAGGTCCTTTAACTCAAACAACCTATTACCAAGCAACGGTAACAAGTAGTTGTGGTTCATCAACATCCACTTCTTGGACTGTTACTTTATCCAACTCGGTACTTATACCATTAACCTATTCTCCTAATACACTTAACTTGTGTAATGGGCCTATATTAGTGAGTGTTGTTGGAACATTTTCAAATCTCAATTGGTCAAACGGTCAACCAGGAACTACTGCTATTCAAGTTACAACACCTACCGTATTAACTGTTACTGGAATAGCAGCAGGAGGATGTTCTGCAGCCTCTGACCCACTTACATTTATTCAAACAACACCACCAGCAATTTCTGTTACACCGGCTAGTCCTGTTACACTTTGTGGTTCATCGGCTTCATTAACAGCATCGAACGGATTTGTATCATACAGCTGGTCTAATGGACAAAGCGGAGCTACAACAAGTGTCACCAATCCAGGAACTTTCATAGTAACTGGTACTGATGCAAATGGATGTACTGTAACATCTACACCTGTTCAAGTTGTTTCAGGTTCAACTGTTTCAATTCCTGTAAGTCCGAGTCTTGCGGCTATTTGCGATGGAGAACCAGCCTTGCTTTCTGCAGGAACAGGATTCTCAAACTATGAATGGTCAAATGGAGCTTTGGGACAAAATATTACAGTAAGTCAAACAGGTTATTATTCTGTAACAGCAACCGATATCAATGGTTGTCCGGGAAGTTCTCCTTTAGTTGAAGTCATTCAGTCTCAGTTTCCTATTGCTAATTTTTCCTATGTACAAGGAACAGGAGGTTACACAATCACTTTTAATAATTCATCCCAAAATGGACTAAGTTATGAATGGGCGTTTGATTCTATTGGCACTTCACCATTAAGAGACCCTTCATTTACATTTCCCGATAGCGGACCTTATGACATCACATTGATCATTCAGAATCCATGTGGCGCTGACACCATAACTAAAACAATCATTGTTGCTCAGGTAGGAATTGAAGAATTTGATGGATTCGATTCCATGCTAATTTATCCTAATCCAAGTGATGGTGATTTTAACATAAAACTGAATACAATTGGTTTAGCTCAAATTGGTTTCGAATTATACGACCTTACTGGAAGAGTCATTTTAGAGGAAATGAATATTTTACCTCAAAACAATGTTTACACCTTGAAAACAAAGGTATTGCCTACAGGATCATACATTCTAAAGGTGAATTATAATAACAAGTTTGGCTATAGGCGTTTAATAAGAAAATGACACCCATCTTATTTTATTATTGCTACTAGTGTTTTTTTTAGGGAATCAATGATTACTTTTGTAGTGGTTATTGCCCCCGATAACCAATACCAATCATTCTGTTTTTGGTAGATTTACAGAATTCAATTGGTGGTTTGTGAAAGAAAAAGGAGCTTAGGCTCCTTTTTCTTTTTGTATGAATCATTCCTGAAACCTTTCTTTCTTTAGCTCGGTATAACTCACAAAACCGAATATTGCTTAAAGAATTCTACCCTTGAAAAACCATTTTCTCGCTACTTTCATCTTCCTGACAATTGGGTGCAACTCGCTCTTTGGTCAAGTTACTTGCGGTTATGGATTCTCGTATTCTAGCAACATTCCTTATACAAGTTTACCGCCTTCAAGTCCAACACTCATTCTTGCAAGTGGGGCTTCACAACCTGGAGATGCTGGTTTAGTTTCACCAACAGATGAAGATTTCTTTCCTGATCAGCCCATTGGGTTTCCATTTCAATTTAATGGTAGCACTTATACGCAATGTGGTGTTGCTACCAATGGTTGGATTTGGTTTGGAACAACCGATCCAGTTAAAGCTGCGGGAATTGTTATTCCATTTACAGATGTTTTAGGTTCTGATGTAGAAATTGAAGGGATTGTTTCTGCACTCAATGCCGATTTAGAAGGTCGTTGGACCGCAGGATTAGCAAGCATTCGAACTAGAAGCGAAGGAGTTGCACCGAATAGAACATTCACCATCGAATGGAATAATTTCAAAGCACTCGATGATGCAGAAGGCACCGGATATTGTGGAGAAAACCGAAATCGTTTCGACTTTCAAATCACCCTCGAAGAAAACAACAATCGAATTTCATTTGCATACAATACTGCACCTTACTGCTGGCAAGGCTACAACCAACTTTTTCAAGTAGGAATTCGAGGTACATCTCGCAATGATGTTCACACACGAAATATTCCGGCAGGTACAAATAGTTGGAGTTCTTCCACTCTCGGACTTTCAAATTCTACTGCCGTCATTCGGTCTTCATCGCCTGTAACGATACCCGCTCAAAATGCGCGATTTAGTTTCTTTCCAGCTATTCCGGCACAACTCACATGGGTTGGAAATGATAATAATTGGTTCAATCCACAAAATTGGAATCCTGCTCAAGTTCCTGATCGCTGTAATCATATATTAATACCTGGCGGATTGAGTCATTATCCCGAACTGGATGGAAACCAACCAGTACAATGTGGAAATTTGAGAATTAATGAAAATGCAAGCCTAACTTTAAAAAGCAGTTTCGGTTCTTATTTAAGTTGTTTCGGTTCTTTGGTGAACGAAGGAGTGATTTCGAATAATACCAATTCCTATGTTTCATTAGCTGGCGGAACGAATGTATTTATCGGCGGTTCGGGACATTACATCGGAACTGATTTATTTATTACTGCCAATTCTGAGTATAGTTTACAAAACGATTTAGTGATTCGGAATCTTTCTATTAATGATGGTTCAGCACTAAAAATCAATGATAAAATACTCGACGTTTTTTCAATCCAACAAAAAGGTGTCATCGATCAAGGAACAGGAGTGCTTGTTATTGAAGGTGATGCAGCCAGCGTACTTCTCACCGATTCAACATTTGAAGAAAATGCAGGAACAACCTTTTTTGGTAATGGAGAAGTTTGGGCAAATGATGTAGATCAAATTGTTCCATCTATCACTTACAATCATCTCTGGGTAAGGACAAATTTGAATCATGTTGTTCAATTAGGAACTTCTGAAGATTTTTCTTGCCGAAACTTGTTGTTCTATAATCCAGGTGATCCAGGTGGACAAGCAAGCACCAATAAGAATATCACCGTTTATGGGGATTTTCGATTAGGTATTGACAGCATGCCAGGAACAGAATTGATTCTCAATCATACCATAAACCGTGTTACAGGTAATGGTTCTTTTGTAATGGGTAATAAGGATCAATTAAATGTTACTCATAGTTCAACTACTCAGCAAGCTGTTTTAAGTGGATTCGGAACACCTTTCTTTCGAGGAAATGTTTCTTATACCAGTGGATCACAACAAACCTTAGTTAAAGGAATATACAACAACCTCAACATCAATGGAAACGGTCAACGTTTTATTGCTGGACAAGTGAATCTTCGAGGTATATTAAAGTTGAATGCAGGTTCATTATCAACAAACGATAGTCTTCAACTAAAAGCCGACAGCAGTGCCACCGCATTGATTTCAGGAACTGGAACTGGGACTTTATCAGGAAAAGTAGGAGCTGAACGGTTCATTGATGGTTCGGGCAGCAAAGACGTATTATTGAGTAGTGCTTTTAGTGATGTAGCCATGGAAGATTACCTCAATGGCATTCCAGTTCTTGGTCCTGAAGGAATCACTTGGCAAACACCTGTTTCTACTTCTGTTTGGGATTATAGCGAATCAACTGGCAACTCTTCATTGACTCAAGGTTGGCAAGCACATTCTTCTAGTACAAACCTGCAATTAATGACAGGTTATCGTATTCTCCAAACGGGTGGAAATACACTTTCTGCCAAAGGCCTTATCAATAGCGGGAATCAAAAATTAGCATTAAGTCGAAGTGGATTTTCTGGCTTGGCTGGCTACAATTTGGCTGGAAATCCTTATCCATCTCCCATCGATTGGAATAAAGTAGCAGCTACATTGCCAGCAAGTATTAGCCGAAGCATTCATACTTCAGCAAAAGCTGATCGATATGCTGGACAATTTGCCACTTGGCTTCCATTGGGAATTAACGAAGGTTTAGGAATTAATGGTGCATCTCAATATGTTGGAATGCAAGAAGCTTTTTTTGTGAGAGCATTTTCTAATGATACACTTCGTCTCAATAATTCGCATCGTGCTGATGTTGTTAACGTTCGTTCGGTTAGTGTTCCTGAATCCATTTCGTTTATACGATTAAGCCTTGTGAAAGAAGGCAAAGCGGATGAAACGCTCATTTATTATAGCTCACAGGCCAATTCAAGTCAATCATTGGATGGGCGAGATGCCTTAAAAATGGATATAGGCGGACAATTAAGCAGTTGGTATTCGGTGAAAGATTCGGTGAAATTGGCTATCCAAGGTAGGCATACAACTGAGCAAGCTGATTCAATTCCATTAGAGATTGTTGTTCATCAAGGAGGAATGCATCAAATTCGACTTTCTGAAGCAGTTCATTTTCCAATGACAGCAATGGTTTTCTTAGAAGATCGAGTGAATCATACGATGCAGAATCTTCGTCAACAAGCCGAATACAGCGTTATGTTGAATGCAGGAACAATTAGTGGAAGATTCTTTATTCATTATCGTCCAGGAGTTCAAGTAAATTCAATAAAAGAAGGATGCGTAGGAGGAGATGGACAAATCACCTTGAACAATCCAACTTCAACAGCTTGGGACGTAGAAGTATTTACAAGTAACGATAGTTTAGCTGGAAGTCATACTGCACTTGTAGGTAATTGGGTTTTAGATAATTTACGAGCGGATGAATATCGCGTTCACTTTTCCTTGAATGGTCAAAATCTCGAAACCGTCGAATGGATTCAAGTTCAAGCTGGTAGCGGCATTATGGCTTCATTTAATGCTTCGGCAACCGAAGTGAAAATGGAAGAAGAAGAAGTGGTTTTCACTTCTACAACCAATGGAGCTCAAACTTTTTTCTGGGATTTTGGAGATGGCTTAATCGTTTCTGGAGAGCAAGAAGTAACACATGTATTTAACTCTGCTGGCACTTTTCCTGTAATTCTAACAACTGGTAAAGATGAATGCAGCGATACAGCAGTAATGAATATTTATGTAATTAACGTTACTGGAATTGAAGAAGCTCAAGAAACTGATGTATCAACCTTTACCGTATTTCCTAATCCGGCAACTACCAGTGCTTGGTTGAAGCCTGATTTAAAAGAAAACTTAAAAGATATCGCTTTAGCTATTATTGACATTTCTGGACGTGTTGTATTTCAAAAAAGTTATTCCAACCTCAGTCCCGGACAACTTATCGAATTGCCTGTGAGCAATTTATCAAAAGGGAATTATCAGGTTGTATTGAATGCCAATGGCTTTAGAGCGGTGAATCGTCTTGTTGTAGGCAGCAGATAACGGAATTATATTCTGCATAAGACATGCTGCGCAATATTATTAACTGAATTGAAAGAATTCACCAAAATTTCGTTGTGATTTTACACTTGCATTGAAAAAAGAAATCTTGTACGTTTGTAATACACTTTACAAATCGTCACAGATGCCGTTTTATCATTCTTTAGGAAAAGTCCCTTCAAAACGCCACGTCGTATATAATAAACCCGAAGGTGGAATCTATTATGAGCAGCTATTCGGCACCGTTGGTTTCGATGGTATGTCGACTTTAATGTATCATTTACATCGCCCTACAATTGTAAAATCTATTGGCGAATCCATTGATGTTTCTCCTAAGGTAGCGATTGAAAAAAACATGAAGTCGCTTCGCTTGGTTGGATTTAATGTTCCACCTGCGGATGATTTTTTAGAAAGCCGAACTGCCTTGTTAGTCAATTCGGATGTGCATTTAGGAGTAGCGGCGCCGCGTAAATCAATGAGCACGTATTTCTACAAGAATGCGGATGCCGATGAAATGCTTTTCATTCACAAAGGAACAGGTCGTTTACGTACTTTCCTTGGAACGCTTGAATTCGCTTATGGTGATTATTTGATTATTCCTCGCGGGATGATTTATCAAATCGAATTTGACGGAGAAGATAATCGATTGATGTTTTTGGAATCGTTCTCTCCTATTTATACTCCTAAACGTTACCGGAATTACTTCGGACAATTATTAGAGCATTCTCCTTTCTGCGAACGCGATATTCGTCGCCCAGAAAACCTCGAAACTCACGATGAAAAAGGAGATTTTATCATCAAAGTGAAGAAGCAGGGTGTGTTACATCATTACGTGTATGGTTCTCATCCGTTTGATGTAATTGGATGGGATGGATATAATTACCCGTATGCATTCTCGATCAAGAATTTCGAACCGATAACCGGACGAGTACACTTGCCACCACCTATTCACCAAACATTCGAAACGGCTGGTTTTGTCGTGTGTTCCTTCGTGCCACGCATGTACGATTATCATCCACAAGCGATTCCAGCACCATACAATCACAGCAATATCGACTCTGACGAGGTGTTATATTATGTAGATGGTGATTTCATGAGCCGTAACGACATCGCACAAGGGCATCTCACTCTTCACCCAGCGGGAATTGTTCATGGTCCGCATCCTGGTGCGATGGAACGCAGTATTGGTAAAAAAGACACGCAGGAATATGCCGTTATGGTTGACACATTCAAGCCTTTAATGGTAACTGAAGCTGCGCTAAAAATAAACGACGATAAGTACTTCCTTTCTTGGATGGAACCTGATTACAACTAAGCAATAAAACCAAATCATCATGGATAACGCACAAACGCTATCTCCGCAAGCAACAAACGCTGCGGCTGCCGATTTCCTTCCTTTGTTGGGAACCGATTATGTTGAATTTTATGTAGGTAATGCCAAACAAGCTGCCTATTACTATCAAAGCGCATGGGGCTATGAACTCATCGCTTATGCTGGACCAGAAACAGGTGTAAAAGACCGCGCATCGTATGTATTACGTCAAGGTAAAATTCGTCTTGTCCTAACAGCTTCTTTAATGCCCGATGGTCCCATTGCTGACCATGTGAAAAAACATGGCGATGGTGTTAAAATCTTAGCACTTTGGGTTGATGATGCTGCTAAGGCATTAGAAGAAACTGTTAAACGCGGTGCCAAAATGCATGCTCCTCTTGAAGTGAAAACCGATGCATTTGGTGAAGTTCGTACAGCAAGTATTTACACGTATGGAGAGACAATTCACACGTTTGTAGAAAGAAAAAACTACACGGGTGTTTTTATGCCCGGCTATGAAAAAGCAGAACCTCAAATTCCATCAAAACCTGTTGGATTAATGTTCGTTGACCACTGTGTTGGAAATGTTGGCTGGGGCGAAATGAATACTTGGGTGAAATTCTACCAAGAAGTGATGGGTTTTAAAATTATCGTTTCGTTTGACGATAAAGACATCTCTACCGAATATTCTGCTTTGATGTCGAAAGTGGTAACCAATAGCAATGAGTTTATCAAATTCCCAATCAACGAACCTGCTAAAGGAAAGAAAAGATCTCAGGTAGAAGAATATCTTGATTTTTACCAAACACCAGGTGTTCAACACATAGCTGTAGCAACCGATAACATCATCGAAACTGTTGCAGAATTACGTCGTCGTGGTGTTGATTTCTTAGAAGTTCCACAAACGTATTATGATGAACTTTCATTGCGTGTTGGTGATATAGATGAAGACATGGATGAAATTCGTCGTCTCAACATTTTAGTTGACCGTGACGACGAAGGTTACCTTCTTCAACTTTTCTCTAAGCCGGTAGAAGATCGTCCGACTTTGTTCTATGAAATCATTCAACGCCGCGGTGCTCGTGCATTTGGAAAAGGAAATTTCAAGGCCCTTTTCGAATCTATCGAACGTGAACAAGAACGTCGCGGTACGCTTTAAGTTTTTGATTCAGTTCGGAATCCCGTTTTGCGCCTCCTTGCAAGACGGGATTTTTTTTGCGTGACCAATGCTATAAAGGTTGTTTCTGAAAAACTGTAAATTGCTTTCATGAATTGGATGTTTCGTTTTATACTACTTGTAGTTATTGCATTTTCTGCCCTCATAGGAAAGTCTCAATCGGCTTACACAAGCGAGCAATACAGCTATCGAACCGAATTCGATATTCCCTACGGAACGTCCATCAACTATGCAGGAAATCCGGTTGAGTTATACCTCAACTTATACAAACCTGTAGGTGATCAAAATATCCATCGGCCACTTATTGTTCTCATCCACGGTGGTGCATGGATTGCCGGCAACCGCAACGATAACGACATTCAGCTTTTAGCGCCTCATTTTGTTAGTCGGGGTTATGTAGTTGCATCGGTAAGTTACCGATTAGGATTTCACCCCAATCCCAATGGAGGAAGTAATACCGCAACCTGCACAGCTGTTACGCTAGAAGGAAATTGTGTCTATCCGGCCGATACCAATGAAGTTATTCGTGCCATTTATCGTGGAATGCAGGATGTGAAAGGTGCCATTCGCTTTCTAAAAGGGCGAGCTAACTTGGATTCAGTATGTACAGAAAATGTCTATCTCTCTGGTGTGAGCGCCGGAGGATTTAATGCCTTAGCTACCGCTTTTCTTGATTCACCCAACGAAAAACCCTATTCCGCTGGTGTTTTGAGTGATGCTCCCGGTCCATCCAATTCACTTGCCTATTGCCACGATTATTTTAACTCTGCCGGCTCTAGCATTAGTCGTACTCGTCCCGATTTAGGCGATATTGAAGGTACGATTGCACTCAACGGTCATACTTCTCAAGTAAAAGGCATTGCTAATTTTTACGGTGGGATGCTGGGAAATCTATTTGAGCAATCTGTTGGAGAAGAACCTTTATTGTATTTGTTTCATCAAACGACTGATGTAGTAGTTGATTGCAATACAACGCCTATTATGGCTTCCTTAAGTTATAATTGCCTTGATCCTTTTGGCTTTTTAGGATGTGCACACGTTTGGAATATGCCTTGGGCTTCGGGATCTTGCTCTATTGCGCAAAAAGCTGCTAATGTTAGCAATCCTTTAACAGTGTTTAATGCCATTGTCCAAAATGGCAGTCCTAATTGTTTACAAGATCCTGCGGGACATTCTATACTGGGAGCTTCAGCGCGTGTTAGTGAGATTGCCGAATTTTTCTCCGATCGGATTGTTGCAATCGAGCAAAGTAATTGTGATGAGCCGCTTTTGAGTACATCGGCCTATTTAGCTGAAATTCGTGTTTTCCCTAATCCTGCTGATAATTTCATCCAAATTAGCTCACCTAAAACAATTCAAAGCATCCAAACCCGCGATAGTCAAGGAAGATTGATGCAATTGGAAGTTGAATACTCCTCAAAACAAGTCAAATTAAACACGAGTGAATTGGCTCTAGGATGGTATTTCTCGCAGATTTTGTTGAATGATGGATCGAGTTGGTTTGTACGTTGGGTGCATCAAGATTAAATTGGTTTCTGTTAAGTTGATTGCATTCAATTAACTGATACTTTAGCGCTACCCAACCGCTTGAATCAGCCTGATTATAAAATCGAATCTGTTTTGGTAGATGCACTCTGCCAAAAAAATCGTTCCGCTTTTGAATATCTCTATGATAATTATAAAGCCGCGTTGTATGGAGTTATTGCGCGCATGATTTCGCCCGAAGAAGCTGCTGAAGATTTACTTCAAGAATTGTTTTTAAAAATATTCAATAACATTCAATCTTACGATGCATCTAAAGGCCGTTTATATACTTGGATGATGCAGCTTACACGCAATTTATGCATCGATAAGCTTCGTTCGTCTGAACAAAAGCAGCAGCAAAAAAACCGAAATTTCGATGATCTCGTACCTGTATTGAGTTCCCAATTATTTACAGGCATTTCTACAGATCAAATTGGTTTAAGAAAGCTAGTCGATGATTTACCCAATGAACTTAGGGAGATATTAGATTACATGTATTTTAGAGGATATACTCAAATTGAAATCTCCGAAGAACTTAACCTTCCTCTTGGAACAGTAAAAACACGAGCTCGCAACGCCATCTTAAAACTTCGATCTATATTCAACACACTGTGAACACGAAAGAATACATCGACTCTGGCATTTTAGAACTTTATGCTCTAAATGCGCTCACTCCTGAAGAAATGAAGGATGTGGAGTTGAAATTACGTGAATGGCCTGAACTTCAACGAGAACTCCATGCGATTCAAGAAGGCTTGAATGCTTTCTCTTTAGCTCATGCAAAAGATCCTGATGCGCGATTAAAGGCCAAAGTGCTCGACAATCTACCATTTCAAGATGAGTTTACTTTGGAAGAAAAGCAGGAAAGCAAAATCATCGAAATTCGACCAAAATATCCCATTTGGCTTGTTGCAGCTAGTGTTGCTCTTGTACTATCGACGGGTGTTTTATTTTATAGAAATATCCAATTCAGCAATCGTATTTCGGAATTAGAGGAGCAAGTTTCTCGTTCCAATCAACAAGTAGCCGAACTCAATAAACGCTTAGCAACCAATACAAATTACCTAGCCGATATTTCATCACCCGATACACGTAAAATTCTTCTATCAAGTAAAACCAAAGTTCCTGGGGAGAATGCTGTTGTTTTTCTTAAAGATTCCGATAAACAAGTATTCATTTCTACTACACAATTGCCCCTTCTTGCTGCTGATAAGCAATATCAACTTTGGGCATTAGTAGATGGCAAACCAATCGATATGGGTGTGTTAGAAACTGGACAATTTCAATTGGCTAAGTCAATTCCTCAATTGCTTCAAGCACAAGCGTTCGCTATAACAATTGAGAAAAAAGGAGGAAGTCCAAGTCCCACCTTAGAAAAATTGGTTGCTCTTGGTTCAGTTTCATAAACAATCAATTTAATTTTTAAGCCGGCTTGTCCGGCTTTTTTTATGCCTTTTATGAAAAAAACAGCTTTTTTGTGCTTGATTACCAGTTTGTTATAAATTAATTTCTCTAATAAAAATCCAAACGCTCACTCCCTTCCGTAGCTGAAAGCAGAATATTTCAAACACCAAAAAAACATACTTCTAAACTTTCAGCTCTATGAAAACTCACATTAAAACAGCACTATTCATTGCAGGAATTACCCTAGCGGGATTTTCACTTCAAGCACAAAACACCATGGTTGGTGGAATGACCATGTATCCAACCAAAAACATTGTTGAAAATGCAGTCAATTCAAAGGATCACACAACACTTGTTGCAGCAGTTAAAGCTGCAGGATTAGTAGATGCGCTTCAACAAAAAGGTCCATTAACCGTATTTGCACCGACGAACGATGCCTTTGAAAATCTACCAGCAGGTACAGTTGAAACGTTGTTGAAGCCTGAGAACAAAGCACAACTCACTAAGATTCTCACCTATCATGTTGTAGCTGGAAAACTAGATAGTCGCACCTTGGCTGCAAAAATTAAAGCAGGAAACGGAACAGCAGTTCTTGAAACATTAAGTGGAGGCAAATTGTATGTGATGATGAATGGAGAAAGAAACTTCATTGTAAAAGATGAAAAAGGAACTGTAGCAAACATAACAATCGAAGATGTTAATCAATCGAATGGAGTCATAAACGTAATTGATGCAGTTCTTCTTCCATCGAATTAAAGTTAAAACAACCAATCAATTGAAAAGGCTTCTCAGAAATGGGAGGCTTTTTTTATTGGACGGAATGAATTGCTTTCTTTGTCATTATGAAAACCTTCTTTCTGAGTAGTCTTTTTTTCTGTATGCTCATTAGCGCATGCTCTGGTCCATCTATTAAGCCCGAAGTCTATAACGATTCTTTAGTCATTCAACAGATTCGGGTGATTGAAAAATCAGATGAATTACAAGATGCTTTCAGTTCGTATGTGGAAGCAGAGATGCAAATGCGTCATCAACAGCTCGAAAGACAAATTGAAGCTTCATTAAATCAGGTTCGTAAAATGGAAGCATACGATGGCGATGATTCATTTCGACAATCGGCTATTGCTATGTTAGAAGGCTATGAGAATCTGGTGAAAAAAGAATACCTCGATGCAGAAAAGATTCTTTCGCAACCTGATAGTTTATATTCCGAAGGAGATGAGGCACGTTTGGAAATTCTGTACAAACAGATTGATAAAAAATGTGAGGATTTAATTGCCAATTTTCAACGGAATCAAGAAGATTTTGCAAAAAAGCATAAGCTCAGTATAAAGACCGACAGTTCAAAAGCAAACTAATCATGGAACATCTTCGTTTTCCCATAGGCAAGTTGGTTGTGCCCGAAACGTATCCAATGGAAGATATTCGCGGCTGGATTGATTCCATTCGTTCTTTGCCATCCGAAATACGAGAAGTAGCAAATTCCTTAAGCGATGAACAATTATCAAAGCCTTATCGCCCCGAAGGTTGGACTGGGAAGCAAGTCATTCATCATGTGGCGGATTCTCATATCAACTGCTTGATTCGATTAAAACTTGCTTTGACAGAAGATAATCCAACCATCAAACCTTATAATGAAGAAAAATGGGCACGCTTAAGCGATTATGAGATGCCTATTTCATTCTCGCTCGATTTGATAGAAAATACACATGCTCATTTGGTTTATCTGCTCGATCGTTTGCAAGAGCTTGATTTTCACCGCATGTTTACCCATCCTCAGTATCAATACACACGTTCGATTGCCTATTTATCTGCTTTATATAGCTGGCATGGCAAGCATCATACTGCACATTTGAAACTGCTTCAAGGTTAATGGGCTTGAATTCCATTGGAAGAACTATTTTTGCGCCTTCAATAGCTATAACCTATGAGTGCGCTGCATCAAAAACGAATTGCCGATTGGTTGATAACCCAACCCGAAAACCAAGAAATTACTGTATCCGGCTGGGTACGAACCAAACGTGGCAATAAAGACATTGCCTTTATAGCATTGAGCGATGGTTCAACCATCCATAATCTTCAAATCGTTGCTGATCTTTCAAAGTTCGACGAAGAGCTGTTAAAGAAAGTTCAAACAGGTTGTAGCCTTCGTGTTACAGGGAATTTAGTTGCATCGCAAGGTGCTGGACAAGCAGTCGATCTTTCTGCAAGCAAGATTGAAGTTTTAGGTGAGGCCGATGCTGAAAAGTTCCCCCTTCAAAAGAAAAAACACACACTTGAATTCTTACGTGAGATTGCCCATTTACGTCCTCGTACCAATACGTTTGGAGCCATTTTGCGTATTCGTCATGCCTTAGCCTTTGCGATACACAAGTATTTTAATGACAACCATTTTTACTACATCCACGCTCCTATTATCACAGGTTCGGATGCTGAAGGTGCAGGTGAAATGTTTCGTGTAACGACCTTAGACGCTGCAAATCCGCCACGTAACGAAGATGGCAGTATTGATTCAACTCAGGATTTCTTTGGGAAAGATGCAAACTTGACCGTTTCTGGACAGTTAGAATCGGAACTAGCAGCCATGGCACTTTCGCGTGTTTACACATTCGGACCAACATTCCGTGCTGAAAATTCAAACACGACTCGTCACTTAGCAGAGTTCTGGATGATTGAACCCGAAATGGCATTTTTCGAGTTGGAAGACAATATGGATTTGGCGGAAGATTTCCTCAAATACCTCATTCGCTATGCAATGGAGTATTGTGCCGATGATTTGGCATTTTTAGAAAAACGCCTGATTGAGGAAGAAAGCCAGATGAAGAAAGAAGATCGCAATCCAATGGCACTTCTAGAGAAATTGAATTTTGTTGCTGAGCAACCTTTTGAACGTTTGACTTATACTGAAGCTATCAGCATTTTAGAACGCAGCGGTAAAAAGTTTGAATACCCCGTTCAATGGGGCGTTGATTTACAAAGCGAACACGAGCGTTATTTGGTAGAAAAGCATTTCAAGAAACCCGTAATTCTGACCAATTATCCAAAAGACATCAAAGCTTTTTATATGAAGCAAGATGAAGATGGAAAAACGGTACGGGCGATGGATGTTCTTTTCCCAGGAATTGGTGAAATCATTGGAGGTTCACAACGGGAGGAAGATTACGAAAAACTTAGTCGCCGCATTGATGAGATGAAAATACACCGCGAAAGTTTGTGGTGGTATTTGGAAACCCGTCAATATGGAACGGTTCCGCACAGTGGATTCGGATTAGGTTTTGAGCGTTTGGTGTTGTTTGTAACTGGAATGGGAAATATCCGCGATGTGATACCATTTCCGCGTACGCCGAAAAACCTAGAATTTTAGTCGGTTAGCACAAAGCGAACATTGCAAGCCATCATTTCGGTGCGCATTTCAGTACAGATGCCATAACGATAAACGAAAACATTCTTTTTTCCGTCGGGTTGTAAGAGCTCGTATTCGCCGGCTTTGAGTGTTCGGATAGGAACAAATGTGCCAAGACGTTCGGAGAATAATTCCTTCATTCCAACAGGTTCATCGTGATATAAACGCCCCACACTGAAAGGGATTTTTCCGGGGAAAATGCTTTTGTTTCCATCAACATCTACCACCGTATAACCACCTTCGGCACGTCTGGTTTGAAAATATTCTTTCAAGTCGTTGTTGATGTGTTTCTGAGAAGAAGCGTTCTCTAAACCTTGAGCTGTATAATGAACTTGAATCAGAGAAACAACATCCGTAAAAGGAAAATGTAATTTCGTTTCAAGTCGGATATCAAAGGATTTATCTGCCTTTCGAATAATTTCAGCGTTTAGCGATCCTCGATTACTTCCACTCACATATACAGTATAATGTAGTTGTTGCGTGTGAGATGGTGAATTTCCTCCTAAAACAGGACTTGCCTGCATGAATGCAAGAATCAACAAACACATCAATCGAAAAGCATCGATCGAAAAAACACGAGAAGCAAAACGTTTCATGAATTCATTTTAACGTAAGACACCTTACGAAGGGTTCATCCCCTATTCTTTTTAAATTTTTATTACGTGATGATTTAAGTATCAAGCAATTTTAAAAATTGAAAGTTGAATTTAGGTATTTAATTTCATTGCGAAGTAACAGGCTTAGAAAATTCTCGTTTCAACCCTGTATTATTGCTTTTGGAAATTCCTGTCAACAGAGCATTTAACAGACAGAACCCGATTTTCACTAACATTGCATCACGATGCTTAAGCAAGGTTTACAGCAGAAACTTCTGCAGAAATTATCTCCCCAACAGATTCAACTGATGAAACTGTTGCAAGTACCAACGGTTTCACTTGAACAACGAATAAAAGAAGAGTTGGAGATAAATCCAGCCTTGGAAGAAGGAACTGATTCGGATGATGTCAAAGACGAAGAAGCTGGAGAAGATCCATTTGGAACGAAAGACGATGGCGATGAAGAAGCACATTCGGAGCAGAATCGAGAAGATTTTGATTTAAGTGCTTATATCGATGATGATGAAACACCTGCATATAAATTAACAGCGAACAATTATAGTCCAGACGATGAACGGAAGGAGATTCCTTTTGCCGGTGGACAAGGATTTCAAGAGCAACTGCTGAGTCAACTTGGCTTGCGCGATGTGAGTGCAGAAGAGTTTCCTATAGCAGAGTATTTAATTGGAAACATTGATGAAGATGGATATTTACGGCGAGAGATAAGCGCCATCGTTGATGATTTAGCTTTTTCACAAAACATATTAACCAGCGAGGAAGATGTGTTGCGACTTTTAAAAGAAGTCCAAGAATTAGATCCTCCGGGCATTGGTGCACGCGATTTACAGGAATGTTTGTTAATTCAACTTCGCCGAAAAGAACATCAAACGGTTGAGATGAAAACAGCAGCGGTGATTTTGCGTGAATGCATCGATGAAATTTCGCGCAAGCACTATGATAAAATTGCCAAGAAGCTAGAATTAACCGATACGGAATTAAAAGCTGCGATTAAGGAAATTTTAAAATTAAATCCAAGGCCGGGTAATTCTCAAAGTGATTCTCCTAAGAGCACTCAACATATAATTCCTGATTTTATTCTGAATAATAACGAAGGTGTTTTAGAACTTCAACTTAATTCTAGAAATGCTCCTGATCTTCGAATTAGCCGAACGTATCAGGAGATGCTCATTCATTATAGCAAAACCAAAAAAGTATCCGACAAAGAACAACGTGATGCAGTTTTGTTCGTTAAACAAAAGATAGATTCTGCTCGCTGGTTTATTGATGCAATTAAGCAACGTCAACAAACACTTATGCTTACGATGCAGTGCATTTTGGATTATCAATACGAATACTTCCTCAGTGGCGATGAAACCAAACTTCGTCCAATGATTTTAAAAGACATCGCTGAAAAGGTTTTCCTTGATATTTCTACAATTTCTCGAGTTGCAAATAGCAAATATATTCAAACCTCGTTTGGTACATTCTTGCTAAAATCCTTTTTCTCAGAATCATTATCGACCGATTCGGGAGAAGAAGTTTCGACACGTGAAGTGAAGAAAATATTGGAAGAATGTGTGGCTGCAGAAGATAAAAGTCATCCTGTTACTGACGATAAACTCGCCAAAGTATTACGTGAAAAAGGCTATAACATAGCACGCAGAACCGTTGCTAAATACCGAGAACAACTTAATATTCCGGTAGCACGGATGCGTAAAGAACTTTGAGTCGTATTTTCATATTTTCTATTCTTCTATTGACAATGATAGAATCAACAGCTCAAAAGCAGCTTCGATTTCTGGCACTGGGTGATTCCTATACCATCGGTGAAGCAGTAAGCGAATCAGAACGTTGGCCAATGCAGTTTGTGAGTAGGATAAACTCATCAACTGTTCATTTTCAATCGCCCGAAATCATTGCAAAAACGGGTTGGACAACTGACGAATTACAAGCTGCTATTTTAGAACAAAATCCACAGGGCGTTTTTGATCTTGTTTCATTGCTCATCGGGGTGAATAACCAATATCGTGGTAATTCTCCAGAGATTTATCGGAAGGAATTTACACAACTATTGCAGCAAGCTATTGATTTTGCTGGTGGAAATAAGAATCACGTAGTGGTAGTTTCTATTCCCGATTGGGGCTCAACGCCTTTTGCAGCCGATCGTGATATGGCAGCTATTGCCACAGAAATTGATTTGTTTAATTCCATCAACAAGGAAATTAGCCTTAAAATGGGAGTTCATTATGTGGATATAACAGTCGGTTCAAAAGAAGCAATTCATTCGAATGAACTTGTTGCAACCGATGGCCTTCATCCTTCAGGAATTGAATATAAACGTTGGGCAACAGCTGTTTTTCAGGAGATGAAAAATCAGTATTAATTTACTATTTTTTCAAGCATACTCGAAGCTTGAACAATATTTCGAACCTTGAGTTTTTTGATTAGATTATGTCGGTGAGTTTTAATTGTATTTTCCGAAACCACCAATTTATCTGCAATATTTTTTGTTGAAAGCCCCATGGATGCAAGCCGAAGTACTTCCATTTCGCGCATAGTGAGCTTACTTAACAAAACAGTATCATCATCAGGAAAAATATTCATGTTTCGACTGTTCGTTTGCAAAACAGCCATCACTTTCATAGGGTGATGATCATTGAAAAGCTCTACGATATATGCTAAGTCGAGCGTTGGTGCATATTTACTCCATCTCACTTGACGATTACTTTGCATCACCCAGAAATATTCGCCACTTGCTCTTTTAATGCGAAAAAATAAACGTAGCTGAGTACTTTCTTTCTCATCGTCTTTCATTAAATCAAATACAGCAAGCGAGCGACGAGTTATACTTAAGCATTTTATAAAATCTTCCGGATGAACACTCTCCTGCATTATTCGGATTCCAATTTCCTCAATTCTCTCTGAAGTGGTATTCATTAATTCGGGAAAATAGCTGTTGAAATACGCATAATTTCCACGCTCATAATCGTAAATAAATGCTGCTACTCGTGTATTAGCGAGAATATTTAAAGCCGATTTTGCAGATTCAATAAACCCCTGAATATTTTTATTGATTTCTGTATTTTGGGTAACACTTAACCACTCTTCTAAATGATGGGTAATCTTCTTTTCTGTTTCCTCAGTACTACTCATATCTCCTGACTATTTCGACAAATATAGTTTTTGAATTTTGGATTTTCTTTCTAATTGTTACCATGAAAAATTTCTAAACGAAAAATTTCTGATTGAATTTTATCAAAACAAACAAATCTTGATGTTGATTAACTCCCCGTCAATGCGTATATTTGCCATCTGTTTAGAATAAGTCTAAATAAAAACCCTGCTTTTGAAACTAAACCGAAAGCTGCTTGTTTAACAGAAAAGATAGATTCAATATGATATCAGTATCTGAAACTGCAAAAGAAAAATTGATGAGCTTAATGACTGAAGGAAATCATAAAGTTGATAGTTATTTACGTGTTGGTGTTGAAGGAGGAGGTTGTTCTGGACTTTCTTATAAAATGGATTTTGATGCAGAACGACGTGATGGAGATCAGTTATTTGAAGACAAGGGAGTGAAAATTCTGGTTGATAAGAAGAGTTTCTTGTATTTGGTAGGAACAGTACTCGAGTATTCGGGAGGATTGAATGGGAAAGGATTTTCATTTAATAATCCAAATGCGACACGAACTTGCGGATGCGGAGAAAGTTTCGCCGTTTAATTTTTTTTAAATATAAATCATGTCAGCAGAGGGCAACGAAATTCTTGAATCGCACATCAATTCCGATTATAAGTGGGGATTTACCACTGATATCGAGATGGATTCTGCGCCCAAAGGGCTGAATGAAGATATCATCCGTTTTATTTCTGCAAAAAAGAAAGAACCAGAATGGATGTTGGCCTACCGATTAAAGGCGTATCGGTATTGGATAACATTGGAAGAACCAGTTTGGGCACATGTGCATTATCCGAAAATAGATTTCCAAAACATAATCTATTATGCTGCACCCAAGAAAACAAAACAACTCAATAGCTTAGATGAAGTAGATCCGGAACTTCGTAAAACATTCGAAAAACTGGGCATTTCACTTCTCGAACAAAAGCGACTTACAGGAGTTGCAGTAGATGCAGTAATTGATTCGGTTTCGGTAAAAACCACATTCAAAGAAAAACTGGGCGAGCTAGGAATAATTTTCTGCTCCTTTAGTGAAGCGGTAATTGATCATCCCGAATTAGTCCAGAAATATATGGGCTCGGTGGTTCCTTATACAGATAATTACTATGCAGCCTTGAATTCTGCAGTATTTACTGATGGCTCATTTTGTTATATTCCTAAAGGTGTTCGTTGTCCTATGGAATTATCTACCTATTTCCGTATCAATGCATCCGGAACAGGTCAGTTCGAACGCACGTTAATTATTGCTGAAGAAGGCGCTTACGTGAGTTATTTGGAAGGTTGTACAGCTCCCATGCGTGACGAAAATCAACTTCATGCTGCCGTTGTAGAAATTATTGCACAAGAAAAAGGAGAAGTAAAATACAGCACCGTTCAGAATTGGTATCCAGGTGATAAAAACGGCCTTGGAGGAATTTTTAATTTCGTTACCAAACGAGGCATATGCGCTGGATATGGTGCAAAAATTTCCTGGACACAAGTAGAAACAGGCTCAGCCATCACCTGGAAATACCCAAGTGTGATTTTGAAAGGAGATTCATCGGTGGGTGAATTTTACTCTGTTGCAGTAACCAACAATATGCAACAAGCCGACACCGGAACCAAGATGATTCATTTGGGCAAAAACACGAAAAGCACCATCATCTCCAAAGGAATCTCTGCTGGTAAAAGTCAAAATAGTTATCGTGGATTAGTTCGTATCAGTCTGAAAGCAGCCAATGCGCGTAATTTTTCTCAATGTGATTCATTGCTCATGGGTGATCAATGCGGAGCGCACACCTTTCCATACATTGAAATAAAAAATCCTACCGCCATTGTTGAACACGAAGCCACTACTTCTAAGATTGGTGAAGACCAATTGTTTTACTGTAAACAACGTGGAATTGATACTGAGAAAGCCATTGGCTTAATAGTAAATGGATATTGCAAAGAGGTTTTGAAACAATTACCGATGGAATTTGCAGTAGAAGCACAAAAACTACTTTCCGTTAGTTTGGAAGGAAGTGTTGGATAATTGAAGCCTAAGTCATTTTAGCAGTTTACATTAATCTCCAAACTTCACACAGTTGAAGAACTTAATAAAGTGAGTAGAATGGATTCATTGAATAAATGTCCAGATAAAATAGGATGAATTAATGAATCAGAAAGTTTGACTTTTCTATCCTGTGCTTATATCTACAGATTATTAGTTTTTCGCAAAGTCGATTAAGGGTTGAATGTTTCCTATATCGCCTTCTCGTATTGCATTTATATAGTTTTTCCTAGTTTGATTGGCTTTAACCATATTGGAATGATTCCATGAAAATGGTTCATTTCCGAATATTGATTCCATAATTATATCTGCCATTATTCTTGAATGTCGCCCATTACCATTCGGGAAGCAATGAATATTTACTAAGCGGTGTTTGAATCGAATTGCAATCTCTTCATCTGAAAAAGTCTTATTTTCTATCCAATACTTTGTGTCTTCAAGTAGTGCCTTCAATTCAATTCTAATCATCACCCATTTAACTCCAATGTTCTTTTCTGATTTTCGAAATTCTCCTGCCCAGGTCCAAACATTTCCGAGCATTTTTTTATGAAGTAGTTTTATAAAATCTTCGGTTAATATTTTTTCCGTTTTGAATTTTGTTTTTATTGTCCATTCAATCGCTTTCTCAATATTTAACTGTTCATGCTCATCTAATTCGCCATGTGTAGTAATTGTTTTTAATCGTAATCCTTCTTTTTCTTCTTCACTTAACGGTGTTTGCCCGTCTTCATATTCGAGTTCTAATCCCATAAAGATTTATTCAATTCTCTTTTTATTTCATTTGTCAAATCGTTAATTGCCCTTATTATTTGCTCCTCAGTATTTCCTTGGTTTTCTAGTTTCATATTTTGATTTGTTCGCAAAACAATTTTTCTAGCAAGTTCTTCGGCTTTGTGGTTTATCAAATTTTCTATCGAACCATCTTTTGGTACGAAGCCATATACGAATTGCATATTTAGAACTCCTCCAATTTCTTTCATTGATTTCAATGAAATTGTTCCTTGCGCTTCACTCATTTCAATTTTTTTTGCTCCTTGTCGAGTTACATTTAGCTTACTGCCCAATTGCTCTAATGTCATATTTAGAGTTTTTCTAATGTTGTTTATCCATCCTTGATCTGGAACAATAACTTTCTCTGTTCCAAAAAAGGGTTTCAATTTTCTATCTAGCTGTTCAACAAGTAATTTTTTCGTTGTCCTCATAAGGCACATGAATTTTTAACACACAAATGTAAATGATATTATTTACATTTGTTCACTATTGTAATCCAATATGCTTACATAGAAACATATTTGTCAACCAAAATCTCTACATTCTGGTTTGCTGAGGAAGCACAAAAACTAATTCCGTTCGTTTGGAAGGAAGTGTTGGATAAATTCAATTATTAAATATTTTTTCATTTTAAACTCTTCGGTGATTGAACCATCTTTGTCGCCGATGCGTGTTTTATTTCTATTTATTATTCTCTTGGTTGGAAGGGTTTCTGCGCAGACAATCGAGGCTGATCCTGAATTAACTTCATACACATGGTATCTTGGTGGACAATGGGATTCGCTGTATAATCATCGAAAAGATTTAATTAAGGTAAGTGGTCAAGAATATTACTTTTTAAGATATCGACTTGGAGAAGCAGCCTTTCGATTGAAGAAATACCGAATTGCAATAGATGAATTTCGGCGAGCTACACGTTTAAATTCGGCAGATACTTTTTCTCTTTTGTATTTAGAAGCTGCTTTGAGAGAATGTGGGAGAACTCAGGAAGCAGTCCTTGTTGGCAAACAATTGTTGAACTTAGGAGCAACAAAACAAGCTCGTTATAAAACAGAATCTTTAAATTCCATAACAGCTGATATAGGTTCTAAAAACAGTAATAGTGACGCAATTGGTAATTTAAAATATAGCTCCTTTGGAGTTAATTTGTCGCCACATCCATCTCTTTTTATTCATGCTGCCTATTCCAATATTGGTCAATCGAATTATTATTCGCTAGTCAAACAACAGGTGTATTCGGGATATGTAAACTGGCAAAATCGAACGGGTTTTTCTATTCGAGGTAATTTCTCCTACCTCGATATTGTGGTGAACTATAATGATAAAAGCCAACATTTTTTGCAACATCAAGTTGGAGGATTTGGAATTCGAAAATCGATTAGCAATTGGGATGTTGATTTGAATGTGGATGCTGGTAATATGAATTACGATAATCAAATTCAAGAAACGGCAGGAATAACATGGTATCCCGAGGGAAATAGCACTGTAATCTTTAAATACCAGGTGATTTCACAACAGCAAAACAGTTCAATCAATTGGGTACATAAGCCTTCTATCCAAATTAGAATATCCAACAAATTCTGGTTGGGCTTGGATTATTATTCTGGGAATACACGAAACATCATCGAAAACAATGGTTTCTTGATCAACAATTCGTATGACATCACCCAATCGCGCATAGGGGCATCACTTAACTGGTTTCCCAATAGAAAGCTTAACGCTTATATTTCGGCAACTCACGAAAAAAGAATTGAAACGTTGGAAGGTTTCGATTATACACTTAATGGGATCTTTTTCGGAATTAAATTTTCACCTTGGTAGTTGCGAATTTCTTTTCTCTGTTACGTTTCCAAAGAACTTCTCCGAGCACAGTTGCTAAAATAATTACTGCTCCAATATAAAATCCTGCACCTAATAATTTATGTTCTTGGAAAACCAAGAAGGCCAAGGCAATTCCATATACCGGCTCGAGATTGATCGCTAAATTTACCGTAAAAGCACTAATCGACCTCAACGAACTTAAGGACAGATTAAAGGCAACAACAGTACAGAAGAAACTCAACAGAATTAAATATCCCCAATCGCTAGGAACCGGCATCCAGTTTCCTAAGGGAAGCCACATATCGACTAATGGCATTAAAAACGTTAATAAAACAAATCCCAAAGCCATTTCATACAAGGAAAGCAAACGTGAATCGTAACGACTTATAATGGATTTATTTAGAACGGTAAACAAGGCACTAAAAAATGCGGAAGCCAAGCCAACCATGATTCCTACAACGTGCTCTTGTTGATCTTGCGCCATAAAGGAAACTCCCACAATGACTAAAACAGAAAAGATAATTTGAACTGGGGAGAATGATTTTTTAAACAGTATTGGTTCTAGCAAAGCAGTAAACAAAGTGATTGATGACAAACAAATCATCGCCACCGAAACACTAGCTAATTTTATTGCACCATAAAAAAGGATCCAGTGAAATACAATGGCTAGAGAAATCGCTGCAATGCGTAGTATTTCTTTCCAATGTAGCAACCTAAATTTCCCAATATATTTTACGTAAATAAACATCAAAACAGCCGTCATCCAGAGGCGATGCCACACAAGCAATCCGGCATCGAGCGAAATTAAACGACCGAGAATTCCTGTAAATCCAAAAAGAAATACAGCGGTATGAAGTTCAAGATAGGCCGTACTTTTTCCTTTTGGTTTCATGTAGTTGGGTAAACAAATTTAATAGGGATTTTGAGCTATCTCAAAAATGGATTATGTAAACGTTCATATCCAATCTGGGTTGAATTTCCGTGCCCACAATGAACCTGAGTTGTATCGGGCAGAGTAAATAATTGAGTTCGAATGCTGTTCAATAAAACATCCATATTACCACCCGGTAAATCGGTTCTTCCAATGCTATTTTGAAATAAAACATCACCAGCTATAACAAATCCGCTTGTTTCAGAATACAAACAAATTTCTCCCGGTGAATGTCCAGGTGTGAACAATAGTTGTATTCGCTCATCTCCAAGGAATGCATCTTCCAATGAATCTAAACTTAATATAGGTTCTGGTTGTGGCTCTGATTGTATGCCCCACATTTTCCCATATTCTTCAACCGCCAATAACAAGGACAATTCTTTCGAATGAATTTCGGGGCTTAATCCATACGTCATATGAACAAACGGATTTCCAAGGACATGATCAATATGACAATGAGTATTGATGAGTCGTATGGGATTCAATGAATTTGTTTCGATAAAACGTTTGAGAATTTGCTTCTCCGCCGAAGAATAAC
Organism: Bacteroidia bacterium; assembly: GCA_965279035.1. GTDB lineage: Bacteria > Bacteroidota > Bacteroidia > M30B66 > M30B66 > CALQRR01. Next base: position 653,743 of record OZ257142.1, on the reverse strand, counting down.
ATCCTGGATCGATGATGAAACAATCAAGATTATCAGCCCAAATGAGCCAAGTATTTTCCTGAAAAGGATTGAACGTAAAATGATGAAGATGAAGCATAGCGTAAGATGCACTAAATAAAGGGCTTTTCATACATTTACCAAAACGCATACGTGTGCGAAAATTAGCTGTCCACATTTTATTTATTCTGTTTGCTTTTCCCGTCAACGCTCAGTTTTACAATGGGTCGAGGATGGATTTTGGGAAAAACAGAATTCAGTATAAGCCGATAGAATGGTCGTTTTACCGTTACGATCGTATGGACGTTTATTTTTATTCAGGAGGAAAAGAGCTCTCAAAACGTGTTGCTCAAACTGCACAAATCACCTTATCGGAATACGAACAACTCTTCGATTACACGCTAGAAAACCGATTGCAATTACTCGTTTTTGATCGGCTTTCGGATTTAAAACAAAGCAATGTTGGACTTGGTGGTCAAAGCCAGAATAATTTAGGTGGCACAACACGCATGGTAGGTAGCAAAGTGTTGCTTTATTATGAAAAAGGAACTGTCGCTTTTGCAGAACAAATCAGATCGGGTGTTGCAGAATCGTTTGTGAATGAATTCCTTTATGGGAGTGACTTCCGTGATCGACTTCGAAGTTCAACCTTACTCAATATTCCCGATTGGTTTCATAAAGGTTTAGTGTCTTGGATGAGCCGTCCATGGAATACACGAACTGATGATCAAGTTCGAGATGGAATTATTAGTGGGCGATTTTTGAAATTCAACCACATCGAAGGAGACGATGCTGCCATAGCAGGAGAATCTATTTGGCATTATATCGCTGCAACGTATGGATCAAAAGTTATCCCCGAAATTGTTGAAATGACGCGTGTTAGTCGTAGTGTTGATACTGGATTTGAATTGGTTTTAGGGATTGGTATTAGAAGTTTGACTCAAGAATGGATTCATTATTACGACAAACGTTATTTTTTTAGTGATACGCTTTACCAAGAAAACAAAGGTGAACTCATTTCTGGACGCTATCGAAAAGGAGCCATTTACAGAGAAGTTAAACTAAGTCAAGATGGAAAGTACTTGGCTTGGGTGAGGAATGAGTTTGGTAAAAACGTCCTTTTCCTAAAAGACAACCAAACAGGAAAACGTAAAAAAATCATGCGAATTGGGAAGAAACTTCCAACCTTGAACGACATGAGTTATCCTGTGTTGACGTGGCATCCAAATGGAGAATATTTGGTGTATTGCGATGAATTTAAGAGTCGACTGCGTTTGAATTTTTATTCTGTAAAAGATGGTTCTATCCAGCGGAAATTCCTCGATCAAGTTCAAAAAGTAATGAGTCTTTCCATCGCTCCCAATGGGAAAAACATGGCCATGATTGCCTTGAAAGATGGACGAACAGATCTTTTTCTATTCAACAATATTTCCAATACGTTTCAAGCGCTCACGCATGATGAATGGGACGAATCGAATCCCGCTTGGATGCCTGATGGAGAGCGAATACTTTTCAGCTCCAATAGGCCAAGTGATTCGTTGAATGTGCCAAGCAATACACCACTAATTCCGTTGGCAGCACATGATCTTTTTCTGATTAATCCATTTTTGAAAGAAGAGGTAGTACGCAGGCTCACTTTTACTCCTCTCATCCACGAACAACAGGCAATTCCTTTAAGCAACAATCAACTTATCTATTTGAGCGATCAAAATGGTATAGTCAATCGTTATACAGCGCATTTCGACAGTAGTATAGCCTATATAGATACATTAATTCATTACCGATATTTTCTTGTATCAAACCCTCAAACCAATTACAAACAGGGCATTTTAGAACACTGCATTAACTCCGAAGGGAAAATTGTAGAATTAATTGAACGGAATCAAAGAACCAGTATTCTTCAAACAAAGTTAGATTCTGGTTTAGTAAAAACAGCTGCATTACCAACAACTACATGGGCGATGCAACTAAATCCAATTACGGTTAAGAAGGCCGAAGAAAAGCCGAAACAAAAATCGGTGGGTAGTTCCAAAGTAAGGCGAATTGTGGTTTTCGGTGATGATAAAACTGTCAAATCCGATCTAATCACACCCAATGCTCCGGCAATATCAAATCAAGATACGTTTAAACTCACTCGCCAACGTTTGTATGAAACAGCCTATTACCAAGATTATTTAGTGACTCAGATAGATCGCGGATTTTTAAATCTCACCTATCAACCTTATACAGGAAGTGATTATCAAAACCCAGCAATCAATGGACTTTTTCGAGTTGGCTTAGCCGATTTATTTGAAGATTTTCGCATAACGGGAGGCCTTCGACTTGCTGGGAATTTAACGGGAAATGAATATTTGCTGGCATTTCAGTCGATGAAAAAACGGCTCGATCGAACACTAATTTTTCACCGTCAGGGCTTACAATCCAATACCAATGATGGTTCTAGAGTTCTCGTTCATACAATAAGTGGAAAATTATCCTATCCATTTTCTGAAGTTTCACGAATTGATGGAAGCCTTTCGTATCGAAACGATCGTTCAGTTTTTTTAGCTACTGATTTGGCAAGACTTTCACGTCCAACCACGTATTCACATTGGGCACAATTAAAAACCGAATTTGTATTAGATAATTCATTCCCAATGGGTTTGAATATGATGACGGGAACGCGCTTAAAAATCACTGCAGAACATTTTCATCAACTGAATGCTGCCAAAGCTTCAGTTACTATTTTGGGTGCTGATTTTCGACAATATGGTCGAATCATGCGTGAAATGATTTGGGCTGCTCGTTTGGCGGGAGCTACGTCGTTTGGGCCGAATAAATTGATGTTTTATCTTGGTGGAGTTGATTCTTGGTTTATTCCAAAATTTGATAACTCTGTGGCAGATGATCCTTCACAACATTATATTTTCCAAACACTTGGAACCAACGTACGAGGATTTTATCAGAATATTCGGAACGGATCTAGCTTCGCCGTTTTCAATGGAGAACTTCGCTGGAATATGGTGCGTTATTTTGCAAAATATCCTTTAAAATCGGACTTACTAAACAACATCCAAGTAGTAGGTTTTACAGATGTTGGAACTGCATTTACAGGTTCTTCACCTTATTCTGAAAACAATACTTTTAACCAAAAAACCATCGAAAGTGGTCCCATCAAAGTCGTTCTTAAAAACCAACGAGAACCCATTGTTGCGGGCTTTGGCTTCGGACTTAGAACACGTATTTTAGGGTATTTTGTCCGATTTGATATGGCGCGAGGACTAGAAGATGGAACTTTGTTACCTGCTGTTTATTACCTTTCTTTCACGACAGATTTTTGAAACATGCCTAATAAAAAACCTATGGATTTGACGATCATCATTACCTTACTCATTATTGGAATAATTGCAGGCATTGCGAGTGGAATGGTTGGAATTGGTGGTGGAATTATCATTGTTCCAGCACTCGTTTATTTTTTAAGTATGACACAACAACAAGCGCAAGGTGTTTCGATTGGAATGTTACTTATGCCAGTTGGATTTATGGCAGCCATCAATTACTACAAAGAAGGAAGCCTCAATTTTAAATACAGTTTGATTATAGGAGCAACCTTCGTAATTGGTGCTTGGCTAGGCTCCAAAATAGCCGTAAACATAGAAGAATCCATGCTGAGAAAAATATTTGGAGTGTTCATTTTATTAATCGCTTTGAAAATGATTTTTACCAAATGAGCATCTCCAAAGAACAATTAAAACAGTGCATTCAGGAAGAAGCCAAGAGTTTGTTTCCATTGATTCGTGATATACGTAGGCATATTCATCAACATCCTGAATTATCATTCGAAGAAAATGAGACCAGTGCCTTTCTTCAAACCAAACTCAACGAATATGCGATTCCGTTTACATCTGGTTGGGTTGGTACGGGTATTCGCGCCCTGATAGAAGGAAATGGAAACGGAAAAACCATTGCCTTGCGAGGCGATATGGATGCGTTACCAATTCAAGAAATAAATTCAAGTGATTATTGCTCGGTGAATAAAGGTGTGATGCATGCTTGTGGACATGATGTTCATTCGGCCTGTGTCCTAGGTGCCGGAATCATCCTTCAAAAACTAAGAAGTGAATGGAAAGGTGAAGTCCTTCTAGTGTTTCAGCCCGGAGAAGAAAAACTACCAGGAGGTGCGCGATTGATGATGGAAGAAGGCATTTTTGATGATAAAAAACCAGCATCCGTTTTGGCTCAACATGTATTTCCTTCATTGCCTGCGGGAAAAGTAGGTTTTCGTGCAGGTAAATACATGGCTTCTACTGATGAAATATACATTACAGTTCGAGGCAAAGGTGGACATGGTGCTATGCCGCATCAAGTAAATGATCCCATTTTAGCTGCGGCACATTTAATCATCGCCCTTCAACAAATTGCAAGCAGACTAGCTGCACCAGGAGTTTCAACTGTTTTATCCATTGGAAAAGTCATTGCCGATGGTGCTACCAATGTGATTCCAGATGAAGTAAAAATGGAAGGAACATTCAGAACAATGGACGAACATTGGCGAATGCGAGCTCATGAACACATCCACCGAATATGCATCGAAACAGCTCATGCATTTGGAGTAAAAGCCGAGGTAGAAATTCGAAAAGGATATCCGGTTCTTGACAATAATGAAGCTTTAACTAATCGTTGTCAACTAGCAGCAGAAGACTTTCTTGGAAAAGAGAATGTGGAATTATTGCAAAAACGAATGACCGCCGAAGACTTTGCCTGGATTGCCCAAGAATATCCTGCATGTTTTTATCGATTGGGAACAGCAGGCGACAATGGTGCCTTTACATCAGGAGTTCATACATCCACATTCGATATCAATGAAGAAGCCTTGATTACTGGAATGGGATTGATGGCTTGGCTGACTATTAATGAACTTGAATCGGAATAATTAAATTCCACATACTAAGTCAGCGAGAGATTGCAAATTAGTATAAGGCGCAATGTGCACCTGTTTTACGCCAGCTTTATATAAAGCAGCAGCTGTACTTTGTCCGATAGCCACGAAGGAGTGTTTCGAAATATCAAATTGCTTTTGAAGTGCCTCAACCGAAGAAGGACTCGTTAATACCCAAATATCAGCATTTACTTTTTCGATAGTTGATTTTGATGAGGTGCGGTAAACTGGCAAATCGTGAACATCCGCATTTTCTTCTAATACAGTTTGTATTGACCGAAGGCTTTGTTCCGCACAAGGGAATACGATTGTTTTTCCTTTCGCAATTTTAGAAAATGAAATTCCTGTTGTATGAGTATCCTCATCGCTTCCAATAAAATCGGCATGCAAACCAAGCTCATTTAAGGCTGAGAGAGTTCCTGAACCCAAGGCTGCAATTCGACAATGAACTGGTAATTGAATATGTTGATTGTAAAAGAATTCCACTGATCGAGGACTGGAAAAGAAAACCCAATCAGCAAGTGGCAAAGTTCGAATTTCAATTGCTTCGAATTGAAGCGGTGAAAATGCATTTACTTCAAATCCATAATCTCGAACCTGATCTATAAATGCACTTGAAGTCTCAGCTTCTCTACTTATAAAAACATGACGAGATTCTGTTCGTGTTAATACATCTAGGGCTTGTTGAGCAAGTTGTTCCGGCTGTTTCCCTTGGATATAAATTCGTCGAAATGGCTTTCCATCTAATGGTTGTAAAGAAGCCCAAAGTCGGTAGCCATCAGAAATAGGTTGACAAAAAACACCCAAAGGTAAAAGGCAGCCACCATCAAGACGGTTGAGAACCGCACGTTCGGCAGAAATTGCCATTGAAACATCCTCATGATGAATTCGCGATACGATGTGTTTCATTTCTACATCTTCTTCACGAATTTGAAAAGCCAAAACACCTTGTGCTGGTGCAGGAACAAAAAAATGAGGTGAAAGAATTACACGTTTGAGATCACTTAAATCCAATGCGAGACGATTCAATCCAGCTGAAGCTAAAACGATCGCATCATAATTTCCATGTCGAAGTTTATCCACACGTGTAGGAACATTTCCTCGGAGATCGCTTATTTGCAAATCATTTCGAAGGGCAAGAAGTTGAGAGCGACGGCGGAAAGAAGAAGTTCCAATGCGCGCATTTTTCTTAAGTAATAATGATTGAGATTCATCCAATGACTCGGGACGAATGAGTAGCGATTCAGAACAATCTTCGCGATAGGAAACGCCGGCAATGGTAAGTCCAGGAGGAAATGTAGTAGGTAAATCTTTGTGAGAGTGAACAGCTAAATCGATTTCACCAGCGAGTAAGGCTTCTTCGAGTTCTTTGGTGAAAAATCCTTTCCCTTCAATTTTATCAAATGAAAGGTGTTGAATCTGATCGCCGCGTGTTTTAATGATAATGATTTCGACAGGATGTCCTAAATCTTCCAGTTGTTTTTTGGTAAAATGTGCTTGCCACAGTGCAAGATCACTTCCTCTTGAACCAATGATTACTTTTCTTGCCATGATTCGTGTTGATCCAGCAGAATTTCCTTTGCCATTTTCATGGGAACGCTGATGTATTTTTTCTCCATGTAGGAGATCATTTTCTCCAACAATTCGCGAGAGGCGTCATCGAGTCCTTCTAAATCTTTCGCAAATACATTATTTGTAGCGTGTTCACGAATTTCACGCACCTTTCTAGGAACATCTTTCATGGCACGTTCAATCAATCGTTCACGAAACATGGAACGAAATTCAGCGAGGTGTTTTTCGATAATTTCCTCACATTGAACTAAGGCAGTGCGACGTAAAGCAAGATTTTCTTCAGCAGCTTGCTTCAAGCTTTCAACTAAAATGGGTGTTACTTTAAATTCCTTGTAGATATGAGGATCAACATCGTATGGAATTGCCAAATCGATTACGATTTTCGTGTCGGTTTCACCTTGAAGGATGTGTTTGTATGTTTCGGTATTGATCAAGTGATCAGCAGCCGCTGTGCAAGCAACGAGAACATCAAATCCTTTATTAAACGATTGAAGCTGATCAAGTGGCAATGCAACACCACCAATATTATTAGCTAGCTCTTCGGCTTTGGGCAGACTTCGGTTAAAGACTGTAAAATTCCGAAATCCGTGTTTGTGAAGGTATTTGCAGAGATTACTGTTTGTTTGTCCAGCACCAATAATTAAAAAACGAGCGTCCGATTTAACATGTAAAGAACGAAGATGACGGTAAGCTAGCGATACAACAGAAACTGGATTGCGTGCGATTGGTGTTGAAGTAAAAACGTCTTTGGCCGATTCGATTACTTTGCGCAAAAGAAGCCGAATTGAATCTCCACTTAATTTGTCTTTGGAAGAATCTTCAAAAGCAGTTCGAACCTGAGTAATGATTTCACGTTCGCCCACCACAAGGGAATCTAAAGAAGCTGCAACATGAAATAAATGTCGAATAGCTTGCTCACCTTCCATAAGTTGAGCTTGACTAAGTGTTATACTAATATCGTCTGAACTCCAAGTAGGAGAAAGTGTTTGAAAAAAGCGAATTAGGAAATCTTGATCAAAACAAAGTTCCGTTAGAAATACAAATTCTACGCGATTACAGGTGCTCAGATAAAGTAGTTCATCAAGCTGCATTATCTCTTTGAGATTTTGCAATTTAGAAACACGTAAATCTGGATCAATATGATATCGTCCAACTTGGTCGAGTGGAGTTTGACGATGGGTAAATGCTATGACTTTGAATTCTTTCAAAATAAAATCTAGATCACAAAATTACGTCAACTGTTAGGAAGAATGTCATTGAATTGTCAAAGCACAGCCTATAACTTATTTGAATTGATTCCAAATAGAGCCCCTGCTATGGGTTTAATAATTCTACTAAAGTGCACTTTATATTAAATGCAAAAAATAACAAATTGGGATAGAGTATACCTCCGAAGGGGTATTTTTTAAGGATTTTTGAATTTTTAAGAGGTTTTTCATGTTTGCAAAATACTGATATACTGACATGTAAAAAATCACCTGTGCTAGAAAGGTCTATTTGTAGCTATTTTTTTGTCCAATTATCGATTTATTGCATTAGAAGATTCCAAAGTTTGTATTTTTGTCAATCAACCATCTATCATTTTATATATGAAAAAACAAGCAGAACGCTTAAGACTCATTCGCGTTTCCAAAAGTATGAGTCAGGAAAATGTCGCTAAAGCACTTGATATTACAGTGGGTGCTTATTCAAAAATTGAGCGTGGCGTTACCAAATTAAGTCTTAACAGACTTTCGGATTTATCAAAAATATTCGATATTGAGTTGAATGATTTCATCCGTTACTTAAATGGAGAATCAGATAGCCTAGATCGAAAATTAAATATTCCAGGTTCAGGTGTACAACAAGGTTTTAGTGGATCTTCTTCATCTACAAACGATTCTGAAGTAGCTTTGCTTCGTAAGATCATTAACTTATATGATGAAAGTAAAGAACTGAATACCAAAGCAGTTGTTCGTAATATGTTTGAAAACAACAATGTAAATATTGGAAGTTTTGTTGACGTATTAAAAGACTGTTCTTCTAATCTTGCATCTCGAAAATTGGATGCAAATCAAATAACAAACTACAACAAAGGCCTTGAGCGTATTGTTGAACTTTTATCTTAATCACAAACCATCACCATAGAAGGTCTGCCCACGCACGGGCAGACTTTTTTATTTATATCTACTCATTTTTAGTAGGTTTGAATCCTATGCATAAAATCTCTGCAGTCATCATTACATTCAACGAAGAACGAAACATTGCTCGTTGCATAAATTCATTGCAAGGCATTGTAGATGAGATTGTTGTAGTTGATTCGTTTTCGACAGATAAAACCAAAGAGATAGCAGAAAAACTGGGGGCACGATTTATTGAACATGCTTTTCAAGGACATATTGAACAAAAAAACTATGCACTTGATCAGGCTTCAAACGAGTTCATTTTATCATTAGATGCCGATGAAGAAGTATCTGAAAAATTAAAAACATCACTCCTAAAAGCGAAGGAAAACTCAACAGTTTCTTGCTTTACCATGAACCGTTTAAGCAATTATTGCGGACATTGGATTCGTCATGGAAGTTGGTATCCGGATACAAAGCTTCGATTATTCGACCGAAGAAAAGTACGATGGTCAGGAATAAATCCGCATGATAAAGCGAGTCCAATTGAATCTGAAAAAACGCTGCATTTAGAGGGTGATCTTTACCATTATTCGTATTACACAATCGAAGAACATGTGCGCAAACTGAATTACTTCTCTGAAATTGCAGCTCAAGCCTATTTTAAACGAAATAAAAAAGCGACTTGGTTTGACCTTCATATCCGCTCAGGATTTGCTTTTTTTCGAGATTTCATTCTTAGGAAAGGTTTCTTAGATGGGTATTACGGTTGGGTGATTGCACGATTTACTGCACACTACACGCTTCAGAAATATGTCAAATTGCGTTTTCTAATAGAGCAAAGTAAAAAGCAGGAGCATTGATTTCTTAACTTGCAGCCCTAATGCTCGACACAAAAGAACACGCCGCCGACCTCCAGGAACTCAATCAAAACCTGCAGATTTATAAAGAATCTATTCGAGAAATTGCCGAAGAGATACTTGATAATCAGGTATCAAAATACCCATTATTTATTGCTTCGCGTGAAGAAGTAAATCTTGGAAAACAAATCATCGATAAAGAAGAATTAGCGCTTGAATGGAGCATCAACGCTTCTACATTAGAAGAATTTGTAAGTCGGAAAATTGTACGTGAAGAAAAACTTGATGCATTCCGAAAAAATTACAAAGACCCACGCAAATTTGTGTGTGTGTTTGCCTTGATAAAAGAGAATGCCGGTTTCATCTACTTGCCATACGACGAAGAAGAATGACGCAGTTAGAATACATCAAAGCGCAATTTGTAGAAGCATCGGAAGTGCTTTCGCAGTTTTTTTCAAATGAAGAGAACCTGAAAAAAGTGGAATCCGCAACACAAGCCATGGGAAATTCCATTTTAAATGGTGGCAAAATTATTTCCTGTGGAAACGGTGGTTCTATGTGCGACGCCATGCATTTCGCAGAAGAATTAAGTGGACGTTTTCGTAATAACCGAGCTGCTTTACCAGCCATTTCTATTTCTGATCCTTCGCATATTACCTGCGTTGGAAATGATTATGGTTTTGATGAAATATTTTCTCGCTACATCAGTGCTCTAGGAAACAAAGGAGATGTTTTGTTGGCTATAAGTACTAGCGGGAATTCAATAAATATTATTCGAGCTATCGAAGTAGCAAAGGAAAAAGGAATGTTCGTTGTGGCGCTTACCGGGAAAGACGGAGGAAAAATAGCTGGGATTTGTGATATTGAGATTCGTGCTCCCAAATCAGAATATGCCGATCGGGCGCAAGAAATTCACATCAAAGTAATTCATAGTCTTATTGGTGGAATTGAACGAATGATGTAAATTCGTTTCATATCGTTTTGGTGCCGTTCCGGGCCTGAAATGCGTTAGGTTTTAGTACGCTATTATTTTAATCTATTATTTATTATGCTTGTGAAAGCCTTTGGCAGTGCCGTTTCTGGCATTCATGCTACAACAATTACAGTTGAAGTTACGGTAACTCAAGGAATCAAATTTTTTCTTGTTGGATTACCCGACAGCGCCGTAAAAGAGAGTCAACAACGAATCGAATCAGCGCTTAATCTCAATGGATATCGTATGCCGGGGAAGAAAATTGTAGTCAATATGGCTCCTGCAGATATCCGAAAAGAAGGTTCTTCCTATGATTTAACTATCGCTATGGGAATTGCAGCTGCATCTGGACAAATTCCTTCTGACCGACTTTCAGAATATCTCATTATGGGAGAATTGTCGCTTGATGGCGGGATTTTACCAATTCGAGGTGCACTTCCTATTGCCATTCAAGCAAGAACGGAAGGTTTCAAAGGATTGATTTTACCTTCGGAAAATGCACGTGAAGCCGCCATTGTAAGTGATTTGGAAGTTTACGGTGCAGGAAATTTATCAGAAGTAATTCGTTTTCTTTCGGGAGAAGATGTACTTGAACAAATTCAGATTGATCCGGAAGCTGAATTTGCTGCAGCTCGTTTATTTTCTGAAGTTGATTTTTCGGATGTAAAAGGTCAGGAAAATATTAAAAGAGCGATGGAAATTGCTGCTGCGGGTGGGCATAATGTCATTCTTATTGGACCACCTGGTGCAGGTAAAACGATGCTAGCAAAACGATTGCCTTCCATTCTTCCATCGTTTACATTAGAAGAAGCACTCGAAACAACAAAGATTCATTCTGTTGCAGGGAAGTTGGGGAAAAACTCCGCATTGCTTTCTACTCGTCCATTCCGAAACCCACATCATACTATTTCGGATGTTGCTTTAGTTGGAGGTGGTGGACATCCCCAACCAGGTGAAATTTCCTTAGCTCATAATGGTGTTCTATTTCTTGACGAACTTCCTGAATTTAAACGCACCGTATTGGAAGTAATGCGTCAGCCTTTGGAAGATCGTATCGTAACCATTTCAAGAGCACGATCTACTGTTGAATATCCCGCTAGTTTTATGCTTATTGCTTCGATGAACCCATGCCCATGTGGATATTATAATCATCCGGAGAAAGAATGTGTATGCGGACCTGGTATCGTTCAGAAATACCTCAACCGCGTTTCAGGTCCTCTGTTGGATCGAATTGATTTGCATGTTGAAGTAACGCCTGTAAAGTTTGATGAACTTACTGCTAAACGAAATTCTGAGCCGAGTTCGTCAATCAGAGAACGTGTTATTCACGCAAGAAATATTCAAAAAGAACGCTTCGAAGAAGTACCCGGAGTGCATTGTAACGCACAAATGAATTCGAGAATGCTTCGAAACTGGTGTCAGATTAGTCCTGAAGGAAATCAATTGCTAAAAACAGCCATGGAACGTTTGTCATTATCGGCAAGAGCATACGACCGTATCTTGAAAGTAGCGCGCACTGTTGCCGATTTAGAAGGATCACGTTCGATTGATTTGTCACATTTAGCAGAGGCAATTCAACTTCGAAGTTTGGATCGTGAAAACTGGGCAGGATAGCTGCTGAATCGTCTATAAACACTACTTTTATTGAATGGGATTTATCGATCGTATTCCATCGGATGTATTAAATTTATTGCTAACAGGAATTTTCTCTTTACTCATTGGTTTAGAGCAAAGACGCCTGCATTCGAACGAACAAGGAGGAACAATTTTCGGCACCGATCGAACTTTTGCATTCATCGGAATACTCGGTTTTATCCTCTTTCGACTCGATCCTATTGAATGGCGATTATTTACAGGCGGAGGTTTACTTATTGGACTTTGGCTGAGCGTTTATTATTATCAAAGAAGTAAAGAACTACAACATATGGGCATCACAAGCCTTGTTGTTGCATTAATAACATACAGTTTAGGACCTTGCATCGTTCTTTTACCCAATAGTTTAGTTCTCATTTTGGTTATCGGAGTTCTTATTCTCACCGAGATGAAGGGCTTTTTCAAAGGATTGATTAGCAAAACAGCTGATGATGAATTTATCACATTAGCCAAATTTCTAGCAATGGCTGGACTTATCCTTCCTATAGTTCCTACGACACCCATTCCTGGTTTTGACCAAATTTCCTTTTACAATCTCTACTTAGCTGTTGTTGTTATTTCTGGGATTTCGTATGCGAGTTATCTCATTCGCAAGTTCATTTTTCCCCAAGGTGGCGAAGAGATTTCGGGCGCACTTGCGGGGTTTTATAGCAGTACGGCAGCTACAATTGTTTTGTCAAGACAAAGTAAAACACATACAAATCGTCCATTATCTCATGCTGCAGGAATTTTATTCGCCAATGCGGCAATGTATATTCGAGTTGGGATTTTGGCCTTTGTTTTCAATCCCGAATTAGCAATTCAACTTATCCCCTATCTATTCGGAATTGCTTTATTCGCGGGAATTTCAGGTCTATTATTAACACGAAAAAAGGAAGATGAAATCGCTACTATTCCTGCTCCCGAAACACTAGAAAACAATCCTTTAGAATTAAAAGTAGCGATCATCTTTTCGGGACTTTATCTCTTGTTTTCGATAATTTCTCAATATTGTCTTGAGTATTTTGGTGATTCCGGGTTGAATTTCCTAGCGATAGTGATCGGATTTACCGATATCGACCCTTTCTTAATGAATCTCTTTCAAGGTCAATTTGTTACTCCTGAGAAATTTTTAGTAACCTCGTGTTTGTTGGCCATTTTGAGTAATACCATTTTAAAAACAATCTATATTCGAATTTGGGCATCCGAAAGTGTGTATAAACTCACAATTCCACGAATGATCATCCTTATTTCACTGAGTATTTTAAGCACTATCATTCATTTAATTATCTAACACATGTCGCATCTATTAAGTATCTCAACAAAATCACCTAAGGATTATAAAAAAGACGTAACCAAAGCGAAATTAGAAGAGCTGCAAATCAGATTGCGGGAATTACAAGCAGTAATGTATGCTGAAAAGAAGCATAGTTTATTGATTGTCATTCAGGGGATGGATGCTTCAGGAAAAGATGGTGCTGTGAAAAATGTATTCAGTGGAGTGAATCCAATGGGATGTTTGGTGAAGGCTTTCAAAGTTCCAACTGATGAAGAAAAGTCGCATGATTTCCTATGGCGAATTCATCAACATGCACCTGAATTAGGAATGATTCAAATTTTCAATCGTTCGCATTATGAAGATGTAATTGTACCAAGAGTTCATGGCTTATTGCCAATGGAAAATATCAAGCGTCGATTTGCTCATATCAATGCATGGGAAGCATTATTAAGAGATTCCGGAACGCATATTTTGAAATTCTATCTCCATATTTCGGAAGAAGAGCAGAATGAACGTTTTGAGGAACGTTTATCAAACCCTGAGAAACGTTGGAAATACAAAGCTTCTGACTTAGCCGAGGCGAAATTTTGGCCCCAATACCGAGAAGCATTAGAGGATATTTTTGTAGAATGTAGCGAAAGTGCTAAATGGCATATCATTCCATCGGACCAAAACTGGTACAAGGATTTTCTCATTGCATCAATAATTGTTGAATATTTAGATGGCCTCAAGATGAAATATCCATCAACTCTAAGTGAATAATTCAACGCTTTTTGATTCCTAAGTTCAGTCCTAAACCAGCCATAAATCGGAATTCGCTTAATGAAAGATGGTAATCGGTTGCAGAAAGAGATTGTCCTTGAAGATAGCGGACTTTTACAAAGAAGTGAAAGATGGATCCAACATAAAAGTTGGTTCCTGCCGAAAAAGTAATGAGCGGAACTGTTTCAAATTTCCTGGGTTTAGACCCTAAAAGTCGAACACCATCAACAAAGCCCAAACCGGGTTCCATACCAAAAAAAGGATCGAGTTGTTTGTTTAGAGTGAAGTGATAATTCATTCCCCAAAGCAAAGCATGATAACTGTTTATGCTGCTGTTTCCTGATAGTTTTGAAAGAAAATACTGCCCTTCACCATTCATCGAAATATGTTCGTTGAAGTAATAATCCCAATCGCCAGCAAAATAGATGGATGTTGCTCCATTCGCAGTAAAAACGCCCGGTGCAAAAGTTCCCATCCATCTAAATCCATGTGTTTTGGAAAAAGTTCCTTGCGAATTAGCCGAATAATAAACGAGCAGACTAAAAAAAACGATAAGATGCTTTTTCATTCTCTGACAAGTTTAATGTTAGCACTTAATGAGATCAGTAAATGTCCTTCTATTCCTTTGTGAGCGAATTCCACAACAACTTGCCTAACAGGTGATTCTTCTACTTCTAAATCTTTTCCAAAATGCATCATGTATTGAGCTGCTAGAGAAATATCGAATTTAGAACTGATATTATAATGTGTTCCAATACCTGTTTGAATTGCTGATGTCCAACGGGTTCCGGTTTGTGGCAAGGCCACTAAGACATTATTGTTTCCATCAGGACGAACCGTTAATTTCGAATAGTCGAAACAATGTCCTGCAACAATATATGGTGTGAATTTTCGCTGAAAATCGTTCGTCTCAACTAAATAATACATGACCGACCAACCAATATGTCCATCCTGACGATAACCAGAATTACCAGAATTGTTCGTTAAATAATCGGCAAACCATTCTGTATTCACTCGATTGGTAAGCTGAACTCGAAAATGCCCTCCCATTCCATATCCAAAGTCTTTTACATTTCCGTGATTAAATAAACTCATCGTAGATCGAACTCCTAGAGAAACCCTTCCTGGTTTGCTTACCTGAGAATAGCCAAGTGCTGGTAAAAGCAAAAAGGCAAAGAAAATAATCCGTTTCATGTGGTAAGTTTGATAGAGATTGTAAAATACCGAAAATAAAAGCATAAAAAAACGGAAGCCATTGTTTGACTTCCGTTTTCGATTTAGAGTTTGTGAATTTTAAGATCGTTTCACAATTTTACCTTTACGCATCAGTTGCATTTCGTCAACAATGTTACCTGCTCCACCTAATTTGTCAATAAGGAAAAGAATGTAACGAATGTCGGCAGAAATGGTCCTTTGAACTTTGTCTTCAAAGAAAATATCTCCACTCATGGCTTCCCAATTCCCGTCAAAAGCACAACCAATAAGTTGACCTTTCCCATTAATAACGGGACTTCCAGAATTTCCTCCGGTAATGTCGTTGGTAGAAATGAAGCAGGTGTGGATTTCCCCTTTTTCGGCATAAATACCGTAATCTTTATTTTTGTACAACTCTTTTAATCCAGCTGGAACGTAGAATTCAGGATTTGATGCATCTTCTTTTTCAATTACTCCTTTAAGGGTAGTAAATTCAAGATATTCAACTGCGTCGCGTGGATCATAGTCTTTCACCTGTCCATAAGTTAAGCGCATGGTTGAATTCGCATTCGGGTAGAATTTTTTATCGGGCATCATCTCACGTAAACCAGCTACAAAAGCACGGTTTCCTTTGTCGATACGCGATTGTATCTCTGTTATTTGAGGACGATAATTCGTGATAAAATTCTTCAAGAAAGCAGAGCTTAATTCAGAAGCGGGATCTTTTTCAAGAACCTCAACCGTTGGATTATCTAAGAAATTGTTGAATTTATCGATAGAAGAAAATACAGAACGTGCATATAAATCTTCCACATAACTTTTGAAATTTCCATTGTATTTTAAACGAATAGAATCGAGAAGAGCAGGTTGTTGTTCTTTGGCAATTCCTTCAGAATAGAGTTGAAGCATTGCCTCTAACAATTTTTTATCTGTTCCTAGATTAAAGTCTTTGTAAAATCCTTTACCTGCTTCACGAACTTCAGCTATGGCTTCAGCCACACCAGCAGGATTGCTCGTATCGCCAATTACTTCCTTCAACTGGCTCATTTGATAAGCAAAAAACGGAACACCAGCACCTTGCAAAATCGCCTCGTTCAAATATGTACGAAGTAGCGTAACTTTTCGCATGTCGTTGTATGCGGTTTCTAAATCACGCAAAGCATAACCATATTTAGCAAGTCGTTGAGGATCTTGACCAGCCCAGGTTTGAAACTTATTTTCTAAGTCTTTTTTCTTTTCTACAACACCGTTGTTTTTCAATTGCTGACTTTGTCCAATAAAATACTTCCAGTAGTTGGCTGTTTGAGCGTATGTTGAAGCGTATTTGATACGGATTTCGGTACTAGCATCCATATCTTCCTTCATGAGCTTCAACTTCTTGTCGCGGATTTTAACTACAGCTGGATTGCTTAAATCCAAAGCCATTTGAACACCATACGAAGTAAGGTAACGATCAGTTCTTCCTGGATATCCCATCACCATAGTGAAATCATCTTCTTTCACACCATCTAATGAAACAGGAAGAAAATGCTTGGGTTTATAGGGTTGATTTTCGGGTGAAAATGCAGCAGGTTTATTGTCTGGTCCAGCATAAACTCGCAATAAACTGAAGTCACCTGTATGACGAGGCCACATCCAATTGTCGGTATCGCCACCAAATTTTCCTACCGATTCAGGTGGAGCACCAACCAAACGTACGTCTGTAAAGGTCTCGTAAACAAAAAGGTAAAACTCATTTCCATCAAAAAAGCCTTTTACTGCTGCATCATAGCCAGTTCCTTCGGTAGCTTCTTTCTCAATCGTTTTATAAAGCTGACGCACTTTTGCAGTACGCTCACCTTCGCTCATAGAAGGATTTAATTCAGCTAAAATGCGTTGAGTTACATCTTCAATACGAACAAGGAATGAAGCAGTAATACCACCTGAAGGCAATTCTTCTGCATGCGATTTTGCATAAAAACCATTGGTGAGATAATCGTGTTCTACACTCGAATTGGTTTGAATAGCTTCGTATCCACAGTGGTGATTGGTAAGTAAAAGACCTTGTGATGATATCGCTTCGGCCGAACAGGAACCACCACTTAACATCACAACAGCATCCTTTAAACTGGAAGTATTGATGTTATAGATTTCATCGGCAGTCAACTTACAGCCTTTTTTCTTCATGTCGTCGTAATTCAATCGCTTGAGCAACAGCGGAAGCCACATGCCTTCGTCGGCGCGAGCAACGTGTTGAGACGACATACCTGCAAGTACGAGACAGATAATAATTAAACGTTTCATAGTTTGGGGAACGGTTTCAATTTGTGAGGGGCAAATAACGCTAGAAATGAATCAACATACAACCCTTTACGGGTGCGGTAATTCCTAAAAAATCATTTCGAGTCGATCACTTTACCAAATTCATCAATTCGGTATCGCAAGGTGCGGCTAGATTCAGATGTTAGCCCTTTAATTCGCACTTCGAAAAGTTTCCCAAATTCAACCCAAGCGTATGTCACTTCTTTTACGTTAGTGATCTTGAGTTGATTTGTTTCTCCAACAACCAAAGTGGAAGAAGCTTCGATACGTTGTCCAATATTAAAAAGCGCTTCGGTTCCATTTGCCGTTATTTTCTCAATAAAAATAAACTCATCGGCAGTATTTCCATATTTACCAAAACCTAGTGGATCAACGGCTTCATAGTCATAAAGTACCATGGCAATATTTCCATCAGGTAATTTGAAAACGGTGTTAAAGAAATTGTTGGGTATGGAATGAGAAAAACGATAGTCTTTCCCTGAATAAATCTGATTGTTGATGAGAATGTATACCTCGTGTTGACGGAAAATACTCACATCATCATACATTAAATCGAGTCGGTCGAACGCCTGTTCTTGTTTTGGTGTAGATGGATAAAAGTTGAGCTGTATTGGATAAAAATAGAACTCGCTTAGTGCTTCTGATACAAAGTCTTTGGCATAAACAATTCCACCGCTATTAAAACCAAATGCTTTCCAAGTTCCTCCTGAATAAATTACATCGAGATTGATTTGCATCCGTTCGATGATTTTATTGGGAACAGCCAAAGGCATGATATTCAAATGAAACGGCAATTCAGCTTGATTAAAATAAAATGGTCTTCCATAAAATCGGTTAGCGGAAGAACTGATGGTTTGTTCTTTTTCTTCGCCTTGATCAACGTCTATCACATCCACCACAAATCGCATTTTATTCATCGAAAGTGCTCTTCCAAAACCCAAACAATGGTTATGCATGGAAACATGATAATGCAATCCAGTAGCGGTTTTCGTGACTGTATAATTCACAAATGGCGATAAATCATCCAATGTTAAACCTGTTTGCTTTTCAAATGGACCATATTTATCTCGATCGAGTTGTTTAGCGGCTTGTTGTGAGGCAGAAAAACCAAAACGCGTCATACCGAAAAACACATATTCCCTGCGTAAACTACTTGCATCGGGAACTACAGGTTTTACATCTTTACCTGTTTCAGCATCTTTCAGTTTCCCTTTGGGATAATCGGCATCGCGAACAAAACGCTCCAAATTAGCGTCATCGCCCGCTTCGGCTGTATTGCGAAAGACAAAGGTTTTCTTTCCTTTTTCTCCGATGATGTAATCGCTAAAATTTACCCAAGGTGATCCAAACCAAATTTCAATACGATCGCCTGTGCCAGCTGTATTGGGAAGAACTTGATCATCGGTCACATACACATCAAAAAAGATAGAATCGGGACTTGCTGATCCTTGAACTTTTGCAGAAATATCGCTTGTTGCAGGTAATTCTCTTCCAGGAATTTGGAAGAATGCCTCTTGAGAAATGATGGAGGATGTTTGCGCTAAAAGAAAATTTCCAAGGAGCACAAAAACCCCGGTGAGCAATCGGAGCATGAGAAAGGATTTCGTGCGAAGATAGAGCATGAGTAATTAGTAGAAATTATAAGAGATTAAAATTCATTAACACGATTGTTCATAGATGAATTTGGTATTTTCCGCATTTAAAAAATGAACGATGAGCGAACTGATCCGCTGCGGCTGGTGCATGAAAACTGAAAACATGCGAGAATATCATGATACCGAATGGGGAATTCCGGTACATGACGACCGCAAACACTTTGAATTTATTGTGCTTGATAGCTTTCAAGCTGGTTTGAGTTGGCAAACAATACTCAATCGCAGAGCAGGTTTTCGAAATGCATTTGCTGGATTTGATCCTAAAAAAGTGGCCAAGTTCACCGAAGAACATGTGGCTATGTTGATGGAAGATGAAGGCATCATTCGAAATCGCTTGAAAATTGACGGCACAATCAAAAATGCACGAGCGTTTCTTGAAATCCAGAAAGAATATGGAACATTCGATGCGTATATCTGGCAGTTTACTGGAGGCAAAACACTCGATGGGAAACGTAAATCGACGAGCGAAATTCCTGCATCCACGCCCGAAAGTGATGAGATGAGCAAAGCTTTGAAAAAACGCGGATTTACCTTTGTTGGCACTACCATTTGTTACGCATATATGCAAGCTGCTGGCATGGTAAACGATCACGTGAAAGATTGCTTTTTGAAGAAAAAATAAGGCTGGTTTTCTCAACCGTAATTCGGATAGAATACCTCGAAATGGCTCATTCTATTCTACCTTTTTACCTATGTTTGCCCTACCTCAATCACGCTAAAGAATGGAAATTTCCGAAGACATCCTTTCCCGCATCGATCTTTTGCAGAAGAAATATGCAGCCATGGGACAGGATTTACGTTCCTATCTCGACGGCTTGCTACACGCCGATTTTCTCACTTATTGGGATTATATACATCTTGATACTTTGTTGAGTCTTCAAAATCCACGTACAAGCTTTCCCGACGAGGAAATCTTCATCATGTATCACCAGATAACTGAGTTATATTTTAAGCTCAGTTTACATGAGTTGAAGCAGATTGGTGCACAATCGGAACCTGATTTAAAGTTTACCATCAACCGTTTGAAACGCGTGAATCGTTATTTCATGAATCTAACCCATTCGTTTGAAGTGATGGTGGATGGAATGGATCGAGAGCAGTTTCTGCAGTTCCGTATGTCGCTTTTACCTGCATCTGGTTTTCAAAGTGCACAGTATCGGATGGTGGAGATTTTTGCCACCGATTTTATTCATTTAGTTGATAAAGACTATCGTTCCAAATTTGAAGGAACTCAATCAAGTATCGCCGAACAATTCAAATATATCTATTGGCAAGCTGGAGCTACCGAATTGGCTACTGGAAAGAAAACACTCACATTGGAGCAATTCGAGAAGAAATATAGCAAGCAACTAATCGAGTTGGCCGAGAGCAACGTTCAATCGAACATATATGCTGTGTATCGTCAATTAGAAAAAAACGGAGCTGATTTAAGTGACATGAAATTGGCCATGCGCGCCTTCGACATTTTAGTCAACATCAATTGGCCGCTTTCACATTACAAAAGCGCTGTTCGTTATCTCCAACGTGATCCGGAAGACATCAAAGCAACGGGTGGAACTAACTGGCAGAAATACCTTCCTCCGCGTTTCCAAAAACGGATATTCTATCCCGAATTATGGTCGCAGTCCGAAATCGAGAATTGGGGAAAAGGTTGGGTTGAAGATGTGTTAGCCGGGAAATAACTAACGGATTCGAGTAATTTCAAATCCTTCCATACTCACACCATTGACCACAGGCTGAACTTGTTGTCCGGTAATTTGGAAAGGAATGGCTGCACTAAAATCCAATGCTGGTTGAGAAACGAAGGTGCTTGAACTTCCATTCACAACCAATGTTCCAGCGCATTTCGCCGTGTTGGCAGATGTTCGATAAACCCGACAAGTGAGTTCCCAAAAACCTTGTCCGTAAGTTTGGAAAGGCAACTCAATACCTGAAAATTTCAGTCGAACTAAAGCGGTGTCGGTTGTAAGTAAACCAAATGCATGAACCAGAAATGCTTGTCCATTTGCATCAAGCGTATTAGCTGGAATCACATACGATCCCATGATTGCTTCAGCGCTTCCGGCAATTCCGGTTTGACTAAACGAGCTGAATAAAATAGTAGAAGGCGCAGCAGGTAGTTGGGTGATTAATTCGGTCCAACTTCCAGAGTTAAAATACCAAAACGTGTTAGTTGTAAGGTCGAAAACAAGTAAGCCTTGAGCGGGATTGAGGATTGCCAATCGCTCAACCGAACTCATACGAGGAGCTAAAAATCCTTTACTGGTTGAGCTTACCTCTAATTTGGCACTAGGGTCGGGAGTTAAAGTTCCCACTCCCATATTATCGGTTTGTGCAAGGGAAACAATTCCTGTAATGCACAGAATCACAAAAGACAATACATAACGCATGGCACAAAGCTAATAATCTGATTGCTTAAGCCTCTATTTTTATACATTCGTTTAGTTAAATCGTTCGAAATACTTATGAATATAGCAGTTATTGGTACTGGAAACATTGGTGGTCGCTTAGCCAAAGTTTGGGCACATGCTGGACATCGAATTTTTCTTGGAACTCGAAATCCTTTGAATGATTCGATTCGCAGTTTGGTACAATTGAATCCCGAATTAATTTCGGCACATGCGCCTGAAGTAGCAGCGTCCAAAGCAGAAATAATTTTATTAGCAGTTCCTGCAGATGCGACGTTTGATGTAGTGAAGCAATTAGGAAATATAGATGGCAAGCTGCTGATTGACGCGATGAATGCTGTTTTCAGAAAGCCTGATGGATTTTACCGAACATCTGAAGCCATTTTAGCTGCTTGTGGTAACGATCATATTGTGAAGGCTTTTAATATGATTGGTGCAGAAAACATGGACAATCCCAACTATGGTGACCAAGTAGCCGATTTATTTATCTGTGGACGTTATCCAGAAGATAAACAAACAGTTTTACAATTAGCAAAAGAAGCGGGTTTTCGAGCATTTGATGTGGGTGGACCTGAGATGGAATTGCCCTTAGAAAATCTAGCGATGATTTGGGGGAAATTGGCGTTTGTTTCTGGACTCGGACGCGATATTGCCTTTAAAGTTTTGCAGCGCTGAAACGATTCCCTAATTTTCGCGTTCTAATTCCATCATGAGAAAAATCCTGCCTCTATTTGTGTTGATTACCATTCTAGTTACGCCCGGTTGCAAGCTCTTTAAAAAGAAATGCGATTGTCCGGACCATCACAAAAAGAAGCGTATTGCAATGGTGGAGAAGCATTTGAATCCTTCATTCTGCTAAGCCACATTTTCTTTTTCTCATTTCGGAGTTTGCCTCGCGAAATTTGTACTTTCGCACTTAATTAGAATCATTCTAAACAAGCAATCATGTCGGCTGATCTTTCTCATGTCCCTATTGGCGAATCTGCTATCATTCGTGGATTTACCGACGAAGAAATATCGCTCAAGCTCATCGAATTAGGTTGCATTCCCGGCACGCGCATCACCATGATTCGCAAAGCTCCGCTAGGAGATCCGATAGCATTCGCTTGTTCCGGTTCACTTATCAGTATTCGGCTTTTAGAAGCTTCAACCGTATTAGTCGAAGAACACGTTTAATTTCTCGTGGAAGATAGACCCATTCATATTGCCCTGGTAGGAAATCCCAATAGTGGGAAATCAACGCTCTTCAACGCGTTAACAGGCTTGCATCAGAAAACGGGTAATTTTCCTGGAGTTACAGTTGAAAAGCACTCTGGGCAAGTGCGGATGTTTCATCCAAAAGACAAAAGCCGTCGCACCGTTAATTTCATCGATTTACCGGGAACGTATTGCTTGTTTCCTAAATCGCTCGACGAGCTCGAAACATTCAAAGTATTAACGAATCATCAATCGCCCGATTTCCCCGACATGGTGCTGATTGTGGCAGATGCTTCTAATCTGAAACGCTCTTTATTACTGTGTCTCCAAGTGATTGATCTTGGTTTACCTGCGATTTTAGCGGTGAATATGATTGATATTCTCGAACGAAGTCACCAAAAACTCGATACCGTTCGTTTAGCTGCAGAGTTGGGAATTCCAGTTATTCAGGTGAATGCGCGTGAGAAAAAAGGAATCTCCGAAATAAAACAAGCCATTTTCCAAGTACAAGTTGGGGCGATGAAAACCTTCGACAATCCGGCCGATTATCATCCGGGTGTGATGGAAAAATTACAGAAAAGCACCGGAATTTCTTCCGCATATGAAGCATACTTAACAGCTGCGAACTACGATCTTTTGCAGTCGGAACGCTCACTTCCCGACTTGCGAAAATTATTAGCTGAAGATAATCTTACTCCATTTGGATTACAAAGTGAAGAATCTCTTCGTCGTTATGGAATGATTCAAACCATTCTCGAAAACTGTCTGGCTCAGGTTACCATCACTCGAGCTCTGCGTTTTTCGATGAAATTGGATGATGTTTTTACACATCCGGTTTGGGGATTTCTAACCTTTCTCACCATTTTGTTTTTACTATTTCAAGCTATCTTTTCTTGGGCCGAATATCCCATGGATCTCATCGATAGCTTATTTCAGAAATCAGGTGCCTTCATTGGAGAAACACTTCCGTCAGGTAAACTCAACGATTTAATTACTCAGGGAATTATTCCGGGATTAGGCGGAATTCTCATGTTTATTCCACAAATCGCCATCCTATTTGCCTTTATCGCAGTACTCGAAGATTCGGGATACATGGCACGCGTGAGCTTCATCATGGATAGGCTTATGCGTAAGTTTGGTATCAATGGGAAATCGGTTATTCCGCTTATCAGTGGTGTTGCTTGCGCTGTTCCGGCAATTATGTCGGCACGAACGATTAAGAATTGGAAAGAACGACTCATTACCATATTGGTCACACCGCTCATGAGTTGCTCGGCTCGTTTGCCAGTTTATACTTTGCTCATTGCCATTGCAGTTCCTGATAAACACATCGGAATTTTCAATTTGAAAGGGCTCATCATGATGGGCTTGTACTTACTTGGGTTTTTAGCTGCTTTGGGAACAGCTTGGATTTTAAAATGGATTATCCGTTCACGCGAACGTAGCTACTTTATCATGGAACTGCCCGTTTACCGCATGCCTCAATGGGGCGTAGTAGCGCATACCATGGGTGAAAAAGTGTGGGTTTTTATTCGCGATGCAGGAAAGGTGATTATTGCTATTTCGATTCTTCTGTGGGCTTTGTCTTCCTACGGACCGGGTGATCGTTTTGAGCAAATTGAGAAAAAATACACCAATCCGGTTGTGATTGAGCAAATGGGTGAAGAACAAGCTGCCAATGCGATTTCATCTGAAAAGCTTCGTAATTCGTATGCGGGTATTTTAGGAAGAACGATTGAGCCTGTTATTGCTCCGCTCGGTTTTGATTGGAAAATTGGAATTGCCTTAGTTACGTCATTTGCCGCTCGGGAAGTTTTTGTTGGAACCATGGCTACGATATATGGAGCCGGAGGCGATGATGATGAATCAACATTACGCCAACGCATGATGAGCGATGTAAATGACAAAACAGGCTTGCCATTATTCAGCCCAGCTGCATCTATAGCATTGATTTTATTTTACGCCTTTGCTATGCAATGTATGAGCACTATAGCGGTAGTAATTCGTGAAACGGGAAGTTGGAAATGGGCAATAGCTCAAACTACTTACATGGGTGTACTGGCTTGGCTTTCGGCCTTTATCGCATTTCAAATCCTTAGCTGAATTTTGAAATGGATTGCCCTGATGATGGTTTAAATATTAATAAGTCCTACTTCATAAGCAGTAATAAAAACGATTCAGTTCGTCCTAAAATTCTTCACTTCACTTTTTGTTTCTGTCTTCTATTGACAGCTTTACTTGCTCCAGCCCAGTCAGTCAAGGAGTTTTACCATCGTTTTTCGATTAGCGATGGACTTTCTTCCAATACATGTAATGCACTTTTAGAAGATTCCAATGGGTATCTGTGGATTGGCACTTCCGAAGGCTTAAACCGTTTTGATGGACATCAAGTAAAGCAATTTTTTCACAATCCCGCTGACACAAATTCGCTCTGTGGCAATACAATCAAGTGTTTGGCAGAAGCACCCGATGGAAAAATCTGGATTGGCACATACGGTTCGGGCATAGATGTTTTTGATCCTATTAAAGAAACATTTGAGCATTATCAGTTGCATGTTGATCGGTTCTTAATAACAGCTTCCAATCGGATTAACCAACTGATTGTCAATCCCGATGGAAGTGTACTTTGTACAACCGAAGGAGGAATGTTCTTGTATACGCCATCCCATCAAGCATTTCAACCCATTAAACTCCCCGGTGTTTCAAAAGAAAAGAGCGTACTAAAAGTTTTTTTATATGAAGATTCCCAACATCAAGGCTTGTGGTTAAATCAAGCTGGAGAGCTTTGGTATTATCAAGCAAAAACCGGAAAGATCTTCTCAAAAAATTTCAATCCGGAAAATTGGGAGGTTTTTACTCACGAATGGCTCGCCATAGCTGCAGTAGATAATAATCAAACCATTTGGCTAGTTGATGAGATTTCGACTCATATATGTTCATTCAATCC
Source organism: Bacteroidia bacterium (assembly GCA_965279035.1). Lineage (GTDB taxonomy): Bacteria > Bacteroidota > Bacteroidia > M30B66 > M30B66 > CALQRR01. The sequence continues at coordinate 627,946 of OZ257142.1, read as the reverse complement.
TCATACTAAACAACTAAAAGATTGGGGAATTTCCTGTCAACTAGGAGAAAAAATGCCCAATCGAATGCTTTATTCGAGCGATCATCAAGCATTATTATTTAGCTTTTGGGATGAGGCTTCTTTTTTTATTTCCACACAAGATCAACGTTTTTATTCTGCACCATTTACCTTGGAATACCCAAGGAATATTGGAAAAGTGAAAGTGATTTGTGTCTTAAACGATTCTCGCAATATCGAATGGATAGGAACTAGTAATGGTCTTTTTGCCCGCAATGCTAAAACCCAAAACCACGAATTACATTGGTTTACAGGAATTCCTGATGATTGGGTGATAAAATCCTTGATTGTCGATACCGCTGCATGTTGGTTAATTGCTTCCGATGGAATATATCGAAGCGATCTAAAAACCGAAGTCCGTCAAAAACTCCAATTGCCCGATATAGATGTTAAATCACTGAGTTGTTTGTATGATGTACCAGGTACTTCCATTTTGTTAGCTGGACATTCAGAAGGCATCCTTCAAATTGACCGTACCACTTTAGGTGTGAGCCGTTTTCGAGAACTTACTGATACCATAGCTTTTAGCTTTAAGCGCGACATTCTACAGTTTGTTCAAACCGATTCCCAAGGCCGGCTTTGGATTGGCACTTGGAAAGGAAATTTAACTGGTTTTGAAACCTGGAATGGAAAGGTGTTTTATCATGCGAGTTTCAAAAAACCAGAAATCAGATGGCCTAAATCCGGATTGATTTGCATTCATGAATCGAATCAGGGTTTGTTCATCGGATTTAACGGTGGTGATGGTGTTTGGAAATGGGATGAAACAATTAAATCATTCAGCCCATATTTAACTACTAAACGATTTCCACGATTTAATGGAGTGGTAGATGCCTTACATTCTGATGCCGATAACCTCTTCATCGGAACACATGGTGGTGGATTGTGTATTTGGAATTTCAAAACCGAATCAATGAGCTACTTGAGCCGTCACACGGGGCTCGTAGGTGATTATGTTTATCGCATTTTAGATAGTGGTAATAGAGATATCCTATTTACAACCAACAATGGAATTGGTTCTTTAAGAAAAAGCGATCGTTTTGTTCGAGTGGTAAATCAAGATTTTATTCAAGATGTTCCTTTGTTTTCGAGTTCAGGATACAAAGGGCCTGATGGACGAATTTGGTTTTTTTGGAAGACTTTTTTTTATGGATTTAAGCCACAGGAACTGAATCAATTAGTCCAACAACCAGTCATCACTTCTATCAAATTATTCGATAAAGAAATTGGCATTCCATCAAACGGGGAACTTGAATTTAATTACAATGAAAATTTCATAACCATAGAGTTTTCATCATTCCCTTACCTGTTTAAAGAAAGAATTGAATATGCCAGTAAACTCGTTGGAGTGAATGATGATTGGATTATTTCTCATACAAAGAACTACGCCGATTATACTGATCTGCATGGAGGGGATTACGACTTCCAAATGAAGGCACGCGTTGATGGTGGAAATTGGTCGGATGTTACACATTTGAAAATTCATATTTCAGCACCTTATTGGGAAACATGGTGGTTTCGCATTTTAGTAATCCTTAGTGTTACAGGAATTGTTTATGCAATTTATTGGTACCGATTAAATCAATTGAAAAAGCTACAACTCGTAAGAAATACAATTAGTAGTGATTTGCATGATGATGTTGGTGCTTCCCTTTCGAGTATCAACATATATAGTAAAGTTGCTATGGAGCGCATGCAAGCTTCTCCTGACTCTGTTCCAGAATTACTAAATCAAATCAATAAAAACGCATCCGAAACGATGGATCGAATGAGTGATATTGTTTGGAGTATCAATCCGAATAATGATACACTTCAGAGCTTGTTCAACCGAATTAAAGTGCATTGTATGGAAGTTTTGCAAGCATCCGATATGGAAGTTCATTATGTAAATGAGCTTGCCAATGATATGCATATTGGGATGAATGCGCGTAAAAACATCTTCCTTATTGCAAAAGAAATCATCAATAATGCAGCTAAATACAGCGAAGCAAATGAACTCAACATTTCGGTTCAACTAAAAAACGACACCTTGATTTTGCTTTTTTCAGATAATGGTAAAGGCATTCAACAGATCGAAACCAAAGGGGGAAATGGATTTAGGAACATGCGAAATCGTGTGGCTGAATTACAAGGTGAAATCACGATTGAATCTGAAATTGGCTCAGGAACACATATTACCATACTCTTACCCGTAGCAAGAATTAGGGAGGCGAAATGAGTTGTTAGTTCACAGAATGCAGGTATTTTTATCGAATGAAAAAAACTCGGGTAATCATTTTCGATGATAGCGCTCCCCGCCGCGATAGTCTACGTGTGTTAATTTCCCTATATCCCGATTTGGAATTTTGTGGTGCATTTGAAGATTGTAGTCGCGTAGTAGAAGTGATCGATGAAACTCAGCCCGACGTAGTATTGATGGATATCGAAATGCCGAATGTGAATGGCATTCAAGGTGTTTCTATCATTCGAAAAAAGCATCCTGAGTTAGCGGTTATTATGCAAACTGTTTCTGAAGACGATGATCAGATTTTCGAAAGCATCATGGCTGGAGCAAGTGGTTATATCCTCAAAAAAGCATCGCCCGAAAAAATCATAGAAGCTATTCGCGATGCTGTTGAAGGAGGTTCGCCAATGACTCCTGCCATTGCCCAACGAGTGCTCCTTTTCTTCAAGCAACAAGTCAAAAACACACCCGAAAAAGATTACACCCTTACTGCTCGAGAAGTTGAAATTCTTGCTCTACTCGTAGATGGGCTTAGCTATAAAATGATTGCAGCAAAAGCAGATTTGAGCTACCATACAGTAAATGCCCATATCCGTAATATTTACGATAAATTACACGTGCATTCAATGGGTGAAGCCGTTGCCAAAGCTTTAAAAGAACGTTTGGTATAAAAATCATCTACTAATTAGCTAGCTAATATTAGCTATTTACACGCTTTCCGCATCCACGTTACTTTGATTGAAAATTATTCAATCATGAAGTATCTATTCTCCATCGCATTTTCGCTCATCACATTGTTAGGTTTAAATGCTCAAGAAATGCATTGTAATCTTGTTCGCTTGCCCTTTGGTCAAGTGATGAATGAGAGCAAGCACATTGTTCTAGCTGAAGTTAGCAGTACTGTTTCTCATTGGAATGAGCAAAAAACACGGATCTATACTTATAGTGAAATTCGAGTATTAGAAGATTGGAAAGGAAATTCACCTTCCACCATTACGTTAATAACCGAAGGTGGAACTGTCGATGGAATGGATCACATTTTTTCTGATCGCATTGATTTAGCGATTGACGAACAGATAGTCCTTCTATTACAAGAAGTTCCAAAGCATTGGAAAGGCATTCAACGTCACGAAAATACTTTTGCTGTAACTGCATCTTTACAAGGCATTTATCGCATTAACAAAAATGATTTTTCTGTTCAAGATCCATTTCACCGTTTTAAAAATCTTGAAGAACTTCAATTGGTAGTTAACGAACATACAGGAAGTGGTTATCGACAAATTCATCCATCACTCGTTCTTCCCCATGATCATGTAATTGGATCGACTGCAGCAACTGTTTCATCACTTTCTCCAACAAACATAACAGCTGGAACACGCAGCATTTTAACCATCAACGGAAGTGGATTTGGTGCCGTAAGAGGAACTGGATTTGTAGAATTTACAACGGCTAGTAATGATTTTGTACAGCCTTTAGCTAAGGATTATGTTTCTTGGTCGGATGCACAAATTCGTGTCATGGTACCATCGCGTTTAGCTGCTGGGAATGACTTTGCAAATGCAGCTGCCACTGGACAAGTTCGAGTAACACCAGCAGGAGGAACAGCTAGTTTAAGCCCAGGTTCAATCACCGTTCCTTATGCTTTGTTTAATAATTTCGGTACACCGAACGACACTTCGTTAATTATGACGTTAACTGGTCAAAACGCTAGTGGAGGATATACATTTCAATTCAACAATCAGTTTCAAACCTTAGGTGTAGATGCAATACCAACTTTTACTCGGGTAATATCTAAGTGGAATTGTGCTACTCAAGTAAATTGGAGTATTTCAAATTCAACAACGGCTGTTCGTGAAACAGGTTCTGATGGTATTAATGTAATTACCGATGATGTTCAAACTCCGCTTCCTCCGGGAGTGGCTGGTAGAGGAGAAAATTTTATTGCTACTTGTGGAACAGGAACCAATCAGAAAAGCATAACGGTTCAACAAGACATTATTTTTAGTACAGCTCCAGCTAACTTTGCTTGGAATTTAGGAGCAGGAAATGCAGGTGCTGGACAAATAGATTTCGAAACGGTTGCATTACATGAAGTTGGGCATTTGCAACAATTAGCTCATACAAAAAATACATCAGCAGAAGTGATGGCCTCATCCATTAGTGTTGGTGCTAGTAAGAAAAACCTAACACAAAACGATATCAATGGTGGGCGCGATGTAATGGCAAGAAGTACAATTAGTGCTCAATGTACTTTCCCTGCTCATACTCCTGCTCCGGGTATAATTACTATTACTTCCAGCTCAACCTATCCTACATGTGTTGGATCCATTATCTCCTTCACTGCAAGTACTAGTAATGTTGCGCCTGGTTCAGTTTTACAATGGAAACGTAATGGAGTAAATGCTGGACAAGGCACTATATTATCTATAAATAATCCTGTAAATAATGAAGTAGTTACGTGCGAAGTCAGCAATTGCTTTCAAGTGGTTTCGAACCCAATAACAGTAACTCTTCTTCAAAATCCTGCACAAAATATTTTTGGTTCAACTTGCTTACAAGCTAGTGGTGCAGTTACTGCCGAATATAGCATCAATGATGGTGGCTTCGCTACTGGAACTCAGTTAGCAGTAATCATTTGGACACTTCCGGCAGGAGTTAGTTTTGCAGGACAAGACAATACCGCACAAGTTAGCTTGAACTTCGCTCCCAGCTTTACTTCTGGACAAATTACCTGCGAATTCTTCTCGCTTTTCTGCAATAAAACGGTACTTGGAACAATTAACGTAAGTCGGAGCAATTTGGCTACAATCAGCTATACTGGCTCATTTTGTAAAACCAATACTACTGCCGTAAATGTTACAAGAACAGGCGTAGCAGGTGGAGTCTATTCGGCTTCTCCAAACGGACTAAATATCAACACTAGCACAGGAGCAATTTTACCTTCTGCAAGCACTCCTGGGACTTATATCGTTCGATATATGGTGTTTAATAATGGTGGATGTGCTCAGTTTGAAACACAAACAACTGTCACAATTTTACCAAGCCCTTCGGCAGCATTTTCATATGCACAAGCCAGTTTTTGCAAATCGAATAGCGCTCAAACTCCTACGATAACAGGTGTAACAGGAGGAACTTTTACACGATCACCAGCTGGATTAACGATTAATGCAACAACAGGAGTTATCACACCATCGTCTAGTACTGCAGGTACATTCACCGTTACATACACCATTCCAGCATCGGGAACATGTTCTTCGGTTAGTTCAACACAAACTGTCACTATTCTTAACGTTTTACCTGCAACAGGTGCTATTTCAGGAACGGCAACAAATGCATGCGGAGTTACTCGAACTTATTCTGTTGCAACTGTAGCAGGAGCAACCTCTTTTCAATGGACAATTCCTCCAGGAGCAACACCAGTTGGTTCGGTAACAGGGAACTCCATCACGCTGAATATTCCATCCAATTTTGTAACTGGATTTCTGAAAGTAAAAGCAATTTCCCCAACGGCATGTACCAACAATGAATCGAGTTTATTATTACAAGGAACTCCTGCTAGTCCTGGAACTATTACTGTTGGAACTATAAACATCATTGCTTTAACTGCTCCAGTTTCAATAACAGCCGTTTCTGGTGCTTCGTCTTACAATTGGACTGTAACGGGAGGAACCATAGTTAGTGGACAAGGCAGCACATCCATTGTAGTTCATCTTAACTCGGGCTCAACATCGGTTACGGTATGTGTTCGTGCAGTAAGTGCTTGCGGAACTTCAGCTCCGTCTTGCAAAACCTTCAATGGACCTTTATTCTCTTCGGAAGAAATCCATTCCGAAAAAGCAATTCAAGAAACCGCTTCTGCATTTAAGAGTATTCCAGTAGTTTATCCAAATCCAGCAACAGATTTGTTAACGGTTGCATTTGGAGATGATTGGACAAGTAAAAACATCCGTTTCGAACTGACTGATATTACTGGTAAGCTTCAATCGGCTAATAGTATGCAGCTTGACAACACTTCACTTTTTCAAATCTCCATTTCGAATCTAAAACCTGGACTTTATTTTCTGAGAGTTCTTGATTCCGAAAACGCACAAACCATTCGATTCATCAAAGAATAAATTCTGAATACACCTTTCACCATGAATAAATCTACCTTCTATTTCATCATACTGGCTTGCCTAGTTTCACTAACTAAATCGCAAGCACAACAACATTACTTAGTTGATAAGACCTTCGGGAATAACTGTGGACTTACCACATTTGATGATGTTGTTAATTACTCACCAAGAGAGATTTTCAAAACAGCAGAAAATAAACACCTCATTGTTGGAGATCTTTATGATGGAACATACAATGCATTTTACATTTTTTTCATGCAGTTTAATTCAGATGGTAGTATTGACAGCACATTCGGTTTAAATGGGGTGAAGAAATGGGTTTTCAGTCAGCGCAATACTGTGAATTGCATTTTGAAACAAGGCGACAAATTTTATGTATGTGGAAGTGAAGCTCCTGATAATGGCTATAGTTCAATTAGAGCTTATGTGGCTCGTTTCAATTCCAATGGCAATCCTGATTCTACATTCAATGGGAATGGTCATTTGGTTGAATCTGTGAGTACAAATCCCGTTTCTTCCTCTTTTTATACTCAACTCCTAGCTCAAGAGGATGGTAAAGTGGTTGCTTATGGTATGGAAACAGGAAATATTAATGGTGGTGATACGAAAAATATTGCACGACGCTATTTAATAGATGGTAGTGTTGATCCTACATTTCATCCATCCGTTGTGTATCCATATCCATCCACCCCATTACCAATTAATGGTTATAGCTCACCCGGTATTTACGATACAGATGGATCTATGCGCTTCGTCTATTCATCAGATTTTAGTCCGGCTAGAATAGTTTCTATTAAACTAGATTCATTAGGTGAACTTGTTACAACATACGGTACAAATGGAGTTGCAGTATCCAGTATTCCTTCTACAAATAGTTATTTAAACCGAAGTTTTTCAGGAGAAAATGGTACAGTTTGGGGATTTAATTCTCATACCAACGCAACAGGCGATTTACAGATTTTCAAATTAGATGATACAGGTGCACCCGATTCAAGCTATACTTTAGATGGCATAAATGATTTGATCGATTATCCAGGAACGAATAATGAAGAAGCCGGACATTTTATGTTTCGGGATAGTCAAAATCGATTTTGGTGTATGGGCTCAGGTTCGTTTGCTTTTGGACAAGCTAAAGGAGTCATTTATCGCATGGATGAGCAGGGAAACTATGACACAAGTTTTGAAGGAACGGGGTATGCGGCTTATACAGAGTTAGATGGCACAACTTTCAGATGCGCCTATTTTGAAAACGATGATGAATTGATTATTGGGACTTTATCAATTGGCTTTGTAGGTATTACTCGTATCAAACTAATCGAGGAGATTCTGCAGATCCAAAATACTGGTCCGGATACAATTTGTGTTGGAAATCAAACGCTGTTAACTATTATCCAACCGAGCGATTGCTTTACCTATCAATGGAAAAAAGACGGAGTAGATATTGGTGTTCTTAATGATACAACATTAACAGTATCTGAATCGGGCACCTATTCTCTTTCGGCTACCGATGCAGTAAATACACTCAATTCTTCACCAATTAACGTTGTGGTAGTAAATTGTGAATCAATAGAAAAAACAGGCAAATCAGCTGACTTTACTGTATTCCCATCACCAGCTCAAGATAACCTAAGTATCGTTTGGTCTAAATCTCAACTAGCGAAACTAGCTCAACTGGAAATCCTCGACTTAAATGGTCGAATAGTTCAAACTGAAAACCTAAAAATTAACCCTGACCAAATACACCAACTCAACCTTAACAATCTTAAAGCTGGTATCTATCTGATACGAATGATGACATCAGAAAAAACTAGCACTGCTCGTTTTATTAAGAACTAAGGATTTTATTGTGTGTGCTCGAGGCCGCTTCTTTAACAGGAGGCGGCTTTTGGGTTTTTACCTAATCTATTATCGATCGAACTTTTTAACATTCCGATTGTCTAGTTTCTACTTTCTTTGCAATCCGAAAATCCCAATCCATTCGGACGAGCAATTTCGTTTGATTCTCCATCCATTTCATGAGTCGTAAAGAGTATAGTATCCTATTAACGCTGGCATTTATCCAGTTTACACATGTGATGGATTTTATGATCATCATGCCATTAGGGAATCAACTCATGCGCTTGTTCAAAATCGAACCGCAGGAATTTGGGTTCATCGTTTCGGCATATACTATCACTGCGGGTATTGTTGGTTTTGCAGGTGCCTTCTTCGTAGATAATTTCGATCGGAAGAAAATCTTACTCGTTTGTTATACCGGTTTCTTGTTAGGAACATTGGCTTGTGCTTTTGCTCCTAATTATGCTTTCATGCTTGCTGCACGAATTTTCACAGGTGCTTTTGGAGGATTGCTTGGCACTTTGATTTTATCCATTGTGGGTGATGTCATTCCAAACGAACGAAGAGCTTCTGCCATGGGAATGGTTACTGCCGGATTTTCTCTTGCATCTGTTTTTGGCGTACCGTTCGGAAATTACCTTGCGAGCATCTACAGTTGGCATGCACCGTTTTTATTCATCGCTGCTGTTGGTGTTTTGATTGCCTTTTTAATACTTCGCTTTATTCCTAATATCAATAGTCATATTCAAGTAAAATCGAACCGACCTCAACTCAAAACAGTCTTTACCAATTTGCTCAATAATAGCAATCAACGAAAGGCTTTACTGTTGATGGCTTTATTGATGTTATCGCAATTTTCCATCATCCCATTCATAGCTGCTTACATGGAAAAAAATGTAGGTTTTACTCAAATAGAAGTCACTTATATCTACCTCTTTGGTGGACTCTGTTCAGTGTTTGCAGCACCTTTAATTGGCAAACTGGCTGATAAAGTTGGGAAGTTCAAGGTGTTTGCAATCTTTGCGGCATTCGCAACCATTCCATTGTTTCTAATTACTAACATGCCTGTTGTCCCAGTTTGGATGGCATTAATCGTAACTAGCTTTTTCTTTATTGTTATCAGCGGACGCGTTGTACCTGCTATGGCATTAATTACCTCAACAACTCAACCTAAGAATCGTGGCAGTTTTATGAGTTTTAATTCTTCGGTACAACAAACTTCATCCGGTATAGCTGCATTTATGGCTGGAGCAATTGTGACCGAAGATGGCGCTGGAAAACTTCAACATTATCCTTATGTAGGATATATTGCAATAGCAGCTTGTATCATCAGCATTTGGGCGGCTTCGCGTATTATGAATGCGGATGATTACGAAGAGTTAAAAGCTAAATCCTTAAAAGAAGCGGCTTAATTCAATTGCTCCAGCATCAACTTCTCTACTTCCTCCGAATCCCATTTCGATTCAATATCTGATAACTTCATCACTTTTTCCATGATGGCTTCTTGCTTTTTGCCCAAAGCCAAAGCTTCGCTATAGGGAATATGACTGAATGTTACCATCGAATACAAAGGCATCCACTTAGCTGGATATTTATTGCTGAAACGCGCTTCAATCTTTTTTTGCAACAAGAATATAGGATCCGAAACCCGATCACGCATTTCGATAAAATTGTTGAGTGCTAATTCGGCTATCGCATCTCCATTTGGCTTACGGGCAATTTCGTATTTACGTAATAAATCTCCCCATTCGCCGGTGTGCTCATTGAGCAATTCATTAAACACGAAACAGTCTTCAAAGCCACAATTCATCCCTTGTCCGAAAAATGGAACAATCGCATGTGCTGCATCACCAATAAGCATCATTTTATCTTTCCAACTCCATGGAAAACAACGAACAATAACCATTGCTGCTGCTGGATTGGAAGCATATTCTTCGCGGAAATGAGGCATCAGATCCAAGGCATCCGAGAAGTTTTCTCGAAAGAATGCTTCTGCTTTATCAAGAGTATCTAAAGAATCGAATGAACGCTCTCCCGTTTTAGGATAGAATAAAGTAAGTGTAAAACTTCCATCTAAATTGGGAAGAGCAATAAGCATGAAGTCTTTACGAGGCCAAATATGAAGTGCGTTTTTCTCTAATTTGTGAGTTCCATCATTATTCGGATGAATACTTAATTCTTTGTAAGCGTATTCAATATAGTATTGAGAATAATTGAACCAAGGTGTTTTTTCCAATTCATTACGCGCTTCCGAATAGGCACCATCTGCGCCCACTAAAAAGTCAGCATCTATTTTCACCATTCCATCTTCTCCAACAAACGTCGTTCGAGATGTATTCAAATCAACACTTAGTAAGTTATAATTGAAATGGATTTTCACTCCTGATGCTTCAGCTAAGTCCATCAACATACAATTCAATCCGCCTCGCGATACAGAATAGATTGCCTGTCCATCTTTACCATAGGGTTGAAACGTAAGATTGCCGTTCACATCATGCATCACCCGACGGTACATAGGGATACTTATGGAACGAATATCTTCTTCTATACCAACTCCAGCCAAACCACGAAAGCCGCGATCAGAAAGTGCCAAATTGATTGACTTTCCAGCACTAATTCGGTTGTGTCTTAAATCAGGGCGGCGCTCAAACAGTTCCACATCAAATCCCTGACGTTTCATATAAATTGCATGTAAGGCACCAACGAGTCCAGATCCTGCAATTGTTATTTTATTCGGCTTCGACATATTCGATTATTTTGATGTGTAAGTTGATAATGATTGAGCAAACTGAAATGCATCCAAAAAGCTATTATACAAAGGCACTGGAGCTATTCGAATGACATTAGGTTCTCGCCAATCGGCAATGATGCCCTGAGCAAATAGGTGATCGAAAACTGCTTTTCCTTCGCGATGAAATAATAAGGAAAGCTGACAACCACGCTCTTCGGGTGTAATGATACTAAACATCCCCTCAAAACCTGGTAATTGTTGCACTTCGAGCAAAAGCGAATAGAGATAGCTTGTGAGTTTTTTGCTTTTAGCAATTAATGCTGATATTCCTGCTTCATCGAAAATATCCAAGGATGCTTTATGTGCTGCCATCGAAAGTACAGGCGCATTGCTCATTTGCCAGCTTTCGGCTGTTGGAATCGGTTGAAAACCCGGCTCCATTTTAAATCGTGATTCCTTATCATGTCCCCACCATCCAGCTAAGCGAAAGGTATTGGGATTGGATGCATGTTTTTCGTTAATATAAATTCCTGCCACACTGCCCGGTCCCGAATTCAAGTATTTATAACTACACCAAGCGGCAAAGTCAACTTCCCAATCGTGTAATTTCAATTCGATGTTTCCTATTGCATGTGCTAAATCAAATCCAACCATAGCTCCTACAGCATGTCCAGCCTTTGTTATCGCTTCCATATCGAACACCTGTCCGCTATAATAGTTCACACCACCAATCATGACCATTGCAAGTCGATCACCTTCTTCAGCAATGGCTTGTAGTATATCCGATAATTCAATATGAGCCTGTCCTGGTCGTGGTGCAATTTCATGAATCACTTCTTCGGGTTTTCGACCATGCAAAGCGGCTTGGGAGTTCAAAGCGTAACTGTCTGATGGAAACGCCTTTTCCTCACATATAATACGATAACGTGATTGTGTCGGTCGATAAAACGAAATCATCAAGAGGTGAAGATTCACGGTAAGTCCGTTCATGGCAACAACTTCCGATTCGTGTGAGCCAGTTAAACGAGCTAATGGAGCTGCAAACTGCTCATGGTAACTCAACCAAGGTCGACGACCATGAACATGACCTTCAACACCTAAGTTTGCCCAATCATCTAATTCTTGTTTAATAGAATTGGCAATTGAATCTGGTTGCAAACCAAGCGAATTGCCACAGAGATAGATAGAATCTTTATTATTTAATTGAGGAATCCTAAATCGAGTACGAAAATGATTCAGTTCATCTTGATTATCCAATGCATTAGCACGTTCGGAAGAAAAATCCTGCGACATGTATTTTTTTGTCAAACATCCGCAATCTGAATCGTTGATGCAAGAGTAGAATGCGTTTATTTCAGTCAAAATCACCCATTTTTTACCAAATTTTATTTTGAGATTCCAAAGTCTTACCCCTTGTTTTCGATATTATGTTTTGATTTTTCCCATAGTCAAAATGGCTTCTTGTTAAGAACGTGTTAAAAAACGACGTTTGGATTTTCAACTTTTCTATCATTTGGTTTGATAAACCCGAAAGGAGTATTTTAAGTATCTGCTTATCAGTCAATTAAAAATTATTAGCTCAGGGCAATGATTTTCTTTGCAAAACGATTATTAAGTGTATCTTTAAGGATGATTTTGCGTTTATGCAAATGAATCACCCGATAATTTTCCGGATTGATAACAATACACAAGAAGCATTGTTAAGAGTGCTCGGAAATTGCGATTTGTTTAATAATTATTGATAAACAGCATGTTGGAAGCTGTCGAAACGACGATAGACCTCACAGGTCATTTAAAGAAGTATTTTGGATTTACTAAGTTCAAAGGTGAGCAGGAGGCCATCATTCGAAACATTCTCGATGGCAACGACACATTTGTTATCATGCCTACAGGCGGTGGTAAGTCGATGTGCTATCAATTGCCTGCTTTAATATCTGAAGGAACTGCAATCATTGTTTCTCCTTTGATTGCCTTGATGAAGAATCAGGTTGATTCGATACGGAATTTTGGTGGAGCAACAGGAATTGCACATTTCCTAAACTCATCACTTAACAAAGCGGAAATCACACGCGTTCGGGAAGACATCACCAATGGAGTTACAAAACTATTATATGTAGCACCTGAGTCCTTGACCAAAGACGAAAACGTACAGTTCTTCCGAGAAATCAATATCAGCTTTTTCGCAATCGACGAAGCGCATTGTATTTCAGAGTGGGGACATGATTTCCGTCCTGAGTATCGCCGGCTTCGTTCTATCATAGAAGCAATTGGAACTGTTCCAATCATGGCTCTTACTGCTACTGCTACACCCAAAGTGCAACAGGACATTATGAAGAACTTGAACATGGTTGAAACAACCCTGTTTAAAAGTTCATTCAATCGTGCTAACCTGTATTATGAGGTTCGTCCGAAGAAAAATGTCGCGAAAGAAATCATCAAATTCATCAAGCAACATCCCGGTAAATCAGGAATTATCTATTGCCTTAGCCGCAAAAAGGTGGAAGAAATTGCTGAAACTCTCAATGTGAATGGTATTAAAGCACTTCCATATCATGCTGGTTTAGATGCTTCTACACGTGCTTCGCATCAGGATAAATTCCTTATGGAAGAAGCGGATGTGATTGTTGCAACCATTGCCTTCGGTATGGGAATCGACAAGCCAGACGTACGTTTTGTGATTCATCACGAAATGCCGAAAAGTCTTGAAGGCTATTACCAAGAAACTGGTCGCGCTGGACGTGATGGTGGAGAAGGTGTTTGCCTTTCATTCTACAGCTTCGACGACATTCAAAAACTCGAGAAATTCCTTAAAAATAAACACGTTGCAGAACAGGAAATTGGTCAGCAATTACTAGCCGAAACAGTTGGTTATGCTGAAACTTCCATGTGCCGTCGTAAATATTTACTCCATTATTTCGGCGAAGAATACGACGAAAGTGGTTGCAACAACATGTGTGACAACTGCCGTCATCCGAAGAAAAAGTTCGATGCCATGGAAGACATTTGTCTTGTGCTCGATACGGTTGCATTATTAAAAGGAAAATTCAAGGACAAGCATATCAATCATATTCTTACTGGAACGATTGATTCCGCAATTACTTCCTACAAACACGATCAAATAGAATTGTTCGGTAAAGGTTCTGAGCACTCTACCTTGTATTGGAATGGCGTTATTCGACAAGCGGTTGTCATGGGATTTCTTGAAAAGGAAATTGAAAACTACGGAACGCTTCATTTGAGTAAATCGGGTACAGATTTCATCGAAAATCCATATCCAGTGATGATCACCGATGATCATGACTATAGCGATACAGATGATGAAGATGAAATAGCATCAGCCGGACAAGGTGCCGCCGCTGCAGACGAAGTTCTTTTCTCCATGTTAAAAGATCTGACTCGTAAAATTGCGAAGCGCATGAATATGCCTCCTTACGTGATTTTCCAAGAGCAATCTTTGGTCGATATGACCATTCAATATCCAATTACCCTCGATGAGCTAAAACAAATTGCAGGTGTTGGAGCAGGAAAAGCGGAGAAATACGGAAAAGAATTTGTGGAAACGATTGCTCAATATGTTCAAGAAAACGAAGTAGATCGTCCATTGAATATGGTGGTGAAAAGTGTGGTCAATAAATCCACTCAAAAGGTTTTCATCATTCAGAGCGTTGATCGTAAAATTTCACTCGAAGACATTGCTGCTTCCAAAGGACTCACCTTGGTTGCTCTCATAGAAGAAATGGAAGCGATTGTTTATTCTGGAACACGCCTCGACATTAGTTATTACATTGATGATGTGATAGACGAAGACATTCAAGACGAAATCATGGATTATTTCCGCAAGGCAGAAACCGATTCAATGGCAACAGCAGTTCAGGAAATGGGAGATGATGAAATTGGAGAAAACGAGCTTCGTTTAATGCGGCTCAAGTTTATTTCTCAATTCGGAAACTAAGTACAAAACGGGGGGCATTTGCTTCCCGTTTTTGCTTTCCAACAATTCGAAGCGCCATTCGTTGGAATCCTTATCTTTCCAATCCCGAATTCCATGCGCACCGGTCAGCTGATTTTATTGCTTTTCGGACTACTCATAAGTAGTTTGCTTCATGCTACGCACAATCGTGCTGGAGAAATTACGTATCGCCACCTCGGTGGTTTTCAATATGAAGCCACGATTATTACCTATACCAAATCAGATAGCCCTGCCGACAGACCTGATTTGGGCATAAGTTGGGGCGATGGATCTATAGATACCATACCTAGAATTAACGGATCGGGCATGGGTGAATTGGTTGCCCCATCGATCAAGAAAAATATTTACGTTGGTGTTCATACTTATCCTGGGCCTTCAATCTATACAATCAGTTTTGAAGACCCTAATCGCAATGGTGGATTGGTAAATATTCCCAATTCGGTAAACATTCCCTTTTATGTTTCTACCCAACTAGTCATCAATCCCTTTCTGGGAATCAATAATTCAGTTCAATTATTAAATCCTCCCATCGACGAAGCTTGCCCAGGTCAGATCTTCATTCACAATCCAGGTGCGTTCGATCCCGATGGGGATAGTATTTCGTATCATTTAGTTGATTGTCGTGGTGAAGGAGGTTTAGTCATTCCGGGATTCAATCAACCAATAGCGAGTAACAGTTTTAGTTTAGATGCAATAACTGGAGATTTAGTTTGGGATTCCCCATTACCAAGCGGGATAGGAGAATATAATGTAGCGTTTGTCATAGAAGAATGGCGACATGGTATTCTCATCGGTTCAGTTACACGCGATATGCAAATTAGCGTTGTTCCATGTAATAATCTACCTCCGACCATTGTTCCACTTCCCGATTTATGTGTTGATGCAGGAACTATACTCAACTTCACTGTTAGTGCATCTGATCCGGATAGCCCTCAACAATCTATTACATTAAGTGCGACGGGTGGCCCATTTCAATTTCCAGCTCCCGGAAATGCCGTTTTTGCTCCTGTTACCCAATTGGGTAGTGTAAATCAGCAATTTATTTGGGAAACATCCTGTGTGCATGTGCGCAAACAACCTTATCAGTTTAGCTTTAAAGTGATTGATAATGGAAACCCGAATTTGGCAGATTTTGAAAGCATGCAAATTCGTGTTGTTGCTCAGGCTCCAGAAAGTTTGCTAGCAGTAAGTCAAAACACATCAGTTGTACTAACGTGGGAACAAAGTCCTTGCGAACAAGCGATAGGATATGCCATTTACCGTAAATCAGGGTTTTATGGATATACATCAAATCCTTGTGAAACGGGTGTTCCAGCGTATACTGGTTATACATTCTTAAGTAATGTAACGGGTTTATCCACCTTAACTTATACTGATCAGGGACCATTATTACCGGGCTCTTCCTATTGTTATATGGTCATTGCTGTATTTGCCGATGGTGCCGAGAGTTATGCATCGAATGAAACCTGTGTACAACTCGACAAAATACTTCCAGTCATAACGAATGTGAGTATTATTTCAACTCAAAGTTCTAATGCACAGGTAGATATTGCTTGGTCAAAACCTACAGCAATTGATACCATTCAATTTCCTGGGCCATTCCGATACATAGTAGAGCGTGCTCAAGGAATGAACGGGAATCTTTTTTCTCCGGTTGATTCGCTCGATAACTTAAATGATACAACATACAGCGATATTTCATCTGCTTTGAATACCATTGAAACAACATGGACTTACCGTATTGGGCTTCGGAATTTGAGTCCCGGAAATCCGGTTTTAGTTGGACAAAGTCAAGCCGCTTCATCCATTTATTTATCGGCAAGCGGAAGCGATAATCAAGTGAATTTGACTTGGCAAACTTCAGTTCCTTGGCAAAACGATTCGTTTATAGTGTACCGAAAAACACCAAGTGCAATCCAGTTTGACTCCATTGGATATAGTAAAACGAAAAGCTACTCAGATCTTGGATTAGCAAATGGCGTTTCCTATTGTTATCGGGTGAAATCGGTAGGAGCATACAGTGGCAATGGTTTTATTCATCCGATACTCAATCTTTCTCAAGAAGTTTGTACAAGTGCAAAAGATACTCAAGCGCCTTGTCCTCCTGAAACATTGGTTGAAGCAAACTGTGATTCATTAAAAAATACAATTCATTGGAATTTTCCGACCGATTCGACATGTTATAATGATGTGGTATTAATCCGAATTTATCGTTCAGAAACTACTTCCGGTACTTTGGTTTTATTGAACGAATTTCCTTTAGGACAGCAACTGAGTTTCATTCATTTTCCTGGGAGTTCAATTGCGGGATGTTATGCAGTAGCTGCAGTAGATTCGTTTATGAACGAAAGTCCTCTCATTCGAACATGTGTCGACAATTGTCCGGTTTATCATTTACCCAATACCTTTTCACCAAATGGAGATGGCGTAAACGATGTGTTTAGTCCATTTCCATATGCATTTATCGAGTCGGTCGAATTTGACGTTTTTAATCGTTGGGGTAATAAACTATTTAGCAGCAACAAACCTGAAATAGGTTGGAATGGAACAGATTCTTCGAGTGGTTTAAAAGTTCCTGATGGGGTTTATTTTTATGTGTGCAAAGTGAATGAAATTCGATTGGATGGAATTCAAACATCAACGTTAAAAGGAGCAATCCAAGTAATTGGAACGTCATCTAAAAATGGAAATTAACATGTTTACTGGAATTATAGAAGGCTTAGGTAAAGTGCATGATCGTATAGTTGAAGCCGAAAACACTACGTTTAAATTATCCTGTCCTTTTACGAATGAATTGAAGGTTGATCAAAGTTTGTCACATAATGGAGTTTGCTTGACCGTAACTAAAGTTGAAGGGGATTTTTACTTCGTCACAGCAGTAAAAGAAACACTCAGCAAAACCAATCTTTCGAATTTAAAAACGGGCGATGAAGTTAATCTTGAACGTTGTTTACAATGGAATGGACGACTCGATGGCCATTTAGTTCAAGGCCATGTTGATACAACTGCTAGTTTGGATGAGATAAGGGATGAAAATGGTAGTTGGCGGTTGAAGTTTTTTTATGAAGCTAAAAATGGATTTATCACCGTTGAGAAAGGATCAATCTGTGTGAATGGAGTTAGTTTAACGGTTATTAATTCTGAAAATAATTCCTTTGAAGTAGCTATTATTCCTTATACATGGGAGAATACTAATCTCAAAAACCTGATTGTTGGGAATCAAGTGAATCTTGAATTTGACATATTGGGTAAATACATTGCTAAATTGTATTCCCAATCGAATTCAAAATAAAAAACTGATTCTTATCATTTCAAACTCTTACTAATTCAAATAGGTTTGTTTTGCTTAGTTTAAACTCCTTTTAAATGGGATTAAACATTTTAAAAGTACATCTGTTTGAATCAAAGAATTTTAATTACGCTCAGTGATGTGCTATAGCGAATAATCGGAAATGCATTCAATGACTTCAAAATATACAATAAAAGATCTGGAGCGTCTTTCCGGAATAAAAGCACATACGATTCGCATATGGGAGCAACGCTACAATTTGCTAAATCCCGACAGAACCGATACAAACATTCGCTTATACAACGATCAAGAGTTAAAAATTCTATTGAACATTTCCTTATTGATTCGTCATGGAGGAAAAATATCTCATTTGGTTAAACTCAATCAGGATGAAATTTGCAAACGAATTCAGGATATGGTTCAACATCCTGTTTCGATTGATCATTTTTTTGAAGCGCAGACCGATAGTTTAGTCATTGCTATGATTGAATTGGATGAGGCTCGTTTTGAAAAAGTAATAAGTACAAGTTCCCTAAAATATGGGTTTGAACAAACGATGCTCAACATTCTCATTCCATTTTTACAAAAAGTGGGAATCATGTGGAGAACTGGAGAAGCAAGTGTTTTTCAAGAGCATTTCATGACCAACATGATTCGCAAAAAAATCCTTGTAGCAGTGGATGGTTATTCGGGTGTGGCTGCTCCAGATGCTGATGATTGGCTCTTGTATCTTCCCGATGGAGAATTACACGAAATCGGGCTCTTGTTTTCAAAATACATATTAAAAGTAAGAGGAAAACGAGTAATTTATTTAGGACAAACTGTTCCGCTTGAAGATGTTTTAAGCTATTGCAACAAATACCATCCAAAGTACATTTTGACATTTTTTACGGCTGCTTATTCACCAGATTCTATCGTAGCATATATCGATAAAATCTCTGGTTTAATTGGAAGCACTAAGCTTCTAGTTGCTGGCGCACAAACCTGCGAAATTAAGTTCCATTGGAAAAATGTAACAAATATCAAATCTGTTTTCGACTTAATTGAAATTGCAGAGCAAAAGAAATAAACTCTCTGTTTAAATAATCTAATCATAGAATCAACAATTTTTCGAATGCTATTGAAGAACTTTTGCCTTCAATAGCATTTTTTAATGGCCTAAAATGAAATTTAACATTTTTTCAGTTGAATCTATTTTATTGATGTTAAGCTATTTACATGGTTAATCTTGAATTTCATATATGTTGGTACATGTATTTTAAGTTAATTCTTAAACAGAATGTTGATTATCCCATAATGTTTAATACATTTGTTCAAAGATTAAACAAAACGAGATGTCAGCATTTGAATTCAACTCCGAAGTTTTGAGTTTAAGCAAGCCCTTAAAATACTTTGCATTAAACCTTACCTCCAATGATGAAGAAGCAAAAGACCTTCTTCAAGAAACGCTGCTGAAGGCAATCAGCAACCGCCATCGATTTGTTGAAAAAACAAATTTGAAAGCATGGTTGTATACCATCATGAAAAACATCTTTATTAATAATTATCGTAGAGCAGTTAAAACGAATACAATTGTTGATTCAACAAAAGATTTGTATTTCCTCAATATTCCTCAACAAACGCAAAGTTTCGCCCCAGAGTCAAAGTACTCTGAACGTGAAATTTTGAAGAAAATTGAAATGCTACAAGATGAATATCGGGTTCCATTTAATATGTATTTCGATGGCTATAAATACAAGGAAATAGCTGATTATTTAGATCTACCTATTGGTACTGTAAAAAGCAGAATTTTCTTAGCGCGTCGTCAATTAATGTCGATGTTAAAAGGATATAATAAATAAGTAGGGCAACGACTCTTAAATTCGATTGAAAAACAACGGACCTATGATCGATTACAATTTTGTAAGTCTTCGCTGCAGTCGATTTACAACACATCGGTATAGTACTTCTTTCACACTTGGAATAAAGTCACTTTCAAAACGGTTCCAAGATCCTGTTTATACACTCTACGCATTTGTTCGATTTGCTGATGAAATTGTAGATAGTTTCAATCGTTCTGATGCTTCCCTTTTAATTGAAGAATTTAGAAGAGATACATTTCTCGCTATACGTAGGGGAATTAGTTTGAATCCTATACTGCATAGTTTTCAGCAAACGGTTAATCACTATGGGATCGAAGATGAACTGATTGATACATTTCTAAAAAGCATGGAAATGGATCTTGAAAAAGTACAATACGATCAGGCTGCATACGAAAAATACATTTTAGGTTCGGCAGAAGTAGTTGGCTTAATGTGTTTACGCGTTTTTTGCGAAGGAAGTCAATCGATGTACGAAAGACTCAAAAACCCAGCTATGAGGCTTGGTTCTGCTTTTCAAAAAATCAATTTTCTACGTGACCTACACAATGACTATCATACTCTCGGAAGAGTGTATTTCCCTCATTTAAACATGAGCGAATTTACTGAAGAGAATAAACGTGCTATCGAAGAAGACATTCTCAAAGATTTTTCCGATGGATATAATGGAATTAAAGGACTCCCCAAAGGAGCTCGCTTTGGTGTTTATGTAGCATACGTTTACTATTTCGCCTTGTATAAAAAAATCATCAATTCCTCTCCCAATCGCGTACTTGAAGAACGAATTCGAATTCCAAATGCACGAAAATATTCGCTCATTCTGAGTTCTTACATACGTCATTCTCTCAATTTACTTTGACCAAAGGTTTCATTGCTTATTCAATCAGAAATCAATTATAGCATGTCCGCGCTTCATTTGAAAGTCAGTATAGATTCTAATTCAGGCTTCTGCTTTGGAGTTGTTTACGCGATTGAAATGGCCCAAGATGTATTGGAAGAACAAGGCTATTTGTATTGCCTTGGCGACATAGTTCATAACGATGAAGAGGTTAAACGATTGAAAGCGAAAGGTCTTCGGATCATTGATTATGATGCATTTAGAGAATTAAAAAACGAAAGTGTATTAATACGTGCTCATGGAGAACCACCATCTACTTATCAAACAGCAATAGAAAATAATATCACTCTGATTGATGCAACTTGCCCTGTAGTTCTAAAACTCCAGAATCGCATTCGCGGATCATTTGATAAAAAAGAAACCATCTTCTTAATGGGGAAAAAAGGTCATGCGGAAGTTACCGGTCTGATGGGCCAAATAAATAATGAAGGTGTTGTATTTTCAGATATTTCAGAACTGGATGGAAAAGAACTTCCTAAAGAAATAACACTCTATACACAAACGACCAAGAGCAAACAAAAATTCAAAGAAACGCGAGAGCAACTTGAATCGAAAGGTATTAAAGTAAATGCTCACGACACCATTTGTAGTCAAGTAAGTGACCGCGATTCAGAGCTCAGGACATTTGCAAAATCGTATGATAAAATACTCTTTGTAAGTGGTACAAAATCATCAAATGGAAAGGTATTATTCAACGTTTGTAAAGACCAAAATCCTGAAACGTATTTCATTAGTCGTGTAGATGAGCTAGACCCAACATGGTTTGAAAAAGACAATACTGTTGGAATTTGTGGTGCTACTTCAACACCCATGTGGTTGATGCAAGATGTTAAAACGGCACTCGAGATTCTTTGAGAATGCGAATTCTCCTTCAAACCCAAATTAAAAACAGAAATTGTAATTCCGTTTTCAAAAAATTCGACAAGGAATTATTCTTAAAACTTGCACCACCATTTCCTCGTTTCGAATTAGTGCAATTTGATGGTTGTAATACAAACGATCTTGTTGAAATACGTTTGCGATTTTTTTTCAGTTGGTTAACCTGGAAAAGCCGAATTACTTCTAGTTTTCAAACAGAAAAAGAATGCTGTTTTGTAGATAAAGGGATTGTACTTCCTTTTTTCTTAAGCTATTGGGAACATACACATCGCATTGTCCAACAAGAAAAGGATGTTGTAATAATTGATGATATTCAGTTTAAAGCACATAATTGGGTTTTGACATTCCTTTCTTATCCAGTGATGTACGTGATGTTTGCTGGACGTAAAGCGATTTATCAAAAGGAACTTTGAAGGAGTTCAATTAGAATTTTGAACACAGTCCGAAATTAACCAAACCGTAAGGTCCGGCTCCAAGTTCAACCATAAATCCAAGCCAAGACATCGTATAAATTCGAGCGCCAATATATCCTCCAATTATGGATACTCCGCCGGAATCAATAAAACTATTTCCAGAGAAAGAAACCTGTTTTGCTACTTGTCGACCAGCCCAAAGTGTTGCATAAATATCCACCATTTTGGGATTGAATTTCAACATCGTGTGATGGCGTAAATAGGGAGCAAGGTGCATACTTAAGCGACCGCCATAGAAATAATAATTCACATCGTAAGCTGGAGACTTTGCTGTTTTAAACGAGCGTTGATTCCATCCTCCAAAAATGCCCAAGCCAATATCATTGTGAACACCATAATCTACTCCGAGAAAAAGTGGAATTCGTTGTGTAACAAAGTCGTGGTTTTTATAAACCCCAATACTTGAACTAAGATCAATTAACACAATTCCCTTTTCAAAAGACTCGGCATGTCTTTGTGCTTTTGCTGTAAAAGAGACGAGCAAAAAGGGGATGAGCAGAAATAGAATGCATTTTTTCATCCTTATTTTTTTTGAACTGAGATTTGAAGTTCTTTCAATTGTTCATCGCTTACTGGCGAAGGTGAATCGATCATCATATCGCGTCCTGAATTATTTTTCGGGAAGGCAATAAAATCTCGAATAGAATCTACTCCTCCGAAAATAGAACAAAGTCGGTCGAAACCCAAGGCAATTCCACCATGCGGAGGTGCACCATACTCAAAAGCATTCATCAAAAATCCAAATTGCGACTGAGCATCTTCATCACTAAAGCCTAACAAGGTAAACATGTTTTTTTGCAGGCCTTTATCGAAAATACGAATAGAGCCTCCTCCTACTTCTACACCATTAATGACCAAATCGTAAGCATTAGCACGCACCTTGCCTGGTTCTTTTTCTAAAAGAGGAACGTCTTCTGGCTTAGGTGAAGTAAACGGGTGATGCATGGCATGATACCGTTGATTGTCCTCATCCCATTCAAGCAAAGGAAAATCAAGAACCCAAAGTGGAGCAAAGATGTCCTTAGGGCGATATCCTAGACGATTTCCCATTTCAAGACGTAATTCACTTAATGCCTTTTGCATCCGTGTTTTAGCTCCTGCCAGAATGAGAACCAAATCTCCTTTTTGGGCATTTACTTGTTCGCAAAATGAACGAAGTTGAGCTTCATCAAAGAATTTATCGACCGAAGATTTTACGCTTCCATCAGCATTCATTCGAATATAGATTAAACCACCGGCACCAATTTGAGGGCGTTTTACCCAATCTGTTAATTCATCTACTTGCTTGCGAGTATATTCTGCACAACCTGTTGCCGCAATACCTGCAACATATTCTGCTTGATCAAAAACAACAAATCCCGAATTGCGTGTTTGTGAAGTAAAATCACAAATCTTCATATCGAAACGAATATCGGGTTTGTCGTTACCATATTGCTCCATGGCTTCGGCATAAGTAATGCGAGGAAAATCTTCGAACGTGATATTTTTTACAGATATAAAAAGTTCACGAACAAGTCCTTCGAAAATGGTGAGAATGTCTTCATGTTCGATAAAAGAAAGTTCGCAATCTATCTGAGTAAATTCGGGTTGACGATCGGCACGTAAATCTTCATCACGAAAGCATTTTACAATTTGGTAGTATCGATCAAATCCAGCAACCATAAGGATTTGCTTAAATGTTTGAGGACTTTGTGGCAATGCATAAAATTCACCCGGATTCATACGAGAAGGCACAATAAAATCGCGTGCTCCTTCGGGTGTTGATTTTATCAAAACAGGTGTTTCTACTTCAAGAAAGCCAGCATTGTCGAGATACGAGCGTATTGCTTTCGCAAGATTGTGGCGAAGTTCAAGGTTTTTCCGAACCGCATTTCTTCTCAAATCAAGGTAGCGGTATTTCATTCGGAGATCATCACCACCATCGGTATCATCTTCAATCGTGAAAGGTGGAGTTTTAGAAGAATTTAATATTTCAAATTCAACTGCTCGAATTTCTATGTCTCCTGTTGATAATTGTGCGTTTTTGCTTGAGCGTTCTCTTACTTCTCCTTTAACACGTAAAACATATTCCCGACCAAGTTTACGAGCTCTTTCACAAAGCACGGGATTGTCGTCCATGTTAAAAACAAGCTGGGTAATCCCAAAACGATCGCGTAAATCGATGAACGTCATTCCACCAAGATCTCTCGATTTGGCAACCCATCCACAAAGTTCAACAGAGTTTCCGATTTCAGAAGCGCGGAGTTGCCCGCAAGTATGTGTTCTAAGCATAAATTTTTAGTAAAAACGCAGCATTTAATTTCGATGCGAAGGTAAGTTTCCAATGAACCGAATTCATGTCCCCTTTTCGATTTTTTTCATGAGTTTTTAAAAAACAAATAGAATTTTAACCCAATTTAAATTGATCTGAATTATTTACGTTGAACTGTACATTTCGAATGTTATATTTACACCATTAATAAATCCCTATGCTTCGAAAGAACGACCAACCTGATTGTGAGCATTGTTCAAATAGATCGCGTTCCGTTTTTTGTGACTTACATGGTCATGATTTAGAGGCTTTAAATGAAACGAAGGGCTGTAGCAATTTCAAAAAAGGTCAAATAATATTTAATGCGGGTTCGTATCCACACGGTCTTTATTGTGTGAACGATGGGAAAATCAAGATTTTTCGTATTGGAGATGAAGGGAAAGAGCAAATTGTAAGGTTGGCTCGTGGTGGAGATATTTTAGGATATCGAGCTCTTTTAAGTGGCGATAAATATTCTTCCAGTGCTGAAGCTCTAGATGATTGTAAAATCTGTTTTATTCCACAATCTTCCTTTTTAAAACTGGTTGAAGGCAACGGTGTTTTATCAATGCAATTGATGAAACTTCTTTCTGAAGATTTAAAACATGCCGAACACCGCATTACAGATATAGCTCAAAAGCCAGTAAGAGAAAGGGTTGCAGAAGCTTTGCTTTATTTGCAACAAACCTATGGTCTAGATCAAGATGGAGTTACAATAAGTGTTACTCTTAGTCGTGAAGATATTGCAAACATTGTGGGAACTGCCACCGAAACAGCTATCCGATTATTGAGTGAATTGAAGAATGATCAAGTAATTGCTTTGAATGGAAAACGCATTTCTATTCTAAATCATCAGCAATTAGTAAAGGCAGCAAACATTTACGATTAGGTAGTGTTGATTTTCAATCTATAAATCAATTCAAACCTTATCTCCAAGATTTTATATTTCAAGAATGTGAAAAAACGTTTACTCATCATTGGTACGCTTTTTTTGTTCGTGCTTGCAGCGGTGTCTCTTACCGGACGAGAGAGTTCAGAAAAACCAGAAAGTCTCACGAACAGACATTTTCAAGCTTTACTTAAAATGCATAGTCGCAGTATTGATACTACTGCCATTTTTCTTCCCGCATCTCGCTGTAAAGGATGCCATGGACGCGATCCTCAAGGACTAGCCAATGTGACGCTCGATGGTGTGGACATTAATCTTTTCGATGATTGGGAAACATCCATGATGGGACTTGCCGGTGTTGATCCATTATGGAAAGCAAAGGTTCGACAAGAGGTTTTGACCAATCCAGCACATGCCATTGAACTTCAAAATTTATGTACCGATTGTCACGCTCCAATGGGGCATTTTTCGGCTTTCTTTAAAGGGGCAGATCATTATACTTTAGAAGATCTTCAAGATGATTCACTCGGATTATCAGGTGTTGGATGCCTTGGCTGCCACGCGATAGGAACGAATGGCTTAGGTAGTCGATTTACAGGAGATATTCCGTATGATACAAACCGTGTTGCGTATGGCCCATTTATCAATCCTTTTTTTGGACCAATGCAGTTGTACGTAAATTTCACCCCAACATACAGCGAACATGTTAGTCAAGGAAGATTTTGCTCTCCTTGTCACACTTTAATATCGCATACTGTCGATTTACAAGGCGTTCCCACTGGAAGCACTTTTGTTGAACAAGCTACTTTTCAGGAATGGCTCAATTCGAGTTATCCCGGACAAGGAAAAACCTGTCAAACCTGCCACATGCCTCAAGTGGAAGATCCCGTTAAAATTGCTGTTGGCTATACGGCATTGTTGGGAAGAAGTCCTTTTAATCAACACAGTTTTGCTGGCGCGAATAGTTTCATGGTTGATTTAATTCGTAGAAATAAAGATGCTCTGGGTATTATCGCCAATGAAGCAAATTTCGATTCGACCATTTCAACTATCACACGTAATTTACGATACAATACGTTGAAGGCTGAATTATCAGATCCTGTATTTTTTGATGACAGTGTTGGATTTGAATTAATGTTAACCAATAAATCAGGACATAAATTCCCAAGTGGCTATCCATCTCGAAGAGCATTTGTAGAATTTGTAGTAACGACAGAAGCTGGCGATACCTTATTCCGTTCAGGAACATTTGATCAAAGTGGCGAAATCGTGAATTATGGTGGATTTGTGGAGCCTCATCATGATGTGATTCATGCTGAAAATCAGGTTCAGATTTACGAAATGAATATGGGAGATGTGAATGGTGATTTCACAACAATTCTCGAGAGAGCCGATGTTCATTTGAAAGATAATCGTATTCCACCACTTGGATTCTCGACTCAACATGCATCTTACGATACTGTTCAAATTGTTGGAGAAGCAGCTTCAGACCCCGATTTCAATTTAGCAGGCACAACACAAGGAACAGGAAAAGATATCATTCATTATCGCGTTTCACTTCAAGGATATAGTGGTGCATTTAAAACAACTGCCAAAGTTTATTATCAAACAGTTCCTCCTGCTTGGCTTTCGGAGATGCGCACCTTGGATGCTTCTGAAATAAATTCATTTTTAACCATGTTTGATGCATCCGACAACAAACCAGTTCTTGTTGCGGGCGATAGTTTAACCGAATTGATTAGTCCTTTATATGCAGATGCGTTGAATGTAAAGGCTCCTGTATTTTATCCAAATCCTGCCAGCATTTCGAGTGGAATTAACATGCGTTTTTCTTTGAAACCGCAAGCAATTCGAATGTTTACTATTTCGGGACAAGAAGTTCCAATTCAATGGAAAAAAAATGCTGACAATAGTTGGCATATTAAAGGCGCAAAAGCAGCCGGAGTATATGTAATCCAAGTTCAAGCAATTGGAAAAAATTACACTCAACGAATTCTTTTAACATCCGACTAAGCTGAATAACAGAAATTTCTACATATTTGTAGTTCTAATACCATCTCAACCTTAACCTCTTTATGAAAACATCTTTACATCGCATTGCCGCTTTGTGTTTGTTCGTCGTTGGAACTGCTGCTTCTGTTCAAGCTCAATTTCAATTCACAAATGCCAATGCTAAATTAAACACTCCAGCATTTACGAGCGGCTGCCCTGTTGCAGTTATCGATTGGAACAACGACGGATTGGATGACATTGTTCGTCTAAAATATGGTCGTTCGGCTTATGTTGAAATTCAACGTACAAATCAAACTTTTGAAACTCGTTATTTAGGTGATTTTAGTTCAAGTTCAGGATGGGCTTGGGCTATGTGCGTTGCTGACTTTGATCACAATGGCTACAAAGACATCATGGCAGGAAGCAGTTCTCAGCCAAAAATTATGATGATTAGTAACGATGGAATGACTGGTACTGTTAGCAATTTAGCCGGTAGTTATTTCGTTCAAAACGTAACATCAGCTGACTTTAATAATGATGGCTGGGAAGATCTTTTTGTGTGCGACGACAACAATCCTGCACACATTTACTTAAATAATGGATCTGGAGGATTAGTTCCTTCAACCACTACTATCAACTTTACACTTCACCCAGGAAATATTGGTGGCGATCCAATGGATTCAGGTAATTATGGTAGTGTTTGGACCGATTTCGATAACGATGGCGACTTAGATTTATACATTGCAAAATGTCGTCAAAGTTCATCTGTTACTGATGGTTCAGATCCTCGTCGTGTAAACGTAATGTTTGTAAACAATGGCGATGGTACATTCACTGAAGATGCTGCTTCTTACAATTTGAATTGCTTTTGGCAAACTTGGACTGCAAGCTTCGGTGATATTGATAATGACTCTGACTTAGATCTTTTGTTGACTAATCATGACCATGAAAGTCAAATATTTCAAAACGACGGAACTGGTCATTACACAGATATTTCTGCAACTGCAGGAGTAGTTCTTTCTGATATCACTCCAATTCAGTCGGTAATGGAAGATTTCGACAATGATGGATTTGTGGATATCTTGGTTGCAGGAAGTTCATCTCGTTTTTATCATAATAATGGGAACAGTACATTTACTCGTATCAACGGAACATTCGACAACAACAGCATGGAGTCATTTGGAATTGGTGATTTGAATCACGACGGTGCTGTTGATATTTATGGTAGTTATGCGAGCATTTATACAACTCCATCTTCGGTGAATGATGTGATTTGGATGAATGGATCTACATCAGGTAAGCACTTTTTCAACCTCGATTTGGAAGGAACTGTTAGTAATTTAGGTGCAGTTGGTGCACGTGCTAAAATTTACGGTGCTTGGGGAGTTCAAATGCGAGAAGTTCGCACTGGCGAAGGCTATGGTGCTGTAAATACTTCCATCTTACACTTTGGACTTGGAACAAACACAGCTATTGATTCTGTAGTAATTAGCTGGCCGTCTGGCGCTTCTCAAGTAATTCTTAACCCACAGGTAGATCAATTTTTATCGGTTAGAGAAAATGTGTGTGTTGCTCCTGAGGCAATTATCACAACTGCTGGAGATTATGTTCTATGTCAAGGACAAACACTTGCTTTAACAGCTCCACAAGGATTTGATTATTTGTGGTCTGATGGATCTACAAGCCAAACAGCTAATATTACAGCAGCTGGAGAATACAATGTGCGAGTATTACAAACTTCAAATAATGCTTGTAATTCAGTTTCAAAAACAATTACAGTAACATTATCGCCAGATGAAACACCCGCTATTTCTGCAGTTGGCGAAACTACATTTTGTAATGGTGGTTCTGTCGTACTTCAAGCACCAACAGGCTTAAACGGATATTCTTGGAGCAATGGAACAACAGGTACTAATACAACAACTGTTGATCAATCAGGTACCTACACTTTAACAATACAAGGAGCTTGTTCAACATTTACATCTTCAGCAATTAATGTTACTGAATTAACTCCTAATCAAGCGGTTGCAGACAATGTAACTTTACCAACTCCAGGTAGTGCCACTTTAACAGCAACAGGAGATAGCATTCAATGGTACGATGCTATTGGAGGTACTCTTTTGGGAACTGGAAATAGCTTTACAACACCTGAAGTAACTACAACAGCTACTTATTATGTTGTCAATGTGAATGGATATGGTGGTGGAATTGACAATGGTGGAATTGTAACACCATTAACATCCAATCAATTTGGAGCAACTACAACGAATTCAAAAGTGTATTTTGATGTATTCAAAGTTTCAACACTTCGTTCGTTTACTGTTTACACTGATACTCCTGGTCCACGTAAATTCGATTTATACAATAGCAGCAATACTCTATTAAATTCAGTTACAGCAACGCTTGTAAGTGGAACAAATGTGATCAATGCTAATTTTGACCTTACAGTAGGTACTGGATTTTATTTACTTCCTGATGTGAGTGTTAATCAATCTACATTAAGTCAAAATAGTCCTCGCCTTCAACGTGAAAACAGCAATACGCTTGTTACTTATCCATATTTAATTGGAGATTTAGCTTCAATCACCAGCAATACTTATGGAAATCAATATTATTTCTACTACTACAATATCAGCATTGAACAAGCTCCTACTTATTGCTCAAGTGATGCACATGCTGTTTCTGTAACGGTTGATAATACTACTGGAATCGAACTAAATTCAACAACAACTCTTTCTGTATTTCCGAATCCAGCAGATATGAATTTGAATATCCGCACTTCAATTACTAATGGGCGTGTTTCGTTGATGGATGCAACAGGCAGAATTGTGAAAGAACAAAATATCAATATGAATGGAACACTTGCTGTGAATGAGCTTCAAGCAGGTATTTATATGCTACGAGTTTCTTCTAAAGATGCTAGCAAAGTAATTCGCGTTGTGATTCAATAAAATTAATCTTCTCTTTTTTTAAAGCCGCTTTCCTTCATTGGAAAGCGGCTTTTTCATTTTCCAAAAACTGATTTTTATCATCTTTCAACCTGAGGCTGGTCATTTCAAATCGATATAAGAATAGAAACATTTGTAATATCGAGAAGTATGATTCATGCGAAGTTTCAACCACATAAATTTTTCATCCATTGGCGAAGCTGATTTGCTCGACTTTATAGAAAGTCGTCATCATGCTATGTCGAAATCGATGTTGAAATTGATGGCTCGAAATTTCAAATCCGCTTCAAAAGGCAATTTGAATTATGCTATCCATTTACAAGATTTAGTTTCCTTACTAGAACAAATCGAAGTCAAGGTTAATCTACTCATTGTTCAAGAAGAAAACAGTCTATTCCCTTTTGTTCGCAAACTCATCGAAATAAAGGAAAACCCAGAGCCTATCCGCTTTTTGAATGTTCGCTTAATGGAAAGCAGCATTCGTCGAATACAAGAGGAACATACGCACATCGAAGCGCTCTTACATTCTATAAAACGACTTACAAATAATTTCCATCCTCCATTGAATTCTGATGAATTGTTGAAGTTGTGTTTTGCAGAACTCAAAGAATTCAACAATGACTTTCTTCAGAATCTTGAGCGAGAAAAAATAAATCTATTTCCTAAAATCATCGAGCTAGAAGCCGAAGTAATGAAGTTGAGCAGTCTTGCCTTAGTAGGGAAGATATCGAGAAGTAATGATGATTAAATCCCAATTGCCACATGTTACCCAAAACGAGTGAGCCCAAAATCAGAACCGATCTCCATTGTTATCATTGTGGAGAAAATTGTAAGGAAACTACAACATGGATTGAAGACAAAGCATTTTGTTGCGATGGCTGCCGATTGGTATTCGAAATTCTAAACGAAAACAATCTTTGTAGCTATTATACACTCAATCCATCCTCCGGAAATTCACCTGACAAAGCCAATTACACAGGTAAATTCTCTTACCTCGATCAAGCGGAAGTGAGCAACAAACTCCTTCATTTTACAAACGACAAACAATCTCACATTACCTTTTTCGTCCCAGGAATTCATTGTAGTTCCTGTATTTGGTTGCTTGAAAACTTGCAAAGATTAGAAAAAGGTGTGATAAGTTCTTCGGTCAACTTCCCTAAGCGTGAGGTAACCGTTATCTTCCAACAAGCAGAAACCAGTTTGAGCAAAATTGCCGAACGAATGACCATGATTGGTTATGAACCGCATATCAGCTTAAACGATATCGAAGACAAACAAGCCATAAAAGTCGATCGGAGCCAATGGTATAAAATCGGGATCGCCGGTTTTTGTTTTGGTAATATTATGATGATGAGTTTTCCTGAATACTTCTCCATTGGTGAAGTAGCTGGAAATGCTGATTTGAAACTCACCTTTAGCTGGCTCAATTTTGCCCTTTCACTTCCTGTGCTTTTTTATAGCAGTCGTGACTTTTTTATCTCGGGAATTGGAGCCATACGCAGCAAACACCTTAACATCGATTTACCTATTGCAGCTGCAGTATTAATGACCTTTCTCAGAAGTGTTTACGAACTCTTGAGCGGAACTGGGCCAGGATATTTCGATTCCATGACAGGCATCGTGTTTTTTATGCTAATTGGACGGGCATTCCAAAATAGAACCTTCGAAACATTAGCATTTGACCGTGATTATAAATCGTATTTCCCAGTAGCAGTAACTGTTATCTCCGATTCGGGAGAAGAACAAATTCCAGTAACTCGAATTAAAAAGGGGATGCGCATGTTGATTCGTAATCAGGAAATAGTTCCTGCTGATGCGATTCTTTTGCGTGGTGAGGCAAAAGTGGATTACAGTTTTGTTACCGGTGAATCAGATCCTATCATTCGTAAAAAAGGAGATTTAGTTTATGCCGGCGGGCGACAATCGGGCACGAGCATCGAGCTTGAAATTGTTAAACCCGTTAAACAAAGCTACCTCACCCAATTATGGAATAGTCCTGCTTTCCGAAAAGACCAAGCCGAAGAAGAGAAAGCATCCATGGAAAATAAAATCAACCAGTATTTTACGCTGGGGATTTTTATTGTGGCGCTTGCTTCAGCATCCTATTGGCTTTGGGCGGGAGAAACTCATCGAATGATGAATGCGGTAACCACCATTTTGATTGTGGCTTGTCCGTGTATTTTGCTCCTCGCATCCACCTTTGCGAATGGAAACGTACTCCGCATTTTAGGACGAAATGGATTCTTCCTCAAGAATGCTTTTGTGATTGAAAAAATGGCGAAAGCCGATACGATTGTCTTTGATAAAACTGGCACCATTACTTTAAGTCGAGATGCGGAAGTGACTTTCCAAGGAAGACAGCTAACGAAAGATGAAATCACTGCTGTGTATTCATTGGTGCTGCAATCAACACATCCTTTAAGTAGCAGCATAGCAGCATCGTATCAGGGTAACGAACGTTTGGTAGTAAGCGACTTCAGTGAATTTTCGGGTAAAGGAATCCAAGGAATGGTAAACGGGATGATGGTTCAAGTTGGATCAGCATCATTTACCAATCAAGAGTTATTGGAAGAAAAGCTTAACACGACTCGGATTTACTTAAGAATCAATGGTGAATCGTGTGGTTTTTATACCCTTCAACATCAGCTACGCGATCAACTTCCTACATTATTAAGTCGCTTAGGCCGCAAGTACGACATGTATTTGTTGAGTGGAGATACCGATTCGGATCGTCAGCAATTGAGCTCATGGTTTGAGCCGAATCAAATGCACTTCAAACAATCACCTGAAGACAAACTCAACTTCATCCGCAAACTTCAAGATGAAGGCAAAACAGTTTTGATGTTGGGTGATGGATTGAATGATGCCGGTGCTTTACAACAAAGTGATGCGGGAATTGCGGTATCGGATAATCTGAACAACTTTTCTCCAGCCTGCGATGCGATTTTGGATGGGAAGATTTTATCTCGACTAAACACGCTATTGGATTATTGTAAAAGTGGTAAACGAGTAATCGCTGTAAGCTTTGCCATCTCGCTATTATATAACTGTGTAGGATTATGGTTCGCAGTTCGAGGTGAGCTACAACCCGTAATTGCCGCCATACTTATGCCTGTAACATCCATAAGTATTGTCTCAATTGCTACACTAAGTTCTACGCTAATAGCTAGGAAGAAAAATTTGTGAGTAGAAATACCCATATAAAACCTGACTAAAATCATATTCCCACCTGACTCGCATCATTTAACACCTTTTAACACAGGTCTATTTTTGACACTATTAGAAATCCCAATTAGCTCCTCCTTATGAGCGCACTCTATGTACTAATTTTTATCAGCATTTGCGTAGCACTTGCCTTTTTAGCAGCCTTCCTTTGGTCGGTGAAAAAAGGTCAGTTCGACGACAGTTACACACCATCTGTGCGAATGCTATTTGATGATGAAGCCATAGAGCCTAAGAAAGAAACACCTTCAACCCAACCAATCCCTAAACATTGACGTTGCCATGGAACTAGAACGTTTTGAGTACGACAACCGAACCCCGCGAAACTTCGCTGTAGCATCCATAATCTTCGGATTAATTGGAATGCTTGTAGGACTTTACATCGCGCTGGAGCTCGTATTCCCGAACCTTAACCTGGGTTTTCCCTTAACTACATTTGGCCGACTTAGACCGCTGCATACGAATGCGGTAATTTTCGCTTTTGTAGGAAACGGAATATTTGCAGGTGTTTACTATTCACTTCAAAGGCTTTTAAAAGCCCGAATGTTTAGTAATGCATTAAGTAACATTCACTTCTGGGGATGGCAATTAATCATTCTTGCAGCTGCTCTTACTTTACCATTGGGTTACACAACTGGTAAGGAATATGCCGAACTCGAATGGCCAATCGATATTGCAATTGCATTAATCTGGGTGGTTTTCGGGATTAACATGTTCGGAACCATTGTTAAACGCCGGGTGCAACACTTATATGTAGCGATTTGGTTCTACATCGCAACCTTCGTAACAGTAGCGGTATTACACATTGTTAACTCAATGGAACTTCCTGTAAGTTTCTTGAAAAGCTACAGTGCATACGCAGGTGTTCAGGATGCTTTGGTTCAGTGGTGGTATGGTCACAATGCGGTGGCATTTTTCCTTACTACTCCTTACTTAGGTTTAATGTACTATTTCGTACCAAAAGCAGCTGGTCGTCCGGTTTACTCTTACCGTCTATCGATTATCCACTTCTGGGCACTTATTTTCTTATATATCTGGGCTGGTCCTCACCACTTGTTATATACAGCACTTCCTGATTGGGCTCAATCATTAGGGGTAGTATTCTCCTTTATGTTGATCGCTCCAAGTTGGGGTGGTATGATTAACGGATTATTGACACTTCGTGGAGCTTGGGATAAAGTTCGTGAAGATGTGGTATTGAAGTTCATGGTAGTGGCAATCACTGCTTATGGTATGTCGACGTTTGAAGGACCAATGCTTTCGTTGAAAAACGTAAATGCGATTGCTCACTTTACCGATTGGATTATAGCACACGTTCACGTGGGGGCTTTAGGATGGAACGGTATGTTAACCTTTGGTATGCTATACTGGTTATTCCCACGCTTCTATGGCCGTGAACTTTTCTCTAAAAAACTAGCCAACTTCCATTTCTGGATTGGCACACTTGGAATCATGTTCTATGCGATTCCACTTTATTGGGCTGGTCTAACTCAGTTCGAAATGTGGAGAGAGTTTACTGCTGATGGATTCCTACGTTATCCAAACTTCTTGGAAACAGTAACTCAATTGATTCCAATGTATGCGCTTCGCTCTTTAGGTGGTACGTTATACTTAGTTGGTTTCTTGGTAATGATTTACAACTTATGGAAAACAGCATTTGCTGGTAAATTCATTGCAAACGAAGCTGCCGAAGCTGCTCCACTTCCAAAAGGCGCAACTCCAGGTCACCAAGCTTCAGAAGGATGGCACCGTGTAATTGAACGTAAGCCATTTCAAATGCTATTGTTCAGCTTAATCATGATTCTGATTGGTGGTTTAGTTGAAATGATTCCAACATTCTTGATTAAGAGTAATATTCCAACAATTGCTTCTGTTCAACCTTACACTCCACTTGAACTTCAAGGTCGTGATATTTATGTTCGTGAAGGATGTTACACTTGTCACAGCCAAATGATTCGTCCATTCCGTTTCGAAACAGAACGTTATGGTGAATATTCAAAAGCTGGAGAATATGTTTATGACCATCCATTCCAGTGGGGATCAAAACGTACAGGTCCAGATTTGCAAAGAGAAGGAGGAAAATATCCTGATAGCTGGCACTACAACCACATGGATGATCCTCGTACCATGTCACCAGGTTCAATCATGCCAATGTATCCTTGGTTACTTGACGATGATTTAGATACTACATCAACTGCTCCTAAAATTCGTGCTATGATGACTTTGGGTGTACCTTATCCTGAAGGCTATGATAAGATTGCTAACCAAGACTTGGTTCGCCAACAAAACAAAATTGTAAATAACCTTAAAGAGTCTGGTATCGAAGCCTTGCCTAACAAAGAAATCATCGCCATGATTTCCTACTTGCAACGACTTGGAACAGACATCAAAGGAGAGAACAAAATTGTCTTTGGTCAAATTGCTACAACCAAGCCTTAATCAACCCAACCTGATTCGTCATGAAATTCATTAATTATCTCTCAACGATTGCAGGTGTCGACATCTTCCCGATGATCTCACTAACAATCTTCTTCTTGTTCTTTATTGCGCTGTTATGGCATGTATTTAACACCAGCAAACAAGAAGTAGCAATCATGGAAAATCTCCCATTTGAGCAAGACGAACAGTAAAAAACAGCAGCTATGAAAACAGTTCAATCTAACGCCCGTTTGAATTCAAGTTGGATGCTCCTGCCGGCAATGTTATTTACAACATTGTCAGCAGTTGCCCAACAGGCTGCTCCTGAAGCAGCTGCAGCAACTCCAGTAGAATCTCCATCACTCATGATGAATCCAACATTCATCATCCTTCTGGTAACAACATTAGTTTTATTAGGAGTGATTTTGAGCTTGTCAGGAGCCATTCGCAACCTTTCTGAATCAGGAAGAGCTAAACTTCGCAAAGACAAAATTTCAAGTCTAAGCCCGATTTTAGCACTTGCGTTTTTATTGCCACTTAGCAGTTCAGCTCAAGAAGTTGCAGCAGAAGTTGCAACAGGACCAACAACCAATAAATGGATGCCTCCAATTCAAATTGCAGGTCTCGATAGTTGGATTTTCGTTTTGATGTTGGTCATGATTGTAATAGAATTCATCATCATTCTAGGATTACTTAAGTCAATCAAACAACTTCTTATCGGATTTGGCTTCCAACCAGCTCCAGATATGGAAAATGTTAAACCTTGGATTAACTGGAAATGGCTCGATCGTCAATTAACAGATGCTGTTCCATTGGAACAAGAAGCTACTGTTATGACCGACCATGAGTACGATGGTATTCGTGAGTTGGACAACAATCTTCCTCCTTGGTGGAAATACGGATTTTATTTTACGATTGTATTCGGTATAGTGTATCTCTTCAACTATCACGTTTCACACAGCTCTCCACTCCAAACACAGGAATATCAATCTTCAATGATTGAAGCTGAGTTGTTGAAAAAAGAACACTTGAAAGAAACTGCGGCTAACGTCGATGAAACCAATGTTACACTATTAACGGATGCTGGTTCTTTGGCCTCTGCTAAAGAAATCTATTCTGGCAATTGTGCTGCTTGTCATGGTCAAAATGGTGAAGGTGGAGTTGGTCCAAACTTGACAGATCCTAACTGGATACATGGAGGAGGTATCCAAAATGTATTCAAAACCATCAAATACGGTGTTCCTGCAAAAGGGATGATTGCTTGGCAAGCTCAGTTGAAACCTGAAGCCATGCAAAAAGTTGCCAGCTATATTCTTTCCCTACAAGGAACTAATCCTGCTAACCCAAAAGCTCCTCAAGGAGAAGTTTGGGTTGAGCCAACTGCCACTCCAGGCGATACATCAACAGTAAAAACCGACACCACCAAAGCGATGGCTGCCACTGAAGTCAAATAAAACCCAACCCACACCATGGATTCCGACCCTAAAAGGGAAAACCCAACCCAAGATGAATCCTTCCGCGACTCCATTAACACCATCACTGCTGATGGAAAACGGAATTGGATTTACCCGCAAAGACCCAAAGGGAAGTTCTACAACAGACGGACAATTGTAAGTATTGTCTACCTGATTCTGTTCTTTACCATTCCATTCATAAAACTTGATGGTGATCCACTGGTTTTAATGAATATCGTTGAACGAAAGTTCATCATTTTCGGACTTGTCTTTTTTCCTCAAGACTTGTTCCTGTTTGCATTGGCGATGCTCACTTTTATGGTGTTCATCGTACTATTTACCGTCATCTTTGGAAGGTTATTCTGTGGATGGGCTTGTCCTCAGACCATTTTCATGGAAATGGTTTTCAGGAAGATTGAATATTGGATAGAGGGCGATGCAAACAAGCAACGTCAACTCGATAAAGGTCCTTGGAACTTGGAAAAAATCCGAAAAAAAGGAACCAAAACATTCATCTTCTTTGTTCTTTCTTTCTTGTTTGGAAACTTCTTCCTTTCCTACATCATCGGGATGGATGAATTGATTAGCATCGTTCAAGAGCCGCTCAGTAAACATTACGGAGGATTTTCTGCGATGATTTTCTTCACCGGAGCTTTCTTTTTCGTGTACATGTATTTCCGTGAGCAAGTATGCTTGGTTGTTTGTCCTTACGGACGATTACAAGGTGTACTCCTGGATCGGAACTCCATCATGGTAGCATACGACTATGTTCGTGGCGAACCTAGAGGAAAACATCATAAAGGAGATGACACATCCAAACTAGGCGACTGTATTGATTGTGGTTTATGTGTTCGGGTTTGTCCAACTGGAATCGACATTCGTAATGGTACTCAGCTCGAATGCGTGAATTGTACTGCTTGTATGGATGCTTGCGATGGTATTATGGAAGGAATCCATAAGCCAAAAGGATTAATTCGATACGATTCTGAAAACGGTATTGCTTCAGGCAAAAAGCTAACATTTACTTTAAGAATGATTGGATATTCAATCATTTTGGTAGGACTAATGGTCGGCTTAAGTTTTGGAATTGCAGGAAGAAGCAAAGTAGAAGCTACTATACTTCGTGCACCCGGAATGATGTTCCAAGAAGTTGGAAAAGACAGTATCAGCAATCTGTACAATTTCAAAATTGTCAATAAGACGAAGGATGAAATGAAACTGGATTTAATTCTTGAATCTCCGGCTGGTGTAATTAAACATGTTGGATCAAAAGAAAAGTTCAATATTCCATCAGCAGGATTAGCAGAAGGAACATTCTTCGTAACAATTGCTCGTAAAGATCTGGAAGGCAGAAAGAATGAGATAAAATTCAAACTCAATGTCGACGGAGAAACGCTGGAAAATACCAAAACGAACTTCCTCGGACCTGTTAAGTAATTTCATGTAAAACCCAACCATCATGAAAAAATCAAAAATCTGGACATGGGGCACTGGAATAGCAATCGTTTATTCTTTGTTTGCCCTTGGAATTATCGGAATGGTCGTAAATAGTTTCGGCAAGAAGCTCGACCTTACTTCGAAAGATTACTATGCTAAAGAGCTTGTATTTCAAGAGCAAATCGATAAATCGAACCGTTCGAAAGCTTTAGCAGAACCGCTTAGCTGGAAAGTGGAAACCGGGAAATTACTGATTAACTATCCAGCATCTTTTACTGGAAAGAAAATTGGCGGAACCATTACGCTTTTCAAGCCTTCTAACAATAATTCGGATGTGAACTTCCCTGTTCAAGCAAATGTTGAAATGAAACAGGAAATTTCAACCGAAACACTTGGAAAAGGCATGTACAAGATCCGAATTGATTGGTCTGCCGATGCTCAAACGTATTACAACGAAGGTGTTGTTGTATTAAACTAAGCCACCATGGAACTCCTGATTGCTGCATTTAGCTTAGGAATACTTGGAAGTTTCCACTGTGTGGGAATGTGCGGACCTATTGCACTGGCACTACCTGTTCATCATCTTAGTCCTCAGGGTAGAGTTGCTGGAATAATCCTGTATAACATTGGTCGAGCTTTTACCTATGCTGTTTTAGGTGCCATTTTCGGTGCACTTGGAATGGGAGTAATTCTAGCAGGATACCAACAAACACTTTCGATTGTGTTAGGTATTCTTCTACTTATAACGGTTGTGCTGCCTTCTGTTAAAAAAGATGGATTCTTCTCTGTGGTGTTTCCTCAGTTAGCATTCTGGCTTAAAGCGCGTTTCAGCTATTTGTTTAGCAAACGTTCCTATACAGCTCTTTTTCTAACTGGTGTGTTCAATGGTTTACTGCCTTGTGGGTTAGTTTATATGGCTTTGGCCGGAGCTACTGCTTCAGGCGATATTTTTTTGGGTGCACTGTTCATGGCGGTGTTCGGGTTGGGTACTTTGCCCGCTATGTTCAGTGTCACCCTCTTTTCTTCTCTTTCGGCATCTTTCCGTAGCTCCATGCGTAAACTAGCACCTATCGTTGCTGGTGTTATGGCATGCCTGCTCATTTTAAGAGGACTCGGATTGGGTATTCCGTATATCAGTCCTCAACTTTCACAT
Source organism: Bacteroidia bacterium (assembly GCA_965279035.1). Lineage (GTDB taxonomy): Bacteria > Bacteroidota > Bacteroidia > M30B66 > M30B66 > CALQRR01. Next base: position 587,812 of record OZ257142.1, on the reverse strand, counting down.
ACAGACAATACAGAACATTCCTGCTGTCACAAGCCGGGAATGCAACAAGCACATTAATTTCCCATGCAAACTGACCTTCTTCGCAAATATGCTGTCCCTGGACCTCGATACACGAGCTATCCAACGGTTCCCTATTGGGACTCGGGACGGCCGGAGGAGGAATCATGGGAAAACCGAGCGCTCCAAACATATTTAAGGAACAATGGTGAAAACGGAATTAGTTTATACATCCACCTTCCTTATTGCGAAAGTCTTTGTACTTATTGTGGATGTACCACTCGTATCACCCGCAATCACTTAGTTGAAAAGCCATATAAAATAGCCGTTCTGAACGAATGGAGTAAATACCTCGATCTTTTTGCTACCACACCACGTTTGGCAGAATTGCACTTAGGAGGAGGAACTCCCACATTCTTTAGTCCCGAAAATTTGAAGTTTCTGTTAGATGGAATCTTAAGTACTGTTGTTGTTACTCCAGATGCGGAATTTAGCTTTGAAGGTCATCCCGGTAACACAACACGTGAACACCTTGAAACTTTATTTGAGTTAGGATTTCGTCGGGTTAGTTTTGGGATTCAGGACTTTGATGAAAAAGTACAAGATGCTATTCATCGTTTTCAAACGGTAGAAGAAGTCGAAACTGTTACTCGTACAGCACGTGAAATTGGCTATACATCAATCAATTACGACTTAATTTACGGATTGCCATTTCAAACATTAAGTGGCATTACAACAACCATTGATGAAGTGGTTCGTTTAAAGCCTGATCGGATTGCCTTTTATAGTTATGCGCATGTTCCTTGGATAAAACCCGGTCAACGGAAATTCACCGAAATGGATCTTCCTCTACCCGATCAAAAAAGGGAGCTGTATGAAAAAGGACGTGAAATGCTCGAAAATGCTGGGTTTACTGAAATCGGCATGGATCATTTTGCTTTGAAAAACGATTCCCTCATGCTTGCCGAAGCGGATGGCCGACTTAATCGGAATTTCATGGGTTATACAACAACCCAAAGTGAACTCCTAATTGGTCTAGGAGCATCTTCCATTAGCGATTGCGGAACAGCTTACGTGCAAAATGAGAAGAAAGTAGAAGACTACCTCGCTCGTGTAAAAGCAGGCGAATGGGCTTATTTCAGAGGACATTTACTCAACCGAGAAGACAAGGTCATTCGGGAACATATCACCAATTTGATGTGCCGCTTCGAAACCGATTGGTCGTGTACACGTTTGCAAACCGATGCTTGGTATGAAGGGTTGGAGCGATTAAGTGAAATGGAGCAGGATGGATTAATTATCCGTGAGCCATTTCAGTTAAAAGTAACTGAGAAAGGAAAAGGTTTTGTGCGCAACATCTGTATGGCATTTGATGCCCGACTTTGGAGGAATTTACCTTCTACTCAACTGTTCAGTTCTACAATTTAAGTTTAGCGAGTTTGCTGTTTTTAGCTCCGTATAGCAGGTATACGACTAATCCTATCAGAAGCCATGCACCAAACCAAATCCAGTTAGAAGCAGCCATTCCGGTAAGCAAATAGGTACAGGAAAGAACTCCCAAAACAGGAATGAGCGATAGATTTTTCATATAGCTCATCACCGACATCACTAAACACAGGGCAAAAAACACAAGCATCGGAATGGTGTTCGCTGCATTATCGCCTGTGATGGCTAATTGTTGAGTGAGAAAATCTGGTGCCCATTTGAACAAACTAATAGCAGAACCAATGACCATCAGAGGCACAATCCACTTCCCATTGATATAGGGTAAACGAAAGGTTTTATGAACGTGTGGAATACTCTTGTCTTTGGGAGGAAGCATCAATACTCCGGCGCAGACCAGCAAAAAGGCAAATAAAGTTCCGATGGAAGTAAAATCGAGAACAAACTGTTCATCCGTAAAGAAGATGGGGATACCAACCACCAATCCGGTAACGATAGATGAAAAACCAGGAGTTTTGTACTTCGGATGAATCTTAGCAAAACGTTTAGGTAATAGACCATCGCGGCTCATACTCATCCAAATACGCGGTTGTCCAAGTTGGAATACGAGAAGTACGCTGGTCATGGCTACTACTGCGGCAACAGAAACAATGTACAGCATCCATTTTACTGCTTTAAGTTTGAAAACTTCTGCCAATGGATCGCTCACACCTAAGGATTGATATCCTACCATTCCTGTAAGTACAAGAGCCAAAAGAATGTAAACGACCGTACAGATTAGCAAGGAATAAATCATCCCTTTAGGAAGATCGCGTTGGGGATTTTTTGCTTCCTCAGCCAACGTAGAAACGGCATCAAACCCAATGTAGGCAAAGAAAACAGCAGCGGCCCCGCCCATCACTCCGTGAAAGCCATTGGGCATAAATGGTGACCAATTATCAATATCGACATAAAAAGCTCCAACAACAATCACCATCACAACAATGAGCAACTTTAGGATTACCATGGCATTGCTCACACGACGGGTTTCATTCACTCCGATGTAAACCAAGGTTGTAATAAGTACGTTGATGAGGACTGCCGGTAAGTCGAAGATGATACGTAAACTTCCTAATTGAGGAGCTGTATTCCAGGCGTTTAAACCTTCTCCCGGTTTTCCTTCGGCAAATGCAGATGAAGCAGCTTGGTAGTTTATGGTTAGCCAATCGGGTAAGTGAAGACCAATACCATCCAGTAAATTGGTGAAATATCCACTCCAGGAAAAGGCTACATAGATGTTTCCAATGGAATATTCCATCAGCAAAGCCCAGCCAATTATCCAGGCAAAAACCTCCCCGAAAGAAACATAGGCGTATGTATATGCACTTCCCGAAACGGGCACACGCGAGGCAAATTCAGCATAGCATAATGCGGTAAACCCGCAGGCAATTGCACAAATGATGAAGAGAATTACCACAGCTGGACCACCCGAAAAACAGGCTTGTCCGAGACTGCTAAAACTACCTGCGCCAATAATAGCAGCAATTCCCATGAAGGTTAAATCGCGCATTCCGAGATTTCGAACCAAGGCGGGACCATGTTCGCTATGCGTGGAATCGCCAATAATCTTATCGATGCTCTTTTTACGGAAAATATTGCTCCAGTTCATGAGCCTAACCTAAGCAAAATTTTGTTTGTGAAAAACTTGGACTTAAAAACGCCTCAAGACTTCTTCTATGCTTCGTAAATACGTGTATCCAAATAAATTCAAATGGATAAGTAATGGATAGAGGTTAAAAATGGGAACACGATCCTGCCAACCATTTTCAAGCGGAAGAGTTTCGTGATAGCTTCGGTAAAACGCCTCAGGTAAGTTCCCAAAAAGTTGAGTCATAGCGATATCCGTTTCACGGTGACTAAAAGCAATGGCTGGATCAATAAAGTAAATTCCTTGCTTGGTTTCATGAATGTTTCCTGTCCATAAATCTCCATGAATGAGTGCCGGTTTCTCTGAAGGTATGAGATCTTCAAAACGAAGAAACAAACGATCAAATGCTTTTACATGAGAAGAATCAAGCCACTTAGCATCTCGTGCAATTCGAATTTGATCTCCTAAACGATACACAATGAAGAACTCATGAAAACTGTTGCAGAAATTATTGCGCTGCATCAAACTTCCCATATAATTGCTGTGATCGAGCCCAAATGTTTCTGAAGTTGTTTGATGAAGATGAGCCAAAAGTGCGCCGGCATTTTCCCAGCCTGTATTGGTTGAAATTTGTGGTTCAAGAAATTCTTGCAAAAGAAATTGATGAGGTTCTTCCTCCCAACAGGCCAAGACTTGAGGTGTTGGAGCTCCCGATTGAGCCAACAATTCCAGCCCTTTTTTCTCGGCTAGAAACATCCCCGGAAATTCCTTTAGCTTATTTCGTTTGAGAAAAAACGATTGCCCATCTGCCAAATCAACTTGAAAGCACTCGTTTATCGAACCACCATTGACGGGAGATTGAGAAACGACTGGAGCATCGCTTAATTGAGATAGAATGGAGTGGGGAATCATATAGGAAAATGCAATATACATTTAAGAACAAGTAAGTACCTCAACATTCCAAAGTTGGATAATCAGCAGTATCTATTTTTTTCTACTTTTGCCATCCTTCAATAAGGGAATTAGCTCTCCCGATAGTTATCGGGATGGCTAGAGCGTCCCGATGTAAAATCGGGAATGCGACCAGAATGAGATTGAAATAAAGGGGAATTAGCTCATTTGGCTAGAGCGCTTGCCTGGCAGGCAAGAGGCGACCGGTTCGAATCCGGTATTCTCCACTAAAGCAGCACAATCGTGTTGCTTTTTTCATTTACGGCAATAGCTTCCCGTATTAATTTCCAGATTTTTTATCGAATCAATAATATAACTTATTCATCCCTCCTAACTAAGACTATTTTCTTCTGGATATAATTCTATTTTTATAAAATACTAAGCCTCGATTCCATGACTCCTCGCCGCTCCTTTCTTAAAAACGTAGGTATTTCTGCACTTTCGCTACCATTCCTTCAGCAATGGAATACACTTGAAGCGGCTGAATTAGATACACATTTCGATTCATTTTCTTTAAATCAAGTTGAAAATGACGAGGATTTCTGGTACCGAATTCAACAATCCTATTCAGTATCACCTAATATCATCAACCTCAACAATGGAGGTGTTAGTCCGCAGCCTAAAGTGGTACAGGAAACATTCGAAAACTTCAATCGCTTAAGTAACGAAGGACCATCGTATTACATGTGGCGCATATTAGACCAAGGTCGTGAGCCACTTCGAAATTCTTTGGCAGAGTTAGCCGGCTGTTCGGCCGATGAACTAGCAATTAACCGAAATGCAACCGAGGCGTTGGGAACCATTATCATGGGACTTCCATTGGAAAAAGGCGATGAAATTGTGTTGAGCAGATGGGATTATCCCAATATGATTAATGCCTGGAAATGGCGGGAGAAACGTGATGGAATCAAACTCGTTTGGGTTGAACATCCTAACACATCTGAAAACGCCGATGAGCTCACAAAACGCTACACCGATGCATTTACTTCTAAAACCAAAGTTGTACATATTACGCACTTAATCAATTGGAACGGACAAGTAATTCCGGTGGCGAAAATTGCTCAAAAAGCACGCGAAAAGGGAATCTTATCCATTTCCGACAGTGCTCATTCCTTTGCTCATCTCGATTTCAAGATTCCCGATTTGCAGGTCGATTTTTGCGGAACCAGTCTACATAAATGGCTCTGCGCGCCGTTTGGATCTGGATTGCTCTATGTGCGTAAAGATCGAATTGCCAATCTAGCCCCATTATTCCCCGGTGAAAAACCCGAAAGTGACGACATCCGTAAATTCGAAACCTTGGGTACACGTTCATTCCCTACCGAATTAGCTATTGGACGAGCCATTGATTTTCATAATGGAATCGGAAGCACACGAAAATTCGAACGTTTGCACCAACTCAAAACCTACTGGACCGAAAAAGTCAAAACACTTCCTGGGGTAACCGTTCATACACCAGCATCGGCTCAATTCAGCGGTGCTATTGGATTATTCTCCATCGAAGGAATGAAGCCTTCCGAGATTGAACCCGAATTATTCAAACCCTATGGAATTCATACGGTAGGTATTGATTGGAATAATATCTCAGGAGTGCGTGTTACACCGCATGTTTACACACCATTTGCCGATTTAGATGTGCTCGTAAAAGCCATCACTGCCATTGCAGCTAAGGCTCAGAAAAAAGGCTAATGCTTTCTCAAATTTCCAATTAAATTCGCAGCCTTAAGCTTTCAGCCATGTCTACATCCGACAAACTTAATTCTTCTAGAGCGCCCGAACCGGTAGGTTTATATCCACATGCACGTAAAGTTGGAAACTTACTTTTTCTTTCTGGTGTTGGTCCACGTGAACGAGGAACTAAAAAGATTCCGGGTGTAGAATTGAACGAGCAAGGCGAAATCAGTAGCTACGATATTGAAACACAGTGCCGTTCGGTGTTCAATAACATTCGTTACATACTTGAAGATTGTGGCTCTTCATGGGATAAAATCGTGGATGTAACGGTTTTTCTCACCAACATGAAAGCCGATTTTCCCACCTACAATCGCATCTACGCTGAGTTTTTCAAGGATAACTTGCCTTGCCGTACTACCATCGAAATCAATTGCTTACCTACTCCAATCGCCATCGAACTCAAAGTTATCGCGACAATCGATTGATTTTGTAGGGCAAAGCCGCCTCTACACTTTGTTATTGTTCCAGCATTTCGGGCGGCCCGCGCTATTCGCAATAGTCCTTTCAGGCGCTATTTGCTGCTGTCGCTTTTGCGTGTTTACTCAAATCTTCACCATCCGTATCGCTTTTTCAAAACCGCCATGGACAATGCGTACGAAGTAAATTCCGGGTGCTGCAGAACTCAAATCAAGTTCTTGTAAATATTCGTTACTCGGCACCGTCAATCGTTGAGAAAAAAGTAATGCTCCGTTTTCCGAAAACACATCCAGTTGGACTTGACCACCAAGCATTCCATTTAGTTTCAAGGTGCTTTGTCCCGCGCTTGGATTGGGATACAAACTCGCTTCTAACTGAATTATTTCTCTTCCGCAAGGAGATTCACTTAACCATGTTTGGCGTGATGGGATAGAATCGGTAGTTGGAAACCAAACATTGGGAATGCCATTTTCCTGAGGATTTAGGCATGCTAACAAAGGCTTCAACGTTTCTAAGTGATTGATTCGTTTCGTCTTTGTTGCCAATAATGAAGGCTCCGTTTTTCTTAAAACAGGAATACTTCCTCCATACACAAACGTGGCATTGCCATATTCGTATTTCCCAAACTTCCTTTCTTGTCCTTGAATAGTGATAGAACAGCTTTTATCATTATAAACTCCTGTAACAGCAAACTGTCCTGTTGGTCCAAACCCAATGCGCATGGGACTAAGCCCGTATCGATTGTTATTCCCCACATTTTCAAGTTCCACTAATTTATCTTCCTGCCATCTACTGTAAAACATCTGATTCGTTCGCGAAATTCCCGGAAGAAAAAACCCATCCAGTTGAATAGTATCTGTGTAATAACCAACAACATGCGATTCTCCATTTGGATCAAGTGCAATTGATCTTCCCGTAAAATAAGTGCCGTAATTCCCTTGTTCTTCGAAACGGGTAAAGACCAGCTCACCATCGGCAGCCAACTTGAAATACATAAAGCTATCGCCCGATTTATATTCGTATTTGCTCTTCTGAGTCAAACTAATCCCATCGCCTATTGTGCATTCATAGCTAAATTCTCCTGTTGCGTAAACGGATCCATCTTCCCCAAATTGAATTTCCTTAATCCATTGTCCATTTTGTCCTCCAATCTTCTTCTTCCACAGTAATTCACCAGCTGGATTGTATTTCACGATATAGGAATCGTTGCTTTCATAATACGAATCATTTGTGAGCGAATCCTTTTCGCTGAACTTCACCTTGCCTTTGAAAGCACCATACAAGAATAAATTATCGTTTTGATCGAACTTCAAATGCGGCGTTAGTGCACTACTACTCGTTTCCTGAAAATCGAAATGATGAATCTTGACCAACTTTCCATCTTTATCGATGTGTGCATACGAAACCATTGCCGAAAGCTTTGGAACTATGGGAAAAGAATCTATCAGCATTTCATTATTTCTCAAGCTTCCCCGATGATAAAAGCTGAAATACACTTCCTCTTTACTATTTGCGGCAATGCTCATTCCTTCGGCCCAACCTGTATTCCAGAAATGCGCCCAAATGCGTTCTCCTTTGGGTGAGTAACGAGCAGCGTAAACCGCTTGCGGATAATGGTAGCCATTTTTCTCGCGTTCTCTACCGCATTTTAGTGTATCACTCAATCCCGGAAAACTCATCACTCCATCACCAAATCCTGTAAAGAGCACATCGCCATCAGGAGCAATCGACAAATCATTAATTCGGTTATCGTAAGCACTTTTAAAACCATGCGCCCAAAGTGGTTTTCCATTTTTATTCAACTTAATCAATAAGCCATGAACATGCCCAGATGGTGGCTTTTTCTTATTCAAGCCACTTACAGTTAGCGCCCCGCAATAGTTAACAGCCACATAGGTATTTCCTTCTTTATCTACCTCCAAATCACTTACAAACGTGTCGTTGTAACCATCAATAATATACAACCATTCGGGTTTTGCCGATTGAGCAAACGTGCAGTTGGAAATGAAAGCGAAAAGGAGCAGCGCGAAAATGCAGAGTTGTTTAATCATAGAATGATGGAACCGAAAGATAAGATGAGCAGGCGCTATTTGCTAATTTTTTTGAAAAGTTCATTTGAGTTCGTTTCGACTTAACTTCGCCGCTCATTGTCATTTATGCTCTTTCGAAATCTAATTCTAGTTATAATTCTTCTGCTTTCCTTCCTCCCTTTAAAGGCGCAAAAGCATCAACAACTTATTCCTTATCGACAAGGAAAGCTATGGGGAATGGCCGACACGACAGGTAAAATCATTGTCGCACCCAAATACGATTACATTGAATTTAATTCGCAGAAGAAAAAGAGCAAATTCACTTTGCCTACAGGATATTTTTATGTGGTGAAAGATTCTTTACTAGGTATTATTAGTAATAAAGAAATTATTCCTCCTATACATGGAGTAATCGAATGTTTCGACGGAATTCTATTTGGTGCAGCGCCGAATAAAAATAGCAATCCGGTTTTTTATAACCTAGAAGGAAAGCTGGTTATAAAAGATTCATGCACCATTGAACAAGCTATTTGGTCGTATGAAAATCCAAAAACAGGTAAGCCAGAAGTCGTCTTCATAAAATGCACTCAACCGGATAAACTCAAAGCTATTTTCTGTTATTACTTAAACGAACCAGCCAAGTCGGGTTGGTTGTATAAAGACTGCATTAGCATTCGCTATAGTGTTTCTAAAAGCGACCAAACCATCTTGTTTGAACGAAAAGGAAAAGAAGAACCTCAAACCGAGTACATCCAAACTTTAACATATGACCTAGCTACGAAAGTGTTTATGGAAACGTATCTAAGCACGAATCCCAAAGTAGAAAAAAGCAATGGCAATGATGAAATGGGATATGTTGGAAATGGATCTGGATACGTAGGTGAGCGTGAATATATAAGTACTGTTGGGACTGAACAACAAGAATCCGAAGAAACTATTTCTACCATTCAAACGATCAATAAATCATTCGAAATCAAGAACGATACGCTGTTTTGTCGCTATATGTATGGGGATTTTCGAGGCAGTCGTCCTCCTCAATTTGTTCGGAATCCCATTCATCTTCCCGAGGGAAGTACGAAGCCTGAAATTGTCAAGTATTTCAGCTATGTAACACTCACCGAAGAGAACATACGAATGTCTCGCGCCAATGCGGTTTTATTTAATTACAAAGACAAGAAGGGTTTGCTGACTGATGAGAAAATTGAACCTGTTTATCATGATTCTATTCTCTTGTTTTCGGCTGCACAGAAAGGATTGCATCATTTTCTTGTTGGTGATAAAGCCAGCGATGGTTCATGGCGTTTGGGAACTCTAGATGAAAACGGGAATACCCATTTACCACAAGATTTTGAACAGATCATCAATTTTGAAAACACACCTGCTAATGCGTCATTAACAGCACCATACATGTATCTCATTGCGAAAAAAGATAATCAATGGGGACTAATAAATGCTAATAACGAGCAACAATTGCCTTTTGCGTATGACAGCATTTACTTAGCAAGGAAATCCGGAACTACAGATTGTATGGTCTTAATGAAAAATGGGAAATATGGTTTGTTTTTCGATCGCGATCATAACTCCGACACCCGTTATCCTCGTCAGCTTTTTGAACCTCAATTTGATTATCAACCGCGCACGATATTTCACCTGAAAAGAGAAAAATCCACAGCCAATTATTTCCTAATGCTTTTAGTGGATGAAAAAGGAATACCAATGGGCTATGTAGATGAACATGGCCGCAAGTTCTGGAAGGATTGATATAGAATCTAAAGGTCTTTTAGTTTACGAATTGAAAAAACAGTTTTATCCATTCTAGGTAATTTTTTCAAATCTATTCCGAAAGCATTCGCAATTAAAAATGCAGAAGCAGCAAAACGTTCATCTGCTGATTTCTCTAACCAATATGTCTTGTTTTTGCCTTGGTTTTCTAGTGTCTGTAGGCTAAAACTTGTTTTATCTAATCGAAAATCCATATTTCAAAATTAGTTAATCATCATTATCCGTAAAGCACTTGAAAAGCTTCTTCAATCTTCTTCACTGGGATAACACGAATGCCAAATTTCCCGGTGTTGATTCCTTTTAAATTGTAATCCGACACCAGAATTTGCGCAAAGCCCATGCGTGCTGCTTCTGCAATGCGTTGTTCTAAGCGGCTAACCGGACGAATTTCACCACTCAATCCTACTTCACCACAAAAACAGGTCTTTGTTGGTATTGGCATGTTCAAATCCGAAGAAAGTATTGCGCAGATTACCCCTAAATCAATGGCAGGATCTTCTACTCGAATTCCTCCAGTGATATTGAGAAATACATCCTTTTGACCGAGTTTAAAACCGCAGCGCTTTTCTATCACTGCCAAAAGCATATTCAAGCGACGTAAATCGAAACCTGTTCCAGAACGTTGGGGAGTTCCATAAACAGCCGTGCTTACTAATGCTTGTGTTTCTACCAACATCGGACGAGCACCTTCCATGGTGGCAGATATTGCAATTCCGGAGAATGGTTCATCGAGTTGCGAAAGCAATACTTGAGAAGGATTTTCCACTTCACGTAAACCTTCACCTGCCATTTCGTAAATACCCATTTCGGCAGTTGAGCCAAAACGATTCTTCACCGAACGCACAATGCGATACAAATGATTGCGATCACCTTCAAACTGCAAAACCACATCTACCATGTGTTCCAGGATTTTTGGTCCGGCAATTTGTCCATCTTTAGTGATGTGGCCAATTAACATGACCGGTGTTGAGCTTTCCTTGGCATAACGCAGTAATTCGGCGGTACATTCTCGTATTTGAGAAACGCTTCCGGGTGAAGATTCAATCGTATCGGTTTGTAGTGTTTGGATTGAATCAATGACCAGCAGTTGTGGTTCAACTTTTTGAATGTGCTGGAAAATCCGTTGCATCCCGGTTTCGGCCAACACAAAACAATCGGTATTTTGAATTCCAATACGTTCGGCGCGCATGCGAATTTGCTGCTCGCTTTCTTCACCAGAAACATACAATACCTTCAACCGTGTTGATTTAACCGCCACTTGCAGCATCAAGGTTGATTTTCCAATTCCGGGTTCGCCCCCTAACAATATCAACGATCCAGGCACCAATCCACCACCTAATATTCGGTTCAATTCCTGGTCGCCCATATCAATTCGAACTTCGGCATGTTGTTCTACTTCCGAAATACGAACAGGCTGTGGCGCTTTAGCAGGAAGATCTCCTTTTACCCAACTTTTCGCTGCTTTTTCTTTCTGCACCAACTCTTCAGCAAAGCTGTTCCATGCTCCGCAATTAGGACATTTCCCCAGCCATTTGGGCGATTCATGACCACAACTCTGACAGTAAAAACTTGTTTTAATCTTAGCCATAATAAAAAAGCCCTCAAAAAGAGGGCTGATTCGTATTTGTATAATTTGTTCTTATCGTTCTTTGGTCATTTCAACAAGAACTTGACCTGCAGGTGCTTCTTTACCAGATTCAGGATCTGTAGCGAATACTTTCAATACAATCCGAAGTACACCATTTTTCAGTGTTACAATATCCCACTCACCATTAAACCCAACATCAAACTTTGATATACTTAAACGATTGTGTTTGGTAATTCCCCAACGTCCAGTTGTAATGTAGAAATCATCATATCCTGTTTCTTTAACAGGTCTTTTAATGATATCGTTATCACTTGTAAATTCCCATTCAACATATGGATACTCATCGGGAAGAGCGTCATAACGAGTCACCTTCCAAACTCCAACCAATTCGTTTTCTTGATTTCCTGAACAAGAAGCAAGAAAGAGAAGGAATGGAAGTACAATTAATTGAGTAAGTCGTAGTATTCTCATTGTATTCTTCTTCGATGCACAAACTTAAAGAAAATTAAATCATTCACAAAGAACCTTTCACGATCGAATTTTCTCCAAAAATGAAGTAGTTGAATATCCTTCTTTAAATGAAATAATGGCAACGCTGCCACCTGCTTTTTCAACTTCGTTGGCACCAACAATAGTATCTCGATTATAATCCCCACCTTTTACTAGAACATCGGGCAAAAGGGTAGTAATTAATTGAATTGGAGTGTCTTCATTAAATTCAACAACTGCATCTACAAAATGGAGAGAGGCAAGTGCAAATGCACGATCTGAAAATGTATTGATTGGTCGTCCTGGCCCTTTTAGTCGTTTCACAGAATCATCGCTATTTAAACCGATAATGAGTTTATTTCCCAAATCTGAAGCAGAAGCGAGGTATTCTAAATGTCCACGATGTAGTATATCGAAACAACCATTTGTAAAAACAATTTTATTCCCTAAAAACTTCCAAAGCCAAGTTCGTTTCGAAAGTGCTTCTAATGGAAATATTTTCTCACTAATGATTTGGAGCTGGCTCATCCGGATTGGTCTTTTTGCGTTGGATTGCAACACTTATTAATGCTATAAAGCCTGCTACCACAGTCATTACGAACTGTGTTGTATGAACAATCGTTGCAAACACAAGCCCTGGTTTCAATTCAGCACCAGTTATGGCATTGATGGATGGTTTGATATCGTATAAAAACAATGCTTTTTCAACCAAATAATGAAAGGCTCCAAATCCACCTTGAACAGGTGCCGACATTCCTAAACCTCCAACAACCATCAAAAACAATCCATCAAAAGGTGATAAGTTCGATGTTGGATCGTAAGCATATATGCAAATCCAAGTCATTACGAAATACAAAAACCAAATTAGAAACGTATGAAGCAGGAATTCGGCTTTCCGTTTCATGCTAAATAAAGTGATCAACCCATCTGAAATTCCTTTCCCAAATTCAATCACTTTTTGAATGATTTTATTCTCCTTGTACTTTGTAAAAATCCAACGTAACAGAACTATTCCTGCAATGAGGATGATGATAAGCAATGGAATTACAATCCATCCAGATTCTGATAGGAAACTCTGAATTTTAGAAAGTTTGTCCCCAAAAACTTCGTTCATGAAGAATTTCCCAAAACGGTCTATTTGAGTAAAAAACACAACTGCAATCAGACTCAGTAGGATCAATACATCAATAACTCGTTCGAGAATAACCGTTCCGAATAGTTTAGTTACAGGAATTCCGTTGGTTTGATTCAAAATAGTACAACGAACCACCTCTCCCATTCGAGGCAAAGCAATATTGGAAAGATATCCAATAGCAACACCATTAAAACAATTTCGAAAACTTGGTTTATATCCGAGCGGCTCTAACATGATTCTCCATCTCCAAGCACGAATAGCCATGGCAATAAATCCACAAACAAACGAAATGAATACCCAACCGAAATGTGCATGTTTTATTTCGTTCCACATCCAAGGAAAATCTACATCCTTGAATACAACATACAGTAGCAATAGTCCGATCGCCAGAAAGAAATAGTATTTAGTGGCAGACCAGAAACGCTTCAACATAGAAGACCTATTTTAATTTGTTAGTTGATGTATCTGGAAAAATCACCCAAGGTGAAAAGGATTTAGCTTCTTCAAAATCCATCATTGCGTATGAAATAATGATAATGATATCGCCAACCGTTACTTTGCGGGCAGCTGGACCATTCATACAAATAACACCAGAGCCACGTGCACCTTTGATCACGTATGTTTCCAAGCGCTCACCATTGTGCATATTCAGAACCTGAACTTTTTCATTTTCAATCAGATTGGCAGCATCCATCAAATTTTCATCAATGGTTACACTTCCAATATAGTTGAGATCGGCTTCTGTTACCGTTACTCGGTGAATTTTAGACTTTAGAACCTGAATGTGCATAAACGGGCGCAAACCTACGGCAAATCTATCGAATCCACAAAGAAGCTCATTCGGGTAATTCGCAATTATCTATTAATCGAACATTCCCAATACGAGCTGCTATACAAGCAACAGCGGGCTTTTGAGAATATTTATTTAGTGAAACTAAACTCTTTGAATCAGCAATTTCTAAGTATTCAAGTTGAAGATCTGAATGTGAAAATGCAGCCTTACCTTCTTCAATAATTTCCTCAATTGGCCGACTCTTCCATTGATTTTTGATCTGAAATAGTACTTGAGAAATTAAAACTGATTTTCTTCTTTCTTCTTCCGACAAAAGTGCATTACGAGAACTTTTCGCCAAACCGTCTTCTTCTCTAATGATTGGACAGGCAATAATTCGGATATGAGGATGCCTTTTTTCAGCAAGAAGTCGAACGATTGCTAATTGTTGAAAGTCCTTCAACCCAAAATAAGCGGCATCGGGTTGAATTAAGGAAAAGAATGTATCTACTATGGTTACAACTCCGTTAAAATGCCCTTTTCGATACTTTCCTTCCATCACTGAGTCTAAACCATTTAAGGGGAAATCTAGAAGATGACTCTCTCCAGAACCATACATTTCGGAGGTTGAAGGAAGAAATACAGCCTGAACATTCAATGATTCGATTAAGCTCAAATCTTTTTCCTCTGTACGAGGATAATTTTTAAAATCGGAACTTTCGTTAAACTGGGTAGGATTGACGAAAATGCTTAGTAATGTTGCGTCGTTTTCCGATTGAGAACTTCGAATAAGCGAAAGATGACCTTCGTGTAAAGCCCCCATAGTAGGGACAAAGCCAAGTTTTTTCTTTTCTTCTCGAATTCGGCCTATAAAATGGTTGAGTTCAGAAACGGTGCGTATAAGAATCATGGAATTTTGAAGAAAATACTAGGCATGATCAAATGGCTAACATCCGCTTAATCCGTCAATTAGGTTGGCAAGGGCTGCAAAGCTAAATGATTGCCCTTGATTTTAACCAAAAATTTTTCGTAATTTTGTAATCTGATTTACCAAATCACCGAAAATGGATCATTCCTGCCGTTGTTTTTTTAGTGCCGGCTTTCCTTCATGGAATGACTTCATAAATCTTCCTCCTTTTTCTTAATTGACTTGCTATGACGAAAACAAGAGTATTGTTTGTTTCACAGGAGATCACCCCTTATTTGCCGGAATCCAATTTATCGAAAGTAGCTCGTGAGTTGCCTCAAGCCATTCAAGAACGCGGAAGAGAAATTAGAACGTTTATGCCTCGTTACGGTTGTATTAATGAACGCCGCAACCAATTGCATGAAGTTATTCGTTTATCAGGGATGAATTTAATTGTGGACGACAATGATCAACCACTAATCATTAAAGTTGCTTCCATTCAGGCAGCTCGGATGCAGGTTTACTTCATCGATAACGAAGAATATTTTCAACGCAAATTTATTGTTACAGATAAGAACGATCAGTTCTATGCTGATAATGATGAGCGTATGTTATTTTTCTGCAAAGGAGTAATTGAAACAGTGAAAAAACTAGGCTGGTCGCCTGATGTAATTCATTGTCATGGATGGATGGCTGCATTACTTCCAGTGTTGATTAAACGAAATTTTAAAGACGATCCTTTATTTGCCGAAAGTCGTTTGGTTGTTTCTTTATATGATGATGTTTTTACTTCCAATATGGATCATCGCATCGCTGAGAAACTAATCATGGATGGTATTGACACGCAAGATGTTTCATTACTAAAAGACCCAAGCTATTTAAATTTAATGCGTCATGCAATAAGTTTTGCTGATGGCGTTATTGTGGCTCATGAGAATGCTTCTGAAGAGCTTATTCAATTTGCGAAAGAAAACAAGAAATCACTTCTTGGTCTTCAAACGGAAGAAACCTATGCAGATGCGTATTCTGCATTTTATGACGAGGTTCTCCTGGGGGAGCCGGTCGCCGAAATGGCTGAATAAATTCCGAATTTTACAGTTTCCCTTGAAAATAAATCGCCATTCATACCCGGAACTTTTCGATTGGAGAGTTTCGGGTTTCCTGTTGTTTAGCTTCCTTTTTCTGTTGTCGCCTTCGTGCAAACAACCTGATTTAGGTCTTGAAGTTCAAAATCCTTCCGATGCTGTTAATATGCTTCGTAAGAATGACTTTACAATTCGAACAACATTAGAACGCGAGGATTCTGTTAAAACTGACGAACTTTCACTCAACCTGCTCGGCGCATACAACGACCCATTGCTTGGTAACATGCGTGCTGGATTTTATACGCAGTTAAGACCAAGTGTAAGTAATATTAATTTGGGAGATGGCTTTAGCCCTGATTCATTGGTTTTGGTATTTCCTTACCGTGGATTTTATGGAGATATTACCAAACTAAACGGTCTTCAAAAATTCTTTGTTTATCGAGTAACTCAAGATTTTGCTCAAAGCAGCACATTCTATAGTAACGATTCTTTAACGATCGAGCCAACACCAATTGGTCAAACTGGTTTCATTGTTCCTCTTCTTTCGGATTCTGCTAACGTTACAGGGAAAAAAGAAGCTCCCCAACTTCGGATTCGACTTAATATTGATATAGCTCAACAAATTCATGACAATCCATCAGCTTTGGTCGATGGAGATGCTTTCGTGCAATTTTTTAAGGGCATTTACATTCGTTCGGAAACCCAGAATTCACAAGCAGGAATTGGTGCAATACTCGATTTCACCCTAACTTCAGGGGCAAGAATGGATTTGTATTATAAAAACTCAGCTAACGATAGTTTAAGAACCTCTTTCATTGTCAATGAAAGCTGCTCACGATTTACTCGTTTTAATCATCAATATTCTGAACATGTTTCGAATTTGATTTCAACTCCAGCTCTTGCCAATGTTCGTTGTTATACTCAAACAATGGCTGGTTTAAGAACGCGTATCGACTTGCCAGACCTAAAATCATGGCAAGCAGGTAGAAATATTTTAGTGAATGAAGCACGAATTTTTGTTCCTGTAGCTATAGATGATTTAGGAAAATACTTGCCCAATCCTCAATTGAATTTGATCACGAAAGGTGAAGATGGTGAATTACAAACCACACCGGATTTAATTATTGGTGATACATGGGCTGGTGGTACCTATGATGCTGTTAATAAACACTATGTTTTTAATGTGTCTCGCTATATTCAAGGCATACTTAACAACCTTTTAGTAGACCGTGGATTGTTTATTCAATCTACTGGAACAGGTGTTAGTTCTTATCGTGTACCTTTAAACGGTGGACAATCAGAAAATCGTCCTGTTCGTTTTGAACTTCTTTATCAAGTTTTACCTCAACAATAAAAATATATGTGTGGAATTGTAGCTTACATGGGAGAGCGCGAAGCTTACCCGATTTTGCTTAAAGGTCTTCACCGTCTTGAATACCGAGGCTATGACAGTGCTGGAGTTGCTCTGATAAAACCGGGCGATGACATTCGTTTGTTTAAATGCAAAGGCAAAGTTTCAGATTTAGAACATTTTGTTGTAAACAAAGATGTTTCAGGACATATTGGTGTGGGACATACTCGCTGGGCAACTCATGGAGTTCCTGATGATAAAAATGCTCATCCACATTTTTCAGAATCTGGAAAACTTGTAATAATCCACAATGGTATTATCGAGAATTATGCTTCGTTGAAGAAAGAACTCGAGAACCGAGGTCATATTTTCAAAAGTGACACCGATACAGAAGTGTTGATTTACCTGATTGAGAATGTGCTTGAAAACGAAAAGACTGATCTTGTAACGGCTGTTCAAATCGCCCTTACTCAAGTAGTTGGTGCTTATGCTATTGTGATTCTTTCGAAAGAAAATCCCGATTTGATGATTGGGGCTAAAAAAGGAAGTCCACTGGTAGTGGGCGTAGGACCAAATCATGAGTATTTTATTGCTTCAGATGCAACTCCAATTATTGAATACACGCGCAATGTGGTGTATTTGGATGATGAAGAGATTGTGATTTTGGAAACGGGGAAGGAGATGAAAATCAAAACCATCCGCAACCAAGATAAAACACCCTATGTACAAGCGCTTGAAATGCAACTCGAAACCATTGAAAAAGGTGGATTTGAGCATTTCATGTTGAAGGAAATATACGAGCAACCTCGCTCTATACGTGATAACATGCGTGGTCGATTAAATATCGAACTAGGCGAAGTAACATTGGGCGGTATCATCGATTATCAAAGCAAAATCATGAATGCACATCGCATTATCATTGTTGCTTGTGGTACTTCATGGCATGCTGGATTAGTGGGAGAATATTTGTTCGAAGATTGGGCACGTATTCCAGTTGAAGTAGAATACGCTTCTGAATTTCGCTACCGCAATCCAATCATCACCGAAAACGATGTGGTCATTGCGATCAGTCAATCGGGTGAAACAGCCGATACACTTGCAGCAATTGAACTAGCCAAATCAAAAGGAGCAACCATTTTTGGAATTTGCAATGTGGTTGGATCTTCGATCGCACGTGCAACTCATGCGGGTTCATATACGCATGCTGGTCCTGAGATTGGAGTTGCATCAACCAAAGCATTTACTGCACAAGTAACTGTTCTTACCCTGATGGCTTTAGTAATTGCCAATAAAAAAGGCACAATTACTCAAGCAAAATATCATCAAATGTTGAATGGATTGGATCAACTTCCTTCAAAAATTGAAGAGATGTTGAAACTCGATGATCAGATTCGGTATATCAGTTCCATCTATAAAGACGCTAACAATTTCTTGTATTTGGGAAGAAGTTATAATTTCCCAATTGCACTTGAAGGGGCTTTGAAACTGAAAGAGATTTCCTACATCCATGCCGAAGGTTATCCTGCTGCAGAAATGAAACATGGTCCGATTGCATTGATTGATGAGAACATGCCTGTTGTAGTTATTGCTCCAAGTAGAGGTGCTTATGAAAAAATCTTAAGCAACGTGCAAGAAGTTAAAGCGCGTGGCGGAAAAATCATCGCAATTGTAACGCAAGGAGATAAAGATGTTTCTGCATTGGCTGATCATACTATTGAAATTCCGGATGTAGAAGAAGAATTAACTCCACTTATGAGTGTAATTCCATTGCAATTATTGGCTTACCACATTGCCATTATGCGTGGATGTAACGTAGATCAACCAAGAAATTTGGCCAAATCGGTTACTGTAGAATAATATTAAATACCAAAAACAAGAAAGCCCGAAAGACATGTTCCTTCGGGCTTTTTTTATGTTTTATGACAAAACTAAACAGTCATGATTTCTTTTTCTTTGGCTTCGAGATGCTTTTCAGTTTTCGCGATATACGAATCGGTAAGCTGCTGAATTTTAGTTTCGGCATCTTTCGCAATATCTTCAGCTAAACCATCTTTAACCAGCTTGCGAATAGCTTCATTGGCATCGCGACGTACATTTCGAATACTCACTTTTGCGTTTTCGGCTTCTCCTTTCGATTGTTTTACCAAATTCAAACGACGTTCTTCCGTCACCGGAGGAATGTTCAAGCGTATCATCACTCCATCATTTTGTGGTGTCAAGCCGATATTAGAGCCGAAAATAGCTTTTTCAATGGGTCCTAGCATTTGTTTCTCCCAAGGTTGAACAGCTAAAGTTCGAGCATCAGGAGTGTTGATGTTGGCAACTTGACTTAAAGGAGTATTTGAACCATAATAGTCCACATAAATACCATCGAGCATCGCAGGACTTGCTTTGCCCGCGCGAATTTTAGCCAATTCTGCTTCTAAGTGAGCAATTGCTTTGTCCATCAGCAAAGTAGCTGAATCAATTTGAGGCTTAACTAGTTCGTTCATAGCTTTTCAGAAAGGTGTGCAAATAAACAAGATTTTCGACTGAATTCAAACAGATCAAAATTCAACCAAGGTTCCAACACGTTCGCCCGCAATGAGGCGTTTTAAATTACCGCTCGTGTCCATATCAAACACAATGATTGGTAATTTGTTATCATTACATAAAGTAAATGCGGTCATGTCCATCACGTTTAGTCCTTTTTCATAAACTTCGGTAAAGGTGATGGTATCGTATTTCACAGCGTTGGGGTCCTTTTCTGGATCAGCAGTATAGATTCCATCCACACGAGTTCCTTTGAGAATCACATCCGCTTCAATTTCAATTGCTCGTAAAGTAGCGGCGGTATCAGTGGTGAAATATGGATTCCCGGTTCCTGCGCCAAAAATTACGACACGTCCTTTTTCCAAATGACGAACTGCTCTACGACGAATGAATGGTTCGCAGATTTGTTCCATTTTGATCGCACTTTGCAATCGAGTTTGAACTCCAATCACCTCAAGAGCCGACTGCAAAGCCATACTATTGATTACGGTTGCTAACATTCCCATGTAATCACCTTGAACACGGTCCATTCCACCTTCGGCTGCTTGAATACCACGAAAGATATTTCCTCCGCCTATAACAACAGCAACTTCAACACCTGTTGCTTGAATTTCCTTTATTTCCTGAGCATATTGCGAAAGTCTATCCGAGTCGATACCGAAATTCTTATTACCCATTAAGGATTCGCCACTAAGTTTCAGGAGGATGCGTTTGTATTTCATAATTAATGGTTCAGTAGTTCAAAAAAAATCCCGCTACAAGAACGGGATGTTAGAGCAAAAAAAAAGAGAGAATTTCTTCTCTCTTTCCAAATAAATTAATTTCCTAAAGCGTGACGTTTAAAAGCAGTAACGGTTAGGTCTTTATCAATTGTCTGAACATATTGACGAACAGACATTTTGTTATCCTTCACAAATTCCTGATTAAGGAGTGTGTTGTCTTTGTAAAACTTATTGAGTTTACCAGCAGCGATTTTCTCAACCATTTCTTCTGGTTTACCTTCTGCACGGATTTGCTCACGAGCGATATCTAATTCGCGTTCTAATGTGTTCGTGTCGACATCGTCTTTATCAACAGCTACTGGAGCCATTGCTGCAGCTTGCATAGAAACGTCTTTTGCAACTGTTTCAATTCCGGAAACTCCTGCTTTATTAAAAGCAACGATTGTAGCTAAACGGAAACCTGGGTGATTGTAAGCAACAACGAAAGGAGCTTCTAATTGAGAGTAATGAAGTTCCATTTTCTCACCAATTTTACCAACTTGTTCGTTGATACGTTCACTAATCGGAAGACCATCGAACGAAGCTGCAAGAAGTTCAGTTACATCAGCTGGTTTTGTATTCAGCGCGATATCAGAAATCTTGGTTGTGAAATCGATGAAGTCTTGATTCTTTGCTACGAAATCTGTTTCGCAATTAAGAACAACAAGAACACCACGAGTATTATCAGCAGTAACACGAGCAATAACAACACCTTCATTAGCATCGCGATCGGCACGGTTACCAGCTACCTTCTGACCTTTTTTACGAAGAAAATCAACTGCCGCTTCGAAATCGCCATTGGCTTCGGTAAGCGCTTTTTTGCAGTCCATCATTCCCGCACCAGTCATTTGGCGGAGTTTATTTACATCACTAGCAGTAATTGCTACAGTTGACATGATATGCGTGTTTCGGGATTATTACTTAGTCTTTTGGTGAAGCGTCAGCAGCTGCAGCAGTTTCTGCTTTAGCATGTTGTTCGTCATCCCTTTTTCTTTCTCTTGTTTGCGTTCGCTCAATCCTTCTTGAACTGCACCAATAATCACATCCATAATAAGGGAAATTGATTTTGCTGCATCATCATTAGCAGGAATTGGATAGTCAACCAAATTTGGGTTTGAGTTGGTATCAACAATTGCAAATGTTGGGATATTTAAACGACGCGCTTCAGCTACTGCGATATGTTCTTTCGAAATATCAACAATGAATAAAGCAGCAGGAAGACGACTCATATCGGTAATTGAACCGAATTGAGTTTCCAATTTTTCGCGCTCACGAGAAATAGTTAGTTTCTCTTTTTTAGAGATGGTTTCGTATGTTCCATCAGCAGCCATTTTATCAATGGTAGCCATTTTCTTAACTGCTTTGCGGATAGTTGCAAAGTTAGTTAGCATTCCACCTGGCCAACGCTCAGTAACATAAGGCATGTTTACCTTTTTTACCGACTCAGCTACAATCTCTTTCGCTTGTTTCTTTGTTGCAACAAAAAGGATTTTTTTACCAGATTTAGCGACTTGTTTCAAAGCAGCAGCAGCTTCTTCAAGCTTAACAACTGTTTTATTTAGGTCAATAACGTGAATTCCGTTACGCTCCATGAAGATGTACGGAGCCATGTTTGGATTCCACTTACTTTTTAAGTGACCGAAGTGAACACCGGCATCTAAAAGTTGATCTGTTGATATTCTTGCCATAATAATAGGAGGGTCGGAAAATTAACGTTTACTGAACTGGAAGCGTTTACGAGCTTTCTTCTGTCCTGGTTTTTTACGTTCAACCATACGTGGGTCACGCGTAACTAATCCATTTGAACGAAGTGCTGGTTTGTTGGTAGCATCAAGTTCTACTAATGCTTTTGCAATAGCAAGACTTAAAGCTCCAGCCTGACCAGTGATTCCACCACCTTGAATGTTAGCAGTTACATCGAACTTACCTTCATGCTCAGTAACGAGAAATGGTTGAAGAACCTTTCCACGAAGAGTAGGAACAGTAAAGTAATCAGAGATATCGCGTTTGTTGATTGTAATCTTTCCAGTTCCTGGTTTAAGATAAACACGTGCAACAGCAGTTTTTCTTCTTCCGCTTGTGTTGATGGTTTCCATTATCGCAGATCGTTAATGTTAATGGTTTTTGGTTGCTGAGCTGCATGAGGATGCTCGCTTCCAGTGTATACGAATAAGTTCCCAAATAAAGCACGGCCTAAACGGCTTTTAGGAAGCATGCCTCTCACCGCTTTTTCGATGATAGCTTCCGGCTTTTTATTCAGCAACTCACGCGGAGTCTGAAAACGCTGTCCGCCCGGATATCCGGTGTAGCGGGTGTAGATCTTCTCATCGGTTTTGTTACCGGAGAGAACAATCTTCTCAGCATTGATAATGATTACATTATCACCACAATCAACGTGCGGTGTATAATTGGGCTTTTTCTTGCCACGGATCAGCATTGCGACCTGTGAGCTCAAACGCCCAAGGACCATGTTCTCGGCGTCTACCAGTACCCATTCTTTGGTTACTGTAGCCTTGTTGGCCGAAACTGTTTTATAACTCAGTGTATCCAATTTTCTTAGGATTTAAGAATACGATTTTCCAAACGGGCTGCAAAGATAGGAATAGAATCGTTCTGCGCAAATTTTATCAACAGTAAAATTCACACGACTTTATTCAATAGCTCAAAAAGTTCCGTAAATCACGGTATATCTATGATTCAGCGAATCAAACTTGTTGCATTTTTCTTATTCATTTGGTAAATTTCTAGGTAACCAACAGATTACAACCGCGTAAATCGCTATTATCGAACCTCCCAATTACATCAAAACTACCATCTTCCCTTCTGCGCCCTAAATCCTGTGTGGCAATAAATGAACAGGAATCCAAATTCGCTAAATCAATCACATTGATTCCTCCACTCTTTCCTGCTTCAACATATGTAAATGGATCATTTGCATCCCGAATACGGATATCCATCCAAGGCGGACATTGAAACCTGCCCAAATCATTCATCCAAGCCTGACTGAATAATTCCGTCATGCCATATTCGCTGTGCAAATGTGCAAGAGGCCAAGTAGCGCGTATGGTTGCGTGCAATTCTTCCCTTATCATCTCTTTACGCCGACCTTTCATACCTCCAGTTTCTACCACAGTTAACTCAGGCCAAACAGGTGGAGCAAGTAAAGCTAAATCGAGCAAGGCGAAACTCACTCCAATGAGCCATACACGTTGATTCTTGCTTGCCAAACGATTCAACACATCCAATAATTCGTTCAGATTATTCAAGTAGAATCCACTTTCTGCTCTACCCGACTGACGAATCAAACTGTCAGTCATATATACTAAGGAAGAACCTGGGCGTTCAAGGTATGCTGGTAGTAAACCTAAAATAACGGAATTCGATGGAGAGCCATATTCACGAATAAATCCAGTTGTGAAACTCTCCTCATATAATAAGGTATCTGCTACGTGATGAATCGAAGTCGTTATTCCAGTTGTTCCAGAACTGCTGAATTCAAGTACCGACGAAGTTTGATCATTGAACACCCGTTGATCTTTGAAAAATTGAATCGGTAAATAAGGAATGTCGTTCGGATGTGAGATATCCTCCGGATTTATATTCAATGCTTTGATCCAAGCGCGATACACGGGATTCCAGATCGACTGATATCGATAAACTGCCAAACATCGGTCTTGGAAATCTTCCTGACTTGATATCTTGAAAATCGAATTTCGAAGGGAGGAACGTTCTGGAGGAAACACAATAAGTAAAATGCCTTTATCTTCGTGACATGTTTGGCCAGCCAAAATTACAGTTGTTCCTACTTATCTTTTGCATCGGAATGTGTGTTTCCTGTAAAAAGGACAAAAACTTTTCTGATACACCGCTTATCTCTTTGACTGGCTTTGATCAAGTGAAGAACGTCGCAGGTAAAGATTCAATCGGAATTATTCATATTTATTTTACTGATGGGGATGGTGATGTTGGCTTGAATCCTTCCGATACATTTCCTCCTTTTGACCGAAGCTCCCCTTTCTACTACGATTTATACATCAACTATTTTGAAAAACAACTGGGGAAATGGGTTCGCATTGTTCTTCCTCCTGCGGTTCCCGGTGGAGATACACTTAGTAACCATAGCCGAATTCCTTATTTGACTCCAACAGGTCAGAATAAAACGCTTGAAGGCGATTTAAGCATGTCCTTATTTACTAATAATCCTTTCTCTGTTTATGATACGATTCGCTACGAAGTCACTATTGTAGATCGTTCACTTCATAGAAGCAATCAGATTCAAACCCAAGAAATTATCTTATCAAAGTAAAATCATTTTGCACCAAAACCTGTTATCGACAATTCGTTATCCCCGAAAACGTGAACTAATCAATAAAACTCATTACCATAATATTGATCAAGATTCAAAAATTATTAAATCGAAATCGCCAATTTTCTTTTTTCAGATAAACCTTATCCATGCGATTGTGTTACCTTTGCGGCCTTATTTAGAACGGTTTTAAACAAGGCTGTTCCAAAAACATAGTAAATGCTGAGTATTCGTAACCTGCACGCACGTGTAGAAGAAAAAGAGATTCTGAAGGGTTTTTCGTTGGAAGTAAAACCGGGTGAAGTTCATGCGATTATGGGACCGAATGGTTCTGGAAAATCAACTTTGGCTTCGGTTTTAGCTGGGAGAGAAGACTATCAAGTAACAGCCGGAGAAGTGTTTTTTGAAGGAAAAGATTTGCTAGCATTAGCTCCAGAAGATCGCGCCCGTGAAGGAATTTTTCTTGCATTTCAGTATCCGGTGGAGATTCCGGGAGTGAGTATTACCAACTTTTTGAAGACTGCTATCGCTGAACAACGCGAATACCGTGGACTTCCTCCAATGGAGCCAAAAGAATTTCTTCAGTTGATGAAGGAGAAAAAAGCGTACGTGGAAATTGAATCTAATCTGACCAACCGCTCTGTAAACGAAGGTTTCTCAGGTGGAGAAAAGAAACGTAATGAGATTTTTCAAATGGCGATGCTCAATCCCAAACTCGCCATTTTAGATGAAACCGATTCAGGACTTGATATTGATGCATTACGTGTAGTTGCTAATGGTGTAAATCGCTTGAAATCGCCTGAAAATTCAGCCATTGTTATTACTCACTATCAACGTTTGCTCGATTATATCGTTCCCGATGTAGTACATGTAATGTATGATGGCCGCATAGTTAAAACAGGCGGAAAAGAATTAGCACTCGAGCTCGAAGAAAAAGGCTACGATTGGATTAAGAAAGAATTAGCGTCTTTATAATTGTCCACAACATGGCCGATACACTCGAAGGACAATCGTTAAAAGAGAAGTTGCTCGCTGGATTTCACATCCGAAAAGCAGCCTTATTGCCCGATAATACCATATTAAATGGTTTTCGGGATAAAGCAGCCGAATCGTTTGCCCTTTTAGGTTTTCCTGGTAAAAAACACGAGGAATACCGCTACTTGCAAGTAGAAAAACTATTTACGTCTGAACTGAACCAAACATTAAGTCCGCAGGAAACTGATTTACCTTCGGAGTCAGATGTGCTCAATCATTCTTTATTGGTTGAAGATGCTTTTCGGCTTGTGTTGTTGAATGGGATTTTTTCAAAAAAACTATCCCGAATCGAAGGTTTGCCAATGGGTGTTGTGATGGGAAGTTTAGCTGAAGCACTACGAAATAACGATGCACATGCATTAACTAATCTGGGAACACTTGCAAAAGCTGACTCTGATTCGTTTCTGGCATTAAACTCCGCGTTGTTTCAAGATGGAATTTATTGCTATATCCCAACAAATTGTAAACTACCTAAACCTGTTCAACTCATTGAATTGGTAAGTAGTCCGGAAGCCAAATTGATTCAACCACGCGTGTTATTTATTTCGGATGAATCTTCAGAAGTAGAAGTCATTCAAACATCCATCAGCACGAAAGGAAATGCTTCTATTGCTAGTAACAGCGTGACCGAAATTCTGGTGGAGAAAGACGCGAATGTCAACTGGATTACCCTTCAATCGGAAGAACATACTGCGGGACATTTTCATACAACCGAAGCACATGTGAAGCAACATGGCAAATTCGAAACGGTAACGATCAGTCTTGGTTCGGGTATGTTGCGAAACAACCTAAATATCGTGCTCGATGCTCCCGAATGTGAAGCACATTTGTACGGCTATTATCATCCGGTAAATTCACAAATAGTGGATAATCACACCTTGGTTGATCATCGCTATCCACGCTGCGAAAGCAACGAATTGTACAAAGGTGTGGTGGATGATTCTGCAATTGCAATTTTCAATGGAAAGGTTTATGTGCGTAAGGATGCACAAAAGACCAATGCGTTTCAAAGCAACAAAAATATTCTCCAAAGTGAGACCGGCACCGTGAATACCAAGCCTCAGTTGGAAATCTATGCTGATGATGTAAAATGTTCGCATGGTTCATCTACCGGAGTGTTAGATCCAGAGCAGTTATTTTATTTGCGCGCTCGCGGAATTTCTCTTGAAAAAGCTCGTGTACTTCTCTTGAATGCTTACGCAGGAGAAATAATCGAACACATTCCACACGAAACATTGCGGAATGCTGTTGCCGAAGTATTAGCCAGCCGAATCTGATTCTACCTAAACCATGAATACCCTTCCTTTTGATGTTGAGCTTGTTCGCCGGGATTTTCCAATCCTGCATCAGGAAGTGAATGGGTGTCCGCTGGTGTATTTCGATAATGGAGCAACCTCTCAAAAACCTCAACAGGTAATTGATGTTATGGTGAAGTATTATTCGACTTACAATGCGAATATTCACCGTGGAGTGCATCATTTAAGTCAGTTGGCAACATCGGCATACGAACAGGCACGAGAAGAAATTCGTGCTTTTCTGAATGCCCGCAAAACCGAAGAAATAATCTTCACAAGCGGCACAACCGATGGCATCAATCTCATCGCTCAAACTTGGGGAAGAAATTACCTCAAACCGGGTGATGAAATTGTGGTAACTGCCATGGAACACCACGCCAATATTGTCCCTTGGCAATTAGTATGTGAGCAAACTGGCGCTGTGTTGAAAGTAATTCCGATGGATTCCAATGGTGAGCTGATTTTAGAAGAAGCCCGCAAATTGATCGGACTGAGAACTCGCATGGTGTCGATTATTCAGGTGTCGAACGCATTGGGAACGATAAATCCCGTTCGAGAAATACTAGCTATGGCTCGTGAGTTTGGTGCTATGACTTTGATTGATGGAGCTCAAGCTGTTCCTCATTTTAAAGTAGATGTTCAGGAGTTGGATTGCGATTTTTACGTGTTTTCTGCACATAAGATCTTAGGCCCAACGGGTGTAGGCGTTTTATACGGAAAGCAGCAATTACTCGATCAACTTCCGCCTTGGAAAGGAGGTGGCGATATGATTCGTACCGTTACGTTTGAAAAAACTACTTACAACGATGCGCCTTTGCGTTTCGAAGCAGGAACGCCCAATATTAGTGGAGGAATTGTGATGGCAGAAGGAATTCGGTATTGGAATTCGCTCGATCATGCAGCTGTTCAAGCTTATGAGCAAGACTTGCTTCAATACGGAACCAATCGTTTAAAGGAAATTGAAGGCGTTCAAATTATTGGGGAAGCGAAAGAAAAGGTAGCGGTCATTTCCTTTGTTATGGAGGATTTACATCCTTATGACATTGGTTTTATTCTCGATAAAAAAGGAATTGCATTGCGAACTGGTCATCATTGCGCTCAACCCGTAATGGACTTTTTTGGAATTCCCGGAACACTTCGGGCATCCTTTTCATTTTATAATACTCGGGCCGAAATTGACCGAATGGTTGATGCCATAAGCCTTGCTAAAAAGATGTTGCAATGAGCATTGTTGCGAAAGAAGCTGAAATAATTGAGGAGCTGGACCTATTTGGAGACTGGCAAGAGAAATTCAGCTATGTGATAGATCATGGAAAGGATTTGCCTGCAATGGACGATCAGTTTCGGATTGAAGAGAATATCGTTCATGGATGCCAGAACAAAGTGTACATCGCTTCGGAATTTGATGGTACTCATGTACATTATGTAGCAGATAGTGAAGCTCAAATTCCTCGTGGTTTATTGAGTATTATCATGCGAGTTTTGGGAGATGAAAAGCCTGAAGATATCTTGACGGCTGATTTGACTTTTATAGATAAAACAGGCATTCGCGATAATTTATCAATGCAGCGTTCGAATGGACTGGAAGCCATGATTCGTCGCATGAAAATGGAAGCTGCTAAATACATAAAGAACTGAGTCGATGGAAAAGACACTCGAACAACTTGAGAAGGATGTGATCGACATGATCCGGACCTGTTATGACCCAGAAATCCCCGTGAATATCTACGAGCTGGGCTTAATCTACGAGGTGAATATCAACGAAAATCGGGATGTTCAGATTGTGATGACTCTTACTTCACCTTCTTGTCCGGTTGCTGAAACTTTGCCTCCTGATGTAGAAGAGAAAATCAAAACGGTTGAAGGAGTGAATTCGGCAAAGGTGGAAATCACGTTTGAGCCGGCTTGGGATCAAAGCATGATGAGCGAAGAAGCTAAATTGGAATTAGGATTTTTATAATTCTTACCGTGATGGAAGAGGTAATTGTCAATAAAGTAGCTAATAGCGGACTGATCAACATCGATCTGGAAGATTACTATATAAAAGGTGTTCGCCGGCAGATTGACATTACCGAGCAGCTGTTCATGGGACAAATTCTCAAGGAGAAAGACTTTCGCGAATGGTTGAAAACGAACGACTGGTCGACATATTCCAATGCTTATGTAGCGGTTTATTGTTCTGCTGATGCGATAATTCCAGTTTGGGCGTATATGTTATTGGCAGCTCAATTAGAACCATATGCAAAACGTATTGTATTTGGTGATTTAGAAACGCTAGAGAGCGAGTTATACAAAGAGATTATTGATAGTTTGGATGTTTCGGAATACGAAAACCAACGCGTGATTATCAAAGGTTGCGGCAACCTTCCCGTTCCACGGTCAGCATTTGTCATGCTAACGAATAAGCTTCGTCCGATTACGAAAAGTATCATGTACGGTGAAGCCTGTTCTACGGTGCCGATATATAAGAAATAGTTAGCTGTAAATGATTGGCATTTACGTCATAATTCACAGAATACCCATTTGACGGGTATTTCGTAGATTTTCGTATATTTGAATCATGTATAGAATTAAAGACTATATAACTATAGATAAGGAAATACTATCAGGTAATCCTGTTTTTATGGGAACACGAGTTCCTATTCAAACACTATTTGATCATATAGAGAAAGGAATAGCACTTGATGAATTTCTTGATGATTTTCCTACTGTAAAAAAGGAGCAAGCCATTGCAGTAATCGAAATAGCAAGTAAAATATTGACTTCAAAAAACATCCAGCAAATCTATGAGACTGCTGCTTGATGAAAATCTACCCAAAAGATTAAAACAAGACTTTATTGAGCATGAAATTTTCACTGTAGCAGATAAAGGATGGGCAGGAATTTCTAATGGAAAATTACTGACATTGTTAATAGACAACAAATTTGACGCTTTATTAACCTTTGATAAAAACTTGCAGTATCAGCAGAATTTTACAAAATATTCAATAACGGTTCTTGTATTAAATGCTTCTGACAATAGTTATGAAACATTGAAAAGACTAGTTCAAAAGATAAAAGACGTGTTAAAATCTGACTTGCAAACTGGACCTATTGAGATACGATAGGTTGGTAAAATCAAAAGCTTATATTTTATATTTCAAAGAGTTTTCCGAATAGACAGTGTTTCGAAACTTTTTAGTTTGATACGGTTTATAGCCACTCATCTCCAAGTTAAAACGAAAATTAAAAACATCTGCCTAAAAGATCGGTTGTGGTTCTAAGGTGCCTATTTATAAGAAAAGCAGCGATTTAAAAGATTCAAACGAATAGGCTATTGACTGAATTTGATTAAATATCGTCAGTATGATGACTGAATTTCATTAAAAATCGTCAATAGGAATTCAAAAATGTGTAGCTTTGATGTATGAAAATACATCGGGCAATTGAAGAAAGTTTTCGTAAGTCACTGAAGCCCAATAAAGTATTGCTGCTTTTAGGCGCAAGAAGAACAGGTAAAACTTGGTTTTTAAAGAACATACTTCCCGAATTAGGTTTGCCCTATCTCTTTTTGAATGGAGATGACTCACTTGTTCAATCAACATTTCAAAACCGAACGGTGGAGAATTACACCCGTTTAGTAGGCAATAACAAACTGCTAGTAATTGATGAAGCGCATCGTATACCGGAGATTGGTTGGTGCTTGAAATTGATGGTGGATGAAATTGAAGGATTACACATAATTGCAACGGGCTCGTCGGTGTTTGACTTGAGAAATAGTACCGGTGAACCACTTACAGGCAGAAAGAAGGTTGTGTATTTATATCCATTTGCCCAAATGGAATATTCGAACTACGAAAACGTGCTGGAAACACAAGCCCGTTTGCCCGAACGACTCGTATATGGAAACTATCCAGAGCTCGTGCATTTAAACTCCTTGGATGAAAAAGCAGATTACCTGCGCGACATAGTTTCGTCGTATTTACTGAAAGACATTCTAGAATTTGAAGGTATCCGAAATGCTTCGAAAGTGAGTGATTTGTTGCGCTTGATTGCGTTTCAACCGGGAAAAGAAGTTTCCTTGGATGAATTGAGTCGGAATTTGGGAATAAGTAAAAACACAGTTGATCGTTACCTCGATTTATTACAGAAGGTATTCGTCATTCAAAAGCTTCAAGGGTTTAGTCGGAATTTGCGGAAAGAAGTCACCCGACATGCGCGTTATTACTTTACGGATAACGGAATTCGAAATGCGCTGATAAATAATTTCAATGCGCTACCCTTGCGGAATGATGTAGGTGAACTTTGGGAAAATTACCTGATGATGGAACGGTTGAAGTTTCAGTCATACACCAATTTACATTCGTTGAATTATTTCTGGCGCACTTATCAGCAACAGGAAATTGATTGGGTGGAAGATCGAAATGGAAAGCTGTATGCCTATGAATGCAAATGGAAAGATTCAGGTAAAGAGAAAATTCCTTCAGCCTGGAAAGATGCTTATCCTGAGTCTGAGTTTAGCGTTATTTCTCCCAGCAATTACCTCAACTGGATACAATGAAAACCCGGCTTTTAGCATTCAGATTTGCCATTCAAGGGATTGTACATGGTTTGAAAACTGAAGCACATTTGCGTTTTCATGTGCTGGCAGCAATGCTGGTTATTGGTTTAGGTTGCTGGTTTTCTATTTCTCCTATAGAGTGGTGCTTGATTACACTAGCCATGGGCATAGTGATTTCGTCGGAGCTGATAAATGCGGCATTGGAGCGATTAGCCGACCGAATTACGAAAGAAGAAGACCCATTGATTGGTCAAGCTAAAGATTTAGGAGCAGGCGCAGTTCTAATCGTGTCGATTATGGCTGTATGTATTGCCATTTGGGTGTTTGGGCCGTATGTCTATCGTTTGTTGAGCTGATGAATCGTTAAAAATTCATAATGCCAGCACTTTTGCAAGACTGCGTACGTTAAAGGAGCTCTCAATCGTTTTATGACTCCTTATTTTGTCCGTCGCTTACACGTTTACTTTAAATCGCATAACCGAGCTGGTGTCGCCATTAGCTTTTCGGCTTCAATTATTTTAAGCTTTGTGTTATTAGCAGCTCGCATTTGGAGAACGGGCGAACTTACTTATCTATTTCTGATTTGGAATCTGTTTTTGGCAGTCATTCCGTTGGGATTGTCGACCTTGTTAACGGTGTATCGATTGCGTCATAAAAGCCATCTAATTTCCTATGGTTTGACGATTACTTGGT
Organism: Bacteroidia bacterium; assembly: GCA_965279035.1. Taxonomy (GTDB): domain Bacteria; phylum Bacteroidota; class Bacteroidia; order M30B66; family M30B66; genus CALQRR01. The sequence goes on along the minus strand of OZ257142.1, from coordinate 555,342 downwards.
TGCTCTTCTTACCGAATGCCTTTTACATCATTACCGATTTATTCCACCTGTATCCTCGACCTGGCGTGCCTCAATGGTTCGATTTAGTCTTGATTTTATCGTTTGCTTGGAATGGAATTATGCTCGGCTGTGCATCTTTATTCGATATGCATGCCTTGATTAAAGAACGTTTTACTTGGTTGATAGGCTGGTTGTTTGCAGGCACGACGCTGTTTTTAAGCAGCTTTGGAATTTACCTTGGTCGCTTTGATCGTTGGAATTCTTGGGATTTATTGCATCATCCGATACGGTTATTTAGTGATGTATTGCATTATATCAGCACCCCATCGGATTACCCGGGCGTTTGGGGTGTTACATTATGTTATACGCTATTGATGTGGGTGTTGTATGCTACAATTTATCAATTAACACGGGTGCAAAGTGGACGTTATCGCGCCGAAATGGTAGCCGATAAGACAATACGTTCGTAAAATCTCGGATTACTAATCGACCGAACGGATTGGTAAGGTAAGTCCTATTTAACCATTAAAAAATCACCAATCGTTGTGTGCTGTTTGGGGTTTTGAGCCAGTAAATCCCGGGTGTTAAGTCGCTTAAACTCATGCTCATGCTACTATTGGTTGCGATGCTGCTGGTTTTTACGATACGACCTGTAATATCACAAAGCTGAAACGTGGTATAGTTTCCAGGGTTTTGGATGAATATCAATTCGGAGGCGGGATTGGGATAGAAATTCAGACTGGTCGAATTGATCTGTTCGATTCCATCAACGTTATAGTGGAACGGTTCTGAAATAGCGGAACACCCATTTGGTGCTGTGGTTTGAACAAAATAGATAGCATTCACCGGTTCGGGTGTGAATTGAGTAGATGTTTCCCCCGGAATGGCTGTGTATATGGCATCGAGCCATTGTAACGTGCCAGAAGCGTTGGTTGTAAGGTTGTTTCCGCTTTGGTTGATGATAGGAATTTCGGGTGCAGGTATCGTAGAAATTTCTAACTGATTAGTTCCTGAAGCTTCGCCGCAACCATTCCAACAATTTGCTGTGTAAACACCTGCTTGATGAGCATAAATCTGAGCTGGACCTTCAACCAAAAAAACATCATTTAGAAACCAACGAATAGATACCCCAAATTCAGTTTGTGCATTGATGGCAAGACTATCGTTGGAGCAAAAAACAGAATCACTTGTAATATAAATTTCAAAATCGGACGGAGGATCTCCCGGTCCGAGCGTAACTGAAGGAGATTCTGCCGAAGTGCCACAGGCATTGTTCGTTTGTAAGGTATAAGTTCCCCATTCGGTGGCTTGTAATACTGCCGAAAACTGATTGGGAATTTGGACACCGTCTAAGTACCAATGATACAACTGAAAAGGAACGGGTGCAGCATTAAGTAGCACATAACCACCCGGACAAAGAGCTGTGCCCGGTTGAGCAACAATGGCGGAAAGAGCTGGTTGAATAGAATCGATATTCAGGTAAACTGAGTTGGATGCTGGAGTTGTGCCACATGAGTTACCGAGCACAATGGTATAACTACCTTCCTGAAATGCATCAATACTGTTGGTGTTTAGTCCAACTGGTTGATTGTTTCGACGCCATTGATAGCTCACACCCGAAACGACAGGTATATTGAGTTCAAAACTATCGCCCTGACAAATGCTGTACTCGCCAATTGGAGTTATTTCGACTTGTATAGGAAGTGGTAATACATTGACAGGCAAGTTAGTTGAAGAAACTAGTGTGTCGCATGCATTGGAAACTTCAACGGTATAGGTGCCGCCTTGAGTTGCTTGCATGGAGAAAGATGCATCGCCCGTTGGAATACCATTGAGCAGCCAAGAATAAATAACACCTTGTTGTGGTGGTGTCGTGAGCGTTACTGATAATCCCTGACAAAAGGTTGTTGTCCCACCGGCAGTGATAGTAGGATTTACAGGAGCAGAACCAGATATTACGCTTATGGTGTTGGTGCTTAACAATGTGCCACATCCATTACTCACCGAAACCGTGTATACACCTTGTTGCGAAGTAGTGACACTATTGGTCGTTCCAGGAAAAGCCGAACCATTCCGTTTCCAAGCATAAGTAACGCCTGTTTGCGCTTCGACTGCAATCGTAACTGAACTTCCATTGCAAAGTGCTGGTGTACTTAAACTGTAAAGTGTTGGTTCAAATGGTAGCGGATTAATGGTAACTGGAATGTTGTTTTGCGATGAAACTGATCCGCAGGAATTACTGGTAGTTAAACTGTAAACGCCCGTTTGATTGGCACTTAACTGCACATTTGAATTACCTGTTGGTTGACCATTGAATAGCCACGAAATTTGTTGTCCGCTGGCAACTTCTGCTAAAAGCAAAACGCTGTTTCCTTCACACAGAGTAGTTGGACCGGCAGCACTCAAGATAGCTGGAATTGGGTTGAGTTGCACACTTACTTCAGCAGTATTGATGGATGGAGTTGTACCGCATACATTACTCAACGAAACCGAATAGATTCCCGATAAACTAGCATCGAATGTTTCAGTACCTGTTTGAATTGCAATCGAATCCCGAAACCATTGAATTTGGTTATTACCGACAGTGGGAATATTCAACTGCACTATTCCAGTTTCACAAAAACTGAGCGGTCCGGCTGCTTGAATGATTACTGCTGGTGGAAGTGGGATGGCTTCAATTAAGAGCGTGTCGGATAAACTGCTGCCACATTGATTACTGCGAGATAACACGTATTCTCCTGGAACAGTAGTTTGGATTTCTTCTGTAGTAAAACTCAATTGCAAACCAGATCGAATCCAAGTAAAAGCTGAAGTGTCACCATCGGTAGTAAAGCTAATGTTGGCCTCTTCTCCCGGACATAGTTGATCATCGTTCGTTTGTATAACAGCGGTTGTGGGCAGTGGAATTTGAGTTAAAATGAAAGTCGAAGAGGAAAGCGTTCCACAACTATTTGATGCTGTAACCCAATATGTTCCTGATTGATTTGTATTTAGGTTGAAATTGCTAGCAGAAGGAATGGAGTCGGCATTCAAAAACCACTGGAAATCAATCCGAAATTGATCTTCGGTGCTGAACGTAACTGATTCTCCGCAAAAGGTTGTAGGACCTGTAATGCTTGGCTGTTGAGGAGCTGTATTAATTTTTACCGGAACATCTTGATAAATTGAAACACTATCTGAAAGGTTAATTTGAATTCGGATTTTGTAGTTGTCGCTTGCTGTTAAATCGGCTGATAATGCCAAGAAAAGCGTTGTGTCGGAAGTGAATGCTTCTCCAATGGGTGTTGGATTAGAAAAATCTCCGACATCATTACTAAGGAATGCTTCGATGAATAAGTCTTGCGGAAGATTACTTAGAAAATCGATATCGATATTTCCTTCCCATCCGGCACAAATTGTATCGGTTGGAAATATGAGTTGAATAAAATCAGCTGGTTGACAGCTTAGAGACGCTTCCCATCCTTCGGCCTCAAAAGCTTGATCACTGTTGAAGTTTAGGATGATAGATGAGCTTAGAGATTGAATACTATCGAGCTGACTTCCGGCAGTAAAAATGGCGAGTTCGTTCAGGAAAATTCCATCATAAATACGTAAAGTATCACCTTCGGCTAAATCGATCAGGGAGAAATTGATTATGAGATTTTGATTGGGTGCGCCAGAAATCGTGTCTAAAAAAAACAAATCCGGTAAATAAGAAACGCCGGCACCTTGTGGGTCGGTAATGACTTGATTACATGGAGAAACCTGAGCATTAATTGAACTATTCAGGGTAAAAAGGCAGATAAAAATACTGATCAGGAGGCGAAACATAGCAGAAAGAAGAAGGCGAAACTACAAAGAACTTCAAAAGGAGTGTGTTAATTTCCGGCAAGGCTTAACTTTGCCGCCGCTTAAATAGAAAAACGATGCTTCAAGTTCCTTATCTCCGTGAAAATAAAGAGGCCGCCATTACTGGATTGGCTAAACGAAATAATCTAGATGCACGCGAACGTGTGGATCAGATTATCGCATTGGATGATATGCGCAAATCGGTACAAACCGAGTTGGATAGCAAATTAGCACGTGCGAATCAGATTGCGCGTGAGATTGGTGAATTATTTAAATCGGGCAAAGCTGCCGAAGCCAATGTGTTGAAGGAAGAAACAGCAACGATTAAAGAAGAAAGCAAAGTCTTAGAGGGTAAATTGGTGGAAGCTGAAGAATCGATTCGTCAGATTTTGTTGACTATTCCCAATGTTCCATCTGCAGCCATTCCTTTTGGGCGCGGACCGGAAGAAAACGTAACTGTAGAATCGCATGGAGAAATTCCTGTTTTGCATGCTGATGCACAACCACACTGGGATTTAGCTAAGAAATACGACATTGTCGACTTCGAATTAGGTGTGAAAGTAACAGGTGCTGGCTTTCCGTTTTACAAAGGAAAAGGCGCTCGTTTGCAACGTGCTTTGATAAACTTCTTCCTTGAACGTGCTACTGCTGCTGGATATACCGAATATCAAGCACCACTCATGGTAAATGCTGATTCGGGTTTTGGAACAGGACAATTGCCTGATAAAGAAGGCCAGATGTATTATATGCAAGTGGATGATTTTTATATGATTCCTACTGCCGAGGTTCCTATTACCAATATTTTTCGCGACACCATTCAGAAAGCGGAAGATTTTCCGATTAAAGCCTGTGGTTATACGCCTTGTTTCCGAAGAGAAGCAGGTTCATACGGAAAAGATGTTCGTGGATTGAATCGTTTGCATCAATTCGATAAAGTAGAGATCGTTCAAATTGCACATCCAGACCAATCATACACCTTGTTAGAGGAAATGCGTAATCACGTTACCAGCTTGTTGAAAGAGTTGGAACTTCCTTATCGCGTATTGCAATTATGTGGTGGTGATATGGGGTTTGCATCTGCTTTCACTTACGACATGGAAGTATATTCAGCAGCTCAAGGCAAATGGTTAGAAGTGAGTTCTACTTCCAATTTTGAAGCTTTCCAAAGTAACCGTTTGAAATTACGTTTCCGCGAAGGCGATTCAAAACCACGTTTAGCGCACACACTCAATGGATCGGCATTGGCTTTACCTCGCATTGTAGCCGCTTTGCTCGAAAATCATCAAACACCTGAAGGAATTCGTATCCCCAAAGCGTTAGTGCCTTATTGCGGATTCGATTTGTTGAACTGATAGAATAGAAAATAAGAAAACCGTCTTTCCCTAGCTATTTAGGAGAAGACGGTTTCTTTTTTTAAAGTGTAGGATTAGAAATTCCCGAAGTTGAAAAGGTGACCGTTAACGGCATTCATATTATCAACCGGATTGAGTGTCATTACTGGAATTTGTGCTTCGTTGGCAATTACATTTTGCTCGTATGCACCAATAATGTATTCGCTTAATGATTTGCCTTGATTGGTCATGATAATGATTAGATCGGCTTCTACATCCGAAGCAAAACGGATTGTTTCTTTTGTGAAATCACCTTTTTCGGCTGTTGTAACTTTGAAATCACAATCACGGCTTTTGAGGTAATTCTTAGCATAAGCAATGTTGTTAGATACCGCTTTTGCGGTGTATTCGTCGCTTTCGAATGCTGATAGAATGTGGAAAGTAGAATGGAACACTTTAGAAAGTTCTACTGCCCAAACGAGCTTTTGCTTTGTTTCTTTAGAGAAATCGAAAGGGAGAACAATGTTTTTATATCCGTGAAGGCGCACATCCTTTTTCTGAACAACCACGAACGGACGATTCGAATTGGTGATTACTTTCAAAGCCTTGCTACCAGTAACATGCTGTATTCCTTTAACACCGTGTGTTCCCATCACAACGATTGCAGCATTAAGTTCATCGGCAGTATCCGAAATCGTATCAAATAAATTCCCACTTCTAATTTCTGAAATGGTTTCAATTTGACTCGAAGCCGTATTGGTAGATGCTATATTCCCTAATCGTTCAACAGTTTCTTTTTCACTTAGGGTATTGGGTGTTCCTGATTTAAATAAGCCTTTTTCCACAACATGTAATAAGACTATTTTCTTTTTAAAAAGTCTAGCTAAGAGATTGGCGTGATCAATAGCATTCTGTGCTGCTTCAGTAAAATCAAATGGAACCAAGATAACATCAGAGTCGATTGGTTTAATCGTGTTTAATGACATAAGAGAAGAAGAAATTGAGTTGCGAATTTAATAGAGATTAGGATTGAGTTTGAATTAAGACGTGCTTATATTGAATAGAATTAGCAATTACTTAGTAAATATGCTTTTTGCAAAGTATATCGAGCGATTTTGAAGAAAATTAAAATTTGATTCATTCAACGATTCCGATTTACAGTGAAGTACTTTGAATAAGTTCTCTCAGGTGTTGATCAAGAAAAGGCTGTCGATTGACAATGGAGTAATGAGTATGGAATTTATGTTTCGATAAAAACCGAATTTGCAAAGCATTCCAATCTTCTTCAGAATCAATTTCTCCAAAGTTTTTTAATTCCTCAAAAAGCAAATCACCAATGGGTTTGAAATCATTCCGACCTAAGTAATCTAAATCGGCATCTCCCATCACTTGTTCAATGAGCGACAATGGATTTTGTGGAATTTGTGAAGCGCGGATGCAACCTGAAACCAGAGCAATATAATTTTCTTCTATCTCAAATTCTCTTGCGAGTGATTCAAAGAACGTGATGCTTTGTAATTCGTGGAATTCGCGTTTTATTAAAAAGCCAGTATCATGAAATAGAGCGGCAATGCGTAAAATTAAAAGCTCCAACTCTGATAGTTTTTCTTGTTTCCCAATAAATTGAGATTGCTCAATCACATCAAGAGTATGACTCAACCCATGGTATCGATAACGAATGTCAATATCATCGCGCAGCATCGATGTTACTCGCTCAAATTGAATATCATAAAATCGCAGCAGCTTCATAATGGATTTACCAAAGAATTATATGTTTGGAGATTAGAATCGAGTATCCAAAATGTAAGGTAACATTTTTCGCCAAGTAGGCCAATCGTGCGTTACATCAGGTCCCCAAATATCTAAATCATGAGGAATTCCTTTTTCATTTAAGATGTTTGAGAAGCGAATACTTGCATTCGGATCTTCATAATCGCCACTGCCTGAATAAATGTGAATGTGATTGCTGGCGCGGATAAGATCGAGATAAACAGGATCATTGATATTTTGAACATAGTGTTCTGGGCTGTTAAAATACACCTGGTCATCCCAAAAACCTTTGGTGTATTCGGCAAGATTATAAACGCCGCTCATGCTTATTGCCCCGTTAATTTTATCGGGATATTTCATGAAAAGATTCATTGCATGTAATGCCCCGAAACTTGCACCACAAGTAATTATGGGAGTATCCTCGCTACTTGTTTGCTTAATAAACGGAATGACTTCATTCATCACATAATCATTAAATTGATTGTGTCGAATCGCTTTGTGTGAAGGTTCCATTTCATTATTCAACCAACTTTCTTTGTTAATGCTGTTGATAGAATAGATTTTACATTTTCCGCTGTCAAGAAATGGAGCTAATGATTCCATCATTTGGAAGCGCTCATATTCTAAAAAATCTGCTCCTGCTGTAGGAATCAATAATATTGAAAACCCATAATGACCATAAATAGCGAGTGGCATTTCGGCTTGAAGTGCCGGACTGTACCAAGAGAATATTTCGTGTTTCATGTAGAAAATTGTAAACGTCAATTATACGGAACGATATGCTTAAATGCACTATTGAATTGATTTTTAGATATAGGATGATCTCCTTTGTAAAATCCTCAATATTTTAGCAGCATGTTCCAACGAATCATACTGTGTTTAATCCTTTGTATTTCAACTCAAATCGATGCACAAAAGACTGTTGGAGATTCCGCATTAACACTTCGTCCACATGTAGTTATCGGATTTCAAGAACAAACTCCGAAAGAATCGAGTCTTAATATATCTAGTCTTTCGAGCAAATCCATTCAAGAATCTGGAAATTATAATTTAAGTCAGGCGCTTACTGCATTACCTGGAGTGAATCAATTAAGCACTGGGATTGGAATTTCGAAACCCGTTATTCGAGGTTTATATGGAAATCGTGTGTTGGTATTATTGTCTTCGTTGAAATTCGATAATCAACAATGGCAAGATGAACATGGACTTGGATTAAGCGATTTAGGAATTCTTCGGGTTGAATTAATTAAAGGCCCAGCATCTGTCATATATGGAACAGATGCCGTAGGAGGAGTTATCAATGTGGTGGAAGACAATCAACTAGAGCAAGAAGGATGGAAAGGAGAATTCCGAAATCGAACGTATAGCAATACCTTGGGAACGATTAACAGTCTTGCGTTTAAAGGAAAAAAAGGCAATAAGAACTGGCGTATACTAGCTGGTGCCGAAAACAGTGCTGATTATAGTGATGGTCATTATCAACGCGTGTTGAATTCTCGATTTGATGGGTATTACTTGAAAGGAAATATTCGATTCGTACGTAAAAATTGGACAAGCGAAAACTCTTACAATGCATCACTAAATCATTTCGGATTTATTTTGAATGATTTGAAAGATTTTTTTGCCCCCGATGCCCGATGGAGCAGAAGCATGGCAGGACCGCACCATAGCGTTTTGTTGAATTGTTTGGCTTCGCAAAATACCATTCAACTCAAACATTCATTTCTCAAATTAAATCTTGGATTGCAATCGAATTTAAGGATGGAAGATGAAGGTGGCGGATCCATTAGCTTGAATATGCATTTGGTTTCTCTTCCCTATTCCATTCAATGGCATAAAGAAATCTCTAGCCGTACACGATTTATTTTGAGTGATGTTGGTAATACCATTTCAAACACAAATTATGGAGGAAGAATCATCATACCTGATGCTTCCATGAATGAGAATGGATTGAGTGCATTTATCCGACATCAAGCTAAAAAATGGTTAAGTGCAGAATTGGGAATTGGAGCCAATATCCGAAATATAAAAACATTTGAAACGGGCATGCTCAATACTGCCGATAAAGAAGTTCGTCCTTTTAATAGCACGCGTAAATCAGCAAATGGATTAGCCGGATTGATCTTTACATTCAGCGATTCTTGGACATTTCGTCTCAATGCATCGAATGGATTTCGGTCGCCTAACCTGGCGGAACTTTCTTCGAATGGTTTACATGAAGGAATATTTCGATACGAAATTGGAAATCCATCGCTTAAAAACGAATACAACATCAACCTTGAATCTGGAACTCAAATTGAAACCAAACATCTCCGATTTAGTGCTTCCATTTTTAGAAATGCGTTTCAGAATTACATTTATCTAGCACCTACAAGCGAAAATATTTTTGGGTTTCAAGTGTTTCGATACAAACAAGGAAATGCCATTTTAACCGGAGGAGAAATTCAATGTTCTGTCATTCCTTTTACCACGAAGGTGATTGAAGTACAAAGTGCATTTTCAACTGTAACAGGCAGACTCCATTCGAGTTCATATTTACCGTATATCCCAGCAAATAAATGGAGCAATACGCTACTTTGGAGCTTGAGTAGAACCGGAAAACGTATGCAGTTTCATGGCAGTTTGGGGATAGACTATGTGTTTGCTCAAAAGACACCATCAGAAAATGAAACTTCAACTCCGGCGTATTCTCTTTGGAATTGCTCGTTCAATTTGGATAGAAAACTAAAAAACAATTCAACATTGAGTTTTTACCTTCGTTGCAATAACCTTTTGAATACCTATTACGTGGATCACCTTTCTCGATTTAAAGCCTACGGGATATATAATCAAGGACGAAATATTATCTTCGGCACTTCTATACCCATCCACTAAAATCACCCACAGTAATGAAAAAATTAGCATCCCTATTCTTGTTCATTGGAATCATTGCATTAATTCAATCCTGCGAAAAAGATGAAGGAAAACTTCCCAACATTGCATTCAAAGTGGATTTGACACATGTTTTCAAAGATCAAACAGCGACACAAAACGATACGCTACTTATCGGAATAACAGCTTCCAAATCCGAAGATAAAGACGTACTCAAAACCTTCAATGGCACTGTTTCGTACGATGGAGCAGCCGCAACAACAATTGTGAATGAGTCGTTAAGCGGTTCCAACGGTGATAATTACTCGAAAGACATTCAAGTTATTACTAGAAGTCAGGCAGGCACAGAAAAATATACGTTTACGGTTGTTAACAGAGATGGAATAACCAATTCGGTTAGTTTGACATTGACTGTTAATTAATCAAATTTTTCAACGCTTTGGATAATTCAGTGAATTGAAATTGGAAACCAGTATCTATTAATTTCTTATTCGAAACTCGACTGCCTTCTAATACCATTGCGCTCATTTCTCCAAGTAGCAATTTCAAAACAAACGAAGGAACAGATATCGGAAGAAGGGGTTTGTTGCTGGCTTTAGCTAATTCTTTAGCAAACAAACGATTGCTGCATTCTTCGGTAGCGCTTGCATTGTAAGTACCTTCCCAAGTTTCATTGCAGCAAGCTTCCGAATAAATGCGTGCAATGTCGGTAATATGAATCCATTGTATTTGTTGCTTTCCCGTCCCAAGCGGCGATCCAGCATAAAATTGAAATGGTTTTAATAGTTGAGGAAGTGCTCCCGATTCTTTCGCTAAAACAACACCTGTTCTTAATTTAACTATTCGTTTGGCGACATCCTTAAATTCATCAGCAGCATGTTCCCAAAGTCGACACGTTTCTCCTAAAAAATCTTGGGCAGCCGGCTCTGATTCCACATGAAGTCTATCATCGCTTATCGCCCCGTACCATCCAATTGCCGATGCTGATACCAAAACCTCGAGTTGCTGTTTTCTCTTTTGCAATAATTGGTGAATGAGTGCTGCACTTTGAACTCTACTTTGAATGATTTCTTTTTTTCGTGCATGCGTCCAATGTTTATCGGCAATGCCTGCTCCTGCTAAATGGATGAGATGCGTAACACCATCAAGGGCTTGTTCATCCATCTCTCCTTCCTCAGGATTCCATTTGAAAACAGCATCTGCATACGGAACTAGTTTCGAAGATCGACTTAAAAGATGAATCCGAAATTCGTTTTCCTTAAGGATTGGAAGTATGTGAGAACCAATTAATCCGGTAGCACCTGTGAGGAGAACTGTTTTCATACAACAAGAAACTCTATACTAGTTGAAATGTTCGAATAAATGCACAAGTAGTAATTCCATTGAAAGAAATAATCTCGTACAGAATTAATTTAATATTGATATTTAACCACTAAACCATTTAAAATACCAATTTATGAGCTTCCTCTTAAAAAGTTTAGTTCTCATTTTAGTTGTTTTTTCATACCAAAATTCCGTTGCACAAGAATCATGGACACAAAAAGCCGAATTCCCAGGAGGGGAAAGATGGGGAGCGATTTCATTTTCAATAAATGGAAAAATATATGTGGGGATGGGTAATGATGGAACGATGGATTATGGTGATTTATGGGAATACGACCCAGCAACAAATTCATGGAATCAAAAAGCTGATTATCCAATTAATAGGAGATTAGCTACTTCTTTTTCAATAAATGGGAAAGGATATGTATGCTGTGGAATCAACTCTATAGGTTTATTAAATGATGTCATTGAATACAATCCATCAACAAATACATGGACAGCAAAAGCAAGCTTACCTAGTAACGGGCGATATGGAGCTTCAGGGTTTAGTATGAATGAAAAGGGATATATCTGCTGCGGTAATTTAGGTACTGCATCAGGACCATATACAAATGAATTGTGGGAATATGATCCTCAAGTTGATTTCTGGAATGCCAAGGCTGATTTTATTGGAAATGCTCGATTTGGAATTACAAATACAGCATTCGTTATTGGTAATAAAGCATTTACGGGTATGGGAGTGTCTGGATCTACCAGTTTTAACGACATGTATGCTTACAATCAACCAACAAATTCGTGGACGGCTATAGCCAATTATCCCGGTTTGGGTAGAGCGTATCTTTCTGGTTTTACTTTATGCGATTCTGGTTATCTCGGTACGGGTCAAATAAATAGCATTGCATTTTCTGACTTTTGGAAATATGATAGTACAATAGACACCTGGTCTCAAATTGGAGATTTCGATGGTAATACGAGATGGTTAATGATAGCATGCGAATCGAATGGACATGTTTATGTGGGAACCGGAGACGATTTCTCAAATTACTACAGTGATTGGTGGGAGTTTAGTTGTTCAGGAGTTGGAATAAATGAAATTGTAGATGCAAATTCTATTTCTATTTCGCCTAATCCCTTTTCTATTCAAACGAATCTACAATTCGAGAATCAACTAAAAGATGCTTGTATTAAACTGTATGATATACATGGTAAAATAATGAGAGAAATCAATCATGTGAATGGGAAATCACTTTCAATAGATCGTGAAAATCTTATAGAAGGTATCTACTTTATTCGAATTCATCAAGAGAATGAAATTTCATTAACAGTTAAAATTGTTGTTCTTAACTAGCCATTTTTCATTCAAATTCGAAAGTATGTGTGAATCAATTCATCTGGTGACACACCTGTGAGGAGAACTGTTTTCATCATCTAACCTAAATCAATTTCTTAAAATTGTTCCGACATTTGCGGCATGTCCGAAATACTCAAATACCAAAAGCATCTTTTCATCTGCACCAACCAACGACCCGAAGGAGCGCCAAGACCAAGTTGTGGCGAACAACATGGAATTGCTTTGGTTGCAGCATTTAAAAAAGCAATCAACGATAAAAAATTAAGCATTCCGATTCGTGCTCAAAAAGCAGGTTGCCTCGATTTATGCGAATTGGGACCAACAGTGGTGGTTTATCCCGAAGGTGTTTTTTATGGAAACGTTCAATTGAGTGATGTTCAGGAAATTGTTGATGAACATATCGAAGGCGGAAAACCCGTTGAACGATTAAGACTCAAATTTCCATTTGATAAGAAGCCAAGCTGATTGAGAGCTCCGAAAAATAATCGTTTACCTTTGGCGTTCTGGCGAAGCCCATGAAATTAAAAAACCTCCTTCCATTTGTCATTTTATGCATCCTTTCTGGATTGTTATTCTTTAACAGTTGCAAAAAAGATGTTCTCGACACCAATACTTCCTCTAAGCTAGCATTCTCAACCGATACCGTTTATTTTGATACCGTTTTTGTAACAATGGGCTCGGTTACGAAACGATTCCGAGTATATAACCCAAGCGATTCTAAAATCAAAATCTCCAACATTCGTTTGGCTGGAGGAAGTAATTCTCCATTTCGATTAAATATCGATGGACAAGCTACTTTGAATGCAAGTGATATCGAAATTGATGGCAAGGACAGTATTTTCGTTTTTGCAGAAGTGACCATTGATCCCAACAACGATCTAAATCCCTTTGTGGTAATGGATAGTGTGCTGTTTGAAACGAATGGCAATCTTCAAAATGTAAAATTGATGGCCTATGGTCGCAATGCTGATTTCTTCCGACCGAAGGTTCATCCAACCAATGGATTTCCTGCATACTCGGTTGTAGGTTGCGATACGACTTGGACCAATAATCGTCCAAAAGTGATCATTGGTTATCTTGCTGTTGATTCGGCATGTACCTTAACTATTGAAGCTGGTACGCAAGTTTATTTGTACAACAATTCGGGCATTTGGGTTTATAAACAAGGGCGATTGATTGTCAATGGAACTCTTCAAGATTCCGTGGTTTTTCAAGGTGTTCGAAATGAAGATGCATATAAAAACACTCCTGGGCAATGGGATCGTATTTGGATTAATCAGGGTAGTACGGGAAATTTGATCAATTATGCGGTGATCAAAAATGGCAATATTGGTATTCAAGCGGAAGATGTTTTTCAATTTGGAACTGGATTGAACAGTCAATTAACGCTCACAAATTGCCGAATAAAAAACATGAAAGCCTATGGTGTTTATGGCGTTCATTACAACATCAATGCTTACAACAATGTCATTTCCAATTGCGGCTCGTATGCATTAGCCTTGATTAATGGAGGAGTGTATCGATTTAGACACACTACTGTTGCAAATTATTGGGGAGAATCAGTTCGAACCGAAACGGCCGTTTTTCTAAGTAATTATCAAGTAGTTCAAAACACAACTTTCGTTGCAGATATGGATTTTAAATTCAGCAACGGTATTGTATATGGGAATTTGCAAAACGACAATGAATTAGATATTGACAGTGATGCCGGAGCAGCATTTAACTGGAAATTTGAAAACACCGTTTTGAAGATTGCGAATGAAGACATCGATCCCGGCGACTCGAATCATTTTAGCAATATGGTGTTGAATCAAGATCCTTCCTTTAAAGATAATCAGGGACAAGACTATCGATTGAATGAAAGTTCGTCTGCTCGTGATAAAGGAAGTGTTGCAATAGTCAATGAAACTCCTGCTATTCCAAGCGATTTACTAGGAAACAACCGTCTAGGAGATGTTGCTCCCGATTGTGGTGCGATGGAATACATTCCTTGATTCCAATCGAACAGAAAGGTAAACTAGAATTCAATATCTTTGTGTCATATTAACACTTAACAATGAAACACATTGCTGTTTTAACTTCCGGTGGTGATGCTCCCGGAATGAATGCGTGTATACGTGCTGTTGTGCGTACCGCGATGTTTAAAGGTTTGAAAGTTACGGGCGTAATTGCTGGTTATGAAGGACTTATTCAAGGTGATTTCAGAACTATGGATTCGACTTCCGTTGGAAATATCATCCAAAAGGGAGGAACCATTTTAAAGACTGCTCGAAGCGCCCGATTCAGAACACCAGAAGGACGTGCCGAAGCAATGAAAAACATTCGTGAAAGAGGCATCGAAGGATTAGTAGTGATTGGGGGAGATGGTTCTTTTCAAGGTGCCGATATCTTAGCAACAGAATATCCTGAGATTCGAGTTGTTGGAATTCCCGGAACCATCGATAATGATTTGTTTGGAACTGATTTCACCATTGGATACGATACAGCAATTAATACAGTTGTTGAGGCGGTTGATAATATTCGTGATACTGCCAGCTCTCACAACCGATTGTTCTTTGTTGAAGTGATGGGACGTGATGCTGGATTAATAGCACTTCGAAGTGGTATTGCATGCGGAGCAGAAGCGATTTTGATTCCCGAAACGAAGACACATATCGATAAATTAATTGCTCAATTAGAACGCGGTTGGAAGCGTCAAAAATCAGGGCACGTTATAATTGTAGCCGAAGGCGATGATGCTGGTGGAGCCTTTAAAATTGCCGATATCGTAAAACAAAAATTCGATAAGCTCGAAACCAAGGTCTGTATTTTAGGACATATTCAACGCGGTGGAAATCCAACCTGTATGGATCGTGTTTTAGCAACACGTTTAGGATTTGAATCTGTTTGTGGTTTATTAGAAGGTAGAAATAAAGTGATGGTTGGTCAGGTAGCTGGCAAAGTGAATTTTATTCCTCTTGAACAAGCCGTAAAACATAACATCGACGTAAATGAAACCATCCTTGAAATCGCCGATATCATGGCTCTTTAAGGCAAGTGTTTCCATTTTAACTTCCAGCATTCAAAACATTTAAAACGGGATACGCTTTTAATCCCCTATATTTAACAAAAATTTACCTCGATCAATTGAAAAAAGTCGTTTTCAACAACAAAAACAATTCGTTCTCTGAAGCTCTTAATGCGGAAGTGAAGAACTATTTCACCCAGAATAATCTTAAGCAAACCGGTGATTGGCGACTATATCTTAAAAGTTTCATTCTAATTCCTCTTGCACTTACGTGTTACATCTCATTGCTCACAGTTGAGTTTCCTGCAATTGTAGCCTTGTTAATTTGTGGTGTTTTGGGATTATGCATCGCCTCTATTGGTTTCAATGTAATGCACGATGCGAATCATGGAAGCTACTCCGAAAGTAAGCGAATCAACTACATCATGGGTTTAACCATGAATGCTCTCGGTGCAAATGCTTTTATTTGGAAAATCAAGCACAACATTGTTCATCATACCTATACTAATATTGACGGGATGGATGATGATATAGCGAAGTCGCCTGTGTTACGCCATTGTTACTCTCAAGCCTACAAACCACTGCATCGATATCAACATTTGTATATGTTCTTCTTCTATGGAATATCCTATATTCTATGGGCTTTGTACACAGATTTTGATAAGTATTTTAAACGCAGCATCCACACAACTCCCATCAATAAGATTCCAATGCAAGAGCACATTTTGTTTTGGGTGTCAAAGGTGTTATATGTGATTTTCTATATCGCTCTTCCAATTATGATGGTTGGGTTTTCACATTATATCATTGGGTACTTGTTTATGAGTGCTGTAGTTGGATTTACACTTTCATTGGTGTTTCAATTAGCTCATGTTGTTGAGATAACCGAATTTGTTGATGCTAACCAAAATGATGATGTTCGATTGACCATTGAAGATTCATGGGCTGTTCATCAAATGCGAACTACGGCCAATTTTGCTACTGAAAACAAAATTGTAAACTGGTATGTGGGTGGATTGAATTTCCAAGTTGAACATCACCTATTCCCTAAAGTTAGTCATGTTCATTATCCTGCTCTAAGCCCAATCGTTCAGAAGGTTTGCAAAGAATATGGAGTTCCGTATTACAACATGCCAACCATGATAGGCGCTATTGCTAGTCATTACCGGACCATGCGAAAATTCGGACAAGAAGAACAGCCCTCAATGGCCAGCCCGGCATTCGCGGCTTGATCTAAAATTCCTGCATGGGGGCAGTAATCGTCTTTGTTTTCATCGCTTTCTATATCTTTTCCATCTCTCTTAAACAGGATGATGGGGAATATCCAGTTTCCTTTGAAGAATCTGATTATGATGGATATGTCCAAATCTCCCCTACTTGGACCGATTCAACACTTCATAAATTCTTAATAGAAAAGTTTGCATTTTATCATCTACTTGATAGTAATGAGCAGACCATTTTCCGAAATCGCCTTCGAAACATCCTTAAAAACAAGTGGTTTGTCGGACGCGAAGGATTGGTCATAACCGATGAAAAGATCTTGCTCATAGGAGCAACAATGGCTCAACTCAGTTTAGGTATCGAACGGTTTTATTTTCCTCGTTTCGACCGAATTGTCCTGTTTCCTGAAATGTTTTATTCTCGTCTATTTGAACAGGATGTGAAAGGTTTAACCGTTTATCACAATGGAATTGTGATTCTTTCTTGGCCTCATTATGAAGATGGATATTCCGATGCAACCGACAAACTAAATCTTGGCTTACACGAGATGGCACATGCACTTTATCTCGACTATTTTGGGCATCGGAGAATGCTATACGGATTTGACGATTGGACCTTGGTTGCACTTCCCGTTTTTGAAGAGATGCAAAGGAATGCTCATCACCCATTTTTGCGCGACTATGCGAAATCGAACATGCATGAATTTTGGGCAGTGTGTGTAGAGCATTTCTTTGAAGCTCCCATTGAATTCAGACAAAAGCTTCCCTATTTGTACAAAGCGATGTGTCGCATATTGAGACAAGATCAAGCAGCTCGAATTGAACGTTTTGCTTCTATGAAAAATCGACAGCTTTCTACTTCAATTTCGCTGAATTAATTGCTGGATTTCAATCCATTCAACAAAGGTCTTTTCCAATATCGCGGCGATAATAAATTCCATCATAACAGATGGTGTTGATGTTTTTATAAGAACGATCGGCTGCTTCTTTTATCGTAGAAGCCAAAGAAGTAAATGCCAATACGCGACCACCATTCGTAATAATTTGATCTCCTTGGGATTTCGTTCCAGCATGAAAAACAAGTTCTCCTTGAAGCTCTTTTAATCCATGAATTACTTTTCCTTTCTCATAATCTCCAGGATAACCACCCGAAACAGTCATCACAGTAACTGCTATTTCAGATCGTGTTTTTAATACATGAGTGTGTAGTTCTCCTTTCGCAACTGCTTCCAATAAATCAATCAAATCGTTTTCAATTCTTGGTATAACCACTTCGGTTTCGGGATCACCTAAACGACAGTTGTATTCAACCACCATGGGATTTCCATCCACATTCATGATACCGAAAAAGATAAAGCCTTTGTAAACAATGCCTTCTTGCTTTAAACCCAAAATGGTAGGATCAATAATCTGCTGGCGGATTTTCTCCATGAATTCAGGTGTGCAAAATGGAACGGGCGAAACCGCTCCCATTCCTCCAGTATTCAATCCAGTATCGCTTTCACCAATGCGCTTGTAATCTTTCGCTTCGGGCAAAATGAGATAATGCTCCGAATCGCTCAACACAAACACCGAACATTCGATGCCTTTCATGAACTCTTCTATCACCACAACATTACCTGCATCGCCAAACTTTCCACCTAACATCGCTTCCAATTCCAATTCGGCTTCTTCCAATGTTTCGGGAATAACAACTCCTTTTCCGGCAGCAAGTCCAGACGCTTTTAACACATAAGGCGGATGAAAACTCTTTAGAAATTCCTTCCCTTCTTGCATCAAAGCAGGGGTAAAACTTCGATAACGCGCCGTAGGAATTTTGTGCCGCTCCATAAATGCCTTGGAAAAATCCTTACTTCCTTCCAATTGCGCTCCTATTGAATCGGGCCCAATTACAGGAATGTGTTTTACCAATTCATTCGAAGCAAATGAATCTACAATTCCTCTCACCAAAGGTTCTTCTGGACCAACAAGCACCAATTCAATTTGTTTCTCCAAAACAAATGCAATGACCGCAGCAATATCGTTTGGATTCAAGTCGACATTCGTTCCAAATAAGCCTGTTCCTGCGTTTCCAGGTGCAATAAAAAGTGTTGTCAATCGTGGACTTTGAGCAAGCTTCCAAGCGAGTGCGTGCTCACGTCCACCTGAGCCAAGCAAAAGGATTTTCATGGCTGCAAATTCGGAGTTTTTTTTCCGGATTTTTAAATAATTACCTACTATTTCACCGCTTTTAAAAAGAATTCCGCCAAGATTAAATCGGATGGACGAGTTATCTTGATGTTTTCCTCATTGCCATCAACCAAGCAAATTGTATGTCCTGCCGCTTCCATTACTGAAGCATCATCGGTAAAATCGCTTTTATATTCTTGCTCAAATGCTGATTTCAGCCTCAAAACATCAAAGCATTGGGGTGTTTGAACTGTTCTTATTGTAGAGCGATCTAAAGCACGATTTTTCCCATCTGAAAAAACTTCACGCAAAGATTCATTCACTGAAATTACCGGAATTGCTGCTCCATATTCTTGAGCGGCATCATAAGATCGGATAATGGTTTCTACACTCACAAGCGGACGGACACCATCGTGAATTCCAACGATTCCTTCCTGAATGTGAGCTAAACCATTTTTCACCGAATGAAAACGGGTTTCTCCTCCAGCAACCACACGATGAGGAATTTCAAATGCATGGATATTCTTCAATTCTTCCCAGTACGAAAAATGATCTTTGGGTAAAACCAAAAGAATAGAAGCACTTGGAAGTGTTTCGTAAAAACGACGAATCGTATGCATTAAAACAGGAATACCATCTAGCAGTAAAAACTGCTTAGGTAAAGCAGCTCCCATACGTAGGCCACTTCCTCCTGCCACGATCAATACGTGGGTTTGCATCCGAGTTTTAGATAATTAACATCGCATCGCCGTATGTAAAGAAGCGATATTTTTCTTTAACAGCTTCCTTATACGCATCCATTAAGAAATCATGTCCAGCAAATGCCGAAACCATAATCAATAAGGTGCTCATTGGCATGTGGAAATTGGTCACAAGCGCATCTGCTACACGGAAATCGTATGGAGGAAAAATAAATTTATTCGTCCAGCCACTGTATTCTTTCAAATACCCTTCGGTAGATACAGAACTTTCAATAGCGCGCATGGTCGTTGTTCCAACCGAAACGATTTTATGTTTTTCGGCTTTCGACTTATTCACAATTTCAGCAGCTTCGGCAGTAATGTACATTTCTTCGCTGTCCATCTTGTGCTTACTCAAATCTTCCACTTCCACCGTACGGAAACTTCCTAAACCAACATGGAGCGTAATTTCAGAGAAATTAATCCCTTTCAACTCCATGCGTTTCATCAATTCACGACTAAAATGTAAACCAGCTGTTGGAGCAGCAACAGCACCTTCGTTTTTAGCATACACGGTTTGAAAACGAAGTTCGTCTTCTTCATCCGGTGTACGATTGATGTATTTTGGAATAGGCGTTTCACCTAAAGAATACAGTACTTTTTTAAATTCCTCGTGCGGTCCATCAAAAAGGAAACGCAAGGTTCTTCCACGCGAAGTAGTATTGTCTATCACCTCTGCAACCAACGAATCATCTTCTCCGAAATACAATTTGTTTCCAATACGAATTTTACGTGCTGGATCAACCAAAACGTCCCAAAGACGACTTTCTGCGTTTAGCTCACGCAATAAAAACACCTCGATTTTGGCACCGGTCTTTTCTTTGTTCCCGTACATACGAGCAGGAAAAACACGGGTATTGTTGATAATGAAGGTATCGCCATCATCAAAATATTCCAAAATATCCCGGAACATCCGGTGTTCAATGGTTTTCGTTTTACGATTCAGCACCATCAAGCGCGATTCATCACGATTGTCTGTTGGGCGTTCAGCGATTAGTTCGGGTGGCAGTTTGAATTTAAACTGAGATAACTTCATATGTAGGGCAACATAAAAATAGCGGGCAAAGGTAGAAAAAAAGGGATAACACGAACGTGCTTTCTTCTTTGGAGCATTTACACGATGCTTCGTTAAAAACTCCAGCTCATCCCAAAAATACAAAGCACTACAAATCCGTTCTTTGCAAAATGATCTATCGCTTTTTCCTTTTTGTTCTTCTTTCTCCTTCCCTGCTAAGCGCTCAACGCAAACAATCGGCAACCGAATACATTGCCGCTTATAAAGACATTGCAATCACCGAAATGGAGCGTTATGGAATACCAGCATCGATCAAACTCGGACAAGGTTTGCTCGAATCTTCGGCTGGAAATAGTGATCTGGCAACAGAAGCCAACAACCATTTTGGAATAAAGTGCAAAAAAGAATGGACAGGTCCTACGTTTACCAAAGACGATGATGCTAAAGACGAATGTTTTAGAAAATATGAAACGGTGCTCGCTTCGTATGAAGACCATTCTCAATTCCTAAAAAATAGTTCCCGCTATGCCGAATTATTCTCCCTCGATATTACCGATTACAAAGGCTGGGCGCATGGTTTAAAAAAAGCTGGATATGCTACCAATCCGCAATATGCGCAATTGCTCATAAAAACAATCGAAGACAATCGCCTCTACGAACTCGATAAAAAAGGAAGTGCCGTTTTAGGAAAATCGGTCAAAACCGGAAACGATGTTAAACAACCATCGGCGTTGAATCCTAAAACACCACGTGGAAAATCAGGAGAAACCGATCTGCCCGATTTTGAATTAAAAAAACAAGGCGGCCGCTCGGTCTTGGTTCGCAATCGCGTGCAATACATAGTAGCAAAACAGGGCGATACGTTCGAATCACTCAATACAGAACTTGGTTTACTGCGCTGGCAACTCCCAAAATACAACGATCTAGCACCCTCGGCTAAAATCAATGCCGGCGATATTTTATACATTCAACCTAAACGTCGTAAAGCGTCTGAAGAACAGCATACTGTTAAATCTGGAGAAACCATGAGGTCCATTTCTCAGGAACATGCTATCAAACTCAGCCGATTGTATCGTCTCAATCATCTCGAAGAAGGCTCCGAACCCAACGAAGGACAACAATTAAAACTTCGTTGATTGGGCGCCTGAACCGCGCTTTACGCCTCTACTGCTTTTTCACCTTCGGTTCAAAACCGGTAATGGCTTCAATCGCTGGCGCGAGAACGTGTATCACTGATATTTTTTAGTTCCCATTCGAGCCGAAAAACTCTTCAGCGACAGCACATCAACACCTACACTCATTGGGAAATCATTCTCCACAGGACTTACAACGATTATCTCTTCTAGATTCAAGTCCTTAATCAACTCTTTAGCACCTCGACTCAAGGCTGGGCTCGTCGAAAATTTACATTCTATCGCCAATACCTGATTTCCTCGAATAGCAATAAAATCAATTTCAGCTTGTGCTGCAGTTGATAAATAATAGATGTTCCAATCGGCAGGTAATTGCGCCCGCATCGTTTGTAGAACCAGTCCTTCCCAGGCAAAACCCACGATTGGATTCCCTAGTAAATCTGAAAAATTTCGCACCGACAGGAGAGCATTTAATATCCCACAATCGGAAATGTAAAGTTTGGGCGATTTTACCAGACGTTTCGAAAGATTCGGAAGCCAAGGTTGCAATACATCAACCATGAAGGTTCCTTTGAGAATTTCCAAATGGTTTCGAATGGTGTTATTGCTTAATCCTAGTGAGTTGCCAATAGAACTATGGTTAAGAATCCGGCCATGATAATGCGCACACATCATCCATAAATTATACATCCCCGCTGGATTCAAATTAAATCCCAATGTGGCTAAATCGCGCTGCAAAAACGTTTGAATAAACTGGTTTCTCCAAGTTAAACTAGCGCTATCGTTACGTGCTAAATAGCTTTTGGGAAACCCGCCCCGAAGCAACAATTGTTGCCAACTAAATTCCGGCTCGTTCTCCAATTCAGCATACGAAAAGGGATACAAGCGGACATAAGCAATTCTTCCTGCCAAGGTTTCAGAGCTTTGCTTCAACAAATCGGGAGAAGCTGAACCTAACACCAAAAACCGTCCGTTCTCCGGATATTTATCTGCCATGCTTCGAATGACAGGAAACAAATCTGGCACAAACTGAATTTCATCCAAAACGACCAACTTATCTCGATTGCTTTCAAAAAACAAAACAGGATCGCCTAAACGAACTCGGTCAGCGGGATTTTCTAAATCAATATAGAGGATTTCTCGATCGCCCTCAAGCGCTTTCGCCAAGGTCGACTTCCCAACTTGCCTCGGACCAATAATCGCCACCACCGGAAAGTCTTCCAGCAATTCGCGAATCTCATGAACAGCCCTTCTAATTATCATACCACAAATATATAAATAACCTTGCAAATTGGAAATACAAATTCCAATTTGCAAGGTTAATATCCGTTAATAAAAATGATATCTATTTGTTAATCAAGCGAATCAATAATAGTATTGTCTACTTCGCTTGCAACAGTAATTTTCAGTTTAGGTTCGAGTTCCATGGCGCGTTTAATGGCTGTAACAGCTTCTTTGTTACGAGCCCAAGCACGACGAGCAATTCCGTTATTTACATCCCAATGGAGCATCGATTTAATGCGACGAGCACTGTCTTCCGTACCATCGATCACCATTCCAAATCCGCCGTTAATTACTTCGCCCCAACCAACGCCGCCGCCATTGTGCAACGAAATCCAAGTAGCACCACGAAAGGCATCACCTGCAAAATTCTGAACCGCCATGTCAGCAGTAAAGCGACTGCCATCATAAATATTAGAAGTTTCGCGGTATGGAGAATCGGTGCCCGAAACATCGTGATGATCGCGACCTAACACAATCGGCCCGCGAATCGTTCCATCAGCTATCGCTTGGTTAAAACGTAATGCAATTTGAATTCTACCTTGTGAATCGGCATACAGGATACGTGCTTGAGAGCCAACTACTAATTTATTTTTCTTGGCTGCTCGAATCCAGTTGAGGTTATCTTGAATTTGTCCACGAATATCTTCCGGAGCACTTTGCAGCAATTCTTCCAATACATCAGCAGCGAGTTGATCTGTCAAATCAAGGTCTTCGGCCTCGCCTGAACAACACACCCATCGAAACGGACCAAATCCATAATCGAAACACATCGGACCTAATATATCCTGCACATACGATGGATAGCGAAACTCAGCTGTTGCTCCTTTCACATCTGCACCAGCGCGGGAAGATTCCAACAAAAAGGCATTTCCGTAATCGAAAAAGTACATGCCTGTATCCGAAAGCTTATTTACAGCTGCCGCATGGCGAACTAAACTCCTATACACTTCATCATGAAAGCGTTTTGGCTCTTCTGCCATCATGCGATTCGACTCTTCTAAACTAAATCCTGCAGGATAATATCCACCCGCAAAAGGATTATGCAATGACGTTTGATCCGAACCAATATCCACCCGAATGCCGCGTCGAACCAAAGCTTCCCACAAATCAATCGTGTTTCCTTCGTATGCCAACGAGAGTGCTTCTCCTTTTTCACGCGCTTCTTCGCAACGAGAAATCAATTCATCCAAATCGGTATGCAGTTCATCAACCCAACCTTGTGCATGACGTTTTCGAGCAGCAGCAGGATTTATCTCAGCAGTAATACTCACCAATCCAGCAATTTTTGCAGCCTTAGGTTGAGCGCCACTCATTCCACCCAAACCGGCAGTCACGAATAATAATCCTTTCCCTTCAATTACATCCGAGTGCACGTCGCCACGTTTACGTAAACACATCCGCGCCGCGTTCATTACGGTAATGGTTGTTCCATGAACAATTCCTTGCGGACCAATATACATGTACGATCCAGCAGTCATTTGTCCGTATTGAGTAACGCCCAAAGCATTGAATTTCTCCCAATCGTCGGGCTTGCTGTAGTTGGGAATCATCATCCCATTTGTTACCACCACGCGAGGTGCATCTTTATGAGACGGAAAAAGTCCCATCGGATGTCCCGAATACATTACCAACGTCTGATCTTCTTCCATCTGACAGAGGTATTGCATCGTTAAACGGTATTGAGCCCAGTTTTGAAAAACAGCTCCGTTTCCTCCGTAAGTAATGAGTTCCTCGGGATGTTGTGCTACAGCATGATCCAGGTTGTTTTGAATCATGAGCATAATGGCTGCTGCTTGTTTGCATTTTGCCGGATAATGCTTGACAGGTCGCGCATGCATGTGAAAATCGGGTAGGAAACGATACATGTAAATGCGACCGTATTGTTTCAATTCCTCCATGAATTCGGGGGCCAAAACAGCATGATGACGCGGTTCGAAATAACGCAATGCATTTCGTAATGCTAGTTTTTTCTCATCAGCAGAAAGAATGTCTTTTCTCCTAGGCGCATGACTGATGGCTGGATTGGGCTTACGAGCAGTAGGAAGTTCGGTAGGAATTCCAGCAAGTAAATCGTGTTGAAATGCTTCTAATTCGGTTGTGCTAAGAGTTGCCATGTGCGTCTTTATCGAATTTTCCTGTGCGGATGTTGTAGTTATAGGGACAATGTCTGCATCCATTTTTGCAGCAATAGCCGCGTTTGAGCAGATATTTGGCGGTGAAAACGACGTATCCTTCGGGAGAATAATAATATTCGTCCTTATCGAGTTTGGAGAGTCTTGAGAATCCTTCGTTTTCCATTAAGGCTTCAAAGTTCGCAAAATTTAAAGAAGGCATAGAATGCTCGAACGGCAGAAATTGTTTGCTTAGCAGGATGATTTCATTAGCACCGCTATCACATTACGATCAAACCACTCGCTTTTCATTACCCGGCAAGCCAGAAATGGAAATTACAGTAAGGCGATTCGACACGCTTCATCCAGAAATTAGTGGTAATAAGTGGTTTAAATTGATTCATTGGTTGAGCGATTTACCCGACAATGAAGCTGTCGTTTCCTTTGGTGGTGCGTATTCGAATCATTTGTTGGCTTTATCAGCAGCAGGAAAAGAAACGGGAATTCGCACCATTGGAATTGTACGTGGCGACAATGTAGAAAACCCGTGGTTACAAGCGATGAAGCAGAATGGAATGGAGATTCATTTCGTTAGTCGCGATGCATATCGACAGAAAACCGACCAGGAATTTTTGCAAAACTGGACCGATAAATTGGGTTCCTGTCGAATTGTACCCGAAGGTGGAGCTGGATTGCCGGGGATTTTGGGTGCAGCAAAAATGGTTCATTCAGATGAGCCATTCGATTGGATTGTTCTTCCTGGAGGAACGGGAACAAGCGCGGCTGGAATAGCTCAGAAATTAGCAGAAAGTTCAAGCAAAGTGCTCTGTTTTCAAGTGTTGAAAGGTGAACAGATTTTACAACAAGAATTGAGTAAACACGGATTTGATTCGAGGAATTATCCGAATTTGGAGTTTAACTCCAACTTTCATTTTGGTGGATATGCTAAGTCAAAACCGGAGTTGATCGCATTTCAACAACACTGGATGGAGCAATCAGAAATTCCAATAGATTTAGTTTACGGAGCAAAAGCACTGTTTGGTTTGTATGCTCTTTACCAAGAACAGAAACTAGGTAACAAAACACGAATCGTTTATATCCACACGGGAGGATTAGGTCCAAAATGAAAAAAGCCCGGTCAATAAAATTGACCGAGCTTTTGATTAAGAAGAAGCTTATTTCTTCATGAATTTTTTTGTTTGATTAAAGTTCTTACCGCTAACTTGAACGAAATACATACCTGCATCCATTCCATCGCAAGTAAGTTCAAACATTTGTTGTGATGTTTCTGGAGTTACTGAAATTGATTTCATTTCACGTCCTGTTACATCAACAATTGAAATTTGTAATGCTTGTCCTTCTTTAGCACCACCAATCGAAAGAGAGATACGATCTTCAGCAGGGTTAGGGAAAACATTCAACGATTGTCTGCCTGCAGGAGCTACAGTAATTGTATTAGAAGTTACTGGAGCAGCCATACGAGCACCTGAAGTTGAAGCAATACACTGAATTCCATCTACATCGTAACCATCTACAATTTGATTTCCGAAAGCGTTTGGATTAGATACATCCACAATTTTTACGAAAAGAATGCAGCTTAAAGGAGCGATATCCAATTCACCATCTTGACAAATAATTCCCAAATCGTACCATGAAACGTTATCATTTGATACAAAAATCTGAGCTTTTTCAGGATAGTTAGCACATCCTTGTGGATTTGGGCTATTGAAAGTCGTTTCAGAAATACGAAGGTCATTACCTGGATGATCTACGATTCCACCATCTAAACGAATTGTAATGTGTCCACCGAAACCAAGAGAGTAGAAACCACCAGGGTTGTTGTTAAAATCTGGGTAACCCAATACAGCAGATGGATTCGAGCGATCTGCTTCAACTGGAGTGTTGTTATTGCGTAATCCTTGAACATATTCTTCAACCGAATATCCAGTACATCCAGTTAGGTATGTAATAGAACCAGCATTGTAACTTGCTGAACATCCATTATAATCAGTTACGGTTACAGAAACGGCATCTCCACCGCAAAGACCATCAATTGTTGATGCAGCACCAACAGTTCCGTTTGACCAACTGTAACTATAAGGAATTACACCACCTGATGCACTTGCACTAGCAAAACCATTACACTGACAGTAAGTTGATGGTAAAGTTGAAGCAGTTAATGTTAATGCACTCGGTTCAGCAACAAAGGCAGATGCATTCGTTGAACAACCTTTACTATCGGTTACAAGCACACTATAATTTCCGGTAGAAAGTCCTGTTAAATCTTCGCTAGTTGCAGAATTGCTCCAGCCAAATGTATATGGTGAAGTTCCACCAATTACTGTTAAGTTGATAGACCCAGTAGATCCAGCATTACATAAAACTGCAGTTGAAGTTGCTTGAGCAGAAAGAGCAGCAGGTTGAGAAATAGTAGAGCTGTTTGTTGTTGAACAACCTTTTGAATCTGTGATTAGAACTGAATATGTTCCGGCGCCAAGTCCACTTAAATCTTGAGTACTAGCACCATTGCTCCATGAATAAGAGTAAGGAGCAGTACCGCCACTTACTGTTAAATCGATAGATCCGTTTGTGTTTCCATTACAAGCTAGCATACCACTATTTGAAACGCTTGACGTTACAGCTGTTAATGGTTGGCCGATAGTATAGCTAGCCAATTTGTTTTGACCATTATGATCACGGATTGTAACAGAATAAGTCCCAGCTGGAATTCCGCTAAGGTCTTCTGATGTACTTCCGTTTGACCATAAGTAAGTATAAGGAGCTGCACCACCAGATACAGTTAGGTTGATAGATCCATTCGAACCACTGAAACAAGAAACATCAGCTTTTACAACCGATACGTTGATTGTTGGACAACGAAGGAAACTTCCGCTAGCATATCCATTATCATAGCTAGAGTTGATGCTTTCTAAAGCTGAACTTAATTGTGAGCAGGTGTAAGTAACGTTTCCGCAACCACCAATTTTATTATTGGCCAATTGAAGTACCTGAGCAACGGTAAGTCCCGTAAAAGTTCCTGAACCAATTACAAGATCTTTCAAATTGGTTGCAGAACTTCCGAAATTGGCAAAAGTTAGATCAAACTGAACATTGATAGTAGCCGCAACCAATTGTCCCGCAAATACATTGCTATAATTAGTTGGATTATTTAATGTTCCAGCGGGCAACACAGAAGCTGTTCCTCCGGATGGCAAAAAGTTTTTAACGGCAGTAGAAGTACTAAGCTTAAGCTTATTTGTACAACCAATGGTTAATCCAGAAGGGAAAGCGGCAGCAAAATTTGCTTGTAGATAGCTTGCAGGATTGTTTCCGCAGGCATTTCCACCCCATCCACCTTGTGTTTGAGTTCTAAACCCAGGACATGCTTGTCCGTATTGATTTCCGCCGCCGCCACATTGAGCATTGGATGACAGGTTAACTAACAATACTGCTAGCGTTGTTAGAATTCCATTTTTGAGGGTAATTTGCTTCATCATGATAAAAAAAGTTTAGGTTAGAATAGGATATACTTTATCGATGTAAGTATTGTTACCTATTTTGCAACTATTTTTTAACGAAGCGTTTTAAGTCGGCTTATTATCAGGTGTTTATGTTTTAGTTATTTCGAGTTTTTGATGTAAGGCCTATAAGGAACTGGTATAAATAAGAGTAAAAATCTTTTGAAAGGAGAATTCCAGTGATGAGAATTAATCAAAAGCTCTTCGGTTGAATATTAAGAAACCGGTGGTGAAAATGATTGAAATTGGATTCGCACTTTGATCGTAGAAATTAGCGCTAATTGCAATTGGAGCAATGGGTGAATGATAAACCAATACTGCAGAAGCCATAAAATAACGTTTGCTAAATGGCTCACCATAATAGGCCGTTAAATCGGTATTTTGAAGAATCACTCGATGTGGTTGGTAAATATATCCTTCCATTCGAAGATCCAAACGCGATGTGAAACTTAGGATTGCTTTTAGTCCTGTTGCTGCATAATTATGCGAACGAAATTGAGATTGAAACAAGGTTCTACTCTCAGGAATTGGTGAAAAAGCGGCCGATTGTAGTAAGCTCGCTGTAAAGTTGTTGAATAATGGTTGATTTGAAATAACAGCTTCTCCATAAAACCCAATATGCACTCGTCCTCGCTTATTGAAGTAAACATCGTAAACTGTTCTCAATCTCCAGAAATCGTGAATGCGACGGTATTCATCTGTTAATTGAGAAGTACTTCCTGGATTATTGTATTCCTGTCCAGCTAAATACCTGAATTTCACAAAAAACTGTGAACCCGTATTGGCGTACATCTTCCGATTCAAGGTGTTGCGTTCAAAATTCATCCAAAAAGAACCATGGTTGAAATTGGTTCGGTCGGCTGTATCGGCTGTGGTAAAATTTTGTGTTTGATAATAATCATCAAACATTCTTGCTCCAGTTAATCCAACTTTCATTCTTGATTTATTCCTCCAAGGAAATACAATTGCACCTGTAATTGAACGGTCATATTGAATTAAATAAGAAGGTTTTACATCTTCAAAAAAGGTACTTGAACTATAGAAATAATCGAAGTTGTTTAAGGTAAAATCGGTTTCTACTTGAAAAGGCAATTTGAAAGGATAATCGAGTGTCGCTTTTACTTGAAGTGAACCATAGAATTTCCCAAAATAGGAATTGGCATCAAGTGTTAACCCAATTCGATTTATCCGTTTTAGATGAAGTGCTACAAATCCAGTATTGATTGGCCTAGAGGAAATCAATCCACCAAATTGGGCCTGAAGATCTTTATCAACCTTCATTTTTAGATTCAACAGAAAATGACCATCGTTGGTGTCGAGTATCGCTGTTGGGTGGATTTTTTTAATCCGATCATCATAGGCAACTCGATAAAAATAAGGGCGAATATCTTCTATTGTAACAGGAAAAGCTTTTTCACCAAATGCTCGTTTGATATAATTTACCTGATTTTTACTTAAGCCTTCAATATGAATATCATCAATCACTACAGGCTTTTGTTTTTCCTTAAAAACCTTCCTACGTTCAACCAATACAAGTGAATCTTGACGTCGACTAATCATAGTCATTAATTGGGGAAGGCGAGCAATTGTACTCTGATATCCTCCTTCAACAATGGCATTTGTTTGATCAAAGTCGAGGATTGCCACTTTGGGAATCAAAGGTTTAATAATGATCATATGATCTGTCTCACATACTTCACCATAACTGGTTCTATCCATCAACATATTTTTAATTTGAGATAGAATGTCTTCTTCTTGAGGCGGTTTTATTTCAGATGCAACGGTGCTTCCAATGATGACGTCTGGCAAAAAATCACGATACATCACATCGGCTGGGAAATTATTATACAAACCACCATCGAAAAGCAATTTGTCATCTACAACAATTGGTTTATAGAAAAATGGATAGGTAGAAGAAGCTCGCATAGCCTGGCCAACATCTCCATCTTTGAAAACAACTTCTGCTTTGTTATAAATATCCGCAGCGACGCATCGAAAGGGAACAAACAAGCTATCGAAATTGTATTTAGCAGCAGCACTTATTGCAGAGGTTCTCTCCAAAAAAGCAAAATCCATATTGGATGGAGAAATAATGTTCGTTGGAAAGCGTGTTTGAATTACTGAATCAATTCGGAATTTTATCCCAACCCAACTAGCATCAGGTTCGCGTTCGCGAAAGAAATACACATAACGTTCAACTGGCTTTCCGAATACCCAACCTTTAAATTCATCACTCTTAACTAATTCTTCAATTTGATTAGGAGAATAACCCATGGCATAGAGACCGCCAACAAGCGCGCCCATGGAAGTTCCAGCAATATAATCGATTGGAATATGTGCTTCTTCGAGAGCCTTTAGAACCCCAACGTGAGCTAGTCCACTAGAGCCGCCTCCGCTAAGAACAACACCCACTTTTTGCGCTTTTAAAAAAATGGGCGCAAACAAGATGAAGCAGAGAAATAATCGAAAATTCAACACAGAAATTTGAAAACGGAAAAAACCGTCTTCTAATCTCCAAACCTACATTTTTTCCTTCTATGATGAAAGATTGCTCTTATTGAATATGAAAAAAATAAACGGTCGAAATCCTTTGCTTGAGAACGTATCAAAACCAAAATCAGCTTTAGACTCGACCGTTTTGTAGGAAATAAATTAGTGCCCAACAATATCCGATTGCATCGGTCCTAGAATAGCAATTAATTCATCTTTCTCTTTCTGAGGAACTGTATAAAAATCGAGGGCGGCGATTAAATCCCCAACTAAAGCACCAAATTCGTCATTGGTAATATTCATTCCCGAATGGGCAACAAGCATCGTTTCTCCTTTGTAAATACAAGGACCACCCGATCCAGCACAAATCTGATCAATCAGATTGAGGCGTAACAATTCCAAACGGGATGGATTAGCTACTGTTTCAGCAAAACGCGCGTTTATTACATTATCGGCTGCAACATTTGCTAAGAACTTATCAGTAACAGCTGAAATTGCTTGTACACCACCAAGACGAGTATACAAACTAGGGGTTGGAGTTGGAGTTGGTGTTGGTGTAACAACAGGGTCTTCGTCTTTTTTACAACTCACAAAAACACTAGATCCAGTTAATAATAACAAAAGAAGTAAACGTGGGACATTTTTCATATGAATGGAAATTAAAGGTTTAGTTGAACAGTTTGCCTAACCATGAGAAAGTTCCTCCTTCATGAAAGGGACATCCATTTGCGACTTTAGGAAATTGATGTTTTGAGATAGTGCTGCCAACACTTGATGACAATACTTTTTGAAGTCGGTCTGGATTTAATTGATCTGGATAATAGGTAATGGAAACAATTCCAGACTTCCGATTGATGGCAGATCCCGTAATTCCTTTCAGAGAACTTAAAGCCGTTTCTATTGAGCTTGAATCTTTTACTGAGTTATTTTTAGGAAGCGAGAATGCGGCTAATTCAATTGGTTTTATTTCAGGACCAATACGATCGGGTTCTGAGTTTAATGTATAATAAGCGCTTACTCCAATGAGTAAAATACCTGTAAAAATTAGCTTAACCATAACCGAAGATTTTTGGGTTGTGATTAACTACGTTCTTAACTGTACTCTTGGATTTTTACTTTTCTAAATTATTCTTCAATCGCTTGATAATC
This sequence comes from Bacteroidia bacterium, assembly GCA_965279035.1. Taxonomy (GTDB): domain Bacteria; phylum Bacteroidota; class Bacteroidia; order M30B66; family M30B66; genus CALQRR01. Next base: position 523,032 of record OZ257142.1, on the reverse strand, counting down.
CGAAACATAATTTATTTTACATCCCAAAATCGAATGAGTTGTTTGAAATATGGTGCCGATTGGGTCAATCTGCTACCATACCAAGAAAACGCTTCTCCATCAACCAAGCCAATTCGGGCTTTAGGTAATAATCGTTGAATTTCAGCTATGTGCTTTTCTGCAAAAGGAAATGGTTCTGATGAAAGCAAGACCAAATCCGGATTCAGCGCATGAACTTGTTCCGGACTCAATTGAGGATAGCGTGTTTTTGCTTCCGACGAAACATTGATCAACCCACATCGCATCATCATATCATGAATAAATGTGTCGGAATTAACCGACATGAATGGATCTCGCCAAATTAAATACAAAGCTTTTTGAGATTTCGCCATTGGTTTTAACAGATCAAAACCCGTTCGAATTTTGAGGATGATTTTTTCTGCTTCATCGCTTTTATCAACCAAATCTCCGAGAAGCTCAATCATCCGCAATGCATCGTTCAAATTACGCACATCCGAAATCCATACAGGAACATGTTTCGCCAATTCTTCCAATTCCGACTGCGTATTTTCCTCCATGTTAGCAATCACGATATCGGGTTGGAGGCTAAGGATAATTTCCTGATTGATTTTCTTCGTTCCTCCTACGCGTGTTTTAGAATGAAACCACTCATCTGGGTGAATACAAAACTTGGTGATTCCAACCACTTCTTCTTCTAATCCTAAATCATACAACAACTCTGTTTGAGATGGAACAACCGAAACAATGCGTTTAAGAGTTTTCTTAATGGCTAAGTTGCGCCCAAGCATGTCGGTAATAGTTGTTTTATCAGGTTGATTCATTCAGAAATAAATTAATTCAGAGAATATGGTGTAGGATAGTCCCGCAATTTCCGTAATTTCTACCTTTGCCGCATGTATTATAAAAACATCCTCGAAACTATCGGTAATACGCCTTTGGTAAAAATCAACAGAATCACCAAAGACATTCCGGCAATCGTTCTTGCTAAAATCGAAACAACCAATCCGGGCAATTCTATTAAGGATCGTATGGCCTTGAAGATGATTGAGGATGCTGAAAAAGATGGGCGACTTCAACCTGGAGGAACCATTATCGAAGGAACAAGTGGAAATACAGGCATGGGACTCGCCATTGCTGCTGTTATTAAAGGATACAAATGCATTTTCACCACTACCGATAAACAATCCAAAGAAAAAGTGGATGCTTTACGCGCTTTTGGAGCGGAAGTAATTGTTTGTCCAACCAACGTAGAACCTGAAGATCCAAGCTCATACTATTCCGTATCGAGTCGACTAATTGCTGAAGTTCCAAATTCTTGGAAGCCGAATCAGTACGACAACCTAAGCAATTCACAAGCGCATTACGAACAAACCGGTCCTGAAATTTGGGAGCAAACCGAAGGGAAAATCACGCATTTAGTTGTTGGTGTTGGAACAGGTGGAACCATTTGCGGAACAGGCCGCTATTTGAAAGAGAAAAACCCAAACATCAAAATTCTGGGTATCGATACGTATGGTTCGGTTTTCAAGAAATATAAAGAAACCGGCATTTTCGATAAGAACGAAATCTATCCATACATCACCGAAGGTATTGGAGAAGATTTTCTACCACAGAATGTCGATTTTAATGTGATCGATCATTTTGAAAAAGTAACGGATAAAGATGCGGCGGTGATGACTCGTCGTATTCCTCGTGAAGAAGGCATTTTTGCAGGAAACTCAGCTGGTTCGGCTATGGCTGGATTGCTACAGATGAAAGATATGTTTAAGGAAGGCGATGTAGTTGTGGTTATTTTCCATGATCATGGCACTCGCTACTTAGGCAAAATGTTCAACGATGATTGGATGCGTGATCGTGGATTCTTGGAAGAGAAATCTCCGAAAGCTATCGACCTCATTGAGCGTCACAAGCATTTAAAATTAGTAACGGTTGATGCGGAAGATTCGGTAGGAGAAGCCTTTGCCATCATGCGCAAGTTTGACGTATCTCAAATACCAGTGAAATCGGGAGCTGATTTTGTGGGTTCTTTAAGCGATAGTCATTTATATGCAAGCATTTGCGACAATCCCGAATTGAAACAAGCGCGTGTAAGTGATTTAATGCAGAAATCATTTCCATTTGTAAATCCTCAATCAAAATTGGAGGAAGTATCGAAACAAATAAACCGCGAAAATGAAGCGGTATTAGTTCGCGATATGCTTGGAGCGGTTCATATTATTACGAAGTATGACATCATCGAAGCGCTTGGTTAATCTTCTGATTTAGGTTCTGAAGAGCCACCAAATTTTTTACTCACCCATTGTAAGAGCTTCTGGAGATTCCTTTCCAGGAGCTCTTTTCCTGATTCGGCTATTCGTCCCATGAAGAGACTTGCAGCTAGCCCTAATCCGCTTAATATAATTTCCTTTTTCCGATCTTCAAATGGCAATACTTGCATGAGTAAAATGGAAGGATAGTTCTTTCGAAGATATTCCATGCGCTCGCTAATCACTTTTTCTGATTGACGAACTTCCATCCGAAGCCGCGCCTGCTCCAATTTAAGGTCATCTAGATTTTCGATTTTACGCTTCTTCTTCATCGTCTTCTAATTGGCGTTCATACAAGATTCGAATTATAGAATCAACGATTGTTTTAGCAAAAAGCCGTTCGCGAAACACGAAAATGAAGGCAAATGCTAAAAAGTACATTCCGGCAATTATTCCAAAACCGGCAAGCTGACTGTTAAGCTGTTCACTCAAATAATAGCCGAGCATAAAACTTAAAAACAGCAATCCAAAAAAGAAAAGAAGAGCTAGAATAACTCCAATAACCAAGTAGGCAACTATTCGGGCAATTTTCTCAAATGCAAGTGCTCGCGTTAAGTCAGCTCGATTTTGAAGATAATCCACAATGAGTTCACGCAAGTCGGCGAAAAATCGGGATTTGTCGGGATCGTTTACCATGAACGAAAGGTAATATGAAATGAGTTTCGTTTTTCAAGAGTGTGAATCTTATAATGATATCAAAACGATCTTATTTAAAAACAAAAAAGCCCCGCTATGAAAGAGAAAGCGGGGCTTGAATGCAATGTGTTTTTAGACTTCTTGTAAAATTCGAAGTTGATCGTAGAGCTGACCAATATCTTCTTTGGCTTTACTGATTTTACGTTCGATGTCGCGCTTCATTTCTTCGGCGGCTTTCGACTTTGAATTTCCAAAGAATCCAATATTGTTTTCGAGCGTTTGAACATCTGTTTGCAGTTTGCGGATTTTATCCTGAACTACCACTTTTTGATGATTCAATTTGTCTTTTCCACCTTTGTCGGCAATCGTATGATTTACCTGAGAACGGAAATGCTCTCTTCTTGAATTGGCGCTATCGGTTTTAAGTTTAGAAAACTGAGCATCAATTGCTGTTCTAAACATTTTATAAAGCTTATCTTTTTCTTTGATTGGAACATGCCCAATTTCCATCCATTCATTTTGAAAGGCTTTTAAAGCATCAAAATTGGCTGGAGTATCTTCGCTTGGAACAAAGGCTTCAACACGGGCGACAAGCTCTTTCTTCTTTTGAAGATTTAAGTCTTGTTCATCATTCATTCCAGCAAAATGCTTGTTTCTATTTTCAAAGAAAGCATCGCATGCTGTTCTAAAACGAATCCAAAGTTTATCGCTATGTTTTTTAGAAACTGGACCAACTTGCTTCCAGGCTTCTTGAAGCTGACGAAGTCGTTCGCCCGTTTTTTTCCAATCCATTGTTTCACGAAGCGCTTCAGCTTCCATACACAAATCCACTTTTAACTTATAATTGTGGTTTTGAGCATTTCGTAATGTTTTGTAAAAATCTTCTTTGGTCGTGTAAAACTGATCGCGAATTCCTTTGAATTTTTGCCAAATAGCTTCATTGTCTTTGCGCGACGTAAAACCTACTTTTTTCCATTCTTCAAGCAAAGCAGCCAGTTTTTCGGAAGCAGCCTGCCATTGAACGTGATTTTTATAAGGAGCTTCTTGCAAGAATGCTTCTGCTTTAGCTACAATCTCATTCTTCAACGCTAAGTTGGCAGAATAATCTTTCTCTTGACCTTGAATGTATTCTCTTCTTCTGTCGAACAGTTTATCTCCTGCAGCACGAAAACGCTCCCAAAGTACTTCGCTAAACTCACGAGCAACATGACCAATTTCTTTCCACTGATCTTGTAATTCTTTGTAAACATCGAGCGATTTGGTGATTGATTCTTCCATCAATAAATCTTCGGCTTTTTCGCATAATTGCGTTTTAAGTTCGAGATTTTTCTTGTTGTCTAAGTCGCGCAACTCCTTGTTTATCTTAATGATATCGTAGAAGTTGTTGATGTGATGATGGTAGTTTTTCCATAGTTCATCCACATGTTGTGAAGGAACTAATCCGATCGAACGCCATTGTTCTTGTAACTCGTGCAGTCGATCAAAACTGGCTGAAATGTTTTCAGTATTTTCAAGCATGGCCTTCAATTCGGCCAGTATTGTTTCTTTTTTCTTAAGGTTAGAAAGTAATTCTTGCTCACGACGACGACGTTGTTCTGCACGCTTTTCTTGAAAACGCTTCACTAAAGCATCAAACTGCTCATCTGTTTCATCACGCAACACTTCAAACTCTTCCGACAAACCACCATTTTCGATAAACTTCAATCGCTTTGCAGCAACTTCTTCATCTTTCACTTTATAGTATCCATCACGAATAGCACGAACGCGCATGCGCATACTATCGGTATCGTCAGAATCAACCGCTTCTTGAATGGCGGCAACTAATTCGATGCGAGATAATTCTTGAAAAGCTACTTGTGGATGCAAATCCTCATTGGGATCAGATTCGTGTGAATCTTCTTCTTCTTCCTTCAATGTTATTTCAGGATGAGCCACTTCAATCACTTCATTAACAACCGTTTGAACAGGCGTCTCTTCAAGCAATTGTTGATCATTAGCAATTTCTGATACAGCTGAATCAGAATGAATTTCCGGATTAGCTATATCTTCGGGTTCTTCTGGATTTTCTGAAGGAGAAGGTTCGCTCTGGGGCATTTCTTCTGGTATAATTGGAGTTGGAATATCTTCCGGCACTTCAATTTCAGGTTCAGATTCAGAAACAATTTCAGTTGAAACTTCCGTGTTTACAGTACTTTCGGCACTATTGGCAATTTCTAGTTCCGGCATTTCATTCGGGCCGGACTCCGGTGTGTTAAGCGATTCTTCTGGTGTTTGCATGGGTCAAAAATAGCCTTTTCCGCTCAGTAGTATGTTTGCGGATATTTAAAAGTAGATGAAAATATCCTGTTTCATGTGTTTTTGTGTTAAGAAATTTATCAAATCCTATAATTCGCCCTTCGATTTTAAACGATTGCTATTTTTATCGCCCAACCTGATCTTTATTTTAAATAAAATATCTTTACCACTTCCACGTTTTACGAGGCTGAATACCAAAAAATGAAAATGAATTTCCGTGCATTCTTTCTTCTCATAGTTCTTGCTCAAATAGCCTTTTCACTTCGTGCACAACAATCTGGAAATATTGCTTTAGGCGAATGGAGAGAACATCTTCCTTTTACGAAGGCGCTCTCTGTTGCTCAAAGTTCAAAATTCGTGTATTGCGCAACGACCAATGGAGTGATAATCTTCAAAAAAGATGATGGCAGCATCGAACGACTTTCCCGCTCCAATGGCTTGAGTGATATTAGTCTTTCCTGTGTAAATTATCATGAAGGAAGCAATACACTAGTCGTTGGATATAAAAATGGAAATCTCGATTTAGTTCGTGATAATGTGGTGATGAATGTTGGCGACATTAAGCGTTCTACAGTTGTTCAAGGAGGAAAAACGATTAATGCCATTCGATTTATTGGCGACAAAGCGTATTTGTGCTGCAATTTTGGAATCGTAGTGTATGATATGACTAAAAGAGAAGTTCGTACAACACTATATCCTTCACTTCTCAACCCTGATATTTTGGATGTTGCTTCTAATGGTAACATCATATATGCTGCAACCTCTAAAGGACTTTTCAAGGCTGATGTAACAAATCCCGCATTACCCTATTATGTCGCTTGGACGCGCGATTCACTTCTAAATGGTTTGGCTTTAAGTCATGTTACGTGTTTTAACGGAGGAGTTTATGTTTCGCATTATGTAGACAATGCCGTTGATCAAGACACCTTGTATTCAATTAAAGACAATCAACTAACAATCGTTCGAACGGGACAATCGATACATTCAATAACGTCGAAGCCTGAACGCTTGGTTTACACTACGAATTATGGAACTACCATGATTGATTCGGGTAGTTTGTATGTAGAAAATGTGCTTTCCTATTCGGATGTCACTTTACCTCCATCACCGCTGGATGCCATTGTTGATCAGGTAGATAATAAACGAATTTGGATTGCTGATAAAAATCAAAGTCTCATTAAATCCCAAAATGTATTTATTAATACTTCGTATTCGGTTGAAGGTCCGCCAACTTCCAATGTTTTTAAACTGAAAAACTCAGGAGGAAAAGTGTGGGTTGCGCCTGGAGCATGGGATGTGGCATATTCTCCACTTTATTCTATTGATGGAGTTTTTGAATTCGACGGATTGAATTGGGACTCCTATATCTTAAATAATGGGACTGACTTTATCCGCGATATTGTTTCGTTATGCATCGATCCAGGTGATGCAAATCACGTGTATTTGGCATCTTGGGGAAATGGAATTGCTGAATTTAAAAATGGAAGCATCGTTCAACAATTTGCCGCTTCCAATAGTGGTTTAGTGGGAATTGCAAACTACCCTAACGACATCCGAGTTTCGGATGTAGCAACGGATGCCGATGGAAATCTTTGGGCAACATGTTCATCGTCTTCTCACCCTTTAGCAGTAAAAACACCAGGTGGAGAATGGAAGAATTTTACGTTTAATAGCTCCGTTAATAACCAGTTTTTAGGTAATCTGCTAATCGACAGTTCCGGTCTAAAATGGGTAATTGTTCAAGAGCATGGAATTCTCGTTGCCAATACAGATGGAACTACCTTGAAGGGATTTAAATTCTTGAACGATCAAATCGGAAATGGAGCTCTTGCAAGTTCAACGGTGTATTGCATGGCACAAGATCTTGAAGGACAGATTTGGGTTGGGACTTCCAAAGGAATAAGTGTTTTTTATACTCCTGAAGCAATATTCCAAGATGGTGCAACAGGATGGGATTCTCAAACTATCATCATCGGGCAAGATGGCTTCAATCAGTATTTATTAAAAGAAGAAGATGTTACAGCCATTGCAGTTGATGGCGCCAATAGAAAATGGATTGGGACGAAGAAGGCAGGTATTTTTGTGGTTTCACCCGATGGAACTGAACAAATTGCTCAGTTTACATCCGAAAACAGTCCCTTACTAAGCAATACCATCAATAGCCTAAGCATCAACGGAGAAACAGGTGAAATCTTCATTGGAACCAATGTGGGAATTTGCTCTTATAGAACAGATGCAAGCCGCGGTGGTGATACGTTTGGCCATGTGTATACCTTTCCAAATCCCGTTCAACATGGATACGAAGGTCCCATTGCAATAACAGGTTTGGTGACAGATGCCAATATTAAAATCACCGATGTGAGTGGGAACCTTGTTTATACTACTGTTGCTAATGGTGGAACAGCAATATGGAATGGAAGGCTATTTTCGGGTGAACGAGCAGCAACAGGCGTTTACTTGGTATTTTGTTCGAACGACGATGGTAGTCAAACCAAGGTAACTAAGTTTTTATTTATCAATTAAGCAATGTTGATCGGCAGCCAAGCCATCGTATTGCACACGTTCAAGCATGGCGATTCATCGGTTGTGGCTAGAATGTATACTCGTCATCGGGGGCTCGTTTCTTTTTTGGTGAATGGTGTTCGTAGTAAAAAAGGAGGAAATAAAGCTGCCTTACTTCAACCCTTAAGTTTGCTTGAAATTCAAATGCAGATTAAGGAAAATCGCGGTTTGCAACAATTGCGAGAACTCCGAATTGATATTCCTTTTGTTGGAATTCCATTTTCAAACGGTAAAACGGCACAAGCCCTTTTTTTATCGGAAGTACTTTTAAGAACCATCAAAGAAGAAGAGCAAAACGATCCGCTTTTCGATTTCTTGAGGGATGTTTTGATTTTACTCGATCAAACACCATTCGAAATCCCCGATTTTCATTTGAAATTTCTGTTGGAGTTTTCTCGCTTTTTGGGTTTTTATCCAGTTGATAATTATAGCGAAAACACTCCTTACTTTCAATTTACCGATGGAGCTTTTCATCATAGTCCGGGTCCAACTTGCTTCGATCTTCAATCAAGTGCCGCCATCTATCAATTAATGTGTACCGGATTTGGTCAATTATCTAACTTGAAATTTAGTCGACCTCAACGAAGACAAATCTCTCGGATGATCTTAGAATATTTTCGTTGGCATTTACCATCCATTTCGGGGCTTCATACACCCGAAGTTTTAGAAGAAGTTTTTGGGTAAAAAAACCGCCGTTTATTATGAATTGGTTGCTCAAAATATCGATAGCTAAGCCATGCTATGATTAGAGTACAGGAAAAAATAATGAACGGATTGATCACATAAACTTGCCATCCTTCAACAGCAAAACCATGAGATTTAATAAAAGGTATAGCAAGAGTTAGAACAATTCCGTGGAAGCAATACAATCCAAGAGAAAGTTGTCCGAAGTAACTGATGACTTTGAATTTACCCAATTTAAAAAGTGAATTCTTTGCATAGCATTGTTCCAAAATCAGGAATGAAAAGAAGATTCCGAAAATGATTTTTTCTGTTACTATCATGAAAGGTGATTGAAACCATCGGAAATATCCAAGCGTGAGAGTCAATAAGAGAAGATAGGTGCTTAGTATAAACCAGCGAGGCATTTGTTCTATTCTCCGAAGCAAAGCCCCTTGTTGAAATGCGAGATTTGCCGTTAATGCACCAATTCCAAAATTCCCCAAATAACTTAGCGTATTAAAAAATAAGTTGGGTTCGTTTTGCAGATTAAGTGCTCTAAAAATTAGTGAAATCGCAATCATGACAAAGCTTACCACAACAAGATGATTATGCAAAAAACGAAGAACAAAAGCCCAGAAAACATAGAATTGTTCTTCAACAGCAATCGACCAAAAAAATACGAGTAGAAAAAGAAAGCCTTGACCGTGGATAGAAACCCAGAGGTTGGAAACAAATAATAGGAAAACAGAAATAGGAGGAAGTTCAGAAATGGAGAATCTATCGCCCCAAAAAAATACGGTGATATATGTACCTAAAACCAATAAAAAGTAAAGCGGCCAAAGTCTTAATCCGCGTCGAATCATAAACAAGCCAGGTTTAAAATTCCCTGTTTTCTGCCATTCATTTAAAGCTAACCATGTGAGCAGAAAGCTTGACAGCACAAAGAAATAATCCAAACCAAGAAAGCCCGATCGAATGTTTACTGTAGCTATATGAAAAGCTTTCGAGTTTTCTATTTGAGGATTTGTCGTGAAAAAACAATGTGCTAAAAAGACATGAAAGAAACCCAGAAACCTGGTTGCATCAAGGTTTTCGAAATAGTTTTTGGGAGCAGAACTACTCATGTTTGGGAAGTAGTTTCACAAATCGATCAATGGAAGATAAAGGCGAAAGTGTTTCTCCATGAAGTAAATACTTGACAAACTCTTTGGCTTGCAAAGGAGCCAACAAAACGCCTTTAGTGCCAAGTCCATTAAAAATTCCAAGAGAAGGATACAAAGGATGCAAACCAATTAAAGGTCTGCGATCAAGCACCGTTGGACGAATACCTGCTTCATGAGAAATAATGGTAAATGGAACATTTAGAAGTTGATTGAGTTTATCTTTTAGTTCATTTCTTTTTTCTGCAGTAGGTTCTGTATTGAGGGTTTCCCACTCATACGTAGATCCAACACGGAACATTCCATCACCAAGAGGAACTCCATAAATGCTCCCATTAAATATTTCGTTCTTCAAGCCCGGTGCATGAATAACGAGTACTTCGCCTTTGGCTAGGTTAAATGGTAAATAGTTAAACCAGGGATTTTTAATTGCATCAGCACCTTCGCAGAAAATTATCTTTTGAGCTTCGATGTCTTTGTATCGAACAGTATCTTCTTTAATCACCAATGCTGAATAATCGAATGATTCTTCAAGTAAACTATTCTTTGAACAGAAGATTCTTCTAACACTATTAAGCCAAGCACGTGTATCAACAAATCCAGCTCCCGGTACAAGTGCACCTCCGTATTCTTGTTTTAACCAGGGCTTTGATTCGGAATCTTGTGTTTCTCCTAAGAATCCTTCAAACTCATCTTCTTCTCGAAACTTACTCCAAGACTGCTTTTCGGCTAAACTTCCGTGAACACGATGCAATCCGATGGGATAAAATAAAGGAATGCCTGTAAATTCTTCTTGACTTGCATAAAAACGATGTGCTTCTTTCAGACTTTCTTTTGCCCTCCACCCAAAGGTTATTCGTTTAAATACAACTGCATTAAATAATCCTGCGGCTACCCGAGAAGAATTACTTGGACCAAATACATCAATTACTTTCACCGATGCGCCTTGTGAAATTAACTCCAAAGCGAGCGTTGTCCCAGCTATTCCTTGACCAACGATTATAAAGTCGCACTTCATGGCACGAAGATAAACCGATAAATGATTTTTTTCGTCTGCTGGCATTTTCAGGAACCTCGTTACATTTGACCGTGCTCCGACTTCTCTCCTATTTTCTATTGATTCCTTATTGGATCTGGTTGATACTCGTATTTCTGTGTTTTTTGGTTTCCTCCAGCCTCATTGGATTATTACTTATTCCGACAATAGGAAAACGCGCCCATCAACCCATGATGATGGTGTATAAATTTTGGTCTGCTACCTTTTTTCTTTGCGCTGGAATACGAATTAAAACGGTAAATCGCGAAAAGCTTTTCGGGAATTTACCATGCATAGTTGTATCAAACCATGGCTCCAATCTCGATATGTTTATTGGAGCATACAGCTTGCCCATTAGTGTAAAACCTTTGGCAAAAGTGCAATTGAAAAAAATGCCCCTTTTAGGGTTTTTATTCGCCACCGTATGCGTGCTTGTTGATAGAAGAAGCAAAGAAAGCCGCGACAAAAGTTCAAGAGCGATGATGAGTGAGATTCTGAATGGGAATTCCATTTTTATTTTCCCCGAAGGGACACGAAATAAAGGTTTGGAACCGCTGAACGAATTTTACGATGGTGCATTTCGTTTTGCCATTGAAAGTCAAAAACCCATCGTGGCAATGTGCAGTATTAATGCACGAAATATAACTGCTTCCGATAATTACGCTGTTCGACCGGGAACAATCACCATTAAATATTTAGGTCCTTACGATACAACTGGATTAACCAAAGAAAATTTGCCCGAGTTGAAAAACAAAATTCGGGAAGATATGTATGAGGTGTTACGAACCGAAGATCCTATGTTTAAACACTTATTATAGCTTTCCACCGAGAACAAATGCTTTTTTTATCTTGCTTGTTTTCCCATCAAGCGTAAAAGCATCAAGCACAAAAACATAAATTCCCAAACGGGCTTTTTCATTGTCCTCGTTAATTCCATTCCAAGAATACTGACCTGAGGTTCCTAATAAGACTCCTCTGCCAACATATTTTACTAATCGTCCATGGGAGTCGTAAATGCTAAGAGTTCCAGTATAACCGGGCGTGTCGAAAGCGTAGGCAAAATTCACGATATCATCGAATCCATCCCCATCGGGAGAAAACACTTCGGGAGAAATAGTAATAGAGCCGGGTTGAGAGCTAATCAATTCGCTGTATTGGGAATTTCTATACGCGGGAGTTCCATAACCAACAGCCGATGATGCTGAATTCCAATTGGTTTTATCATCCGAGGGACGATCATAATTTACCCGTTCTAAACTCACTCCATCGAGGTTATTCAGCAATGCAAAATGCATCGAAGTAGAATAGGTCATTCGATCAATGATTCCAAAATCCGAAACGCGAGAAAGAGCAACAGTTCCATCATCATTATTCATCGTTGGAAAGCCCGCCATTTGCAAAAAACCCGTAGGATTTGAGGTATAATAAAAATTCTTCACTCCAGAAATATCATCTGTAAGCACTAAATATTCTCCCGGAAAAAGCAAGTATCCATCAGGTGCAATAAACTCAATATCAATTGGAACTTGAACCAATGTATCGTATTGACTTAATTGCAAACTTGCTAAATCGATGATTTTATTGGAACGATTGTAAATTTCAACATAATCGCTCGCCCCGTCCTTTTCGTTGCTGAGAATTTCATTGATAACTATATCGTTTGCTTGTGGTATTTCAGGAATTGCAAAACGACCTGTTGAGGTTACATCAAACGAATTCCCCACACAATCGAGTAAATCGGATGTTATCGAAATGGTATATAAAACGCCTTCCTGTAAAGGATTAGCAAGAGATAATTTAACAGAAAGGAAGTCGGGTGAATAAGACAAAATAGACGTAGGATGACCAATCGTTTGATCAATCGTGTAGGAATTAAGATTCAATTGGTTGCTTAAACGAATCGTTTCTGAGAAAAATACTCGGATGGTATCGATGGCAATTACGACAACACGGTCAATTTTAGGTGCTTGCTGATCAGCATTATTTGCATACACGCTGTTTTGCTTTCCGGGTGTTCCGCCCCAAATTCTAGCTGATGCTTTCCAGTTTTCGGAGCCAGCACAAGGTTGTAATGGACTTATTTGTTCCAGTGAAAATCCACCCAAAGCTTTGTTGGGATCTTGATACCAAGAATCGGCATAGGTTATAGAAGAAATAACCACGGTGTCGGGATTGTAAAGTGTAAGTCGAGCGCCAGTATTGGTAAGAGCAGGGAAAGATGTTAATGCAACAACAGAAAGAGAATCAGAATATAATTCCTGCCCTGTTTCACCGGTAAGGACAACAAAGCTATCAGGGTAAAGTATAATGGCCGGAATTACTTTTCGGTTTGTACCAGCTTCAATCATCCAATTTTCAAGATTGATTGGATACGAAGTTCGATTCTTTACCTCAACGAATTCGGCGCTAGGCAAACCAGCAGAAGGATCAGGATCTGCCATGATTTCATTTATTACTACATCGTATGGTTTTGCATTGTAGTATAAGAAAGGAATTGGTTGAGGATTCATATCGTTCCCCGAAAGATCTTCCACAGCACTAACTGTTAGGATATTTTCAACTCCTTCTTGAAATTGTGCAAGAAAGCTTAGGGTTACTTTTGAAAAGGAAGTGGATGATCGGACAGCAGAAACTGGTTCGCCAATGCTATTATTCACTAAGTAATTGGCCGTTTCCTCAGCAGTTAGTTGACTAACACTTTCCGAAAAACTTAGTTCTAAACTCGTTGCAGAAAGCACCTTAACCGATTGAACAACAGGTGGTGTATTGTCGACGATGATTGGTCCAACATAGAAATTATCAGCATAATATTTTTGTCTATTCGAACTTGAATATCGAACAACCAATCCAAAATAAGCAGAGGTTGTGTAGGTTAAATCCTGAGCAGAACCGATCAATTCGTATAGAACACCTGTGCCATTGTAGTCGGCAAAAAGCGTCCAGTTTCCTGATGCGTCTCGTGTGACTTTAACTTTAGTTGGATTTGTACTGCTGCTATTGATTGCACCTGTAACTCCATTAATAACATAGGATTCTGTTCCTAATCCATCTTTACGAAACAAGGCAACTTCATCGGGCGTACCACCAATGCGAACAAAATATCCGGTATTGTTCCCATTCAAAACAGCATCGCTTGAAGTGAGATACACATCCATTCGGTTATTGGAAGAAGTAGAAACTTTGGGATTCACGTAAAATTCCCATTGTGTACTCACTATGGATGATGAAGGAGTGCTTAGATAAATCTCTCTGTTCGAAAGCGATGTAGTGTCGCCATTGCTTTGTAATGCAAAAGTTCCATCAACAAGAAATTCTGAAGTAGAGCCCGACCAGGCTGGATTTGAGGTAAAATTTCCATCGGCAAAATCATCTTGGAGTTGAGCTTGTGCACAGATAGAAAGAATAAGGAATGAAATTGTAAAGATTTGTTTAATGAGGTATTGCATAAATCAAGGTATACGAATGATTACTTTTGACAGAATTCTATTGGTTAAAGAAACAAAACTTCTGCTGTAAATGAAAGTAGCTGTTGTAGGTGCCACCGGATTGGTTGGTAATAAAATGCTCCAAATTCTTCAGGAACGTAATTTTCCTGTATCTGTTTTAATTCCAGTAGCTTCGGAGCGATCGGCTGGCAGAAGAGTGAAGTTTAATAATGAAGAATGGACAGTACTTACACCGGAAAATGCATTATTGCTTGAACCCGATTTAGCCTTGTTTTCGGCGGGCGGGAGTACTTCCTTAGAATGGGCGCCAAAATTTGAAGCGATTGGTTGTGTGGTGATTGATAATTCATCAGCCTGGCGGATGGATCCTACAAAGAAGTTGATTGTTCCCGAAGTGAATGCTGATGCGTTGACTGCTGAAGATAAAATTATAGCCAACCCCAATTGCTCTACAATCCAAATGGTAGTTGCCTTACAGCCATTGCATAAGAAATACACGATCAAACGCATTGTAGTTTCAACCTATCAAAGTGTTACTGGTACCGGTTTGAAAGCCGTTCAGCAATTAATTAATGAACGCAAAGGCACATTGGGAGAACCAGCTTATCCTCATCCAATCGACCTCAACATTTTACCACACATTGATTCCTTCCAAGAAAATGGATACACCAAAGAAGAGATGAAAATGCTTAACGAAACCCGTAAAATTATGGGTGATAATCACATACGATTAACTGCAACGACTGTTCGTGTTCCTGTAATTGGCGGGCATTCCGAATCGGTGAATGTGGAATTCGAAAAGGAATTTGATTTGGCAGAATTGCGCGAAATATTATCCAATGCACCAGGTGTAATTGTGGAAGATGATGTGATGCACAACAAATATCCAATGCCCATCAATGCGAACAATCGGGATGAGGTTTTTGTGGGACGTTTACGCCGCGATGAAAGTCAGGATAAGACGTTAAACATGTGGATTGTATCAGACAATCTGCGTAAAGGAGCTGCAACCAATGCTATCCAAATTGCGGAATTGATGCTTGAAAAAGGTTGGCTACCAGCTTAATTTAAGCCTCAATAACAGACTCTTCTTTTTTCTTTTCCTGGAAAAAATGCTTCTGGTAGAAAAGAAAGATTACAGCTCCAATGCTGATAGAGAAGTCGGCAACATTGAACACGGGACTAAAAAAGATGAATTCTTCGCTTGGATAAATGGGCGACCACGAAGGAAAATGTCCTTCAAATAGTGGGAAATAAAACATATCAACCACACGTCCATGAAGAAAAGTACCGTATCCACCTTCGGCAGGAAATAAGCTTGCGACCTGTCCAAAACTATCATTGTAAATCAATCCGTAAAATGCGCTATCAATAATATTTCCGATGGCTCCGGCAATGATTAAGGAAAAAGAAATCTGTAATCCAGGATGTAATTTTTTCTCTTTGGACGCTTTAAGTAAGAAGTAACACATGGTGCCAACAACCACTACTCGGAATAAACTTAAAAATAACTTTCCGAATTCTCCCCCAAATTCCATCCCGAATGCCATCCCATTATTTTCAACAAAAGTGAGATAGCACCAATTCCCAGCAACTTGAATAGATTCACCAAGCATCAGATTTGTTTTAATCAGATACTTAACGGTTTGATCCACGAACAATACCGAAAACAAAATAAGAAGGGATTTCTTCAAGGGAGCACGAATCAAAAAAAAGCCCCGCGGCATGCGCGGGGCCGGAATGGTTTACTGTAAGTTTTTAGCTTCAATGCTAAGTGTTGCATGCGGAACAATCCGCAAACGTTCTTTAGGAATTAGTTTTCCAGTAACGCGGCAAATGCCGTAGGTGTTGTTTTGGATCCTGATAAGAGCAGCTTCGAGATTTTCGATAAACTTCTTTTGGCGTGATGCCAATTGACCTGTTTCTTCTTTAGAAAGAACATCCGATCCTTCTTCCAATAATTTGAAAGTAGGCGAAGTATCATCCGTTCCATGATCGTCTTTATTCGAAAAAGCACTTTTAAGAAGGTCGTAGTCCTTGCGGGCTTCGTCCAATTTCTTTTCAATGATGTCCTTAAACTCCTGCAACTCTTCCGGGTTGTAACGGTTTTTTTCCTGTTGGCTCATAGTCCGTTCAGTTTAGAGATGTTGATTACCGTGGAGATGTCTTCTGTTAGTTCTACTAAAGAACCACCGGAAGCCGCGCCATCATTGACAATGGTCAGTGATGCTCCAAGGGTTTCGGCGCAAATATAGGTTTTATTGTTCTCGATTGCAGCAGTCAATGCTGGATGGTTTTGCACAATGATTTCAATACTGTCAGTTACCTCTAATCCACTGGTCTTGCGTAAGTTCTGAATCTTATTCACAAGCTCACGCGCAAGACCTTCTTCCAAAAGTCCTTCACTAAGGGTGATATCGAGAGCAACAGTATAGGAGCCTTCGCTAGCGACAAGCCATCCCGGAATATCTTCCGTGAATATTTCTACGTCTTCTGGACTTAATACAATTTCTTGCCCTTCGACCATCACCGCAAGCTTTCCTTCTCGCTGCAATTGATTAATCTGCGGCGTTTCTAGGGTATTTACAACTGCAGCGATGCTCTTCATCAACTTCCCGTATTTAGGTCCTAATGCTTTAAAATCGGGTTTGATTTTCTTTTCAATCACACCCGTATCATCTCCTACATACTCCAATTCTTTGACGTTGGTTTCAGAAAGGATGAGATCTTTAACGGCATTCAACTGGGTTTTAATATGCGGATCAATCACGGGGACCATGATTTTTTGCAAAGGTTGACGAACTCGTATGTTTACTTTTTTTCGCAATCCCAATATCATTGAGGTATAGCGTTGTGCAAGCTCCATTCGTTCTTCTAAATCAGAATCAATCAACGATTCATTCACGATAGGCCATTCGCTCAAATGAACCGAATTTATTTTTCCCGAATCGCTAGCTGCATGTAGATTCCGGAATAACCATTCGCCAAAGAAAGGAGCTACCGGACTCATCAACTGCGAAACAACAAGCAAACATTCATACAAAGTTTCGTAGGCTGCTTGTTTATCGGAATCACTTTCACTCCGCCAAAAACGACGACGGCCTAAACGGACATACCAATTACTTAATTGCTCACTAACAAATTC
The DNA here is from genome assembly GCA_965279035.1 of Bacteroidia bacterium. GTDB lineage: Bacteria > Bacteroidota > Bacteroidia > M30B66 > M30B66 > CALQRR01. The sequence goes on along the minus strand of OZ257142.1, from coordinate 505,783 downwards.
CTCAATGGCTCTAACGGCAGGAGTCGGATCGTAGTCATCTAACTTTTCAGCTACTTCTTTCTTCAAGCTATTTAATCGCGATAAAATCCAACGATCAATTTCAGGTCGATCTTGAACCGGAATTTGATTCGAAAAGTCCATGTTAAACTTGTCGATATTGGCGTAAAGCGCAAAGAATGCATAGGTATTATAGAGCGTTCCGAAAAATTTCCGTTGAACTTCTGAAATACCATCCACATTAAACTTCAAATTATCCCAAGGCTGAGCATTTCCGATCATGTACCAACGTGTGGCATCAGGACCATATTGACTGAGCGTTTCAAACGGATCAACTCCATTCCCCAAACGTTTCGACATTTTATTGCCATTCTTATCGAGCACCAATCCGTTCGACACCACGTTTTTAAACGCAACCGAGTCGAATACCATCGTTCCAATCGCATGTAGCGTAAAAAACCAACCACGCGTTTGGTCTACACCTTCGGCAATGAAATCCGCAGGGAAGGCTTTTCCACTATCGACTAAGTCTTTATTCTCAAACGGATAATGCCACTGCGCATAAGGCATTGCGCCTGAATCAAACCATACATCAATCAAATCGCTTTCGCGTTTCATCTTCTTCCCACTTGCCGAAACAAGGAATATGTCATCAGCATACGGACGATGCAGATCGAAACTGCGGTAGTTTTCTTCACTCATATCGCCTGGAACAAATGCTCCAAGCGGATTCTGGCTCATGATTCCCGCTGCAATTGCTTTTTCAATTTCTGAACGAAGTTGTTCAGCCGAAGAAATAATGATTTGCTCAGAACGATCCTCGCTCGTCCAAATGGGAATTGGAATTCCCCAATAACGGCTGCGGCTTAAGTTCCAATCTTGCAAGTTCTCTAGCCAGTTTCCAAAACGTCCAGTTCCGGTACTTTCTGGTTTCCAGTGGATGGTTTTGTTGAGTTCAATCAAGCGATCTTTTACAGCTGTTGATTTGATAAACCAACTATCCAATGGATAATACAAAATAGGCTTATCGGTTCTCCAGCAATGAGGATAAGTGTGATCGTATTTTTCAATCTTGAACGCTTTCCCTTCAATCTTTAATTTGAGGGCGATGCGTTCATCCACACTCATGTATTTTTCCAAGTGAGGAATGATATGTTTCAGATGTTCTTGCTGAAGCGCAAGCTCTGCGGCCTTTTCATCCTCATTGAGGTATTGCTCTTTCACGTATTCATGTGCAAAACCAAAAACAGTATCATTCACTTCCGGCACAAAACGACCTTGTAAATCGACCAATGTCAATGAGCCAATTCCGTGTTGACGAGCCACTTTAAAATCGTCTGCACCAAAGCTAGGTGCGGTGTGTACGATTCCAGTTCCATCTTCAGTAGTCACAAAATCTCCGGTAATTACCTTGAAAGCATCGCCATCGGTTGGTTGCGCATAGGGAAGAAGTTGTTCATATCGAATGCCTACTAATTCTGCACCGCTATATTCTCCAACAATGGTGAATGGAATTGCTTTGTCGCCTGCTTTATAAGACGACAATTCCAATTCAGCATTTTTCTCGAGAAAGAATCGACCTAATAAATCTTTTGCAAGAATTACAGTGCATGGTGTGTGAACATAGGGATTGAAGGTACTTACAGCAACATATCGAATGTTCTTTCCAACACTTAAAGCAGTATTTGAAGGAAGCGTCCAAGGTGTTGTCGTCCAAGCCATGAAGCTTAGGTTTTCGAGATTGATTCCGGCGAAAAGTGCTTTCACTTTATCATCGGCTTTCACCTTAAACTGCGCGACAATGGTAGTGTCTTTTACGTCTTTGTATGTTCCTGGCATGTTCAGTTCGTGCGAACTAAGTCCTGTGCCTGCAGCGGGAGAATAAGGTTGTATTGTAAATCCTTTATAAAGAAGTCCTTTTTCGTGCAATTGACCAAGTAACCACCAAACACTTTCGATGTATTTGTTTTCGTAGGTGATGTATGGATTATCCATATCTACCCAATAGCCCATGCGACGGGTGAGGTCATTCCAAACGCCGGTAAACTTCATCACATCTTCGCGGCAGGCTATATTATACTCTTCGATACTGATGCTTTTGCCAATATCTTCTTTGGTAATTCCGAGTGCTTTTTCAACACCTAACTCAACTGGCAAACCATGAGTGTCCCAACCTGCTTTTCGTTTTACTTGAAAACCTTGGAGCGTTTTATATCGACAAAATAGATCCTTGATGGTTCTCGCCATTACGTGGTGAATGCCGGGAAGTCCGTTGGCCGATGGAGGACCTTCGTAAAAAGTGAATGACGGCTTTCCTTCGCGCGTAGAAACGGAAGATTCGAAGACCTTATGTAGTTCCCACCAATCCAATACTTCATCAGCAATGGCGGGCAGGTTTAAGTTTTTTTGTTCTGGGTAATGCATATGCGAGATCCTATGCGGATTAGGGGCGCAAAGATAGAAAAATGGGGCGTTCGGCTAACGCTGATTCAAGGGGTGAATGTTTGGAATTGGACGATAATTTCAACGGATGGATAAACTGTTTTCATTCCTTACATCGGGACAATTAGAATTCATAGGAATGCGTTTGTTATCAACAATTCTCAGGAACGATAGGCTTTATAACCGTGTATTCTTTCTGTAAGGTTGTACCATTTATTGGCCGTTCAGGCGGTTTTAAGCATCTACCTTTGTCCACGAATTATATCAAAACCCTAAAATTCTATGAAACGTTTTCTGTATGCAGCCGCTGTAGTGCTCGCTCTTGCTGGTTGCAAGGGAGGTGATGAGCCAAATCCCGAAATGGAAGCTTTAAAAGCCGAAAAAGCTGCCTTAGCAAAAGAAGCTGCTACCAAAGATTCTACGATCAATTCCTTTATGGAATCACTCAATGAGATTGAAGACAATCTTTCTCAAGTGAAACAAAAGCAAGGTGCGATTAAATCTTCTGCAACCGAAGGAGGTGCTGAACTTCAAGGATCTGCAAAAGACAGAATCAACGAAGACATCAATTTTATCAATGAATTGATGGAAGAGAACAAAAGTAAAATTGCTTCCCTTCAATCGCGTTTGAAAAAGTCGAACCTCAAAATTGCTGAGTTTGAGAAAATGATTACTCGAATGACAGAGCAATTAGCTGAGAAAGACAAGGAAATTGGAACCTTGAAAGAGCAATTGGCAGCTATGAACATCCAAATTAATGAGATGAACACAGCTATTACTGGACTTCAAACAGAAAGTGCTAGCAAAACTCAAACGATCGAGCAACAAACAACTAAAATCAATACAGCTTATTACACTGTAGGGACATACAAAGAGTTGCGCGACAATAAAGTGTTAAACAAAGAAGGTGGTTTCCTAGGTTTGGGTAAAAAGAAATTGTTGAAATCAGATTTCAATCAAGATTATTTTACTCAAGTGGACATCTCTAAAGTTAAGTCCATTAATGTTGGAGGAAAGAATGCAAAACTTGTTACCAATCACCCAACGAGTTCATACAAATTGGAAATGGATGGTAAGAAAATGGTGAAAAGTTTAACAATCACCAATTCTGAAACTTTTTGGAGATCTTCTAAATACTTAGTGATTACAATAGATAAGTAATCATCGATTGAAGAAATAAAAGCGGGCTGTTCTTATTGAACAGCCCGCTTTTTTATTGAACGTAATGTTCGAAATGCTTTTCAAATAAATTAATTCAACTCCTTATTTCATTCCTTAATAAAAGAACGAAGAACTCTTTTTCCTGACTCAAACCTGAGTTCTATTTGATAAATCCCAGAAGAAAGTTTAGAAATATCGAGTGTGTTCTCTGTATTCGATTTCATTAATTCTTGCCCATTCTCATTAAATATCCGACTAGACTTTAACTTTACTGAAGAAGGAAAATTGAAGTTTATTTTATCTTGAGCTGGGTTTGGAAATACTTGAACATTGTTCGAAACTTCAAGTGTTGAGAATCCTGGGGAAATTTGAACTGATAATACGCGTGTTCCATACGCAGGTATTTCAACTCCAGGCATATAATTAACCACATTCCCAGTTGCACCTAAACTAATTGGGGCTATTAAATCATCGGGGTTTAAAAGATCCAATACGGTATAATTCCCTTCTGCTAAATTGGTTGTTCCTAATGCAAATGCTAGATTAGAAACACTAGTGCTCGTGAAATTATGAAGAACCAATAGCAACTCATCATTTGTATAACGAGCATATCCAATAACTTCAGGATTTACATCAGCCATTACTTTATAAGCTCCTTTTCGCAAAGCGGTTTGACCTTTCCGAAGCTCAATAAATGTCCGATACGTTTGCCAAAGTGAACTCGAATCTTGTTGTTGAGCTGCAGCATTTACTACAGTATAATTACTAGCTAAAGATTCCCAAGGTGTGCCCCACGTAAACCCAGCATTTCCTTGATTACTCCATTGCATTGGCCTGCGTTTGGTTTCGTCATTACCTGTTCCACTCATCCCGATTTCTTCACCATAATATATAAACGGAGTTCCTGGTAATGTAAGATAAACAGCAGCAGCCAGTTTTGCTTTAGCTGTATTCTGGCCTATTTGATCGAACGAACGATTGATATCGTGATTGGTTAAAAACGTACCGTAGCGACTTTCCGGAAATGAGCTGTTCACCGTATTCATCATATTTTGAAAATCATCTGGACTATCAGCAACGATGCTACTAATGATGGATTCAGCAAGATCAAATTCAAAACACATATCCAATCTGCCATTTTGCACATACTGAATACCAACTGCCGTAGGCGACCAAACTTCTCCAACGGTCATAATTTCGGGATTAACAGACTTAAAGTTTGCGCTCCAATCTTCAATATAGGCAAAGGTTTCTGGTGTTCCCAAAAGTTGAGTTCCGTCTTCAACCAAATATTGTATAGCATCGAGCCTAAATCCATCAACCCGCATACTATCAACCCAATAACGAGCAACGGATTTCATTTCATCTTGAACGCCTTCATTCCGGTAATTCAAATCGGGCATTTCATTCCAGAACAAAGCGTAATTCCACTTTCCATTTCGTTGATACCATACCGTTTGTCCCCAAGGACCCAGAAATCCCGGATTGCTATCTTCCCAAATATAATAATCACGATAGGGACTATTTACAGAACCCAAAGCTGATTGAAACCAAGGATGCGAACTAGAAGAATGGTTCAAAACCAAATCAATAATCACCTTAATACCATGGGCATGAGCACTATCAATAAGGTTTTTAAAGGCTTGCTTTGTTCCGTAATCACTTTCAACACCGTAATAATCAGTTACATCATATCCATGATAGCTGGGCGAAGGCATGATTGGCATAAGCCAAAGGGCATTTACTCCAAGATCTGTTTTGGTAGATGGGTTTCCATCATTTAAATAGTCCATCTTTTCAATGATACCATTTAAGTCGCCTTTACCATCTCCGTTGCTATCGTAAAAACTTCGAACGAACACTTCATAGAATACAGCATCTTTCCACCAATTAGCTTGGGAACTAGAAACCTGAGGAAAGAGAAGTACGAATCCTAAAACCAATCGTAGCAAAATTCTGTGTGTTATCATCACACAAAACTACGAACGTTCTTGGGCTATTGGTAAAAATAAAACCGACTGTCTTTTGTTGCAAAGGCAGCCGGTTTTTGGTTGAAAAAATGAGATGGTTTGAAAAGAGATTCCTGACCAAAGTCCTCTCTTAAAAAGGACGATCAAACTAAAATGAGGGTTGCATGAACTTTTAATTTTTCTTTAATGCTTTGGGATACCAATCGTATATCGAAGTGAGAATGTCCAAGCAATATTTCCAGTATGAGTTCGGTTAAACCAAGATGGAATATTCTCATATCCCTTGAAAATATTAGTTAACCCACCATATAAACGAAGGCCGGTTCCAAATGAAAGATGTTTAGAAAACAGCATTTCCTTTTCAAATCCACCAACCAAAGAAACATTCATTTTACGGTACCCAAGTGGATTAGTAACTTGTCCTCCAAAGGCAAAAGTGCTTTCGGATAAATAACAAACGGAAGTTCCAACCAACCAATGAGTTCTCAAAGGAATTCCGAGGAATATGCGGCTATTGAGTTTAGCATGATCATACAGAATTGTAGCTCCAGAATAATTTAAATGAATGGTTTTTTGTTGAAGCATTCCCTCTGAATATATTAAATAGTGCTGTCCTTCTCTTTTAGAAACAATGAATTCGGTTCGAATGCTTTGTCCTGGAAGGAATTCCTTTGCAGCAGAAAATGACCAAGTAGAACTAAAATGAGGCATGATTGAGTTATTTGACTCTTTCCTCAACGCATCCACAAAATCATGATTAAACAGCCAATTATTATTCACTTCCGAAGCAATACCAAAACTCCAACGTGGTCCGTTTGAACCTTCAGAAGGCATTACAAACGCTGGAAAATTTTCTTCTTTTGAATTTAGAACTAAAGGAATTGGTTGATTCGTAATTTCTATCGCACTCAAAGAACTCAAGATATCATTTGATTGAGATGGAGCTTCCACCAATTCTTCTTCAGGAATTTCAACTAATAGTGGTTGTTTAATTTCAGATTGATTTACATTATTCAATTTATTCGCTTCTTTGGGCATTTCAATAGTAGAATTAATCTGTGCGATTTCTTCCTCTATAACCACTGGTATTACATACAAACCTGATTTAGGCTGAACTGTTTCTTGAACAGAAATTTCGTTTGATTCTGCTGTATTGCTTTTCACTTCTGCCTTTTCTATTTCCGTAATTGAGGAATTAGAATTCAAATCAGTAGTGATTAACGATTTATTGTATAATGCAACTGATTCATTTTTAGCAGATTTCCCAACATTCGAGCTGTTCACATTCGCTGTGTTTTCATTGGAACCACTATTCATTTTCGAAATTAGGATGCCGGCTGAAACGAGCAAAATAAACAGACCACTTGTCCACCACCAGATTCCCAATGGTTTTCTCCGATTCGGTTTTCCATCGAGAGCTGCCTCCACGTTTTCCCATATCATGGGTGGAGGAGTTTCTTGTGGGAGGGATTCAAATCCCTTTTTATACCAATTGAAAATATCTTCCTTCATTGCTTTGAGGATTAACTTGTAAATTCATTTCCTGCTTTAATCGTTGCTGCAGGTATTTTTTAGCGCGAGCTAGTTGCGACTTTGATGTGCCTTCGCTAATGCCTATTTTTTCTGCTATTTCCCGATGATTCAATCCTTCAATCACATAAAGATTAAATACCAATCGATATCCATCAGGTAAAGCCGAAATCATTTTTAAAAAATATTGATGATCCGTTGGATGTGAAAACTCCGTTTCATCAGCTGTTTCGGCAGTATCATCAAGCGAAACCGAAGGCAATTGTCGAACATCTTTTCGGTAATGATCTATCGCTGTATTGACCACAACTCGTCGAATCCAACCTTCAAGAGGACAATCAAACCGGAACTCCCCGATGTTTTTAAAAATCTTTATGAAGGCTTCTTGTAATAAGTCGGCTGCTTCATTATTCCTTACAGCATAACCTTTACATACGGAATACATTTTTGGCGAGAAGCGTTGATATAGCAATTCCTGAAAGCGGCGTTCTTCACGAACACATCCTTCGATTAATTGCTTCTCTGTGGCTTCATCTGCCATGTTCAATTACTCAATGTGTACCGAGAATGCTGCATTTAAACGCGTTATAAGAAGATTGTAAATGCTTGTGTTATTTATATCGGTGATAAAGATTGTCTCTTTCCCATCCAATTCAATATGCTGAGCTGTATGCCACAGATTTTCAGGAACTGCCGAGAAAAGGTAATGGGCGTCCATCTCTATTTTGACTGTGGTTGATTTGTCTGATAAAATATTAATCTCTCCCGAAGTAATAGCATTTAATGAATACATAGTTGCTGGAGAATATTGAAAAACAATCTGATGAGTTTCCTGCTCACCTCCTTGTTCTATTTGAATGTATTTCCCTATAAGCCGAATTGCACCCAGTGACTGTTTCGGTTTGCTTCCCAAATTAATAGAAAGTGTCGTGTAGGTTCCTTGTGGTAAATCATACGTTAATACCGGAGAAATTACACCTGTTTTTAAATCAGCTGTTGTTCCATCGGAAAGAACATTTGAAAAAAGCACATCATCACCTTGCTTGCGATCTCCATTCATTCCAAATGTGCCCAAATACATTTCCCCTGATTCAAATGAAAAATGTTCTGAAACATCTGTGTTGACCATTTTAACTGTCACGTTCAAAGGAGATGTTTCTTTGAATTTTTTGCCACAAGAACCTAATAATGTTACTATTATGGCTAAAAAGACCGACGATGTAAGTTTGAAGTAAGGATTTTTCATGGGTTCTATGTTCCTGTTTATTAGACGCATAAACTGAATAATGCGTTGCATTGGAGCATATATTCTTTAGAAACTGAAGTAAATCTAATTTAAATTACTGAGTCTTGATAATCATTTATCCCTCTGAATGTGCTCTGTTCATTTATAAATTCACCGAAATAAATTAAATACAGGGTTTAAATCTTTTGTTAAAAGAACAATGTATTTCATAAAAAACTTCTGCTTTCTTGAAATACAAATGTTTGTACATTTGGGCGCAAAATTCGGGTGGAATCGCTGAACACATTCACGAAAACTGTGTTACATCATTCGCCAAAACTAACGCTCATGAACGGAACAAGCGAATACATCCCGCTACTGATACAATTGGTTTTTGCTGCGGGCTTTGTACTAATGGTGCTCGTTATTACCCACTTAATTGGACCAAAACGTAAAGGAGATCGCAAACTCGAAAGTTTTGAGTGCGGAATTGAATCCAAAGGAAACGCACGTTTACCTTTCTCCATTAAGTATTTCCTCACCGCTATTCTTTTCGTTTTGTTCGATGTGGAAGTAATCTTTTTCTATCCATGGGCAACCAACTTCCGCGATTCTGGGTTGGATGGCTTTATCAGCATGCTAATTTTTGTTGCTTTCTTCCTACTTGGATTTCTTTATCTGTGGAAGAAAGACGCATTCAAATGGGAATAATCCAACAATACACAAAGCGATATGAGTGATTTGAAGATGGTGGATGCACCAGCAGGTGTAGAAGGACAAGGTTTCTTTGCTACGAGTCTGGATTCGGTAATCGGTCTTGCACGTGCTAATTCGATTTGGCCTTTGCCATTCGCAACTTCTTGTTGTGGAATTGAGTTCATGGCAACTATGGCATCCAATTACGATTTAGCTCGTTTTGGTTCAGAGCGATTGAGTTTCTCTCCTCGCCAAGCCGATTTATTGATGGTGATGGGTACCATTGCTAAAAAAATGGCCCCAGTTCTTAAACACGTTTACGAGCAAATGGCTGAACCACGTTGGGTGATTTCAGTTGGAGCATGTGCCTCAAGTGGTGGGATTTTCGATACATATAGCGTTCTTCAAGGTATCGACCGAGTAATTCCGGTTGATGTATATGTACCTGGATGCCCTCCTCGTCCAGAACAAATTATCGATGGCATCATGAAAATTCAGGAACTCGTGAAAAACGAAAGCCTGCGTCGCCGCAATCAACCCGAATACAAAGCTTTACTTGCCTCTTACGGTATCGAATAATATGGCACTGACCCAAGAAATAACCCTGAGTCGACTTCAGGATAAATTTGGAGACGCGATTCTCAGTCACGACGAGCCTTATGGCTTTCTTACCATTGAAGTACCTGCTGATCGTAATCTGGATGTAATCGGTTTTCTGAAAAATGAATCCGATTTAGCTTTCGGGTACCTCACCGATTTATGTGCTGTTCACATGCCTGATCAAAAAGGACGTGAAATCGCAGTAGTATATCACCTTCACAGCCTTACCAACAACGTTCGCATCCGCATCAAATGCTGGATTCCAGAAACCAATACCGAAATCGCTTCGGCTACTGGATTATTTGCTGGAGCTAACTGGATGGAACGCGAAACCTACGACTTCTTTGGAGTACGATTCCTCGGTCACCCGAACCTAAAACGCATTCTCAATGTAGATCACATGGAGATTTTCCCCATGTTGAAACAATACCCGCTGGAAGATTCTTCCCGCGAAGATAAAGACGACCGTTTCTTTGGACGTTAACACGAAATTCATGGCAGAACAATCGATTTTCGGCGAAGAGAACATCCAATCGGAGAATAAGCAATACAATACGCTTAATCTTGGACCTACTCACCCAGCTACTCACGGGGTTTTTCAAAATATTTTGCAAATGGACGGAGAGATCATCATGAGCTCCGAAGCCACTATTGGCTATATCCATCGTGCATTTGAGAAATTGGCTGAGCATCGCCCTTTTTATCAAGTAACACCTATCACCGATCGCCTTAACTATTGTTCTTCACCAATCAATAACATCGGTTGGCATTTAACAGTAGAGAAACTTTTGGGTGTACAAACTCCAAAACGCGTTGATTACATGCGTGTAATCGTGATGGAGCTTTCTCGTATCGCCGATCATATTGTTTGCAACACGGTAATTGGCGTAGATACTGGAGCTTTGACAGGTTTTACCTACATGTTCCAAGAGCGTGAACGCATCTATGATATTTTCGAGCAAATGTGTGGTGCCCGCTTAACGACGAACATTGGTCGTATTGGTGGTTTCGAACGCGATTTCAGTGCGAAGACTATTCAGATGATTCGTGATTTCATTTCTGGATTTCCGAAACGTTTCGATGAGTTCGAAGGCATGTTATTACGTAACCGAATTTTCATGGATCGCATTATCAATGTTGGCCCTATTTCAGGTGAACGTGCGTTGGAATATAGCTTCAGCGGCCCAAATTTACGAGCTGCGGGTGTTGATTATGATGTCCGAGTGATGAATCCATATTGCTCTTACAACGATTTTGATTTCACCATTCCGGTTGGAACGAGTGGCGATACATACGATCGTTTTTGTGTGCGTCAAGCCGAAATTCGTGAGAGTTTGAAAATTATTGAAACAGCTCTTAATAATTTACCCGAAGGGAACTTTGTGGCAGATTGCCCCGAATTCTATCTTCCTGCCAAGAAAGACGTGTATTCCAGCATGGAAGCTCTCATTTGGCATTTCAAAATTGTGATGGGCGAAGTAGATCTTCCAAAAGGGGAAGTTTACCATTCTGTTGAAGGTGGAAATGGAGAAGTTGGTTATTACCTCATCTCGGATGGTGGCCGAACTCCTTATCGTCTTCACTTCCGCCGTCCTTGTTTCATTTACTATCAGGCTTACCCGGAAATGATCAAAGGTTCGATGCTTTCCGATGCCATCCTTACTATGTCGAGTATGAACGTCATTGCCGGCGAACTCGACGCTTAAAATTTATCGAATGTCAGCACATCCAACAGGAACGCATTCCTTCGACCCAGCCCTCCGATCTCAGCTGAAATTCAGCGAGGACGCGATGGCTACCATTCAGAAAATCATCAGTCGCTATCCCGAAGGGAAAAGCAAATCAGCCTTATTACCTATTCTTCACATTGCACAAGCGGAGAATGAAGGTTGGTTAAGTCCAGAAGCTATGGATTTGGTTGCTCAAATTCTAGGGATTCAAGCCATTGAAGTGTTTGAAGTTGCTTCGTTTTATTCGATGTACAACTTACAACCAGTAGGAAAATGTCATTTGGAAGTATGCCGTACTTCTTCTTGTTGGACACGCGGGGCGGAAGACATTGTTGATTACATCAGCAAAAAACTCAACTTAAAAGTGGGAGAAACCACACCCGATGGCATGTTCACACTTAAAACTGTGGAGTGTTTAGGTTCTTGTGGCAGTGCTCCGATGCTTCAATGCGGTGCCGAATACCACGAAAACCTCACCGAAGCCAAAGTGGATGCTTTACTCGATCGTTTTAAAAGCGAAAACAAGCGCCACAACTACACCGATCTTGATTACAAAAACAGTAAGTAATAGCGCGCATCATGGGTAGAAAACTGCTGTTAACACACGAAAACGTACCAGGCATTCAAACATATGAGGTGTATCGCTCCAAAGGCGGGTATGCTTCTGTAGAGAAAGCCATCAAAACCATGACTCCTGAAGCCATCGTCGAAGAAGTGAAAACTTCCGGATTACGTGGACGCGGAGGGGCCGGTTTCCCTACAGGAATGAAATGGAGCTTCCTCGCTAAACCCGAAGGTGTTGCTCGTTATCTCGTTTGCAATGCCGACGAATCCGAACCTGGAACGTTCAAGGATCGTTACCTGATGGAGCACATTCCACATTTGCTCATCGAAGGGATGATTACTTCCAGTTTCGCTTTAGGTGCAAACACTTCCTATATCTATATCCGCGGAGAATATTTCTATGTTTCCCGCATCCTCGAAAACGCCATCGCCGAAGCATACGCAAATGGCTGGCTAGGTAAAAACATCTTAGGTTCGGGTTACGATCTCGACTTATACGTTCAAGTTGGCGGTGGAGCATACATCTGTGGAGAAGAAACCGCATTGCTCGAATCACTCGAAGGAAAACGCGGAAATCCTCGTATCAAACCTCCATTTCCCGCAATTGCTGGATTGTATGGTTGTCCAACAGTTGTAAATAACGTAGAAACCATTGCTGCCGTTGTTCCAATTGTGAACGATGGTGGGGAAGCTTATTCTAAAATAGGAGTAGGTCGTTCAACCGGAACAAAATTGATTTCAGCTTCTGGAAACATTAACAAACCAGGCGTTTACGAAATTGAACTCGGCTTACCAGTTGAAGAATTTATTTTCTCTGACGAATATTGTGGAGGAATTGCCAATGGAAAACGCATGAAAGCATGTGTTCCTGGCGGCTCTTCTGTTCCAATTCTACCCGATTACCTAGTCTGCAAAACAGCAGCAGGAGAACCTCGCTTGATGACCTACGAATCGCTTTCTGATGGTGGTTTTGCAACGGGTTCTATGTTGGGTTCTGGAGGATTTATCGTGTACGACGAAAATCAATGTATCGTTCGTAATACATGGAACTTCAGCCGTTTCTACCATCACGAAAGTTGTGGTCAGTGCAGCCCTTGTCGCGAAGGAACGGGATGGATGGAAAAAGTGCTACATCGCTTGGAAAAAGGGTTGGGCAACATGGACGATATCGATCTTTTGGTTGATGTAGCTCGCCGAATCGAAGGAAATACCATTTGTCCGCTGGGTGATGCTGCTGCTTGGCCTGTTGCTGCTGCCGTTCGTCACTTTCGCCACGAATTCGAATACCACGTGAATTTCCCTGATAAAGTGAAAGATCCGAAACACGGACAACGTGAACCTATTATGCCCGTAGCTCCGGCTCCGGTCAACGCTTAATTTGACGCATGTATCTATGGACTTGCTGAAAGTAACGATCGACAATCAAACCATCGAGGTTCCTCCGGGAACAACGATTCTTCAGGCTGCCCGCATGATTGGGAAAGAAGTGGCGCCGCCTGCTATGTGCTATTATTCGAAGCTAAAAACTTCGGGAGGATACTGCCGTACCTGTATTGTAAAAGTGAGCAAAGGCTCGGAAAAAGATCCGCGCCCGATGCCAAAACTGGTTGCTTCTTGCCGTACCACTGTGATGGACGGAATGGAAGTTCAGAATTACACTTCACCAGAAGTGGTGGATGCACGTAAAGGTGTTGTTGAATTTCTATTGATCAATCACCCACTCGATTGCCCTGTTTGCGATCAAGCTGGCGAATGTCATTTACAAGATCTTTCCTACGAAAACGGACGAAGCAAAAGTCGTTACGAGTTTGAGCGCCGTACGTTTGAACGTATTGATATTGGTGAGAAAATCCAACTTCACATGAACCGTTGCATTATGTGCTTCCGTTGTGTGAAAGTGGCTGATCAACTCACTCCGGGACGCGTTCACGGGGTAATCAATCGTGGTGATGTGGCTGAAATCAGCACCTACATCCAAAATTCCATCGAAAACGAATTCTCGGGTAACATGATTGATGTTTGTCCGGTTGGAGCGCTTACCGATAAAACGTTCCGCTTCAAAAGTCGTGTTTGGTTCCTCAAACCGATGGATGCTCACCGCAATTGCGACAATGATAAGTGCACCGGTAAAGCTGTTATCTGGAAATACGGAAATGCTATTTACCGTGTAACAGGACGTAAAGACCAATGGGGTGAAGTAGAAGATTTCATCTGCAACACTTGTCGTTACGATAAGAAAGAATTAAGCGATTGGACTGAAGAAGGACCGCGCATGATTGATCGTCATTCGGTTATTTCGGCCAATCACTATGAAAAAGGAACCAAGTATGTGGCTTCTCCGGAATCCCTTCCTAACAAACAACTGAGCTGATATGGACATGCTGTTTTTACTCGATAAAACGGTCATTGCGTTTATCGCTTTTGCCATCACGCTGCTCATAGCTACTTACAGCACGTATGCTGAACGTAAAATTGCAGCATTCATGCAAGACCGCGTTGGTCCTGATCGTGCGGGGCCATTTGGTATTTTGCAACCATTAGCTGATGCGGGTAAATTCTTCTTCAAAGAGGAAATTATTCCGAATGCTTCTGACAAATTCTTGTTCATCGCAGGTCCAGGAATCGCGATGCTAACAGCTTTGATGACCAGCGTTGTTATCCCTTGGGGTGATACATTGAACATTGCCGGACGTGAAATTTCGCTTCAAGTTTCAGATCTCAACATCGGTGTTCTTTACATTTTTGGTGTAGTATCCTTAGGTGTTTATGGAATTATGATTGGCGGATGGGCGTCCAATAACAAGTTCGCGCTACTCGGTGCTATTCGTGCTTCTTCGCAAATGATCAGCTATGAGTTGAGTATGGGCTTAGCGCTGATTGCCTTGATTATGATGACAGGGACATTGAGTCTTAAGGAAATTGTAGATCAGCAACACGGAATGAATTGGAACATTTTCTATCAACCATTCGGATTCTTGCTTTTTGTAGTCTGTGCTTTTGCAGAATGTAATCGAACTCCATTCGATTTGCCTGAATGTGAAACAGAATTAGTAGGTGGATATCACACCGAATATTCTTCCATGAAATTGGGATTCTTCATGTTCGCCGAATACATCAACATGTTCATTTCATCGGCGTTTATGGCAAGCTTGTACTTTGGAGGATATAACTTCCCGTTCATGGATAGCTTGGGATTAGATCAAAACATCATCACCATCATAGGAGTATTCGTGTTCTTTCTCAAAATTTTCGCATTCATCTTCTTGTTCATGTGGATTCGCTGGACTTTACCACGTTTCCGTTACGATCAATTGATGCGTTTGGGTTGGCAATACATGATTCCACTCGCTTTGATTCACCTATTTGCTACCGGAGCAGTTTTGCTTTGGGCCGATAAATAAGACTGTTCATTTATTTCTGAAGACAGAAAAACATGCAACTCACCAACCGATCGAAAGTCGTATCCGATAAAAAAATGACCCTTTCCGAAGGCAGCTATTTGCCCGCGGTATTGAAGGGCATGGCGGTTACACTGAAACACTTTTTTAAACGTCCTGCTACGCTGAAATATCCTGAGCAAACACGTGAATTCAGCGAAGTTTATCGCGGAAAACACGTATTGAAGCGCGATGAAAATGGAGCTGAACGTTGCACTGCTTGTGGATTATGTGCCGTTTCTTGTCCGGCAGAAGCCATTACGATGGTTGCGGATGAACGCAAGAAAGGCGAGGAGAAACTTTACCGCGAAGAGAAATATGCTGCAATCTATGAGATCAACATGTTGCGTTGTATTTTCTGTGGATTGTGCGAAGAGGCCTGCCCGAAACAGGCCATTTTCCTAACAAAAGAGATTGTTTCATCTGATTATGATCGAGATGATTTTATCTATGGAAAGGACCGTTTGGTAGAAGGTGTTGAAGCTTCTAAACGAATTGATATCACGAAACGTCAGGACCGCTAATCATTCCTCCCCTAAATCATAAAATTCCGCTATTTTCGCGCCCGATACTAAGCTATGACACCGATCGCCTTCCTTATTCTTGCAGCACTTACCATTGGCTCCGCGCTGATGGTGGTATTCTCCAAGAATCCGATCTACAGCGTGCTTTGGCTGGTGATCTGTTTCTTTTCCATCACCGGACATTACATCCTGCTTGACGCCGGATTTCTCGGGATTGTCAACTTGATCGTTTATGCAGGAGCCATCATGGTGCTCTTCCTTTTCGTGATCATGTTGCTCAATCTCAACAAAGAAACAGAGCCACATAAACCCATGTTGCTCAAAGTGGCAGCTGTCTTTTCAGCATGCTTGCTCATGATTATTTTAGCTGCTTCACTTCGTGAATACGATACGCGACCAGCAACCATGATTACCGAAGATTTTGGTACTGCTAAAGGAGTGGGTAAAGTATTATTCAAAGATTTTCTCCTCCCTTTTGAAGTTTCCTCTATCCTGTTCATTTCGGCCATGGTAGGTGCAGTTATTTTGGGTAAAAAACACGTTAACGACTGATCATGGAAGAACTACAGAATTCCTTCCGCGAAATCGGCATTCATCACTACCTCTTCCTGAGCGCGATACTATTCTCGATCGGGGTGATGGGCGTTCTTCTCCGCCGAAACTTTATCATCATCTTCATGTCTATTGAACTCATGTTGAATGCTGTAAATATTCTCCTTGCTGCTTTCTCTCGTTTTCACGGAGACCAGTCGGGACAAGTGTTTGTCTTCTTTATCATGGTGGTTGCCGCGGCCGAAGTTGCTGTTGGTTTGGGCATCTTGGTAATGATATATCGGAACATCCGATCGACCGACATTAATGCATTGAGAAACTTGAAATGGTAACGCACCGGCAGCACGCTTGAATATGAAAGACTTAGCCTGGTTGATTCCCGCACTCCCGCTGTTCGGATTCCTGTTCAGCATCTTCTTTGGAAAACGTCTTCCGAAGAATCTTGTAGCATCTGTTGCTTCTGTGGCCGTTTTAGTGCCATTCATTCTTACTGTTTCGATCTTTATTCCGTTTGTCAATACACTCGACGCTGAGCCAATCCGCATCTTGTTGGGTGAATGGATTCAAATAGGAAAACTATCTGTTAACTACAGTTTCCAACTCGATCAGCTCTCTTTAATGATGATGCTGGTTATTACTGGAGTTGGATTTCTCATCCACGTGTATTCTGCTGGATACATGCACGATGATCCGGGCTTTAGCCGATTCTTTGCCTACCTCAATCTCTTCATCTTCTTCATGTTGATTTTGGTGATGGGAAGCAATTACATCATGCTATTCATCGGTTGGGAAGGTGTTGGACTGTGTTCCTACTTACTCATCGGTTTCTGGTATAAAAACCCCGAATACAACAAAGCAGCAAACAAGGCTTTCATCATGAACCGCATTGGTGACTTGGGATTGCTATTGGGTATCTTCCTGCTGTATCTGCGTTTTTCAACCTTAGAATACAATCGCATTTCGCTCGAAGCATTGGATATTATGTCGGGCGATCCAATTATCCGCAACGCGACCTTATTATTGTTTGTAGGTGCTATCGGTAAATCGGCTCAATTGCCATTATTTACGTGGCTACCGGATGCGATGGCTGGTCCAACTCCAGTTTCGGCACTCATACACGCTGCAACCATGGTAACAGCAGGTGTTTACTTGATCATTCGTAGCAATGTGCTATTTACTTTAGCACCATTCACACAAGAAATCATCATGATTGTTGGCTTGTGCACTGCTCTTTTTGCAGCGAGTATCGGTCTCAAACAGAACGACATCAAGAAAGTGCTTGCCTATTCAACGGTTTCTCAATTGGGCTATATGTTTTTCGCCCTTGGATTAGGAGCTTATTCGGCTGCTTATTTCCATCTCTTTACTCACGCCTTCTTTAAAGCCTTATTGTTCCTCGGATCGGGTTCGGTTATTCACGCAATGGGCGGCGAGCAAGACATTCGCAAAATGGGTGGATTGAAAAAAGCACTTCCTATAACGCATTTCACTTTCCTAATCGGAACCATTGCGATTGCAGGTATTCCTCCACTTGCTGGGTTCTTCTCGAAAGACCAAATATTGGCCTCTGCATTTGCACACAATCCTGTTCTTTGGATTTTAGGTGTTTGTGGAGCGTTGATGACTGCATTCTACATGTTCCGTTTGTATTACCTCACCTTCTTTGGTTCATTCCGCGGAACACACGAACAAGAACATCACCTGCACGAGTCGCCTAAAACGATGACCATTCCTTTGATGATTTTAGCAATCTGTTCTTTGCTTGCAGGATTTGTCAATATCCCTGAAGTATTAGGTGGCACACATTGGTTAGATCGTTTCTTCGAACCAATTTTAGCTGGATCTTCAATCATACTAGAAGATTTCGGATTAGAACACCATCTTTCTCATTCGCTCGAAATCATCTTAATGGTTGTTTCGGTATCTGCAGTTTTAGCGGTGATTGGATATGCGTGGATTCGGTATAAAAAGAACGGGCACATTCCTGCTGCCGAGGGCGAACACATTTCGGCATTTGAGAAAGTACTCGTCAACAAATACTACATCGATGAACTTTACGACACAGTCTTAGCTAATCCGGTAGTTTCTGCATCCAAAGGCATTTATAAATTCCTCGAAGTAAACGTCATCGATCGCATTGTGAACGGTGTTGGACAACTCGTTGTGTTGGGTTCCCGCACAGCTCGGTTCTTACAAACAGGGAATGTCGGTTTTTACATTTTCGCAATGGTGATCGGAATATTGGTCATTCTTGCGGCTAACAGCTTTCTGAACTGAGCATGATAACAGCTGCCCTCATCGCGTTTCCGTTCCTGGCTGCCCTACTGCTGTTTTTGCTTCCTGCAAATGCGGCAAAAAAAGGCGCCCTCGTTGCCACTCTCATTCAGGCAGCCTTTACAGCCTATGTCATCTTCCTGTTCGACATCAACGAACACCGAAGCTTGCTTTCTAACGAACAGTTTATTCTGTCCGAAAACTGGATATCTACCATGGGAATTCGCTTCTTCGTCGGACTCGACGGATTAAGCATGCTCATGGTTATTCTTACTAACTTCCTTCTACCACTTATCGTCCTCACTACTTGGAACCGGGAATTCCGCAATCCGCGCCTTTTCTATTTCCTCGTGTTGATGATGCAAAGTGCGCTAGTTGGTGTGTTCGTATCATTAGACGCTTTCCTTTACTACATCTTCTGGGAATTAGCACTTATTCCAATCTATTTCATCGTCCTTATTTGGGGTGGAGAAAATCGGGTGAAAATCACTTTCAAGTTCTTTATCTACACCTTACTCGGATCGCTACTCATGTTGGCAGCTATCATCTGGCTGTACCTTCAAACAGCCGATCGTAGCTTTGGTATTGATGCTTTCTATGCATTACGCCTTGATCCAGTTGCACAACGTTGGATTTTCTGGGCTTTCTTCATCGCCTATGCGATCAAAATTCCTTTACTACCATTCCACTCTTGGCAGCCCGACACATACACAACCGCACCAAATGCTGGTTCGATGTTACTTTCCGGTATCATGTTAAAAATGGGTATTTATTCCATTTTCCGTTGGATTCTACCTATCACTCCAATGGCTGTTAGTTCCTACACCGATGTGGTTTTAATCATGTGTGTAGTTGGAATTATCTACGCTTCTTGGATTGCAATCGGACAAAAAGACCTTAAGCGCTTGTTTGCTTGGTCGTCGATTGCTCACGTTGGACTAATAACAGCAGGTATTTTCACACTTTCACGTACTGGTTTCCAAGGAGCAATGATTCAAATGTTGGCACACGGTGTCAACGTAGTTGGATTGTTCTTCGTAGCCGAAATCATTCAACAGAGAACAGGCACAAACGAAATCGCCAAGTTGGGCGGTATTCGTCAGTTAGCTCCCGTGTTTGCTTCTTGCTTTATGGTGATAACCTTTGCTAGTGTGGCTTTACCGCTAACCAATGGCTTTATTGGTGAATTCTTGCTGCTTAGCTCTTTGTACGATTACAGTTATGTGTTTGCCGCATTTGCTGGTTTAACCGTCATTTTTGGAGCAGTTTATATGCTACGCGCCTACAAAACATCGATGCTAGGTGAGAATCCTGCAATCACGGTGTTTGCCGACCTTACCATTTCCGAGAAACTGGTGTTGTTCCCAATCGTTGGGCTCATCGTTTTCTTCGGATTGTTCCCTCAGTTTATTTTCAATCTCACAGATGAGTCGGTAAAGTACCTGCTCACCGAGATTTCTAATCACATGGTACCGAATCTCTGATATGTCTACACTGGTACTCCTGTCGCTTCTTGGCTTCATCGTTCTATTTCTTGGAGCCTTTCATCAGAAAAAATTGCTTCTGCCTGTAGCCATTTTAGGCTTGGTAGCAGCATTTATTACCAATGCGCTCGATTGGGGAACCAATCACCTTTGGTATAACATGATGCTGTACGATAACTATGCGGTTTCTTTTACCGGATTGATGATCGTAACACTCATCCTGATTCTGCTTATTGCTAGCTATCACTTTCGTAACGAAGACAGCCATGTGGCCGACATCTACGCCTTGATGATTTTTGTGCTGGTAGGTGCTTTAGTCATGACTTCTTATTCAAGTCTGGTCATGCTATTCGTAGGTATCGAAATCCTTTCCATTGCCTTGTATATCTTGGCTGGAAGTCGTCGATTGAATCTTGCCTCAAACGAAGCATCCTTGAAATACTTCCTCATGGGAGCTTTTGCATCCGGATTCTTATTATTTGGAATAACCTTGATGTATGGCGTTACCGGAAGTTTCGATTTAGCTGCTATCTCTGATTACGCTAATGGAACAGATGACCTTCCTTTGATTTTCAACACAGGAGTTGTTTTAATTCTAATTGGTTTCGCCTTTAAAATTGGTGCTGTTCCATTCCATTTCTGGACTCCAGATGTGTATCAAGGAGCTCCAACACTCATCACAGCGTTCATGGCAACTGTGGTTAAAACTGCTGGTATTGCTGCATTCTATCGTTTGTTCGACACCTGTTTCAGTGGAATTGATGGTGTGTGGTACAATATCCTTTGGGTGATTGCTGTTGCGACCATTTTACTTGGGAACATTTCAGCTGTTATGCAAAGCGAAGCGAAACGTATGCTCGCTTGGTCTTCAGTTGCTCATGCAGGATATTTATTATTGCCTGTTTTAGCTTTGAATGAGCTTTCTTCTTCTTCGATTTTCTATTACACTGCTGCTTATTCAGTAGCTTCTGTAACTGCATTCGGTGTGCTTATCGCGATTAGTCAGTTTAACAACGAAATGCCGGTAGATAACTATAAAGGCTTGGCTAAGAACAATCCGATGATGACCTTAGCTCTTGTTGTTTCCATGTTCTCCTTGGCAGGAATTCCACCATTAGCTGGTTTCTTCGGGAAATATTTTGTTTTCCTAACAGCTATGGAAAGTAACCTCAACATTGCTGTCATCATTGCTATTGCAGGTTCACTAATTGGTATTTACTACTATTTCCGCCCGGTGATTTTTGCATTCAACAACGATGGACAACCAATGGATCGTATTCAAACCAGCTGGACCTTCAATTTCGTGCTGGCATTGGGAGTTATTCTTACGCTCTTGTTAGGGATCTTCCCAGATTTGCTTTCGAATCTTCCGGGTAACTAAGTCCGATTCTCTCCTCAATTATTCGTCGGAGAAGTCTTTCATGATTGACTGAAGCAATTCAGGTTCGAAGCCTTTTGAACGCATTTTACTCAGGAGTTTCCACGCTTCTTTTTTCGAATCTGGAATAATTCCGCCCGAAAGTTTCTTTAAAACCACTTCGGCTGTTTTACGATAATCGCGATCGCTGATTTCCGACAAGCCTTTTCGAATGCAGGGTTCCGATACACCTTTGTGTTGCAACTCCATCCGAATGCGAATCTTTCCCCATTGCTTCATTCTGAATTTTCCGCGGGCAAATGCACGGGCAAAGCGTTCTTCATTGAGGAAATTCTCCCGAATCAATTCACCTATCACAAATTCGGCTTCTTCGCCCTTGATGGAGCTTTGATACAATTTCTGTCGCACCTCTAGCTGACTGCGCTCCTGATAAGCACAGAACTTTTTCATTTTCTCAACAGCTTCGGTAACGGTAAAAATTACAGGCATTTTATTGAGCTGTAGTGTCTTCGATTTCTTTCTTAGAGCTAAACTGATAAACAATAATTCCAAGGCCTACGATTGCCAATCCATACAAAGCGAAAGTGGTTTTGTAATACAGCATCACACCACAAATGCAAGTCGCTAATAGGATATATAAAATGGGAATAATCGGATAGCCAAAAGCTTTGTAAGGACGAGGCGCATCAGGCATTTTTCGTCGCAGAATAAATACAGCTCCTACCGTTAAAATGTAAAACAACATCACCACAAACATCAAATAGTCCAGTAAATCACCATACTTTCCTGAAAGGCATAAAGCACTGCTCCAAACCAATTGTATCAATATCGCAAATGCCGGAACACCATGTTTATTCAGTTGTGTGGCGCGTTTCAGAAACAATCCATCTTTCGCCATTGCATAATATGCTCGTGGTGCAGTAAATATCAATCCGTTTAAACACCCAAACGTCGAAACCATAATGATAGCGGCCATCACAAACTGTCCATTACTACCCAACATGGAATTCATCAAGGCTGTCCCAACGCGATCTTCGGGTGCATGTTGAATATCCGCCAGGGGCATCATGTACAAATAAATCACATTCACCAAAATGTAAATCAGTAATACAATGCCTGTCCCGATAGCAAGAGACAGCGGTAGATTCTTTCCTGGATTCTTGATTTCACCAGCTGTAAACGTGATATTATTCCAAGCATCTGCCGAAAACAAACTTCCAGTTAATGCAGCCAAGAATATCCCAATTGTTCCCAAGCCCATGTTCTCGGGCCAAACGGGTTCCATATTTTGCCAGTTTCCTTTTCCCTGACCAGCGAAGTAAATTCCTACAGCCACAACTCCCAACAAGGCGACAATCTTCGCAACCGTGAAGAAATTTTGAATGATGGCTGAGTTTTTCACATCCCGAAGATTCAACAAGGAAAGGAAAACAATCACCAAAATGGCGGTCATTTGCTGCGTGCTAACGGTTAGAAATCCCAAATCGAGCAAGATATTCTTCGCACTTATTCCATCGAAAAACACACCGCTAAACTTGGCAAATGCAACTCCTACTGCTGCTATTGTCCCCGTTTGTATGACAGCAAATAGCGACCAACCGTATGTAAATGCTGTTCGTTTCCCGTATGCTTCACGCAGGTAAACATATTGTCCTCCAGCTTGAGGAAACATCGCGGCTAATTCACCATACGTGAGTGCTGCCATCAAGGTAATTACGGCTGTCATCACCCAAGCGAGTAATACCAAAGCTCCTGAATTCACTTGGCGAGCGATATCAGCACTTACGATAAATATTCCCGAGCCAATCATCGAACCCATGATGATGGTTGAGCTGTCGAACAGCGATAATTTTTTATGTGCACTCATGCGAATCTCTCCGATTTATTTCGAAAACAAGATAGATGGAATATAGGTGCTACCGTTAGGTAATAAGCTCCATTTATTTCACAGGCATTGTGAATGAAAGATTTTGCACCCATCTAAATACCCAAAATCGCCTTTCTATCTTTGCTCCGTGAAGAACGTTCGAGCTTATCGCTTGCTATTTATTGCCAATGCTGTATCGGGCCTGTCGCAGGGAATATGCATGTTAGCTATTCCTTGGTACTTCAGTAAAATTCTAGGTAAACCCGAACTATTCGGGATGATGTATGCCGCCACCACATTCATCATGTTGTTTTGGGGCTTGTATGCCGGCTCTCTAATCGACCGTTTTTCCCGACGACATGTATTTATGGCTGTCAATGCATTTGGCCTGCTATTGCTGGGTTCGGTTTCAGCTATTGGTTTTTATCAAGGCTCTGTGCCAGCTTGGGGAGCGATGCTCGTATTTGCCGGAACAATCCTCGTGTACAACATACATTATCCAGCCTTGTATGCTTTCGGACAAGAAATCACAGAGAAGCAGTATTACGGCCGATTCACTTCCTGGACAGAAATCATTGGACAATCGACGAGTATTTTATCTGGTTCTGCTGCGGCGCTTTTGCTATCAGGTGTTTCAGAGGGAGAACACCATTTTGCTGGCTTAACGGTCAATTTTCCTTTTGAAATTAACCCTTGGACTTTACAAGAGGTTTTCCTGACGGATGCAATCACATACCTCATTGGTTTTTTTCTAATTGCTATGATTCGCTACGAAGCGATTGCTATTCGTCATCAAGAAGCGGGTTCGGCACTCGATCGAATTCGCACGGGAATGAAATTCCTGAAAGACAATCCACTGATATTTCAGTTTGGAAATGCCTCTTACGCCATCTTCGTTGTATTGCTGGTGACGTTTCAGCAATTGCTACCTCAATACATTGATCAGCATTTACATTCAGGCGCTGGTACCTATGCGTTTGCGGAAGTTATGTACTCGATAGGCGCTATGCTCGCCGGTGTATTTATGGTTTGGACTTTCCGAAAATCTGGTTTTATACTCGGAATTACAGTAATGATGGGCATTACAGTGCTAATTTATGCGCTATTTGCGAGCAGTTCTAATTTACTATTGTTTTCTATCCTTTGCTTATTGGTCGGAATTACCAATGCTGGAACACGCGTATTACGAACAACTTGGTTGTTTCAGCATGTGCCAAATCAATCGATTGGTCGGGTAAGCAGCGTTTTTCAAACGGTAAACATCTTGTTTCGAGCGGGAATCAGCTCTCTTTTCGCCCTCCCATTTTTCAATCGAAACGATCAAATTGTATATGCGTTTGCGGTATGTGCCGTGTTTGTTGGCTTTTGGATGATTCCCATTTTGCGCAACTATAAAAAGCTGGCAAACTTCAAAATGTAAGCTTAACTAGGATGATGGTGTATGTCCATCTACCAGCTTAAATCCTTTTCCGTGAACATTGATGATTTCAAGTGCAGGATCACCCGTGAGGTATTTACGCAAACGAGCAATGTAAACATCCATGCTTCGAGCATTGAAGTAATTATCATCATTCCAAATTGCACGAAGGGCAAAGTTTCGCTCTAAGGTGTCGTTCAAATTCATACACAAGAGCTTGAGCAAATCGGATTCTCGCGAAGTGAGTTTCTGAATGTGATCTCCTAATGTTAATTGCTGATGTGTTGGATTGAAACTGTATTTTCCAATGATGAATTCCTGAATCGGACCATCATCCACTACGCGTTCGGTACGTTTGAGAATTGCTTTTATTCGAAGCAAGAGCTCTTCCATACTGAATGGCTTAGTCATATAATCATCACCTCCAGCTTTAAAACCTTCGATGGTATCGTCCTTCATCGATTTAGCGGTGAGGAATATAATGGGAATTTCTTTGTTGTGATTTCGGATTTCGCGTGCTAGTGTGAATCCATCCATTTGAGGCATCATCACATCAAAAATGCAGAGATTCCATTTTTCTTTTAGGAAAAACTTAAATGCCTCTTCGCCATTGGAGCATAATTCGGTGTGATATCCTTTGGCTTCTAAATATTCACGAATGATAGAACCCAGATTCGGATCGTCTTCGGCAAGGAGAATTTTCATAAGATGTTGTATGTCGATTTTTTCCTCAAAGACCGTGCAAGGAAAATCGACTGACTGAATGTCGCTTCCTTATAAAATTAAAGAAATTAGGTTTTCTGTTTTTTAGGAAGTAACAGAGTAAATGTACTTCCCATTCCAACTTCACTTTCAACTCGGATGTGGCCATGATGCTTTTCTACAATGATTTGAACATAGCTCAATCCTAAACCAAAGCCTTTAACATTGTGAATATTTCCTGTTGGAACACGATACAATTTTTCGAACACCCGTTTTTGTTCATCCCGCGAAATTCCAATTCCATTGTCGCTTATTGCAAAACAAAACGTTTCACCAACATTACTAGTTTCTATTTGAATTTCTGGAATGTCAGGGGTGTATTTGATGGCATTATCGAGCAAATTGAAAATCACATTGGTTAAATGAACAACATCTCCTTCAACAACAGGACTTAATGCATTCAGCCTTAGTTCCAATTTCACTTTTCGTCGGTTCAAATGCATTTCGAAACTGCGCAGCACTTTTTGAATTACTGCATGCATATCAACATCAGTAAGTTGAAGCTCAAAATCTGATTTGTCGAGCAATGCACTTTGAAGAACGTTTTCAACCAATTGAGCCAAACGCTTATTTTCTTCTTGAATCATCCGAGTATAATTGCCAGCCATACTTGCCGATCGGTTCACATCCGGATCATTCAATGCTTCACATGCAAGCGATATCGTTGAAATTGGCGTTTTCAACTCGTGTGTCATGTTGTTGATGAAGTCGTTTTTTATGTCCGACAAATTCTTTTGACGAATGATGGTGCTGATGGTATAGAAAAAGGTGGCAATAATGATCAAAATGAAAAAGCCCGATGACGCAAACATCACCCAAAGATTATTAAACACATAGCGATTTTGGTCGGGGAAATAAATCATCAAATAATCGGGATGATAAAAAATATCATGTGGAAATAGACGCACCCGAAATCGCGTTTTCATAAGCTGTTCGGTGTAATCGGTTGGGTGATCCACAAACATTTTATTGTTGATGAAATCGTACAATCCAAATTCAAACGGCGTATTTAATCCAGCCGACTTCAATTCCACTTTCAGTAAAGAATCAATTAATATGGGATCTATCCGATCTTCTACGCCACTGTTCACATTGAGATCGAATAGTTCTTCGAAAATGTCGGTAACTAAACCGCTTTTTTTCATCAAACGCTCTAAACGAGGGTCTTTTCGGCGTTGTAAATGATTTAGATCAGAACTTATTTCCCCAAACGACGAGGCATCACTCGATTGACGTGCTTTACGTAATTTTTTATACTCAACTTGTCCACCCGAATCGCTGCGAGTTTCACCAACATATTCAATGCTACCATCTTGATTTAATTGGCGGAATTCTGTTTGTAATTCTCCCGGGCTGACTTCATTCCAAAATACCAAACCTGATGTGGTGGTGTCTTTCCGATCGATGCTTTTGCGGATGAGAGAATCAATTCCCAGAAAAAACATTTTGCCTTGTTTGGAGGCATCAAAACGGGTACGGACTTTATTAGCCACTTCTTGTCGCTCAACCATCTCAACAACATTTTGTAAAGCTTGATTGACAGTCGATTCGAAGCGTTGGCGTTCTAAGTCGATTGCATTGTTGATCCAATAAATTTGAATGATGATGAGTCCGCTAAGTGCGAGAATCATTAACCCGATAATGAGCCTTATGTTACTTCGGTTAATCATAGGTTGATTAATGCAACGGAAAGATCTGCAAAATCTTGAATGCTGAGTTGTTCGGCACGAAGATCTAAAAAGGGATGTTGAAATTCGCGTCCGGAGATGATTGGCTTAAGTGCGTTTCTTAATGTTTTGCGTCGTTGGTTGAAGCCTGTTTTTACCACATTTCGCAAGAATTCATAAGGAACTGGAAGAACTACATTTTCTTTCCGAGTGAGACGAATAACAGCTGACTTCACTTTGGGAGGAGGGGAAAAAACATGTTCGTGAACGGTAAATAAATACTCACATTCGAAATACGTTTGTAGAAGAACACTCAGAATTCCGTAGGTTTTATTGCCATGTTTAGCAGCCACTCGTTCGGCTACTTCTTTTTGAAACATGCCCACGATTGTTTGAACGTTTTCCTTTTGATCGAGGCATTGAAACAAAATCTGAGAGGAAATATTGTAAGGAAAATTACCAATCACAGCTCCATTTTGATCAAGGTACTGATCCAATTTCATCCGAAGGAAATCACCTTCTATAATTCGCCCTTCCAAAGCAGGCACATTCGCTTTTAAGTAAGCAACTGACTCTCGGTCAATTTCTACAACGCGTAAATCGAAATTTTTTTGAAGCAGAAAATTAGTCAAGACACCCATGCCGGGACCAACTTCTATTACTTTACGAGGTAAATCAAGTGGAGGAATACTATCGGCAATTTGGGAAGCGATGGATAAGTCTTTCAGAAAATGTTGTCCAAGAGCTTTTTTGGCAGTAACTGGTTTTCGAAATAAAGCCATCAGACGGTTTCAAGTAAGGTACGAAAGGCAACAAATCGATCTTTGTATCGGGAGGCAAAGTCGGCTTGCAAACGCGGTGCATGAAGCTCTTTATACACTTCATAGTTTTCCATTGAATCGAGAAAATACTGTACTGAGTAGGTAAAACCTTCTCCTTCTTCGGTATTTAATACTCGAAAAAACCGGTTTTCTATAAATAAACCCGTACTAAGAACTTCTGGAATATGGGTAGATTTCATCCAGTTTACCCATTCTTGATGAAGTTCTGGGTCAATGTTAACGGTAACATTATAAAGTATCATTCAGCAAAGATACAGGAACCAATCAGGTATTTTGATGCTTCCATTTGCTCTTATTTTGGCAATCATATAAGCGTATTTTATGAGATTAATGGATGTTATCTTTGAGCAAACACAAGTAAATAAAACGTATGAAACATTTTTTCCTTTTTGCTATAACTTTTTTTAGTCTGTGTGCATCTGCCGATCCAGGCGATACACTTGGAATAACAACTGGTTATACACCAAATTTTTCTCCCGGCAATCAAGTAACAATTCCAACGTATCAAGGAGGTTATGCATTTGGTGTGAATTACGACCCCAACAACAATTTCATTGGCATTGGACAAGGGTATTTGAATGATTCGCCCGTTAATATTGTTGGGATTTTGAGCTTTATAGGAGCAAAGCAAAAAGGAGTAAACAATGTTCCTGATACTAAAATCACATTTAAGCTTCATAGTATGTCTACTTCAGGAGCATTCAATATTATTCAATCACCTGTTTCTTTGGAACCAACCAATGGTCCTTCTTTAGTTGTTTTGGCTAGTAAAGCATTGTTCTTCGAAGAAATCGACACCACATTAGGCTCTTTAAATTATGTTGCTTTTGATGCACCAGTTGCTGTTCCTGGAAATATGGTTGCTACAGTAGATTTATCGGAAGTGAAAACGGCTGGAGATATTGTTGGCTTTTTTACAGATGTACCAGGCAATGCATTCGGTATCAACTTCGCATTTCATGAAGCCAATGTAGCTGGAGATATCATGTGGTTTACTTCAAACACTGTTTTCCAAGGTGCTTTAGATGTGAATATTGGAATTTTTCCAGTTGTTGAGCCAGAACCATCCAATTCGATTTTAGAAACAAGTAAGCAATTTCAAGGTGTAAGAGCATTAGCAATGCCTAATCCTGCCAATGAAGAACTGCAAATTGACCTTCAGCTAAGTGAAACAGCTTATTATAAAGTACAGTTAATGAACCCCAAAGGTCAACTGGTTAGAACGTTCGATTTAGGCGTGCAAAATCCGGGGGTACACACCGTGAAAACTAGCGTTGCAGACTTAGAAGCTGGAACCTACTTTTACTCAGTTATTAATGATAAAGGAGTTCGGTTTTGCCGAGCGGTTATTATAGCTCATTAACAAAAATGGTTTGTGATTTGAAACGCGTATTCTTTCGGGGATGCGCGTTTTTTTATTGCACAGTATCTCCTCTTAAACTTCGAAAACGTTTTCTTGCTTCAACAACAAACAATGACCCGGGGAAATCGGTCATCAATTCTTTATACAAATCCATTGCTTTGGCAGTATTTCCCAATTGTTTCTCGTTCAATTCTGCCAGTTTAAAAAGCGCATTATCTGCCAAAATATCTTTTCGATAACTTATTACAATCTTGTCGAGCAATTTTTCTGCTTCAACAAACTTATTTTGTCTTAGTGCAATTGTGGCTTTCCGATATAATATATCATCCGATAAAGTACTAGCGGGAAATGCTGCTTCCAAAGAATCGAGTGTTAAAAGCGCTTCGTTGAGTTTGCCTTGGTAAATCCATAAATCAGCACGTGAAAACATCCTCAAACCCTCGCCCGTAGTATCAAAAACGAGATTATCGCCAATCAACAAACTTAATTCAAGAGCATCGTTCGCAATCAATTTGGATGTAGCTGCCTTTAACACATCCAACTGCGCTTTCGCCCAATCAAATTCACCTTTATAATACGCTAATCGAGCATTTCGATACTTTGCTTCTTGTCCCAAAGTATCGGTCTTCATCGATTTTTCGATTTGAGAATACGTTAAAGTTGATTCCCAAACATCGCCATGAAGCAGTTGTATATCGGCAATCTCCAATTTCACTTCGTTAATGCTTCTTACAGAAAGTCCAGAGCTTGGCAAAATGAGCGGTTCTAAAATGCTCAAGGCCTCCGTTTGTTGATTCTTGAAAAACGCTTTCAGATGAGCTAAACGAATAGCAACTGTGTAGGATTGATCACCAATTCCTAATTCGTTGAGTGTGCTTTCTAATAAGGATTCTAGCTCTTGAAGTTCGGCGGGCGTATAAGAAGGTGAAGAAGCCAGTTTTCGATACATTTCCAAGGAGAGTTCCTTTTTTGCCATGATGTACAAATTAGACGATGGTCCTTTTTCAATGATGTATTGAAACGCTTTCTTGCCAGTTTCAAACGCGTCGTTGCTCATGCAAATTCGAGCTAAATTGTATACACGTTCTCCACGTTCTTTCAATCGTTTATCCAATGCCTTCGCCTGAATCAATGCCGATTCAAAATCCTTTTTTTGTACAAACATCCAAATCAACAAATCGGAAAAAACAAGATTGTCGGGATTCTTTTGCACTTCTCTTAAAAAACGCTCGCGCAGCATTTCTGTTTTATCGCCCGATGGGTCCGATGCCATCAAATCTTGTAAACTACCCTGAATTTGCTCGATGTATTCTCCACCAGAATAATTTAATAAATCGATGTACTGACTGAGCATTTTCTCTGTTTCTCCTTTTTGGGAATACAGATTGGCTAATTCGATGTTGAAATTATACGCTCTTGGCACTTGTCGAGATTCTTCATACACCCGTATGGCTAAGTCAGTTTGCTTTCTTTGCTGTAAGGCATTTGCTAGATCGGTAACCTGTCTATCGTCGGATGGATCGAGTTCTTTTACAGCTCGCTCGTATTGCTTTTTCGACTTCTCCACTTCTCCACTTACCTGATACACATAGGCAAGATCAATTAGAAAAGTCAACTGCTTTGGGTTTTTGCGGATTTGTTTATTGACTAATTTTTCGGCTGCTTTGATGTCTTTTAAATTCAAATAACAACTTACTAATTGAGAATAATAAAAGCCAGCAGGAGCTTGATCATATAGCTTTTCATACAAATCGGCAGCTTTTTGCCAAGCACCTTCGGTATAAAACTGTCCAGCTAATTGTTCTTCGGTAGAAGGTTGACCTTCACCTTCCTTTATGGGTTGAGCAAGAATAGAAATTCCCGAAAAGATGAAAAGGAAAAGAAACAGCTTTCGCAAAATGGTCATGGCACGAATATACAACAGGATGCATCAACCTGAATAGGATTAGAAACGCAGAAAAAATGATCTTGTTTCGTCAATACGATTTCAAACTTGATCTAAAGCTTGAAGCAGATCGTCTTTTAACAATTGAGCATCTTCTAATCCAACATAAACGCGAACTAAATTCCAAGGCATAAGCGGATTGTCGTAAGAAGGAGTGCTTGCTAATCCACACACTGGAAAAACTAAGGATTCATAACCACCCCAAGAACAAGCGATCAGAAAATGCTTCAATGAATCGCAAAAACGCTCAACTCCTGCAGGAGAATCGGTTTGAATAACAAGGCTGAACATTCCAGCACAACGTTTCATTTGTTTTCGTGCAAGTTCTTGTTGAGGATGTTGTTTCGAAAAAGGCCATATAACCTTCGAGATTTTCGGATGATTTTCCAGTATCGGAATGATGTGTTCTGCAGTATCGGCCGATCGTTCCGCTCGAATTTCCAACGTGCGTAATCCGCGAATCAATAACCAAGCATCGTGTGGAGAAATAGCTGTACCTAGCGTCATCCAATCGTTTGCAAATAAGCTTTGGATCCGTTCACGATTGCCACAAATAACGCCAGCAACAACATCCGAATGTCCATTCAAATATTTAGTTGCAGAGTGTACAACCAGATCAATTCCCATCAAATGTGGTTGTTGAAATAAGGGCGATGAATAGGAATTATCAATGATGCTCAGTAGGTGATTTCGTTTTGCAAAATCGGCAACAGCTCGTATGTCTTGCAATTCGAAAGTCATTGAATTGGGACTTTCAATAAAAACGAGTGTAGTATTGGGCTGAAGTGCCTGTTCAAACGAAGCGATCTCGGTTCCATCGATAAACGTTGTTTCAACTCCAAAACGGGCAAGCAAAACATTGAGGAGTTTATAGGTCCAACTATAGGGTTTTTGCACACAAATTACATGATCGCCAGCTTTTAGATTTCCCATAACTGCAACAGCAACAGCAGCACTTCCAGATCCACAAACTAAGGCATCTTCTGTTCCTTCTAAAGCAGCTAATTTTTGGCGAAGGATACCAACTGTTGGATTAAATCCTCGAGTGTAAAAAGGTGTTTCAAATTCTGTTTGTAATGCTTGGCGCATGTTAGCCACTGAGGCAAAACAAAAGTTCGATGTTTGAGCAATGGCAGGAGAAACAGCATTGAAATAGAGTTCACGATTTTCCCCAAGTTCGTTGAGGATCATTGAAAGAGGAAATTGTTCTTGCATGAAGCGAAGGTAAATGAATCGTGCTTTTAAGATAGAGGGGAATAAAGAAAGAGCAGCGCTCACTTTGTTTACATATGTGCGCACAATATGTAAAATATAATTTACAGAGTGCGACGGAGATTTGTACCGATGCAACACCGAGGAGAACTTTTAAAAGAAGCAATTAAAGACAGTGGAGTTCCTTTAACTCGGATCGTAAAAAAATTAAATAAGAGCAGAAGGTGGTTGTATAATCAGTTCTTATTGCCAGATGTTCCTTTGGATATTTTAATTGAGATAGGTAGAATCATTCATGTTGATTTTTCCAATAAAGTCCAACAACTCAAGCCGGATTCAAAAAACAGCTTTCTATTTCTTGATGGATCGGAGGAAGGATATGGCAATAATTCGGCTCAATTCTGGAAAGATAAATACATGGCTTTGCTAGAAGAATATACCAATGTGCTTAAAAGCTTGAAATAATTGATCAACATGCTGCATTCAAGTATTTGATTGCTTGAGCTTGTTATCTTTGCCGCCCCATGGCACTCGATCAACCCGAAGAAGAAATTGGTCACGAAATGAGTTTTCTCGATCACCTAGAAGCCTTACGCTGGCATCTGGTTCGATCGGCTATTGCCATTTTTGTTTTTGGAACGCTTGCTTTCATTTACAAAGACCTGATTTTCGACGGAATATTATTAGCTCCCAAATATCCCGATTTTCCTACGTATCGTTTCTTTTGTTGGCTTTCTCACGCATTATTTAACGATGAAAGTATCTGTTTAGGAGACCTCAACTTTGAGTTGATCAGCATCAGCATGTCGGGACAATTTACGGCTCATATTACCATTGCCATTGTTACAGGAATTGTTTTAGCATTTCCTTATTTACTTTGGGAAATCTGGCGTTTTATCAAACCTGCCTTGTACCAAAGCGAGCGTAAATACGCAAACGGACTTGTATTCTGGGGAACATTCCTTTTCCTTTTGGGAATTGCGTTTGGCTATTATGTTATAACTCCAATGAGCGTTTATTTTTTCGGGAATTATCAAGTAAGCGCTTTGGTGAGTAATCAAATTGGATTGAATAGTTTTATTTCTACTGTGGTAACGACCACGTTTGGAAGCGGCTTGGTTTTCGAATTACCGATCATCATTTACTTTTTAGCAAAAATTGGTCTCGTTGGAGCAGCATCACTCAGAAGCATACGTCGAGTTTCGTATGTGGTGATTTTGATTGTTGCTGCTGTGATCACGCCACCAGATGTAACAAGTCAAATCATTGTTTCCATTCCACTTTTTATCCTTTACGAGATCAGTATTTTTATTGCCGCTCGTGTTGAGAAAAACCGTTTAGCAGGAAATCTGTAGACCTTACTATGTGTCGATCAGGTTCAAGAAACGACTACATTTGTGAATAATCTCATTGTTATGAATTTGTCTGTATTGCTTGGTGTTGTTGGTCCTTGGCAAATTGTGCTCATTGTTGGCTGCGTTTTGTTACTTTTTGGAGGAAAAAAGATTCCCGGTTTGATGAAAGGCATTGGGCAGGGCATTCGAGAATTTAAGGATGCCAAAGACGGAAAAAACAACGATTAATTTCGACGAATAAAAAACGAATTGCAATATCAATAAGCCTATGTATTTATCTCTGGCCGAAACCCGAGCTGCATTAAGCGCCGGTACAACGACCATCGAGGCGATTACCCGCCATTACTTAAAAACCATTCAAGAAAAAGCTGATTTAAATGCTTTCTTGGAAGTATTCGAAGAAGATGCTTTAAAACAAGCCCAAGCAGCTGATCAGAAATGGAAAGCCGGAACAGCCGGAAAGATGGCTGGGATGGTGATTGGATTGAAAGATAATCTTTGTTACAAAGGACATAAAGTTTCTGCATCGAGTAAAATTCTAGAAGGCTTTGAATCGATATATACGGCTACTGTTGTTCAACGATTGATTGATGAAGATGCCGTAATCATTGGTCGAACGAATTGCGACGAATTTGCCATGGGCAGCTCAAATGAAAATTCAGCCTTTGGTCCAGTTAAAAATCCATATGATAAAACACGTGTACCCGGAGGTTCTTCGGGAGGATCGGCAGCTGCAGTTGCTGCAGGATTGTGTTTAGCTACTTTAGGTTCAGATACAGGTGGTTCTATTCGACAACCAGCTTCTTTTTGCGGTGTGGTTGGGTTGAAGCCAACATATGGACAGGTTTCCCGTTGGGGATGTATTGCGTATGCTTCGTCATTTGATCAAATTGGTCCATTGGCCAATAATGTAGAAGATTGTGCTGCTATTTTAGAGGTTATTGCTGGGCCTGACGAATTTGATGCAACGATGCGTCAACAAGCTGCGCCTCATTTTTCGGAACACTTAAAAGCAACAGGCAAGTACCGTATTGCCTATATGCCTGATTATATTGAAAACGAAGGACTAGACCCAGAAATACGTGATCGCATGCTCGATTTGATTGAGCAGTTGCGCGCGGATGGTCATACCGTAAATGCGGTTGAATTCCCTTATTTGGATTATGTAATTCCAACGTATTACGTTTTAACAACCGCCGAGGCTTCGTCCAATCTTTCACGTTTCGATGGAATACATTACGGTTACCGAAGTAAGAATGCGCATGATTTAGAAAGCACGTATAAATTATCGCGTTCGGAAGGATTTGGGAAAGAAGTAAAACGCAGAATCATGCTCGGAACCTTCGTTTTAAGCTCGGGTTATTATGATGCATATTATTCTAAAGCCCAAAAAGTACGTCAGATTTTGAGAAGTCGTACCCGTGAGATTTTCGATGAAAATGATTTTATTTTGCTTCCAAGCACACCCGGAACAGCATTTATATTGGGCGATCGAAGCAACGATCCAATAAAAATGTACCTCGAGGACATTTACACCGTTCAAGCAAACTTATGTGGTATTCCTGCTATCTCACTTCCTTTAGGAAAACATAGCAATGGCTTGCCTTTCGGTGTTCAGGTGATGGCAAATTCGTTTCATGACCAAGAACTTCTCGCATTCTCTGCAAGATTGATGGCAGGAATGGCCGAACCCGCTTAAGGGATTCGTCGTTCTTTGTGAACAAGCATGTGTTGAATTTCCTATTCGACACACCATTTCATTTGCAAAAATCGTTTAGGTTTGGGCAATTGCCCTTTTCTGCATTCAACCTGCGGCAAAACCAATGTACTAAGTTTAATTTCAATTCGTTTCAATATACGCATGCGTTTAAAAGTCGTCTTTTCTGGATTTTTCCTGCTGTTGGCAAGCATCGTTTTTCCGCAAAAGAGGACCTATGTTTCAGCACGCGATACATCCGTTCGTTTACTTGCTGATGATCCCATTGCAGCACAACTCGATAGTTTAGCTTATTTAAAGTTGTTCGAAACAACTCGTTTTGGTGGAGAATTTGGCCGTCCGGGGAACTTTGGGTTTTCTGCCGATTCGGTTCCTGTTTATTCTCCACAGATTCTTGCCGAACGCATTGCGAAAATGGATGCGCTTTCTCCATTCAAATTGATTTACAATGATGAGGTGAAAGCCTATATCAATATGTATTCGATTCGTAAACGCAATCAGGTTTCTCGCATGATTGGTTTATCGGAATTGTATTTCCCCTTATTTGAAGAAACTCTTGCCAAATATAAAATGCCGCTTGAGTTAAAATATTTAGCCATTGTTGAATCAGCATTAAATCCTGCAGCTCGATCCCGAGTTGGTGCTCAAGGATTATGGCAGTTCATGTATGGAACAGGTAAATTGTTTAAGCTCAACATCAATAGTTATGTGGATGAGCGCTGCGATCCAATAAAATCGACCGAAGCCGCGTGTTTATACATGAAGTACCTCTACTCTATTTATAAAGATTGGTCATTGGTTTTGGCTGCTTATAATAGCGGACCGGGAAATGTGAATAAAGCCATTCGGCGTTCCGGTGGAAAAACAAACTATTGGGATTTACGCCCTTATTTACCGCGCGAAACAGCCGGTTATGTTCCTGCATTTATTGCAGCGGTTTATGTGATGAATTATTCGAAAGAGCATAATCTCTATCCGATTATGCCCAAAGCGATTTTCAATGAGATTGATACATTACATATTCATCGTCGTTTAACGTTCAATCAGCTTTCTGCTGTATTGGACATGCCCGTTGAAGACATTGCCTTTTTAAACCCATCGTATTTATTAGGCGTTATTCCCGAAACGGAAGGACATCATATATTAACCTTGCCCAAAGGAAAGGTGGCTGCGTTTATTAATAACGAAGAAACCATATACAATTACAAATCGCCACGCGAAAGCCGCATGGATAGTTTGATGAGTATCAAACGAGCGCTTCCAATTGCATCCAAAACCCACGTGGTTCGTTCGGGAGAGAGCATTTCGGCCGTTGCGAGAAAGTATGGAGTAACGGTGAATGATATCAAAAAGTGGAATAAGCTGATGAGCGCGAAACTCAAGCGAGGACAGCGATTAAAAGTAACATCACCCTATTCCGCTCAGGTTGAACAATCGGTAAAGGCAAGCGGAGGAAATAGCGAAATTAAACCTGCCGAAGAAGTACAAACAACGACTCAGGGTTCTGAAGAAAAAGTAGAGAGTACTCCTGTAGTCAATCCGAAAGATTCTGGGAAACCGGTAAAAGAGAAAAAGACGCCAGGTGTTTCAACGTATAAAGTTCGTCCGGGAGATACGCTGTGGAAAGTAGCTGTTAGTCATGGAATGACTTTATCAGAGATCAAGAAGTTGAATGGCTTTACCTCCAAAACTGTTTTACGAACAGGAATGAAAATTAAGGTAAAGACGAAATAGAGGAATTGTTAATAACCTATAGCCGCATAAGACCTTGTTCTTTTGCGGCTTTTTTGTTTTTTCGAATTTGCAATCCCCAGATAATTCTATAAAAAAGTCGAAACGCTAATTAAATCAATTGGTGCTTTCGCAAATCTGCCTAGGCTTTTCTGTTACATAATTCTTGTTGCTTTTTTAGATGTAACAGAAAAAAGGTAACAAAACTGTTACATAATTCTTGTTGCTTTTTTTAGAGGTAACAGAAAAAAGGTAACACAACTGTTGCTTTTTTTCTGTTGCTTTTTATTGTGCCACAGAATATATGCAACAAAAGATAATTTGAATTAATTCAATGTTGGCTTCCTGTTCAGTTTAATAAGTATAAGATAACGAATGAATTCGCTCCAACGCAAAAAGCCTCTGTACGTTTCCATACAGAGGCTATGTTAAAATATTAAATTATTCTGCTACGAAAGGAACAATCGACACGAACGATTTATCGTCGCCGCGACGTTTGAATTCTACCGTGCCATCTACTAGAGCGAACAAGGTGTGATCTTTTCCAATACCTACGTTAAGGCCTGGATGATGCTTGGTTCCGCGTTGACGGATGATGATGTTTCCAGCAATTGCCAGTTGACCACCAAAAATTTTCACACCAAGACGTTTGCTATGCGATTCGCGACCGTTTTTGGAGCTACCCGCCCCTTTCTTATGTGCCATGTTTTCTTGTTGGGATTAGGCGTTGATTCCTGAAATCTGAATTTTGGTGAACGATTGACGGTGACCGTTTGATTTCTGATAGCCTTTACGGCGTTTCTTTTTGAAAACGATTACCTTATCACCTTTTAGGTGAGTGAGCACTTTGGCGCTCACGCTTGCACCGCTTACGGTGGGAGCTCCGACCTTCACTGATCCGTTATTATCGATCAACAATACGTTGTCGAACTTAACAGAGTCACCTTCGTTATTAGCGAGACGGTGAACAAACAGTTCTTGGTCTTTCTCCACTTTAAATTGCTGACCTGCGATATCTACAATTGCGTACATAGTAAGAAAGATTTGTTATCCTCTTCTTCGAAAAGGGACGCAAAAGTAATCAATCATCACGAATGTGCAAATGGTTTTTAACAATTCTCTCCCAAAAATGTTAAGAAATAATGAAAGGCTTTTATCCGACACCTGCCCGAACATGTTCTTGAAAGCCAATTTGTTGACAGCTATCTTTGATTCAATCAATTTTAGAAATATGAAAAACATATTCGTGGCTCTCTTTCTCATAGTGTTTGGGAACGGCCTTTTTGCACAAGGAAATAGCGGTACGTTGCAAGGTAAAATTACCGACGACGCTACTGGAAAAGGAATCGAGATGGCTGTTGTAAAACTTCAAGCCGGTACGCAAACATTTGGTGGATATACGGATGTTAATGGAGATTATGCTATTAAAGGTATTCCAGTTGGTAAATACGAAGTCGAAATCAGCTTTGTTGGTTATCAAGGATTGAAACTTTCGGATGTTCTCATTAAAAACAGTAGCATCACCTTTTTGAACAAATCACTTAGTGTGAAAGAAGGGACCGTTTTTGAGTTCATACACGAAAAATGGAAAGAAGATTTACTTGGAGCAGGAACACCCGGAACGATGAAGCGCCTTGGGCCAGAAGACATTTCATATTCTGCAAATTTGCGTGATGTTGGAAATATTATTGGCTCAACGGTTCCTAAAGTATACATGAAAGATAGTGGTGATCCACTCAATTTTTCGGGTTCACGTTCGGGTTCTACGCTTTATATGATTGATGGAGTTAAAGTGATTGGTGAACCACAATTACCCAATCAAGGCATAGGAGAAATAGTCGTAATAACAGGTGGACTTCCTGCTCAGTTTGGTGATACAACAAGTGGAGTGGTATTGATATCGACGAAATCGTATCACTGATTTTATTTTGGTTGTTTTGGTGTGTGCCCCGGTAGATTTAGAGCTGCCGGGGTTTTTTTTCGCTTTAAAATTTTTTGATATGGGTAATTCATTCATTTGAGAATGCTCGATTTGTAGGAATTGGCTTAGCCCCGAAGGGGTTTACGGTTGAGCCGGTACCCCGCACGAAGGAGGAGTAAAGGCGAAAACGCGGCGCTGTCCTTTTGGGGACAGCGCAAGCCCCAAAATGAAAAAGATATCAAATTCAGAATTGATTGAAACTTAACATGGAACTGCGCATTAAATCACACAAAATACACGGGCTGCTTGTTGAAATGTGGTTCACAACTTATGCGGCAGACTACACTCGCTGATTTTGCAGAACGTTTAGATTAGCAGAAAAGGTTCCTTTAAATGGCTGCGCGAAAAACCAAACAGAAGAAGATCTATGTGCTGGATACATCGGTGATTCTCTATAATCACAATTCGATTTACAGTTTTGAAGATAATGATGTAGCAATTCCCATAACAGTGCTGGAAGAGCTCGATAATTTTAAGAAAGGAAACGACACCAAAAATTTTGAAGCGCGCGAGTTTATTCGTGAAATGGATCGGCTTTCGGGTGATTATATCTTAACCGAATGGCTTTCGTTGGGTGATAAATTAGGTCGGTTTAAGGTGGAAATGAATGGCAAAGGAAAACTCGATGCCGTTCAGATTTTGGGTGAAGACAAAGCCGATCACCGGATAATTAATTCGGCATTAGCACTGAGTAAGGAAAACCCGGATATGAAAGTGGTTTTGGTGACGAAAGACATCAATTTACGCTTGAAGGCGAAGTCCTTGAATTTGCATAGCGAAGACTTTCAAACGGGGAAAATCAAAAATGTTGAGGAGCTCTATACTGGAAAATCGGTAATCCATGGGGTGAACGTAGCGGTGATAGATCAGCTATATAGTCATGGAACATGCTCGCCAAACGACTTTTTGAGTAGTGATCCGATTTACAATCACTTTTACATTCTTAAAAACGGAAAGCATTCTGTTTTGGCAACCTACAATCCCGCAACATTGATGATGGAACGGGTAGAAAAAACGGCAGCTTATGGAATTCGACCACGCAATGCTGAACAGATTTTTGCTTTACATGCCTTGATGAATCCAGAAGTGAAGTTGGTTACATTACAAGGAGTTGCCGGAACGGGAAAAACCTTGCTCGCTTTGAGTGGTGCATTGGAGCAGAAACGAGAATATCGTCAGGTGTATTTGGCTCGTCCGATTGTTCCATTGAGCAATAAAGACATTGGGTATTTACCGGGTGATATAAAAAGCAAGCTCAATCCTTATATGGAACCGCTTTGGGACAATTTGAAGATGATTCAAAATCAGTGGGAAGAAACTGATAAAGAGTACAAGAAGATTACAGAAATGGTGGAGAGCGAAAAGTTGATGATTACACCATTGGCTTATATCCGAGGAAGAAGTTTGTCGAACATTTACTTTATTGTTGATGAAGCCCAAAACCTCACCCCACATGAAGTAAAAACGATTATTACGCGTGCAGGAGAGAACACTAAAATTGTGTTTACTGGAGATATTTTTCAGATAGACACACCGTATTTGGATACACAGTCGAACGGATTGAGTTATTTGATTGATAAAATTCGCAACAACCCGCTTTACGCGCACATAACACTTGAAAAAGGTGAGCGTTCGGAATTGGCCAATTTGGCGAATGATCTATTGTAAGGTGATTGTTGGATAATGAAAAGCATCCAATAAACGTTTGTCCTTATTGAGTCCTTTTATGTTTTCAATACTTTTCGTTTTAGACCTCATTGATTTTCAATTTCATTGAGACTAAATCTCTATATACATCTTTGCTATAATGATTGTGAAGTTTTCTGACTATTTTCTATGAAAGCGCTATTTCTGTTTTGTTTTCTTGTTTTCGGAATAAATTGCTCTGCACAACAAAAACTCTGGCTTTTAAAAATAGGTGGAGATTCGGTGATGCGAGTTCGGCCGGAGACTGATTTTTACGATCGAGAAGATAGTTTTAACGGAACGTATTGGATAGAAGGAAGTCGCACACGCTTCAATTTCCCTTATGGTACACGAAAATTCAGAACGGGTTTGTACCGTGGATGGACAACCTCCGCCGAATTTCAATTTATGGATGCCAAAGGAAATCACGTTAACGATAGTGTGATTTGGGCTACAGGAGAGATTCGTGATTTTAAACGTGTAGGCATTTGGAGGAAATATCACCTCAACGGTAAAGTAGCCCTTGAACGCGAATATTGCAATGGAACTCCCTGTGGCATCATCTCTCTTTTTTATGAAAATGGACAATTGAAAACCAGCGGTACAATCGACACCAATGCCTATCCTCATGGTAATTGGAAAGCTTGGTTTGAAAACGGGAAACCCAGATGGGAAATGGAATTTGAGCATGGAATAACCATGGGCTGGTCGACACATTACAACGAAAAAGGCTTGATCAGTAAAGTACATTTCACTAGTAATCAATGGGCAAATAATTACGATGATATGCGATTGTTTTATCCTGAAACGGGTGCAATGAAAGCGAAAATGGGATTGAGAAATTCCATGCCTATCATTCTGGATGCATGGGATGAAAAAGGCAATCAAACCCTTAGTAATGGAGAAGGATTTATAAATGGAGAGTTTCCTCCAATAGAAAGAGGGAAGATAGAGGCTCGTATCATCCATGGTGAAATGCGCAGTAATTGTCGGCGATATTATGATGCTGATGGAAAAAAACTGAGTTCAGATGTTCGGGAAGATTCGCTCATTCCTGGCCTGATGCATTCAACAGGATATTATGAAAATGGAGCAATGAATTTCAAATTCAACTATCGTTATTCAGATATAAAATCAAGAGGTGCAGTAACTCGTGAAGGATCTTCTATTTATTACTATCCCAATGGTCAGTTATCGCATAGTTGTTCATTTGAAAACGATGCTGTAGTTGGGCTTTTCAAACAATGGAACGAAAAAGGGATTTTGATTACTGAAGTGGTTTTCACACCACATTTCGATAGTACCTATTCGCATGTAAAAGCCATTGACGATATATACATGAGTGTTGCTGGAGTTCCCGATGGTACTTGGAAACACTGGAATGAAAATGGTGTTTTGACTTTCGAATCAGCCTACAGCAAAGGTTTGCGCCATGGAGTTTGGAAAACTTGGTATGAAAGCGGAAAGCTTAAATCACAACGCGAATACCGCAATGATGTGCCTGTTGGAAAAGTAATTCATTATGACTTCAATGGAAAGAAAATCAGGGGAGAAAGGGTAAAATGTCCGAGCCAAAACTGGGGAAGTGGATTCATTTGTTCGGAGCATAACAATGTAGCAGTCACCGACGATTTGGGAACTTGCTCCAACTGTGGTAAATGTACAAGCAGCGGCATGTTTGGGTATTGCGCCCATTGTGCGTGTAAGCTAGGAGTTTGTCAGATGTGTGGACGGGAGTTATGAGGGGTCTATTGGGGAGATTTTGATTTTAGTGAAGGGCTTTGTGATAGATGATTATCGAACATTTAATATCGTATTTTTGAAGTGTATGACATTGATAGATGCCAATAGAGAAAAGCTTTATAGCCTTTGTGAAAAACACAAAGTAGATGAGTTATATTTATTTGGATCAATCCTTACCGACCGATTTATAGACTCAAGTGATGTAGATATTTTAGTTCAGTTTGGGAAAGTGGAATTAGAGCAATACGCCGATAATTATTTTGATTTTAAAGAAGAACTCGAACGTCTATTCAATCGCTCGGTAGACCTCGTTGAAAATCAATCCATCAAAAACCCTGTATTTAGGAAAGTGGTGGACAGAGAAAAGCAGCTCGTTTATGAACGAAAAGATCCTTAAGTATTTATTCGATGTAAAGCTGGCTATCGATGAGATTGATTCCTTTTTCATTGATAATGAAAAGCGCTTTGAAGCATATCAGAAAAACATACTCTTAAAAAGGGCCATCGAAAGGAACTTAGAAATAATTGGAGAAGCAATTAAGCGGATTATTGCAGTAGATCCTCAGTTCCCCATTAATAATGCAAAGAACATCGTTGGGTTAAGAAATCAGATAATTCATGCTTATGATTCTATTTCAGATGAAACTATTTGGGGGATTTTGATCAATCATCTACCCAAATTAAAAGTTGAAATTAATAGCCTCATTCAATAATCAATTCAACCCGCCTTATCACTCCTTCAAAACTAACGATTGAATTTTACGACTCAATCGCTGCTCTATCAATAAATAACTCACATAGGATAGAAGTAAAATAATCCCTGTTGTTAAGATGAAAAGAGGTACTCCTTCGTACTGAACAATGAGTTTAAACCTTCGCAGAATACGTGGAAGTAATGTGAGAATGAGCGGGTGAATGAGATAAAGTGAATACGAACTATTCCCAATAAACAGGATGATTGATGGGATTTTATATGCTTGGATTTTATTTCGATTTATCAAGGAGAAAATCAAAAATCCTGAATTAAAGAGATGAAAATGCCAAGTAAGTAAGAATGGATAGAGATTAAAATAGCTGAAGATAAAATTCGAAATGGCGAGTAATA
This sequence comes from Bacteroidia bacterium, assembly GCA_965279035.1. Taxonomy (GTDB): domain Bacteria; phylum Bacteroidota; class Bacteroidia; order M30B66; family M30B66; genus CALQRR01. The sequence goes on along the minus strand of OZ257142.1, from coordinate 461,826 downwards.
CCAAGGCTTTAGAATAAAAGACATTCCCAATTAAATAATCACTTGTGTAAAATCGAGCAATGAAAATTCCTGCAACAAAAAACAGTAGTATTGGATTGGTCATTAAACTGAAATAGGGCCATGAGTAGGAATAACAATCCGACAAACGATTCATTACATATCCATTCGTGAATAAAGGGATAATGAAAACGGATGTCATGAGAATTCCAATTAATACGACCCAACGATTTCGAGTGAACAGCATTGAAAATCCAAGGATCAAATAAAAATAAATCTCGTAATTAAGCGACCAACCAACTGCTAAAGCGGGCATTCCATAAGAAGGACCGATATGATTTGCATAGGTTGGAAAAAAGAAAAATGTGGATAATAACAAACGCGGATTCTCAATAAAATAGAATTGACCATTGTTCAATAATAGGATGTAGAGCAAAGTCATTAAAAAGTAAAGTGGCACAATCCGAATGATGCGTTTGATAAAATAGCTGCGGATATATTTCCAGTTTGTCTTCGCAGTGTAGGTAGTATAATACATGATAAATCCACTAATCATAAAAAATAGCGGCACTCCTACTGATCCATTTCCAAAAAGAAACTTTCCCCAATCGCCTTGTTTTAGAAGGCCTTTCATGTGAAAAAAGCAAACTAGCATCGCCGCTAAAGCACGCAAGAGTTGAATAATATCTAGTTTGGATTTCATGAATTTTTAAACCGTCTAGGAAGAACTAATTGCATCCTCAACTCGAGCGCAACAATACGAAGATTTTAACATCAACATTTTGTAATCGCTTATTTCAAGAACGCTCAAATATTTCTCATTTATTTTACACTTTATTCATGCGTGCTTCGGCTTAGTTCTTCCTATTTTTGCGCTAGATATGGGACTTAAATCATTCTTTGCCAAACCGCTTGCAGCTATCATTGCGCGTCACGTTCGCAACTGGAGTAGCCGACCTGTTGAAACTCAGGAAAAGGTATTTCAGCAATTAATTGCAGGTGCAAAAGAAACCGCATTTGGCAAAGACCACGATTTTAAATCGATTCGCAACTACGAAGACTTCAAGTCCAAAGTGCCCGTTCGTGATTATGAGGGTTTGAAAACCTATATCGATCGCGCGACAAAAGGAGAGGCCAATGTTCTGTGGAAAGGAAAACCGATCTATTTCTGCAAGACTTCCGGAACCACTTCCGGAACCAAGTACATTCCGATAACCAGCGATTCTATTTCCAATCACATAGAGTCGGCACGCAACGCACTTTTGTTATATATCCATGAAACTGGGAATGCAAGATTTGTCGATGGTAAATTGATTTTCCTGTCGGGAAGTCCGGTATTGAGCGAGATTGGTGGAATTCCTTTGGGAAGATTAAGTGGTATTGTGAATCATCATGTGCCTCAGTATTTGCGGCGCAATCAGATGCCTTCTTACGAAACCAATTGCATAGAAGATTGGGAAACCAAGGTTCGGAAGATTGCCGAAGAAACGATAACGGAAGATATGACACTCATCAGTGGAATTCCTTCTTGGGTGCAGATGTATTTTGAAATCCTTCAAGAAAAAATGGGAGGCAAAACCATGAAGGATTTGTTCCCAAATTTCTCTCTGTTTGTTTACGGCGGAGTGAATTTCGAGCCTTATCGTTCGCGCTTCGAGAAGATGATTGGTAAATCAATCGATTCGGTAGAGTTGTTTCCAGCATCAGAAGGATTTATCGCTTATCAAGACAAGCAACCATCTGAAGGATTATTATTGATACTTGATTCGGGAATATTTTATGAATTTATTCCAACGGATGAATTCTTCGACGAAAATCCTACACGGATATCGTTGAAAGATGTGAAGGTGGATGTGAACTATGTGCTGATTTTAAACACCAATGCTGGATTGTGGGGATATAATATTGGTGATACTGTTAAGTTTGTTAGCACCGAGCCATATCGTTTGGTAGTTACAGGAAGGATAAAGCATTTTACTTCGGCATTTGGAGAACATGTTATTGCCGAAGAAGTGGAGCAAGCACTCAAAGAAGCTTCTTTAGGAGAAGTAGTTGAAGTGGTTGAATTTACTGTAGCTCCTCAAGTTAGCCCAGAAACAGGACTGCCTTATCATGAGTGGTTTGTTGAATTTAGTGTAAAGCCAAAAGATCCTGAACGTTTCCGTTTAAAGATTGATGCCGCACTTCAGAAGAAAAACATTTATTATAAAGATCTAATTGCAGGAAACGTACTTCAGCCCTTAGTCTTAAGAAGTGTTGAGAAAGACAGTTTCATACGGTATATGAAATCGCAGGGAAAGCTAGGAGGACAGAACAAAGTTCCGCGTTTGAGTAACGATCGTAAAATCGCTGAGGAGCTGAGTCATTTTGTTTCAGATAGCTGGTTTAACTAGGTCAATTTTTTGTTGGCATTTTCCTTGCTAGGCGAACTCCAGAATGAATCCTTAGATTTGTTCTAAACCAAGCACCTATTTCATGAAGTTTATCCGACTAGCCATTCCGGTAGTATTCCTAACTATGCTTTTAGTTTCCTGTGCGGATGAAAATCCGGTTACTCCCGAGGTGGATGCTAAAGTTAAATTTATCGGTACTTGGAATGTGAAAGAAGAAATTGGAGGGCAGGTAACAGGAAATTATCCTTCGGTTGTAACTACCGATTCATCAAACACCTCTCGCATTGTGATTAAAAACATTTTCAATTTGGGAGCTGCAGAAAATGTGAAAGCGCTTGTTTTAAACAACACATTAGATATTTCACAACAGACTGTTACAGGAGTAAGCATAACCGGCTCAGGTACATATAGTGGAGCCGGTTTTATTTTGAATTACACCGCAAACGACGGCACTGGCGCACAAACAGTAAAAGCAACCTATACTAAATAAGTTCAATTCCAATTCAATTATGAGAACATCCATCCAAAGTCTGATTGGCATCGCAATCATCAGCACGCTAAGTTTCAGTTCATGTACACGTAGAACTGTAACACGTGTGGCTCCAGATAAAGTAATCGATCTTAGTGGTCGCTGGAACGAGACAGATGCTCGCCTAGCCGCCGAAACCTTAACAAATCAAGCATTAACAGGCGATTGGCTTGGCAATTTTACAAACGAAAAGAAAAAGAAACCGGTCGTGATTGTTGGTTTTGTTCGCAACAATAGCCACGAGCATATGGACACTGAGATTTTCACCAAAGACATCGAAAAAGCATTTATCAAAAGCACCATGATTCGTTTGGTTGCTGCTGGTGAAAAAAGAACTGAGATTCGCGGAGAACGTGCCGATCAACAAGATTTTTCTTCTGCCGAAACCATGAAGAAATTCGGTCGCGAAGTTGGTGCCGACTTTATGATGCAAGGAACTGTTAAATCGATTGTAGATGGTTATGGTAAAGAGAAAACGACCTATTGGCAAATTGATTTAGAAATGACCAATATCGAAACAAACGAAATTGTTTGGATTGGTGATTATAAAGGCAAGAAATACATCGTTAATTAAGCCTTTTCATTTCCTATTTCGCTTTAAGCATGCGTCTTTTACGCCTTAGCAGTATTCTATTTTTTCTATTTATTTTAAACGCTTGTGCCCCATATTATGTGCGGCACGAGCGTTTTTTATCCTTAGTCAATGCTGAGAAATATGCTGAAGCAGAATCTAAATTAACATCATCTAAAAAGGGTAAAAAGAAAAAGCACAAACTCTTGTACTTGCTTGAATTAGGCTATGTTGATTTTGCTCAAGGGAAATACAAAGAGAGCAGTCAATATTTTCAAGAAGCCGATTTCCTGATGGAAGATTATCGGAAAACACTCGGATATGAAGCGTTATCAATTATTGTCAATCCAGGAGTAAAACCTTATAAAGCGGAAGATTTTGAAGTGGTGATGTTGCATTATTTCAATGCGATGAACTACCTCAAACAACGTGATTTTGAAGGCGCTTTGGTTGAGTGTCGCAGAATGAATCTGTCGCTAATTACAATGGCTGAAAAGCTAAAAAGCAAACCCAAATACAAAGAAGACGCTTTCGCGCATCTATTGATGGGATTGATATACGAAGGAAGTGGCGATATGAATAATGCCTTTATCGCATACCGAAATGCCTATGATATTTATGCTGGCGATTATACTTCCTTCTTCGAAATGCAGATTCCGGAACAGTTAAAAAAAGATCTTCTTAGAACAGCAGCTGCAAATGGCTTTCGAAATGAAGAAGAACTCTATCGTAAAAAGTTTGGCTATTCATCAACCGATACCATTCCCAAGGCCAATAAAACAGAACTTATTCTTTTCTGGAATAATGGATTAGGTCCATATAAAGAACAGTGGTCGATCGATTTTAACTTAGTGAAACAAGGCGATCAGTTTGTATTTATGAATCCTGCTTTAGGCTATAGTTTTCCTTTTCCTGTAAATAGTGTGAGTCAAGAAGATGCCAAGAATTTAACACAATTAAGTGTGTATCGCATTGCGTTCCCGCGTTATGTTCATCGGCCAATGCTCTATCGCTCAGCCAATGCTCAAATTGGAGGAAAGACTTATCCATTCGAAATAGCCGAGAATATTGATGCTATTGCCTTTAAAAGTTTAAACGACCGTTTTGCACGTGAAATGGGAAATGCTTTGATTCGTTTTGCTGTTAAGAAAGCAGCTGAAGCCGCATTGAGAAAGGAAAACAAAGACGCTGGAACCGTTTTAAGTATTGCAAATGCGATTACAGAACAAGCAGATACTCGAAACTGGCAAACTTTACCCAATCAGATTTCATACACTCGCATTCCTCTAGAGCCGGGGAAAAATGAAGTATTATTTAATGCTACGGCTGCCATTGGCGGGAAAACGAGATGCGATACAATCCGAATAAATGCTAAAAAAGGTCAAGCGTATTTCGAGATTGTAAATACTTTAAATCGTTAACGCCACAAAGTGAAATATCCTTTCCGAGTTTCTGTTTCCCCATCCACTTTCAATAGGTAATAATACGTGCTTTCAGGAAGTTGAGTTCCTTGTAGAATGGTTCCGTTTTGAGCTGTTCCGTCCCAATCGTTTTGATAGTCAGAATTACTATAAACTAATATTCCGTAACGATCAAAAACCTCTAAAGATGCTCGTTTAGTTTGAGGTTTTACAATGACAAATTTGTCTAAAACACCATCATTGTTTGGAGAAAAACCTTCCGGAATGAATACAACATCAGGACCTTTACATTCAGGATCATCTGGACCATACACTGTTACTACAGTATAGGAAGAATCTCTACATACATCATTCACAACCGTCCATCGGACATAATAATTTCCTTGCTCCGAAGCTGTAAAATTGCTGTTTTGAAAACCAGGCTCGAACACATTTCCGCCAGGAGTTAAGACCGTCCATGTTCCAACTCCAAAATCAGGGATAACTGCTTGAAGTGCTGTTGTATCTCCTAAACAACCAATCAAATCGGGACCTGCATCAGAAATAGGGAAATCAAGAAAATTGATATTTACCGTATCGCTCGCAGAACAGAATCCATTTACTACCGTCCAAATTACATGTCTCTGAGCTGCATAATCTACAGAAAACGTTGAATTGGGGTCGTTTGGATCGGATAAAGTTCCATCGGATAAAAGAAGCGACCATTGCCCAACTCCAATTCCTGAATCGAGGGCTTCTAGGTTGGTAATGAGTCCACAAACCGATTGATCTTCTCCTGCAAACAGTGGAAAAGGATCATAGTTGAACGATATTAAAACAGAGTCTGAGCTACGACAAGATCCTTCGCTAAGTGTCCAAACGAGCATGTTTTCGCCTTCGGCCGACATGCCAATTTCGGTTTGAGCTAAAGTAGAATCTACGATTTGAGCATCGCCCGAAATCAGTTCCCAATGGCCTATTGCATTAATTGGAGCCAGAGCCTGTATTTGCAAATTCGCAACACAAACGTTTGTATCTGCCATGGCAGAAGCTATTTCTGAGGGCACATCGCGCATCAAATTTACCGTGTCTGCATTCGAAGGACAAGCACCATTTTCGACCAACCAAACCAGCGTATTTGTTCCTTCAACAAGTCCAGAGATGCTTGTTTGAGCTAAGCTAGAATCTGAAAAAACAATTTCCCCGGAAAGAGAAGTCCAAGTTCCTTGACCAACGAGAGGTATTGTTGCTTGTGTTAAAAATTGATCGGAACAGAAAACACTATCCGTTCCAGCATTTGCAGGAGATGGCAATTCGTAACGGAAAATCTGAATAGAGTCAGCAGTGCTGCATGGGCCATTTGATATAGAATATCGTATGAGATTATTTCCAGGAGCAATGTTGATGATTGCAGTTTGAACAGAACTTGAATCTTCGAAATCCGCTTGCCCAACCAGCATTTCCCAAGAATAATTACTTCCTACAGAAGTGTTTCCAACAAGAAAAATACTATCGGAACAGATTGTTTCATCGATGCCTGCATACGCCTGGGCGGGAGATGCAAACGCTGTGATGCTAATTGAATCGAATGAAGTTGGACAAACACCATTGCTAACAGCCCATTGCAATTGAGTTTCACCGATTAAAAGATTCGAAATATTGGCATCCGGAGAAGTTGAGGATGAAAGATTTCCACTTCCTGTTAAGATTGTCCAAACACCTGTACCAATCGTAGGAATTTGAGCACTGAGTGTTGCAGCATTTGAACAGGTTGAAATATCAATTCCAGCAAAAGCAGCAGATGGAGCAACATCACGTGTAATGATTACTTGATCGGTTGAGGCTGGACAAAGTCCATTCAATGTTGACCATTGAAACACATTTTCCCCAGCACCAAGACCAGAAATAGTGCTTGTAGGAGAAAGAGCATCTTCGAGTGTTCCTGAACCACTTAATAAAGACCAAACACCATTGCCAATGATTGGAAGATTGGCGTTTAAAACAGCCGTTGAAGCACAAATTTCTTGATCGTTGCCAGCTGCAGCAGGTGTTGGTGCTTGTTGTTGATCGATGGTTACCTGATCGGAAGAAGCAGGACAAACACCATTACTAATTGTCCATGAAAGCACGTTTGCACCAGCTCCCAGATTATTAACTGTTGTTGTAGCTGAACTTGCTTGTGCAAAAGTTCCTGATCCAGAAAGTACAGTCCAAATACCTGTTCCAACGACTGGAATATTTGCGCTTAAGCTAGCGGATGATGAACAGATGATGAGATTTGTTCCTGCAATGGCAGTGCTTGGTGGTAAAAATCGGGTAATGGTAACTTCATCAAACGTAACACAGGTTCCATTGGAAATTGTCCATCGAAAAACATTGTTTCCTGCGCCAAGATTGCTCAAACTAGTATTTGCCAATGTAGGATTTGCAATGGTTCCAACACCCGATATTAAGGTCCATAATCCAGTTCCAGAACTTGGTGCTGTAGCCGTGCATGTTGCAGTTGAAGCACAAAGCTGTTGATCACTTCCTGCAAAAGCGGAGGTTGGATTTTGATCAACTGTCACAGCAATGGTGTCGCGTTTAATTCCGCAAGGACCATTTGAAATAGCCCATTCAAATTGATTGATTCCAGCAGTTAAGCCCGTTACTGCGCTAGTTGCTAAAGTAGGGTTTGAAAACGTTCCCGAACCCGAAACGACTGACCAAAAACCCGTTCCGATAGATGGTATGTTGGCTGATAGGTTTGCTGAATTAGCACAAGTTTGAAAGTCGGTGCCGGCATTAGCATCCGAAGGGTCTGCAAATCGTGTAATAGTAACTGTTGATGTTGCAGAAGGACAAACACCATTATTAACATTCCATTGAAACACATTGGCGCCGATGCCTAAATTGCTGATTTGTGATGTTGGAGAACTAGGCGTTTGAATAATTCCCGAACCAGAAACTACATTCCATAAACCAGTTGTTCCGGAAGGCAAAACTGCTTGAAACGTAGCCGATGTGCTACAAATATCTTGATCTGCTCCCGCATTCGAAACAACTGGAGCGATTACATTTATGGTAACATCATCGGTCGAAGGTGAGCATGTTCCATTGCTAATTGTCCAACGGAAAACATTGATTCCAGTTTGCAAATTCGTTACAGTTGTTTGCGGCAAGCTGTTGTTTTGGATAATGCCTCCACCCGAAATAACCGACCAAGCACCAGTGCCAACCGTTGCAAAATTTCCTTGGATGGTTGCCGTGTTGGAGCAAATAGTTTGGTCGGAACCAGCATTAGACGTAGTTGGTAAAGCAGAAGATAGAATGGTTATTTCATCTGAAGCAGTAGCACAAGATCCATTACTTACTGTCCATCGATAAACATTTGTACCAGATGAAATCCCTGTTACTGAGGTGCTCGCAGCATTGGCATTAGCAAAGACACCTGCACCCGAAACGACAGTCCAATGACCAGACCCTTGAGCTGGCGCAGTAGCCGAAAGCGTTGCAACTGTTCCACAAATTACTTGATCTACTCCCGCTTGAACATTGCTAGGGGCTTGAAGAACTGTAATGGAAACTTCATCGGTTGATGGAGTACAATTGCTATTGCTAATGGTCCATCGTAAAACATTCACTCCAACAGATAGCCCCGAAATGCTCGTGTTAGGGAGGTTTGCATTGGCAAAAAATCCAGAACCGGAGATAACCGACCAAACACCGGTTCCTGTACTAGGTACATTTGCAGAAAGTGCAGCAGATGTGAGACAAATGGTTTGGTCAATTCCTGCATTGGAAGCGCTAGGAGGATTGTTAACCATGATGCTCACTTCATCTGAAACAGAAGCACAAGATCCGGAGCTTACTGTCCAACGAAAAACGCTGGTTCCAACAGTCAATCCAGTAACGACAGTATTGGCAAGACTTGCATTCGCTATAGTTCCAGAACCAGAAATCAAGCTCCATAAACCACCTGTTGCAGGAGTGGCTGCTAAGGTAACCGTTGATGAACAAACCGATTGATCAGCACCGGCAAAGGCTGTCCCCGGGCCGGTTTCAACAAGAATCGAAACATCATCCGAAGAAGACGCACAAACACCATTGCTAATAGTCCATCGAAGAATTGTTAAGCCTGAAGACAATCCTGAAATGGCCGTTGAAGCAGAGGTAGCATTTACAAAAGTGGCAGCGCCCGAAACAACCGACCAAACACCCGTTCCGACGCTTGGGACATTCGCATTGAGTGTAGTTGATGAAGTACAAATGGTTTGATCTATTCCAGCATTTGCAGTAGTAGGAGTTTGTTGAACTGTTATCGTAACATCATCCGAAACGGATGGACATGAACCAGAACTTACCGTCCACCTCAACACATTAGTTCCCGTTTGTAAACCTGTAACGGTGCTTGTAGCTGAAGTGCTATTTTGGAAAGTTGCTGTACCACTTACCAGAGACCACGTTCCACCATTTGGACTAGCCGAAAGTTGTGTTGTTGAAGAACAGATGGTTTGATCAGAACCTGCAGATGGATTCACAGGATTGGCATCAACAATAATGGAAACATCATCAAACGAAACGGGACAAACTCCATTGCTGATGGTCCAACGAAACACATTAGTTCCAGTAAACAAGCCCGAAACAGTAGTGTTAAAGAGTGTTGCGTTGGCAAAAGTTCCACTACCTGAAACGACTGTCCAAGTACCTGATCCAGAAAGAGGTGAATTGCCCGAAAGGCTTGCAGATGTTGAACAAATCGATTGATCAGAGCCGGCATTTGATGTGGTCGGTAATGCTTGAATGGTGATGGAAACATCATCCGAAACATCTGGACAAGTTCCACCATCAATAGTCCAACGGAAGATGCTTGTGCCAGCTGTTAAACCAGTAATGCTAGTTGATGCGGAAGTTGGATTTGAAATAATCCCGGAACCGCTTATAAGCGACCAAGTTCCTACAGCTGGACTAGCAGTAACATTGGTTGTTGAAGAACAAATAGTTTGATCTGAACCCGCAGAGGGTGTTGCCGGTGAGGCTGTAACAATAATAGTAACATCGTCGGTAGATGCTGTACAAACTCCATTGCTTATAGACCATCGTAAAACATTAACTCCTGTTGATAGACCAGATACTGTTGTTGTTGGAGAATTCGCATTGGAGAATGTTGCAGAACCGCTTATCACTGTCCATGTGCCGTTTCCTGTTATTGGATTATTGGCAGCTAAACTTGTTGATGTTGAACAGATGGTTTGATCTTGACCAGCGGCAGAAGTTGATGGCGGAGATTGAACAACAATGGTAACATCATCAGAAACGTTTCCACAAGAAGCACCTGGAATAGTCCAGCGAAATACATTAGCACCATTGGATAATCCCGAAACAGATGTTGATGCGTTTGAGGTATTTTGAATTGTTCCTGATCCGCTAATTACCGACCAGAAAGCTCCTGATGCTGCGGTTGCAGAGAGCGTTGTAGAGTTAGAACAAATGATCTGATCGGAACCTGCATTGGGTGATAGTGGGTTGTTATCAACCGTAATGGTTACCGTACTTTGAGAAGGAGTGCAAGTTCCATTTGAAATGGTCCAGCGAAGCACATTGTTTCCTACCGAAAGACCCGAAACGGAAGCTTGAGGATTATTGGCATTGGAAAATGATCCTGTACCGGAAACAACTGACCAAACGCCACTTCCAATAAGAGGTGTATTGGCAGCAAGCAAGGTAACTGTTGAGCAAATCGACTGATTAGCACCTGCATTGGAAACTGTTGGTGCTTGATCCACTGCAATAAAAACATCATCTGTTGCATTGGGACAAGTTCCTCCACTTACAGTCCATCGAAATACGTTGAGCCCGTTGGAAAGTCCTGTAACCAGCGTGTTTGCTAATGATGAATTTGCAAATGTTCCGCTTCCGCTTACAACAGACCATACAGCTCCGCTTACAGCTGTTGCAGAAAGATTTGTTGAAGAAGAACAGATGCTTTGATCTGCTCCTGCATTGGGCGTTGCTGGTGTTGTTTGAACCGTGATCACAACATCATCACTCGAAACAGGACAAACTCCATTGCTAATTGTCCAACGAAACGTATTCACTCCTGCCGTTAATCCTGAAACAGTTGAACTTGCAGAATTCGCATTGGCAAAAGTTCCTGAGCCATTTACAACAGTCCAAATCCCATTGCCCACGCTTGCATTATTAGCAGCTAAAGTGGCGTTTGTAGAACAAATGGATTGGTCTGTTCCTGCAGCAGAAGTTGTAGGAAGCGTTTGCACGGTGATACTCACTTCGTCAAATACGCTTGGACAAGTTCCTGAAGTAATAGTCCAACGTAGAATGTTTACTCCGTTGGAAAGTCCTGTAACGTTTGATGTTGCCGAACTTGAATTTTGAAACGTTGCAGCACCGCTAATCACTGTCCAAATTCCTCCTGTTGGACTAGCCGACAATTGTGTAGAAGAGGTACAAATAGTTTGATCAATTCCTGCCGATGGACTTGAAGGATTGGCATCAACTAAAATCGTAACATCATCGGTAGATACTGGACAAACACCATTGCTGATAGTCCAACGAAGTACATTGTTGCCAACTGAAAGTCCGGTAATGGATGTTGTTGCCAGCGTGGTGTTAGCAAATGTTGCAGTACCTGAGATCACCGACCAGCTTCCTGTTCCGTTGATGGGTGAATTTGCAGATAAGGTGGTAGAAGTGGAACAAATAGTTTGATCGGTACCTGCTGCTGCCGTGCTTGGTGTTGTTTGTACTGTGATTGTTATATCGTCGGATGCACTGGGGCATGTTCCCGAAGTGACAGTCCAGCGTAAAACATTAATACCTGCAGCGAGGCCAGTTACAGTTGATGTTGCCAAACTTGCATTTAGAAATGTAGCTGAACCACTTACAACGGTCCATGATCCAGTTGCTGGACTTGCAGAAAGCTGAGTAGATGATGAACAAATGGTTTGATCTATTCCAGCTGATGGGGTTGTTGGATTTGAATCTACATTAATTGAAACATCGTCGGAAGATGTTGGACAAACTCCATTGCTAATTGTCCAACGTAAGATATTTATTCCAGTTGATAATCCAGTAACCGAAGTTGAAGGCAAAGTAGCATTGGCAAATGTGGCTGTTCCCGATACGACGGTCCATATTCCAGATCCAACAGTAGGAGTATTTCCTGAAAGAGTCGCTGTAGTTGAACAAATGGTTTGGTCATTTCCTGCCAATGCAGTGCTAGGTTGACTTTGAACTGTAATAGAAACATCGTCGCTTGCACTTGGACAAGTTCCTGATGTGATTGTCCAGCGTAGAATATTTATTCCGGTTGCTAAGCCTGTTACAGTTGATGTTGGGGAAGATGTGCTTTGGAAATTTGCCGTTCCACTTACAACAGTCCATGTTCCTCCGCTTGGACTTGCTGAAAGTTGTGTTGATGTAGAACAAATGGTTTGGTCGACGCCTGCCGATGGTGTTGAAGGATTGGAATCAACAATGATAGAAACATCATCTGTTGATGCGCTACAAACTCCATTGCTGATGGTCCAACGAAGTATGTTTGTTCCGATTGATAATCCTGTAACCGTTGTATTTGCTAAGCTAGCATTTGCAAAAGTGGCAGTTCCTGAAATCACCGTCCATAATCCTGTTCCTGTTGAAGGAGAGTTTCCATTTAAGGTTGCCGAAGTAGAACAAATACTTTGATCCGAGCCAGCATTAGCAGTAGTTGGAGGCGACTGAACGGTGATTGTAATATCATCACTTACATCGGCACAAGCACCTCCGTCGATGGTCCAACGTAGCACATTGATTCCTGTTGAAAGACCGGATACTGAAGACGTCGCTGAAGATGCATTTTGAAATGTTGCCGTTCCGGAAACTACTGTCCAAATTCCTCCCGAAGGACTAGCAGATAATGTTGATGAACTTGCACATAAGGTTTGATCGGAGCCGGCATTCGGCGTAGCCGGAGAAGTTGAAACCGTAATCGTTACATCATCACTTGAAGTTGAACAAACACCATTGCTGATGGTCCAACGAAATACATTATTGCCAGACGACAATCCTGTAACTGAACTAGTGGCTGAATTGGCATTTCCAAAAAGCCCCGAACCACTAACAACTGACCAAGCTCCAGTTCCAATGGTTGGAGCAGTTGCTGCCATGCTTGTAAAAGAAGTACAAATTACTTGATCAGAACCTGCAACTGAAACAGAAGGCGGAGCTTGAACGAGTATACTTACATCATCAGATACATTTCCACATGCACCGCCTGGAATGGTCCAACGAAAAACATTCGTGCCAATGGAAAGTCCGCTAACGCTTGATGTTGCTGAGGTGGCATTTTGAATTGTTCCCGTTCCACTTATCAAGGTCCATGAACCGCCCGAACTTGCTGTCGCTGCTAATGTTGTAGTTGATGCACATAATGTTTGATCTGGGCCAGCATTGGGTGATACCGGATTATTGTCAACCGTTATTGAAACAACATCGGTTGAAGCACTACAGGTTCCGTTGGATATTGTCCAGCGAAGCACATTGACACCGACCGATAATCCAGAAACCGAAGTACTCGGACTATTGGCATTTGCAAACAAACCCGAACCAGAAACAACAGTCCAAAGCCCAGTTCCAGAACTTGGAGTATTGGCAGCAAGAGTTGCCACTGTTGAACAAATTGATTGATCAATTCCCGCATTGGACGTGCTCGGTGGACTATCAACTGTAATACTTACCTCATCGCTCACATTACCACACGCTCCACCTGGAATAGTCCAACGAAACACACTCACTCCGTTGGAAAGTCCAGTAACACCGGATGTTGCAGAAGATGCGTTAGCCAGAGTTCCGCTTCCGCTTACTAATGTCCAAGCGCCGCCGGTTGCTGGAGTTGCTGCTAAGCTGGTGGATGAAGCGCAGAGTTGTTGGTCAGAACCAGCATTCGGACTAAGTGGATTATTGTCAACAGTTATCGTAACATCATCGCTCGAAGGTGTGCAAGTCCCGTTGGAGATTGTCCAGCGAAGCACGTTCACTCCAACAGATAATCCTGAAACGGACGTGCTTGGATTCGTAGCATTGTTGAATAATGCTGTTCCAGTAATTACCGACCAAAGTCCTGTTCCTGAACTTGGAGTGTTGCCTGAAAGTGTTGCTGTTGTTGAGCAAATGGATTGGTCTGAACCAGCTGAAGAACTTGTTGGTGGTGTGTCAACGGTGATTGTAACATCATCGCTTACATCGGCACAAACGCCGCTCGAAACAGTCCAACGAAACACATTTGCTCCATTGGAAAGTCCGGTAACATTCGTGTTTGCCAAATTTGAATTACTGAAATTTCCGCTACCACTGATTATGGTCCAATGACCACCACTTGCAGCTGTTGCATTGAGCGTAGCTGAAGAAGAACAGATGGCTTGATCAGTACCCGCATTTGGAGTTGTTGGAGGAGTTTGAACGGTGATGCTCACATCATCCGTAGAAGAAGTGCACACACCATTGCTAATTGTCCATCGGAAGGTGTTGATGCCATTGGAAAGTCCGCTGATAGCTGTTAGAGGATTGGAATTCGAAACGAAAGTTCCGCTGCCGGAGATTACGCTCCATTGCCCTGTTCCAATGAGTGCTGTATTAGCTCCCAATGTTGTTGAAGTTGCACAAATGGTTTGATCTAATCCAGCTTGAGAACTTGTTGGAGATTGATCAACGGTAATGCTTACATCATCACTTACATTCCCACAAGCACCGCCCGGAATCGTCCAACGGAATACATTCACACCAACTGAAAGTCCCGTTACACTAGAGTTTGCTGAAGATGCATTTGCCAGTGTTCCACTTCCGCTTAAGAGTGTCCAAGCGCCGCCTGTTGCTGGTGTTGCTGCTAAGTTGGTGGATGAAGCACACAGTGTTTGATCGATTCCAGCATTGGGACTTACAGGATTATTATCAACGGTGATGGTAATATCATCGCTCGATGGAGTGCAAGTTCCATTGGAGATTGTCCAGCGAAGCACGTTCACTCCAACCGATAATCCCGAAACGGAAGTACTAGGATTCGTCGCATTGTTGAATAATGCTGTTCCAGTAATTACCGACCAAAGCCCAGTTCCCGAACTTGGAGTATTCCCTGAAAGTGTTGCTGTTGTTGAACAAATCGACTGGTCTGAACCAGCAGAGGAACTTGTTGGAGCAGCATACACCGTGATGCTCAAGTCATCTGAAACATTACCACAAGCACCACCTGGAATCGTCCAACGAAACACATTCACTCCATTGGAAAGTCCAGTTACACCCGATGTTGCAGAAGTTGCATTTGCTATCGTTCCGCTTCCACTTACAAGTGTCCAAGCGCCGCCTGTTGCTGGTGTTGCTGCTAAGTTGGTGGATGAAGCACACAGAGTTTGATCTATACCAGCATTGGGACTAGCTGGATTATTATCAACGGTAATAGTAATATCATCGCTCGATGGAGCGCATGTTCCGTTGGAGATTGTCCAGCGAAGCACATTCACTCCAATCGATAATCCTGAAACGGAAGTGCTTGGACTCGTTGCATTGTTGAATAAAGCGGTTCCGGTAATAACTGACCAAAGTCCAGTTCCCGAACTTGGAGTATTCCCTGAAAGTGTTGCTGTTGTTGAACAAATCGACTGGTCTGAACCAGCAGAGGAACTTGTTGGAGCAGCATACACTGTGATGCTCACTTCATCAAAAACATCCCCACATGCACCACCTGGAATCGTCCAGCGAAACACATTTACTCCGTTGGAAAGTCCAGTTATTCCTGAAGTTGCAGAAGATGCGTTAGCCAGAGTTCCGCTTCCGCTTACTAATGTCCAAGCGCCGCCGGTTGCTGGAGTTGCTGCTAAGCTGGTGGATGAAGCGCAGAGTTGTTGGTCAGAACCAGCATTCGGACTAAGTGGATTATTGTCAACAGTTATCGTAACATCATCGCTCGAAGGTGTGCAAGTCCCGTTGGAGATTGTCCAGCGAAGCACGTTCACTCCAACAGATAATCCCGAAACGGAAGTGCTAGGATTCGTCGCATTGTTGAATAATGCTGTACCAGTTATAACCGACCAAAGTCCCGTTCCTGAACTTGGTGTGTTGCCTGAAAGTGTTGCTGTTGTTGAGCAAATGGATTGGTCTGAACCAGCTGAAGAACTTGTTGGTGGTGTGTCAACGGTGATTGTAACATCATCGCTTACGTCGGCACAAACACCACTCGATACAGTCCAACGAAACACATTTGCTCCATTGGAAAGTCCGGTAACATTCGTGTTTGCCAGATTTGCATTACTAAAATTTCCGCTACCGCTGATTACGGTCCAATGACCACCACTTGCAGCTGTTGCATTGAGCGTAGCAGAAGATGAACAGATGGTTTGATCCGTTCCCGCATTCGGTGTTGAAGGTGGAGATTGAACGGTGATGCTTACATCATCGGTTGATGCAGTACAAACACCATTGCTTATTGTCCAACGGAAAGTGTTGAGTCCAGTGGAAAGTCCGCTGACTGCTGTTAGAGGATTGGAATTTGAAACGAATGTTCCACTTCCTGTAATAATGCTCCATTGTCCAGTTCCAACGAGTGCTGTGTTGGCGTTCAATGTTGTTGAAGTTGTACAAATGGTTTGATCTGAACCGGCTTGAGATGTTGTTGGAGATTGATCAACGGTAATGCTCACATCATCGCTTACATTCCCACAAGCACCACCCGGAATCGTCCATCGAAACACATTCACTCCATTGGAAAGTCCTGTTACACCAGAGGTTGCAGAAGATGCATTTGCTATCGTTCCGCTTCCACTTACAAGCGTCCAAGCACCGCCTGTTGCTGGAGTTGCAGCTAAGTTGGTGGAAGAAGCACACAGTGTTTGATCGATCCCTGCATTGGGGCTAGCTGGATTATTATCAACGGTAATAGTAATATCGTCGCTCGATGGTGTACAGGTTCCATTGGAGATTGTCCAGCGAAGCACGTTTATTCCAACCGATAAACCAGAAACGGAAGTGCTAGGACTAGTCGCATTGTTGAATAAAGCGGTTCCAGTAATAACCGACCAAAGTCCCGTTCCTGAACTTGGTGTATTTCCTGAAAGTGTTGCTGTTGTTGAGCAAATGGATTGGTCTGAACCTGCTGCTGAACTTGTTGGTGGTGCATCAACAGTGATGCTTACTTCATCAAACACATCGGAACAAGTACCTCCAGGAACTGTCCAGCGAATCACATTCACACCAGTGGAAAGTCCAGAAACACTTGATGTTGCAGAAGAAGCATTGGCCAATGTTCCGCTTCCGCTTATGAGTGTCCAACTTCCTCCACTTGCGGCGGTTGCGTTAAGTGTAGTTGAAGAGGAACAAATGGTTTGATCTGTTCCTGCATTAGGAGTTGTTGGAGGAGATTGAACTGTGATGTTCACATCATCCGTCGAAGCTGCACAAACACCGTTGCTTATTGTCCAACGGAAAGTGTTGATACCTGTGGAAAGTCCGCTGACGAAGGTTTGAGGATCGGCATCAAAAGTAAAATTTCCAGTTCCAGCAATGACGCTCCATTGTCCTCCGCCAACGAATGCGAAGTTGGCATCCAATGTTGTGGATGTTGAACAAATGGTTTGATCTGAACCGGCAGAAGAATTAGTTGGTGGCGCATCCTGAAATATGGAAACTTCATCAAATGCATCGGCACAAGCACCTCCAGGAACCGTCCACCGAAACACATTTTCACCAAGAATCAAATTCGAAACAGCTGTACTGGCCAATGTATTATCAGCCAAAGTTCCAGCACCTGACATAAGCGCCCAGCTTCCGTTTGTTGCAGGAACGGCATCTAAAATTGCCGAAGAGGAACAAATGGTTTGATCCGTTCCGGCATTAGGGGTTGTTGGAGGCGATTGAACTGTGATGTTCACATCATCCGTCGAAGAAGCACACACGCCATTGCTAATTGTCCAACGGAAAGTGTTGATACCTGTGGAAAGCCCGCTTACAACCGTTTGAGGATCGGCATCAAAAGTAAAATTTCCAGTTCCTGTGATGACGATCCATTGTCCTCCGCCAACGAGTGCGAAGTTGGCATCCAATGTTGTAGATGTTGAACAAATGGTTTGATCTGAACCGGCGACAGAACTTGTTGGTGGAGAATCCTGAAATACGGAAACTTCATCAAATGCATCGGCACAAGCACCTCCTGGAACCGTCCAACGAAACACATTTTCACCAACAGCCAAATCCGAAACAGCAGTATTTGCCAAAGTATTATCTGCCAATGTTCCAGCACCAGACATAAGTGCCCAGCTTCCGTTTGTTGCAGGAACGGCATCTAAATTTGCCGAAGAAGAACAAATGGTTTGGTCAATTCCGGCAGATGCGATTGGTGGTTCTTGAACGGTAATTTTAACCGTGTCGGATGAAATCAGCACATCCACTTGATAGAATTCCCAAACGAGAATTGTCTCACCAATATCGAGGTTGCTGACACTTGTACTCGGATCGTTTGCGTCAGAAAAGCTTCCCGTTCCGGTAACTACCGTCCATAAACCAGTGTAAATAACTGGGGCATTTCCTGCTAGAGTAACTGAATTAGTGCAAATTACTTGGTCCGAACCTGCATTCGCTATCTCTCCACCTGCCAACAAAGGCATTGAAAAAGAGATCATCCCAACGATGAGGGAAAAAACAAATTTCGACCAAACTTTCATGATTCGGATGAGGCCATTTAAGCAGCCTCGAATTTATCACTCAAAATCGACAATCCGAATCTCTGTCCGACGGTTTTCTTGATGAAGTTTGTCGGGACATTTCACGCCGTTGCCACATTTGTTCTTCAGAACGGTTTCGCCATAACCTTTTCCGGTGATGCGATTACTTGCAACGCCCTTAGAAACAATGTAATCGGCCGCAGATTTAGCACGTGCATCCGAAAGCTTGAGGTTGTCGGCATCGGTTCCTCTTGAGTCGGTATGCGAGCCCAATTCGATGACTAAACTTGGATTTTCTTCCATCACAAGCACTACATAATCGAGCACTTTTGCTGCATCTGGACGAATATCGGACTTAGCTAAATCGTAAAATATTCCTTCCAAGGCAATGATTCCACCTTCGCGAAGCTTCAACAATTTCAATTCTTTGAAAAGCTTTTTGTCGCCCTTGTTGGCAGTTATATCCGATTTGCTTTTGGATGTGGAGAAATAGCCGATACGGGAAGAATTTATGAGCCAATTGGTGTTTTCGTTTAATGTAGTCTCAAACATTCCATTATCATCTGTGAGAAACTCCATTAAATCATTCGACTTTTTATTGAGCATTCGCACTTTGGCATTCGCAATTGGAGTATTGCTTAACTCGTCTACAACTTTAATTTCTATACTAACACCTCGAATTGGAGCAATACCAGTTCCGAGGCGCACCAATGGATCAGTTCCATTTTCATCGCAAGGAGCTGTTACTTTCCGCGAAACATCTGGCATGCCTTCTTTTTTAGCAACAACGTTGTATTCGTGACACGGAATCAAATAAAAACGAATAAAGCCTTTTTCATCTGCATTTCCTTCCATTGAAGGATTTGATGGTTTTGTGAGATCAGTTACAATCACTTTGGCTCCTGCGATGTCTTTGTTTAGGTATTTGTCGAAAACGTTTACGTAAAGCTTCGGACGTTTCATCAAAACGCGAAGGTCTTCTTTGGAAGCAGGACAATTCGATTTCAACACTTGCTCGTGTTTCGGATAGCCATCACCCGTTGTAATGATTTTGTATTCGGTGCATGGACGCAATTGAACAAAGGACTTTCCTTCACCATCCGCATCTTTTTCAACCAATAATTTATCCCCAAGAAGAATCTGAATATGTGCTTTCTGAACAGCTTTTACTTCGTCTTTATCAACGATTATGATCGCTGTAGGACGCATGGTATAAGTAAAACGATAGATGTCATCGCTGCCTTTTCCTCCTGCTCTGTTGGAACTAAAAAATCCGTTTTTCCCAGCATTGGTAAAAATGAAACCAAAATCATCCGAAGGGCTGTTTACTGGAGCTCCTTGATTTTCGGGTTTTGCGAAGCTGTTGTTTTTTATTTCTGAATGAAACACATCCAATCCACCCATTCCGCCCCAACCATTGGAAGAGAAACAAAGCAAGCTATCCTTGTAGATAAAAGGAAACAACTCATTTCCTTCGGTATTGATTGTCGGACCAAGGTTTTCAGGTTTTGTCCAGGTGTTGTTTTCGTATGTACAAACATATAAGTCGCTTCCGCCATATCCACCGGGCATATCGCTCGAGAAATAGAGTTTTTTACCATCTTCCGAAAAGGATGGGTGACCTGTTGAATATTCCTTGCTGTTGTGCTGAAATGGGGTGATGTTTTTCCATTCTTCGCCTTCGGCTGTCGCAAAATATATATTCAGTTTATTGATATGGTCGCTGCTCCGTTTGACTTTCCCTTTGAAGTAATTGTTACGTGTAAAAGCAAGTGTTTTAGTTCCTTGATTGTAGCTAAGTGGTCCTTCGTGGTACTTCGTATTTAGCTTCCCTGAAATGTGTTTCGCCGCTTGCAAGGTTGAGTCGTTGGCGCCTTTGGAAATATAAAGATCTAACCACGGTTCATTGTTCCATGGAAAGAGCGATTTAGGAAAGCTTTTCCCATGTCCGTTCGAAACGAGTATAATTCCGCCAGGCACATAAGCTGGACTAAAATCCGAACCAGCAGTATTGATGCTCAGGTTTTCGACTTTATAGCTTTCTGATTCTGCAAAAAAGCCCGTATAGTCTTTCATTGCAGCAGTAAAACGTTCTCCACGTTGATCGGCAGCCATGAGTTGGTCGTACTTTTCGTAATAGCGACGCGCTTCTTCGTTTTTACCGCTAGTTTCGAGCGCTTGAGCGAGGTAGAAATAATCCTCATTTTTGGCTATGCCCGACTCTAACACACGCAAAAGCCATTGTTCTGTTTTAGCAGCGTTGTTCGTTTTCCGATAGGCATCAGCAAGATTTCGGATAACGGCTTTGTTATCGGGTTTTTTCTTGATGATGTGTTCGTACAATTCGATTGCTTCGGGATAAGCGAAGTTCTCGTACAAACGGTTTGCTTTACGTTCAACCGGCGATTGAGCATTGAGCTGAGCTGCAGCAATGAAGAGCAGTAGCAGTGCGTTCCGGAACTGGTTTAGGAGAGATGATGCCATGTTCTGTTCGCTTAGAAATATCGAGGTGTAACGGTTTTGTTCTTGTTGAAACCAAAGTCAGATCGAAGCATCACTTCGTGAGTTCCTCCAACATAGCCAGCCAACTTATTGATTGTTTGATCATAAGCATAACCCAAGCGGAAGTTCTTGTTGAGCTGCACTTCGAGTAAAGCCACCATCGCATCACCTGAGCGATATGAAACGCCAAAGCCAATTAAATCGAGCCAGTAAATATTAGCATTGATATCAAACTGCAATGGAGCTCCTCCTACTTCTTTAATCATAAAAGATGGTTTGAAATGGAAGGTTGGAGATAGTTTAAATACATATCCTCCTGTTAGGTTGATGTGTGTTCGGTATCGTGCAACATACACGGTGTTTAGCTGCTGATTGCTGATGATGTTATTTCTCAAATTGGGAATACCTAAGCCTAAGTACCATTTGTTGCTATACCAAAATGCTCCAGCGCCAAAATTCAAACTCCACTGACTGATATTTCCTTGAAAAGCATCATCGTAAACCTGATCAGGACTTAACTTGATTTTGCTTAAGTCGAGACTGAAGTTTCGCACACCTGCCTGCAATCCCAATGACAAGCGACTTTTTTTCAAGCGAATATGATAAGCATAAGAACCCATAAAGGAATTCGTAGCCATATCGCCCATTTGGTCGTTGACGAATGAAAAGCCCAATCCGACTTTTTCGTTTTTCGTGGGTGTATGAAAGCTCAAGCTGGCTGTTCTAGGTGAGCCGGGAAAGTCGAGCCATTGCCGACGAAACAATCCGGTTGCTTGGGCATGATCCAAAGAACCCGCATAGGCTGGATTGATAGCCATGGTGTTGAACATGTACATACTGTACATCGGGTCTTGCTGAGAATTCCCTGAAAGGAAAGCTAGCAAGGAAAAGAAAAGAAGAAAGTGCTTTTTCATATCCCGGTTTTTCGGTTCTGATTTTATCGCCATAAGGTTAGGTAGCCTTTACGTGTGTCATTTTCGCCTTCAATCTGCACAAGATAGTAATATGTGCTTTCCGGTAAGCGTTCGCCGGCAAGTATCAACCCTGTTGAACAGGTTCCATCCCAATTATTTTGGTAATTATCGCTTTCGTAAACCAAATTTCCCCAACGGTTAAATACCTTCAACGAAACGTGTTTTCCTTTAAGTCCATAAATAACCAATTGGTCGTTCGCACCATCGCCATCGGGAGAAAATCCTTCAGGAATAAAGATTTCTTCTTGCTTACAAAGAGCATCCTCTTCGGAAAGTACAGTGATTTTAAAACTTTCAGAAGCTCCACACGGACCATTTGAAATTGTATAAACAACCACATTATCACCTGGCGACAAACTACTCACTGTTGTTTGTGGCAATGTGTCGTTACTAAACACCGCCGTTCCAGTTTGCATAGTCCAAAGACCTGTCAATCCACCTTGAACTGTTGCTGTTAATGTAGTAGATAACACATCTGGACAAATAGCCGAATCGCCAGCTATACTTATTGCAGAATGAATATACGCTTGAACAAGCACCGTGTCACTACTAATACATGTTCCATTGGTGATTGTCCATGCGAAAATGCTTGTTCCTGGGGCAATTCCATTCACACCACAAAGTTCCGATGATGCATTCGATAAAATGCCCGTTCCACTAACTAAGGTCCAATTCCCAGTTCCAGCGATTGGAGTATTGCCTTGAAGTTCCGTTGCATTTCCACAAACCACTTGATCTTCACCCGCAAATGCTGGTGTTGCTGGTGGATGAGCAATGATCTGAACCGTATCGGTAGCAGTTTGTCCATTGAGCGTAACTGTCCAAACCAACAATACCGTATCGGAGCTGATTGCCGTTAAGTTCGATGAAGGAGAATTGGCATCGCTTAAGGTCGCATTTCCGCTGATTATAGTCCACACACCTGTTCCTGGAGGATCAACCGCTTGTGCTTCGAGCTGGGTAGAATTTCCGCAAAACGTTTGATCTTCACCCGCATTGGCTATAACCGTTATTCCTTGGATTTGAATAATAATCGTATCCGGAGCACACTCTTCTGGCAATGGTGTTCCACTATCGCACACCTCAACAATGATCGTATCGTTTCCTACATAACCAGTATCGGGCGTATAGGTGAAACTTCCATCTGGATTTATTGTAATATCACCATGACTTGGTCCTGTGATAGGTGTTGTATTGGCTGTAAGCGAAGTGCCATCAATATCACTGTCATTGTCCAATAAATTATCTGTCACCGATGCTCCGGGAGCTACCGTTTCAGTTTCTCCTTGAATTGTTGGTGGATCATTTACAGGATCAATCGTAATGATAACTGTGTCTTGTCCGCACAATGCTGGCAATGGAGCTCCGCTATCACAAACAGCAACAATAAAAGTATCTAGCCCATTGTAATTATCATCGGGTGTATACGTAAAACTTCCATCAGGATGAATAAGCAAGGTTCCGTGATTCGGACCGATGACTGAAGTGGTATCAACCGTTAATGTTGTGCTATCTGGATCATAATCATTGGGATCGAGAATAGTACTCGTCAATACGCTGTCTTCTAACATTGATAAACTATCGTTAGCAATAACAGGAGGAGTATTGCAATTACGCGTAATGATTACTTGATCGGTAGAATCTGGACAAGCTGCGCCCGTAACAGTCCACTGGAAAATGTTTTCACCATCCGAAAGTCCTGTAACCGAAGTTGCAGCATCCGAAGAATCTGCCAAAATTCCTGTACCACTCACAAGTGTCCAAACGCCTGTTCCAGAACTTGGTACAAGTGCGTCTAAGGTGCTTGTAGAATCGCAAATGATTTGATCGACTCCAGCATAGGCTGTATCACCTCGTGTTATAGAAATTGTATCAGCAAGCGAAGGACAAGCTCCGTTGCTCACGCGCCATTCGAATTGATTCAGCCCAACACTCAAACCACTTACTCCACTTGTTGGTAAAGAGGAATCTGTAATCGTTGCAGCACCTTGTATTACTGTCCACAAACCAGTTCCAACTGTTGGATTTATTGCCGAAAGGGTAGCCGTGTCATTACAAGTTGAAAGATCCAATCCGGCATTCGCTGGTGAAGGAGGAGCAGAAACAATGATGCTCACTTGGTCGTCTGAACTTGGACAAGATGCTCCCGTCAAGGTCCATTGGAAAATGTTGGTACCTTCGGCAAGACCGGTAACGGTAGTAATGGCCGTGTCAGCTTGGGTGATAGTACCGCTGCCGCTGATGAGCGTCCAGTTTCCAACACCCAATGCAGAAAGTGTTGCTATCGTATCACAAATCGTTTGGTCTTGTCCAGCATAAGCTGTATCGAGAAGAGTTATGGTAACTTCATCTGTTTCGACCGGACAAGATCCATTGCTGATGCGCCATTCGAACACATTGCTACCAATTTCGAGGTTGCTCACTTGTGTTGATGCAGAAAGAGAATCCTGTAAAACAGCATTTCCGGCAATGACTAACCATACGCCAGTTCCATTTGCAGGAGAGTTTGCGTTGAGCGTATAGGGTGATGAACAAATAGTGGTGTCGTTACCAGCAAATGCGAGTGATGTTGGCGCATTGCGTTCAATGCTTACTTCATCCCAAACTGCCGGACAAGATCCAACTGCTGGTAAAGTCCATCGGAAAATGTTCGTTCCAACACCAAGTCCTGTAATTCCTGTTGATGCAGAATCAGGCTGTGAAATTGTTGCCGTTCCGCTAATAAGTGTCCATTGTCCACCACTTCCTGGTGATGCAATAGCGGCAAGTTGAGCCGTGTCAGCACATACCGATTGATCGGGTCCAGCTTGAGCTGTTTTCGGTTGAATGTCGCGAATGATGGTTAGTTCATCGAATGTTTCACCACAAGTTCCTGAGCTAACAGTCCAACGAATTACGCTTGTTCCTGGAGCGATTCCACTAACAGTACTTGCCGGATTTGTTGGATCATCTATCGTTGCTGTTCCGCTAATGAGTGACCAAGAGCCATTTCCTACAAGAGGAGGCGTGGCCGAAAGCACTGCTGTTGAATCACATACTTCTTGATCGTTTCCGGCAAGCGCTTGTGATGGTGGTTCTGAAACGGTAATCTGCATTTGATCCGAAACGATACACGATCCACTTGTAACGGTCCATTGTAAAACGGCTGTACCTAATTGGATTGCCGAAGCAAAAGCGTTCGGTGATAAGGTATCGCTCAGTGTTAATGATCCGCTCACAATACTCCAAACTCCAATGCCTTGAGATGGCGCTGCCGCTGAAAGTGTAACAGTATCGGAACAAATACTCAAATCGGGACCAGCATTCGGTGTAATTGGGTTTTTATCAACGCTCAGAATTACTGTGTCTGTTGATGCTGGACAAATGCCATTGCTTACTGTCCAAATCAAGGTATTCAAGCCTGGCTGAAGATTACTAACAGAAGCGTTTGTCGAAGAAATATCATCAAACACAACTCCGCTTAAAGAAGTCCAAGTTCCAGATCCAATTACTGGTTGAACGGCATTCAACACCGATGTGGTGCTACAAAGCGAAGTATCGGAACCAGCGTTTGCGGTTGAAGGCGGTTGAAGGTTTTGAATTGTTACAGTGTCGCTTGTTGTTGGACAATTTCCGGTTGTTACAGTCCAAACAAATTGGTTTGAACCCGTTACGAGTCCACTCACAATGGCTAATGGAGAACTTGCGTCATCAAACGTTGCAGAACCAGATATGACAGTCCAAATTCCCGTTCCTGGTGTTGGCTCAAGTGCTTGAAGTGCTGCAGTATCGCTATTACATACGCTAAAATCTACTCCGGCATTTGCTTGCACTGGGATTGAATCACGTATAATAATGACTTGATCATTTACCGAAGGACAAACGCCGTTGCTCACGGTCCATTGCAGCACATTCACACCAACGCCAATGGCAGAAATGCTCGAAGTTGGATTTTGATTATCTCCAAACGTTGCGCTTCCTGTTACAAGCGTCCATAATCCAGAACCTGAACTCGGAGCTGTAGCAGTCAAAGTGGAATTATCTGTACAAATTTGTTGATCTAATCCAGCCAAAGCTGCCGAAGGAGGAACATCAACTTGTATCGTTAATTCATCAAAAACGGGAGGACAAGTTCCATTGGAAACAGTCCAGCGGAATGTGTTTGCCCCAGGTTGAAGTCCGCTTATGGAAGTTGATGCGCTAGTTGAATCAGCAAGGATTCCCGAGCCAGAAACAACAGTCCAAACGCCCGTTCCAATGAGTGGTTGATTAGCAGAAACGCTGCTTGTATCGGAGCAAATGGTTTGATCATTTCCTGCCAATGCACTCAGGTTATTCGCATTCACAAGGATTGCTACTTGATCGCTTTCTTCAGTACAAACTCCACTCGAAACGGTCCATTGTAGAACAACATTTCCTGGCTGAAGCGCGGTCACCGAAGATTGAGCAGAAGTTGAATCTGTGATTGTTCCTTGTCCGGAGATAAGCGTCCAGGCTCCTGTTCCACTCGTTGGAGAAGTTGCATTGAGTGTTACCGTTTCTCCCTGACAAATTTCTTGATCTGCACCAGCAATAGCAGCCGAAGGCGGAAGATCACGCACAATACTTACTTGGTCGAAAGCGATGCAGGTTCCGTTGGTAATTGTCCATCGAAAAACATTCGCTCCCGCTGATAAACCTGTAACACCCGAAGTTGAACTG
Source organism: Bacteroidia bacterium (assembly GCA_965279035.1). Classification (GTDB taxonomy): domain Bacteria; phylum Bacteroidota; class Bacteroidia; order M30B66; family M30B66; genus CALQRR01. Next base: position 435,095 of record OZ257142.1, on the reverse strand, counting down.
GATGCATTGGCTAAAATTCCACTACCCGAAATAACAGTCCATTCTCCAGTTCCAACTGAAGCAGGAATGGCATTTAAGCTAGTTGCGTCAGCACAAATTTCTTGATCAGAACCGGCATCGGGTGTAACTGGATTGGCATCAACAACAATGGTTACGGTATCGGATGAAGATGGACAAACTCCGCTGCTTACTGTCCAAATGAGTTGATTGGAACCAACGGCGATGTCTGTAATTAAATCGGCAGGATCAGAAGAATCTGTAAATGTTGCAGCACCGTTTAATATGCTCCATTGTCCTGTTCCTGTAATAACTAGACTTGCAGCAAGTAATGTTGAATTACTACAAAGTTCTTGATCAATACCTGCAATAGCTTGATCTGGGGGTGCAGTGCGTGTTACAGAAACTTCATCAAAATCGGTACAGGTTCCATTCGTAACTGTCCAGCGGAATACGGCTGTACCGATAACTAAACCAGTAATTCCAGAATTGGCGGAATTCGGATTTGTAATAGTTGCTGTTCCACTTTGTAGCGACCATTGACCTGTTCCTGTTGTAGGAGTTGATGCAGCTAAACTAGCATTGGCAGCACAAACTGAGAAATCAGAACCTGCATCAGGAATCGAAACAGGCGCGTCAATTTGAATACTTACTTGATCTGAACTTGCAGGACAAACACCATTGCTGATTGTCCATTGAAGAACCGTTGTTCCCGTTACTAAATCACTGATTGATGAAGTTGGTAATGTTGCGTCATCGAATGTCGCGCTACCGCTAACAACTGTCCATAATCCTGATCCAAGTGAAGGGCTGTTTCCTTCGAGTTGAGTTGCATCAGTACAAATTTCTTGGTCATTCCCAGCAGTAGATACATCTGGAGGAAGATCACGCGTAATGGTAAGCGTTGCAGCACTTGGCAAACAAACACCATTGCTCACGGTCCACTGAAACACATTGGCACCTGCACCTAAATTTGTTACACTAGTAGTTTCTGAAAATTCATCGCTTATGGTTCCACTTCCGCTAAGGAGGGTCCATGCACCAGAACCCACAAGTGGAGCTGTTGCCGAAAGTGTTGCTGTTGTTGCACACACAACCTGATCTGGACCAACTTCAGCTTGACTAGGAAGTTCATTTCTAACAATTTCTACTTGATCGGTAGTTGCTGCGCAAGTTCCATTGCTAACGGTCCATTCAAAAACGTTTGTTCCTACTGATAAGCCTGTAATCTGAGTAACCGGATCAGTATCGTCGGCAAAATTTCCTGTTCCACTAATTAATGTCCATTGTCCAGAACCAACAATTAAAGTTGCAGCTCCCATACTTGCCGTTGGAATACATACTGTTTGATTCGAACCAGCATCTGCAATACTCGGAACGGCAAATCGCGTAATGGTAACTTGATCGTTGCTCGAAGGACAAACACCATTGCTCACGGTCCATTGGAATACATTGGCACCAACTGCTAGTCCAGTAACCGTTGTAGAAATTGAAGATGCATCGGTGATCGTTCCAGCGCCAGAAACCAAACTCCAAGAACCTGTTCCAATAATAGGCAAAGTAGCACCAAGAGTAACAACATCAACACAAACCGATTGATCTACTCCAGCAACAGCATTACTTGGCGGATCAATTCGCGTGATAGAAACGGTATCGTCTGATAAGCAATCTGTACCATTGAGAATTGCCCAACGGAAAACACTTGTTCCAATGGAAATCCCTGTTACAGAACTTGTTGCTGATGTTGAATTGACGATTGTTCCAGTTCCACTAATGAGTGTCCAAGTACCATTTCCTACTGAAGGAATATTTCCTTCAAGGGCTGTATTATCTTCACAAATAGTTTGATCATTTCCTGCGGCAGCCGTTGTTGGTAGCGGAGTTTCGGTTATGTCAACTGTTGATGAAACGGTACATTGTGCATCGTCTTTTACTGAAACTGAATAGGTTCCACCTTGATCAGCTTGAATTGTATCGCCCGTTATAACTGATGCATCGGGCAATGTCCAAGTGTAAACAGCCGAATTCAAACCAACAGTACTACTTGCTAATACAGATAAATCGGAAGATCCGCCAGCACAAAAGCTGGCTGTTGGTGGAGAAAAACCGCTTATAGCAAGATCACCAAAAGGACAACAATCGATGTTCGAAATGGATATGACATTGTCAGCAAAATTACATTCGGGTAAGGTGCTTAGAGGAAAACTAAATGGTGCAGTTAACAATCCATCATCATTCAAAATGACAAACAGATTGAATGGTTTAGGTAAAGCTGCGATATCAAGCGAATAGGAAATTGATTCAGTATCACCAGGATTCAGTGCTTGAGATGTTGCATTCGGTCCACTCAAAACGGGTATGAGAGTAGCAGCTGATGTTAGCGGATTTCCTGCGTAGAAGCGAATTGGATAACCCGAATCGGAAGGAGCGGCTCCAACATTTTCAATTTCGAGAGTTAGATCATATTCTCCAGATCCATTACAAGAACTATTCAATATCGAAAGAGCCACATCGGACGCTGGATAAACCGGACAGCCTTCCTGTGTTAAGAATGTTGCCTGGGTTAGGAAACTATTAAATGGTCGGTTCTCGCTACAGGTAAAAAACGGACAGGTTACATTACTCAACAAAACCTGATGTTGTTGTTGTTGAAGCGGAATACTCAGGTTAGTATTGATGTTGACATTGAAATAGCTGTATTGATTCCAAATGCTCCGGCAGGGCGCCCAAGCTTGTCCGACGGAAGAGAAAACATTTACTCGACCGAGAGAAACTCCATTCACGGCACAGCTTACACAAATCTCGGCTTGTCCATCACCATCCACATCGGCAACAACGGGCATTTCAGAACCAGTTCCGGAGCTACATGGATTTGTTCCAACAGTAACTGGAGAACTCCCACTACCATCAATAATACGTAAGGTCGATTCATCCCGGTAAACCAATTCCTGAGTACCATCTTGGTTGAAGTCGAACATGGTAATTCCCGTAAAACCAGATGCATCGGTTGTTACTAAAGTCCATTTGGTGCTAAGGGTTGATGTTCCATTATAATCAAGTGCATATACCCTTCGCGATCGTGTAACCCCAATTTCGGGTTGACAATCTTTATCCATGTCTCCAATAAAAGGAACACCGATCCAGTTTCCACCTGTATTAGGTAGAGAAATGGATGCTAATAAAGAAGGAGTTCCATTACCTGGATTCCAAACATAAATTTTTGCTGTTGAACCTTCTGAAGCAACAACAACATCAAGATTTCCATCTAAGTCGATATCGGCTAAAGAAGTATATCCATCAGCTTGTCCAGGAATAACAATGGGCGACATGGTATTTCCTGCCGTTCCACTGGTGTTGGTTATAGTTACATTATATACGGTGTTCCCGCAAGCGAGCTCAAGTCCTGAGTGCGTGGTTAAATTAGCCGCAACTGGATTCGCAACATCGCCCCAACTTTGTTGCGTCATAATTGCCTTTCCACCTGCAGAGCCACCTTCAACAAGCAAAACACCTGTTGCAGCATTGAAAATCTGGTTATAAATGTATACTTCGGCAACTCCGTCCGAATTAAAATCGGTGATTCCAACAGAACTTCCAAAGCGCGCAACACCCGCATAACCATATTGAACATTTGATTTCCATTTTAGCGCGCCAGTATGTTCGTAGCAAAACAAATAGCGTCGGTCGCTAGCGGCATTATCGGAGTGATCGATGGAGGCAATGATGATTTCTCCAAAACCATCACCATCTATATCGGCAACAGCATAAGGATCGGGGCCAACCCAAGCCATGTATGGAGTCGTGATTGTAGATTCTGTTGCTCCGGTATTTCCACTAATAATGTAAAGATCTTTTGCCCTTCGTGGGTCTGAAAGTACATTGTTCTTGGCTGCCATAATGATGACTTCGGGCACGCCATCATTATCAATATCGGCAACTAAGGGAGTTTGATAATTAGGAACAGTATCGGAACTTGACCATTGCGTAGTGAAATTTAAAGCACCACCCGGAACAGCATATTCGCATGTTGGCTGACAAAGTAGCGTTTGGTCATCGCATGGACAATCGGGATCGAACACATCAACGAGGTTGTCTCCATCATCATCGATTCCGTTATTACAGATTTCCTGAGAAAAACCCTGAAAAGAAAAAAGAAGCAGAAGCAAAATTACATTCCACCATTTTCCTAAGTGTTTTTTTTGAGGAAATGCTTCGTTAACAGGTCGTTTTCCAGTCATAAGCAACATGTATTTAATCAGAAAAATCCTCATAATAAGCGCCAATTCAGATCTTATCACAATGAGGAAATTCCTACTCAAATTTTATTGAATGATGAAGGCTTCCTAACCATGTAAGATTAAACTTGTCAAAGCCTGACTGTTGAAAACCTGATGTATAAAAGAAAATCTCCTTTATTTTGTGAAATGCGGAACCGTTTATTAGAAAACCTACACCTCCCATTTTGGTTAATTAAAGACGCCTGTTGGTGTTTGTTCTGGAAGCCTTTGGGCATCATGATGATTTTCCCTACCGTGAGTTTGGCTTTATATCTTGCCTACAAAACCCGAAAAAGTGCTAAAGAATTTCTTCCCAATTTGGCAATCGCATGTTGGATTTCAGCGAATTCAATTTGGATGTGTGATGAATTCTTTTTGCTAGGAATAAAAAATTATTGCTTGATCTTTTTCTTTTCAGGATTGATTGCCATGTTGATTTGGCTATTTCGTTTTTTTCCTGAAGAATGGAAACGTAGCGCCATTCATGAATAAACTTCAATCTATATGTGTTTCTGGATCCACTTTCTTTTTATGCTTCGGCTTGCGTTTATATTCCTTTTCTGAAACTTCCACTTTGGTAGGCGGAACAGGACCAAGTGCATCTCTTGTTTTCTTTTTCAGGTGTTTTAAAATTTCTTTTTTCATCTGAGATAGATTTAGAAAACCATCAATTCCTGAGGATCTATCGGTTTGCCATCATACCAAATTTCAAAATGCAAGTGTGGTGATGTTGTTAATTCTCCCGAATTTCCAGTAATAGCAACCACTTCGCCTGCCTTAACTTCTTCTCCTTCTTTTTTCAAAAGCACCGAATTATGCTTGTAAATCGAAATCAAATTATTAGCATGTTGAATTTGAATCACATGTCCCGTTTCGCTTGTCCAGCCGGCAAAGATTACCGTTCCATCTAATGTTGATTTTACCGCTTCGTTCTTAGGTGCCACGACATCAATTCCATAATGCTTTAAGGATGGATTGAATGTGGTTGTGATTTTCCCTTTGAGTGGAGTGAAAAAATAATAATTGCTAATCTCACTCATGCGTGTATCGCTCATGGCATTATTCAAGTTGTATCGATCCTGATCTTCAACCTGATTTCTAAATTTTGCCTCTTCTTCGGATGGCGTGAGTTTAACAGCATTCAAGTCGGGCTTTGAACTTTCGCGAGGTTTGGTCGCCCCTGTGCTGATTTTACCTGTTGTTATCTGACGGATGTCTTCGATTAATAAATCTTTATCCTCCGATGATTTCTTTAAGGAATCGACCTTCTCTGCAAGCACAATTAAGTTTCTTCGCATCTTAACATCACTCGAATAACCTGGAATATATTCACGAAGTGGACTAAATGCAATGACAAACGTGGTGAAAATGATCAACACAATCGACAATAATCCAATGGCAGTAAATAGATTTAGCTGAGATAATTTGAGAGAGTACTTTTCCTCAAACGTCTCGTCATTTAAGACTACCAGGCGGTATTTATGTCGTAATTTCCGGATGAATTGCTTCCGGCGGCTATCTTTAACTTGTTCCATGACCGCGGCTAAGTTCTGAAATTCACCCCGGATTGTTTGAAACTGGGTGGAATGATCTTTAAAATAGCGGAAATTAAAATAATTTTGCGCTCCAGCAGTTAATAAACCGCTCAGTAAATTCAGAATTTGTTTTCAATTAAACACATACCTTCTAGATTTCCCTTATTCATAGCACTGCTATGTATTGGGCTATTGATGGGCTGTTCTACGAAAAAGAACAAGTGGCTAAATCGAACATTTCATAACATCACCTCCAAATACAACGGATATTTTAATGGTGAAGAAACATTAAAAGAAGGTGTTGCCATGTTGCAAGTTGCACATGTTGACAATTACTTCAAGGTTTTACCCGTGTATGAAGTCGGAACATTGGAAGATTCTAAAACCATCATTCCTCTAACCGACAAAGCCATTAAAAAAGCATCCTTCGTCATCAGTAAACATTCGATGATGATTAAAGGAAAAGAATATTGCAAGTACATCGACGATTGTTACATGTTAATTGGCAAGTCCTTGTTTTACAAACGTGATTATTATGCGTGTTTGGAGATGTTTGCATACGTAGCACGTGAACCGGTTAAAAACTACAAGAAAGATCCAATTCAACACCGGGCAAATTTGTGGCTTTGTCGTGCTTACAGTGAATTGGGAATGTTTAGCGATGCGCAGTCTTCACTAGATCGTTCGTTGAATGACAAAGCGCTTCCCAAAAACATCAAAGGAGATTTGTACACCGCTATTACAGATTTTCACCTCAAACAAAATCATTATAAAGAAGCGCTCGAGTCGGTTTCAGAAGCGCTCAAGTATATAAAAAAGAAAAAACAACGTGTTCGTTTATTGTTTATTCAAGGACAGCTTTACCAAAAAGCAGGAGAGCTTGCTTTGGCTACGAATTCATACTCCAAAGTATTAAAGTCGAATCCTACGTATGAGATGTCGTTTTATGCACGCATCAATATTGCCCGATGTTTTGATACCGAAAACAAGAACAGCACGGAGATTCGTTTGTTGCTTGCACGAATGCTGAAAGACCCGAAAAACGTTGATTTCAAAGATCAAATCTATTACGTTTTGGGTGAGTTGGAAGAAAAAGAAGGAAACGAAAAAAAGGCGATAGAACAATATACAACATCGGTACAGGAAAGCACAACCAATGCGAACCAAAAAGGAATGTCGTATTTGGCTATAGCTGAGATATATTTTGATCAACGAGAATATCGAAGTTCGGCGGCTTATTATGATAGTGCTGTTACATCACTCACCAAAGACTTTCCGGATTATAAACGCATTGAAGAAAAGCGGAACAGCTTAGCAGAATTGGTAAAAAAATATCAAATCATTGAATTATACGACAGCTTAATTCAAATGGCGAAACTTAGTCCAGATCAATTGGACAAAAAAGCCGTTGAGATATTTAAGAAAGAAGAAGAAGCTCGTAAAAAGCAAAGAGAAAAAGAGGAACAAGCAGCTGCAAAATTAGCCGCTTCTGGAAAAGCCGATTCCAATGCTCCAGGAACGACGGGTAGCGGATCCTGGTATTTCTATAATACTTCAACAATGAGCTTTGGGTTTGCGGAGTTTCGTAAGGTATGGGGTGATCGGAAACTTGAGGACAATTGGCGCAGGTCAAATAAGCAGGCTGTATTGCAAACCAATACAAATCCAGATGAGGATACTGTTGCTGTTGAAGTAAAAGAAAAACCCAAACCAACACGAGAAGATAGCATTGCACTTATCCGGAAGAAATTGGATAAGATGGTTCCTAAAAATGATACGATGCTTCTAGCTTATGCCGATTCGGTGATGGAAGCGTTTTTTGATTTAGGATTGATTTATAAAGAACGTTTGGGGGATTTGAAAAAAGCAGCCGAAACGTATGAAGAGTTTCTCTCTAAATATCCCAACAATCCGAACGAAGCAACAATCTTTTATCAATTGTATCGCATCTACCTAGCAATTCCAGATAATGCTAAAGCTGAGGAATACAAAAAGCGATTGATTTCTAAATATCCAGATTCTGAATACACGAAAATTATTACCGATCCTGAGTTTTTTAAACGCGAAAACCTAAGTAAATCCGAAGCAGTGAAGTTCTATGAGGAAACGTATCGCTTATATCAAGCAAAACAATTCCCCGAAGTCATTGCTCGCTGCCGAACTTCCGAAACTCGTTATCAAGGAAATGCACTGGCTCCAAAATTTGCTTTGTTAAAAGCACTAGCAACCGGACAAACAACCGATGTAGATGCATTTAAAACAAGCTTGCTTTCTGTTATAAAAAACTTCCCAAATGATTCCGTTAAAACCAAGGCATCAGAATTACTTAAAAGCTTAAGTAACTTTCAGGGTGGAGTTCATCGAGATAGTGCTGTTGTTCAATCCTATAACTACAGGGCTGATACCGTTCATTATTACGTTGTTTTGGTGGAAAGCGTAACGTATGATCTCAATACATTCCGATTTAATCTCAGCGATTTCAATACAAAATTCTATTCACTTAAAAATCTGAATTTAACCAATAGCTTATTGGGAACGAATTATCAAATGACTACAGTTCAGGCCTTCCCCAATAAAAAAGAAGCCGATGAATATGCCAAGAGCTTAGATGATGATGATGCCGTTTTCCTAAACATCGACCCTAATATTACCGAAACATTTATCATAAGTGCACCCAACTATAAAACCTTAATCAAGGACTTAAAAGTGAAGGAATACCTTGATTTCTATAAGTTGGTTTACCAATAATTTCGATAGATTTCTTCCTTGTAGATTTCTTTCTATCTTTGAAGCCCCAAAGTAAAAAGCCCCGAAGATGTTCAACTCCAAAGATTCTAAGTCTTCTGACACACTGAGTGTTTCCGGAACAAATCAAATTTTGTCTGGAACAATGATTACTGGTGATATTATCTGCGATGGTAATATTCGTATTGATGGTACACTCAAAGGAAATTTACAAGCAAAAGGCAAAGTTGTTATTGGTCCTAGCGGATTAATTGATGGAGAATTGAATTGTCAAAATGCCGATATTTCTGGAACAGTTAAGGCAAAAGTTACTGTTTCTGAGCAACTTACTTTAAAAGCTACTGCAAAATTAAGTGGCGACATAAGCACCAACAAGTTAGCAATTGAACCGGGAGCTAATTTTACCGGAGCTTGCAGCATGGGTGGTATCGTAAAAGATTTCACCAAGCATGGAGCCCAATCCGAAAAAAGACCTCTTCAAGAAAAAACCGCTTAACGATTACGGTCGCTATGCTGGTTTAGGAATCCAAATGATGGGAGCCATTTTAGTGCTTACATGGCTTGGAAACTGGTTAGATCATACTTTGCATTTTCAGTATCCCCTTTTAACACTTACTGGAGCAATCCTAGGAATTGTTGCAGCTATGTTCTGGTTATTTAATTCACTTCCAAAACGATAATGCCTGCAGGTTTTTTACGATACGTTTCGATTTCGTTTTTCTTGAGCATTCTGTGTGCGTCAATTGCTGGAACTCTTGCATCTAAAGGAATCTTAAATTTAAACCCCACTTTTAGATACCTGCCTCTTGCCTTTTTCTTTGTTTTAAGTTGCACACTTCATTTCTTCCTCATTCGATCAATTGAAGGTCGACCTCAACGTTTTGTGACGGCATTTATGGGTGTTCAAGCACTTAAAATGTTCGTTCATTTATTCATTATGCTGATTGTAGGATTTCTATTTCCTAAAATCGCAGTACACTTTATTATACTTTACGCAGTTTATTATCTGGCTTTTACACTGGTTGAAACGATAAGTTTAATGCGCTTGTTTTTGAAAAAGTAAAATAACAAAGGCCGTTTTCTATTTTTACATTTACGCAGAATATGGCAACAACTCCAAAATCACCCGGAAAACCCAAAGGAAAAAAGACCGGAATCCCCCGTTATATTCGTTGGATATGGATAGCTGTTTTAGGCCCGATTGCCTTTCTTTTTCTCATTGTTTTTCTAACTTCTATTGGTTTATTTGGATCTCTTCCTACCATCGAAGACTTAGCAAATCCAAGATCAAATCTAGCTTCTGAAATTATTTCCTCCGATCAAGAAACTCTTGGAAAATTTTACATCGAAAATCGGAGTAACGTTCATTATTCCGAACTCTCACCAAATCTTGTAAATGCCCTTGTAGCAACCGAAGATGCTCGCTTTTACGACCATTCAGGCATTGATCTTCGTGCATTATTTCGCGTTTTAGTTCGAACAGTAATTGGTGGTGATTCCGATTCTGGAGGAGGTTCAACTATCACGCAACAACTCGCCAAAAACATGTTCCCGCGCGAAGACCTCAACAAGATTCAGGTGGTATTCCGCAAAATCAAAGAATGGATCATCGCTACCAAGCTCGAACGCAACTATACTAAAGAAGAAATTCTTGCCCTTTACCTTAATACAGTTGATTTTGGTAATCAGGCTTTTGGAGTGAAAAGCGCCGCCCACACGTTTTTCGATACTCCTACCGATTCTCTTCGCATTCAAGATGCAGCAACGCTCATTGGTGTTTTAAAAGGCCCTACATATTACAATCCTATTCGTAATTACGAACGCTCGCTTACACGACGGAATGTGGTGATGTATCAAATGGTTCGTTATGGAAAGCTGAGTCAAGAAGCATACGATTCTCTTAAAGTTCTTCCTATCGACCTGTCTAAGTTTCAGGCAGAAAGCCATACTGCTGGTTCTGGAACTTATTTCCGTGAATTTTTACGAGAACAAATGACTGTTTGGTGCAAAAAGAATAAAAAGCCCGACGGAACCAATTACAATCTCTACAAAGACGGACTCAAGATTTATACTACTATCAATTCGCGTATGCAGCTGCATGCCGAAGCTGCGGTAAAAGAACATCTTCGGTCACTTCAAAAAGAATTTTTCAATCACTGGAAAGGCATGAAAGCCGCTCCTTTCTATAATATTACTGAAGCCAAGGCGAAAATGATTATCCGACAGGGTATGACTCGAAGCGATCGTTATCGCAGAATGAAAGACGAAGGTGCTAGCGAAGCTGAAATTGAAAAAGCATTCAAAACCAAAGTGAAGATGAAAATTTTTACTTGGAACGGCGATTCTACTGTTACTATGTCGCCTTGGGATTCGGTGCGCTACCACAAATTCTTTTTGCAAACCGGAATGATGTCGGTAGAACCTCAAACCGGTTACGTTCGAGCTTGGGTAGGAGGAATCAATCAGAAGTATTTCCAATACGACCACGTCTATAGTGGAAAACGCCAAGTTGGATCTACGTTCAAACCCTTTGTTTACGCCATTGCCATGCAAGAAGGATGGTCTCCTTGTACTCAAGTTCCTAATATTCCCATCTGTATCCCAACTGTTTCTGGTCCTTGGTGTCCCGATAATTCAAGCAAGGAATTCGAAGGAGCTATGGTTCCTTTGCGCTCTGCCCTAGCCTACTCCATCAACCGCGTTTCAGCCTACCTCATCAAGCAATTTGGTGTACAACCGGTTATCAAAATGGTGCGACGAATGGGTATCAAAAGTCCAATCGACGCCGTGCCTTCTATCTGCTTAGGAACTGCCGATATTTCGGTTTACGAAATGGTTGGAGCGATGAGCACTTTCGTAAACAAGGGCGTATACATTGAGCCAACTTGGATTACCCGCATCGAAGACAAAAACGGAAACGTGCTCGAAAGTTTCGTCCCTCAAACCGACGAAGCTATGAACGAACAAACGGCATATCTGGTTATTGAGCTGATGAAAGGCGTAGTAGAAGGCGGTACAGCAACACGCTTACGAGGACGCTACGGATTAACAAATCCAATTGCCGGTAAGACCGGTACCACACAGAACAATTCCGATGGTTGGTTTATGGGCTTAACTCCCGAATTGGTAACGGGCGTTTGGGTAGGCTGTGAAGATCGTGCGGCGCATTTCCGGTCAACCGCTCTCGGACAAGGAGCAAATATGGCCTTACCTATTTGGGGATTGTACATGCAACGTGTGTATAAAGATCCTAAAATCAAAATTTCACGTGGCGATTTTGAACGTCCTGCTAAGTTGGATGTAGAAATCAATTGCGCCGAATACAAGCAAAACGCCACACAACAAAATCAAGACGAAAACTTCGACAATCTTTAAGCAATGAATAAACAAGTAGCGAATGCAGATGCTGCCATTGAAGGCATTTCCGACAACATGATTCTTGGTCTTGGTGGATTTGGATTGTGCGGTATTCCCGAAAATTCTATTGCTGCACTTATACGCAAAGGTGTTAAAGGCCTAACATGCATATCGAACAATGCCGGAGTCGACGATTTTGGAATTGGATTAATGCTTCAATCGCGTCAAGTGAAGAAAATGATTTCTTCGTATGTGGGCGAGAATGCGGAGTTTGAGCGTCAATTATTGAGCGGCGAGCTAGAAGTTGATTTGGTTCCTCAAGGCACTTTAGCCACTCGATTGATGGCTGCCGGATACGGAATGCCTGCTATTTTCACACCTGCTGGAGTTGGGACAGAAGTCGCTATTGGCAAAGAATCGCGTGTGTTTGGCAACAAAGAATACTTGATGGAATACGCATTCGATATTGATTATTCGATTGTGAAAGCGTGGAAAGGCGATACGCATGGAAACCTGATTTTCCGTAAAACTTCTCGCAACTTCAATCCATTAGTGGCGATGGCAGGTAAAATCACCATTGCGGAAGTAGAAGAATTGGTTCCTGCCGGAGCATTAGATCCGGACCACATTCACCTTCCGGGCATTTATGTTCACCGCATTTTCCAAGGAGAAGGCTACGAAAAACGTATTGAACAACGCACCGTTCGTCCGCGTACCGCTTAATGAAAAAGCTGTTTAACCGAAATCCGCTCTCGACAATTGCTTGCTTAATTGTGGGATTGTGGCTGGCATTAAATCCCATACTCAAGCCGCAAAACAATGCGATTAGCTGGGATGTGTTTGGTTATTACCTCTATCTCCCTGCTAATTTTCTATATAACGATCCAGGATTTGAGCATATGGAATGGATGGAGAAAATCAACTCCACCTATAAAAATACCAGCACCTTTTACCAATTAGTTCCAGGTCCCGATGGGAAACAGCTCATCAAGTATTCCTCGGGAATGGCTTTTATTTATGCGCCCGGTTTTTTCATTGCTCATCTATTAGCACCTTCGCTAGGTTATCCTGCCGATGGTTTCTCAAAACCTTATCAGATGGCATTGGTTCTCACCCATTTGTTGGTTGTATTCTTAGGATTTCCTTTTCTGCGGAAAGTCTTGTTGAACTTCCACTCCGACAACATTGCAGCCATCACGATTCTCCTTATTGCATTTGGAACGAACTACGTACTCATTGGCGAATCACCTGGAATGACGCATGGTCCAGGCTTTACCTTACTAGCTCTATTGCTCTGGCAAACCATCCGCTGGCATGAATTGCCTACTAAAAAAACTGCAGTCGCTATCGGAGCTATCATCGGTTTTGCAGCACTTATTCGTCCAAGCAACCTGGTATTTGGATTGTTGCCCCTTCTGTGGAATGTAGATGGATTTTCTGCTCTTAAGTCCAAAATAACGAACGTTTGGAGCCAATATCGAGTGCATTTAATCTTGCTGGTAATAGCAACATTCATTGCTGGCTTTCCGCAACTGCTTTACTGGAAACGCATTAGTGGCGATTGGCTCTATTATTCTTACGATAATCCCGGCGAAGGACTCGATTTCCTCACGCCTTACACGTTACAAGTGCTGTTTAGCTTCCGAAAAGGCTGGTTCATTTACACGCCCTTGATGCTGTTTGCTGTATTCGGATTTTGGGCATTACGTAAACAAACTCCTAAAATCTTCCCTGCTGCTATTCTATTCTTTCTGCTCAATCTCTACATCGTTTCTAGCTGGACTTGTTGGTGGTATGCAGGAAGTTTTAGTCAACGGGCATTGATGGACAGCTATCCGCTCATGGCACTTCCATTAGCTGCTCTACTTTCTCAAGCATTTCAGAATTCCTCTTGGAAAAAGAGCATGGTCATAGCTGGAATTGCAGGCTGTGTGTTGCTCAATTTGTTTCAAGCTTGGCAGTTCGATAAAGGCATCATCCATCCTTCCCGAATGACCTTTGCCGCTTGGTCGGCTGGATTAGGGAAAACACATCCGATAGCGGATTTCGAAAGCTTGCTCGTGATGGATAACGATCAAAATCAACCATTCAACAATAAAGGTGATTATCATAAAACAGTGGAATTGTTGGAGTCGTTTGAGCATGAGGAAGGCTTGGCGGAAGATTCCCTAGCCGACGAAGGAAAATTCTCCTACACGATGGACAGCAGCCATCAATTTAGTCCGGGAATTACAATGCCATACAGCGGTTTAAGCAAGAAAGACCATGTGTGGTTGCACATCAGCGGACGCGTTTTTATTGCCGATACCAACACACGTATTCCATTGAGTTTAGTGATGATGTTTAACCATAACAAAAAAGCCTATCGCTGGGTGGGTGTGGATTTAGACAAGAAAACCGGATTGCTGCCCGGACAATGGAACACCATCGAAACCGATTATTTATCGCCTGTAATACGCAATACAGACGACCAGCTAAATGTCTATTTTTGGCTACGTGAACAGATACCGCAACCCGTTAAAGTGGATGCGCTGCACGTAGTCGCTTACGAACGCAAGGATTAAACAACATGCTCGATAAAAACGGAATTGCCAAACGCATTGCACGCGAAATCAAAGACGGATACTATGTAAACCTTGGAATTGGAATTCCAACTTTAGTGGCCAACTACATTCCACAAGGCATGAACGTAGTGCTGCAAAGCGAAAACGGCTTGTTGGGCATTGGACCATTTCCGTTTGATGGTGAAGAAGATCCCGATTTGATTAATGCTGGAAAGCAAACCATTACAACAGTTGATGGTTCCTCCTTTTTCGATTCAGCATTGTCGTTTGGGATGATTCGCGCTGGCAAAGTGGACTTAACCATTTTAGGCGCCATGGAAGTTTCCGAAAATGGTGATATCGCGAATTGGAAGATTCCTGGTAAAATGGTGAAAGGAATGGGCGGCGCTATGGATTTAGTTGCTTCAGCCAAGAACATCATTGTAGCCATGCAGCACGTAAACAAAGCGGGCGAATCGAAGCTACTTCCTGCATGTGAATTACCGCTCACAGGCATTCGTTGCGTGAAGAAAATTGTCACCGAACTAGCTGTACTCGATGTACTTCCCGAAGGAGGTTTCCGCTTGCTCGAACGCGCTCCCGGTGTTTCGGTAGAAGAAATTATTAAAGCAACCGCCGGCAAATTGGTGGTTGATGGCGAAGTGCCGGAGATGGTGATTTGAGTGTATTTTCAACCATTTCTTAACTTTTTTAATGATTGCATTCCTATTCGAATTTCAAAATCGCTCGGAAGCTGGACAGCTCCATCAATAGATTTTAGTTTAGACGAAAGTTCAAAATGATAGTCTGTTTTGGTTAATGTGTCTAAATAAATTTCAATCATCTCAGAAAGGCTTTTTTCCGTTTTAAAGGAGAATGTTTGAGCTCGTTCTAGAATTTCTTTTTCTATTGAAATGGTGAGTTTTGATTTCATAAAAGAAGATTATTTATAAGAATTCGAATTAGTGATTTAACTTACAATATTCCTTTATAGACTCATTGAATTGTTTGACTTAAGCAATTGTATTAGCTATTTATTAAGTCATTAAAACGAATAACCTAGTTGAATTTGCAAAGTAAATCGACCGGCTATTTTTTGCCCTGAATCAAACACTTTTCCGGATAAATTTTCTCGTTCAAGATTGCTGTTCACAGTGAATTTATTTGCGGCTTTGCTAGAAATTAACTGCGCACCAATCCCAGCTCCGATATCTATATAAAAATGCTTCTTATTCAAAAAGACAAATCCAATTTTGGGTATGAGAGCATATACATTTCGCTTAACTAAATACGTATTTGATTGATAATTTATCTCACCCTTATCTATCATCTCCGTCCTATTTGTACTCGTTTCTTGAAAAAAGAAATTGCTAGAATAATAAAGCTTCTTTCTTAAAAGAATTTTATGCTCCAGATTGAAATTAATTCCGGTAGATTTTCCCGAACTGATTTCATTTAAAAGCCCCGCGCTAGTGCTTTTTGAATGAATAATGTTTCCAACTCGAACACCTAAAAACTGTGTATTCGTGACTTGTTTAGTATAACCGAGTTCAAGCCAGGATTGATTTAAATCGAACCACATATCTCCATCAATACTGGATGGCATCAAGTAAAGTGTATTCTTCCTGTTATGCGATAACGAATCAGAGCCAAATGCCTGTTCCGAACCCATCAAAAAGGCGATTAGATACAAGAATAATTTCAATGTTGTTTTCATAATCAGAAGTATAAACTAGAATTTCGCTGGTTTGAAAATACTTAGTGTTTCTTGTTTTAATACAATTGATTTTCTCAATACAAGACATCTGATTTTTAAAAGATTCTAGAAATCTCTTTCGTCAAGTTACTTTTACAAATTTCCTATTCTTACTGCCCTTTGTTTAATCAAAGTATCGTGATACGTTGTTCCATCTGGTAGCCACCAAAGTGTATTAAACATATGGAAATTTAAAGTGATTTCGCCATTTTTCCATATCATTTCTTCAACCGTGGTAGCTGGATCGTCGTAAGTCACAACTACCCATCGATTATTAGCATAGTCACGAATTCCATAGTCACTTGCTATACATAAACCGTTTTCATTAGTAGCAGACTTGCAAGTCCTATAACTCGACTTTAAAATAGGAAACTGATTATTGAAGTTTCTCAAAATAATAGTATCGTTGATTTCCATTTGAGAAGAAGGTAAGAACGTCGTATCAGTTATAATTTCAATGGACATTTGATATTGAACCATAGTCCCGAGATCCGTCACAGTATAATTTCCCTGAACTTTTTTCCAGAAAGGTACCTCAGCGACAAGCGTCTTTTCATCCTCCGATTTACATCCTTGCGATACAAAAACTGCTGCTGTCATGATGAATAAGAAGAGTCGGAAACCTATCATTGCTTAACAATCTTTACCTATTTTATCAAATTAACGTATAATCACTATTCAATTGTAAATATAATTCATTCTCTTAAAGCATCAAGGGGACTTTACCCGCTTATCTAGCGTGCAAAATCCCCTTTCCGGTTTTATAAAACTTATATTTCTATCCCTTCACCTCCCAAACACTTGGGCCACGAAGCAATTTATCTAAATCGCCAGCGCCTTTGCTTGCAATGATGTCTTCTATTTGCTGGTTAAACGCTTGCTCGTATGTAAAACGCGCTTCCGAATAAAACACACCAAATGGACGAGGGAAATGGCCTTCTACCGTTGCGTCATCAAAGAAACGCACGAGCAAATTGGCTTTTGCACGGTTGTGCTCATCGTGAATCCAAAGGTCGTTTGCCGAAACTTCATTCAAGGAAACTACACGCGGTGTAAAGCCATCGAGTAAAATACCCTTGTCTTTTTGTGCTCCAAAAATGAGTGGTTGTCCGTGTTCAACCATTAAGGTTTCATCTGCCTTGCTCGATTTCTCGGTATAGACTTCAAACGCGCCATCGTTAAACACATTACAGTTTTGGTAAATCTCCACCAAGGAAGTTCCGGTGTGAGCATGTGCACGCTTGAGAATTGTTCGCATGTGAATCGGATCGCGATCCATTGAACGAGCTACAAAAGTTCCATCTGCGCCCATCACCAATGCTAATGGATTGAATGGATGATCCACCGAACCCATTGGGGTGGATTTGGTCACTTTTCCTAATTCCGACGTCGGAGAATATTGACCTTTCGTTAAGCCGTAAATCTCGTTGTTAAACAACAATATATTCACATCAAAATTGCGGCGTAGCAAGTGAATGAAGTGATTTCCTCCAATCGAAAGCGAATCGCCATCACCAGTAATAATCCACACACTTAAATCGGGGCGTGTTGCTTTCAAACCCGAAGCAATGGCAGTAGCACGTCCGTGAATGGAGTGCATACCATACGTTTCCATGTAATACGGAAAACGCGAGGAACAACCAATTCCGGAGATGAAAACAATTTCTTCGCGCTTCAATCCTAATTCTGGAAGTACGGTTTGTACCTGCTTCAAAATAGAATAATCGCCACAACCCGGACACCAACGTACGTCCTGATCGGTCACTAAATCTTTTGCGGTAAATGCCGCGGGAATGCTATCGTTAATGAGCGTGCTCATATCAGGCAAGAGTTGTGATTTTGATATAGAGTTCTTCCGATGTAAATGGAATACCCTTGATTTTATTCAGCCCTTCGGCAGGAACGAGGTATTTGTCGCGCAGTAAACGAACCAATTGTCCGTTGTTCATTTCAGGCACCAACACATGGTCATAATTCTTCATCAACTCACCTAAGTTTTTAGGAAACGGATGAATGTAACGTACATGCGCATGAGCAACCGAATAGCCTTCTTCCAACGCACGTTTAACCGCCGTTTTGATTGAGCCATACGTCGAGCCCCAGCCAACAATCAGGAGTTTTCCTTTTTCAGGACCATTGTCGAGTGTTTGCAAAGGAATGGTATCGGCTATGCGATTCACCTTTTCGGCACGCAGCTTCACCATAAACTCGTGGTTATCGGGATCGTAACTGATGTTTCCGGTTTCGTTCTCTTTCTCCAAACCACCAATGCGATGCTCTAAACCTTTCACGCCCGGAACCGCCCATTTACGAGCAAGTTTTTCATCGCGTTTATAAGGCAAAAATTTTCCTTCAATGCGATCTTCTTCTGTGGCAAAATGTGCCGTAATGCTTGGTAAATCAGCCGAAGATGGAAACTTCCAAGGCTCAGCACCATTGGCTAGATATCCATCACTTAAGAAAAACACAGGCGTGCTATGCTCCACCGCAATACGACAGGCTTCATACACCGCATAAAAACAATCCGAAGGTGTTTGAGCAGCAATGACTGGCATCGGCGCTTCGCCATTTCTACCATAAACGGCTTGTAATAAATCGGCTTGCTCTGTTTTCGTAGGCAATCCGGTAGATGGTCCGCCACGTTGCACATTGATAACAACCAAAGGCAATTCAAGCATAATGGCCAATCCCATCGCTTCGGTTTTCAAGGCAATGCCTGGTCCCGAAGAGGTAGTAACAGCTAATGATCCGCCAAACGCAGCTCCAATAGCCGAAGTAATAGCAGCAATTTCATCTTCTGCCTGGAAGGTGCGCACGCCAAAGTTTTTATGCTTCGATAATTCGTGCAAAATATCCGAGGCTGGAGTAATTGGATAAGTACCCAAATACAAAGGCAATCCAGATTTCTGAGAAGCTGCAATTAATCCAATAGCAGTTGCTGGATTTCCATTAATGTTGCGATAAATACCCGGCTTAATACTAGCAGGATTTACCTGCACGCGTTGCATAAAGGTTTCGCTTGTGTCGCCGTAATGATAACCAGCCTTGAGGGTTTTGATGTTCGCCTCCACAATCTCGGGGCGTTTCGCAAACTTCTGCTCCAAGAATTTAATCGTATGCTCTAGCGGACGATTGTAAATCCAGTAGATAAACCCAAGCACAAACATGTTCTTGGTTCTATCAATTTCTTTAGTTCCCAAACCGCTGCCCTCTAAAGTGGCTTTGGTCATTTTGGTTACATCAAACGTGTAGAGTTTATAGCTGTCTAGCGAGCCATCTTCCAGCGGATTAACGCCTTCGGGAAACTTCGCTAAACGTAGGTTTTTAGCATCAAAGCCTTCGGTATTGGCGATAATCATTCCGCCAGCTTTCAGTTGTTTTAGGTTGGCTTTCAAGGCCGCAGCATTCATCACCACCAAAAGGTCGCAATTGTCGCCTGGAGTGTAAATTTCCTCCGAACCAAATTTTATCTGAAATCCCGAAACACCCGCCAATGTGCCTTGTGGAGCACGAATCTCAGCTGGAAAATTAGGAAAGGTACTTACGTCGTTACCAAAAAGTGCGGTGGTCGTGGTAAACTGATCACCTGTAAGTTGAATTCCATCGCCTGAATCACCAGCAAACAGTATCGTTGCGTCGGTAGCGATGAGGGAGTCGTTTGTCATTGCAAAAAGAGAACGGTCAGAGCCGTAAAATGTTGGGCAAAGGTAGACAAAATGCTTCCGCTATCTGCATGACTAACATCACGCATCATAGTACAGGTTTTAGGAGTACTCATCTGAAAGTATGTGCTTCCTCCAGCACCCTCGGACTTCAGTCCGATGTTTTTGGGCAGTGCCGTTGCAATCTAGAACTTTAGTCCGATGTTTTTTGGGCAGCACCATTGCACACCCAGACTTCATCCGGGCATGCAATGGCGCCGGGCTTTCGGCTCGTGGGAACTCGCCTCTATCCCTTTTGCAGAATTTCGTTTATCGCTTTCGCTTCGGATTATTCTACAATCCCTTCTAACGAAAACAAAAAGGCATAATTCAAGGCAACGTCGTTCAGGTAATCAAATCGTCCCGATGCTCCACCGTGCCCAAAATCCATGTTGGTATGTAAAAACAACACGTTCTTATCGGTTTTCATAGCGCGTAGTTTGGCCACCCATTTTGCGGGTTCAAAATACTGCACCTGGCTATCGTGAAGTCCTGTTGCAACCAGCATATTCGGGTAATTCTTCTTCTCTACATTTTCATACGGAGAATAGCTTTTCATGTAATCGTAAGCATCCTTGTTTTTCGGATTTCCCCATTCGTCAAACTCATTTGTAGTAAGTGGAATACTTTCGTCTAACATCGTATTCACCACATCCACAAACGGAACTTGAGCAATAACACCATTCCATAAATCAGGAGCCATATTCGCAATAGCACCCATCAACAATCCTCCAGCACTTCCTCCTTGTGCGTAAACATGTCCCTTGGATGTGTATTTCTCTTGAATCAAAAATTCTCCACAATCAATAAAATCGGTAAAGGTGTTTTTCTTCTTCATCAATTTCCCGTCTTCATACCATTGACGCCCCATTTCTTGTCCACCACGAATGTGAGCAATGGCGTAAACAAATCCACGGTTCAACAAACTCAAACGGTTCGAGTTAAATCCAGCATCCATACTAGCTCCATAAGAGCCATAAGCATAAAGCAACAATGGAGCTGTTCCATCTTTCTTAAAGCCTTGTTTGTAAACCAAGGAAATAGGAACGCGTGTACCATCTTTTGCTTTGGCGTAAATACGTTCGGTTACATAGTTTTTCGGATCAAATCCCCCCACCACTTCTTGCTGTTTCAAGAGCTTCCGTTCATGCGAGTTCATATCGTAATCAAAGGTCGAATTGGGTGTCGTCATCGATGTATACGAATATCGAAGCACTGAACTAGAGTAATCAGCATTGGTAGAAAAATTAGCCGAATATGCCGCTTCACCAAAATCCACATAATGCTCTTTTCCATCTTTCAAGCTTCGCACACGCAGTTTTACCAATCCATCTTTCCGCTCGCTCAACACTATAAAATCTTTGAATTCTTCCACTCCCTGAAGCAATACATCATTGCGGTTTCCAATCACTTCTTTCCAGTTTTCAGAACCCGTTTTATCCAACGGACATTCCATTAATCGGAAGTTCTTCGCATTCCAGTTCGTTGTGATTAAAAAACGATCTGCTAATGGTGTCACACTATAAAGCACATCTTTCATGCGTGCTTGAAACGAACGAAATGCCCCTGTTGGCTTATTCGCATCCAACATAAGAATCTCCGACGATAGCGTTGCACTCGAATAAATCATGATATGCTTTTCGTCTTTTGATTTACCAAGGCCGATGTAGTTCGATTTATCTTTTTCTTCGTAAACCACCACATCCGTTTTAGCATCACTACCAAGTGTATGGCGTTTTATCTTTTCAGAAAGCAATGTAACAGGATTGTTCGAAGTATAAAAAATCGTTTTGTTATCATTCGCCCAGCATAAATTACCCGACGTGCCGGCTATTTGATCAGAATAAGTTTCTCCTGTGACCAAATTCTTCACATGAATCGTATACTGTCGGCGCGAAACCTCATCAACAGCATAAGCTATCATCGAATTATCGGGACTAATTTCCATCGCATCCAAAGCAAAATACGATTTGCCTTCACCCATTTTATCTGCATCTAAAAGCACCTCCTCAGGACCTTCCATTGTGCCTTTTCTGCGACAAAACTTGAAATATTCCTTTCCTTCCTCCGTCTTATAATAATAAAAATAGCCTTTGTTGAAATACGGTACTGATTCGTCTTTCTCCTTAATTCGAGCCTTCATTTCAGTAAACAAATTCTCCTGAAACTTCTTGGTTCCAGCCATCATCGTTTCCAAATAAGCATTCTCTGCCTTTAGATAATCCACCACCTTGGTACTATCGGGACCTTTCTTGAAATAATCAATCATCCAATAATAATCATCCCGAACTGTGTCGCCATGAATTATTCTAAGATGTTCTTTTTTCTCGGCTATTGGCGCTTTCGCATCCGGCCATTCATACTGTTTACGAGTCATTTCGGTAGAAGAATTACAGGCAATTAAAGCTGTAAAAGAAAGATAAATCAGAAAACGATAACGCATAGTTTGTGGACTGTTTCAAGATTGGGTTGGCAAATGTACACGGCTATTGTTCAATTAATTCATTTACGGGATTAAATCAACCTTTTTCGAGCAATCCCGGAATTCATTCCGCTGCTTATTTGTTAATTTACCAAACATTTTCACGCTTTAAGCATTCATTACTCGCAGCATTTGGCTGAAGAAAAAATAAAAACATGGAATACCGTCGTTTAGGCCGCTCTGGTCTGCAACTATCCGCTTTATCATTAGGTTCTTGGCTCACATTCGGCAAACAAATCAGCGATGATGTAGCCGAAGAACTCATGGTCACCGCTTACGAACATGGCGTTAACTTTTTCGACAATGCCGAAATCTACGCACGTGGAAAAAGCGAAATCGTCATGGGAAACATCCTTAAAAAACAGGATTGGCGTCGCGATTCCTATGTGGTTTCGAGCAAAGTATTTTGGGGTGGCGATAAACCCAACCAAACTGGATTATCGCGCAAGCATGTGTTCGAAGCCTGTCATGCAGCATTAAAACGCTTCCAACTCGATTACCTCGATTTGTATTTCTGCCATCGCCCCGATCCCAATACGCCCATGGAAGAAACCGTTTGGGTTATGAACGACCTAATCCGCCAAGGAAAAATTCTCTATTGGGGAACTTCCGAATGGAGCTCTCAACAAATCATGGAGGCATTTCACATTGCCCGTCGCGAGCATTTGATTCCGCCAACTATGGAACAACCACAATATAACTTGCTCCATCGCGATCGATTTGAGGTAGAATACGAACGCATCTTTTCCGAAATGGGCTATGGATCAACAATCTGGTCACCATTAGCGTCTGGAATTTTATCAGGTAAATACAATGATGGCTTCCCCGATGGAACACGTCTCGGCATGCAAGGTTTGGAATGGCTTCGCGATAAAATGCACACCGAAGAAAACTTACACATCGCTCGTGAACTGAACGTATTAGCTCAAGATCTCGGAACGACTCTTCCGCAATTAGCTATTGCTTGGTGTTTGAAAAATAAAAACGTGAGCACCGTTATTTTAGGTGCCTCTCGAAAAGATCATTTGATCGACAATTTCAAAGCACTCGAAGTAGTTCCATTGCTCACCGAGGAAGTTATGCTTCAAATTGAAAATGCTGTCAAAAACAAACCGGTTCCTGCAGGATTTTAAGGTATTCAATCCTATAAAAAAGCCACGAAATTGATTTTTCGTGGCTTTTGTTTTTTTCAGAATTATTTCCGTTTTTTTCCAATCACGCGACCAAATGACAGCGAGAAAAGCTGCGATTTTTCTGGTCTAAAACCATATTTAACGTTGTTCAATGTGAATGACTGATTGCCTGCAATTAAAAAGTTATTCAAGTAATAACGCACTTTAATGTAAGTGCCTTTCCCAAAATTAAACTCAGCAAACACCGATGGATTAAAAAGTTCAGTGCGGTTAGAAAACCACTCATTGAATTTCTCCACTTTATCGCCTCTGCCACTTCCTTTAAACGTCTTTTGTTTGTAGTTGAAAAAGAGTTCGAGTTCTGCACCAAATGCTGCATAAGCCTTTTTGCCCATGTTCCCAATTTTCAACGCTACAGGAATCCCAACAGAATAAACACGTTGCTTTACTTTCACACTGTCGCTTAAGCGATTGATCATTCCAATATTGCGCATTCCAATTCCAGTATAAAACCCAAACGTATTGCTGAAATTCACATGCAATTGCTCACCTAAATGCAAGAACGTTGAATAACGAATTACGGGTGTTGACTGATGCCCAAAATCTAACACATTGGAAGGAATTGGTAGAGATGGATCGTATAATGCAACTTTTCCCAAATTTCCGGCAGAAAGTATCCCTTCCGAAACTGTGGCGAAATAACTCTTTTGATACGATATCGTTGGCTCAGGTATTTGAGCAGAAACAAGCATTGGCAGAGTTAGTCCAACGAATAAGATTGCCTTTTTAATCATGGTTCAGAATGTTTATTTATTAATTACACCTAACTCATTTCCCACTTTGATAAATGCCGCAATGGCTTTATCCAAATGATGACGTTCATGAGCGGCAGAAATTTGAACGCGTATTCTTGCTTGATCTTTTGGAACAACGGGATAGTAAAATCCAATAACATAAATACCTTCGGCTAAGAGTTTCTCCGCAAAAACCTGACTCAATCGCGCATCATATAACATGATTGGACAAATTGGATGAACACCTTCTTTGATATCAAATCCAGCTTCTTTCATTTTTGCTCTGAAATAGCTGGTGTTTTCCATGAGTTTATCTCTCAAATGTGTTGATGAACTCAATAAGTCCAACACAGCGATACCCGCTCCAACAATTGCAGGAGCTAATGAATTGGAGAATAAATACGGACGAGATCGTTGACGCAGCAAATCGATAATTTCTTTTTTTCCGGAAGTAAATCCACCCATGGCGCCACCCAAAGCTTTTCCCAATGTTCCTGTGATGATGTCGATCTTACCAAAAACCCCACAATGTTCGGCAGTCCCGCGACCTGTTTTACCGAGGAAGCCTGTGCTGTGACAATCATCAACCATGATCAAGGCATTGTATTTCTCAGCTAACTCAACAATTTTATCCAGTTGAGCAATGTAGCCATCCATCGAAAAAACACCATCGGTAACAATAATTCGAAAACGTTGAGCTTGAGATTCGATTAGTCTTGCTTCCAAATCGGCCATATCGTTATTGTTGTATCGATAACGCACAGCTTTGCATAAACGAACACCATCAATGATGGAAGCATGATTCAAGGAATCAGAAATAATAGCGTCTTCGGCACCAAACAATGGTTCGAAAACACCACCATTTGCATCAAATGCAGCGGCATAAAGTATCGTGTCTTCTGTACCTAAAAATTCGGATATTTTCCGTTCCAACTCTTTGTGAATATCCTGTGTTCCGCATATAAACCGAACGCTGCTCATCCCAAATCCATGGCTATCGAGCGTTTCGTGCGCTGCTTTAATGACTGCTGGATGTGAAGAAAGTCCAAGATAATTGTTCGCACAAAAATTCACGACTTCTTGTCCAGTACTTACTTTAATATCTGCTCCCTGAGGATTTAGTATTATCCGCTCACGTTTAAAAAGCCCAGCTTCATCAATGGCTTTAAGTTCTTGTTGTAAAAATTGCTGATACGATTCGTACATGATGAAAGGTGGTTTTTAATTGCTTGCAATATAAATCAGATTGGCAATAATGAAAGAACCCATTCATTGAATTTCAACTCAACAAATGGGTTCAATTTCTATGTTCTATTGTTTATCAACCCAAAACGGATGAATACATCCACACCAATTTTTCTTGTTGGCGGATATAATCACTCATTAAGGCATTGGTTCCCTCATCATCGGCAACATCCGATAAATCAAGCAATACACGCTGTTTTGTTATGAGCACTTTGAATGAATCTAGAATTGCTTGAATTGCCTTTTTCCCTTCGCTAATATTTTTCAAAGGTTTAACAACAGAAGATTTCAAGTAATCATCATATCCATGCATAGGAATGTGTCCTAAAGTTAACACACGTTCAGCGATTTCATCTATTTTCAAAACCAAATCGCTATAGAGTTCCTCAAATTTCAAATGCAATTCGAAAAACTTTTCCCCTTTGATGTTCCAATGAAAACCACGCGTATTCATATAGAATATCTGATAGTTTGCTAATAAATCATTCAGCTTTTCGGCGAGTTCTTTTCCTTGAACAGAATCCAATCCAATGGAATTTGTTGATCGTGCAGAAGAAGATGGGCTCGTTGGCTTACGAACAGTTTTTTTTATTGTTGTTGCCTTTTTAGTTGCCGTTGCTTTTTTAGGAGTCGCTGTTTTCTTTGCTGCCATGTTGGGAATTTATCAAGAAAAAGAAAGATGATTGAATTAAGAATCGTGTAAAATTAGGGATTCAATGAATCGGTTCATGTTAAATTAAACTCATCAAACAATCATCCTCTTAATCTGTTCAATCACAAACCGAAAAACATACTTTTGCATCCGCAAAATCAAATCATTCTTCACCATGAGTAAAGACAGGTTTCAAGGCCATGATTATTATCAGATCGACGATCTGCTTTCTGACGAACAAAAGCTAATCCGCGACACCGTTCGTGCCTGGGTTAAAAAAGAAGTAACCCCCATCATTGAAGATCACGCACAGCGTTGCGTTTTTCCTAAACAATTAATCAAAGGACTCGGCGAAATCGGAGCTTTTGGACCATACATTCCGGTAGAATATGGCGGAGGAGGAATGGATCAAATTACCTACGGTTTAATCATGCAAGAAATTGAACGTGGCGATAGTGGAATCCGCTCAACAGCGTCTGTTCAAAGTTCTTTAGTGATGTACCCTATTTATAAATATGGCTCCGAAGAACAACGTCGTAAATACCTACCCAAATTAGCCACAGGCGAAATGATGGGTTGCTTTGGTTTAACTGAACCAGATTCCGGATCTGATCCCGGAAGTATGATCACGAATATCAAAGACATGGGCGACCATTTCTTACTCAATGGTGCAAAAATGTGGATTTCCAATGCTCCTTTTGCTGATATCGCAGTGGTATGGGCGAAAAATGAAGCTGGGAAAATTCGTGGGATCATTGTTGAACGCGGTATGGAAGGATTCACCACACCTGAAACACACGACAAATGGTCACTTCGTGCTTCTGCAACAGGTGAATTAGTTTTCGATAATGTAAAAGTTCCTAAAGAAAATTTACTTCCTAATGTTGAAGGATTGAAAGGTCCTTTGGGTTGCCTCAATTCGGCTCGTTACGGAATCGCTTGGGGTGTTATTGGTGCAGCTATGGATTGCTATGATTCGGCTTTACGATATTCCAAAGAACGTATCCAGTTTGGGAAACCAATCGCTGGCTTTCAACTACAACAAAAGAAACTGGCCGAAATGATTACCGAAATTACTAAGGCACAATTGCTTTGCTGGCGATTAGGCGTACTTCGTAATGAAGATCGTGCAACAGCTGCTCAAATCTCCATGGCCAAACGTAACAATGTAAACATGGCGCTTGAAATAGCTCGTGAAGCTCGTCAAATGCATGGTGGAATGGGGATCACAGGCGAGTATCCTATTATGCGTCACATGATGAATCTAGAGTCGGTTGTTACCTACGAAGGAACTCACGACATTCATCTTTTGATTACAGGAATGGATGTTACAGGAATCAATGCCTTTAAATAATAATCTGGTATAAATTAATTTCTTCTTTCTATTATAAATACTAAGAAAAGCCTGGAATTCCGGGCTTTTTTTATATCCTTACTCCAATAATTAATATATCATCTATTTGCATTAATCCATTACGATAATTCACAATAAACGACTCCAAATAATCACCTTGGGCTTTGATGTCTTTGGACGATACACTCAATATCAATTCACGGAATCGCTTACGTGTTAGCTTTTTCTCCCGCTCTTCGCCACCAAACTGATCTGCAAAACCATCACTGAAAATATACAGCTGATCATCCTTTTCAAGTTGAATCGTATGATTGGTAAAGGGTAGCGGGTTTTCATGTAATCCAACTGGCTGCTTATCGGGATGATAAATGATGAGCTCACCTTTTCGAATGATCCAAAGTGGATTATTTGCTCCAGCCCATTGAAGTTCATGGGTTATAATATTGTATGAACACAAGGAAATGTCCATTCCATCTTCAATTGAATCATCGCTAGTCGAAAAATTTTCTATTACCAACTTGGCAACTTTATCCAAAATCTCGGCAGGTTTTTGAAGTCCAAATTCCCTTACTGCACGATTTAATGCATTATTACAAACAACCGAAACCATCGCACCCGGTACGCCATGTCCAGTACAATCACACGCAGCAAATAACACATGATTTCCAGTTTTCTCTATCCAATAAAAATCGCCCGCAACAATGTCTTTCGGCAAATAAAGAATGAATGATTCAGGCAAGTTTTGCTTAATCGTTCTGCCCGATGGAAGTATTGCTGTTTGAATGCGTTTCGCGTATTTAATCGAAGCTAATATTTCTCGGTTTTTATATTCTACAATCTCCTTTTGCAAAACAACTTCAGTAGTTCTTTCATTCACTAAACCTTCTAACTTTCTCTTTTCAAGAACCAAAGCAAGCGTCCTCCAACGAAATAATAAAACAAGAATTCCACATCCAATTAAGATATAAGCAGCCAAAGCCCACCAGGTTCGATACCATGGCGGCAACACAACAAATGAATATTCGCAGGTCTTGCTCCAAATACCTTCTGGGCCACGTGCCTTCACTTTGAAAACATAAGTCCCTTCGGATATATTCCCAAAATTAGCACTCGCCTTTTCACTCACTGGGCTCCAATCATTATCATAACCCTCAAGTTTATATTGATACCGAACCAAACTTGGTCGTGAAGTTTCTATTGCACCAAAATCAATGGAAATATTATTTAAACGATAGGGAATTTCCAATTGCTGAGGCAAAGGATAAAATCCCGAGATTTTAGAAAAACGAATGTCACCGAATTTTTTGCGGAATAAACTACGCTCCGTTTCAGTTAAAGACCTTCCCCAAACAGCAACTTCTTCATTGATGTTAGTAGGGATATTTAAGCTGTCTGCTTGATTCAAGTTCTTTTCTTCTGATAAATCATGCCAGCACATTTTTTCATTGTTAATTCGAATCGCATGCAATTCAATGGTAGGCAGTTGATTTCCTGATCGAATCGACCTATAATCAAATCGAACTAAACCATCAGAAGTACCTGCCCAAACAATCCCATGTCGATCAAAAAACAGTGAGTTCGGATAAAGATCTTCGACGGCAAATCCTGTTTTTTTATTGTAAATATCTACCTGAGGAACGAATCCCTTACTGTTTAATTCACGATTCGTAAAGCTGGTTGTTGCCGAAACTGGTTTTTCGATTTTTGAAACAGAATCATTCGATTGAACAAACATCCGAATAACACTAAAACCTTTATTCGTACCCATCCAGATACTTCCATCTTGCGCATAACGTGTCGATAAGATCACATCATCACCCAAACCTTGAGCAACCGATATAGTATAAAATGTCTCCCCGTCAAATCGACTAATGCCACCACCATCACTGGCAAACCATAAATTTCCTGCATCATCTTGCGTAACATTCCAAATCACATTACTAGGCAATCCTTGCTCAGTAGAATAATTCCGAAATTCTTTTCCTGTAAAGCAACTCGCTCCTCCACCATGTGTCGAAAACCAAATATTTCCTTTTCGGTCTTCCATTATATTCCAAACTTCATTGCTCGATAAGCCTTGAGCTGTTGTATAATTCAAAATAGAATCGCCTTGAATACAACTAACTCCTTGCTTAAATGAGCCAACCCAAATTCGTCCTTTACTATCCTCAAAAACACTTCGAGTATTATTTCCAACAAGCCCCTGATTGATCGTATAACATTCTAAGTATTGACCATCAAATCGACATACTCCAGCACCAGATGTGGCAAACCACAAATTGCCTTTTCGATCTGTAATAGCGCCTCTTACAACTCCAAATTTTCGAATTGTTTCGTTCGTAAAAACGGCTATTTCTTCTTCTTTAAATCGAGTTAGTAAATTGTGTTGATTGAAAAACCACAGTCCACCCGTTTTGTCTTCTGCTAAGCTAACTACTTTGATGTTTTCTGAGCCATCCAAAGCCATGAGCCTTGAAATAGAATTTCCGCTGTATTGTACAACTCCACCACCCCACGAACCAAACCACAAACTGCCACACCGATCTTTTGTAATGCTATATATCTGATTATTCGGTAGCCCATTTTCAGTATTAAAATTATGAAACGCTTTACGTCCAGATACCGGTTCGGCTGTTGGATCAAAACAACTTACTCCTCCGTTTTGAGTTCCAATCCAGATTTTACCCGCTAAATCCTGAAGCAAACACAATATTGAGTTATCTGCTAAGCCATCATTGGTAGTATAGGTAATAAAATGTTTCCCATTGTATCGACTAAGCCCGCGGTTTGTGCCTAACCAGATATCCCCAGCTTTGTCTTGTAACACACAAGTTACAGAGCTATCAGTTAGTCCCGATTGCAAATCAAAATGCAAAAACGAATGTTTGTTTTTTCCTGAAGGATCAAATGCACTTGCTCCTTTTGAATTACTTCCAGTCCAAATTAATCCACGACTGTCTTCATAAATACATTGAATCGTTGACGATTCTGGCTTTCCATCAAAATCAAATTTCTCAATCTTTCCACCAATTCCAGCAACTCCAGGTTTCATAATATTCAATCCGCCACCTTCTGTGCCTATCCATAAATTTCCGTTCCTACTCACCAATAATGACCGCACATCACTATTGCTTAATCCCTCTTGAGTAGTAAAATTTCTAAAACGAAATCCATCATAACACGAAATCCCTCCGCCTCGTGTTCCAAACCACATATTACCAGAAGCATCTTCGGTAATACAGCGAACAATATTATCAGCTAAACCCTGATTTGCTGTTAAATTGACAAAGGTTTGTCCATTGTAAAAACTAACTCCGCCTCCGTTAGTTCCAAACCATAAATTGCCCCGACTATCACAATAACCACAAATAACCGCATTGATTCCTAAACCATTTTCTGAGGTAAATTTCTTCAGTGGAACATTAAAATTGGCAGCAGATGTATTATCATAACCTTCATTAACTTGAAATAAATTAGACGTCGAAATCGCCACTTTCTCCGCTTTTTCCAACGATTTCCACAAGAACAATTCGGGCTTTCCGGCATGTTTGATACTAGGTTTAGCATTCTCTTGTCCAACTGTATTTAACAACGCTTTTTCATCTTCCTTTTTAGAAGAGCATGCATTTAAAACAAGTAGAAAAATAAATACTAAAATGACCCTCATCCTTTAAAATCAACATCAATACAAAGCATTCAGCCAATATTGATTTGCCAAATATAAATCCCTTAAATCATATTATGGGAATTCAAACGTATTCCACATCGATACAATGTAGGGATTTTTAATAATTAGGGGTCCTGCAGAAAAGCCATCCGCTTCGCTACGGCTTTCGTGCACCGGGCTTTCGCTTCGCCAAATAGGCTCAGCTCTATCCCTGGCCCAATGTTTTGTGTACCTTTGTCGTTTAAACAAGTTTATCTCTCTCCCATGATCATCTATGGAATAAAAAATTGCAATACCATGCAAAAAACAACCGATTTGCTCGATAGCAAAGGAGTTGACTACACATTCCACAATTATAAAAATCAGGGAATCACTGAAAATATAATCCGCAATTGGTTCAAAAAAGAACCTTGGGAAAAGTTCATCAATAAACAAGGTTTAACTTGGAAAAAGTTAACTCTAGTAAAACAAGCAACATTAAAAGACGAAAATTCCGCCATTAAATTGATGATCGAAAATCCCAACATGATTCGTCGTCCAATTATCGAAAATGGGAGTCAACTTATTGTTGGCATGGACGAAGAAAAAATTCAAGAGTTGGCATAACTCCATATTACATTGATTCAGATTGGTTTTTAGTTTTAATGATTATTCATTAGTTCATTTCATTTATCAATTCATTAATTGGTAAAAAAAGTGAACTTTGATCGTTCATTTCTTAACCAACCAGACCTGATGAAAGCTCCTTATTCTTGGATTGTCAATTTTTCAATTCTATTGTTTGTCTCTTTTTCTTCTTGCAAAAAAGACGATCAAACTCCTGATCCAACACCCGTCATTCCAACATCACCAAGCAATACAACGCTTGTTGTTGGTCGCGTAATTGATGAATCCGGAAGTCCAATTTCAGGGGTTTTGATTTCAGCTGGATCAATTTCTTCCTATAGTAATTCCGAAGGTACATTCATTCTTTCTGGTGTAAGTGGAACATCCCGCGTTTTTGTATCTGCTACAAAATCAGGATATTTCAAAGGCTCAAAAGGAGCCATTGCCGAAAATAATGGTATCACTAAAATTGAATTAACACTTCTCGAAAACACACCCAATTTTACTGCTAACGCATCAACCTCCAACACACTTGAATTAAGCAATGGCTCGGGTGTAGACTTATCGCCTAATAGCATTCAATCGTCCGATGGTTCTGCTTATTCAGGCTCCTTTCAAGTAGCTATTGTACACCTCGATCCTTCAGATCCTGATTTTGAAAACAAAGTTCCCGGCGGAGATTTAATTGGTATTGATGCCGCTTCACAAGAACAACAACTTCTTTCTTATGGGATGTTACTTGTTCAAATGACCGACAATAGTGGCAATGAATTACAAATTGCCTCTGGAAATACTGCAACAATTAAAATGAAAGTTGCTTCAACACAATTAAGTTCAGCTCCTTCTTCAATTCCACTTTGGCATTTCAATGAAACTACTGGGAAATGGGAAGAACAAGGCACAGCTACGCTTCAAGGTGATACATACGTAGGTACTGTATCTCATTTTTCTACTTGGAATTGTGATTATGCCGGTTCGCGTGCTACTGTTCGTGGTATCATTCGCGATTGCAACGGAAATATACTTTCTGGCATCCGAGTTCGAGTTGGTCAAACTTCCGCATTTACTGACGCTTCAGGACAATACGAAACATTTGCCCCTTCTGGTGTCGACTTCGATATTGCTGTTGAATCACCTGAACTAGGAATCATGTCTACTCCCATTTCCATTTCAAGCTTAACGGCAGGATCTGTTTTCGATGCTCCGACTATCAGCGTTGCATGCCCAGGGTATGTAACCATGAGCCTAGCTTGCAGTTCTGGTTCATCTTTCAATGCTTCTGTTTCGGTTAACTGGGGCTCTAATCAAAGTGTATTCGGTTCTACTCAAACTCCTGGAACATTCAAAATTGCAGTTCCTACTAACGGACAATCGGCTAACATCATCGTTACAAGCTTAACAAATGGCGACTCTTATTCGGTTTCATTAACTCTGCCAACATCTGCAAACCAAGAAGTTAATGCCGGTACTTTCGAAATGTGTAATACAAGCTCTAGCGGAAACACCATTCAATCAAGCTTTACAATTAATGGTGATGGTTTTAATAATCAAACTATTACTATTAATGCGATTCCCGTTATTTGTTACACCGTTTACAACACGACCGACTCCACTACTGTTGGTATTGCAATGGACACCTATGGCCTTAGCATTCTCTTTCCAGGCAACGCAACCAATAGTTTTGTCATTAACAACAACAATTCTGACATTTTAGCGACAATCACTAACAATGGAAATTCCTGGGTTGCCGACTCTGTTTTAACGCTTAATATAACTGAATATGGCCCAGTTGGGGGTCGAGTGAAAGGGAATTTCAATGGTGTTTTTAAACGTGTAGATTATAATCAAACAAGCGGTGTAGTTAACTTCTATTATGCGACAGTTACTAATGGCCATTTTGAATATATACGTCACCCTGACGAAAACTAGTTTCCAATTGAATTGTTCAAGCCCGACAAGGAAAGGATCTTTGTCGGGTTTTTTATTCCTTTCCATTCAGTAATTCATTTCGATACTTAAATCAATCTAGTCTCAAGAGTAATTGAATTATCAGAAGTACATATCCGTTGAGCCTGAATAATTCATACTTTTGCGCCACCAAATTCACCCAAGTATGTCTACTGCAACTGCATCTCAAATCAATATTTCTCCTGTATTAAAACAACTGGGTATCGAACCCGAAAACACAGGCGTTTCAACAGGTGTTCAATGGTTCGAAGGTTCAGGGAAATGGATAGAATCATACTCTCCTGTTGATGGAAATTTGATTGCTAAAGTGAAGTGTGCCGGAGAATTTGATTACGAAATGGTGGTTAAAAAAGCAGAAGAAGCTTTCAAAGTTTGGCGACTTATGCCAGCACCAAAACGTGGTGAAATTGTTCGTCAAATGGGCGATGCACTTCGTGAAAAGAAAGAAGCTCTTGGTCAACTCGTTTCTTACGAAATGGGAAAAAGCCTTCAAGAAGGATTAGGAGAAGTTCAAGAAATGATTGACATCTGCGACTTTGCAGTTGGTCTTTCACGTCAACTATATGGCTTAACCATGCATAGCGAACGTCCATCTCATCGTATGTATGAGCAATGGCATCCCATCGGAATCGTTGGTATTATTTCAGCCTTCAATTTCCCTGTTGCTGTTTGGTCTTGGAATTCAATGTTGGCTTGGGTTTGCGGCGATGTGTGTATTTGGAAACCATCTTCAAAAGTTCCTCTTTGTTCTATTGCCTGCCAAAATATCATTACCGAAGTGTTGCGTAAAAACAACGTACCCGAAGGTGTATCCAACCTCGTAATTGGAAATGCTGCTGGCGATTTACTTAATAACGACAAACGCGTTCCTCTCGTTTCTTTTACTGGTTCTACACGCATTGGTCGTCACGTTTCGCAAACTGTTGCGGCTCGCTTTGGTCGTTCAATTCTCGAATTAGGTGGAAATAACGCCATCATCGTTACAGAAAATGCCGACTTAAAAATGGTTCTTGTAGGTGCTGTATTTGGTGCAGTTGGTACTGCCGGACAACGTTGTACATCAACTCGCCGCCTTATTATTCATGAAAGCATCTACGATAAAGTATGTGATGTATTGAAAGGAGCTTACAACCAATTAAGCATCGGTAATCCGCTCGATCAAAACAATCACGTTGGGCCACTCATCGATACCAAAGCTGTTGAAGATTATTCCAATGCCATTGCCAAAGCAAAAGCCGAAGGCGGTAAAATATTAGTTGATGGAGGTGTTTTAACTGGCGAAGGATACGAAAGTGGCTGCTATGTCAAACCATGTATCATCGAAGCCGAAAATCATTTCAATATTGTTCAAGAAGAAACCTTTGCTCCAATTTTATATTTAATCAAATACAGTTCAATTGATCAAGCTATTGAGCTTCAAAATGGGGTTCCTCAGGGTTTGTCATCTTCAATCTTTACCAACAACATGCGCGAAATGGAAGCTTTCCTTTCTGCTGCAGGCTCTGATTGCGGTATTGCAAATGTCAATATTGGAACTTCTGGTGCTGAAATTGGCGGTGCCTTCGGAGGAGAAAAAGAAACAGGTGGCGGTCGAGAATCTGGATCTGATGCCTGGAAAGCCTATATGCGTCGTCAAACGAATACAATCAATTACGGAACAGCATTGCCGCTAGCCCAAGGAATTCAATTTAATTTTTAATTCCGCATTGATAAAAAGCTGCTTTCCCTTATTGTTTCTCATAATTGTGGGGCTGAATGCTTGTAAAGATTCAACTCCATCAAATGGTGTTGCATTCGAATATTTCGATAATCCAGCATTCTTTAAAAAAGAAATTGATCGACTAAATTCATCTAAAATCAACTTGCTTAAAACTGTTGAAACAGATGATAAGCAAGAGCAGCATCGCATATCAAATGTAGATTGGGAAAAAGAGCTTTCTATTTTCTCTTCCATAACATTAAACAAGTCATCCTATTCAGGTAAATATAAAATAGACTCATGTTCCACATTGGAATCAACTCATTTTGATTATACCGCTACTGACCTTAATTTACCTATTCAGCGATTTGCGTTTACAAAAAAATCGGGCGTTATTTTATCCATTGAAGCTTCTAAAAAGGAACATTCAAACCTAATGAATACAGAAGTTTCTTGGCGTTATATACCAGATAGTGGATATGTTGTTTCTGGAATTCAAAAAGTAGCTGGCCTTTCAGAATCTAAATACCGTGTTTCGGCTATCTTCGTCAACACAATCCAATAAGCCATAACAGTTTAAGGTATTCACTATTTTATGATTACACTAATCATATTACTATTTGTATTCGGATATACAGCTATCGCCTTTGAACACCCTCTCAAAATTAATAAGACGGGTTCAGCACTTATTATGGGCATCCTTATTTGGACAGTCTATAGACTTGGTGTGCCAAGCATCGATGTTGCTGGAGAACTGGCTCACCATCTATCTGGAATAGCAGAAATTCTTTTTTTCTTAATGGGTGCAATGACTATCGTTGAAGTGGTTGATGCACACGACGGATTTAACATCATTACCAACAAGATTCATACGCGAAGCAAAATTCGACTGCTTTGGATTATGGCTTTCATAACATTTTTTCTCTCTGCCATTCTTGATAATTTAACTACCACAATTGTTATGATCTCTTTAGCAAGAAAGCTTGTTAAAGAAGAAGATCAACGCCTGTTTTTTGCAGGAATGACAGTTATTGCCGCTAATGCTGGCGGAGCATGGTCTCCCATTGGAGATGTTACTACAACCATGCTTTGGATTGGTGGACAAATTAGCACGTTCAATATAATGAAGGTGCTTTTTCTACCAAGCTTAGTTTGCGTGATTGTTCCTCTCGTTTTTGTTACTCTTTTCGAAAAGAAGTCGTTACAAGGGGATGTTCATTTTCAGAAAAACATTCCCTTGACTTTAGAGAACAAATTGATTTTTTTGCTTGGCATTGGCGGACTTGTCTTCGTTCCTGTTTTTAAGCAACTAACGCATTTGCCTCCTTATGTTGGAATGATGCTAGCCCTTGGTCTTGTTTGGGTTGCTGCTGATATTATTCATCGGAAAAAGAAATCGGAAGATAAAAACAGATATTCTGCGGCGAATGCACTCATGAAAATTGATATGCCAAGCCTTTTATTCTTTTTGGGAATTCTCCTTGCAGTAAGCGGTTTGGATTCATTAAACGTGCTTAAATCCCTTTCGGAATGGATGGATTCTACCATTGGAAATAAAGACGTTATCATATTAAGTATCGGTTTGCTTTCTGCTATTGTGGACAATGTTCCTTTAGTTGCTGCATCAATGGGAATGTACGATTTAAGCACCTTTCCCACCGATCATAAAATTTGGGAATTCATTGCCTTTTGTGCAGGAACAGGTGGTAGCATTCTTATCATTGGCTCTGCAGCAGGTGTTGCGGCAATGGGCATGGAGAAAATCAATTTTATCTGGTACCTAAAGAAAATGGGCTTCATCGCCTTTCTAGGATACATCGTCGGAGCGCTAGTTTATCTAGCTCAATATGCCCTCTTTTTTACTTAATCAAACGATCTAAATTTTAGAATTGTTTTAATCTTAAAATCCAAGCATTTCTCTTTATTGAAGGCTGGTCTTATTGAAAACAAAAAAGCCCGAACAATTAAATGTTCGGGCTTTCAATTTCAAATATTTCGATTAACGAAAGATCAATTTTTGTGTGCTTGATTGTCCTTTAGAATCAGTTACCTGAACAAAATAAATTCCTGAAGAAAGTGTACCGCGTTCAACTAAATAGCTTCCGCGAACATTTCCAATACGAGAAACTTGATTTCCTAAAATGTCGGAAACAACAATTAAATGACTCTCTGTATTGTTGTTAAAACGAATCATTGTTGAGTTATCTGCTGGATTAGGGAACATCGTCACAACTAACGGTTTCACTTCGTTAAATCCAATTGTTAACATAGTACAATGATCATATACATACTGTAATGTTTGTGCATTTGCATCAGTACGTACATAAATACGTTCCCAGTTATTGAACGGGTTACGAGATAAACATGCTGTATCTCCTGCAATGTTTGGATACTGCTCCTCATTAGCTACAGCATCAGGTCCATTTACAAATTTGTAACGGATTGTTCCTGGACATACATCAGCAACAGTGGTTTCATAAACACCTGGATTTCCTGGAGTTGATGTAAGTAAAATCTTTCCATTATCCCAAGCTGGATTTGTAAATGAACCTTTCAAATAAATCGTAGAAGAAGGAGTTTCGTTCGTCAAATCAACACGGAAAGTAATGGTTGCAGGAGCTGGAATTGCAGCACATGAACCGGCTACATCAGAACTAAAACAACGAGTTGGAACATTTGTATTTGCATCTAGTTGAACAACCTTATTTGCCCCATCTTCCCATGATGGAGATAAGTTTTTAATGATACGTGCTTTGTATGTAAATTCTCCAGCTGGAGCATCTAATGTTACACTATAAACTCCATCATTATCAACATCAGTAAGGTAAGTTCCTCCAGCCCATCCGTTAATCGGACCTGCAATATCAACCGAGTCATTCGAATTCACATTGAAATTACAATTGAAATTCATATCAACATTCAATGTAATGCTATAAGTTGGAACTGCTACACAAACATCATTACAAGTACTAAAGCAATACTTAACCATCGTTGGACCAGTAACAGATACCGAACGATTGTCATTTCCACCACCAACTTGGCAAGCAGTAGGAACTGATTCTCCTCCACCCCAATCATTTCCATTAATGAATTTGTATTGACATGTTGTAATTGCAGATGGGATATAGAAAATACCAGTGAAATTATCAATTCCATCACCCGGTGTTACATCATACAATTTGTTTTGTCCTGGAGTCCAATCAGCAGCACCACCAGCAGCAGCTTGCCAATCACCCGCACAAGACACACCATTTGCAGAAATTGTTGTTCCTGTTAAATCAACTGTAAAACGAATCAAATTCAAGGTGTTAACTCCATCTGTTACAGAATTTCCTCCGTAAGAAACTGGAAGCAAAGTGAAATCAACCCCATCTACTACGAAAAAGCGATTGGTATTTCCTCCTCCAACTTGACATTCAGCAGGAATATTTTCAGCCATTGGCCAATCATTTCCATTAATAAATTTGTATTCATACTTTCCATTAGGAAGATTTGATGCAGTATATATATAAATACCATCTCCATCAGAATCATCCATTGCAGTTTCTCCAGGAACCCAGTCACCGGAAGCACCAATTTCAGATTGAAAATCTCCTGCAATATGAACTCCCGTAGGATCTACAGTCACTCCGTTCATATTAACCGTAATAGTGACTGTATTTTGAGCTGATAAGCCGAATATCCCAG
Organism: Bacteroidia bacterium; assembly: GCA_965279035.1. Lineage (GTDB taxonomy): Bacteria > Bacteroidota > Bacteroidia > M30B66 > M30B66 > CALQRR01. The sequence goes on along the minus strand of OZ257142.1, from coordinate 395,897 downwards.
CTATGGCACAAAATGCTGTAAGTAGTTGTTTTTTCATTTTATTGGATTTGTTTCAACTGTCGAAATTAACAATTACAATCAAGGCTTTTCAAGCCTTTAGTGTCAGAAAAACGCACAGAATTGTTATCTGCCTGTTTTTGAGGTGCTTAAATTTTACAAAAAAAGTTTTTGCTCGCGATTCATGTTAAAATGATCAAATCGCGACATGTTTTTTTTAACAATTGTTACAGGAAATTGTTAATTTTATCTTATTGTTTATCAGTTAATTAGTTAAGATTATGTCATATACTCAATTTTGAATAGTGTTATTTTTACACTTAACTAATTATCTTCGATGTCTAAACTCGAGTGATTTGTGAACTTTATGAAAGCGATAAAACTTTTTCTTATCACCTGTTTATCAATAACAATAAATAGTGCGTTCTCTCAAGCAATCGTTTCTTTAAGCCCGGCATTTCCAACGGGTGATGATGCCGTTACTCTAACCTTTAATGCCGATCAAGGTAATGCTGGTTTAGCAAATCTTCCTGCAGATTCTGTGGTGTATGCTCATACAGGAGTTAAAATAGCAGGTTCTCCTTGGCAATACGTTGTTGGTAATTGGGGGCAACCTGATTCACGTGTTGCAATGACACGAATTGGTACTTCGAATCAATATACACTTACTCTAGGACCGAGTATTAGAGAATGGTATTCAACCAACAACAATGCTTCAACGACTATTCCTTCTGGTGCTGTTATCCAACAAATCTGCATCGTTTTCAGAAATGCTGATGGAACTCTTGAAGGTAAGACAGCCACCAATGGCGATATTTTTATCGATTTAGCTACAGCATCATTCTCTGCAAATATTACTTCTCATCCTCAAAACAGCCTTCTTGTTAATACCGGAGAAACGATCGTTTTCACTGGTCAGGCTTCTGCTAATGCCGCTCTTGGATTTTCATTAGATGGTGTAGTTGAAGGATCCGCCTCCTCTGTAACATCGCTTGATTATTCTCTTTTAACAACCGATTTAACAGCAGGATTACACACCCTGATTTTCTCAGCAAACAATGGAACAACAACACTTAGAGATACTATTCTAATTACTCGTCACAGCTCTCCAAATATTGTTGCACTACCCAATGGGGCTGAAGAAGGAATCACCTACACGAGCCAAACGTCTGTCTATCTTCAGCTTCGAGCCCCGTACAAAGATTTTATTTACGTTTTAGGTGATTTCAACAATTGGGCATTTCTTCCAGAATACAAAATGAACAAAACGCCCGATGGTCAATACTTCTGGCTCGAAATCAGCAACCTTGATCCAAATCGTGAATATCGTTTCCAATATTCCATAGATTGGGAAGGCTTACGTGTTACAGATCCTTATTGCGAAAAAATTCTTGATCCCTGGAATGACCCTTGGATTTCACCAAGCGTTTATCCAAATTTAATAGCTTATCCAACGGGTCTAGCAGAAGGAATTGTTGGTGTTCTTCAAACAAATCCACCAGCCTATTCATGGGACAATTCCTATACGTATAACAGAGCTCCAAAAGAAGATCTTGTTGTTTATGAGCTTCTTATCCGCGACTTTTCTCAAACACGTTCCTTTACTGATATTATTGACAAACTTCCATACCTAGGCACACTCGGAGTAAATGCCATAGAATTAATGCCCATTGCTGAATTTGACGGAAACGAAAGTTGGGGGTATGCTCCTAATTTTTTCTCGGCTGTTGATAAATATTACGGTACCAAAAATGAATTCAAACGGCTCGTAGATTCTTGTCATAGCAGAGGAATCGCGATTATTGCTGATGTTGTTTTCAATCATGCGTTTGGTCAATGCCCGATGGTAAATATGTATTTTGACCCATCAGCAGGAGAATTTGGACAACCAAGTGCTCAAAATCCTTGGTTCAATCAAGTGGCAACTCACCCCTATTCTATCGGATTTGACTTTAACCACGAAAGCCAAGCAACAAAATATTTTGTCAAAAAAACACTAAAGCACTGGCTTCAAGAATTCAAAATTGATGGGTTTCGTTTTGACTTAAGTAAAGGTCTTACTCAAACCAATTCAGGAAGTAATATAAGTCTTTGGAGCGCGTATGACCAAAGCCGTATTAACATAATATTAGATTATGCCTCTTCCATTCGTCAAACCGACCCAAATGCATTCATCATTTTAGAACACTTAGGTGTTGTAAGCGAAGAAACCGTTTATGCTGATAATGGTATTATGCTTTGGGGTAAAGCATCCGATCCATACAATGAAGCAACGATGGGATGGCTAAATGGTCAAAATCAGAATCTCTATAATACAACACCACAAGCTAAAGGTTGGGGAAATTATGGACTGCTTTCCTATATGGAAAGTCATGATGAAGAACGCCTCATGTTTAAAAATCTTCACTATGGAAACTCAAACGGAACCTATAACACGAGCAATCTTCCAACAGCATTAGATAGAATGGCCGAAGCTGCTGCGTTTTTTATCACACTTCCAGGTCCTAAGATGATTTGGCAATTTGGTGAGCTTGGATACGACTATTCTATCACCGATTGTCTTGATGGAACCTTTAGTAGCGATTGTAGAACAAACACAAAACCTCTTCACTGGGATTATTATGATAACACTGATAGAAGAGACCTTTTTGACACATATAGAAAACTTATTTACTTAAAAAGAACGCAACCAGAAATGCGCGACTTAGGCTTGTTTATGGACCTTGGTCAATACGAAAAAGTAGTTCGGTTCACGAATGCCAATTTTAACTGTGTAATTGCAGGTAATTTCGATGTTGTTGGACAAGAAATGAATCCTGCGTTTCCTTTTGGAGGAAAATGGTACGACTACTTAAGTGGTGACAGTTTGGATGTAAGCAACCCGGGTAATGCTTTTTCATATGCCCCCGGAGAGTTCCACGTGTATTTAGATCGTCGGATTGTTCCCCCTGCAAATACATATGGAGAAGAACCCAATTCAATGTCGACTATTCAAAAAAACAACCCTGTTCTGGTTTATCCAAACCCATTTAATAATGAACTTGTTTTTTCTCTGAATGAAAATGCATCCAATGCAAAAGTCCGAATTTGTGATTTAACCGGTCGAGTAGTTTATGAGAAGTCTTCGGCTCAAATAATATCCGGAAGTCAGATAAATATCAACACGTCTCAAATTTCTTCAGGCCTCTATATTTTCACTGTTCGCATTAATGGCAGTTCGTATAGCGGTAAAATTGTAAAGCCATAATCTGCATATTGTTCCATTCTATGAATACATTTCTACGATTCACCATTCTCTTTTTGTGCCTTTTGCGCTTGCCCGCATTTGCTCAAACCGTCACGGGAACAATCCTGGACGAAACCCGCCAACCAATGATCGGAGCTGCAATTAGGCTTTCCGGAACTACCATAGGGACGGTTACAGATCTCAATGGTAGATTCACATTAAGTAATCTTCCCATTGGAAAGGCTGTTTTAGAAATTTCTTTTGTAGGTTATTTAAAAGAGACACGGAATGTTACCGTCTCAAAAGAAAAACCCGTTGATATAAAACTTACACTTCAACCCAATGCGAATAGCTTAAACGAAGTGGTTGTGGTTGGATATGGTGTTCAAAGAAAGCGCGACTTGATAAGCTCAATCGTTAAACTAGAAGGAAAGGAACTCATGGAAGTTCCTGCACCAAGTTTCGAAAATGGGCTTCAGGGAAAGGCTTCCGGATTACAGGTAATTACGGGCTCTGGTGCAGCCGGCAGTAGTTCGGTTGTTCGTATTCGTGGCGTTGCTTCTGTTTCTGCAGGTGGAGATCCATTGTATGTCGTTGATGGAATTCCAATCACGCAAGACTATTTTTTAAATGGAAACAATGGGGCGGCAAACAATAATCCTTTGGCTACCATCAACCCCAATGACATTGAAAACGTTGAGATTCTTAAAGATGCAGCCGCTACAGGAATCTATGGTTCACGTGGATCAAATGGGGTAATCCTCATCACCACGAAAAGAGGAAAAAGAAAAGGTATTCACGTGGATTTCTCTACTCGTCAAGGTATTAGTAAGCCAACTGCATTACCCAATATGATGAATAGTAAACAGTTTCTTCAGATGTATGAAGAAGCTTGGGTAAACGATGGTCGTCTTGGATCTCCTTCACTTCCCGGAGGTATTTCACTTGCAGACGCTCGTAATACAAACACCGATTGGGTAAAAGAAGTAATTGGAACAGGATATCAGCAAAACTATGACTTAGGTATTTCTAAAGGTGCTGAAAAGTACAATGTGTATGGTGGTATTTCTCATCAAAACGACCAATCCTACATGAAAGGGAATGCTTACCAAAGAACTGCAGGAAGGCTGAATGGTGATTATAAATTTGCGAAATGGGGAAAAGTTTCGCTTTCAAGTTCTCTTTCTGAGGGTATAAATAAACGTCAAGGCATGGGTTGGAGTGGCGGATTAGGGGCAGCAATGTCTACTGCGCTTCCAATTTATCCAATATACTATGATAAAGATGTTTACAATGATGATGGAGCATTAATCCACAAAAAAGGAGATTATTTTTTACCAAGTAATGACGTTGGAAGAAATCCTGTTGCTATGAGAGAGCTACGTGATTGGCAAACAACCGAACGTCGCACTATTAATAGTTTAGCATTGGAATTAAATCCCTTAAAAGATTTGTATTTTAATGCGACTACTTCTATTGATTATATGTTCTGGGAAGAAAATCAATATCAAAAACCAGGATACGATGCGAACAATCCAACATTAGGTAAAGCATATAGAAATAGTTTTGATGTAGCCAATTACAACATGAATGCTGTTGTGTCTTATTTGAAGAAAATTAAAGATAAACACAACTTCAGCTTCATGCTTGGTACCGAATATCAAAACTCAGATACACGGAAATTTGCAGGGACTAAAAATGAACAAACGGCAACCGGTTTTCTTGCAGTTGTTGACGCTGCAGCTGTTGCAAATGGCAGTCAAACGTTTGAGTCTTGGAATTTCGTTTCACAATTTGGACGTATTCGTTACGATTATAACAAAAAGATTTTTACTGAATTAGTTGGTCGTCGAGACGGTTCAAGCAAATTTGGAAAGAACAATAAATATGGTTTTTTCCCATCTGCTTCTATTGGTTATAATATTTCTGAAGAAAAATTCCTTAAAAACAGCAAAGTCATTTCATTCTTGAAAGTGAAATCATCCATTGGTGTGAATGGAAATTCAAACATTCCTTGGGATGCTCAGTATAATATTTTCTACACGAAGCCGAACGCTTACAATGGGCAACCAATTCTCTTTCCGGATGCAAGTAAACCAGCTAATCCAAATTTAACATGGGAGAAGTCCAGAACAATTGATGCTGCTGTTGAATTTGGACTTTTCGGAGATCGAATTACAGGTGAGTTTGCTTACTATAATAAGCTATCGTCCAATGTGCTTTTGTTTGTTTCAACTCAATCAAATACTGGTTTTCAACACGCTTGGGCTAACGTAGGTCAAATTTTAAACAGAGGTGTTGAATTTGCTTTGAAAGCGAAAGTAATTGACAAGAAATTCAAATGGTCAGTTGATTTCAATATTGCTCGAAATCATAACGAAGTGACAAGCCTTGGAGATTATACGGAAGATGCTATTTCTGGAGGAACAAATGATACTCGTTTAGTTGTCGGTCGTCCGATTGGAAACAACTTTTTAGTTCGTTTTAGTCACATTGATGCAGCAACAGGTAAACCGGTTTACTTAGATAAAGATGGGAATGAAACAACTGTATGGGACCCTTCAAATCGTGTTTCAACAGGTAGCATTATGCCGAAAGCATTTGGTGGGATTAAAAATAATTTCAGTTTTGGAAGATTCGATCTAACCATGTTTTGGGTATTTACTATCGGTGGTGATATATACGATTCTTCTTCAAAACGCCAATTAGGAACTTATGATCAAGATGGTTGGAATCATAGAACAGATCAATTTGATCGTTGGAGAAAACCAGGAGACCAAGCACTTTATCCTGTTCTAACAACATCTCCATCTACTTATGGATCTGGAACTCCATGGATAAATACAGATATGTGGCTTCATGACGGTACTTTTGCTCGATTGAAAAACTTGGCAATAGGCTATAACTTACCAGAATCTGTTTTACGCAAAACTAAATTGGCGAAAATCCGCATTTCTGTGCAAGCAACGAATCTACTTACCATTACTAAATATCCAGGCTTAGATCCGGAAATTGCAAGGGATTTTGAAAATGCAACGGATCGCAACATGAGTCCGAATATCACTTATTTAACGGCTCCTCAACAGAAAACATTCACATTCTCACTCGATATCGGGTTCTAAATACTGGATCAAAATGAAAATTAAATCATTCCTTTTACTCGTCATTGCGGCATTTTCTCTACAATCTTGTTCAGAAGGCCTTTTAGATAAATATCCTGAGAAAACAGACACTCAGGCTGTTTCTGATGAAGCAGTTAAAACCAAAGAAGACCTTAAGCGATTATTGGTTTCTTCTTATGATGTAATTGCAAATCTCTATGGTGGACAGATTCAAAACTTATCTGAGCTCTTAGGTGATAATATAGATTCTCCCGCTAACCAAAATGATTATATTCAAGTCTATTCAAGACGAACGGATATATTTAATGGTACGATTGGACCTGTATATCAAAATGCTTACATCACCATTTATAGGGCAAATCAACTTATTTATAAAAAAGATGATGTGTCTGATATTTCTGATTCTGAAAAAACTCAACTAGAAGCTGAAGCTCGTTTTCTGAGGGCTTTAAGTCATCATGCTGTTCTTCGATTATTTGCTCAACCAGCTGGCTATACTCCAGACAACTCGCATTTAGGAATCGTTCTAAGAATGAAGTTTTCTCAAGAGGCGGGATTACGCTCAACAGTTAAAGAGTGCTTTGATGCAATCATAGAAGACTTAAGTTTTGCAGAAACAAATTTACCAGAAGACAATGGTGTTTTTGCCACGAAATGGTCTGCAAAAGCGCTTTTGGCAAGAGTATATCTCGATATGAATCAATATCAACTAGCTGCTGAAAAGGCGACTGAGGTGATTAATAGTAATAAATTTACATTGTTGAATGATGTAAATAAGTTTACTCAGGGGGCAAACTCAGAACAAATTTTTGCAACAGTAAGTTATAATCAGAACAATATTACTGATGAACGTGGTGGTGCTTTTTTAAATTATCGTTCCGACAACAATACCAACCCAACCATGAGAGCCAATGCCGCATTTTACAATTATATGATTGAAGATACGCTTGACTTACGTGGGAAAAATTGGTTTCGTCAAATTGGATCTGGTACAACTGCAGTATTTGGTGTTGCCAAATTCGATCGTACGTTTATGTGGATTCCAATTCTCCATTTAACAGAAATGAAATTAACTCGTGCCGAAGCTTTGGCCGCATTAGGAACTGATGTTTCTACTGCTCAAAACGATTTGAATGATATAAGAAATAGAGCCGGTCTACCATCCGTATCATACACAGGTACTGAACTTTTGGCGTCAATTCGTGATGAACGTAGAAAAGAATTATGCTTTGAAGGAGATAGAACAATTCAAATCAAACGCTATGGAGCTCTCGGAAACCCTTCGTTTTCAAGAAACGCCCCTTGGAATTGTCCTGGAATGGTTCTTCAATTTCCTGGTGCTGAAAACACGGTAATCGGATTTGTTTTAAATCCAATTGGTGGTTGTCAATAATTTCTATTCATAATGATACATTACAACATGAAAAATAAATTCTTCCTTGGTCTTTTTGCTATCGCTTTTCTAATCACAAGCTGCAAACCAGATATCAAAGAAATTGGTCCAGAATATACTGCTGGCGATGGTATTTATGGTAGTTGGGTAATTTCTAAACTAAGTCAAGTTGATTTGAAACAACCGATTCCTGAAACTAGAGATATTTCTTCGTTTTTCAGTTCAAACGACAGCAATAAAATGATCATTCGTTTTGATAAAGAAAACAATACATATTCGATCGTTCAGGCTGGACTTCTTCCTCGGATTTTTGGAACAGGCGGAACTTGGGCTTATGATGTTACTCCATATCCAACATCCTTGTATTTCTATACTTCAAAAGGAGATACTCTCATTGCACCTTTGTCAAACATGCCAAGAGAAATAGATGTTAATTTTGGTTTCAACATCAATAGAACCGACTCTTGCGGCTCAAATTATTTGAGATATATATATTCTTTCACTCGTGTTCAACAATAATCAGTCATGAAAAAACTAATTCTCTTTTTATATATTCTGGGGACAGGAGTTCTTAACTCATTTGGGCAGGTTGTTACATCTGAACCAGCTGAATATAATGATCCATCTCAACAAGTTAAGTTGATTGTAAACTTAGATCAGCTGGATCAAACACTGGATCATGTTATAAATCTCATGGCTGATGCTGATGCTGGTTTAGACTTATTTATTTGGACTTGGAAGCCATTCGAATTTCCTGCTGGATCGCCAAAAGCGAATGGACTTGGTGGTGCTCCTTGGAAAAACAGTAATGACACACTTAAAATGACCAAAGAAGCGGATCACATTTATAGCTTTACTATGGTTCCTACTGAGTTTTATGAAGTAGATGCCGCTACAGTTTATGCTGAAGATATCCATTTCCTAGTTAAACCAAAAGATGGTGGTGGTTATGGTGATCCTGATCGTAAATCAACTGATTTAACATTTGAAGTGAATCCTCCTAATTTAGTTCGCCCGGTTGTTTATGGTTTTCCTTCAGCTGCAATTCAAGATGATATTTTTAGAATTGTATATGATAATACACGTGAAACAAAAACCTCCATGCAAAATATTGCTCCAGGAAATTGTTATATATATCTCGAAGTAACATTAACTGATGGCACTATAATTAAACCCTCTACCTTTTTCCAAGTTGGAAATAACCCCGATTTAGAAATGACTGATTTAGGTGGAGGAAGCTTTGAAAAAGCATTTATTCCGGAACTGTTTTTTGGTTTAGCACCCGGTCAAAAAATAGATATTTTAAAAGGAGTTGTAATGAAGAAAGTATTTCTTTCTGGAGACGATCGTGTGGATTTGGATTTTACAATTGATATGGCATGTTGGAATTAATCTTAAATTTTAATTTAAAATAAAATTTCAACGATAATCATTAAAAAACCCGAAGGCCAATTTTTGGCCTTCGGGTTTTTTATTTAAGCACTTATCAATATTTCAAAACAGTAAAGTCCTCTGAAATGAAAATCAATACTTATTCTGTTGTTTTTGTGTTTTGCATTCAACAAGTACAAAAAACCTTCAGTAAGGACAGTTTTTAAACCTCGCCAGTCGCGCGCTATTGCGTTATTTTTAAAATTACAGCATCAAGTTCCATTCTAGCACTCGGCCTCGCCTAACGTGGCCAATGGGCCGTTTATTTGCGGAGTATGTAAATCTGACTAGACCAAGTGTTTTTTTCTGCCTTCAAATTAGAGATTAAACCTTGATACATGCCTTTTAATAGATTCCGCTTTCCCGTTTTTATTTCTTCACTCAATAGAGACACATAAAATGAATCAAATTTCATGGGTAAAACGTTTTCTAAATGCATCCCATGATTTCCAAATAGCCTTGTAATACTCTGGTTGTCAAAGTGATGCAGGTGTCTAGGGACATCATAAGCAGCCCAATTTTCTCTATAATGCTGAGCATCAGCCGATTTATGATTGGGGACTGCAATAAAGATTCGACCATTGGGTGTTAAAAGTCTCTTCATTTCATCTACCCTTTTATTTAAATCTCCAACATGTTCTAAAACATGCCACATGGTTATAACAGAAAAGGATTCTGCATTTAGTTCAACCATAGTAGACTCTGGATGAACATCTATAGAATATTGGCTTTTACCAAAATTTCTAGCATCTTCATCTGGTTCAATGCCCAAAACATCAACCCCAGATAGTTTACAATAATTAAGAAATGCTCCAGTACCACATCCGATATCTAAAAGTTTGTTGTTTTCTAAATATGGCTGAATTTGTTTAAGCTTTTGCTTAAGTGTTACTTTACGAACAAGTTTGTAAAGCTTATTTACAATTCCTTTAGATGAATCAGAGTGAGAAATATATGTTTCGGATTTATAATATTTTCCTAAATCAGAATCATTTGGACGAGGATTCGTAAATACAAAACCGCAACCCTTACACTCAACAATAGAAAAATATTCCTTGGAAACGGTATAATCAATACAATTGAAACGCTGTTCAAAAACACTTCCTCCACAAAGTTGGCAATTCTTTAATTCTTCCATTTGTTCCACGTGAAAATTTAACGACCAAGGTATACCATCAATACCGAAATATCTGAAGGAGAAATACCACTAATTCGAGATGCTTGTCCTATACTTCTTGGTTTTATTAGAGATAGTTTTTCTCTTGCTTCAGAAGAAAGTGATTTTAACGATTTATAATCAAATGTATCATGAAGCTCAATGTGTTCTAATCTCAGAAGTTTATTAGCCACCTCTTGTTCTTTATGGATATATCCGTCATACTTTAGTAATATCTCAGTTTCTTCAATTGCTTCATTATCTAAGTTATTGTTAGTTACAAATTCTTTCAATTCGGGAATAAAATTAATTAACCCATCCAATGTTACCTGTGGCCGAGAAACCAATGAGGCAATTTTTATTTTTTGCTTTACATCGGGAGATCCAGTTGTTGCTAAATAACTATTCAACACATCTGGATCTACGCCCGTATTAGCCAAATACTTATCAAGAATTTGAACAGACGCCTGTTTCTCTTCAACCCGTTTTAGTCTTTCATCAGATGCTAAGCCAAGTGAATTTGAAATAGGAGTGAGCCTGACATCTGCATTATCTTGACGTAATAATATTCGATATTCAGCTCGAGAAGTAAACATTCGATAAGGCTCTTCTGTTCCTTTCGTTACTAAATCATCAATCAAAACACCGATATATGCTTCTGATCGTTTAAGAATAAATGGATCCTTCTCTTGAATTTTTAAATGTGCATTTATTCCAGCTAATAAACCTTGACCAGCGGCTTCTTCATATCCAGTTGTACCATTAATTTGACCTGCCAAATAAAGATTCTGAATTAATTTAGTTTCAAGTGTTAATTGCAGCTGCTCGGGCGGGAAATAATCATATTCGATAGCATAACCTGGACGAAAAACTTTTACGTTTTCAAATCCAGATACTTTTCTTAAAGCATCAAATTGAACTTCTTCAGGTAAGGATGTAGAGAAACCATTTACATAAACTTCAACAGTATTCCATCCTTCAGGCTCAACAAATAGTTGATGTTTATCTTTGTCGGAAAAGCGATCTATTTTATCTTCAATAGAGGGGCAATATCGCGGGCCTAATCCTTGAATTCGACCAGAGAACATAGGAGATCGATCAAAGCCAGTTCTTAATATGTCATGAACTTCATTGCTCGTATAAGTCATAAAGCAAGGAAGTTGTTTTTCTAAAAGTCGTGTAGCAGTATAGGAAAATCTTTTAGGGGAAACATCACCCGGCTGTATTTCCATTTTAGAATAATCTAACGATCGTCCATCCACACGAGGAGGTGTTCCCGTTTTCATTCTTCCACTTCTAAATCCCAAATTCACGAGTTGTTCTGTAATTCCGGTGGCAGCCTTTTCAGCAGCTCTTCCGCCACCAAAATTTTTATCACCAATATGAATTAACCCATTTAGGAAAGTCCCGTTTGTTAGAACAACGGCTTTTGATTTAAACTCTAGTCCCAAACCCGTTCTAACACCGACAACAGATCCGTTTTCAATTAGCAATGCCGAAACCATGTCTTGAAAAAAATCAACGTTCCGAGTTTGCTCTAACATCAATCTCCACTCCTCAGCAAAACGCATACGGTCATTCTGGGTGCGCGGGCTCCACATAGCAGGGCCCTTTGAAAGATTGAGCATTTTAAATTGAATGGCTGAACGATCTGAGACAATGCCACTATAGCCACCGAGCGCATCAATTTCACGAACAATTTGTCCTTTTGCAATTCCGCCCATAGCTGGATTACAAGACATTTGGCCAATAGTAGCCATGTTCATGGTGATCAACAAAACCTTGCTGCCTAAATTGGCTGCAGAAGCAGCAGCTTCACATCCTGCATGTCCAGCCCCAACCACAATTACATCGTACTTACTGAACATTGTATTAAATTATATGTTCCACGTGAAACAATTAAACAAAAAAAGCGCAAATAATTATTAATCAAGACGTTGTGATAATGCGGCGTACTCTAGTCGGCGCATTTCCTTCTCTTCCTTAGCTGTTTTGTCACCAAATCCAAGCAAATGTAATACACCATGTATCATAACTCGAGAAAGCTCGTCATCAAACTTTAAATTGAGTTGTTTGGCATTGTCCTGAATACGGTCGATGCTAATCATTAAATCTCCTGATATTTTATTTCCCTCAGAATAATCGAATGTGATTATATCTGTGTAATAATCATGTTGGAGAAAGTCTTGATTTATTTTCAAAAGATACTCGTCTGAACAGAAAACAAAAGAAAGGTGACCTGGAAGTTTATTATACTCCCGGATCACCTTTGAAATCCATTTCTTTACTTGATTCTTTTCCTTTAAATGAAAGTCAGAATCCTCATTGATAAATTGTATCAGCTTCCTAAGTTATTGATTCGCGATGCGAAAATACAATTCTACACGTCTTCCATCATTCAGAAACTTAATATCATCCGTTAGTTTCTTCATTAAAAAAACTCCTCTTCCATTAGGAACCTCCAAATTTACAGGGTCAGTAGGGTCGGGAAGGGTGTCTGGATTATACCCATTTCCTTCGTCTTCAATAGTAAAACACAAATTATTCTCTTTCGTTTCATAAAAAAAACGGACAGACTTATCTGGATTCAACCGGTTTCCATGAAATATTGCATTGCTTACAGCTTCAGTTACAGCAACGAGAATGTTGCCATAATTTTCATCGCCAATGCTATAGAATTGGCAAATTTCATCAATGAATTTCTCTACAAGAGTTACGTTCTCTTTCAATGAAGGTAAAATTACAGATCGAGTCTCAGTTATAGTCATGCTCAGGCTAATTAATTGTGTTAAAATAGTCTTTCACCATGTTTCGGTAAAAGGGTTTTAATGAAGGAGAGAGCGTCTTAAGAAGTTCCGCTTCCTGCTGCATTTGTCGGGTATACTGATTGAAGACAGAAATGTTACGTTTTTGTTCGTTTTTATTTTCATTCGATTCTCTTTTATTGTCAAGCTCTCTCTCTCTTTCCGCCTTTTCTGCTTCTAATAATCGAGTCATGATTTCTTGTTGTCTTCGCATGGTCTCTAATGTAATATTTTTATTGACAATGTCCGACTCTGTTTGCTCCATTTTATTTGCAAGATTTTTTAAATCGCCTGTATTTCCCGAATTTCCATCTTTCATCATATCATTCATCATCTTTTGAAGCTCATTTCGAAGCATCTCTTGTTGAGCCGCCATTTTTGCAAGTTGTTCGCTTCCGTTTTTTCCTTCTTTTCCTTGGCCAGGCTTTTCTCCAGGTTTTCCCATGCCTTCTTTCATTTGCTTCATTTGATCATTCAATTGCTCTTGCAATTTTCTAAGTGTGGCCATAGAGGGTTTTCCATTTCCAGGCTTTTTATTCTTTCCCGGCTTTTTACAGCTTCCTTCACCGGGTTTTTGCTGCATTTGCTGAGCCATTTGTTCTTGCATTTGTTGAGTTACTTCACTTAACATTAAAGCAAGATTATTTATAGATGTCATTACATATTGCTGCCGAGAAGTCGCACTTCCACTTTGTCTTTCGGCTAAATATTCAATAGTCTTATCTAAATTCAAATTGATAGAACTTATTTCCCTATTTATAAATGACTGGATTTGAGCAACTCGTTTACTTAATGCAAATAGTGAATCTTCAATCATTCTAGAATCATCTCTTAATTTCTTTTGATCAGCAGTAATGTTTATATACAATGGGTTATTGGGTGGTGTTTTTTGTAAGGTCTTAATTAATTGTTCCTGATTAAATGAAAGCTGCAATAGATTTTCTAATATTTCTCTAAGCTTAGATAAGTCCTCTTCTAAACTTTCTTCTTCTGAAGATTGCTGCATTTTTTTCATTTTATCACTCATCTCTTGCATCTTTTGTGATGCGTTTTTTTGTGACTTAGATGCTTTGCCTGATTTATTTTGTTCTAAAGATTCAGAACTGTTCTGCATTTCTTGATTTATGTCTTGTTCAATCTGATCCGTATTTTCCATTTGAGTTGGATTCTCAAGCTGCTCATTTTTTTGCTGCAAATCATCCATGTCCTTTTTCAAAGACTCAAATTCTTTGTTCAATTGATCCTGCTCCTTCTTTAATTCCTCAGAGCTTCCTTTTTTCTCTTCCGTTTTATTTGCTAATTTTTCCTCTTTCTCCTTTAATTGATCAAGCTTTTCAATTGCAGCATTCAATTTTTCATCGAACTCAAGTTGTTTAAATAATTCCAATGCTCTATCAAGTTCTTTCTCAACATCTTTGTTTTCGAGTTTCATTTGATCAATCATATCCTTGAGTTTATTCTTATCAAGGTTTTCCATCATTTTTTCAAGCTCTTTCAGCTTTTCCTTCATCTCATCACTTAAGATTTGATCAAACATCTTCTCGAGCTCCTTCTGTTTCTCTAGAATTCGCTCATCAGATTTTTTAAACTCTTCGTTCTGACTGTTATTTTCCTTATTTTCTTTTTTAAGATTCTCTATTTGTTTTTCAATATTCTGTTTTTGATTCATTAGATCTTGGACCTTTTTCTTGTCTTGCCAAGTAATTTCCTTTTTTTCTAATAACCTCTTATTCAATTCATCAAGATCTCTTTTTAATTTTTTAGCATCCTGAATCGTCTCTTTTATATTCGATTTAATAGACTCATTATTTTCATTTCTTAATTGTTCAATTTCTTCATTCGTAGGAATCTTAAAGATCTTTTTCTGTGTTTTTGAAGACTTTGAACCATTCACTGCATCATTATCCCATACTTCAAACCAATACTCTATTTCGTCACCAGGATTTACCGTTAATGAAGAAAAATCCCAAGTCCAAAAGAAAAGCGTTTTAATAAAGTTTCTATTAAAAGGAACATCAATGCTTTTAGAATCAATATTCTTATCTCCATTATACTGATGATAATGAAATTGAAGTTTCGAAAAACCATAATCATCTTCAACATCACCTTTAAAATAAACACGTGAAGATGTTAATGAATCTTGCTTTTCTTCTGACTGAATAGAGGGAAATTCATCCTGCTTAACATTTACAGAATATTCAACTTGATCTTTTCCCTTTATAAATGAATTTGACGTTTTAATGCGATAACGATTATCCTTCATAAATCGAACAGAATGAGTAAATAGTCCCTTTTCTGCTTGTTTTACTTGATAAGCTGTATCGCTAAATTGTAACATTAGCTGATCCGTTTCTTGTGTCCTAAATTCCCAAGTTACATTTGTTCCAGCTGGTAGTATTAAATCACCCGTATTATTAACAAATTCATCTTTTTTACCTGTGTAAGTAGGATAATCTAAATTGATTTTAAAATTTGATAAAGTGGGATTTGGTAATGCTTTTAATTCGTATTCCTTAGAATAAAAACCATCGGCATATAATCGAAATGGCAATGAATGTTGAACATTTTTAAATGTATAAGAAAAATGCAGTTTATCTTCTTTAACCAAACGCAGCTTCAAATCGCCTTGAGTTAAGTATAATTCATCCGGTAATTCATCTCCACTTGTTTTAACCTTAAGCACAAAATCTTGTTGAGTAGGAGTTTCTAAGGATTTGTTTTCAATTGAAAATATGAAGGGAGCAACGGGTTCGAATGGTGTTGAATAATTTACAATTCTATTAGAACTTTCAGTGAAAAAAGATGGATAAATTATCCAAATTCCTAAGAAAATACTTAGAGGAATAGCAGCAAACCGAGCATACTTTTTGTTTTTCGATAAATCAATAGCTGCTGTAAAAGGAATTGGTTTTAATTCATGAATTCGTTGATCAATACTGGCAGATACTAGTGAAGAGGAATGCTCATCTATTTCTAAAATTCGGTGTAGTTGTAAAGTATTGATTAGTTTATCGTTTATATCTGAAAAATGATGCCCTATAATTTCTGCAGCTTGTTCATAGGATATTATTTTACCAATCTTAATTAAATGGAAAAGCGGAATAAAAATAAAGCGAATCAATAAAAATAGCGCGACAGATAAGTAACCATAAAATAAAAAAGCTCGTCCAATAGTTCCAAGATGACCAACATATTCAATAATTGTGGTCAAAAGAAAGAATAGGAGTAGAGCCCCGAACGAATAAATGATTCCTCGAATTAATAAATTGAAATAGTATTTTTTAATAAACTCATCCAGTTTATGAATGAGAAGGGAATAGGCTGTTGAATTCATCGGGTACACTAAATCTATAAACGAAATTAATACGAGTTTGATATAGCCAGTATGTTAAAAACAGCTAAAACTTAACAAGCTATTTTTTCAACCCGTTTTTCATGCCGTCCTCCTTCAAATTGAATGATTAAAAACGAGTTCACTATCTTTATTGTTTCGTCAACTGTAATATATCTTGCTGGTAAACATAAAATATTTGCATTATTATGTTGCCTAGCTAAAATGGCAATTTCTTCGTTCCAACAAATTGCTGCACGAATTCCTTTATGTTTATTAGCAGTCATTGCAACACCATTAGCACTTCCGCATAAAAGAATACCAAATTCACATTCTCCTTGTTCAACACTTATTGCAACTGGATGAGCAACATCTGGATAATCCATACTTTCAGGTGAATGAGTTCCATAATCGGCAACTGTATGTCCTAAATCCAAGAGTTTAGCTCTAACAAGTAATTTCATTTCGTAGCCAGCATGATCTGAACCTAAAGCAATATCCATTTCTTTTTTTTTACAAAGTTAGCGCTCTTAATGAAGAGAAATGAACATTCCAAAAAAAGTATAAAAGATTTGTACTTGATTATCAGATCATATCTACGAAAAGAGTTAACAGGATTTCTGTTAATTGTTGTTAATGAATAGAGAATAAGTACTAACAATACTCCATTGACATTCATAGAAATTTGTTGCCTTATAATATCAGAGTATATAAGTCAATAGAAAAAGATGCTTTTCACTTATCATTCTGATAACATAAAGCTAACAGAACGGGGAAATAGAGAAGTGATAAAAATATCCTGTGAATAACATATACACCAATTGTTAAAAAGCAGCTATTTATCTGTAATTCATCTGTCTTTACCCAGAATAACATGTTAATTTTGTGTCAACAAACTTTTTAAAACATCAATACCAAATGTTCTCTTGAAAAAGTTCCAACAGTATTAACAGGCTATCTATTATTGTTAGTTTTCTTTAAGACTTTTAAAAAGAATATAATAGTATGTATATCTGAAAATGGAATAATTCTGAAATCGGCGTTTTTATGAATGTAATTGATCCACACTTAAATCTTTTTGAAGAAATCGAACGATTTAAAAAAGAGAAAAATGCAATTGTTTTAGCTCATTACTATCAGGATTCTGATATTCAGGATATTGCCGATTATATTGGAGATAGTTTAGGGCTTTCTCAACAAGCAGCAAAAACAGATGCATCTATGATCGTTTTTGCAGGTGTCCATTTTATGGCAGAAACAGCTAAAATACTTTGTCCTCAAAAAAAGGTAGTTTTACCAGATATTAAAGCTGGATGTTCTTTAGCTGATAGTTGTCCTACCGATCGCTTTTCTGCATTTATAAAAGCAAATCCAGATCATATTGTTATTTCATACATTAATTGTACTGCAGAAATTAAAGCTTTAACCGATATTGTTTGTACCTCTTCCAATGCTGTTCAAATTGTTAATAGTTTACCGAAAGAGCAGAAAATTATTTTTGCTCCGGATAAAAATTTAGGAAGATGGGTAATGGAAAAAACAGGGAGAGATATGTTACTTTGGGATGGAGCATGTATGGTTCACGAACTATTTTCTCGGGAAAAAATTGTTAAACTCAAACTCCGTTATCCCGACGCTCTTATTATTGCTCATCCCGAATGTGAAGTTCCAATTTTAGAAATGGCAAATTTTATTGGATCTACTACTGCTTTATTAAAATATACTGAGCAGAATAGTGCAAACACTTTTATTGTTGCTACCGAAAGTGGAATTTTACATCAAATGTCAAAACAATCTCCACATAAAACCTTTATTCCTGCACCTCCAAATAATGAATGTGCTTGTAATGATTGTCCTCATATGAAATTAAATACACTAGAAAAAGTGTATTTGTGTATGAAAAATGAAACTCCAGAAATAGTAATGGATGAAAAAATTCGCGTTCCTGCTGAACAATCAATAAGGAGAATGCTTGATTTATCAGCCAGTCTAGGTCTTTAATTATCCTTTCAAAAACAAAATAATGCGTTCAATTTTTACTGCTTTTCTATTTATTTCTTTTTCAATTCCAATTATTGGTCAATCGTTTAAAACGGAAATTGATTCAGCTCATGGATATAAATATTCATATGTAACGGGCGATCCAATTAAAGCGCGAACATATGTTTTAAAAAATGGATTAACTGTTCTAATGTCGATGAATAAAACAGCTCCTCGAGTTTATACTTGTATAGCTGTTAAGGCAGGAAGTAAAAACGATCCAAAAGACGCAACAGGATTAGCTCATTATTTAGAGCATATGCTTTTTAAAGGAACCGACAAATTTGGATCTCTTGATTATTCAAAAGAGAAGATTTACTTGGATCAAATAGATTCATTGTATGTTGAATACAGTAAAACAAAAGATAGTAAAAAGAGAAAAGATATTTATAGAAATATAGATGCTACTTCTGGGTTAGCTGCAAAATATGCAATTGCTAATGAGTATGATAAAATGCTCCAACATATAGGTGCTAAAGGAACAAATGCTTATACATCTTTTGACGAAACAGTTTATATCAATGATATTCCGAGTAATCGTATTGCGGATTGGATTAGTATAGAATCGGAACGATTTAGAAATCCAATTTTACGTTTATTTCACACTGAATTAGAAGCGGTATATGAAGAAAAAAATATATCCTTAGATTCTGATGGTGATAAGGTTTTTGAGGCATTGTTTGCTTCATTATTTAAAACTCACACTTATGGTACACAAACAACCATTGGTACTATAGAGCATTTAAAAAACCCATCATTAAAAAAAATTAGAGAATATTATAATTCTTGGTATGTTCCTAATAACATGGTTATAAGCATTGCTGGAAATTTTGATCCAGAAGAAACACTGGCTTTAATAGAATCAAGTTTTGGTAAATTTCCAAGTAAAGCAGTTCCAGGCTTTGATTTTAAACCGGAAAGTGAAGATAAAAAAATAGAGGAAATAAATATTTTAGGGCCAGAGAGTCCATCGGTTGTTATTGGATTTCGTTTACCAGGAGCGAATAGTAATGAAGCTTCAATGATGAGAGTTGTTGATATGTTATTAAGTAATTCTTCGGCTGGATTATTTGATTTGAACTTGGTAAAAAAACAGAAAGTATTAAGTGCTTCTGCTGGTATTTATAATTTGAAAGATTATAGTGTTTTATTCATGGAGGGTAGGCCTAAAACAGGACAATCATTGGAAGATGTAAAAGCACTTATGCTTGGACAACTAGATTCTCTTCATCAAGGAAAATTTGATCAGAAATCATTAGCTGCAATTGTCTTAAACAAAGAAGTTGATGAGATGAAATCAAATGAAAATAATTCTTCCCGAGCGTATAAAATGCTTAATGCTTTTCTTCAAAATAGAAAATGGGTTGATGTTGTTGCTGAATCAAGTAATATGAGTAAAGTTAAAAAGGAAGAAATACAATTTTTTTCTAAGAAGTGGTTAAACAGAAATTATTCTGTTGTTTATAAAAGAGAAGGAATAGATACAAATATTACGAAGATTGAAAAGCCTGAAATTACTCCTGTTGAAGTCAATAGAAATTCAATGTCTCATTTCGCAAAGGATATTTTCGATAATGAAGCTAAACCAATTAAGCCGGTATTTCTGGATTATCAAAAAGATTTCAGTTCAGTTGATATAAATTCAGGAGTTAAATTATTATCCGTTAGAAATACAGAAAACACGTTATTTTCAATTTATTATGTATTTGAATTTGGACGATTTAGTGATTTAAAAATCCCTGAAGCGATTCATTTATTAGAATTTTTAGGTACTTCAAAATTAAACGCCGAAGAAGTTTCTAAGGAATTTTTCTCGCTTGGATGTAATTTCAACGTATTTGCAAGCAATGAACAGATTTATGTTAGTTTGACTGGACCTCAGGAAAAATTTGAACGGGCTTTATCCACATTAGAACATTTACTTTCAACTGCTCAAGCTGATCAAAAAGCTTTAGAATCGATGATTTCGAATGAATTACAAGAACGAATCGATGCTAAACAAAATAAATATGCTATTCGTTCTGCGCTTAGTAATTATGCACGGTATGGTAAATTAAATCCTCAAACATGGTTATTGAGTACTAAAAAACTTAATCGCTTAAAAGCATCTGAACTAACTGAGATACTTCATGGTTTAACATCTTATCCTCATCATGTTCTGTATTATGGGCCATTAGAAAATAAAGACCTAATTAATTATCTAAAAACCTATCATAAAGCACCGGAAAATTTTAAGCAAATTCCTCCTGCTCATGTTTTTAACTCCTTGGAGAATAAGGAACGAAAAGTATTTTTTACTCACTATGATATGGTTCAGGCTGAAATAGGATGGTTAAGAAATGAAGGTGCTTATTCTATCACTGAACAGCCATCTATTTCATTGTTTAACGAATATTTTGGGGGCGGAATGTCATCTGTTGTTTTTCAAACAATCAGAGAATCGAAGGCGCTTGCATATTCAAGCTATGCGTATTTTTCAAGACCAAATTCTAAAACTCAACCTAATATGGCAGGTGCATATATTGGAACTCAAGCCGATAAATTAGATTCAGCAATTTATGCAATGGACGATTTATTAAAGACGATGCCCCAATCTGAGATATTGTTCAATGGATCAAAATCGGCATTAGTAAGTCAAATCGAATCGGATAGAATTCAAAAAGAATCAATCATGTTCAATTTTCTGTCAGCAAACCGATTAGGAATAGAACATGATATTAGAAAAGACATTTATTTAAAAGTTCCGAGCATGAATATAAATGATGTCAATGCTTTTCATTTAACTCATTTTTCAGGAAAGCCATTCAATCTATTTATTGTTGGCTCCTCCGCTCGTATTCCCAAAAAGAAATTAGCTAAATATGGGAAAGTAAAAGAACTTTCTTTGAAAGAAATTTTCGGCTATTAAGTATGAAAAGTCTTTTCATTCATTTAATTTTCTTGGGATTGTGTTTTTCAAATACAGTTTTTTCCCAAGTAAATTTGGCGAGGGAAAAAGTTGTTTATTATTATTCAAATGGGGCAATTTCAAGCGAAGGCTGGATGGTTAAAAACAAACCAAATGGGTTGTGGATAAACTATTTTGAAGATGGAACATTAAAATCACAAGGAAACTTAAAAGAAGGATTATCAGATAGTATATGGAAATTTTATGGCGCAAAGTCAAAATTAAAAACGAGCATCTCTTTTATTGAAGGGAAAAAGTCAGGATTAAGAAAGCAGTTTGGAGAAAAGGAGCAATTGCTTTATCAAGAGGAATTTAAAGATGATATTAAACAAGGATGGTCGATTCAATATTACGATTCGGGAAAAGAGAAAGTGCGTGTGTTTTTTAAAGATGGAAAGGAAGAGGGAAGGGCTGTTGAGTTTTCAGAAGAAGGAATTCCAATCACTTTGTACGATTATAAACAAGGTGTACTATATAAACAGCTGCGCATAAACCGCTTTAATAAAGCCAATCAAAAGACGGGCTTGTGGGTTGAATTATATTCAGATTATTCGAGCAAACGAGAAACACAATATGAAGATGGCTTAAAGCAAGGCTATCTCAAGGAGTATGATAGCAGAGGTAATTTAATACTAATTGAGAAATACATACACGATGTTTTACAAAAAGATGCGATTGAACTGACTCGTGTAGAAGTTAGGAAAAAATATTTTCCTGGAGGAAAAGTAAGTTCGATGGGATCCTATTCAAATAATCTTCCGGTTGGGATGCATTTAACGTTCGATTCGTTAGGGATGAATAACGATGCAGAATTGTATGAAAATGGGTTTTTAAGCGCACGAGGAAAGGTCGATCAGAACAATCTGAAACAAGGGCCTTGGGAGGAATTTTATTTGAGTGGAGAGCTTAAAGCGAAGGGGAATTATATTGACGATCAAAAAACAGGGCTATGGAATTATTTTTTCAGTGACGGGAAAATAGAACAATCGGGGAATTATGTGAAAGGGAAGCCTAATGGAACATGGCGATGGTATTATGAAAGCGGTAAATTATTAAGGGAAGAAAATTATCTATCTGGGAAAGAAGATGGGTTTTCAACCGAGTTTTTTGAAAATGGAGATACCCTTTCTAAAGGAGAATTTATTGATGGAGAAAGAGAGGGAAAATGGTATTATAAAGATGGCAACCAATTGATATACGGAAATTATACAGCAGGTAAAATGAATGGTACATGGACCCATTATTATGAAAATGGGGCTAAATCATTTTCGGGAAAATTTAGTGACGGAATTCCAGAAGGTCGCCATCAGAGTTGGTATACGAACGGCCAAATTAAATGGGAAGGGAAATACGAAAATGGAAAAAGACAGGGTAGCTGGACGCGCTATTTTGAAGATGGAATGCCATTAATAACAATATATTTTGATCAAGGGGTTGAAAAGAATTACGATGGAATTAAGGTATTTCCCGAATTTGAACCTGTTGATTTCGAAAATTTGATTCAGAAAAACCCGTATGTTTTTTGAAATGCAACAGAATTTTCAAATAAGAGCAATCTTTTTTATACTATTTATTGGATTCATTAGTTCGTGTAGAACGAATCGTCCGAATCATACCACTAGATCAAATAACAAATCCGACCTTTCATTTTATGAGCATAAATTAGGTATTCATCTACCTAATACTGTTAATATAGAGTTTATTAAAGCCATATCTGAATGGATTGGCACACCATATAAATATGGAGGAAGTTCCATTTCGGGAACAGATTGTTCTGGTTTTGTTTCGAGTATTTATTTGAAGGTTTTCAAAATACAGCTAGAGAGAACATCATTAGCGATGTCGCAGAAAGCAAGAAAAATTGAGAAAAATAATTTACTTGAAGGAGATTTACTTTTTTTCACGATCGAAGGGAACAAAGTTTCTCATGTTGGAATGCATATAACAGAGGATTATTTTATCCATGCAAGCACTAAAAAAGGAGTTGTCATAAACGGACTTAAGGAACCCTATTATAATTCACATTTTATTTCTTATGGAACGTATCGATAATTTTTAAACTTCATTAAGCGTATCCGGCTCTGGAATTGTAGGGTCATATACCGTTGAATAGCGATCCTTTTTATTACTCCATAAATAATAGCCATTTAAAAAAAGGAGAATAAATGAGGAAATAATAACCATCCAAAATCCAGAAACAAACTCGGCGCTAATTTTAATAAACCCACCAAGCTCAGATGAATCGGGCATTTTTTCATCCCACTTATCGAGAAAAATATACCTAAAAAGCAGCAAAACAGCAATGTTAAATGCGCAAAAAGCAATACTAAGCCTCTCTTTAAATTTTTTCAAAAACACGTTTATTAAGACTCCTGCTACACAGAGTACCAAAACGCTGATAGTAAATGGATCAGGACGTTTCTTCTCATTACTCATTTGTTGAAACTCTTTGTTCTGCTTAACATATTCAGCCATACTAGGATCCTCCATTGAAATATCTCCCGCAGTAGCTAAATCAAATCCGCTCATAGAAGCAAGGGTTGATTCGTTGCATTTAATTTCGATAAAAGGAAGGAAGAAGAGGAGAATTATGATGGCAAAAAAACCAGAATTAAGATAAAAGCGCATAGGATTGAGTTGGATTCCAATGTTACAAAAAAGCAAGGATGTAGTTAATTGTTTTTCGAGAGAATTACTTTAAATTTTACTACCGACTAATATTATAGTGAAATGTAATTATTCTATTAAGCAGTAATGGTTTAACAATAAATGCTAATAGAACAATTGAAAATGTTAACTATTCAAACGGTTTTTACATCTTAAGATTTTCCATCTTTGTTAAACGAATGAAAGCGAAATACACTCAAGTATTAATTAAATATATACCTGAAAATGCCGTTGAATTAATTGTTGAATGGATAATTGAATATGGCATCCATTTAAAGATTACTAAAGAAAGAGCAACAAAACTGGGTGATTTTAGACCTACACACGGAACACATCGAGGACACACTATAACAATTAATTATAATTTAAATCAGTATGCCTTTTTAATAACCTTGATACATGAAATTGCTCATTTCACCACTTGGAATACCCATCATAATCGCGTTCGGCCACACGGAATAGAATGGAAAAACGAATTCAAAAGATTAATGATACCATTTCTTCAGGACTCAATTTTTCCTTCTGATGTATTGAAGAATGTTAAAACGTATATTAATAATCCGGCTGCAAGTAGTTGTGTTGACGAGGATTTAATGAGGTCTTTAAAGCAATTCGACAGCAATTTTTCATTAACTGTTGAGGATTTACCCATGAGTGCATTATTCAAACTCAAAACAGGTCGTATTTTTAGAAAAGGGGAGCAAAGAAGAAAATACTTTCGATGTGAAGAGATTGGTTCAAATAAGCATTATTTAATTAATCCATTGGCTGAAGTTGAACTGATATCCGATGTAGGCTGAAAGAATTTGTAACTTGCCCATTCTTAGAAGCGCAAAGGAAATGGATCAAGAAAAAATAGTTGAAGAATTGGATCTTCCAATTTCTAAAATGGCTGCAACTCTTCATGGGTCTGAGATTATCAAACTAGCAGGTGAAATAAATGAAAAAATAAAGCAAGGGAATACACTATTTAATTTCACTATAGGAGATTTCGATCCTGCAATTTTTCCAATACCCGAATTGCTTAGAGATTTAATCATTCAGGCATACCAAGAAAATCACACAAATTATCCAGCCGCCAATGGGATTTCATCACTTAGAGATTCAATTTCTGCATTTATTCACTTAAAGCAAGGATTGAACTATAGCCCGAATGAATATTTAGTTGCAAGTGGTGCTCGCCCTTTAATTTATGCGGCCTATCAAACGATAGTAGATCCAGGCGACAAGGTTGTATTTCCAGTTCCTTCATGGAATAATAATCATTATTCTCACCTAAGTGGGGCAAATGCTGTAATGATCCAAACTCGGCCTGAAAACAATTTTATGCCAACAGCCGAAGAGCTTAAAGATCACCTAAGTGACGCATGTCTACTTGCTCTTTGTTCCCCCTTAAATCCCACTGGTACAACATTTACCAAAGAAGGATTAATGGATATTTGCAAACTGGTTCTTGAAGAAAATCAGAGAAGACCTGTAGGTTCTAAACCCCTGTATTTGATTTATGATCAAATTTATTGGGCATTAACATTTGGAAACACCGAACATGTTGATCCAATTTCTTTGCTACCTGAATTGCGACCTTATACAGTATTCATCGATGGTATATCAAAGTCATTTGCTGCAACTGGCGTTCGCGTTGGATGGGCATTTGGTCCTTCATTTATAATTGATCGAATGAAAAGCATTCTCGGCCATATTGGTGCTTGGGCTCCAAAAGCGGAGCAAGTTGCAACGGCAGAATATTTAAAAAACAGTTCAAAAGTTGATTCCTATTTGATTCATTTGAAAGAACGTCTGTATCGTCGATTACTTGCTTTTTATGATGGATTTAATGCCTTAAAAAGGGAAGGTTTTCCTGTTGATGCAGTTGCTCCTCAGGCAGCCATTTATCTTACTGTTTTAATTTATTTAAGCGGGAAGATAACACCACAAGGAAAGCGTTTAGAATCAACGGCAGATACAACAAAATATATTTTGGATGAAGCTGGCGTTGCATTGGTTCCTTTTTATGCATTTGGATCTCCTCAGAATTCTCCTTGGTATAGACTTTCTGTTGGAACGTCTTCTTCTGAAGAAATCCCAGAAGTAATTCAAGCATTAAGAGCCAGTATATTAAAACTAAAGGAGATTTAAGTATGATTGAAAATTCACATTTGTATTGCATCATAATGGCAGGCGGGATTGGAAGTCGATTTTGGCCAATGAGTCGACAACAAAACCCAAAACAATTTCTAGATATATTAGGGACAGGAAAAAGTTTGTTACAACAAACGGTTGATCGGTTTGAGCAATTAATTCCTCGGCAAAACATATATATTGTTACCAATAAAAGCTATGTAGGACTAGTAAAAGCTCAAGTTGAAGGACTTTCTGATCACCAAATATTATTAGAGCCTTCTCGAAGAAACACAGCACCGTGTATTGCTTATGCTATTCATAAAATAACGGTTAATGACCCTGATGCTCAAGTTGTTATTGCCCCTTCGGACCACTTAATTTTGAAGGAATCCGTTTTTTTGGATCAGGTTCGAAAAGCATTTGAATTTACACTAAAAGAAGATGCATTAATTACACTAGGAATTCGCCCGAGTCGAACCGATACCGGATATGGATATATTCAATTTGTGAACGAATCTAATTCGGATGAAGGGCTTGATATAAAAAGAGTAAAAACGTTTACGGAAAAGCCCAATTTGGAATTGGCAAAATCATTTCTTGCAAGTGGTGATTTTCTTTGGAATTCAGGAATTTTTATTGCTTCAGCATCCTCTTTAATTAAGTCTTACCAAATATACCTTCCTGAAATCGATAATGTATTTAAAGAGGGCAGAAGCATCTATTTTACGGACGAAGAAGCCCATTTCATTGAAAGAGCTTATGGGCAGTGCACCAATATTTCTGTTGATTATGGAATAATGGAAAAGGCTCCCAATGTTTTTGTAATTCCTTCTGAATTTGGATGGTCCGACTTGGGAACTTGGGGATCTATGTATGAGAATTCAATTAAAGACAAAAACGGGAATGCAATAATTGGGAAGCACGTAATGACCTATGAAACAAAGAATTGTGTAATTAGTGTTCCGAAAGAAAAACTAGTTGTAATACAAGGACTTGAAGATTTTATTGTTGTTGAGTCGGATGGTATTTTATTGATTTGTAAAAAGGAAGATGAACAAGAAATCCGGCAGATGGTTACGAATGTAAAAGTGGAGAAAGGGGAGGAGTTTGTTTGATTAAAGAAATTGGGTTAAAATGAAAAAGGCTTTCCGATCTGGAAAGCCTTTTTCATGTAAGCGTGGAGGTTAAACAAATTGAAAATTATCTTTAAAATTCCCAGAGATCGTGTTCCCAAATGATAATGTCTTCTTTAATTCTATTAGATTCAAGAAGTGCGTCCATCCCCTTTTTGTACTCATTGATAGCACGATCATAAACGTTCTCTTCTTTTATGATGTAGCTACTAAACTGGCGTTTCCAGAAGATATCATCAAAAGAACGTCTTTCCGTTGGGTTGGAACGATTAAACACATCGTATTTAGCCAACATTGTACGAGCTTCAGGGAAATACACCCAAAACAAAGGCTGATCTCCTTTTTCTTTATCTTCTTGTTCATACAAAGGAGAAATTCCAAGAATACGAACATCCAAAACCGAACGTTGACGATCAAAGAACCACTCTTCTTTAACTAGAAGTTTTTTAACACGGCTAGGGGAAAAAGATTCTGAGATAACAACAAGTGAATCAATGGTTGGATCCATTGAACTTGGAATCATTTTTTCGTAACTCTTTTCCGTTAGTTTTTTAACATCACCCGGAGTAATTTCTACAGAGAAATCATCTGTTGCAGCACTATATACACGAAGAGAAACTTCTTCTGTAACAGCTTTATACAATACGTTTGTTAAACTTCTTAAGCCATTAACATCGTTAGAAATAGGGTAGTAAAGTGGAAGATTCATTTTTTCACGAAGATCAATGATTCTCCAAATACGACGTTTCCACATGACATCCGCTTCCCGAATTGGAGTATACGGAATCGGCTTGCGGTTAGCAATATGTTCGCGTTTATACACTCCATCGTAGGCCTTTTCATCACCTAATACAGATTGTGCATTGATAGAATTACCTATCAGAGCAAACATGATTACCACAAAAAATCCAATACGTTTCATAACAGATGTGGTTTTTAAATGGGATTATTTAACCTTGAACTGAGCCGTTAGCGTTCTGATAGTTCCATCAGGACCTTTTGCACGAACATCAGAGAAGAAGATTTTACCTCCTGGTTTTACTTGATTTAATAGTGCGTTAACAGAAGCATCAAAACGATTACCAGTTACCTGAGCTGTTTTGTAAAAACCTCCAATGTTAGCCCCAAACTCAAATGATTGAATTGTAAAGTTTGCTTGGAAATCGAATCCTTCCAAAACAGCAGATAAGTATCCAGCCGTTTTTAATTCTCCAATTGAAAGGGCTTCTCCACTTTTCTTACCTAAAAGCATTGGTGTTGGATCTGGAATACGTTTAACGCGAAATTCCGGAGCCCCCATTGAAGAGGATTTATTATTAGCACCCGATACAGTAACAGGAATAGTACATTTAGTTCCACTTGAAACCTTCACAATGTATTCGCCTGCTTTCACTTTAGTCATGGTTCCTGGAGCACCAACAATATTTGCATTAACTTTAGTAGGATCAGAGCCTGGTACAGATACAGATACTGGATTATCAACCCCAATATAAAACACATTCATTTTTGTTGGGGAAACAACAGCGGCAGGTTTAATAGCCATGTACTCATATTCTACATCA
Organism: Bacteroidia bacterium; assembly: GCA_965279035.1. GTDB lineage: Bacteria > Bacteroidota > Bacteroidia > M30B66 > M30B66 > CALQRR01. Next base: position 366,967 of record OZ257142.1, on the reverse strand, counting down.
GAAACCTCTTCTTTTCCTTCGGCATTAATAAATTTAACCGATGCTTTTATTTTTTGAGGACCTTCTGATGAAGGTCGACTTTTATAAACAACTGAACCTGTTTCATCTGTTTCTGTTATTGCCCTTCCGTTAACAGTTACATCAGGTGTCATAGATGAATTAAAAGCAGCAACAAAGATTTTTGCAGAAAACTCATCACCCAAAGTAACAACGCTTGAAGACGGAATCATCTGAGCAGCTAATTTGTCAACTTTAATTGTTTTCGCACCAATAGACTTGAACAGTTCATTTAGAACGGTACCTTCTGCATTTCGAACTTCAGTTTGCATTTGTGTCAAAACAGAAATTTGAGCAGCCAGTGGAAGGTGATAAAACTTATTAGTTTCCCAAGTATCGACTTCGGTTCCTTCTCTTGGAGGATCATTCGTATCAAGTCCTAATTGAGTTTTTTTAGCAATTTCTGGATTTAATACACTAAGTAGATTCTTCTTGTATGCAATAATCTTGTCTTTTAACTCTCTGGCTTTTCCTCCAGAGCCATCAACAGATTCTCCGCACATAATACGAGTACAGTTGTCGTACTTGTCTTTATTCTGAACCTTACCTAGGTTTTCTGCTAAAGTATCAGCAGCCTCTTTTGGAACTTGGTCTTCGGCAGCAATTAATTCAGCTTGAATTTCATGAATTGCTTTATGAAGTTCATCAGACCATTTTTTAACTTTTAACGAGTTTTCATAAGGCACTTTTGCACGAACTGCATCTAAACCAAGTTGGTCTTTAAGTGCACCATATAAAAGTGAATTATTCGCTTCAAAATTGGTATTGGTTTTCACCAAACCTTCGTTCATTACAACAAATGCCTCAAGAATTTCCTTAGATACGTTCAACGCAAGTAGCGCTGTCAATACCAAGTACATCATCCCGATCATTTTCTGCCTTGGGGTTTCCTTACCTCCACTCATTTTTTCTTCGCTTTAGGATTATGGTGTGAGAAATTCCTAAGAATTAACGATTGTTGATGTTCATTGCAGTCAACATGTTACCATAGACTGTATTGAGGGAAGTCAGGTTGCTTGTTAACTGTGACATTTCTTCTTTGTATTTCTTAGTATCAGAAACGGAATCTTGAAGATTACTCATCAAGGCTTCGATTCCTTCATAGAAACGTGAAGTTGCCTGTGTATGTTGTTCTGCGCCTCTTAATTGTAACTCATAAACTGAATTCAGCTCAGACAGGTTTTTAGAAACCTTTTGAAGTTGATCACCATATGTAGCACCGTCTTCATTTGTCATTGACAAGCCAGTAAGAGACTCTGATGCTTTAATATAAGATTCTGAAAGACCTTCAACACTTTGTGATGCTTTCTTAATATTGGAAACATAGTCGTTTGTAGCTACGGAAGCATCGGTGATATCCGCAAGTTTAGCAGTGTTATCTCCAAGGGCTTTCAAGCTATTTCCAAGACTTTCAATAAGTTCAGGTCCAACCTTAGCTTCTTCAAGCATTTTATCAAGCTGCTGAGATACGGCATCTTTGCCAGCTGTTACAGCTTTGTTACCATGAGAACCATGTTCATCATCATGCATACCAGCTAATTCTGGATAAACGAGAGACCAATCTGGTTCCTCATGTGGTTTTTCAAAAGCCGAAATGAAAAAGATTGCAGCTTCAGTCAACAGACCTACCATGAGCATTTCATTTGCGCCAGGCCAGTGAAGAATTTTAAAAAGGGCTCCAACGATAACGATTGCGGCTCCGATCCCATAGACCATCCCCATAACTCGTTTCCCTTTTTTTGATGCAAGAAAGTTAGCCATTTGTTTTTGTTGTTAAGTGTGTGTGATTTGATTGATTTATAAGGCTTAAAAAGCAAAAGTTCATTGAAGAAATTATTCTGCTACGTCGTTTTTATCACGACCAATATATGATACAACGCAACGGAATCCGATATAGCATTTTGAGGTATCCTGATATTCATAGGTACGAGTTCCTGTTTGTAAAAAGTAGGAAACATCTTTCCATGAACCACCACGAATAACTTTTCTTTTCAATGCAATTGGATCATCGTTTTTAGCTTCATACGTGTAGTCTGGGCTATTATCGTGTGAAAAATTGTAAGCTGATTCATCGTAAGCATTTGAAGTCCACTCAGCTACGTTTCCTGACATACAGTACAATCCATATGCATTCGGATTGTATGAATCTGCACGAAGTGTTGTTAATCCACCATCATCAATATAATTGCCTCGAAGAGGTTTGAAGTTGGCTAAGAAACACCCAACACTATTACGAATATAAGGGCCGCCCCAAGGATAAGGACTTAAATCTAGTCCACCTCTTGCTGCATATTCCCATTCAGATTCTGTAGGAAGGCGATAGTTTTGTTCATATGATTCTCCGCCAGTAAATAAGTATCCATTACGAAGATTTGTTCTCCAAACACAAAATGCACGTGCTTGTTTCCAATTTACTCCAACAACAGGATAGTCGTCATAACCAGGATGCCAAAAATACATATTGGTTAATGGCTCATTGTAAGAGTATGTGAAATCATGAATCCAAGCCAGTGTATCTGGATAAATTGGAATTGTTTCACGTTTAATAAACACTGAACGATCTTTTAAGCCTTGGGCTCTGTTTCCTCTACGAGCGGCCGCTTGATAGTCAATCCACCAGTATTCGTATAAAAACTTACGTGTATCAAATTCTTTACGACCATAAAAACGTTCGTTTTCAGGAAGAAACATTGGTTCTAATGCTTCTCTGTAATCGTCTTCATCGTAATCGAATTTCTCATCCCAATTCAAGATAGGATTCGGATAATCAACACCGTTTTCATCTGTAGTTACAAGGAAGTCTTCATTTTCCTCACCAATAATACGGCGAGCAATAGAATCTCTTACCCAATTAACAAATTGACGGTATTCGTTATTGGTAATTTCTGTCTGATCCATGTAATAGGCCGGTAGCGAAACAGTTTTGCTTTGAGAAGTAACTCCAAAAGCAACATCTTGATCGCTTGGTCCCATATTAAAGGATCCCATCGGTATGTATACCATACCATAAGGATCTTCTTGGAACCAGTTCTTTCGGCCCTGTACTCCGGTCAGATAGCCATTGCCATCGTTTCCACATCCCGACAGGATGAGTAATAACGCCAGGTTGATTAGCGTAAGCGGAAAGATGACACCTCTTTTCAGGGGATTGGTCATAACTTGAAGGATTCGTGAAGTTGAAACGTACACTCTTTTGAAAACCGTATTAAGCCTGTTTAATTCTTGATGTAAACGAAGTCTAGACGTAGTGGTTACAGCCAATTTTTACAGATATCTTACGTTGCGGTAAATTTGGCGAGGCTTATCTGTTTTTACTTTGAAGCAGTAATTGAGCATGAACTCTAGAGTGCCATTATTGTAAGGATTTAGCTTAGACGTGTTGATGTCATAAGCAAGACCTAATTTTACACCTTTATATACATCAGCACCAACCATGACAATAACAGCATCTTGTAATCGGTAGGAAAGTCCTCCCCAGATCTTGTTTTTATAATGAACGTTACAGTTGATATCGAATTGTGTTGTTGCCGCATTTTTAATAAAAATGGATGGTCGCAATTCAATATCCGGATTTAGTTGGTAATGATATCCTGCAGTAATGTAGTAGTGACGGCGAGCTTGATACTTAGAAGTACCTAAATCGAATGTAGATTGAGGAAGGTGAGAAGATGATATTCCACCATAAAATGTTTTGCTAGTATAATACAAACCAAGACCAGCATCAAAAACGGTTGCAGAAACTTGAGAAGTAGGAATGGATGGGTCGTTCGCCTGAAGAGGATTTAAACCTTTTCCTAAAGACTTATTCATCATGCCTATGTCAACGCCAAGACCAAGTGTTCCTGATTTAAGCTTTAAGTGATATGAATAAGCAAGTTTCGCGTAAACATTATTTTCAACGCCGATTGCATCTTGAACCAAGGTTAGACCGAGACCTCCTTTAAGAGCTTCAACTGGCATATCAACTGAAAGAACAAATGTTTTAGGCGCGCCTTCAAAACCTAACCACTGACTTCTGCCAATAGCGGTACCGCAGATTGCTCCAGATGTTCCAGCATATCCAGCATTCACCATCATACGATTATTCATGTTTTGGCTAAACTGTGGATCTTGCTGGGCATTAACTGATAAAACCAAGGAAAAAATGCTGGCGATCGTTAAGCGTATTTTCATCTACTGTTGCGTTATTTCTTTTGATGAAGGATTCAAGAGGCTAAAATACGTAAATAAAAATGTCTCGTGCAACAATGTTTGTGAATAAACGGTTAATAAATAAAGCCATTTATAGCTTAATGTGCTGTTATTCAGATAAAAAAATCAAGTTAGCTTCTGATAAGTTTGCCACCAAGTATCCGGAATATCACCTTTCATCGCTTGAATATAATCTTCATAGGTGCAAGGAACGATGTGATGTTTTTTAAAACGACCTTTAGTAAAGTCATTAAACGGCACATTCATCCACCATCTTCCATTTTTGGAATTCTTATAAAAAATTAATTCTTCTCCAATTGTGTCGGCAGTTAATTTATAAATGGTATAATCGTCATCATTGCCAATGCTGCCGTCCGAACTTCTATTTATTACACCATCTAAAAAATGCCAAATTAGTTGTGCAATTAATTGAGATGTTGAACTATTCTTTTCTAAAAAACTATTCCATCCAAAAATGCCTGCCATGCTTAATTTGTTGCTTAATCCAGCATATCGCATGAGTTGACAGGCTTCTTCAGCATACAATCCATTAGGCCCCGAATTCATATTAAAATTGCTATCAGAAGCACGAACAGAACTAATATCAAAACTTACAAAATCGGCATTTCTAAAAAGAGGCTCTGTGGAAGAAATTGCTTGTCTTATTTGGCCTAAACGGTGTAAATCGAAATGTAAATCTTGCAAAGTCCGCAACATTTCTGAATTCGATAAATAAGTTTGAAATCCAATTAATGAATAATTAAATAAATAATTAGGAGAATGGGATAATATAAATGAAAGCCAATTTGAATTTCCAGGAATTAGAATATTATCACCTACATCAGGCCTTTCATCTATCGATAGTAAATTAACCGTTTGTTCTCTATTGCAATAAGAAATATATAAATGACAAGTATTCGCTTGATCAGGAGAAAGAACAAGTGGAATAGAGCCATATTCTCTAATTCGACTCAAAGCTTCTTGGAATTCTTCATCATTTCCTAAAAAAACGCCTGCATCAGCAAATAGAAAATGATTACCAGAATAAAATAAGGAATATAAATTTTCTCGAATAGTAAAGATTGAAAGCTCTTCTCCAGGATCACATATTGAAAGCAATACAACAGATGGAGCTTCATTCCGAATCATTAAATCTGTTGTGTATGGTTCTATATGACGACCAAAGCTGCTTATTGGCCAATCTCTGCCTTTGAGTTCCTTTACTTGTTGAAGATCAAGATGAGATAATAGATTCACAATGAGAAATTATTTCTTCCCGCGTTTAATTTTTTTAGGCTTGTTTGCTTCATCTGCGATTATTGCCAAACAATCATCTAGTGAAAGGCTTTTGGGATCTCGATCTTTCGGTATTTTGAAGTTTTCTTTTCCCTTCGCGATATAAGGACCAAAGCGGCCGTTTAAAACCTGAATTTCTGGCTCAGTTTCCGAAAAACGAGAAATCACTTTTTCAGCATCTGCCTTGCGTTTATTTTCAATAATTTCTTGAGCCCGAACGGAATCTACTAATAGCGGATCATCCGTTTTCGGTAATGAATAAAAAGAACTATTGTGGCGAATATATGGGCCAAATCGGCCTGTTCCAACAGTCATGTCCTTACCTTCAAATTCCCCTAAGTTTCTAGGTAATTTAAAAAGCTCTAATGATTCCTCAAGAGTAATAGACTCTAAACGTTGTCCTGCGCGGAGGTTTGAGAACTTTTTGTCTTCATCATCGTTTTCTCCAATTTGTGCTAATGCACCATATCGACCAATTCTAACATAAATGTTTTTGTTGGTTTTGGGGTCTACTCCCAACAATCTTGATCCTGTGGCTCTTTCAGATTCAAGTAATGTTCGTTCTACATCTTTATGGAAAGGATGATAAAACTGATCAATCATCTTTGTCCATTCTTGCATTCCTTCGGCAATTTCATCGAACTCCTTTTCAACTTTTGCTGTAAAATGGAAATCCATGATTTGCTCAAAATGCTCCATAAGAAAATCATTTACAACAGTTCCAATATCTGTTGGAAATAATTTATTTTTCTCTGCACCTGTCGTCTCTGTTCTAATTTCATTTTGAATGGAGTTGTCCTTCAAAGTTAAAACAGTGTAGTTCCTTTGTGTTCCTTCACGATCTTCTTTAACAACGTAATTTCGTTTTTGTATTGTAGAAATTGTTGGGGCATAGGTTGATGGTCTTCCGATACCAAGCTCTTCCAGTTTTTTCACTAACGAAGCTTCCGTATAACGAGGAGGGCTATTCGGAAATTTTTCCGTAACCGTCATATCGTTAAGAGCCAGATTTAATCCAGCTTCAACAGGAGGAAGCAATCCAGAGCTATCTTCTTCTTCGGCAAGTTCATCTGTGGATTCTATGTAAACTTTTAAAAATCCATCAAAAACAATGATTTCTCCTTGTGCTTCTAATTGTTCTTTTTGAGTTGATATTGAAACCTTAACTACTGTTCTTTCGAGTTCAGCATCAGCCATTTGAGAGGCAAGAGTTCTTTTCCAAATAAGCTCATAAAGGCGTTTTTCTTGAGCATCTCCACCTGTGGATGAGTTTTCCATATAGGTAGGACGGATTGCTTCGTGAGCCTCTTGAGCGCCCTTGCTTTTAGTTGTATACTGACGTTGTTTGTGATAACGCTCGCCAAACTGACTATTTATTTGGTCTTTTGCTGCATTTAGAGCCGTTTCGGATAAGTTAACAGAATCGGTTCTCATGTAGGTAATTTTTCCAGCCTCATAGAGTTTCTGAGCTAGAACCATTGTTTGGGACACAGAATACCCCAGTTTTCTAGACGCTTCTTGTTGAAGTGTTGATGTCGTAAACGGTGCAGAAGGAGTTCTTCGTGCGGGTTTCTTTTCTACACTTCCGACAGAGAAACTCGCGCTTTTGCAGCTTTCTAAAAACTCTTGAGCTTCTTTTTCGTTTGTTAATTTTCGAGGAAGAGTTGCTTTTAGAGTGTATGATTTACCCTTATGGGTGAAAGACAATAATGCCACAACTCGAAATCCAGATACAGATAAGAAACTGTTCACTTCTCTTTCACGCTCAACTAAAAGACGAACGGCAACAGACTGAACCCGTCCAGCAGAAAGAGACGGTTTTACTTTTTTCCAAAGAATAGGAGACAGTTCGTAACCAACTAAGCGATCAAGAATTCTTCGAGCTTGTTGTGCATTAACTAAATTATAGTCAATTTTTCGTGGTTTTTCAATTGCCTTTAAGATTGCAGGCTTTGTTATTTCGTGGAAAACGATTCTCTTCGTGTTCGCTTCATCTAAGTTCAATGCTTCAAAAAGGTGCCATGATATCGCTTCTCCTTCACGGTCCTCGTCCGATGCAAGCCAAACGGTATCAACACTTTTAGACAGCTTTGTTAATTCCTTAATGATTTCTTTCTTATCAGGAGAAACCTCATATTTAGGAGCATAGTTGTTATTCACATCGATAGAAATATCTGATTTGCTCAGATCTCGAATGTGCCCAAAGCAAGATTTAACAATGTAGTCGGCTCCAAGGAAGCCTTCAATTGTTTTTGCTTTCGCCGGGGACTCAACAATGACAAGGTTTTTAGGCATTTTAAGCAAAATTTTATGATGGTGAAAGGCGACAAAGAAACAGAAAGTAATCCGGCCTTTGCAAATTAAAATCAATCTCTCGTGATAACAACAACCTAAAACGAGGAAGAAATCACACACTGACACAGGTGTCATTTTGTCACCCCAAGGAGATTAACTACTTTTGCAATCCTTAATTGACACATGAAAGATCTATCAACGAAAGAAATAGACGAAACTAGGCAAGGAGAAGCTCTTGTTTTGCCTGATATAGTAGAATCGGGACGAGGAAAAAAGATGTTTCTAGAAAGTTATGGATGTGCTATGAACTTCGCGGATAGCGAGATTGTAGCCTCTATATTAATCAAGGAGGGTTTTTCGACCACAACAAAAATGGAAGAAGCCGATTTGATATTTGTAAACACCTGCGCCATTCGAGACAATGCAGAGCAACGTGTTCGACAAAGGTTAACAGAATATAACAAAGCCAAAAAAGCAAAGCCAGAGTTGATTATTGGCGTTTTAGGCTGTATGGCCGAACGGTTAAAATCAAAATTAATGGAAGAGGAGAAGTTGGTTGATATGGTAGTTGGACCAGATGCCTATCGTGATTTGCCTAACTTAATTGCTACAGCTGAAGATGGTAGAAAGGCAATCAATGTAATTTTATCTAAAGAAGAAACTTACGCAGATATTTCTCCAGTTCGATTAGGCGGAAATGGAGTCACCGCATTTGTATCGATTACGCGTGGCTGCGATAACATGTGTTCATTTTGTGTTGTTCCATTTACTCGCGGACGAGAACGAAGCCGAGATCCACACACCATTATACAAGAGGTAAAAGACCTTTATGAAAATGGATATCGAGAAGTAACCTTATTAGGACAGAACGTTGATTCTTATCTTTTTTCTGGTGGAGGACTAAAAAAAGAGATGTATTCTGATGAAGAGTTGAAAGACGCGGTCAATTTTGCTCAACTTTTAGAGCGAGTGGCAATTTCATCACCCAATATGCGGATACGTTTTTCTACATCACATCCTAAAGACATGAGTGATGCAGTATTAGAGACAATGGCAAAGCATCATAACATCTGCAATTATATTCATTTGCCAGTTCAATCGGGAAATACTGAACTACTAGAAAAAATGAACCGAGGGTACACGCGTGAGTGGTATATGGAACGCATAAAAACGATTCGTAGAATATTACCAGGATGTGGAATTTCATCTGATATTATTACAGGATTCTGTTCAGAAACAGAAGAACAACATCAAGACACATTAAGTTTGATGGAGTGGTCGGAATTTGACTTTTCATATATGTATAAATACTCAGAAAGGCCGAAAACACTAGCAGAACGAAAATATACTGATGATATTCCAGAAGAAACTAAAGGAAGACGTTTGTCAGAAATTATCCATGTTCAAAATCGATTATCCAAGAAAAGCAATCAATTGGATATTGGGAAAACGGTGAGAGTATTAATTGAGGGAGATTCAAAGCGTTCATCAGAATTTGTATCAGGTAGAAGTTCTGAAAACAAAGTGGTTGTATTTCCCAAAGAGAATTATAAAGCGGGAGATTTAGTTGATGTTATAATTCATGATTGCACACAAGCGACATTACTCGGAAATGCAATAGGAATTGCTCCTGGTCATTAATTCAAGCGGAAAATGAATATTCAAGACATTAAAAATAGGTTTGGAATTATTGGCTCATCACCATCGTTGGATAGAGCAATAGATACAGCTTGGAGAGTTGCAGCAACGGATTTAACAGTATTAATAACTGGAGAAAGTGGCACGGGGAAAGAAGTCTTTTCCAAAGTAATTCATAGTTTTTCTACCCGAAAACACGGATCTTTTATAGCAGTAAACTGCGGAGCTATCCCTGAAGGGACAATAGACTCAGAGCTTTTCGGACATGAAAAAGGCTCATTTACGGGAGCAAATGAAGCACGAAAGGGGTATTTTGAAGTTGCTAGTGGAGGGACGATTTTTTTGGATGAAGTGGCTGAATTGCCATTGCAAACCCAAGTGAGGTTGCTTCGCGTTCTTGAAACAGGGGAATTTATTAAAGTTGGTTCTTCCAAAGTATTAAAAACAGATGTACGCATTGTTGCTGCTACCAATGTGAATATTCCTGAGGCAATTGATAAAGGGAAATTTCGGGAAGATTTATATTATCGATTAAATACTGTTCCTATTATTATTCCAGCGCTGCGAGAGAGAGGAAATGATATCGTTTTATTGTTTCGGAAATTTGCGTCCGACTTTGCTGATAAATATAAAATGCCGTCTATTCGTTTAGATGAAAACTCTCAACAAGTATTAGTAAAATATAGATGGCCAGGGAATGTACGACAATTGAAAAACGTTACAGAACAGATTTCAATTATTGAAAATGAACGGAATGTATCACCAGAGGTTTTAGCGCGTTATCTTCCCAGTCCTCATGGAAGCATGGTTCCTGCATTATCGAGACAAGATGGTTCGGGCGATTTTTCAGAAAGAGATATTCTATATAAAGTTCTTTTCGATATGAAGAAGGACATGGTGGATATGAAAAAGCTCATGCTTGGATTTCTTCAAAATGGTGTCGCGGATCAACATTTTCATGAAGACAATGCCCAAATTATTAGTAAACTTTATAGTGACATTCAACAACAACCTCTTTATCAAACGAATTCACCTTCGACCACTCCAACGCCTGGTGCTGCTTATATTACTCCTTCAAATCCACCATTAACCGAACATATTGAAGTGGAAGAAGAAAGTTTGTCATTAGAAGATCGGGAAAAGGAATTAATTATTAAGGCTTTGGAAAAGTATAGAGGAAGAAGAAAGAATGCGGCGAAAGAGTTGGGCATTTCTGAAAGAACACTCTATCGAAAAATAAAGGAATACGGCATAAATCTCTGACATGAAAAGGATTTTTGTTTTCACTTTCATTATTTCAGTTTTATTGAGCTCTTGCAAGCTTTCTTTATCCGGAGGAAATTATGGGGAGGCTAAATCTATCTCCATTTTATTTTTTCCTAATAATGCAGCACTCGTTCAGCCAACATTAAGTCAGTCGTTTACAGAAGATTTGAGAAATTTTTTCCAAAGCCAAAGTCCACTTTCATTGGTTCAGAAAAAAGGAGATCTTCAATTGGAAGGGGCAATAACTGATTATCGGATAGGCCCTGTTGGAGTTGGAAATCAAACAGCTTCAACGAATCGTTTAACCATAACGGTTAATGTAAAATTCACGAACAATTTAGAGCCGACAAAAGATTTTGATAGTAGTTTTTCTCGGTTTGTAGATTTTCCAAGTAGTCAGAATTTAGTTTCTGTAGAAACAGAATTAATAAAGCAAGTTAATCAGCAAATAATCCAAGATATTTTTAACAAAGCACTTATTAATTGGTAATGAAACGCGAGGAATTTCTTGATTTTATTAAGCACTCGGAAAAAATTCCATCAAATTCATTAAATGATTTTGATGAGGTAATTAAAATGTACCCATTTTTTTCAGGAGCACACATTCTGCTTTCAATGGCATTAAACCAATCGAGAGATATTCGATTTCCCGAAGCATTAAAGAATGCAGCACTTTATTCTGGTGATAGAAAGGTGCTTTATAATTTACATAATCCAACAAATCAAAAAACGCTTTCTAAAGAACCATTAATAACTGTTGTTGAAACCATTGAAGAGACAAGGGTTCGGCCTAATTCAGAAGAGATTAACAGGCTAGAAATAAGTGAAGTAAATTCATTGGATATTGTTTCTCAAATTCTGAATTACCCTGAAATTAGTCGAATTGAAACTGAGAAAATAGAGGAAGAAAAACGAGAAGAACAAGTCGACAAACCAACTCTAGAAAAAGTGATAGAAGTTAGTGTTGACCTTGATTTTGCTGAGAAATTACAAGGGAAACATAGTTTTTATGAGTGGTTAAATCAGTATAAATCTGAAAACAAATCAAAGGAGCAAATAGGGGTTAATTCAAAAGAAGAGTTTGTTCAAAAAGAACAACTGATTGAGCGATTTATACAAACGGAACCAAGAATAAGTAAGCCAGTAAAGACTGAGTTCTTTTCTCCGATTATTATGGCTAAAAAAAGTGTTGAAGACAATGATGATATCGTATCAGAAACGCTAGCTAAAATTTATGCAGAACAAGGAAATATAGAAAAGGCGATTCGTATTTATCAAAAATTAAGTTTGTTATATCCGGATAAAAGCGGTTACTTTGCCGCCCTTATACAAAAACTGGAAAATCCTGATTTAATATGACCGGTATAATTTCAGCACTCATCATTCTTGCATCAATTTTATTGATTCTAGTAGTGCTTGTTCAGAATTCAAAAGGAGGTGGACTTTCCTCTACATTTTCAGCGAGCAACCAAGTAATGGGAGTTCGTAAGACAACTGACTTTCTTGAGAAGTCGACATGGACTTTAGTTGCTGTATTAGTCGTACTTTGTTTATTGTCGACTGTTATGAACAATTCTTCAGAACCCAAGCAACAGCAATCGGTAAGTCAAGAGAAAGCAGAATCGGCAAGCGCTCCAGCACCTGCTCCAACGCCAGCACCTGCTCCAGCAGCACCATAGCCTGCCAATTAATTCATAATACTTAACAAAATCGTGTCAGTCTGTCACCGGGCTGACACGATTTTTTTTTGCATCAATTGATAGACTGACAATATTGTCAAACAGCTTCGGTGGCATATCATTCGCAAGCGCCAAAACATAACTGTAAAATCAAAAAAACATGTCTGATATCTCTATTCGTCCACTTCAGGACAGAGTTTTAGTTGAAGCCGCAGCTGCGGAGGAAAAAACAGCCGGAGGAATTATTATTCCTGACACTGCGAAAGAAAAACCACAGAAAGGTCGCGTGATAGCTGTAGGAAACGGAAAAAAAGACGAGCCAATGACTGTGAAAGTTGGTGATGAAGTGCTTTACGGTAAATACGCTGGAACAGAGATTTCGGTAAGCGGAAAGGATCTATTGATCATGAGAGAGTCCGATATTTTTGCAATCCTATAATCTGTTTAACAAGACAAATTCAAAAAAAATGGCAAAAGACATCACCTTTAATTTGGATGCACGCGATCAATTAAAACGCGGCGTTGATGCATTAGCAAATGCAGTGAAAGTAACGTTAGGTCCTAAAGGACGTAATGTGATTATTGATAAAAAATTTGGAGCACCTTCAATTACAAAAGATGGTGTTTCTGTAGCAAAAGAAATAGAATTGAGTAACCCAATTGAAAACATGGGCGCTCAAATGTTGAAAGAAGTTGCATCTAAAACGGCAGATATTGCAGGAGATGGAACAACAACAGCAACCGTTTTAGCTCAGGCAATAATTACAGCAGGATTGAAACATGTTGCGGCTGGAGCAAATCCAATGGATTTGAAGCGAGGAGTTGATAAAGCTGTTTTGCTTGTTGTTGAGAATTTGAAAAAGCAAAGCAAATCTGTTGGTGATGATAACCAGAAAATTGAGCAGGTAGCCACGATTTCTGCGAATAATGACAATACGATTGGAAAGCTTATCGCAGAAGCGATGGACAAAGTGAAGAAAGAGGGAGTTATTACTGTAGAAGAAGCAAAAGGAACTGAAACAACTGTTGAGGTTGTTGAAGGGATGCAGTTTGATAGAGGATACATTTCTCCATATTTTGTAACAGATACAGAAAAGATGGAAGCGGTTCTTGAGAATCCGTATATCCTGATATATGACAAGAAGATTTCAGCAATGAAAGACCTTCTTCCTATCCTTGAAAAAAGCGTTCAAAGCGGTCGTCCTTTATTGATTATTGCTGAAGATGTTGATAGTGAAGCTTTGGCGACTTTGGTTGTCAATAAAATACGAGGATCACTTCGAATTGCTGCTGTTAAAGCACCAGGGTTTGGAGATCGTCGCAAAGCCATGTTAGAAGATATTGCAATCTTAACTGGCGGACAATTGATTTCAGAAGAAAGAGGATATAAGCTTGAGAATGCTGACCTTACTTACTTAGGAAGTGCTGAAAAGATCACAATAGATAAGGAAAATACGATTATCGTTAATGGTGCAGGAGCGAAAGCGGATATTGTTTCACGCGTGAATCAGATCAAAGCTCAAATTGAAAATACCACTTCCGATTACGATCGCGAAAAACTTCAGGAGCGTTTGGCTAAATTAGCTGGAGGTGTAGCTGTTCTTTATGTTGGAGCTGCAACTGAAGTGGAAATGAAAGAGAAAAAAGACCGAGTGGATGATGCATTACATGCTACACGAGCGGCAGTTGAAGAAGGAATTGTACCAGGTGGGGGAATTGCTTATATCCGTGCAATTGATTCTTTAAATGGAGCAAAAGGAATTAATGATGATGAAACATTTGGAATAAACATCGTTAAACGTGCTTTAGAAGAACCACTTCGTCAAATTGTTGCCAATGCTGGAGGAGAAGGTTCGATTGTTATTCAGAAAGTGAAAGAAGGAAAAGATGACTTCGGGTTCAATGCACGAACAGAAGTTTACGAAAACCTTTTGGCTGCTGGAGTTATTGACCCAACTAAAGTTACCCGGGTAGCATTAGAAAATGCAGCATCAATTGCCGGAATGCTTTTAACAACAGAATGTGTTCTTTCCGATATTAAGGAAGAGTCACCTTCTGGAGGAGGAATGAATCCTGGCATGGGGGGCATGGGCGGAATGATGTAATTTCCGATTATATTAAACTATTTAAGCACCCTGCAATCTTCAATGATTTGCAGGGTGTTTTGTTTAACAAGCTTTCGTACTTTCTTACAAGTAAAGAAATACAATGTACCCAGTTTTATTATATTTCGTAGGTTAGCCAAGAACGTGAGATTTTTGAAGACATATATCTGTTTAGTTTTTCTAGTTTTTGGAAAGATTGCTTTTGGGCAAACATTTCATTTTGGAGGAAATGTATCTTATTATGCTTCACAACTGTTAGCAAAAACCATTAAATATGATGGCGGAGATTCAACTTATGTTTTTTCTGGAGGGTATGGAGGAGGCTTAACAGGGGCTTTATATTTTGATCATGGAGGTTATTATTCTCGAAAAATATATGGGATTAAAATCGAGACAAATTATTCACGAGTAAATCAATCGTATCGTTTTTTTCCAGGGCAAGGAATTATTGACCCCAATGCCTTTTTTAAATATCGACTCCGCTTAGCATATATAGATATTCCTCTGCTATTCTCATTTTGTCCTACACACCACCAAGGATTAACTGTTGAAGCAGGCCCACAAATTAGTTTTTTACAAAGTGTAAATACGATAGCTGGCGAATCAAGAAATGCAATACCCTTGGTTCCGGGAGTTAACAAGCAATATTTTAAACCAGTAACATATAGTTTTGTAGCAGGTGCTGGATTATTTTATAGTTTATCAGAAACCTTTGCTTTTTCGGCTACATTTAGGGCAATGTATGGTTTTACATCCTTGATAAAACCAGAAACATCTTCTACGAGTGCGACTCCAGACAAGCGAATTTCATTAGGAATAACAGCTCAAGCGATTTTTAAAATAAATAAATACGACGCGAAGAAAAACAGAGGGTATAAGTATTATTTAAAGAGAGCTAGAAAATAATGAGTCGAATTAAATTGCTTTTAATTGGCTGAACCGGATTAACAGGTTCTTTGTTTTTAGATAAAGCACTTCAGAATTCAAGTATTGATGAATGTTATGTGTTTGGAAGAACATCAACAGGAAAAACGCATCCTAAATTAACAGAGATTATTAATCAGAATTTTCTTAATGAACTAGAAGTCAATTTCCCACTAGTTGATGTCGTAATATGTTGCTTAGGAACAACAATAAAAAAGGCGGGCTCTGAAAAATCATTTTATAATACGGATGTAGAAATCCCTTTAAAAATAGCCGACTTAGCAATCAAACATGCAGTAAAGCATTTCATCATTCAGTCCTCTGTTGGAGCAAATTCTAAATCAGGAAATTTTTATTTAAAATGTAAAGGAGAGTTGGAGGATGCTTTAATCAATAAAAAATTTGAGAGTCTTGTCATTGCAAGACCTTCCGTTTTACTTGGAGCAAGAAAGGAATTTAGGTTAGGAGAATTATTGAGCAAAAGTGCTATGAAATTATTTTCATGGACACTTATAGGTTCTATGAGAAAATATAAAGCGATTAAAGCACTAGATGTAGCTAAAGCAATGTTAGAACTCTCAATACATCAACCTCAGGGAGTAAAAATTTTGGAATATGATGAAATACAAAACATCTCGCGTTTCTCTTAATGTGAAATTTTTGATTTATCAAATTTAATGAAGATTGCTAAATAAAGGCTTCTTGCCCAACGGAATAACAAAGGAGCAAAAACAATTAAAGCGAGGGTATTTAGTATAAAAAATCGGGTTGTATTAAAACCAATAATAACATTAAACAGAAGCACAATTATACTTAAAGCAACTCCTAGTGCATAGCTTACGTACATCGCACCTTGGAAAAACCCAGGTTCTCTTTCGAAATGTAAATGGCATGTTGGACAATCGCTATACATTTTATCCCAATTTTCGAGCTTATAAGGATTTTTGTTAACGAACATTTGACCTGAATGGCATCGAGGACAGGAACACGTTACAATGGAATAAATTTTACTTGTCCGAAAAGCCATTAGAAAATTTTTGGTAAAGTTAAGCAGATTGCAGAGAACAAGAGGGTTGTAAACAGTTTGGATATGTCTACCTTTGCGCCCGAATGATTACAGTAGGAAATTTATCAGTAGTATTTAACGGGAAACCGTTATTTGAGGACATCTCTTTTATGATTCAAGCCCGCGACAAAGTGGGTTTAACAGGGAAAAATGGAGCAGGTAAGTCGACGCTATTAAAAATTATTAGCAAGCAGCAGGATCCAACAAAAGGCACCATCTCTGTCCCTTCGGGATATCGTATTGGATATTTGCCTCAAGAAATGAAGCATGCTACCGGTAAAACAATTTTTGAGGAAGCCAGAACTGCTTTTGACGAGGTTTTGTCTTTAGAAAAAGAGTTGAATGATCTTAGTCATGCACTTGAAACACGTACGGATTATGAATCGGACGAGTATCATGAAATTATTGAACGATTGAATGATGCTGGTCAACGACTTTCGCTTTTAGGTGGAGGGAGCATTGATGGGGAAACAGAAAAAATCCTTCTTGGTCTAGGTTTTAAGCCGAGTGATTTACATCGGTCGATGGATGAATTTTCGGGAGGATGGAAAATGCGCGTTGAGTTAGCAAAGATTTTACTTCAAATGCCTGATGCTGTTTTACTCGATGAGCCAACAAACCACTTGGATATTGAATCAATTCAATGGCTGGAAGAATTTCTTGCAGGCTATCCGGGAGCAGTAGTACTTGTATCACATGACAGGGCTTTTTTAGATGCCGTTACAGCTAGAACTATTGAAATTACTTTAGGAAAAATAGAAGATTATAAAGCTTCATATTCTCGCTATGTTGTTCTTCGGCAAGAGCGTCGAGATCAACAGATGGCAGCTTATATGAATCAAAAGAAAATGATTGAGGATACAGAAAAGTTCATCGATCGTTTTCGTGCAAAAGCTTCCAAAGCAGTTCAGGTTCAATCACGGATAAAGCAATTGGATAAAGTTGAGCGAATTGAAGTGGAAGACGAAGACAATGCAGCGATCCATTTTCGTTTTCCAGATGCACCTCGTTCGGGAAAGGTTGTTTTAGAAGCACATCATATTCGTAAAGCTTTCGGTGAGAAAGTTATTCTTAAAGACCTTGATTTTTTAGTTGAACGGGGAGAAAAAATAGCCTTTGTTGGTCGAAATGGAGAAGGTAAAACCACCTTGTCAAAAATCATCACAGGACACCTTGAGCATGAAGGAACTGTAACGATTGGGCACAATGTGAAGATTGGATATTTTGCTCAGAATCAAGCAGAATTATTAGATCCTAATGCTACTGTATTAGAAACCTTAGAACAAATTGCCCGGAATATTCCAACACAGCAATTACGTAGTATTTTGGGTTCTTTTCTCTTTAGCGGTGATGCTGTTGATAAGAAAGTTCGTGTGTTATCGGGAGGGGAAAAGGGACGATTGGCACTTGCTCGCTTACTTTTAGAGCCGGTAAATTTACTTATCCTCGATGAGCCAACGAATCACCTTGATATGCGCTCAAAAGACATCTTAAAAGGAGCACTTCGACAATATAATGGAACGATGATTCTTGTATCACACGACCGGGAGTTTTTGGATGGATTGTGCAACAAGGTTTACGAGTTTAATGAAGGTAAAATCAAAGAATTCCCAGGAGGAATATTTGAGTTTTTGCAGAGCCGCAAATTGGAAAGCCTTCGTCAATTAGAAGTGAAAAAGGACATAAGTAAAGCCAAGGCAGAGTTGAAAGTTGAGCAAAAGGCAGACGCTTTGGCAAATAAACAAATTCAAAATAGAAGTTCGGAAAAAGAGCTAAAGCAAGTTCAAACGCAAGTTCGAAATTGTGAAATTCGTGTTTCGGAACTTGAGCAAGAAATTAAAAAGGCAGAAGAGAAATTGGCTGATCCAGATTTATATTCAAATCAACAGCAATCGGCTATTTTTCTCAATAAATACAATGCGTTAAAGAAAGAGTTGGACGATCAAATGCTTAAGTGGGAAGAACTCCTAGCTCGACAGGAAAACATGAACTAATGAAATTGGACGAAAATCCGGTAATACTCTTTGATGGCGTATGTCACTTATGCCATTCATCGGTAAATTTTGTCCTCCGAAAAGATAAAAAGGAACAGTTTCGATTTGCTCCACTAAAAAGTGAAGTAGCTAATCAACTATTGAATAAAGCGAATTATCACAAAACGCTTCCTGATAGTGTTGTTTTGATTGATCAAGGGATCGTTTATATTGAAAGTGATGCTTCATTGAGAGTATTATATCTCTTAGGAGGAGTTTGGAAAATACTAGCATTGATGAGGTTTATTCCCCGCTTTATCCGCCAGGCTGCTTATCGACTAATTGCTCGAAATCGATATAAAGTATTTGGGCGATACGAAAGTTGCCCCATTCCACAACCGGGTTGGAAATCTCGATTTCTAGATTAAGTTAAAAGCTGATATCTTTTTCCTGGTAAGGATTTAAGAACACCCTTGAATTCAAGTCCTAATAAGACAGCAGATGCTTTGCTAATGCTCAAACCAGATTGAATAGATAAATTATCAAGTGAATCGGTATCAGATCTAATTAGATTTACGAGCAGCTCTTCTTCCGGTTCAAGTTCGAAAACCAATTGAGTTTGTACCGATTGATTTTGGATTGGGTTATTCCAGTTTAGATACCAAGAAAGATCTTGTGCATTAGAAAGGATTGCCGCTTTATTTCTTTTTATGAGATTATTGCAGCCAACCGAAAAAGGCAAACCCCATGAGCCGGGCACAACAAATACATCTCTATTGTATGAATTAGCGATGTCTGCTGTTATTAAAGCGCCACCCGACTCAGATGCTTCAATTACGATAACGGCATCGGCTAAACCAGCTACAATGCGATTTCGCTTAGGGAAATTTTCTCTGTCAGGACGAGTTTGAGATGGAAAATCGGTAACGATTCCTCCGAGTTGTTCCATTTTTTTAGCAAGAGATCGATTCATCGAGGGATAAATTCGATCCAATCCATGAGCAACAACACCGATGTTTTGAATTCCCCAATTATTTGCAGAACGATGGGCAGAAGAGTCGATTCCATAAGCCAATCCGCTAATTAAGTTGCAATTATTCTTTGATAATTCTGCTACAACTTCTTCGCAACAGCGTTCTCCATAAGGTGTTGATTTGCGCGTTCCAACAACAGCAATCATTCTAGAAGCATTTAGGTCAATGTTTCCTCGAGTATATAAAATAGCGGGAGCATCTTCACATTGTTTTAAGCGATATGGGTATGAGCAATGAGAAATCAAGTTTGCACGCACATCCATTTCCTCCATAAAACGAAGTTCTTCTTCTGCTCTTTTAAAATAGGATCGAACAGCAGATGCTTGCAAATCAACATTCCTAACTCCCGACATACGAATCTTTTTACATTCATCAAAAAATGCTGAGGCAGTTCCCATTTGATTTAAAATACGACGCGCTGTAACAGAGCCAATTCCAGGAACTAAAGTCAAGGCAATTGTTGCTTGTATTTCATCTTCTTCATGCATCGGGTGTGGAATTTTATACATTGCAAAATACTAATCACAAAGACGATTCTTCCTAATGTTGAAAAATCAAAAAAACCGACACATTATTTCTATAATTCTTCTTTTTTGTGCAAATGCAGTATTCTCTCAAACCGAACAAGCAGTGGTTTCGGGAACAGTAAAAGATGCCAATACAGGAGAGTCGGTTATCGCTGCATATGTAGTAGTTAAAGGCAATGAAAGCAAAGGTGTAGTAGCAGATGCTGAAGGAAATTATTCGATATCAATTCCAGCAGGAAAAATTACACTTGTTTTTAAGCAAGTTGGCTATGCGCCTAAAGAAGTAGCATTAGAATTGAAACCCAATGAGAAGAAGCTAATCCATGTTAAACTAAGTTCAGAAGCAAGGGAGCTTAAAACTTTTGTAACAACCGCAGGAAAATATGAGCAGAATATTGAAGAATTAACCATGAGCATGGAGGTGCTTCGTCCCAACATTATAGAAAATAAAAATACAACGAGTATTGATGATGCTTTGCAGCAAGTACCGGGTGTTGCGATTGTTGATGGCGAACCACAAATTCGAAGTGGTAGCGGGTATAGTTTTGGCGCAGGAAGTCGTGTTATGATATTGATGGATGATTTACCCATTTTATCGGGTGATGCAGGAAGGCCAAGCTGGGGATTTTTGCCTGTAGAAAATGTAGAGCAAGTTGAAGTGATTAAAGGAGCATCTTCTGTTTTGTATGGGTCTGCGGCTTTAAGTGGAGTAATTAATATACGTACAGCCTATCCGCGCGATGAACCACAAACGAAAATCAATGTGTTTTCGGGAGTTTATAATAATCCCCGAAATACCTCGGCAATCTATTGGGGAAAGAACAACCCAATTTATTCGGGTTTAAACTTTTTCCATTCTCGGAAAATTGGGAATTTGGATCTTGTAGTTGGGGGAAATCTTTTCAGCGACAATGGATTTAAGGCTGCAACTCCGGTGAATATTGCCGACACAACATTTAATCCCTATGCTGATCAACGCGGCGAGTATGAAAACCGCGCACGTTTAAATTTTAGTTTACGATACCGAAGTAAAAAAATTCAAGGTCTTTCCTATGGGGTGAATGCGAATGGAATGCTTTCTCGATCAACGGGTACATTGATTTGGATGAATGCCGATTCGGGAATGTATCGGTCCTATCCAGGGTCTGTAACACTTACTTTACAGCAAGCATGGTATGTTGATCCCTTTGTTCGTTATACAGGAAAGAAAGGATGGAGTCACGTTATTCGCAATCGTTGGTTTCATTTGAATAACAACAACGATAACAATCAGAGTAATCAAAGCGATGTATTTTATTCAGAATATCAAATCCAGCGTCAGTTTAAGGAGGGTTTTTTAAATGGATTGAGTGTTACTTCGGGATTATTGCATTCTTATACCAAAGGCTCATCGGATTTATATAAAGGAGGTTTATCGGATACCGTTTCACAGAAAGCCGTTTCTGGAAATAGAAATGTTGCCGCGTATCTTCAATTGAATCGTACATTTTTCAAGCGACTTACATTGAGTGCAGGTTTTCGCTATGAGCATTTTGCTATTCAAAATCCAAGTTTTTCTTCAAGCAGTTTGGGTGCTATTGTCAAGGAAGGCAAGCCTGTTTTTAGAGCTGGCGCAAATATGAAGTTGCACAAAGCCACATTTCTCCGTGCATCCTATGGACAAGGCTATCGATTTCCAACTATTGCAGAAAAATTCATTCGTACGCAAGTTGGTCCAATTAATATTTACCCTAACGATAGTCTAAAATCTGAAACATCGTGGAATGCAGAAATAGGGGTTAAGCAAGGATTTCAAATTGGGAAATTCCAAGGGTATTTTGATGCAGCTTACTTTATACAGAAATTCAATAACAACATAGAGTTTAATTTTGGTGCGTTTGGAAAGATAACAGATCCATTTTATGGTTTAGGCTTTGCTTCTTTAAACATTGGAAAAACACAAGTAACAGGGATAGATTTCTCTCTTGCCGGACAAGGTAAAATTGGTAAAACCGGATTTGCTGTTTTAGCTGGCTATACGTATACAAATCCTATTTCTTTAGAACCCAATAAGCCTTCAGCAGTAAACGTGACTTATTCAAAATCTTCTAGCGATACAATTGGTCATATTTTAAAATACCGGTTTCAACAGCTATTTAAAGCAGATGCTGAAATCACACGAGGAAAATGGGTTTTAGGAGGAAGTGTTCGTTACAGTAGTTATATGCGTAATATCGATATCATTTTCGAACAGTTGGACGATATTCTCCCTACATTAAATCAGCCATCACCGGGTTTAAAGGCATACCGACAAACTCATAACAAAGGATTTACTATAGTTGATGTGCGATTGAGTTATCAAATGAATTCAACGAGTAAAGTCGCATTCATCGTCAATAATTTGATGAATATAGAATACACAATTCGACCAATGAGTATGGAACAACCTAGAACAACAGCTATTCAGTTTTCATTGTCGTTCTAAGTTCAGGAAAGGTATTTTCCAACAAGAGGCATTCTTCTGCCCATTCCAAATGCTTTAGGTGAAACACGCAGGATTGGTGGTGTTTGAAAGCGCTTATATTCGTTTGAGTTAACTAGCTTGAGAATTCGATCTACTAAGGATTTTTCAAAACCCAATTCAATTAATTCATTAGGACCTTTGCGCTCTTCGATATAAGCAAAAAGTACTTTGTCGAGGATATCGTAATCGGGCAATGAATCGCTGTCTTTTTGTCCAGGGCGTAATTCAGCACTTGGTGCTTTTGTGAGAATATTGAGTGGAATTATTTCTTCGTCACGATTTATATACTGACAGAGTTCATACACCTGTGTTTTATAAACATCACCAATAACAGCAAGGCCGCCACACATATCGCCGTATAATGTTCCATAACCAACAGCTGCTTCGGATTTATTGGATGTATTGAGTAAAATAGAACCAAACTTATTGCTCATTGCCATCAATAAAACACCCCGAATTCGGGCTTGCATGTTTTCTTCCGCAAGATTTTCAGGCAGTCCATGAAATTGACTTGCCAGTGTTTGTTGGATTTGATGAAAAGCATCTCCAATGGGAATTGTCTCGGTACGAGCGCCCAATCGTGAAGCAAGTTCGAGTGAATCGCTTATCGAATGATCGGAAGAATAGGGCGAAGGAAGTAGAACGCCCAACACGTTTTCTTTACCAAGTGCCTGAACTGCTAAAGTATAAACCAAGGCAGAATCAACACCTCCGCTTAAACCTAAAATAGCTTGTGTGAATCCCATTTTTCTGAAATAATCGCGGATTCCAAGAATTAGCGCTTGATGTATCCGGCTTGTTTCAATTTCTGTGGATGAAAATCCTTCGGCAGAAAAGGGGACCGATTTGGCTGTATTTACCCAATCGAGTTCGAAGCTGCGGTAATCGTCATTAAAATAATTGAGTTCACAAACAATGTTTCCATCCCGATTGAGCACCATTGAACCACCATCAAAAATCAACTCCGTTTGAGCACCTGTGTGGTTTACATAAAAGAGAGGAATTTTATATTTCGAAGCAGTTTGATGTAAAACTCGTTTGCGACTTTCGGCCTGTTTGTATGAAAAAGGAGATGCTGCAATGTTGATAATCAAATCGGGATTTTGCGATTGAAGTTCTTCCATCGGCCATCTAACGTACATCTTATCATCTTCAATATCCCAAAGGTCTTCGCAGATCGTTAATGCTATTTTTTTACTCTTATACCTGATGCAATCAAAAACAGTATTGGGTTCGAAATAGCGGTATTCATCAAACACATCATAATTGGGCAAAAGTGTTTTATGTATGATTTGTTTGATTGATCCATTTTCTAAAAAGTAAGCCGAATTGAATAAGTTCTTTCCTTCAATGGCAGGATTTCTAGATGGTCCACCAACAATTGCGGCAATGCCAATACATAACTCAGCAAGTTGTTGAATGGCTTTTTCGCAACGTGAAATAAAGTCATCAAACTCTAAAAAGTCGAGCGGAGGATAACCACAAATACATAATTCAGGAAATACGATAAGCTCGACTCCTTCGCGTTTAGCGCGTTCTATATTTTGAAGAATGATCGAGATGTTTGCATCGAAATTCCCGATGTGCGTATTTATCTGCGCCAGTGCAATTTTCATAAAAAAGCCGGACCATTTGAACGATCCGGCGGCAAAGGTAAACGGTTTGTAAATCAGAATAGAATTCCGATGTTCAACTGCATATAGTTTAAAATCCCGTTTTCACGAATGGCATTAAAGGGATCTGTAGCAGAACCACTTGTTTGACTTTTTAACATATTGGTTAGTCCGTTATTAAAGAGCAAACTACCAACAAGAGCTGTATTTCCTGAAAGTGAATATTCAACGCCAGCTCCAATAAGCATCGATCCACGAAAAACATTCACGTATTTATCGGAATTGTTATCGTTGTTTGTTACGGTTGTACTATTGCTTGAGCGAGAAAATTCGGTACGAGCAGAATAACGGAATCCGGCTCCAAGTCCAAACAAACCGAAATAGCGTAAGTATCCAATTTCCTTTGTACGGAACTTCAGCATAACTGGAAGTTCGATAAATCGAGTTTTGTAATACTGATTCCAATCGACCAAGCTACCTGAAGAATCTTTTAGAGTTCCTTTAATTTTACCGGAAGAATAGCTGATATCAAGTCCCGTTGAGATTAAAAATGTTTCGTTAAGTTGGATTTCTGCCATCGGACCCCAAACAAAACCAATCCGACCACCGCCGCCTTCAACTGAAAAGTCTTTCGGGGCATCTCTAAAATCGGGTTTGATCCAGCTAAACAAAGGAGCAGCCTTCATTCCAAAGCGGAAACTTTTTTGGGCATTTGTTGAAGAAATCCCGAGTGTACAAAGCAGAATAAACAGCAAAAGTCGTTTCATAAGAAGAAAAGGTTGGATGGGTGAATGGGGAAACCCATAAAGCACGGTACGTTTTACTAATTTTGGCCGTTGTCAGCAAATATAACGTGATTCAAAGACATGCAGAGAAGACACATTTGGATTTGGTTCATTTTTTCAACAGGCTTATTTTCCTGTGGTGGATCAACAGAAAAGCCTACAACAGCGCTACGTGTAGAAGAATCAAAAGCCGATTTGCCTGAAATTCCTGTTCGTTTTCAACGATTTGAGAAGGACCTTTTTGAAATACACAAAGAGACTTTTACACAAGACACGCTGAATTTGTATAAGAAATACGGGACCTTTTTGGATTTGTATGCTTCACAAGTAATTCGTGTTGGGAATAAACACCTTCCTCTTTTTCGGGAAAGCTTGTTGGGGTTTATCAACGATCCTGATATCAAATCGGTAAAAGCAGAAACAGATCGTCAATATGCTTCAATGGATTCTGTTCGAAATGGGCTTAGTGCTGCTTTTAACCGCTATCACAAAGCATTTCCCGACAGCGTAATTCCTGCAATTTATACTATCATTTCAGGCTTTAACTACAATATCGTTGTAGAAGATTCTTCGCTTTCGATTGGCTTAGATATGTATTTAGGAAAGGCGTGCAAGTTTTATGAATTGCTGTCATTACCGAAGTACAAAGTTTCGAAAATGAACAGAACGATGATTCTTCCAGATGCCATGAGGGCTTGGTTGATGAGTAATTTTGAAATGAAGAATTCGCCCGAAGATCTTGTGTCCTATATGGTGTATCATGGGAAACTCTTGTATCTCAGTGGGCAGTTTTTGCCGGAAGAAACAGAAGCAAATCTGCTTGGTTATTCGGATGCAGAATATTCCTGGTGTGAAAAAAACGAGGCGAAAATCTGGAGTCACTTTATTGACAAGAAATTATTTTTCTCCACCGACTTTAATGATCAGTTGATTTATATCAATGACGGTCCGTTTACGAAAGGTTTTCCTGAAGAAGCGCCATCACGAATTGGTATCTGGCTAGGATTTCAGTTGGTAAAAAGCTACATGAATAAATACAAAGACGTTACTTTGCCCCAATTGATGCAAGAGCAAGACGCACATAAACTATTTAATGCATCAGGATATAAACCAGGCCGAGCATGAGCAGTAAAAACACATCCGATATAATACTTCGCGTAACACTTGATGCGAATAAAGTTCCCGAGAAAATCCATTGGGACGCAACCGACAATCAGGTTGTTGGTAAAGAAGCAAAAGCCATGATGCTTTCGGTTTGGGATCCTAGCGAAGACAATACCTTGCGTGTAGATCTTTGGACTAAAGAAATGGTTGTTGACGATATGAAAAAGTTTATTCATCAAAGTTTATTGCTGATGGCCGATACGCTTCAACGTTCAACGGGTGAAATAGCAATGGCCGAAACGATGCGTGACTTTGGTGCTTACTATGCCGAAAAGCTTGGATTGATTACTCCTGAGAAAAGCGAATGAAACGGATTTTGCTTTTTGCACTTTTATCCATTCCTATTATTTCTGAAGCTCAAACACTTTGTACAATAAGTGGAGCGCAGGTTTATGCTGGACCGGGCTTGGAGATTCGTGTAAATGGTGGATTGCAAATAGATTCCTCTTCGGTTTTTCAGAATTATTCTTCTTTGATTATTTCGGGAGATTTCACCAATTGCGCACAGTTCGATCATTTCGGATCGGTTTATCTTCAAGGAGATTGGGAAAATAATGGTCAAGTAAATTCTGCATCATTGTCTGTTGTTCAATTGGACGGCGGAATTCAAAAAATCAAAGGGGATTCTGTTACTACGTTTGGTATTTTGTCGCTACTTGGTAGCGGAGATAAGCGACTTGAACAACACGCGAAAGCAGATGTACTTCAATTGAATGATCGTATTCTAATTACGGATTCGTTGAGTCTATCGGTTTTGAATTCTCAACCAACAGCCATCGAACGAACGAGTGGT
The DNA here is from genome assembly GCA_965279035.1 of Bacteroidia bacterium. Classification (GTDB taxonomy): domain Bacteria; phylum Bacteroidota; class Bacteroidia; order M30B66; family M30B66; genus CALQRR01. The sequence continues at coordinate 340,058 of OZ257142.1, read as the reverse complement.
TTTGTGCTTTCGGAACGATATGGCGTTCTAAATCGAAATGTAACAAGTGGACAAGCATATCTTTTTCCTGTTGGGAGAAATCTCGATTATCGCCCAGTTACACTAACACCGACTTTGAGCACTGGAGTTTTAGGTGTTCGATTCGCGAATGCTGACGCCAGCCAGGAAGGATTAGCGCGCACTCAAGTTGATACGAATATTTGTCGAAGCAATGAGCATTATTATCACCTCATTGAAGGAACGATTGGACAAGGAACACAATGTAGTTTCGTTGTAGATTCTTCGGCGGCGGTTGATTTTCCATTCGTTGCTCTTCGGAATCCATTGATTGCTGATGTTTGGCATTTAGTCGCTAATGGCAATGCCGTTTTCAATGGTTCAACGGCAAGTGTCAATGTGGTGATACCGAGCAATAGCTCCAATAGAGCAATATTATTGGTTAGAAAAAGGCCCGCTCGTCCCGAAATAGTGGGCGACACGGCTTTTTGTCAAGAAAGTTCAGATGCTGTTTTCCATGCATCTTACTCATCCGGTTTAGAAACGAATTGGACAATTGCTTCCGGAAGTATAGAGCAACAAACCGATTCAAGCGTTTCTGTAAATTGGGATAATAGTGCGAGTGGACTTGTTTCCGCATTTCAAACCGACAATGCGGGATGTTCTTCATTTCCTTCAAGCTTGCCGATAGTTTTATGGCCGAAACCCATTGCTGAATTGGGGATAAGCGCTCCAGAATTTCCTTATGAGGATCAAGTATTTGTTTTTACAAGTTTGAGTTCTGGTTCAATCTCACAGAGTTGGACAATTGAAAACAATGGATTTTATTCTGATTCCATATTAAAACACGCTTTCCACGAGCCCGGAATTTATCCTATTCTTCTTACAGTCGTAAATAGTTTTGGCTGTATTGATACGGCGAGTGCAAGTGTTGAGGTTATTGAGGGAATGCAGTTCCCCAATACATTTTCACCTAACGGAGATGGAGTGAATGATGAGTTATTTTTGATGAACAGCGGCATTCAGGAATACGGGCTTCAGATTTTTGATCGTTGGGGAACCTTGATTTTTGAAACCCAATCATCCAAATTAAGTTGGGATGGCAAAACAAGTAGCGGAGAAAAAGCACCAGCGGGAACATACTTTCTTGTACTTTCTGCTAAGACTTCGAAGACTGTTTATGAGAAGAGAACAACTATTACTTTATTCGATTAATATCCATCGAAAAGTTTGTTGGTATTGGCAATGAAATCCAATATTTCATCTCTTCCAAGTGAAGTTTCTGAAGAGGTAACGAAATGTGGCGGAAACACTTCCCATTCATCCTGAAGCGTGCGTTTGTATCGAGCCATGCTCGACTGCAATTGATTGTGAGATAGTTTATCGGATTTAGTGAAAACCATTACGAAAGGAATTCCATTGGTTCCTAACCAACGGAAAAAGTTGAGGTCAATGTTTTGGGGCTCGAGCCGAATGTCGATGAGGACAAAGAGATTCATCAGATTCGTACGATTGCCAATGTAGTCGGTAATGATTTGGCTGAAAACGCTTTTTTGTTCTTTACTAGCACGAGCAAAACCATATCCGGGAAGGTCGACAAGAAACCAGTTTTTATTGATAAGAAAGTGATTGATGAGTTGAGTTTTACCTGGGCGGGACGATGTTTTTGCAAGTTTCGCTCTTCGGGTAAGCATGTTTATGAGCGAGCTTTTTCCAACATTTGATCGTCCAATAAATGCATATTCGGGTAAACGAGGAGCTGGGCAAAGCGCGACATCGCTGTTGCTTATTACAAATTCTGCGGTGCTGATTTCCATTGTATTAATTCTTTCTGAGCCGTTTGTTTTCGATGGCTCGGTCGATATCCTGAGGGCGACCAAGAGGAATGGCAGCAATTAGATTTTGTGTGTAAGCGGATTGAGGGTTAGCATATAAGGAGTCGGCTTCGGCAATTTCTTCCACACGACCTTGATTCATAACAACAACACGATCGGCCATATAGTTCACAACGCTCAAATCGTGCGAAATAAATAGACAGGTGAAGCGATATTTTTCTTTCAAATCGTTGATGAGATTGAGAATAACTGCTTGAGCAGAAACATCGAGCGACGAAACAGATTCATCGAAAATGATAAATTCGGGTTCAGAAGCAAGTGCGCGCGCAATGCAAATTCGTTGTCTTTGGCCACCTGAAAATTCGTTAGGAAAACGATTGAAATGATCTGGCATTAATCCAACACGATCTAAAAGTTCGAGCGCTTTTTGCTTTCGAGTTTGTTGATCATGATGCAGATTGTGAATAATCATTGGTTCAATAAGCGCTTCTCCGGCTGTCATTCTTGGGTTGAGCGAAGAATAAGGATCTTGAAAAACCATTTGCATGGACTTCCTCACTTTTCGCATTTCCGATGGATTTAGCGAAAGAAGTTCATTTTCTTTAAAGAAAACTTTACCGGAACTTGGTTCAATTAAACGAAGAATGCTTCTTCCTAAGGTTGTTTTCCCAGAGCCCGATTCTCCAACAAGACCAAGTGTTTCTCCTGGAAAAACATCAAAGCTTACGTTTTCAACTGCATGTATCGTATTCGATTTTAGTTGAAATAAACCACCACGACTTTGAAAATGAGTTGAAATTTGTTGAATGCTTATCAAGGGTTTTTGAGCAAACAATAATTGATGTTCCGCTTTTCTTTCAGAAGTGCTAATAAGTCGAATGGAATCTGAAATGGAGCCGAGTTTTTCGGTATGAGCTGCTTTCAGAAAAGACTCAACTGTTGGAAGACGAAAAGGGCGTTCAAGCGAAGATGGTCGACATGCTAAAAGCCCTTTGGTGTAAGGGTTTTGTGGATGAAGAAATACTTCTCGTATACCGTTTTCTTCCACAATTTTTCCTTGCCGCATAACCAGAATTCGATCGGCTAAACCGGCAAGAACAGCTAAATCATGAGAAATAAATAATAAACTCATCTCATAGCGAATCTGCAATTCTTCTAAAAGAATCAAGATGTTCTTTTGAACAGTAACATCCAGCGCTGTTGTTGGCTCATCGGCAATCAGCACACGTGGATTACAGGCAATAGCCATCGCTATCATGATACGTTGTTTTTGTCCACCCGATAGTTCATGTGGGTAAGAGCGAAACATCCGTTTAGGATCATCAAGCTGAACTTCTTTAAACAAATTCAGCGTTCGTTTTCTTGCTTCAGCATTGGAGAGATGGAGATGGATTCGTAAAGATTCGCAGACTTGTTCTCCACATGAAATTACTGGATTCAGTGAAGTTGAAGGTTCTTGAAAGATCATCCCAAGTTCTTTCCCTCGAATGAGTCGTCTTTGTTGCTCAGATAGTTTAAGTAGGTCTTTGGTTTCTCCTAATTTGTTTGTGTACAAAATCTCACCCGATAATACCTTTGCAGAGCTTGCCGGCAGTAAGCCCATGAGCAACATTGCAGTTACTGATTTTCCAGAGCCTGATTCACCAACGAGCCCGAGTGATTCTCCTTCGTTAATAGTAAAACTAATATGATCAACAGCAAGGGTTTTCCCCATCCCGGCATCAAACTCAACACTTAGGTTACGTATGTCAAGTACGACGGGCTTCACTGTATTAGAGGCGCTTTTTGTTGAGTAGGAAGTTCGTGATAAATAGAAAGTGAAAACTGACCAAAGTCGCTGAATTCGCTTTCATCCACCATTTCAATCATTACATCAGGATTCGTAGAAGTGGATTTTGTTTTCCAAACGAGGTATCCTCCTTCTTTTTCATAAGTACCATATACTTCGTTGAAATAATCGCGAAAGCCGTTTAGCATATTCAAGCCTTCGGCATTTTCATCGAATGTTGCTTCAACTAATATTTCATACACTTTTCCATTTTCGAAACCATATCGAACAACATAGCTACCCGATTGGCCAACAGTTCCTTCGTATGAATAAAGAGTTTCGCTAAAGTCGGTAGGAGCGATTCCTTCGGCACGTTGCACTTGATCAAGATCGTCGCCAATATTCACTCCTCTAAAAAGACCATCTTCATTTTTCATCATTTCGGCGAAAACTTCACCATGTTTATCAAGCTTACCACGGCATGATGAAACAACGATGAGAAGTAGAATTGCGGAAAATTTAAGCGGAGTAGACATAGTCGAAAGAGACCTGCAAGTTAGCACAAATCCAATCTTGAACGGAAAGGCTTTATCGGCAGTATTCAACGATTATAGAAGGAGATGAATTTTTCTGCCTCATTTTTAAGAAAACATGAGTAAGTGTTACAACATCCTGCTCACAATAGTTCCTAATTCTTTCTATAGCACCATCTTGATACCATGCATTTGCCACATCAGCTCCATTCATATCTGTTTTGGGAGATGGAATTCCGAAAACATGGGCAAGTGTTTCGAGGGAAGTGTAATGTTTGTAATCACCGAACTTCCATAATTCGAGTGTATCGAAATGAGGGATTTCCCATGGTTTTTTTCCTGCATTATCAAGTAAGCGAGGTAATTCAATATTATTAATGAGTAAACGACGAGACAGATAAGGAAAGTCAAATTCTTTCCCATTGTGAGCGCAAAGTCGTAAAGGACGCGAAGACGATTTTTGAATATGTCGTATGAAGTTGTTGAGTAAATTACTTTCGGAGTCAGCTATAAAACTTCGAATTTCTAAACGAGCGGGTTCATTTTGTGGACCATTTCGAAATCGTCCGCAGGAGATACAAATTACTTTTCCAAATTCTGCGTATATACCAGCACGTTCGTAAGAATCTTCCGGACTTCGCTCTTCGTTTCGAAAGAGACTAGAAGACTTTCGTTTCCAAAGTTCTTGTTCAACTTCAGGAGCTTGAGCCCAATTGGGATAAGCAGGAATTGTTTCGATATCCAAAAAGAGGATATCCGTTAGAGGAGTTTCTCTTAGCATAAGATAAATAAATAACAGAATGTAAATGATGTCCTTTAACGGATCATCACGCCTTTTTTAAATAGTAGAGGAACGGAAGTAAAAAATTCCTCATTGATAGTACCTGGTAAGAAAATAAACTTCTTATCGTGAATTACTTTATCGATATAAAAACTCACCCAAAACTCATTGTTCAATATGAATACATCTTCAATGATGGGTTCAATCTTCACAAAACTCATTGGCTCTACCGCTTCAATATAATGCCGCAGAACAGATGTTTTTACAGACTCTTCATTTATAAATCCATATCCAGTTGAACTTATAAGAACGCTCTCAATTTGAACATCTTTTAAATTTAACAGATACACATTCCAAACATCTCCATTTTCCCCTTCTTCACGAACAATTGCTATGGCAATATCAGTAACTTCTGGGGTGTGAATGTCTTTAATCATTGCTGTTTACTGCGGTAAATATAGCATTTCGAATCTACTCCAAAATGTAACCCCTCAGTAAATTTATCCGTATGCCTGTTGAAAACTTTGTTAATTACTTGCTTCACACGAAAATAGGAATTAGTTTAGTTCTGTCAAAAACGCCCTACGCGTATGAAAAACATCAACCTAAATAATCTGTCTGCCTTTCTGGTTGCGACTTTGATAGTCGTTTCGGCGAATGCCCAAGATGGTTTTGTGCTCGATAATCCTGGTAAGCTTTTTAAAAAGCAAGATCATCGTCAAGCCCCACCGCTTAAAACGCGTTATATTTTTGGTGTAGGAGAAATAAGCGGAAGAGAATACCTAAAACAACAAGATTTGGTTGACCCAAAAGGCAATGTTAAGTCGAGCGGTTTGTTTTCGGAAGATGGAAATAAAAGTGGTGATTTGCGCTATACATACGATGCTACAGGAAAACTAACAAAGACTGAGCTCAAGTATATTGGTAAAAATATCAAAGAAGTAACTCAATTTGATGTTAACGGTAAAGCAGTAAAAAAGGACATTCTCACCAAAACCGATTCGTTAATTAACAGTGTTACTTTCGTTTATAATGCCACAGGACAATTGAAAGAAGAGCAAGTTTTTCGTGGCGACAAACTGATTCGTAAAGAAGTTTACGACAACGAATACAATGCATCAGGAAAAGAAACTCAACATTGTCGGTATCAAATTGATTCAGCTGGTGCACGTGTTCCTCAGAATGCATCCATGACGATAAGTGAATACGATAATGATGGATTAGTGCTTCAACGCACCGTTTATAACAATAAAGAAAAACGCAAAATGCTGAGTTGGATTTACTACAAGTATCAACTCGACAATGATTATAAAGTAATTAAACAAACAGGCTTTAACGAAGAGCAGCAAGAGATTTACCGAAATGAGCTTTCCTATACCGACAGTTCAATAAGCAGTGTAGAATTTAAGCTGTGCTCTTGTCCAGAAAAGAAAGTGGAAAAAGCAGGAAGTCGTTTATTGATCTTTAATAAATTCGGAGAAAAGACGAAAGAATTGGTTTATTCGGCTACAGGAGAATTGACAGAAACGCACACTTGGACCTTTGATGATTTTGGCAATTTGGTAGAAAACCAAACGGTTAAAGCAGCTGAGCCAGCTAAGTTGATTAAATCTAAAACCATTTTGGAATTTCAGGTTGACCAAGCTCAAACAGCACGAAAACCCGGAAAGTAATCGAATACAAAACATAAAAAAGCCCTGAATTCAGATGAGTTCAGGGCTTTTTTTATTTAGTTCTTTAAGAGTTTACTTGTTTGCCACGATGAATTCGATCGAATGCGAATAAAGTACATTCCTGATGGAAGTTCAGCTATAGAGAAATTACATGTTAAACCGTTTGTGTTAAATGAACGAAGGAGTTTTCCCTGAAGATTTAAAATTTGTACTTGATCCATAGGGGCTGAACAGTTTATGCTGATGGTTTCGTTAGCCGGGTTTGGATAAATGCTTGGTTGAGGAATTGAATTCACATTCGCAATTGCATTAGGTACTTCGCAACCAAGTTGATTGGCGAGAAATGGCGTCATGGCCATAAAAACGGAATCCATGTAAACCGTTGAATTCACGAATGGAACGTGAGCTTGACCTGGCCAAGTGTAGAATTCATTCGCAACACCAACATGATTTTGGCGTGCAGCAACAGAATGACTTCCATCTACTTCGAATAAGGAAACGCCAAGCACACTAATCACAGCTGATCCATAGGGAACAACATCATCATTGGTTCCGTGCATGGATAAGCAAGGAGTGTCGCCAGCATGAATCCAAGCAGTATCGCCAAGTGCACCACATAAGTTTACGATGGCTTTGACTTTAGAAGAATACCCATCATTTCCGCTCAAACCTTCAATTCCACCAAAAGCAACAGGATCAACTGCTGTAGGAATTTCTTCAAGTTGATCTAAGTATGCCATGTGCAAAACCATAAATGCTCCAGCAGAAACGCCTGTTGCAAAAATGTTTGTCGTATCTATTTTATATAGATTGCTTGTTGCGCGATCTTTTCTGAAAAAACGAATGGCAGCGCGCATATCGGATGTTGCACGATACACCGTTTCGGTTGCTGTAGTTGCGTTAGGAATTAGATTTTCATAGCCCAATCGGTAGTTGATCGAAGCGCATACATAGCCCAATTTGGTGTATTTATTACAAAGCGTAGCCATATCAGAACTCGCTTTATCTCCAAAAATAAACGAGCCACCGTGAGCAAAAACGATCAATGGTCTTTCTGTAAAAACATCGCCCGTTGGTTGATACACATCCATCTTTAAACTTGTGGCAGTTCCGCTGTATGAAAGGGCATTGCCATATTCAACATCCGATGTTAATGTAACGTTTGTGAACACTTCCTGGAGAAAACGGTCATTGTTACAATCGTATTGAGCATTTGATGTAAAGGAAAGTAAACTTAGCCCGAGTAGAAAAGATACTCGAGAAATGTGTAAAGATATTTTCATATTTAGATGGTTTTAGTAAGCGACTTCTGGCATATTCACCGCAACAACATCACGTATTTCGGGAACGGCGTGGCGGATGGCTTCGGTTACTCCAGCTTTGAGAGTCATAGTGCTCATTGAACAAGAGCTGCATGCACCGTGAAGACGAACCATCACAACCAAATCGTCGGTGATTTCATCTACAGTAATATTTCCACCATCGGCTTCTAAGTATGGACGAATGGAATCGATTGCCAATTCCACTTTATTCATCAATGCCGTTTTTTCTTCTGGTTGCATGGTTGATTCCGTATGATTTCAAATATACAATTATTGAGATACCGTTTCCCTGGCAACTTCAGCATTTCGAATAGCTACTTGTTGAGCTACATTTTTCGCCAATTCAAGGAAGGCATTTGCCACAGGTGTGTTTTCCTGCAATCCAGCTGGGCGACCACTATCTCCTGCTTCACGGATGCTTTGTACCAATGGAATTTGTCCTAGAAGTGGAACACCCAATTTTTCAGCTAAGTCTTTTGCACCGTCTTTTCCGAAGATGTAATATTTGTTTTCGGGAAGTTCTTCGGGAGTGAAATAGGACATGTTTTCGACAACACCCAAAACAGGAACATTGATATTCGGAAGTTGGAACATCGAAATTCCCTTTTCTGCATCAGCCAAAGCAACACGTTGAGGTGTGCTAACGATTACCGCCCCAGTAAGCGGAATGCCACTTACAAGTGTGAGGTGAATATCGCCAGTTCCGGGAGGAAGGTCGATGATTAAGTAATCGAGTTCGCCCCAATCAGCATCACGAAAAAGTTGGGTAAGCGCTTTGGATGCCATCGGCCCACGCCAAACAATCGCTTGAGTTGTATCTGCAAAGAAACCGATCGACAACAATTTGATTCCATAGCTTTCCACAGGAACCATCATCTGTTGTCCATCTACCATACGGACCATGGGTTTTTCATCCACTACATCGAACATGATCGGAATGGATGGACCATAAATATCGGCATCAACTAATCCAACACGAGCACCCAAATCGGCAAGTGAAACAGCTAGATTGGCTGCTACAGTTGACTTTCCAACGCCACCTTTTCCAGAGGCAACAGCAATGATGTTTTTCACTTTGGGTAACAAAGGACGTTCTTCGCCTCGTTTGCTGGTAACATTGGCGGTCATGTTAACCGTTACTTCTGCGTCCATATCAATCAAGTGCTTGATGGCATTGACGCAAGCATTGTGGATGAGTTCTTTGAGCGGACAAGCTGGAGTGGTAAGAACGACGGTGAAAGACACTTTTTTTCCATCAATCGCAACATCTTGAATCATGTTGAGCGTTACCAAATCTTTTTTAAGATCCGGTTCCATCACATTGCTAAGCGCTTCGAGTACTTGTTCTTTGGTAATCATGTAGGAAAATTGAGGGGCAAATTTAGCTATAAACAGCTAGTATTTCTGCTTGTTCAAGATTCCAATAATTGTTCTGTGGGCGATTTTTCTTTTTTGGGTAAAATGTCTTGAATGGATGGATACACCAATTCGGCAAAGGCGCTAACCGGTTTGAATATGGCTGAGCCTTTTTCGAGTTCTTCTGAAAGAAGCGGAATGCCTCCCATTTTGAGGATTAAAACAAGAATGCTTGAGAACATCATCATTTTAATCATACCGAAAATTCCTCCGGCAATGCGGTTCATTATTCCAAGCATGAGAAGGCTTACCGCTTTGGATAAGGCTTTTCCGAGAAAATAGAATCCAATGTAAACTCCAACAAATACCAATAAAAAAGCAACAAACGAAATCCAATTCCCCTCCATTTTCTGAGAAGTCTTCATCCAGGTTTCGGCGGCTCCAGAAAAGTGAATCGCCAACCAAATTCCAAGAAAAAGTCCAGCCAAGGTGCATAGTTCCATGATTAAGCCTCGACGAAAGCCAGCAATAAAACCCCAAAGGAGAAAAGCAAGAATCAGGTAATCGAGTGCGTTAAGGTGATCCATGAGGCAAAGAAAAGCGCCCGAATTGCCCATTCAACAGAAGTCCATTTAAATTTTGAACGATTTAACCTTGATAAGCCGACTCAGAATACCTTTGCGCATTCTTGTGAAAAACGACTCTTTGATTCGCCCGATCCTGTTGCTTTTGGTATTGATTGCTTGTTCATCATGCAAAACGATAAAGCCCGAAATGCCTACGTATGAAGCTTCGCGCAAGGTATATACGCGTGCAATTTCAACTGTAAGCATTCCCCTAGAAATTCCACTGAAGCTCATTGAAAATAAAATCAATACGCAGTTTAAAGGAGTGATTTACGATGATGATAGCTATACTCGCCCTACGGTTGATGATGTAAAAATTCGGGTGTATCAAAACAGCCACATTGGAATTACGGCAGTTGGAAATGAGTTAAAATTCACCATTCCGCTAAAAATTTGGGCGCAAGGTCGATTCGATCCTTGTTCATTTTGTCCCGAAGTGGAAAAGCAAACCATTTTCGATGTGGAAGTATATCTGCGCTCGAAAGTGGAAATACTCAAAAACTATCAGTTTCGGATGAGCTCGGCATCGGATGGATTTGAGTGGAAAAGTCAACCGAGAGTTTCCATTGGACCGATCAACATTCCAATTGGACGATTGCTGGAAAGCGTGATTGACGAACAATTGCAGTCGGTAAGTAAAGAAATTGACAAAAATGTGAATGGCGCGTTCGATTTGCATGACCAAGTGGAAGCGCTGTGGAAAGTGGCTCAAGAACCGTTATTACTAGACGATTCTACACAAACATGGCTACGCGCAGAACCCAAAGCTTTGCTATTAGCACCGATAACTGGAGATGCCAATTCGCTCAATATTTTGCTTGCACTCGAAACCTATTTGGAAACATTTACCGGACGCAAGCCTGATTCTCCTCAAAATAATCCATTGCCAGATTTACGTATGGCTGGTCGAGGAGGACAAGATTTTAGCATTCAAATTCGAGCCGAATTGGGTTTTGATGCTGCAACGGCCATTGCTAAAAAACAGCTTCAGGGACAAGAGTTTCATTTTAAAAAGAAGACTATTAAAGTAGAAGACATCCAGATTTACGGCAAAGGCGATTTAGCATACGTTCGTTTGGTATTGTCGGGTAGCTTAAAGGGTGAATTGTTTTTATCAGGAATTCCGACCTATAATAGTGAAACGAATGAATTCAGTATCGACCACTTGGATTATGATATTCATTCACGGAGTGTATTGGTTAAGGCGGCGAGTTGGCTTCTCAATGGCACTTTGCAAAAGCAGCTTCAGCAACAAATGCATTTCTCATTCGATAAAGAAGTTGGTGGCATTCGCGACGATCTATCGAAGCGACTGAAAAGCACCTCGTATAAAAAACTATTCACCGTAAAAGGCAATCTAAAAACCTTTAAAGTGCGCGATATTTTTGTTGCCGATACCCATTTTGATATTGTATTGGATGCGAATGGGAATGCTAAAATTTTGCTTGAGTCGGCGGATTTTTGAGGGATCACCTTAGCTTCTGGATTGGGGAGATTGCAAAACCTCGGACTGAAGTCCGAGGGTGCAGAAGTTAGAGATCAGCAATGTGCTTGAGTGTATGTCTAACGAATATAGCATCTGTGACCTGTAGCCTCGGACTTCAGTCCGAGGGTGAAATATTGAGGATATTCGAGTTTTGCAGAATTCCCCGCGCCATGGGATTGGAGCCATTACCTCTTTTGAACCGAAGGTGAAAAAGCAGTAGAGGCGGAAAGCCCGGTGCTTTTGGAGTGAAGCGGAAAAAGCAGGCGCCCAGAATCGATATTCGATGTTCGATATACGTATTACGATTAACGAAAATTTTGGGAAGACGAGCATTCCGTCGACCTCACCCCCGGCTCCTCTTCTTAGGAAAGGGGAGATGATTCAGGAAAAAGGCGTTCTCCCGTGGAGAGGGATTTAGGGAAATGCAAACATCCGTTTCACCTCTTCGGCTATCTTCCCCAAATCTTGAACTTTCATGCAGCGGAAATGCTTTTTAGGACAGTGGGCATAGCCAATTTTTGAACATGGTCGGCAAGGCAAATTGTTTACTTGGGAGATGAACTGTTGGTCGCTCGCTAGAGGTAAATAGGGATACATGCCAAATTCAGGAACGGTATTGCCCCAGATTGATACTATGGGTTTGTGAAAGGCGGCGGCAATGTGCATTAAGCCGGTATCGTGCGTAAGTACTACGCGTGCTTGTTTTACTAAAGAAGCCGATTGTCCCAAGGAGATTTCACCACAGGTATTGTAAGCTGCTTCGCCCAAATCGCGGGCAATGTGAGCCCCATATTCGGCTTCGGCTTTTCCTCCCAAAAGCACAATGGGTAAACCGATGCGCTTGCACACTTCGCTGAGTTCCACTTCGGGCATGCGCTTGGTGTTTTTTAAAGCTCCGGTAACCAGAGCAACATAGCCGTTCTGATACGTTTGAGGCAATTGTTTTATATCGTATTCATCTTCGGGACGAATAAAATAATCGAGTCCTAAAGAATCGTTTTTTACTCCTAAATGCGCCACTGTGGCTAGATAGCGATCTACAATGTGCACATTGGGTAAGCGCTTGATGCGAAAGTTAACGTATAGGTATTTTTCTACGTTGAGTTTGTTGAACGAAACACTTGGTCGGCGGAGTGCGAGTTTTACCCGTTTGCTTCGCAGGTTATGATGCAAATCGACCACTAAATCGAAACGCTGTTCTTTCAATTGACGCATCACTTCTTTGGGTTGATCTTCCCAAAGCCAGACTTTTTGCACATATGGATTGGGATCGAGAATGCTCTTAAACGCCGGCTTGGTGAGGTAATGCAATTCGGCATTGGGAAACTGCTTGGCCAAACAACGCAGAACTGGCGTGGTGAGCACAATGTCGCCAATGGAGCTAAAACGAATAATTAAGATGCGCTGCACAGCCACAAAACTAATGGTTTTTCGCAGCCTTGTTCTGCATCGGATGAATTCTGCACCTTTGCAGCATGTATACTTTGAGCGATACACATACACATTTGTATCTTCCCGAATTCGATAATGACCGCGACGCCATGATGCAACGCGCATTTGAAGAGGGCGTTACAGAGATCTATTTACCCAATGTAGATAGCGAAACCATTCCGCTCATGCACGCTCTGGTAGATGCGTATCCATCACATTGCTTTCCTATGATGGGGCTTCATCCGTGTTCGGTGAAGCCAGATACGATGGAAGAAGAACTGGCTTTGGTAAAACACTGGCTCGACACACGGGAATATGTAGCTGTTGGTGAAATTGGGCTCGATTTGTATTGGGATAAATCAACGCTCGACATTCAGATTGAAGCCTTAAATCGACAGTGTGAATGGGCCTTGGAGAAAAATTTACCTGTGATTTTGCATTGCCGCGAATCAACTGCTCAAAGCATTGAAGTGATTCGTCCTTTTGCTGAACGTGGTTTGCGTGGAATCTTCCATTGCTTTTCGGGAAATGCAGAAGAGGCGCGCATCATAACCCAAATGGGCTTTTTACTGGGCATTGGCGGTGTACTTACCTTTAAGAAAAGTGGTCTGGCGGAAGCGATTGCAGAAATCCCGCTAGAATTTCTTGTGCTCGAAACCGATGCGCCGTATCTTGCTCCTGTTCCCTTTCGCGGCAAACGAAACGAAACGGCCTATATCCGGATTATTCTTGAAGCCCTTTCTGAAATTCGCCGCATAGGAAAAAACGATTTGGCAACCATCACCACGGCAAACGCCCGCCGACTATTTAAACGCGCATGAGCAGAAAACCATCTGCATTAATAATATACACCGGTGGCACCATCGGTATGGTGAAAGACAGTCAAACCGGCTCGCTTAAACCCGTGAACTTCGAGCGACTTCAGGCTAACATACCCGAAATCGAAAAGCTCGACATTGAGTTGGATATTTACACGTTTGTAAACACCATTGATTCCTCTAATGTGCAACCCAGCGATTGGATTCGATTGGTTGAGGTGATTGAAAAAAACTACGACCGCTACGATGGTTTCGTGATTCTACATGGTTCCGATACCATGGCTTATACTGCATCGGCATTGAGTTTCATGCTCGAAAATTTGAGCAAGCCCGTGATTCTTACTGGCTCGCAACTACCCATTGGTGTGCTACGTACCGATGCAAAGGAAAACTTCATTACAGCACTCGAAATTGCCGTTCTCAAAGAGTTCGGGATGAATAAAGTAAGCGAAGTATGTATCTATTTCGAGTATCATTTGCTTAAAGGAAATCGAACTACCAAGTTCAGTTCGAGTCACTTCAATGCTTTTGCTAGCACCAATTATCCAGCATTGGCCGAAGCGGGAGTTCAGATTCGATTCAACGATGCTATTCTTCGTAAATACAACGGCAAGCCTACGCTCTTTCACAAGAAACTCGATACTAACATTGCCATTCTCAAGATATTCCCCGGAATGACATTGCAGTATGTTCAGGCTATATTATCTATTCCTGGATTGAAAGCCGTTGTTTTAGAAACGTTTGGTTCTGGAAATGCGCCAACCGAAGACTGGTTTTTAGATGCCATCCGTCAAGCAATTGAAAAGGGAATTTTGGTCGTAAACGTAACCCAATGTAGCAGTGGCGCGGTGGTTCAAGGAAAGTACAAAACCAGCTCAGACCTAGCTCAAATGGGCGTTCTTGGCGGACAAGACATCACCACCGAAGCCGCTTTAGCCAAACTCATGTTCCTTTTAGCTAATTGTCCCGATTTAGAAAGCATTCGTGAGCAGTTTATCCTCCCACTTCGAGAAGAAATGACGCTTTTCGACTGGAATTAGTGTTATTAATAATTCGGAAGCTCGCATCATCAAATGAATTAGGCTTCCGGAACGAATTTTTTCCTAGTTTTGCCGTCCTTTAATAGGAGACTTGTCCGAGTGGTTGTCCCGATAGCTATCGGGAGAGCAAGCCTGGAAAGTTTGATTGAGTAAGTAAATAGGAGACTTGTCCGAGTGGTTGTCCCGATAGCTATCGGGAGAGCAAGCCTGGAAAGTTTGATTGAGTAAGTAAATAGGAGACTTGTCCGAGTGGTTGTCCCGATAGCTATCGGGAGAGCAAGCCTGGAAAGTTTGATTGAGTAAGTAAATTGGAGACTTGTCCGAGTGGTTTTCCCGATAGTTATCGGGAGAGCAAGCCTGGAAAGTTTGATTGAGTAAGTAAATTGGAGACTTGTCCGAGTGGTTGAAGGAGCAAGCCTGGAAAGTTTGTATACGGGTAACTGTATCGAGGGTTCGAATCCCTCAGTCTCCGCCTTCGTCCGCAGAAGCGGACTTCGGCGGATAACATCCGCTTAAGCCCACGAAGGTGGGCAAAAACCCAGTAAAGATTTATAATCCTTACTGGGGTTTTTGTATTTTGGTGGATATATTATTCTTTATGTGGTTTTATGTTTATATCCTAGAGCTTAGTAATTTAAGCATTATGTAGGTTGTACAATTAATTTGAAGGAACGCTATCGCCGGCATTCTAAAGGCAATGTGAGATCAACTAAGCCTCATTTGCCAGTCAAGTTGATTTGGTGTTGTACTTTTCCTGATAGATATATGGCTTATAAATTTGAGCGTTATCTGAAGTCTGGCTCAGTGAGAGCATTTGCTACGAGACATCTTTATTGAATTATTCCTATTCAGTTAAGAAAACGCATTCCAGTGAATGGTCTTCTTTCATCAAGTGAGAATAAAAAAATCATCCGAATTCGTCTGCATTTGCGGGAACCGAAAAGCATGGGTATTTTAGCCCTTTCTATTCTTAACCCATGAACTCGCAGGATCTATTTATCTACAACACACTCAACCGGCAAAAAGAACGGTTCGAACCCATCAATGCACCTTTTGTTGGTTTGTACGTGTGTGGTCCTACCGTTTATGGGGAAGCTCATTTGGGACATGCTCGGCCCTATGTGACTTTTGATGTGCTTGGCCGTTACTTGAGCTCAATTGGTTATAAAGTTCGCTACGTACGCAACATTACCGATGTAGGACATTTGGAAAATGATGCGGATGAAGGGGAGGATAAAATTGCCAAAAAAGCTCGTCTTGAAAAGCTTGAGCCGATGGAGATAGTGGAATTGTACACAAACAGTTTTCACGAATCGATGCGGATGTTGAATAACAATCACCCAAGCATTGAACCGCGTGCATCGGGCCACATTCCGGAGCAAATTGAAATGATTCAGAAAATCATCGAAAACGGATTTGCTTATGAGTCGAATGGTTCGGTGTATTTTGATGTGATCAAGTACAGCAAAACCAACGATTACGGGAAACTTAGTGGTCGCGTTTTGGAAGATTTAATTGCTGGAGCAGGGAATGATCGTCGGGTTCTGGAAGGACAAGAAGAAAAGCACAACCCAGAAGATTTTGCCCTTTGGAAAAAAGCAGATGCTTACCACATTATGCGTTGGAGTTCTCCTTGGAGCGATGGTTTTCCAGGATGGCATATCGAGTGTTCCGCAATGAGTCGTAAGTATTTGGGCGAAACGTTCGACATACACGGAGGTGGAATGGATCTCGTTTTTCCACATCACGAAAGTGAAATTGCTCAATCTAAAGGCAGTTGCGGTCATGCTCCGGTGAAATACTGGATGCACAATAACATGATTACCATCAATGGGCGGAAAATGGGTAAGTCCTTGGGGAATTTCATCACGTTGAAGGAATTCTTCACCGGCTCAAGTGCCTTGCTTGAACAAGCATACAGCCCCATGACTATTCGGTTTTTCATCCTTCAGGCACATTACCGCAGCACACTCGACTTTTCGAATGATGCACTCAAGGCAGCTGAAAAAGCATACAAACGAATCATCAACGGATTGCGAAGCTTGCGTCAATTGGAAAATGCCAACGATGGTGAAGCGATTGACAATGATCTACAAAGTCGTATTGAAGCTAGCGTTGCACAAGCCTATTCGGGCATGAATGACGATATGAATACCGCTGTTGCATTGGCTTCTTTATTCGATTTGTTGAAAGTGATAAATTCACTAAAGGGTGGACAAATAGCGATGAGTTCTCTTTCTCAAGATACGTTTGACTTGATGAAATCGACTTACATCCATTTTGTAGAGAACATATTTGGATTGTTGGAAGAGAAAGGGAAGTCGGACGATACTTTAGGAACCTTGATGAACGTTATCTTGGGCGATTATGTAGATGCAAAGTCACGAAAAGATTACGCAACGGTTGATCGTATTCGTGCTCAAGTAAAACTCGAAGGATTAGTAATTAAAGATTCAAAAACAGGAATTAGCTGGGATTATGAAGAATAAATGGCTGGGAGCAAGTCTCCTACTAATGGCAGGAATTTGGACTTCTTGCGGAGGACCTTCATCCAGCGGTGATCAACCTGTTCCAAGTGAAACACCTAAGCAGGCTAAATTAGTTCCTGCCGACCTTCCTGCATTTAATGCCGATACAGCTTATGCCATTACAGCAAAGCAGGTGGCTTTTGGCCCGCGCGTTCCAAATACAGAAGCACACGTAAAATGTGCCGATTACATCATTTCAACACTCAAGCGTTATGGTGCCGAAGTAGTGGTACAAAGTGGAAAAGTAACTGCCTACACTGGTGAATCGTTGAGCATGCGGAATATTCTTGGACGCATAAATCCAAGTGCAGCAACGCGTATCATGTTATGTGCACATTGGGATACACGCCCTTTTTCTGATCAGGACATAATGAAACCCAAAGCGCGTTTCGATGGTGCTGTTGATGGTGCTGCTAGTATTGGTATTTTGTTGGAGATTGCTCGAGTTCTTCAAGCACATCCGGCTCCTATTGGTGTTGATATTGTGTTGTTTGATGCCGAAGATTATGGAAACCCGAGCGAAAGCAACACCTATTGTTTGGGATCACAGTATTTTTCAGCAAATCCCCCAATTCCTGGGTTTAGTCCGAAATACGGCATTTTACTCGATATGGTTGGAGCAAGTGGAGCGACTTTCTACCGCGAAGGTTTCTCTATGCAATTTGCTCCTGATGTAATGAGTCGAGTTTGGAGCATTGGAGCAGAGTTGGGTTATTCGAGCTATTTCAAAAATGATCCATGTGGAGCTGTTACGGATGATCATTATTTCGTGAATACAATTTTAGGAGTTCCAACTATCGACATCATCCACCACGATCTTCAAAAGGGCTTTGGTGCATACTGGCACACGCAGCAAGACAACATGAACGCGGTTGACAAAACCACATTAGGCGTTGTAGGAAAAACACTTTTAGGTGTTGTTTTTAGTGAGAAGGCGGGTGTTTGATTCATTCCAAATAGACATAAAAAAACGCCACTCTCTTTCGGGAATGGCGTTTTTGTTTGGATGAAATCCGATTAAGGGAAAACTCCCAAAGTATTGTATGACTGAACAATCTTCTTGATAGCAACAACAAACGCTGCTGTACGAAGATCTGGAATTCCAGAACCGCTTTTTAACTCATCGCGGATAGCGTTGTAAGAGTTGATCATCGTTTCTTCCAATCCGGAATAAACTAAATCTAACTCATCAGCACCACGTTCAATCAGTTTTTTCTGAGCATCGGTAGCAATACGGCCAGTCATTTCTTCTAATACCGAAATGGTATTGTGACCAGCAGCTTCGTCCCAACGTTTTCCTAAACGACCAAAACGTACGTGACTTAGGTTTTTCAACCATTCAAAATATGAAACAGTAACACCACCAGCGTTGAGGTAGATATCTGGAATGATGTAAACACCTTTCGCGTTTAAGATGGTTTCAGCATCAGGAGTTACAGGACCATTCGCTGCTTCTCCAATGATTTTACATTTAATACGATCAGCATTACTTCCATTGATCTGGTTCTCAAGAGCAGCAGGAATTAATACATCACACTCAATTTCTAGTGCTTCGTATTTATCCACATTAGTTGTTCCTGGGAAATTGAGGATACTTCCGGTTTTGTTACGATGCGCTTCCAATGCATGAGGATCAATACCATTTGCATTGTAAATAGCGCCATCCCACTCCGCAATAGAAATAATTTTTCCTCCACCTTCGTGAACAAATTTCGCAGAATGGAAACCTACGTTACCAAACCCTTGAACAACAAACGTTTTTCCGGCCATACCTGGAGTAAGACCCCATGCTTTGCAATCGTCTTCATTGCTCAACGCTTCGCGGATTCCAAAGTAAACACCTAATCCGGTTGCTTCTTTACGACCACGAATACCACCTTGACTCACAGGT
Organism: Bacteroidia bacterium; assembly: GCA_965279035.1. Lineage (GTDB taxonomy): Bacteria > Bacteroidota > Bacteroidia > M30B66 > M30B66 > CALQRR01. Next base: position 320,973 of record OZ257142.1, on the reverse strand, counting down.
TTTCCTGTTACACAAGCCATAGCATTCAATTCATTCGGGAAGAATGTTGCGTATGTATCAACAATCCAAGCCATCTCACGCTCACCCGAACCATAATCAGGAGCAGGAACGTCGATACCAGGACCGATGAAGTTTTTCTTAATCAGCTCAGACGTGTAACGACGCGTAATGCGCTCCATTTCATCGGCTGATAGTTTGCGTGGGCTGATTTTAATACCGCCTTTTGCTCCTCCAAAAGGAACATCTACAATGGCACATTTGTAAGTCATTAGGGCGGCCAAAGCCATCACCTCATCCTGATTTACAGCTGTACTGAAACGAATACCGCCCTTCGTAGGAAGTTTGTGGTGCGAGTGCTCCACGCGATATGCTTCAATTACCTGATACCCATCACCCATTTTCACAGGAAACTTCATCCGGTAAACACTGTTGCAATATTTGATTTGATCTAAAAGACCAGCTGATACATCGACGAATTTCGCCGCGCGATCAAAGTACTTGAGGACGTCCTGAAAGAATTCGTCCTCTCTTTTTTCCGTAATGTCGGACATAAACGGTTTATTAAAGATTGATAATTGGGGTTGACTGAGCCAAACGTACACAAATTTTTACGGTTGGATGATTTTGACAAAAGGAAATATGTCTCACATTATCAGCTTGTTGAACTTTTTTTTCGACGAGACTGCACTTTTTACCTGTCTGAAAAAGGCAAGAAATAGCAAGTGTTGTCTGTGAATTCAAATGAAAATCGGCTTAGGGAGCAAAAAGAGCTTTAAGTTCTGTTGCGTCGTCGGGTTTCATTTTTCCGGCTAAAATCAAACTTAACTGGCGTCGACGTAATGCTCCTTCGTAGCGACTTTTCTCTAAATCAGTTTCAGGAATGAGTTCAGGAACAGCAATAGGATTTCCTAATTGATCCACTGCTACAAACGTGTAAATCGCTTCATTATGGCGAATACGTTCTCCCGTAGAATGATTCTCTACCCAAACGTCAATAAACACTTCCATAGAGGATGAAAAGGCACGTGAAACATGGGCTTCCAGTGTAACGATATCACCTAAACGAATAGGGCGATCGAACGAAACATTATTCACGGATGCCGTTACGACTATGCGTTTACAATGACGATGTGCTGAAATGGCAGCTATAATATCCATCCAATGCAAGAGTTTTCCTCCCATGAGATTTCCAAGGGTATTGGTATCATTGGGAAGAACGATTTCCGAAGAAACGGCAATGGATTCGCGGGCAAACTTTTGTGTTTTCATAAGCGGTTGCAAATGTAACATGCATTGATGCTTTAAGAAACAAATCCGGTGGGATTAAGTTCGAATGCAGGCCTAGCTTTAAACAAACCAATATATAAGTGATTTGCGAACGTTTAATTTCCAGCCTGCTATATTTGCAGCATGTACCTCTACCTAAAAGCCATTCACATTATTTTCATTGTAACCTGGTTTGCTGGACTTTTCTACATGCCACGACTTCTAATATATGATGTGGAAGCTCGTGCGAAACCCGAACCAGGAAAGAGCATTCTTGTTGAACAATTCCGAATTATGCAAAAACGGCTTTGGTTTGGAATTACTTGGCCTTCGTTTGTTCTAACGATGATTCTCGGTCCTTGGCTTGTGATTGAAACTGGCTATTCTTGGACAAGCGGCTGGCTGCTAATTAAACTAATCTTAGTGTTAGGCTTAATTGGCTATCACTTTAGTTTGCAAGTGATCTATCGTCAATTAGGGAAAAACGAGGTGAAGTATTCTTCCAATCAACTTCGGCTTTGGAATGAAATCGCAACACTGTTCTTGGTTTCCATTGTTTTTCTGGTTGTGTTGAAAAACGAAATGGATATGCTGTATGGCATGTTAGGAATGATCGCATTGATTGCCATTCTTATGTTAGCCATCCGGATTTATAAACGAATCCGTGTAAAGAAATAATTACTTCGGAGAACTTACTTTTTGAATCCGCTCTAGGTTTTGGCGAGCCATGTAGAAATCAGGAGCAATTTCCAAAGCTTGATTTATTGCTTCCAATGCTTCGGCCGATTTATTCATGTCGAGCGCAATAGCAGCACGAACATTATAAGCTGCAGCACGAATTGGAACTTCTTGATTTTGACTTCCATTAGAACCATCCGTCTGCATTCCAACTTTGTCTTTCGAAGAAGCTTCATCAGCTAATATCTTTTGAATATTCGCTTCGCTTTCTCCATAACGCTTTAACATATACTGCAAAGCGGCTGATTTATAGCGATAAATGAGTAGAGGAGATTTGCTCATTAAAAAATCATAGTCGAATAAGGCTTCAGGAAATTTACCCAAACCTTCTAAAGCCTGAGCTCTTACTTCGCGCAAGGTGAAATTATCGACCTTCTTTTCAAGTATTTCATTCGATAGCAAATACGACTGAAGAAAAAGTCCGCGACCATGATAAATCAAACAGAGCGTGTCTTTCCAGTTTTCCTTTTCGGGGCTGATGGCTAGAATTGAATAAACGGCTGTGGTAGCTTGTTCTAAATCGTTTAACTCCAAAGCACGACGATATATTTTCTCGTAAATAGCTGTTGGAGATGTACTAGTTGGCTTAACCGTTTTGCTAGTTTGAGAAAAACTCAATACAGGAGAAATTGCTAGAAGAATAGCAATAAAGGTGCGTTGTAAAATCATTATCGAATTAATAACCAGGCTTCTTCGTTCAGCCCTTTGCGAATGGAAGTCAACTCTTGGCTGGCTTCAGAAATACTTGGATAACTACCGTAAACTACACGGTATAAGCCGGCAGGAGTGCGGTCGAGAAGAAATGCGTTGAATCCTTTTTCACTCAGGTAATCAACCATTCCATCGGCGTTGGATTCGGTAGAATAGCAACCGGCAACAATGAAAATCTTAGCACTTTCGGCACTAAATGCAACTTCAACCGGAGGAAGAAATGCCTTGCGGACACTGGGTAATGGGGAATTATTTCGAACATTCATTGCTCGTTCCGGAATTCGAACATCACTCTTGAAAATATTCAAATCAGCCTTGGAAATTCCTTTCCCTTCGGGCAAACTAGCATTTATACCAATAAAAGCAGCAATCAATAAAACTGGAATTGCTTGCAAAACCCGACGTACAGGAAATTTGCGGCTTACTATTACCGGAGGAACGATATCACGATTTACAAAAACGGGCTCGGGGCGACGCTCAGGAATAGGAAAGCGATTGATCGGCTGAACCTGAATGGCGTACAATCCAATGGCTTCAGGTAAATAATTATGAGATGAAGCAACTTTGAATTGAATGTTTCGCTCTACATCGGTACTGAATGTTCCTATTTCATTCCATTCGATACGCTCACCAGCAAGCAGATTTATATTGAGTGTTTCAACATATTCTGCAATAAGTTGGCGAGCATCTGAAAATGAAACACTTGCACTTTTTACCCATTCGTTAATCAATAAACCATCATCTGTGGTTAAGCTTCGGTTGAAAACCAATTGCTTGGAAGGTGGTTGAAACACATGGGTAACAGGATGCACACGCGCTGGTGCATAATTGCCTATTAATCCACCAAAACCGGGAAGAATAATGCAATCATGTTTATGCAGCAAATTAGCCACTAAGCTAGCAACCTGCACATTACGACTTGAAAAACTGGCGTGATCCATTTGCTCAAATATAGAGCGCTTTTTGGTTAGTCAAAGCGGCTTTGGATTTTTTTCAAATCTTCGGGTGTATCAACGCTCCAACTTTCATGATCACTCAATGCTGTCATGATGCGATAACCGTTCTCAATCCAGCGTAACTGCTCTAATTTCTCGGTATTTTCTAAAAAGGAAATAGGTAGTTGAGAAACTTTTAAAAGTGTGGCTGCCCGATATCCATACAAACCGATGTGTTGAAAATGCGAATTCAAATCAGGCAGTTTCCCTTGTGGTGCATCGCGTTCAAAAGGAATTGAGGCTCGACTAAAGTAGATTCCAAATCCATTTACATCACGAATAACCTTAATCATGTTGGGGTTTAACACATCTTCCCCATGCGAAAAACGTCGAACCAATGTTCCTAACTCAACGTTTTCATCCATAAAACAGGAGCATAAAACATCAATCTGTCCGGGATCTATAAAGGGTTCATCACCTTGAATATTAATTACTACAGCATCGGCATGAACGGTATCTCCTAAAATCCGAATGACTTCTGCGCAACGATCGGTTCCGCTTGGATGTTCGGGAGAAGTCATCACCACTTCACCACCAAATGAGCGCACTTCGGCTTCTATTCTTTCATCGTCGGTGGCAACAATGACGCGGGTTAGCGATTTACTTTGCAGCGCTTGTTCAACAACACGTCGAATCATTGTTTTTCCATTGATTTCTACCAAAGGCTTTCCAGGAAAACGACTACTCGCATAACGCGCCGGAATAATTCCGATGAATTGTTGGTTTTGCATGCGTCAAATATAAAGCTATCTGAGCATTGAGGAGATTTTGCTTTCTGTTTCTAAAACTTACATGGGCGTATCTTTTTAAAATCGGGGAGGTATAAAAGAGCATGAAACAGCCTTCGACTTTATTCATTTCAAATTGTTTGTGTGATGAAAAAGTGGCTGTTCTCTATCACCCTGCTTGGCGCAACGACGCTTGGAGCTCAGAATCCGCTTCTCGAAAGCAATAAGATTTGGACCTGTTACGGCGATTATTTCTTCCTCAATGTTAAATATCAACTTGGAGGAGATACCCTGTTGAATGGCAAAACCTTCAAAAAAGTGCTTGCTCAGGGAAGTACCGTTCCGTTTAATTTCAATGCTGACAGTGCAGATTATAAATCGGCTTTGCGCGAAGAAAATGGGAAAGTTTGGGTGATTGAAAAAGGTTTTTCGACCGAACAACTTTTATACGATTACACCAAAGTGACAGGCGACACGGTTCATTTTTATCGTCCCATTGGTGATTTCAATCAAGGAGTTTTGCCACAGTACGTTATAGGAAAAGTGTATAAAACCAATACTGTAACCTTCAATGGCATTGTGCGCAAACGCTTATACATTCACGATCCTGCAATGGTGAATATGCTTCCTGCTCAAGCACTCAGTCAATTGGATCCTCAAGCCGATATTTGGATTGAAGGCATTGGAGCTAAAACCGGATTGTTCTCGCGTATGCCCGAATGGGGAGTTGTTGGACCACAGCCTTATTTGCTTACCTGTGTAGAATTAAATGGAACGAGCCTGTATGCCAATAATAGCGGCTATACTGCTTCAACAACAGATCCGTGTTTTATAATTCCCCCCAATGGTTCAGGTAGTGGAAGTACAGGTGGCGGTGGTTCAGGAGGCGGAGATACATTGATTTTAGGAATCCCAACACAGGAGCTATTAAACGTAAAATTGTATCCCAATCCAGCGAAAGATTGGGTGGTTATTAGTCCATTGTTAAGTAGTCGGGTAGAGATTAGCGTCTATAAAAACGATGGAACGCAGCTCTCTTTCCAAGAAGCAATGCCTGAAGATCATAGTTTAAAACTCCCTATTATGAACCTTTCGCCAGGCTTTTATCGACTGAGACTGGTGCAAGATGGAAAGCAAAGTTGGTTGAGGATGATAAAGAATTAATCAACCCCGTATGCGATGCATGCTTTCGGTGTGAAAGGGTGATGTTCTGCTAGAAGGAAGAGCCGTTTTCGAAAGTGTATTGTTTTCCTGAAGTTGCGCCCGAAGAAATTGGATTTCTTCTTCAAGGTGATGAATGTAATTTTCGAGACTTTTTGTGTTAGAAATAGAATGGCTGTCTTCGTAGAGTAGTTCAGGAACGCTCATTGAAAATGCTTCGGCAATGCGTTCTAAACGTTGGATGGTGAGTGGACAAACACCGCGTTCTAAGCGATGATAACTGGAAGTGTCGATACCTAAATAAGAAGCTAAATATTCTTGAGATAGATTTTTTTGAGTACGTATCTCACGTATTTTTTCTGTGATTTTCATAAGGATTAGAATATAGATTAATAGTGTAGGCAATTTAAAAATATTTTATTTCACACCGATTGCATCAGACGAAAAAGTTTTGCATGTGGCGCAAAACAACGTGTTGTATTTGTCTATTATGTTTGTGAAACAATTTCAGTCCCATTGAGCTATTAATTCGATGACAGGGTAATTTCGGGAGGAATTTCAATGTCGGCAGCCACGTTCGCCTCACCAATTAGGAAACGTAAAACCGTATTAATAACCTATCTATTTTAAACTTATGAAAACGATTAAATTATTTATTATGATGGTGTGTGTAATGGTAAGCACAACTGGATTTTCTAATGTGAGGAATTTTAAAAAGGCTCCATTACCGTTAAAAGCAACAATTAGAATTCTTGGGGAAATAGGAAAGAATGATGAGCAGTGTAAAAAGATCTCATTACAATGTTTAGATATTGAGTTTGGTCTTGAGATAGTGTCCGAAAGAACATCAGCATTACCAGGAACTATTATAGCTACTGTAGCAATGGAAAAAAGCGGAGAATTATTATTTACATTTTTTCTTCCAAACGAACCTTTTGAAGACTTCATGAGTGTTATTAAAAACACTTCGTTATCAAAAAATCTTTGTAAAGAATTTGGTTTTAATTCAATGATTATTCCTCAGGGTGAATATCAAAATAAAAGAAATGCTGATGGTTCAATAACATCACGTTTAAAAGTAATTACTAAGTAATCTAAATTCCACCCTTAGTTTTAAAACTAGGGGTGGATTTAAATGATTTTTATGAAACAATTTTTAATTCTTCTGATTTTGCTGTCTTTAACTTCATCATGTAAAAGACTTGCATATGCTTACATTGGTTTTCATAGCCCTAGATTGGAAACCCCGAATTCAATTTCCAAATTCAATATGAAGAAAAAATTGAAAATAGATGAACTACTTATGGTTAACTCAGATAGTATTTTATCATGTATAAATAAGGATGCTTGTGAAACTTATATCTTTGATAATAATGGTTTGAAATTGAGTTTTAATTCTACATTTCCCAACCCTTCTTGTTCAGGGAATGTTATTAATGTTATTAATGGATTATCCCAAACAACTTATTATTCACGAGATAGTTCTAAAACAATAGAAAACGAAAAAAAGAAATGGGTTTATCTAAATAATAATTTGCCTTATAATGAAGAAATTACAGGAAAGACAGATTACATTATAGTTTGTTATTGGAATTTATTTGGAGGTACGCCTAATCATAAAAAGAAAATTAAAAGTTTAAGAAAGGCAGTTTCTGAAAATAAAACAGCCACATTTAAATTAATATTCGTTAACCAAGATTTTAGAGACGGTCTAGGAATTATTTTAGACGCAAAAATTAATTAGTTACAACTATGTATTATGCCATTCTTATATTTTTTTATTGCTTTATCTCTATTGGGGCAAAACGCTCTTAATTGCCAATCTTTAACTGCTGATTCACGTTTTTTTAAAAGTGAGAAAAGCGACACTATTAACTTCAATCAAATTAATAAAAACGCTTATTCTATTTTACCAGAATACCTGCTTATTTCAATTCGTGAATCCTATTGCAAAGTACTTACATACAATCAACACGGATTTTTAATTTCTCTAAATAACCAATCCGATTTTCCTTATTCCGAAATACTTCGGAAAATTATTGCTCAAGATTATTCCTATTCTTCAACATCCATCGATAGTTCCCAAAACATTTATCTTGAAATGAGTCGATGGGATATTTCCAATAAATCAATTCCTCATTTTCCATTAGAAAACCAATGGATTATTGTCTGTTATTGGACAACACACAGCGCCATCGATGCGCAGTTATCTAGAATGAGCGAACTAACGCTTTTTCAAAAACACCATCCTGAGATTCGGATCACCCTCTTTTTTGTTAATCAGGATTTCCATCATTAACCCGTTCCGGTTGGTCAGGCGTTCCATTCATCCGCCAATAATCAACCATGAAAAAAGCCATAATGATCTGCCTTTTCGAAGTGCTGACAACCTATACTATTGCCCAATCCGATCCTTGTAAATACGTTCGAATTTATCCTATAATTAAAGATTCCATTCAACAACAAAATAAAAAAAAGCTGGATAAAAAATTAGAAATCACATTGCTCTTTTCGGCATTCAAGCTTGATAATACCATTTCATTAAAATCACCAGTTTATAAAATGAATGCCTCTTCTATTTCTTCATTTAGAAAAGTAAAAACCAATGCCATTTGTGAGAAAAGCCTCGACCTTTATGATGAAACTGGATTTGCTTGGATTCCAGATAGTGTATTCACTCCTGATAAAGACTTAAGTCGGTTGAAAGTTGGAATTGCCCCAAGCTCAGAACGTCTATTGAGATGGCAAATGAATAGTAGTATTCAATCACAAAAATTACGAACGTATTCTACTTCGCAAGATTCTAGTGGCAGAATGATTCAAATTCAAAACGCAGGTTTCTTCTCTCCTGGTTCTTTATTACTCAATGGAGGAATCGAATATCAACCCGGAAAATTGGGGAAAATTGAATTCGGACTTGCTTCTGGAAAACTGATTTGGATATTGAACCAACGTTTATATTCCATGCAACAAAGCAAAGAACTAGCTGGTGTTCCCATAGAAAAGCACTATAAAATCGAAGGCGGATTCAACCTTCAATCTCGATTAGAAAAATCAATTGGAAATCACTTTCGATGGGAACACTCAAGTCTGTGGTTTTATCCAATCAGTCTAAATGGTGACATTGATATCCAAATTCGGAATGCCTTTTTTTGGAAACCAAGTTCATCTGTACAAGCATGTTTCAGAACTACGTATTCGTATAATGAAACACGCTGGCCTCCTGGTACTTGGGCAGGAGAATTTTCTTTGGGTTATGTTTTTTCCAAATAAAATTATCCCCGAATAGCCGCAACACCCGGCAATTCAATTCCTTCCATGTATTCGAGCAAAGCACCACCACCCGTGCTCACATACGAAACCCGATCGGCGATGTCAAATTGGTTTACCGCAGCTACCGAATCTCCACCTCCAACCAAAGAAAAACTTCCTGCTTCTGTTGCAGCAACAATAGCCATGGCCACTTGATGTGTACCATTTTCGAATGCTTTCATCTCAAAAACGCCCATGGGTCCATTCCACAAAATGGTTTTACATGATTTTATAACGTCCGCAAAAAGTGCAATCGTTTTTGGTCCTATATCCAATCCCATCCAACCTGCAGGAATATTATTCACATCGGTAGTTTGTGTTTGGGCATCGGCAGCAAACTTATCTGCAATTACCGCATCCACCGGAAGGTGAATTTCTACCCCCATTGTTTTTGCTTTCTCTAATAATTCCAAAGCAAGATTCAACTGCTCATCTTCAACCAGCGAAGAACCAATTTGTCCGCCCAATGCCTTGATAAACGTGAATGTCATTCCTCCACCAATAATCAAATGATTCACTTTGGGAAGAATATTTTCGATGATCGAAATCTTGCTACTCACTTTGGCTCCACCCATAATGGCTAAAACAGGATGAACAGGATGCTGCAATACGCGATCAATTGCATCAATTTCGCCCTGCATCACATAGCCAAACAATTTCTGAACAGGAAAAAATTGAGCGATTACAGCTGTAGAAGCATGAGCGCGGTGAGCCGTTCCAAAGGCATCGTTCATATACACATCGCCCAATCCAGCTAGTTTCTTAGCAAAATCAATATCGCCAGCTTCCTCTTCCTTATAAAAACGCAAATTTTCAAGAAGCAACACCTCTCCCGATTTCAAATTCTTTACGGCGGCTTCTGCAATTGGTCCAATACAATTCGCGGCGAAAAAAACCGGCTTTCCTAGTAATTCAGCAACTTTTCCGCAAATATGTTTCAAAGAAAATTTATCCTCTGGGCCAGCTTTTGGTCTTCCCAAATGCGACATCAAAATAACAGCACCTCCGCCCGAAAGCACTTTTTGAATGGTCGGAATCGCAGCACGAATGCGAGTATCGTCACTTACATTCAAGTTGGCATCCAAAGGCACATTAAAATCAACACGAATAAGGACTTTTTTTCCAGAGAAATCGGCGGTTTCGATAGAGAGCATAGGGAAAGTTTTGAGCAGGCGAATTTGAGAAAAAAAGGCTTAGCCTAAAGCAGAAATCGATCATCCATCCCTTTTTCCGTACTTTCGCCCCATGCAGTTTTCCGAGATTCCCGGACATGAACACTTGAAACAACGCCTCGTTCAGAGCGTTCATGAAAATCGCATTCCTCATGCACAGCTTTTTGCAGGTCCCGAAGGTTCGGCAGCATTGCCTTTAAGCATCGCTTTTGCTCAGTTTATTGCCTGTCAACACCCGAGTGAAACCGATAGTTGTGGTCACTGTACTTCCTGTGTCAAATTTCGCAAACTGGCTCATCCCGATTTGCACTTTTCAGTTCCTGTCAATTGGGAAAAACCAACAACTGAACTTCACACACAACCTTTTCTCGAACTCTGGCGTGCCGAACTTCACAAAGATCCATATCTCGGAATTGATCAATGGGTAGATGCCATCGACATTGGAAACAAGCAACCTTTTATTTCAAACTACGAAGCCAACGAAATTATCAAGCGATTAACGTTTAAGGCGTTTGAGTCGGAATACAAATTCATGATTATTTGGCTGCCTGAGAAAATGCGTGTTGAAGGCGCCAATCGCATCCTTAAAACCTTGGAGGAGCCACCCGAAAAAACCATTCTTTTTCTTATTTCGCAACATCCCGACGAGTTGTTAGCAACCATTCGTTCGCGCACACAGTTGATGAAAGTGCCCGCTTACACGGCAACAGAAGCCGCTCACATTTTGCACCAACATTCTGGTTTGCCACTCGATCGATGTACCATGGCTGCCGAAGTAGCCGAAGGAAATTTGGCTCAAGCGCGTTGGATGCTCGAAAACAGCGATGAAGCCGATCAACAATTGGAACTTTTTCGCAATTGGATGCTCTACTGTTATGGATTTCAGGTGAGTGAACTTTTACGCATTACCGATCAATTTGCCAAAGAAGGAAGAGAGTGGCAAAAAGGCTTTTTCGCTTATGCTCTTTACATGATTCGGCAAACGATGCTCATGAATCATCAACCGCAACTGAATAGACTAACGGCTGGCGAACGAGTTTTTTTAGAGAAGTTTAGTCGCTTTTTTCATCCGGGGAATTATAGCGTCATTAGCAGTTATATCAACGATGCAAGTGCTCATATCGAACGCAATGGGCATCCTAAAATCATCTTTTTCGATACCTCACTTCAGATCTCCGATGTGTTTCGAAAAGAAAAGTCGCGGGTTGCAAACCCTTCCTGATTGACGAACATTCAGTTTTTTTCGCCAGTTTTGTGGCATCGGATCTCGTAAGGCTTGGTGTTGAATGTTGGATTGCCTGCTACGATAGATCTGCTGATATATAAGATTAATTCAATGGCTTGTACAAGTTGCTCTTCCGGGCGAGGTGGATTGCCTGCCGGATGTAAAAATAATGGAGCCTGCAATGCAGGTGGATGTAACAAACTGCCCGTGTTCGACTGGCTTGCCAATATGGAACTTCCTAATGGTCAAGCAGCTTACGATATCGTGGAAGTTCGTTTTAAAAACAGTCGGAAAGAATATTTCCGAATCGGTGAAGTGGCAGGATTGGTTGTGGGCGATGCGATTGCGGTTGAAGCTTCTCCGGGACACGATATCGGCATGGTGTCGATGACAGGAGAGCTTGTTCGCTTACAGTTGAAAAAGCTGGGTATTCCAAGCGAAGGACCTTTCAAAGCGGTTTACCGTAAAGCGCGTCCCTTGGATATAGAAAAATGGGAATCGGCAGTTGAGAAAGAGCAATCTACCATGATGCGCGCTCGTGCCATTGCGGTTGAACTGAAGCTGAATATGAAGATCAGTGATGTAGAATATCAAGGCGATAGCACCAAAGCCATCTTTTACTATACCGCCGAAGACCGTGTCGATTTTCGTGAATTGATTCGTCACCTAGCGGATGAATTTAAGATTCGAATAGAGATGAAGCAGATTGGTTCACGTCAGGAAAGTTCGCGCCTTGGTGGAATTGGATCTTGCGGTCGTGAATTATGTTGCTCTACGTGGTTGCGCGATTTTCGCTCGGTAAACACGAGTGCAGCTCGTTATCAGCAACTTTCACTCAATCCTCAAAAGCTTGCCGGCCAGTGTGGAAAATTAAAGTGCTGCCTCAACTACGAACTCGATGCTTACCTCGATGCTTTAAAAGATTTTCCCGAAGGAACGCCTCGTCTAGAAACCAAGAAAGCCGGAGCCTTCCACCAAAAAACAGATATCTTCAAACGGGTAATGTACTATTCCTATGTGGATGATCCAGGAAATTTCATTGCTGTGCCCATTGATCGCGTAAAGTTGATCATGGAACTCAACAAGAACGGAGAAAAACCCGATGTTCTTTTGAGCGAAAAGGAGATTCCGAAAGTGGTAAAAGAGCTTGATTACGACAATGTGGTTGGACAAGATAGTCTCACCCGATTCGACAGTGAGAAACGCAAGAAAAAGAAGAAAAAGAAAAAGCCGGGATTCGGTCAACCCGAAATACTTGATAGTGGTTCACGTTATCCGTTAGCTGACATGAATCCTCCAATTCAAAATCCCAATCCTCAGCGAGCTCCTCAGCAAAACCGTCCACAGCGGCCATCGCAAGGAGATCGTCCGCCACAAACAGCTCCAGCCAATCGTCCTCCACAGCCTTCGAATCAAGGCCAACGTCCCAATAATAACAAACGCCCGAATCATGGCCCGCGTCCACCTAAGCCGCCTCAAACGCCTGAAGCCTGAGATAGTATTGCTTCTGCTTATGATTTTCTTCATAAGCAGCTGCGATAAACAACGGGTTTTTGAAGAAAACACGCCCATTCCAGACAATATTTGGAAGGTAGATCAGCCCATTCGGTTCGAGGTAAACATCGACGATACGCTGAGTGGAAACAATTTTTACATGAATATTCGTCATGCCGAGGGATATCCGTTTAGCAATCTGTTTGTGTTTTTAAAAACAGAATTCCCCAATGGCAAAGCCGCTCGCGATACCATTGAATTCTTATTGCAAAGTCCAGATGGTAAATGGAGTGGTTCCGGTTTAGGCGATTTATGGGATAGTCAGATTCTTTTCAAACAAAATATTCGCTTTCCACTAAAAGGAAAATACACCTTTACCATTGAGCAAGCAATGCGTCAGCCGGCAGTTCCCATGATTATGGAAATAGGTATGCGCATCGAAAAGTTTGAGAAAGAATCGTGATTGGTTTTAGAAAGCAAGAAACTAATTAGCCCAAATCTCATCAATAAAGGCATAACCACCGGCGTACTGATACCATTATAGTAGAAGCTTAAATTCTTCGTTTTAATTAGGATGTATCGTATTTAAAGCAAAAAAGGAAGAGGGTTTTCTTTGGTAAAAGATATTCAAATTGGGGCATTCGTTGACCTCACCCCCGGCCCTTCTCCTTCCCGTAGGGACCACTATGTGGCAGGAGAGGGGAGTTTAAAATAGAACAAAGTAAATCACGAAATCAATTTCCAGGATTTTTCATCTTCATTTCGCCAGTTTTCAATGTATGTTTCCAGCGATGCTGCTAAAAAGTAAGGAAGGCTTAACAAGGAATAGATCTTTCCCGATGGTGTTTTTACTTCATCAACAGCTGCTTTTCCTTGGTGAAGACGAATGGCAATGGTTGATGGTGATTGATCCATGAAAGCATGCAAGGATCGAAGTTTCCCAATGCTTCCTGATTTTATTTCTACGGGAATAACGAGGGAGCCTCGTTGAATAATTAAATCAACTTCGGCGCTCGATTGCGACTTCTCCCTCACCCAGAAAAAAGGCGAATTATCAGTGTAGTCTTGAATGGCAATACGTTCTTGAAACACACAGTGTGGAATAAGCGCTCCTCTTGCCGCATCACTTAAGTCTTCCAATCCAATTAATTCTGCAAGTATTCCAAGACGATTCACCAATAATCCACAGTCTAAAAACTGCATGCGGGGACTTTTTTTGTAATCGGGAAGCATTGGCGTTTTGACTTCTGTTGTAGGGTAAATTAAGCGCAACAATCCTGTATCATGGAGTTGTCGAAATGCTTCTCCTATTTCTCGTGTTCGGTAAGTTGATTGTCCAAAATTTTGGAAGGTAATTCTTTGATCGAAGCTCGCAGGAGCATTATTTAGAACAAACCGAATCATTTGTTTCGCTAACTTATTTCCTCCGTATTTTTCTACATCACTTTGATACGACTTCCATATGCTTTCGTAGATCTGTTGTATGTTGAACATATTGCCGTCTTCTCGATAACGTGCCAACACTTCGGGCATTCCACCTAAAAGACAATACTGATTAAACAGTTTCTGAAGTTCATCTACAGCAAAGTCAGGAACCGGAACTTGCTTCATTGCATTTATGGCTTGTTGCTTATCCAACGCGATCAGGAATTCCTCAAACGACAATGGATGTAAATACTGAAACTCAACGCGCCCAACAGGGAAACTACGCACACTTCCCAAAGCAAATTCTAATAGCGAGCCAGCTGCAATGACGGAGAGATCGGGAAAATGCTCATAGAAATAACGCAGCATTTGAATGGCATCCGGCACTTCTTGAATCTCATCAATAAACAGTAATGTGTTTTCCCAATTCGGCTTTATCGATTCTCTAATTATAAGTCTACTCATAAGTGCCGCCACATCCATATCTTCCGAGAAAAGCTTTTTATCAGCAGCTAGTTCTAGGTTGAGTGAAATGAACTGAGTATAGTTTTTGGCGAAGTCGTGAACGAGGGTTGTTTTACCAACTTGGCGGGCTCCACGAAGAACCAATGGTTTTCTTCCTTTCTTAGCTCTCCATTGTTCCAGTAAAATAAGCCCTTTCCGACGAATGTGTAGCATTTAATTTGTAAGATAACAAGGGCAAAAATAACAAATATTTGTAAGATAACAAGGGCAATTATTGACAAAATTTGTAAGATAACAAGGGCAATGGTCGGATTTGCTCTAATTAGCCCAAATCTCATCGATGAAAATGAATGCTTCGCCACCAGCACCTTGATGCCATGCAGGAAGGACGCCAAAATTTTTCGCTATTACGCGTAAATAGCGCATTGGAGTTGAAACCGGAGCAACTTTGGGTTCCGATCCTGATGGAGTTGAAGCAGATAATCCATAGTCAAATTTCTTTAGTTGGACCGTATTATCCTTGGGGTCGATGGTGTTTTGGATCGTTTGATATGGTTGATACGAGATACCATCCAGTGAATATTCAAAACTCACTTGTTTAGGAAAAAGTATCCAACTGCGCGTGTCTTGAAGAAAAGAAGCGCCTACTTCCGAAACGAGTGACACTTTTTGCAAATCTACCACACACTCGAAATCTTGTCCCTGATAGCCTTGCCAGTCGCCCTTACGCCAGTTTTCATCACCAAATAATCCATCAATAATTCCTTGATCGCCACCTGCAGTATATTGAGGATTATAAGTGGAAAGAATTTTCACAGTCCAATTATGGGGGATTTTGTGGTAGTTTGCTGTAGTAACGGGACTTTGAACACTGTCTTTTACAGCAATGGCTTTCAAGGTGCTGCTATTTTGAATATTGATCGGACCTTTTGCTAAAATAGATTGACGTGTTGGAGCTTCACCATTTGTGGTATAGTAAACTTTTGCCGCAGGATCAACAGAAACGATGTTTACAATCAAGCTATCTCGAAATACTTGTTGTGATGTAGAAAATACAGGAACGGGAACTGTTTTGATCGTTGACCAATCGAGACTAAAGGGTGCTTGTTGTAGAATTTGTTTCGCTGGAGCTTTTGAGCCCATGTTGAGTGCGATGGATTCACCATTGGTGATGCTGCTGTGATTAAACCAGAAGTTTGTTTTTCCTTCAACAGTTGCTGTATAATTGCTTTTCCCTGCTCCCGGAGCTTTGATGCTAAATAGCTTTCCATTGACTGGCTTGATGCGGATTTCATCAAAAAGTGGTGCGCCCACCACATAATTCGGATTGCCCGGACAGATTGGATAAAATCCCATCGCTGCAAACACATACCAAGCGCTCATCTGTCCACAGTCTTCATTGCCCGAAAGTCCGTCGGGTGCATTGTGATACATCTCACTTAAAATTCTTCTCACGTATTGCTGTGTAAGTTTGGGCTCTCCCAACACACTAAACATCCAAGCCATATGATGACTCGGCTCATTGCCTTGGGCGTATTGGCCGATAAGTCCGGTAATATCGCTTTGTGTTCGTCCGGTTGTTTTGGAATCGGTTTCAAAGAGGGTGTTGAGTTTTTTTATCAAAGCATCTTGTCCGCCATGAGCTTGAGCTAATCCGTAAATATCTTGGGGAACAAAGAAGCTGTATTGCCAAGAATTGGCTTCTGTAAAATGGTTATTTACCTGACGAGGATCGAAAGGTTCGAGCCAAGCGCCATTCTTTTTAGGTCGCATAAAACCCGTTAGTGGATCAAACACATTCATCCAGTTTTTCGAACGAATGGCGTAATTCTTAAAGATGGTTGGTTGATACATTTCTTCAGCAAATCGGGCAATACACCAATCATCATAGGCATACTCCAAGGTTTTGGAAACGCTTTCGTGTTCATCATCAACCGATAAAAATCCATGATCCATATACTCTGGAATTCCCAAATGATTCCAAGTAGCACTTTCCTGCATGGCCTCCAATGCTAATTGTGTATCGAAACCTCTGATTCCTTTGAACCAAGCATCGGCAATCACGCTCACGCTGTGGTAACCAATCATACAGTCGGTTTCGTTGGATGCTAATTCCCAAACGGGTAATCGACCACCTTGCTTGTACATGAGCAGAAAAGTGCGGATAAAATCGCGTGTCCGTTCGGGATAAAGAATCGTGTACAAAGGATGCGCTGCGCGGAAAGTATCCCAAAGGGAAAACACGGAATAATAAGGATGACCGTCGGTTTTGTATATCAGCTTGTCGATTCCGCGGTATGTTCCATCCACATCGCTCACTGTATTGGGTTGAATAAGTGTGTGATAGAGTGCAGTGTAGAAAACACTTCGTTGTTCTTCTTTTCCACCAGTGATTTCAATTCGGCTGAGTTCTGTGTTCCAGAATTCTTTGGCATTTTTCTTTGCCTCATCAAAACCAATTTTCCCTTCGGTTTCGAGATTTAAATGTGCTCCTGCTGCTGTTGCAAACGATAAAGCTACCTTCACCTCAAGCATGGGAGAATTCATGTTTTCGAACGAAAGAGCCATGCGAGTATCTCCGCGTTCATTTCCAGCTTCTCCCGTTATAGCTGAAATTTTTTGGGAGAATTCCATTTCAAAATAAACGAGCTGATCTTCTGCCCAAGCCTTACTTCTTCGAATTCCGCTAATTCGATTGTCGGAAATCTGTTCGATGCTTCCTTCAAGTAATTCGTCGCGATGAAGTAAATCCAATAGGAGATAGCCTTGATTGCTAGGAAAAGTATAACGGTGAAATCCTACCCGAGTGCTTGCAGTTAATTCGGCACGTATCGATTCATCCCGTAAAATCACTTCATACCAACCAGCTCTAGCGCTTTCTGCTTTATGTGAAAAGGAACTGGGATAATGCTTTTTACTGAAATCGGGCTTATTTCTCAATGGCATCAGCAACACGTCGCCGTAGTCTGAACAACCTGTTCCGCTAAGGTGTGTATGCGAAAAACCATAAATCAACGAATCGCTGTAATGGTATCCTCCGCAGCCATCCCAAGATCCATCAATGCGCGTATCCGGACTCAATTGCACCATACCAAATGGCGTTGTTGCACCTGGAAAAGTATGACCATGTCCACCAGTTCCAATAAATGGATTTACGTAATCTACCGGCTTGCTTTGTGCGCTTAGTAATTGAAAAGTAAGGAGTAGAAATAGAATAGAAATGGATCGGATCATTGGAATAGAAAAGACGCGAAATTTACGTGTTTCCTATTATGCGGAGAGTGGAAAAAATAATTTGCCTGAGATTCAATCGGGAATTGGAAAAACAAATACAAAAGCAGTTTTATGGAATTTCGTTTCCAATTCATTGCTGGGAATTATTATTCAAATCATGAATTCTTTACAAATTGAAATTGTATTGTTTCTTTGCATGAAAATCAAGAAAATTGAATCAGGAAAACATTTGTGTATTGGGATTGGGGTATGTTGGATTGACGCTAGCCGTTAGTCTTGCCAATGCCGACTATCAAGTACATGGTTTAGAAGTTCGAAAAGAGGTTCTCGATCAATTAGCTCTCGGAAATCCGACATTTTTTGAAGAAGGCCTAGAGTCAGAAATAAAATCAGCTCTAAAAAAACAACGCTTTACATTTTCACAAACGCTTCAAGATCTTCCTTTCAAACCGAGCGTTTACATTATTACCGTTGGAACTCCGCTTGGGGCAGATGATAAAATCCGTCTCGACATGATCGAAAATGCCACACGCGAAATAGCCGCTACGATGGCAGATGGCGACTTGGTTATTCTTCGTTCAACGGTTCGTTTGGGTACTGCACGGAAAATCATTTCACCTATCCTCGATCAAACGGGTTTTAATTATCAAATAGCTGTTTGTCCAGAACGCACCTTAGAAGGATCTGCTCTCAAAGAACTACACTATCTCCCACAAATTATTGGCTCCGACGACCTCGAAACACGCGAACGTTGTGCTGTGCTCTTCGGTCGACTAACACCGACCACCATCAAAGTTTCTACGCTTGAAACGGCTGAATTAATCAAGTTGGTTGATAATACTTACCGCGATGTGATTTTTTCTTTCGGGAACGAAGTCGCTCGTATTTGCGATGCAGCCGGCATCAATGCCTATGAAGTAATCAATGGTGGAAAATTGGGCTATCCAAGAACCAACGTGGCTTTGCCGGGATTGGTTGGCGGTCCTTGTTTGGAAAAAGATCCACACATTCTCAATCAAAGTGCAAAGCTTTATGGGTTGAATGAGCTTGAAGTAACAAAATCAGCACGCTTGGTAAATGAACGTCAGCCAGTCGAAACGGTTGATTTTATTGTTGACGCTTACCAGAAGAAAAACAACAGCTCTCCCCAAAATATTCTCATTGCAGGCCTCACTTTTAAAGGCTTTCCCGAAACGGACGATTTGCGCGGTTCCATGGCGCTCGACATAATTGCGGAATTAAAACAACGCTATCCTCAAGCTAGCTTTTCGGGCTTTGATCCACAGTTAAATCAGAAAACAATCGAAGGGCTCGGACTTCACTATGAATCATCATTAAGTGAAGCGGCTTCTCGCAATACCTTGATTGTGATTACAAACAATCATCCCGTGTTTAAAAAAGCACCTTGGCCTCAAATCTTCGATCAAAATCCTACTTCACTTCTCGTTTACGATTATTGGAATAGCTTCAATGCATTCGATCGCGAAGCATACAAGGATCGTTACATTGTATTAGGAAACCACACGGCATTTTTACGTCAGATTTAAACACAACACCATGAATACAAAGACAGTAGCCATTACCGGCGGCGCAGGATTTATTGGAGCATATTTGGTTCGGCGATTTGCTAGTGCTGGTTATCATGTGGTTGTTATCGACAATTTCATGCGTGGAACGCCGGCACGTTTGGACGGAGTTGAAAATATCACGCTTGCTCAAGTAGACATACTCGATTTAAATGCGCTCACAGAGGCGACGAAAGGTTGTCAAGCTATTTTCCATTTAGCAGCGATTAACGGAACCGAAAATTTCTACAAAATACCTGATGTGATTTTGGAAGTAGGAATTAAAGGCATGTTCAATGTTTTGGACGCATGCAAAGCCAATAACATCAAGGAATTGGTTGTAGCATCCAGTGCCGAAGCCTATCAAGATCCAGAACAAATCCCAACTCCAGAATCGGTTATTTTAAAGGTTCCAGATCCTCTCAATCCGCGCTATTCCTATGGTGCAAGTAAATTGATTTCGGAAGTGCTCGCTATGAATTTTTACCGGGAGCATTTCGAAAAGCTTCAGGTATTTCGTCCGCACAATATTTACGGTCCCGATATGGGAACCAAGCACGTTATTCCTCAATTTATCATTCGTGCTTTGGAGGAAATTGAAAATCAAAAAGGCGATCAAATTCAATTCGATATTCAAGGTGATGGCAGCGAAACCAGGGCGTTTTGCTATATCGACGATTTAATAGAAGCTTTTTGGGTGATGTATCATCATGGCGCTCACCGCAACATTTACCATCTTGGAAATCCAGAGGAAGTTTCGATCAAGCAGGTTGTTGATTCGGTTTTCTCGAACGTTCAAACACGTTATACCTTAAACCATTTGCCAATCACATCGGGTTCTGTTTCGCGTCGTTGTCCAGATATTTCTAAGGTTGCAGCTTTAGGTTATCAACCCAAAGTAAATCTTCAAGAAGGCGTTAAACGTACGTTCGATTGGTATTTTTCTAACCAACATGCTCCCAAAAGCACGAACGAATTCATTTAGTTCATACGTGTTTCTTCATTTTGAGGGCGGCTGAACCGGGTATTTCGCTGCTTTCCGATAGCTATCGGAACCTCATATTTGCCCTCACTTTGTTTTGGCAGATACTGCTGGGTATTCGCTTCATTCCCTGCCGCGGCATTCTCGTTCAATCAAAATTTCTCTATGAGTTTGAGCATTTATTGCACACTCAAAACTTAATACGAGAATTGGAATGCAAAACGCCATCACTATACATTTGAAGGGCTATCTCGGTTCCTTCAATTTGTCCACTGCCAGTATTTAAAAATCCATTATTTACGACAGGATCCATCGTTACCGTGTTATTTGTACAATCGAAATTGAGTGTAACATCAAAGGTTGTTAAGCCCGATACAACCAATTGTCCAGAAGTGTTATAGCTACAGCTAATGGTTTTATTGAGTAAAATCCCATTGCTCACAAAAGTGATTTGTCCGATGGTGTAATTTCTGAATGCATATCCACAATTTGGGCGATAAACCATCTGAACAACTTTTGTTTTTAATGCATTGTTCTCATTAGGAACCGCAACAGAAAGAGTGCATGGATAAGCACCTGGAGTAACACCGAACTGATTAAAAGATATATTGAACGACCGGCTCTCGTTCGAAGGAATGCTTAATGTGGTTCCTCCACTCGAAAACGAATCGAATAAGCCGGAGAAACTTGAAATAAATTCTTTTCCCAAGCTACATTGAACAGCAACAGAATACGGCATTGTACCACTGTGCTCGAATACAATAGAATCGTTGGCTGTATAGGTGAATTCGGTGGGTTGAGGTGCTGGTTCTTCGTCTTTTTTGCAGGATGAGATTGTGGCAATGGCAAGTAAAAGAATGAAATAGAAGTAGGTAGGTTTCATTTTGCAAAAATAGAAAAGAATGGGGATTTCGAATTTGGGTTATTTTGAACCGTTATCAGGGTTCTATTTTTTTCTACTTGTATTGAAACAGTAAATTAGTGTTGGGCGCAAAATAAGTGTGCAATTGTTTAAATAAAGATGTTCATGACTAAGCGCCGTTCCAAAACCTGTTGTCAACGAAAGTACGAAGTGACGTTTTTCGGATGTTGAATAATTGAAGTATACACCAAATCTAGAAAATCGCGCATCTTGAACACTACTTAACACAGAGAAGCGAGTAGTTAATCCCAATCGGCCAACTTTAGTATAAATTGAAGCAGAAGCATTCATATCGCCTCCTCGGTAAAAAATAGCCGAACGCCAATGTTCCCAATACCGATCTTCTGCATCGTTTTCATATTGTGCTTCATCACCTTGAACATAGCGTAAACCTGCTTGAAAATAGTGGCGCTTTTCTGTCATATGGTAATACCCTCCACCCAGTGTAAAGCTTCTAAAACGCGAAAAGAAATCAAGCCCAAATGGATTGTACCATCCTCCCGATCTATATCCAGTTTCGACATAATAGCGATGTGAAATGGCATAACTCGCATGAAGTTCTCCTCCAAAAGGCAAATCTCCTCCCATGAACCTCTCAGTCATGGTCGCATTCACATTCCCTGTAATTCGAACATCATTCTTTTTTTCGAATAATTCGGGTTGATTGCTGTTGAAATCAGCGATATAGCTAACAGCACAAGAGCTCAACAGCGTTAAGCCTAAGCAAACCAAAACTGAACTCAGTATTTTTTGTGCTTTCATAAATTCGTCTCAATAAATAAAAGAAATTCAAATGAAACAGTTGCTTTTGAAAGTATAATTTCAACATGCTATTATCGACTAACTAAGATTAATTAAATCGAAATTTATTTTTGTAACAAACCAAAGAAAGTACGATGTTAATTATTGATTTCATGACACTTATCATAGGAGTCGTTCTTATTCGTTTTGACCTTTATCTAAAATTAAAGTCATGTCTAAGAAACAAATCGTAATCATTGGAGGAGGTGTATCGGGACTTTCAACGGGTATTTATGGGCAGATGAATGGGTTTGATACACAAATTATCGAAATGCATTCTATTCCTGGCGGACAATGTACAGCTTGGAAGCGAGGTGATTATCACTTTGATTATTGCTTGCATTGGTTGGTCGGAACTCGAAAAAATGTATTCAATGATATTTGGAAAGAAACGCATGTAATTACAGATAAAGTTGAGGTAATAAACAGCGAAGTTTTTTCGGTTATCGAAGACGAAAATTACGGGAAATTTTACATCTATTCTGATATCGATAAATGGCAGGAATACCTTCTGAATATTGCACCAGAAGACGCATCGAGCATAAAAAGCATGTGCAAAAAGATGAAAAAAGGAGTAAAGCTTGAACCATTTCAAGATGCCCCTTCGTGCAGATCTTGGTTTGATTATGTTTCCTCATTAATTAAAATGCCTGGAATTATTTTCATGATGATACGCTATGGAAATATGCCTATTGATAAATATCTAAAATCACTTAATCTGAAAAATGAAAAGCTGCAGTTTTTTCTGTTGAAAATGTTTGAAAATCAAAATATTTCAGCCCTTGTATTTATTCTCATGTTAGGCTGGTATCACGATAAAAATGCAGGTTATTTAATTGGCGGTTCTTTACCCATTGCAGGTAGAATGTATAAACGTTACCATGAATTAGGAGGTAAATTATTGCTTAATTCTAAAGTGGATAAAATACTTGTAGAAAACGACAAAGCAGTTGGAGTTAAACTAGTTGACGGGAAAGAAATAAGAGCAGATATTATTATTGGCGCTGCCGATGGACATTCAACTTTATATGAAATGTTGTCGGGAAAATACCTGAGTCCTGAATTTGAAAAAGCGTATAAAAACTGGAAGCTTTTTAAGCCTTTTGTACAAATCTCTTTTGGGATAAACGAGGAAGTGAAGTCGGATGATGTTGTAATTTCTTATTGGCAAAAGCCTTTTAAAATGGGCAATTTTTGGGTTAAAGAAGGATATTCCATAATGAATCAAAGTAAGCACGATTCAACTCTGGCTCCTAAAGGAAAAAGCAGCATTATTTTACGATTTACGAGTCCTTGGGAAGATTGGTCAACTGTTTCTGAAACAGCGTATCATCAAGAAAAAGAACTGATTTTGAAAAATGCAATCGCACTCTTAGAAAAGCACTATCCTGGAATAACTTCTAAAATCGAAATCACAGACGTAAATACACCTATCACAGGAAATAAAATGACAGGCGTTTGGAAAGGTTCTTTTGAAGGCTTTTTACCTGAAGGAAATGTAATGACACAATCACTTCCCGATAGACTTAAAGGACTTGAAAACTTTTATATGGTTGGCCAATGGGTGTTTCCGGGTGGCGGACTTCCTCCTGCGGCTCAATCGGGCAAATGGATAATCCAAACGATTTGCAAGGAGAATAAAATTGCATTTACAGTGAAATAAAACGCATTTAAAAATTCTAAAATGGAAAATCAAAAGAAGAACAAAGTAGTGCTTCAATCACAAGCTGTTTATGGTTTGGGTTTTCTCGGAGCGCTTGTCTATTATATACTGCATGCTACCAGTTTTTGGATGGGAATAATTGGTGTGCTCAAAGCCCTGGTTTGGCCTGCTTTGCTGGTGTACAAGGCCTTTGAATTCTTGAAGATGTAAATCGGATTATTTCAAATACTCATTCACCCCTTGGCGAATTTTGTTCTTAACTTCTTCCCAGCTTAATCCTAGAAGGCAATCTGGATTAGGAGAATCATCTGCTTCATCAAAATAGGTTATAGCTTTAGGAATAGAAATTATTAAATGTTCATCAGGATATTTTGATTCATAAAATGTAATGAAATTAGCTACGGTGTAATGATTAAGCAATTCGGCAATATCCCAAAAATCTTTTTTTACAGCTCTTCTTAAAATAGCAGAAATTTTCATCGCAATAATATCCTTGTCACCAAATATTCGAATACCATCTTCAATTATAATTTCATCTATGAGCGGTTTATAATGATGTCTTACTAAATCAACCTTAACTCCTTTGATGTAGCCAAAAATTCCAAGCTTATTGGAAGAAAAAGTCTCTTTGAACATGAAGCCTTCATTTCTTAATTCCTCCAAAAGCTCAAAACTATCATAAGGAACAGTTGAAAATAAATCGAGATCAATAGATTTACGATGGCCATAACGCAACGAAAGACCTGTTCCTCCTACTAAACAGAAGTTTTTCAAAGCAGGAGACTTCATCAAAAGTTTTAATAATCGAAGTGTGTCGGGTTCGACAGTTTCATAGTGTAGCATCTATAATCTTCGTTGTTATTTCCTAAAACTGCTTTTGCTAATGAAAGTGTTATGACTGACAACCATTTAGCATTAGTCAACGCAAACCGCACTTTATCATCCCCATAAAACCGACGAACCTGACGAATATCCTCCACATCGCCACGTTCAAAAACACGTTCGATAATGAAGTTGGCGTATTTTTCATAGTCCAATTCCTCAAAACGGATGTCCCAGAAAATACGTTTATCCAGATTTGGCTTATTGACTGATTCCATGCTACGAATTTAAGCCAAAACCAAGTACATTCGTCGCTTACAGAATTATTCAACATGCGGCATTCACTTGAAATTTGTGCATATTCACACGAAACCGTTCTGCTTGCCGAAGCCGCTGGTGCCGATCGTGTGGAACTATGTGCTGGAAGATTAGAAGGCGGAACAACCCCTTCCTTTGGTGCAATTCAACAAGCATTGCAATGCAAGAACATTCGAGTATTTCCGATTCTTCGTCCACGTGGCGGTGATTTTTGTTACTCAGACTCTGAGTTTCAAGAAATGCTGATCGACCTCGAAAGCATGAAACTGCAAGGCGTTCCTGGTGTCGTAACAGGTATTTTACTACCTAACGGTAGACTCGATTTAGAGCGAATGAAGCAATTGAAAGATGCTGCGGGCAGTATGGAATTCTCTGTGCATCGAGCTATCGATATGAGTTATAATCCATTCGAAACACTTCAGGAATTGATTGATTTAGGCGTGACTCGTGTGTTAAGTTCGGGTGCTGCCAAAACGGCAATTGAAGGGATTTCGGTCTTAAAAAAATTGGTGATTCAAGCGGATGGACGTATTCAAATTATGGCTGGAAGTGGCGTAAATTCATCTCAAATCTCTGAATTGTGGAATGCGGGGATTCGTCACTTTCATGCATCAGCATCTTCTTTTAAAGATTCGAAAATGAACTTTCGTAATCCAGCAATACTAATGGGTAAAGAAGGCGATATCGATGAATATGCTATTCAAGTGGCGAGTGCTGAGAAAATCTCCGAAATGAAATCTGTTTTGCAACAATGCGCCAACTCGCACTAGTACTGCTGTTTATTCCTCTTTTTGTCTTTTCAGCCGATACGCTTCAGTTGAAACAATGGAACTTGCGTATAAACGGCTCATCCTCTGAAATTCCATTTCAAGGAGCTCTCAATTTAGTTGATTTAGCTCGACTGCATGCTTCTGTTCAAAACCCAAAACTTCGACTTCGTTACTCCAAAGAAAGTATCGCCTATCACGATTCGATTGCCTCCTTAGCACTCGAAATTTCTTGTTCGTTTGATGCTCCACAGCATAAAAACCTCGAATTACAATTCAATTACCTGCAAACGTTCACACGTATTTTTCTCAACGATCAACTCCTTGGCGAAACCAATAACGCATTCCGACTTTGGTCTTTTCCGGTTCCTAAAAAACTGCTCAAAAAACACAATGTATTACGCATACAATTTCGTCCGCCCCGCGAAGAAGTAGATGAACTCACACGACGGAATTTCCCTATGCCCGCAGGAAACCAAGTCGATTCTATCAAAACGGCTCCCTTTATTCGTCAGCCGCAACAGGAATTTGGTTGGGATTTTTGTTATCCCGAAATCTATACGGGCTTTCGTGTCATGCCTCAACTCATTGAACATGCTCCACAGGAAGTACAATCGTTGCGTGTCGTAACGAGATCAATCGCCTATGGAGACGTTCAATTAGACATTCATCTCAAGGGAATTGCTTCTAAGAAAAAGCAAGTACTGCATCTTCAAATCGATAGTCTAACCGAGCACATTCAACTTAAACGAGGAGTTTTCGATACACTTATTCAGGTGAAAATCACTAAAGCGAAACTTTGGTGGCCAATCGGAATGAATGATGGACCGCAACTATATACCGCACATTGTTGGTTTGATAAACAGGAGGAAAAGAAACAGGATTTTCGATTTGGCATTCGCATGATTGACTTAGAACGCCAACCCGATTCAACAGGCGTTTCCTTTACGTTTAAAGTGAATTACGAGCCAGTCTTTGCCAACGGAGCCAATGTGGTAATGCCAAACGAAGCTTTTGAAGGAGATCGCGTCGCTGGTTTATCTACGAAAGAGCTACAATACGTGCAAATTGCTGGCTTCAATATGTTGCGCATTTGGGGTGGTGGAACCTATTTGCCTGAAGCTTTTTTTAACTGGGCGGATGAACACGGCGTGATGATTTGGCAAGATGCTATGTTTGCCTGTTCTTATTATCCGGTAGATGATCCTTTTCTAGAAAACGTGAAACAGGAAATCGTCTATCAATCGGAACGCTTAGCAAAGCATCCAAGTTTGGCGCTTTGGTGTGGTAACAATGAAATCAATGTGGGACGGAAAAATTGGGGCTGGGAAACTACTTACCAATATAAAATCCCTCAAAAGAATATGTTGGATCACGACTACGTCTTTTTCTTTGAAAGTTTTCTTCCTGAAATCCTTCGTCAAACCTCCCTCGAAATCCCTTATCTCCCATCCACGCCTGTCTCCAACTGGGGAGAAGTGTCGGAATTAAAAACCGGTGATAATCACGACTGGTCGGTGTGGCACGGCGAATATCCGGTGGATTCGGTGCTTACACGCATTCCTCGTTTTATGAGTGAATATGGATTTCCCTCATTTCCTTCTATAGAATTGTTGGAGGAAACCTATGGGAAAAAGTTGAATGATATTGATTTACGTGATTTAGTAAAAAGCTACAAAGGCATTGGTTTGCTGCTTCGTTACCTCGACGAAAACGGATTGCCCCATACTACCAATCAGGAAATAATTAACTCTTCACAGCATTTGCAAATGATGGTTTATAGAGCCGCGAGTGAGGCACATAAAAAAGCTGCTCCGTATTGCATGGGAACGCTCTTTTGGCAATTGAATGAAGTAGCTCCTGTGATGTCCTGGAGTGTGCTTAATTGGGATGGTTCTCCCAAACGTTCGGCTGGATTTTTTGAGAAATAAATCAAATTCGACTTCCTGCATCAATCAAGCGATTGCCACTTACATCGTGCAAGGCATAGTTGAATCCAGGCTGCACGCAATAGGCGCCAGTTTGTCCAGCGATGTTGAGAGCAATAAATCCGACTTGAATGTCTTTAATGCGATTTTGTTGCTTTTTGTACACGCGCTCGACAGCTTCTTTACAGGCTTCTTCGGGTGTTCTTCCTTGGCGCATGAGTTCGACTACCAAATGACAACCGGCAATACGAATCACTTCTTCTCCATGTCCGGTAGCTGTAGCGGCTCCAATTTCTCCATCCACATACAATCCAGCACCGATAATGGGAGAATCGCCTACGCGACCGTGCATTTTATACGCCATGCCCGAAGTGGTGCAACAGCCCGATAAACGTCCTTGTGCATCGAGTGCAATCATGCCAATGGTATCGTGATTTTCGATGTTTACTTTGGGTTTGTACTCCGATTTCTTCAACCACTCTTTCCACTCGGATTCTGATTCGGGCGTCAGTAATTTGATTTTTGGAAAACCCTGCTCTAAGGCAAATTGCAAGGCGCCATCGCCCACCAACATCACATGCGGCGTTTTTTCCATCACTCTGCGCGCCACCGAAATAGGGTGCATGATGTGCTCCAAACAGGCCACTGAACCAATGTTGAGGTTTTCATCCATGATGCATGCATCCAAAGTCACACGGCCATCTCGGTCAGGTCTTCCGCCATAGCCTACACTGCGCTCTTCTGGATCGGCTTCTACCACCATTACTCCGGCCTCCACCGCATCAAGTGCATGACCGTTTTTCGATAAAATTTTCCAGGCTTCTTCGTTGGCTTTCAATCCAAATTTCCAAGTAGAAAGCACAATGGGTTTTTGCTGAATGAGAGGCGAAGAGGATACGCTGAAAGTTGCGCCCATACTCTCTTTCACAAAAGGTGTGATGCCCAATGCTGCTGTTCCGAGTATACCGGATTTAAGAAAACCGCGTCGATTGCTTGCCATTATTCAATAAAGATTTCATCAAAAAAGATCCAAGAATTCTTGCCTGCACCGGGGTTTCCTGCTGGAATAATTCCCGGATTTTTAGCGCTAATGCGAATATATCGTGCATCAACTGGACTAAAATTCAGCTGCTTTATTCGAGGATTGGGTTTGAAGGGGACGATTGTTGAGACTAAAATGTTTTCCCACTTAATTCCATCCATAGACCTTTCTAATTGTATCTCCGATGGCTCGTAAATCCAATTCGTAGGGTCATTGAGAACTCCAATTTCAGCCTTGCTAATGGTTTGTGTTGCTCCTAAATCAATCGTAGCAATCATATCATCGCCGCTCCAGCCAAGCCATTCGCTATTGATTCGAGGGAGCACTGCTACAATTCCATCAACTAATGTAAAACCGCCTTTTCCGGGATAATGTTCCGAAGGTGCTTTTGCAAAACTCACTTGTTTAGCACTCGCCAAACTACTTCGTATAAACAAGCTGGATTCATAACGTGTAGAATCGTTTTCTTCCACCCAAACACGAAACTGAATGTTCTTATCAATCAGATCAACAGGTGCCACATATTCCATTTTAGCCCCATTGATTTTCATTCCCGGCTTGCTGAACTCATACATCATTTTTTTACCCGGAACTGGAGGTTTGGCTTCCGCTTTTAATACACCATTTTGAGCAAGGGTTGACAATACCGGTCTTTGCCAGCTATGCGCCATGTTCACATCCATCTTCTTTAATAAGCCAGAGAATTCCGTTAGACGTTCGGTAAAGTGGATGTAATTGCGCGAAACTTCATTTGTCCAGAGCACTTCTGCCAATGCGCTCATCCGTGGAACAGCCATGTATTCTACATCGCGTGATGTGTTGATGTATTCGGTCCACACATTTCCTTGAGCACCTAAAATGTACGTTCGTACTTCGGGTGTGAGTTTTTCGGGAACAGGTTGGAAGCTGTAAACTTTTTCAAGTGTTGTATATCCTCCAATAGCAACAGGCTCTTGTCGTGGATTTCCTTGATAGTGATCGAAATAACAATGCGAACCGGGCGTCATTACTACAGGATGATGCAAGTGCGCGGCTTCAATTCCCCCCTCAGTTCCCCGCCAGCTCATAACTGCAGCATTGGGAGCTAAGCCACCTTCTAAAATCTCGTCCCAGCCAATGATCTGTTTGCCTTTACTATTGAGGTATTTCTCTATTCGTTGGATGAAAAAACTCTGCAAAGCCATCTCGTCTTTCAGGTTGTTATCCTTCATGCGTTTCTGACACGCTTTGCATTTTTCCCAGCGTGTTTTAGGGCACTCATCTCCACCAATGTGGATGTATTTTCCAGGGAAAAGCGTCAGCACCTCATCCAAAACATCTTGCAAGAAATTGAAGGTTTCTTCCTTCGGACAAAACACATCGTCAAAAACGCCCCAGCCTTTTGCTACTTCAAATGGACCGCCCGTGCAAGAGAATTGAGGATACGCCGATAGCGCAGCTAATGCGTGACCAGGCATTTCAATTTCAGGGACAATCGTCACGTGGCGTTTTTCAGCATAAGCCACTACTTCACGAATCTCATCTTGGGTATAAAAACCTCCATAACGAATGGTATCGTAGCGCTGTTCGTTGTAATGCCCAAGCATGGAGCCTTTTCGCCAGCCACCAATTGAAGTTAGTTTTGGATATTTCTTGATTTCGATGCGCCAACCTTGATCATCGGTAAGGTGCCAATGAAAAACGTTCATCTTGTTCATCGCCAGTAAGTCGATGTACTTCAGAATGAATTCTTTTGGGAAGAAATGACGGCTCACATCGAGGTGCATACCACGCCATTTCATGTTGGGATAATCATTGGGGATTTTAGCACCATGAAAAGCAAATTGCTTCTCAGCATTGTAATAACCGAGTTGAAGGAGTGATTGAATTCCGTAGAAAATCCCCGCTTTTTCGGTGGCGGTAATGTTGATTCTGTTTTTATCCACAATCAGATAATACCAGCCAATTGGAAGTAAAGTGTCGGGATTAATGATTTGAAGATGAATGAAAAATGGAGGATCTTTTTCTGGTGCAATATTGGGCATTCTTACAATACGCAACGACTGCTGGTAAAAGCGATTAATGGATTCTTTAAGGAATTCTGCTTCTGGATAAATTAAAGAATCATCGAATGTGATGATGGGTGATTGAACAAGAAAATCTTGTCCGTTGAATTCGATTTCTTGTGGTTGAGGTATGATGCCTTTCTGCGCCTGAAGGATGCACTGAGAAAGCAAACAAATCAGGAAAGCAGCAAGGTGTTTCATAATAGATTATTCGTTCCAGATGATAGATGCCGCACCCAAAACAGCCGCATCGCTTTCATGAAGCGCCGATGGATGTATGTGAATATGACCTTTGTAGTTATTGAGCAGATTCTTTTCGAATGCTTCACGTGTAGGTTGAAAGAGAATTTCTCCTGCACGGATGAGTCCGCCAAAAAGGAAAATCGCTTCAGGGCTCGTGTAAGCCACACTGTTTGCGAGGGAAAAACCTAGCATTTCGCCCGTTCTGCGATACGTTTCGATTGCCACTTCATCGCCACCTTGAGCCAATTCGGCAATGGCTCGAGCATCGGCTTCTTCAGTAGCATTGGGGTTAAGTTCGCGATATGTACGAACCAGTCCGGTTGCGCTCACGTATGTTTCGAGGCAACCATTTCGGCCGCAGCCACACAATCTTCCGCCAGGCACAACAATTACATGACCGAGTTCGCCGGCAAAACCATCGTGACCATAAATGAGTGAGCCATTAGCAACAATTCCGCTTCCTAAACCTGTACCGAGGGTGATTACGAGAAAATCCTTCATGCCTTTAGCCGCACCGAATTTTTGTTCACCTAGGGCCGCTGCTTTGGCGTCGTTTGTGAGGGCGCAGCGAACATAAAGCTTCTCAGTCATGAGTTTAGCTAATGGAACGATACCATGCCAGCTTAAGTTAGGAGCATTTTCGATGGTTCCTTTGTGTGGATTGGCGTTAGGAGCACCAATGCCAATGCCTTTGAGGCTGAGTTCGGGAATATCGCGACGTATGTTTTCGAGCTGTTTGCTAATGAGAGAAGCAGCTGCTGTAACAAAATCACCGATTTCGGGATATTGCTTGGTTTTGATACCATCTTTCGCAAGCACTCGCCCCGATTTGTTAACGAGACCAATGGTTGTGTTGGTTCCGCCAATATCGATTCCGGCAACGACTTCTTCCATGTTATTTTCTATTAATGAGCTGATGCGTTTGTTGCATCGTAATTAATTCCTTGTTTCTTGAGCAGGTCGTTGGTTTTCCAACCGTAAAATGCGAGGTAAAGAAAGCAGATTACGCCCACAATATAGCTGTGTTGGATGCCTAAATAATGATCACCTGCCAAAACTCCTTGAAACAGACTGATAAAACCTCCACCCATTATCATCATAATGAGGAAACCGGAGCCTTGATTGGTATGTTTTCCTAATCCAGCAATTGCCAAAGTGAAAATGCAAGGCCATAAGGTTGAGCAAAATAAACCAACGCTAATGAATGCGTAAACGCTTATCATTCCATCGGCTAGCATTCCTATACATAATGCGGTAATTCCGAGGCTAGAGAAGATTAATAATTGTCGAGCCGGATTTCCTTTGCTGAAGTAGTCGGCGGCGACTAGAATCAATAAAACCGCTGCATACAAGTAAAGCGATGAAGTATCGTGATTGGCGATGCGATTAGCAAGTAAAAAGATTCCAAACGCCAAATAGGGCATGAGGAAGCGAAATAGTTGCTTGGCAGAATTTGTTACGTTCATTGCTCCCACAGCACCTGTCCAACGACCAATCATCAAACTCGCCCAAAATAAAGAAACAAACGGAGCAATTTCGTTAGTTGGAGTGTGAAGATGTTGCTTCATGAATTCTGGAAGGTTAGAAGCGGTTGATACTTCTACGCCCACGTATAGAAATATAGCAATCATACCCATCCAAAGTTGAGGATATTGAATGGCGGATGTTTTTTCCTTGATATTTACTAATTGACGAGTGGCTTTTTGAATGGCTGATTCGTCTAAAATGTCTTTGGTTTTGGATGATGTATCATCGACCGAAATTTCTGGGTCGATTTTGTTGGGTAGAGACGAAAATTTGAAAATGAGAGCAACGATTAAAAAGGCAGCTCCTAAGATGAGGTAGGGCACTTTTACAGCATCGAGCGAATCAACTTTAATAGCACCAGCAACAGAGCCGAAAATGGCGTAGCTCACGATAAGCGGACCGATCGTCGTTCCAAAATTATTGATACCTCCTGCCATGCTCAATCGTTGAGAACCTTTCTTCGGATCACCAATGGAGATGACCAGTGGATTTGCAGCAGTTTGCTGAAGAGAGAAACCAAGTCCAACGATGAACAAACCAGAAATCATCATGGGGAAAGAAGCCAGTTCAGCTGCTGGATAAAACAACATGGTTCCAATAGCTGAAATGACTAAGCCTAGTGCAATACCGTTTTTATATCCAATTCGGTTGAGGAGATCACCACCCGAGAATTTTGATAAGAGAAAATAAATGACCGAACCAACAGTGTAAGCCACATAGAACGCGAAAGAGATCATTTGACTTTGCCACTGTTCGAGCTGAAGCTTTTCTTTGAAAACCGGAATCAGAATGTCGTTGCTAGCGGCTACAAATCCCCAGAAAAAGAAGACAGAGATGAGCGTTGCGAAGGCTTTGTTGTTTTTCATTGGGCGGTTTGATTCGTGCAAAATAGAGAAAGCATTGGCATGTACCAAAGCAGAAATTGGAATTAGCTGAAATGTATTCTAGTAGGTAAAAAAACATCAGATAAATAAAAAGCCCGCAAAAGCGGGCTCCTTATCTGGTTGAAACATATTAATTCTGAACAATAAAGGTTTTTGAAACTTGAATTTCATTAGAAGAAACCTGAAGGAAATAGACTCCGTTAGCCAGATTCTTAGTATCGACACTCAGTTTTTGAGCTGGATTGTATATGCTAGAGAAAACAACTCGTCCGCTTGCATCCATTACCCGAAGGTTCAATTTGTCATTTACTTGCTGATTTAAAGCAATGTTTAATTGTCCTTGTGCTGGGTTTGGATAGATATTTAAACTGTTTGTGTTTAGCATTTCAAATCCATCCACACACGGGTCACAACTTCCCCAACAAACTGCTGGAAGTACGATGTTTTCAGTAACAATGATTTGGCGATTCGTGAAACCATCCGTAGTGATGGTGCAGCTTGATCCAGAGGTTAAGCTCTCTTGTCCAGTCCAGTTGTCGTTTGCAAATTTGTACTCAAACGTATCGGCAGGTAAAGGAATGATGATTTCCCAAATATTGTCGCTGTTCGCATCGGTCATTGGAGCACATCCTCCACACCAGTTGTTGAATGTCCCGTTTACTTCTGGAGTAGTAAAAGTAGCTACATCACGCATGTCTACTTGGAATGTCACGTTGAATGGACCAGATGGATTGTCACAAGCTGAACAACTATTCCAGCAAACTACCGGAAGTGTAATGTCTGCATCAACAGTAATAATACGGTTAGTGAATGCTCCAGTAGTTAGAACACACGATCCACCTGGAGCTAATGTTTCTTGTCCAGCCCAATTGTCGTAAGCGTATTTGTATTCGTATGTTCCAGGAGCTAATCTGATTGTTAAGTTCCAAATTCCGTCACTATTCGCATCGCTCATTGGAGCACATCCACCACACCAGTTGTTAAAAATTCCGTTCACTTCTGGAAGCGTGAATCCAGTTACATTTTGCATGTCTACTTGGAAAGTCACGTTAAAAGAATCCGATTGAACACTTCCTGGATGGAAATCAAGGTCGTCGAAATAATAGGTTTTTTCTCCAGCTGTTGCTCCGTTTGTTCCGAAATTGAAAAACACAGAAGCTTTATCATAGCTATAAGTAGCGTCGTATGCAGCTGTTCCAGTAGCTTGATTGGCGAAATTGAAGATTAGAGTTTCCCAAGCTCCTGCAGAAGCTGTTGTTGCTTCGGTTTCAACCGAATGAGTTGGGTTTGTATGATCTTCTACTTTCAAACGAACTGGAATACCTGCATCAGGCGACCAAATGCGCAATGACATTTGTTTTTCGGTAGATGTGAATGGAATTGGAGAAGCAAGACCATCTCCCGCAGGATTCGAAACCGTTGTTCCAGCCCATGGTTGAGCAGAAGCCGATTTGATTACTTTAACAACAGTATTGGCAGCATTGGTTGGATCGGCAACAATAGAAGAGGCTTCAGCACCTTCAAATCCAATTACACCATATTCAACAGCTAAATCTTCGAATGTAACTGGAAGATCCATCTGATTTAAAACGATAGTATTGCAATCGGTACAACGTTCCCAACAAACAGCTGGAATAACCATATCAGCATTTAACGCTAAAGTACGATTCGTATTTCCGAAACTGGTGATGGTACAAGAACTTCCTTCTGTTAAAGTCTCTTGTCCAGCCCATGAATCATAAGAATATTTGTATTCATAATTTCCTGCCGGAAGAGAAAGTGTTACTTCCCAAATTCCATCCGAATTCAAGTCTGACATCGCATTGCAGTTGCCGCACCAGCTATTGAATGTACCATTTACTTCGGGCGTTGTAAAGCCAGATACATTTTGCATATCAACCTGAAAGGTAACGTTGTAATTTACAGGAGGAACGACAATCGTATATAATGCTAGATCGTCAAAATAATACGTTTTTTCACCTGCTGTCGCTCCATTCGTTCCGAAGTTGAAGAATACTGATGCTTTATCATATGAATTAGCCAAATTCAAAGCAGTTGTTCCACTTGCTTGATTTACAAAATTGAAAATCAGTGTTTCCCATGCACCAGCAGTTGTTGTTGTAGCTTCTGTTTCAACTGAAATGCCTGCATTAGTATGGTCTTCCACTTTCAAACGAACAGGAATTCCAGCATCTGGCGACCATACACGCAATGACATTTTTGCGCTCATGGCAGTAAATCCAATTGGAGAAGAAAGTCCAGCTCCTGCTGCATTAGTAACTGTTGTTCCAGCCCAAGGTTGAGCACTTGCTGATTTTATCACTTTTACTACCGTATTTGTAGCATCGGTTGGATCAACTTCAATAGTAGAAGCTTCAGCACCTTCAAATCCAAGCACACCATAATCAACTCCTGAAGCATCAAACGTTACAGGTAGTGACATTTGCACTAATCCGCCGGAAGAAACAAAGTAAAAATCATCGAAGTAATACGTCTTTTCTCCTGCTGTAGCTCCATTCGTCCCAAAATTGAAGAACACGGAAGCTTTATTATAGTTGTTTGCAAAATTAATTGCGGCAGTTCCACTTGCTTGATTAGCAAAGTTGAACGTCAACATTTCCCATGCACCTGCCGATGTTGTAGTTGCCTCAGTTTCAACCGAAATGGTTGGATTGCTATGATCTTCTACTTTCAACCGCACTTGAATTCCTGCATCAGGCGACCAAACACGTAGTGTCATTTGTGTATTGGATGCAGTAAAAGGAATCGCAGTTGCTAAACCATCACCTGCTGCATTGGTAATGGTCGTTCCTGCCCAAGGTTGTGCTGCTGCCGATTTAATTACTTTAACAACTGTATTCGTTGCATCGGTTGGGTCAGCTTCGATTGTAGAAGCTTCTGCTCCCTCAAATCCGAGCACACCATAATCTACGCCTGCTGCATCAAATGTAACCGGCAAGTCCATTTGTTGAGCAAAACCCAGCATGGAACAAAGTATCCCTAATGCTGAAAGTAAAAATTTTCTCATTGTTTATTGAGTTTGAAGTTTGGGTTTACTGGATGCTAATGTAATACTAATTGTAAAAAATACAAAAAGTATTTATTAGTTTTGAAAACACAATCTGGTTAGATTTGAATGCTACACCATTTTAAATTAAAATGAAATCTTATCCTCCCCGATTACAGCAAGACGATCTGTATTCAATACCAATTGATGAGTTTTTTAAATCGGCTTTTTCGGTCGACTGTGTCATTTTTGGTTATCATGATCGGGAATTAAAAATCCTCCTCATTCAGCGAGGAACCGATCCTTTTGAAAATTATTGGGCATTACCGGGCGATTTGGTATACCCAAATGAAGACCTCGATTCGGCTGCAACGCGCGTGTTGAAAGATTTAACATCGCTTATCGGAATTCCTATCCGCCAGGTGAAAACCTTTGGAAAAGTTGATCGTCATCCACTTGGTCGTGTTATTACAGTGGCCTATCTCGCCTTGGTAGAGCCATCCGATTTAAAACCTCACGCATCTTCTTGGGCTAAACAAACCAGCTGGCATTCTGTTAAAAATGTACCTCAGTTGGCTTTTGATCACCAAGAAATTTTAGATGCTTCGTTAACCGAACTGAAAAGTCGAATTCTACACGAAAACATTTGGAGCAATGTTCTGCCGAGGAAATTCACACTTACTGCCTTTCAGGAAATGTTCGAAACGGTGCTCGATAAGGAGTTCGACAAAGGCAACTTTCGGAAAAAATTAGTCAACATTAAGTTTCTCAAAAAACTCGACGAATCTCAAATAAATGTATCCCATCGCCCATCACTCTTGTATTCGATTGATGAAAATAAATTTCAGGAAATGCTGGCGAACGGATTCTCATTCGACTTTTAAATAAACCTATGCGCAATCGCTACTTCCCATTCGTCATCTTTTTATTGCTTGCTTGCTGCACGCAAGCTCAGGTTGTTAAAGTTGAAATCACGCAATCAACATCGGGAACTTGGCAATTGATGCGAGGTGGAATGCCCTATTATATTCGAGGTGCTGGTGGTGATACACATTTAGATAAACTGGTGTCGATGGGAGGAAATTCCATCCGAACTTGGAGTACTGATAATGCCAAGGAAATTCTCGATGCAGCTCAAGCGAAAGGAATTACCGTTATGATGGGACTTTGGGTGCAACACGAACGACATGGATTCGACTACAACGATCAGGAGAAAATTGCCGCTCAGCTCGAAGGTTTTCGGAAAGTAGTCACAGAACTCAAAGATCATCCGGCACTTTTGCTTTGGGGCGTTGGTAACGAAGTCGATCTCGACTACAAAAACACCAAAGTTTGGGACGCCATCAACCAAATAGCCCAAATGATTCATCAAGTTGATCCCAATCATCCTACTTGTACTGTTACTGCTGGTTTAGATAAAGAAGAAGTGCGATTGATTAATGAAAAAGCTCCTGCTATAGATATATATGGTATTAATACCTATGGAGATTTAGGAAACGTAAAAGCGGGAATTCGGGCTGCCGGATGGAAGGGGCCATATATCATTTCGGAGTGGGGACCGAACGGACATTGGGAAGTTAGCAAAACCAAATGGGGCGCACCAGTGGAGCAAAGTAGTTCGGAGAAAGCGAAATCATACGCGGAACGTTACTCTAGTTACATTGCTGGAGATGCAGAAAAATGCATCGGCTCCTATGTGTTTCTCTGGGGACAAAAACAAGAAACCACCTCAACCTGGTACGGACTCTTTTCCGAAAAAGGAGAATCCTGCGAAGCGCTTGATAAATTGGAAACAATCTGGACAGGCAAAAAACCTCTCAACCAAGCACCAATGCTCGATTCGGTGATTGTGGATAAACACATCAAAGGCGATAACATCTTAATTACTGCAGAAACACCTTTCGATGTCTTTGCAAAAGCTGCCGATCCCGATGGTGATGACATTCGTTTCCTATGGCAAATAATTCCCGAAAGTACCGATATACGCTCGGGTGGTGATGCCGAAAGTGCCCCGAAAGCATTACCGGGTTTGGTGATTCGCAAAAAGGGAAATACAGCCAAGTTGCGAGCACCACAAAAAGAAGGTTCTTACCGTTTGTTTCTCACATTGACGGATGGAAACGGACATTACGGATATAGCAATATTCCTTTTTATGTGATTCCGAGCGATGCAGATGCAAAACCGGCGAAAGCGGTTTCGTTCAAACGCATGACACTTTAAGTTAGAAATTCTCAGGCTTATTGTATTTTTAACAAAAAGCTGTAGTTTTACTTCATAACCATCCGCATGAATCGTCACCCGTACGTTTTGGCTATCGTCGCTTTTCTTTTCTGTATGCAGGTTTCGCTGTATGCACAGTTCGACACAACCATTCGTCGGCCGATGACGGAAATGGGAATGATGCCTAAAAAAGATCCCGGTGGATTGAAGAATCTTCAAGTTTCGGGTTATTATCGGTTTTACGCCACGTATCAGCGCCAACTCGATCCGTATGTGCTCAATTCCATCACCAAAGACACTGCGCTTCCGAGAAATATCTTCGTTGGCGACGATAGTCAGTTGCCCAATCTGTTGCTGAATATTTCAGGAAAAACCTCCGACAAAACCACTTGGGGATTCGATTTAATGATGTTTCAGTTTTTGCAAGGAAATATCGGCACGAGCTACGGCAAACAAATCCCCGATTCACTTCGCCCTTCTATTCAAAGTCCACTGCTGGGAACGCGTTTAGGTTCCAGCTTGGGAATGAATCTCGGTATGAATCTGCACGGTAATTTCAAAACACGTGTGGGCGATTTATCGGTGCATGTGGGCGGTATTCAATGGGTAGCATTATCGGATCTCACCATGGCATCATTTAAAGGATACAACCGATTTATGTTGTACGAGCGAAATCCTTGGGATCCAACTGGGAAAAGCCTGAGCGGTCGGTACGATCAATATTTTGAACAAGGATCAATCGACCAAGACACACGTTGGGGAAATCGAGCTTTCGAAGGAATCGTGCTTCAGGGAAAAGACATGCCCGGCAAAACGTCCTTCATCTTAATGGCCGGAAAGACAGAGCTAAACGGAGGATTTTCTCCTGTTCCTAACTTCTCATTCGGAGGAAAACTTCGCAAAGACTTCTCCGCCAAACGTTTCATCAGCATCAACTCGCTCAATTCACGCGCATCAACCGATAGCCTCTCAACCGATCATTTTGGATTCTACATGGCAACCGCCGAATTCAATTGGGATTACAAAGGTTGGGGCTTGAAAGGTGAACTAGGCGGAGGAAAATATTACAGTCCAACCAATACTGCCGGCTGGGGAGAAGTGATGCAGTTTAAATTGTCCACTCCTGCCGGAAAACGTGCTCCGCAATTCGAGCTTCAGTACTATCGAATTGGTGCAAACGTGGTCAACAATTCTGCTTTGTTCTGGAATACTTCTTTGAAGGAATATCGAGTAAATACATTACCTGCCGGAAGCGTAGGAAGTTCAGCCGTGCTGCAACCATTTAGTAGTTCGATGGTACGACTTGGACAAATGACCAACAATCGTCAAGGTCTTTCACTCAACCTGCAGAAATCATTCAAGAAAATCAGTTTTAGCGGAGGATTTGGTTTTGCTTCGGAACTCACACCTTCGGCTTCTGTCATAACGTATAATCACCCGGTAAATCAAATTACTCGATCGCGTTTCTGGCGTTGGGGATTTCCTGCCAATGTGGGTCCGTATCAACGCTATTCCGACATCTACCGCGATGTATATGAAACCGTAAATCTCGACGACGACAGTTCGGGTGCGGTGGTTTACAAGAAGCACTTCAACATGAGTGAGTTGCAAACTAAGTTTCGTTCGAAAGTCTTTGGACGCGAATTGTACATCTTCTCTCTTTTACAAGCCAATAGCTCTTCTCGTGTGTTTTCACCTATCACCATCACCGATGAGCGTGCTTACATCCGCCAGTACACTTCCGAATTGGAATTGTATTACGCCATCCGTCCAGGTTATCTCATCAATGCCTATTACGGTTACGAACGTACCTTAGGGAATTACCTAACCGACATCAACAACGAAACACTTCGTCCGCGAAACCAAACCGGACAAGGAATTGGCTGCGGCATGGACATCGACTTAGGACGCAATACACGCTTGTATTTCCGCCATCGCTGGTATACGTTCAAAGATGCAAGTTTTGAGCAGGATCATTTTCACGGACGGGAATTGACCGTCGAACTAAAGTCATTTTTCTAATGAAGCGAACTTTCTACACCCGTTTGATTCTGGCCGTTTTGCTTGGCTCAGTTGGGAGCGCTCAGGCACAAGACGACAAAAAGATCTCCTTTACCGGAGCCGCACGTTCGCTTTTTTATGCCGATAAACTCACGCAAGACACCAGCGCGATTGATACCGTAACCATTCCCAAACTCAACAGTGGTCACGTGTTGGTCGATTTAGGCATCAACATCCGCCCAAATAAAAACACCGAGATTCTCGCTATGGCTCGTTTGCGTAACGACTACGGTGGATTTTGGGGTTCTGGCGTGACCTTCGACTTACGTCAGATGTACGTAAAAGGCGTGATTGGTGGAATTGTGAAATATCAATTGGGCGATTTCAATTACCGAATGACGCGTTACACCTTGTGGAATTACGATCAAGAAGTAATTTCAAATGCTCCGCTCGCCTTTCAACAACAAACCGATTTAGTGAATTACGACCACTTCTATAATTCAGATCATTCCTGGCGTCAACAAGGTGCATCGCTAGGATTTGCTTTGCAGTTTAGTCGCTTTGTTCAGGAATTACAGGTAAATGCTGTCACCACACGCGTTAAAGCGAGCGACTTTGGTCAAACTCCTGATCGACTTTTTTCGGGCATCAACCTACAATTGATTCAAAGTAAATACCTCGAGGCTGGTTTCAATTATGTGAATTTGTATGATGTTCCGGGAACGTCAAAAAATGCTTCAGGTTTTCAAAATCCGGTTTATACAGGAACGCTTCAAGCACGCTACGAAACAAAGAATTGGGAAGCGAAGCTGGATGCAGAATTCGGGAATTCGAAAACGCGTTTCAAGAACGATACATTTGCACCCGATTGGAAGGATAAATTCATGGATGGAAGTGCAACCATCTCTCAAAATCAAACCGGACTTCATGTTACGGTGAATACCAAGTTTGTTGGGTCGGCGTTTCGTAGTCCAGGTGCGCAAACCAAACGAATCGATTACAACGGATTGCCTCAGGCATATCAGCGTATCACGAGTAACCAAGATTTACGTCTGTTAACAATGTTGGATCTGATGCGGGAATCATCGTTTTACAACCTGCAATTGCATCCATACCTGATGGATTTCGCTCCGCGATACGATAACATCACTCCTTATGGCGACGCAACTCCGAACCGTCAAGGAATGACGATTAAGCTGAAATATGCAAAGAAATCGATTCCTGTAACTGCCGAGTTTGCACATAGCCAACTGCAAGAAGTACGTGGCGAAGGAACACTTCTTCCCCGCAAATTCAATCGGAACACGTTTACGCTCGATGCGAAGCTGAATGAGTTTTTCAAAGGTTGGAAGAAACAAATCCACCTAACACTTAATTACCGCGACGATAAAACCAATCGTGCTGGCGAAGATTTAGTGAAAGCAGTCGATTTGAAAACAAATTGCCTTTCAGCTGGTTTAGAAATCGAGGTGTTGAAATCGTTCGATTTATTATTTGGCATTCAACAACTTAGCTACAAAGGTTTTGATTACACGGCAGTTCGAAACACCTATTCGGAGATTTTCAATTTCTCTGAATACCGAGTAGATGGAAACGAAACGCTTCAAGCCATTGGTGCACGTTATCGCTTTAGTGAAAAGACTTTTTTAAGTGCTCAACTCAATCAGTTTCAATCGAAAAATGCCTTGAGTTCATTACCTGATTATTCGATCAAGCAGTTTATGCTCTTGTTCCAAATGAAATTCTAATCATGAAATACAGCCTTCTTTTTTCTGCTATCATAAGCCTGGTGGTTTTTTCAGGATGCAAGACAGATGATGCCTTCGATGGACCATCACTCAACGATTTGTATGGTAAATTCTCCATTGTCGAATCGTTGTCGGCATCGGTGTATGATGTGGATTTCGGTACCGGACAAACAACCTTCTTCAAAGCAAGTTTCTCGAAGAACATTGCTTGGAAGTTGAACATAACCGGTTTAGAATCGGGTGCTAAGAAAGAGATTACCGGTTTCTCCAATTTGCTCGATGCCACTAATGCAACTTGGAACGGAACCATTACCAAGCTTCCCTTATTCCGCATAGAGGATTGTGCTGTTGAACTCACTTTCGACACCGAAACAGACACACTTCGCGACACGCTTCATGTTGCATCTGCTCGCATAAATGAAGGTTTTCTGTTAAGTGATTTTGAAGATGGCATAAATCCGGGCTGGCAAAGTTTTGCTCAATCGGGCGCCAGTATGAGCTTTGCTGTTCAAACATCCGATAGTGCCGCACAAGGAGCTAAATACTTCGACATGGGCGGTGTAGTAGATTGGGATTGGCTTTTAGGCTATTTGTATTTACCTGCTTCGGCTTACGGTGCGACGACGTATCCGCTTTCTTCAAATCCCGATGAGGTGTATTTTAATTCGATGCTTTATAAGTCGGAAAGTTTGAGCAATGGAATTCTATTGTTTCAATTTACCGAGGATGATAACGGCGATGGAACATTTACTTCAGCTAACGAAGACATGTATTCAATCCAAGTTACACTCAGTGAAAACGGCTGGAGTCAGCTTTCGGTTAAGTATAGTGATTTAGCTACCTTGGTAAATGGTTCACCTGCCACACCAGCCGGAAATGGAATTCACGAACCCAATAAACTTACTCAGGTGAATGTGTTATTCTTGAAAAACCCATCATCTGGCTACGCCCACACACGTCTCGATTATCTTATTTTTACTCAAGGTGCTCCATTGGTACCCTAATCTCAGGAAATGAAAACGCTGCTTTCGGGTTTGTTGAGTTTGATGGTATTATCAGGATGTGTTCGGATGAAAACGGCATCGCTGTTTGAAATGCCTTCAGACGATGCACAAATATCTGATATCAATGGGTTTACTGCATTGTCGGTGTTTAATGATCAAGTAACTTCTGAACTCTGGTTTACCGTTTCACCACAAGCCATTCAGGTGA
Organism: Bacteroidia bacterium; assembly: GCA_965279035.1. Classification (GTDB taxonomy): domain Bacteria; phylum Bacteroidota; class Bacteroidia; order M30B66; family M30B66; genus CALQRR01. Next base: position 277,349 of record OZ257142.1, on the reverse strand, counting down.
AATCGGAAGCAAAAGAATTACACAGCGGCAGCGGAGCCATCAGCATCGATTGGAACAAACAAGCCGATCCATCTACCTGGCTTGGAATGGGCATTGGCTGGGACAATTGGACTGGAAAAGATATCTCTAGCATTCAACAATCGGCGGCACTTTCGTTTTGGGTGAAGATGAAAAAAGGTCAATCAACCGGTTTACCTTGGGCGATTGGATTTGAAGATTTTAACGGCGCTCAAGCTTGGACGGGCGTTACAGCAGGCTTTATTAAAGGCGGAACAATTGGTTCGCAGTGGACGCAAGTGATTATTCCGCTTTCGGCTTTTCCGTTCGAAGGGTATGATGTAGATGTGACCAATATCAAGCAGCTTATCGTACAATTCGAATCGAGTGGTAAGGTTTGGGTGGATGATATTCGCTTTATTCCCTATAAATCAACGGAGCGTCAGACGTTTGCGGTGAAATCTTTGTCGGCACCTAAAATTGACGGACAAATTGAACCCAACGAATGGCCTGCAACAGAAGCCAAACTTTCGGTTGGAACTTTCCGCTTAAACTGGGATGAAACCAACTTGTATCTCGCCGCCGAAATCACCGATTCAAGTCCGGGTATTAATAACCAAACGGGCGAAAATATCTGGAATGGTGATGCCTTGGAATTCGCTTTTTCATCGGCCAATGGTGTAAATCCCAAACGTGCTATTTACTATCCAAGCGATCACCACATTGGGTTTCAAATCGGAGGAACAAATCAGGTTTTCGATTGGACAACTGGAAAAGCTGTCAGCAACGTGGTTCAACACATGCAAAAAACTGCTGGCGGATATACGTTTGAGGCTGCAATCCCTTGGAAATCGATAGGAGCAAAGCCTTGGATTTCGGGATTACTCTATGAACTTGAATTTGCCGTTGATTTAAGTAACGAATCTGGAACTCGCGCATCGCAAAGTCGCTGGAATTCTACTGTTCGCGAAGGTTTTAACACCAATCCCGCTTTATGGGGAACGCTTATAACATTGCCATAATTTGATGATGAAACGTTTGTTTATCCGACCGCTTTTCTATTTGAGTTTGATGTTGATTGGATTGACGTTGAGTTCGTCCTTTCGACCCAATTATCCGCAAGGAAGCGATCCCGAAATTGATGCCCTGATTGCTCAAATGACCATCGAGGAAAAAGTAGGTCAGATGACGCAGCTTAACTTGGATGTGGTGTGCGTGGGAGAGATTTACAAATTGCAAGAGCCACATCGTCTCGATCCGGAGAAACTTCGTAATGCTTTGGTAAACTGGCATGTGGGTTCCATTCTCAACTGTGGCGGACATGCGTATCCGCGCGAACAATGGTTGCAACTCATAGGAGGAATTCAGCAGGTTGCCGAAAAAGAAACACGTTTGAAAATTCCCGTTTTATATGGAATTGATGCGATTCACGGGGCAAACTATGTGAGTAATTCAACTTTATTTCCACAGCAATTGGCGCAGGCAGCTACGTTCAATCCAGAAATGACTCGTCGCGCAGCCGAAATCACAGCATACGAAACACGCGCTGCAGGAATTCCATGGAACTTTTCTCCCGTACTCGATTGTGCCCGAAATCCACTCTGGTCGCGCTTTTTCGAAACCTATGGCGAAGATGCCTTGATGTGTTCTCGTTTTGGTGAAGCGGCAATTGTTGGTTATCAAGGAACGAAAAGCAATCTGCCCATTGACCAAACACACGTGGCTGCGTGTATGAAGCATTTTCTGGGTTACGGAGGAATGCGAACTGGTAAAGACCGCACGCCAGCCTATATCTCCGACATCCAGCTTCGCGAAATTTATCTGCCATCGTTCAAAAAAGCCATCGAAAGTGGTGCGCTTACATTGATGATTAATAGTGGCGAGATTAACGGAATTCCGGTTCATGCCAATAAACTCATTCTAACTAATTTGCTTCGCAACGAATTAGGCTTTGAAGGTCTTGCTGTAACCGATTGGGAAGACATTATCAAGCTACAACTCAATCACCGCGTGGCTCCCAACTTAAAAGAGGCTACATATTTAGCGGTTGATGCTGGTATCGACATGTGTATGGTGCCCAACGACTTTAATTTCTCCAAGTACCTAATCGAATTAGTCAAAGAAGGCCGCATACCCGAATCACGCTTGAATGTATCGGTTGAGCGTATTCTAACGATCAAGAAGAAGTTGGGAATTTTGCGTAAATCCAATCTGCCTAAGATCAAAGATTTTCCATTTTTCGCTTCAGCACAGAATCAAATCTTAGCTAAAAACATCGCAGCAGAATCGATCACACTGCTCGAAAATCGTAACCAAACACTACCGCTCGACCCAACCAAACGCATACTGGTTACTGGTCCAGCGGCGCATTCCATGACCTTACTCAATGGAGCTTGGACGCGCACATGGCAAGGAGTCGATTCTACATTTGATGATCGTTCTAAAAACACGATTGTAGAAGCATTGCGAATTGCAGCTCCGGGAAATGTAAGTTATGCAGCAGGCTGTTCTGTTGATAGTTTTATCAACTTACAAGCGGTATTGGAGCAAAGTAAATCCTGCGATGTCATTGTGGCTTGCATGGGTGAAATTCCATCTACCGAAAAACCCGGCGACATCAACGATTTGGAACTTTCAGCCACACAACAACAGTTTGTTAAAGCGCTCCTCCAAACCGGAAAACCAGTAATCTTAGTTTTGGTAGAGAATCGTCCGCGCATTGTTCGGGAATTGGTAGAAGGATGTGCAGCCGTTGTCATGGCTTATCAACCGGGCGATTATGGTGCAGATGCGCTTGCTGATATTTTGGTGGGTAAAATAAATCCAAGCGGTCGTTTACCATTCACGTATCCAAAATTCAATCACAGCCTCATCTGGTACGACCATAAATACACCGAAACCTTCGATGCGAATTATGGCAATAAAGCCTTTCAACCCCAATGGCCTTTTGGATATGGATTGTCGTATTCGCAAGTAAGCTATTCCGATTTAAAGCTTTCAACCAACACGCTTCATCCAGGTGAAAAACTCACAGTTAGTCTTCAAGTAACGAATGCCAGCGATCGAGAAGTGAAAGAACCGGTTTTGCTTTTTACCCGCGATCAATATGCATCGGTAACACCGGCGGTCCGACAATTAAAAGATTTCACAAAGATTAGTCTTGCACCCAAAAGTTCTCAAACCATCAGTTTCACGTTAGACGAATCGCAACTAAGTTTTATCGGTCGCGACTTGAAACCGATTACCGAGGAAGGCGATTTCGATGTGATCATTGGTACACTTCAAGCCACATTTAAGTACGCAACAAAATGATGAAACGTGTATCCATACTGACTTTCCTGTTTGCTCTGAGTGTTTTATCCAGTTGCAAACAATCGGATCCCGAAGAAGCTTTAGCGCGAACTGCTACCGAAGTCACTTTTTCGGGGCGTAAATGGGATATCAAATCGGGCTACAACGGTCCCGGTCCGAACAGTTTTTCCAAAGCATACGAAAATGTATGGGTGGATGAAAAAGGCTATCTGCACATGGCCATTACCAAACACGAAGATGGAAATTGGTATTCGTCCGAAGTCATTTCGCAAGACAATATGGGTTATGGCACTTATGCTTTCACCATCCAAGGAAACCCGCTTACGTTTGCTAAAAATGTGGTTTTAGGCTTGTTTACTTGGGACAATTCAACCTTTCACGATCAAGGGAACAGCGAAGTCGATATTGAGTTTTCGAAATGGGGCGTAGAAGACGATACACATCCTTTGACGACTTCAGTTCAGCCGGTATTTTTCAGCACCTATTTCGGCGAACGATCGCATCAACACATGATTGACCCAGAGCTGTTAAATGGAGTAAGTACCCACATCTTCACCTGGACCGACACGCTCATCACCTGGAAGAGTTTCAAAGGAGATGATTTCCGCAATGCTGAACCGATTGCTAGCTGGCAATTCGATTTAGATCATCCGCCACGTATCAAGGAAGAAAACGGCAATCAATCTTTACCGATTGTCATTCCTGCACCCGGTCCAACCACCAACGCCCGCATCAATTTCTGGACACAAACCTACATCGCCAATGGTCCAAGCAACGGCCTTAACCACGAGATTGTGATTCGGAAGTTTGAGTATTTGCCGCTGTGAAACTGTTTTCCTTCCCGCTTAAACCATTCATGATTATTGGTATCAGGGAAAAACAATTTAGCATGTATTCATCCAGTTGGACGAAATGCATAGCTTGTAGCATCTTTCTTCTTATGAAAAATTTCCTGCTGGCACTTTGCCTTTTTACTGGACTTGTGTTGAATGCACACGACATAAACAGTCCCATACTATCGGTTCGTCAATGGAATTCAAGTCAATTCAACAAAGCCATAGAGGGATCATTTTTGTGTGCCAAAGACGGATTGGTTGAGTTAGAAACGATGAACCATCAAGTCGTTAAAATCCCGCTTCACTCCCTCTCGCAAGAAGATCAAGCATTTGTTGAACGCAAACAGCAGCATATCGCATCGCTTAATCAATCAATAATCAAGAAGGAAGAACCAGTTCGAACCATAGGAATTCAACTATTTCAAGGTGCAATCATAGTATTCCTTTTACTTCTATTTGGAAGTTTAATTTGGCGAGTAAAAGACAAACAAAAACGTCGATTTATTTATCCATTGGCTGGCTTGGGAATGTTGTTTCTTGTTTTCGGATTCGCTCAAAAAACCATTTTGCGTAATCAAAACACCACCGATATCGCCTTTTTGAATTCGGCATTTAACCCATTTATTCCTGCGGTACATACCTTCTCAGATGCAGATTATTTTTACGTCGAATCGCAAGGAATTCCTCAAACGCATCCCATGATGGTAGGAATCTCAAATCATGGTTGGCAGCAACAAGTTCCTATTCCACAATGTTATTTGGGAACGAACGCTTGGCCTATTCCACTTAATACCAGCTTAGCTACGAATCCGATTCCGGTTGATTCCATTCACTTTACACGAGGCGCCATTGCCATTGCTGTAAATGGAGTTCCTATTTTCAACGTGCACACCAACACGGGAGTTGATTCTTACCTCGATGGGCAACTTGATAATTACGGCGGTCACTGCGGAAGAGGTGATGATTATCATTACCACACACCTCCATTGCACTTATATGCGCATACACAGGCTACATTACCCATTGCATTTGGCTTAGATGGGTTCGCCGTTTATGGAAGCATAGAGCCCGATGGATCAGCCATGAGTACTTTAGATGTGAATCATGGACATTTCGGAACCGATGGCATTTACCATTATCATGGAACTACCACAGCGCCATATATGATTGCTAATATGGTTGGTAATGTAGTCGAAGATGCGACACATCAATTAATTCCTCAAGCAGCAGCGCATCCTGTTCGTCCGGGTTTAACACCACTTAACGGAGCACTCATAACCGACTGCTCTCCACATGCTTCAGGCACAGGATACACCATCACCTACACACTCAACGGAGCGACCGACTCGGTCGTTTACAATTGGGATGCAGCAGGTCATTATACATTCGATTTTTATACGGCAACAGGACACACAACATCCACTTACAATGGATTTGTTCAATGTGTTGTTCCTACAACTCCCCTAAGTATTTCAACTGAGTTAATTGAAAAATCACTACAGGTTTTTGCCAATCAGAATAATCATTCAATTCAACTGAATTGTTCCAATTCGGATGTGTTAAAATCCATTCAAAACATTGCTATATATGATATTCGTGGAGGACTAGTATATCAGTCTAAATCCTATGTTCAGGAAATTCCTTTAGCAGGCATTGCTTCAGGTGTGTATGTGTTACACATGCAGGTTGGCAAAGAAACACTGGTGAAAAAACTTGCTTTGAACTAGGATAAATGAAGAAGCAATTAATTATTCTGTTCCTTATTATTCAACCTGTTTTTTTGTGGTCTCAAATGGTACAAAAAACCATGAGCCGAATTCCTGATACAGGTCAAAATACCAGCTATACCAACACATTTGGAGAAGACAGCGACTATAATTTTAATTCACTCAGTTATACAGTCAATTCCAATGGGACAGTCACAGATGAGGTTACCGGACTAATCTGGGCACGAGCCGATGCTGGTGAAATGACCTACGAATCGGCCATTCTTTATTGCGATACTTTAACCTTAGGCGGATTTACCGATTGGCGTTTACCCAATGCACACGAGGCATTTAGCATACTTGATCAACAAAATAACAATCCTGCTATCGACATCAATGCGTTTACAACGAGTGCTGCAGAATATTGGTGGACAGCCGATCGACAAGTAAACGATTCAACTAAAATATGGGTAACCAATGCCGGTGGAGGGATTGGCAATCATCCTAAATCTGAAACCATTAGTGCAGGTGGAAACAAGCGTTTTCATGTACGTTCCGTGCGTAGCAATTCTGCTCCTGAAATGGTCCAAAATCAATTTGTGGTAGAAGCCAATGCGAGCATTTTGGATCAATTGAGCGGCTTTTATTGGACTCCTCTAGCATTTGGCGATTCTCTTACTTGGGAAAATGCCTTGATCTATGCTGATACCTGCACGCGACACGGAAAGGACGACTGGCGATTACCCAATATCAAAGAGCTACAATCTATTAATCTAGAAAGTTGGATAAATCCATCCATTGACCCCAATTTTTTCACTAATGCTCCCATCACTAAATATTGGTCTTCTACCACATTACCCAATCAAACAGGACGTGCATGGTTTCTCGACACACATTTCGGAATTACTACATACAAGGACAAAACTGCACGTTTAGATGTTTTGCTAGTGCGAGGAACAGGAGAAAATTCACTCGGTTTTTCACATGCACATAACACGCTCTCAACTCCGTTCTTCCCAAATCCATTTCAAGCATTTATTCAAATCGACCAAAAGTTAATAGGCGAACGATGTATTCTTTACTCATCAATCGGAAACCTTATTTACGATGGATTTCACATCAATCAAATCGATTTTTCAACTCTTCCTGCTGGCCTTTATTTAGTTGATTGTCCTGCTATTCAGCTAACTAAAACACGATTAATTAAACTCAATTAAAATGTGGACCCTTATTGTTCATTACCTAGAATCGGGATTTGAGCATGTTATTCCTTGGGGTTACGATCATATTTTATTTATTCTCTGCTTATTCTTTTATGCCCAATCTTTCAAATCACTAGTAATACAATGTACCGTTTTTACGCTAGCACATAGTATCAGTTTATTGCTAGCTGCATTGGGTGTTTTCGAGTCAAACCCACTCATCATCGAACCGCTCATTTCTCTTTCTATTTTATTAGCAGCGCTCGATAATATTCTTCAAACCAAACTCCGTCGCGGCAGAGTGTTACTCATCTTCCTTTTTGGACTCATTCACGGAATGGGCTTCGCTGCCGCCTTTGCCGAGACACAATTAGCCAAATCCGAACTCCTAACCGCCCTGCTGTCTTTTAATGTAGGCGTCGAAATCGGACAACTTTGCGTCATTTTACTCGCATTCGTAAGTCTAGCTTATTGGTTTCAACACAGGCCTTGGTATCGCTCACGTATTGTTCTGCCATTTTCATTTTTAGCCGCTTGCATGGCACTTTACTGGACAATAATCCGCTTAAATTAACTGCTTCTAGAAATTTTATTTGGGGGCTTACCTTTCCGTTCCACGTCAAGGTCGGGTGCTCGCCCATACACGGTATTTGGCTCGCCCCCTAAGCCAATTCAAGATACCAATTCAACGTTCTGTTAGCAAATGCTAGCGCAAATCATTTCTACTAATAAACCAAGCCCAAGCAATGAGCACAAATTGTAGCGGCAATCGTATCAATGCAGCAGTATGTGAGCCAATGGCGGGCGTTTCGCGAAATACATCCCAAATATGAAGGGGAAGAAAAAGTAGCATTAAGACTAAAATTCCGACAGCTGCTTTTTGCTTGTATTGGGCAAAGAATAATCCAATTCCAAGACTAAGTTCGATTATTCCTCCGGCAATATTGATCGCTAATTTCGGTAGTGTATCGGGTATGAATCCATCGTAAAAAGAAGGATTGACGAAATGCATGATTCCACCTAAAATCATAAAAATTCCGAAGAGCTTGGTTAATGCGGGTTTAAGATTTTTCACTTGGATTGAAATTGAATTGAATAATACAACCTATTCTTGATTCTAGAACCTTGAATTCAGTTGAATTTCACTCTTTCACACCCGACACCTGCAATCCAGCTTTGTATGTTGATAATGCCCGTTCTCTGGCCATTTTATGATCAACCATAGGTCGTGGATAGTGAAACGGATCGTTGAATTCGGGTACCCAACGACGTATGTATTCTGCTTGTGGATCGAAGCGTTCGGTTTGTAAAGTTGGATTGAACACCCGGAAATATGGAGCCGCATCGCAACCCGAACCTGCCGCCCACTGCCAGCCACCATTGTTCGCCGCTAAATCGAAATCCATCAGTTTTCGCGCAAACCAAGCTTCTCCCCAACGCCAATCGATGAGTAAATGTTTGGTGAGAAAACTAGCCACAATCATTCGCACGCGATTATGCATAAAACCAGTAGCATTTAATTCTCGCATTCCTGCATCCACAATAGGATATCCGGTTTTTCCTTCACACCACAAGAGGAATTCTTCGGGATTATTTCTCCATTCAATATAATTATAAGCTGGCTTGAATGCAGAAACAGCTGCATGAGGAAAATGCCACAAAATCATGTGGTAGTAATCGCGCCAAATAAGCTCGTTAAGCCAGACATCACTCAAATCTTTTGCAAGTGTTGCTAATTGACGAATGGACACTGTTCCAAAACGCAAGTGCACGCTTAAACGAGAAGTCCCCAAGCGAGCGGGTAAATCGCGCTGAGTGCCGTATCGACGAATAATTTCGGTTTGAATGGAACGTGGAAAAGCAACAATGGAAGAAAGTCGAAAGCCCATTTCTTCCAAAGTAGGAATCGGCATTTGTTGGGCTTTGAAGAAATGATCGAAATACTTTTCGGTTGGATACGATTTCAAGTAAAAAGCCGATAGTTTTTCCTTCCATTTCTTGGAATAAGGCGTAAACACCGTATAAGGCGTTCCGTTATCTTTAAGTACTTCTGACTTTTCGAAAATCACCTGATCCTTGAACGTATGGAAGTCAATGCCTTGGGAATTTAGTAAAGCACGAATAGATTCATCCCGATCTTTTGCATATGGCTCATAATCGTGATTGGTGTATACCGCAAGCACATTTCCCTCATTTACCATTTGTTGAAAAACATCGTCTGGCGTGTTATAATACACATTCAGCGAAGCACCTAGGGCATTCAATTCTTCACTTAGTCGGGTAATTTCTTGATGGATAAATGATACTCGACCATCGTCTTCATCTTCCAAACGATCGAGAATGTTTTTATCGAAAATGAAAATGGCTTGAACCTCAAACCCAGAGCGGAGTGCATGATACAATCCTGCATTATCATGCAAACGCAAATCACGTCTAAACCAGAATAATACCTTGTTTTTCATGAAGTCTATGGTCTAGGAATTTCATGAGGAATAATTCCCGGCTTGGCGTAACTGAGTCGGGTAATTGGGAGTGTTGAATAATACGCATCCAATCCAGCAGAGGTAATCGTTCCAGCTTGATGAAGATCGATAAATCCATCGGCACCTATGCAAGAATCTGGAATTTGCAGCAATTCGATTTTTCCTGTAACGAGCACAGTTCCATTGATTAGGTATGTTTCGTCAAGCTTCCGAACAGCATATTTTACCTGACTCTCCTTAACAAACGGAGCTGGGATATTGGGTAGAAATTCAGGTGTTAATCCAACTTCATCAAACTCCGAAACATCATCAGAATAGCGCGCACTAGTTTGATGGGCAGCATGAATAATCGATTCTTGAATATGATTAATCGTGAACCAGCCAGTAGCTCGAATGTTTTGTAGCGTATGTCGTCCAACCGAATCGGGACGAACGAGCATGCCTACTAATGGTGGATTGGCGCCAATATGAAACAGTTGGGAAAAAATTGCCAGATTAGTTTGCTCATCTATGTCGATTGTTCCAATCAATGCCACGCTCTTAAATCCATGCACCGAATTGATCAGATTTTTACGATACAAATCGGGCAACAAAAGGAGTTCATCGAGTTGATAGTTCATGGTTTCAAATCAAACGTAAACTACCCATACCACCATCCACACCAAGCGTTTGACCTGTAATCCAGCCTTCATTTTCGTTCAAAATGAAACTTGCTGCTCGAGCAGAATCTTCGGCGTGCCCAATACGACCTAGTGGATGTCGTTTTGCGCCAGCATCTTTCTTTTCGGGCGTGTTAAGGAGTTTTTCTGCTAATGGAGTTTCTGTTAATGATGGGGCGATGCAGTTAAAACGAATATGTGATGTAGCATATTCCGCAGCAAGGGCTCGCGTCAAACCTTCTAAAGCACCTTTCGATACAGCAACCGAAGCATGAAACGACATTCCCGTTTGAACTGCCACAGTGCTAAAAAGAACAACCGAGGCATTTCCTGATGCTTTCAAACCCGGCAAACATTGCTGAATTGCCGAAATAGCACTCAATACGTTCAGTTGAAAATCGCTCTGAAATTGCTCCGATTTAATGCGATGAAAAGGTTGCAAGTTTATCGATCCGGGACAATAAGCTAATCCATGAATTACATCCGGCAATCCATCTAAAATGAAATCCCGACTCACATCAACTTCATTAAAGTGGACAGAATTAGAAACCGGTACATTTCTGATGTTTCGCGCATACACAAAAATCCGATGTCCTTGCTGAGTCAGTTGATTTACCAAAGCTTCGCCTATGCCCGATGTGCCACCGAGTACAACGTAATTTTTTTGCAAACTCATTTTAGATTCACAAAAGTGAAAAATTCCTGGCGCGTTTCGTCCTGATTGAATTTCCCGCCAAAATGGGAGGTGACTGTTTTAGAGCCATTGTCTTGTACGCCTCGTGATGAAACACACAAATGCACAGCGTCAATAACGACAGCTACGTCTTCAGTTTTCAGTGCACGTTTTAGCTCGTTGGCAATTTGTATAGTTAGTCGCTCCTGTACTTGAGGTCGATGTGCGAAATATTGGACAATGCGATTAATTTTCGACAAACCAATTACATGTCCGTTGGAAATGTATGCCACATGCGCTTTTCCAATGATTGGGACAAAATGATGCTCACAGTTTGAGTAAAACGTGATGTCCTTCTCAACCAGCATTTCTTTGTATTTGTATTTGTTTTCGAAGAGCGCGATTTCGGGTTTGTTCTTTGGATCGAGGCCAGCAAAAATCTCCTTCACATACATTTTAGCTACACGTTTTGGAGTTCCTCGAAGGCTGTCATCTGTGAGATCTAATCCCAGAATATTCATGATTTCCCGGAAATGCTCCTCAATCCGAATCATTTTAGTTTTATCATCTATCTCAAATGCATCCGCCCGTAAGGGTGTTTCGGCTGCTGTTGAAATATGTTCATCTCCAATAAGATCTTCTATGGAGATATCAGGCTCCGTTGTATTCAACAAAGTTTCGTTCTGTTTCATAAAGTCTGACTTTTAGTGCATAGCGGTCGTTCAATCGTTCTCGTATTCGGTTCCAGATTATGACTACTATATTTTCGGCGGTTGGGTTTAAGGTTGCAAATTCGGGTATGTCCAAGTTGAGGTTACGGTGATCATAGCGCTCGGTCACTTCTTCATGGATAATGTCACTCAAAATCTTCATATCGATAACATACCCTGTATCGGAATCAATTTCACCTGTCACATGAACATCAAGTTCATAATTATGACCGTGATAATTGGGGTTGTTGCACTTGCCGAAAATCCGTTTGTTGGTTTCGTCATCCCAATTGGGATTATGAAGTCGGTGTGCAGCATTGAAATGTTCTTTGCGAATTACGGTAACATTCATAGGTAGGGAAGGAAACGGAGGTTTGTTTATTTTGTTCAATCCGAAAGATTTTTACATCGAATCCGAAGCGTTTTGAAAGATACAAGAAATCGCAACCTTTTTACTACTAGCTTGTTGGTGGCACATGCCAATTCTAAATCCTGTTCACTTATTTAGCACTTCAACGAAATCAGAATTGCCCAATTGTGCTGATGTAGTTGTACTCGGCTCCGGATTAGGAAGTTTGAGCGCAGCCGCTGTTTTAGCTAAGCATGGAAAACGGGTAGTTGTTTTAGAACAGAATTATTTACCTGGCGGATGTGTTAGTTCTTATTTCCGAAACGGAGTGATTTTCGAAACAGGTGCTACAACTTTGGTTGGATTAGATGAAGGAATGCCGCTCTGGGAAGTGATTCAACAAACAGGAATTTTGATCAAAGCTCAAAAACTGGAATTACCCATGCAAGTGGTGTTGAAGGATGGGACGATCGTTCGTCGGTTTAATGATCCAGAATTATGGATTACAGAAGCAGAACGAGTTTTTGGAGCGCAAGGTCAGCGTGCATTCTGGGAAACATGTATTCATTTAAGCAAGCAGGTTTGGGATATTTCAATCCGACAACTCAGTTTTCCTCCTGCATCCGTCAACGATATTTTTGATTGTATTAAAAATGCGCGAATGAAGGATTTAAGCGCATTGCCCTATGCATTCAAGACCATTCACGATTTGTTACTTGAATACGGATTGGATTCGAATGAAGCATTTGTGGAATTTGTGAATGAGCAATTGATGATTACTGCTCAAAATACTTCAAACGAAGTGAATGCCTTATTTGGTGCAGCATCACTGTGTTATACACTCGTTAGAAATTATTATGTGCCTGGTGGAATGATTCGTTTGATTGCACCGTTTGTTGAGTTCATCGAACAAAATCGGGGAGACGTGCTATTGAAAACGCTTGTTACATCGATCAAACGTGTGGAAAATCAATGGGAAATCCACACGGATAAAGGAATTATTTGTAGCCGAGCAGTAATTTCCGGATTACCGGTGAATAATCTTGTGGAATTGTTGCAGGATGAAAATTCGATTCGAAAACTGAACCGGAAATTAATGCCAATACAAACCTTGAATAGTGCGATACAACTCAGTTTTGTTTACCACGAACGCAAGCAAGTGTCGTGTTTACACCAACAAATTCATCTTAGTGAATCGCTCGGATTTGAAGGTTCTGGAAGTATTTTTATCAGTAAGAATGCTTCCGATGATCGCTTGAGAACAGACTTAGGAATTGGCGTTTTATCGGTTAGTATGCATTATCGATTGGGGCAGAAAAGCATAATTGACTTGGAACGTGTCAAATTAGTTTTAAAAGCAGTTTTAATTCGGGAAGGGTATTTTGACGAGAGTGATATTATTCGGATAAGCGCGTCAACACCAGCTTCTTGGGAAGAATGGACCAAGCGAAAAGGAGGTTTTGTAGGCGGCTATCCACAGTTTAAAAAGATTAAGCCTTGGCAGATGATTCAAGCTCGAGTTGAGGCTGGTTTGTACGTGTGTGGTGATAGCGTTTATCCTGGCCAAGGAATTCCAGGTGTGGCATTAAGTGGATTAATTGCAGCAGAAAAGTTAATGCAGGATAGGCTTTGATATATCTTATTCATTCATTTTAACGGGGATGTGTTTTACCTGATTAGGAGAATGGATGAATACTATATTTGTTATTCTGCGCTTTGCAGCATTAAACCTATTTCAATTGCTTATGAAAAAAACCCTTTTACTTTTTGCTCTGGGGGCAATACCTGTAATTAGTTGGGGTCAAACCCAATTAAGTCCTCAGGTATTTTCTTCTCAGGGTGGAAATTTCAGCAATGCCCAGTTCGGGATGTCGTATACAATTGGTGAAATGTCCGCCGTTTCGACAATCTCTGGCGGTAGCACAACTTTGACACAAGGATTTCATCAGCCTGATAAGTATCAGATTGCTTTAGTGGAATCGATTGATGCGAGTTGGACAGCTGATGTTTATCCAAATCCTTTAGATGAACAGCTTACTTTAAGACTTTCCACCGAATCGCTGCTTAATTTCACCCTCGATCTTTTTGACGCAGAAGGTCGCAAAGTGATTGCAAGCAAAACACTTAATCAGGTTCCAGGAACCAAGACTTACACTGTTGAAACATCCGATTTAGCCGCTGGAGCATATTTACTTCGTATGACAAGTACCGATGGTAAACATCAACGCAGTTTCCGGATTACTAAAATGCATTCTTGAATCAATTTTCACTACAACTATGAAAAGAAATTTCCTTTCTCTCTTACTTACACCTGCATTAGGGCTTCTGCTCTTATCGGGTTCTTTGCATGCACAGGCAACCGTGCCCAATGGAATTAATTACCAAGCAATTGCACGAAATGCTGCTGGAAGTGTATTCGTAAACCAATCGATAAGTGTAAAAATTTCGGTTTTACAAGGTTCGGCAACTGGTCCGGTTCAATATTCAGAAAAGCATACGGCTACTACCAATGCTTTTGGACTTTTTACCTTAAAAATTGGTGCTGGAACTCCTATATCTGGAACTTTTGAAGACATTACTTGGAACACGGCAAATCAATATGTAAAAATTGAAGTTGATCCTGCTGGAGGAACAAATTATACTACAATAGGTACAAACGAACTGCTTTCTGTTCCTTATGCACTCTATTCGGAGTCAGCTGGAAACGGCGGAACTCCTGGCCCTCAAGGCCCTGCCGGCCCTGCTGGTGCTGATGGACAAGATGGAGCAACTGGTCCTGCTGGTCCAACTGGTCCTGCTGGCCCTGCGGGAGCAAACGGACAAAATGGTGCTACTGGTCCTGCTGGAGCAACGGGTCCTGCTGGCCCTGCTGGTCCGCAAGGTATTCAAGGTCCTGCTGGTCCTGGTAGCGGCTTAAATTGCTGGGATACAGATGGTGATGCCGTTCAAGATCCTTCAGAAGACGTGAATAACGATGGATTCTGGAATGCATTGGATTGCCGTGGTGCTCAAGGTCCTGCTGGTCCAACTGGCGCAGCTGGCCCTGCCGGAGCTGATGGACAAGATGGGGCAACCGGTCCTGCCGGTGCAACTGGCCCTCAAGGTCCACAAGGCATTGCTGGAGTTGCTGGCCCACAAGGTCCTGCTGGAGCAACTGGAGCTACTGGTCCTGCTGGACCACAAGGTGCAAATGGTGCTACAGGAGCAACAGGATTAACAGGTCCCGCTGGCCCTGCAGGTGCAACTGGTGCAACTGGTCCTGCTGGTGCTACTGGTCCTCAAGGTCCAATCGGATTAACTGGCGCAACAGGAGCAACTGGTCCTGCTGGAGCAACCGGTCCTGCTGGTCCTGCTGGCCCAACTGGATTGACTGGTGCAACAGGTCCTGCTGGCCCTGCTGGTGCAACGGGAGCAACGGGCCCTGCTGGTCCTCAAGGTCCTGCTGGTGCTGGTGGAACCTTAGATCAATCGTATGATTTTGGTGGACCTGGTGCTGGAAAAACGATTACTGCTGATTCTGGTCCTGTTACAATTAATGCTTCTGGTACTGGGTTAACTGGTATTGGTTTACAAATAAACGAAAGTGGAACTTCAACATCAGGTTTGGCTGTTGTACTTTCGGGAACTGGAAATGCTATTCAAGGTGCATCGACAAATGCTGCAAATACATTCGCCGCTATTCAAGGAACAACCAATAGTACAACCGTTGCCAATTCAGCAATTCTTGGTTTATCGACTTCGGCGGCATCTGGTGTTACAGGTCAAATAAATGCATCGGGTACGGCGTATGCGGGTGTTTATGGAAATAACTTAAGGACTGGTGCTGGTGTTGGGGTTGGTGGAATTGGAGAAACTGGTATTGGTGGAGAAAGTTCTTCTGCAACAGGAACCGGAGTTTTCGGTATTGGAAATAATATTGCTTTTACGTCAGGAACAGTATTAGCTGATGGTCAAGGAGGAGCATTTAATGGATTTAACTTCGGGCTTTATGCTAGAAATTTAAACTTCGCTCCAGGTGTTGACCAAGCTGCGATTTACACGAATGATGGAGATGCAACCAATGCCGGAACAGGTGTAATTAATTGCTGGACAGCAGCTGATGTTCACTACAAGATTTTAGGTGGTGGTACTGTTTCGACCATAGTAAAAGATGTAAATGACAAAGCTGTTGTTATGCATGCACCAGAAGCTCCCGAAGTATTATTCGAAGATTTTGGAACAGGTCAACTTGTTAACGGAAAAGCACATATTACAATTGACCCAACATTTGCAATGAACATTACGGTGAATGAAAAACATCCTTTACGTGTTTATATTCAGGTAGAAGGTGATTGTAAAGGTGTATACATTACAAACAAAACGGTGAACGGTTTTGATGTAGTTGAATTGGCAGGAGGAAGTTCTTCTACTGTTTTCCAGTGGCACATTGTGGCAAACCGCTCTGATAAAAAAGAAGGAAGCCGTGTTGCTCGTTATGAAGACCTTCGTTTTGAATCAACTCCGAAACTTCAACCTTTGAAAAATGTTGATCCTATTCGTAAGAAATAGGATTTAGGAATTAATCATTTTTAAAAAAGCGTCTGTTTAGTATAAACAGGCGCTTTTTCTTTGGTGTTAACTTGAAAGGAGAAGAATTATTAGAATGTTGTTTTTCTGCCTTCCTGCTTGAGCTTAGAAGAAGTGGTAAGGATTGAGCAAAGAGCCCGTCCGAAGTAGGGCACGTAGCGAAAGCCTGGGCACCACCCTAATGATGATTCTCGGAACTTAATGCGATGATAGCAGCTGTATGTCGGTCTTTTTCGGCATTGGTTTTTTGACCAAGTTTATCCCATACTTCAGCACGACCTAAAAGTGCCTCAGGATCGAGTGCATTGAGTGAAACTGCCTTATTGTAATCGGTTAGCGCCTCCTGCAAACGGCCCGAAACATTGTGTTGGTGGGCACGAGCAGAATAATAATACGAATACTTGGGCTCGAGACGAATGGCTTGATTGATATCCGGCATTCCGTGTAGCTCATCGAATTGGTTGAAATACACGACAGCTCGCTGATACCAAGCATCAGCGAAGTTGGGTTTTAAACGAATGCATTGTCCAAAGTCGCTGATAGCAGCCGGGAAATTGAGGAAAGGATAATTAGCAATACCTGTTTCGCCTTCAGGAGTAAAAAAGCGGGAAAATAAAAGACCGCGATAATACCAAGCCATGTGATTGTTAGAATCGGCTTGCACAGCTTGATTCAGGGAATAAATGGCCGTGGGAAACTGATCGGAGAAATACTGCATGCGTCCAGTTTCGATCCAAGCATCGGAGCAAAGGCGGCCCGTTTTATTTTGAATGAGGATTCGAAGTGAAATTCCAGCAGAACTTGTATCGTGATATAAAATCTGTAAACGAGCCAATTCGAGCCGTGCTGCATCACATCGGGGATTTAATACAAGGGCTTGTTTGAAATCGATAAACGCCTGAGAATCGTTTTGGATTTTTTGAAAACAGCGAGCCCGCATAAGGTAAATGCTGTCGCTTTGAATATCACGATCGATGCAGGTATTGAGTTCGATAATGGCGCCTAGAAAGTCGTTTTGTTCCCATTCTTTTTGAGCCAATTGCCAATGATCGGTTTGGGAACTACAGGAAAATAGGATGAGGATAAAGCTCGTGAGTCTTGCTGACCTAAGAATTGAAAACATGAGGCAATATCGAACTTAGTTTTCTTCTTTCGGGAATTCGGTACTGGGATCAATGAGCGGTTGAGGTGCTCCGCCATTGAGTGAAATGGTTGACAAAGCTCGTACTTGCTCAAAATCTCTAGCCGATGTATCTATACCATCGTGTCGCAAATGATGAATAAACTGACGAATCATATCCGGACTTTCGGCCATTCTGCGTTGCTGATGTGGGCTGAGGTATTGGTTTATATTGACTTCTTCTTCCTGCCCCGAATTAGGATTGGTGCGCCAGATTTGAACTTTTGCTTCTTTCTCGTGAAGTCGAAGGTCCCAGCTAAAATGAAAAGCAGCATCGGTCCAACGGCCATTTCCCCAATAGAGAAAAAGTGTAACGGGCATCAGAATTTGGGCACTTAAAAAGCAAAGTAGTATGGCTGGGAAAAGTCTCTTTTTACGGTATTGAAGCATATAGGAACCGCCTGGCTGAAAGACTTCGCCACGAAAATGAAAGAGATCGTAAAGCAAATAGGAAATTCCAGAAACGAGACGATGAATGCGTTCGGCTGGCAGAAATACAGTACAGGACAAGATTGTTAAAATGGGAAAAAATCCTGCTGGAAAAAGTATGAGCGCTGAAATTTGAATCAAGATCACCATGCGGAAAGCGCCAACGCTGGTAGATTTATCGAGCAAAAAGTGTGGAATGATAAAATCGAACAGAATAAGAAACCAAGAAAGCGCAACTGGAAATGTTCCTGAAAGCATCCAATCGGGGAATGCGATTCCAGATTTAAGGGAAAGATTCTCTAGCCAGATATTCATTGGTCGGCCTTGAAAAAGCCAGTCGGCATTGAGTTTTGCCATGCCAGCGAAAATAAACACAAGCGCCACTTGAATTTGAAGTGCAAGGATACTCCAACGTGGAATGAAATCGACTCTAAGTGCAGGCTTTCGTATGAGGTCGATGGAAAATAAACGATGTGCTGGTGAAATGCTTAACATGATAGAAAGCAAGAGCACGTAATAATAATAGCTCAAATAATTCGACTGGTCGATGAGCGAGATGTAGGCAAAAGCAAGGGTGAAAACGAGTGTGCTTATTCGGAAAAAGAATCCAGCACCCAACATAATTGCCGAAGCAAAAAGAATCAGAAACACTGCATACATGCCTAATGCAGGCAATGGTTTTATCCACTCCAATCCGGGATAGGTAAAAAAGTAGTTTGGCTCAATAAAAAAGGTCCGAACGTTCCCGCTAAATATCATGTACAAGGACCAAAGCGCCATGGCAAGTCCGAATGAAACACGAAATGCAATTAAAGGATCAAGTGCAACGGGTTGAAAAAGCACGGAAGTCCATCTGCTAAATCGGCTTTCTGTTGCCTCTGTCATAGAATTCATCATCTTCATCCGCCTAAAGAAGGTTGAAGGTACACGATTTTATGATATAGAAGGATATTTGCATTCAATCCCATGGTTTGATTTTTTGTTTCTTTGCTGAAAAATCTATGCGCCGACTTTTTTCCCCCTTGCTCTTCTGCTTTCTTGCTCTGAACTCTTTTGCACAAGCTCCTAAGATGCGTTTAGGTTTTTCTGCAGGTCCAACGGTTGCATGGACTTCGGGAAACAATTCGATTAGTCCCAATTTTTTTACGGTTAGTCGCGCAGGATTTCAAGGAGGAATAACAAATTCCTTAGACTTAGGGGAGCATTTTTATGCTGGCATTTCGGTGAATTATTCCATACAGTCGTTTGGGTTAAAACAAACTGGAACTCCCGCTGTAGGAATGGATGCGCGTTTTAGAGCTCATAATGTTGAAGTTCCAATCATGGTAGGAACGTGTGGCTATATTGGCTCTTTGAAACACCGTGAGTTTTTAGGTGTGGGAATGCAATTCAATTTGAGTACAGCACAACGTGTAAAACTTTCGGGTGACAGCTCCAGTTTTATTACATACAAAACTTCGGCAGTCGTTAATACCAAAGCATATCCTGTTTTTATGGCTGGTTTTGAAGTAGGCTCCATTTTTAAAAATGATGCTGCCATGTACTTCGGTGCAACGTTTAAATACAGCACAAGCAATGTATATGATGGTTCCTTAACCAGTAATCGCTTTCCTCTTCAATCGGTAAATTTTAAAGGAACATACTTAGGAATTAGCATCACCTATTATTTACCTCGCTATTCCTATTGGTTCAAACGCGAGTTTATATATTGATTATCTCGCTATCCAATCGGCTGGATTTAGCTTGACTTTTCCCTTCCAAATTTCGAGATGCGCTTCAGATTTTCCACCTGAATCATCTTTGTCGGCAATACCTATGGCTTGTCCTGTATTTACTTTTTGTCCTTGTGAAACGGATGCTGAAGCCAAATTGCTGTATACTGTTAGGTATTCACCATGTTTAAGGATGATGGCCATATTGGCTCCTGGAATATTGATTACACCCGTTACAACACCTTCGTAAATTGCTTTTACTGCAGCTCCCGATGTGGTTGAAATATTAATTCCGTTGTTATTGGTCGTAATTCCTTTTAAAACGGGATGAGCATGTGTACCGAAAGATTCTGTAATAACTCCTCGTTCAACAGGCCAAGGTAAACGGCCTTTATTGGATTCGAATTTTCCAGATACTGCTTTCGTTTCGGAGGTAACGCGTATTTCGGGTTCTTTTTCAGGTACCGGAACGGGCTTACCAGCAGCTTCTGCTTTTTTACGCGCGGCCTCGGCTTCCGATTTAGATTTAGCAATGGCCTTATTCCGTTCTTTATTAATCTCACGCTCAATAACACGTTGAATTTCGCTATCCAATTTCTTTGCATCCGACCGCTTTTTCTCCAATTCCTTCTTGAGCGATTTTTCTTTCTTCTGAAGTGCTGTCAAGGTTTGCTCTTGTTCTTTCTTCTCTTCACTCAACACTTTTTTCTCGCGTTCCTCAGTTCCTAATAAATCGCGTTTTGAAGAAAGGTCCGTGCGCATTTGCTTCACACGTCCATTCAATTCATCTTGGGAAGTTTGAATCAAAAGAGCTTGCTCGCGTCGGTAGCTATTGTATTTTCTTAAATAATAAAGGCGTTTGTATGCCTGTTGAAAATCTTGGGCAGAAAATAGAAGCATCAACGACGATTGTTGATTACGGGTGAGGTAAGCCTGGCGGATTAATTTAGCATACGAAAGCTTCAATCGATCTAATTCAATTTGGAGCTCTTTAATTTTTTCTCCGTTGGTACTAATAGTCGAATTCAACATGCTTACTTCCTGCTGAATAGCATTGATGAGTCGTTTCCGATCATCTAATTTTTTATTTAAAATTTGCAGTTGACCTAAGCTTAGCTTCTTGTTCTTCTTGGTTTCGTTGATGAGTTTGTTTGTTATCTCAATTTCCTTTTGAAGTGCTTTTTTCTTGCGCTCAAGATCGGTTCTGCTCGCTTGCGCGAATACATTAAGTCCCTGAATGAACAGCAGAAAAAAAAGGAAAATGGTTTTAATGGCTCGGCTCATAATTGTCAGGAATGTTGAATGGTAAATTCAATTCCTTGTTGACGGTCATTCTGGAATATTCCAGTTCTATCTTAACATGTTTATCGGCTTGAGCAAGAACCGATAGTTTTTTAGGCAATCGATATTCTTCCACCAACTCAAACTCGGGATAATCAACAGTAAACTTCCGAATGGGTCGATAGTCCTGCATTTCCATACGCACAATCTTCTGTTTTAAAGGCGAAAACCAAATTTCTTGTGTGAGAATTTGTGGTATATCAAGCTCGTTTTCACGTCGAATTTTACGCTTCTTCAAGGTGCTCAGAACCAAGTCACCATTTTCACTGTCGCTCACATAATTTTCAACAGTATAATGTAGATAGGCATTTCCCAATAAAATGGCTTGTACCATCTTGAAATTCACCTCAATCTGAAGCAATTTATTTAAGTATTGATAATTGCCTTTGAAATAAGTACCGTTTAAACGATTGATGAATTTAAGCGAATCGGGAGTAATAAGTGCTCTTGCGACTTCAATTCCAAGTGCAGGCGAAATCGACATCCAAATGGCACTATCTCTTTTCAAACGCAGGTTTGCAGAAAAAGAATTGGTTTGTTTGTCGATATCGGTATTGGCCGAAACCTTAGCACTAAACCATTTAATCGGAACATCAGCCGCATAAATGGCATTAGAAAGACTATCTGGAATTGAATTTAGTAAACCTGAATTTGGAGGTGTTTGTATAATCTCCGGTTTAGGCGAATTGACTGCTTCTTTTTTGGATTTGCAGGAATAACTGTTTATCGTTAAAATACTTAAAAGGAGCCAGATTGCTGGTAGGATGAGTTTCTTCACTTACTCCGAATATTTTTGCTGACTGATTTTCTGGTCCAATTTATCGCTCGTTCCACCGAGTTCTTTTGCCCTTCTCCAAAAGTCCAATGCATCGTTTGTTTTGCCTTGTTTGATCAAAATATCGCCTTTGTGTTCCATGATCGTACCGCTACGAATTCCCCCATTTTCGATGGCTTTATCAATCCAAATAGATGCATTTTCTAAATCATTCATCTGAAACAATATCCAAGCGTAAGTGTCTTGAAACGAAGCATTTCCAGGTTGAAGTTCATTGCATTTCTCAGACAATTCTTTCGCACGAGGAAGGTTTTCTTTGCGCAGTGACAAGTAATACGCGTAATTGTTTAATACGTATGTATTTGCCGCATCGTATTTCAAGGCTTTCTCATACGCATCATTGCTTTCATTGAACTTCGTCATGTAATTGTAACTGTCGCCCATCGATGCATAGAATTGCGATGATAATGCTGAGTTGCCAATAGTAACATCTGCACCGCCCTTTAGCGATTCAATGGCTTTGTCGTATTGCTTCAATTGCATAGCTGCAATGCCATTGTAGAGAAATAAAGTAGGTTGATATGGAAACAATTCCATCGCTTCTTTACTCAAATCGAACATGCTTTGGTAGTTCTTCAATTCCGAATCAATCAACAAAATCTGATTCCAAACCGAATAGCGCCCTTTGTCGGCTTCTAACACTAACATGTATTGATCGCGCGCTTCATTGAGTTTCTCTTCGCGAAGTAGAAAATCTCCGTAAACAGCATGTGCTTGTGGATCTTCGGGATGTGCTGCCACCAGTTCGCGACATAATTCCATCGCTTGATATTTCAACTCGGGATATTGGGCAGTGATTTCGAAATAGGAGGAAAGCACCTGCATTTTCAACTCCAAGGAACTCTCTGGGTTTGCAAAGGCTTTCTTCAATTCCTGATACGATTTCTCTTTGTCGCCCTGCGCACGATAATATTCAGCTAAAGAAAATCGAACATTGGGATTGTCCGGATCGAGACGTAAAATCTCATTGTACTCAGCCAACGCTTTTTCGGGTTGTTTGGTGGCTTCATAAATCTCCGCTAGAAAGCCACGATAGCCAACTTCTTCGGGAAATGCCGCCATCAGCCGATTAATTTCTGCAATGGCTTTATCGGTTTTGCCCAAACGCATATAGAGGTTTTTCTTTTGAAGAATCAACTCTTCGTTAATTCCAACCAATGCCTCTAATTTGTTGTACACTTTAGCTGCTTCGTCGAATTTACCCGTTTGCACAAGTGCCGAACCTAATCCATATAAATAATCTTCGTTGTTTGGCTCCTTTTTATGCAGACTTTCCATCAATGGAACTACCTCAGCATATTTATCGTTGCGTGCATAGATATCGGCCAATGCAAGCTTATACCATTTGTTATTTTCGTCGAAACGAACAGCCGTTTTACCACTTAATTCTGCTAAGTCTTTATTGCCCGTTTGCAAATAAACCTGACTCAATTCAAAATGTGCTGCAGCAGCTCTTGGGTTGATGCGAATGGCTTGTTGAAACTTCGTTTGAGCTTGGCTAAAATTACCAAGTAGCTTTTCTTTCTCAGCATCAAAAAACAAAACCTCAAAATCGAGACGTTCTTTTTCGGTGAGAGCAGAGGAAGCAGAAGGATTCTTATCGGACGAGCCAACCTGCTTGTTTTTGCAGGAAGACAAAAGTCCAAGAAGCACTATAGTATAAAAAACAAATTTTAGTTGATGCATTTTAAGGATTTAATTCCCGGTTGAAATCACGGAATAATCTCCAACACTCAAATCGAGCATCTGGTTTTGAATCTCTGCCGAATTTCCAATCATCGAGTTACCAATAACGCTGTTTCGGATGCGCGTATTTTTCTGGATGATCGAATTTTGAATCACTGAATTTTCAATCAAGCTACCATCAGCTATCGAAACATGGGGCCCAACTACCGATCCGATAATCTTTACGCCTTTTCCAATGTAGCACGGCTCAATCACTAAAGCATTTTCTTTCACCAGTGAAGCATCAATCAATTGCTCACCTCTTTTCAATTCCAACCAGCGGGAATGTGTGTAAACAGTAGCATTCTTATTACCACAGTCGAGCCATTCGATCACTTTGCCGGGGGCGAATTTGAGCCCTTTTTGCTTCATGTTTTCGAGGGCGTTGGTGATTTGATATTCGCCTTTTTCTTTTAGGTCGTTATCAATCAAATACTGCAATTCGGAACGTAAATTCTCACCATCGCGGAAATAGTAAATACCAATAATTGCTAAGTCGGAAACGAATTCAGCAGGCTTTTCAACGAAATCGGTGATGTTACCTTCTTCGTTCACTTTCACCACACCAAAAGGGCGAGGATCTTCAACTTGTTGAACCCAAATCACGGCATCTTTCGATTCGTCGAGAACGAAATTCGCTTTGAAAAGTGTATCAGCAAAGGCGATGATGAGTTTTCCTTGCATCGATTCGGCTGCACATAAAACGGCGTGAGCTGTTCCGAGCGCTTCTTCTTGATAATAAATGCTGCCTTTTGCACCTACTTTTTCGGCAACTGCAATCAGGCTTTTTTCGGCTTCTTTACCAAAGTTTCCAATCACAAACGCAATCTCTTCGATAGGTTCATGACAGGTTTTGGCGAGTTCTTCCACAATGTGGTGAACCATCGGTTTGCCAGCAAATTCAATTAAAGGTTTTGGGGTGACAAGTGTGTGAGGGCGCATGCGTTTGCCCATGCCTGCCATTGGTATAATGATTCTCATTCCTGAAAATTAGGGTAGATTTTTTTAATGAACTCCGGTATGACCAAATCCTCCAGCACCGCGCTCTGAATCGGCAAGACTAGAACTTTCTTCCCATTCGGCACGTTCGTGTTTGGCTACAACCAACTGGGCGATTCGCTCTCCATTGTTAATCGTAAAAGCGGTATCCGATAAGTTTACTAGGATCACTTTTACTTCTCCGCGGTAATCTGCATCAATGGTTCCGGGTGAATTGAGCACTGTTACTCCATGCTTAGCTGCTAATCCGCTACGTGGGCGGACTTGTCCTTCTAATCCAACAGGGATTTCTAAAAACAATCCGGTAGGAATTAAAGCGCGTCCAAGAGGTGCGAGAACAACCGGTTCGCTTAAGTTGGCTCGTAAATCACATCCGGCGGCATGTTCAGTTCCATATTCCGGCAGCGCGTGTGCCGACTGGTTGATGATTCTGATTTTCATACGAGGATGTTTTTTAGGTTGAAGGGGACGAAATTACGGTTTTTTTCCGTACCTCAAGAAGCCACACAACACCAATAAAAGCTAACAATATCAAGCTTTTTAGCACCCATGATAGAGCGCCTTCCATAGGAAGATACTGTGTGTAAAGCCAAACAATGATGGCAACCGAGGCCGGATAACCAATTACCCGACGTAAATCATATTCAATAGGATAATATTTCTGTCCCAACAGATACGAGGCAATCAACATCATCAAATACACCACAAACGTAGCCCAGGAAGCACCTACATAACCAAATTTCGGCACCCAAAAATAGTTTAGAATCAAGGTGAGTACAGATCCGAAAATGGCCAACCAAGCGCCAATTGATGTGCGGTCGTTCAGTTTAAACCAAATACTTAAGTTGAAAAACACACCCAAAAACAGCTGAGCCATGAGTAAAATGGGCACAACCACCAATCCTTCGTGATAGGCTTCTCCAATGAATTCCTGCACAATATTCATGAAGATGAGCACACCTAAATAAATCAAACTACAAGCGATTACAAACCAGTGCATCACATCGGCGTAGAGCTTTTTGGCGTTTTTCTCCCGGGCTTGAGTGAAGAAAAATGGTTCAGCTGCAAAGCGAAACGTTTGAATGAAAATGGTCATCAAAATAGCCACTTTGTAGCAGGCTCCAAAAACCCCTAAATCGTGCATCGCAATGGATTTAGGAAGCTGATATTTCATGCTCATCCGACTAAACATTTCGTTGGTTGTGCCCGCCAATCCGCCAATCAACAAGGGCAAACTATACCTCATCATACGTTGCCAAAGTTCATTGTCGAATTTCCAGCTCATTTTCCACATATCGGGAATTAGCAGGATAAACGTAACTAAACTCGCTACCAGATTGGCAATGAACACATATCCAATACCCATATTCGGATCATAGATATCAAGAACAGCATCCTGAATAGATGGGCTACCGTTTTCGAGCAACCACGGACAAAGCATCAGGAAAAACAAATTAATTAGCACATTCACGCCAATGTTTACCAGCTTGAGAAAAGCAAATTTGAGTGGGCGGTTTTCGAGTCGTAGTTTGGCGAATGGGATGCTAGTAGCGGCATCGGTGGTTAAAATGAGTGCAAACCAAACAATGTATTCGGAATGTTCGGGATATTGGATGTACTCAGCAATTGGTCCTGCGAATATCCAACAGAGGATGAAAAACCCAAGTGAACTAATAAGGAGCGAAATGAGGGATGTAGCATAAATACGCGGACGATCCTCTTGATTGCTGGCGAATCGAAAGAAGGAAGTTTCGAAACCATAGGTAAGCACAATCATCAAGAAAGCAACGTAGGAATACATTTCTGTAACTACACCATATGCTTCTGGAAGAAAAACACGCGTGTGAATCGGAACCAGTAGGTAATTCAGCAGTCGACCAACGATGGAACTTAACCCATAGATGGCCGTTTGACCAGCAAGTTTACGCAGAGGATTCACGCTTTATCAATCATTTGCTTCAGCAACAAAGGACGTTTTTTTCCTATCAATCTCCATCACATTTCGTTCATCCGAATATATCGGATTTTAGAATGATTTATTTCCCTTTGAATTCCGCCTTACGCTTTCCTAAAAAGGCTTCGGTTCCTTCTTTAAAATCTTCGGTTCCAAAACATCCTGCAAACTCGCGAATCTCTGTATCGAAACCGTTTTCATCATATTGAAAATGAGCATTCACGCAACGAATTACAGCAGCAATTGCTAATGGTGCTTTTGTGCCAATCTTTTTAAGGATTTCGGTGGCTTTGTTTATCAATTCGGCTTGCGGAACCACATGGTTGACTAAACCTAAACGATGCGCTTCTTCAGCACCAATCATATCGGCAGTCATCAACAATTCGAGTGCTTTTCCTTTTCCAATAAGCTGCACCAAACGTTGTGTTCCGGCATATCCGGGAATCAAACCTAGATTCACTTCGGGTTGTCCAAAACGAGCATTTTCAGATGCCACACGAATCTGACACGACATCGCCAATTCGCAACCACCGCCCAATGCAAATCCGTTTACCGCTGCAATGACTGGTTTATCCGAACGTTCGATGCTATTAAAAACATCACCTCCGTCGCGACTAAGTTTCTCTGCTTCAATATCGCCATAGGAAGAAAACTCGCTAATGTCGGCTCCTGCCACAAAGGCTTTATCACCAGAGCCGGTGAGAATCATCCCAAATACTTCTGGATTTTTGTTCCCTTGCTTAACTGCTTGACCAATCTCCTGAATGGTTAGGTAATTCAGCGCATTGAGTTTGTCGGGACGATTTACGGTGATGGTTTGAATGCCTTCGTTTACAGAAACGAGAATATTTTGGAAGCTCATGACTTGGATTTAAGCGTGTATTGTTGAAGTTGTGGTCCACTTGGACGAAGTCGGCCTTTGCGGTACAACATATTGCTGTATTGGTAATTTTTGTTTTTGCGGAGTTCTTTCTGGGTTTCTTCGGGTAAGGCAATAATTTCCATGCACTCAGCACTGCAACAGCCGTTGAATTCTTTTTGGCAATTCTCACATTGAATGAAAAGCAGGTTGCAATCTACGTTCGCACAGTTAGTGTGTGTATCGCATGGTTCGCCACATTGGTGACAATTACTGAGGATATCATCGGTAATGCGTTCGCCTAAACGCTCATCAAAGACAAAGTTTTTCCCCTTGAATTTCGACTCGATGCCTTTTTCCTTGATTTCTTGGGCATAAGAAATAATGCCACCATACAATTGGTTCACATCCTCAAATCCATGATGGCGCAGGTAAGCACTTGCTTTTTCGCAACGAATTCCACCGGTGCAATACATGAGCACTTTCTGGTCTTTTTTGTCTTTGAGGTTTTCTACTACCCAAGGCAATTCCTCACGAAAGGTATCTACATCGGGCGTTATAGCTCCTTCGAAACGACCAACTTCAGCTTCGTAATGATTGCGCATATCCACCACCACCACTCCGGGCGTGTTCATTGCTTCGTTGAATTCCTCGGCACTTAGGTGTTTACCAACATTGGTTACATCGAAGGCATTGTCGTCGAGACCATCAGCAACAATCTTCTTGCGCACTTTAATGACCAGTTTGATAAACGATTTACCATCATCTTCAACGGCAATTTTAAAGGGTACATCTTTGAATTGAGGATGCGAATCGATTTGTTTTCGGAAAGCTTCGAAGTTGGCTGTTGGAACGCTTAATTGTGCATTCACACCTTCGTAAGCCAAATAGATGCGACCTAAAACACCCAGTTCGTGCCATTCTTTGTATAGCTGATCGCGGAAAGTAGGGGCATCTTCCAAAATAACGTATCGGTAAAAAGAGAGCGTGTTGCGTGGCGTATTATCAGCCTGAATGCGCGCTCGTAGCTCGTCTTTATTGACACGGTTGTGTAAAAACATGCGTGATTTTATAGAGCTGCAAAGGTAGAGAATTAGGGGAATTTTATAGTAGGAATTTGCTATCCCCACCCCCCGCATCCCCGGACTGAAGTCCGGGGATAGCATCGAATGTTGTTGATATAATCCAACATCTGTCCATAGCAACCTCTGACTTCAGTCCGAGGTCCCTAATGCAATGTGTTTGGCATCCAGTTGTAGTTTCAATTATCTGAACTAGCATTTTTCTTAATGGTCCTCGGACTTCAGTCCGAGGGTGCAGATGCTGGATTTGAGCTAATAAAGCCTGTTAATAAAAATGCAACTATTCAACATTTAGGCAATAAGTCTCTTTGCTTTTCGGAGTATTTTTACACATACAACTATTTTATTATGAATAGGTTTCTAATATGTTACTTGCTTTTAGCCTGTTACAGTACGAATGCAAAGGCTCAATTTGGAACTCCTAACAATCTCATTCATAATATGATTTTGGGTTATCCTGTTTCCATTGACAAAGGGGATTTTAACCAAGATGGATTTGAGGATGCCATCATTGCCTTTTCCAGCAATGTGTATTGGTGGCCAAACAATGGGAATAATGGATTTTCAGAGCCCATCCAACTGAGCAATCCACCTTGGGATACCGCCTTTATTGGCTGGAGTTTTAATAATATGATTGTGGCAGATGTGGATGAGGATGGGAAAAAAGATGTGGTTTGTGCTGTTAATTATATCGTTCCTAACAACTCTGGGAATATTGGAATCGTTAATTCGTTTGGTCCTGGACCGCCACCACCGCCACCATCTAAAGAACAAGGAAGAATATTTATATACCAAGGATTAGGAAATGGTTTATTTTCTGAAGGGAAGTTTATTGCTAAGAATTTCGGACATATTTCAACCGTACGTGCAGGTAATTTAGATAGTTCTCAAGGTCTAGAAATAGTAGCTTCAAGTTTACAATCAACGGTTGAATATTTCAACGACACCATTGACCCATATGGATTTAGTGACCTTCCTGGAAAAATTTCTGTATTCAGTAATAACTCATTTAATGATACGCTATTTTCTATTGAAACTATATTAAGTGATAGCACCATTCAAGGTTTTAATGTAGAATTGGGCGATATAGAAAACGATGGAGATTTAGATGTCTTTTTTGCATCCGGTTTTAATGGTTTTGCAGGATGGATGGAAAACCTAGGCAATGGTAGTTTTGGTCCGAAACAGTGGATAACCGGGGCTAGCGAACACCAAGTGTTCTATTTCAAATTAGCTGATTTGAATGGTGATTCGCTCATTGATTTTGTTTACAATAAATATGATGGTAATTCCTATTGGCAAAGAAATTTTGGTGCTGGGCAGTTTGGGAATCCAATTCCATTTAATAATTCAAATGCTGGTCATTTCACCACGTCAGATATTGATGCTGATGGAGATATAGATTTATTGGGATTGTTTTCTGTAATGCTCATTTTCGAAAACACTGGAGACGGATCTAATTTTTTAATAAATCCAATTGATCATAAAAATACAGAGGGATTATGGAATTGTACTGTCGATTTAAATAATGATGGAATTAATGAAATTTTAGTTGCAGGAGATTCAGATTATGGAACATTATCGGTTTACCAAAGAAACAATAATGGAGATTGGAATAACCGACTTGTTGTTTATCCAAAACTTGTAAATATTCAAAATGTAATTCCAGCCGATGTTGATGGAGATGGAGATCAGGACCTTGTTGCGGGATCGAAGAATGATGATAAACTGGTGTATTTCGATAATATGGGTGCAGGAAACTTTAGCGAACCAATAATTATTTCCTATTCTGTATTGAATTTGAAAGATATCAGTGTGGCAGATTTTGACAATGATTTAGACTTGGATATCGTAGCTGTATCTATTGCCGATTCTAACATTCAACTATTCCGGAACAATGGCATTGGGGATTTTCAGGATCCGGAAATAATTGCAAATCATATGAATTCTGGAGCAAAAATCACTGCTGCCGATTTTGATCAAGATGGAAATATTGATTTAGCTGGAACATTCAAATTGGGATATTACAACACCTATCGAAAAGTGTATTCAATACGTAACTCGGGCAATGGTGTTTTTGAATTACCAATGCTCATTGCCGATTCTGTTACTTGGGGAAGTGAATTATTATTGACTGCCGATTTGGATCAAGACAATTTCCCCGATCTAATTTCTGGGAGTAATACTTCTGCAATTTGGATGAAATCATTGGGAAATGGTTTGTTCGATACTATTAGGGTAATTACCAATCAATTATTGTCAATTAAAGACATTAAAGTGGCTGATATTAATCAAGATCAACGAAATGATTTGCTAGTTGCTGCATTTGGTTCTACAGCGAACCCCAATTATTTTTTGTATTTTGAGAATATGGGAGGAGGAAACTTTAATCCTCAGGAGGCTTTTATTACGACACAACCTAATTGGAAAGGTGTGGCTTTGGAGTCTATGGATTTTGACTTAGATAATGATGTCGATGTTGTGTTATTGGCTTATGTATCAACATCAAGTATCAATTACAGGAGCGCGTTAATCCTTAATGATGGAACTGCAGAATTTGCAGCCCCTGATACCTTTCTACCTTCCAATAATAATGAATACATTATGAATTTTGGTCATGCCGATTTGAATGATGATGCTTATCCAGATTTAATTCGGTTCTTAAAAAACGCAGTCAATCAATACCCTCTTTCATGGCTTGCAAACACAGGAGGAATTACAACTTCTATTGAAAAAACAACAGACGTATTGGCGATTTATCCAAATCCCAACAAGGGTCGTTTTTATATTCAACACATACATTCAATTGACAAGGGTAGCGTTATGCTGTTTAGTCTCGATGGAAGAGAAATAAATTGTAATGTTTCCTATTCTTCAAATCAATCGGAAATATCGGTGAATGCAGAAGCGGGAATCTATATCCTTAGCTGGAATAGCAACAACAGAAAAGAATTCCGAAAGGTGATTATTCAACATTAGCCGCGGCCTCTATATCATTGATATAATCCAACCTCTGTCCATAGCAACCTCTGACTTCAGTCCGAGGTCCCTAATGCAATGTGTTTGACAACCAGCTGTATTTCAATTATCTGAACTAGCATTTTTCTTAATGGTACTCGGACTGAAGTCCGAGGTTGCTGTTGCAGGAATTAAAGATTCTAATAAGCTTCTAGATTTTAACTTTTAATCATTCTAGGAACAAGTAACCGCAACAATTTCTGATTGAATTCCGGAATTTCTTTGCCGAGGATGGCGAAAAATTCATCGTCAAAAGCTTCTACAATTTTGACTGTTTGAAGCACTTTGGTTTTTCCTGCAGGTGTGAGTGCTACTGATTTAGCGCGCGTATCGGTGCTGTGTTCTTTGCGCTCAATTAAGCCTTTGCTTTGTAAGGTGCGAAGGACCGTTGAGGTTGTCATCGGGTCGATTTTGGTGTGTTGCGACAAGATGATTTGTGTGATTTCTTTTTTTTTGAGCGTTAACCAGTGCATGCTCGCCAGGAGAACGAATTGCGAATGAGTTAAATCGAAGGGTTCGAGTGCCTTGCGGATTTCGCGTTGCCAAAGACTTGTTACCTGCCAGAGTAAAAATCCGGAGCTGTCGTTGGCTTCTTCAAACTGAAAGGGGTTTGGTTCAGAACTCATTGGGAAGCATGTGTGAAGCAATTAGGCGAAAGTCCTTTTCACCGATTTCAAAGAAACCAAATCGAAACGGATATCCCCAACGCTTTTTGTCGGGAATAAATTCTAAGTGTGGAATGAGCGGCGCAATGGCAGTTTCCTCGCATGGATAAAATGAAACGTTTCTGCGAAAGGGCACAAACTCGGGTGACATTTCAAAGCCATAAACGGCCTCATCGCAAGCTTGTCCGATTGCTGTAAAAGCCTGACATTTTTCCTCGCCCTGCATGGAGATTTTGGAGGAATAGAAAATAATCCAATCGCCTTTTTGCATGCGTTTAAGTGGTGCTTGTTTTCCATGACACACTTGCATGAAACCGCCCGATTCGCCTCGTTTGGTATGATCTCGCGAGACAGCTCCGATGAAGAATTTTTGTGCTCTCATAGCTCGCCCGCTTTGTTGATGAGGTTTTGCGTTTGTTGCTCAGCGCCCTTAATCTGGTTTTGAGCAATGATTCGGCTCCAGATAAAGCTCAATAAACCGCGCACTTCCACTTCAATATGGATTTCTACGCTCTGCTCTGTTTGGACAAAGCGATGAGTAGTTCGCATTTTTGCCAAGGGCAGATGTGCAATGTCACTAAATACATTGGGAGCAGTGTATTCCGAAATGTGCAGTTTGGTTTTAGGTCCATCTTTGGGCTTTAGGTAAAATTCAGCGCCCAGTTTTACTGGACCTTCTATGCTCGTCCATGCAATGTCCAGATCCCAAGTGTTCCAGTTTTGTATGTCGGTTAATGTCTTCCAAAGCTGGTCGATAGTAGCCTTTTGGGTGATGATGCTTGCGTTTCCTTTCCACATGGTTTTGAGTATGAGCCGACAAATATACTAAGTGTACATATAATATGCAAACATATCGAGTGTCGTCTTATTTTTTTCTTCACATGCAGGTGGATGAATCGCTGTGAGACACTTGCTATGAGCGCTCTTTTTCTACCTTTATCGCCCCAAAACCATCCAAACTATGCCTTCTTCCACGGATCACATCCTGGTAATTGGTTCTTCCGGTCAAATCGGAACAGAACTCGTAAGCCGACTTCGTGAAATCCACGGTTCATCTCAAGTAATTGCAGCCGACTTGAACATTCCCACCGAATCGGACGGTCCATTTGAGCAACTCAATGTTTTAGATACACAGCGTTTGTCGGAGATATTTGCCAAGTATCGCATTTCGGAAGTGTATCTGTTAGCTGCGATGCTATCAGCAACGGGAGAGAAATTCCCGATGAAAGCTTGGGATCTCAACATGAACGGGCTGTTTCATTTGTTGGATGCTGCTAAAGAAGGCAAGATTAAAAAACTTTACTGGCCGAGTTCCATCGCTGTATTTGGTCCAACTACGCCTCGAATTGCAACGCCACAAAACACCATAGCTGAGCCAACCACCGTGTATGGCATTTCGAAATTGGCAGGTGAACGCTGGTGCGAATATTACCATCAGAAATTTGGCGTAGATGTTCGATCTCTGCGTTATCCGGGATTGATAGGCTGGAAATCGGCACCTGGCGGAGGAACGACCGATTATGCTGTACACATTTTTCATGAAGCGATAGAGAAAGGTTCTTACACCAGTTTCCTTTCGGCCAATACGCGTTTGCCGATGATGTACATGCCCGATGGCATTAACGCCACCATCCAAATTATGCAAGCTCCAGCTGAGCAGATTCGTATTCGTTCTTCCTATAATCTCGCAGCAATGAGCTTTTCACCCGAAAATCTAGCTGAAGAAATACGCAAACACATCCCCGATTTTCGTATCGACTATGCACCCGATTTCCGCCAAGCCATTGCCGATTCCTGGCCTGCTTCAATCAACGACAGCGAAGCCCGTAAAGACTGGAACTGGAATCCCGAATTCGATTTAGCTAAAATGACCGGCGATATGTTGGTGAATCTTCGAGCAATGAAAACTTCAGCTTGAGGATTCATTGACTTCAGCTTAAAACCTTTTGTACGATTGCCTTATAGAGGAGGAAAGGGTTTCGCTTTTTTATTTTCCTTTCAAAAATTGCTCAGCGGTCATTACACTAATTTCAGCTGATTTATAATCTTTTAGATTTCGAGTTAGTAAAAGATTGATTCCATTTTCTATTGCACTAAAGTATTGAAGTCCATCCTCAAAGTCTTTGAAATCAGAAGCTAATGAAAGATCAACGATTTTATCCGTGACAGCCAAAACAGTGACCAGTGTTTTAAATTTCAATAATTTTTTCCGCGCTTGTTCTGACGAAAACTGCTTAGATAAAATGTAGTTCAAATTAGCAAAGGATAAAGAGGAAACATGTAGTTTAATTTTTCCTTTGTCGGATATAGAAAATAGTTCGGCAGAAAATTTATAGAATGGTTCTCTGCCTCCTAATAAATCCAGAATAATATCAGAATCAACAAATACACGTTCCATTATTTGTATTTATTACTGAGATAATCAGCATATTCTTTTTTATAATCTAGATCATTCGGCAGATCAATTATGCCCGATAAACTCTTAACCAATGGAGTTATTTTTTCTTCACTTTCTTCCTCATTGGTAATGTTTAAAAGATAATTTTCTATCAATCTCGACAAGCTAGTTTGCTGTTTTTTAGCATAGTCTTTCGCTTTTTCAATCACCGATTGCTCAAGCTTGAGTGTTAATTTGGTGTCCATACGCCTAATGCTTACGTGCAAATATAATTATTTCGTACGTATAATTCAGTTCCTTGTTTCGGCATCGATTTGAAAAATTTAGTTCGAGCAGCATCTTCCAGAATAGAACTTCTTTGATTGTAGGTTGAGTTTATCGAAGCGTGTTTCAAGACTAGAATTGATACGTCGTTGATATTTATGTAAAGGCAAATAAGAAAAAACTTGCAAATTTTCATGAATGTTTAGTAATACTAAAATGCAAGCACGGATCATTGCGAGGGCCCGTCTGGGCGGCGAGGGTGTGTTTCGACATTCCATTGAAAAATATTGCTACCTGCACAAAGGGCGAAAAATGGCCTTTTGAGCGCTGAAGCATCGTCCAGACTTGACCTACTTTATTCGTATGTGTTTATTTTTTAATTTGTACTCATGAGGGCTTCGCCGTTGCATACTTTCTTGTGTCAAGACAATAAAGTAATACGTCGTAGACAATCATGAATGATTATTGACAAGTTGCTATATCAGCCTTACTTCATTGATTGATATGAAAAAATAAATTGATAATTCAACCGCACAACGAGTAATCAAAATATTAGAAAATCTCAATTATTTCATTCCACCTTCATCCACTTCCTAACCAATCGTTTATGTTGAGCCACATTCATTATTTCAACAAAATAAATTCCTTGATTTAATTCCATTAATTCCTGTTGAATTGAAAATGAATTTTTATTGAATTCTTTTCCGAATACATTTTTTCCTTGTGAATCTCGCAGTACAAGCTTGACAGGTAAAGGCATATCAGTTTTAATAGTTAATTGATTTCCTCCTGGATTGGGAAAAAGTTGAAAGCTGAATTCTTTTTGTTTTTGAATTCCCGTTTCATCATCTAAACCTAAAGTGTCGCAACTACTGCCGTCAATAGGACCAAGTAAATGATTGGCGTATTCGATAGGTTCGAAAACAAAACCATCCACAGGCAAAGAATATAAATCCCGAATTCGATTACAATCAGCTCCTAGTTCATTGGGTTGTGTGAGTGCATTTATTCTATCAATATGCGACCAAGTAACAGATTGATAACCCGAAACTACCCATTTTAAATTGGGCGTAAGGCAAGGAACAAAAACGCTATCAGCAACAACGGTCATTTGCCCACTTGCAACATCAACTTGAATATTTTGATATGAAACTACTGGGCTTGGATTCGATCTTCCCATGTATATTTTACTAGCGTCCGGACTTAATACATATGGTGTAAAATCATATGGCGGAAAAGGGATATATGAACTAAAATCCATCTCCCGAAAATTACTCAATTCACCCGTGCATCTGTCAAAATCATAAATCTGCATTTTCCGGTAGTATGTAGATAAGTAATGGAACAGTTTTGTTCCATCAGAGCTAAATTGATTTTGCCCAGAGTTTTGAAATAAATCAGGGCCGGGTCCATCGTATAATTCAAAATCAACACCATTGGGAGTTAATAATCCTCTTAAGAATTGTTTCTGATTGTATGTGTTACTGAAAATCCACCAATCTCTACCGTTAGCATGGCGACATGCCTGCATACCGGCACCTAGTATAGTATCATTTCTGAAAAGAGTATCGATATTCATTATTTCATAACCATTTTCATCAACCTTAATTTTACTAAGGTAAATTCTGCTAATTCGGTTATTCATAAGAGGGTTTTCTGCTGAATCAACCCATGCTACTTTAAAGTTCAAGAAGTAATAATTTTTTTTAGGCTCTCTTAATTTAAAGAAAAGGGCCGAATACCTTAAATAACCCAATTGAAAATTAGTATAGTCATTGGTTTCTAAATCTAATAAGGTATTTCCTGATGAATCATAAACCATATGGTTACTATTCGCTAATACAAGATTTCCTTCTGAGTCTGAAATACATGATGAAAGGAAACCAAAAGCTGTTGGAAAATCAACTCTTCGAATACTTTCAATACTATCATCGTTAAATTGAATGACGGCAGTCCCATACCAACCAGTACAATTATTCTCAGTGCTGTCACAATTGCCATAAATCCAACTGTAGGACTCGCTTTGGGCGGAGGCAAACTGAAACACCCCAATAAAGAGGAGTAGAAACTTAAATTTCATGCATCCAATTTCAGCATTTTTTTATTCTGAATCTTCCGTGTAAATCACCCATGAATTCACACGAATTAACCGATGTTTGTGAATCTCATTTCAATGCATGCTCGGAGCTCAACTGTTCGAACTTAGTGCTTTTCTTCTCGCGCTCTTAGGTGTTATCCTCACGGTGCGTGGACAAATTGCCGGGTGGGCTTTTGGTATTTTAGGATCGGCTCTTTACGTACCGGTTTTTTTTCAATCTCGCCTCTATGCCGAAACAGGATTGCAATTTACCTACGTTCTGATTGGTTTCTTTGGCTGGTGGAATTGGAATCGTATAGGTAAAAAAGCATCCGATCGTCCTGTTCGAAATATTCCGCTAAACACCGCGTTTGCACTTTCCATTCTCTTTCTCCTTGCCTCCTACTTGCTCGGTTTAACACTCGTGCATTATTCCAATACCGATGTGCCTTTTTTTGATGCCAGCATGGGCGTAGCCGGATTAATCATCACCTGGATGATGGCTCGAAAATTCATCGAAAACTGGTATTGCTGGGTTCTCGTCGATCTCGTTAATAGCGGATTGTTCATTTATAAAACATTGCACCTCACTGCATTGTTATACATTATCATGGCTGCTTTGGCTGTGTACGGCGCATTCCGCTGGAAAAAAGACCTCGTCCTTTCATGATCCGAATTGCTGTTACCGGCCCTGAATCAACCGGAAAATCTACCCTTGCGCATCAATTAGCGGCTCATTATAGTTGTCCGGTCGTGCCTGAATATGCTCGCGAATACTTGATGCAACTCAATCGCAAGTATGCGGCTTACGATGTGGAAGCCATCGCCCGCGGACAAATGGACGCCGAAAACGTGCTCGAGAAAAATCACCGCCTCATCATCTGCGATACCGATTTGCTCGTGTGCCGCATCTGGATGGAAGTGGTCTTTGGCTCCTGCCCCGATTGGTTGCTTAAAGCCTCACGCATTCCGCGTTACACGCATACTTTGCTCATGAACATCGACCTTCCTTGGGTTAACGATCCTTTGCGCGAACATCCAAACCGCCGACAAGAATTGTTCGATCGTTATCAAATTGCGTTAAAAGAAGATGGTCGTTCCTTTAGCGTCATCTCTGGGAAAGACGATAAACGCTTCAAGACGGCATGCGAAAAAGTGGATATTGTCTTGGCGAAAAAGAAAATCACGACTTAGTCCTGAACTTTTCTTGCGGATAGTGGTTTTCTTCGCATGACAGCCACGCTTCAACCGCTCGATATTGATCGCATCATCGAAATGGCCTGGGAAGATCGTACTCCCTTTGATGCTATTTTTCTTCAATTTGGATTACGCGAAGACGACGTGAAAGCCTTGATGAAACGCGAACTTCATCCCAATAACTGGCGAAAATGGCGCGCTAGAGTTGCTGGTCGTCATACCAAACATGTGGCTTTAAGAGATATGAATGTGTCGCGCTTCAAATGCACGCGTCAGCGAAGCACGGGCAATCGTATTAGCAAACGTTAAAGCCCAATTTCAATTTGAGGATCCCAGAAAACCTGAGGAAAACCAACAATCTGATCCTCTTTTACCACAATGCCTTCGGCTTCTAATTGTTCTTGCATCGCATCCGGATTCGGAAAATGGTGCTTTCCCGTTAATTGACCGTTGCGATTAACCACCCGATGTGCAGGAACTGGAATGGCAGCCGAATGCGATAAATTCATCGCCCAACCAACTGTTCTAGCCGATCCTCCAGTACCCAAAAACTTGGCAATTGCCCCATAACTAGTTACTCGACCTGCCGGAATTTCGCGCACCACGGCAAATACCTTTTCAAAGAAATCTTCCTGGTCGCGTGGATCTTTCATAGCGTAAATGCTACATAATTAATAGGTACTCCGGTCTGACGGAATTTCAATTCATAATACGTCCGAATCTGTAATAATTCATCACCCGGAAAATCGGTGTCAATATCCCGACTGATGCGTAATACCGGCAATTTCTGAGATTCAATCACTTCCATCGTCGACTCAAACAAAAATGCAGAATCGGTTTTCAAATGCACCACTCCGCCCGGACGTAAAATCTTGCGATATCGATCTAAAAATTCGGGGGAAGTCAAGCGCTTTTGTGCCTTGGTTTTATTGGGCTGAGGATCGGGAAACGTAATCCAGATTTCATCTACTTCGCCCGGGTTAAAGAAGTTTATTAAGTGGTCGATTTCGGTTCTCAAAAAGCCCAAATTGGGAATATGTTCTTCGATGCCGGTTTTTGCTCCACGCCAGATGCGATTTCCTTTGATGTCGATACCTAGGTAATTCCTGTCGGGATGTTTCAAGGCTAAACCAACACTGTATTCTCCTTTGCCACAGCCAAGTTCCAACGTAATGGGTAATTCATTTTTGAAAAAATCGCGCTGCCAGTTTCCCTTCATGGGATGATCATACTGCTCGCGTTTATAGGGATGCTGAATCACATTGGTGAATGTTTCCAACTCAGCAAAATTTCTCAGTTTTCGTTTGGTCATGTGTGTTTACCAATTTTTATCAAGCGGACGAATCCGAATCTCATCCACTAAAGTTGAAGTCGACATAGTACAAATGTCGAGAACGAGTTGAGCAATCTCTTCGGGTTGAACAAATTGATCACGCGGCACTTCGGCATCGCCCCATGTTGAAGTGTTTACCGAGCCCGGAACGATACGCGTTACTCCAATGCCCGATTCGCGCAATTCATCACGCAACAAGCGAGCATACATATCATTCAATCCTTTTGAAAGCGTATAGGCTGCTGCAAATGGGCGAGGATCATTCACCACTTGAGAACTAATAAAGACAATCCGTCCTTTACCAGCTTGCTTCATCACAGGAACAAAATGCTGTATAAGCTGAAAACCACTGCGGAAATTGACATTCATCTGCTCATCTAACTGAGCTAAAGTCAATGTTCCCACATCTCCGGGCACGTATTCTCCTGCATTATTTACAATCAAATCCACATTGCCCCAACGCTCTTTAACGGTTGAGCAAAAAGATTCCACCACACCGGGATGGGTTAAATCGCCCGTCATGAAAATATGTTCCTGCATGCCAAGTGTACCTAGCAATGCCAATAGTTCATCCACGCGCTTTTCACTTCTCGAAATGACTGCTAATTGCCAACCTGCTGCGGCTAATTTCAACGCGATTGCATGTCCTATTCCACTACTTGCTCCTGTTACGATTGCTTTCATTCTGCAAAAGTAGCGGTTTGTGGAGGAAATACCGGTTATTTTGCATTATGTCGCAACCAAACGCTCCTCGCATATTAGTTGCACCTCTTGATTGGGGTTTGGGTCACGCTACACGCTGTATTCCTGTTATTCGTGAGCTTCAAGTTCAAGGTGCTCAGGTGTTGATCATGGGTTCACCTCGTGTGCTTGCATTGCTGAATTCTCACATTCCAGGTTTGGAACAAATTCCAACAAATGTACCGGAAATCCGATATTCATCTTGGTTGCCAGCATGGGCTAAAATCCTCCTTCAGGCGAATAAAATCAGTAGAAACATCCGATTAGAATACTCGAACTTACAAACCCTGATAAAAAACAAGCAAATAGATGCAGTCGTTTCTGACAACCGATACGGTCTACATTCACCACGCATTCCTTGTGTGCTTATCACGCACCAATTAAATCCCGTTTCGCCCTTCTTTCCTCGCATCACACAAAAAACAATCTCCAAAAAAATTCGCAAATTCCTTAAGTCGTTTGATGAAATATGGATTCCTGATCAAGTAGAACCCAAGGATTTAAGTGGGAAACTATCCCAAACAACTCACATCAACCCAACAATTCGACGTATTGGATTTTTGAGTCGCTTCTCCAAGCAGAACTCGAGCAACACATCACGAAACGGCGTTCTTGTTCTTCTTTCTGGTCCAGAACCTCAGCAAGGTATTTTACTGAAAGAAATTCTTCGAATCCAAAAAGCAACATCGCTCGGAATTTCAATTATATGTTCGAATGTTCCAGAGAAAGTAAGTTCAGATTCTATAAATTCCATTCGCTTGATACTGAATCCGAATGATGAAGTATTCGCCAAAGAAATCAATCAAGCCGAATACATTCTCTGTCGTTCGGGTTATAGCAGCCTCATGGACTTAATTCGACTCAATAGAACTGCCTTGTTAATCCCAACTCCAGGACAAACAGAACAAGAATACTTGGCAAAAGAAGCGCATCAATGGGGATTTTCTAGCCTTTCACAAAGGGAGCTTTCAGCAATAAAAGACTCACCCTCTTTTTTAAATTCGTTCCCAACAAATAATAGAGGAAATGCAATCAAGCTCGATGAGCATCAGGATTTTTTAACACAAGCCGTAGCCGATTTATTGAATCGAATCAATCGAAACGAATAACACGAGCTGGTCGAATTCGCATAACAAGCAATGCCGGAATGAGCAAGGAAAGCAAACAGATTACGAACGTAACAAGGTTCAATAAAAGCACATCCAATACTTCGAGATGAATAGGAACAACCGACAAATAATACGTTTCCTGATTTAAGGTCAAGACACCAGTTTGAGCTTGAATGAAGCAAAGTCCGATTCCGACAACATTGCCAATGAGCATTCCTTTTCCTACTAAAACAGCCGCTTGTCTCATAAAGAGCGAAATAACCAAGCGATTGTCAGCACCTAATGCTTTTAAAATCCCAATGAGTTGCGTTTTTTCCAAGATCATTATCAGTAAGGACGTGACCATGTTGATGATGGAAACGACAAGCATTAAGGCAATAATGATGTACACATTGGTATCCATCAAATCGAGCCAGCTAAAAATTTGAGGGTAACGTGTTCGAATACTTTTCGCATCCAAATCATTCGGAATGGTCTGGTAAATCAGTTGTTCTTTCTCATCGAGTTTTGAAAAATCATCCAATTGCACTTCAATTCCGCTCACTTGATCCGGTTCCCAATGATTCAATTGTTGAACAACTCTCAAATCACCAATCACATACAATTTATCAAAATCATTATCACCCAATCCTGTATCGTAAATTCCCGAAACCTTGAACTTCCTGGCTTTGGGAGGATCTTGAACAAAATACATCAACAAGGCATCACCCACGTTTAAATGCAGCAATTGAGCTTGTGTTTTAGAAATCAATACATCATTCGATCTCCCAGAATCAGGAATTATGGGCAAATTACCCGAGATCAAATGTTCCTTGAAAAAGGCGGTAGAATAATCTTTTCCTATTCCTTTGAATACTACTCCTTCAATAGCATCACCCGATTTAACAATGCCCGCTTTGATTGCGAACCCTTGTACATGCTTGATACCAGGCAATTGCACAACTTCGCTTAAGTAATTTGCGTTGTTGCTTATCGGATTACTTTCAAAAGAATGATTCGTATCGTATTTGCTAATTTGAATATGCGCTCCGAAACCAATAACTTTCGCCCTGATCTGTTGCTGAAAGCCCGTAACAATCGCTATTGCCACTATCATAACACAAATACCTGTCGAAATGCCGCCAATCGCAATTCGAACTATCGGTGTAGATAATCGGTTATTGCCTGCATCAGAACGCAGAAGTCGTCGGGCGATAAAAGCAGAAGTGCTCAATTCTGATAAACTGAATGAATCTAAAAAATCAAGTGCCCGAAGTTAGGAAAATAAAGGCCTTTGGCTGGATAATCCTCATCGCTTTCCTTTTTCCACTTTCACTAAGACCTCAAATTTTTAGTCGGGTGGAGGTTGTTATTAAAACCGATGCTGACGTAGAAATAGGAGCAGAGCGAATTTCCGAATATTTACCACTACTTAAAGGGAAACGTGTTGCCTTAGTGGCAAACCATACTTCCTTGATTGGAAATACCCACCTTGTCGACACCTTACGTTCGCTCAACCTGAATCTTGTCAAAGTGTTTGCTCCCGAACATGGATTTCGTGGTGCAGCCGATGCGGGCGAAAAAGTGAAGTCAGCAAACGATGCTAAAACCGGATTGCCTCTGATTTCGCTATACGGTGATAACAAGAAGCCGAAGCCGGAACAGCTTAGTGATGTAGATATCGTTGTTTTCGATATCCAAGATGTTGGAGCTCGCTTTTACACCTACATCTCTACGCTTTCGCTTGTGATGGAAGCTTGTGCTGAAAAAGGCATTCCGCTCGTTGTACTCGATCGTCCAAATCCCAACGGACATTATACCGATGGACCTGTTTTGGAACCTGCATTTTCCTCATTTGTGGGCATGCACCCAGTGCCCGTTGTGCATGGAATGTCTGTAGGAGAATATGCTCAAATGGTGAATGGAGAAGGCTGGTTGAAAGGAAAAGTAAAATGCAAGCTCAATGTCATACAATGCAAGGGCTGGGCACATAG
Source organism: Bacteroidia bacterium (assembly GCA_965279035.1). Lineage (GTDB taxonomy): Bacteria > Bacteroidota > Bacteroidia > M30B66 > M30B66 > CALQRR01. Next base: position 233,965 of record OZ257142.1, on the reverse strand, counting down.
CAATTACTATCAACTAACAACTCCTCCTTCACCCAACTTGCAAACGATGAATGCGATTTACCTTTATCCATCCTTGTGTTTTTTCGAAGGAACCAATGTGAGTGTTGGCAGGGGAACGACGCATCCTTTTGAGCAAATTGGATTTCCTGGAAATGCTGTTGGAGAATTTCATTTCACACCGAAATCAGGACCGGGAAGCAAAGCACCTATGTATGAAAATAAAGATTGCAAAGGATTTGACCTCAGTGGTTTTGGAGAAAATTTCGTTCGAGATACTAAGATGATTTACCTCTTTTGGTTGCAAAGTATGTACGATGCAAACGGAAAGAAGCCTGATTATTTCAACAACTTTTTCGATAAGCTTGCCGGTACCGATAAATTACGGAAACAAATTCTCGAGGGAAAAAGCGAAACAGAAATTCGTAAAAGTTGGGAACCGGGATTGAATGCGTATCGCGAAATGCGAAAAAAATACCTCCTTTATCCTGAGTCATAATGCGTAGAAGCCGACTCAGTTCTTCTCAATGGATTTTGCTTTTGAGTACCTGCATTTTAATGCTCGTTTCATCAAACATCAATTGGCCAAAGGATTACTGGAAAGGCATTTTACGTTCCGATGCTAGAGGCTATTATGCTTGGCTACCAGCCATTTTCATCCATCATGATTTACAGTTCAACTTTCAAGAAAGCATAGAAAATCCCCAAACCGATCCTCGTCATCGTGCGGTGTATCGTGTTGAAATTGGTCATACTCATAGCAATAAGTATTTCGTTGGAACTGCCTTAGCAGAACTGCCATTCTTTTTCATGGCTCATTTCATCACCAAGATTTCTGGAGGAATTGAAGATGGATATTCATTCTATTACCAATTATTCATCAACCTCGCTGGCATTTTTTACACCCTTGCTGGATTGATTTTCCTGCGTCGACTTTTGCTCAACATGCACTTTTCCGAAGCTCAAATTTCTTGGACTTTGCTTGCAACTCTCTTTGCAACCAATCTGCTTTATTACAGCATCTTGGAACCGGGCATGTCGCATAGTTACTCCTTTGCTTTTACCTGCGGCTTTCTAAATTCTATGCATTCATGGTTGCGCAATGCGATGATGAAACACCTTTTATTTGCTGCAATTTGCATGGGAATGATCATCCTCATTCGTCCAGTAAATGGATTTCTAATCTTTGCCATTCCGCTTTTAGGAACTTCTCTTTCCGATGTGTTTGTTCGCATTAAATCAGCATTGTATTCTGGACACGCTTTTCTTCCAATCCTTTTGGCTACAGCAATTCTATCTATTCAGCCCATTTTGTGGAAAATACAAACCGGAAAGTTCTTTCTTGATTCCTATCCTGGCGAAGAGTTTCATTTTCTGAAACCACATTTCATCGAATTTCTAGTGAGTTATAAGAAGGGAGCTTTCTTATATACACCCATTTTATTTGTTGGATTGATGGGATATTATTTCACGCCCAAGCAAAATCGTCCTCAGTTGGTTTATGGTTTAGCTTGGGGATTTCTACTAATTTATTTGCTCTCATCTTGGTGGAATTGGTGGTATGGAGGAAGTTTTTCATCACGCGTTCTGGTCGAATACCTTCCCTTTTTTGCTATCGGTTTGGCTTTGCTTCTTCAACAAAATGCAAGGGCAATTCGATTCGCTAGTCGCACACTGGTTGTGATGTGTATTCTGATCTGTCAAATACAGATTTATCAATACCGCTACTATCAAATTCATTGGGAGGAAATGACTGCCGAGCGCTATTGGAATGTATTTCTTCGTCCTGATCTAAAATAAATGGAAGCTCAATTCGATCAATTTACAGCTCTCGACATACGTGTTGGAACCATTCTCGAAGCCGTATTCTTTGAAAAAGCCATCAAGCCCGCTTATCAACTCACGATAAATTTCGGGGAAATGGGGATACTTCAAAGTAGTGCTCAACTAACTCGTCGCTATACTGAGTCTGATCTTATTGGCATGCAGATCATTGCAGTCATTAATTTTCCAGCTAAACGCATTGCTGGATTCCGCTCCGATTGCTTAGTTTTGGGAGCTACCGATGAACAGGGCGATGTTGTGCTCATTCAACCTCAAATGCCTGTTCCAAATGGCTGGAAAATTTCCTGAAAACCAAAACCATGAAGAAACGTCTCGTTCCCAATTTTGAACTTGCTTTTGAAGATCCTTCGGATACTACAGGATTTCTGGTTTGGCAGGTTACAAATCTGTGGCAAAGACACATGAAATTAAGTCTTGATCCACTCGGACTTACTCATGTTCAGTTTCTTCTTTTGACTTCTCTCGCCACCTTAAATAAAACATCCGATACAGCAATCACTCAAATGATGGTTGCGAATCATGCCAATTGTGATAAAATGATGGCTTCAAAAGTTCTCCGAACACTCGAAGAGCATAAACTCATCATGCGAAAACCACATCACATGGATACCCGTTCTCGCTCATTACTCATCACGCCTCGCGGAATGGAATTGATCGAAAAAGCAACTCCTGTTTTTGCTGCAACCGAAGCCGCTTTTTTTAAAAGCATGAAAACCAAACAAAAATCGGTGGATAAACGTCTAAAAAAAGTCATCAAAATCAACCGCAAAGCATTGAAATCACTGGCAGATGACGCATCTGTTGATCATTCTGCTGAATAATTTCCTTGCGAAATCCAGAAAGCTTTCCGTGATTTGCTGCATAATTCAAGGGGTGCTGCGTGTAAACGTGGCTGAGATTATACCCTTTTCGCTCTAGCCTTTTGGAGCGATCGAACCTGATCCGGGTAATGCCGGCGTAGGGAGGCTGGTATTGTTTTACAATTTGTCGGATTCGTCGACCCCTGCGATCCGTTGTTAGTCGTTAAAAACCAACAGCGATGCGTACGTATTTACTTTCATTGATTTTATTTCTCGGATATTCATTCGATAGCATTGCACAAAATTCTATCAACGGAACAATTAGTGATGCTGATGGACAGCCTATTCCCGGTGCGATTGTCAATGTTTCAGGAACCTATTTTGCGACATCGACCAATGCCAAAGGAATGTATCAGTTAAAAGCACTTTCTGAGAAAGAAATACTGATTGAAGTAAGCATGCTAGGCTATGTAAGTACGAGCAAACGCGTTACACCCAAAGGAGCAACAACACTCGATTTTACCTTGCAACGAAAGGTTTTTATTGCCGATGAAGTGGTGATTAGTGCTACCCGTGCGGGGGATAAATCGGCGATGGCTTTCAGCACTCTTTCGAAAAAAGAAATTGCTGAACAAAATCTTGGTCAAGATATGCCCATGCTGCTTAACAACCAACCGTCGGTGGTGGTCAATTCGGATGCAGGAACAGGCATTGGATATACAGGAATTCGCGTACGCGGAAGTGATCCAACACGCACCAATGTTACGGTGAATGGAATTCCAATGAATGATGCTGAATCGCATGGTTTGTTTTGGGTGAACATGCCCGATTTTGCTTCTTCTGTTAACAGCGTTCAATTGCAACGTGGTGTGGGAACTTCAACCAATGGTGCAGGTGCTTTTGGAGCTACTTTGAATATGCAAACCAACGAATTCAAAGGAAATCCATACGCTTCACTTACCAGTAGTGCTGGATCTTTTAACACATTGCGCAATACCATTGAGGCAGGAACGGGAATGATCAATGGTTTTACTTTCGACTTACGATTATCTAAAATCAACAGTGATGGCTATATCGATCGCGCTGCTTCCGATTTAAAATCCTATTTCATGACGGCTGCTTGGTACAAAGGCAAAACAAGTCTTCGCGCCAATGTATTTTCTGGGATGGAAAAGACCTATCAAGCTTGGTATGGAGTTCCTCAAGATTCTTTGCAAACACATCCAACCTACAATCCTGCCGGGAGCTATATTGGCGCCGATGGCAAAGAAACTTTTTATACCAATCAAACCGATAACTACCAACAAGACCATTATCAGTTTTTCTTCAATCATCAAGCGTCTAAAAAATTACTCATTAATGCAGCACTTCATTATACACGTGGAAAAGGGTATTATGAAGAATTCAAAGAAGATCAATTGTTTTCAAATTATGGTGTTAGCGATCAATACCTTGGGCAAATGCAGCATATTCAAGGAAATGATACGCTGATTGTTCCGGTAGATACTGTATACACTACCAATTTAATTCGTCGCCGTTGGCTCGACAATCATTTTTACGGAACTGTTTTCTCAGCTACCTATATTCCAAGCAATCGCATCCGAATGATTTTTGGTGGCGGATGGAATCAATACAATGGAACACATTACGGTGAAGTGATTTGGGCAACATATGCCAATGCATTCCCGATTAATTATCACTACTACCAAGACACAGCGCGAAAAACCGATTTCAATATTTACACTAAGGCTAATGTCGAAATTAGCTCCCAGCTCGACTTCTTTGTGGATTTGCAATACCGAACAATCAACTATTCGTTTTTAGGATTTAACTCTCAGCTTCAATCGGTTCAGCAGGAAGTAAGACTCAATTTCTTTAATCCCAAAGCAGGTTTAACTTGGGATATCAATAACGAACATCGTATATTTTACTCAGTCTCAGTAGGCAACCGCGAGCCAGTGCGCGACGATTATACAAACTCATCCGCATTAAGTAGACCGCTTCCTGAACACCTCACCGATTTCGAATTGGGATACCGCTTTAAAAGCAAAAAGTTCCAAGCTGGTCTGACCCTTTATTCCATGAATTACAAGAATCAATTGGTATTAACTGGAGCCGTTAACGATGTTGGTGCATACAACCGCATCAACATTCCACAAAGCTTCCGTAATGGTATTGAGTTAGAAGCTGGCTGGCAGTTAACAAGTAAAATCACTTGGCAAGCAAACCTCGCTTTGAGTCAAAATAAAATCAACAAGTTCACCGAGTATATCGAAAATTACGATACCTATCTTCAAGATAGCATCAAGTATTGGAATACGGATATTTCGTTTTCGCCTTCGGTTGTTGGCGCTTCAACAATTAGCTATGAGCCATTAAAGAGACTTCGTATTTCATTAATCAGCAAATACGTTGGGAAACAATATCTCGACAATACCCAATCTGATTTAAGAAAACTCAATGCATTTACTACTCAATCCATACGCATCAATTGGACGCCGGAATTTATCAAAGCTCCAGGAATTGAATTCGCAGTTTCGATCAACAATCTCTTAGGAGTGAAATACAATCCGAACGGCTATACGTATTCAGGATTATCGGGCGGTCAACGTTACGATTACAACTACTATTACCCACAAGCAGGAAGAAACTTTTTGGTTATGCTTAAATTGAAGTTTTAATACTTGATATAGCGAAAGCATTTATACAAAAGAATTAGGTTGAAATTCAATCTACACAGAGGAGAATAAAATTAAATAAATCATTTTCAACCAATTGCAGTTATTGTGATATGTTCTAAATAATATAATGATGTGAAAAGCAAGGAGTCATTCACTACTTTTGTCCTGTGAGACCCATCGCATTTCTTTTAGCACTTTACTTTTTTGCAGGAAGTCTTATGCCTGGCTCAGATTGGGACGAAATTCCCAAGGTGCTTAACTTGATTGAACATTACAATCATCACGAAAGTCGATCACAAGAAAAAATAAGCATTGCCGATTTTCTATTTCTTCATTATTCAGCGAATAGTGATCACAGTAAGGAAGATAACTGTAAGTTACCTTTTCAACACGCATATACCTGTGCTTATACAGCAGAATTAATTTATACTGATTTTACTTTTATTCACATTACACATTACCCAGAACGACCTGTTCTACATATTCCAAAAGAAACAAGAGACCACGCATCATCGGTGTTTCAACCTCCCCAAGCGGTATAAAATTAAAGGCGATTAGATCGTCAAATTCAGTTATAATACTGATTGAATACCCATTTAAAACGCAATCCTAACTATGGATTTGAGCGCTCTAATGGAAGTATTTATCTCTATTTCAATCACAAGTTTATTTCAAGAAAATGCTCAATAGAATCATTGAATTTTCCGTGAATAATAAATTAATCATCGCCTTATTTATTCTGGCTTTGATCGGTTATGGCAGTTATGAATTTACACGATTGCCAATTGATGCTGTACCTGATATCACAAACAATCAGGTTCAAGTTATTACTGTTGCTCCATCATTGGGGGCAACCGATATTGAACGACTTATCACTTTCCCAATTGAATTAGCCAATAGCAACATTTCTGGTATCCATGAAATTCGGAGTTTCTCTCGATTTGGACTTTCACTCGTTACCATCGTTTTTAATGATAATGTGGATGTGTATTGGGCTCGACAACAGGTGGCAGAAAGAATTCAAGGAGTGAAAGATGAAATTCCACAAGGCATTGGTTCTATTTCATTAGGACCTGTTACAACAGGACTTGGGGAAATTTATCAATATGTTATTCGTCCTGAAAAGGGTTTCGAAAAGAAATATTCCGCAAGTGATTTAAGAACCATTCAAGACTGGGTAGTTCGGCGTGATCTGTTGAGAGTGAAAGGAGTTGCTGAAGTGAGCAGCTTTGGAGGTAATCTAAAGCAATACGAAATAGCTGTTGAACCCAATAAACTCAAAGCAAACAACATTACAATTAACGAAGTCTTTATTGCTCTAGAAAAGAACAACCAAAATACAGGAGGTGCTTATATTGAAAAAGGACCGACGGTATTATATATACGGAGCGAAGGCTTAGTTGAAAATCTCAAAGACATTGAAAATACATTCATTAAAAACACCTCGAACGGAACACCATTATTAATTCGAGATATAGCAGAAGTTCGTTTTGGTAGTGCTACTCGATATGGAGCTATGTGTTATAACGATCAAGGCGAAGTAGCTGGGGCAATCGTCATGATGCTCAAAGGGGCTAATAGCAATGAAGTCATCGAAAATGTGAAAGCCCGCGTTGCCGAAATTCAAAAAACACTGCCCGAAGGTGTTGTCATTGAACCTTTCCTTGACCGAACTAAAATGGTAAACAATGCCATTGGTACTGTCGAAACGAACTTGATGGAAGGTGCTCTCATCGTGCTTTTCGTTTTAATCCTTTTTCTAGGAAATTTTAGGGCTGGATTTATCGTCGCTTCTGTTATTCCATTAGCCATGTTGTTTGCCGTTATCATGATGAATTTGTTCGGCGTTAGTGGCAATCTGATGAGTTTTGGTGCTTTGGATTTTGGGCTTATTGTAGACGGAGCGGTAATCATCGTTGAGGCAGTACTTCACCAATTAACACATAGCAAACGATTCGGGCAAGGGTTGAGATTGACACAAGGAGAGATGAATACCGAGGTGAAATCGGCTACTGGAAGAATGATGAACAGTGCTGTATTTGGACAAGTCATCATCTTGGTTGTTTATCTACCCATATTGAGCTTACAGGGAATTGAAGGGAAAATGTTTAAGCCAATGGCTCAAACAGTAGTGTTTGCTTTAACTGGGGCTTTCATCCTTTCATTGACTTACGTTCCCATGATTACCTCGCTTTTGATGAGTAAAAACAGCTCACATAAGAAGACGTTTTCAGATCGAATGATGATTTTCTTCGAAAAGAAATTTCAACATGCACTTCATCGAGCACTTGCAATTCCTAAGGCATTGATTTCTGTTGTTTTAGTGATGTTCGCTCTTTCAATTTATCTGTTGTCAACTTTGGGTGGAGAATTTATTCCTGCGCTTGAAGAAGGCGATTTTGCTGTGGAAACCCGCGTCCTTACTGGAAGTAATTTAAAAACAACCATCGAAAGCACACAAAAGGCAGCAGGGATTCTCAAAAACCGTTTTCCTGAAGTAATAAAAGTCGTTACTAAAATTGGTAGTGGAGAAATTCCGACAGACCCAATGCCAATGGAAGCCGCTGATATGATGGTGATTCTTAAAGATAGAAGTGAATGGACTTCGGCAACAACATTTAACGAATTAGCCGAAAAAATGACCAAAGCAATCTCCGAAGTTCCGGGAATAACAGTCAGCTTTCAATATCCTGTTCAAATGCGTTTTAATGAATTGATGACAGGTGCAAAACAAGATGTAGTATGCAAAATATTTGGTGAAAATATAGATACCCTAGCCCACTACGCTACAAAACTGGGCGAAATTTCTTCAACTGTTGAAGGTGCTACAGGCATTTATGTAGAACCTGTCACAGGGATGACACAAATAGTCATTGATTATAATCGAGCCGCTATTGCGCAATTTGGATTGTCTATAGAAGACATAAATAAAGTGGTAAACATAGGACTAGCGGGGCAAAGTACAGGCTTTGTTTACGAAGGTGAAAAACGTTTTAATCTCGTTGTGCGCTTAGATGGTAAGCAAAGAGAAAACATCGAAGACGTGAAGAATCTATTAATTCCAACACCTAGTGGACAACAAGTCCCGCTATCGCAATTAGCCAATGTGGAGATGAAAGAAGGCCCCAATCAAATTCAACGTGAAGATGCAAAACGCCGAATCGTAGTTGGGTTCAACACACGAGGAAGAGATGTTCAAACAATCGTTAATGAATTACAAATAAAAGTTAAGAAAGGCTTGAAACTACCTGCTGGATATCAAATAACATATGGAGGTGCATTTGAAAACCTCAATGCAGCCAAAGCGCGATTAAGTATTACAGTCCCTGTTTCCTTATTATTAATTTTTATTCTACTCTATTTTTCTTTCAACTCAATCCGTCAAGGACTTCTCATTTACTCTGCAATTCCACTTTCGGCTATTGGTGGAATTTTCGCCTTGAGCCTAAGGGGAATGCCATTTAGTATTTCAGCGGGAGTTGGATTTATTGCTTTGTTTGGAGTAGCCGTTTTGAATGGGATTGTCTTAGTGGCAGAGTTCAATCGATTGAAAGCGGAAGGCTGGACCGACCTTAATAAAATTGTACTCATGGGAACTAAAATTCGTTTACGCCCAGTGTTAATGACAGCCTTTGTTGCATCGCTTGGTTTTCTTCCTATGGCTTTAAGTAATGGTGCTGGAGCAGAAGTTCAACGTCCTTTAGCAACAGTTGTCATTGGAGGGTTATTGATCGCCACCTTTTTAACATTGTTTGTTTTGCCCATTCTTTACATATTATTCGAGAAGACAACAGGCTCTCAAAAGGTGAAAAAGAACAGTGCAACAATTGGACTTGTTATTTTTTTATTTCTCTCCGGAAGTGCTTCAATTGCTCAACAACCGATCAAGCTTCAAACAGCAATCGACACAGCCTTGAAAAACAATCTTCTGGTTAAAAACCAAACTCTATTAGCAGAATATCATAAGCAACTTAAAAATACAGCTTGGGATATACCTCAGACATCCATTGGAGCAGAATATGGAAATATCAATAGTCGATATCATGATAATCGTTTTGGGCTCGCTCAGAATTTTAGCTTTCCTACGGTTTACTCTCGTCAAAAAACACTTTATTCTGAAGACTTTAAGGGATATATTCTTCAGATTGACTTGAAGAAAGCTGAAATTACACGGGCTGTTAGGCAAGCGTATTATGGTTTATTGTTTCTGAAAGAAAAGCGGCAATTACTTCTTAAAATTGATAGTTTATACTTAGGCTTTTTTGAAAAAACACAGCAACGATTTTCTAGTGGAGAAAGCAATGTAATAGAAATCACTTCTGCCCAAATGCAAAGAGGACAAATTTCTATTCAATTGAATCAGCTTGAAACAGAAGAAAGATTGCTTTTATTAGAATTTCAATTATTACTGAATTCAAATTCGAAGTTTGTACCTGAAGACATTGGTTTTAAAATGAAAGATTCGTTTTCAGCTTCAACAATGAATCTTCAACATCCTGCTTTGAAAATCCTTGATCAACAAAAGCAGGTATCCATTGCTAGTAGGAGACTTGAAAAATCAAAGCTTCTCCCTTCATTATCATTGGGATATAGTAATATGACGATGCTTGGAACAGGCTCAGACAATACCACATATTCTTATTCAACACGTTTTCAATCGGGACAAATTGGTTTAGGAATTCCCTTGTTTTCTGGATCACAAAGAGCTCGAATTAAAGCTGCAGGGATTAATCAATTGATTGCAGAAAACGTGTATAATTCAGAACTGAACAAGCTGGGAGCTGAGTTTCAAGAAGCATTAACAAGCTTTCAAAATTTTACAAAGACAGCTGAATATTATGAGAATACGGCTCTTTCGAATGCTAAAACGATAATTGAAACGGCTAACCGTCAATTTTTAAATGGGGATATTAATTATCTCGATTGGGTTATGTTAACCAATCAGGCAATATCGATTCAAAACGATTACCTCAATGTAATCAGCAACCTTAATTCAGTGATGATTCATCTTCATTACCTAAACAACAACTAATCATGAAAACTCATCATATATTCATTTCCATTCTTTTAATGTCAGCTTGTGGATCCAATACGGTACAACAAACTCAAGAACCTTTGAGCGAAACACAAACGGTAACACTGACAGATTCACAGGCAAAAAATGCAGGAATTACGATTGGTCATATTCAGAAAAAGATGATCTCTCGAATTCTTCAAGTAAGCGGTAAAATAGATGTACCACCTCAAAATATGGTTTCGGTGAGCGTTCCTTTAGGTGGCTATTTAAAATCAACTCAGCTTTTACCAGGAATGCATATTAGAAAAGGAGAAGTAATAGCCGTAATGGAAGACCAGCAATACATCCAGCTTCAACAAGATTATTTAATAGCAGAAGCAAAACTGAAATATTCCGAAAAAGAATTTGAACGGCAGAAGGAGCTAAATCAAAGTAAATCTACAAGCGACAAAGTTTTTCAACAAGCAGAATCGGATTTCACAACTCAAAAGATTACGCTTAAATCATTAGGTGAAAAGCTAAAGTTGATCGGTATTGATCCTAATAAATTATCTGAAAACACGATATCCAAAAGCATCAATGTGTATTCTCCAATTGATGGGTTTGTAACACATGTGAACGTGAATATTGGAAAATATACTCAACCAAGTGAGGTGCTTTTCGAATTGGTGAATCCTTCAGACATTCACCTTGCATTAACTGTTTTCGAAAAAGATTTGGATGATATTTTTATTGGTCAAAAGCTTATTGCTTATAACAATCGTGAACCAGAAAAGAAACATGAATGTGAGGTAATCTTAATTGGGAAAACATTATCTGAGGATAGAAATGCAGAAGTCCATTGTCATTTTGAAAAATACGATGAGCTCCTAATTCCCGGCATGTTTATGAATGCTGAGATTAATTTGAAGAGTGTTAATTCGGATGTATTGCCTGACGAAGCAATTGTATTATTTAAAGGACACCAATATGTGTTTGTTCAAGATCATTCCAATCACTTTGAATTAGTTGAGGTAACTACAGGTAGTAACGAAAATGGATTTACTCAAATTATTGATGCCTCTAACTTGGTCTCAAAGACTGTAGTATTAAAAGGAGCGTATACATTACTCATGCAATTGAAAAATACTGCAGAGGAAGATTAATTCCATTTAGGATAAATTAGAAACGGTGATATTCTTTGACGAAAGATATCGCCGTTTTTTTAGTTGTTTAGATTCATTGTTACATAGTATAAATTCAAATTAACTATGGATATACTCTTCAAATAAATGCAAGAGTAAATAGGATTTAAGGGTAATGAAAATAGATTTTGTATTGGGAGAATCTTGCTAAGTATGGGCAAAAAAAAACCCTGACCATTTGGTCAGGGTTTTTAGTATCAGGGATACTGATTATTTTTTGATCAATTTAGCAACTTCACGTGAACCGTTAGATTCTACAGAGATGATGTAGATACCAGCAGTCAATTTGTTGATTCCAAGATTGTGAGTAAAGCTACCAGTTCCGTTGTTTACAGATTCAGTAGAGATAACACGACCCATTAGATCAATTACTTTGATTGTGTAGTTATCCATGTTGTTAACACCAGTAACATTCAATGTTGCAACATCAGAAGCTGGGTTAGGGTAGATATCGATTCCGAATTCACCTTCTCCAATTTCTTCTTCAGTAGCTACTTTTTGACCGTTGCTAGGGCTTGTAGAAACACCACACTGACCAAGACCTACGATACCATCGATATCATAAGCATCTGTAGTTCCAGGACCGAAAGCAGTAGTAACATCTGTAACACGGATGAAGTTTAAACCAGCTTGACCAGCAGGGATATTCAATTTACCATCGCGGCAAAGGATAGCACCACCATCATCAGCAGTAACAACTGCATCAAGATCGAAGAAAGTAATTCCATCAACAGAACCTTCGAATTTAGCCTTCTCAGGATAGCTAGAGCAAGGACGTGAAGGGTTGTCACCGAAAGTAGTTTCAAAAACTTGAAGATCAGCTCCTGTTACATTAAGAATTGTGTAAGGGAAAGAAAGAGTTACTGTACCAGCATATCCAAGAGCAAAGAATGGATAGTTAGCTGGAGTTGTAGAAGCATCACTCATTTGAGGAGCACCTAACATTCTGCTTTGGATTGAACGGTTAGCAGGAACTCCGCTTCCGTTTCTACGAAGACCTTGAGCTAAAGAAGCAACAGCATTTGGTGAATACTTACCACCAGCACCATATGCACCACCATCACAAGTTGAATATCCAACAACACCGTCTACATCATAACCATCTTGGTTGTTTGCAAGGAAAGTAGTTGGGTTTGTGATGTCCTCAATTTTAATGTATTTAGCCCAGCTAAGAACACCTAAATCAAGATCAGCATTTTGACAAATTCCACCATCAGCAAAACTAGGGCTAATCAAAATCCAAGGCTGACACTCATCTTGACGAGCATAAACCAATGCTCTTTCTGGCCATGATGCGCAAGAAGGTGTTCCGTAAGAAGTTTCATAGATAGTTAAATCGTTACTTCCCCAGATGTTGCAGATTGGACTTGCAAATTCAAGTACAATCTCACCACCAAATCCTAATGATACAAACTCAACTGAAGCAGAATTGTTAGCTACTTCTCCGATGTTTACATCATTTACGTTAATTGCTCCAAGAGCATTGTTAGCATTGCTACGGGTAACTCCAATTGGAGAAACACCATCAGCGCGCATTCCTTGTGTAAAGCCTACTACGCTAGTAGCTGTTACTTGTGCTTCTGCATTTCCAGCAACGAGCAATGCTGCTGCGAAAAGTGGTAAGCGAACAATTGTAGATAATTTCATACTGTTCTGAATTTTAGTTAGGTTAACGGGTTCAAAGTTATCTATTCTTACAGAGAAGTCAAATTAAAGTTACAAAAAAGTTGATGCATATTTATGTAATAAAATCAATACAAAGTCATCAATGCATCTCAAAAGTATAAAATCAGCCGCTTGAGGTATAATATTGCAAAAGTTGTTAACCGATATCAACAGAAAAACTTACACAAGGAGCTGGCTTTTTCTATTTTAAAATCAGTCAAGCTTGTTTATTCCCCTTATAACTAACTAAAAATATAAAAAGCGGCAATTGCCGCTTTTTATATACATATGTATAGGTGTAGAGTCGAATGAAAAATTATTTCTTTGCGTTGTATGCTGCAACAATCTTTTCAATGTCTTTAGCTTGATAGTCGTTGTCTTTAATTAATTTAATAATGTCATCATCTCCTTTAAAATAGGTCGACATTGTTTTTTGGAATTTCTTATCCAATACTTCAAAGTATCCTTCTTGATCTTTCTTTTTCAAAAAGATTCCCTTTTCGTAAATAAATTTCTGAGGAGTTGCTTCCATCGTTGGAAAATACCCATAATATAAACTGATATCACCCACTATAACTTGTTGCATTGGGAGAGCTGAAGGGGCTTCTTCTAACAAGACATATTCATAAATTTTCCCTTGAACACCAAAAGAAACAAGCTTTTCTGGACCTAGGCGTTTTTTGGCATTGGCTGCATCGATGAAGAAAATTTTATCAAAGCGTTCACCTGTTTTAGTGCTTTCATAGCAGATTTTTCCTCGTAGTGTATCCCCTTTCTTTGTGCATGCCCAGCCATCAAAGTATTCCATTCCTTTGGCAGCTTGACTATATCCATTGACAGTAAAAATGAGAAATACCAGTGTAAAGATGAGCTTCATTTATTTCGAATTGAGTGAATTCAAACCTAAAAGAATTCTTGTCATTTCGCAACGATTTTAATAAAATATCTTACCAACTACCTCCAGCGCCACCCCCACCGGTACTTCCTCCTCCAAATCCACCAAATCCACCACCACTAAAACCTCCTCCTGAACTGCCTCCGAATCCTCCAAATCCGCCGCCGCCCCATCCTCCAAATCCAGGACCTCCAAAGGTGCGCATATACCTTCCTCCTCCTCCTCCTTTCGATCTAGATATAAGTATTATAGCGACAATGATTAATACAACAATGACTAATGGAGGAATACCACGTTGTCGTTCTTTTTTAGGAAATCCTTTAAATGTTCCAGATAATAACTGCATCAAATCAGTTGATGCTTTATCTAAACCTTGATAATAAAGCTTTTGCTTAAAGAAAGGTAGTAAATCCTCTTGGACGATTCTTCCGGCGGTAATATCCGGTATGAATTCTTCCATTCCATAGCCTGTATTGATAAATACCTCTCGAGGATTGTCCATTGAAACTAGAATCAACACCCCATTATTTCTACCTTGATTTCCTATTTTCCAAGAATTGAAAAGTTCAGGAGCATAAGAAGAAGCTGGCTCTCCATCCAAGTTCGATAGTGTTACAATCGCAATTTGATTGGAGGTACTATCATCGAATGCAACTAATTTTTTCTCTAATTGATCTTTTTCAGAATCCGAAAGGATTGATGCAAAGTCATTTACTAGTCGAGCAGGTTCTGGTCTCTTAGGTAAATCCCTTGAATACAAATTCAGACAAAACCCGGAAAGCAGGAGAAAAACGAACGCAATTTTCTTAATTCCCGATTGAGATTTCATTGGAGAGTTCATTGCTATCGTTACTTTGATAAGGAAAGTACTGTTTAAGTTGTTGTCCCGCTTGATCAATTGCTCCAACTAATCCTTCAGTAAATTTGCTTTCTTTAAAATGGTTAACGAGAAAGTCTTTTGTTTTGTCCCAAAAACCATCTGGCACAACAGCATTTATTCCAGAATCACCAATGATTGCAAGCTTTCGATCTTTGATTGCAACATAAAGCAGTACACCATTTTTTTCTTTCGTCTGCTCCATTTTTAATCGATAAAAGATTTCTACGGCTCTATCAACAGCATCTCCTTTGCACGTAGATTCGATATGAACCCGAATTTCGCCTGAAGTTTCCTTTTCTGCCAAAGCAATCGCATCCGTAATTGCTTTTTCTTCAGATTTACTAATGAATTTCTGAGCCATTAGAATTTTACTTCAGGAGTTTTATCAGATCCTTCAGCAGCTTTGAAATATTCTTTCGTAGTAAATCCAAACATGCCTGCATATAGGTTGTTCGGAAAAGAGCGGATATGGCTATTGTAATCTTTCACAATTTCATTGAAATTCTTTCTTTCAACAGCAATCCGATTTTCGGTTCCTTCCAATTGTGTTTGTAAATCACGAAAGTTTTGATTGGCTTTTAATTCGGGATATGCTTCAACCGAAACCAATAAACGTGATAATGCTGAAGTAACTCCTTGTTGAGCTTGTTCAAATTTCTGGAAACTCGCAGCATCTAAATTATTTGCATCAATTTTAACACTCGTAGCACTCGCACGAGCCTGCATAACAGCCTCTAGAGTGCTTTTTTCAAAATTTGCTGCTCCTTTAACGGTATTAACTAGGTTTGGAATGAGGTCGGCTCTACGTTGATAAACATTTTCAACTTGTGACCATGCACTCGATACAGCTTCTTGCTTCTGTACCATTTTATTATAAGAACATCCTCCAATGCCAAAAAGTAAGATGACAACTAGAAGGATTACGCCAATTGAAACAATGCTTTTCATGTATGTATGGGTTTAAAATACGTGAGCCGGGGAACAACAACTGTTCCCCGGCTCAAATTACGATAAACCTCTATACGGTATGCGCCAACGTGGTTAAATCGACAGGAATTATTTTAATAAATGCCGATTTGCTGTCAATTTGACGCTTAAACTAAGTCAATGCTATGAATACGATGAATTGGGATTACCACACCACCTTTAAGCATAATGGCAGCTTCGGTCGTAGCCCAAATTGTTGTGTCGACCATTTTGCTTCCATCACGGTCTTCGAAAACAATTTTCACTTTGTTATGATACAAATTACTGAGTATTGTTGCTCTTTCGAGTAAGGTTCTCCTCTCGATTGCAGAATCTTTATTTTTAAGTACTTCTTCTCTTGGGAAAACCATGTTTTTCACAGTCTCTTTTTCAACGATTGGCACATTACGCATATGGTCAGGTTTTTAAATTTCAGTTTCTGAATCCTGTTACGTCTTTGCTAAACCATAGTTTCATAGATAGTTTATTCTGAAACTCGAATACAAACGAGGTCTTTTTCTCCAGGATCTGCCGCGAAACGCCTGTCAATTCTAAGATTCACAACCCAAACAATCTCATTGTCACAGGTTAATATCCATTGATTTTCTTTTTCTTCTGGTTGTAATTTTAAATCTGTAAAATAATCACTTAGTAATTTGCTGCCATTCATTCCCCAAGGCCAGTATCTATCGCCTTTTTGCCACTTTCTTAATAAGAGTTTTCCTTGAATTTTATTTACACTAAACCAAGCTTCATTTTTTGTTTGAATGCCTATGTTTTCGGGCATTGTAGAATGATATTCTATAGAAATAGTTGGAGTAATTGCAGTTTCATCCTCAGAAACAGCCGCAACATGCTGATTAAGTGATAGATTAAGCCGGTCTAACACGATAACATTTTTGCCAGCAGAAAAGTACTGAGTATGTGTATTGGTAAGATTAGAGGAGATACTCTCACAAAACCGCCAAGAAAATCCATAATCCTTCAATAATTCATGCAATAAAAATGTGGGTGAAGGCATATTGACTAAATCAGTTTTCTTAATTGAAAAACCTGAATGCAAATAATTTACATGATCTTTTATCCATGCTTGTGTGAAAAAGCGAAGTTGTTTTTCTTCACTTTTCAAACGTGTGATAGATTCATTCATCATCCGTAAAGAATTAGGCTGAACATGAATCATCGAAGGGATTATATGATGCCGTATCGCATTTCTCAAATACACATCTGATTGATTGCTTCGATCTTCTCTCCAAACCAATTCTTTTTCAGTAGCATATGCTAAAAGATCCTCTTTTGAATACTTCAATAATGGTCTAATAAATTTTCTATTCTGTTCATCCATTCCAGAAAGACTTTCAACTCCACCACCTCTTAAAAGCTTGATAAAGAATGTTTCAGCTTGATCGTTTGCATGATGCGCAAGTGCTAAAACTGATGATGAATTTCTTTCTAAAAGCAGATTAAACCAATCGTAACGAATTCTTCGAGCAGCAATTTGGGTTGATTCACCAGGATGCTCACTTATCTCATTATCAGCAGAAAGCACTTCTATTTTCCAACGATAGTGAAGTGCAAGTTTATGAGCTAGTGCTTCATCTTCTATCGAGTCCTCGCCTCGTAATCCATAATTAACATGAGCGATTGTTCCGATAAAACCAAATTGAGCAAATAAATCGAGGAGAACCACGGAATCAAGCCCAGAACTAAGTGCGAGATACACATGATTCTCCAATGATATTCCAAGATTCTTAAGTGTTTTGGGGAATTGTTCAATTAGCCGATTCATCATTACATGCTTTCATTAATGCTTCAGCTTTTAATAAGCATTCGGAATATTCGTTTTTTGCATTTGAGCGTTGAGTTATAGCACCACCAGTGCTGAAAGAAAGGTAACCTGATTGTGCATTCCATGTGAATGACCGAATAATAACGGCAAAGTCATAATCACCTTCTGATGTAAAATATCCTATTGCACCAGCATAAATTCCTCTTCTGAAATTCTCTTCTTCTTCTGCTAGTTGCATTGCTCGAATTTTGGGAGCTCCAGTCATTGAACCCATTGGAAACGCTTTAATCATAGCATCTAGACCAAATTTTTGCTCTGTTAACTCGGCTTTTATAGTAGAAATCATATGATGAACTGTAGCAAATGGATAAATCTCACAGAGTTCTTCAACAATCACAGAGCCCTTTAGAGCATAATGCGAAAGATCGTTTCGAACTAAATCAACAATCATAATATTTTCAGCTCGTTCTTTGGGATCATTCTTTAATTGTTCTATAGCTATTTGATCATGAATAGGTGATTCTGATTTTCGAATAGTTCCTTTTATTGGTTGAGAAATTAGCTGTTTCCCTTTTTTATGAATAAAACGTTCTGGACTTGATCCAATCAACCATTGATTTCCATTTTTCATTAAGCAAGCAAATGGTGATGGTGAAATACGTGTTAGCCTAGAATATAATTCAATGGGATTCAATTCTTTCACAAGGGAACCAAAATGAATGCAGTAATTTACTTCATAGATATCTCCACGTAAAATATGTGATTTTAATGTGTTAAAATGTTGCTCATAAGCTTCTTCAGAAGTATAGCATTTGAGATTAATTTCTGGAAGCTTTACTGATTTAATTTCTTCATGGATGCATGAATTAACAAATCCAATATCACCATATGAAATTAAATTATCCATACGATCAAAGCCATATATAAGCGTAGGTTCGACAAAAGAAAGAAGGTCGAATTCAGTTTGATCTAGGTTATTCGAGTGAAGATTTTCAATATAATTTTTTAAGTCGTAGGATAAAAATCCGGGAATGAAGGGTGCATTAGTAGGCTCTTTTAAAAAATTACGTAGTGCATCCCAAGGATTTCCATCATTCATTTTATCATTGACCGAACGTTTTTTGCCAGCGAGTATTAACCAACTAAATGATCCATACCCATCATCATATCCATTTGAATCAAGAAGAAAAACACATTCTTCTAATTTTGAGAGATGATTAAATAAATTTAAGCGTTGAGCTAGATGAACTTGATTCATAGATTCTGCTGCAAGTTACGAAGGCATATTGCATTCATGATAAACTATCAACAGTGTATCCCTTGAAAAATCAATTTTTTGAAACCAAAGCCATCCTGTATTTTGCTTAGGTTTGGGCTGTAAATGAACATATTTTATTCAACAGGTCATTATTACCTTTTTATTCGGAATGTTTTCCGAAAACCCCAACGATTTGCTTGGTTCAGAAGGCAATTGTTGTACGAGATAAATTCTCTGGGAATCAACTCTTTGCCTATCATTACAATCATTTCCCTTTTTATGGGAGCTGTAATCACCATTCAAACGGCATATAATATCGACAGTCCTTTTATTCCACTATATGCTGTTGGTTTAGCAACGCGCGATTCCATTATTTTGGAGTTTTCCCCAACCATCATCAGTTTGATTTTAGCTGGAAAGGTGGGATCAAGTATCGCATCTGAGATTGGTACAATGCGGGTTACAGAACAAATTGATGCATTAGAAATTATGGGGATAAATTCCTCTTCTTATTTAGTGCTTCCTAAAATCCTTGCTGCTGTTTTGATCAATCCATTTTTGATTATTCTGAGTATGTTTTTAGGAATTGCTGGAGGATGGTTTTTTGGAGTAATAGCCGGAAGTGTTACTACGACTGAATATTTATATGGAATACAGTATGTTTTCAAACCTTTTTATGTGGTATACGCCCTCGTGAAAACCTTATTTTTTGCGTTCATTATCACATCCATTTCTTCCTATTATGGATATTACACTTCAGGTGGAGCTTTGGAAGTGGGCAGTTCTAGCACGAAAGCGGTTGTTTATAGCAGTATTTTCATATTGGTTGCTAATTATATTTTAACTCAATTACTCTTAGCATGATTGAGGTTAAAAACATCTGTAAAAGCTTTGATAATCGCCAGATTCTGGATCATATTAACGTGATTTTTGAAGAGGGGAAAACGAACTTGGTTATTGGGGGAAGTGGTTCAGGGAAAACGGTGTTGATCAAATGTCTTGTAGCCTTATATCAAATAGACGAAGGAAATATTTTATATGATGGACGCGATTTCTCCTTACTTGATGAAGATCAACGAAGAGAGATTCGCAAAGAAATCGGGATGGTCTTTCAAGGAGGCGCTCTTTTCGATTCTCAAACGGTAGAGGAAAACGTTGCATTTCCATTACAGATGTTTGGGAAAATGTCGGGAGAGGAAAGGAGAGAGCGTGTCAACTTTTGTTTGAATAGGGTAAATTTAACGAATGCCAATAAGTTATTTCCATCTCAATTAAGTGGTGGGATGAAAAAACGAGTTGCTATTGCACGAGCTATTGCCCTTAATCCGCGCTATTTGTTTTGCGATGAACCTAATTCAGGACTTGATCCCAAAACATCCATCATCATTGATAATTTAATTCATGAAATAACGAAGGAGTATAATATCACAACCGTTATCAATACCCATGATATGAATTCTGTTTTAGAGATAGGGGAGAAGATAATTTATTTGAATAAGGGCCAAAAATGGTGGGAGGGAAATAAGCAAGACATTCTTGAAACAGATAATCAAGAGATTAATGATTTTGTATACGCATCCGAATTATTTAAACGGATAAGGAAAGCATCTCGTTCATAATGAACATTCATCCTAGAACGATATCAATATCTGATTTTACGTATGAGCTACCCGATGAAAAGATAGCCAAGTTTCCTTTGAAGGAAAGGGATTCATCTCGTTTATTGGTTTATAAGGAAGGGGAAATTCAAGACGCCCAATTTCCTCAAATAACAAACTATTTTGAAAAAGGCGATTTGCTGATTTTTAATCAAACGCGCGTTGTTCAAGCGAGACTTAAACTACAAACGAAAACCGGAGCATGGATTGAGGTTTTTTGTTTAGAACCCAATGGCTTGATTAGTATTCCAGAAGCAATGCTTCAGAAGGAAACAGCAACATGGTTTTGCTATGTTGGGAATGCTAAAAAATGGAAGCCAGAGGAAGTTTTAGAAATCCAATTTCAGTCGAGTGAACTGCTTCGATTGAGTCAGATTGAAAGAAAGGAAGATGGTTATGTTATTCTTTTTGAATGGACTGGAGATCAGATTTGCTTTGCTGATATTTTAGATTCCGCTGGTTTATTGCCGCTTCCACCTTATTTGAAACGTGCAGTTGAAGAAGAAGATAAGAGCCGTTATCAAACTGTTTATGCAAATGAAAAAGGTTCCGTTGCAGCTCCTACTGCAGGTTTGCACTTTACACAAGAAGTGTTAGATTCTTTGAAAATAGCTGGAGTCGATTGTCAATGTCTCACATTACATGTAGGTGCAGGAACATTTAAACCAGTCAAGGCAGATCGGATGAATGATCATGTTATGCATTCGGAAGAGGTAATAGCAAATTTCAATTTAATTGAATCCATTGCCACCAGTAAAGGAAAAATAGTTGCTGTAGGAACAACCACATTAAGAACACTTGAAAGTATTTATTGGACAGCAGTACGATTGATGAAATTTCCTGATTCGGAATTTGGAATCCAAGTAAAACAATGGGATCCATATGAATTCGAATCGGCTGAATTGCCAAACAGAAAAGAGGCATTTTTGTTTCTTGCAAGGCAGATGAAAGAAAGGAGTTTGAATTTCTTAAAGGGAGAAACACAAATTATAATTGCACCGGGTTATCAAATCAGAACCATCGATGCAATTATTACAAACTTTCATCAACCCCAAAGCACATTGTTGCTATTGGTAAGTGCCTGTATAGGGAGTGAATGGAAACGAGTGTATGAATATGCTTTGCACCATGGCTATCGTTTTTTGAGTTATGGTGATAGTTCACTTCTATATATAAAATAAAAAACCCGCTGCGAAATACAACGGGTTTCAAAAATGCTTTATCGAGTTAATTAATGAACTACAACCATTTTATTCATTGTAGATTGGCTCTTACTTCCTTCAAGTCGGTAAAAATAAGTGCCCGATTCTAAATCATCGGCAGTAAGATCTGCTTGATAATCTCCTTGAGTTTTGAAGCCTAAATTATTTGAACGAACACGGCGACCATTCAAATCATATATCACCAGATTAATTAATTGAGGAGTCGAAATCGTATAACGGAATTGACTGTTTGATTGAAATGGATTTGGTTGATTTTGACCGGCGTTTAAAGGAACTTTAATTTGTTCTTTAATCCCTGTAACATCAGTAAAAGTGAGCAAAGCCCATATTTGCCAGTTTTGTGCTTTGAAATAAGAGGTATCGGTTTGTCCTTGGGCAAAATTGTAAAAGATATTGGATGTACCTATAAAATTTCCACCTGAAAAGCCTTCCCATCGAACAACTGAATACGGAAATTTAGATTTCATTGCGTAATCATTTGGAGATGCTGGCCCGTTTGGATTAGATATATAAGAAGCAAGAATGCCAAGGGTATCCAATTTAGGGGCGATGTATCGAAGTCCGATTCCGATTTTTTGATTCGCATTGGTGGTATAGCCTACAGGCATAGCTAAAGAATAAAGGGCATTAGTTCCTAGCCAATTTCCACTTGGTGAAAGTGAAGTAGTTGTTACAATTGAATCGGACCATACAGTTGGAAGTGAGTTTGAAAATCCACCAGTTGCTGATAATTGTCTTAAATCAACATAGAATTTATTTTCAGTACCCGTATTATTTTCATGTGCCATCAACATAAAGATACTGTCGACAGTAACGGTCAAACTGTTTGGATAAGGATAAGGACCTGCATATGTTTGAATCGGGTCTTGAAGTGGATCGGTGTATCCAGTTAAATTGAGCAAACGAACACCAATAAAATTGATAGGAACAATATCCGTATCAGAGGCAGCAGAGTAGTTACTGTTGAACGTCCAAAGAAAGTTCGTATTTGTGCCAGTTCCTTGTTCTATCTCATCATCCGCAGGATAATCGACATATAAAGTTATATCTGAACGATCAACTGAGCCGGAATGAGCTTGTTTTAGAGCATTCACTTCTTCTTGAGAAACACGGAAGCGTTCCATTGAAGTAGAAGGATTGTTGATTTGCTGTCCAAAAGCGGTAAGGGAGCAAATAATGGCAAAGGCAGGGAGTATTAATCTCTTCATGAAAATTGGGTTCTTGCATTAAAAAATAGAGAACAACAAGTTATTGAAATATTCAATTATAAAAATACAATGAAAAAAATTTAATGAGAAATAGTAAATGGTGCTAATCCAATCCAATGTTCATTCTGAATTCGGAGAAAATAGATTCCATTTGTAAAAGGTGTTGTATCAATTGTTTGAGTTGAAAGTAAGTCGAAACAATTTTTATTTATTACAAGTTTTCCATCCATTGAATAGACAGATAAGACAAGATTTTTTTGATTGCTTGGTATTGAAAAAGAAAGTGTTTGATTCGCCGGATTAGGATATACAGCTATTTCTTGGCTCATTATTTTTTCATTGAAGTTAAGCGTAGAATCAATTACTGGAAATAAAGCCAAATCAATATCAAAGCCCCAGGTATCTGCAATTCGTTTGTAGTTCCCGTTCCATTTTTCCCAGCTCATATTAGGAAATGAAACACTATCCATTGCAGAACTGAAAATGGCAATACTATCGAGTAAATTTCCTTCTGAATCTTGTGCAAGACTATCGAAAGAAATTCCCAAAGCATAGAAACTATTAATAAGAATTGGGGATGAAAAAGGATAATATTTTAAACCTGCATCAAACGAAAGCACAGGATTACTTTCGGATAAAGCATACCAAGCCGAATCTATGGTTGAGCCAATTCCTTTCATGAATGGAAAAGTGCTTACGGTTGTAGTATCGAAGTTTTTTACTTTCAAACAAATCCTCGAATTAGAATTTGCAGAATTAAAAACCTTTTTTCCAGTCCATACAAATGCACCTAGAATACTATATGATTTATAAGGAAAAAACGCTTGAAGTTTTTCTGAGTCTTTATACCCATTCGTGCCAGAAACATAACCTCCATTGGGACTTTCAATAAGCGTTGCACCATTAACTTGGAAAAAATCGTTGATTGTATCAGTAGCTGTTTGGGCAAGCATTGAGCTACAAAACAAAACAGAAGAAAAAACAAAAATCAGAAAGCGCATGTATAGAAGGATAAATTAAAAAACCCCTTAAGCGCAAACTTAAGGGGTTTTAAATTTTTCTTAGAAAAAATTAGTGAGCAATCACTATTTTCTGAGAGTTTGTTGTTTCGTTTGATTTAACTTGAAGTGTATAAACTCCATTTGCAAATTCAGAAACATTCAATGTATCAGAATAAGAAGCAACTTTTCCTTTTACAGTTTTGTTGAATACAACTTTACCATTAATATCAATTAAACTGATATTCATAGAAGTAGAATTCTGAAGTTTAACGTTCCAAGAAATTTGATCATTAGCTGGATTTGGATAAACATTAACACTTACTGGAGAAGCATTAACATCAGCAATGCCAACAGATGGATTGAAGTTAAGGTTTACAGCAGGAGTAAGGTCAGTACGGAACCAAGTTAATACTCCATTATCATCAGGTACATTAACAAGTGTTGCATCATCAGGGTCACCATCAATACCATAGAAATCAAATTTCTTATCAGTTGCTTCAGATCCAACAGAAGCAACATAAACATTACCAGCAGTTAAATTTTGTTCATCTAAAAGAATGGTAAAGTATTGAGCTGTTGTAGGATGAGTTGAAGTGATACTAAAATCACCTACAGAAAGAGCTACGTTAAGATCAGCAGCATCAAAAAGTTCAATAATTAAGCTGATGTCATCAGAAAGTGATGAAACTGCAATATCAATCGCTTTACAAGGAGCATCATTAATCATCAAATATTGATGAGCAATTTTACTTGCATCAAAAATAGTAGGACCAGCACCTGAGAAAGTTAATGCAGAAACACCTGTTAAGCTAGTAAGACCTGAATAAATGTATTGAGATACTACGAAGTCAGAAGAACCAGCATTGTTGGAAGGATCAAAATCAGTATTTGCAGATGAAACTGTTGCAGCAACAGAATAGTTACCTACAGCATCTGGAACATAAGCAGTACTTACGATAACTGTATCATTTGTAAATGGTTGAATTACAAATGAAGCAGATGAGCCACTATTTACTGTAGTTGCTCCACGAGTTACAGTATAATTCACTGTAGCTTGTTGAGCAAGAGCTCCTTCGTTACGAACAATTGCAACTACGCGAACTGTATCAACTTGAAGCAATGGATAAGTACCATATTCAAAATGATCGTATGGATCACCATGGTATACTGTGTTTACCATTAACTCATAATCTGGAGGAGTAGCTAATTTAACATCATCTATCATCCAAGCATAAGCACAACCAGGCGCTCCTGCAATTCCTGTTGTATAAGTAGCAGGACTCCAAAACTGGAAACGAACTTTAACGTTTGCTTGTCCTCCAGCTGTTGGTGTGATATTTACTTTTGCAATATCAGGATTAGTTGCAGTTGCATCGTTGTTTGTTAATGAACCGTTTACTGTGTATTTCACCCAGTTTGTACCACCATCATTCGATACAAAAACAAAGGTAGAATCATCAAAACGACGATATTGTTGTTGGAATTCAAGAACTACAGCTGGGAAAGCTGAACAGTCAATTGAATTTGCTGTTGTCAAATCAGCAATTTGATTGTGTGAACAATCTAGATCAGAATCGAAAAGGGCAAAACCATTAGCCGCTGATGTTGAAGCAATGGCTGTAATAGGGAAAGACCCGTTTGGAGCAGTTGTCCCGATACTCCAGTTACTAGAATTTCCTACTTCATTAGAGATTACCCAATCTGCAGCGTTTGAAAAGTCGTTAGACCAAATGTCAACTCTGTTTGTAGATGAATTTGAAGAATGAGCTGCATGTTGGTGAACATACGAGTTCTTTTTGGTTGTGTTCGCTCGTACAGACTGCGTACTAGCATTTTGAGCGCTCAGCGTAGCAGACGCACCCAAGAACATGGCAAGTAAAAGTTTAGAGTTCATGTGTGGTTGTTTATGTGTTGATTGTGAATCCTTGGCAAAAATCTTAAGACCCTTTTTTTGAGGTTATAAGACAGAGGGCAAAAATAGAATTAATATGTTCAAATCCCAATTTCTTTATTAGAACAAAAAAACCCGCTTATCGCTTGATATACAACCGAGTTATAAATTGAATTGGTATTGTATTATTCTACCGCGAGCGTCGATTGAGCATATGCTTCAATTGGAGTACAACTACAAACAAGATTTCTATCGCCATAAGCATTGTCTACTTTTCCAACACTTGGCCAGAATTTGTTTTCAGCAACCCATTTCAATGGATAAGCTGCTTTTTCACGGCTATATGGTTTGCTCCATGAATCACTTATTACCGATGTTGCAGTATGAGGAGCATTAACAATCACATTGTTTTCGGCATCAGCACTACCTGATTCAATTTCAGCTATTTCTTTACGAATCGAAATCATCGCTTCTGCAAACTGATTCAATTCGGCAAGTCCTTCGCTTTCAGTAGGTTCAATCATGATTGTTCCTGGTACTGGGAAAGATATCGTTGGAGCATGATAACCATAGTCCATCAAACGTTTCGCTATATCACCAACTTCTACATGGCTGGTACGTTTGAACTCCCGACAATCCAATATCATTTCATGAGCAACACATCCATGACTTCCTTTGTAGAGAACCGGATAATGAGCTTCTAATTTTGATTTTAGGTAATTGGCATTGAGAATCGCATACCGAGTGGCATTTGTTAAACCATCAGGTCCAAGCATTTTGATATACGCATAGGAAACTAGTAATATCAACGAACTTCCAAATGGGCTAGCCGAAATAGCGGTAATTGCTTTGTTGCCCCCAGTTTTAATTAAAGAATGCCCTGGAAGGAAAGGTGCTAATTTCTCATTTACGCCAATAGGGCCAACTCCTGGACCGCCTCCACCATGCGGAATTGCAAAGGTTTTATGTAAGTTGAGGTGACAAACATCTGCTCCAATCGTACCAGGACTTGTTAGGCCAACTTGAGCATTCATATTAGCACCATCCATATAAACTAAGCCGCCATTTTCGTGAATAATGCTAGTAATTTCACGGATGCCTTCTTCAAAAACGCCATGAGTTGAAGGATAGGTTACCATCAAAGCTGATAGTCGATTGCTATATTGGATTGCTTTGGATTTTAAATCAGTGATATCCACATTTCCATTTTCATCGCATTTTACAACAATTACTTCCATACCAGCCATAACAGCCGATGCAGGATTAGTACCATGAGCTGAAGAAGGAATTAGTGCTATATCACGATGACTATCACCACGACTTAGATGATACGCACGAATAGCCATCAATCCTGCATATTCGCCTTGAGCACCAGAATTTGGTTGCAAAGAAACAGCTGCAAAACCAGTAGCTTGACATAGATCGCTGCTTAACTCACGGAAAAGTTCTTGATAGCCTTCGGCTTGATCAACAGGAATAAAGGGATGCAGATTGGCAAATTCTGGAAAGCTTAATGGAATTAATTCAGAAGCGGCATTGAGTTTCATGGTGCATGAACCAAGAGAAATCATCGAATGATTTAATGCCAAATCTTTGTTTTCGAGTTTTTTAATATAACGCATCATCTCTGTTTCAGAATGATAACTATTAAAAACGCGGTCTTTTAGAATTTCTGAACTGCGTGAAAAATGATCCCAAAATGGGACAAAAGAAATCGCATCAATATTCCCAGATTCTTTCCCTGCTGCACCTGCAAAGAGATCCAAAAGCGCTTTGACATCCGATTGAGAAGTAGTTTCATCGAGCGTTAAAGTAACGTCGCCATTTTCTTCGTAACGAAGATTGATTTCTCGTTGAATGGCTCGTTTATTCAAAAGTTCTTGAGAACATAATTCGTTTAAACCAACACGAATTGTATCGAAATACTGATTTGTTTTTACCTCAAAACCAAGACTTGTTAGTCGATTGGAAAGATGCCTTGTAGCAGAATGAATTTTATTCGCAATGCGTTTTAATCCATCAGGACCATGATATACAGCATACATCGAAGCCATGATTGCCAATAAAGCTTGAGCTGTACAAATATTCGAGGTGGCTTTATCGCGTTTGATATGCTGTTCACGTGTTTGTAGCGCCATACGGAGCGCAGGATTTCCATGTGAATCGACCGAAACACCAATAATACGTCCTGGTATATTTCGTTTAAAATCTTCGTGTGTAGCGAAATAGGCGGCATGTGGACCACCATAACCCATTGGAACACCAAAGCGTTGAGTTGAACCAACTACACAATCAGCACCCCATTCTCCAGGAGGAGTTAATAGCACTAAACTCATTAAATCGGCACAAGCACACACATAGGCATTGTGTTTTTTGGCTTCTGCAGTAAATGCACTGTAATCGTGAATTTCTCCACTTGCATTTGGATATTGTAATACAGCACCGAAAATCTGATTATTCCAAACCAATTCGGCATGATTTCCAATTTGAAGTTCAATTCCGATAGGAGCAGACCGTGTTTTTAGCAGTTCAATAGTTTGAGGAAAGCACTGATCAGAAACGAACAAAATATTGGCATTCGCTTTCACTTGATCACGATTTCGCATCGAATAAAACATGTGCATAGCTTCTGCTGCAGCCGTAGCTTCGTCTAATAGAGAAGCATTGGCTAGCTTCATTCCTGTTAAATCCATCACCATAGTTTGGAAATTCAACAGTGCTTCTAATCGACCTTGAGCAATTTCGGCTTGATAAGGAGTATAAGCTGTGTACCAGCCTGGGTTTTCAAAAATAGTTCGTTGAATAACGGAAGGGGTGATTACATTGTAATAACCTAATCCAATATACGTTTTGAAAACTTTATTTTTTGCACCAAGTGTACGTATGTGCTGTAAATATTCGTATTCCGACAAAGCCGGAGAAATGTTCATTGTATCAGTTCGGCGTATAGAGGAAGGCACCGTATTATCGATGAGTTCATCCAAGCTGTTTACACCGATAGCTTGAAGCATATGTGCCGTTTCGGCAGCATTAGGCCCGATATGACGGGATTCAAAATCACGAATCATGAATAATTTTCCGTTTAGCAGTTTGTAATTCAGGTTGCCGAAATGGCACGCGAAAATACAAACATTTGAACCAGCAAAGAGTTGTAATCCATCCAAAATGTTGTTTGGATGAGCAATAAAATACTTTAGGTTTGAAGTTCTAAATAATCCTATGAAACATTCGGTTCAGTTGTTCTGTTTGATCCTGCTCAGTTTGGTTTTTCCAAGTTCTAAATTATTAGCTCAGGATACGCTAATATTGATAGACAGACCTTCAAAATTGATTAGTTCTTTTCGTGTTGAAGGAGAAATGGTTTATTTCAAGAAAGTAGGAAGAAATCGTGAAAAGAAAATAGAGATTGACAAAGTATTTTCTGTTCGTTCTCCTGGAAAACCAGAGCAAGTAGTTTATGTACAAGACACACTTGAAAACAATTGGTATACGGCAGAACAAATGTCCTTTTACATTTTAGGACAACAAGATGCTCGCAAAGGATATAGGAATCAGGCAACCAAAGCGGGTGGAGGAGGAGTGCTTTTTGGTTTTGGAGGTTCGGCAGCAGGCTTTCCTTACAGTCCACTTTTCGTTATCGCCTATACTAGCTGGAAAGGATATCAACTCCCCAAATTCACACAAAAGAATGGCTATAATCCAGTCTATCTAAGTAATGAGTATTATAAAGAGGGATTTGGAACAACGGCAAAACGTATGGTAACACGTCGAAGTTTTGCTGGCTCAATGGCAGGATTTATTTTAGGTACAGTTACGCTAACATTGGTTTTAAATTAACCATGCAAATTCCGGGTTGGCTATCGAAAATCATCCGGTTTGTTGTTTTTGGAAACATATGGATATCGCTCTGTGCAGCGAGTTTGTACTGGGTAACAACCTGTCTTCATCAAATTCCATTTTCACCAAGAATATTTGCTGGAATTGCAGGAGCAACCTTGTTCATTTATAATTACCATCGTCTTTTTCGAAAGAAAGCAATTTATAAAAGTCAGATTTCCGAACGCCAACAGTGGATTTTGGAACACCATCTTCAACTGCGTCTTTTAGCAATTTCGGGATGTGCGCTCTCAATCTTTTCTTTTCTTCCATTTCTAACAGAACAGCTTTTTTTACGGGCAAGTCCGTTTTTATTCATTGCGCTACTTTACGTAATTCCACTTTGGAAAAGGGGAAATACTTGGTACCGATTTCGAGATATTCCCTATTTAAAAATTGTTTTAGTAGCAGCTGTATGGGCATTCGTTACTGTTTTTTTACCCTTTTTATGTATTAATTCAGCATGGTTTCCAGATCAATCAGTGTGGTTAACAGTGCTTCAACGATTTCTGTTCATTTTTGCCATCACGCTTCCATTCGACATTCGTGATTTAGCCTATGATCAAGAACATGGATTAAAGACGTTCGCTTCTTGGCTAGGAATTTCTAAATTGAAAACACTTAGCCGAAGCATCTTAGTTTTCAATGCTGCTATTGCTTTATTGAGCTTTCAATTAGACTATTATACCGGAGGACAAACCTTGGCGCTAATCATTAGTTGTTCATCAACAGGATTACTTATCTCTAAAGCCGAGATAAATGCTCCTGAAATGTATTATCCTGGATGGCTCGATGGAACCATGGTGGATCAACTTTTCTGGATACTGTTTTTAGGAAACTTGTTTTAAGCTCCTTAAGAATAGGCAAGGTCGAGTCCTTCACAGATTCTGTTTGCGGCAATTTCTAAATCTTGCTCGCTATGAGAGGAGGAGATAAACCCAACTTCATATCCCGAAGGACCGAAATAGATTCCATTTTCTAATAAATAGGCATGAAGGATTTTGAATTTATCCATGCCTTTGGGATCAATTTCTTCGGCTGCATGAATGTCTTCATTGGCAAATGAAAGCCAGAATATAGATCCAGTTCTAAAAATCCGAAACGGATATTTTTTCGCTTGAGTATGACTTAAAATCCGATCGGTGAAACGTTCTGTTTTTAATTCAAGTTGCTCATAAAAACCGGGTTTCAAGCACTCTGTAAGCGCTGCAATTCCACCTGCCATGGCTACTGGATTTCCCGATAATGTACCCGCTTGATATACAGCTCCATCGGGAGAAACATTGCTCATAATCTCGACACTTGCACCATATGCTCCAACAGGAAAACCGCCACCAATTATTTTTCCATAAGTGATGATGTCTGGAGCAATATCGTACAAACCAGCGGCGCCTTCAAATCCAACACGAAAGCCCGAAATCACTTCGTCGAAGATTAAGAGGGCTTGATTTCTTTTAGTTATTATTTGGAGCGATCGAAGGAAGTCGGCACTTACTTGAAGCAATCCATTGTTAGCTGGAATTGGTTCAATTATAATTGCTGCAATTTCTCCTTTAAATTCTTCAAATGCCTTTTCAACTAAATCAATGCGATTGAGTGGAATAACAATCGTGTCGTTTACAAGTCCTTTAGGTACTCCAGCGGATGATGAATTTCCAAAAGTGATTAAACCTGAACCAGCCTTAACGAGCAAGGAATCAACATGACCATGATAACAACCTTCAAACTTTAAAATTTTATCTTTTCCAGTTACACCTCTAGCTAATCGAATAGCCGACATAACAGCCTCGGTTCCAGAACTCACAAAACGAATTTTTTGAATAAACCGGTTATTATTCAAGATGAGTTCAGCCAATTCATTTTCTAGGGCTGTAGGCGCTCCGAAAGAAGTTCCATTTTGAATCGCTTCCCAGACTTTTTCTCTGATTTTACTATTGTTGTGACCTAGAATCATTGGTCCCCAAGAGAAACAAAAATCAATGAATTCATTTCCATCTTCATCCCACAAACGACAACCATCCCCTTTCTTAATAAACACGGGAGTTCCGCCAACAGATTTAAATGCACGAACGGGAGAATTTACTCCACCAGGAAAATAGGTTTTAGCTTTTTCGAAAAGCAAAGCTGAGCGCGAACGATTCATACTAAAAATAAGGCGTCAAAGATATCAATTAATAAAGCCTAGGATTAAACACAAAAAAGCTCCGTTGTTTGCGGAGCTTGGAAAAACAAGGAAAGCAATTTAAAGTTCTATAAAATGCAGTTCGATTTGATAATTTGCATTGGTTAATGTTATAACTCCCGGTGATGAAGGAACTGCCGTTGCTGGATTCACATTAAAAGTTGTCATTATTTCTGAAGCAGGTTGCAATATCGTTCCATCATTATCTAATAATTGAATGGTCCAATCTTGATTTGTCAGAATGGGTTTTCCAGCTTGGCTACTAAAATCCCAAAAAACAGGACATTGATTTAATTGAAGTTCGTTTAATGGAGGATTGATTGAGTTTCTAGAAGCACTACCCGTAACAGCATATTCTACAAAAACATCCGGCCAATTTCCGGGCGCAACATCCCAGGTTGCTCCTGAAGGGTTGTTTATATTAAAGGAGTTGATTTGAAATCGAGTGAGGTAGCGCGTTTTTCCTGGAGAAACATTGATTAAAATGGTTGCTCGATCCCATTTACTGTCTTTTTTAGAAAGTGCTTTTAATTCAACTTGATAATATCCGGGTGCTGAATAAGAATGCGATGCACTTGCACCTTCCACTTCAGCTGACCCATCTCCAAAATTCCAAACCAAACGCTTGGCATCTACAGCACAGCTAGTAAATGAAAGCGACTCGGAAATTTGAGCATTGGTTTTATTTACTGAAATACACGATTGTGGCTGAGGAGTACAAGCACTTAACAAAAGACTAGACAGAACGAAAAGTGAATAATAAATAGAAGACTTCATCATCAAGAGTTTAATTGCCAAATAAACGGACAAATTCAATTACCGTTTTGAAATGGAGTGAATAATTGATTAAAAAAAACGCCTGACAATTAAGACTGCCAGGCGTTTAAATAGAATCTGAATTTTATCCTTTTTTAAATCGATCCGAAACCGCATTCCAATTCACGGTATTCCACCAAGCGGAAATATAATCAGGGCGACGGTTTTGATAATGAAGATAATAAGCGTGTTCCCAAACATCCAATCCAAGAACTGGGAAACCTTTCACATCGGCCAAATCCATTAAGGGATTATCTTGATTAGGAGTTGAAGTTACTACCAATTTTCCATCATGTTTAACTAACCAAGCCCATCCAGATCCAAAACGTGTTGCTCCAGCTTTTGCAAAATCTTCTTTGAATTTATCGAATGTTCCGAAAGCCATATTAATTGCATCAGCAAGTTCTCCTGTTGGAGTACCACCTGCATTAGGGCCCATGATTTCCCAGAAAAGGCTATGATTGTAATGTCCACCACCATTGTTACGAACGGCAGGTGAAAGTTTAGAAATATTCGACATCAATTGCTCTAAGCTTTTTCCTTCTTCAGCAGTTCCGGTAAGGGCTGCGTTAAGGTTATTTACATAAGCTTGATGGTGTTTGGAATGATGTATTTCCATTGTTCGTGCATCGATATTGGGTTCTAATGCAGCGTATTCGTAAGAAAGTTTTGGAAGTTCGAAAGCCATGTTCTATGGATATTTTATGTGGATATAGATTGACAAAATAACAGAATGTCGGGCAGATGGTTGTTGATTTTTGAAAGAATCTTTTACAAGATTAACAGATACCCTGAAACAACAACACCCCCGGAAATCCGAAGGGTGCTGTATTGAACAAAAAGAAGTTTAAAAACGAATTATAATATCGTTCCCTCATGTGCTTTTTCGCCCGATTTCTCCATACCAAAACGTTTTTTCACTTTGAGGTAAAGAAGATACATGGCCGGAACAATCAATAGTGTTAGGAAAGTGGCAATGATTAATCCGTAAATCATCGTCCAAGCTAATGGCCCCCAGAAAGCTACGTTATCACCACCCAAGAAAAAGTGTGGTTCTAAATGCGCAAACAAGCCATTAAAATCGATGTTCACTCCAATTGCCAAAGGAATCAATCCTAAAATTGCCGCGGAAGCAGTTAGGATTACAGGAGTCATACGTGTTGATCCTCCTTCTGCAATAGCTTCTTCTGCACTTAAACCGCGTGCTCGCAATTCGTCAATGAATTCGATAAGCAAAATCCCGTTTCGGATAACAATTCCTGCAAGGGCAAAAATCCCTACACCAGTCATAACAATCGAAAAGGTCATTCCTGATAATGCATAGCCAAAAAACACTCCGATAAGTGAGAATACAACCGTAGAGAAAATGATAAACGGTTTCACTAAGGAATTGAATTGGGTAACCAAAATCAAGAACATAAGCGCCAAAGCTCCAAGGAATGCCAGACTTAAGAAGTCGGACGTTTCTTTTTGTTGCTCTTGTTCACCCGTCATCTTTACTTCATATCCTTCAGGTACTTCGAGTGAAGGGATGATTTGATTGATTGAACGAACAATTTCATTTGCAGTAAAACCGGTTAAAACATTAGATGATAATGTCAAAACGCGACGTTGGTTTTTACGGTTGATTGAGCTAAAGGCTTTTTCATATTTCACAGAAGCAACAGCCGAAACTGGTACTTGCTTAAACATGCCCGAGCTCATATCCATAAATGCAATTTGCATGTTAAGGAGATCGTCAACTTTATCACGGTAATTTGAAGAAAGTCGCAAGGTAATTTCTGCATCATCGTCTGCATCACGGAATTTTGAAATTTCCTTTCCAAATAAAGCAGTACGTAATTCCATAGCAATCTGTGCTTTGCTCATTCCGAGAGCTAGTGCACGATCAGGATCGATTGTAACGATAATCTCTGGCTTATTTCGTTGCAAATCTGATTGTAAGTCTTCAATCCCTAAGATTTTCGCTTTCGAGATAGCAGCTCTCATTTTCGTTTCGATTAACTGTAACTGATCAAAGTCATCACCGCTAATCTCAATGTTGACAGGCTTTCCAGTTGGAGGTCCATTCGATTCTTTATCGACGGTAATTCGCACACCCGGAATTCCTTTCATGTTTTCACGAATTGCTTCGAGGCATTCTCGTGTAGAGAAGTTTTTACGTTCACTAAAATCGACAAATGCTACAGAAACTTTTCCTTTATGAGGCGTAGCAACTCGATCGGGATTTTGTGGGTCACCCGCACCAATTCCCACATTCGAAATAACCGATTCTACATTGGGATTATGTTCACCAATCACTTCAAAAACACGCTTTTCTACAATACGAGTTACAGAATCAGTCACTTCGGCATCTGTCCCAATGGGCATTTGAAGATATACATAAGCAAAATTGGGTTGTCCGTTCGGGAAGAACTCGATTTTCGGTTTGGAGGCAATGAATACTCCAATCGAAATAAAGAATAAGATAATCACTCCAACAAGCATAGCTATTGGACGATATCCAACAAGTACTTTTTTAATCAGTCGTTTGTAAAATGCAACAACACGAGGCCAAATGTCCAGCTGAAATTTTACAGTCATTGGACGAAGTATGTACATGTATAGAGGTGTCAATGCAAGCATTAAGAAACTTACGTTTCCAACAGCTGTCATTCCTGCAGCATGGCATAACAAGGCAATACCTCCAAAAATAATTGCGGGGCGCACAAGTTCTTTCGAACTGGTTTTATGATCGTGTTCGTCGCGTTTCATAAAGGTTACGGCAAACACCGAGTTCATGATAAAGGCAACAAACAAGGATGCAAAGAGCGTAAGGATGAGTGTTATAGGTAGGTAACCCATAAAATCACCTACAATACCTGGCCAAAATAGGAGTGGGAAGAACGGAGCAATTGTGGTTAATGTACCTGCTAAAACAGGCACAAACACTTCTCCTGCTGCAGCTTTGGCAGCTGTCTTTATGTCGAAGTCGTATTTATGGAATATTCGGTGGGTATTTTCAATCACCACAATGGCATCATCTACTATAATTCCCAGTGCTAACAAGAAAGAGAAAAGCACAATCACATTCATCGAGAATCCAAGCGATGGCATAAACAACAGGGCAACTAACACCGACAATGGCACCGCAAGTCCAACAAAGAAGGCACTTTGCAGTCCCATAAAGAACATCAGAATAATAACTACAAGGACAAACCCAATGATTACAGTATTCACTAGGTCGTTGAGTTGTGTTTTTGTTTCCATCGATGTGTCGCCGGTTAAGGTAACATCCAGTCCTTTCGGAAATTTCGTGGCTTTATATTCATCAATTATGACCTTGATTTTATCTGCAGCATTAATCAAGTTTTCTCCAGAACGTTTGATAACATTCATGGTGATAACAGGCTTTCCATCCAAACGGGCAAAATCCTGTTTGTCTTTATAACCGTCTTTCACTTCAGCGATGTCTTTCAAATAAGCAAGGTTTCCTCGGGAAGATCGAATTAAGATATTACCAATTTGACTCACCTGACTAAATTCTCCACGAACACGTAAGGTGCGTCGTAGATCATCAATCCGAATTTCACCACCCGATATATTTACGTTTTCGCTAGCTACAGCACGTTCAATATCACTAAATGAAATTCCAAGGGCTTGCATGCGGTATAAATCCACATTTACTTGTACTTCACGTGTGAGTGCACCAATGATATCTACACGGGTAATTTCGGGGAGCGTTTCTATTTTATCCTTCAAATCCTCCGCATAACGCTTCAGTTGATCTAAAGGAAATTCGCCATTCACGTTGATATTCATGATAGGAAATTCAGAGAAATTCACCTCCTGAACACCTGGATCGGACTTCATATCACTTGGTAAATCTTTCTTCGCTTTATCTACAGCATTGGAAATTTTCTGCTTGGCAACGTCTACATCAATCCCAGTATTAAATTCAACAACTACAAGCGAAAAATCTTGAATTGAATTGGACGTAACTTTCTTAATTCCCGAAACCGACTTTACTTCTTTTTCAATCGGTTTGGTAATGAGGTTCTCAATATCTTCGGGACTTGCTCCAGGATAAATTGTTGAAACAAAGATGGTTGGAACCACAATGTCTGGAAATTTCTCCTTGGGAATTCGTTGGAAGATGATAATACCTGCAAGGGAAATCAATACCGTGAAAATGTAAATCGCGGTGCTATTATTAATTGCCCAATTGGTGGGTTTGAAATACTTTATATGTTCCTTTTCCATGGTTGGTTGGGATTTTTCTGGAAATTATTTTAAGGAAATAAATTGTCCATCAACAACTTCCTGATAGCCTGAATTGATCAGCTTTTCGCTGCCATTCAATCCTTCGGTGATTACGATGCGATCGCCATATGAAACTCCAGTTGAAACGAGTTTTTTATGAGCTGTCATTTTATCGTTACTGCCTTCAGAAACCATGACATATTGATTTCCTGAAGCATCTTTTTGAACAAGGTTTGAAAGTACACTGATTGAATTCGTTAATACTTCATCATTGATATTGAGTGTAGCTAACATATTCGGACGAACATCCGAATTAGTAGCACCCAAACTAATTTCAATATCAAAGGTGCGTGTCATTGAATTCACCACTTTGCTTACAAAGCTGATTTTACCTTGAATGGTATCTTGAATATCGGATAGGATAATCTTGACAGGATTTCCCATTTTCACTTTTCCAATGTAGGAATCAGCCACTTTTGCTTTCACCTTCATTTTGCTGAAATTCACTACACGAAAAGCACCGTTCAAACCGGGCGATGCAAACTCACCCACTTTTACATTTACTGCATCAATAACACCAGTAATAGGAGATTTTATGCGACTCATATCCAATTGAGCCTGCAAAGTTCCCATGCTTTTTTGAAGTGATTCGTATTGAGTTTTACTTTGAAGGTATTGGATTTCAGTTCCAATCTTCTGGTTCCAAAGACGTTGCTGTTTTTCGAATGCAGTCTTTGCAAAATCCAAATTGGTTTGAAGCTGAGCCATACTTTCACGGATAGTTCTATTGTCTACTTCGGCTAATATTTGCCCAGCAGAAACATTATCACCTTCGCGAACATTCACACGTGTAATCAATCCGGGCATTCCGGGTTGAATGGCAATGTTTTCTTCGGAATCAACTGTTCCTTGAACATCGATAAAATGGTTAAACTCACCTGAAAAGGCAGACATGAGCGTTACCAATTTTGGTTTGCGAATTTCTTCGGAGGTATCGAGAAGTGCAATTTCTTTTTCGAGTTCTGCAATTTTCAATTTCAACTCATCATGTTGAGCTTGGTATTCAACAAGCTGTGCTTTTTTCTTTTCCAGGTCATTGCCTGAAGAACATGCTGCAACAAGCAGCGTAATGGAGATATATAGAAGCTTTTTCATTGTAGGAAAAATCAAGGTCAGAATTTGTTTAGGTTTTTATCGAGGGTAACACGCGCATTCAATACTTGCTGAATGGCGTTTATATAGTTTGATTGAGAGGAAAGTAAATCGTTTTCTGCTTGTATCACTTCTAGGCTAGATCCGACACCTTCTTGGTATTTAATTTTAGCCCGATCACGAATGCGCGTTGCCAAATTCACCGATTCTTGTGTATTTCTTAATGCACTTAACGAGGATGCATAGGCAGTCCAACTTTGAGAGGAAGACAATGCAATTCCTTGTTCTGCTTGAATTTGTTGAACTTCTAATTTTTTCAAATTCAATTTTGCTTGTTTTATTCGTGACGATTGACTTAATCCTTGGAAAACCGGCATGCTCAGATTTACACCTAAAATGGTTCCACCTGGAACGCGAAACTGATTATTGTTTAGTTGGTTGAAATCATTGGTGATACGACTTTCCTTCCAAGTATAAAATGTGCTCAGTGTAGGAAGATAGTTTGCCTTTTGGCGTTTCACCTCTAGTTTCTGCATCGTGATCGCTTTTCCAATTAAGATTTGGTTGATGTTGTTTGCAGGATCAAACTTCGGCTCAATGTCAATACCTGATTTAGCTGTTGATACAAGATTATCAAGCGTTTCAGTTAAAGTTATTGGAGCATTTACATCAAAACCCATTTGAAACTTGAGCAGTTTTTCAGCAATGATGGTTTGTTGCTCTAGGGTTGTAAGCGTTGTACTCAAATTGTTCTTGAGTAATTTTAAACGATCTACATCCATTTCTTCGACAAAGCCCTCGCGGTTATAAGCCGATGTTTGCTCAATTGATTGGTCTAAGGATGCTATATTTTCAGTGAGAATTCGCTTATTCTCTTTCAGAATGAGCACCAGATTATAGGCATTAATAACACTTTCTTTGACATCGATTTCACTCTTACGAAGTGTCGCTTTTGAAATGTCGACGTAGGTTTTGGATGCTTGTAAACCAACAATATATTCACCACTAAATGCCAACCATGAGGCGGTGTATCCAATACTCATATTGTATTTTACTCCAAATGGAATTCTTAAGTATGTTCCAGGAGGAGCTGCCGGATTAAATGCATTTGCTGAGATAATACTCACTGGAACTTCTACAAAATCCTGAAATGAGGCATCGGTTTTTAGTTGGGGAATGCCGATACCACGGATTTCCGCCACTTTCTTTTTAGCAATTTCAATATCGGTTGCTGCATTCAATACACTATAACCGTTCTTCAGCGCATAATCAATTGCTTGTGGTAAAGAGAAACTACCAGGGTCAGCATTTTGCGCATGAAGCCCTGCCGAGATAATCAGCAACAGCAACAGCAGTTTATTTTTCATATGGATTGGGATTATATGTTGATAATTTTTGATCGAGATAGGCTTTACCTTGAAGTGTAACAACTCCATGTAAATGATAAATGAGGTGTTCGAAATTGACTTGGGAAAGGCTCAAACCAGTGCCTTCTATAAAAGCGCTATCTGCAAGAACCTCTATTTTAGAAGCAAACAAGCGTGAAATAATAATCAAATGGAGATCTGTTCGATAAACCCCTTCATTTTGACCTTTTATTAAATTTTTGAAAATGACCTTTTCAATAAATCCATTTCGATGAGATAGCATCATATCCCAAGCTTCTGGATAATATTTTTGCATATCGAACAGAATTGAAGGATGAATGTTCCTGATTTTTTCAGAAACAACTTGTGTGATTTCAAACATCTCTTCAATGGCATTTAGCCCCTTGTCTATCAGCTTATTTATTTCTATTTCATCTTTTTCGATTTCACATTTCATTGTTTGGTTAACAAGATCTGTTTTATCGTGAACATGCTGATAGAGTGTCTTTTTGGAAATATGCATTTCACGGCATACATCATCCATTGTCACGCTTCTAATTCCACATCGCATGAAAATAGATCGTGCTTGTTGAATAATATGTTCCAATTTTTCGTTCATCGGCGGCAAAGATAAAACGAAAAGGGAACAACGGAAACAAAATGCAAAAAAAATGTTTCCAGTGTTCTCCAAATCGACTCATATGCTATAATCATCAATCAACCAATACATTAAGCTTGGTGTTTTTGAATAAAATAAAAAATTGACCCGAACGTTCTTCTTATTTAAGAAGCAATACGAATACTTTCATTCAATAAAATGTTCCTATTTTTGCACATTAAAGATTGTATAATCCAATTCTATATCTTTATTGCCTAGTGGTGTCCGAAATTAGCGAATGGGTCGTGTTTTTTGGTTGAGACTATCCCGGATGGTTTGATGAGAAGCGTCTTTCATCTTTCTAGTGTTAATCTTCGGCACCACTTATTCATAACAAAAAAGCCCCTTGCCAAATTTTGGTAAGGGGCTTTTTTACAACCAACAAAATTTTAATTAGCTACCGCATGCCTCACAGCCTTCGGGGTTATCAAGCGAACACGATATTTCTCCCTGAGAGTCATAAACTGCTACAGTTTGAGCTTCCGAAACAACTGCAACCTTTTGTGGTTCTGCTTGCGATGGAACGGTAAATTTAATGGCATCAGCCGCTGCTTTCGAACGCAAATAATACATGCCAGTTTTCAATCCTTTCTTCCAAGCATAGAAGTGCATTGAAGTTAATTTTGCCATGTTCGCCGACTCCATAAAAATGTTGAGCGACTGCGACTGACAAATGAAAGCACCACGATCGGCAGCCATATCAATAATGGTACGCTGGCGGATTTCCCAAACAGTTTTGTAAAGCTCCTTAATGTTATCTGGAATCTCTACAATACCTTGAATGGAGCCGTTTGCACCAATGATTTTATCTTTCAATCCTTCGTTCCAAACACCTAAGTCAACTAAATCGCGTAAAAGATGCTTGTTAACGATGATGAATTCACCAGAAAGTACTCTACGTGTGTAGATATTGCTCGTATAGGG
Source organism: Bacteroidia bacterium (assembly GCA_965279035.1). Taxonomy (GTDB): domain Bacteria; phylum Bacteroidota; class Bacteroidia; order M30B66; family M30B66; genus CALQRR01. The sequence continues at coordinate 192,790 of OZ257142.1, read as the reverse complement.
CTCGAAACATTCGTTATTTCCTAAAACCTGCGAAGTGGAAGCCGTTGGCATTGGAGCTAATAAAAGAGAATTCCGTACTCCGTATTTAGCCACTTCTTCTTTCAATACATCCCATTCCCATCGATTTGTTGGAGTAACATTCCACATATCATATTGGAAAATTCCTTTCGAAACAGGAGATCCAGGATAACTTTCGTAATGACCATCTTTGATAGCCAAATCTTTCGAAGCTGTCATGGCTGCATAGTAAATCGTTTCGTGAATTTCACGATTCAATGCTTGTGCTTCTTCACATTCAAATGGATAACGAAGCAAAATGAATGCATCTGCTAAACCCTGAATACCAATCCCAATAGGGCGATGACGCAAGTTCGAGCGCTCTGCTTCTACTACTGGATAATAATTTCGGTCGATAATTTTGTTGAGGTTTAGTGTAATCTGATAAGTAACCTCAAACAGTTTATTGTGATCAAATTTTCCGTCAATAATGAAACGTGGCAAAGCGATCGATGCAAGATTACATACCGCAACTTCATTCTCATCGGTGTACTCAATAATCTCAGTACATAAATTCGAAGACTTGATCGTACCCAAATTTTGCTGATTGCTCTTACGGTTACATGCATCTTTATATAGCATGTAAGGCGTTCCTGTTTCTATTTGTGCTTCCAAAATGGAAGACCAAATTTCGCGAGCTTTTACTGTTTTGCGCGCTTTCCCCTCTGCTTCATACCGCTCATAGAGTTCTTCGAACTTTTCTCCCCAGCAATCCGAAAGTCCGGGTGCTTCGTTTGGACAGAATAAAGACCATTCTCCTTCTTCTTCCACACGCTTCATAAAAAGATCTGGAATCCAAAGAGCATAAAATAGGTCGCGAGCACGAACTTCTTCTTTCCCGTGATTCTTTTTCAAATTCAGAAAATCGAAAATATCGGCATGCCAAGGTTCAATATAAACTGCAAATGATCCTTTTCGTTTTCCTCCACCTTGATCTACATAACGGGCGGTATCATTGAAAACACGCAACATTGGAACAATTCCATTGGATGTTCCATTGGTTCCGCGGATGTAAGAACCCGTTGCTCGTACATTATGAATACTCAATCCAATACCACCAGCACTTTGGGAAATTTTCGCACACTGTTTTAGTGTATCGTAAATCCCATCAATACTGTCGTCCTTCATCGTAATGAGGAAACAGCTCGACATTTGAGGCTTCGGTGTTCCAGCATTGAAAAGTGTTGGAGTTGCATGCGTAAACCAACGTTCCGACATCAAATCGTAGGTTTTGATCGCATTCTCAATATCATCTTTGTGAATTCCAACCGAAACACGCATCAACATATGTTGTGGTCGTTCAACAACTGCATTGTTGATTTTCAGCAGGTAGGATTTTTCTAAGGTTTTGAATCCAAAATAATCGTAGCCAAAATCCCGATCGTAGATGATTGTAGAATCTAATAATTCTGCATTTTTCAAGATGATATCATACACATCATCTGCAATCAAAGGTGCCGCCTGATTGGTTTTTGGATCAACGAAGAAGTACAAATCCTTCATCGTTTCAGAAAACGACTTCTTGGTGGTTTTGTGTAGGTTGGAAATCGCAATACGCGATGCCAAAAGGGCGTAATCCGGATGCTTCACTGTCATCGATGCGGCAGTTTCTGCAGCTAGATTGTCGAGAGCTTCGGTGGTTACTCCAGGGTAAATCCCCTGAATTACTTTCATGGCAACACTTACTGGATCCACGTGTACGGGCTCTAAACCGTAACAGAGTTTCTGTATACGAGCCGTAATCTTGTCAAACTTAATAGACTCCTGTCGGCCGTCCCGCTTGATTACATACATGGTTTTTTAGTTAGGTTTTTTAAAAAAATGTCTTTTTCTATCAAAAATCTTCGTCGAAACGAATGGTATTGTCGATCTGTTTGCCCATTACTCCGGCTTTTTGATATTCCCCTACTTTCTTTTCAAAAAAGTTGGTTTTGCCCTGAAGGGAAATCATCTCCATAAAATCAAACGGATTGCTAGCATTGTATATTTTGGTGCAACCCAATTCAATTAATAAGCGATCTGCTACAAACTCAATGTATTGACACATCAACTCTGCATTCATTCCAATAAGTGAAACTGGAATGGCGTCGCTCACAAAATCTTTTTCTATTTCTACCGCACTTGAAACAATCTCTTTTACACGCGCTTCGCTTAATTGATGACGAAGTTGTTTGTAAATCAAGCAGGCAAAATCGCAATGCAATCCTTCGTCACGGGAAATCAATTCATTCGAGAAACTCAATCCCGGCATCAAACCACGTTTCTTCAACCAGAAGATAGAGCAAAATGAACCGGAGAAGAAAATCCCTTCAACTGAAGCAAAAGCAACTAAGCGTTCTGCAAATGTTCCATTCTCAATCCAACGTAAAGCCCAATCTGCCTTGCGACCAACTGCCGGAACGTTTTCAACCGCATGAAACAAACGATTCTTCTCAGCGGTATCGTTGATGTATGTGTCGATCAATAAGGAATAGGTTTCCGAATGAATATTCTCACACATAATCTGATATCCATAAAAACAACGCGCCTCAGGATATTGAACTTCTTTCATGAAGTTAATCGCCAAATTCTCATTCACAATTCCATCGCTGGCTGCGAAAAATGCCAATACATGCTTGATGAAATGTTTTTCATCAGGAGTCAACTTGTTTTCCCAATCCGTTAAATCGGCATGTAAATCAATCTCTTCCGCCGTCCAAAAACTAGCTTCCGCTTGCTTGTACATCTGCCAGATGTCGGTATGTTTAATAGGAAACAATACAAAACGGTCCTTGTTTTCCTGCAATATCGGTTCGTCTGCTATTACATTGTTCATTAGATCGACTTCACTCGTTATTTTCGTAGGTAAAACGTTGTCCATTTTGCTCTGTCTTGATAATCAGTTAGTTGCGATTTTGCTTCTGGCAGGCATAGTTCTCAAAAAGCTAAGTGGCTTTTATACAGAGAGATATCGCTAAGACAGGTAGGAAAATCGTACTTCACAAAAATGGTTCGGAAGGGGGCTTCTCACAACTCGTTTTTGTTAACATTTGGATGCACTTTTTAACATTTGAGCTACATCCTTAGGAGCCATTGATTATCAGTTAAAACAGCTGCCAGACTAAGGTTCCAGAATATACCCGATAATCGAGTTATAAACATGACAAGCGCTTGTTAATTTGATAGTTAATGATGAGTTAACAAGTCGGTCACAGAGAATTTATACTAGTCCATTTGCATGTTAAGAATGCTTTGCCTATGAAGAAAAAACATTCATCTACAAGGGTGTTTTTCCCCATTCTTGAGCTATTATTTCCAACTGCTCAAACCATTCACTTCCATATGCTCGGATGAGTGCATCTTTTAAAAAACGATATACAGGAACTTTGAGTGTTGAACCACAGGTACATGCTGGTTTGCAAATGTCCCAGGTGTGATAATTCAGCGCATCAATATCTACCAGCTTCTTAACTCGAATGGGATACAAATGACACGAAACTGGTTTTCTAAATCGAGTTTTACCATCGAGCCAAGCTTTCTCAATTCCACATGCTGCAATTCCTTGAGCATCAAAAACGGTATAGGCGCATTCCTTTCCATCAATTAATGGAGTTACAATATCTCCATCCGAATCAATCGTAAAAACACCATCTCTCAAAACAGCCTCTTGACCTTCTTGTCGGATATACGATTTGAAATGTTCGTACTCTTCCTCTAATATCCCCGTTTCATCATCTGCCAAAGGCGCTCCTGCATCTCCTTGAACACAACAGGCTCCTTTGCAAGCATTAAGATCACACACAAACTTCTTTTCTAGAATGTCTTCCGACACCAAAATATCTCCTACAATCAGCATGCGGCAAAGGTACATAGCTCTCCTTCAAATTCCTTAGGTTTGCACCCGCTAATCTATTCTCTATGTCAGCATACGAAAACCTCGAATTCGAAGACATGCTTTTTGAAGCCGATGATCTCATTCGCAACAATAAAATAGCCGATGCTGTTGCCTTGTTAGAAGGAATTATTGCTCAAGCTCCTGATTTTGGAAAAGCATACAATCACCTCGGTTGGGTGTATGAAACAAAACTGAAAGACTACACTCGTGCCGAAAACATGTATCGTCAATGTTTAGCGTATAATCCCGATTATTCTCCTGTTTACCTGAATCTCAGCATAGTTCTTTCTTCATTAGGAAAATACGACGACCTCGAAGACTTGCTTAACAAAGCCATCCTCGTTCCCGGTACCGACAAAGCCGCTATCTACAACGAATTTGGAATTCTTTACGAGTTAAAACAGGACTATAACAAAGCCATTGAGAACTTCAAATCGGCCGTGCGCTTTACCTTAAGCTACGTTAATGTTGAAACCTATATGAAGTCGATCGAACGTAGCCGCAAAAAACGAGAACTACTTTCTGATAATTAATCTTTTACCACCTCATTCATTCATCCCAACAATCTTTTATTATGTCTCAACCGGACGATCTCTTTAAAAAAGTCACCGCCCACGCCAAAGAATACGGTTTCGTATTTCAATCATCCGAAATTTACGATGGACTTGGAGCCGTTTACGATTACGGCCAAAATGGTGTTGAAATGAAAAACAACATCAAGGAATACTGGTGGAAATCGATGGTGCAGATGAATGAGAATATTGTAGGAATCGATTCTGCCATTTTCATGCATCCCAAAGTATGGAAGGCCTCCGGACACGTGGATGGTTTTAGCGATCCGATGATTGATAACAAAGATTCTAAGAAACGTTATCGTGCTGATCAGCTTTTGGAAGAACAAATTGAGAAGTATGAGAAAAAAGGCAAAAGCGATAAGGCTGCGGAGTTGGAAGCTGCAATGAACAAAGCGCTCAACGACAATGACCTAAACGCTATGCACGATCTCATTGTGGAACACGAGATTGTTTGTCCAATAAGCGGAACTCGCAACTGGACCGATGTACGTCAGTTCAACCTCATGTTCAGCACACAAATGGGTTCTTTAGCCGATGATACAGATGTTGTTTACCTACGTCCTGAAACTGCTCAAGGGATATTTGTGAATTTTCTAAACGTCCAAAAAAGCGGGCGAATGAAGATTCCTTTCGGGATAGCTCAAATAGGAAAAGCCTTTCGGAACGAAATCATTGCTCGTCAATTTATCATGCGTATGCGTGAATTCGAACAAATGGAAATGCAGTTTTTCGTTCGACCTGGAACCGAAATGGAATGGTTTGCTAAATGGAAAGAAACTCGATTGAAATGGCATTTGGCTTTAGGAACTTCTCCTTCAAAATACCGCTTTCATGATCACATCAAACTAGCACACTATGCCAATGCTGCAACCGATATCGAATTCGAATTCCCTTTTGGCTTTAAAGAAGTTGAAGGAATTCACTCACGTACAGATTTTGATCTAAAGCAACACCAGGAATTTTCGGGGAAAAAGATGCAATACTTCGATCCGGAAATCAATCAAAACTATATTCCTTACGTGATAGAAACCTCTATCGGACTTGATCGGATGTTTTTATTAACGCTTATCAATGCTTACCAAGAAGAAGAAATTGGTGAAGGTGAAAAGAAGGAAATCCGCACAGTATTGGCGCTTCCGCCGCAGTTAGCACCATTCAAAGTGGCTATTTTACCTTTAACTAAAAAGGATGGTCTTCCCGAAAAAGCACGCGAAATAATGGATATCCTTAAACCTTCATATCGCTGCCATTACGAAGAAAAAGACGCCATTGGAAAACGCTATCGTCGGCATGATGCAATAGGAACGCCTTTCTGTGTTACGGTTGATCACGAAACGCTTGAAAACAATACAGTTACTATTCGTCATCGCGATTCGATGATCCAAGAACGAATTGAGATTAGCGAGCTTTTAAGTAAAATTGAAAAACACGTTTCAATGCGCTCTTTGTTAAGCTAATACTCACAAATCCTTCAATTATTCCCTGCTAGGGGTTTCTACCTAGCATGAAAGTTTATTCACGGTTCCTGCTAGGTTGAGTTTAGTATTCTACCATAGCAGGAACCGTTGTTATTAGTGGATTGGGACAAGTTTGTGGACAAGATATTTCAGCCAATTTGAACTCGATTATCTAAGATCATCATGTAATTAACTACACGAATTAGTTGCATTTGACACAATTTAGGCCGCAACCTATGGGTGCTTTTTAGGGTAAACTCTACCTGAACAGCACGATGCTTATGCAATTATTGTCCGTATTAGAAAAATTAGCTTTAGTAGCAGACAGAATGGGTAACATGGTTATCATTACTGATGCGAAACGCCGTATTGATTGGGTAAATGAAAGTTTTATTCAAGGAACAGGGTATAGTTTGGAAGAAATCAAAGGCAAAAAACCCTCAGAATTTCTTTTTGGACCCGAAACCAATTTAGTTAAAGCAGCCGAAATCAAAGTTAAACTAGATAATGGCGAACCGGTAAAAGAAGAGCAAATCAACTATACCAAAGATGGTCGTATGTATTGGGCTCAGCTCGATATAACACCCGTTCTCGATGAAAGCGGCAAAATTGCTGGATACATAGCACTCGAAGAGGATATTACTTTTCGAAAACAACAAGAACAGAAGCTTCGCAGAAGTTGGAAAGAATACGATGAAATTTACGAACAGGCTGTAATGCCGATGTGTTTCACTGATAGCAAAGGGATATTTGTTCGTGTAAATCAGGCCTATTGCGATTTATTCGAATGTAAAAGGGAGGATTTATTGGGGAAAGATTTTATCGAAACTCATTTTTCGAAACTGCCTGAAGCATCCAGAAAAGATCTTCGGAATGAATCAGAACGCATTGTTCAACAACGCGATACATCACGAAAAGAACTCCGATTTTCAACATTCAATGGGAAACCCTTAGTTATTGAAGTGATTCGGAAAATGGTGGAAGTAAATGGCTTACCAGTTGTCTCAATTTACCTTGTCGATACAACCGAAAAACGCGATTTCCAACTCCGAATTCTCGAGCAAAACAAACGATTGAAAGAATTTGCATTCCTCACTTCGCATAAACTACGTCAACCTCTTGCCAATATTTTAGGCTTGATTGAACTGGTTAAGAGTGAGTCGCATTCGAAACAAGATGTTACCATTACACTTGAAACACTTCGAATGCTTACTGGTCAACTCGATGGTGTTGTTCATGAAATGGGACAAGCCTTGGCCGAACTCGATGTTGAAGTGGAAAAAAGCCTTTTCTTTAATGAAAAAGAAGACCAACGAATTCATGATGTGTGGATTGTTGACGACGACCAAGTAATTACATATATCACCCAGCGCTTGATGAAAAACGCTGATCCAACAGTGAAAGTAACAGAGTTTCTCAGTGCGAAAATGGCACTCGAAAAATTACGTTTCGACTCAGCTCAACCCGATATTCTACTTCTTGATATCAATATGCCGGGCATTACCGGTTGGGAATTTCTCGATGAATTACGATCCATGCATCGCTTTGTGAATGTATATATGTATTCATCATCCATTGATCCTGAGGATGTTAAAAAAGCTCGTAGTTATCCTATGGTGAGGGATTTTCTCTCCAAACCAATCGATATGGAAACAGTTCGAAACCTCCTTTCCATTCCAATCATTCGTTCGCAGGTTTCGTAAAACGGGTTGGCTAACTGTGGGAACTTATTTATCTTCACAGCTTATTAAAAAGCATGGAACCGGCTGTTACTACTATTGAACTGAATGATCAGAACGTTGCCCAAAACTTTTATGAAAGTCGTTACAAAGACGACTACATGGATGAATGGCCTTTATGGAAAAAGCAACGAATTGCTGAACTTATTACAAAACTAAATCTTCCTAAAACAGGCAAAGCCCTTGATTTTGGCTGCGGACGTGGGATATTTACTCAAGTGCTCAAACAAGCACTTCCCAACTGGGAAATAACAGGATGCGATATTTCTCAAAATGCAATGTCAACAGGACGAACACGCTTCCCGGATTGCCGTTTCGAAGACATAAACAAACTCATTGCTGACCAAGAAAAGTTCGATTTAATCTTTTCTCATCACGTTCTCGAACATGTTTCAGAATTAGAAAACGTGTTGGCCGATATGAGTAAACTTCAAGAGGTTGGAGCTCGTATTTTTCATGTCTTGCCCTGCGGAAACAAAGGAAGTTTCGAATATAATCTTGCCGCATCAATTCCAGGTGGAATCAATCCGGAGATTAAAAACCGCTTCTATTACGAAGATATCGGGCATCTCCGTCGTCTTTCTTCGTCCGATATGGATATTTTGGTGAAAGCCGAAAACTATCATCCCGAAAAAGCCTGGTTCGCCAATCAACAATACGGTTCATTAGAATGGATGTGCGAAACTCCCGATGTGTTTATTCTCGATACGCTTACAAACCTTGATCTTGCCAAAGGAGATTCGGCAGCAAAAGTGCGTTTGTTGGCACTACGTAATCAAATAGCTCGCTTGAAAACGGCGCGTAAATTCGCTAAAGAAGGCCTCAAACACCGCATGAAGACACGCCTCAATGCGATAAAGTCGAATCCGCTTTCTCTTTTTGGACAGTCGTTTCAGCTAATTAGCGATTATAGTTTGATTCAAGAGGGAATTGAATTTGAAAAAAATCTAGCCAACGAGTGGGAGCGTGAAAGCGAAAATCCCACTGGAAGCGAAATGTATTTGGTTTACAAGAAGTCCTGATTTCTGGTTTCCAAAAACACTTTTTTGATTCTTTTGTTATGCTCTTTTCCCAAATCCAAGCTGCTTGAGACTGATCCTCTATCTTTCTATTTTCTGCCTTCTTTCGTGTGGATCAACTCCGCAGTCAGGCAAGAATTCATTTCATACCATTGCGTTTTTAGATGCATTCGAAGATGAAACCATTTCTCAAGCGAAGAAAGGGTTTTTCACAGCATTAAAGGATAGTGGCTACATTCCCGAAAAAAACCTGAAAGTCATTTACCGAAATGCCCAAGGTGATATTCCAGCACTAACACAATCGATCGATTATTTCATTTCGCAAGAGGTGAGTCTCATCGCCACCAATACCACTTTATCAACCATTTCGGCAGTTCAAAAAACCAATCAAATTCCAGTTTGTATGATGGTAAGCCCAAGTCCAGAACTTGCAGGTTTGCGCAATCCTCAAGGGAAAGATCCAATCAACCTTTTTGGTGTTTATGAAACACTCGAATACATCGACACTGCCATCACACTCATTCATGAAATATTCCCCAAAGCACTCAAGATTGGTGCACTGATCAATCAAAGTGAGCCGCAAAGTGTGGATGCACTTGAACGTATACGGAAAGATGCAGCTAAACAAGGAATGACCATCATTTCCCTACCAGCCAATAGCTCTGCCGAAACACAACTCGTGATGGAACGTCTGATTGATCAAAAAATTGACGTATTCTTTGCCTTACCCGATAACACCATTTTTGCTTCATTCGAAACCATTGTTAGTAGCTGCGATAAAGCGGGAATTCCCATCATTACCTCCGAATCAGGATTGGTTAGCCGTGGAGCACTTGCTGGTTTTGGAGCCGATATCTATGAATGGGGATACGCATCCGGACAGGAAGCTGCTAAATTTCTCAAAACGGGTAAACTGCCATATCCCATAAAATTGAAAAAACGAGCACGCATGTTCAACCCCGAGAAAGCCAAGAAATACGGTTTTCAACCCAACGCTTCGTTTAAACCGGTTTCCTAATGCAGTTTTACTTAACCGCCATCAGTCTTGGTCTTGCCCTGTGTGCGCTTGGTTGGGGGATCTTTCTTACGCTTAAAATTTTTAACATTCCAGATATCACCACCGACGGTAGTTTTACATTAGGTGCTGCAATCACAGCCGTTCAGCTTACTGATGGAATTTCTTGGTATTGGGTTTTACTCTGTTCCATGATTGGTGGTGGATTGGCCGGTATGCTCACCGGGATTATTCATACTCGACTTCGCGTAAATGCGCTTCTATCTGGCATTTTAGTAATGACCGCCCTGTATTCGGTAAATCTCATCCTGATGGGACGATCCAATATTCCGCTGTTGCAGGTGAATCATGTGTTTTTTGCCTTTCAACCAACGGGATCTTCCTATCTCGATCAGGGAATTCTGTTGTTGATTTTGATGTCGATCCTCGGTTTGTTTCTGGTTTTTATGCTCAAAACCGACTTTGGATTAGCCATGCGCGCCACTGGAAACTCCGAATCCATGGTGAATGCAATGGGCGTCAATACCAATCGGATGAAAATTATTGGTTTAGCTATCGCCAATGCCTTAACGGCCTTCAGTGGGAGTATTGTAGCTCAACTCCAGCAGTTTTCTGATATCAATATGGGCATTGGAATCGTCATCGTTGGACTTGGTTCCGTGATGATTGGTGAAACCTTAATGGATCTTTTTAAACGTCAGGGTATTGCCTGGCGGATAGTAGGTGTTCTGCTTGGATGCATCATTTTTCGGATTGTTATTGCATTTACCTTGGCATCAGGAGCCGATCCCAATTTGCTTAAGCTCATCACAGCTGGAGTCGTTCTCTTGTTTGTGAGTATTCCACGTTTCAAAGGAAAAATGGCCTTCAAATGATTGAGATTAAGAATCTGAACAAGACTTTTTTCCCCGGCACCGAACGTCAAGTGATTGCTGTAAAAAGCATCAACCTAACCTTAGAGGTCGGTTCCTTCAATGTGATGGTTGGGTCGAATGGTTCTGGAAAATCAACGCTGCTCAATCTCATCGCAGGCTCCTTTTTACCTGATTCAGGAAGCATTTCTATCAACGGAAAACAAATACAATCACTGCCTAGCTATAAACGAAGTGCTTCTATTGCTCGAATATTCCAAGACCCAACAGCTGGAACAGCCCCTGATCTTTCGTTGATCGATAATTTCCGACTAGCATCATTACGCACTCAAAACAAGGGATTGCGAATTGGAGTTGATTCTGCTTTCCGGAAAGTAGTTTCTGCACATGTGAGCATCCTCGCTATGGGCTTAGAAAACAGGCTTGATCAACCCATGGGAAGTTTTTCAGGTGGACAAAGGCAAGCTCTTTCCTTACTCATGGCAACCTTCGACACCTTAGATGTATTATTGTTAGATGAGCCTACTGCAGCATTGGATCCTCGATCAGCAGCTCGTATTTTGGAACTCACCCAGCGCATCTTACTCGAAAAAAAAATCACTGCAATCATGGTAACACATGAGCTGCGACAATGCATTCAGGTCGGAAGCCGAATCATACAACTATCCGAAGGGCAGGTTATACGTGATGTTTCGGGTGATGCAAAAAAACAATTGCGTATTGAAGATCTGGCAAACTGGTTCTCATAAACCCCGGACTGAAGTCCGAGGCTGCTGCGCACTATATCTAAAATCCAGCTCCCTTTCCCTCGGCAACCTCGGACTTCAGTCCGAGAATACGACGCACAATATCTAAAATCCATCTCCCTTCCCCCCAGCACCCTCGGACTTCATTCCGAGGCTTCGTCTCACCTTATCTATATTTCAGCACCCTTCCCCCCAACCCCCCGGACTTCAGTCCGGGGCCAGCTTCTCTTTTCCCAAACGCTTTAAATGAGTGACCTGTTGATTTTGTATATAGCGAACTACCCTATCATATTCAGTTGAAGGAATTCTCGTAGCATAATACCCAACTTTCCATTTAAAATGATGCTTAAAATAGGATTGTTGATTCAGCCATCTTGATGATGACCCTTTTAACCATTTTACACAATCTGGAAGAGAAATGCCCGAATGGCAGCTTATTAGACAATGGATATGATTTTCAAAACCATTAAATTCGATTACTTCAAAGGGTTTTAAAATAGATTGATCTTTAAGATAGAGTTTTAATGTTTCAATCAATTCCTCAGTAAGTATTCGATGCCCATACTTTGTACTGAATACGATATGAATAAATACAGTAACTCTTCCCATACTATTTAATATTGATTTTACTATTGATGAATATATCGTATAAATCTAGCCTTGTTTTATTATCATCCTTTTGCATTACACGCAATAGATTTGCATCTCCCGCATCCCAGGACTTCAGCTCACCCTAACTAAAATTCCGCACCCTCCCCTCCAGCAACCTCGGACTTCAGTCCGAGGGGTATCCGATAAGAGTCAAGGACAGCAGATCTCCCTCTCTAAAATCTAGCTCCCTTCCCCCAGCACCCTCGGACTTCAGTCCGGGGTTGTCCAGCCCTATCTATATTCCAGCTCCCTTCCCCCCATCCCCCCCGACTTCAGTCCGAGGCTCCAAAATCCCCTTCCCCCACAACATTTCCACCCATTCTCTGTTTATCAGAACATATTTTCCAACAGATACACTACCTTTGAAACCTATCTCGCCGTCAACCAGGCCTATGAACATTATTCCAGGTGAATTGCTTGCTCAGATCGACTCTCCTGCCGATCTAAGACGATTCAAAGAAGACGATCTCGTGCAAATCTGCAATGAGTTACGTCAATACATCATCGATATTGTATCTGTAAAAGGAGGGCACTTTGGCGCTAGCCTAGGAACAGTTGAACTTTCAGTTGCTTTGCATTATGCATTCAATACTCCCGACGATCAACTCGTTTGGGATGTTGGACATCAGGCCTATGGGCATAAAATGCTGACTGGTCGTAGAGAAATATTTCATACAAATCGGATCTACGGAGGAATTAGCGGTTTCCCTAAACGGAAAGAAAGCGAATACGATACTTTTGGAGTTGGGCACAGTTCAACATCTATTTCGGCGACACTCGGAATGGCTATCGCTTCACATTTGAAAGGGGATACCAAACGTCAACACATTGCTGTTATTGGAGATGGGGCGCTTACAGGTGGAATGGCATTCGAAGCCTTGAACAATGCGGGTGCTTCTAATAATAATATGTTGGTGATTTTGAACGACAACTGTATGTCGATCGATCCCAATGTTGGTGCATTGAAAGAATATCTTACGGATATTACCACTTCACACACTTACAACCGTGTGAAAGATGAAGTGTGGAATCTGCTTGGGAAAATCTCCAAGTTTGGACCGAATGCTCAAGCCATCGTTCAAAAGGTAGAAAATGCAATCAAGAGTGCTGTTCTTCAGCAAAGCAACCTTTTCGAATCATTGAATTTCCGCTATTTCGGACCGGTTGATGGACATGACGTGAATCGTTTGGTTCAGGTGATGAATGACCTCAAAGACATTCCCGGACCTAAACTTCTGCACGTGCTTACGGTGAAAGGCAAAGGATACAAGCTTGCTGAGGAAGACCAAACATTATGGCATGCTCCGGGATTATTCAATAAAGACACGGGTGAAATAATTAAAGCACCCAAAAAAGGACCAGAACCGCCTAAGTACCAAGATGTTTTCGGTCATACTTTAGTTGAGATAGCAAAAGAAGATGCGCGAGTTGTTGGAATTACACCTGCAATGCCTTCGGGTTGTTCGCTTAATATTATGATGAAGGAAATTCCCGATCGTGCTTTCGATGTGGGGATTTGTGAGCAACATGCCGTTACTTTTTCTGCAGGTTTGGCTACACAAGGTATGATTCCCTTCTGTAATATTTACAGTTCATTCATGCAACGTGCGTATGATCAAGTGATTCACGATGTAGCCATTCAAAATTTGCATGTTGTATTTTGCCTCGATCGCGGTGGATTGGCGGGTGCCGATGGACCTACGCATCATGGTGCATATGACATTGCCTACATGCGCTGCATACCCAACATGATTGTTTCTGCTCCTATGAATGAAGAAGAGCTTCGGAATCTCATGTTCACCGCTTACAAAACGCCAGCACCATTCAGTATTCGTTATCCACGCGGAAACGGAGTGATGATAGACTGGAAAAAACCACTTCAACTTCTCGAAATTGGGAAAGGAAGAACGTTGCGTACAGGAAAAGACCTTGCTATTTTAAGCATTGGCCACATGGGAAATATGGCTTCTGTAGCGGTTGATCGTTTGGTTGAAAATGGCCTTGACGTTGGCTTATACGATATGCGTTTCGTAAAACCCATCGACGAAGAATTGCTTCATACTATCTTCAAACACTACAAATACATCATTACTGTTGAGGATGGCTGCGTTCAAGGTGGTTTCGGATCTGCCGTTTTAGAATTTATGGCTGATCATGGATATTCTGCCCGCGTAAAACGACTTGGAATTCCCGATAGCATTGTGGAACATGGCACACAACCCGAACTCTGGGCTGAATGCGGCTACGATGCAGATGCTATTTATAATACAGCTCTATCAATTTCGTCAAAAACCCCCGGACTGAAGTCCGAGGCTGCCCATCACCGCATCTAAAATTCAGCTCTCCCCCCCCCAGCAACCCCGGACTTCAGTCCGAGGGTAAGTCCGAGCCCCCCCGCCCCAGGCTTTCCTCTATCTTTTTCTTGAATTCAGGATCTAGCTTCACATGCGGCCCTTCTTGGCTCATGGCTGTGTGAAGCATTCGATTTTGTTTCACAAACAAACGGCACCAGGAACAAATGATCAAATGCATCCATAAGCGGAATCGATCTTGAAGAGGAAGAGAACTACTCTCCTTTTTCAAAACCAAGGCTGTGGCTTCTTTACACTTGATGTTTAATCGAGCCATATATTATCTCAACCAGTTAATTTCTAAGCACTCGCGAAGCTGCAGACGCGCTCGGTGGATTATCACCCAGTAATTGGACGTGGATATTGAAAGTTCCTTACAGATTTCATCTGCATCGCGATCTTCTAAATACTTTAAGGCAAAAATGACCTGTTGTTGTTTGTTAAGTTTATCGCGACAGCTACTTAAAATGGTGTAAAACTCTTTACTTTCCAATACGTCTTTTTCATCCGATTTCCAGACATGTGGTTTACGTTCTGCCTTCCAATGGCCATCTTCTGAAAACCAGTTTTGAATTTTTTCTTCACCTTTCTCTAACGACTCATGTGGTGCACGTGCATAGAGTTTTCGATAATGATCGCTGATCTTATGCTTCAAAATAGAGAATAGCCATGTCTTTTCCTGCGATTCGCCTCGGAATGTTGAAAGAGATTTCAATGCCGACAAAAACGTTTCTTGTACTAAGTCTTGCGCACTTTCTTCATCTGCTACTTTCCAACGAGCGTATGAAAATAAATCATCCCCATACAATTCAACCCAGTGTGAAGGATTCGGCATTTCACTCATAGCAATCATGCGAAAATGAATCGCTCCTTCTACTCATATCGAATATCAATATAAGTTTTAGCAACTCCAGTTAAGCTCTCACTTGTAAATACAGCGAAATAAGTACCTGCCGGAAGTTTAACTCCTTGGTTGTCTTTGCCATCCCAAGTATTGGTATAATCACTTGTGCTATAAACCAACTGTCGACTAATATTCCATACGCGGAACGTATTCTTCGCATATTTCGGAATCAAGCCTTGAATCACGAAAAAGTCGTTATGCCCATCACCATTTGGAGTAAAGGCATTTGGAATTCGTAAGCTGGAATCAATGGGTTCCGGTACAAAATCGGGTTGAAACAAACTCAAGGTGTCAAATGAGGTACAACCAACTTGATCGCTTAGTGTTATCGTGTAAAATCCTGCATTTAAATCACTAATAGTCCACTGATCAACCGTTCCAACATTCGGACTAACATCAATCTGAAAGGGACTCAATCCACCTTGTACTTGAATTTCAATACTACCATCTGTTGCTCCGTATTGACTAATCGCAAAGCCATTATCAAATAGGGGAGAAGTTAAGTCCATTGTGAAGGCAGGCGAAATCACCACATTGAGCGTGTCGGAATAGGAATAGCAGCCTATATTACTTCGAAAAAAAACGGAGTAGTGTCCACTAGTTTTGACCTCAATTTCAGGAGAAACTTGTCCTGTACTCCAGAAATAGGTGGGGAACAGTGTTGTTCTTAATGTGAGTGAATCTCCTTCACAGGCAAGCAGACCATCGGGTGCTTCAAGTATAGGTTTCGGTGGAATGGGAATGATGAAAAAAACCTGCTCCTTGGTAAACGTACAATTGCCTTCCCATATATACGAATAGGTTAAGGTATGTGAGCCCGATCCTAGTACGGACGGATTAAAACTTCCCGTTTTGGGCTCCCCATCTATTAAATAGGTTCCACCCGAAGGATGTCCATAACTTAATTCAAGGATGGTATCGGTCGCACAAAGATTCGTTAATCCATCTATTGTTACCGAATTCTCTGTTGCCACTTCGATAATCAGTGTATCGGAAGAAACACAGCCGTTTTCAAAACTGAAATAAATAATTGAATGTTCACCCGAACCAGCAATGGAAGCATTGAATATCCCGGCTTGATTCACTCCAAGTCCTCCAAAAGAACCTCCAGGTGGAATGGCAACAATTTGCGTTGTGTCGTCGGCTCCTCCTTCGCAGAAAAAAGTTTGACTAGCACTAAGTGTAGCAGGAGTAAAATCTTTCACATCGATCTCCATAAAGAAGGTCACGCGTCCACAGTACAAGGAATCAATCGAGATAATTTCGTACTGAGTAGTATCCGATGGCCAAAAATAAATAAGATCATCATTTACTCCACCAAAGGAAGTAGCAGTGGGCCGAATTTCTAAATTACCTGTTAAACCGGGTGGTCGAGATAGTATAAACGTATCTCCTTTACATAAAGGGTAATTACCCAATTGAATTTGAATCTCTGTGATTTTGCTTACATAAATCTCGTAGGTACGAATATGAACAACTGTACCTTGTGAATCGGAGATGGTTTGAGTGTATACGAGATAAACCGTATTGTTTGATGTATTGTTTTCGAGCAGAGCGCTGGTTTTTGAACTATCGGGTGATTGAAGATGTAATTGTGGACTCCAAGAATACTGGTATCCAGGTTCTTCGTTCAATCCCATTACGAATGGAATGCTATCGCAGGCTTGGAAAATGGTATCGGTATAGAGTACAAATTGTGCGTTTAATTTCTGAGAACATGCGGTGCAAGCCAGCAATATCAGGAGGAATGAGTAAAAATGATTTCGAAATGAACGGTACATATATATATGTATGTTTTGCCTGATAGTATCTTGAATTTGGATTTGCTATAAAAGTAACCAATTCACTCAAGGGGGCTGCAATCTGATTCATATTCGTGGATGGGATTCTAAAATATCACCGAACCCTTATTTTCTTACTTCCCAAATAATGCTTGTTAAAATCCAAGTGCAACCACATTTAATTTTAACTTTTGTTTAAACATGCCGATTATAGACAATCATCAGGCATCAAGTAAGAAAATGCAATACAACTTATATACGTTTACCGATAAAAAATAAAGTTATTTCTTGCATGTTTGATTTTATCTTTTTGTATATTTGGAGTTACCGAAAAGTGTTGAACGAGATGATTTTTATGTACTCACGCGTAATTTTTTCTAAACTTTCCACTGCCAGCGCAGCTTTCATGCGTTTTCAATTGGCAATTCTATTTATGGGGGCAATGTTGTTTTCTTGCTCTATTCTTTCTGCACAAGTACCAATTTCTAATGCAGATAAATCTGAAAGTGGGGATGGAGCTTCAAGCAAAACAACTAAATATGGCTTTAAAACTTTTCAATTAGATAGTAGCATCGATTTGTATTCTGTTTTTTCAAATTCAGCTTTTTCTAATTCTTTAAAAGACCCAATTTTATCTTCTCTTGTTTTACCTATTCCAATCCAAATAACAAGTGATGGGAATTATATAGATTACACACATGAAGAGTGGAATTCTATATTGGAAAGAATTCATCAGATTAACTCAAAATATTCAATTGAATCATTTAAAAATCAATTTTTTAATATTCAATCTGATTTGTTGGGCTTAACTGATATTGAAAACAAACAAAATATCCTATTTGCTGATTGGAATTATTGTTTTCTAAATTCAACCTTTGTTGAAAACCATCAATCGTTTATTAAACAACAAGTATTGATGGGAAATGTATGTATTATGGATGAGGAATTAGATGTTCCTTCATCTAAAAACATAACCCGCGATGCTCTCCCTGCCGATTCTCCCAATGCGATGTTGGCATATATGTCCTTGTTTAACCGTTGGTTGTTTGCTCGCCCAAGCAGAGCAACAGATATTATGAAAGCCAAACAAGTGGGACCTGAATTTTTCTCCGACGCTCTAGCACTCTGTAACGCCTTTGCTCCAGAATTAAGACCGGGGAAAGCCGTTAAAAAAAGCAAATCCTAAACATCCTAGTTTAGTCTCTATATATACTCAACAACCACCTTTTTAAAAACAACCACTAAACACAAAACCATGCAAACAACTACACATTTGTTTCGCCGGCAAAGAAAAAGTTTTCTCCTGACGGGGATCTTTCTCTTGATGGTCGGCTGGCTCCAAGCCACCACGTATTACTCGGTCCCCTCTGCAACAGACTTTAACAATGTCGCAAGTTGGGTAACTGCAACAAATGGTTTATCTGGTACCAACCCAGGTTCAATCTCCAATGCTGACGATTTCGTTATTCAGAATAG
The DNA here is from genome assembly GCA_965279035.1 of Bacteroidia bacterium. Classification (GTDB taxonomy): domain Bacteria; phylum Bacteroidota; class Bacteroidia; order M30B66; family M30B66; genus CALQRR01. Next base: position 174,273 of record OZ257142.1, on the reverse strand, counting down.
TTCTGTAATGACTTTATCGGGAAGCGCTTCTGTTCGTTCATTGGTAATCAATGCTGGAACACTAAATGTTGGAGCGAATACCCTTACTGTTGCTATTGCAGCACAGTTCAACTCTGCTTTTACTATTAACTCAGGTGGTCGTTTCAACCTTACAGGTGGAACGGTAATCGTAAATGGTGCCTTTACTCTTGCTTCAGGTGGTCGTTTTGACCAATCTGCTGGAACATTAAAGGTAGATGGTAATGACAATGGAAACGTTGCTACTTCAGTAGCTTCCGGAACTAACATTGTTGGTTTTACTGCTTCAGTTGCAACTAACCTAAACCTTACTGGTGGATCAATCATCATTGTTGACCCCCACGTAGTGAATAGTAATTCATTAGGAAGAGCATTTGCATATTTAGGTTCTGTAAGTATGGCTCTTGGTGTGAATCACACCTTCCAATTGGGTGATGGTGTTTCTACCGATGCAACTGCCAATACAGGTGGTTTTGTTCAAGAAACATATGTAGGTTCAACTCGCGTATTATATGGTAATTTAATTATCAATATTGCTGGTTCTGGTAACCGTACTTTGGTTACACAACAATATACTACTCAATATGTTGGTGTACAAAAAGATCTAACTATCACAGCTGGTGATTACCGAAATACTGGTGTACTTTCAGTTGCTGGTAATACGGTTGTCAATGGAACATTAACAACTACAGGTACATTTGCCTTTGCAAACAGTTCTGGAACTGGAACTTTGGCTCCAGCTACTGTAGCTCAATCTATTACTGGTTCTGGTTCATTCCGTAACTTAGCTGCTTCACCAACTGCGAACTTTGCAGGATTAACAGTTAATAATAATAGTACGGGTGGTGTTACTTTTTTAAATGCCAATTCGGTTTTGAGTGGTACTAGTACAGGTACTGTTTCTGGAACTTTAACGTTTACACAAGGTTTAATTAATTCTACAAATACCTTCATTCAAGGTATTTCTACTGCTTCTGCAGGAACTCTTTCTTGGACTTCTGGTGGATTTGCTTCTGGAACTACATTTCGTCGTTGGGTAACAACAACTACAATTACTACGGCAGCTTCTGCAACAGCCAACTTCTTCCCTATGGTAAGCGGTACATCCTCTAGGATGGTTCGTTTAAACAGAAACACAACAGGATCTACAAACGTTGCTGGTTGGGTAGAATGTACTCATACCAATACGGCTGGATTAACTGCTGATGGTTATACAGATGGGGCTTATGTATTAAGCCAACGAACTAACTCTTTATGGTTATTTGCCTCTGGTGGCGGATACACAGCAACAGGAAATATCCACATGGCACTCTGTGGCGATGGTTTAATTGTAACAGCTGCGGCTCCTTCAACAGCTCCTCGCATTATGCAAGTAGGCGCTGCAGCAGGAACTCATTTGGCGGCAACTGGTACTTCTGCAATTCCTTTTGGATGTAGAACATTTACGGGTGCAGCTAGTACTCCATTTTCTGGTTCTCAGTATTTGGGTATCAATACTGCCGATATCGGATTATATTCGGTGGCTAGCGCTGCTTGGAATGTTGGTTCTACTTGGTCAACAGGTTCGGTTCCAACATCTTCTGATAATCCATTAATTACTTCAGGAACTACTGTTACTGTAAACGCTGCAGCCGCAGCTGCTCTTACTGTAGCTGTGAATGGTACTTTAGTAGTTTCTGGTAATACATTAACAGTTACTGGAGCTTCAGGAACAGGAATCTCACTAGGAGCAGGAGGTGTATTGAATGTAAGCGGAGGTACTATTAACATTGGACCTCAAGACAATTCATTTTGTAACCGGACATTAAATCTTGGAAATGGTTCTACGTTAAACTTATCAAGTGGAACTATTAATCTTGCAGGAAATTTAGCTACCACTTCTGGAATGATTTTAAATCAATCAGGTGGTAACTTTAATGTAGATGGTAATGCAAATAACGTTACAGCAAATTCTACGAGTTCAGTATTGTTTAATCTGAATGTGTCTTCATTAACTTCTGTAAATCTTACAGGAGGAACTTTAACATTTATTGATCCACCTGCAAATGCAGTTAATACAATTACTTTAAGTGGTAGTCTTAATGGAAATGTGAATGTAACATCAGGTCATACAATCCGTTTCGGTGATGGTACATCAAGTACTGCCGCAAGTGCTACTGCTTGGAATGTTAACACATGGTCTTCTACAACAGGTATGGTGTTTGGAAATGTTATTGTTAATGGTCCAACAGGAACAAATCGTTTTGTAACAAGCACTTACCAACAACCCATTTTAGGTGATTTCACAATCAACACTGGAGGTGATAGCCGCATTGCTTCTCCCTATGTTGCGGGAAGTATTTTAGTTAATGGAACTTTGACTACATCTGGAACCTTGGGATTCATAACTGCAGGTTTCTTGGATGTATCTAGTTTAGTATTTTCTAATGCAACAGGAGCACAAACTATTGGTGGATCAGGTACTATTCAAAACCTCACGGCATCTCCAACAGGTAATTTGGCCAATTTAATTGTTCAAAATTCAAATGCTACAGGTGTTACTTTAAACGTTCCTTTATCTGTAACTGGTTCAATTACATTAAATGCAGGTAAAGTAAATACAACGTTGACCAATATTTTAACTCATAAGTCAACAACATCTGGAAATACCTTTACTGGCGCTACAACTGCTGGTTATGTTTCAGGACCAATGATTCGTGTTATACCAGCAAGCTCAACCAACTTTACTGCTTGGTTGCCAGTTGGTAAAACAGCCTCTAATTGGTTAGCAATTTTTAATGCTACAACAAATGCAGGTGGTCCAGTTTCAATTCAAGCAGAAACAAACAACTCAGTAGGTCTTCCAAATACATTTATTGGAATTGTTTCTCTTAATCCGAACAGAGAATGGGTTACTAGTATCGCTAGTGGATCTGCTAACTTTGTTTCCTATAGTGTTCAAGGGCACGATGCAGCCATGGTTTCTGGAAATACACTTGTGGGTATCCAATCGCCTGCAACTGATTTCTCTATTTTAGGCTCAGGATCAACTTTTAATGCTGGTTCAGTTCCACTTGGTGCATTCTTAGCAAACCCTCCTCCAGTTTTAGCTGCTTCCACCTTCCCTGATCGTATTGCTTTTGGTCAAACGGGTCCTTTAGATGTTGCTGCTGTTAGTATAAACCAAACCGGAGTTGCTGCTATTTCTGCTACAACAAATGTTGGTGCTACTAACGTGAACCAAACTCGTATGAATATCCAATCTGTTGGATCTACTGGAACGATAACCCTTACAGATTGTATTTTCAACTTTACAGGTACTGCAGCTCCATCGGAAATTACTTCAGCTACTTTGTGGACTGGTACTTTTGGTGCTCCTGTTGCTCAAATAGGTGGTGCGGTAAGTGTTGTTGCAGGTCAGATTTCTTTTACTGGATTAACTACAAACATAGCTTCCGGTTCAAATTATTTCTGGGTACGTTTCAATGTTTCAGGTACTGCAATTATTGGAAATACGCTCGACTTAACTCTTGACAAAACCAACTTAACATTTACGTTAGCTGGTGGTGCAACAAATTCGCTTACAGCTGGAACTATTTCTGATGCAGGTAATGTGTTAATCGATTATTGCTTACCAGTATTTACTAATGCTTGTTCTAGTTTAGATTATTTAACAGCATTCAGCTTGAATACAATTAGTACTACGCCAAATTGTCCAGGTGCTTTACCTAATAATTATGCGTTAAATGCAGCTACTACTACTTTGCAACAAGGAAATGCTTACACGGCTAACTTTACAACAGGTTCAGGTGGTGCTCAAGGTGTTGGTATCTGGTTCGATTTTAACCGCGATGGTGACTTCTTAGATGCAGGTGAGTTTTTTGGTACTGCAGGAACAACTGCTGCTAGTTCATCAGGTACGCTAGGTGTAACAATAGATCCTCTTGCTTTTACTGGGCCTGGTTGTCGTATGCGTGTAATGAACCGTTATAATACAACGTTCGTTCAAACAGACGTATGCTTGAATCCAATTAACTACGGAACTGTTGTTGATTATAGTGTAACTATAGCATCTCCAACACCTCGTTCATTAAATGCTATTACTTCTGTTCAACAAACAGGTGGTATGGGAGCTTCTTCAACTAACAACAATTTGTTACGTGTTGATCTTTCTACAACTGGATCACTTGGTACAATTACCTTAACTCAAGCTAAATTCACATACACTGGTGTTAGCTCTGCTGATATCGCGGCATTGGGAGTTTCTCTTTGGACAGGTACAAGTGCTGCACCTACTGCTCAAATTGGTACAAGCCAAACAATAGCTGCTGGTGTAGTTAACTTCACTGGTTTAAGTGTAAGTGTTGGTGCAACTAGTTACCTATGGTTACGTGTAAATACATCTGCGGGTGCTGTTATCGGAAACTTGGTAGATGCTAAAATTGTAGCTGGCGATATGTCATTTACAGCTGCTGGTGGTGCAACTGCTACAGGTTCTCAACCTTCTGCTGATGTGGATCCTGCTGGTAATCGTTATATCGATTATTGTACTCCTACGTATTCTTCAGGTTGTAGCTCAGGTGATGAAATCACTAACGTGTCTATGAATGGTGCTTCAATCAACTTGTCAAATTCTTCAGGTTGTTCAGCGAGTCCATATTACACCTACTTCAGCGCAGTTAATAAACCGGATTTGTTTCAAGGTTCTACGTATAATCTATCTGCTACATTTGGATCTGATGGAAATCAGTATTTAGGTGTATGGATTGACTTTAATAATGATGGAGTATTTGCAACAACAGAATTCTTTGGTTCTACAACTTCACCAGGTGGTGGCGGTACTTCAACAATTAGTATCGTAGTTCCAATTGCTGGTTCTACAGGAAACCTTCGTATGCGCGTTCGTGGTGGTAACGATAGCCAATTGTCTAGCAACCAAGCATGTGGCGCTAGTTCAAGTGGATATGGTGAAACTGAAGATTACATTGTAACCATTCTTCCTCCACCAAACTGCTCTACATTATTGCCTTTCCCTGCTACTGCTGCAACTGCTTCACCAACTTCGGTTTGTGCTGGTTCATCAGTTAACTTTGGTATTACTGTACCAATGCCAGTTGGTTTAGGTATTACATATCAGTGGAGAAGAAATGGAGTTGCATTTGGAGTTCCTCAAACTTCTGCTTCTGTTTCTTTACCTGTTACACTCTCTGGTAACTACGATGTAGAAGTAAAATGTAACGGAACTACTCAAGTTACATCTTCTACTATTGCAATCACTGCATACAATCCTCAAGTTTTGGGTGTAACCAATGGTACTCGTTGCGGTATTGGTTCTGTGAACCTAAATGCTACATCTTCTGCCGGTTCAGATCTTCGCTATTATGATGCTTCTACTGGAGGTACATTATTGGCAACTAGAACTTCAGGAGTTGCTTATGCTACAGCTACATTGCCAGGCCCAAGTTCAACGAATTATTATGTTGAAGCATTCACTATCCTAGGTTCTGGAACTTCAGGTGCAGTTAGCCCGGCAATTGGTTCTTTCGGAACGAGTTTCAATGGTGTTTACCAAGTGTTTACTACATCTGCTCCGGTTAAAATCCTTTCTATTGATTTGTTTCCGACAGCTGCTGGTACAGCACAAATCGAACTTCAAGATAACTTAGGTAATACGGTATTATCGTATTCTCAAGTTATTACTGCTGGTGACGCTAACTCAACAGGAAGTTTTGTAGGAACTCCTTTAACTGTTCCATTGAATTTTGATGTTCCAGTTGGAACTGATTGGCAATTGGTATACGTAACTGGACCGGTTTGTTTGAGAAATTCAGCTGGTGCAGCTGGTTACTATGGTACTCCATCAAACAATGTAACATTTACCGACAACTGGGTAGGTAGTACTTCTTACTGGTATAACTTATACAACTGGCAAATTGAAAAAAGCTGTTCAAGTGTTCGTTCATTGGTTACTGCTACAGTAACTGCTGCTCCTAGTATTTCTACTACACCAACAACTTCTGTTTCAATTTGCGAAGGTGATGCTACTACACTTCAAGTGAGCAGTACCAACTTAACGTATGTTTATACTTGGACTCCTGGTCCGGTTGTAGGAAGCAGTGTTAGTGTTTCTCCTATTACAACTACCTCGTATACAGTGAATGGTGTTACTTCGTTGGGTTGTACTAACTCTAAAACGATAACTGTACGTGTAAATCCTAAACCGGCTACACCAACAAGTGTTACTTCAATTCCTTCAGGAAGTCCAATTACGTTCTGTCCAAATACAAACGGTACGTTTACTCCGGTACAGATCAATGCAACTGCAACTCCATTGGTAACGACCTTGTTCTTCGACGACTTCGCATTCGGTGCTGGTCTTGGATGGCAAACAGCGTTCACACAAGTTGTTCCTGCTGAAGTTCTTGGTGCATTATCTCGTTGGACATTCCCGTCTGCACCTCCGGCATATACCTATCCAGGTTATCCTCAAACGTTTAATTCTACAGGTTCATTTGCAGTAGCAATCGGTGATGCTCAAGGAGCAAGCAGTTCTGGAGCTACAGCTACCTTAACTTCTCCAAACGCTTCAATCAGCATTAGTTCTGCTGCTACTTCAGTTGTGTTAACGTATGATGTATCATACAACGCTTATCCTGCAGATGTATTCCAAGTATTGTATTCAACAGACAATTTAACTTGGACACCAATTGCAGCCAGCGTTTTATCTGATGCAACAGATGTTCCTACTACTTTGGGAGATTTCCAAACGATGACTGTTACAATTCCTCCTGCAGCTTATGCTGGTGGTGTTTCTAACTTCCGTATACGTTTCTCTTATTATTCTGAGTGGGGATATTGGGTAGCCGTTGATAACGTTCAAGTGAACGAGACAATCTCTACTCCACAGTTCTCTTTCTCTCCTGCTGGTGGTTTGTTCAATGATGTTGCTGCTTCATCAGCATACGTTGCCAACACTCCTGTAAGTACTGTTTATGCAGCTCCTTTCAACAACAGTGTGTATTCAGTTAAAGTAACAAACCCTGGTACAGGTTGTCAAAGTAACGCACTTACATTGCCAGTTAACGTTTGTTCAGTTGTAACTGACCAAATTTGTAATGCAGCTTCTGTAACTGTATTGGATGCGCCTCCTGCGAGCTTAGCTTCTGTTGTTAACAGAACAAACCTTGGAGCTCCTATCACAGGTAGTTTGGCTGGTTTGTGTACTCTATTAAAATCAGATGTTTGGTATAAATCAGTGATTCCTGCTTCAGGAGATATCCATGTTTATACGTTCGATGCAAATAATGCTGTTACAACATTCGATTTGGATAGTACTGTAGTTGCCATTTACTCTTCAAGTGATGGTACTTGTACTGGTACATTGACTCAATTAGGTTGTGATGCGTTCAATGGTGTTGATGGTCATACATATGTTTCTGCTTCTGGTCTTACTCCAGGTAGCAATGTATTCATTCGTGTAGGTAGTCGTCAAGCGAACATTGCTCCTCCAGTAGGTTTCTTCAAACTGTTAGTAATGAGCGGTCTTTACTGGTCAGGTAATGCTGGAGATTATGTGTTCTTAAATCCTTCTAACTGGTATGGTGGAGATTTAACTACAACAGGTATCCTACCTTCAATCAGCAAATCGATTATCATTCCCCAGTCTGCTACAAACAACTACCCTTATGTAATTGGAACTCAAGACGTACACGGTATCAATTTCTACTACAATACGCTTACAGCGAATGCAGCTAGAATTACAATTGATCCAGCTGCGAAATTGAGAATCAACTCTTCTTTACAACGCGGTGGTTTCGTTTCAGCTCAAGGAAATCCATTCATCTTGGCTAATCCACATGTTGCTGGTACAGGGGTTCTTGAATTCGTGAATACGAATGTGAATCCATTGTATAACATTCACAACATCAACACTCCTTCTACTTCATATCAAATCATTATTGAAGGTGCTTTAGGTGTTAAAACCAATGCTCAATTGAATTCGAATGGTAAATTATCATTCATCAACAATTCAGTATTGTTGTCAGGTGGTGTTAAAACAACAAACCCTTCTTACAATTACGGTGGTACTGTAAATGGTTCTATCATTTATCGTCGTAGCGGTTCTGTGTATGGTATGTATGACTATTGGTCTTCTCCAATATCAAACGGAAATACAACGTGTCTTGCTACTTCATACGGAAGTAACCTTTACACTTACAACAACACTGCTCCTGGAGCTGGTGCTAACGTACAATTAGGTTGGGGTACTGCACTATCACCATCAACTGCAATGCAAATTGGTCGTGGTTACATTCAAACGTATGCTGGTAATGGTAATGTGGTATTCAATGGTCTACCTAACCAAGTAAGTTTCGATTATACTCCAACAATTACTGGAGCAAATAACTTCAACTTAATTGGTAACCCATTCCCATCTTCATTGAAGATTAATGAGTTAAGAGCTCGCGGAACAAATTCAGGTACACTTGGTTCTATCTACTTATGGAATCAATCTGGAAACATTCCTTTCTCAACAGGTGATTATGTAGTAATCAATAGCTCTAACCTTGCAGCTGGTGGAACTCCTCCTTCTGGATATAGTGTTGCAGCCCTTGAATTAGGTGCTTGTCAAGCTTTCATGACAGATGTTCAGAACACAAACGATATCACATTCAGTTGTGAAGACCGTGTTCCTACATACCCTGTAAATAGCACACAGTTCTTTGATGTTACTTCTAACATTTCTTTGGTTCGTTTGGACTTGAAAAATTCAGTTGGAACAGCAGTAAACACTGTAGTTGCTTTCTCTGAAACATCTTCTGATCAGTTTGTAGGTGGTGAAGATTCTCCACGTATGCCTGGAACTACTGGATTCGATATCTATTCTAAATTGGATAATCAAGATCTAGTAATTCAAATGTTCAGCCCACTTCAGGCTACTCGTATTGTTGACCTAGGTACTTCAATGACTACTAATGGTGAATACACAATTTCGATGACTGAGTATGTTGACTTTGATCCATCAACACGCGTGTTCTTAGAAGACCGTGCTACTGGAACATTCCAAGGCTTAAACAGCAATCCGAACTACACGTTCACTACCGATCCTTCATTCCAAGGTGTTCGTTTCCGTCTACACTTCATGGCTCCAGTAAACATGGCGTCAAGTTCAACTTGTGTTGGCGAAACAAACGGTAAATTGATTGTTAGCAACAGCAACATGGCTTACCCTATGACTGCAGTGTTGAAAAACAACAATGGTGAAACGGTATCGAATTCTGGTCAGTTTGTAGGTGAGCATATCTTCCAAAACCTAAGTTCAGGTTCTTACACAGTTGATATGTCTTATGTTGATGGAAGCGTATTTAGTCTTTCTTCTAACATCGGAGTTTCAGGAGTTCTTTCTCCAGCAAGCTTTATCGCATCATCTAACACAGTTCAACTTGCTGATGCAATTATTGAATTTGCTGCAACAGCTCCTGGTGCAACTGAATTCATCTGGAACTTTGGAGATGGTACAATTGAAACTACTTCTGCTACACCAGTTCATGCTTACATGCAACCAGGTATTTACACTGTAACTCTTACTGCATTGAGCGGTGGTTGTTCTTCAACTGCAACTTCTGTAGTATCTGTAACAGACAATACAACTGGAATTGCAAATGTTGGCAACAGCAAAGGATTCTCTATCTATCCTAACCCTGCTAACGAAGCTGCTAAATTGTTGTTAAATGTTGACTTGAAAGATGCTCAAGCTACAATCAGTATTACTGATGCTGCTGGACGTTTAGTTAACAAACACAACTTGACTAACCTTCGTTCTGGTGCTATCGTTGAACTTGATATCAATGGTTTAGCTAATGGAGTTTATGAAGTTTCTATTGACAGCAAAAACTTCCGTAGTGTTGGTCGCTTGACTATCGCGAAATAAGTTTAGCTTCAATTAAATCCTGAAAGAGGGGTCGGTTTTCCGGCCCCTCTTTTTTTATATACAAGCAAGCAGACAGGATTTAAACAATTCAATTATTCAATTACATTTGTTTCAGCTATACAAGCATCGATCTATGAAGAAACTTTTTACTCTTGTATTCATGTTGACAGCAGTTTTTGCTTCAGCACAATCAATAATTTATGTGAATGCCACAACAGGCAACGACAGTAATGACGGTCTTTCTGCAACAGTTTCGGGTTCCTCTGGACCGAAGTTGAGCTTGTCGGGGCAAAATGGTGCCTTGTCGTTAGCAACAGACGGAGACATCGTGAGTGTTGAATCTGGTTTCTATACCGAAGATGTAATTATTGATAAAAGTGTCGTTCTTTTAAAAACTGGCGCTACAACTGCTTATTTCAGCTCGTTTACTTTTAGTGGAGGTGCTCAATTGGTAGCACCAAAACCAGCTCCATCGGCATTTTCTGCACAAACAATAACAGTAAATCCTGGTTCAAGTATTTCGGATGGTGTTAATATGGTAAGTTCAAATGGGACTGTTTATGTTGGATCAGGAAATTATGATGAAACTGTTACCCTTACAAAAACATTTCAACTCACGTTTTTAGGTGCTTCAACAGTTCGTGATATTGTACTAGCGGGAGCTGACATCCATGTGTATTCAACAGGCGATGTTCAAATTTCTGGTTCTTTACAATTAAATCGCCCCGAAGGAGGATATCTTGTTTTAAGTACTTCGAACGTTTCAATCCTTCCCGGAGCTCTTGTTTTTCCTGGAAATGGAAATAGTTATGTAAAAACGGTAGGAGCAGGATTACTTTCAGTTCCAGTTAATGTATCTGGTGCTACGATCATTCCTGTTGGGACTGAAGATCTTTACGCACCAATTAGTATTTCGGCTATAACTCCATCCAATACAGCAAGTGTAGCTGGTCGTGTTCGTTCTGCAGGAAATCCAATTTCTTTTAATCCTGATTTATCAAGTCAAGTAAATAGTCATATCCGTTTAGAATGGGAGATTCATGCAAGTGGTTCTGTTACTGCAGCATCGGTTCGTTTTGACTATACAGGTGCTGTTGAACCTTCTGATTGGGCTACGGTTGCCAATCGTGTTATTGCTCAGAGCAGCGGTACTAATTGGGTTGATGGCACCAATGTGAATATTGGTGAATCTTTTTCAACGGCTAATTTCACTTCATTGAATGGAGTATTTGCCATTTATTCTGACTTTCCTAACGCCATTGCTTCTACTTCAACAACAAGCATATCACTTTATCCTAATCCTTTTCAGGATGTTGTTCGCATGAATGTATCTGCTGGATCACAAGAGCACGTTGTTATTCAACTACTCGATCTTTCAGGACGTATTGTTTCTCAAAAGCAAACAAGTCTTAATGTGGGAGATAATACTATTCAACTAAGCGATCTTCAATCGGCCGCTCCAGGAATGTATGTTGTTCGACTTGCTGGAAATCAAACGGATATAACGCTAAGAGCTGTTAAGTTTTAAATTAAACAATCAACTTTTACGAGGCTCGAACATTGGTTCGGGCCTTTTTTATTTGTACTAATGCCTGATTTTAAACGTCTATGATCTATTTCAGGATGGATTAAACATTCAAATTTCAATGACATTCAGTTTAAATCGAACCTGAGTAGAAATAGAAAAAGCATGTGTTTATTGGATATTTAGTATCTATTCGTTGACATATTACTTGAATCAATTATGTCAATATAAAATGGCTTCATAAACTTTCTATTTATTGTTTTATATGATATAAAGGTTTCTTTTACATTGGCTCATTCTAAGGAATTTGAATTGAATAATAATTCGGAACCGTATGGAAAGAGGATTGGATTGATTGGTTTTGCTTTAACAAATTCTTTCTTAAGCTGAACGGTTCCATAGAATGAAATAGAAATTTAAATGGTTTCGTTTATTCCATAAAAAAAGCGCGACATAGTGCTATGTCGCGCTTTTGAATTTTATTGAATTTGCTTATTTACGAAGCATTACTTTACGTGTTTGAACGGTATTGCCATCGAATACACGTACGAAATAAATTCCATCAGTAAGATCATTCATACGAATCTCAACAGCAGGTTGGTTTTTCGTAAAGCTCAATTCATACGAATCAACCAATTGACCCAAGCTATTGTAAACGCTTACTGTTTGGTTTAAATCAGCTTCTGGTTGAAGACGAATATTCAACGTTCCATTAGTTGGGTTTGGATAGATTGAAAGGGCTCCTTCAATAATCATTGATTCGTCCGATTCGGTTTCACCAGACATACGTACAAATGTACTAGAGCTTATTTCAGCACGAAGCGTATAGCAACTTGTTGCACTAAATGCACTGTTGTAACCATATACATAAGCATAATAAGTAGCAGCAGCGGAAGTTGTATTGTAGATTAATGATTCTGATGTTGTACCAGCATTTTGTGATGTTCCAAGAAGAGTGCTTGTTCCTTTATACAATTTCAAATCATAATCACCAGGTAAATTCGTCAAAGTAACTTTGATGTTTTTAGCAGCTGTCGTATTACTGAATTTGAAATAGTCTTTATCGGTAGAGGTACCAATGGTAGCTTGAATATTTGTAGCTACAGTAATGGTTTTGGCTGTAGCGGTTGTATTATTTGATTCCCAAGTATCGCTACAGGTTGTGCTTACAGCAGAAGTTGTAAATGAAGCAGCCGAAGAATAAGCGCTTGTTCCACCAGAACATACCGAAGCAACTTGGAAATTATAGGTTGTAGATGCAACTAAACCACTTAAAGCATAGCTCGTTGAAGATACTGCAACAGTATTCCAAGTTAAAGCAGCAGCCGTTTTGTACTGTAAACTATACGAAGTAGCTCCAGTTGCTCCAGCCCAACTCACGGTTGCTGCATTAGAAGTAATTGAACTTGAAGAAAGTCCGCTTGGTACATTACACGTTGTTCCACCACTTGGAGCAGAGCATCCTACGGAAGTTAAAATACCTACACGTGCACCACCTGTTGCGAATAGGGCTTGAGAGCGTGCTTTTTGACCAGCTGAGAACATATACATACATGCATCATCTGTGTAATCCATGTAGTTCATTGTCATTTCAGTTCCACCACCAGTACACGTATTGGTTTTAGGATATGAAGGGCAGCCAAAATTAGATGTTGTATGAGTTGGTGTATCACTTACTAAGTCACTTCCGCAATTAGCATCACCCCAGATATGGCGAAGATTTAGCCAGTGACCAATTTCGTGAGTTGCAGTACGTCCAAGGTTATATGGACTTGCAGAACCTGGAGTAGCGCGACTACCAACTGTATTGTACTGAAGAACAACACCATCAGTAGCAGCTGGCCCACCAGGAAATTGTGCATAACCTAAAATACCACCGCCCATGTTACATACCCAAAGATTTAAGTATTTGGTAGCGTCCCATGCATTGTCTCCTCCTGTTGAAGAAGACTTAACAGCGTCATTATCAGAAAAAGAAGTTGTTGTAGTAGATTTACGAATGATACCTGATGTAGCCGCACCAGTGGGTGTTTGTTGAGCTAAACAGAAGTTAATTTCCATGTCGGCAGCAACACCTGCAAACAATGCTGGAACAGATGATACATCAGAGTTTAGCTTACGGAAATCTTGATTTAATTGATTGAGCTGAGCTTGTAATAAAGCATCACTGATATTTTGAGCCGAAGTATTGTAAACAACGTGGAATACCACGGGAATATTAACAACTACACGCTCTCCACCATGTTGAATGAATTGACGTGTATGCTCTTCGATTTGTTCCATGCGTTGTGCATAGTTTGGATCTTGGTTGAGCAACATTTCATGATGGCCCATTGTTCCACAAACACGTTGTGCGTTTGAAAGCCCCATGCCTGCAAGGAGGAGCGAAAGTGATAGATAAATTTTTCTCATTTGGTTGAACTTGTTTGAAATCAAATATCTGCAAATTCCTTTACAATACAAACACTTGTAAGGTTTTGCGAGTTTTTAGTTTCAATAAAATCATAAAAAAAGGTCCAGTTTAACTTCTTGTTAACTGAACCTTTTCAATGTATTATTTATTGATCTTAATGCATCAAGTACATTTTTCCAAATCCTCGTTCAAAATACGTATCCGCTCCAGTTTCTCTTCGTTCGATTTGTTGACCATCGATGGAAGTCATCACCCGATAGAGATAAATTCCATTGGCAAGTTGATCTCCAAATTCATCGCGCCCATCCCACACATATTCTGTTACATTTCGACCAATTCGAATCGGACCAAGTTCTTCCCGTCGAATATCTTTCACCACTTTTCCAGTAATGGTCATAATCTGAATCCTAAATTCATCCGGAATTTGAGAACCGGTTAAAGTGAAAACAAAGTGAGTTTTCGTACTAAACGGATTCGGATAGTTGAGAATGTTTGTGATAGTTGATTTATTAATCACCTCAAAAGAAATACTATACTGAACCGATCCACTGGCATTGTTCGAACGATCTTTGGCTTTAACGATCAAATCGTATTTTCCATCTTCTGTAAACAATGGTCTCCATTCGAGTTTTGCTTTATTCAATGGCAATGAAGCAGCAATAAAACTGAGTTCTGGCGTTGTATGAAAATAAATAGGACTCGCCGTACTTTGAGATGGTTTTCTCAAATACAGTTGAAAGGAACTCGTATCATTCAATGCTAAATAAGGATTTTCATCTTTTAATTGGATAATCACTTCAGGTTTTGGGGAAATGATATCTCCATTCAATATGTGTACTGCATCAAATGTCACGTCCATCAGTGGATTGATGTGATCTGAATCAATAAAGAAATTGAGAGATCCGATGTTGTTGAAACGGAATTGTTCTGGCTGATCGTTGTTTGGATTGGCTTCAACCCAAATTGAATTCAATCCCGAATACGATAAAGTTGAAACGGCAACGGTATCATACAATATCTCACCCGGTGCTAGTGGTTTTTGACGCGTATAATTAACCGGATAAATATTCCGATCGGCATCTTGAATCCAATAGGCAACTAACATGCTATCCATCGGCAATTCACTGATATTCTGAATGGCAATCGCTATTTTAAGACTATCACCTTGCTGAATGGTGTCATTATTCATATACAATCCAGCTAAAGGATTCAACGCACATTCTGGCACAGGATCGAATGTTACTTGCCAACGATCAAGTTGAACGGGTGTACGCAAGGAATCATCACGCATGAAGGCATTCAACTTTAGGTAAGAATAGGAAGTTGTCCCGATGAGTGGAGAAAGATTCAGATTTCCTTCAGAACCCGTTGTTGCTTCTAAAATGACATCTTCTGTTCCATTGTATTGAATACCTTTTACTTGAATTCTGATGCTGTCTAAAGGATTGTCGAACTGTTTTGCCTTCCAACTTAGGGTATCCCAACCAGAACCAGGACCAATCAAAGTGGATGAAAAGTCACCACTTACCCAGCTATTATACATCGGTGCACTCAAGACCAGATTTGCATTGGCCGAATCAGCAATCAATTCAATGGCAGTTTCGGGATGTCCTTTCTTAGCAAGAAAAATATAAGGGTATTCATTAGGTAAATATCGAACACTATCAGCACCTAAATCTTCGAATGCTTGAATTACACTTTCATCCCAAGTTTGATAATTCCCGTAAATCCAAGTATAGGCTAAGATATAATGTCCGTTAGGAACACTGTTAATCATATCGCGCATAGCTGCCATTTCGGTTGCAGAACCTTCGTTACGAAACACGAAATTTGCCATGCGGCTTCCACTTTTACACTGACAGGTATTGTTGAACTGTCCGAACTGATTTCCAACATCCCAGCAATTTTGTGGAGAGAGCCAAGGGAGTAGTGTAACCGAATCAATAACAGCAATGTATACAGCGCCATCCAAGCTACATCCTGCATCAGCCCAAACTTCAGCGTCAATTTTATACGAGGTTGCCCAAAGTTCACTTACTTCCCAAGGATAACCATACGCATAGCAGGTAATTTCTTTCGCGTTGCTTACAAAATCGAAATAGCGCACAGGGCGTAAGTAATTGATTTGGTTGTAGGTGTCTTTTTTAAATTGAAAGAAATGATCTTGCGCCCAACCTCGTTTTCCGGGAATGTATTGGAATGAACTTTCTTTCCAACGATACGATCCTCCAGCAACTGAATCGGGAGAAACGCGCCAGAAATACACCATGCTATCTTGTAAAGTCAATGGTGGCACCCAGTTGAGAACTCCACCTGCTTGTGTAATGGTGGTAGTTATTTTAAATGGACTATTAAAGAGATCTGTTGTATCCATTTCGAAAATGTAGTTCCGAACGGGAGCAAAAGGATCTCCGGTAGAAGCTTTTAACGTAACCGAGTTATCAGGAACTAAGGCATATTCATAAGGCCAAACAGGTAAGACTTCAGCAGAACGGATAATAAGTGTTGCAGTTAGGTTGTTATTGGATTCTGAAAGCTCTGCTTGCTGATTCAATGGATCTATACGAATGTTGAACGTATTGATGCCCACACCACCTTTTACCAAATCGGTTACCGGCATGCGAATATGAAGTGTATCACGGTAATACAATTGTTGCATCACGCGTGAATAGGTTGTTGTAAGTCCAGTTCCGGGGAAATTACGAACGACTTCAAGGGTTACCGGTTGATTAGTTGCACGCCCAACATTCGTAACAACAATGTTTAAGCTGAAGCTATCTACTTCGGTCGTTACTTCATTTGGATCGAAATAAACTTCAGGTGCCGTAGTGAGGTAATCGGGCAAATCGGCATGATTCATTGCAACGCCTGGATCGCCGTGTAATGTTGTTTCAAGTATTACAGCTTTTCGGAAAGGATCGTTCGAATAGATATCGTGACAAACACGCTTCATGCTCATTCCAACCGGTTCTCCGTAATGACGCTGTCCTATGTATTTATACAAAGAATCGGTGTAAGTGTGCAATTGATTGGGAATTCCGAGCGAAACAGAAGCGATAAAGCCGATAGTTCCCCGATTGGGAATGAGGGTAAATTCCTCACTTTGACTAAAGCCAAATCCGGGTGGTTGGTGGATATCGCCGGCATAACAAGAATTCCCGATAAGGAAAGGATATTTCCCTTGATTATTATAGGAACCCGGATCATCAATACTTACGTCAAATCCACTTCCAGTAGCATGTCCAAAAAAGGTCATCAAGGAAACACCATTGTTTATGTAATCGGCAATGATGGCGCTTTGTGTTTGCTCAATAGGAGCAGAGCTGGTTTTTTGATAGGTATA
Source organism: Bacteroidia bacterium (assembly GCA_965279035.1). Lineage (GTDB taxonomy): Bacteria > Bacteroidota > Bacteroidia > M30B66 > M30B66 > CALQRR01. The sequence goes on along the minus strand of OZ257142.1, from coordinate 157,064 downwards.
AACTGTTCCTCCAAACAGCGTGTCTTCGATGGTGTGCTTATAGGTTCCTAAGTAATTCAAGTAAGTTTGTTGTTCGCCTTGACTTTGACCACCACCAAAATGGAGAATCTGTTTCATCCAAAGTGCTGGTTCATTGGCTTCGTATTCTTGAAGTTTATTGAGGTAAGCAGTCACATCAGCGCCATTCTTAGCGGCAACACGTCCCGTTGCTAATGCAGGTTCATAGGGCAATGTTCCATTTAATCCTGCTGTTAACAAAGCATCGCTTGATGGAAAGCCATAAGTTGGAACCATGCATTCGCTCCAGGCTTGGGCATCGTTTCGAATAAAATGAGCTGAAATTGATTTTCCGAGAAGTAGTAAGTATTCGGGTTTTGTGGTCCAATAAGACAAAGCCGTATTAGCAAAATTTCGAATAGCAAGCGGATGTTGAGTAATACCGTAGCTAAATTGATCGAATAGTTCATCCACATAAACAACTTCGGAGCTGTATTTTGCAGTGCGGTATGCTTTGTAATTCTGAGCTTCTTGGCTCAAGTTTCTATTGGAAACCAGCAAAAATTGGTACCCGGGAATGTTTTGCAAATCGGTAAATTTTCCGGGTTGAGCACTGGCTGAATTTACAGGTTGGATGGCTGTTCCTGCGATGGATGAAAATTGGTTTTCAGGAACAACAAAAAGTTCTTTTTCAGCACCCGAACCATTTGGAACAATGGCTTTGTAAACACCCGCAACAGGTAAAACGGTAATACGTTTTCCATTGCTCAAATCATACAGCCAAACGGTCGAACCAGCTGCGGCAAGATTACTCATGTTGAGCAAATAGTTGCTACTATTGGGATTGTCGGGCAGCCACATGCGATAATACGTTTTGTTTTCCAAATTGAAACTATGCGGATAACGCCACACGTAATTGGAGAACATACTATTGGAAGTGACTAAAACACCATTGTTATCGTTTATGCCGAGGTAGGAATGTTTAAACTGAGTAGTGGAAGCTCCAAGTCCAGAAGCATTCATCGAAAATGAAAACTTTCTACAACCATGACCTTCCATTATAGTGTCTAAAACAGCAAGATTGCTAAGCTGCATTTGGTAATGATGATCATTAAACCAAGGTGCATTGGAAATGGTGTTGTAAACAATGGATAAATTTGCCTGTGGTCCAGTAGCAACGGCATTTGTACTTGGAAGAGAAATTATTTGATTGAGTAGAGGTGCCGTAAAAACAGCACCAGCCCAGCCTTCACCATCGGTATATTCGGGATCGGTAGAATTGTTGAAATCGGTTTTACCAAAATAGTAATCGCTAGTTTCCTGATAGTTTACTTGATTGATGAAATAGGGAGCTGCGGTAATTCCGGTGAAGTTCACATCCGTTTCGGAGATCATCCTCAAATTAGAGGTAGAAGAATTCCAAGTGATAAAATAGGATGCTGTATCCGAAATCAAGGAATAATTTGGATTCCCATGTGCATTGGCATCAGGATACATGGATGCATCGAGCCAGCCTGTATTTTTCCGTCCAAAAAACTCAACAAAATCGGCTGAGTCCCAAGTTCCATCGCTTTCACCTTGGATGTAAATGGCTTGTTCTTGACCGCGTCCAAAGATCTGGAGATTACGAGGATCTGTTGCAACAAGCGCAGGAATAGCTTCTGTTAAGGCAGCAAAGGAGATTCTGTAAACACCATCGTTCCAAACTTTAATTTTGTAATATGATTGGTTGTACTGAATCCACTCATTGCCGAATGGTTGCGCAAGGATAGATTGAACAAAAAATAGAAATAAAAATGGAAGGAAGTAACGTTTTACCATAAGCAAACTTACTTGGTCGTTGAAGTTGATGAACTCGGTTTCTTATCAGCAGCGTTGATGTCGAAACGAAGAGAAAATACATTAGAGAACAGCGCTGTACTTTGATCACCTATGTCGGTAAGGGCATAATCGATTTGAATTCCTTTAATACGAATTCCTAAGCCGAGGTTGGGTTGAAAGGTAGTTGTTCGACCAGTATTCGCATCATTTTGAATAGTTTGAAGGTTTCCAACACCGCCACGAAGAAAGATGATGTTTTTAAAACCGGCTTCTAATCCAAACACAGGAGTCATGGAAAAAGTTTTATCGCGGATGATGGTATTTCTCATTCCGTCGAAGGTTGTTTGGAGATCGAGTTCGGTGAGTAGCGTAAATTTCTTCCCGAATTCGAATTTTCGAGCGGCTCCTAAGGTTAGAGTGGGTAATGTGATTTCAAGTGAATTTTGAGGAATCTCATTGCCAGTGGATGATAATGCATCACGTTGAGCTTGACTTAAATTGTAAGACCAAGCATTAAACGTAGAAGTAATATCGCGAGCCATAGCCGACCAGCGCCATTTCCCAGGATTGTATTGCACACCAGCATCAAGGCCGAATCCCCAAGATTTTGCAAAGTCGCCCACTTTCCGATGAATTACTTTGGCATTTGCTCCAATGCTAAGTCCTTCTTTTTTTAGTTGACGGGCGTAGGAAAAAAGGAATCCATAATCGGCAGCAGAGAATGATTGGATTCGATCGTAGTTAATGTTTCCATTGGCATCGATGAGTTCGGAGGTATCGGGAATATCATCCACACCAAATCGAACAACCGAAACGGCAAGAACGCTTTTAGGATCGAGGCGAGTTGCCAGACAACCATAATCGTATTTGGCAATTCCTGCAAAGTATTCCGAATGCATCAATGCACCTTGGAATTTAGAGGTAATTCCAGTTAATCCAGCGGGATTCCAATAACCAGCTGTTGCATCAGAAGCAGCAGAAACAAAGGCTCCGGACATACCCAATGCGCGTGCACCAACACCGATTGAGAGGAACTCATTACTGTATTTTCGAGCAGTTTGAGCGGAGATTTCGCCTTGTGTAAACAACACGAAAAATAAAATTAGCAGCCTGATGTATTTCATGTAGTTGATATAGTGGGCATTATGCATATTTTAAAAAAATGATTTGGATGAATCGCGGGGTCTTTTCACCCGATTAAGCGTATTCGGACAGGATTTATTTTGTAGGTATAGAATCTTTTTTTCCTTTGCATGTTTGCTTTCCAAAAATGTGGATAGAAGAGATTGAATTTGGTACATGAAACGACTTATTAAGAAATCACATTTTGACAATATCAATTCGCTTCGGTTTCTGGCGTTTTTCGGCATTTTCTTTTCTCATTGTTTCATAACAGACAATCAACAGGTTGAAGTATCATCTTTGTTTCTTGACATGCGGCAAGTTACAGGCAATCTCAATAGTGTTTGCTACAGTTTACTCTTTCTACTAACAGGGTTTTTGAACACTTGGACAATTTTCGAAGAGCGATTTATCTATAAGAAAATGAATCTTTTACGCTTTTACATGCGTCGGATTTTGGGGATGTTACCCTTGTATTTTCTTCTGTTTTTGTTAGGATTTTTTATTCTTCCGAATGTCGATACCGGAATTCCTGATAGTACGAATCAACCAATTGGTATTGCAGAATACCTCGGTTTTATATTTAATTATCATTACATCGATACCGGAAATCCAATTCAAGGAGTATTAGGAAATATGTGGTCAATCGCAGTTTCATTTCAATTTATATTGATTTGGCCTTTGTTGATGGCTAATTTTCGTAGAAAGGAAATGACCTTGTTTGTCATTGCAATGCTTGCTTTTATTGGTTCTGCTTGGATGTGGTCGCAAGATGATTCGTTCCGTTACAGCACCTTGAACGTGATGTGTGATTTTATAGTTGGTTCGTATTTAGCCTACTTCTGTTTCTTTAAATACAAACTTTACATTTTCTTGAAAAAGCAAACACGCCGGACGATTGGGTTTATATACCTCGCATTTTTTGGAGTGTTGATATTCTTAAAGCCCATTGAATTTCGGATGCAAATGATACCTGAACAATTGGTATTTATTATCGAACGCGTAGTGCTCACGCTCACGTTGGCATTTTTTGTTTTTGAACAGAATTTCAGTTCTAATTCGGTTTTCAAATTAGCCAAATTGCGCATATTCAATTATCCCGGAAAGCATGCTTATAGCATGTATGCATATCATGCCATTGGGATTATTTTAGGATATCGAATCATGAAGTTCATAGTAAGTGAAGAAAACTTAACTTCTGTTTTATTGATAGAACCTTTGATTGCATTTGCCATTACTTTTGCGCTAGCAATTTTCAGTACAGAATACTTCGAAAAGAAATTCATTCGCCGTAAGAAAAACTACAATCCAACTCGCGAATACAATCCAGTAGGGATTAACGATGCTAAAACAAAACCTGCCTAACGCACTAACTCTTTCTAATTTGCTATGTGGCTGCTTGGCTATTCAGCAACTGTTAGCAGGTAATCCTGACTTGGTTCCTTTGCTCATGTTGTTGGCAGGAGTGTTTGACTTTTTTGATGGCTTTGCAGCACGAGCACTCAAAGTATCTTCTCCAATTGGAAAAGATTTGGATTCATTGGCCGACATGGTAACATTTGGAGTTTTGCCTTCGATGATGGCTTTTCGACTCATTGCTGAATCACAATTGAGTTCCTTGCAAACAGGCGAAGAAGTTGCCGAATTCTTTATGCAATTTCCGACTTCAATCGCTCTATTGATTGCCGTTTTTTCTGCCTATCGTTTAGCAAAATTCAATCACGATACGCGACAAAGTAGTTCGTTTATAGGAATGCCTACACCAGCCAATGCTTTATTTTGGGCAGGAATATGGATTGGATATCACAATGGAACTTATTGGTTTTCCACTTGGATTTTATGTGGAATCGCAGTGTTGACTTCCTTTTTATTAGTATCGGAAATACCGATGTTTAGCTTTAAACTGAAAAATTTAACTTGGAAAGGGAACGAAGCTCAATACAGTTTGATTCTCCTTTCGGTTCCGTTTTTTATTTGGCTAAAGTTTGCAGCACTTGCCCCATTTGTGGGACTTTACGTGCTGATTTCTTTAGTGCAAATGCTTGCAACAAAAACGAAGAGTACTCCTGTTTAAAGGAAATTATCTAAGCCGAAATCACCGTAAAATGATAACCTTCCATAATTGGATTGGCTAATAATTCTTTGCAGGCTTTGTCAATTTTTTCGCGGGCAGCTTTTTCATCGCCTGCCTCCACTTCTAATTGAATGTGTTTTCCGATTCGTACATTTCCAATCTCAGGAAGGCCCAAGTTTTTCATACTTCCGCTAACGGCTTTTCCTTGTGGATCGAGTAGAGCCTTGTGAGGCATCACATCAATTTCTGCAATAAATTTCATTGGACTGAGATAAGTTACAAATATAAGCGCTTCGAGATTTCTCTTTCTATTGGATTGAATGATTAAACATGAAAATCATCAACACTAACGACGTAATTCGAAGTTCATTCCCAAGTAAACACGTCGAACAGTTTCATCTGCAGCGAGTTCTTCGGCGGTACCCGATTTTAGAATTTTGCCTTCATATAACAGATATGCGCGATCGGTAATGTTGAGTGTTTCGTGTACGTTGTGATCGGTGATGAGAATTCCGATGTTCCGATCTTTCAATTTGGCAACAATGCTTTGAATATCTTCCACCGCTATGGGATCAACTCCAGCAAACGGTTCGTCGAGAAGAATGAATTTTGGATCTGAAGCCAAGGCGCGAGCAATCTCTGTTCTTCTTCGTTCACCACCCGATAAAAGGTCACCTCGGTTTGTACGAATTTTCTGCAAGCTAAACTCATCTAGCAAAGACTCAAGCCGTTTTTTTTGCTCCACTTTCGAGAGTTTAGTCATCTCCAAAATGGCTTTAATATTATCTTCTACACTCAATTTACGAAACACCGAAGCTTCTTGAGCCAAGTAACCAATTCCTAGCTGTGCTCTACGGTACATGGGCAAATCGGTGATGTTTAAATCATCCAGAAAAACATCGCCTTCATTTGGACGAATGAGCCCAACGGTCATGTAAAATGTGGTTGTTTTACCAGCGCCATTAGGACCAAGCAAACCAACAATTTCACCTTGGTTCACTTCCACCGAAACATGATTCACGACTGTACGCTTTTTATAGCGCTTTACCAGATTATTCGTATGTAGTTTCATAAATTAAAAGCGGAAAGAAAGTGAAACACGAACACCAAATGCACGCGTATTGGGACGATCAAGGTGTGTCATTCGCCAAAGGGCATCGACCCGTACAATTTTAAAAATATTTTCAACTGCAAAGCCACTTTCAAGATAAGGACGATGCAATTGAGGATCTAATCCACCGGGATAAACCAGTTGATTTACATTCTCTGCTCTCATATCACCGATCACCGATTTTAAAGTCACTACTTCGCGCCATTTTAGTTTGCGCATCAAAGGTATTTTATTCAGAAAGAAACCTTCAAAATGATGATCAATAAAGAGGTATGCATAACGATCGCTAGCAAATTCAAAGATGTTCATCATGTTAAACGCCAAAGGATCGAGCGCATATGTTTGAGAACCTTGGTGTAATTCCAAAAATAAGTAGGGCGCTGTTCCCCATATTTTCCCAAAATCAATCACATAATCGGTATAGCCCATTGGATTAATCCGAAAGCGATCGCTAATTCTCAAACGCGCTTTTACATAATTGAATTGTGAACTCAATACATTTGGAACGCCTAATCCTAAATCAAGGGTGATAATCGGGTAGCGTGTGCCGATACTTGTTCGATCGAATTCACCGGTGATAAACTTTTCGCCCCAAGCAAAGCGAGTTTGTATCCCAATTTCGGTGGTAGTAATTTGAGACACATTTACTTTTTCTCCCGAAGTCAACTGACGTTCAAATTTGAAATTGCCTAAAGGAACAAGTCTTCTGTTGAAAACTGTGAATTTATTACTGAGTCCAGGAAACCAATCATATTCAAGCATTGCAAAACCTTCTTCCACATTGGTTACATTTTTCAATGCCGTTCTGCGTAGGATGGACGTTAGAATATTGTCGAGCGTTAAGGAGTTTGCACTTAAGCTTAACTGTTCCAAATCTGATTTGTAAGTAAGCGTGAGTAGCCTTCTGTGTTTTTTGTTTTTATCTACAAAATAGCGCAATCCAGTTCGGGCTTTGAAGCGATTATCCTGCAATCCATAAGCAAGCGAACCGCGAAGTTCGAGGCGTTTACTAAAGTCGTTGGATGTTATTCCGCCAAATTTTAAGCGGACACCTTCGATATCGTTCCAACTCACAAAGGTGTAGTACTTTCCTATTTCCATCCAATGCGAATGCAAATAACCGGTAGCAAGCATTTGTCCGAAATAGCGTGTATTTATGAGCCGCGGCACTTGTTTGAGCGAATCAACCATCACATAAATGTCGCGTTCTTTTTGGGTGAGCGAATCTGGTCTTAATTGATTCCAGTAGCTATCATCATGTTTATCGGCACTATCAGATACGATAATGTCTTGTCCAGCTTTGAAAAGCGAATCGGCTATCAAGTTGTTTATTCGGAAGTTTTGATAGCGAGTTGTCTTTCGACCAAAAACACCTTTCCCATTGGCTTTTTCGAATGGAGCAAAATCGCCTAAAGATTTTTCATAGGTGAGCATCCATTGTTTCCCATCCACGCGTTCGTATTCCTGAAACACATCAAACTGCTTGATATAATTGATGTTGGCATTATCGTTAAAACGGATATTTACTTGTTTGACTGCAAAGGTTGAATCGTGTATAAACAGATTTCCAGTAAATGTTAAGTCTTGTTTACGTTTGGGGAGGAAGAGTAATTTATAGCAACGTTCGTTTCCGATGTAAACACTATCGACCAAATAATATTTGTAATACCGCAGAAAATTGTCGGTAACAGGGCTAACGAAACTTTTGTTGAATATGAGCAAGAAGTTATCGTAGATGTTTACATTTTGATACATATCACCCAGAAACTGAGAGACACTGGCATTTTTAATCCCTGAAATTTGGCTGGCCTTTATGAGCTCTTGTTTCCTTTCGGGATTGCTTGTATAGGTTACTTGAGCGAATGTTTCGGTGAAAGCAATGGGTAAATAAGGCTTTCCATCTTCGGTTGTATCGGCATAAGAAAAGACGAAATCAAAGGGCTTGAAGAGTTTCTTTTTAGTAAAACCTTCTTTGAAATTATTGAGATCGAACTGAATTTTATTGTAAACCTCGTATTGATACGTTTTTACGTTTTGTGGATTGTTTACGTTTTTATGAGCTACCACTTCGCGCATAATGCGGTGAGCAGGGTTTTCACCAGGTAGAATAACTACTTCCCGAAGCGTAATATTTTCGGGTTGAAGTTCAATATTAACTGTATTGGATTTATTACGAAGTATGCCTACACGTTTGGTTTTATAACCCATGAAGCTGATAAGGAGCGTATCTACTGAACGCTGAGCTTCTAATTCAAAAGTTCCGTTTATGTCGGTTGAAGTTCCTATTGAAGTTCCTTTGAAAATCAAATTGACAAAAGGCATTGTTTCTTTTGTCGTAGCATCTTTTACAGTTCCTTTTACACGCGTAATCTGAGCCCCAAGCGTATGGGCGAATAAAACGGTAAGAATGAAAAAAGAAAAAAGCGATTTAGACAATGGTTGAAGATCAAAAGAAAATGGAGTGCTCGATGCAAAATTAGTTTAATCGATTCCAGCCAAACAGTTGATTTAATCAGAGTGTTCACATTTACTCGTGAATAGTTTAAAATAAAAAGCCCCGGCATAACCAGGGCGTATAGTATTGAACATTAAAAAATTAATGTTGTTTTTCGGGATTCTTAAACATTTGAACAATCCAATAAATCGAAAAGAAAGTGAGCAGTCCAATGAAAATTAGATTGGTTGCAGCTCCAATGGAAGGCATGAAACTGAAAGTAAATTCGAAAAAGTCTTTGAGTGCGTAAACCAGCGTATCCATGATTATGATAAATTTGTTGCGAAAGTAAGAATTTTCCCGAACACCAATTTCCCAAGCCCTTGTTTATTAATTTTTTTCGGTCTGCCCATTTCATCAATCTGCTCATGCTGCCCTTGGTGTTAATGGTGATGTGGGTTTTTATTTTGCCTAAACCGGAAATTAGTAATACCGAAAACGCCTTTCCACTTTTCCTTTATGCATTTCAATCCATACGATCGAATCGCATTTTACTCATAGGGATTTCCTTGTTGATGGTGGTATTGCAAGCTTTTTTTCTCACTTCGGTGATTAATCGTCAAGGAGTTTTACGTGATTCATCGCATTTACCTGCATTGCTTTATGTGGTATTGATGAGTTGTTTTCCTGAACAACTTTCATTTAATCCGCTGCTATTCGCGAACTTTTTTATCATCGTATTTCTCAATTCCCTTTTTAATTTTTACCGTTCCGACACAGCTGTTTTTGAAGTATTTGATGCCGGTTTATTCATTGGGTTGGCCTCTTTATTTTATTGGCCTTGTTTGTTTCTATTTCCATTAACACTCGCGTCTTTATTTGTTCTCCGTCCTTTTGAATGGCGCGAATGGCTTGTTAGTTTTATCGGAGTTATACTACCATTTCTGTTTTTCGGAACCATTTTATTTTGGTTCGATATGCTCAGCTTGAATAGCATTCGATCTATTCTAGAGCCTTTTTATAAAGTACAATTTTCAACAGCGTATAACGGAACATACATTATACTCTCAGCTATTCTAGCTGTCATTGTTATTGCTTCACTCTGGCGGTTTTCCAACGATTTAAATACGTTTGCCAAACTGCGAACACGTAAATTTTTAGCCATCATCGTTTGGTTTTTTCTTTTTGCAGGACTGAGTTATCTTGTTGCCTCTAAACGCACCATGATTGGACTTTCATTTTTAGCCATTCCACTCTCGGTTATTATTTCGAATTATTTTCTTTCCTTAAAAAATCAGATTCTAGCTGAGCTGATGTTTCTACTTTTGCTTGCTGCAGTGATTTACAATCAGGTTCTGTATTTCCTTCAATTTTCAACGCTTTAACCAACCAATCAAAATGTCTAGTTCTATTCGCATCGGAGTTGTTGTTTTTCCAGGTTCAAATTGTGATCAGGATATGGTGGATGCGCTTTCAATATATCAGCACGTTGAAGTAAAAAAACTATGGCATAAAGACCACGACTTACAAGGTTCACAATTAATTGTTTTGCCTGGCGGATTTTCCTACGGTGATTATTTAAGATCGGGCGCAATTGCACGATTTTCACCTATCATGAAAGAGGTAATCGACTTTGCAAACAAAGGAGGAAATGTGTTTGGTGTATGCAATGGATTTCAGATTTTATGCGAATCCTTGCTTTTACCGGGCGCCTTGCTTCACAATACTTCTCATCGATTCATTTGTCAAAACGTGAATATCCTACCGGGCAGTTCATCCAATGCTATTACTCGTTCATTGAAAAAAGATCAACCATTCACTATTCCGATTGCTCATGGTGAAGGACGTTATACTACTGATGCTGATTCATTAAAACGACTTCAAGACAATGAGCAAATTCTATTTCGCTATTGCAGTGATGAAGGAATTTTAGGGGCTGATTTTAATCCCAATGGATCGATGGATCATATTGCAGGTGTTTGCAATCAGGGCAAGAATGTGTTTGGAATGATGCCACATCCAGAACGTGCTTCGGATGATTTATTGGGCAATACAGACGGGATGAAAATAATAAAAGGATTTTTAGAAAGTGTATTTGGGGAAGTGATGGAGCCGAATGCTCAAAGCGTTTCGATGTAATCGAGGTCTTTTCCGAATGTATCTTTCAATTTCGACATTGAGAAAGCGGCTAAAGCAATACATACAATTCCCACCAACAGGGCACTTCCAATCATTCCTAAACTGCCTTCTAGCAAACGGAAGCTTCCTGTTATTGGAATGACTGCACCTCGAACAAAATTGGGAACGGTTGAGGTAACGGTGCTTCGGATGTTAGTTCCAAATTGTTCGGCGGCAATGCTTACAAACAAAGCCCAATAGCCCGTTGCAAGCCCAACTAAAAAGCAAATGGTGTAAAAATATTCTGCTGTTTTTCCAACACTGAAAAAGAGGTAAACAAGCATCATCGCTGCACTTAAAGCGAGATACAGCAAAACAACCTTTTTTCGGCTTCGCATAAACTGACTCAGCAAGCCACTCAATAAATCGCCTGCCGATAAACCTAAATAGGCAAACATCACGGCTTGTCCGTTTACTACTTTGCCTGTAATTCCAAGTGCTTCGGGCAATGCAAAATTTTCAGCAAGTGCAATCAAAACGCCTATTGCATACCATACGGGCAAGCCAATGAGAATACAGTTGAGGTAACGAAATGCGGTTTCTTTTTTAGAAAAAAGCTTGAGAAACTGACCACGACCAATTCCTTGATGATGTAGATTTTTGAACATGCCCGATTCGAGTGTACCGATTCGAAGAAGGAGCAGCATCAATCCGAGCATTCCACCAATAATGTAGGCTACTTGCCAATTGGCGAGCGTGAGCCCGGAGGTTTGTTCAATCCAATCGCGTAAAATATGACCATCGCCAGCAACCAATGCAGCTAACACGGCGCCTAATGCACCAAAGGTTACAATAATCATGGTTCCATAGCCACGATTTTCTTTGCTCATCACTTCGGAAACAAGCGTAATTCCAGCACCTAATTCGCCCGCTAAACCAATTCCAGCAATGAAACGAACCGCAGCATAGGCTGGAATTCCTGTCACAAAAGCATTCAAAACGTTGGCTAAAGAATAGAGTAGAATAGAGCCGAACAAGACTTTGATTCGACCTTTTTTATCACCCAAAATTCCCCAAAGCAAACCACCTATGAGCATTCCTCCCATCTGCCAATTGAATAGCGTGATGCTTGTGTTTTTTAGGATTTCAGGATCTGTGATACCGAGTGCAAGCAGGCTTTCTTTCTTTACAACATTGAAAAGAATCAAGTCGTAGATATCGACAAAGTAGCCGAGCGCAGCAACTACAATGAGTAAAATAGTTTGTCGAGAAATGCGGTTTGATTGCGAATTCATTTATGAAAGCTGACGCTGAATCCAACGTAAAATATAGTTGAATACCTCTTCATTTTCGAGTTCATTGTGAATCTCGTGATACATATCAGGCCAAATTTTGTATTCGCTAACTAAATTGGCTTTATGCGCAAATTCTTCGGAGGCCGGTTGTGAGGTGATTTTATCATCACCGCCATGCATAATTAAAGCAGGGATTTTAAGTTCGTTTGCATGTTGAAGTGCATACAATCCCGAAGAATATAGGTTCGTAAAAAAGGAAGCGGTAATGCGATCGTGAACATATTTATCTTTTTCGTAAGCCAAAACAATGGCTTTGTCATGCGAAAGATGTTCTGTTTTTAATTTGGAAGCTTGCGAAAATCCGGGATACAGATTTCGCATAATGTTCGCCAATTTTAATTGAATTGCTGGTGGATCAAAGGCAAGTCTTAACCAAGGTCCTGTTGCAATAACACCTTTAATTGCACTAGGTTTTTTCAAGGCATAGTTAAGAGCAACATTTCCTCCCATGCTATGTCCATAAAGGAAAATGGGTTTATGCTTAAATCTCAAATTCGCCCGATCAACCAATTCTTCAATTCCTTCGAGCAATTGATTAAAGTGCGTGATGTGTCCTCTTTTTCCTTCCGAACGACCATGTCCTCGTTGATCAAACGTGATCACTGCAATGTTATGAGAAGTGAAGAATTCTGCTAATCTGCGATAGCGTCCGCTGTGTTCTCCCATGCCGTGAACCAAGGCAATGACAGCAATGGGTTCTTCAATGGGCGTCCAAACCTGGCCGAACAATTTTATTTGATCAGAACCAGATCTCCAGCTAAAGTCGGCGTGTTGCATGGTTGGAATGTGAGCTGTAAAAATAGAAATGTTCTTTCAGCAATTACATATGGAATAATAGATTCAGGAACCTTCATATTTTGTAGGTTTGACGTAGATAAATATTGGGTTTATGATTCGAAAGATTCTCCGTTTGATTGGCTTTTTTCTTCTAATTCTCATCCTAGTATTTGTTGGACTTCTCTGTTATTCGACCATTACCGATTATCAACCAGAACCGGGAAGTGAAGAAAAATTACTCATAGAAGGAAGTTCCTCACTCACAAAACCGGGAGATACACTTTCCTTATTAATCTGGAATATCGGCTATTGTGGATTGGGAGCGGAAATGGATTTCTTCAATGATGGTGGCAAAATGGTTCGGGCAAGTGAGGAACAATCGGCGAAATATTTAAAAGCGGTTTCCACCTTTGTTAGTACGATGAAAGATAGCGTCGATATATTTCTCATTCAGGAAGTAGATCGTAATAGCAAACGCAGTTACAACACCGATCAGATTCCAGTTATAGCGAACGAACTTCCTGATTTCTCTTGGAGTTTCGCACTCAACTATGATGTGAAGTTTGTTCCGGTTCCCTTTGGATTGCCCTATACGCCTTATGGAAAAACCTACGGAGGATTGGTTAGCTATAGTCGATTTAAGCCAAGTTCTTCCACCCGAGTTCAATATCCCGGAGGTTTTGCTTGGCCAACTAAATTGTACATGCTTGATCGTTGTGCGATGGAATTTCGATATCCACTTTCTTCAGGAAAAGAGCTTGTTGTTGTGAATACACACAATACGGCTTACGACGAAACGGGAGAGATAAAAAAGGTGGAAATGGAATTTATGAAGAAACGTTACGAGGCAGAAGTTGCTAAAGGAAATACCGTTATTGTAGGTGGCGACTGGAACCAAGTGCCACCTGGATTTGATTCCAAGCATTTTAGTAGCAATTTATCGGATGGTTATACACCTCAATCGCTTACAATGGACATGCTTCCAAAGGATTTCAAGGTGAGCTACGATTCAACATTGGCTAGTAATAGAAGCAACGTGACTTCCTATGAAGCAGGTAAAACCTATACAACCTTGATCGACTTTTTCATCAGTTCTGCTAATGTGGAGATTTTGAATGTACATGGAATCGATATGCAATTCCGATATAGCGATCATCAACCGGTGTATCTCCAAGTTGTGATTCATTAAAATAGCAACAATCCACGTGTATTAATGTTTCTTTCGCAAATCATTGAAATGAACTTGCGACAACGTATCCTGAAAGCGATTTATCCTTTTGTTATGAAACTTTCCCAAAAGGGAGATAAAGGAAAGGTGATATTGAAGCCCAAATCAGCAAAATCAAACATTTCGGATAATAAACTCTCGTTTCAAATGAATAATGGAACGGAGCATTTTCTAAGAGAATATCTAGGGAAAAAGATCCTCCTTGTGAATACAGCTTCGGACTGTGGCTATACAAATCAATACAGTGAACTGCAACAGTTATTCGAATCACAGAGTGGCAAACTGCAGATTATTGGTTTTCCTGCAAATGATTTTAAGGAGCAAGAAAAATTAGATGATCAGGGAATTGCTGCGTTTTGTCAGGTGAATTTCGGTGTAACTTTTCCTTTGGCTAAAAAATCGGTAGTTATTCGTAAAGCAGAGCAGAATCAAGTTTTTGATTGGTTGACCGATTCAAAGAAAAATGGCTGGAATGATCAGGAACCCGATTGGAATTTCAGCAAATATTTGTTGGATGAGCAGGGAGAACTGATTGCTTATTTCGGACCGGCAATTTCTCCTTTGGATGAGCAGGTCACAAAGATGATCGCCTAGTATTTCCAGAAATCTTCTGTAACTCTTTGCAGATAAGCCTTTCCTTCTTTAAAAAGTCGTGGTTTATTAGCAGGATTAAGATAGCGTTCAAACTCAAAACGGTTTTCATGAACATACCAAACGAGTCTTCCTTCTGGACGAATCCAACCGAATCCTTCATCGAACGAATAGAAAGCAAATTCAGGAGTGTGCGGATTGAATAAATCTTTACTCCAGGTAAACGGTTTTGCATTCATATGAAGTTGATGCAATAAGGTAGACGCTAAATCAAGCTGCGAACAAATTCGTTTTGAGTGAAACCCGCGGTATTCCGGTTTGATTACGTTTCCATAAAAGACAAGAGGAATTCTTCGGTAATCGGGAGAGAAGAATGAATATCCTTTGGGTGTATTGTGATGATGATCTGATACAAAAACAAACAAGGTATTATCAAACCAAGGCTGTTTCCGAGCTTCATTCATAAAATGATTCAAACAGCTATCGGCATAATGCACCGAGTTGATGTATCCCTTTTCCTTTTCTCCCCAATGGATCACTTCATCAATAGGAATGTCATACGGGCTGTGAGTGCTGAGCGTAAACAAGGCTGCAAAAAAGGGTGTTTTATCTTTATTCAACTCTTCCAATTCTCGCGTTAAAAGATCTCCATCGTGAACTCCAAGTCTGCCTCTATACACATCAGAATCAAAATCTTTCTCTTCTAAAATACGATCGAAATGATTGTAATACATATACGACCGAATGTTTCCATAACTCAATTGTCCGCCAAAAAGAAAGGAAGTTGCATATCCGTTCTTTCTGAATTCCGAATTAACACAAGGAAGATGAATGTATTTATCCGGAACCGTAATGATTGAGGTACGAGGTTGTGCAGGAAAGGCGGAGAAAACAGCTCCCATTCCTTGGTCACTCAAATTTCCTGAAGCATAGCATGAATCGAATGAGATTCCTTGATCTATGAGTTGACTGAAGTGCGGAGCCAAATCGCTGTATCCTCCAAGTGAGCCAACTACATCGGCCGCTAAACCTTCAAAAACTACCAAAACAACATTGGGGCGATTGGTAGAAATAACTTGAATGCTCGTATCGGAAGGAACAGCATATAGACTGTCTACGATTGATTTTGCTTCATCAGAACGAAGAAAAGTGTATGGTTCAAAGGCTTCTAAATTTTGAAGCACATTGCTCATCAAGTGAAATGTAGAATTTACCGAAGCGGAGTTTAGGATGTTGTATTGTGAAAAATAGGCATCACTAACTTGAATTGGAATTGGATTATATCCACCACGCGAACCAGTTAAGAGAATGCCTGGAAACAATAGAAAAAAGAAGGCAGCATCTACTTTATTCGAAGAGATGGTCGAGGGAATTGGAGCAATTTTTTTAAAAAGCCAGAATGAAACCCAAGTTAATGAAGTGGTACCTATGACTGCAAAAATGAGTTGTCCCCAACTAGCCGTTTGAAAAACCTCCGCAGGTTGTTGAAGAAACCACAGTGCTTTGTAGGTGAATTTGTGTGCCCATTCATCGTAAAGCGGTAGTTCTACTAAGGTTAGAATACTAATCAAAAACAGAATAAAGGCCGTGTAGTAATTATTTATTTTTAAAAACAACACCTTACCACTGAACCCTGTAATGCTCAATAAAATAAAGGGAATGAATAAAATATAGCATGCCATGGAAGTATCCACGTACAGCGCTTCCGGAAATGTTAAAAATATTTCAGACCAAGGTGCATGTCGAACCTCTTCTTGGTTGTAAACAAGAAAAATGAGTCGACAAAAAGCAAAATACAGAATCCAGAAAACAAACTGGCGTATCAGTAATAGAGGGAGCTGTCGGAAATTTTTAAAGAAAGTCCTCATCTAAATTATAGAATAGATTGGCAGCGAATCGAATTCATCTGACAATTACTTTCCTTTTTTCTTGATTTCCTCTTTGTATTTTCCGCTCAAAATATCGGTGTAGAACGACTTGTCTTTTAAAATATCTACCGCTTTTTTGATTTCTGCATCATAGGAAAACGAAGATTCAATTCTCCCTTTTTGGAAAAAGTACCGGCTTGCAATTTCATCGATCAACAATTCACTCAACTGATCTTTTGATTTTTCGATATCTGCTTTCTTGTCGTGATCGATGCGTTGTTTGAGTGCATCGAATTCTGATTTTGCAGCATCAAAGTATTTCTCGCGTTCGGCCACTTTTTGCCATTCTTCTAAAAGCTCTTCACTTTCGGTTTTGTAGCTATATTCTTTGGTAGCAAGGAAAGCACTAAATTCATTGAACACATCCGGAGTAATTGTAAAATTTCGAGCAGAT
Source organism: Bacteroidia bacterium (assembly GCA_965279035.1). Classification (GTDB taxonomy): domain Bacteria; phylum Bacteroidota; class Bacteroidia; order M30B66; family M30B66; genus CALQRR01. The sequence continues at coordinate 140,114 of OZ257142.1, read as the reverse complement.
GCTAATTCAGGATGCGTCATGCGGTATTTGGTTGCAAAATCGAAAATGAGACTATTGCTCACAACGCTTCTGGATATTGGTGTGTATTCTTTCACCGGCATACTCACATCGGGAATCACACCACCGCCATCGTATACTTTACGACCAGCACGAGTTGTAAATTCTTTAATCATCGAATCGGGAACAGTGCCAACACTTCCATCTTCATTACGGTGAGAATAATCCTTCGCTTGTATGCAGCGACCACTTGGGATATAGTATTTTGAAGTAGTAATCTTCAATTGTGTATTGTAGGAAAGTGGGCGAGAAGTTTGAACCAATCCTTTTCCAAAACTACGTTGGCCAACAATAACTCCACGGTCAAGATCTTGAATCGATCCACTTACAATTTCAGATGCTGAAGCCGATGAACGATTTACTAAAACAGCAAGTGGAATGTTCACATCAACTGGATTGTTAATGGATTTATAGGTTTTATCCCAGTCTTTTACTTTGCCTTTGGTGCTAACGATATCAATATTTTTTTCGACAAATACATTGACAATATTGATGGCTTCGCGTAATAAACCACCCGGATTTCCGCGCAAATCGAGCACAACGCCTTCTAATTTGGGATTCTCTTTGAGTTTAATGAGAGCATCTTTTACTTCACGACCAGCATCTTGAGTAAAACCGGTGAGTTTGATGTATCCAATTTGATCATCGATCATTCCATAATAGGGAACATTATTCACTTTAATTTCTTCCCGCATGATGGTTTTTTCGATCGGCTTTTCTTCCCCTTCACGTTTAATTAAAAGTTTAACGGGTGTGTTGGGTTGACCTTTCAATACTTTCACAACATCGGAGGTTGTTTTTCCTTTGGTGCTTTTTCCTTCAATTTCGAGAACTACATCACCCGCACGTAAATCGGCTTTAGAAGCTGGGGCATTTTCATAAGGTTCAGAAATGACGATGATATCATCTTTGGTTCTGATGAGAGCGCCAATTCCACCATATTGTCCCGTAGTCATAAAACGGGCATCTTCAATATCGTCTTCGGGAATATAATTCGTATACGGATCGAGTGACTCCAACATCGCATCAATCCCAGTTTTCATCATTTGTCCGGGTTGAATCTCATCCACATAATACAAATTGACTTCACGGAAAAGCGTAGCGAAAATGTCGAGGTTTTTCGATATCTCGAAATAATCATCTTTAAAGCTGAGTGTTGTAAATGAAACTACTGCAATCAAAGCGGTTGCGATGAATAGTCGAAGTTTGATGGAGATATTGCTTAGTTTTTTCATGTAAACTTTCATGTTTATGGTACCGGGTCATGACCGTGTCCTCCCCAAGGGTTGCATCTCAAAAATCGTCGAATTGCCAAAGCGGTTCCTTTCATTGGACCGTATTTTTTTACTGCTTCTATTCCATATGCGGAACATGTAGGCGAGTAACGGCAGGCATTCGGCAACACGGGCGAGATCACTAACTGATACACCTTGATAAGTGCAATAATCAGTTTAGCGAGGATTTGGGCCATTCGTGGCTGTTAAACGTTTCAAAATTAGGATTATTTTCTCCTTGATTTCTTCGGTACAGGTATCAATACTGCCAGAATAAACGAGAAATACATCCATCTGTTTCTGATTCTGTAATAAAATTTCGGTAAAGTCTTGTTTAACGGTTCGATATGCTTCTCGGCAACATCGCTTTATGCGGTTTCTTTCTACAGCTTTTTTTGAAATCTTTTTAGGAACAGTAATCCCAAAACGAATAGTCGGTAAAGAATCGAGTGGTCTTATTCTCCAAATGATGCGAAAAGAAGGAACACTAAATCGCTTGCCCTTGGAAAAAACCTCCGCGATACATGTTCGTCCGTGAAGGCGTTCTTCTTTCGGAAGGGTGTTCATGACGAACTTATCGGCCTTTGTTCGCTATTTTCAGGTATTGTTCAATGGCCATTGTCATTGAGGGAGCCTGAGGCATTGGAGCGTTGATGTCGAGAATAAGTCCAGATTCTTTCACTGCTGCTGCGGTAGTTGGGCCAAAGGCAGCAATCCGGGTAGCATTCTGTTTAAAATCGGGGAAGTTCTGAAACAAAGATTTGATACCTGATGGCGAAAAGAAAACCAACATATCGTAAAGCACATCCGATAAATCACTCAAATCGCTGCAAACGGTTCTATAAATAACCGCTTTGGTGAAATTGATTTTTGCTTCTTCCAAAATCTCAGGAATCTCGTCTTTGTGAATATCGGAACACAGAAGAAGAAATTTTTCTGTTTTGTTCTTTTTGATGACATCCATCAGTTCTGTAAACTTTTGGTTGCCATAAAAAATCTTACGTTTCCTGTATTGAACGTATTTCTGAAGATAAAATGCCGTGGATTCGCTGATACAGAAATACTTCATCGATTCAGGAACCGTAATACGCATTTCGGTACAAAGGCGGAAGAAATTATCAACCGCATTCCGGCTTGTTAGAATAATTGCACTGTGATCGAGAATGTTAATTCTCTCCTTGCGGAATTCCTTTGCAGAAATACCCTCCACGTGAATGAACGAGCGGAAGTCAATTTTTACATTGCATTTTTTGGCTAAATCAAAGTAGGGCGACTTATCTGTCTCCGGCTTTGGTTGAGTCACCAAAATAGTTTTCACCCGCTGTTCGCGCGAGTTCTCTGCTTGTTCTTCTGCTGTAGCCTGGATAGTAGAGCTCATGCGATTAACTTAAATCAAATTCCTTACAGCCTTGATGATCAAAAAGACAGGTAGGATTTCAAGGGTGCAAAAGTATAAAAACAAATGGAATTTCGAAAGAGTGCCATTCCTCAAACCAGCTACCCAGCCAATTATCAAACTATACAGGTAAAGCAATAGAAACAGCGCGATTCCAGTATAGAGCGCCCAGGTATTAAAGGGTGCCGGAGCTAGTTTTATTCCTAATGTGACAGGGATTAGCACTACACCCAAAATGCAATTCATTACGATGATGCCTAAAATATAGCTTCCAGATTCTTCTTTAGAATAAAAGAGATTTCCAATGATATTGATTGTTAGAAGCTTCAATCCTAAAGCTCCGGCACCTAGTAACATCAACTGAAAATACGCAGGAATAAAGGGAAGATAGGCAGTTGTTAAATTTAAAATCCCTGAAATTTGAAATACAAAGACTGGTGAAACAATAAGAAAAAGTAAAATCATCATCAAGATACTTCGGCGTATCATGGTATTTTCTTCTTCCAATAATTTCATCAAACTTGCTCTTTTGAAAATCCCCATCAACAGGATTCTAACCTCTTTATAATAGAACGTATTAATTATTCCTAAGAGAAAAACAGCGCCTAGCAGAAGAGGAATAATCCAACTTTCGGCATCAATATATCGTGGATGAGCTGTTAAATCCTTGCTGTATTCTGTGAAAAAGAAATTGGGTAAAGCTTCTTCTTTCGCTTGAATAGGTTGAGGAGTAGCAAGAGTAGTATCCTTATTTGCAAGTGGTGCAACAGAATTCGAATCAACGATAATACTATCGTTAATTGTTGTTATTAATGAATCCGGTGGCTTATTCATGGAAATTCGGCAGTGCTAAAGTACACAAGCCGGACGACCTTGCCAAGATTGACAAAGGAGGTCCGGCCTGCAATTAAGAATATTTATTTAGCGACGAATTATTCTGCTTGATTTTACTCCAGTAGATGTTTGAATCTGAAGGAAGTATACACCTGTCGAAATATCATCAAAAGGAATAGTTAATTGTTGCTTGCCGTTCGATTTAGCAAGGTGATTTATTTCTTTAACTATAATTCCTCTTAAACTGAGTATCTGGATTTTAGAATACTCTTCAAAAGCTGCCGAAAATTCAACATTGGCTTCGTTTCCTTCTATTGGATTCGGATAAATGGAAAAGAAATTTTCATTCGAATTCTCATGAATTCCTGCTGTTGAAACATCTTCTGCAACATAGTAAGTATCGTAATAAACCAAGTCGCCAGAAGTTCCCCCATTGTTATTTGCTGCCATAACTGAAGCATAAAAAGGAACATCTCCAGTTCCTGAAGAAGGTGCAGTCCAATGAAAGCTCCAAGATTTTGATCCTGAGCCAGAATTACCTGCTGTTTTATGAGTAACATAAGTACTTGAACCAACCAGTTTGGTTTCTGTAGAATTTGTTATTGCTAATGTGCCAATTCTAGTTCCAGAAGCATCTTGAGGCGAACATTCAAATCCCCATTTTGAAGTGCCCGATTTTGTAATTGATACAGTGATTGTATATACACTTCCTGGTATATAACCTGTTGATGGAACATCAGAAGTGACCATACCATCCTTAGCTGATGCAGTTCCACTATGACATCCAGAGGTTGCACAAGTTGCTTGATCAGAAGGAGAACTACTGCAGCCAGCAGGAGCACCACTTGGGTTTGAATACGTGGAAGTTGAGTCAAACACTAATGCAATAGCTACACTAGTTATGATGAAAAGTGAAATGTAGATTTTTTTCATTTTTTTGGTTGAATTGGTAGATTGAAAGGATGGCGAATTTAATTTAATCTAACCTCCAACATATATTGCTGTTATAAATTAAGTTTAAGCCTTAGACCTATTGATAACTTTCGAATTATCGATTTTACATAAAAAAACGCCCTTGTTAATTTCACATCAACAAGGGCGTTTGTAAGTCATTAAATATTATCGCCGTATTATTCTGCTCGAATTTACACCTTCGGCTGTTTGAACTTGAAGCAAATAAACTCCTTTGGAGAGTTCATCAAAAGGAATGGTAAGTTGTTGTTTTCCTGAAGATGATGCAACATAATTGATTTCTTTTACCAATTCACCATTCAAACTTAAAATCTGAATTTTAGATATCTCTTTCATGTTGGTAGAGAAAATCACATTTGCTTCATTTCCTTCAATAGGATTGGGATAAACACTGAATTTTACTTTTTCGGCTTTCGCTGAATTAACGGAAGTCGTAATGTCTTCTGAAACGGTATACACATCAAAGAAAGTAGCATCTCCGTTTTCATTACCATTTCCATTGGCTGCCATTACCGATGCATAAAACGGTACATCTCCAGTTCCTGCTGTTGGAGCCGTCCAATGCATACTCCAAGATTTGGTTCCAGAACCACTGTTTCCGGCAGTTTTGTGAGTGATGTAGTTTCCAGAGCTCTTTAATTGGGTTTGAGTGGTGTTCGAAACGGCTAAAGTTCCAATAACATTTCCTGCTTGAGTTTGAGGAGAAAGCGCAAATCCCCAGCGAGTTACACCTGATTGCGTAATACTCACTGTAATGGTGTATAGAGTTCCTGGAATATACCCCGAAGTTGGAATGTCTGATGTAATCATACCATCACGAGCCGATGCGGTTCCATTGTGGCAATTTGAATTAGCACACGTTTCTCCATCTCCAGGAGAACCCGAACAACGTTCAGGAGCGCCACTTGGATTCGAATACGTTGAGGTGCTGTCGAGCATAAGAGCTAGCGTCATAGCTCCAAGAATGCTGATTGTGAAAATTAACTTTTTCATTGTGGTTTGGTTTTGATTTGGTTGAAATATTTATCACTACAAATTTACTTTTATAGTAAATCACTATTTATGAGTGGTAAGGAAATGGGCGACTTTATTGGATTGCGACCTATATTTGATGCAATGTCCAGTATAAAAATCAACTCAGATATTTACTCTTGGATAAGAACTTTTCGCTTAACAAAATGGTGGAATCTTATCCTGCTTCGCTTATCATACTTCATTTCCAGCCGAAGTGGAAAATTGATTCAGTGGGGAATGCCAATGAGCATTTCAATTGAACCAACTACCTCTTGTAATTTACGTTGCCCTGAATGTCCAAGTGGTTTAAGAGCCTTCTCTCGTCCCACTGGAATGCTTCAAAATTCAGATTTTGAGAAATTCTTACATAAATTTGGAAAGACGCTTTGGTCAATCAACTTTTATTTTCAAGGAGAACCTTTTTTAAATAAAGAACTTATATCTATGATAGAAGTTGCAGTTCAAAAAGGAATTTACACAGCCACTTCGACCAATGCACACTATTTTAATGACGAACTCGCCCAAAAAACTGTTGCTTCAGGATTACACCGTTTGATTATTTCTTTGGATGGAACAACTCAAGAAACATACTCTCAATATCGAATTGGAGGATCTATAGAAAAGGTAATTGATGGAACAAAACGGGTAATTGCAGCAAAGAAGGCCGCAAGAAGCAAAACACCTCACATTATTTTCCAGTTTCTAGTAGTCAAGCCCAATGAACATCAAACAAATGATGCCCTTAAACTAGCTATAGAATTAGGTGTGGATGAAGTTCGTTTTAAAACAGCTCAAGTGTATGAATTTGAAAACGGCAATCCCTTAATTCCGGAGGACGAAAAGTATTCACGGTATAAAAAGGGAATGGACGGCAAATGGACTTTAAAAAATAAACTCGAAAACCATTGCTGGCGTATGTGGCAAGGTTGCGTTGTTACTTGGGATGGATCTATTGTTCCATGTTGTTTCGACAAAGATGCCCATCACCGTTTAGGAAGTTTGAAGGAGAATTCTGTCAAAGCCATTTGGAAAAGTGAAGAGTATCAAAACTTCCGATTAGCGATTTTGAAAGATCGTTCGAGCATTGAAATTTGCCGCAATTGCAGCGAAGGAACGAAAGTCTGGGCTTAATTTATTTGATCCGAACAATCAATTCCTGAGCAAAACGCTCGAGTTGGGAAGCAATTTCAGGAATTCCTTTTACAGCCTTTAAAGATTGAAGAGCAGTTTCGAAATGCTTGTTCATTTCTACCTCAGCATCTTCTCTAACTTGAAGTTCTCTAAATAGGCGAGTTACAGCAATAACTTTTTCCGTAGAATTGAAATCGCGCGCGCTATACCAATGCTTTAATTCATCCAATTGCTGAGAAGATGATTTTTCAAGCGCACGAAGTTTTAAGTAGGTTTTTTTATTTGAAAGGATGTCGCCACCAGCTTGCTTTCCGAAAATTTCGGGATCACCAAATACATCCAACACATCGTCTTGTAATTGAAATGCAATTCCCAAATGACAACCAAACTCATACAGAAGAGAAGCATCGTTCTCACTTGAATTGGCACAATACGCTCCTATTTGAAGTGATGCACCTAATAAAACGGCCGTCTTTAAACGGATCATGTTAAGATAATCGCTTAGGCTAACATTTTCCTCTGCTTCAAAATTCATGTCCCATTGCTGTCCCTCGCACACATCACCTGCTGTTTTGAAAAAAACATCAAGTACTTTGGATAAGCTATTAACAGGAGCTTTCGAAATGAGTTTGCACGATTCAACAAACATCACATCTCCCGAAAGTATCGCGATATTGTTGTTCCATTTGGTATGAACGCTTGCTTTCCCTCGGCGTAAGGGTGCTTCATCCATGATATCATCATGAAGCAAAGTGAAATTGTGAAACACTTCTACTCCCAAAGCTGGATTCAATGCATCATCAATCGAACCTCCTAAAAGCTCACACCCTATGAGCGTTAAAACAGGTCGAAGCCGTTTACCTCCCATTGCCAATGTATAGCGAATTGGCTCATACAACTCAACTGGTTGAGCTGGGAATTCGATGCAATCTAAAGCTGCTGCAATTCGAGCTTGATAACGCTCAATGCCTGTCATTGAAGAATAAACGAAGTATTGTTTACCACTTGAATTAATCCTTCTTCAAAACCTACAAGTGGACGATTAATTAACTTGCTCATCTTGGCTGTATCAGGCTTTCTGCGTGTCATGTCGCCCTCTTCTAAAGGAGCAACAAAACGAATCTCAGAGGAAGAACCTGTCAAACGAATAATCGTTTTTGCAACATCAAGAATTGGAATTTCAATTGTCCCACCAACATTTACCACATCATTCACATACATGTTTTGATAGAATGCATTGGTGCATGCTTCAATATTATCATCGATATAACAGAAAGTACGTGTTTGAGAACCATCGCCATAAATAGCAATTGGATCATTTTTTAAAGCAGCACGAATGAATTTTGAAATCACAAAGTCCTTACTCTGCTTGGGACCGAACGTATTAAAGAATCTGAAAATAGTGTATTCTAAACCAAACTCTTTTTCATAAGAACGCAAATAAGCTTCACCCACATTTTTTACAATGGCATATGGCAAACGTGAGTTCAAAGGAGTTGTATGTTCGTTTTGAGGGAATTCAACGGGTTCTCCATATACTTCGGAAGAAGAGGAGAAGTAAACACGTTTTACTCCGGTATTCTTGGATAATTTCAGGATATTTTCAATTCCAGAAATATCATCTAAAACGGCAACAGGATTTTGCAAGGTCCTTATAACGCCCACTAATGCTGCATAATGAAATACGAAATCAAATCGCCAAGCAAAAAACACAGCCGAGATATCTCGGTAATCATTGGCATCGCATTTTATAAAACGGATGTTATTGTGAACAGAAACGGGAACTTTGGATAATTCGCCTGTGCGAAGATTATCAACCACCACCACTAAATTCTCAGGATTTGAAGCCAGTTTTTCGGCGAGGCAGCTACCAATAAATCCAGCTCCTCCGGTTATTAGAATTCGTGTCATTTTCCTTTTATCAAATTAAGTAAATAGTTCCCGTAGCCACTTTTACGAAGCGGTTCGGCTAGTTCTTGAAGTTGTTCTTTCGAAATGAATTTCATCCGCCAGGCAACTTCTTCAATACATCCAATATTCAACCCTTGTCTTTCCTGAATTACCTGTACAAACTGTCCCGCTTGCATGAGCGAATCAAATGTTCCTGTATCAAGCCAAGCAGTTCCTCTATCCAACATGCCTACTTTAAGCTTGCCGTCTTTTAAATACTGCTTGTTCACATCTGTAATTTCGTATTCACCTCGAGCACTCGGTTTCAAATTCTTGGCAATTTCAACAACCGAGTTATCGTAGAAATACAAGCCCGGAACAGCATAATCGGATTTTGGCTGACTGGGTTTTTCTTCAATCGAAACAGCATTCATTTGCTCATCAAATTCCACAACACCATAGCGTTCAGGATCAGAAACGTGATACGCAAAAACAACTCCTCCTTCGGGATCATTGTTTTTTTGCAACAAGCTAGTCATGCCTGCTCCGTAAAAAATATTATCACCTAAAATCAAGGCACATTTATCTTGACCAATAAATTCTTCACCAATCACAAAAGCTTGAGCAAGCCCATTGGGAATTGCTTGTTCAGCATAACAAATATCCATTCCTAAGCTTTTTCCATCGCCCAGCAATTTGCGAAAATGAGGTAAATCGTGAGGTGTAGAAATAATCAAAACTTCACGTATTCCAGCCAACATCAAAGTAGATAAAGGATAGTAAATCATCGGTTTATCGTAAACCGGCATAAGTTGTTTGCTTACAGCTAATGTCAAGGGATGTAAACGAGTTCCGGATCCACCGGCGAGAATTATTCCTTTCATCAATTTTCTGTTTGATGGTGATTGTGATCTTTTCGAATCGTAAGGCTTTCTAAATCAATGTCTTCTTCTTCGTCAAAGACAGCAATCAAAGGCTCTTTATAAGCTTTGATGATGAATGCCCGGTCGATAGAAAGCAGCAAGGTAGGAAGAAGGAGTAGATTGGTAAACAAACCCACAAAAATGGTTACTGAGATGAGGAATCCGAGCGCTATTGTTCCACCAAACGAAGAGAAAATAAAGATGCAAAATCCCAACAATAATATGACGGAAGTATAGATAATACTAATGCTGGTGTCTTTTATAGTTGAAATAACTGCGAGTCGAATATCGTTGTTATGAGTTTTTAAATCTTGTCCGTAGCGCGAGAAGAAGTGTATAGCCGAGTCAACCGTAATTCCATATGCAATATTGAAAACTAATATGGTTGAAGATTTAAGAGCGATGCCATAGAAGCCCATGAGTCCCGCAGTGAAAAGCAAGGGAATAACATTCGGGATGGCCGAAATCATCAGCATCTTAAATGAATAGAACATAAAGTACATCAAGCCAGAAATGAGAATGATTGCCGCCAGCAAACTCATTAAGAGGTTGTTTACCAAGTAATCGGTGCCTTTCAAAAAGACGATACTCGTTCCTGTTAGCTTCACATCAAACTTTTCAGGATTGAAAATCGAGTCAATTTTTGGTCTCACTTCACTCCGAATGCGTTCCATTTCTTTCGTACCAATGTCAGCCATTTGGACCGAAACGCGTGTGAATTGCCGTGTGCTATCGATGAATGAACGAGTAACTCCGCCTTTTTTCAAATCCATATTCTGTGCATAAGGCAGCAGAAATGTAATTTCTTCGTTGGTTGGAAGTGAGTAAAAACTAGAATCACCACCGTAAAAACCCTGTTTTGCAAACTTGATTACTTCAGCAATGGAGAGTGGCTTAGAGAATTCTGGAAATTTTCGCAGCTCATGCTGAAGCTCATCAATTTTCCTGAAAGTTGAAAGCTTCATCACCCCATTTTTCTTTTTGGTGTCGATTGTAATTTCAAAAGGCATCACCCCATGAAAGTTCTTTTCGAAAAACTTCAAATCGGTTATGAGCTTGTCTTTCTTTGGAATATCGTCGGTAAAATTACCTGTTGTATGAATCTTTGTCATACCCCAAACCGAAACCGAAACGAGAACCACCGTTATCGCATAAATCCATTTGCGTTTATTGGTCACCATCTTCACTAACCATTCAATAATTCCATCCATCCAACGATTATCGAGATGCTTAGTTTGTTTAGGTTTTGGTGAAGGAATGTAGGTATACGCAATAGGTAAAATGGTTACGCTTAGGATAAACACTTGCATAACATTAATAGAAGACAAAATCCCGAATTCTCTCAGCATTTGACTTTGTACAAAAGCAAATGTGATAAAGCCCAATGCCGTGTTGAAATTGGTTAGGAAAGTGGCATTTCCAATGCGTTGAACTACCCTTGAAATAGCTCGAATTTTATTCCCGTGCCCTTTGTATTCTCGGTGGAAATTATTGGTGAGGAAAATACAATTCGGTATTCCAATAATGACAATCAAAGGAGGAATTAAGGCCGTGAGTATGGTGATCTTATATCCCAGCAAAACCATTGTTCCTACACACCAAACTACGCTGATGGCAACAACAAGCAAAGGGAAAATAATGGCTTTTAGTGATCGAAAGAATAAGAGTAAAACCAAGGCTGTTACTAGAAGCGACATCCATAAAAACATTCCAAGCTCTTTTTTGAGCTTTTCGGAATTCATTGTACGGATATAGGGTAGACCAGAATAATGAACTTCTAGTTTTTGATTTTTGGAAAAATGATCCGTGTAGGAAGTAAGGTGCTCAATTAGTTCTTTCCTGCCTTTGGTATCAATGCTTTTCTGGTCCATAGTAACCAGCATCACTGTAGCAAATTTTCCTTCGTCAGTTTTAGTTAAAAGAAGATCTTGGTAAAAGGGTAACGATAGTATGATTTTCTTCAAACTATCAAGTTCGTTTTGAGTTTGTGGTGATCGTTTAACAACGGGATCGATTATGAATTTCTGAAGGGAATCATCACGTTGAAGATTGTAAATTCCCGAAAGGGAGAGAATTCCTCTTACTTCAGGGAGTGATTTAATAGAATCCCCAGCCTCTTTCCAAGCATTGAAAATGTCTTTTTGAAAAAGATTCTCCGACTCAATTCCGATTACTAAAATATTGGCGTCTTCACCAAAACGCTCTTTGAACGAAGTATATGCTTGGTATTCTGGATCATCTTGTGGAAGAATCTGAGCAAGCGCATAGGTCATCTCCGCTTTTGTTGCCATCCAACCCATGAACACGGTGACAATGCCTATCACTATGAGAATAGGTAAACGGTATCGAAGAATAATGCGTGAAAGTGCCGCCCACATGATGTTTCAATTCATTCTGATGAGCGTCTATTTTCCGACAGAACATCCAAGAATAAGGAGGGCGAAGGTAGAAAAAACGTAGATATGAATGCCTGAATTCAAAGGAAATACAAGGCTCATTGTCTATTTTACACCTGAGTGAAATTCATTTACGAGAATAAACAATGAAATCGGTTGATACAGGCTGAATTCCAGCAGCCTTTAATGCACGAGAAATTTGTCCACGGTGATAAGTACCATGATTTACAACGTGCATAATTACCTCATGAAGTTTGTTTGAAAAAGCCTGACCTTCAATGTTTTTATATTGTAAAGCGAAATCACTAAAATCATTCGAATGTTCTTGAATAAGACTTTTCCATTCAAGCGTAGATCGATTGTTAATCTCAATCAATTCGGAGAGCGGCTTTAAAGCAAAAAGCTCTTTTCCTCCAAGTCGATTTTGTAATCGATACATCCAAATTTCCTGAGCACCTAAAATGTGGCTCATGAGTTCGTAAACGTTTTCAGGAACTGGAATTGAATCATTTTCCGCTTGAGCAATAATGTTCAGTACACGGTTATTTGCCCAGTCGTTGTAATCGAATAAATCTAAAAAGAAAGCAGCATCCATACGACAAAAGTATGAATGCTGCTCAATTGAATTTGTATTACAATTTAATTTCTTCGTCCTGTTTATTCAGGAAATGATATTCTAAAAAATGATAGGAAGCATTTGCTTTTACTGGAATCCATGTTTTGTATTTCATCCACCATTTCATTTGGATAGAAGGAAATCCTTGCTTCAAGAAAGCAGCGATAAATGGATTTACCCACAAACGAACCGACTTTTCGTTTTGTTCTTTGATGATATATCGAAGATTATTTTCGATTTCATCTGTAATCAAAATAGAAGGCTGAACTTCTCCTGTACCATTACATGTTGGACACTTCTCCAAAATTTCGATAACCAATTCTGGGCGTACGCGTTGACGAGTAATTTGAATTAACCCAAATTTACTAGGAGGAAGAATTGTGTGTTTTGCACGATCCTGAGCCATGTCTTCCTTCAGTTTATCGAACAACACTTTGCGGTTATTGGGCGAATGCATATCAATAAAATCGATAACGATAATTCCACCCATGTCGCGCAAACGGAGCTGACGTGCAATTTCACTTGCCGCTTCCATATTACAATCGAAGGCATTTGTTTCCTGATCGTTATCGGAACGTGAACGGTGGCCGCTGTTTACATCAATCACGTGCATCGCTTCAGTATGCTGGATGATTAAGTAAGCGCCACTTTTCATGCTTACATTTTGTCCAAATGCAGCTTTGATTTGGCGATCAACACCATACGCTTCGAAAACATCTTCTTTCCCTTTGTGAAGTTTGACAATCTTCTCTTTATCGGGAGCAATGTGAGCGATGTAATTCCGCACTTCCGAAAAGATGGTTTGATCGTCTACAACAATGCTATTAAAGGAATCATTGAGGATATCTCGAAGTAAAGCGGAGGTACGTTTTATTTCGCCAAGTACTTTGGTTTTAGGTTGAGCGCTAGGAAGGTTTTCTACAAGAAGATTCCAGCGTTCGATCAGTTCGTTAAGGTCCTGATCCAATTCGGCTACTTTTTTATTGGTAGCAACGGTGCGAATGATTACACCAAACCCTTTCGGGCGGATGCTCATAATGAGCCGTTTGAGACGATTACGTTCTTCCGATTCTTTGATTTTTTGTGATACGGATATCTTATCACTAAAAGGGACAAGCACAAGGTATCTTCCTGCCAAAGAGAGTTCCGAGCTAATACGCGGACCTTTGGTAGAGATTGGTTCCTTGGCAATTTGAACCAGAATCGGGCTATTGTTCTGAAGCACATCGGCAATCTTTCCATCCTTACGGATATCCGGATCCATTTTGAAATCGGCTAGCGCAGATGCTGGAAGTTTATTCGCAAGTCCTTGTCGCATGAATTTAATAAGCGATTGAACTTGTGGCCCAAGATCGAGGTAATGCAAAAATGCATCTTTCTCATACCCAACGTCTACAAAAGCAGCGTTAAGCCCAGGCATAACTTTTTTTACTCGTCCTAAATAAATGTCCCCAACGGCAAAGCTGTTATTGCTTTTTTCGCGGTTAATTTCAATCAGACGACGATCTTCCATTTGTGCAATGACGATCTCATTGCCAGTGGCATTGATGATCAGTTCTTTGTTCACGAATACATGTATAAATCCGGTTTAATATATACAAATGACAAAAAAGGGCAGCATGTAGCATGGCCCTTAATTCATTGAATTCCGGATTGTTGAAATGTAAACAGGCAGCCGCATCAAATTGTTTCGAACAAGCATTTATAAGAATGCTAGAAACAATAGTGAATCAGCCATCAGTCGATTATTTCTTCTTATGACGATTTTTTCTTAAACGCTTTTTGCGTTTGTGGGTAGCCATTTTATGACGTTTTCTTTTCTTACCGCTTGGCATAGGAATGTTTTTTAAAAGGTGATTAATGTTGTTGAATTCGTTCGATTCGTCGATCTGCTTCGGTAAGCAGCAATGAATCTTTGCTTGATTTTTTTAAGTCTTGAAGTACCTTCAAAGCGGCTTTAGAATCGCCTTGAGCCTCGAATGCATCACTGAGGTAAATACGTACCTCATTTAATTCTGGTTGGATCGACAGCACTTTTTGGAAGCGGGAAACTGCTTTATCATATTGCCCACTTTGCATAGAAAAGAATCCAAGGTTAAGCTGTGCTTCCAGATTGGTTGAATCTGCTTTCACTGCTTCACGCAATAGGAGAATTCCTTTCATAGGCTCCTGACTACCACTCACATAAGCGATGCCCAATTGGGTTTTCACCTCATTGCTTTGTGGAATGAGTTCATTCGCTTTTTCGAGACATTCAAGAGCACGCTGCGAAACAGCTGCTTTGTCTTCGCCTTCAAAAAATCTAGATAAACCCAGGAAACGCTTGCCTGCATTGAGCCAATCGTTTCCTGTGTTTGTCAGTTTTGCTTTCTGGTAAACATACTCTGCTGCAATTCCCGGTCGCATTTGGCGATCCCAAACCGAACTAAGTGAATCGAGCCAGACAGTTTTACCATTGCCTGTTGTTTGTTCTAGTCGTCCTTCAAAGAACTCGATACTTGCGAGTGCCGTAGCATCACTGCTTTTTTTAACGGCTTCTAATTGCTTTTCAAATTGTTGATCAGCAACCGGTACTGATCCCGATGTTTGCTCTTCTTCTTTCCGAAATCCTTCTCGTGGTAGCATGAAAACTACTCCACCAACAAGAAGACTTGCCGAAATAACGAGGATTTGCTTGCTTGTCATCGGGACGATGAAATCAGGCTTTTACTGATTTTTTTACTTTATCACTGAATGTTTTAGCCGGCTTGAAAGACGGAATAAAATGCTCAGGGATAACGATTGTGGTGTTTTTTGAAATGTTACGACCTTTTTTAGTCGCACGTTTTTTCACTATAAAGCTGCCAAAACCACGGAGATAAACATTTTTACCAGAAGAAAGATTGGTTTTCACCGACTTCATAAAGGCTTCTACAGTAGCCTGTACAGTTACTTTCTCGATTCCTGTCTTATCCGCAATTTCTGCAACAATTTCAGCTTTGGTCATGGCTGGTTGAATTTTAAAGATTTATGTTTGATTAGTTTTTTGTTACTGTGGATGTTACGTCCTTTTAAAACGGGTGGCAAAGATACTAGTTTTAAATTCAAACGAAAAGATTTTTTAGAAAAGTTGGAAAGGCCTATCATTGCTGCAATGGAGAGGAGCATTCGGAAGTTTTCAGAACGAATTTTAGCTTGGTATGGACAATCATTTCGCACTCTTCCTTGGCGAGAGACGAAAGATCCCTATGCTATTTGGCTGTCAGAAGTGATTCTTCAACAAACCCGAGTTGATCAAGGAATTCGTTATTATTATGCCTTCCTGGAAAATTTTCCAACAGTATTGGATTTAGCCAATGCACCTGAAGACGAAGTGATGCATTGTTGGCAAGGACTCGGCTATTATTCCCGAGCTCGGAATCTACATGCAGCTGCCAAAAAAATTAGAGATCATTTCAAAGGTGTTTTTCCTTCAACATATGAAGAAATAATTTCCCTACCGGGAATAGGTCCTTATACCGCTGCAGCTATTTCTTCCATTGCTTTTGGTGAGGTTCAAGCTGTAGTAGATGGAAACGTTTACCGATTTTTTTCGCGCCTTTTTGGTATTCAAACGCCCATCGATTCTATCAAAGGACAAAAAGAATTTAAACTCATCGCACAACAACTCATCGATAAAAAGCATCCTGGAAATTTCAATCAGGCTATGATGGAATTGGGAGCAACCATTTGCAAACCCTCAAATCCATTGTGCGATCGCTGTATTTTTCGTGAAGAATGCATTGCATACAGTGAAAAATTAATCGCTCAACTTCCTGTAAAATCTCAAAAAACCAAAATTCGAAATCGGTATTTTACTTTTCTCATTATGAAAGACTCCCATGGAAAAACACTCATCGAAAAACGAAGTGAAGGAGATATTTGGGAAAGCTTATATCAGTTTCCTCTCATTGAAACAGCTACTTCGCTGGATTTACTTTCTATCGATCAATTGACTTTAAAGCATTCTGACTTGAGTTTGAATCAAGGTAGTATTATTTATATCTCGTCCGAAATCCGCCATATCCTGAGTCATCAACATTTACACACACGTTTCATTCATATACAAGTAGAATCACTGAACGAATCTGATTATCCACAAAGGAAGATTCTTCCTATGGAGGATTTGCATTTGATTGCAATGCCGCGATTGATTACTCGCTATCTCGACAAGAAATAATTGCTGAATAATTTTCCTTGTTTTTCGTTTATCATTCGGTATATCAAATCACTATATTTGATTAAAGTTCATTTAATTGTATCGTTATGGCTGGCGTTAATAAAGTAATCCTTATTGGGAATGTTGGTAAAGATCCCGAAGTTAAAGTGTTAGAAAATGGGGTGCGTGTTGCAAATTTCCCGCTTGCAACAACTGAGATTTATAAAAAAGATGGCAACAGAGTCGAACAAACCGAATGGCATAATATCGTTCTATGGCGTGGACTTGCTGAAGTTACTGAGAAGATTGTCAGAAAAGGTGCAACACTTTATATAGAAGGTAAATTACGCTCTCGAACTTGGGAAGACAAGGATAAAATCAAACGGTATTCGGTAGAAGTTGTTGCTGATACATTAACAGTTCTTTCGGGCAGAAGAGATGATCATGGACATCACGAAGCGGGAGAACATTATTCCGATGATCAAGCTCATTAACGGTTGAAACAGTATATTCGACCAATTATTGAGTGTTTCGTATGCGTGTTTTAAGAATCTGTTTTCCTAGTTTATTTCTTATTTCAGCTTTCCTTTTTTCTTCTTGTGGAGAAGAGGAAGTCACGATGCCTCGCCCACGTGGATATTACCGAATTGATCTTCCCTCAAAAGAATATCAGCCATTTTTAAGCAATTGCCCATACACATTCGAATATCCCAAATATGCCCAAATGCAGGTAGATACAACCCGTAAAGGAGAACGTTGCTGGGCAAATTTAGTGATTCCTAAACTGCACGCAACTGTGCATATTAGTTACAAGGATGTAAAAAATGATGCAAACAGGTACTTAGAAGATTCACGAAATCTAGCCTATAAACATGCTGCAAAAGCAAGCCAGATAGAAGAATACCTTATTCGCTATCCTGAAAAAAAAGTGTATGGAATTATCTATGAAATTGGTGGAAATGCGGCTTCGTCAATACAATTTCATTTGACCGATAGCAGCAGTCATTTTCTACGTGGTTCATTGTATTTCTATGCTGAACCCAATGCCGATTCGCTTGCTCCTGTCACGAAATTTGTTCGAGAAGATATTGAACACCTCATTCAAACACTTAGTTGGAAATAGCTTTTTTGTATACAGTTTTCTTCTTTCTTAGGTTCAACCACACAGCAAATTGGGCTGAAAATAAAAGGGTAGATAAAAGTAAATGAATAGGTTGCAAAAAAGCAGGCATTCCAGAAAGAGAAAGTGATATTCCAACCGTTATTTCAGCAAGTACGATAAACCCACTCAATGTGGTGAAAAGCACAATTTGAGGATCCCCCGATTTCTTTCCTTTCAAATACAAAAAGGTATTGAGAGCCAAAACCATCAATGAAAAAGCACGGTGAATAAGAAAGGACGAAGGAAGCATGTCGACCCATAATTCACGTTGTTCATGTCCCAATTCATTTGCTATAATGTCGATTGACTCGCGCACCTGCGTTCCTAAAAGTACTTGAATGAGAGTGAAAATCAACGCAGAAATGGCGAGTGGTTTTAAAATCTGTTCTTCATGGTTCTTCCTTTCTTTATGATTGCTTAAATAAAGAATCCATTGACTGAGTGCCAGCAACAGCAAAGCCGCCAGCATATGGATTGTAATCTTGACTGGGGCTAAATGTGAATCAACGACCAAGGCTCCCAACCAAGCTTGAAATCCTGTTAGAAAAAGCAACGAAAAACTCAAACCAATAAAAGCAGAACGGTGTTTCTTCTGGAAAAAGGAGGAAACAAAGGTGCCCAAAACAAAAACGCCCATTAATGCACCTAAAAGTCGGTTGATGTATTCGATCCAGGTATGTTGCACAAAGAACTTGGCATAATTGTGTTTCGGATATTTCTCCCAGTGTTCTCGGCTAAAAACCTCTCCACTTTTAAATGGACTTGTTGCACGCCATAATGTATCATTTACTATCACCATCATGCCTTTGGTGTATGCATGATGAGGATGAAAATCGACTTGACTTGGATCAGTTGGAGGAATATAATAACCAAAGCATTTAGGCCAGTCGGGGCAGCCCATTCCCGATTGCGTTGTTCTCACAACCGAACCTGCGAGAATAACTAAAAATGTAAATACAAAGCTAAGCTTGGCCATTGGCCGAAACATCGAAGTGAAGAATTGTGGGCTTGCCATAGGAAATATTCGCCGACAAAAGTACATGAGCGCGAATCAGGATGTTCGGTCCTTGAATAATTTATTTGAAAGCAAAATGATTCATTCCTTATGTTTGAAGATTCATTCTTGTATGAGCGATTATTTTCACGGGTATACCGAAAAAGAATTCCAACGACTTCTTGATCAATCAGCCTTTTTGGCTCCTGATATTTACCAAGATCTTCAACTCCCTAAATTTGGAAATCTCTTAGAAATTGGTTGTGGTGTTGGTGCGCAAACAAGAGTATTAATTGAAACGTCACCAGATTTAAGAATTTGTTGTCTCGATCGAAATCCAGATCAAATAGAAAGAATAAAATCCTGGGTAAAATCTAATCTTGAATTGGGGAAAAAGATTCAATGTGTTTGTTCTGAATTTGAGGATTGGCAAGCAGATCAACTTTTTGATGCAGCTTTTATTTGTTGGGTTTTAGAGCATGTGCCCGATCCTGCCACTTTAATAAACCATGCTGCAAAGCAATTAAAACCAGGAGCTAGCATTCACATTACAGAAGTTCAAAATAATAGTCTGTATATCTATCCACGCAATTCAGCCATAGAAACCTATTGGACGCGCTATTGTCAACGTCAGGAATTGCTAAACGGCGATCCTTATGTTGGGGCGAAACTCCGCAATTGGTTGTTTGATGCTGGATTTGAAAAAATTCAAGTACGAGCCCATTTGATGCTTCGCGATAGAACACAACCCGAAGCCTTGCGCTCGATGATGGACTATTGGTGGAATTTGATGGAAAGCGTGGGTGATTTAATGGAAGCAGAAGGTTTAATAAATGCCTCCGAAAGACTTGCTGCGAAAGAGGCAATTTTTACTTTCCATTTACATCCAGATGCTTGCTTCTTTTACACCTTTGTTCAGGCAGAAGCGAAGCGAATTTAAGCGGCATTAATTTGTCGAAATATTCATTAAAATTCCAAGGTTCTGTCTTCCTCTTTCATAACTTGCGCGCACATTTAACACACTGATTCCCATGAGTCAAACTGCTTCAATCACTTTGGATGGAAAAACCTTCGAACTTCCTGTTATTACTGGAACAGAAGACGAGAAAGCCATCGACATTCAAAACCTTCGGTCTGATTCCGGATTTATCACGCTGGATTCTGGCTATAAAAATACAGGTGCAACAACCAGCGGCATCACATTTTTAGATGGTGAAGCAGGAATTTTAAGATACTGCGGTTATCCAATCGAACAATTAGCCGAGCGTTCTTCGTTTATCGAAGTTGCTTATTTGCTTATTCATGGAGAACTGCCTAAAAAAGAAGAATTAGAGCGTTTTACAAATGCCATTACGCGTCATACGCTTATTCATGAAGACATGAAACGTTTTTATGAGGCATATCCGGCAAAAGCCCATCCAATGGGTGTTGTAGCTTCTATTACTTGCTCTTTATCGACATTTTATCCCGAACCAAAATCAGGAAGAAATGCAGATGACATAGAACTTACAGTTATCCGTTTATTAGCCAAATTCAGTACGATTGCGGCCTGGGCATATAAAAATTCTGTTGGTCATCCTGTGATGTATCCGCGTAATTCATTCAATTATGTAGAGAATTTCCTACACATGATGTTTGCAATGCCCACCGAAGAATATGAGCCCGATCCAGTGATTGTGAATGCACTCGATAAGTTACTTATTCTGCATGCCGATCATGAGCAAAACTGCTCTACTTCAACCGTTCGAATGGTTGGTTCTTCTCAGGCGAATTTGTATGCATCCATTTCAGCTGGAATTTGTGCTTTGTGGGGACCTCTTCACGGTGGAGCAAACCAGGCAGTTATTGAAATGTTGGAACAGATTCGTAACGATGGTGGCGATGTGAAAAAATTCATCAATAAAGCCAAAGACAAGGATGATCCTTTCCGTTTGATGGGTTTTGGACACCGCGTTTACAAGAATTTCGATCCACGTGCAAGTATCATCAAAGACGCTTGCGATCAAATGCTCAACAAATTGGGAGTAAGCGATCCAATGCTCGATATTGCGAAACAATTAGAAGAAGCAGCTTTAAGTGATCCTTATTTTATCGAGCGTAAATTGTACCCAAACGTCGATTTCTATTCGGGTATCATCTATCGAGCAATGGGAATTCCAACCGATATGTTTACGGTGATGTTTGCACTTGGTCGCTTGCCGGGATGGATTTCTCAGTGGAAGGAAATGCTTGGAAATAAAGAACCGATTTCTCGTCCTCGTCAGATATACACAGGTGCTGTAAAACGCAATTATGTTAACATTGCCGACCGTTGATTTAACACACTAAACTTTCCTGACGAACGTTTTCTATCGATGTTTGAGCAACTCGCACTCTTTGTAAAACGTGTTTTTTCTGCACCCAAAGCGCAGGAACCAGTTCGTCAAGAAATGTTGGTGCGTTCATTTTCGCATAAGCAACAGTATAAAAATTGGTTGAGTCAAGGTGGACATGAAGAGATTCTAAAAAACCTCTATACATCCTATACGCTCAACAAACTCAATATTACCGGCGATGTTCCCATGCATGTTTTTGTAGAGGGAAATTCGCGTCATGTGTTGCTTCATTTTACCGATTCCATGGGGAAAACACTCTTTCCCTATTTACAGGATTTCTTTCGTGATCGTATCATGCGTATTGGATACAACCTGTATTTGAGTGATCGACAAACAATTTCCCGTGCTGGGCATATCGAACAAATCGACCGTCATATTTTACGTCCGGCTGTTCCAGCATTTTATTCGGGAGATAAACTCGAGCAACTCTATGGGCACATTACAATAAAGGTAGATTATATTGATGATCGCCCCTTATATCTGCAAATAAGCGCAGAAGCCATTCAGGATAAGGTCTATGGGAAAGTTTTTCCTTTTGATGAATTAGCGGAAACGATCTTTCAATGATGAATAAACTGTTACTTGTTCTTGTTTTTACGTTTCCTTTCGCATGCCTCACTGCGCAAACATTGGCTATTAGTACAGAATTATCAGAGAATGGTCAGGTGGAAGTGAAACAATGGGATGGCGACGGAGTTATATGGGTTTCGTTTGATTTACCCATGATGGTCACTTTTACCATTTGTACTGTCCCGCAGAAAGGGCTGTTTCCCAAATGGCGTGAGAAAAGACGTGTAAAACAATACAATAAAGAAGAAATTGTTTTTTGGGAAAATGGTCAAGAACCGGAAGTAAGGCCTCTAGAAGGATTGGTGTTTACTCCAACTAAAAATGCTGTATGGGGAATGTTCCCATTTATGTGGGGAGGATTCAACTATTATAACAACGACTCAACAGAAAAGTGGCAATGCCAAGAATACACTACGCAATCTTATAATTGCCGCGGTGGCGCATACTATAACACCTATTTTTATTCTGCCCACAAAGGAAAAAATGAATTGATAGATTCTATTTATTATGGCAGTGTTTATCGAGTAGATACCGTTTCAAAAAAAGATACCTCTTCCTGCTGGGAATATTTCTACAACGATCAAAATCAGTTGACAAAAATTGTAGTTGGCGATATGACTCAACGTTCGTATCAGTCTGCATTTAATCGTTCCATTCTTTTATTCGAATACACTGCGAAATCTCAACTCCATCGCATTATTGGCCTTTCGGATACACTGAATTACGATTCTTTTCCTTTGATTGATTCTTTAATTTCTCAAGTGAAGAAAGGTTTTTATCTTCCCGATGAAGAAGAAAGTGATCTCATCGAGGAAATTCAATATCAGCCTGATGGTCCAGAAGTAAATTTTCTATTGGAATACGAATACCAAGATTCTTTACTCATTGGAGCTTGGTATTGGTCAAAGGACTGGTCAAATTTCCTTCACGATTCGATAGCTTATAACTCAAATGGGAAAGTGATTTCCATCAATCATTTGGAATCAGTAAACGATATACATGGGACGCTTTTTAATTACGATACAAATGGCAGATTAACTTCCTATCAAGAGTATTTCACCAACATGGAAAACAATGTGCTACAGCGTGAATATTTCGAACAAGTGAATCTGAAATACATCCGTCGTAAAGACATTCCACAGGAAGAAACCAGCACCTCAGATTCGGAATGAGACGCATACATGAGCACTATGTTATTTCAGATGAGCCAGCATTGTTACAGGCTGAAGCAGTTCATTCTTTCTTATCTCAATCCTATTGGGCGAAAGATATTCCGCTGGAAATCGTAAAACGAAGCATTGAAAATTCCTTGTGTTGGGGAGTGTATTTTCAGGGAACGCAAATTGGTTTTGCCCGAATGATCTCTGATTATGCAACGTTTGCTTACCTAGCGGATATTTATATTTTGGAAGAACATCGTGGCAAAGGTTTGAGCAAACTGCTCATGCACGAAATCATGACTCATTCTAAACTGCAAGGCCTTCGTAGAATCATGCTTGCAACCCGCGACGCACATGGCTTATACGCCCAATTTGGATTTCTTGGTATTGAAAATTCAGGCTCACTCATGCAGATCGTTGTTCCGGGGATTTATTCGAAATAATTTAGTTGGATTTTCGAACAACCCTTTGAATAAACCAATTCGGAATTTGATCTTTTATTATTTGATAATCACCTTGATTTACCTCGCAAAATAGATCTGGTTTCATTCCACTATTATCAAAGAAATAGGCTCTGTCCATGATATTTACAACATCTTTTAAATGTTCAAAAACGCGATTGTAACGTTTTATAACACGCTCATCTGGAACATCATGTCCACTACTTGCAACTCGTTGATCTATTCTTCCAATATTTATTTGTGGCGATTCAGTGCAAATAAAATATAAGTAAAGTTTGTACCCTTTTGATTTTGCAAGTTTAAACAAGTCAATCTTCCGTGGATCAGACATCACTGTTTCGTATGAAAACGAAAAACCTAAATCAAGAAGTTCTAAAAAAATAAATTGTGACAATGCTGATGCAAATTGATTATCTGCATCCAATCCGTCCAAATAAAGAATAGACTTTTCAGTTCTTAATTCTTTTATCTTCGAATAAAGTATCGATTGTGTTAAAATGCTTTCGAAATAATTACTTTCTTGTAAAAATTTAGCTGCTTCTGTTATGCCCAATAGACTAAAATCAAATTGATTTTTTTCTTGTAATAATTGAAATAGTAAATCAGCATTAATAAATGATCCACTATTATATTCCTTTTTTATCTCAGCGTAAAGACTCGATTTCCCTGACCCATTTGGACCGGCAAAAATTCTTAAACGCTTAGTCATTTTAATCAAGTCGAAATTTTTCAGCAATCTTTATATTAGAGTTAGAAGCATCAATGACTCCAATTTTTTTTCGATAGCCGGACTTATAAATTTTATAAATCGTATTTTCAATAGCAACAACAACAGGAACATTGTGAGTAAATGCCAGTGTTTTGGAATGTTTAGACATACTAATCGTTAAAACAGAAATTTCTGCTTCAGAAAAATGTTCGGGAATTTCTGGTAAAGAAGAGGAGGAAGCTCTAAGTAAATGTTTTATACGACGAACTTTCTTCGCTTTCATTTCAGAACTTCTTGTTCTTTTTAGTGGCATATCTCTGTCTAAATAAATAAGTGTATTTAACGATGGTTGAACATGAATGTTTGACGAATATAACGTTTGTTAACTGATTTCTTTTCAAAATTAATAGTTAAAATATTCCCTTCCCTACAATCAGTGATATCTGTCACAGGAAGCATGTCGCGGCAATTGTTAATTTTACGCTTCCAATGAAAAAAGAGACAGTACCATCTTTCAACCAGATATACATGGATCTTGCTTCCAGCTTAGCTTTGCGCTCTCATTGCGTGAAACAAAAAGTAGGAGCAGTCCTCACCAAAGACACTCGCATTATTTCCCTTGGTTACAACGGACCACCAGCAGGAACGCACAATTGCGATGAAGAATGGCCCGAAACCGGTTGCGCTCGTGATAGAAAAGGAAGCTGCTACCTCGCATTACACGCCGAAGCCAATGCGATCTTATATGCCGCAAAAAACAAAACCGACCTCGATGGAAGCACCTTGTACGTGACACTTTCACCTTGTTTATCCTGTGCCCGTATCATACTGTCAGTTGGAATTAAAAAGGTAATTTTCTTAAATTCCTACGCTGTTTACAAAGGAATGGACATCGATGAAGGGGTTGAGTTTCTTCGAAAATTCGGCGTTGAGGTAGATCATTATGAAATTTTGTAAGGTTATTTAAATCATTCCGACTACTTTTTACGTTCATAGCAGTTCAGAAATACAAACCATGAATTCCAACCGCTCACGCGTTACTATTTTTCTTCCATTTTTATTAGGTGCTGCTATTGCTTCTGGTGTCTTTATTGGCTATTTCCTCTCTGGAAATTCAACGGTAGGAAATCACAAAAAGGGTTTTAGTTTAAAGGGGAAAGACAATAAACTCAACGACGTACTTAACTACATTATCGAAGAATATGTCGATACCATCAACACCAAAAAATTGGAAGAAGATGCTATCGTTTCTTTACTTCAACAATTAGATCCCCATTCGGCTTACATTCCAGCTTCCGAACTTCAAGGTGTTAGCGAGCAACTCGAAGGAAATTTCGACGGAATCGGTGTAGAATTCAACATTCAACGCGATACCATTATGGTGGTTGCTGCCATTACGGGCGGTCCTTCCGAAGAGCTCGGAATCCAAAGTGGTGATCGTATCGTCAGTATCGAAGGAAAAAGCATCGCCGGAGTAGGAGTGAAGAACGAAGATGTTATCAAGAAACTTCGAGGCAAACGCGGTACGAAAGTGAAAGTCGGAATCTTTCGCCCTTCGCTTCATAAAATCACCCAATACACAATCACCCGCGGACAAATTCCTCTTTACTCAGTCGAAGCCAGCTACATGGTTTCTCCTGGAATCGGATACATCAAAATTACCCGATTTGCAGCTACTACCTACGACGAATACCTCAAAGCATTCAATCAATTAAGCATGAACGGAATGAAAAAACTCATTCTCGATTTGCGTGATAATCCCGGTGGATACTTAAATGCAGCCGTTGATTTATGTGATGAATTTCTTCCCAAAGGAAAAAAGATTGTCTACACACAAGGAAAAGCCCGCAAACGCGAAGATTTTGATGCTACTGCAAAAGGTGGATTCGAATCGGGTGGATTGGTCATTCTCATTGATGAAGGTTCTGCTTCTGCTTCAGAAATTGTTTCTGGTGCTGTTCAAGATAATGATCGCGGTTGGGTTGTTGGTCGTCGCTCCTTTGGTAAAGGTCTTGTGCAAGAAGAAGTGCGTTTTGATGATAGTTCAGCCATGCGTTTAACTATTGCACGTTATTATACGCCCACAGGCAGATGCATTCAAAAATCCTATCAAGAAGGAACAGACGCCTATTATCACGAACTCGGCGAACGTTATGCTCGTGGCGAAATGGCTAGTTCCGATTCCATGAAAAGCATGAAAGGAATTGCATTCAAAACACCTTCGGGAAGAGTTGTTTACGGTGGTGGTGGTATCATGCCCGATGTGTTCATTCCCATTGATACGAGTGGTTATTCCAGCTTTCTCTCAGAAATTGTAGCCAAAGGATTAATCAATCGTTTTGCTTTCGAATACATCGATGGTCACCGCAACGAAATCAAAGCAAAATTCAAAACAGCAGATGGATTTGCTAAAGCGTATCAAAATTATCCTCTAACCGATTTTGCTGCCTTTGTCTCAAAAAATGGCGTGAAAGCCGATGTGTTAGGAATGACACGTTCTTCCGAAATAATTCGCACCCAGCTTCTTGCCTTAATGGGGCGTTCTCTCTATGGAAACGAAGGTTTTTATTCCATTCAGAACTCCCGCGACAAATCCATTCTCAAAGCCATCGAGTTGCTCAATTCCAATAAACTTGTTAGCAATAGCAGCAAGGAAAAAAATGCTGCTCTCTGAACCAAAATCTCCTATGAAAAGAATTCTCACCAGCTTCTTTCTTCTCCTTTTTACGATCAATGCTTCTGCTCAAATTCAGACAATGATCACTTGGTCGTTCAGTCAAAAACGAACAAACGACAGCACCGAAGTTCTTTCTTTCATCGCAAGCATGTCGGGCGGACACCATCTGTATTCGCAATTCACACCTGAAGGTGGTCCACTTCCAACCATTTTTGAATTCAATAAAAGCAAGGATTTCTCAACCATTGGAAAAGTAAAAGAGCCTAAACCAGAAACAGTTCACGACGATCTTTTTGGTGTTGATGTGAGCACGTTCAAGGATAAGAAAGTCACGTTCACCCAAGAAATTCGAATCAAAAGCGGCAAGGATTTCAAAGTAACGGGCGAAATAAGTGGAATGACATGCGACGATCAAGGCTGCATTCCCTTCGATCAACAACCCTTTTCATTCATCATCAAAGGGCGCAAAATAGCGGCTATTAATACATCTGCGATCGATACAAGTACAGCACAACTTGCTCCAACGGGAGATTCCAATGCAACAACTCAAACAGTTGGTCCTTCAACGGGTGGTCCTGATAATTGCAAAGACTACGTAATCGAGGGACTTAACAGCAAACAAACATCAGCAGAAGCACAGAGCTACTGGTTTATTTTCTTATTGGGATTCGGTGGTGGACTAGTGGCATTGCTAACTCCATGTGTGTTTCCAATGATTCCGCTAACAGTTAGCTTCTTCACCAAGAGCGCTCAAAACCGACGCAAAGGACTCATCATGGCTGTAACGTATGGATTGTCCATTGCGGCTATTTATACCTTGTTGGCAGTGCCGTTTATTGTGGCAAAAGTTCCACCCGACACACTCAACGAAATCGCTACTAGCGCGGTGTTGAACATCGTTTTCTTTGTCATTTTCGTTGTATTCTCCATCTCCTTTTTTGGGTATTTCGAAATCCAACTTCCTTCCTCTTTAGCAAATAAAGCAGATAGCGCTTCCAACTTGGGCGGTTTCATCGGTGTGTTCTTTATGGCGATCACATTGGCTTTGGTTTCATTTAGCTGTACCGGACCAATCCTTGGTTCTTTCCTCGCCGGAACCTTAGCAACCAATCCCGATCCGTATAATATTCTGTTTGTTATGCTCGGATTTGGCTCGGCACTCGGACTTCCTTTTGCGCTCTTTGCAGCTTTTCCTGCTTGGTTAAACTCACTTCCTAAAAGTGGTGGATGGCTCAACTCCGTCAAAGTCGTACTAGGTTTCTTGGAACTTGGAATGGCGCTGAAATTCCTTTCCAATGCCGATTTAGTTGAGCAATGGGGAATTCTCAAACGTGAGCCTTTCTTAGCTATTTGGGCAGTTTTAGCTTTTGGTTTAGCCTTGTATCTATTAGGTTTCATTCGTTTTCCACACGATAGCAAACTCAAAAAACGCAGTGCATTCCGCATCGGTTTAGCAACATTCTTCTTTGCTTGTGGAGTGTATTTTACCAGCGGAATTTTCGGTGCTGGTCTCGAACTCATCTCCGGTTTTCCACCTCCAACGTTTTACAGTTATGCCGCTCAATCGGAGAAGAAAACCGAAACAACAGGCGATGATCATTGTCCTCAAGGCATTCCTTGCGAACACGATTATGAAGTTGCAAAAGCGCGTGCTCTCAAGGAAAACAAGCCTTTACTCATCGATTTCACCGGTTGGGCATGCGTTAATTGTCGCCGCATGGAAGAAGGTGTTTGGATCGATCCCGAAGTGAAAAAAATCATGAGCGAAGAATATGTACTCGTTTCATTATATGTCGACGAGAAAGCTAAACTTCCTGAATCCGAATGGTTTACAAGCTGCAAAACGGGTAAACGCGTGCGCACTGTAGGGAATAAATGGAGCAACATGCAAGTAGTAAATTTCAATACGAACTCGCAGCCACAATACGTTGCTCTTTCGCCCGAAGGCAAGCAACTCGCCGAACCGGTAGGTTACACGAGCAAAGAGAACTATCTCAATTTCCTAAAATCAGGTTTGAGCAAAGCAAAAGAAACAGCGAATCGTTAAGTTTTTTGGGCGTGCCCCTACGCAAGCTTCGGGTCTGGCTTTGCAGGGCTGCGCTATCGCTCCGGTGCAAGCACGCTTCACCCCTTTCAATCCATCACGCAGGCATTCTTGTATAATATAGAATGTCATCTAAGCTCAATCTTCTTATTTAGATCGAGCAATGACAAATATTCCCAATACAATCAGCGCGCTTCCAATAATCTTGTATGAAGTCATTTGTTCGTTAAAAAACAAAGCACTCAGTATAAAAACCAGCACAAACGACAAGCTCATAAACGGATACGCCTGCGAAAGCTGGAATTTCGTCATTGCCATCGACCACGTTATACTGGCCATAAAGGCGATCACAAATCCCGAAATAATCCAAGGATCGAGGTAAGCATGCAACATGAATTGAAATTTATCCGACAATGCTTCAGGCATTTGTCCTTTCATATTCATTCGCCATTTTAAAACGAGCTGTCCGTAAACGGTAAATGCTATTGTGAGAAAAATATAGAGATAACCCATAATCAGTGTTGCTTATAAAAAGAAAGGATTGAATTCGAAATACGAGCTAAATCGCTATCAGATAATTCAAAATAAAAAGGCAAACGGAGCAAGCAGTCAGAATAATGATCCGACCAAATTAACTCACGCCCATCGTGACGATTTCTGTAAAAGTCGCTTTTATGTAAAGAAAGATAATGGAATACAGCATAAATTCCTTCTTTCTTTAAATGAGTAATCAAAGCTGTACGTTCCTCAATTGTTCGGCATTCCAAATAAAACATGTGTGCATTATTTGTAGCATAATCGGGAATAAAAGGCATTTTCAATTTGCCTTCATCTTGCAATGTTTTAAACGACTGATGATAGAATTCCCAAATTGATTTTCGTTTTGCTTGAATGAGTTCCAAGTTTTCTAACTGAGCAAATAGGAACGCAGCAATAATGTCGGATGGCAAAAAGGACGAACCCATATCCACCCAATTATACTTATCCACTTCGCCCCTAAAAAATGCCGAACGGTTAGTTCCTTTTTCACGAATTATTTCAGCACGACCGTTGAATTTCGAGTCATTAATCACGAGCATTCCACCTTCGCCGGAAATAATGTTTTTTGTTTCATGAAACGAAAATGCCGAAAGCGCACCTAAACTTCCCAATGCTTTTCCTTTGTAGTATGAATCAATGGCTTGAGCAGCATCTTCCACAACGGCAATTCCGTGTTTCTTAGCTAATTCTAGAATCGGATCCATATTACAAGCAATACCTGCATAATGCACAGGAATAATCACTTTGGTGCGAGGAGTAATTAAGGATTCGATAAGCGTTTCATCCATATTGGGCGATTGCTCCGAACTATCACAAAAAAAGATTTTAGCCCCACGAAGTATAAATGCGTTCACTGTCGATACGAACGTATACGAAGGAGCAATCACTTCATCACCCGGCTCAATATTCAAAAGAATAGCAGCCATTTCGAGAGCATCAGTGCAGGAAGTGGTGAGTAGCGTTTTCTGAAAACCAAAACGTTGTTGGAAAAAGGAATGACATTTTCCCGTAAACATTCCATCACCCGAAATCTTTTTAGAAAGCACTGCTTCCTTGATATAGTCTAATTCATTCCCCGATAAATAGGGCTTATTAAAAGAGATAATTTCAGTATTTGCAGACATTCCTTATTCTGGGTTAATCAATAAAAACGCAGCCAAATTAAGTATATCCTTCAAAACGAAAGGCATTTAGTTCTAAGGTATTTTGTAAGAAAACAAATAGCAATAGAATTCAAGCACCTAGTTCAATAAAAAAAGGCAATTCATTTTTCAAAATGCTCGAATTTAAACCGGATCTGATTCAATATTCGTCAAGCGTTTCACCGAAAACAAAGGTCTGTTTTTAACCTCTTTGTAAATTTTCCCAACGTACAATGCAGCAATACCAATAAAGAAAAGTTGAAAACCAAATCCCATCAAAAACAGGCTGAAAACCGAAGGCCAACCCGCTTGGAAATCAAAAACAAACAGCTTTAAGAAAATGATGGTTATAACCGATAAGAACCCGATTAATGATAGAATAAATCCAAGGCGAACAGCAATTTTTAAAGGCAATTCCGAATAATCGAGAATAGCATTAAAGGCAAGCTGCATTTTACGTTTAAAATTGAATTTCGAAACACCGGCAAAGCGTTCACGTTGGTGAATTTCTATGGTTGTCCACCTCATTCCAATATGCATGAAAATACCTTCAATAAATCTATTTTTCTCGCCATATAGGAGAAATTGATCGGCAAATTTTCGGTTGAAAATCCGCATTACGGCAAGTCCTGGAGGAATATTTAAACCTGTAAATCGTTCAAGTGTGTACCAAAACAAGCGCGACATTTGGGTATTAATCCAGGAATCTTTTTTCTCTTTTCTGATTCCAAAAACGAGATCATATCCCTTTTCAATTTCGGCAACAAAGCGTACAATTTCATCGGGCGGATCTTGTAAATCCGGATCCATATAAAGCAAATAATCTCCAGTAGAGTATGCAATTCCGGCAGTTACTGCTGCTTGTTTTCCATGATTATAGGAGAACTCAACCAGTTTTATTCTAGGATTTTCTTGAGCATAATTTCGAATGATTTCGGTGGTTCGGTCTTTACTACCATCATCAACAAATACATACTCATAATCGATATGTAGTTTTTCGAGCTCAAACGCTGTTTCTTTCAGAAATTGATCAATACAATCTTCTTCAAAATAGACTGGAACAACGAGGGATAATTTTTTTATAGTGCTCATGGTTCGAGGTTCTTAATTTTTTTTGCAGGAATTCCCACATACAAACCAGGCTCTGTAGTTGATGAAATTACAACAGCTCCTGCTCCCGTTTTAGTTCCTTCGCAAAGTTGAATATTATCAATGACCAAAGTCCCAATTCCTAAATTAACCTTTGGTCCAACTTGAATAAATCCCGCCAAACTCACCGAAGGCGAAAAAAAACAATGATCACCTACAGAACTATGATGGGCAATGACACATCCTACATTCAACAAAACATTTCGTCCAACATGTGCATTCATATCAATCACACAGCCCGAATATAGAATTGAACCTTCTTCAATAATGGCAGATGAATCGACTATAGCAGAAGGATGAATGATGGTAGCAAAAGGGATTTTTCCAACATACTGCTCAAACAAACGTTCGCGAAATGCCATGTGTTTATATCCAATGGCGATAAACAAACAATCAAATTGCCCCGATTTATAAAAAGTTTCAATGGAATTGGATGGACCTAAAACTGGAATTCCTTCAACGATTTCACCTGGTTGTTTTACATCATCAAAGAATCCACAAACATTAAATTCTCCCGTTTGAGAAGCATGCCAAGCAACTTGAACACCTAAATCACCAGCTCCAATAATGGCTAATCGCATCATAAATACCGAGTAATTTCAGATAAATTATAAATCCTCTCAACATCAGAAAAAGGATAAACACCAGCTCTATCAATTAATATGGCTTTCATTCCTAATTTTTTAGCAGGGAGAATATCCAAGCGAATGGAGTCACCAACATAAACAATTTCTTCGGGAAGATATCCTGTTAGATCAATTGCTTGTTGATAAAATCCAAGTTCGGGTTTACGAATTCCAGAATCAAAAGAACCAATTACCCAATGAAATTGAACAGGAAAATATTGAGTTAATTTATCTTTTAATGAGCCATCCCAATTCGATAGAATTCCCATTGGTAAATTAAGCGATTGAAGAATTTCCGTGTCCTCAAAAGGCATCCACGGCAAATAGGAACATGCTTTAAAAACATCATCCAATAATTTCTCTGTCGGAAGAATACCTAGCGACATAAAGAAATCTGCATTGTATTGATGATAAAAATCTTTGCTGGTTTTATCGGGGAAAATAGATATCTCTGAAACAATTTTATGTTTTAATTCCAATTCTTCCAGCGAACATTTTATTCCATTTTCGTCAAGAACTTTTGCTACAGAAAGAAGAAATGCAGGCTTTTGCAGAAGAGTATTGGCAACATCAAAAAAAACAGCTTTTATCATGTTTTAATAAATATAGAAATCATGATCAGCGTTTGTTATTTCACTCAACTTTTTATTGGGGAAAACAGCATCTAAAATAATCCGCATCACGCATCCTTCAGTGATTTGGGGCTTTTCTAAATTTAAATCAAACACCAATTCATCAATCGTAAATTTCACATCTGGAAATCCAAATTGTGAGCGCACCGAATTTGTACCTGATATTCTACAATTAATTTCGAAAGGAATAATTCCCTTGGATGTCACTATCGACTGAACATTGCAGGAACCTTTGAAGGGAAATGCTGCAATCATTTTTCGAATCAGCGGTTCCAATTCTAAGTCGTATTCTGAAACAACTTCACATCGTGTGGTATTTCCCATTTCTAGCTCACGTTTAAAGGTGATCATACCTAGCAATGCGCCATTTTTATCTACATAAAACGTAGTAGTTATTTCAGGACCTTCTAATAATTCTTGAACAACATAAGTTTCATCAAATTTTTCGGGATGTTCAGGATTATAGAAAATATTGCGTGAGCCTCTTCCTTCTCTTGGTTTGACTAATGTTTTATCAAATTGATTTTGATATTCTGCAGGGATTAATGAACCTGCAAATGGAATTGATTTCTCAACAAATGCTTGATAGGTTTTAAATTTATCAAGACACATTGCAGTGACTTCGGGAGGTGAACAAGCAACAGGGCAAGAGAAATCCGACTGATATAAACCCAAATAATATGATTCATAATCTGTACTCGGAATAATCAAATCGATTTTCTCATCGAGAACAATTTTACGTATTTCTGTTCTAAAAGAATCTTCATAAGAGAAGGGCACTTTAAAGACTTTATCGCAATAGAAATTCCCTGAAGATATTGCTGTTACATTGGTTCCAACCAAATAAATATCGTGATATGCTGATCGAATATTTCTTAAAATTCCTTGCCCCACAACACCGCCAATACCAGTTACAAGAATTCTTTTCATTTAGGAATTTATAAAGTGTTCGATGGATGTTTCAATTGAAATTTCGGGTGTGAAATTAAGCAATTGCCAAGATAAGGAAGCATCAAATTGAAATGATGGACTTGTATCTGAGCCAATAAATGAAACCTCAGCATTGGTTTTGCGAGCAATAATTTCAGCTAATTCCTTGTTTTGAAGCGAGTTTTTTCCAACTCCTAATGCAACAAAATTTTCAGTTGAATTCATTGCACACAAGCACATTTTAGCAGCATCATTTACATCCAAATAGGACTGCAACCGGCTGCCATCGCCATAAACCTGAATTTTCTTCGTTGATTTAGCTTCTACTATCATTTTAGGGAAAATGGTAATAGGCTTCATCCCTTTTCCAATGAGTGAGCTAAAACGAAGTATAGCATAGGATGCAGATGTTTTCACTGCTAATTCACCTGCTAATTTAGATAATCCATAAAGTGTTGGATTATTGAATGGACTGTTTTCTGAAATTGGAAGAGATAACGGAGTTCCATAAACAGCAATACTAGAAGCATAAACAATTCGTGCTTTAGGAAATGCCACGCTCAATTTATAAGCCTGCTCTGCATTTGCTTCAAATAAAGTAGAATCGGGTTGGTTATAAGCACCATAAGGAATATGTCCTGATAAAAAATAAATATGTTCGAGAACTATATCCGATTCAATTAATTCGTCAATGGTTTTAAATACTTGTGAATAGCCTTTAATGAGCGATGAATTTTGACGGCTAATACCATACAAACGAAATTCTGGATTTTTAGAGAGTAATGAATGTAAGGCGCTTGCTAAAAAACCAGAAGCTCCTGTTATTAGTATATTCGTTTGCATAAATTAAATTCAAAATAACCATTTAATATTCAGATTTCGTAAATAATTGACAGTTACGAATTGAATAAAATGAAATTGTTAAATTGGTTGAATTTTGATTTTTAGGGTTGACGAATGTACCGATTTCACGTCATTTGATTTAGGTTTTGAATTAGAAAAACCCCAATAACTATCATTTCTGCTCTATGAGAAAAAATGCAATTGGGAACTTTATTTTTTATTTAATAATGATCTGTATAGGGCTAGGAGCAATCATAGCTAGTATGGGGAAGACATCACCAATCCATACTAGGAAATCTTCGTATGTAAAACCAAGTATTACGCGATCAGGAAAATTTAGGAAGGGGCATTTTCGAAAATCAGTAAGCACCGATAAAAACGCGTTCAAAAGACAGCAACAATCAAAATCCTATTATCATCGTAAGGGCAAGTATATACGCAAGAAAAATTAATATTAAGTATCTGCTAGAATCTTATCAAAATAATTGACTACTGTTACGAGTTGCAATTCGTGATTTAAAGTCAAATCTTTATCAGCCGAACCACTTACCAATATATGCATAGCACTAATAAAACTACTATGAAGTAAACGTGCAGGCTTGCGCAAATTACTAAGTCCGCCCAGCTTTATTTCTAAAGTTTGTTTCACCTCCAATCCATCCACTAATAACAAGTCAATTTCTCCACCACTGTGCTCAGCATAGAAATAAGCTTGGTTATTTAAACGTGTATCCGAAATCGTTTTTTCAATTATGAATCCTTCGAACGAAGCACCACATCCCGGATGACGACTCAAATCTTGTCGAGTTCGTATGCCCAACAAATAGTGCAACAATCCACTATCTCGAAAATAGAGTTTAGGATTTTTCACCAATCGTTTTCCCGAATTAACAAACCAAGGTTGCAATAGTCGAATAATTCCCGCATTTTCGAGAAAGTACAAATAGGTCTTTACGGTATTTACACTCAATCCTAACGATCGAGCGATGTTACTCATGTTGAGTATTTGTCCGTTAACATGAGCCAACATAAACATCAATCGAAGCGTTACACCCGGTTCTGCTGGCATTCCCAACATGGGTAAATCTCGCTGGACATACGTGTTGATGTAGTTCTCTAACCAATCTTTTCTCAAGAAATCATCCTCTTGCAAATAAGCCAATGGATATCCTCCTCGAAACCATAAACGGTCCCAATTATTCATACCAACTTCAACAGGCAATAAACCACTGAGCTCAGCAAATGCGACTCTTCCAGCTAATGATTCCGAACTATCTCGAATTAATTCAGGTGAAGCTGATCCGAGCAATAAAAATCGAAGTGGAGTGCGATCTTTATCCACCAAATACCGGATAACAGGGAAAAGCGATTTCAATCGTTGCACCTCATCAATGACCACCAATTGTTTCGAATGACTTTCTAGTAAAGAAGTTGTTTGGCTTTCAAGAGCAAATTGGTCCGAAGGATTTTCTAAGTCATAAAACACCATTTCTTTTCCAACTGCTTCTGCATATATGCGAGCTAGTGTACTTTTTCCTATCTGCCTAGAACCAGTAATGGCCAAAACAGGGAATTGGATTGCCAATCGATTTAGCTTTGTAACTAGCTGTCTTTTAAACATTCAACAAATATATATGAAAATTTGCAATTTAATTGCAAAATTTCATAATAACCCTATATTACACTGTATGTCAATTATATATATTCTATACAAATATAAGTGAGTGTATCTATTTCCTACTTACATTCGTTCTTTCAATTTATCCATGCGCTACTTTCTAATTTTCATACTCTTTGCGTGTTTTCAGCCACATGTCAAAGCTCAAAAAGTGTTTTCAGTTGCTTACGAATCACAAGCGCAAGTCAAGGTATTTGTAGTGAAATACGAATCACAAGCCGATTTGCTGGTTTATAAAGTCAAGTACGAATCACAAGCTGGTGATAATAATGGCAAATGGTTTTTCACTCAGTATGAAAGTCAGGCGAAGAAAAAGATCTTCTTTGTCAATTACGAAAGCCAAGCCGATTTGAAAGTCTTCTTTGTCGAATATGAAAGTCAGGCAGGCTGGAAGAGTAATGCGAAAAAGGCCGTGTTGTATTAGGTTAATGTTCCAAGTAAACAGCCTCTGCTATTGAATTTATCTCAACAATTGTAAAAATCCGGTCTTGGTACTCAAATCTCCCGCTTTGTCTTTATACTGGAGTATATAGTAATAAGTGCCATCGGTGCAATCCAATCCTTTGTTTTTTCCGTCCCACATAAATGCAATAGACGATGACCTATACACTTCCAGTCCCCAACGGTTTAGAATGCGTATTTCAAATTAAGAAGGAGCAAGATTCGTCTGAAGTTGAAAGAAGTCATTTTTCTCGTCTTTGTTTGGTGAAAATGCATTTGGAACAACCAAAGAATCGGTAATTGGTGTTTCTTTGGTAACACTACAACAGTAATTATAATCGAGGAAATTAAAATCACCCTCAGCATAGGTGTTTACCACGTTTCCTGAACTAATATCCACTTCAACAATTTGACCCATAGTGGCGAAAAAATACGAGTTGGTCGATTGATTTACCGTTCCCCATAAATTAGCAACAATTGAAGCCACTGAAGAAGTGGAGAGCGTTTGCGAGTTGCCTGCTTCAAAATCGAGTTTCGCAAAATACCAAAGCCCGTCTATTCTCTTTAACCCATAAAGCGTGCTATCGCTACAATTGTAATCCAAAAAATTCAGGTCTCCTTCAGGATAAGCATGAACCATGGCGCCTGACACAAGGTCAATTTCAAGAACGTTTCCACCTGAAGAGAAAAAGTACGAATTCCGAATGGGGTGAATCGTTCCCCAAGCATTGTTCACAATGGAAGCAACCGCGCTGTTAGATAGGGTTTCGACAATTCCTGTTGCTTGATTTATTCGTGCTAAATACCATTTGTTGCCAATTATTTTGAGCCCGTATAATGTGCTGTCATTGCAATTATATTTCAAGTAATGGAGGTCTCCATCTGGATAGGTGTTTTGAATGGATCCGGTCGTTAAGTCGATTTCGAGAAGTTGACCAGACGATGAAAAAAAGTAAGAATTACGTGCCGTATTAACCGTACCCCAGGCATTGGATACTGTCGAAGCTAGCGGTGTAGTTGAAATCACATCGCCTGTTCCAGAAGTTAGATTTAAAGTAGCTAAATAAAATTCACTTCCAACGCGCTTGAGTCCATAAAGAGCTCCGTTTCCTGTTTGTGCATAGGAGTCCTTAAAACAAGCAAGCCATAAATAGGCAACTAGTAACAAACGAAATAGCGTCACAAATGAATAGGATTGTGAAAATGTGTTTTTCAATTGTTTCAAAAGTACATTAATGAATCCGACGGTTATCAATCCATTGAATTAGCAACAAAAATCCCAACGCAAGTAAGTTGTTACACAATTGGTTGCCGCTGAACAATGAGAAAGAAAGCAAGGGTAAGGCTCATTTAACGGGCTATTGGGGATTGCTTATTTCGACTTTGGTTTTGTCTATCTTTGCGCCCCGATGAAAAACATCCGTAACTTTTGCATTATCGCTCACATCGACCACGGAAAATCAACCCTGGCCGATCGTCTGCTCGAATATACCAATACCATTACCAAGCGCGAATCTCAAGCACAAGTGCTCGATGATATGGATTTGGAGCGTGAGCGTGGAATCACCATTAAGAGTAAAGCCATTAAAATGGAGTATGAACTTAATGGGGAGAAGTACATTTTAAACTTAATTGACACTCCAGGACACGTCGATTTCTCTTACGAAGTTTCGCGTTCTATTGCAGCTTGTGAAGGAGCTTTGCTTATTGTTGATGCTGCTCAAGGTATTCAAGCCCAAACCATTAGTAATCTGTATTTAGCACTGGAGCACGATTTGGAAATTATTCCCGTGTTGAATAAAATGGACCTTCCCGGTGCAATGCCCGAAGAAGTGAAAGACCAAATTGTGGAGCTTATAGGTTGTAAACGGGAAGATATTTTAGCTGCTTCTGGTAAAACTGGAATGGGTGTTCATGATATTCTAAAAGCAATTGTTGACCGCGTTCCTGCTCCTAAAGGCGATCCCGATGGACCATTACAAGCACTAATTTTTGATTCGGTTTTTAATTCGTTTCGTGGTATTTACGCATACTTCCGCGTGATTAATGGTTCGATTAAAAAAGGGGATAAAGTAAAGTTCATGTCAACTGGCAGCGAGTATTTTGCCGATGAAATTGGCTTGCTCCGTTTAAAGCCCGAACCGCGCAATGAAGTAAAAGCGGGCGATGTAGGTTACCTCATTTCTGGAATCAAAGAAGCGCGTGAAGTAAAAGTGGGCGATACAATTACGCATGTTGATCGTCCATGTGCTGAGCAAATCAAAGGGTTCGAAGATGTGAAACCCATGGTATTTGCGGGTATTTTCCCTGTCGATACGGAAGATTACGAAGAGTTGCGCTATTCGATGGAGAAGCTGCAGCTCAACGATGCTTCGCTCACATTTGAACCAGAATCATCTGCAGCATTAGGATTTGGATTTCGTTGCGGTTTCCTTGGTATGCTTCACATGGAGATTATCCAAGAACGCCTCGAACGTGAGTTTAACATGACCGTTATTACGACGGTTCCAAACGTATCGTACAAGGCATATAAAACCAACGGAGAAGAATTGGTGGTAAACAACCCAACCGACCTTCCCGACCCAAGCAAACTCGACCGAATCGAAGAGCCGTACATTCGTGCTCAGGTGATTACAAAATCGGAATACACAGGGGCAATCATGACTTTGTGTATTCAAAAACGAGGCATGTTGGTCAACCAAAATTACCTCACTACAGACCGAGTAGAGTTGGTTTTCGAAATGCCAATGGGAGAAATCGTATTTGATTTCTACGACAAACTAAAATCGCTTTCTCGAGGTTACGCTTCGTTCGATTATCATCCAATCGATTACCGAGAATCGAAATTGATTAAACTCGATTTGATGTTGAATGGTGAGCCTGTGGATGCTTTGTCATCGCTTATTCACCGCGACAATGCCTATGATTTCGGGAAGAAGATTTGCGAGAAGTTGAAAGAACTCATCCCGAAACAACAATTCGAAATTGCCATTCAGGCATCTATAGGAGCGAAAGTTATTGCCCGCGAAACAGTAAAAGCTATGCGTAAAGACGTAACCGCGAAGTGTTATGGTGGTGATATTTCTCGTAAACGTAAGCTCCTCGAAAAGCAAAAAGAAGGTAAGAAACGTATGCGCCAAGTAGGCTCTGTTGAGGTGCCACAATCGGCATTTATGGCGGTGCTAAAACTGGATTAATAGCATAATACATATTCTTGAGAACCCGCTCCTGCATTGCTTGAGCGGGTTTTTGTTTTTTAGATTGATTCCATTAATTTTATCCATTATCTAGTTTAAACTTTATCATTATGTTATTATGGAAATTAGCATTAGTCAACAGGATATTCAATATCGAATATTTACCATTCGTGGGATTCAGGTTATAGTTGATCGTGACCTAGCCACTCTTTATGGTGTAGAAACCAAAGTTCTTAATCAAGCAGTTAAACGAAATCTCAATCGCTTCCCTTCGACTTTCCGATTTCAACTCACTAATAATGAGGTGCTTGAACTGGTCACAAAATGTGACCGGTTTGAAAATCTGAAGCATTCATCTGTTTTGCCTTTTGCATTTACAGAACAAGGAGTTGCTATGGTTTCAGCAATTCTTAAAAGCGAAATAGCGGTTCATGTAAGCATTCAAATTATGGAAACATTTGTACAGTTGAGGCAATTGATTACTTCAAACATGGGTTTGATTCAGCGCCTTGATGCACTTGAACGAAAGCAAATTGTTTCAGACAATAAATTCGATCAATTATTTGAAGCGCTTGAATCTGGAAATCTTAAACCTTCTAAAGGGATCTTTTATGAAGGTCAATTATTCGATGCTTATGTTTTTGTTTGTGAGATAATTAAGCGAGCCAATTTGTCAATAATCATCATAGACAATTACATGGATGAAAGCGTACTTAAACTACTCACTAAAAGAAAAGAAGGAGTGAAAGTTCAATTGTTAATGAAAAAAATATCACCTGCATTTGAACTGGATATTCAAAAATACAATGCTCAATATCCAACAATTGAAGCACATTGTTTTCTAGATGCACATGATCGGTTTATACTAATCGATCAAATTGAGTTGTATCACATTGGTGCATCACTTAAGGATTTAGGAAAGAAGTGGTTTGCTTTTTCAAGTATGCCCTCATTTGCAAATTCTGTTATTGAGAAAATCAAACACCTTGTAGAATTGTAGTTCATTCCATTCTATTGCCACAATTCCTAACTCTGAACGATTATCTTTGCCGCCATTATGATCCAACAAGAACAAATTACCTCGCTGGATGATCGCCTGGATGCGCTAAGGAGGCATCTTTGACGTCGATCGTAAGCTCTCTGAATTAGAATTTGAAGAACGCGAAACTACCGCTCCCAATTTCTGGGACGACCCATCAGTTGCTGAAAAGAAACTGAAAGCCATTCGCGATAAGAAAGTCTGGACCGATGGCTGGA
This sequence comes from Bacteroidia bacterium, assembly GCA_965279035.1. GTDB lineage: Bacteria > Bacteroidota > Bacteroidia > M30B66 > M30B66 > CALQRR01. Next base: position 98,847 of record OZ257142.1, on the reverse strand, counting down.
AAAAAATCGGTGCTGGAATAGAGGATTTGAAAGTGCTCATGGACTTCTACAAAGAAGGCGGTGCCACTGAAGCCGAACTCGACGAACAGTATGCCTTGATTGTAGAAGATCTGGAAGACTTAGAGTTCAAAAACATGCTTTCGGGTAAAGAAGACAATCTTAGCTGCATCCTCACCATTAACTCAGGTGCAGGTGGAACAGAAAGTTGCGACTGGGCTTCTATGCTCCTACGTATGTATCGTATGTGGGCTGAGAAGAATAAATTCAAAGTGAGCGAAGTCGACATGCAAGAAGGCGATGTGGCAGGAATCAAGTCTGCTACCATCCAAATAGATGGCGAATTTGCGTTTGGATACCTAAAAGGAGAAAGTGGCGTGCATCGTCTCGTTCGGATTTCTCCCTTCGATTCAAATGCGCGTCGTCATACCTCATTTTGCTCTGTATACGCCTATCCGTTGATAGATGACACTATCGATATCCAAATCAACATGGGCGATATCGAATGGGATACTTTCCGTGCAGGTGGGGCAGGTGGACAGAACGTAAATAAGGTTGAAACCGCTGTTCGTTTAACGCACAAACCGACTGGAATCATCATCAAAAACCAGGAAAGCCGTTCGCAGCTTCAGAATAAAGACAAGGCATTACAACTCCTTAAATCGCAGCTCTACGAAATGGAATTGCGCAAACGCCAGGAAAGTACCGATGCGATTGAAGGTTCGAAGAAGAAAATCGAGTGGGGCTCTCAAATTCGGAACTATGTTTTCCATCCATATAAACTTGTGAAAGACTTACGTACCGACAAAGAAACCTCCGATGTTCAGGGCGTAATGGATGGTGATTTGAACACCTTCATCAAAGCTTATTTGATGGAATTTGGTGCTAAGCATGATTGATTTAAAATCCCCGGACTGAAGTCCGGGGTTACTTGATCCTTATAGAGTCATACACTTCAGGAGTTCCATACAATCGATATGTGCCTGATGCTGTTTTAATGGTTCCTCCAGCATTGGAATCTATTAAGTCGATTTCTACTTTACTTCCAATACTCAATATGTCCACTGTGGTAGGTGGATGAGAATGCGATGTCCAACCATAATCCACATTCACCAGTAATTTCCAAGCGATGAGTGAACCAATAGCCGGTCCTCTGGAATAATTGGTATTGAGCACCTTCACGACTCCGCTAGTATAACCATGTTGGCCATATGCATTTACAAATGGCTCCGAGCGTTGAACAACTTCTGCTTCAATGGTGAATTTTCTAGAAACGGTATCAGCATAAATCCAAAAAGGATATCCGGCTGCTGAGCTAATGCTGTCACAGAAAGGATTCCAGCTCAAAGTATCTGCAACGGCTTCTGGATAAGGATCATATTTCACCATTAAGTTATAAGCACCTGGCGGAAGTTTTTCGAACCGATGTGCTGCTGATGCATCTGTATGTTCTAAGAATGGATCGTTCATGCTAAACCATCCAGAGAGCGTATCTTGAGCTATTACCAATCGGTCTTCTGGACCTAAAGTTTCGTCATGAATAATAGTTACTTCATTACTTAACTCCCTATATATTTTTCGTGTGGTTTGGTGTTGCAAGGCAAATTGAATCACCTTCTTCCCAGAGTTTTGTTTTCCCGGCCAACGCAGGTACATCGCCGAATCAATTGTGTTATACAATTTCAATTTTACGCGCATTAGATCGCCTTCTGAATCCAAATGTGCTGGTCCATTGTACACCGACCAATTCAATCTTCCTTCTTCGGTGTAAAAACGAATGTAATTATTGTACACATCCTGTTTTCGATACATGCGATCGAGTCGACAGATTTCAAACAAATGTTCCCGAGCGCTATCGGTTCGATATACATTTTTCACTACCCATTTATTCGAATATCCATGGCCGAGATAGTTAAATGGTACTGGAAAAACCTTCCCATGTTGAACGACTAGGAGATACTCTTTTCTTCCTTCAGGTGTGTTCACCCAATAATAATAATCACTCCAGCCAGGCCAAATAGCAATGTGTGCAGAACAACTGTCCAACATCACACCATCCATTCCCCTCATTCCCATGATCCACCTGGGGAAACCATAGAATGATTGCACAGGAGAGCGCTCGTCAAACTGATTTAAATAATCCACATGCTTTCGTGCCATTCGCTTCATCGCAATGGTATCGCCTCTTAGTGCTGCTTTCACAAACTTAGAAGGTTCGCACAAACGCCTCAGCTCTTTTTCGTTGATGTCTTTTTCAGCAATTAATCCACCTAACAACAAACTAGGAATACCACTTTGGTTTTGAAGTAAGCGCAAATCGGGAGCATCGCCTATGGTTTTAGGTTCATTGTTATTCAAAAACACATAGCAGCGTTCACCTTGTCGATACAGATCCGTTCCAAGTTTTTCATTGGTAGAATGCTCAAATACGTAATGCTCGTTGTATAATGGAAACGTTTGCTTAAATACCTGAATTGGCTTGAAACTGATAATGTAAACCCCTGTTCCTAAATCATCAAATGAAACGGGCAAGGAATCGGCCGATTGATTGGGAAGCTGAACGAGCGCGATATAATCTGACTGTCGAACTAAATCTTCCAATGTTGCCCTTCTTTGCTCGTGAATCCTTCCTTCTTGACTTAGAATGATTGCATCACTCTGTGAATATAGGAATGTTGGTAGAATGAAGAAAAGAACCAGCAGCTGTTTCATTTTAATTGGTATTAGGAAAATGCGCTTTTCATATTCAACTTTCGCCTAAATGTTCACCAAGATAAGCTGATTTTATGTCCCTTGAAAACCTTGTCATTCTATAGGGCTTTTCTAATTTTGCGGCGCTGATTTTTTAAAGAAACAGCTTTAACCATCCTAATTCAAACACCATGTCATTTCGTACCGAACACGACACGATGGGAGCCGTTCAGGTTCCTGCTGATAAATACTGGGGCGCACAAACAGAGCGTTCTCGCAACAATTTCAAAATTGGTCCTGAAGCAAGTATGCCGAAGGAAATTATTTATGCTTTTGCCCATCTGAAAAAAGCCGCAGCCCAAGCAAACCGCGATTTAGGTGTGTTAAGCGCGGATAAATGTGACCTTATCGGAAAAGTATGCGATGAGATTCTTGCGCATAAACTCGATGATCAGTTTCCATTGGTTATCTGGCAAACTGGTTCGGGAACGCAAAGTAACATGAATGTGAATGAGGTGATTGCTTACCGCGCACATGTGTTAAGTGGAGGACAATTGACCGACGATCAAAAAGTACTTCACCCGAACGACGATGTGAATAAAAGTCAGTCGAGTAACGATACTTTCCCTACTGCCATGCACATTGCAGCTTATACACAAGCGGTTGAGGTGACTATTCCGGGGATGGAAAAACTACGTAATACTTTGGTGAAGAAATCTGATGATTTCAAAGACATTGTAAAAACTGGACGTACGCATTTCATGGATGCTACACCATTGACCTTAGGACAAGAATTTAGCGGTTATGCGCAACAGTTGACTAATTCAATCCGTGCCGTTAAGAATGCATTGGAAATGGTGAAGGAATTGGCTTTAGGTGGAACGGCTGTAGGAACAGGCTTGAATACTCCAAAAGGATACGATGTGTTGGTAGCACAGAAAATCGCTGAATCTACCGGTTATCCTTTCGTTACGGCGCCTAACAAATTCGAAGCATTGGCTGCTCACGATGCGATGGTGGAATTGTCAGGTGCTTTGAAACGTGCTGCTGTTGCCTTGATGAAAGTAGCGAATGATGTGCGTATGCTCAGCTCTGGTCCGCGTTCGGGAATTGGTGAAATCATCATTCCTGACAACGAGCCAGGATCTTCTATCATGCCAGGGAAAGTAAACCCAACACAACCCGAAGCGCTTACTATGGTTTGTGCTCAGGTGATGGGCAATGATGTAGCTACTTCTATAGGTGGAGCTACTGGCCACTTCGAATTGAATGTATTCAAACCACTCATCGCTGCAAACGTTTTGCAAAGTGCTCGTTTGCTTGGTGATGCATGTGTTTCGTTTAACGATAAATGTGCTGTGGGAATTGAACCAAACCTTCCGCAAATCCAACAACATTTAGAGAATTCTCTCATGTTGGTGACTGCTTTAAACACGCATATTGGCTACGAAAACGCGGCTAAGATTGCGAAAACGGCTCATAAACAAGGTAAAACGTTACGTCAAGTTTCCATTGAATTAGGATTGCTTACCGATGAGCAATTCACTGCTTGGGTTGATCCTAAGAAAATGGTGTAAACCGGATATTTTAAACTTGATATTTAACTTAAGCAAAAAAACTCAGGTTGTTTGTGTAATAACAAACGAACAGCTTCGAGTAATTAAAGCAAAACGTTTTATACCCATTAAGCAGATTCTTGATTGATTTAAACATCATTCAAGAGTCTGCTTTTCATTGTATGAAGTTGGTTGTCAAGATTGTTCAACATTAATCAAGTGTCAAAAAATGCATAAATTGAATTGACTTCACTTGTAGTATAATAGAAGAACTTGAACTAATTCGATACTTTAATTCAGATTAATATCTATATTGAGTGCATGAATATGTGCAGAAACTTCAAAACCCTATATTTGTTATTTGCAAGTCTGTTGATGACGTTCAAATTGGCAATAGCACAGGCGCCCGAATGCCAGTGGGTTAATGAAATTACAGGAAATAATATCCAATTAGTAAATAGTTGCAAAAGCGATGAAAACAACAATTTGTATTCAACTGGATTAGGTTCGTCAAACTTTAATTATGATTGCTTTTTCAACCCAGTAAATGTTAGTTTTCTTTATCCTGGACAGACTGACCTTATCTTAACTAAAACAAACTCCATCGGTAATTTAATTTGGGCCAATAATATTTCCTATTTAGGGCCTAATGGTTCAACGATATTTAGTTCTGGAGGAGAAATCGAATACGATGGCTCAGGTCATTTATATGTTTCCGATGTGTTTGGTTCAACGGCAACTTTTCATGGTAGCAATTTTCAAGATTCAAGCATCTCAACCCTTTCAGGTATAGGGAATAGCAGCATTTTATTAGCAAAATACGACACTTCTGGAATACCTGTTTGGGTTAGACAATTGGATGGATTAGGCGTAAGAACAATTTATAACACTTCAATCAGTCCAAATGGGAATGTCGCAATCTGCGGATCCTTTTTGAATTCATTTATTTTAACTGATTCAACATATGTGACTCAAGGAGCAAATGATGGATTTGTTGCTGAATTTTCTTCAACGGGCAATCTGCTCTCATTTCATGTTTTCGGAACACCTGAAGAGGATTTTTGCACCGATGTGAGTTATGATAGTAACGGAAATTTATATGCGTCCATTTGTTCTTCTGGTCAATCCATAGATGCTGATCCGGGCAGTTCGATTTATGATCTTGTGAAAACAGCTACAAACGCAAGCTATTTCGCGGTTATAGTTAAGTTGAATTCAAGTGGCAACTTGATTTGGGCTAAAAAATTAGATTCTCAAACAGGTTATATTGTGAATTCAATCCAAGTTGATGATTCGGATGATTTATTAATTGCTGGGCAGTTCGATGGCAGTTTGGATGTAGATATGAATGAAGCTTCTTTCTATACCATTACTTGTAATACACCGAATGTTTCGGTCAATCACTTTGTTTCGAAAAATAATTCTAATGGCGATTTTATATGGGTTGCCCATGTTCCAACCAATACCTTTGGATTCGTGAATGGGTCTTGGAATCTGGAATCAGATCAATCGAATAATATATACATTTCAGGTTTGTCTGGTTCATGCGATTTCAATCCTGGTGCAGCAATCGATTCAATTTCTGCATTTCCAACTTTTACATCTTATTTATGGTCATTAGATGCGCAAGGTGGCCATCGCTGGGTGAAACAAATTGTCAATAGTCCCGGCTCACCAGCATATTTCAGTGGAATTACAATTTCTTCTGATAACAACACTATTTACTGCGTTGGATATACCCCAAGTGAAGCAAACTTTAGTCCTGCTTCACCTGATTATACCATATTCAGCAATGGTACTGGAAGTACATGTGGTTATATGGCAAAATATGGAAACTGTCCTCTTGTGATCGAAAAGGAAACAGTTACCCACTGTGATTCCAGCTATGTATGGAATGGACAGGAATACTCCGAATCAGGTAGTTATTTTGAATTCTTCCAAACAGAATTCGGTTGTGATAGCGTTTCCCGGCTTGATCTCCAGTTAAGTCAAGCTGTTTCTGCAGAATTAATCATTCAAAGCTGCGATCCTCTTGTTATAAACAACCAAACCTTCAATTCAAGCGGACTTTACAATCAATCACTTATTAGTTCGGTTGGTTGCGACAGTTTACTTACCATTAATTTCACAAGAATTAACTCAAGTTCTGCTACCGTTGATGTTAATACGTGTATTCCTGTAACGATTAATTCTATTACATACAATGAAGGTGGCGAGTACATTCAAACATTAACAAATTCAAAAGGATGTGATAGTTTACTTACCATAAATGTCAATTTTGAAGCACCATCAGCCACAGTATTAACAGCTGATTCATCAATTTTTGCATTTGGATCTTTTGAAACTATTCAATGGATAAATTGCAGTAATAATGCTCCAATATTAAGTGCCGATTCTGCCTCTTATTTCCCATCTGGAGAAGGTCAATTTGCTGCAATTATTACCTTAAATGGTTGTCGGGATACAACAAATTGTAAGACATATAAACCCTCAGTTTTTACTTGTGACGATTTAATTATCTCTCCTAATCCAACAACCGATTTCGTTAGTTTTAAGTATCCTGTATCAGAATACTTGATTCAAGTTTTTGCTTCCAATGGAGCATTAATTCGTTCACAATTAGGAAATACATCAACTCAAATAATCGATTTTAGTGCTTTCGCGGCAGGAGTGTATGTTTTGCAAATTGATTCGTGTAGAAAAAAAGTCGTTCGAGGAAAGTAAAAGCTTAAACATCTTGTTCCTTATTAGAGAATGCTATCATGACTTCGTTAACATTAGGAATAAACGGATATTAAACTCATTATCCAGCAAATCCTTCAACAGAGAGAGAACTCAATCCTAATGAAAGCGGCTCTCAAAATGCTAACATAGCATCAAGTTTCAATTGATTTTAGGCATATCACCGATGTGCAATTCAAGCTAGGTTTGATCCTAACAAAATGGTTAAATTGATTAAAATGTTTGAAAAGGGCAGCACTTATCGGTACTGCCCTTTTTTATTGCTATTTTTTCATTTGAGAGCTTTCCCAAATCTTTCCTAAGCTTGCATTAAGTGATAAATCTATCAGTCGATCAAATCCATCCAAACTAAAGGACGTAATTTCTCCCTTTTTCATCTTCAAAAATGGAACGCCATCGGGATGTTTAAACTGAATTCCCCAATACAAGAATCCTTCATTATATCCTGCACCTGCTAATCCAACATATTTTTTATCCTGCTTTGCAACTGGGTTCGGACCAAAAACAAAACTGCCAGCACTCTTCACACTTACCGATTTTCCCTTTTCATTCGTAATCGTTACTAAACTCACTACAACAGCATCAACTCCTAATTGCTTAGCTAGAACTCCAAAGGATTGTTTGCATTTATAATCATCAAAATAGTCGGTAGGAAAGATGCGATATCCATCCACGCTGGCAATGTTTCCATCTTTATAATCGCTGGCACTTTCGGTTAAAAAGGATCCAAAATCCGCCAGACTTTTCCCAATGCCTGAAACGTCTGGATTGAAGTTCTTGTAAATCTGCTCCGCTTCTGGATTTTGAGCAAATAACTCATTCAATTCCAAAAGCTCAAGACCGTTTTTCTTCAATTCTTCTTTGGCAGAAGTCACATAAATATCATACATCGATTGTGTTAGCTTTCTCACAAAACCTGCATCAGTGCTATAAACATCCGATTTACGTTGCGTTTCAGTAACACGATAATTTCCCACATTGTAGCTGTAAACCGATTTTCTTCGATTCGTTGTAAATTCTTCATCGGCTACATAAAAACTAATCAATGCAAGTTTTTTAATCTTAAGTGCAGGATAATAAGGCAAAATTCCTCCTCCATCATCCCGTAAATCGAGTTTGTAAATTTTAGGTTTAGGCTTTTCTATACATCCAACCCAAAGCTTTTTCCCATCAACCCATTCGTTGATATTGTCTTGTGCTTGCATCCCCAATGAAATCAATCCAAGGAAGATTACTGATACTAATTTTTTCATTGTCCGTTTGTTTTACAAACCGCCAACGTGAACTTTTCAGACTGAACGGACAGCAGGCTGGCTCACGAAGGCGGCTGATGTGATGAATTTGAATCGATGAGTCCGTTAATGCAAAATTCACCCAGTACGAATTCCTATTTCTACCTGTGATTGCGTGTTTCGTCTACGTATTTTCACGTATTCAGAAGCAATATCGTTTTTCATCAGAGCATTTTTCTCAATTTAGTCCTGCTCATAATACTTCATGATTCGACTGCTAACGCTAGCTTTTCTTTTCACATTTCATTCGCTCAGGGCAAACGATACACTTCAAGTTCGTAAGCTGGTCGACTCAACCATGCGAATCAAATTCAACGATCCTCAAACAGCTGAAAGGATAGCACATCAAGCCATGCAGCTGGCTAAGAAAGACACGTTTTCACGCTACATTGGTTCGGTTTACTCCCTTTTTGGGGCGATTTACGATGATCAAGGAAATTTCAACCTGTCGGGACATTATTACGACACCGCATTGGTCTATTACCAAAAAGCGCATTTTATTCCCGGAATTGCCAATATTCACAACAACTTCGGGTTAATTTATCGCAAGCAGGGACTTTATTCCATGGCTTTGCCTGCTTTTATGAAAGCCATGCACCTGGCGGATAGTTTGAAAAGTGAACGCATCCAAGCGCGTGTGTCACAAAATATTGGAATGTTGTTTAACGATATGGGACGTTCAAATGAAGCAATTCCCTATCTTGAACGAAGTGTAAAACTCTATACAAAACTAGGGCTCAACACCTTTGTTGGCCGAACCTTGAACATACTTGCTGCAGCATTCGAACTCTCTCAAAAATATCCTTCTGCCGAAAAAGCCTACCTGCGAGCGCTCGATATAGCGCGTTCAGAACAAGACACAATAAACCTTGCTAGCACCTTAGATAATTATGGCGGATTATTATCCACTTTAGGAAAACTCAAAGAAGCTGAAAATGCTCACCGGATGGCGTTTCAATTAGTAAGTCAGGTGCAGGATAGTGCTTCTTGTGTGCTTATCATGAATAACTTGGCTAATGTGCTCATTAAAGAAAACCAGCTACACGAAGCCATTCAATTAGCCAAGCAGGTTTCAACCATTTGTCTGCGAATTAATGATCGTCCAGAGTTGATGCGCGCTTATCGTAACCTGGCGGATGCGTTCGAAAAAACTGGGAATTACAAAGAAGCCGCAACTTATCGGTCGAAAGAAGCCCTGTTACAACAAGAGATTTTTCAATCAGATTTGGCCGACCGATCTGCTCAATGGGATGCACTTTATCAAACCACGCAAAAAGAAGCAGAACTCAAAGAATTAAAACAGTTGCAGGCCATTCGTTCCTTAGAGTTGGAGGTTAGTGAGGAAGCGGTTTCTTCATCACGCAAGACTATTTTCATCTTGAGTTTGCTCATACTTGTTGGATTAGGAGCAAGCTATGTTTGGTCAAGAAGGATGCGCTTGATTCAGCAAATTCGATTATCTGAGGAAAGAAGTAAGCAACAACAGGAAGGTTTGCGGGCTATATTATTTGCTCAGGAAGAAGAAAGAAAACGCATTGGAAAAGAAATGCACGATAGTCTCGGACAGAAACTGAGTGCCTTAAAAATTAGATTGCAACAACACGAAAATGCTTCTGGAGAATCGCTCGCAATTTTATCTGAAACATTGGATGAAGCAAGAAATATTTCTCATTTGTTGATGCCTGTAACATTGCAACGAATGGGCTTGAAAGCAGCTCTTCAAGAATTGTGTGAACGTAGTTTTTCGGGTACTTCAATCGATGGAGAATTTGAATCGTTTGCTCTAGAAGCGCGACTTTCCGAAGAAGTTGAAATTGCCCTTTTTCGGGTAGCTCAAGAATTAATTGCCAATGCGATTAAGCATTCCGGTATGACTAAATTCAGTCTTCAGCTTTATCGTACAAAAGAGCATGTTTTACTCGTTGCCGAGGATAACGGGAAAGGCCTAGAATTGAGCTCATCGGGTGGAATGGGAATGCGAAATATTCAAAGTCGAATTGAAAGTATTTCGGGTGAACTACGTTGGGAAACTGCTCCAGAAGGAGGATTGCTATGTACAGTAAAAGTTCCGTTTAATTCGAGATAAGTCCGTTTACTAAGGCAAATCGCACCAAACCTGCCATATTCTTCACATCGAGCTTGCTCATGATATTCTTACGGTGCGTTTCAACCGTTCTAACACTTATGAATAGCTTATCAGCAATTTCCTGACTCGATAATCCTGCTGCAACTTCTCGAACAATTTCAATTTCTCGTTCTGTAAGTTGCGTTTCTCCTGGGTTGGATGATTCAGTAGAATGTTTAGAAAGTATCTTCTCCATCAATTCACTTGAAAAATACTTTCCACCAGCTAATATTTTCTGCACAGCTAATTGGAACTCTTCTTTATCAGCCGATTTCATCAAAAATCCTCTCGCACCTAACTTCATTGCTTCTTGCACCAATAAAGGATTTCCGTGCATGCTCAACATAAGCACCTTTATTTCGGGATGTGTTTCTTGAATAACTTTCATCGCTTGTAAGCCATCCATTACAGGCATTTGAAAATCCATCAAAACCAAATCAACACGATTGTGTCGTAACCAATCGCATAGCTGCTTTCCGTCGCTAAATCGTTCATTAATTTGAACATTGGGAAGTGTCGAAAGCATGGATGCTATTCCATCTGCAAATAGTGCATGGTCATCTGCAATAGCAACTGTATGTTTAGTAGCTGATTCCAACATGCTCGCAAATTACCGATTATCTGAAATCTTTTTGGACATGTTTGAACTTCTATTTCCAATTCGCATAAGGCAAAAAAATCCTCCCATAATGAAAGCGTTTTCTTTTCTGTCGGCACTCATGCTGACCATAACCAGCTTTGCTCAATCATCCATTCAATCGGCGCAAGAGCAGCTCGTTTCAGCTCTCAATCGTCACAGCCTTGAATTAACTCAACAGCTGTATAAACCTGGAGCTAATCTTTTTTGCTCTCCTTATAGTTTAAGCGCAGCTCTTGCCATGACCTATGCAGGAGCGAGCGGACTAACTGCTTCTGAAATGGAAAAGGTGATGCATTATCCAAAAGGCTTAACTCATGAGGGCTTTTTAATGATGAGCAAACGAATGGCTGAAATCAATGCAAAGGGGAAAGTCAAATTAGCAGTAGCAAATGCCTTATGGAATCGTTTGAAGCTTCATCCAGATTATTTAGCCATAACGAAGAAATATTATAATGCTGAAGTTTATCCATTAACGAGTGAAAAACCCATTAACGATTGGGCATCCAAAAACACCAATGGAAAAATCCCCAAAGTGCTCGAACCCGGTGATATAACTCCTTTAGTAAAGTTGATTTTAACGAACGCCATTTATTTCAAAGGTGATTGGGTGAAAACCTTTGATAAGGAGAATACACAGGTTGCCCAATTTTATCAAAGCAACAAAAGCACTTCAGCGTGCAGTTTAATGTATGCGAAAGATGATTTTAAGTATGCTCAATTTGACGGTTATCAAGCCATTGAACTTCCATATTCTGGCGATGATTTAAGCATGATTGTTCTATTACCTAAAAGAGGAAGTTCGTTAAAGCAATTGTTAAAGGAGATAGATTCGAAAGAACTAGTTAAAAACATGCGGTCTTTAAAAAGTCAGGAAGTTGAGCTCTGGCTACCAAAATTCAAACTCGAAACTTCTTACGAACTTAAAGATGTATTGATGCAGATGGGAATGAATGCGCCATTTAATCGTGCCGATTTTTCTAAGATGACCAAAGACAAAACACCATTAGAAATCAGCCGAATAATTCAAAAAGCATTTGTTGAAGTAAATGAAAAGGGAACTGAAGCAGCGGCGGTTACTGTTGTAATGATGGTAACTGAATCTAGCATAGAAAGGCATCATATCGAAATTCCACAATTCAGAGCCGATCGACCTTTTCTGTTCCTTATTCGTGATAAACAAACGGGTGCTATTCTCTTTACTGGTGGATTGGAAAATCCAAAATAAAATTCTTTAGTTTTGTCAAAATGCTTCATAATGAAAAATATAGCTATATCTATTCTGCTTTTAATGATCGTTTTTAATGCTCCAGCACAAACAATTTGGTCGGAGGATTTTGAAAATTGGGAAGTTCTATCAGGAGAATATGAGCAACCTTCAAACTGGTTCACAAGTAATGCATTGCAAGCAATCTTTAGTGATCCTCCCAATATTATTAAATCGACAGATGCTCATATGGGTAGTTTTGCTGCAAGTTTAATTATTCCTCCTGCTGCTTTTGGCGATCCTTACGGTAGTTTTATGCAAATTACTATTCCATTAACCGAAAAGCCGTATTACTTTTCTGGTTGGCATAAAAACAATCCTGATCAAGATACGGTTCAAATTCTATCAGCAATTAATTTATGGAATGTTGCGGGAGATTCAAGTGATATCATTGGAGGATCTGTTATTCAATTGACAGAGCCATTATCTGAATATACTTATTTTTCATATCCAATAGCTTTTGCAAATGGTTCAATCCCAGATACAGCTCGCATTCTTATTTCATTTGCCGACATTTCAGTTTCTCTTAATTCTACATATACTGTCGATCAACTTGCCTTGCAAGGAACAGCATCAACATTAGATTTGGAACGATCTGAAATACCAGTATATCCAAACCCTTCGCAAGGACGATTTAATATCTATCTTCCAAACTCGGCTGGAATTTTACAAGTTGCAGATATCTCTGGACGAACAATTCAATCGATAAAACAGCAGGCTGGACAACGCATTTCTTTAGTCGATATTTCTGATCAAGTCAATGGAATTTACATCGCTACATTTATTGGAAATGATGGAAAAACTAGTCGTCAGAAATTAATTGTCAATAATCAATAATTCAATCTGATTCACTTAGTGAGGATGTATTTTAATAAACTCACGTTGGAGATTTAAAAATTTTAACGATATATTTGAAAATGAAAGCAGTTAAAAATATTATTTGGATTCTTTTTGTTTGTATTGGAACACTTCGAGCCCAAGTAAACTACAACGACGATATAACCATTAGTCCAACTGGTGCACAGAGTGGAACCAATGCAGGCTGGTCATTTAATGGTCCTTATAATTTAGTTCCAAGTGGAAATTTGAATGGTTTTATCTTTTCCGGTTCTAATCCAACTTGTTCCGCCAGTTCATATCATACGTTTGGAAACTTTGGCTCCGGTTGGTCAACTGGACAAGCACAAATTACTCAACCAAGCGGTTGGAATTACGAAGCTTATGTTGATTTTGGACATACCGCCTCTTGGCGTTGCAATGTTCCTTTAGTAGGTTCTACTGTAAATACTTCGTATGCGGCCATTCATGGAGTGGTGATAAGCGGAGCACTAATTCTTAAAACTACCTACGGCAATACTTCTCACAATGATTTGCGTGAATACATGTATGTGAAATTGGCGCGCCCACTAATGCATGGAAAAACCTATCATTTACGCTACACTGTTGCTGCAGCTCATCCAAGTGGAGAACTAACAACAGCCAATGTTTGGCAAGATCAATTAGGTGTTTATTTAAGTCCTAATCCTCCTAATTGGGCAGGTTCTTATACCAATGTTCCTGTTGATACCATTACACCCACTTCTGTCACTCCTGTCGGACAAATTATTTCAGATACAGGACTTACTGTTGAACAAGATATTATTGGACATGGAGAAGAATGGTTGATGGTTGGAAGTTTTAGTCCGCTCGATTCCATTCATTATTCAGGAACACATGATGTGACTTTTCAATCGCGCTATCTATTCGATAATTTCGCCATTTACGACCCGAATTGCGAAAACCCTATTTACCTCGTATTGCCCGAGCCGCCAACAACACCCTATTGTCATCCAACAACACCTATTTCTTGCTACTCAACAACTGGTTTTGACGACTATCGTTGGTATGTAGATGGTGTTCTACAAAGTGATACTTCGTATTTTTTCAATTACATTCCTCAACATAGCACAACCATTAGTCTTGCAGGAACAATAGGTACCTGTGTCGATTCTATCAGCTATTTCTATCCTGTTCAAGACGTTAATTTTGTAATTCCTGCTGATACGTTCCTCTATTGTGGCGATCCGCTAACACTCGACCCCGAAAATCAAACCAATTATCCAATTCAATTATCCGAATGGACCAACCTAGCAAATAATCAAGTTTTTAATGGTTCTGGACCTTATACCATTTCGCAATACGGCGATTATGAAGTGCATTCCATGACTATTTCAGGGTGCAATTTCAGAGACACATTGCATGTGATTCCTCGCTTATTACCTACTACAAATACACTAGGGCAATCCATTCCTATTGTTCAAATGCGCGATGTAAGTTGCCCAGGAGAGGATGATGGATTTGCAATTTACAGTTTCCCAGGATTGGATTCTTTGCATTACGACTGGGGAATTGCAGGCGTATCAGATACTTCAACAGGTGTTTTTAATTCTCCAGCACAGAATTTTAATTTACGTGTTTACGATAACGACCAACATTGCACAGTTTTTTATCCTTCGATTATCAATAATTTCGATAGCTGTGCTGTGATAAATGGTACCGTTTTCTTTGATGCTGACGCAGATTGCTTGTTGGACACCAATGAGCTTACCGTTTCTTCAGTCATGGTTTATTCTCCTGAATTTGATCGAATGGCATTGACTGATTCAATAGGGAATTACACGTTACGTATTCCTCCTGGTCCACAACATATTTATCAAAGCAGCTTTAATCATCCTTTGATGGGAACACTCTGTGAGGATACTCTTTTAGTCAACCCAACAGCATTCAACCAAATCATTAACGGAATTAATTTCGGAGATACGATTACTGCTCCTGTGTACGATGCTGCTATTGTATTTGGCGGATGTGCTCAATTAGTTCCAGGACATACGAGTTATGTTCCATCCATCGTTCAGAATGTTGGGAATCTACCTATCAGTTTCATTTATCGTCATGTCATAAGTGATACTTTGTGGATTGATGGTGCAGAAGGGCATTACTCTGGAACGGAGGATGAAGTAACTATCTTAGGAATAAATGGTGATACCTGTACTTGGCAAGTAGATCTCAATCCAGGACAGAGCGCTTATTTCAGAACTTGGGTTGATTTGCCTCCAGATCCAGGATATGTTGGACACGCTTTACATTCTTATGGAGAAATCATTCCACTACTTCAAGATGATGATTCCGACAATAATCATTTCGATATGAATTGTATGGTAATTGGAAGTTTCGATCCGAATCGTAAAAATGTGAATCCAGCAGGGCAAGGGGAGCAAGGGTTGATAAGTGCAGCGGTAGAAGATTTTCAGTTCCTTATTGAATTTCAAAACACAGGAACCGCTCCCGCCGATAATATTTACGTGGAAGACACGCTTTCTTCTCTTTTCGATTTGAATTCGCTTCAGGTGATGGCAGCTAGTCATTCGTACCAAACCGAAATCCGTCAAGGCAATCTCATTCGTTTCGTTTTCCCTAACATCAATTTGGCAGATTCGCTTAGCAATGAACCCGAATCACATGGTTGGATTGCATTTAGAGTGAAACGCCAAGCAAATGCGACCAATCCGGGAACGGAATTCCAAAATACAGCACTCATATATTTCGATTTCAACGAGCCGGTTGTAACCAATACCACGCTGAATACCATAGCTGAAGATATTGTTTTAACTATACCACAAAATGAAACAGCTGAATTAGAAATCTATCCTAATCCAGCTGCAACAAGTGTTCGTGTTTTATTGCCATCGAAAGCGAAGGAAATCCGAATCAGCGATATCTCTGGAAGAGTGCTTCTTCGTAAATCGGGCGATACAAATGTGCTTCAACAGTTCGACATTCAATCCTTGTCGAGCGGAATGTATCTAGTTGATGCAACGCTCATCAATGGCTCAAAAGTTCAAAAGAAGTTGATTGTTCGGTAAGTTTAAATCACCACGTTTACCATTCTTCCTGGAACAACTATCACTTTCTTAGGTCCGCCTTCAGGTAACCATTTAGCCGCATCTTCGTGACTTAAAGCTAAGGCTTGTACTTCAGCCTGTGGCATATCGGCAGCTACCTGAATTTGGTAACGTACTTTTCCATTGAATGCAACTGGATAAGCGATCGAGCTTTCTTTGATGAAACTCTCATTCCATTTCGGAAATTGAGCATCTACAACCGATCCAGCTCCACCGCAAGCTTGCCATAACTCTTCAGCCATGTGAGGAGCATAGGGTGCGATAATGATACTTAAATCCTTAAGGATCGAGCGTTTGCGACACTTTTGTTCGCTTAGTTCATTTACACAAATCATAAACACACTCACCGAAGTATTGAAGGAGAATTTTTCAATGTCTTCTTCTACTTTACGAATGGTTTTATGTAGGGTGCGCAACTCCGATTCTGTTGGCGCTTCATCACTTAGTTTCACCTGCCCATTCACATCGAAGTACAAATTCCACAACTTTTTCAAGAAGCGATAAACACCTTCAATTCCATTGGTATTCCATGGTTTGAATTGCTCCAATGGTCCCAAAAACATCTCATATAATCGCAAGGTATCCGCACCGTAATCATTGATGATATCGTCAGGATTTACCACATTGTACTTCGACTTCGACATTTTCTCGACCTCGACACCGCACACATAATTGCCTTCTGCATTCAAGACAAATTCAGCTTGAGCATTTTCATCTCGCCAAGCTTTAAATGAGTTGAGGTTCAATAAATCATTCTGCACTATGTTCACATCCACGTGCGTTTGCAGGATTTTTTCATCCTTGAATTCGTCGAGCATATCTTTCGAAATGAACTTGGATGTACCTACTATCTGATAAACAAAATTCGAACGCCCCAAAATCATCCCTTGATTAATCAATTTGCGGAATGGCTCGTTTTTACTCACTTCCCCACGATCAAACAAGAATTTTTGCCAGAAACGTGCATACAATAAATGTCCAACAGCATGCTCTGTTCCGCCAATGTATAAATCCACATCTTGCCAATATTCTTCCGCTTCTCTTCCTACAAAACGTGTGTTGTTTTGCGGATCCATATAACGCAAGAAATACCAAGAAGAACCTGCATAACCCGGCATAGTATCCGTTTCACGTGTTCCAGACGGTACATTCACCCATTCTGGCACTTTGGTCAAAGGACTTTCGGGCTGTCCAGTCGGTTTGAAATCGGCCATCACAGGCAATTCCAAAGGCAATTCGTTTTCAGCAAGCGGATAAGCAACACCATCGCGATACACAATAGGGAAAGGCTCTCCCCAATAGCGTTGGCGACTAAATCCAGCATCTCGCAAGCGATAATTCACTTTTCCTTTTCCAAATCCTCGTTCCTCAATAATAGCAATGGCTTTCTTCAAGGCTTCGTATCCAGTTAATCCATTGAGGAAATCAGAATTTATCATCTTTGCTTCCTTGGTAGGATTAGCAGCTTCCGAAATATCAACGCCTTCGTTTATTACAGGAATAGGAAGGTTGAAATGTTTTGCAAAATCCCAGTCGCGTTGATCGCCAGCAGGAACAGCCATCACCGCTCCGGTTCCATATCCTGCCAACACATAATCGCCCACCCAAACCGGAATTTTAGCTCCTGTAAATGGATGAAGAACATACGCTCCGGTGAATTCCCCGCTGATGCGTTTTACATCAGCCATGCGTTCACGTTCACTTCTATTTTTAGCTACTTCAACATAGGCATTTACAGCATCGCGTTGCGCGTCAGTAGTAATTACCGACACCAATTCATGCTCGGGCGCAAGGGTTAAAAAGCTAACACCAAAAATAGTATCGGGACGAGTGGTGAAGACTTCAATAATGTGTTTTGACCTCAGCCCCGGCCCCTCTCCTCGAGGAGAGGGGAGAGAATTTTCGAGATTGCTATCAATTGCGTTTTTATTTTGGGATACTTTGGTTTTATCGGTCATTGTTGACCTCACCCCCGACCCCTCTCCTCGGGGAGAGGGGAGAGATGCAGTGTATTCTTCTTGAGATTCTTCTACAACTGAAATTGCGTCATTTCCAATTGTACTTGTAGGGCGAGATTCGCAGATTGATTTTATTTTATCAACTACAACACTAAGATTTTCTGCAAGCTCCTCATTTTCAAAACGAATCACTTCAAATCCTAAACGATTTAATTCAGCTGTTCTACCTTCATCATACTCCTTCTGATTGTCATGAATTTTACCATCAATTTCAACAACGAGCATTTTTGAAAGACAAACAAAATCAACAATGAATTGATCAATAATATGTTGCCTTCTGAATTTCAATCCAATCGCAGAATTCCTAAGTGCTTCCCAAAGTGCTTTTTCAGATTCAGTCATATTCGACCTCATCTCCTTAGCACGTGGAATTAAAAGTTTCCATTGACTTGAGTTTGCATGATGGTATTCAACCCCGGGCTCTGAAACAACACCGGAATCCATCCCCCTCTCCCGCGGAGAGGGGCTAGGGGTGAGGTCATCGGATGCAACTTCAAAACGAATACTTGCTCCTTCCGATTTCCCAATCCAGTTACGCTGCATTTCCTTCATCGAATCGGTCCACTCGAGTGTCTCCAAATCGTTGAGTAATCGTTCAGCATAGGCTGTAATGCGTAAAAACCATTGACGCATCCGACGTTTTTCAACGGGATGTCCGCCACGTTCACTCAAGCCATCTTTCACTTCATCATTTGCCAATACAGTTCCCAAAGCTTCACACCAGTTCACGGTGCTAAAATCTTGGTAAGCCAAACGATACTGCATTAAAATTCCACGCTTATCAGCTTCGTTCATGGCATTCCATTCTGCAGCACTAAATGGGGCATGTTCTCCGCAAGCTCCTTTTGCAGCAGCACTTCCTCCTTTGGCAAACAATGCTTCAAGCTTGGAAATGTCTTCTGCTTTCTGGCTTTCTAAATTGAACCAACATCCAAACAATTGAAGAAAAATCCATTGTGTCCATTTGTGATAGCTTGGATCTGAAGTAATAACTTCTCTGTCCCAATCGTAACAAAAGCCAATGTTTCCTAGCTGTTCTTTATAGCGAGCAATGTTTTCGGCAGTCGTATCGGCTGGGTGTCGACCTGTTTGAATAGCATACTGCTCAGCAGGTAAACCAAAGGCATCAAAGCCCATAGGGTGCAATACATTAAATCCTTTCAGACGCTTGTAACGCGAAACGATATCTGATGCGATATATCCGAGCGGATGTCCAACATGTAATCCAGCACCCGATGGGTAAGGAAACATATCGAGCACATAATACTTGGGCTTAGAAAGATCGATGTTCGTCTTATAACGCTTCTCATCTTTCCAGGTTTGTTGCCACTTTTTTTCAATCGCGCGGAAATTCGGCTCCATCAGGGAATCGGGGTATTTTAATGAAGCGGCGAAGTTACAAAAGCACAGGCGAATCTTTGTTACAAGTTCAATTCCTCACACTTGTCCACATTTTCTGTTCATCATCCTGTTGAAAGATGACCAAAACACCCATTCAGTTCGCCTTTTGCATCTGTATATTTGGCCTTTGTTTCCAAGTTCATGTCCAGTAACGAAAATCAGTTCAACCGCCGTCGAATTCGCGCCTCTTACATCACTTCTGTGGTGAGCATCGCCATGGTATTGTTCATGCTCGGTTTGCTCGGACTACTCCTCGTCGATGCCAAAAAACTTTCCGACACCACACGGGAATCGTTTCAGGTTTCGGTTTTCTTTCGCGATTCAGTTGACGATGCTCAAATCCTTGCATTCAAACAAGAGCTTGATACACAACCATACGTAAAATCGACCACCTTTATCACGCGTGCTCAAGCTGCAGATGAATTTCAGAAAGATTTGGGGGAAGAATTTGTCGATTTCCTTGGATACAATCCGCTTCCTGCTTCAATCGATGTGCGATTTAAAGTGAATTTCACGAACGAAAGTGATTTCCAAAAGATTGAAAAAGAATGGCTGACAAATCCGCTTGTTGCTCAGGTTGATTATCCTAGAAATCTAATCAACCAAATCATCGATAATATGCGCAAATTGAGTTGGTTCTTCTTGGCTTTCTCAGCTATTCTAACATTTATCGCGGTAACGCTAATTAACAATACTATCCGACTTTCCATATACTCCAAGCGACTGCTCATTCGAACCATGCAGCTTGTTGGCGCCACTCGAGGATTTATTCGTGGACCATTTCTTCGAGCTAGTTTCATTCAAGGTTTTGCTGGTGGAATTTTAGCCATTCACTTATTAGCAGGAATGCTGTATTTAGGAGAACAACAAATCCCTGAACTCAAGCCTCTGCGCGACTTTAACTTACTTGGTATTTTAGCCGGAGGGATACTTTTGGGAGGTATCGGATTGTCGTGGATTTGTACTTTCTTTGCAGTCCGAAAATACTTGCATCTCAAAACAGATTCACTGTATTAAGCCTTACAGATGAGCACCGAAAAAGACAACAATCAGAAAGGGTTTGCATTCAGCCCGATGAATTATAAAATCATGCTTGCAGGAATTCTAGTAATTCTCGTTGGTTTCCTGCTCATGGTTGGCGGAGGTTCTAAAGATCCTAATGTCTTTAACCCCGAAATTTTTAATACACAACGTATCACTGTTGCACCAATCGTAGTTCTGATTGGTTTTGCAATCGAAGTGTTCGCTATTCTCTACAAACCCAAAAACTAATTCCGGATGACTATTCTGGAAGCCTTCATCATCGCGGTGGTGGAAGGACTAACTGAGTTTTTACCCGTGTCCTCTACTGGTCACATGGTCATTACTCAGGCTTTGCTCGGCATGGATTCCGACGAATTCGTGAAGCTCTTTACCGTAAACATTCAGTTTGGAGCCATTCTCTCGGTTCTCCTTCTTTATTGGAAACGTTTTCTTCAAGACATTCCTTTTTACATCAAACTAGGAATCGCATTTTTCCCCGCTGCAATCATTGGATTATTGGCAGGTGATGCCATCGATTTCATGCTCGAAAGTCCATTAGTTGTAGGAATCACCCTTTTAATTGGTGGTGTTGCTTTACTGTTCGTCGATAACTGGTTTAAAACCGAAGATTCACCTACACAAGTCACCAATCAATCAGCATTATTTATTGGGCTTTTCCAGTGTATTGCTCTAATTCCAGGGGTTTCGCGTTCGGCGGCAACTATCATTGGAGGAATGACTCAAGGACTTTCGCGTAAAACAGCCGCAGAATTTTCTTTTTTCCTTGCAGTTCCTACCATGGCTGCAGCATCCGGATATAAACTGCTCAAGGTTTTCCTCAAAGGCGATCCAACTGTCATAACCGATAATTTGAGCATTCTTCTTTTCGGGAATGTGGTAGCATTCATCGTTGCTTTATTGGCTATCCGCTTCTTTATCGGGTTCCTAACTAAACACGGATTTCGTCTTTTTGGTTGGTATCGCATTGTAGTGGGCGCTATCATTCTAATTCTGCTCGCTGCAGGAGTCAATCTTTCTGTTGTATGAGCGAATCCCCTTTCCACGCTGGGAAACTTCTTCTTTTCGATAAACCACTCGGCTGGACTTCTTTCGACCTCGTTAATAAAGTTCGTTTTGCCATCGAAAAGCATTATAAGCTAAAACGGATGTCGATAAAAGTTGGACATGCTGGCACACTCGATCCATTGGCTACTGGCTTGATGCTAATTTGCACCGGCAAATTCACCAAGCAAATCGACACATTTCAGGGCTTACCTAAAACATATACTGGCACGTTTACGCTCGGCGGGACTACCGTTTCCTTCGATTTAGAAAAGGAAGTAGATCAACATTTTCCCACATCCCACATTACGGAGGAAATGATCCATGAAGTAGCAAAAAACTTCATCGGCATACACGACCAAGAACCTCCAGTTTTCTCTGCAAAGAAAATCGATGGCGAACGTGCTTATGAATTAGCTCGCGCTGGGAAAGATGTGAAGATGAAAACTTCCAGCATCGAAATCACCGCATTCGAAATCACCCGAATTGCCTTACCCGAAGTCGATTTCCGGGTAGAATGTACCAAAGGAACCTATATCCGATCTCTCGCCCGCGACTTTGGACTAGCGCTCCAATCAGGTGCATATCTATCCAAACTTTGCCGCACGGCTATTGGCCCACATGATATAGAAAATGCTCAGACAATAGAGCAGTTTACAGCCGAAATCCGAACAACAGAAGTATAGTTTTTTGGGCGGACGAACACGCTTTCGCTCCTTGTCCTCCTTCGTCCGGGCAATCCACTCAATCGTTGCCGCTTTTTCTAAGAATGAATATTTAGTTAACACTACGATATAAAGTTTATTCGTCGCATTCAAAAAATCATCAGAGAATCCTTCCCCTCTCCTTCCCAAAGGGAGCACTATGAGGCAGAGAAGGTAAGGGGTGAGGTCAACGTGCTTTTTCTAATCTAGTTCGATTTCTCTTCTAATGAGAAACCCACTAATTCGTTTAAGTACATATTATTTCGTAATTTGTACCATCATGTTCGACGATCCAACATCAAGCAATCAGGCAAATGATTTTCAGGTTCCCTACAATCCTGATAACTCAAAGCGTGCAGGATTTGTTCATGAATCAGAAGATGATCGCCTACTCCGTGATATGAATCGCCCGCCCTTAGAAAAGCTTATGTTATTTACACAAATGATTCGGAGAGAGCGTATGTTTAAGAAAGCTCTTATTAAAAAGTAACAGGGCTATGGATGCGATGGATCAAGGGCTTTTGGATTTCTGGAGCACTCTCAATCATTTCAATGTTCGATATATTTTGGTCGGTGGGGTAGCAGTCAGATTTCATGGATATAATCGCAGCACCGACGACTTAGATGTTTGGATAGAGGATACGCTCATAAATCGAAAGAATTTGAGAAGTGCTTTCTTTCAACTAGGATACGGAGATTTTGAAGAGATTGAAACAATGCAATTCATTCCCGGCTGGACTAGCTTCTATGCAGCCGGAATCGAAATAGACTTTATGACTCAAATTCTTGGATTGGAAGACTCGACTTTCGATGAGTGTTATAAAAGCGCCTCAATTATTGAGTTCAATGATGAACTTCACGTTAGATTTCTTCATCTCAATCATTTGATAATTGCCAAGAAAGCAACAAATCGTAGCAAAGACCAAATAGACTTAGAATATTTAACCCGAATTCAAAAGCTAAAACCCCAATAAAAAAACGCATCCCCTTTTCAGAAGATGCGTTCTCAATTTAGTTTTGATTGATGCTTAGCCGTTCAGCGCTTCTGCTCCACCAACAATCTCCAAGATTTCGTTGGTAATAGCCGCT
This sequence comes from Bacteroidia bacterium, assembly GCA_965279035.1. GTDB lineage: Bacteria > Bacteroidota > Bacteroidia > M30B66 > M30B66 > CALQRR01. The sequence goes on along the minus strand of OZ257142.1, from coordinate 75,302 downwards.
TGACGTGCTTTGTTGTAGCTCAATTTCAATTCTTTGATCAAATCACGTGCGTTGTCAGTTGCTTTGTTCATCGCCGTCATACGTGCACCATGCTCAGCTGCGTGTGAGTCGAGGATGGCTTTATAGATTTGAATCTTCAACGATTTCGGAATCAACTCGTTAACAATAGTCGCTTTATCTGGCTCGAAAATATAATCGATAGCTGCGTTCTTTTTGTTAGTTCCAGCATCCTCTGTGCGAACAACAGGTAAATATTGCTCTTCTGTAGGAACTTGAACCGCTGCATTACGGAAACGATTATAAGCCAATTCAACACGATCAAATTCTTTATTCTCAAATGCATCCATTACACGTTGTGCAACAGGCGATACACGATCGAATGTTAAACGTTCGAATAATTCGTTGTGCGAACTATATAAGTTGAATTTATTACGTGTTACGTAATCGCTTGCTTTCTTTCCGATACATAGAAACGATACGTTTCCTGCAGCAAATTGAGCAGCATATTTACCGGTGATCAACTGACGAGCAATCTTCAATACGTTCGTATTAAATGCTCCAGCCAAACCACGATTCGACGTGATCAAAATGATCAGAACTTTTTTCGGATCACGCTCAACAGAATATGCGCCGCCTTCACTTGCGTCAACACTTCCGCTGAGGTTACCCAGGATATCTTTCAGCTTCTCCGCATACGGACGCATCTGCACAATAGCATCTTGCGCCCGGCGTAACTTTGCAGCCGATACCATTTTCATGGCACTCGTAATCTGCATCGTGGAAGTTACCGAAACAATCCGGTTACGGACTTCTTTAAGATTGGCCATCGGACCGGTTTTGAATGATTAATTCTTGGTATAACGAGCTGCCAAATCGTTGGCTACTTTAGTCAATACATCTGTTAAGCTATCATCGAATTTCCCAGCTTTCAATGCATTTAATACATCTTTATGCTGCGTGTTCAATATAGCTAAGTAGTCAGTTTCAAACTCACGAACTTTATTCACTGGAACTGGACGAAGAAGTCCTTTTACTCCAGCGAAAATGATCGCAACTTGCTCTTCTACTTTAAATGGAGTGTACTGAGGTTGTTTCAAGATTTCCACGTTACGGGAACCTTTATCCAATACAGATTTAGTAGCTGCATCGAGGTCAGAACCGAACTTAGCAAACGCTTCCAATTCGCGGAACTGCGCTTGGTCAAGTTTCAAGGTACCAGCCACTTTCTTCATCGACTTAATCTGCGCATTACCTCCAACACGTGATACCGAAATACCTACGTTAATTGCCGGACGAACACCTGCATTAAACAAGTTCGACTCCAAGAAAATCTGTCCGTCGGTAATAGAAATTACGTTCGTTGGGATGTATGCAGAAACGTCACCCGCTTGGGTTTCGATAATTGGAAGTGCTGTTAATGAACCACCACCTTTTACTTTTCCTTGAAGAGAAGGAGGAAGGTCATTCATTTGCTGCGCGATAGAATCGGAAGCATTGATTTTTGCAGCACGCTCAAGTAAGCGACTGTGAAGGTAGAATACGTCTCCTGGATATGCCTCACGTCCTGGTGGACGACGAAGTAGAAGAGAAACCTCACGGTAAGCTACAGCTTGTTTAGAAAGATCATCGTAAATGATCAATGCCGGACGACCTGTATCGCGGAAGTACTCACCAATTGCAACACCTGCAAATGGAGCGTAGAATTGCATTGGAGCAGGATCAGAAGCTGTTGCAGAAACGATCACGGTGTATGCCATCGCGCCGTTTTCTTCCAATGTTTTCACAATGTTCGCAACGGTCGAACCTTTTTGTCCAATCGCAACATAAATACAGAATACTGGCTCACCTGCTTCGTAGAATTCTTTTTGGTTGATGATGGTATCGATACACACAGCTGTTTTACCAGTCTGACGGTCACCGATAACCAACTCACGCTGACCACGTCCAATTGGAATCATCGCATCAATCGCTTTGATACCTGTTTGAAGTGGTTCAGTAACCGGCTGACGATAAATTACCCCAGGAGCTTTGCGCTCTAGAGGCATTTCAAGAAGTTCGCCTTTGATTGGTCCTTTCCCGTCGATTGGTTCACCTAGTGTATTTACTACGCGACCAAGCATGCCTTCACCAACATTGATGGAAGCAATACGGCGAGTACGTTTTACAACGTCTCCTTCTTTAATGTTGTTGGAACTACCCAGCAATACAGCTCCTACGTTATCTTCTTCTAAGTTCAATACGATGCCTTGAAGTCCGCTAGGGAATTCAACAAGCTCTCCTGCTTGAACATTGTTAAGACCGTAGATGCGGGCAATACCGTCTCCTACTTGGAGAACAGTTCCCACTTCTTCGAGTTGCACGTCGGTGGTAAAACCAGACAGCTGTTGTTTCAGGATGGCAGATACTTCTGCGGGTTTGATTTCAGCCATTGTTCGTGTTATGAGGGTGTGACTTTCGCCACGGTTTTCAATACTCTTTTACGTAAAGGTTCTTTTCAAATTCGCGGCGCAACAACTCAATGTCACGCTCCACGCTAGTGTCTATTTGGTTGTCACCAAAACGGAGAACAAATCCTCCGATGATGCTTGGATCGATGCGCTCTTCCAAAACAACTTTGTCGTTCTTAGAATGCTTAATCACCAAATCCAATATACGTTGACGGAAACTATCATCCACTTTAAATGCAGTGGTTAAAACAGCTTCTTCAATTCCGTTGTTTTCCAAATGAAGGATTACAAACTGACGGGCAATCGAATCCATAAACATTTCACGACGCTTCTTGATGATAAGTTCAAGAAATGCAGCGGTAGTCGTTCCAATATGTGCAGTGAATATTGCACGCATGATCGAAGCTTTTTTGTCCGACTTGATAATCGGGCTTTTTAGCATCGAACGAAGTTCCGGGTTTTCGTGAATGGTCTTGTCGATTAGTGCCATATCAGCACTTACAGCCTCAATTTCATTGCGTTCTTGCGCTAAATGGAAGAGAGACTTCGCGTATCGTATGCCTGCTTTCGAGTCCTGCATGGTTCGATCAGTTCAATTTCAGTTCTGAGATCAAGGTATTGGCAAGCTCTTTCTGTTTCTCATCAGTTGATAATTGCTGTTTTACCAGCTTTTCAGCCACTTGAAGAGAAAGTTGTGCAACCTGATTTTTCAATTCGGTAACAGCAGCCATTTTCTCATTATTGATTGATTCACGAGCAATTGCAATTAAGCGTTCAGCTTCAACTGTTGCTCTTGAACGTGCTTCATTAATTATTTGATCTTTTGTATCGCGCGCTTCTTTCAACATCGCATCACGCTCCGAACGAGCTTCACGTAATAATGCTTCGTTGTTAGCAGTTAAGCGAGCCATTTCTTGTTTTGCCTTTTCAGCGCTGAGTAAAGCATCTTCGATGGTTTTTTCGCGTTCGCTGATCATTTTAAGAATCGGCTTCCAAGCGAATTTACTCAAGAGAAAAAGCACCGTCAAAAAGGTCAAGGTCATCCAAATGACCAAACCAAAATCGGGGGTGACTAATTTCATATATCGTGTGTTTTGAATTTCGTTTTGAAAAACCTGTCAGATAGCCAACCGCTTCCGACAGGTTAATTTTCTGAAACTACTTATGCTTTGAAAGTCACAAGTAGACCAACAACCATCGCGAAGAAGGCAGCACCTTCAACAAGAGCAGCTGTAAGAATCATGTTAGCACGGATATCACCTGCAGCCTCTGGCTGACGAGCGATTGATTCCAATGCGCTACCACCAATGCGGCCAATACCAACACCAGCACCAAGAGCTGCAACACCAGCACCAAGAGCCGCAACACCGTAACCAAGTCCTAGGTTTCCAGCTTCCAAAAGAATTGCGTTCATAAAATTGAGATATAAGGATTAGAAAAATTCAAGAATTAATGAGCGTGTTCCAATTCGTGTTCATCGTGATGATGAGTTTCTTCCACAGCAGAACCAAAGTAGATAGCCGAAAGCAGCGTAAATACATAAGCCTGAAGGAAAGCAACTAACAACTCAAGGAACATCATAAATACGGTGAATAGCCAGCTTGCTACACCAACACCAACACCTGCTCCAACCGATTCTCCTCCTTTACCGAAGATGAAAATCAAACTGAAGAATGCCAATGCGATAATATGTCCTGCAGTGATGTTCGCGAAAAGTCGGATCATCAATACAAAAGGACGAAGGAATACACCTAAAATTTCAATTGGTGTTAAAAGAAACAATACCCAAACAGGAACACCTGGCATCGCAAAGATGTGTCCCCAGTAATGTTTGTTTCCATTAATGGTAGTAATGATGAAACTAAATACTGCCAATGTTAATGTAATGGCAATGTTACCCGTCATGTTTGCACCACCTGGTAAAACAGGAATCAAACCTAATAGATTAGCAATCCAAATGAAGAAGAATACTGTAAGCAAATACGGCATAAACTTCTCGTACTTCTTCCCAATACTCGGTTTAGCTAAATCATCACGAACAAACATGATGATAGGCTCAATAAAACTTTGTAAACCTTTTGGTGCTTGACCTTGACGTTTTTTATATGCACCTGCTACAGAAATAAACAAGAACAACATCAATCCGAAAACGATGAACATGGTAAGTACATTCTTCGTAATGGATATATCTAAAATACCTGCTGTCGCAGCTTCATCAATAACCCCATCAGCATTCAAAACTTGTACTTCTTCGTCAACTAAACGATATGTGTAGTGTTTTCCTGTATAGTCATTCAAACCATGTTCACCATGACTACGGAAATTAGCAGAAGAAAAAACCTCTAGTCCTTTATCTGTGTATAGAATTACTGGAAGTGGAACATGAGTATGTCCCCATAAATGCCAATCATGCGCATCACTGATATGCTCAGTTATCATATGACCAGGGTCAAAGGCGTGTGTTTGAGCATGCTCAGTTTCTACATGATGCTCAGCTTCTGCCATACTACTTTCTCCAACAGCAATTGAATGCTGGTGAATCATGCCTGAATCGGCAACTTGGGCTGAAGTTTCATGTTCTTCTGAATTAGCAGCCAATGGCTGAAATGACAGAGAAAACACCAAAGTCAATGATGAACAAAGCAGGGAAAAGAGGAAAGAATTACTGTAGCTTCTAGCCATGAAAGAAGAGGTCTTTAATCGCGGTGCAAAAGTAGGAAAAGAACCTACACAGAAAAATATATTCCTATCAATTTAAATGTGCCTGTAAATCAGGCTGCTGGAATTCAATTTCACATTACTCTATTAATCAAAACAAAAAAAGCCACCCTCTTTTGGAGGATGGCTTTGACGTGGATTTATAAAGAACGAGAGTATTTAATTTCTGAAATCAACCACTAATCGAATGGTTTCATTTTTTAAGTTTTGGAAATTTCGACTTTCAACTTGCTTCTTTACATATGATTGAAGTTGATTGTCTTCGGAATCCATTTCTAAAACCGAACCTTTGCCTTCAGAATCTACTTTCACTAGTGCGATGACAGATCCTTTATGTGTTGGTCGATCTTGACTGTGTTGATTAAACAATTGACTCAATTCTTTTCGAACTTCTTTTTTTAGACGATTGGTTTTTTTATCGTCGTTTGAACCAGCTTGAACGTTTGACAAACTGAAAAAGCTTATTACAAGGAGAGAAAGAATCGTTTTCATAATTTATGGTTTTTAGAGCGTTTGCATATAAGTGTCTTAAACACGTTATTTGGTTACAACACATAGATTAATTTAATCTCAACAGAAAGAGTATCAGCACATTAATTTCATCTAATCGGTTCTAGCTTAGAGTCTTTTTTCTGGTTTTAAATTGAAACAAATCGGTATCTGAGAATTCTGTAAGCATTTTCAGATAGCAATTCTCAAATACCACGTATTTTAGCCTCCCGATAATTTTTAAGAATGAAAGACCTCATTGCCGGATTTCCTCAACAAGTTCGTGACGCATTAAACATCTTTAGAACACAACAATTAAAACCACTTCCACGAAAAGCAAGTTCTGTTTTAATAAGTGGTTTAGGTGGTTCCGGAATCGGCGGAAGTATTGTTGCTGAATTATGCGCTCCTCAATCTTCCATTCCAGTTCAGGTATCAAAAGATTATTCAATTCCTGCTTGGGTTGGTCCAGAAACACTTGTTATTATTTCTTCCTATTCAGGAAATACCGAAGAAACATTACAAGCTATGCAAGCCGCAATCGCACAGAAAGCTATGATTGTATGTGTTACATCGGGAGGCGAAGTTTTACAGCAAGCTAAAAATCATCAACTAGATGCGATTGTAATTCCAGGTGGAAATCCACCTCGTGCTTGTTTGGGTTTGTCTCTCACTCAACTTTGTGGTATTTTAGAACATTACGAAATTGCTTCCGGTCTCTTAGCTGAAATTTCACTCGGAATCGACCTCATCGAAAAGAATGAACAAGCCATTCAGCATGAAGCCGAATCCATTGCACGAGCTATTTCATACAGCCTTCCAGTCATATATACAAGTGTTGGATACGAAGGTGTTGCTATACGTTTTCGCCAACAACTGAACGAAAACGCAAAAATGCTTTGCTGGCATCAGGTAGTTCCCGAAATGAATCATAACGAATTGGTTGGCTGGGTAGATAAGGCTCCAAAAATTGCTGCCATATTCTTGCGCAACGACGATGAATACTATCGCACAGCTAAACGTATCGATATATGCAAAAGCATCATATACAACCTTGCAGGTAAAACAATCGAGTTGCGATCAAAAGGCGAAAGTCCTTTGCAACGTATGATTTGGTGGATAAATCTTGGAGATTGGATTAGCTGGTTTGCCTCCGTTGAACGCAATGTAGATGCAATTGAAATTAACGTCATCAATCGATTAAAAAGTGAATTGTCGAATCTTCAATGACCTATTCACAGCCTAATCGCGCCGTTTCTGTCATCGACCTTGGTCTCATTGGATATCAAGAAGCTTGGGATTTTCAGGAAAAAATGTTTGCTGAATTACAGGCACTGAAAAAAGAAAATCGTGATTCGATACTTCCCATCTCAGTCCCTAATTATATTATTCTTTGTGAGCATCCGCCCGTTTATACCTTAGGTAAAAGCGGCAAAGAAGAAAATCTATTGCTTTCAGAAGAAGAACTAAAAAAAATTAATGCGTCCTTTTATAAGATAAACCGTGGTGGTGATATTACGCATCATGGACCAGGACAATTGGTTGTTTATCCATTGCTCGATCTCGAAAATTTCTTCACTGATATTCATCTCTATTTGAGAAAATTAGAAGAAACCGTCATACAAACGTTATCCGTTTTTGGAGTTGAAGCAGGTCGCTATCCTGGATTTACAGGTGTTTGGATTGATGCAGATAAAATAAATGCTCGTAAAATCTGCGCGATGGGTGTGAAATGTAGTCGCTGGATTACGATGCATGGAATTGCACTCAATGTGAACAATGATCTCTCTTTTTTCAATCACATTATTCCCTGTGGCATTGATGATAAAGCTGTTACAAGTTTGGAAAAAGAATCACCCGATAATTCAATTCAATTGGATAAAGTGAAAGCGGTATTTCTGTCTGCTTTTGAAAAAGAATTTTCTTCACACTTGCTTAAAACCCAATAAAATCGGGTGGCATAGCGTTTGAAAGGCAGACAAGAAATTCATCCTATGAAAAGCAGTCTGTTTTTTCTAAGCATTTTTTTCATCGGCCCTGTTTCTGCCCAAGCAATCAAAGCTCCAGCAAACAGGGCTTTTAAACGCGGTGAAGTGCTGTCATACCGAGTTCATTACGGGCTTGTTGATGCCGGCGATGCAACAGTAACCATCACGCAAGACAGTTTAAAATTTAATAAAACCAATACATTTCATCTTGTAGGAACAGGAAATTCGAGAAGTGCCTTTGAATGGTTTTATCGAGTTCGCGATCGATATGATTCTTTTATAGATGAAGAAACATTGCTTCCTCAATTATTTCTTCGACGCGTTGATGAAGGCGGTTTTATTATCAATCAAGATTATAAATTCAATCAAACTCTTAAGACAGTAAACGTTAAACGCGAAGGTTCTGATGCTGGAAGAAGCACACCCGGAAAAGTATTTACCGTGCCTTCATCAACACACGATATTTTATCAGCATTTTATTACGCCCGAAATATGAATCTAGATGGAGTTAAAATGGGCGATATCATTACAATCCAAACATTTTTCGATGAAGAAGTTTTCCCTATGAAAATCAAACTCATCGGACGAGAAACTATACATACCCGAGCTGGAAAAATTCGTTGCATCAAAATCCATCCACTTATTCAACAAGGACGTGTGTTTAAAGAAGAAGACGATCTAACACTTTGGGTAAGCGATGATTTAAATCGAATTCCAGTTCGTTTACAAGCAGAGGTTCTCGTGGGTTCTATCAAAATGGATTTAAAAGGATATTCAAATCTGGCAAATCCATTAGCTCTCGAAAAATAAATCGAATCAGCAATCATAATTTAAATCCTCCTCTTCAAAAGAGGAGGATTTTTTTATGAAATAAATTGAAGTAGTTAAATTTTTACTGAATCGACATCGAATCCAATTCCATTTCTTTTTCAAGCATTGATTCCAGAATTAATAAAGCAGCTGCCTGTGATGTGGCATTATTAGGAATAGCAAAAAATGCTTTTGGCAATGAAACTAAGAGATTGTTTTCAATAGGAACAGCAAATCCTTGCGAAGAAACTCCTTCCGATTTTCTAAACACATCCGCATCCGTATCTATCTTTTTAGCGATTGGTAATAATCGATCGAAAGGGCCCATCAAAAAATTTTCTCTTAATGCTTGTTCAAGCTGCTTTCCACGAATGAGAATAAGAGACGCATTCGTTTTTCTTAATGAATCCAACAAAAGTTCATTCGAAATCGGCTCCAATTGGATCTGAATATTTACATGTTCTTTCAATTCTTTTTCTACCTCAGCAAAACTCAACTTCCATTTTTCAAACTCATTCGTAGGAATGATAACCCGAATGGTTTTCCCTTGTGCTTCAGTAACAATTTCGTACCAGTTTAGCTTGCGCACATCCCTTAGTTTACGTTGGCTACATGCATAAAAAATGACGAAACAGAACAGTATTAAGAATCTACTTTTCATGGTTTAATTCATGGAATTCATACTAAATCGAATGAATTATTTTTTCGAACGTTGTTTAATTTCTTCCAACAATGCACCCTCAGCTTGCGATGAATTCTTTACTTCAATCATACTGCCTCCACCGAGTTTTGATAAACTATCCAACATCCCAATCGCATCTTCCTTATCTCCAAATGCAATCACTGAAAGAATCAATTTTTTAGTTCCATTTTCGGAGGATGATTTAATCATTTTGCGATCTTTTCCACTTACTCTAAAAGCACCATCTGTTGCTAAAATGATTTGATTATTTCCTCCTTCAATAAAATGTTCATTCGCTAAATCATACGCCATTTGCAAACCTTTGCTGCCTGCTGTTACACCACCTGCATTTAAGGTGTCAACCACATCCATTACCTTTTTTTTCTGTGTGCCATTTACCGTTGGAACAGCAATACGAGCTTCGGTTCCATAAGTAACAATAGTGATTTTATCAATCGGACGAATGGGTTCTAATAAAGTAGCAATAGAACGTTTCAACAAGGGAAGTTTATCTGGTTCTTTCATCGATCCAGAAACATCAATGAGAAACACAACATTATTGGGCTTGTAAATTCGTTCGTCGAGCACTTTGTTTTCGGTAGAAACAATTTCAGGAATTGGTGTTTTTTCAACCAATGTATCTTTCAATACGGGTTCAACAATTTTTATCGGAGAAAGTTGATAGGTCTCCGTTCCACCACTCATCGAAATGTATTTTTCTGCCATCAAGGTTTCATATCCCGGTGCTGAAACAACTAATGCATACGGACCAATGGGCACAGAACTAATCAATTCACCGGTTGTGGTATGGCGTTCTGATTTCTCGCGACTCAATTGGGAAACATATAAAATGCTTGCCTCAGGAATAATTTTACCTGTACGCGCATCGAGGAACCGACTTGTGTGTTTTGCTATCAGAGGAATTGTGGCTCCTGTTGATGCATATCCCATTTTCGGATCAAAATTGACACAGGCTGCTAAGTCTTTTGACAGTAGCTTTTTAAGATCGCCCTTTACATTTATCACATAAGGGTCGGGACTTCCATTATGGTATAAATTTATTTTTGCAGCAAAACGTCCAGCTTTTGTTGGGCTGATTGTAAACGAAAGATGAACAGTATCGCCTGCAGGAATTATTTTTCTTCCAGCCGAAATGCTAAATTCTTTAGGCGCATCAGCACGTAATAAGACCAATGCTTTGTTTCCAGTGTTTTTTATTACAAGGTAGGATTTCAAATAACTGGCTTCATTCACAGTACCGAAATCGAGTTGACGAGGCTCTGCTTCAGGAGTTTGGGCAATTAATGAAATAGAATAAATAAGATTTAAACAGAAAATCAGGAATAAAACCAGGCGATTTTTCATACTATCAACAAACGTGTGGAAAAACTTCATCGTATCCTGCTTCACCATTCATTTTTTTTACAGTTTATTTGTGCAAACACTTTCAATGCTTAAAGCTGGCGAGATTGCACCCGATTTTGAAATGCCCGATCAAAACGAAAGGGCTATTCGATTAAGCGACTACAAAGGAAAGAAAAATGTAGTCCTATTCTTTTATCCAAAGGACTTCTCCCCCGTTTGTACACTTGAAGCATGTTGCTTTCGCGATCATTATGATCATTTCCAATCGCTCGATACAGAAGTGATTGGTGTGAGTGCCGATGGTGTTATTTCGCATGCGCACTTTGCTGCTAAAAACGAACTTCCGTTTCCACTATTAAGTGACGAAGGCGACTTACGAATACTCTACAGCATCTCAAAAACATTGGGATTTGTTCATGGTAGAATTACATTCGTAATCGATAAAAAAGGAATTATTGTAGAAGTAATTGCGAGTGTTTTTGATGCAACTCGCCATGTGGAAGATGCCTTAAATCGGGTTCGTACAGAGCAAGATCAACTAAGGAAAGATTGAATTAAAGTAAAATCGATAAGCTGATTTTAAGGGTAATATTTTTCTTCCAATCTTTATCTGCATACACACCATATCGGTAAAAAGTTCCTAGACCATAACCGCCAGTATTATAGGTGACAAGGTTATTTAGCAAAATTCCGCTTTCAAAATATCCTTTACTAGGTGCTATAACAGATACATAGTTCTGATTAAGCGCATTCGTCTTTCCAAGACTGCCAAACATCGTATTTTGAACCAACATAAAACTTGGTTTAAATTGACCTATGTGGAAAAAAGATCCTAAATCATGTTGAATAAATAGGGCGGCAAATCGATCGCTAGTGAATTGATTCATCAGCATCGTTTCAAAACAATTCATCGAAGCCGCTCTCAAATCAGCATTTCCCGACAGATTTCCTTTCCCATTAAATAGTCGTGAATATGGAACTTGACCATTCACCATTCCGCCCGAACATTGTAACCAAGTCTTCCCAATTCTTCTCCATTGAAAAGAATAATCCATGCGCAAATCGGCTCGTTGGTAATTTAATTTTCCACCATAGCTCAAATCTTTCGCATTCGTTATCATGAATCGGAAGGTGGGTGATTTTCCACCGAGTGAGATTTTTAGTTTCCCGTTTCGGAAAAATTTTTCCTTGTAACAATAGGTAAACGAAACACTCTGTTCGAGCCAACTAAAGCGCGAATACATAGGTAAATCGCTAAATTGATACTCATATTTTGGAGTTGAATGCGTTTCTCTTAATTGCAAATCCGTGCGCAAATACTTCAACCAACGCCAACCGATATTGACTTCACTTCGTTCTTCCCAATCCATGTTACGAACCAATACTTGCCTAATTGTTTCAGTTCGTTGAGGCCGTCGATCATTCACAAATTGTGGCGTTCCTGCTTCCCAAACATCGTTCGAATACATGAGTCTTAACTCCAATTCTCTTCGTGGATATAAATAAAATCGTCCTTCGGCTCCATATTTCGTTTGTTTGTCCTTTAAGCCATACGCCATGAAACCACCAATTCCAAAATACCGCGATAATTTATCATTGGTAATTCCACCAGCGCCCAAACGTAATCCTTCATGATTGTTAAATCGTAAAATCCGATTGATTTCCAAATCAAACCAACGTATCGGAATATAACCTCGAACATAGGCTTCAATCGCTTTGAACTTTGGTGCTAAATTATCAGCGCGCGAAATGCTATCAAGAAAATAATATGTTCGTTGTTCGCGCTCACTTAAATCCTCAATGCGAACCGTTTCCCAATAAGCTTCTGTTTTATCCGATGAGTTTTTTGACACTTCCAATTCCACTTCATCAAACAATTTGGACGATAGTTTCGGGTTGATTTCTGCCTTGCTTATATACGTCCTACTTTCTCCAAACATTTTATATCCGGTCAAATTCACCGTTAAAAAAATCATATCTGTATTAAGCTGTTCAGGAAACCAAGTTCCATTCGCCAATCGTGTATATTGTTGCTGAACTCGAAGTTGTAACGTATTGGATTTACTTGCTGGTTCTGCAATTACATTTTGAATTGCATAATCAGGTGCAGATATATACAACAGTCCCTTCAGCCCTTCAATTGTTGCATTTTTCTTGGGCTGAAATCGAATTACGTAAATGCTGTCCTTGCCAGTAAATAAAGTGTCTTCCAAACTAAATGAATACACAGCTTCACTGTTTTTACTAATTGGATTTAATAATTGTTGTCCATTAATTTCTATAAATGGGGCATAAAAACTAAAAGGTTGAAATTGCAAAGCCAGCATAAAAACAGATGCTTCTTTCACACCCGAAACCCGCGAACCAATCACATTTTCTTTCACTTTCCCATTTTTGAAAAGACGCTCATTCGACGATTCAATCAGAAATAAATGTTTCTCTTTAAATAAACTATCGTAACGTTTTACTTTATTTTTTTCTTCCTCTTTTTTTGCTACAAACGAAGTGTCCGGCCTACCCGATAAAACCAATTTATTATATGTCTCACAGCGATACGATTCCAATTTCTCAGGATCATGCTCATCATGTCGTTTCCAGGTTTGACGAATAATTCGATGTGCAGGATTTTCTCCCGCTTTCACTTCAAACACTCGAATTTGCTGCGCCGAAGATTTCATTTCAACAAGTAGCTTCTTATCAGAATCGCTGTCTAATCGAATTTCGGTCGACAAATAACCAACATACGTAAAATGCAAAACCGCCGGTAAGTCATTGGGTAAGGCTATGGTAAATTGACCGTCAATATCGGTCATGGCAGTAGCTTGCGGAAAACCTTTTACTACAATGCTTACAAAGGCAAGTGGTCTATTCAGATCCACATCACGCACAACACCTCGAATGTTAGTTTGTGCAGTTAGGAAATTAGCAAGAAATAGGGTTAATAAAAGTAGCCTGAATTTCATTGAAGCGAATATAGTTTATTGAACCATCCAAGTGATGAAACAGCTTTTGTAAACGCCTATTTCATCGTTTAATTTCAACGAATATTTTCAATTTGGGGCTTGCCTTCGGCCGCGTTTTCGGCAAATTCCGATAGCTATCGGAACATCCTTCGTGCGGGCTATCCGCCTCAACCGTAAACCCCTTCAACGCTAAGCCATTGGTTGTTAACTCGAAACATTTCGTTTATAACCCAATCACCTAAATAAATTCAGCATTTCTTTTTGTAGAAATTTAATTCAATGAGTTCGAAAGCAAATTCAAGCAGAATTCACCACATGATTTTATTTGAAATTTCATTTCTACATTCATTCATCCAATTCTGCAATTGTCAAAATACTCATTCACTCAATTTATATATATTTGCCTGTATTGAAGCGGTTTTCTGATTTTATTAAATCAGATTCCTTGGATTCGGTGACTTGAAAATCATGGAATTGAACATCAATAAAAATCAAAACAAGAATGCTTTTTAACTCATTCAATTTTTTACTTTTTCTTCCTCTTGTCTTCGTTCTCTATTGGTTTGTTACTAATAGAAGTCTTAAACTACAAAATATTTTATTACTTATTTCCAGCTATTTCTTTTATGCATGCTGGGATTGGCGCTTTCTGTTTTTATTAATCTTCTCCACTCTTCTCGATTATTTTACCGGACTTAAAATGTCCGACGCAAAGAATCAACACTGGAAAAAGTTTTGGTTTTGGCTCAGCGTTACAGTTAATCTTGGTTTTTTAGGAGTTTTTAAATACTTCAACTTTTTTGCTTCTTCATTCGCCAGTGCCGTTTCTGCAATTGGTTTTCATGTCGATATTTGGACACTTAACGTCATTCTCCCCGTTGGAATTTCCTTCTATACTTTTCATGGTTTATCCTACGTCATTGATATTTATAACAATAAAATAAAAGCGGAAAAAAACTTCATCGATTATTCTGTTTTCGTGAGTTTTTTCCCTTTGCTCGTTGCTGGTCCAATCGAACGAGCAACGCATTTATTACCTCAAATTCAGAAAAAAAGAATATTCGATTATTCAAAAGCGGTCGATGGCTTACGTCAAATTATTTGGGGACTTTTCAAAAAGGTAGTTATTGCCGATCAATGTGCCACGTTTGTTAATTTGATTTTTAATAATTCTTCCGATTATTCAGGTAGCACACATGTGTTGGGAGCAGTATTATTTGCCTTTCAGATATATGGCGACTTTTCGGGATATTCAGATATCGCGCTCGGAACAGCCAAACTATTTGGAATTGATTTATTAAGAAACTTCTCATTCCCATATTTCTCTCGCGACATTGCCGAATTCTGGCGCAGATGGCATATTTCGCTTTCCTCATGGTTTCGTGATTATCTCTACATTCCTCTTGGCGGCAGCAAGGGCGGTACGTGGATGAAAGTGAGAAATACATTTATCATTTTCTTAGTAAGCGGATTTTGGCATGGAGCCAGTTGGAATTTTATTATTTGGGGATTTTTAAATGCACTTTACATCATGCCTTCCATATTATTTAATACCAATCGAAATAATTTGGATAGCGTGTCCATGGGCAAATTAATTCCTGGAATTCGAGATCTTTTTTCCATGATTCTCACCTTTAGTTTAACAACGTTTGCTTGGATATTCTTTCGTGCTAATGGAGTAAAACAAGCCATCGACTATATCTCAAGCATTTTTAGCAAATCGCTTTTTACAGTTCCTCATCTTCCCGAAATACCCTACATGAAGGAATATGAAAAATCACCACCCATTTTCATCCTATTAATTATTTTCATGATTTTAGAATGGATTGGAAGAGAACAACATTATGCGATTGCAAACCTGGGTTTAAAATTTCCAAGAGTACTTCGTTGGTCAATTTATTATGTGATCATTATTATGGTGTTTTTCTTTTCTGGAAAAGAACAGCAATTCATTTACTTTCAATTTTGAACAATGAAATTGTATCTACTTAAATGCTTTCTTTTCTTATTACCATTAATGGTATGTTACGGAACACTCGAATATTTAACGCGTCATCTTCATAGCGGATACCTCGCTAAGAAAAATGATGTCACTCAAAATGCAGGAGAAATTGAAATTTTAGTTGTTGGAAATTCTCATGCATCTATGGGAATTAAACCCTCAGCATTTAAAAACAATGCTTATAATATTGCCTACGGAGCGCAATCTATTTTATATGATAAAGAAATCATTCTACATTTTCTTCCTAAATTAAAAAAACTCAAATACGTCATTATTAGTATCGATTATCCTTCTCTTTATTGGGGATTCATCGAAGACCGTGATTTTTTCTATTACAATTACTATGGTATAAATCTGCATAATAGAAACTATTATAAACAGCGATTTTCATTTTTCTTTTATGTGTACAATCCCAATTTAGCACTTAATTTAATTTATAATAATGAACAATATAAATTCGATAAAGGATGGAGTGATGGTGCTGTTAAGACAGATTATTCAGCAATGACCAAAGAATACGGACTTAAAAAAGTAAATTCATTTAATTCAGATATAAAAAACAGCATTCGATTTGGCGAAACATTTTTTATTCGTTCCGAAATTGAATCATTAATTAAAACATTAAAAGATAAAAATATTGAACCCATTCTTGTTACAGCTCCTTGCTATAAATACTATACAAATGAATTAGATCCACGAGTTGAAAAAGATAAGCTTAACTTTATTCATCATCTTCAAAAAAAATACGGTATTCATTATTTAAATGCACAATCCGACACTTCATTTAAAGAGCATCATTTTTTTAATGTAGATCATTTGAGTGTCGATGGAGCCGCACTTTTTACTTCTAAAATTCAAGGCTTAATTGATTCTGTTTATACAAACAAATAATAATTCCCTAAAAGAATTTCAGTTTTAAGATTGCAAAATATTTCATCATTTCATCTGAATTAAATTCAATAAAAAAACGCCCGAAGATTTCTCTCCGAGCGTTTGCCCCAATCAAGAGGACTCGTTGCTGACAATTATTTTACCGCACTATACGCATAACGATCACGTGCATTAAATCCGAACGACACTCCGAAACGCAAGCCTTTATTATTCGGAATCAAAAAGGCATTTACTGGGATATTTAATTTTCCTGATTTAAATGTTTTTCCGAATGCGAAAATAAATCCGGCTTGTATAGCTGCATCACCACGACTATCTAGGCGAGTAATGACATCTGCATTTTCAGGAGTTTGTAAACTATCATTTAGGATGGTCCAAGTATGTGTGTCGGCAGTATAATATCCCTGACTTTTTGTTACCACCGAAAAGGTTGGTCCGAATGCGAATTCCCATCCGTTTTTATTATTACGCAAACCATTCATTACTGTAATACTTGGAATAAAAAGGCCTTGATCTAATCCAGTCATCATCGGAATAAATTCAAACAATGCCTGAAAATTTCCTTCATTCAAATATTGTTTTTCGAATTGATACCCAAATTGAAACATCATCGGCTCCGCTTCAAATCCACCTTTATTGCGGGTTGAGCCTAAAATTGATGCAGTTTCTCCAGTGAACATGGTAAATCCCATGCGTGGTCCATCAGTACGCAAACGCAATTGATACGGGTTATTCACGGTATTATCGAAATCGTTTTTTAGTGTGAGTTTTTTCTTGATTTCTTCATCCACCGGATTTCCCATCATTTCATCAATGGTAATTTCAATCATGTTGCGGTATTCAGCATTTATTTTCAAGAAATCATTCGTATGTGAACGCTCAATCGCTCCTGTTTTTACATCCAAAATCCGGAAGTTCACAGTGATGTTGTCGCCTACTGTGCGGATACTACCAGTCAACATTTTATCTACATGCAGTTTCGTTCCAATCTCAGTCAAGCAGATTTTCGAATAACAACCGGTCAAATTAATATCATCACGTTTCGCTAAGAAATTCATGTCGTATTGATCCAAGATTTCATACGTTCCAATACGCTCCATTTTACGCATCGCCATTTCTGATAAGGTGGAATAGCCATTTCCAAGAAGTGCATCGTTTGCATCAATTTCGCCAACAGCTAAAAGTGGACGTGATGTTTGTGCTACTAAAAGAGAAAATGAAGTAGCAAGAAAAAAGATAAGGGAAAGTGTCAGACGTTTCATAAGATTGAGTTTTTGGTTTTTTGTTGAGACAAAGTTGCAGCAGTTTAACACCTCATTTCTACGGATATTCACCAACGCATTCGCGCTTCTATTAATAATTAATAATTCCTTGCACTTTACAGATCCAATTTTACACTTGATTTAGTATTATTTTCAAATTAAATTTGACATTTACGCATTTCACACAAATCAAAAGCAACACACTTACGGAATTATGCCAAACAAAACCCGCATTTTTCATCAGCAACGTTTTATTGCATTACTTAAGACATTGGTTCCCGGTCAAGTGAACCTGGCGCGCGATCTTATGGACATTCTGGAAATCAGTCAGGATGGGGCCTACAGACGATTGCGTTGCGAAACAGCCATCACGCTCGACGAAACCGTGAAGATTTGTTTGCATTACAGCATTCCGCTCGAAGCACTCAACAACGAAGTGCCCGATGTGGTTACTTTTCAATTCAATCCGCTCGATCAAAGCCTCGATCAGTTTCGCAATTACCTGCAAACACTAAGCGATCAACTCAAATCCTTCCGCAAACATTCAAATCCCGATTTCCATTATGCCGCCGAAGACATTCCCATGTTTTACCATTTCGGCTTTCCAGAACTGACTACCTTTAAGTTGCTCTATTGGATGAAATCCATCCTCAATATTCCCGAATTCGAAAGCGCTCATTTCCCATTTTCAGTAGAAGAGTATTTCGATACCGAACTACTAAAAGGTCTTTATCAGCATTATGCCGAAATTCCGGGAACCGAAATCTGGACCGACGAAACCATCGAAAGCACCTTGCAACAAATCAAATTCTATTGGGATGCGGGATTCTTTGTCAACAAGGACGCGGCTTTGACTGTAATCGACCAAATGGAAGAACTCATTCGTCGCATTGCCCGCCAAACCGAAACCGGACAAAAAATTGGCTACAATGGCGCAAATACAGGCGCTGTGCTGCAAGTGTATCTCTGCGATTTAATGATTGGGAATAACTCCATTTATGTGAGTACCGGCGAAAGTGCTATTTCCTCCATTGGCTACAACACCTTCAACTCCATCCTCACCCGCAACGAAGCCTTCAACAAACAACACTTGCAATGGATGGATAACTTGAAACGGAAATCAATCCAAATTAGCGGCATGGCAGAAAAAATCCGCAATCAATTCTTCAAAGCCCAATTGAAAAAAATCGACCAACTACGCGATTCCTTATAAATCAAGAATCAATAGATTGGGGCGAATGCCATTTAAAATTCCGCAAAGCTACATTTTCAATGGCACCGCGCTATCGCCCATGCACGGCATTTGGCTCTATCGCTTTCGCAACACCTTACTCCAAAGCAGCATTCTTCTCTAGCACTCTCGGACTAAAGTACGAGGCTACGTGTCAAACATGCTAGATCCGATTAATATAAACTCAAACAGATTGCTGATCTCTAACTTCCGCACCCTCGGACTTCAGTCCGAGGCAATTAATCGCACATGCTAGATTTTGCAATTAGATACATAGTAAAAAGCAGAATGGTATCTCAATTAATATGATTGAAATAGTGATGTAGTTCTAACTTAAAAAGATAGAATGTTAAAAAATGAGGAGCATTTAAAAAGCAACATAGCTGTATAGTCTGATATTACTACGAAATGATATTATATAAATTTCCCAAATGTTAAATTTTCTTCTCTCGCTGGAATTTTAATCTCGTTAGCTTGCTTTTGCGAAAATTGTTGCTTTATTTAGTTTAACTATTTTAAAATATCGCCACATGAATAAAGTATCTATTCTTTATCTCTTCGCCTGTTTATCCGCATTCACACTTGCTGCACAACCGAATTCAATCTCTAGAATACATGTGAAGACGCCCTTGATGACTACAGATACAGCCACTGTTTCTTCCTCGTTTGGTGGCGATTCGTTGATTGTAACCGAAACCAAGACCTTGGCTTTCGAAGTAGCTGATACTTCCAATATTTCGACCATACAAATTAGATTAGGAAGCTCACTCAATGGATCTGATTTTTATGATCAATCCTTTTCTTTTAATAGTCTTAGCATTATTTCATCTATCATATGGTTCAAGCGTAAAGGAATCATTTGCTCTGCCGGAATTGGTAATTGGGTAAACCGACGAGATTGTTTTTTAAGCATTGATGCAAAAAATGCTGCGGGAACAATTGTAGCTCATTATTCAGGCAAAGCATATTGAAAATTCCATATCCATTATTTCAAAAAAATTATCCCATGAAAAATTTCCTTCTCCTGCTATTCATTTTAATTTTGAACCAATGTGCTTTTGCGTCGTCAAGAACGTGGACAGGTACTGTTAGCACAAATTGGAGTACTGCTGCTAATTGGAGCCCTTCATCACCCAGTTGGGCAGATACAATTTATATTCATTCCTCTAGCAATAAACCAGTATTATCCGGAAATACCTATTGTTATACAATAATACTAACGAGTGGTGCTGAACTCGATTTAGGAGGATATCTTTTGACAATCAATGGCCGGTTTGCCATGAATGAAGCAAGCATTAAACATGGAGATCTTCAAATAACTGGACCATTAACTTATCAATCTATTCAATTAACGAATTCACAATTGGATGTCACTATTTTAGCATTAATTGGGACTTCTACTATTTCAAATTGTGTTTTTAAAAAAGCAAGCTCAATTGCCGTTAGTAGCAGTTCTCCAAGTTATTGCGGTGGAAACACGTTTGAAAAATCATTGAAGATTTCAAATGAAGGTGCTGCCGATTTGTATTTTGGTTATGATGCACCCGATACCTTTCAAGATAGTTTACAAATAATTTCTTATGATGGTGTATATTTAAATCCTGGAGTTTTTCACTTTGCTCATAACTCTGTTAACACACAGATCAATGGATTTTGCCGAATCGATATGAAGTCAAATTCGTCCATCTATTTCTGCGATGGCGCTGATTCGGCATCGGTCGATTTTTATGCTCCAGTTCTCATTGGGAACAATGGAGCAAATGCACTTGAGTTTACACGAAATGCTCATTTTCATTCTGGAGCCCCAATAAGTCTTTCTGAGACTGGTTGGTTTGTTGGTGAATTAAGGTTTCGTGGAGTTACGCTAGATGATTCCTTATCTATCCAAATGGATGATAATCAAAAAGGTAATTCCCTCTATATTGATCAAGGTAGTATATTTAACTCTAAAGTAAATTGCTCAGCTCAATCCATTTACATAGGCAATTCAACATTCAATGATTCAACCAGTTTTGTTAAAATAGGACCGGAATCAAATCAGCCTCGTTTCGGACCAATTATAACCAACGCTCCGTTTTCGTTAACCAATTCTGGCACTGGTTCCTTTTTAACTGCATTAGACGATTCTTGCTCATTTCGTTCCGATCTCAGCTTGATTAATACTGATGAGGGCTCCATCGATATTGCAAGCAATGGATTTTTATCAATTGGTGGTGATTTAAAAATTAGCTCATCTGCTGGACGTATAGCATTAGGGGAATATTCAACCGATACCAATATCGTTCAAGGAAATATTAATTTAAATTGTACGGGTGGTTTGGTTGTATTGGGTATGATAAAACAAGGCAGTAGCGGAACTATTTATACTACATCATTTGCAAATTCCGAATTGGATCTATTGGGTTTTCGATCAACCAATACAGATAGCATAACTTTTACAGGAACGGATAATTCGCGCCTTGTATTGAGTCAATGTCAAATTCAAGGACCACTTAACGTGGAACTTCCATCCATCGTAACCAATGGAGGTTTTTATCACGGAAATACCCTATTACACAAAACCGGAAGTGGCTATGATCAAGGTGGTGGAAGCATGGTGTTTTATGGAAAGGCTCATTTTAAAACCAGTTCGGATGGGTATTTCCTTTTAAATTATGATGCTTCTAACAATCAATTTTGGGATGATTTAATTATCGAATGTACAGGTGATGGAAAAGTGATGACAGCAAGTGATGGTAGTTCTGATATTTACAAAAACCTTGAATTCAGAGGCAGCACATCTCCCGATTTAAATCAAGGGAGTGCTATGCGATTTGTTGGAGAGGATGACCAACACATTGAATCTACGGGCACCTTTAATGATTTTTCAATGGCAACATTAAACGTTGAAAAGCCCAATGGGCAGCTTATCATCGATGTCCCTCTTCATATTCTAAGTGCGCTCAATCTAAGCAAAGGCATTGTACAAATAAGTGATACCAATTCGCTGTTTCTCGAATATTTTGCCATCGCATCACAAGGCAGTGATTCTTCCTATGTAGAAGGAGCAATCAGCAAAATGGGAATCACCGAATTTACATTTCCGACTGGTGGTGGAGGGCAGTATGCACCAATAAGTATCGATTCAGTTTCAAGCAACACAACGTTTAAAGCTTCATATTTTGGAACAGACCCAAACAGCAACTATTCAAGATCGAGCAAAGATTCCACATTAGGTTTTGTAAATCGTTGTGGTTATTGGAAATTAGACCGCACAGCAGGAACAGGAACAACAAATGCCAAATTGGGTTGGAGTAATAATCCGTGCTATAGTTCTAACCCTGTTGATGCGAAAATTACCATCTGGGATGGCAGCCAATGGAAAGATAAAGGCAATGGCACCTATTCAGGAAATAGCACAATTGGAAATGTTCAAGCGGTAACAAGCATTAATTCTTTTCCTACTATATTAAATTTGGTTGGTAAGTGTTTTCTTACTCCTTCTTATGTAACCGGAGTTGATACATTTTTGCAAAAAGCTCAAGTAGTAAGATTCTCACCTAATCAGAAATCATATCAATTTAGTCTAAACAATCAATTACTTTATGTTGGGAAAGACAGTATTTTAATATTAAATAATGCTGTTTTAGGAGATACAATTAATGCTGTCATAACTGAAAATACAGGTTGTGAGTCAAAAATTTCACTTCCAACTCAATCTACAGAGAGCAACACCGTTGTTTGTAACTATATGGCAACCGACCGTTTAGCATGTGGAGGTTGTTCTCAATATATTAATGATCCCTCATATGTATTTCCAGAAAACAGCGAACGTTATTACAAATTTAAATTCTATCAGCCTAGTGACAATTCAAGTACATTTATTCCTATCAAAAGAATTGGAATTAATGTTATAGTTGTGCAAAATTCCGCTCCGAATTTACCTGGGAATTTTGAGGATATTCCTAGCCATATTAATGCAATTCGACAAGTTTTTGAAACAAATCAAGCATGGTCAATAAAATCGCTTTTTACTGGAAATGGAAATCCGTCAGATCCAATTATACTTCCAATTAATGAATTGAATTCAGCACGAATTGATTTTTATATTGAACGAATTCTATTTATGCCTGTAACAAATACACAATTTAATGCTGATTACTCAAGTTCTAATCTTCGTTTAAATCTCTACCAACAAGCTATTGCTGAGTTTGGATGCGAAATAGAAGATGACTTTAATTACTTTTTAGTTAATAATGTTGGCGGTGCATATGGTAATGCCACACCTCCATCTTGCAATCAAAATGATCCAATGTATGCATTTTCTAGAAAAGCTTTTGAATCATATCAATTAAATGGACTTGAAGGTTTTGTATGGGCTTTCACTAGACATGTTGCACATGAAATTGCTCACATGTTAGACTTAGTACATTTATATCAAAATGGAATTTATTGTACTATCGAAGATCAAGATTCTGATTTTGATGGGTTACTAGATTTATTTGGAGTAATTGATGGAAATGATCTGAATTGCCCTCATGGACAAATAGTTCATCCTTCAGGATGTCCACCTGGTGCATTAGTTGTTGATCCTTATATAAATGATCCTAATGACCCATGTTATACAAGGACAACTAATAATGTGATGGGCGGTAATTATCAGAGTTACTTATATTATTCACCTAATCAAGTTGGAAAAATTCATAAAGCAGCATCTATTACTAATTTGAAACGCTTTATAGACGATTGTCCTTATTCTAGTACTCCTATTGGTATAAATATGAACGAAACTTGGGAACTTGATATTAGAGTTTACAATGATATAATTGTCTATCCAGGACGCACGTTAACTATAACTTGTAAAGTAGAATTTCCTGATGATGCTATGATACTTATTCAGCCTGGGGGTAAACTGATTTTAGATGGCGGAACTCTAACTAGTTCCTGTACTATGTGGAGAGGAATTAGATTAATGGGTATTGCTTCGCAGCCACAAGGAACATTAGCAAATACTGTTCAAGGTGTAGTTGAAATGAAAAATCATGCAGTAATAGAAAATGCTGAAGAAGGTATTTTTATGAGTGATGCAGGTGACAATATGTATGGGGGGGTAACAGGAGGAATTGTAGTAGCATCCAATAGTACTTTCAGGAACAACTGGCGGTCAGTATCTTTTCATCCTTATACTTTTCCAAGTATAAGTAAATTCACCAACTGTTTATTCATTTGCGATGATCATTTGAAAAATCCTGATTATTTCGATAGTCAAACAAATTACTGGTTGGCCTCACAAATGTTTGTATCTGCATGGGAAATAAAAGGTGTTATATTTAGAGATAATATTTTTCTAAATGATGGAGACTTTTCAATAAAAGAAAGTTGTACCACCACTGAATACCCATTTCTGTCTCACGACAGAACTCAAGGAATTGCCTTGTATGATGCACAAGTCAGAGTTCTTTCAACTAATCCAAATAATGACGACCAATCTGATCTGAATGCCGATAATGCGCTTCGGAACCGATTTATTGGATTAACCCGTGGAATTATTACCCGAGTTACAAATACATCAATCGGGTATAATGTTTATAGTTCAGGGTCTTTGTTTGACAATTGTCGAATGGGAATATATTCTGAGAATGCTCGTGGTGATAATTATATCAATAACGATTTTAACATACCAGATTCCGATGGCAATACATCTGTTATTCCTGATCCATATGGTATCTATTTTTATGATTACCGCACTGCTAACAAGGTTCAATTAAATAATTTCATTGGATCTGGTTCAGCCGAACCATATAATTGGGGACTAATTACTAGAGGTCTTCAGCCTCAAAGTTCTGGCATAAATATGCTTATACAACGTAACGATTTTACTAACCTACAGCGTGGTTTTCAATCAGAATATAATAACCCATATTTATTTTTAAAATGTAACGACTTTACCAATAATAATTATGACTGGCATATCAATCCGTTAAGTATGTCGGGTGTATTTAATAACCAAGGCATTGGTTGTGGTCCTGCACAATACCGTCCCGGAAACATTTTTAATGATCAAGGTGTTGGTGTTAAACATATATGGGCCCCCAATAATCAAACACCAGATTGGTATTATTATGCAAGACCAATTAATGTCGAAACTCCTGTATTCAGTTCCATTTCTGAGTCAGGCTCAACAACTATTTGCGGATCTGGATTGTCAAATCCTTGCCCATCTGGAACTGGAGCTCTTAATATTATCAGTCTAAATGCTGAACGCAGACAATTTAAGTTCATGTCAGATAGTATGGAATTACAAAAGCAAACAATACTTGAAAACTTAGATGGAATGCAAACCGATAGCCTATTGGGTATACTTTCTGACACAACTCAATCTTCAGCTGATTTATCAATTGTATTAACATTATATTCACCTTTAAGCGATAGTGTGCTTGTAACTGCTTTACGTCTGGAAAACTTATTTAGTAATAATGAGTTAATCAATTTTATGCTGCTAAACCTTCCTGCTACACAAAAAGTACTGAATGAATTGAGAGTTCTCTTAGCAGATACTAATTACTATCAAGCTACTCGTGACAGCTTGCTTGGATTGCAAAAAGAAAACGCCTATGTTCAAACACATGAAACCTATAAAAGGGCAGCTCATCATTTTCGAGGTGAATGGCTAACTACTATTAGTAAAATTGAATCAAGTTTGTTAGAACGAGATGAATGGTATGAGCTGGCTGCCTTATACAAAGATAGCCTTGGTACCGGTTTTGAAAGAAGCCTTTTCAGTACTTATCTGGGTAGCGACAGCTTGGATCAAGCTGAAGCTGTTCTCGATTCCATAACTTTATCAACTCTAGATGATAGCTTGTTTGTTGATTACCATAAAATGTATCTGAACTTATTACGCGATAGCCTTACTTGGCTTACCATAGATACTACAATATTAGAAGACATTCGAAACATGGCCTCTATTCCTTCGTCTGTACAACAGTATGCATTAGCTGTTCTGCAACTACGCGGTGATACGACCATTGAGCATTATCCGGAAAATGCTTTTCCACCTTCAGCTAGGTTGGCTAATGAAGCAAAATACAATCGAAAGAGTAAAAATATCTTAACACGTGTTTATCCTAATCCCAATGATGGTAAATTTACTCTACAAGTTAATGACTATGAAGGAAATCTTATAATAAGTCTTGTAGACCTTTCCGGTCGTTTGATTCGACAGATAAATCAACTAACAGAGCGTAATCAATTAATCGAGTTAACGTGTAATGATCTATCCAATGGTATTTACTTACTTAACATACTTGATAAAGATGGAAGAGTTTTAGGACACCATAAAATTTCATTAATTCATTGAAAGTAATGACGTTACGGTTAATTCTTCTTCTCATTTTTATTTATGTAGGATTTTTAAAAAGTTCTGCTCAAGGAATAACCACATTTAGTTTTACATTAAATGATACTCTAAATTATGCCTCGTTATCATCAAGAGCAGTATTATTAGACGAAGATTATTTCATACAATCTTCTGGGTTTGGTATGGATGGTCTAAAAGGGTATAATATGGTTACAAGAATTACAGAAGATGGAGAAATCGTTTTTCGTAAAATGAATTACGATACAATGGGCCGTTATATTCCGTCAGGTGCACTTGCAACGGATGGAATAAATTTGTTTTCAGCCTATTCTAAAGTTAATGTGAATTTGGTTAGTTCCGTTACATATGCAAACTTAGAAATCGCAAAACTCACACCTGAGTTGGATACCATATGGAAATATACGTTTCCACAAAATAGTTATGTTGATGCGATTGCTGATATACTTATTTCCGAATCTGATCAATCTATAATTATTATTGGTTCAAGAGTTTATCCAGATAGCTTGGAGGCAAATGAATTTGATGGATTCTTTTTAAAACTAAATAATGAAGGTGATTCACTTGATTTCAAAATCTATGAAAATGGTGCTAACTTATATTTTCTAAGTGCAACTCTTATCAACAACAATATTTATATTGGTGGTAGCGGATATTCCGATGGCAACCAATACGATGGAGTAGTATATAAATTAAATCTTTTAGGAAATCTCATTGATCATAATGAATATCCTAATCATTATAATTTGCGGGTTTCACCATACTCTAATGGAGAATATTTACTATCTGGCACTCCATCGAATTTGTCAAATCACTTTACACGCACAATTAAAGTCGATACAAGCGGGATTGTATTATGGGATAAACTAAACGATTTTGAAGCTGATGGAATAGATCAATATTACTCAAGGCGAAATTCCAATGGTAAAATCATCTCGATTGGGTTGATTGATGCAGATAACGCCGGTTTCATTTCTCTTGCGGACCATTCTGGAGATCTTCAATGGTTTCGAAGATATAATTACAATTCCAATACAGACTTTTTCACTGATGTGCTTGAAACTTCTGATGGAGGTCTTTTAATTGATGGTTCAGCCACTGACCCAGGAGCTGGTGGTCAGAACCTATGGATAGTCAAACTGGATTCAATGGGATGCCTGGAACCCGACTGCTGGGTTGGTTTGGAAAGTGTGGAAGCTAATAAACTTGGTGTTTCCATTTTCCCCAACCCTGCCAATGATTGGCTAAGCTTTAAATTGCAAAACACAACGCAAGCGGTGGCCCTGGAATTATTTTCTATTGCAGGTCAGCGGGTGATGAACACAAAACTAACTGCTCCCTTGGAAGCAATTCAGGTGAGCCATTTGCCGGTGGGTTTGTATCTGGCGAAGTTTACGTTGAAGGATGGGAAAAGTGTGACGGAAAGGGTTGTTATTGCACGGTGAGCATGCTTATCGGTGATGAGATGCCGGGCTTTAAATTAACCAATACAAATAGCCTGGCAGATGCCCGACGCTGGTTAGATTCATTGACGCTCAGCACACGCAATGACAGCCTGTTTGCCGATTATACCGATCTTTACCTGGATATGCAAGAAGATACCCTCTCCTGGATGCAACTCGACTCCCTGCAGGTGCTACGACTGGAGCAATTATCGCAAGAGGAGTCGATCATTCAGAGTTATGCGCTTGCAGCGCGCTCATTGCGCGGTGATACGATTTACCACCGGTATCCGGACCTTGAATCAACAACATCTCCCCGCCTTGCGTCACAGATAAAACCCACCCCGAAAAAAACCGGGCAGAAAAACGTCGTGCGGATTTATCCCAACCCTAACTCCGGCTCATTCACCTTGGAACTCACGCTCGAAAAAGAAGAACAGATTGAATGGAAAATATTTGATCTCACAGGCCGCCAGTTAAAATCAGGTGCGCTTTCAGGTGGCTCAAAACAGATTCGCTCAGCAATCGAAATCACAGATCTTGTTGATGGGCTGTATTTAGTTGAATTGCGTGGCGAAGACAAAGGGGTAATTGACGTGCAACGCATTACACTGGCGCGATGAAAAACCTTTTCTCCTTCGCCTTACTTGTCTCCTTTCATTCGTTAATAGCGCAGGTGAACACGTTCAACAAAACGTTTAGGGATACCCTTGTCCTTTCCAACATCAGTTCAAGGCCAGTAGAGGACCCTCCAGGTATTTACAGTATTGCAACGGCAGGCGGAGGATTGAGTCTTGCTGAAGGTGGTTACCAACGCATCTACCAAGTCAATGATCAGGGTGAGTTGATCCAGAATCGAATGGAATATGATATTTCCAGAAGATATCAGGGAGCAAGCCAACTGATTCACTCGAACAGCAATGATCTCTTTTTGGCCAGCACGAGGAGTTTGGCGGGAAGCACAGGCGGGAATAGAATTTTTGTGCAGAAAATAAGTGCCGACTTATCAGATACATTGTGGAGTTATTTTCATTCTGATTCGACCTTTTTTGATACAACGGAAGATCTACTAGAGGCTGCGGATGGCAGCGTTTATCTCACAGCAAACAGAGCATTTTTTGACTCCGATTCCATGCTTGCTGTTTTTATTCAT
This sequence comes from Bacteroidia bacterium, assembly GCA_965279035.1. Taxonomy (GTDB): domain Bacteria; phylum Bacteroidota; class Bacteroidia; order M30B66; family M30B66; genus CALQRR01. The sequence goes on along the minus strand of OZ257142.1, from coordinate 46,502 downwards.
TTAACGGCACAGGGTCAATTCTTAACTCAAGCAGTATTTAGGCAATACAAAAAGCAATCTCCGTATAGTTTGGTTCAATTGTCGGATGGCAATCTATTAATCGGCGGAGCTCGTAGAATCGATGCTGGCAACATTCAAGGGTTCCTGATGAAGGTGAATTCCTTTGGTGAAGTTATATGGGATTTTAATTATCCACAAATCACAGAAGGACGAATGAGTTTATATGATGATGGCAAGGTTATCTTATCAGGATACAATACCACAAGCGGCACCGTCAAAATGCTTCTTTTAGATACCTCTGGAAATTTAGTTCAAAATAAAACCTATGTCTATCCGGGATTTTCTGCCATTAATTATATCGGAAGAAAAGTTGCTGATGGCGGAATTGTTTCGGTCGGATTGGCCACAAACCTGGATTTCGTTGATAATAATAATGGGTATATTATGAAAACCGACCCAAATGGAAATTTGCTCTGGCAGAAAAATTACAAATATACTTCAGGCGACTTTGTGGAATACTTAACGGATTTCATCGAAACTTCAGATGGTGGCCTTTTGATAAGTGGTTCCGCTAGCCAAAGCAACGCAGATGGTGGTCAGAACTCCTGGCTGCTAAAACTTGATGCCGATGGCTGTCTTGACCCTTCTAATTGCGGAGTAGGAATCGAAGATGCGCCGTTTCCTGATGCAGTTACTATTTATCCGAACCCGGCAACCGACTGGCTACGTATAGATTTGGAAACAGCCGGCTCAGCGTATACCGGTCAACTGCTGGATGCAACGGGTCGTTTGGTGCAGCAGGAACAGTTTACTGTTGTGGGAACGCATACCTTGTCGCTAAGCGGACTAGCAACGGGGATTTACTATTGCCGTGTTTTAAAGGGTGACGAGGTGGTTGTGGTGGAGAAAGTGGTGAAGGTGAACTAGCCGATTATACCGACCTTTACCTGGATATGCAAGAAGATACCCTCTCCTGGATGCAGTTGGACTCTGTACAGGTAATACGCCTGGAAAATCTTTCGCGCGAGCAATCAATTATTCAGAGTTATGCGCTTGCAGCACGCTCATTGCGCGGTGATACGATTTACCACCGATATCCGGACCTTGAATCAACAACATCTCCCCGCCTTGCGTCACAGATAAAACCCACACCGAAGAAAACCGGGCAGAAAAACGTCGTGCGGATTTATCCCAACCCTAACTCCGGCACGTTCACCTTGGAACTCACGCTCGAAAAAGAAGAACAGATTGAATGGAAAATATTTGATCTCACAGGCCGCCAGTTAAAATCTGGAAAGCTCCCAGGTGGTGCCAAACAGATTCGGTCATCTATAGAAATCACAGATCTTGTTGATGGGCTGTATTTAGTTGAATTGCGTGGAGAGGACAAAGGGGTAATTGCTTTGCAACGTATTACATTGGCGCGATGAAAAAACTGTTCGCCCTCGCTTTACTTTTTTCCTTTCAGTCGCTTTTAGCGCAGGTAAATACATTTAACAAAACCTACCGCGACACATTAAATCTTTCTAACATTAGTTCAAGACCTGTTGAGTATCCGGATGGTGTTTATTCTATTGCATCCTCAGGTGGAGGATTAAGTCTTTCTCAAGGTAGTTACCAGCGAATCTACCAAGTGGATCAACAAGGTGAGTTGATTCAAAATAGGATGGAGTATGATTTAAACAGAACTTATTCGGGTTTCAGTAAACTCATAAAAAGTAATAATGAGAATCTTTTTTTGGCAAGTACGAGGAGCAAATTGGGGAATACCACAGAGAACCGCATTTTTGTTCAGAAAATAAGTGCGGATTTATCGGATACTTTGTGGAGTTATCTTAATTCAGATTCAAGTGCGTTTAATACTACTGCTGACATTTTTGAATCCACCAACGGTGAAGTGTATATTACAGCAAGAAGACGCCCACTCGAAAACGACTCTATGCTGGGTATAATCATACGGCTAGATTCGCAGGGGCAATTCGTAAGCGAAATGATAATTCGTGAACGTGAAATTCAGGCCCTGGAGTCTTTGGCCCAACTAGCAGATGGTTCTGTTTTGATTGGAGGCACCCGCGGACCTTCTAATTCAACAAATCTCCACGGTTTTCTTATGAAAATAAGCAGTCAAGGTCAAATTCTTTGGAGCCAAGACTATTTTCAGATTACTGAGTGTGGTATGAGTTTATATGATGAAAACAAGATTATTTTATCGGGATACTCCTACCCAAATGGGGAAGCAAAGATCCTTCTCTTGGATACGGCTGGAAATTTAGTTCAGAATAAAACATACATCTATCCTGGATCCTCATCTATCAACTACATCGGAAGAAAAGTTGCTGATGGGGGGATAGTCTCTGTGGGATTGGCCACAAACCTAGATTTTGTTGAAAACAATAATGGGTATATAATGAAAACAGACGCCGATGGAATTTTGCTCTGGCAGAAAGATTATAAATATACCTTAGGCGACTTTGTGGAATACTTCAGCGATTTTATCGAAACCTCTGATGGTGGACTTTTGATAAGCGGTTCCGCTAGCCAAAGCAACGCAGATGGAGGTCAGAACTCATGGCTGCTAAAACTTGATGCCAACGGATGTCTTGACCCTGCCAATTGCGGTGTAGGAATCGAAGATGCTCCTTTCCCTGATGCATTAACTATATATCCTAACCCAGCAACAGAATGGCTGCAAATAGATTTGGAAACTGCCGGCTCATCGTATACCGCTCAACTGCTGGATGCAACAGGGCGATTGGTGCAGCAGGAGCAGTTTACTGTAGTGGGAACGCATACTTTATCGCTAAGCGGACTTGCAACGGGTATCTATTACTGCCGGGTTTTAAACGGTGATGAGGTGGTTGTGGTGGAGAAAGTGGTAAAGGTGAACTAGCCGATTATATCTACCTTACTCTCGACATGATAGAAGATTCCCTTACCTGGCTGCAAATAGATTCTGTTCAGAAGCAGCAACTCGAATTTTTGTCGCGGGTGCCGTCCAGTATTCAGAGTTACGCAATGGCAGCTAGGCAACTCCGGGGAGATACTATTTACCACCGGTATCCATACATTGATGTACCATCTGGTGCAAGGCTTGCTGGAACTCAAGTTGAACCTCAACAAAAAAAACAAGTAAAGTCTGAAATAGGCATTTATCCAAATCCGAATAAAGGCATATTTTCTCTAAATGTGACTAGCATAACAACAGGTGGACATACAATTGAAATAGTTGATATTACTGGGCGCACATTGCATATCGAATCCTTCGTGAAACGGGAAAACAAATACATTGAAAATATACAGTTGGATAACTTATCAGTTGGTATTTATTTCTGTAGGGTTTATACTTCTAATAAAGAGTTGCTGGGTGTTCAACGATTTATCATTTCCAAGTAATGAAAGAATTTGTCGCATACTTTTTTGCTTTATTAAGTATATCTAGTATTGCACAGGTGCCAACTTTTGCCCGTACTTACAATGACACGGCAAATTTTGGTGGAAATGCATCTAGACCTGTTGAACTCGATAGCGGCAGTTATTATATTTCTAGCTCTGGATTTAGTTTGGTTGTAGAAGATGGTGGATTTCAGAGAGTTCATTCATTTGATGATTCTGGCGATATTATCTTAGATAATTTCAGTTATGTTCCATCAAGGCGCTTTTTCGATTTCTGCTCGATGATAAGAAGCAATGACGGTAATCTTCTTTTGTTCAATACACGAAGTTGGATTAATGATGCAGGTGGTACTCAAATCTTCGTATTAAAACTAAGCCCGGACTTAACAGATACACTTTGGTCATATTACCATCATGACTCATTGTATTATGATACTCCAGAAGATTTAATTGAAACAACAAGCGGTGAAATTGCATTGATAGCTTCACGAGATTATTTTACTACTACTGAAGACCACGATGGATATTTTATTAAACTTAATGCTCTGGGAGAACTTGTCAATGAAACTTTAATTAATGAAAATATAGCTGATTCCCCAAAGAATATAATTAGTGCATCCGACGGGGGATTTCTTATAGCTGGTGTTGCCGGGATTGCTTTTACAAGTGACGTTGGATATGAGTATTTAATAAAACTTGATGAAAATGGAATTCGACAAGAAGGCTGGCAATTATCTCAAATTACAGAAGGTGGAATGAGCCAGTTTGGACCAGATAAATTGCTTTTTTCAGGTTATAAATACCAAGCAGGTGGACCAAAACTAGTAATGACCGATCTTGATGGAAATATAATTTTTAATAAGACTTATACTTCGTTGTTTAACAATGAAAGTTATATCGGTCGAAAAGTTTCTGATGGTGGTGTTGTTTCAGTTGGCATTAATACGACCACAATTAATGCTGGTTTCATTATGAAATCTGATTCATTAGGAAATCTGCTTTGGCATAAAGAATACGACCACGGCAACTTGTCTGATTTCTTTCTCGACTTTATTGAAACGAAAGATGGTGGCTTATTGATCAGTGGGGCTGCTGATGATGATTTTTGCTGTGGCGGACAAAATGCTTGGGTAGTAAAACTCGATGCCGATGGTTGCCTAGATCCAGCCAACTGTGGCGTAGGAATCGAAGATGCACCATTCCCCGATGCTGTTACGATTTATCCCAACCCAGCAACTGATTGGCTGCGCATAGATTTGGAAACTGCTGGCACAGAGTATACGGCTCAACTTCTGGATGCAACAGGGCGATTGGTGCAGCAGGAGCAGTTTACTGTAGTGGGAACGCATACTTTATCGCTAAGCGGACTTGCAACGGGTATCTATTACTGCCGGGTTTTAAACGGTGATGAGGTGGTTGTGGTGGAGAAAGTGGTAAAGGTGAACTAGCCGATTATATCTACCTTACTCTCGACATGATAGAAGATTCCCTTACCTGGCTGCAAATAGATTCTGTTCAGAAACAACAGCTCGAATTTTTATCCCGCGTGCCGTCCAGTATTCAGAGTTACGCAATGGCCGCGCGGCAGCTTCGGGGCGATACGATTTACCATCGGTATCCCTATATAGATGAACCATCTGGGGCAAGGCTTGCAGGAGCAGAAGTAAAACCGCAACGAAAACAAGATGCAAAGACTGAAGTAGACATTTATCCCAACCCCAACAAAGGGATATTTACTCTAAACATTAGTACCGCTGAAGCTGGCAATCTCACTTTTCAAATAATTGATATTACCGGGCGCACGTTGCATAGCGGATCCTTCGTCAAACGCGAAATCAAGCACACGGAGAATCTCCACTTGGACCATTTATCAGCAGGCATTTACTTCTGTCGGATTTACGCTGAAAATAAAGAAGTGTTGGGCGTTCAGCGGCTAATCATTTCCAGATAATGAGAAACTTTCTCGCTGTTGTTTTTTTTCATTTAATACTTAGCCTTTCAAGTTTAGGCCAGGTCGCAACATTTGCCAGAACGTACAACGACACGGCAAATTTAGCAGGCAGCGCATCTAGGGCTGTTGAGCTTGACAGCGGTAAGTACTATATCGCAAGTTCGGGATACAGTTTGTTTGTTGAAGAGGGCGGATTCCAGCGGGCGCATTCATTTGATGATTCAGGAAACATCGTGTTGAACAATTTTAAATACGATTTGTCTAGACGTTTTTCGGGTTTTTGCTCAATGATTAGCAGTGTTGATGGAAATTTGCTGTTATTTAATACTCGAAGCAAAGTGGGAGGAACCGGAGGAAATCAGATTTTTGTTTTGAAAATAAGCCCTGATTTAGCGGACACAATCTGGTCTTATTATCACAGAGATTCTATTTACTACGATACTCCCCAAGATTTAATTGAATCTCCAAGCGGGGACATCGCGTTAGTGGCCTCTAGGGGATATTTTGATTCAGAGGCTCAGAATGGCTATTTCGTAAGGCTAAATAGTCAAGGACAACTGCTCGCTGAAGCATTGATTGATGAAGATATTGCGGACTCTCCAAATAATATTGTTTATGATAATGGAGATTATTTAATTTCCGGCACCTCCGGCAGTTCATTTGCAATCAATGAACTGCATGAATATCTAGTTCGTATTGATGAGAATGGGGTAAGGCAAGACGGATGGCAAATACCTCAAATTACTGAAGCAGGTATGAGCCAGTTTGGAACCGATAAATTGCTCTTTTCTGGGTATAAATATCAAGTCGGAGGACCAAAAGTAGTGATGACGAACTTGGAAGGAAATGTTCTATATAACAAAACTTATCCGTCGTTGAACAGTAGCACAAATTATATTGGGAGGAGAGTTTCCGATGGAGGAATTGTTTCAGTTGGAATTAACAATACAACCGTCAATGCTGGTTTCATTATGAAATCAGATTCATTAGGCAATCTGCTTTGGAGGAAAGAGTATGATCATGGAAACTGGGCTGATTTCTTCCTCGACTTTATTGAAACCAAGGATGGTGGTTTGTTAATAAGCGGCGCCGCCGATGATGACTTTTGTTGTGGAGGACAAAACGCGTGGGTTGTAAAATTGGATGCCGATGGCTGTCTTGATCCTGCCAACTGTGGCGTCGGAATCGAAGATGCGCCATTTCCCGATGCAGTTACCATTTACCCCAATCCGGCAACTGACTGGCTGCGGATAGATTTAGAAACTGCCGGCTCAGCGTACACTGCTCAACTTCTGGATGCAACCGGGCGCTTGGTGCAGCAGAAGCAATTTACTGCAGTGGGAACACATACTTTATCTCTCAGCGGATTTGCAACGGGGATTTACTATTGCCGGATTTTAAAGGGTGATGAGGTGGTTGTGGTGGAGAAAGTGGTAAAGGTGGAATAATTCGCATTTGTAAGAATGCCCAGCAAAACTCCGAAGGGGCTAGCAATTGAGAATAGCTCCCGCTACACGAAAGCGTGACCCAAGCCGAAGCATCCGCGAAGGCTTATAAAAGTGCTTAAGATTCAACTATGTATATAGCTTGTCAAATATACCATAGCCTTGGTGTAGGTTTGGGAAAGCCTTTTTGAACAAGCGCTTTATCAAGAAAAGCTTTCGATCGTAAAATACCAAAACTAAATGCTGATATAAAAAACTTTGATTGGACGGATTAATAAATTAACCATTTTTACTCCTCTAAAGTTGAGAATCCAATACACACTTTTTTTAGACACTACCAGCGAATAGCTAGGGCAGTGCTTTTAAGCTATATCACTAATTCAAATCTCTTCTATCTCAATGAAAAAGTCGGGGCTGAGGTCGAACTACACTACCTTTGCCATCCCAGCAAATACCATGAGTAAAAGCAGTTTTTCCGATCTAAACCTCAATACACCACTCTTCAATGCCCTTTGCGATTTAGGTTTTGAGCATCCAACTCCCATTCAAGAACGAGCCTTTTCTGCTATGATGGCGGGTAACGATGTTGTTGGGTTGGCTCAAACTGGTACAGGAAAAACCATTGCGTATCTACTGCCTTGCCTGCGTTTATGGAAATTCTCCAAAGACAAACTTCCTCAAACGCTTATCCTCGTTCCAACGCGCGAATTGGTCGTTCAGGTTGTCGAAGAAATCAATAAGCTCAGCACCTATATGAACATCATTGCTGTAGGTGTTTATGGTGGTGCAAATATCCGAACGCAAAAAGACGCCATCCACAAAGGACTTGATATACTTGTTGCCACACCCGGAAGATTGCTCGATTTAGCCCTCGATGGAACACTGAAAACCAAAACCATCAAACGCTTGGTTATCGATGAAGTAGATGAAATGCTCAGCCTCGGATTCCGTCCTCAACTCGAACGTATTTTCGATGTACTTCCTCCGAAACGACAAACGTTCATGTTTTCGGCTACACTTTCTGATGATGTCGATGCACTTATTATCACCTACTTCCGTGCACCGGTTCGCATTGAAGCAGCTCCCAATGGTAGTCCGCTCGAAAACATCAAGCAAAGCATCATCGAAGTTCCAAATTACAACACCAAACTCAACCTGCTCAATCACCTGCTCAGCCAAGAAAATATGGATCGGGTGTTATTATTTGCCGGTAGCCGAAAATTAGCCGACAAACTCTTCATTCACCTCGAGGAAGAATTTCCAACCGAAGCAGGCATTATTCACTCTAACAAAGCACAAAACACACGTTTCCGAGCAGTTGAAAATTTTGCAGAAGGCAAACAACGCATCCTTATCGCTACCGACATTCTATCTCGAGGGATTGATATTACTGGCGTTTCGCATGTAATCAATTTCGATGTGCCCGATGTGATGGAAAATTACATTCACCGTATTGGTCGAACCGGACGTGCTGATGCACAAGGCGATGCCATTACGTTTGTGATGGAAAAGGATGCCGAAATGATTGCTTCCATCGAAGAATTCATGCAAAAGAAAATCGATCGTTTAACTATTCCTGAAGAAGTAGAATTATCAAGCGTTTTAACTTTAGACGAACAACCGCGCATCAACATGCCAGGCTCTAAAGTCAAGAAGAGCAAATACGAACCAGGACCGGCTTTTCATGAAAAGAAAGAGAAAAATAAAAAAGTCAACGTTCGGAAAACACGTGACCAACAAATGCGCGAGAAATACGGAAAGCCAAGACGAAAAGGTTGATTTATTTAGATTGAAGAATTCTAATTAGGTCGTTGTTTATAAAGAACACTTCTTTTGAATCATATTGTGGACTCAAAATTCCCGCATCAACTAATTGATTCATATATTTAGTTAAAGTAGTTCGGCTATTAATTTTTAATAAGCTTCCCAATCGTTTGGGTTTTATATAGGGTTGAGAAAAGATCATGAAATGGATTTCCAAATTATACCATTTTATTTTGCCTTTTGCATGCAAATAAGTGGCATCCATTTGATTTAATATATCATCAATACGTTGGTTTGTGATTATGGCAGTTTTATGAATTGCATCAAGCATATACATTATCCAAGGCTTCCAAGAACCTCGCATTGTAACAGCCGCAAGCTTAGCATAATATTCATCTTTATTCTCTAAAATATATTTACTTAAAAACAAGACAGGGTGCGATAATAGTCCTTCATTTATTAAATACAATTGATTTAAAATTCGGCCTGTTCTTCCATTCCCATCTACAAAAGGATGTATTGCCTCAAATTGATAATGACCTATTATCATCTTTAAAAGTGGATCATGAGTATAGTTTTTATGATCATTTAAATAGGTAAATAGATTCTTCATTTTTTGTTCAATAATGCCTTCTCCTCTTGGTGGTGTATATATTATTTCGCCAGGTTTTAATTCACTCTGTCCTCTTTTAATTACGATTTGAGATTGTGCTGAGCGAATTCCTTGTTTAGATTTTTGAATTTGTCGAAAAACATCGATCGTAGTTTTCAAATTAATTTTCCCGTTTTCTTTAATAGATAAATATCCAGCCCACATTGCTTCTCGATATCTTAGTACTTCTTTTGTTGCATGTGTTGAATTCGATTCTCGAACCGTATCAGATATTGCTTTGAATAATTCATCATCCGTTGTAAAAATATTTTCAATTGCGCTAGAGGATTGAGCTTCTTGGAGTGAAATTGTATTAATTAACATATTCGGTTCAGGTATTCGCAAGCAATTCCTATTGAGTTCAGCCAATACACGCGATGTAATTCCCCATTTTAGTAAAACCTCAGTATCAAAAATTGAGTCTGATGGAGGTAAGTCTTGAAGATCATTATATGGAATTGCCCGATCAAATTTGACTTTTGTCATATGTCCAATAAATAAGCTAAAAATGAACTTGTGTCAAAAGTACATTCAAAAATGGACAAAATTACGCATGTGTTCATTTATTAGCTATTTTGTGAACACATTGACTTTGGTCTCTAATTTACCCTTTGCGGCCGACTCGTCAACCAAACTCCAGTAAAAACAAAGGCTGCAGAAATAATTTTCGAAACATCCAATTGGTCCTTTCCCCAAGCTATAGCGATGAGAGCAGCTAAAAAAGGCTGCATATAAATATAAATGCTCACCACCGATGCGCTCACAGTGGCTAGAGCGTATGCATTGAGAATGTAGGCTAGAAACGTTGCTCCTACTACAATAAATGCTAAGGAACCAAAAGCCCACATCGGAACATGGGGCCAATCAACAGCCATCACTTCGCTCATTCCTATGGGTAAAATGGGAATCCATCCGCAGAGAAAAACAAATAACATCACCGTACTCGCGCGATAGCGTTGCATCAATGGACGAACAATGACCAAGTACACAGCATAAAAAGCTGCATTCATTAAGATCATCAAATTGCCTAGGAAATTATCTCCTTCATTGGAAGCCTGTGGTCGTTGAAGTATAAGTATCAATGCTCCGCATAAGCCTAATAAAATTCCTAATGCCTTCCATGAGGTAATGCGTTCACGGGCAATTAGAGCAGCAGCAATTAAAACTAAAATTGGGTTGGCTGTAAGAATGATTGCTGCTTCAATGGGTGTAGTCAAACTGAGCCCTTTGAAAAACAACAATTGATTGCAAGCAACGCCAGTCAAACCACATAAAAGAAAACGCATCCGGTCTTCTTTCCGAATGCGTTCTGTCTTTCTTAAAAAGAGCAAAGCAAATAAAATAATCGCTCCTGTTACACGTAAAAGAATGATTCCAAATGGGGCAAAAAATCGCGGCATCACCTCTTTGGCGACCGAATAATTAGCACCATAAATCACATTCGCTAGCAATACAGCTAGATGCGCTTTCCACACCGGTTTCATGTTTAGCGAATGTACAGTTTCACCAAATGAATCCGAACATAAAATTCAAACGCATTCCCGGTGTTGGCTGCGCCGATGTCAGAGTTTGTTGAATGGGTGTTTGTACCGAGCAACCCAGCATGTAGTGCTTTGCATAATAATCTAAACCAACAGTTGTCCAAGTAGAAGTACTTCCCGATTGAGGACGCAATGCGTTAAATTCAAAATCTTGATTCAAGTGTTCGTAACGAATTCCAGCTTGTGGCAATAACATGGAATGCTTGATTGGAATACGATAAAACAATTGACTTTGAAAGCTGTATTGATCACCTTTTTTAAACTGCGATTCATTCAAACTGTACATCCTATAATCAGCTTGAAACTGCATTCCAACTTGTTTTCTACGAATCAAATAAACAGTGTTAAACACGGTAGAATACGAGCCAGTTCCCAATTGAAAACCAGCAGGCAAAGTGCTTAATGTTTCATCGCGCTGACGGTACTTTCCTGTTGGTAAAGAAAACCCAGCACCAGCAACCCAGAAATGTTTCCAATTTCGTTGAATAGAATCTTGATTGGTGTTGATGACTGTGTACAATGCGCTTACCGAAACATCTCCCAATCCCTTAATCTGCGTAGTTCTAAGCGTTTCAATTCGTTCGTGAAAACGAAATGGAACGTTAAACCAAAGCTGTAAACGTTTATGAGCATACCAACGGAAAAACAGCTCTTGATCATAATACCGATCTTCTTTCACCAAACTCAATCCATTCATATTGTCGATTGTAGCAGGATGCATAAAATGCTGAGGTGTATAACGAATTCCAAAGAGGTTGTTTTGTATTTGAGGAAACATCCCACCAGATAGTCCACTTGCCGAACATCCACAAACATCACATGCGCGAACGTTATGTTGAAGGAGGAGAAATAAACCAGCACATACGAATCGAAAAAAAGAGGTTCTCATATCTTCTAGTATAGATTCCGGAGCTATTTAATTTCCATCAAACAGCTCCAGAAATTTTTTTATTCGTGAAGATGTTCAAATTCGAATGCTTCCTTAAAACGATCAGCAGCAGCAACAGCATCAGCTCCCGGCATATGAATCATCGGCATCGATGCAACACTTAAATTATTTGTTCCATTAAACAACTTGGAAAGATCTATTGATAAATGAATTTGGGGAGCTGTATTCGGAGCAATTGTTAAAGTTCCTCCACCAAAAGAGAGATTTACTGTACGAATACAATTGGTATTATTTGCAGTTTGGTAGCCACCAATATGGTATTCAAAAACACCACCCATAGTTGATGCAGAGCTTGTTCCTTCTGCTTTGATAAAAATATATCCAGTATTCCAAGCCCAGAACATATCATTTGCAGGATTTAATGCACCTGTTTGTGCGCCACTCACATTATGCGTTGAATCTACTCCAACAGTAAATGTTATTCCGGTATAACCTCCCGCAGGAACACTTGAAATAGAAATCAAACGACTTAAGTCATCATTGCTTTTAATTAAAAAATAACTATCCGGCTGAGACCAAATTGTACCATCGGTTTTAGTCAACTTAACATTGGAAATATAATAATCGAATTTGGTAAAGATTAATGTATCACCCGATGCATCGGTGTAGGATGTATCAAAACTGAATTCGGCACCATCAAAGCCATGTTCAAATTCAACTTTAAACATACCAGTTGGAGAGGGCGTAGGAGTAGGCGTTTGTGTTTCTTCATCTTTTTTACAGGATGAAAGTGAAATGGATGTTATAGAAAGGAAAAAAAGGAAATAGTTCAATGAACGTTTCATAGGTATAAAATGTGACAGCCAATCCATTCCTAGATTGAGCTGCAGATTAGAAAATGTGTTTAAAAAGAAATCAACTCAATTGCTATTAGCAGCAAGGAGGATGAAACACATTTCCGAATATACCTTCGGGTAATCCTTTAAAATTTGAAAGCGGTTGTTCTTGCTTCAATTCAACAGAAAACGAAATAAGTGCTGCTGAATTCAATTCACAAACAGGTTGTTCTTTGACCTTAAATTCGGGTAATGATGGAGCAACTGGAGCGTTTTGTTCAGCTTCGTTCAGCTCTTTCATCATTTGACATTTCCCGTTACAAGCTAATTCCGGTTTGTCTTGATTTTCGCACAACTCAGTAGCATAACGCTCATATTGCACTACATAATTCGTCACTACAGCCATTTTTAATAATGACGGTGTTAGAATTATAAAAGCAAAAAACACAGAAAGTATCTTCAGCATAGCTGGCGAAATTAGTGCTTTGTTTTATACAAGGGTTGAATTGGTAATCAATTCTAATGATCTCGTAGAAGTCATTAACCTAATTAAGTTTAAGCGATACTAAAATGATTAAATAAAAAGCCCGTCATCCAATGGACAACGGGCTTACACAAACACCTTTCTGAGAATCAGGTGAACTTATTTACCAAAACCAACCACTCGAATTCCAGCAGAAAAAGCAGTTAGATTAGGACCTTCATTTTTCTGAAATAAAGAGGTTAATGCATAATTCGCATACAAAATAAACGAGCCATAACCCACACGTAAAGAAGCATTCACTCGAAATGGATTTAAGTTGAAATCATCATGATTATGACTTTTTTCACGATCTCCGTTTTCGTTTACAACGCGCTTGTTATACGAAGTGAATTTCCATCCAGCAGTGATACCAGGAGAGATGCTCAATCGTTTTCCATTTTTAAATTCATTGGTAGCAAACGTTAAATAAAGTGGTGCATTTAAATAACCAGTTACCAATTTACTTTTATCATAGTCTTTATTTGATTCAACAACTGCAATGGTTGGAGTTGTATCAGAAAGTAGACGAGTATGCTTATCAAAACGATAATTATTAATCTCAGAGCCAAGTCCAGTAGTGAAGTAAATATTGTTTTTCAAAATTCGTCCATGTACTTCCCAGAAGTTAAAATTAACTGCAATGGATTTGTTATAGTTTAAGGAATACCCACTATTTACACTATCCATATTAAAGCTATTGTTCGGATTCATGTACCCATTAATACCCATTTCAAAACCCGACCATATACTTTGTGGTTGATCTTTTTTCTTAGGTTTTTCATTGTCTTTCCCTTGAATCTCTCCATCAACAATCACATCATCACCAATCTCCACTTTCGATTTCCCATCTTCATCTAAAATAATAATCTGCTTATTCCCAAACTTAATTCGTGTTGTATCACCATTAACCAACGCATTTGATTTTTTTATTTCTCCCGCACCTGTCACTTCTACTTCCATTATCGATGGTTCTCCTTGATGGTAAAGTGTTCCAGCTCCGCTTACCTTTCCTTTAATTGAAGTTCGAGCGTTTACTTGTGCATCTCCAGCTCCCGACAAAGTAATTGTTGCATTGTTCACTAATAGCTTGTAAGCATGTAAATCGCCGGCTCCTGTAACATCGGCTTTTAAGTTTTCTGCATTCCCCGAAAGTTTTACATCGGCAGAACCATTAATGCGCGTATCGACATTGGTGTAATTCAACAGCAACGTTGCATCTCCCGAACCGGAATTTATAACCAACAAATCGGTTCCTTTTAATGTATCAGATGAATATACATCCGAATTGCCATAAATCTCAATGGCCGATAAGGAAGGCACATGCACATAAACATGACCTTGAGCGCCTCCATTAATTTCGAGCGCACCATTTTTTACCTCATAGTTTAACGAACCAAAATCTTCGGTTGAAGCACTAATTCCAGGTTCATTCGATTGATTTACATAAACATCCACAGCACCACGAATGATGAGGGAATTAAATGTACCTAATGATTTGCGTTCTAAACTCCCCTGAGCTTTAACGCAAGTGGCGGCAAGTGTAAAAGCCGCAGCAAATAAGAATGATATCGTTTTCATAACACAATGTTCTAGGTGAGTTTCAGGCATAAGAAGTTCAAACGTTTCATTAGTTACAATCCAATGAATTTTTTTTCGATCTTTTTATTTCAACATCTTCTAATGGCAATAATAAGCATGCTTTCAGCAAATTTTCAGATTCAATTTTTTTAAAATCAACATTCAATTTCTTTTGTTTGGGGCTTAACCGCGTTTCCGCTCATTCGGATAGCTATCGGAACATCCTTCGTGCGGGGTAATTCGTTCAACAGTAAACCCCTTCTGGGCTAAGCCTTTTTCTTTAAACAAAAACTCCCTGCTTCATTGAAACAAGGCGTTTAAAATTGAGATTTATATTTTATCTTCCAGATGAACGACTAAACTCCAGCGATCCAATACTAAAACCCAAAACACGACTTCCTGTGGGAGTTTTTTCTCGGTTAATATTTACATTTCCACGAGTGATTCGTTCGATGCTTTTATAACTTGTTTCTGCCAATCCATCTTCTTTAATTTCACGCAATGGTTTTTCTACATCAATTTTATTTTTCTTCAAAAGCCCTTTTGCTCTAGAAACTAAAAATTGTGTTGGACTTAAAAATTCAGATTCAACGAAAGCTGTTGGCATCTGAGGATTTACTTGAATATTATCGTAAGGATTAATTGTTAAATATTCACCAGGCAATTCAAAATCCTCAATCGATTTCGCTTTTAACGTTTTTAAATCCGCAAAACTTTCTTTCTGAATATCAACTGGAGCTTCAATTCTCAAAGGTTTTTGACTATTATTTTTTTGAGATTTTTTATTTTCCAATTTCTTTGGAACAGTATTCACAAATGAATTTGTTTCAGGAACAACAACCTGCTTTACAGGACGCACAGCCGAAATCGTATCTGAATTTATACTCGCCATTCCATTGTGTGGTTTATTCGAATTAAAAAGCGAAAACAGGCCAATCAATAAAGCAATGGATGCAGCAATGGCAATCAAACGTGCTCCAAGAAATACAATTCGACCAGAGTTTTTTTCTTTATATAAGTTGCTCTTTTCTTCAAAAACAATATTCTCTTTTGAAAGCACCGATTTTTGAAATGCTTTCCATGCATAAATCTTTTCGGCATTTCCTTCTAAGCTTCGTTCAAATACTAAACGCTCTTCCGGCTTCATCAATCCTTCAATAGCCTTCACTGCTTGATTTTCAAAACCATCTTCAGGAAGAAACTGCTTTTTCAAAACAGCTTTTGATGGGAATTCAATTTCAGGTGCAGGAATAAAATACGTAAACGCAAATGCTTTGAATTCTTTTTCCCAATGAGGCTTTTGTTGCAGTATATAATCCAATTCCTTTTTCTCAGAAGCCGAAATGGTTTTATCGTAAAACGAAAGGCATAATGCATCAAATCGTTCTTTTACGTTCGATTCGTCTTTTATCAATGTGTGTTTAAAATCGATTGGAGATAAATCATCGTCCACGAGTTGAATATCCATCAAACCATCCAAATCAGTCTTCAACTCTGGGTTTTGTTCTAAGAACAAGAGAAGTTCAGCGATGTCTTCGGCGCTCAAATTTCCTTCGGTATAATCGAGCAGCCAAGCCTCATAATTGGTTTTATCTATTCTGCTCATAATACCACCTCCGCTCTCACTAAATAATTCTTCAAAAATACGCGTGCTCTGAAAATGTAAACTTTAACCTGACTTTCATTCAATCCAGTAATGCGACCAATTTCATCATAAGAATATCCTTCATAATCGCGCAACATAATCACTGAACGTTGATCTTCTGGTAATTTTGCAATGGCTTCATTCAAGATGCGTTTCAAATCAAATTCTGGATCTTTTGATGAACCGGCAACCACACGCAAAGAATTGTCAATTGGTTCCTGACGTTTCTTTTTACGAATCCGCTCCAACATCAGGCGATAAGCCGTTGTAAATAAATACGACTTTGCTTTTTCGAAGGAAACTTCCGAAGCCTTCAACCATACTTTTTCAAACGTATCTTGAACCACATCACGTGCTTCGTCTTCGTCCCGCATATTCTTTAGGATGAAGCGATAGATGTTATCAGAAAACTGATCTACACTTTGATTGAATTCGGCTACAGTCACTGTTTCGGGCTTTGGTCTGCCTTAGAGGAATAAACACAGGACGAAGTTACAGCGCTTTGAAAAAAAATCACTATTTATTTGAAAGCCTTGATTCTGCTGCAATTCATCAAGATAAATTTTGAGATAAAATCTCATGAGATTGCTTGGAGTTCAACAAAAAAGGTGGTACCAAATCCTACTTCCGATTCAAACCAAATTTCTCCTTCAGAACTTTCTACAATATTCTTTACCAAAGCCAAACCGAGTCCCATACCCGCGTTTTTGGTCGTAAAATTTGGAGAGAAAATCTTCTCTCTCAACTCATCTGCGATACCGGTTCCGTTGTCTTTAATTGCAAGTGAAAACTTATTTCCAATCCGTTTCAAAAGCACATCAATTCGACCTTGTTTCTCTTCTGGAATTGCTTGAATTGCATTTCGAAGTAAATTATTAAACACACGCAGCATTTGTTCTTTATCAGTTAATACCAAACAGGGTGTTTCACATTCCGATTTGAATTCAATTTCAACGCCTTGCTCTCCTTGATGGAAGTCGATTGCACTTTTAACCAAAGTATACAAATCGACTTTCTCTTTCACCATTTTAGGCATTTTGGCGAAATTCGAAAACTCTGTAGCAATGTGGCTCAATGAATCAATTTGCTCAATGAGGTTTTGCGTATATCGATCTATTCGTTGATCAAATCCAGGAGCACCGTCGTCCCAAGCACGTTTGAGCATTTGAGTACTCAATTTCATTGGAGTGAGCGGATTTTTAATTTCGTGCGCAACCTGTTTGGCCATTTCTCGCCAAGCACTTTCCCGTTCCGATCGTGCGAGTTTATCGGCACTTTCGGCTAATTCACTCACCATGCGATTGTACTCACTAATTAAATCTCCAATTTCATCTTGACCTTTCCATTCAATCACTTCATTCTTTCGACCCAATTGAATATTACTGAGTTTTTCCTGAATCAAGCGCAACGGTTCTGTTACGGTATTGGATAAGAATATCGCAGCAATTACTACCAATACAATCAGCAGTACATAAATATTGACAATGGCTACCACGAACGTTGCAATCTCTTTACGAAGTTCATTTTGACGTGCGAAATAAGGTAGATTCAAATAGCCAATTACCTTGTTTTCGTAATTTCTCAGCGGAACATAAGCCGAAAAATAATTCAGTTTTCCAATATTTTCTTCGTGTATAAACTCGCTTCCTTTTCTCACCGAAAGATTGTAATAAGCTTCCGGATTCATCTTCTTCGAAACCAATCCTTCTTCAAAAATCTTGGTACGCGAGGAGGCGTATAATTGTCCGTAAGGGTCAAAAATATTGATGTCTGCAAAGAACACATTGGCTTGACGTGTGAGCGCATATGCAATATCTTCCGATTTAAATGGACTCAAGCCATCGTCCTTTCCTAAAATGTATTCGGTCTCAACAAGTAAGGAGTGAATTTTCTCGCTGATGTTGTGTTGGTTTTTCTGATTGCTATTTGAAACGATGTACATAATGGTTCCACCTCCAATTAAGATCAGCGAGATGAAAAGGATAAGTACTATGGAAAGCTGAATACGACGCTTAAAACTGATTCGTCGTAAATGACGTTGGTAAAATAATTCTTGTCCTAAGTAAGGCAGCAAAACCAAAATACTAAAGAACAAAATCAAATAGGAAAATGGGGTAAGTAAACCAAGCAAACCCGCTTTGGGCAAGCTTAGTATGACATAGGAATTTGCACGAACGCGGTAAATGAGATGACTGAATTTTTCGGTTTTGAAAAAAGTGTATTCATCAATCGAAGCTTTGCGGAATAGGGTGTCGGAAAGTTCGTAGGGATAGATTCCATAGTGAGAAACCAATTTCCCTTGGTTGTAACGGGCGTAACTGTAGTTGCTTAAATCGGTGCGCGTACTCACCATTTTATCGAGCAAAAGCTCAGGATATCCAATTTCTTCCGGCGTATAACGCGATTGAAAATCGATGTATAAAGTGCCTAATGGAATGGAATCTCGGTTTTCGTTGAGAATTGGTAAACGAGCCATGTAGCTTATTCTTCCAGAACCGTTATCCATAAAGAAAAATCGGTCGCTCAAAGTTGGAATTCCAATGGAATCAATTAAACGATCAAACTTTAAAGGATCGCTTACGGAAGTGGTATACAATGCTGTCATGGGGCATTCGTCGGCACCAAATACATTTACATTGATGCTGTATTTTTCCCAATAACTATTAAAGTAGAGTTGAGCTAAGTCGCGCACTTGGCTTGTGGCTAATGTACTTGGGCGGAGATAGGTTTTTAGAATGGAATCGTTTAGAATTTTCTTTTCCGCTTCAAGAAAAAGGCTTTCGGCGATCGGATCGCGTTCGGCAGAAATCTTCCCAGCCAATAATTTTCGTTTTTCATATTCGCGTTCCGAAGAATAACGCTGCAATAAATAAGTTCCTAAAAAGGCGAAACAGACAATGAGTCCAATCACTCGTGCATATCCAAATCCGTTGCTCTGATTTCGTGATGCATAAATGATAAAAAAGAGAATTGCTGTAGCTGGAACTACCCAAGGGTCGCCCATTGTTTCAAATGAAAACACAGCAAATAAAATGATTGAACTTATTGCCAGCATTGCAATGAGCACAATTCTATTTTTCACCATTGGAGCAATCCATCGGCTTAAACAATCCATGAGAATGAACATGGTTGCAAACAAAATCCCAATGATTAAAAAGGATAAATAGCTGCTCGTGGTTAAGGTGAGCACATCCGAAATATCGAGGGAAATGCTAGAGTTGATAATCAATCCTCGTATTACATCACCTATAAACCAAGCGAAAAGCAACATGAAAAACACGATGATAAATGCCAGTGGTTTTTGGAAAGATGGTTTTGAGTTTAATCGTTTTCCTTGTCGGTGTAAGAGCCAACTAGAGTATAGAAGCAATACAGAATTGATAAGCAAATCACCTAAAGTGGGAAGCCAATTGCTTGCAGCATATTCGCTCGGACTAAATAATGCCAAGTGTGTTAAAGCTCCAGGAAATTCAAAGTGAAAACTCAAGTATCGCAGAATTAGCAAGAGAATCCACCATATCCAAACTGCTATTTTTTTTCCATTTTCGGCCCAATGGCATGCAATAGCATGTCCTGCAAATAAAAATATGAGCAATCCCAATACAGAAAGCCAAACTGGCCAAATTGGATATTTCTCGACATCTGCTCCATCCTGATCAGGACTGAACCAAGCCATCACTTGTCCTTTTTCTCCTAAAACGGGAATGGAACCAACTGCTTTAGTTGTCAATAACCGAGAGCCATCGGGAATGTCTTTCAGTTCAGGAAATCCATTTTGGAGGTAATCGTTTTGGTAGGAATATTCGTGGCAAATGAGCGCTAATCCAAGTAATGTGCAGGGACCATCTTCATATCGACGAACCAAATACCAACCATTTTTAAGTTTTAATAAGGTGTTTTCATCAAGACTTCTCAAGCCATTCGAAGAAACTGGAACGGTGTTGTCGGTCCAGAAATAAACCGATCGCTCCGAGTAACCGAAAAATGCGATGTTTTTATTTTGTGATAAGTCTTGCCAATGAGAAGGGAAGTTTGGGTAAAAAGAAAAGTCGCGACAGCCGGCATGTTTAAAATGAAGAGCTTCTGTGTCGATTTCCTTACCTCGCTTTTTTATAAGTTCTTCGAGCAATTGTTTTTGCTCAAAAGGAGCAGGAAAGTGCGTGAAACGAAAACCTAGTTCCGCAGCTCCCAAACAGAGCAAAGCAAGGATAAGTAAAAGTAGCCGACTACGTTTCAAGGGCGAATTCACAGAACTCCAAAAATACGCATTCCGATGTATGGAACAGAGAATAACATTTACTCAATGTTTCAATGTGGTAATTGGCATTTTTGGAAGGTTGAATTGATTGAATTTTTTCAATTAAACATCTATTGTAAAAGAGAAATCTACACTTCATTTTCCCAAGAAATTTTTTGGCAGCAAAACGAACGGGAATTGAGTTAAACGAATACTAGATGAGCATCTTTAGACTTATAAGCAGATTCAAAATCCAATGAATCTTTTATCTTCACCGCCCTAAACTGAATTCCGAAATGAAAAAACATTTCCTTTCCCTGATTCTATGCGCAACGATGGGTGGCGTAATAGCACAGTCGGCTATGACGCCAGAGCAACTATTAAAAGTAGCACGAGTATCAGCCATTGGTGTTACAAAAGATGGTAAAAACTTGGTGTATCGCGCTAGTGTTCCTGATTTAGAAGCCAATAAGAACAGTTCTAAACTTTACATGATTCCATTAGCTGGAGGAGTGGCGACCACACTCGATGATTTGGGTGGTCTTGTAGCGGATGCAAGTATCAGCAAAGACGGGAAATACCAACTTCAAGAGCATTTGGTAAAAGTAGATAAAGTACAAGCTGCTGACTATTATCCTGAGATGACCAAAGCCAATGTGCAGATTTACGATGGCTTAAATTACCGTCACTGGGATACTTGGGAAGATGGAAAATACCGTCACGTTTTTCTACATAAAATGATCAATGGAAAAGCGGATGAAGGAATGGATTTGATGCCGGGAGAGCCTTACGATAGTCCTCAACAACCCATGGGTGACGAAAGTGATTACACGTTTAGTAACGATGGAATGCAGGTAGTTTATGTGTGCAAGAAAAAAGCAGGGACAGCATACGCCATCAGCACAAATACTGATTTATACAGCTATGATATTGCCAGCGGTTTAACTAGCAATTTAACTGAAGGACGAATGGGATATGATACCGATCCTTTGTTTTCCTCTCTAAATAATTTGGCTTGGTTGAGCATGAAACGAGATGGGTATGAGGCAGATAAAAACGACATCATTGTTCGCGGAAAAGGAGGTGATATGAACCTAACTGCCAATTGGGATGGAACAGTTAAATCGTTTCGCTGGGCAGATGATGGAAAGAATATCTATTTCACAGCTGCCGTTGATGGAACCTTGCAATTGTTTGAAGTAGATTACCCTGGAATGACCAAAAAATTACCTGTTGTTCAGCAATTAACCAATGGTGATTTTGATATTACAGGCATTGTTTCTCAAGTTGGAAATACATTGCTTTTGAGTCGCACGGATATGAATCATGCTGCAGAGATTTACACGTATGACATGAAAAGCAAAAGCTTGAAACAGCTTACTCATGTGAATGATGAGTTGTATGCAGGTGTGAAAATGAGCAAAGTAGAACGTCGTTATGTGACAACTACTGATGGTAAGAAGATGTTGGTATGGATGGTTTTTCCACCCGATTTTGATCCAGCGAAAAAATATCCAACCTTATTGTATTGTCAAGGTGGACCGCAATCTCCGGTGACTCAGTTTTACTCGTTCCGATGGAATTTTCAGGTGATGGCAGCTCAAGGATATATTGTAGTTGCACCTAATCGTCGCGGTTTACCTGGTTTTGGAGTAGAATGGAACGAAGCGATTAGTAAAGACTGGGGCGGACAATCGATGCGTGATTATTTAAGTGCGATTGATGATGCTTCGAAAGAAAGTTATGTAGACAAATCTCGACTAGGTTGTATTGGAGCAAGCTATGGCGGATATTCCGTTTTCAATTTAGCGGGCATGCATAACAAACGTTTCAAAACCTTTATTGCACATGCAGGTGTTTTCGATTTGAAGAGCATGTATGGAACAACTGAAGAAGTATTCTTTACCAATTTTGATATGGGAGGAGCATATTGGGAAAAGAATAATTCGGTAGCACAAAAAACCTATGCTGAATTTGATCCTAGTGCCAAAGTGGGCAATTGGGATACTCCGATGTTGATTTTTCACGGAGGAAAAGATTTCCGTGTTCCAGAAGGACAAGGATTTGAAGCTTTTCAAGCATTGCAGTTGCGTAATATCAAAAGTCGTTTGGTGTATTTTCCAGATGAAAACCACTGGATTTTACAAGCACAAAACGGAGTTGTTTGGCAGCGCGAATTCTTTAAATGGCTGAAGGAAACGCTTTAATTTCCTAAATAAATAAAATAAAAAAAGGAGGACTACGAATTAGTTCTCCTTTTTCTTTTGCTGGTTTTTGGTAATTATTTCTGCGATTTACTACGTGTATTAATCCCAAAAGGCAAATACAATGGGCAGAAACTAATGAATGAAGTGGCGACAAACACACCCCCAAGTACAAGAAGAATAATTCCCAAAGTACCGGTAATTGTGCCAGTAAAGTATAATACTCCGAATACAATTGCCACAAGAATGCGGATGATTTTATCGGTAGAACCCATGTTTGCTTTCATATTTATTGAGCTTTTTGTGATGAAATAATTGAATCAAAGAAAGTTCATCAATTTTATATTGTTTGTGATGAATGTCACGCTTTTGAAATTCATATCAAACTAAAGTTTTACTCTCCACAAAGGTCAATTTTACTACTTTAGCGCCGATGATTAAATCCATGACCGGTTTCGGGAAAAGTCAAGCTGCTATTGGCTTGAAGACACTTACAATCGATATCCGTGCGCTCAATAGTAAACTGTTAGATCTGAATTTACGCTTACCACAAGCTTTTCGGGAAAAGGAAGGAGAAGTTCGGAATTTAGTTTCTGTTCAATTGGAACGAGGCAAAGTGGATATTTTCATTTCACTAAAAAACGCTACAGCAGCAGCTGGTTTGACTTTAAATACGGATGCATTTAAAGTTCGGTATTCGGCACTAAAAAATCTAGCAGACGAACTTGGCGCCGAATCAGGTAATTTGTTTTCCGAATTATTGAAGTCGCCCGATTTAATGCAAGAAGAGGAAGGTGAAGCAGAAGATGCTGATTGGGCTTTGGTTTTAGAACATATCAAAGAAGCAATAAAACAAGTTGATGGATTTCGTGTTGATGAGGGAAAAGGGCTCGGGCTTGAATTGTTAGATCGGGTAACGAGTATTGAAAAATTATTGGAAGCGATTGCTGTTCATGAAGAAAGCCGAATGGTATCTATTCGTGCTCGATTAAAGACCAAGATTGATGAGTTGATGAGCCAAACGGAATCGAGTTCAAATCGATTTGAGGAAGAGATGATCTACTTCATGGAGAAATTGGATATCTCGGAAGAAAAGCAACGTTTACGAGCACATTGCACCTATTTTAGAGAAACATCAAACGAGAACACACCATCAGGTAGAAAACTAGCGTTCATTAGTCAAGAAATGGGACGAGAAATCAACACCATTGGATCGAAAGCAAATCATGCTGAAATGCAAAAAAGTGTGGTCATGATGAAAGACGAATTGGAAAAGATTAAAGAACAACTGAATAACGTGTTGTGAGTGGCAAACTGATTATCGTATGTGCGCCTAGTGGGGCTGGAAAGACAACCATCGTGCGTCATATTTTGGAGAACATTCCGGGGATTGAGTTTTCTGTATCAGCCACCAATAGGAAACAAAGGTCTAATGAAATAAATGGAGTTGATTACTATTTTATCGGCACGGATGAGTTTACCACCAAGATTGCCCAAGACGAGTTTTTAGAGTGGGAAGAAGTGTATCCTGGAACATTCTACGGCACCTTAAAAAATGAGATTGACCGTATTTGGAATCGAGGAAACCACGTAATTTTTGATGTGGATGTGGAAGGAGGATTGAATATCAAACGGCATTACGGAAATAGAGCTTTGTTGGTATTTGTGATGCCACCTTCCATGGAAGTATTAAAGCAACGATTGTTTAATCGAGCAACAGAAACAGAAAAGAGCTTTAAAACCCGTGTAGCAAAAGCTGAACGCGAAATGGAATATGCCAAACACGCCGATCGTATTTTGGTAAATGATAGCTTGGATGTTTGCTTGCCTGAAGCTGTTCATATGGCACAAGCCTTTTTATCACAAAAATAATTATGCATATCGGGCTGTATTTCGGTTCGTTTAATCCAATTCATATTGGACATATTGCCATTGCTGGTTATATGGCTCAGTTTAGCGATTTAGAGCAAGTATGGCTGGTAGTTTCACCACAAAATCCACTTAAAGATAAACAAAGTTTACTGCAGGATCGACACCGATTGGCCATGGTAAATGAAGCCCTTGAGGATATTCCCTATTTACGTTCTAGCGATATAGAATTTAATCTACCCAAACCTTCATTTACCATCAATACGCTCACGTATCTGAAAGAGAAATATCCACAACATCTTTTTTCTTTGATCATGGGTAGTGATAATCTCGCTGGATTTCACAAATGGAAAAATTATGAGCAGATTCTATTTGAGCAACGCCTGTATGTTTATCCTCGACCAGGATTTGAAGAGTGTGATTTGTTAACACATGCTCAAGTCACTCAGATTGATGCTCCTTTGATGGAAGTATCCTCAACCATGATCCGAAATGCAGTAAAAGCGAAAAAAGATGTCCGTTGTTTTATGCCAACAAAAGCTTGGGAATACATGCGAGAAATGCATTTCTACGAAAAATAATGGCATTTGAACACGAAAGAATCAATTGGTTTTTTATTGCATTTATAGCATTTAGTGCGGATTTATGTGAATTGTAAATTCATCCTTTCATTCCATTTTAATTTTTAACAATTAACCACTATATCTTTAGGGGTATGTGTATTACATTTGCCCCCCTTAATCTGACCAAAATGATTCTACAACTACAAAAAACAGGATTTGTTTCTTTACTTATTCTGTTCTCAATCTTCGGAATTCATCAAGTACAGGCTCAATGTACGAATTCAACATCTCAATGGCCACAGACCACAATTAGCAATTTTACCTATTCATTTCAAGCAGCAGCTACCAATATGTATGGTGGCGAATATGCTGTTTTCAGTGTTACTGCTGGAAATAAATATCAGTTTTCACTATGTGCTATTGATGGTGGAGGTGGTTCTACAAATTATGATTCTCAAATCACATTATTTAATGCTGCAAATCCAACTGTTGCTATTGGTTATGCCGATGACTCTTGTTCCGCAGATGCACGAATAACTTGGACTGCAACGTTTTCTGGATTATTAAATGTCCAAATCAATGAGTACAACTGCATTACTAATATTACCAATACGACACTTTTGTATAGACAAATGTTGCTTGGTACACCGAGTAATGATAATTGCATAGGAGCAACCACATTAACAGTAGGAGAATTTTGCAATTCAATTTCAGGTACATTAACAGGAGCTACAGGTTCTTCACCAACAACTTCTTGCACAGGAACTAACACTGATGACGTTTGGTTTCGTGTAGTTTCTACTAATACCAATGATCTAACAGTTTCATGTACACCCAATGGGACTGGCTTTGATCCTGTAATGGAGGTTTTTACCGGTACAAGTTGTGCAAGTTTAGGATTTCTTGGCTGTGTTGATAACGGTGGTGATGCAGGTGTTGAAGGAGTTAATTTACTTACACCAACTGCAGGTCAAGTTTTTTATATCCGCATCTTTGATTATTACACTGCATTAGCGTTAAATCCGAATTTCAGTATTTGTGCAACTCAGGCTCCCTCAAGCGGATTGGCAAATAACGAATGTTTAGGTGCGACAAACCTTACGGTAGGAACAGTTTGTAATACAATTACAGGAACATTAGCCGGGGCAACGGCTTCTTCACCAGCCACACTTTGTGGAGGAACAAATACCGATGATGTATGGTATCGTGCAACATCAACTGATGTAGGTGTTACATTTGGAATTATTCCCAATGGAACTGTTGATGCGGTTATAGAAGTTTTTGAAGGATCCTGTGCGGCCCTTACTCAAATTGGTTGTATTGATGCAACAGTTGGAAGTCAAACCGAAGGTGTTGATGTTACTGGTTTAACACCGGGAACGAATGTATTTTTCCGCGTTTATGATTATAACGCTAGTGTTGCAGCGGATCCATCTTTTGGTGCCTGCGCTTTATGGAATCCTGTTGTTACTGCACCTAATGACGAATGCGCCAATGCAACAACCGTTATTGCTGGAACTACGTGTGGACTTACAAACTCTTCTTTGGCAAATTCTTCTGCCTCATTACCTAGTACAGGATGTTCAGGTACCGATAATGGTGATGTGTGGTTTCAAGTATTTGCATCAGATACGGCTGTTACTATCGAACTTACAGGATTAGACGCAGCCTCCGATTTAATTGCTGAAATCTTTGTCCCAAGTGTATCGGGAGATTGCAATACATTAATTAGTCTTGGTTGCGCCAATTTTAATGTTGGTAGTCCAATTGAAACCTTTAACATTTTTGGAATTTCTGCTGGACAAGATATATTCGTTCGTGTATATAATTTTGATGGTACAGTTCCAACCGATCCTTCTATAACGATTTGTGCTTATTGGAATCCAGCATCTTTAGTACCGCCAAACGATGAGTGTTCAGGGGCAATTCCAATTACTCCGGGAGCAACCTGTTTAGGAATTCCGGGTGATGTGGCCAATGCAACGGCTTCTTTGCCTACTTCATCTTGCTCTAGTGGAGGCACTGTTGCTGCCGATGTATGGTTTAGCTTTATTGCTGCCGCTACTTCGGTTGATATTACTGTTGATCCTGTTTCAACAATGGATCCTGTTATTCAATATTTCTCAGGTTCTTGTGGTGCTTTAGTTTCACGTGGATGTTCCGACTTCTTTCAATTATCTGGTGAAGAACATTTAACCGCTACGGGATTAATCATTGGTCAAACGTATTTTATTCGGGTTTTCGATTACAGAGGTTTGAATGCAACGGCAACCGATTTTAATATTTGTGTACGTAATCTAAGCACTCCTTTAAATAATAATTGTTCGGGCGCTCCAGTTGTCACACTTTCAGCAACAACCAACTTCTTACCTTATACAACAGCACTAGCATCACAATCAATTGCTGGTTGTACAGGAAATGCAAACGACGATGTTTGGTTTAGCTTTGTTGCAGGTCAAAATCCTCAAGGAACGACGATCAATGCTGGAGGAGATTTAGACTTCAATACGATTTTAGAAGTTTTTTCAGGAACGTGTTCTTCACTCACTTCGATTGGGTGTTATAATAATGACATTACAGGACCTTACGATGTTGAAACGATAACGCTAACAACACTAACTCCTGGTCAAACGTATTACTTGCGCGTGTATGATGAAAATGCAAGTACAACGAACAGTACCTTTTATTTATCCATTGAAGGAACTCCGGTTGGTTGTAATCTAAGTGCTCCAACAATTGCAGCTTCAGGTTCGACCATTATTTGCGGAGGAAATCCAGTTTCGATAACAGCTCCTACAGTTGCTGGCTTAACGTATCAATGGAAATTGAATGGAGCTAATCTACTTGGTGAAACATCAACAACACTACAAGCGGCATCAGCTGGAACTTATACCTTATATGTTGTGAATGGTAGTGGATGTACAGCAACAAGTAATGCAATAACCGTAACGTCTGCTCAATCACCTTCTGCTACAATTACTTCTGCTAGTACAACCATTTGTGGTACTGGATCAATTTCAATTTCAACAATAGCTCAAGCAGGTTCAACTTATCAATGGCAGCGAGATAACCTCAATATTGGAGGTGCAACTTCAACTTCGTATTCAGCAAATCAAGCAGGTACTTATTCATTGATTATTACCAATGCATCAGGCTGTTCGTCTATTTCTAATTCCATTCAAATTGATGTTGTATCAAGCCTTACAGCTTCCATAGGTGCTTCAGGAAACACAACTATTTGTCAAGGAAGTTCTAGTATTTTGTCTATCAACACAGAACCAGGAAATACGATTCAATGGAAATTGAATAATAATAACATTTCTGGAGCAACTGGAGCAACATATACAGCTAATCAAGCTGGTACTTATACTGCCGTTGTATCAAATGGTCCAACTTGTACTGCAACATCAAATTCAATTGTATTAACTGTAGTAGCTGGCCCAACAGCAACCATAACGTCAACCGGTTCAACAACATTCTGTGCTGGTGGTAATGTGGCGCTTAATGTTAGTCCAGTTTCTGGTGCAAGCTATCAATGGTTACTAGCAGGAAGTCCAATATTTGGGGCATCTTCAACTAGTTACTCAGCAACTGAAGCTGGTTCATATGCAGTTCTTGTTAGCACTGTTGCTTGTGCTGCTACAAGTAACTCCATTAACGTAACAGTGAATCAAGCTCCTACATCTTCCATTACTGCTGGTGGTCCTACTACTTTTTGTCAAGGTAATACTGTAACGCTTTCTGCGCCTACAGGAACAGGATATTCCTATCAATGGTTGAATAATGCAAATCCAATTAATGGTGCAACTCAATCTACCTATTCAGCTAATACTTCAGGAAACTACGTTGTTACTATAACTGCAAATGGTTGTTCTTCTAACTCTCCTGCTTTGTCTGTAAATGCTACACCTCCTCCCACTTCAACAATTTCGGTTAATGGAAATGCAACAGTATGTCAAGGAAATACCGTTGCTCTTAGTGCACCAATTGGTAATGGACTTACCTATCAGTGGTCACAAAATGGAACACCTATTTCGGGAGCAACTGGACTGAATTATACGGCAACTGTTTCTGGAAATTATACTGTAACTGTTTCTCAAGGAGCAAATTGTTCTTCAACTTCATCTGCAACCAATGTCAATATAATCGCAGCACCATCTGCAGTAATCACAGCTGCTGGTCCAACAGGAATTTGTCATGGAAGCTCTGTTATTTTAAATGCGAATACGGGTGCAGGGCTTACTTACCAATGGCAAGTTGGTGGAGCAACTATTTCAGGGGCAACTCAGCCTAGCTATACCGCCAATGCTGCAGGAAGCTATACCGTAGTAATCACCAACACAGGTGCTTGTACTACAACAAGTTCTGCTATAGATGTAACTGTTAATCCAGCTCCTGCTTCTATCATTACACCAAACGGTCCAACAACATTCTGTATTGGTGGAACTGTATTGTTACAGGCATCTTCTGGAAATGGGTACACGTATCAATGGTTAAATAATGGAATTGCAATACCAGGTGTTGTAAACAATGTGTTTAATGTGAGTCAATCGGGCAGTTATACTGTAACTGTTACCGATCAAAACTTATGTACCGCTACTTCCGCTCCTATCAATGTGAATGTTGCGGGTGTTCAAGCCGAAATCACCTATACCGGACAGCCTGCAATATGCGATGGCAATGCACTCTTATTGAATGCGAATGCTGGATCAGGATTATCGTATCAATGGCAAAATAATGGGACAGGTATTTCGGGTGCAACACAGGTAAGTTATTCTGCTACAAGTGCTGGAAACTATACTGTTATTGTAACTGATCCAAATAATTGTGTTAGTACTTCAACACCTGTATCAGTAAGTGTTGGAAATACTCCAACCGTTCCAGTAGTTACTCCTGATGGGCCTCTTACTTTTTGCCAAGGGGACGAAGTGAATTTGAATTATTCACAAATTGCAGGAATAACCTACTCTTGGTCGAGCGATGGAAATCCAATTAGTGGCGGAACACAAGGCAGCTTGAATGTTCAACTTTCTGGTAGCTATATTTTAAAAGCAACCAATGCCTCGAATTGTGCAGCTTATTCTGAAGTGCAAGAGGTTGTTGTTAATTCACTTCCAACCGTTAGTCTTGATTTAAGTCCAGAAGAAATATGTAACAAGCAAACCACTGCTACACTTAGTGGTGGTTCTCCTGCTGGTGGTGTTTATTCTGGTAATGGAGTTAATAACGGAATCTTTACTTCGAGCGATATTACCGGAAATGTCGATATCACATATTCGTATACCAATGAAAAAGGATGCACGAGTCAAGCAGCAGATGTTATTAAAGTAATCGATTGTACTTCACTAGAAAATATAGCAAACAATTCGATTCAGCTTTATCCAAACCCAGCATCTACTTATGTTGTATTGGAATTGATTTCTGGGACTGAAATGGGAAGCATTCAAGTGTTAGATGCAAGCGGGCGGAAAATTGAAGTGCGTATGCAAGCTCAAGGAACAAACCGAATGCTTATCCATATTGCAGATCTAGCTGCTGGTTCATATCAAATACTAATTCGTTCTAACGGAAATACAATCGTTAAGCGATTTGTTAAAACTGTCTGATTGGCAGAATAGTCTTTTTAAATTTTCAGTTGAAGCGGTTTTTCTCTGACGGAGGAAAGCCGCTTCGACTTTTTGTCAGCATCCTTTTCGAAGGAATAAATGTTGACAAGCCTGCGCCCCGGGAAAATCCCTAATTTTGCCCTCTGTTTTTTTTGAATATACTTCCCCATGATCAAAACGATCGCTAATCTCTTTGGAAAATTAGTCGGCAGCAAAGCCGATCGCGACCTAGCCGAAATTCGTCCTTTGGTTGATAAAATTAATGTCATTTATCCAACGCTTGCTTCATTTAGTCATGATGAGCTTCGTTCAAAAACGACTGAATTCCGAGCTTCAATTCAAGCGGCTGTTCAGGCTGAGCGGGATGAAATTGCTGCATTAATGAGCCGTGTGGAACTTGAGGTGGACATGGACTTCAATGAAAAAGAAACACTCTTCGATTCAATCGATAAGATTAAAAAGAAGATTCATGAAAAAATAGAAGTGAAGCTTTTGGAAATTTTACCTGAAGCTTTTGCCGTAATGCGCGAAACTGCTCGTCGTTTTACCGAAAATCCTAGTTTAGAAGTAAATGCTACACAAATGGATCGCGATCTTTCGATTAAGAAAGATTATATCAGCATCCAAGGTGATAAAGCTACCTATTTGAATAACTGGCCTGCAGCAGGAAATCGTGTAATCTGGGATATGGTTCACTACGATGTTCAGCTCATTGGTGGTATCATGTTACATAAAGGGAAAATTGCTGAGATGGCTACTGGTGAAGGAAAAACCTTGGTAGCAACGCTTCCCGTTTACCTCAATGCCTTATCGGGCGAAGGTGTTCACCTTGTTACCGTGAACGATTACTTGGCTCGTCGTGACTCTGAATGGATGGGTACTTTATACGAATTCCATGGTTTACGTGTAGATTGTATCGATAAACATCAACCGAACTCAGCAGAACGTCGTGCTGCCTATGCTGCCGAAATTACCTTTGGTACGAACAACGAATTTGGCTTCGATTATCTACGCGATAACATGGCCCGCAGTCCCGAAGAATTGGTGCAACGCGGTCATAATTACGCTATCGTCGATGAGGTCGATTCAGTTTTAGTGGATGATGCTCGTACACCATTAATCATTTCTGGTCCTACACCCAAAGGAGATAACCAAGAATTCTTTGCATTAAAACCACGAATCGAAAAGCTTGTAACTGCTCAACGGAATTACATCAATACGGCTTTGGCAGATGCAAAAAAATTGTTTGGTCAAAATGAAAAGGAAGCAGGAATGGCCTTGTTACGTGCCCATCGTGGACTTCCAAAGAATAAAGCTTTAATCAAATACCTTAGTGAGCCGGGAGTAAAACAATTACTTCAGAAAACGGAGAATTTCTACATGCAAGACCAAAGTCGCGAAATGCATAAAGTAGATACCGAGCTTTTCTTTGTGATTGATGAGAAAAACAACTCCATCGAAATGACGGAGAAAGGATTAGAACTCATCACTGGAGTGAGCGAAGATGCTCAGTTCTTTGTTTTACCGGATGTAGGAACTCAAATCGCAGCTATTGAAAAATCATCTTTATCTGACGAAGATAAAATAGATCAGAAAGATCAGCTTTTACGCGATTTTGCTATTAAATCGGAACGTATTCATACCATCAATCAACTTCTTAAAGCCTACACACTTTTCGAAATGGATGTGGAATATGTCGTGATGGATGGAAAAGTGAAGATTGTTGATGAGCAAACAGGTCGTATCCTCGATGGTCGTCGCTATAGCGATGGATTACATCAAGCCATTGAAGCGAAAGAAAATGTAACAATCGAAGCGGCAACTCAAACCTATGCTACGGTTACATTGCAGAATTATTTCCGGATGTATAACAAGTTGGCTGGTATGACCGGTACTGCCGAAACAGAAGCAGGTGAGTTATGGGATATCTATAAACTCGATGTGGCTGTAATACCTACCAATCGTGCAATTTCTAGGAAAGACCGCGAAGATTTGGTTTACAAAACAAAGCGTGAGAAATACAATGCAGTTATTGATGTCATTGTTGAAGAAACAGCTAAAGGTCGTCCAGTATTAGTTGGTACTACATCGGTTGAAATTTCAGAATTGCTCAGCCGCATGTTGAAATTAAAAGGCATTAAGCACAATGTTTTGAATGCGAAAATGCACCAACGCGAGGCTGAAATTGTTGCCGAAGCAGGACAAGCATCCACAGTAACCATTGCTACCAATATGGCTGGTCGTGGTACCGATATTAAGTTAGGCGCAGGAGTGAAAGACGCTGGTGGTTTAGCGATTATTGGTACTGAACGTCACGAGAGTCGTCGTGTTGACCGTCAGTTACGTGGTCGTGCTGGTCGTCAAGGAGATCCAGGTTCATCTCAATTCTTCGTTTCATTGGAAGATGACTTGATGCGTTTGTTCGGTTCTGACCGGATTGCTCGAATTATGGACCGTCTTGGAATGAAAGAAGGGGAAGTGATTCAGAGCGGTATGATTACCAGCTCAATTGAACGTGCACAGAAAAAAGTAGAAGAGAACAACTTCGGAATTCGTAAACGCTTGTTGGAATATGATGATGTGATGAACTCTCAACGTGAGGTTGTTTATCGTCGTCGTCGGAATGCTTTATACGGCGATCGTTTAGCGGTTGATATTGCCAACATGGTTTTGGAGGCTTGCGAAAGCACGGTGGAAGAATACCAAGATGTGCGCGACTTTGAAGGATTTAGATTAGAAGTTATTCGCATCTTTTCTATGAGCACGGGCATTTCTCATGATAGTTTCATGAAAGAAAAGTCGCATGATTTGGCCGATGTGCTGTATCACGAAGTGATGACTTTTTACCGCCGCAAATCGGAGCACATAGCTCAAATGGCACTTCCTGTTATCACTCAAGTTTACGAAAGCCAAGGTCATCAATATGAAAACATTTTGATTCCTATTACTGATGGATTGAAAACGATTCAGGTTTTAGTGAATTTGAAAAAAGCTTTTGATTCAAAAGGGCGTGAAGTGGTGAATGCCTTAGAAAAGATGATCACACTTGCCATGATCGACGATGCTTGGAAAGAGCATTTACGCGAAATGGATGAGTTGAAGCAATCGGTTCAGAATGCTGTTTATGAGCAAAAAGATCCACTCTTGATTTATAAGTTGGAATCGTTCAATTTGTTTAAACAGATGTTGGGAGATGTGGGAAAAGAAATTACCCAGTTCTTAATGAAAGGAAATCTTCCTGCTGCCAATCCTGAACAAGCACAAGCCCCATCCGCACCGCGTGTTGCTCCTGCAGCACCAGCACCGAGACCAATGCCACAACTTCAAACGAGTCGCAGCGAAATTCCTGAACATTTGAACACCAATGCCGAAGCTCTACGTTCGCAACCCGTTAAAGTAGAACCCAAAGTGGGGCGTAATGATCAATGTCCATGCGGTAGTGGCAAGAAATACAAAAACTGCCACGGACAAATGGTGGAGCAATAAACGATGGAACTTTCTGTCCTTCAAAAGACAGTCGATGACTGGATAAAAGAAAACGGTGTTCGTTACTTCAACGAACTAACGAATACTGCTGTTTTAATGGAAGAAGTGGGTGAACTAGCTCGTATCATGTCTCGTCAATATGGTGAGCAATCGTTTAAAGCGGGCGAAGATGCTTCTTCCTTGGGAGATGAAATGGCGGATGTATTATTTGTACTGACTTGTTTGGCAAATCAAACCGGAGTCGATTTGGAATCTGCTATGATTCGGAATTTGGAAAAGAAAACGAATCGTGATAAAGATCGTCATCATAACAATCCACGATTAAAGGAGCAAGACGGCTTATAAAGGGGCTGCAATGCAGGCAACGCTGATTTCGGCAACTCCTGCTTTTAGTAAATTAACTGCACAGGATTCTAAGGTTGCTCCGGTGGTAATGACATCATCGACGAGTAAAATCCGTTTGTTTCTAACTTGATCGGGATCGGAGATTTTGAAAATACTTTCTACATTTTCCCAACGTGCAAATCGCGATTTTCGAGTTTGAGTTCCGGTATTTGTCTCTCGGATTAATGCAGATTCATTGAGACTTCCAGAGAGAATTTCCTGAAGACCTTCCCCAAAAACGCCACTCTGATTATATCCTCTTATTCGGAGTTTTTCTGGGTGAAGGGGAACAGGTAAAATCAATTCTGCTTCTTGAAATGCAGGTGCATTGATTAATTCTCGTCCATAAATCCGTCCTATTTCTCTACCAATTTCAGGAGAGTTGCGGTATTTTAATTCGTGAAGCAAATGTTGAACGCCACCTTCTTTTCGGAAGATAAAGCAAGCAGCAGCCGCTCTCAAAGGAACTCGTCCCCAAAATACACGCTCAAGAGGATTTCCTGGTTGAAGATGAAAATGCGTTCGGGGAAGTTGATTTTTGCAACGAAAACAAATTACTTGTTCATTCCTGTATAAAGGAGAATTGCAAGAAGGACAAAGGTTCGGGAAAAATAAATGAAGTAATTCACTAAGCATATTTGAAATAATTATAATAAGGTATGTTCAAATTTATGCGAAAAGATGTATTAGTGACTTTATAGCATGCAAAAAAAAATATCTTTGCAATGCTGTAAAAAATCTAACAATTGAACGTATGGAGAATACCTCCCCGCAAGGTGAGCAACCTGAAGAAAAAGAGAATAAGAAAGGCGGACTGCTAATCATTCTTTTTGTCATAACTGCACTTTTAGCTGTATTATCTGGATACCTGTTTTATCAGGTTGGAGAATTGAAAAAAGAAGCAGAAGCGCTGAAAACACAAAAGGTAGAAGCCGAAAAAGACACGGACGAATACCGTGCTCAATTGCAATTGCTTACAGCTAAATATGATAGTCTGATGCAGGCTCATGAAGGCCTTCGCGCTGAGCTTGAAGTTGAACGTCAAAAAGTGGTTACGCTTCTTGCCGATTATGAAGCATTAAAGAAAAGTGGCGGAAGTTTAGAAAGCCCTGGTGGAGTTTCGATGCGTCAACGATTAGAAGAGCTTCAACAAACGTATGACGAAAGTGAAGCTGTGATCTTGGAATTGAAAGCGAAGAACCAAGAATTAACGAATGAAAACTTCCGCTCTAAAAAGCAATTGGAAGAAACGGCAGAGCAAAATAACAAGCTTACAACTGAAAATAGTAAGCTCAATAAAACAGTTGAAATAGCTAAGCGCTTAAAAACATATGAAGTGTATGCAGACGCAGTTCGTGTTTCGGGTGGTGGCACAAAAGAAAAACAAACAGATAAGGCGAAAAAAGCGGATCGTATTCGTGTTTGCTTTACAGTTTTAGATAACCAATTGGCTGATAAGCAAGAAAAATTGCTTTATGCAGTGATTAAAGGACCTGATAAGAAAGTATTTGTAGAAGGCGATAAATCAAAAATCACTTTGTTAAATGGAGAAGAAATTCCATACAGCGTGAAAAAAGAAGTTTTCTATGATAATAAAGTAATGCAGCTTTGTTTGAATTGGGAAGTGAAGCAAACAGATGCACTTTTAGCAGGTCAATATCAAGTTGAAATTTATTGCGATGGTGTTCAAATAGGAGCAACTGACTTCATGTTGAAATAAGCAATATCATAATAAAGAAAGCCGGCAAAATCAGTGTTTTGCCGGTTTTTTTATTTTATTTAATTAAGCAAAAAGCTCTTCTACTTTTAAACGTGTGAGTGGCTTGGGAATAAAAGCAAAGATGAGTTCATTACTTCGTGCTTTATCAAGTTCAATGGGGTCAATTGTTGAGGAAAGCATAACGACTTTGCACTTAGTTTTAATTTCCTCAGAGAGTTTTGCAAATTCTACCATAAACTCAAAGCCATCCATATCGGGCATTCGGATATCTAGAAAGATAATATTAGGAAGGATATTTCTGGATGCACTTATTTCTAAATACATCAAGGCATCTCGAGCCGATGGAAGGGATATCACTTCTTCAGATAATCCGCTTTGGTTAATTACTTTGGTATTGATAAAAATATCAATCGCACTATCTTCAATAATTAGAACGGTTTTGACTTTATTCATTTCCACCCGTTTTAATTGATGAATGAAGAGAAAGTGGTAAGGTAATTACGAAAGTTGTTCCTTCGTTTACGCGTGAACGCACTTCAATACTGCCATTTAATTTTTTGATTGTTTCTTTCACGATGTATAAACCCAAACCGGAACCGGCGCTAGTATCGGCAGTTCGGTAAAACATATCGAAGATTTTACCAATATGTTGTTCGTTTATTCCAATTCCATTATCGCTAACAGTAATCTCTACAATTTGTCCTTTTAATTTGGAATCAACAATAATGTTTGGTTTTCGAGCTGGGTGCCTATACCGAATCGCGTTTGCTAGAAGGTTGTTTAAGATAATTTGAAGTCGATTACGATCGCAAGGGAAAACAGACGAATCTATTACGGTAATTTGATCTGGAATTTTGAAATCTCCTGTTTCGAGATACCGTAAATTGTTGATGATATCATCTACTATTGATTTAATTCGAACAGGCTCAAAGGTGATTTCAGTTCTGTTGTTCCTTGAATAGGCAACAATGTCTCGAATGGTATTGTCAAGTTTGAGAATACTTTCTTCCATTAATGCAACCAAATGATGTGTGCCATCATCTTTTACTTCTTCACGCATTAAGTTTAACAAGCCTAAAACGGAAGTCAATGGTGATCTCAAATCATGCGAGGCAGAATAAACAAAACGATCAAGTTCGTAGTTGATTTTTTCGAGTTCCTTATTTTTTTCTTGAAGCTGACTAAGGCTTTCACCGGAATTCTCAACATCAATACTTGGTTTAATTACTTGAATCGTTTTAACAGAATGTCTTTTTAAAAAGGCACCGATGATTTGAGGTAAGCTTTCGGTTTCTGTAAATCGGATGAGTAAATCGGCTCCTTGTGTTATGGCCGAAGAAGTACTTTCATCATCCGAAATCAATATAAAAATGGCCTCTGGGGATTGTTGTCGAAGTCGACGAGCGCATTCTTGCCAACTAAGATAATCGGGTTTTCCAGCATAAACTGCTATGCGAATTCCAAGTTCAATTTGATTACTTAATTGAAGATCGCTATTAACAATACTCAAACTGAATGCGCCATTGAGAGGAATAAATGCCTTTTTGAGTAGTTCAACTCCAGCACTTTCTTCTTCAGGTATAATCAGATGTAATGGTACCGATTGCATTCCGCGATAGCTCTTTTACGAATTAACACTTTTTCTGCCGAATGCCGAAATGCTTTCTGAAATTGAAATCAGATTTGATCAATAAAATGAAAATCACCTTTCAACTTACATAAAAAATTAGGCTAATAAAGTACAAATGACAAGTTAATATCCTGAAAAATAAACAGATAGAACATGAGGTCTTAGAAAGCGCATAAAAAACTTACACCTGAAAGGTTTCCTTCATTGCTTGAGCTTGATTCGGTAACAGTAATAGGCTTCAACGAGTATGAGAAGTACTTATGGAAGCATCTACAACATTTAAAAAGACCCGAAAAGCTCGGACCACTCTGACAAGAGGGTTTTTTGGCTTAATCATGTTGTTCTGCATGGGAAGTATCAGTGCTCAACAACTTCAACCAACTCCACAAAACGGGAACAAACGATATCGAATTACCGCTTACAAAATGTCCAATGCCTCAACAAGCAGTTTATCAAATATTGCTGAGGCGATGCCAAAACCAACGATGTATATACCAAGTGCATTTACACCCAATGGAGATGGTATTAACGACTTTTTTGGAGTAAAAGCCGAAGGAATTAAACAATTTAAGCTTCAGATTTTCAATCGCTGGGGAGAAATGGTTTTCGAATCAGAAGACATTACTAATCTATGGGATGGTACTTATCAAGGAGAAAAAATTACAAGTACGGATGTATATGTATATCAAGTGAAAGCAACAGGATTAAACGACAAGCCTTTACCTGAAGAAAAAGGTAGAGTAACCTTGGTAGCAGAAGGAATGGGCGATCAATAGTACAGAAGATGAGGATAAACCTTTACACGAAACATTTACGTTCACTGACATTAGTCATTCTGCTTTTGTCAGGAGTTGAAGCAATCTTAGTTGCACAAACTCCCGTTGCTGGTTTTAGTGTTTCTGCATTGCAAGGTTGTTCTCCATTTAGCGTAAATTTTACCAATACTTCAACCGGAGCTTCAACATACCAATGGATTTTCGGAAACGGGAATTTTTCATCCCTTACAAATCCTCAGAATGTATATGTCAATCCGGGAACTTACAGTGTTTCTCTTATAGCCATTGCTTCAAATGGACAACGTGACACTCTTACTCAAAATAATTATTTAACTGCATTACCTGGCCCTAACGTCATTTTTACTTCGTCTGCTTTAACAGGTTGTATTCAACAAACCAGTTTTACATTTAGTAATCAAACAACAGGAGCCGTTAGTTATTTCTGGGATTTTGATGATGGAACTTCTTCACTTCAATTAAATCCGACAAAAGCATTTAGTGAGGCAGGAACTTACAATGTCTCACTATTGGCAACGAATTCAATTGGATGTAACACAGTATATAATCTGCCTCAAGCAATTACTATTAATGAATTGCCCAATGCTGATTTTAGTGTTGATAATGTCATTTCATGTTCTCCATCAATTGGATTCCAATTTACTCCAAGTCAAATAAATGCAAGCGCTTACTTATGGGATTTTGGTGATGGAACAACTTCCACTTCCACTTCTCCATTTAAAACGTATTCAAATCCAGGAACATATACAGTTAGCTTGACTGTTACCAATTCATTTGGATGTACTAAAAGTCGTGTTCAAACTAATTATGTAACTGTTTATCCAGCGGTTAATCCTCAAATTCAGGCTTCATTGGTTTCAGGGTGTGTTTCGTTGGGAACAACATTCACTTCTAATATTAGTAATGCTAGTTCATACAGTTGGACTTTTGGAAATGGTCAAACATCAAGTAGTGCATCCCAATTGGTATCCTATAATACGGCTGGAGTTTATTCTCCTTCACTAACTGTTACGATGCAAAATGGTTGTAGCTATACTTCAACTGCAACCAATCTAATTCATGCTTACTCTGTTCCAAGTGCAAACTTTACACTTAGTAATACTTCTGGATGTGCTCCTTTAGCTGTTGTTACAGACAATTTATCGCAAGGGGCATCCACTTACTTTTGGGAATTCTGGGATTTAACTAACTCAACGGATTTCGAACCAGTACACATTTATACAAGTCCTGGAGTTTATCCAATCCGTTTGACAGTTACTTCTGCCGATGGATGCCATGCACAAATGGTCATAAACTCAGCGGTGAATGTTATTAGTCCAGTTGCAACATTTACAGCATCTGATACTGTTGGTTGTCCTCCTTTGAATGTTCAGTTTACAAACTTTTCTACTGGTTCAACAAGTTATTTGTGGAATTTTGGTGATGGAACGACTTCAACTGTAGCAAGCCCTTCACATACATATTCAGAATTAGGTTCATATGATGTAACATTGATTGCAACTGGAACCAATGGCTGCATCGACACTTTAGTGATGCATAATTATATAGATGTGAATTATGAGGTTGCCTCATACACTCCACCGCCTGCAATTACAGTATGTGCACCATTTGGAGCATCATTTAGCATTACTCCTCAACCCGGACAAAGTTATTTATGGGATTTTGGAGATGGAACAACATCAACATTAAGCAATCCTTCTCACGAATATGAAACTGCAGGAGATTATGTTGTCTCGCTTCTTGTCGACAATGGTTCACCCTGCATGGTTTTCTATCCAAATTATCAAACCATACACGTTGAAGGAATTCCTCCTCAGTTTATGGTTGAAATCGGCATGTGTCCGCCTTTTCCGGTAACATTTACTGATACAACGAGTGATGCAGTTTCTTGGCTTTGGGATTTCGGTGATGGAACAACTTCAACCGAAGAAACTCCTGTTCACGTTTTCCCCAATACGAATGTTCACCATGTGGGATTAACCACCACGACAGCTGCGGGTTGTGTATTCTCCTATATAGGTTTCAATTCAGTGAACTTCGCTACAAGTCAAGCTACGTTTACAAGCACCTATGTTGGAAATGTATTTCCTCAAGATGTGCAATTCCATTCAACAAATCCTGCTGCAACAAGCTGGACTTGGAACTTTGGAGATGGAACAACATCCACTGAAGAGAATCCTGTACATACCTATCAAGTAAATGGATCTTATGTAGTAACTCTCTCAATCGAAACACCCGATTGTAGTTTATCATCAGCTGGAACGCCGTTCCAAGCAAATTCTGTTGCGGTCGATCAAGATACTTCAAGTAGTGGTTCATTCCCAAGTGAAGGAGAACCTTTGCTCGAACCGTTAAGAGGATGTGCTCCTATGGTCATCCGATTTTTTAAGCAAGACGAAACGCATACCGTGATAAGTTGGAATTTTGGTGATGGAGAAACTTCAACCGAACAAAACCCAATTCATCAATATACCTCACCCGGTATATACACCGTTTTTTACACAGCAAATACCAATATCGGATTACAAACAATCCAATACAATCAATCCATATTGCTAGGAGGTGGAACGCCCGATTTTACCATAAGTCAGCAAGCCTTTTGTAACCATACTCAAGTAGATGTTGCTGCTTTAAATCCTGGAATCATCGACACAATTACTTGGACTTTTAGTGATGGATTTATTTCACATGCTATCAATGCGAGTAATGATTTTGCAAATGCAAATTCAGCATACAACATTCTAATGACAATGGTTGATACACTTGGATGTCACTCTTCCAGAATGAAAAGTGTTCAAGTGAGTCCTCCATTACCGAACATCGATTTTCCCAATGCCATTTGTAATGACACTGTTAATTTTATAAATAGCTTATCAGCAAACCCCGGATTTACTTTTCATTGGGAATTTGGTGATAGCACTTCATCGAACGAAGCAAACCCTAGTCATTACTATACCGAGTCAGGATATTATACAGTTGAGTTAACCGTAATTTATCCTTCGGGTTGTGAAGTTTCCTATACTTTACCTCATACTATTTATGCTGCTGCTCCTCATAATGGTTGGACCATCAGTGGACCTACAGAAGGATGCGCACCATTAACTACAACATTGGTAAATACAAGTAATGGTTCTGTTGCTTGGTATATCGATGGTCAAGGTTTTTCGTTGGGAACTTGGAATGGATCTTCCTATTCAGGACCAATTACTCGAACATTTACAACTCCAGGAGTTTATGGATTTGTACAAGAAATTCACGATTTGGGTTTAACTAATTGTGTTGTTGCTTCCACCTATCCACAAGTTATTACGGTGCATGGAGCAACTGCAAACTTCGATTTTACTCAATCAGGATTATGTGTTCCATACACTGTTCAATACCACGATTTAAGTGAAGGAGCTACTTCTTGGTTATGGGATTTTGGAAACGGTATTACATCAACAGAACAAAACCCACTCATTACTTATAACAGTATACCAACAGATTCTGTAAC
Organism: Bacteroidia bacterium; assembly: GCA_965279035.1. GTDB lineage: Bacteria > Bacteroidota > Bacteroidia > M30B66 > M30B66 > CALQRR01. The sequence goes on along the minus strand of OZ257142.1, from coordinate 4,299 downwards.
ACTATCGATTGTTACTGCATTTGGTTGTACTTCGAGTATTACTAAAGTAGGACCAGCACGTTTTCAAGCTTCTGCTTCTGCAGCTTATGTTGGACAATGCAATCCGCTTCCAGTGCAGTTTAGCGCATCTATGGATGGCAATGTTGATTGGCAATGGCATTTTGGGGATGGAGGCACATCATCACTCGCAAACCCGAGTCACGTATATACTCAAAATGGAGTTTTTGATGCGTATGTAGTTGTTACTTCATCAGCAAATTGTAGAGACACTGCTCATTTAGTAGTTCCAATCCATGTTATTGGACCTCAAGCAAACTTTGTTTCACCAACTCCAGCCAATTGTGCACCTTCGGTTGTAGAATTTGTAGATAGTTCTTCAAATGCGGTTTCTTGGTTCTGGGATTTTGGTGATGGAACCAATGCCACCATTGATAATCCAACCAAACTATATGATTCTCCAGGAGTTTATGATATCGAACTCACTGTTACAGATGCAAATGGTTGCTCTGATACTTTAATGCGATTGCAATATGTTACTGTGCTTGGTCCAGCAACTTCATTTAGTGCTTCTTCACTTTCCTCTTGTGTTGGTAATTCTGTTCAATTTACCGACCTCTCCCATGGTGCTGTTGAATGGGAATGGAATTTTGGAGAAGGAACCGTGAGCCATGAACAAAACCCATCATTCATATACAACGAAGTGGGTAATTATGTAGTCACCCTTTTCTCCCAAGATACTTTAGGTTGTAGCGCATTCTATAGTATGACTGTTCCACTTGGAATTCATCCTTTCCCAGTTGCTCAGTTTACACTAAGCGATTCAAGTTCATGTGCTCCTTTAGTTTTAGGAATTGATAATCAGTCAACAGGTGGCACTTTGTATTCATGGGACTTTGGAGGAATTTCAACAAGTACTGATTTTGAGCCTGCTTTTAGTTTCATCAATGCTGGTGTTTATGATATCAAATTGATTGTTTCCAATGAGTTTGGATGTAAAGACACAGCATTTGTAAATAACGTAGAAGCATATCAAAATCCAATTGCAGGTTTTACAATCAATCAAACCGAAGGTTGTACACCATTATCGGTGAGTTTTGAAAACACGTCGTATCAACTCGATAGTCCAGTTTATTCTTGGACTTTTGGAAATGGATCAACTTCATCGGCCGAAAATCCAACTCAAGTATATTATAATCCTGGTTTTTACACTGTTGATTTAGCTGTAACTAGCATTCACGGTTGTTCTGATACGATTTCAGTTCCATCTTTAATTCAAGTTTTTGATACCTTACCCGCTCCAATAACACCAATTATGCGTGTTACGGTAGTCGATCCATCAACTGTGAGCATCGAATGGGAAGAATCAATTGCAGTAGATTTTGGAAGCTATAACCTGTACCGAAAAAATCTTCAAACAGGCATCTTCGAACTGAAAGCTCAAATTACCGATCCACATACAATCACATATAATGATAATGGGCTCAATACTTTCGACAATGTGTATTGCTACAGACTCGAAACAGTCGATCGTTGCGGATATTCTGTACTATCGGATAGTTTAATAGAGCATTGTTCAATTAATGTGGAAGCCATTACTCGAATGGATAATACCATTGACGTGAATTGGACACCATACATTGGTAAAATCCCATCAACCTATCGGATTTTCCGAACTGAAGAAAGTGTGAATATTACTGTTGATCTTGGAACAGTTCCCGGTGATGTAACAACCTATAACGATCAATCTGTATTTTGTCCTGTAAAATATCGGTATTCAGTTAAAGCAGAAGCATTAAATGGACAAACTCACGTTGAATCGGATAGTGACTTTGACTTAAGTGATCCAATTGCCAATTTGTTTGTAGATCAACAAGTGAATGCATCTCGATCGACGGTTGTACAAAATCAATTTATTCTAACCGAATGGAGTCGCCCAACGATTCAACCACAGCGTGTGAATGGATATAAGGTTTTCCGTTCGACTGATAATAGCAACTTTGTCTTGATTGAAACAGTAAGTAATGAGCAAACTTATTATATCGATGAAGCGGTTGATGTGGATCATGTGAAGTATTATTACAAAATAATGGCAACAAATACCTGTGGATTGGAAGGACGTTATGGTGAATTCAGCGATAATGTGGTGTTAAAAGCAGAGCCAGCAGGAGATATTTTTATCAAACTTGATTGGACTCCTTACATCGGTTGGGGTGATAATGGAGTTGGATTTTATGTGATAGAGAAACAGAATGAGGATGGTAGCTGGGAAATCATCCAACAAGTGCAAGGAAATGTTCTTAGTACTGTTGATGAAAATTGAGCGACATCGAATATGTAATTGAAAAAATCACATATATTGTCGGCAAAAAGGGAGCATGATCAAGTTTAAGAGCATTGTCCTGCAGCTCAAGGAAGAAGAGTACAATGACCTGTGTCAACAGTTTATTGAAACCAAGGCAGACAAGTATCTTAGACTCCTGAAGTTATATCGGGAGAATAAATACAACGACGAAGAAATTCAAGAAATGCTAAGCGTTAACACTAGCGCTTACTATACGTTGAAGTCGCGTTTATTTGATAAGATTCAGGATTTTCTAACCAATAACATGTCGACTCCAATCATCGACTTGTTACGTAAAGTGGCCAATATTCCAACGCTTATTTACGATACACATCGCGATACAGCCATTGCCATTTTATCGAAGTTAGAATCTGAACTTCAGAATTACGACATGCCTTATGAGTTGTCGAGTGTGTATAGTGCTTTAAAGAAGTTACACGTAAACTCGCCAAAGTATTACGAATACACTCAACTTTACAATAAACACCTTGCATATACCATTGCGCTTGATAAAGCAGAAGATTTGCTTAACACGTTCATGCGTACCGTGGGTGATTATTACACATCACGCAACAAACCACAAGTAGATTATCTATCCTTGATCAAGCAAGAGATGGCGCACATTTGCAATCTCTACGAATCGCATCACTTACAAGTTTATAAGGCCATTGTTGATGTTACATTTGCTTTGTATGTACCTAATGCAGATGCTTTAAAAGACGATGAGCCGGTTGAAGATCTACTAGCTAAAATGGAGAAGATCTTTACAACATACAGTAAGGACACGAATTATCAGCATCTTCAATTGGTTTTCAATAATCTAGCTTTTGAATATTATCATAAGCTCAACTTGCCGAAGAAGGAATCTAAGTATTTTGAGGAAGTAGATAAAAAACTGACTTCATTCCTTTTGTTTAATCACTGTTGTTTCACCACCAAATTCCTTATCTCTAAAATTGAGCGATATGTTGAATTAGGTATTGAAACCGAACTGTACGAGCAAAATCAAAAGCTACTTCCGAATTACGAACCCGATAAAAACGACATTCCGAATTATATCAACTATTCGAAATACATGGCCACCAGTGCCTTTTATGCGAAGAAATATCAGGAAGCCGTTCACATATTAAATAATCTCATCAACGACATCAGTTTCAAAAATTATCCACATTCCGAAATTGAAGTGAAGTTGTTATTGGCCTTGAATTATTCCATGATCAATAAATACGATCCTGCAACGAGTTTGCTACGGAGCGTAACGCGTAAAATCCGCGAGATTGATGATGAAATGGGATATGAAAATGCCCTTATTTTCTACAAAATCTTATCATTACAAATGAGTTCTTCGGCTCGTCAAGTAGACCAAAAAATTGGTCAGCTCTTTTCGAAATTTGAATTACTCAACCAAAAATCCAATCGGATGTTGGAATACATTAAGATTGATGAAGGCTTTATAAAAGCATTGAGTCAAGTAGTGAAACGCTAAGATGATTCAATAAAAATCTAAACCCATCTGCTTCGGTATCTGGGTTTTTTTATGTCCTATTTTGGAAAAAAGAAAGCCCGAAAACAAATTGCTTTTGGGCTAATATATAGAGGTGCTCCGCATTAGCAGAACAGAGGGCATTACAATTTATCGAGATGATCTTTTCCTAGTGGCTTATTCAAAAAGGAATAAACTCCACGAACCGACATCGCTCTTTTTTGATCTACCGGATTGAGTGAGCTGGTGAGAAATACGATTTTGATTTTATCGTAAATCTTCGGACAAGATTTTCCAAATTCTTCGGCAAACTGAAACCCATCCATAATGGGCATGTTGATATCGAGGAAAATAATTTCAGGAATGAGATCTTCGGGAAGATGTGCCCGTTCGAAATTCGCGAGAAATTCTAACGCGCTTTTACTACTTGTATGCACATAAATACGATCTGCAAAATTGCAGCCTTCAATCATTT